>NZ_CP150313.1:3212500-3725000 GCF_051525245.1 Sorangium sp. So ce128 | reverse complement strand
AGGACGGCGCCTGGTCACGTGGAAGCCGGCGTCGGGTCCGGTTGCGACCTCCGTTGCGCGAGGTGGTCATGGCTCGATCCGCACGAGCTCGAGCAACGCATCGACGGCCCCCGCGATCTTCGGCTCGCGCCGTGCCACCTCGAGGAACCTCGACTGGGCGGCGCGCGCGCGGTCCGCCACGACCTCATCGCGCACCAGGCCGCGTCGCTCCTCGACAGGCACCACCTGCGCCGGGATGCGCTCGAGGAGCATGATGACATGAACGCCGAAGGCCGATGTGACCGGTTCGGTGAGATCTCCGCGCGCGACGAGGGACGCGGCCGCGCGGGAGAACGCGGGGTCAAACTGCTGCGGCTCCGGCGTGAGCACGCGGCCCGCCTCCGTCACCGGCGCGAGCGCCTGCGCCACGACCTCGAAGCCCTCGGCAGCGACGCCCTTCGCGGCGCTGATGAACGCCTCTGCAGCCGGATCGGGGGGCGGTTGGGGCGTCGCCGCGGCGCGGGGCGGCTCGGTGCGCTGAGCGACCTCGCGCGAAGACAACACGGCCGTCCGGACGGCGTCGGCGATCGCCTTCGCCCTGTCACGGGTAGCCTCGCCAGCGTCCTCCGAGAGCTTCACGACGGCGTGCACGGTGCGGTACCCCTCGGGACGATCGAGATCGAGCCAGTGGCGCTCGGTGGCGACGCGCAGCTCGTCGTCGGTCACCGGGCCGGCGTTCGCCGCCTCCTCTTTCAGGCGGTGGAGCATGCGACGGGCGAGCAGCAGGCTGATCTCGCGCCGCACGTCGGGCTCCTGTTCGAGGCCGCGAGCTCGTGCCTCGGCGGCCCAGAGCGCGTCGCGGACCGCCGCGTCCCGGGCCTGCGCAGGCGGGATCTGCTGCGCCGCCGCGATGCGCGCTACCGAGTCGACGGCGATGTCGCTCGCGCCCACGCGGGCCGCCACGTCGGGCGGCAGCGGCGCCGCCCCCCTCGCGGACGTCGATAGAGCAGCCCATGCCGCGCACGCGCAGAGACACGCGACGGCCGCGATCGTTCGGCGCCCAGGGCTCACGCGCTACCCCCGCGGGGACGAAGGATCTCCGTGGACGCCTTGAGCGAGAGGCCGCCGATCACGAGGAGGTAGATCGCCTTGAAATCCTGGCGATCACCGAGCGCGTGAACCCCGAAGGCAAAGGAGAACGCTGCGGCGACGAGGAGCAGAACCGCGAACACATCGACTGCGCGGGACACGCCCATGAGTGTAACGCGATTTGGTGAGGAACCGGCGGGGATGCGGGGACACCAGGGAGCGGCGGCAGCCGGGAGGCCACGGCCGCGCCGCGGCTCACCGCAGCGTCATCGCCACCGCCCCCAGGACCGCAAAGACGATCAGGACCACCAGGTGCCGAACGGCTCGGTGGGGGAGCCGCCGTCCGCCGCCCGTGTGCCGGCGGCCACGAGCCACCGCGACGCCGGACGCCGCCGTGATCAGCGCGACAGCGCAGGCCACCGCGACGGCCTGGGCCAAGAGGGCGCGCTCCGGGTCCCGGATGCGCCAGGCGAGCACGAGGATCGCGAGGCTCACGAGCGCTCCGAACGCGACGATCGCCGTCGCGAGCAGAGGGAGGTGGGCTCGGGCCTGCAGGAGCGGGGCGTCTGGTTCCGGCTCCGGCTGGCGCCGCACATCCCAGCGATCGCGCCAGGAAAGCGCGAAGATGCCCCAGGCGATCGCGCCGATCGCCGCGCGGACCGGGTCGAGGCGGGATGGCTGAAGGGAAGGAGAAGCCAGCAGCCAGGTCAGCGTGACCAGCGCGAGAAAGACGGAGATGCCGAGGTGCCGGGCGACCCGGCGGTGCGTGGCGGCGAGCAGCGGCGCAGCGACGCCGCACAGGAAGGCGAGCGTGGCGGCGATGCTGGCGACCACGGGCGCGCCACGACCGAAACCCGCGGGCGCGACCGTGATCATCCAGGCGACGACCGCGGCGAGCAACGCCTGCGGGGCGCGCCCGCCGCTCGGACCCAGGTCGAAGCGCGCAGCCCCCGGCAGCGGCGCCTCCGGATGGTCCGAGCCTGACGCCCCGTCGACCCCGCGCGTCAACGCACCGCCGCGACCGACGGAGGCCGACGCGGTGGACTCCTCTTCGCGCGGAGCGCCGATCGAGATGGCGCCGGGGGCATCCGTGCTCATGAGCGAGCGCTAGGCCAGGTTTCTCAGGAGGTTGCCCACGGGCAGCACGTCCGGCGCTGGGGCACCCACGCCCGCCTGGTCGCCTGCGCTCCCCTCTTCACGGGCGACCTCGAGCCCGAGCCGCTTCCAAAGGCCCGTGTCGAAGAGGTGGCTCGGGCGCACATTGCCGAGGGCTGCGAGCATGTTCTGCCGCGTCCCGGGGTGGCGCGCGTCGAGATCCGCGAGGAGCTGGCTCACCGCCTTGCGCTGGAGGTTGTCCTGGGACCCGCACAGGTCGCAGGGGATGATCGGGAACCGCTCCTCCGCGGCGAACGCGGCGAGCTCGGCCTCGGCGCAGTAGATCAGCGGACGGATCACGATGTTGTCGCCGTCGTCGGAGATGAGCTTCGGCGGCATCGATTTCAGCTGCCCGGCGAAGATCAGGTTCAGGAGCAGCGTCGTCACGGCGTCGTCACGGTGGTGGCCGAGGGCGATCTTCGAGCAGCCGAGCTCGCGCGCGATGCGGTACAGGATGCCCCGGCGCAGGCGGGAGCAGAGGGAGCAGTACGTCTTGTTCTCGGGGATCTTCTCGGTGACGATCGAGTAGGTGTCCTCGGAGATCATCCGGAACTCGTGGCCGCCCGCCGCCATGTAGTCGGTGAGGAGGTGTCCCGGGTAGCCAGGGTGCCCCTGGTCGATGTTGACCGCGATCACGCTGAACCGGACCGGCGCGCGCCGCGCGAGGTCGACGAGCAGCGCGTGCATCGCGTAGCTGTCCTTGCCCCCCGAGACAGCACAGAGGATCCGATCGCCGTCGGCGATCATGTCGAAGTCGGTGATGGCGCGCCCCATGGCGCGCGCGAGCTTGCGGCGGAGTTGCACGGTTTAGCCGGTGAAGCCTTCGATGAGGCGGAGGAAGGTAAGCACGCCGTGGCCCGTCCCGCCCTTGGAGAAGATGCCGTACGGCTTGTTCGCCATGGATGGGCCAGCGATATCCACGTGGACCCAGGGGACATCCCCCACGAACTCGCGCAGGAACAAGGCCGCGGTGATGGCCCCTCCCCAGCGGTCGGCCGTGTGCTTGATGTCGGCCCAGTCGCTCTTGAGGCCGTCGCGGAGCTCTTCGATGAGCGGGAGCTGCCACATCGACTCGCCCGCGGCCTTCGCGGCGCTCCGCAGGCGCTCCGCGAGCTCCTCGCGGTTCGAGAAGAAGCCGGACACGGTCGGCCCGAGGGCCACGACGCACGCGCCCGTGAGGGTCGCGTTGTCGACGATGAGGTCCGGCTTCAGCGCGCGCGCATAGGCGAGGCAGTCGGCGAGGACCAGGCGCCCCTCGGCGTCGGTGTTGATGATCTCCACCGTCCTGCCGTCCAGAGAGCCGAAGATGTCGCCGGGCCGGTATGCCGCGCCGTCGGGCATGTTCTCTGCCGCGCCGATGACGCCGTGCACCTCGACGTTCGGCTTGGCGGCCGCGACGGCGGCCATCAGCGCGATCACGTTCGCGGCGCCGCCCATGTCGCCCTTCATTTCTTCCATGCCCGGAGCTGGCTTGATGCAGAGCCCGCCGCTGTCGAAGGTGAGCCCCTTGCCCACGAAGACGAGCTTCCCCTTCGGCTTCCCGGGAGGAGCGTAGACCATGTGGACCAGCCGAGGCTCCCTCGCGCTCCCCTGCCCCACCGCCATGATGAGCTTCATGCCCCGCTTGGTGAGCGCGGCCTTGTCGAGCACCGTCACCTTGAGCTGGTTCTGCTTGCCCACGTCCACCGCGACACGCGCGAGCGCCTCCGGATAAACCTCGTTCGGCGGCTCGTTGACGAGGTCGCGCGCGACGCAGATCGCCTCGCCGACCTGCTGGCCGAGCGCGACGGCATCGCGCGCCGCCTTGCCCCCCTTGCCCTCGATGACCACGGTGCCACGGGAGAGCTCGACCTTGGGCACACGATCGCCCGTGAAGTAGCGGGTGAACCGGTAGGCCCCGAGCACGAGCCCCTCCGCGGCAGCGCGCTCCGCGCGCTCGACGCCGGGAGGCACCACGACCGCGACGCTCTCGGCGCGCACGCCGTTCGCGAAGCGCGCCCCCTTCGCCGCGAGCAGCCGGCACTCGACGTCGGTGACCTTGCCCGACCCGAGCCCGAGCAACAGCACACGGCCGGGCTTCAACGCGCCGTGCGTCGCGAAATCGATGCTCTGATCCCTCTTCCCCGTGAAGTCGTCACGCTTGACCTGGTGAGTCACCGACTCGCCCAGCGCCGCCACGAGCCTCGCCAGCACGCCCTCACCCGTCGAAGCGCCTTCAGGCACGCCGATGACGACGACGTCGACGGCGATGCTCAGCGGGTCGGACGAGGCGAGGTTCACTTTGATCGGCATGCGGTCTCCTGAGCCCGGGATGTGGAGGGTGTCCAGCGCGGCATCTAAACACGAAGGGCTAACCCCGTCGACGTGGACGATGCCCGCAGGCGGTCGGCCCGAGGTGCGGGCGGGACAGCGCTCCCGCTCCCAGGCGCGTAGTCCCGCACGGTCCCGCACGGTCCCGCACGGTTCCGCGCGGCTCCACGCAGGCTTCGCGCTCGGCGGCCCGCCGTCGGAGCGCCTCGCGCGACGCTGCCCTCCGGACTGCGGGTCCGAGCCGGCCCGGCCCGGGCGCCGGATCCAGCGGCGTCAGCGCGCCGACTCGTAGATCTGGATCACGTCGGCGAGGAGCCGCAGCGCCTCGGCGCGAGGGCGCTGGAACGCGTTGCGCCCCATGATCGACCCGAAGGAGCCGCCTGCGGCCATCTCGCGCACCTCCTCCAGGACGGCGTCGGTCGCCTTGGACTCGCCGCCAGAGAAGATCACCACGCGCTTGCCGCCGAACGTCGCCTGCACGACGTGCCGGGTCCGGTCGGCGAGCGTCCGGATGGGAATGTTGTATTTCTCGTACATCTTTTTCGCCTCCTCCTGCTCGATATGAGCGGTCGGCGGCTTGACCTTGATGATGTGTGCGCCGAGCTGGGCCGCAATCGTCGCCGCATAGGCGCAGACATCGATGGCCGTCTCGCCCTGCTTCGACAGTCCGGCGCCGCGCGGATAACTCCAGACGATGACGACCAGGCCCCAGCGCTTGGCCTCGAGGGCGATCTCGCGAAGGTCCTCGTACATCCTGTTTCTCGCGCCGGACCCCGGGTAGATCGTGTAGCCGACGCCGACGCAGCCGAGGCGGAGCGCGTCCTCGACCGAGCCGGTCACCGCCGACACGGGCTGCTCCACCTTCGCCAGCGTGTCGCTGTTGTTCAGCTTCAGGATCAGGGGCACCTGCCCCGCGAACCTGGCCGCGCCCGCCTCCAGCGATCCGAGCGGCGCCGCGTAGGCGTTGCACCCGGCGTCGATCGCGAGCTGAAAGTGGTAATCGGGGTCGTAGGCCTCGGGGTTCGGAGCGAACGATCGCACCGGACCGTGCTCGAAGCCCTGGTCCACCGGCAGGATCACCATCTTTCCGCTGCCCGCGAGCGCGCCATGGTTGAGCAGCCGGACGAGGTTCGTCAGCGTGCCTGAGTTCTCGGAGGCGTACCAGGAGAGGATCTGCTCTACACGGGTGGTGAGCGCCATGAATCACTCCGTCGAAGGTGCTGCTGCGCCAGGAAGCGCGTGGCCCGCCCGGGGCGTGAACCCACCCCGTCATGCCCGCGGCGCCGTGCCAGGGTGCTCGGGCGAGCGGGCTCGGGCCGCATCTTCAGGACTTGGACGAACGTATCGAGCCCAACGCGCGGGCGGTCCAGCGCCCCGAGGATGTTGTACGAAGCCATCGGATACGCAATTCTCGAGACTGCGCCGGTCCGCCCTCGGGGCCACAGCGGCGGACGCGAGCGCGAGCACGTGGCGGGGCGGTAACGTCCTCGCCGACAACGCGGAGGGATCATGTCGGACCAACGGGATCTGAGCTGGAAGCCGCCGGAGGCGCCGTCACGCATCGGGATCACACTCGAGACATACATCCTCGAAGGAATGCTCGGGTTCCCCGCGGCGACAGGGGTGTTCACCTCCCTCCTGAACCAGTTCGGCCTGGTGGCGAAGCTCGTGACGTCCAAGGTCCGGCGGGCCGGCCTCGCCAACGTCCTCGGATACACGGGACAGACCAACGTCCAGGGCGAGGTCGTGCAGAAGCTCGACGAGGTCGCCAACGAGACGCTGCTCAGCGTGCTCGGAAGGCGCGGGCACTGCGCGGCCGTGGTGAGCGAGGAGCTCGGGGAAATGAGGCTCCTCTCCACGGACCCACGAGCGAAGTACATCGTCGTCGTGGACCCGCTCGACGGCTCGTCCAACATCGACGTGAACATCTCGATCGGCACGATCTTCGGTGTGCTCCGAAAGAGCGACGCCAAGATGGGCGCCGATCCCTCGGACTTCCTTCGCCCCGGCCGCGATCTGGTCGCGGCCGGCTACGTGCTCTACGGCTCGTCGACGCTGCTCGTCATCACGACCGGCCTCGGCGGCGTGCACGGCTTCACCTACGACCCGACCGTGGGAGAGTTCTTTCTCTCTCACGAGAACATCCGGATCCCCGAGCGCGGCTCGACGTACTCCATCAACGAAGGCCACAGCGCGCGATGGCCGGAGGACGTGCGCCGCTGGAACGCGTGGATCAAGGAGGACAGCAAGCACGAGGGGCGGCCGTACGGCGCGCGCTACGTGGGATCGCTGGTCGCGGACGCGCACCGGACGCTGCTCAAGGGCGGCATCTTCGCGTACCCCGCCGATCGAGGCGGCCAGGGCAAGCTGCGGCTGCTCTACGAGGCGAACCCGTTCGCGTTCATCTTCGAGGCCGCGGGCGGAAAGGCGAGCACGGGGGCCGAGCGCATCCTCGACAAGGTCCCGAGGTCGCTCCACGAGCGCGTGCCGCTCGTCCTCGGCTCGCCCCGCGACGTCGAAGATTTCGAGCAGTTTGTGCGCGGCGAGCGCTGAGGCTGCGAGAGAAGGGCGCCGTCCTCACCGGCACGAGCCGCAGCGCCGGGGGGCGACCGGCGGGTCAGACCCCCTGCGCGTCTGCTCCCCAGATCACCTTGTGGAGCTGGACCTGCACGCGGACGCGGAGGCCATCGTCGAGCACCCACTGGACGAGCTCCTTCGGCGACAGCTTGCCCCACACGCACGAGGCGAGCAGCGTCACGCCGCGCGCGTCGAGGCGCCGCTCGCGGATGGTGTCCCGCATCCACGCATAGTCCGTCCGATCGGCGAGCACGAACTTGATCTCGTCGCGCGGCGTGAGGTGATCCAGGTTCGACCAGCGGTTCCGGTGGGATTCCCCCGAGCCAGGCGCCTTCAGGTCCATGATCTTGTGCACGCGCGGATCGACGCGCGAGACGTCTGCCTCGCCGCTGGTCTCGACGAGGACCGTCCGGCCCGCGTCGCAGAGCTCCGCGAGGAGCGGGAACGACCCGGGCTGAAGGAGAGGCTCGCCCCCCGTGAGCTCGACGAGCGGCGTGCCGAGGGCCAGCGCGCGCTCGAGGACCTCGCCGCGGCGGATCCGCTTGCCGCCGTAGAAGGCCTGCGACGTGTCGCACCAGGCGCAGCGCAGGTTGCACCCGGTGAGCCGGACGAAGGTGCACGGCAGCCCGGCGAACGTCGATTCGCCCTGCACGCTGGCGTAGATTTCGTGGACGACGAGGGTGTCTTCTTTCAAGGAAGCGACGCCTCCGAGGAGCCTCGGTCGGCCTCGGCGGCGCAATGCCGCCGGCGACCCGAAGTGGGGCGGGAGCTTTGGCCGCGCCGAGCGCGCAACGCAAGCGGCGCGGGGCGCTCAGCTGGAGATGACGCTGACCTCGCCCGCCGCCACCGCTCGAAGGATGCCGTCCGCGCCGCGGACCAGCAGGTGCCCCTCCAGATCGATCCCCGCCGCGACGCCGACCACGCCGCCGACCTCGACGCGGCGGCCGCGCAGCCAGTCCATCCGGGCGAGATCCTCCGCGAAGGGCGCGAGCCCTCCTGCCTCGAACCTCGCCGCCGCGTCGCCGATCGCCTGGAGCAGCTCCGCGGCGAGGCGCTCGCGCGGGACGTCGTCGATCCCGAGCATCGCGAGCGACGTGGCCCGCGCCGACAGATCCGGCGGGAAGCTCGACGCATGGACGTTGAGCCCGACGCCGACGATCACGCTGCTCACCGACTCGCCGCGCAGCTGGGCCTCGACGAGGATCCCCGCCAGCTTGCGGGCCCCGGCGAGCACGTCGTTGGGCCACTTGAGCCGCACCTCGACGGCGGAGCCGCCGCCCGACGCGCCGCGGGACGGAAGAGGCGCGAGCCGTCGCTCGATGACGGACGCGACGGCGAGGCCCATGACGAGCGCGATGGGGGCCACTCGGCTCGCCGGCAGGCTCGGGCGCAACACCACCGACAGGTAGAGGTTCTCGCCGGGCGGAGAGTGCCAGGAGCGCCCGCCGCGCCCCCGACCCTGGGTCTGCGCGTCGGCCAGGAACGCAGCCCCGTGCGGCGCGCCGGCTGCGGCCGCGCTCCGCGCGTCGTCGTTCGTCGACGCGGTCTCGGCCGCCACGGCGAGCGGCCGCCCGAACGACGCGCCCAGCCGCGAGAGCTCGCGCTCCATCGCCTCCCCGTCGAGCCGCCTCACAGCGAGAGATCCAGCGCGATGTCGGCGGCGCGCGCCGAATGCGTCAGCGCCCCGACGCTGATGATGTCGATGCCCGCCGCGACGAGCTCGGGGATGCGCTCCAGCGTGATGCCGCCGGAGACCTCGAGGAGAGGCCGGCCGTGCTGCGCCGACCGCACGCGCGCGGACGCGGCCTTGACATCGGCCAGCGTGAAGTTGTCGAGCATGATGATGTCCGCGCCGGCGGCCAGCGCCTGATCGAGCTCCTGCAGCGAGGCCACCTCGACCTCGACCTTCGTCGTGTGCGGGGCACGCGCCCGCGCGCGCGCGATGGCGGTCGTGATGCCGCCCGCCGCGACGATGTGGTTGTCCTTGATGAGCACGGCGCTCCCGAGGCTGTCGCGGTGGTTGTGCGCGCCGCCCACGCGCACCGCGTAGCGCTCCAGCCCGCGGAGACCGGGCGTCGTCTTGCGGGTGTCGGTGATGCGCACGCTCGACCCAGCCGGGATCGCCTCGGCGTAGCGGCGCGCCTCGGAGGCGACGCCGCTCATCCGCTGCGCGAGGTTGAGCGCGGTGCGCTCCGCGCTGAGGAGCGAGCGCGCGCGGCCACGCACCGTCCACAGCGCCGTGCCGGCGCCGACGGCGGTGCCGTCCGCGACGAGCACCTCGCCCTCCACCTGCCGATCCAGGCGCTGAAAGACGCGCAGGAACACGTCGCCCCCGCACGCGACGAGCGGCTTGCGCGCGACCGCCTTCGCGGTCGCGCGCGCGGAGGCCTCGACACAAGCCTCGGTGGTGAGATCGCCTCCCGCGAGGTCTTCCTCCAGAGAGCGATCGATCAGGGCATCGAGCAACGGCGCAGCCAGCACGGGCATCTCCTCGGCGCCGCTCCCACGCGGCGCTCCCAGGTATACTCGGTCCCGCACGCGCGCATCAGCGCTGTCGCGCCCACACGAAGCGCGATAACGCATTGCGTCATCGCGAATCCTTGTGGTGGCACGTGCACCCTGGTGCGTGCGACCTCAGCCGTATGGGCGCCCTGGACGGGACGCGGGCGGAAATGGATGGGGCTCGCTGCGCCGAAAAGCAGGGCGGTTCGCGATCATCGCGACGCTGTGTCGCACAAATGGGGCTGACGTTCGTCTACCAGCCTGTGAGACTCTCCGAGCAACTCCAGCGCCCTCAACGGAGATCGATGCGTCCGCAGGCAGGCCAGGTCATCAACAACAAGTACCGACTCGTGCGCCTCATCGGCGATGGCGGCATGGGGAGCGTCTACGAAGCCCGCCACGAGGTGCTGGGGACGACGGTCGCCCTCAAGTTTCTCCACCCCGAGCTGTCCCGCCGCTCCGGCCTGGTGCAGCGCTTCCTTCAGGAGGCGCGCGTCTCCGCGCAGATCCAGAGCGCGCACGTGGTTCGCGTCAGCGACGTCGACCAGACGGCGTCCGGCCTGGCGTTCATCGTGATGGAGTACCTGGAGGGGAAGACGCTCCAGACCCTGTACGAGGAGCTCTACCGGGCAGGCATTCGTCTCGGGTACCCCGACGCGCTCGAGTACACGATGCAGATGCTGGAGGGCGTCGAGGCCGCCCATCGCGCGGGCGTCGTCCACCGGGACCTGAAGCCGGACAACGTGATCATCACGAAGTCCGCCAAGGGAGAGCCGCTCATCAAGCTGCTCGACTTCGGCATCGCCAAGCTGAAGGTCACGGGGGAGCTCGATCGCGGGTTGACGCGCCCCGGCGTGATCATGGGCACCCCCGAGTACATGGCGCCCGAGCAGGCCTACTCCGCGGACTCCGTGGACGCGCGCGCCGACATCTTCTCGCTGGGCGTCATCATCTTCGAGATGCTGGCCGGCCGGCGGCCGGTCGGCGGCGATGAGCCCCAGCAGATCGCGGGAGCCTACCTTTCGGGCCAGATCTCGCAGCTCTCCGACCTGGCGCCGGAGCTCGCGCCCGGCCTCTGCGCCGCCGTCCACCGCGCCATGGCGGCCTCGCCGCCGGATCGCTTCGCGACCACCGCCGAGCTCCGCAGCGCCCTGGAGCCGTTCGCCCGAGCCGCCCGCGCCCCGTCAGCGCTCACCCCCGCGCCGTCCGAGGTCAGCCTGGCGCGGTCGTCCGGGGCCGCCCTGGCGGCAGCCCTCGCGGCGCCCGGGATGCTCACGCCTTCCGCGGCGGCGCCCGCGACCAACGCGATGGGGGACGGTCGCGCCAGCTCCGTTCCCAAGACGATTCCGCCGGAGGACGGCGGCGCGCAGCACGCGTCCAGCGGCCCCCCGGGCGGCCTCGGTCCCTCGACCCCCATGGGCGGCTTTTCCTCGGATTCCCGAGGTCCCTCGGCGTCAGCTCCAGGGTTCACGCCGAGGCCGGAGCCCTCCTCAGGCCCGTACTTCGCCCAAGGGGGCTATCCCCAACAGGGTGGGTATCCCCAGATCGCGCAGCCGGCGACCGTGAGCGCCGCCCCCTACGCTCTCCCCCAGGGGGTGCCCGCCACGAGCCACGAGCCGGGACCCTTCGATGTGTCGCCGCGCCCGGGAGGGACGGCGGTCGGAGGCGCGCCGTTCATGGACAGGAGCGCGGCCCCGGGCGGCGGATTCAACGGCGGCCCAGCGCCCGGGTATGGCGGCGCGTATGGCGGCGGCGCGCAGGGCTACATCCCTGGGACGGCGCCGATGGATCCGCTGCCGAGGATCTCGCAGAGCGCCTCGGCGCACGGCGCGCAGCGGCCCGCGCGAGGCGGGACGTCGCTGTTCGCCATCCTGCTGCTCGCCACGGGGATCACGGGGGCCGTCGTCGGTGGTCTGTACATCGCCAACGAGCTGAGCCGGAAGGAGCAGGCCGACGTGGCGCCGGCCCTGCCGACCCTCCAGCCGGCCAACACGGTGCCTTCGGATCCCAGCCCGCCCGCGACGACGCCGCCCGCCGTGACGCCCCCGGCGGTGACGCCACCTCCTGTCGAGCCGCCCGTGGTCGCCAAGCCGCAGCCCCGGCCGACCACGACGGCGAAGCCGCCGGCGCCGACGACCACGACGGCGCCGACGACCACGACGGCGCCGACGACACGCCCCAGCGGGACGACGATCATCCCCCAGCTTCCCTGGGTCATCCCGTCGACGCTGCCGCCGTTCCCGTTCCCCGCGCCGCCCAGCGGACAGCCGCCGGCCAACCCACAGCCGAACACGACGAGCCCGCCGACGACGAGCCCGCCGACGACGAGCCCGACCACCACCACGCCGTCGGACAGGCCTCGACGGCGCGTGATCATCGTACCCAACAACTGACGCGCCCAGCGCCTACGGTAGGTAGGATGCGATCTCGATGAGCAACCAGAATAGCGGTCCGCCGCCGGGATGGCCTGCGCCCCCGAGCGGCATGTACGGCCCTGGCAAGACCGTGCCCGGCGAGCCTCCGCTCGCAGGGCTCAACTCGCCGCAGGGCGCCTTTCCCGTGCCGCCCGGCACCGCGCCGCACGATCCGAACGCCGCTGGCGCAGCCGTCCCGCGGACCCTCGTCGAAGGCGGGACCAACAGCGCGCCTCCCGGAACGCCCGGCCCTTACGGCGCTCCCGCTGGCCCGTACGGCGCGCCGCCACCTGGTGTACCCGGCCCGTACGGGCCCGGTGCGACAGCGAATTACGGCGGGCCACCTGGAGCAGGAGGCGCTTACGGGCAGCCGCCCCAGCCTCCCAGCCCGTACGGCGGCTCGCCGTTCGGGGCCCCAGGTGGCCCCGGGGCCGCCGGAGCGCCGGGGTTTCACGCCGGCGGCGCTCCCCAGCCGCCGGGCAGCGGTGCGCTGTACCCGGCGCCGATCCCCGCGCGGCCTCGCGCGAAGAGCTCCAGCGCGACGCTCGCGCTGATCGGGATCGGCGCGTTCGTGGTCATCGGCGGGCTGACGACCGTCTTCTTCGTGATGCGCAGCCGAGGATCGTCCGAAGATGCTGCAGCGCTGACGCCCATCGAGGCGCCCCCGGCGCCTGCGTCGGTCGCCGGCGATCCGGCGCCTCCCCCTCCGACGGCCGCCACACCCGCGGCGACCGCGCCGGAGCCGCCCGCGCCTGCCCCGGCGGCAGCCCCGAAGCCGACGGCGCAAGCACAACCCAAGCCGACGGCGACGGCCCCTGCGCCCACCGCCACGGGGACGACCCCTGCGCCCACCGCCACGGGGACGACCCCTGCGCCCACCGCCACGGGGACGACCCCTGCACCCACCGCCACGGGGACGACCTCTGCGCCGACCCCTTCTACGTCCTCGACGGGCCGTCGAAGGATCGTCTTACCGGGCAGCCACTGAGCTGTCCTGCGCCGCCCGCTGTGCCGCTGGCAGCGGCGCGGCGGGTCCGTGCCGAGGTTCCCCCAGCCCGCTTGACAGGGCGGTCACGGTGATCAGGTTCCGATGCCATGAGCAAATCCGGGATCGCCGCAGTGCTTTCGTTCCTTATTCCGGGCGTTGGGCAGCTCTACAACGGCGCGTTCCTGCGCTGCATTTTCTGGCTGATCGTCACCCCCGGCCTGTGGATCGGCTCGGGCGGCTGGCTCGGCTGGATCTGCCACCTGATCTCCGCCTACACCGCGTACCAGTACGCGAAGCGCGCCGGCGGCTGAGCCGCGCTCTCCGGGACAGCGCGCCGGTTCGCGCGGCGCGCCCGCTCACGTAGCCTTCGCGAAGATCCGCTTCAGCACCTCGCCCGTCGCCGTCGGCTGACGCGCCACCTCGCGCGGGGTGCCCTCCGCCACGATGCGCCCGCCGCCGGCGCCGCCCTCCGGGCCGAGCTCCACCACGTGATCCGCGCACGCGATGACCGCCGGGTGGTGCTCGATGATCACCAGCGTGTCGCCGCGCTCGACGAGGCGATCGAGCACGCGGACCAGGCGCGTCACGTCCGCCAGATGCAAGCCGGTCGTGGGCTCATCGAGCACATAGAGCGTGGGCTTCGGCCGCGCGCCGGCCGTCAGCTCCGCCGCGAGCTTGAGCCGCTGGGCTTCGCCGCCCGAGAGCGTGTGCGACCCCTGGCCGATGTGGAGGTAGCCGACGCCGAGATCGCACATCGTCGAGAGCGGGGCGCGGATCTTCGGGTGGGCCGCGAAGACCTCGACGGCCTCCTCCGCGGTGAGGTCCAGGAGCTCGCCGACGGACAGACCGAGGTAGCGCACGTCGAGCGTCGCCGGCTCGAAGCGCGCGCCGCCGCACGCCTCGCACGGCGTGGTCACGTCCGGCAAGAACGACATCTCGTGCGCGATGACGCCCTGCCCCTCGCACGCGGGGCACCGCCCGCCGGAGGCCGTGTTGAAGGAGAACCGCGCAGGGCCGTAGCCGCGCACCTGCGCGTCGGGGCAGGCAGCGTAGAGCTTGCGGACCTCGTCCCAGACGCCCAGGAACGTCGCGGGGATCGAGCGCGGCGTCCGCCCGATGGGCGACTGATCGACGGCCACCGCCCGCAGGATGCTCTTCGGAAGCCGGAGCGCCTTGTGCGGGCCCGGCTCGGGCGCCTCCAGCTTCAGCGCGCGGCGCGCGGCGGGGTAGAGCACCTTCTGGATCAGCGTGCTCTTCCCCGAGCCGGACACGCCGGCGACCACCGTCATCCGGCCCGCGGGGATCCGGAGCGTGTCCCCCTGGAGGTTGTGCGCGCGGGCGCCGAGGAGCTCGATGTGCTCGCGCTCGGGAGGGCGCGCCGGGCGAGCGCTGAGCAGCGCATCCTCGCCGGCGAGCGCCCGGGCGGTCGGCGAGTCGGGGTTCGCGAGCACCGCGCGCGACGGCCCCGCCGCGACGATCCTGCCACCTTTACGCCCGCCCGAGGGGCCGAGGTCGATCAGGTGATCCGCCGCGCGGATCGTGTCGGCGTCGTGCTCCACCATCAGCACGGTGCTCCCCATCCCGGCGAGCCTCCGGAGGTTGCCGAGCAGCCGGTCGGTGTCGCGCGGGTGTAGGCCGATGGTCGGCTCGTCGAGGACGTACAGCGCCCCGGTGAGGCCGCTGCCGAGCTGCGCCGCGAGCCGCAGGCGCTGCATCTCGCCGCCCGAGAGGGTGGCCGCGCGCCGATCGAGCGTGAGGTAGCCGAGGCCCACCTCGCACACGAAGTCGAGCCGGCGGCAGAGCTCCTTGTGCGGCGCCTCGGCGATCAGCGCGCGGTCGCCCGTGAACTGTAGCCCCCTCGCCCACGCGGCCGCGGCCGCGACCGACCGGCCCGACGCCTGGTGGTAACGCTCTCCCGCGAGCCGGACCGCCCGCGGGATCGGCGCGAGGCGCGAGCCGCCGCAGGCCTCGCACGGGTCCGGCGTCGCGAGCGCGTCGTCGTCGAAGTCCGAGGCGCCCGTCCCCTCGCATGACTCACACCGGCCCTGCTTCGTGTTGAAAGAGAACCAGCGGGGATCGAGCTCCGGGACACCGACGCCGCAGCGCGGGCAGGTGCGCGTCGTGGAGAGCAGCTGCTCACCGCCGCGGCCGCCGACGAGCTTGACCGCCCCCCGCCCGAACGCGAGGGCGCGATCGAAGAGGGCGCGATCCAGCCCGTCCATGCGCCCCTCGTACATCACGAGATCGATCGAGTGCTCGCGGCGCTTGTCGAGGCGGGGAGGGCTGTCGGTCGCGCACGGCTCGCCGTCGGCGAGCGCGCGGGTGATGCCGGCCCGGGCGGCGGCGGTGAAGACGTCGAGGTACGTCCCCTTGCGCGCCACGACGGCGGGGGCGAGGAGCGTCCGCGCGCCGCGCGTCGAGACGAGCGAGCGGTACACCTCGTCCGGCGAGCGCGCCTCGATCGGCACGTCGCAGTCCGGGCAGCGCGCCTCGCCGACCTTGGCGTAGAGCAGCCGCAGGTAGTGCGCGATCTCGGTCACGGTCGCGACGGTCGAGTTGGCGCCGGAGCGCGTGGTGCGCTGCTCGAGCGCGATCGAGGGGGGGACGCCGGTGACGCGATCGACGTCCGGCCGCGGCAGCGTGGGGAGGAACTGGCGCGCGTAGGGGGTCAGCGTCTCGAGGAAGCGCCGCTGGCCCTCGGCGAAGACCACGTCGAACGCGAGCGTGCTCTTGCCAGAGCCGCTCGGGCCGGTGATGACGACGATCTCGCCGTGCGGGATCACGGTCGAGACCTCGGCGAGGTTGTGCTCGCGGGCGCCCTCGACCTCGATCCGCCCGCGGTCGAGCGACGCGCGCGCGCCGCCGCCGCGCTTGCCGGGCTTCAGGGCGGCAGGCGCCGCTGCCGCACCGCGCCGCGGGCGCCGAGCGCCGCCGTCGCCCCGCTGCGCGAACCACTCGGCCAGCGAGACGCCGGTCCGCGTCGCCGTCCGGGCCACCTCCTCGGGCGTCCCCTCCGCGACGACGCTCCCGCCCTCGCTGCCCGCGCCCGGGCCGAGATCGACGACCCAATCCGCCGCGGCGATGACGTCGAGGTCGTGATCGACGACGATCACGGAGGCGCCCTCGGCCACGAGCACGGAGAGCGCGGCGTTGAGGTGCGTCACCTCCGCGGGGTGCAGGCCGGCGCTCGGCTCGTCGAGGAGGAAGATCGCGCCCGCGCAGGGCTCGCCGAGCGCGCGCGCGATCTTCAGCCGCTGCGCCTCACCGCCGGAGAGCGTCGAGAGCGGCTGCCCCAGCGTGAGATAGCCGAGGCCGAGCTGCTTGAGCGGCGCGAGCGCCCGCCGGATCGCGGGCTGCCCCACGAAGACCTCGAACGCCTCGTCGATCGAGAGGTCGAGCACGTCGGCGACCGAGCGGCCGTCGAGCTTCACCTCGAGCACCTCGTCGCGGAACCGCTTGCCCTTGCAGGTCGGGCAGGTCAGCGACACGTCGGCGAGGAACTGCATCTCGATCGTCTCGCTCCCCTCGCCCGCGCACGCCTCGCAGCGCCCGAGCGCGACGTTGAACGAGAAGTGGCCGGGCCCGAGATCCCGCGCCGACGCCTCCGGCTGCTCGGCGAAGAGCGCGCGGATGCGGTTCCATGCGCCGGTGTAGGTCGCGGGGTTGCCCCGCGAGGTGCGCCCCAGCGGCGCCTGGTCGACGAGCGTGACGGTGCGGATGTCGGCCGTGCCCTCGATGCGCCTGTACAGGCCGGGCGCCTCGACGTCCTTGTAGCCGCGCGCCCTCGCGATGTGCCGGTAGAGCACGTCGTTCACCAGCGTGCTCTTGCCCGAGCCGCTCGGCCCCGTGATCGCCACGACGACGCCGAGCGGCACGTCGACCGTGACGTCGCGGAGGTTGTTCTCGCGCGCGCCGTGGATCGCGATCTTCCCGCTCGGCGTCCGGCGCTCCGCGCGCGCCGACGCGAGCGGGCCGCGCGCGGCGAGCCCGTCGGGCGGGCCGTCGAAGGTGACGCGCCCGCCCTGCTTGCCCGCGCCGGGGCCCAGCTCGACGACGCGATCGCTCGCCCGGATGACGAGGGGCTCGTGCTCGATGACGAGCACGGCGTTGCCGCGATCGGCGAGCTCGCGCATGGCCGCGATGAGCGGCGGGATGTCCGTCGGGTGCAGGCCGACCGTCGGCTCGTCGAGCACGAAGAGCGCGCCCGTCAGCGACGTGCCGAGCGCCGCGGTGAGCGCGACGCGCTGCGCCTCGCCGCCCGAGAGCGTGCGCGCCTGGCGGGCGAGCGAGAGGTAGCCCAGCCCGACCCGCTCGAGGTACCCGAGCCGCGCGATGAGCTCGCGGCGCGCCATCTCCCCCTGGCCTGTCTGGGGGCGCTCGGCCTCGAGGCGCGCGCGGGCGTCGCGGAGCTCGAGCTCGTGCCACGCGGCGAGATCCAGGCCGCCGACGCGGTAGAGGAGCGACTCGGGGGCGAGCCGCTTGCCGTTGCACGCGCCGCACACGTCGTAGGTGCGGTAACGCGCGAGCAGCACGCGGACGTGCATCTTGTAGGTGCGCGTCTCGAGCCAGCGGAACCAGGCCTTCACGCCGGGGTACTTCCCCTGGGTCCACGAGCCCTCCCCCTCGAGCACGAGCGCGCGCTGCGCGTCGGAGAGGTCGCGCCACGGCTTGTCGGTGCGGATGCCTTTCCGCTCACAGAACGCGCGGAGCAGCTTCCGCTCCCACGTCGTCGAGCGGCCGTTCCAGGGCCGGATCGCGCCGCCTGCGATCGACTTCGAGGGGTCCGGGATCACCTTATCGTAGTCGATGCCGAGGGTGCGGCCGAAGCCGCGGCACGAGGGGCACGCGCCGGTGGGGGACTGGTACGAGAACAGCCCGGGGCGCGGCGGATCGAAGGCGCGCGCGCACGAGGGGCAGGCGAGCCCGCGCACGAGCCGGAGCCGCGTGGGCCCCGCCCCCTGGCCGCCCTGCTCATCGGCCTTGCGCTGCAGGTGGAGCGAGGCATCGCCCCCGCTGCCCTTCCACGCCTCCTCGATGGCGGCGCCGAGGCGCCGGCGCTCCCGGGGGGCGACCCGGACGCGATCGACGATGACCTCGACCTTGTCCGCGCCGCTCATCGCCTCGGACGGCGCCACGGTGTCGATGTCGCGCGCCTCGCCGCGGACGAGGAGGCGCCGGTAGCCGGCGGCGAGCAGCGACTCGCGCACGTCGAGGAACCGCTCGGTTCCAGCGACCGCGATCGGGTACGTGACGAGCGCGGTCGCCCCCTCGTGCGCGCTCGCGGCGAGGTCGGCCGCGCGCGCCGGGTCGGTCCGCGCGGCCGGCGCCTCGCAGGACGGGCAGACAGGCACCGCCTCGCGCGCGAAGAGCGCGCAGAAATACGGCTCCAGGTCGGCCATCGTGGCGACGGTCGACCGCGAGCTCTTGACCGGCGCGCGTCGATCGACGGCTACGCCGGCCGCCACCGGCTCGAGCGCGTCGATCGGCGGCCGCTCGAGCCGCTCGAGGAACTGGCGAGCGTACGGGCTGAAGCTCTCGACGAACCGGCGCTGTCCCTCCGAATAGAGCGTGTCGAGCGCGAGCGACGATTTGCCAGCGCCCGAGACGCCAGCGATGGCCACGAGCTCGCCGGGCCGGAAATCGAGGTCGATGCCCTGGAGGTTGTGCGTGCGGGCGCCGCGGAGACAGATCGAGTGCATAGGACGCGCGGTAGGGTGAACCCGCGGGGACGCCGTCCGGAGTGGACACGGCCGCGTGAAAACCGCGAGTGTTTAGCCCCCTTTCAGCCCATCGTCGCGAACGATCGTACGTGGGCGGCGTGCCGACCCAGCGTGCTGCGGCATTGCGTTCCGCGTCGTCGAATTATCACGGTCCGTGGCGAGGGGTGCGCACGACGCTCGGGCGACCCGGCAAGCCGAGCGCGGCGGGCGCGCCCGGCAGGCGCGGCGGCTAGCCGTTGACGAGGAGGATCGAGAGGTAGCCGTAATCGTTGCTTGTCCAGTTCGGGCTCAAGGTCTGGCCGCACATCCCGATGTTGTAGGTGCCCGCGGTGAGATTGGTGATGACGGCGCTGAGCCCGAAGGGGACACGGGTATCCGCGGGGACCCGGCCGCCGGCCATCCCGAGGCCGACCGCCTGGACGTCGTCGAGCACCGTGCCAGACGGCCCGGAACGAACCCGCTGGTAGCACATGTAGAGCTTGAGGCTGTCCGCAGGCGAGCCGTCCGTGCCCAGGTACCGATGCGCGGTCGCATAGATCGACTGGCTCGTCGACGAGACCGCCACCAACGCTGTCGGCCCGAAAAAGTCGACAGGCCTCCCGACCGGCAGCGCGGCGTGCGGCCCGACGCCCTGGACCGTCAACGTCAGCACGACCCCTTGGGGCCCGGTCGGACCAGCGGGGCCGGTAAACCCGCGTGGCCCCTGCGGACCGGTAGGGCCCACTGGCCCCTGCGGACCGGTAGGGCCCACTGGTCCCATGGGACCGACCGGCCCCTCTGGCCCGAGCGGCCCCATCGGGCCCTCCGGACCGATCGCGCCCACCGGGCCTTCTGGTCCCCTCGGGCCCATCGGGCCCTCCGGACCGATCGCGCCCACCGGGCCTTCTGGTCCCCTCGGCCCCATCGGGCCCTCCGGACCGATCGCGCCCACCGGGCCTTCTGGTCCCCTCGGGCCCATCGGGCCCTCCGGTCCGATCGCGCCCACCGGGCCTTCTGGCCCCCTCGGGCCCATCGGGCCCTCCGGTCCGGTCGCGCCCGTCGGGCCCTCTGGTCCCGTCGGGCCCATCGAACCGTCTGGTCCCATCGGGCCCTCCGGTCCGATTGCGCCCACCGGGCCTTCTGGCCCCATGGGCCCTGCCGCGCCAGCGGGCCCTGCCGGGCCCTCCGGCCCCCTAGGTCCAGCCACGCCTTCCGGCCCCGTGGGCCCGGTGGGGCCTGCGGCGCCCGTCGGCCCGATCGCTCCGATCGGCCCGGCCGGCCCTGTCGGACCAGCAGCGCCCGCAGGCCCAGTCGCACCGACCCTCCCCTCCGGCCCGGTCGCACCGGCCGGACCGATCGGTCCAGGCAGCCCCTGTGGGCCCTGAAGTCCCGTCGGCGAGCCGACCCACTCGCCGTTCTCGTCGATCACGAGGACGCCGTTCACGATGACCCCACGCTCGCCGAGCACCAGCGTGTTGCCGCTCGTGGTGTTCACCGTGACCGAGGTCGGCGTGATGTCGCCGTTCACATTGCCGGCGAGGAGCGCGTACGGCACGCTCGCGACCGTCGCGCGCGGCTCCAGCTCGACATCGTCGCCCACGGTGATGCCGAGGTACCGCTCGGCGCCGTCGAAGATCGCCTGCTCGAACGGGACGATCGAGCCGAGGCGCACCGAGAAGAAGCCGTCCTCGAACGTGATCGAATGGACCTCGCTCCACAGGGGCGTCGAAGCGTCGCGCTCGTCGTAAAGGGCGAACACGACATCGAGCGTCGCGCTGATGGGCACATCGCGCTCGTCGTAGAGCCGGCCTTGATGGGTGACGGTCGCCGGGACCGCCGCAGCCGCGGTCCCCGCGAGCACGACCGCGCCCGCCGCCAGGGCGGATGCCGTCATGCATCGCGCGATCATCGATGTCCTCATCGCCAGCTCCTCGTCATGGCAAGCTCCCGTCGGCTCCGATGAGCCCTCCTCGCATCCGCACCTTGGGTGAGGTCGACGTCCCCTGGTTCTGCGTCGGCTGCCCGAGCGTGAACACCATGCGGTAGCGCGAGCTCCTCGCGACCTCGCCAGCCGTCACCGTCTCGGTCGCCCCGACGCGCCTGGGAGTCGGCGCGCCCCCGCCGTGCCCATCGCCGCCCTGCCCGCCGCCGCCGCCGTGCGCATCGCCGCCGTGCCCGCCGCCGGCGTGCCCATCGCCGCCCTGCCCGCCGCCGCCCCACCCCCCATCGCCGTCCACCGTGCCGGAGTCCGTGGCGACGCCGCAGCTGCAGCTGCACGCGGGGAGCAGCGCAGAGCTCACCACCATCGCCCCGAGCCAGGCCGAAAAGCGCAGTCCGCGATTCACTGAGTCCTCCAGGCCGACGGCAGGTCGTGCGAAAGGACCATTGGACGAGCGGCGGCGATCGGCGTCAAGCGAGGACGCCGCCACTGCAGCGGGGCGCGCCGCGCGAGCGGCGCGCAGCAGCAGCGCCGGCGCAGGCGCCGCCCTGTGAAGCGGTGTGGACAGGCGGCGGCGCGCGCGCTATGCGGCCGCGTGAGCCGCGCTGGCAAAGAGAAGGAGCGAGAGGGGGAGAAGCTCATCGTGCGCAACAAGCGCGCGACGTTCGACTACACCCTCGACGATCGGTTCGAGGCAGGGTTGGTGCTGCTCGGCAGCGAGGTGAAGATGCTCCGCGACGGCGCGGCCGAGCTCACCGACAGCTGGTGCGCCATCGAGAACGGAGAGGTGTTCCTGAAAGGGGTCAACATCCCCGTGATGTCCGGCGCGGCCTTCGGGCACGAGGCGAAGCGCCCGCGCAAGCTGCTGCTGCACGAGAGCGAGATCGAGACGATCCGCAAGAGCGTGGAGCGGGAGGGCATGACGGTGATCGCGACGCGCCTCTATTTCAAGAACGGCCGCGTGAAGGCCGAGATCGCCCTCGCGAAGGGGAAGAAGACCGTCGACAAGCGCGAGAGCCTGAAAGAGAAGGACGCCGCCCGCGAAGCCCGCGCGGCGATCGAGCGAGCCCGCGGCGGCGCCGCCCGCGGGCGGAGCGCCGGCCTGCGGAGGCCGGAATGACGTCGCACCTCACCTGGTCCAAAGGCGGCGAGGCAGAGCTCGTCGAGATCGACGGCGATCGCGTGCGGCTCCACTCGACCGCCTCCTCGGCGCCCGGAGCGCGCGTGGAGGGCTCGCTGCAAGCGACGGGGACGGCGATCCGGGTGAAGGTCGCCCGGTGCCGCCTGCGCACACCCACCGAGCCCAACGACGCGGCGCCCGGTGAGCGCACCTACGAGCTCGAAGGCCGGCTCATCGATGCGACGCGCGAGGTCCGCGCCGAGCTGGCGCGGCTCGTCGGCGGCGAACGTACGGGCTGAGCCACGACGATCCGTCCAGCAGCGAACGCCCAGGCTGTTCTGCAGCGGTAGCGCGGCGCGGCTCGTCCGGCGGCGAGTGTTGCGATGGCTCAGCGCGCCCCATACGCTGGCTTTCTATGAAAATTACGTCGCGCCCTCGTGTAATTCTGCGCCGCTGCTCGACGTATGACGTTGCGAAGATCCGCAGCATCGTGCGCAGCGGCCTCGAAGAGCTCTCGCTGCGCCCGCACGGCCGGACGCTCATCAAGCCCAACGTCGTCGCGTCGGGAACGCATTTTCCGCACGCGTACACGCGGCCCGAGTTCGTCGAGGGGGTGATCGGCGCGCTCAAGGATCGCGACGACGGGCGCGTGAGAGAGCTCGCCGTCGGGGAGCGGTGCGGCATCACGCTCCCGACCCGCATGACGTACGAGAGCGCCGGCTACTACCCGATGTTCCGCCGGACCGGGGTCAAGCACTACCACTTCGAGGAAGAGCAGCAGGTCGAGATCCCGCTCACGCACGAGGGCCGGCTGCGCGACTACGTGTTCACGCCGGAGCCCGTCGCGAAGGCCGACTTCTTCGTGAACTGCCCCAAGTTCAAGTCGCATCCCTGGACCACCGTGACCTTCTCGATGAAGAACTACATCGGGATCCAGGACGATCGGCACAGGCTCATCGATCACGATCACCGGCTGAACGAGAAGGTCGCCGATCTGCAGTACATCGTGCAGCCGCAGTTCATCGCGATCGACGCCATCACCGCGGGCGAGGGGCGGATGCTCACGCCCTCGCCGTTCGACCTGGGCCTCATCATCATGGGGAACAACCAGGTCGCGTTCGACTCGGTCTGCTGCCAGATCATCGGCGTCGATCCGAGGAGCGTCGAGCACATCCGCCTGGCGTCGGAGCGCGGCTTCGGCCCGATGGACCTCGGCGAGATCGAGATCACGGGGGACGTGACGCTCGACGAGGCGAAGCACAAGGCCAAGGGGTTCAAGGTGGGCCTCGTCCGCGTCGAGAAGTACTTCGAGGGCACGAACATCACGGCCTACGCGGGCTCGCCGCCCGAGCCCGAGCACACCGATTACTGCTGGGGCGGCTGTCCAGGGGCCATCGAGGAGGCGATCGAGATCCTGCGCGAGTACGACAAGGAGTGCGACGCGAAGATGCCGCGGATGCACGTCGTGTTCGGCGCCTACGAGGGCCCCATCGACGCGAAGCCGGGCGAGAAGGTGATCTTCATCGGCGACTGCGCGACGTACAAAGGGAAGATCGGCGATCAGCTGGTCAGCATCGAGAGCCTGTACCGGGAGCGGAGCGCGCGGGACCCCTACACCGCGAAGCACGACGACGTCCTCGCGAAGATGGTGAAGGTGACGACCAAGCTCGCGATGGCCCGGAACGAGACCACCCTCCGGCTCGAGGGCTGCCCCGTGAGCGTGGCGGAGCAGGTGCTCACGCTGGTCACGCTCGGCAAGACGAAGAACCCCTACTTCGCCCCCGACCAGCTGCTCGACTTCAACAAGGCGTACGTCGCCTGGCGCGGGGCTTCACTCGCGAAGCGGCTCGCCGGCAAGCCCTACCAGGTCCACGGCGCCTGCTCGCGCGGCGACGCGGCGCCCGAGCTCCCGTCCGAGCCGCCTAGCCCGCCGGACGCAGAGTGAGATCGAAGAGGACGTCGAGCTCGTCCCGCACCTTGAAGGCGCCGAGCGGCCCCTTGACCTCGCGCACGCCGAGCGCAGCCATCGACAGCTGACAGGTTCCCGTCACCCCGATCGCGCCGTCGCCGCGATCGCGCGAGGAGAGCCGCGCCACCAGCGAGGCGCTCCCCGAGGCGATCTGGACGCGCACCTCGGCGCGGTCACGCGTGGCCCCCGAGGCGCGCACCGCCACGATCTCGGTCCCCGCGAGCACCTCGCCGCGCAGGCGCCGCTCGATGTCGCCGCGATCTCCCGCGGAGAGCGCGTCGGGATCGACGCGATCGCCGCGCAGGACCCCCGCGACGGAGAGCTTGGCCACGGGGACCTCGAGCTCGGCGCTCCATGACTCGCCGTCGAGCCGCGCCCGACCGCGCAGCTCGGACGCCGTGATCTCGAGGTCGTGCGCCAGGCGCGCGAGCATCCCTACGGCTCGGGTGTGGATCGTCAGGCGGGACGCGTTCGGATCGAGGTGCAGCTCGCTCATCGGATGGAGCTCCTTTTCATCATCATGCAAGGGCGCGCCGGTCAGCGACGCTTGGAGCGGCGGGGACCGTCGGGCACGAGCACGTAACGGCTCGACGACGGCTCGGGCTGCCGGAGGAGCTCGGCTCGGAGCAGCGCCTCCGCGAGCCGCGCCTCGATGACCTCGTCCGTGACGCCTGGCTCGAGGGTCACCACCGCGGCCTGGATGTCGCGCGCCAGGGCGTCGAACTCCGCGCTGTCGAAGGCGTAGATGTCGTCGGGGAACAGGAGCGCGAGCGGCTTCCGCTCCACGGCCGTGTTCGTCAGCGCCGCCAGGTCGCTCTCGACGATGAGCATGACGCGAGCCCGCAGGCACATCCCCCTGCAGCGCGCCGCCAGCGCCTCGGACGAGCCGACGAGCAGGACCGATCGAGGCGCGTTGACCGCCTTGGTGGCCTCGTCGTCCCCGTGCTCCTGAGTCATTCCCTGAAGAGTACGTGAACGAGCGGATGAAGCCATCCCTCTTGCGCCGCTCACGCCATCGCGGTGGTCGTCAAGCAGCCGGTCGGGGCAAGGCGAGCCGAGCCGCCGCGGCCCCGGCCCGCGCGCTACTCCCTGCAGCGAGCCGCCGCGACGAGCGCGAGGACAAGGGCGCTCGACGCGAGCAGGGCGGCGCTCGCGGGCTGCCCGAGCCCGAGCGGCGGCGGACCGCCGAGGAGGTTGACGGCGTTGCCCCGGGGCAACAGTGCGCCGATCACCCCGGCCGAGCCACCGAGCAGGAGATCGGCAGCGAGCGGCACGAAGCGGCCGAGGCCGCGCCGGAGAAAGGTCGCACCGAGCGAGAACCAGCCAGCGTAGGCGGCTCCGGTGAGCGCGCCGATCCACCCACTGACGAGCATGTCTCGGACGAATGGCGCAGCGCCGGGACCATGGGCGGCGGCGACGACGACGACGGCGAGCAGCGCTCCCACGATGGCGGAAGCGAGGGCCGTGGACAGGGCGATGCCGAGCGCGACATGGTGGGACGAGGCGCCGAAGCGGGCCGCCGGCCAGGCCGCGTCGCGCAGCGTGGTGCGATCGGCGGCGTCGGCGGCGAGGGCGAAGATCGTGAGCGGCGTGGCGAGGCGGAACGTGGAGAGCAGCGCCCGGTCCACGGCCCCGGAAGGCCCGAACGCGATCTCGATGACCGCGGCCGCGACCGCGAGCGCGGCGCCGAGCCCCAACGCCAGCAGCGGACGCCGCGCGCGGAGGCGGCTCAGGGTCATCTCCATCCCGAGGCGGACGCCCGTCAGCGCGCGCCCGCCCCGCTCGACCCCCCCTTCCGCTGGAGGAAGCGGCCGCGCTGCGGCGCTCGATGCGCTCTCACCCACCATCGTGGCGTCCTGTCTCCGTGGCGCGCGGCGAACCGTCGGCCCCCGGCGGGTCGGCCCCGATCCGTCCGCCGGCAGCGGCATCGCCGTGCGCCGACAGCGGCTCACCAGCGGGCGCGGACGGACCGTCCGACGGCCGGCTGAGCGGCGCTGCCAGGCCGAGCGGCGTCGGTGCGTCGAACGCCGCCACCGCAAACGGCCCCTCGGGCGCGCCCGGCAGCGGGGCGGCGCCCTCGATCGCGGGTGCGCCGAAGGGCCGGCGCGAGCGAACGGCGGCCAGGTGCAGCGCGGTCGCCGCCCGCACGTCGTGCATCGACGGGGGCGGCGAGGAGATCGCGAGGAGCGTGACGTCCTCCCTCGCGGCCGCATCCAGGATCGCGAGCGCGGCCGCCTCCCTGTCCGCGGCCCGGATCCGCAGCGTCGACGACGCCTCCGCCGGCCCCTGCTCCCACGCGCCCGCGCGCACGGCGGGAGCGCTCGCGAGCGCCGCGGCGAGCGCGCGAGCGCCGGGCGCGTCGGGCGCCCGCTCATGGACGAGCACGTGGATCTCGACCTCGGGCCGCCCCGCGCCCGGCGGGTCCGCGCCCGGGGCAGCGGCGAGGTGGTCGCCGGCGCCAGGCTCGGTTCGCGCGATGACGCCGCGATCGAGCACGTGGATGCGGTCGGCCAGGGCGCTCGCGTCGACGGTCGAGGACGTGACGAGCACGACGCAGGCGCCAGCTGCAGCGAGGGCGCGCAGGCGCTCTCGGACCGGCTCCGGAGACGGCACGGCGACGTCGGCGAACGGCTCGACGAGGCAGAGCAGGAGCGGCCGCGGCACCCCGAGGGCGAGCGACAGCTCGACCGCCCGGGCCTCGGAGAAGCTCAGCGAGGCCGCGCGGCGGGCGAGGAGCGGCGCGACGCCGAGCGGCTCGAGGAGCGCCGCGGCGCCGCTCGCGGGCGCGCCGCGGGCCCGGAGCGCGACCGACATGCACGACGCCACCGACGCGCCGTCGGGCAGCTCCGGGGTGGCGGCGAGGACGCCGATCCGCGCCCGCGTCGCCGCGCTCCGGCGCGGGTCGCGCCCCGCCACGAGGACGCGGCCGGCGAGGGGGGCTGCGCGCCCTGCGAGCACCTCCGCGAGGGCGAGCGTCCCGTCCTCCGGGGCGCCGAGCACCGCGTGCACGCCCGGGCCGAGCGCCAAGGACAGGCCCGAGAGGCCCCCCCGAGGGCGCCCCTCTTCGCCGGCGCCGTCGCGCGCGCGCACGCCCTCGAGCACCACGACAGGAGCGTTCGGGCTCATCCTGCAGGGCCTCCCGCCGAGCGGGCCGCGAAGGAGAGGAACGCGCCGAGCGCTCCCGGGATCGACCACCTCGAGTCGCCGGCGAGATCGGCGAGCCCCCAGGGGACGAGGGTCAGCACCAGGAACAGGGCGCGTCCTCGCGCCCCGGCGACGCGGCCGCTCGCCGCGGCGAGGCCGCCGAGCGTCACACCGGAGACCACGCCGAACAGGGCGAGCGCGGCGCCGTACGCGAGGTGCTGGAGGCCGAGCAGCAGCGAGCCGGAGAGGAGCGACGCGAGCACCGAGAGCGCGGCCAGCGGGAGCGCGACGACGCGCGCGACCTCGAGCATCGCGGCGAGGCTGCGCACGCCATGGAGCGAGGCCCGCGAGATCCCCCGCGCGGCGGCGAGCGCCTCGATGCCGTCGCGGCGGTCGGCCCCCGGGCGATCGTGCGCCGCGGCGAGGGCGATGGGGCCGGCGGCCGCCCACGCGAGCCCGCGCGCCGCGGACCCGAGCAGCGCCTCCAGCGAGGTCGTCCCGTCGTCCAGCCGGAGCACGAGCGCCATGACGCCGCACCCCAGCGAGATGAGCGCCGCCATGGCGAGGCCGAGCCGCCCGCCGCGCGCGCCGCGGAGCCGCGCGCAGCCGAGCGCGACGGCTGCGCGCAGCGAGCGCCGCGCGGCCGCGCGCCGCCGTACCGGATCGTCCGGACGCTTGCTCGGCGCGTCGCGCGGTTCGGGGTCGTGCGGGCGGGTCATCGGTGGGAGCGTGCGGACGGCGCGGCGGCGACGCGCGCTGCTAGCGCTGCCCTTCCAGGCGCCCGGGCGCAAGGCGAATGTGCCGCGGACCGGAGCGCGCCGCCGGAATGTGGTGCCGCCGCGCGCCAGCGCCACCCGTTACGACGGCGTCGCGACCGCGAGCCCCTGCGCGCTCGTCGCGACGCCGAGGGGACTCAGTCGTACGAGAGCCCGCGGCGGCCCTTGTGCTTGCGCTTGCGCTCCTTGTCGGCGACGCCGATCTTGCCCCACTCGTAGGTGATTCGACGGCGGAAGGCGCCCAGCGCATCGCCGCCGTACAGGAAGAGCTCGCGCGGCGAGTCCGTCTCGCCGATCGTGGGCTCCCAGAGATCCGACGGGACGAACGCGAGCAGCGCCGGCGCGCTCATGCGCATCCGGCCGATGAGGAGCCCGCACGTCGTCCCGTCGCCCGGGCGCGCCCGCTTCGCGCGCTTGCCGCGGCCGCGCGGCGCCCCGTTCACGCCGGCCGGCCGCGCGCAGCCGCCGCCGAGCACGAGCTCCTCGTTGCCCCGGGGGTGCCAGGTCCACATGCGCTCCACGCTGAACGCCCCCTCGGCCGACCCGGCCCGGGACGCGTTGCGCACCTCCTCCGGCGCGAGCGCCGCGAGCTGCGCCGCCGCGCGCGCGTCGACGAGCGGCTCCAGCCGGAGCGGGCGATCGCGCGTCACCTCGAGCACCACCTCGAAGCTGTTCACCTCGCCGGCACAGCAGCGGACGCCGACCTCGGGGCGGCGCGTGTCCGGCTTGGCGCCGCGACCGTGGGCGCATCGCCCCACGAGCTCGCCCGTCGGCCCGTTGCCTCCGCGCAGCGTGACGAGCCCCGACTTGCCGCTGTCCCGCTGCCACTGGCTCGAGGTCCACGTCCATACGCCGCCATGGAGATCGTGCACCCCGAACGCGCTCACGCACCCGGCGTTCACCCCGTTGGGCGTCAGGACCCGGCTCTGCCCGGTCGCGCAGACCGGCGCCTTGTACGTGTCGCCGTACTCGTACGTGGTGTTGTCCGGCCCCTTGCAGGCCCGCTCGATCTCGAGCTCCGTGCAGAGGCGCTTGCCCTGCGCCTCGCACAGCGCGCGCGCCTCGTCCTGCGCGATGTTCGTGGTCGGGATCGCGCCGACCTCGTTGGGGTACGAGAAGGTGTCGATGTAGAAGCCGTGCATCACGACCTGCGCGCCCGCCATCTCCTCGTCGGCGATGCGCGGCAGCCGGTCCGGCGGCGTGCCCGCGATGAGCACGCCCTTCGGGATCCACGCCATGCCGGGGCGCGGCTCCGGCTCGGTCTGGCTCACGTCCCAGGGCGGGGCGGCGTCGAGATCGGCGTCCGTGCCCGGCGAGGCGCCGCCGCGATCGCAGCCGGGAGCGGCCGCGAGGAGGCCTGCGAGCGAGGCGGCGGCGGCGAGGGCCTTCCCCCCCGGCGCGCGGACGGAGCGCTGCTCGCCGAGGCCCACAGGCTCACTCGGCGTCGCGCTCGCGGAGGTTCAGCTCCTTCATCTTGAGCTGGAGCCCCTTGCGCGAGATCTTGAGGAGCCGCGCGGCGTGGGTGACGTTGCCGTGCGTCTGCTTGAGGGCGCGCTCGATGAGGTCGCGCTCGAGCTTGCTCATCGCCGCCTTCACCTGCTCCTTGAGGCCGTCGGGCGTCGACGGCGCGGCGGAGGTGTCCGCGGCGGCGGCCACGAGCGGCAGCGACGCGCCGGCCGCCGACGTGGCGCCGCCGCGGATCTCCTCCGGCAGGTCGTCGAGGCGGATGCGCGCGCCGTCGGCGAAGAGCAGCGCCCGCTCGACGACGTTCTCGAGCTCGCGGATGTTCCCCGGCCAGGCGTGCGAGGCCAGGCGCTCGAGCGCCTCGGGCTCGATGCTCTCGATGCTCTTCTTGAGGCGCGCGTTGAACTTCGCGACGAAGTGGGTGCAGAGGTGAGGGATGTCGCTCCTCCGGTCGCGCAGCGCGGGGAGCGCGATCGGGACGACGTTGAGCCGATAGAAGAGGTCTTCCCGGAACGTGCCCGCCGCGATCTCCCGCTTGAGGTCGCGGTTGGTGGCGGCGACGAGCCGGACGTCGACGTGGATGGTCTTGATGCCCCCGACCCGCTCGAACTCGCTCTCCTGCAGGACGCGCAGGAGCTTCACCTGCATCTCGTTCGGGATCTCGCCGATCTCGTCGAGGAAGAGCGTCCCGCCGGAGGCGAGCTCGAAGCGCCCCGGCTTGGAGGCGACCGCGCCGGTGAAGGCCCCGCGCTCGTAGCCGAAGAGCTCCGACTCCATGAGGTCCTTCGGGATGGCCGCGCAGTTGACCTTGATGAACGGCCGGTCGCGACGGCCGGAGTTCTCGTGCAGCGCCCGCGCGACGAGCTCCTTCCCGGTGCCGCTCTCGCCGCTGATGAGCACCGTGGTCGGCGTGTCGGCGACCCGCTCGAGGATCGCGTAGAGCTCCTGGATGGGCGGGCTCTCGCCGATGATGCCGAACCGGTCGGAGCCCCCCCGGGGCTGCGCCGCCGAGACGTCCCGCGTCGCGTCCGCGCTCGCGAGATCGCGGGTGCGGAGGGCCTTCTTCACGACGACGCGCACCTCGTTCTGATCGAACGGCTTCGTGATGTAGTCGAACGCGCCCGTCTTGAGCGCCTCGACGGCGTTGTCGACGGTCCCGTGCGCCGTGAGCAGCACCACAGGCCGCGACGGGTCGTCGCGGAGCGCGGCGCGGAGCAGGTCCATGCCGTCGACCTTGGGCATCCGGAGATCGGTGATGACCAGATCGATGTGGTGCTCCTTCAGGAACGCGAGCCCCTCCTCGCCGTCTTCCGCGGTGTGGACCTCGTAGCCATCCCGGCCGAGCTGGGCGCTGAGGACTCGCCGGAGGTTCGCCTCGTCATCCACGACGAGGATCTGCTTCTTTTCGGGGAGCATCACCGGGCGAGACTAGCAGAACCGGAAACCAAGCAAGCGCCGGGACCGTCTCTCGACGCTCCGGTCGGCCGCCCTCGCGCCGCGCGGGCGGCGTTCCCGTCCCGCTCCCGCGGCCGCCCTCCCATGCCGTCCCCCGGCCGTCGCTTCGCTCGGCGCTCCCGTCCCGTTCCCCTGGCCGCCGCTTCGCTCGGCGCTCGCCACGCCGGTCGGCAGGCCGAACGCATTGCCCCGAGGTCCGCAACTATTCCTTTTTCTCGCTGCCGGCGAAGCGGATCAGTATGCTGCGGCCACTTCTCGGAGGGCGGCTCGGATGCGTGTGCTTCGGACTTGGCTGGTCGGTCTCGGCGCGGGGATATTCCTCGCCGCGGGGTTGGCCTTAGCAGGAGATCCGGCCATCGAGTACCCCGAGTGCTACCGCACGGCGACCCCCGCCGACCTGGAAGGCGCCAAGGGGGCGCACAAGGCCGCCACCCAGTTCTACGAGCGCGCTGACTACGATCGCGCCATCCAGTACTGGAAGGACGCTTACCAGCTCGACTGCTCGGCGCACGGCGTGCTGATCAACATCGCCAACGCCTACGAGAAGAAGGGCGAGCGGGCCGAGGCGGTCACGGCGCTGGAGACCTACCTGGCCCGCACGCCGGACGCGAGCGACGCGCAGACGATCCAGGACAAGATCCAGAATCTCAAGAACGCCCTCCGGCCGGCGCCGAGCGCCAGCGCGAGCGCGTCCGCGTCGGCGCCGGCGGTGCTCCCGACGGCCCCCACCGCCTCGGCGATCCCGGACCGCCCCAAGGAGGAGCCTCCGCCGCAGCCTCCTTACGGCTATTCGCCGTGGGTCGCGACGGGCGCCGGGGTCGTCACGCTGCTGGTCGGCGGGATCCTGACCTCGAGCGGCTTCGCGGACATCGGCGCCGCCGAGGACCGTTGCCCGTCGCGCAAGGGCTGCGCGGAGGAGGTGGCCGAGAAGGGCAATCAGGGGCGCACGCACGCGACGGTCGGCGGCGTGCTGCTCGGGTTGGGCGCCGCCGGCGTCGCCGGTGGCCTCATCTGGGAGCTCGGGTTCAACCAGCCCTGGCCCAGCAGGATCCAGCTGACGCCGGTCGCTGGACCCGGCGCGGCCGGGCTCGGCATGACCGGCCGCTTCTGAGGGCCGGCTTCCTGGCGACCCGCTGCCTTTCGCCGGGCGCGACGGCGACGGGGTCGGGCGCCCCGACGGCGCGGAACGGCGGGGAGGCAGAGGCTGGCAAGAGAGCGCCGCCTCGCGAGCGGGCGCTCACCGGCGCATCGTCTACTCTCCTGTCGTGCGTCTCAGCTCCTACGCCCGCTCGCCCCTGACACGGCGCCGTCTGCACAGGATCGCGCTCCCCTGCGCGCTGCTCGCCGCGCTGACGGGCACGATGGCGGCGGTGCTCGCCGATTGCGACGCCCCTGCGCCCGCGATCTCGCGGGTCGGCCGTTTCCTCGTGCCCACGGCCGTCGCGGCGCCCGCCGATCCCTCCGCTCCACCCAGCATCGCGCTCCTCGCGACGCCTCCGGGGGCGGCCCGGACCACGCTCCACATCGCGCCGATCGGCGGAGCCAAGGCCGGTCCCGCGCTCGCCACGCTCCGGCACCTGAGCGACGCCGTGGTCCGCGCCCGCGTCGTCCCGCGAACGCGGCTCGTGGTCGCGACCGCCGAGACGAGCCCGTCCAGCGACCGCTCGTTCAACGCGAGCCTCTTCCGGATCCAGCCGGGCGCAGAGCCCGTCGCGCTCTGCGACGGCGTGGTCCACGCGAGCCGCCCGCTCGTCACCGCCGAGGGGCGCGTCTTCGTCTCACGCGGCGTCGCCGGCCCGGAGCCGCAGCCCGACAACGACCCCGCGCAGCTCCGGGTCGACGCGCTCACCATCGACGAGGTCGACCTCGCCACCGGCGCGCTCCGCACCGTGCACCGACACACCGGCCACCTCGCCTTCCTCGCCGGCGCGTGGAACGGCGAGCTCGTCCTCTACCGCGTCTCCCCGGCGTCGGCCGACATCGTCCTCGTGGACCCCGACTCCGGCGCGACGCGGGCGATCGCCCCGTCGATCCCGCCGTTCGCGCGCGATTTCTCGATCGACGCCGCGGCGGGCGCGCTCGTGTTCCAGGAGCGGCACGAGACCGACCCTGGCATGTGGGTCATCGATCGGATCGATCTCGCCCGGGGCAAGCGCACCCGGCTCGAGGCGAGCGCGAGCCACGGCCTCGCCCCGTACGCCTGGCCGGGCGGCGGGCTCGCGTACACGCCCGAGCGCGCCACCGGCTTATTCGTCGTCGGCGCGCGCGCCACGGTCCGCAGCCCGCTCGGCCCCGGCATCGACGCCATCCAGGCCGTCTCGCAGGACGCGGCGTGGGTGGCGGCGCTGCACACGAACCCGTCCGCCTTCGCCGTCCCCTTCGCGATCCGGGTGGAGAGCGGCGAGGTCGCCGCGATCCCTGCGCCACCCGGAGCGCGCATCGCGGTCGCCGGCTTCACCGCCGCGAAGGAGGAGCCGTGACGGGCCGCCTTCTCCTGATCCCGGCGGCGCTCTCCGCGGCCGCGCTGGTCGCGCCGGCCGCGCGCGCCGCGTACTGCCCCTGCTTCACCGCGTCGAGCGCGTACAACGATCGCGGCTGCGCGATCGAGGCCGTGCCCGGGATCAACCCCTCCGTCGCGGAGTGGAACGCCATCTTCGACCGCGTCTCGCGGGGCCCCGAGGCCTGGGGCGAGGCCGGCCCGCCGGCCTTCAACCTCGGTCAGGGCTGCGACCTGCCCGAGGCGCGGCGCGACGTTCCCGCCACGTTCCCCTGCGAGCTGCTCAAGGCGATCGCCATGCAGGAGTCGGGGTGGCAGCAGTTCTGCGCGCCGGACCGGCCCATGGACCAGGCTGGGGAGAGCTCGCGGACGATCATCTCCTTCGATTGCGGCTACGGCGCCTCGCAGATCACGAGCGGCATGCGGAGCGGCGACAGCCCGGATTTCGATCCGCGCCGCGTGGCCGCGGAGCCGACCTACAACGCGGCCACCGGCACCCAGATCCTGGCCTCGAAGTGGAGGGCCACGCGCTGCGTCGGCGACCGGCAACCCGCGTTCATCGAGCACTGGTACAGCGCCGTGTGGGCCTACAACGGGCTCGCGTACGTCAACAACCCGAACAACCCCAACTACGACGCGGGCCGCGGCGTCTACGACCCGGCGATCGGCGGCGCCGTTCCGTACCAGGAGCGGGTGTTCGGCTGGATGGAGCACACCGCGGGGCGCTGGGAGAGGACCGAGGTCGCCTACCCTGACCTGGGCGAGATCGGCGGCACAGGCGCGCCGCCCGCGCTCTCCGATCCCCGCTGCGCGTCGCCGACGGACTGCACGCGCAAACGTCCCCTCCATCTCACGCGCTGCGCGGACGACGGCGGCGCAGGCGGGAGCGGCGGCGCAGGCGGGAGCGGCGGCGCAGGCAGCGGCGGCGGCGCAGGCGGGAGCGGCGGTGAAGGCGGCGGCACGGGCGGCAGCGGCGGCACAGGCGGGAGCGGCGGCGACGCCGGTGACGCCGGCGGCGCGCCCATCACGACCGCAGGCCCCGGAGGCGCTGGAGCCCCGCTGGGCAACGACGACGACCACGACGACGAGACGACGGTCGGCATCTACGGCCGATGCTCCTGCGACGCGCCCGGGAACGGCGCGGCCGCGGGTGCGGCGTCCTGGCTCTCGCTCGGCGCCGGGGCGCTCGCGGTCGCATGGCGCCGGAGGCTTCCGAGGCGACGCCGCGCCGACTAACCTCGCATCCATGCCGCCTCCGCTGGGATCCGAGCACATCGCGGCGTGGGCTGCCCGGCGCGGCCTCGCCTTCACCGCGCGCCCCGACGAGGCCTGGTTCCGCCGCTGGGAGCCCTACGACACGATCGCGCCGCCCTCCGCGTACCTCTCCGCGTGCACGTGGACGGCGAACCCCGGGCACGCGGTGATCGCCGAGCCCTGGTACGCCGAGGGCGAAGCCGAGCCCCTCGAGCGGACGCTGCTCGGCTTCGCGGCGCACCCGGCGCTCCAGCGCCGCGCCTCGATGCGCGTCGGCGAGCATTTCCTGACGCGCGTCGCCTTCATCGAGAGCGCTCCCCCGCCCCGGGTCACCCTCGACGATGCGCTCTGGGACGCCCACGTGACGACCTTCGCCGCCTCCCAGCGCGAGGCCGCCGGCGCGTTCCATCCGCGGCTGCGCAAGCTCCTCGCCCGCCGCGGTTTCCAGGGGCACCTCGAGCTCCGCCCTGGCGGCCTCGTGGTCCACTGCGCCGGCCTGCGGCCCATCCCGGAGCACTACGAGCGGCTGCTCGGCGTCGTGCGCGAGCTCGTCAACGCGGCGATCCCGCACGCCTGAGCGCGCACGAACGCGGCGATCGCGACGCCCGCGAGCCCCCGCAGGGGCGGGGCCGGCCAGGTCCGCTGACCAGCCCCGCCGACCAGCCCTGTCGACGCGTCCGCCGCGCCGTTCTAGGCTCACCGACCATGGCCAAGGTCCTGGTCGTCGAGGATGAGCCGGCCATCGCCGAGTCGATCGCCTACTTCCTGCGCCGCGACGGGTTCGCGGCCACCGTCACCACCACGCTCGCGGCCGCGGAGCGGGAGATCGACAAGGCCGACCTCATCATCCTCGATCTCATGCTCCCCGACGGCAGCGGCTTCGACCTGATCGGCCAGGCGCGGCGGAGCGCGGCGCGCGCCGCGATCATCGTCCTGTCGAGCCGCGACAGCGAGGCCGACCGCGTCGCCGCGCTCGAGACCGGCGCCGACGACTACGTGACCAAGCCGTTCTCCCCCCGGGAGATCGTGGCGCGGGTGCGAGCCGTCCTGCGCCGCGCCGCGCGGCCCTCGCCGTCCGCCGCCTCGCCCGCGCCGCTGCCGCTCGTGGTCGACGAGGCCACGCGGCGCGCGTACGTGAGCGGCCAGAAGGTCGACCTCACCCGCGTCGAGTTCGATCTGCTCGCCTGCATGCTCGCCGCGCCGGGCAGGGTCTTCACGCGCGCGCAGCTCATCGATCGCGTCTGGGGCGACGGGTTCGCGATCACCGACCGGACCATCGACTCGCACGTGAAGGGGCTCCGGAAGAAGGTCGTCGAGGCCGGCGGCGACGCCGACCTCATCGAGACGGTCCGCGGCGTCGGCTACCGCGTCGCGGACAAGCCGGGCCCCGCGGAAGGCGGCGGTTGACGCATGCTGCGCCTCGTCGTCACCGCGGCGGCGGCGGTCTCGCTCATCCTGCTCGTCGCGCTGTTCGCCTCGCGCCTCGTCCGCGCCCGGACGGCGGGGATGAGCATCCGGATGCAGATCTTCATCGCGCTCGGCGGCATCGTCGGCGCGTTTGCGTTCGGGCTCGGGCTGCTCGTCATCGATCGCATCGAGGCGCGCGCGACGCTGCTCGCCGAGGGCAGCGCGCGCGACGAGGCGGCCGCGTTCGCCGCCGTGGCCGCGATGGAGATGGAGGTGCGCGGCGTCGATCTCGCGGCGGTGCGCGCGCTCGACGGCGAGGCCGAGGGCCCGACCGCCCAGAGCATCGCGCTGCTCGATCCCGAGGGCCGCGTGCTCCGGGCGCGCGGCGCCTCGCCGGGCGAGCCCGGGACCGTCTTCGTGACCGCGCCCATCCAGGTCCGCGGCCAGCGCGTCGGCAGCGTGCAGGTCGTGAAGCCGACCATCGTGGTGCAGCGGATGGTCGCCGACTTCGCCCCGCCAATCCTCGTGCTCAGCACGGTGCTCGGCGCCGCGGCGGCGATCTCGTCGTTCCTGATCGGCCGCACCATCGCGACGCCGATCGAGGCGCTCACCGAGTTCGCGGTGCGCGTGAGCGAGGGCGAGGTGCGCGCGGCGACGCCGCCGGCGCAGGGCCGCGAGGTCCAGCGGCTGACGCGCGCCATCGACTCGATGCGGCGCCAGATCGAGGGCCGCCCCTTCGTCGAGACGTTCGCCGCGGATCTCTCGCACGAGCTCAAGAACCCCGTCGCCGCGATCCGCGCGAGCGCCGAGGTGCTCTCCGAGGGCGCGCTCGACGACGCCGAGGAGGCCGCCCGCTTCGTCGCGCGCATCCGCGAGGCGACCACGCGGATCGAGGCGCTCCTCGGGGAGCTGCTGTCGCTCGCGCGCCTCGAGGCGCGCGGCGTGGAGCACGCCGCGGTGGTCGACCTGGTCGCGATCGCAGAGGCCGCCGCGGCGCGGGCGCGAGAGCGCGGCAGCCGCGTCGAGCTCGACGCGCCGAGCTCGGCGACGGTGCGGGGCGACGAGCAGTGGCTCTCGCGCGCCGTCGACAACCTGCTCGACAACGCACAGACGCACGGCGACGCCGCGGCCCCCGTCCAGATCGCCGTGTCTCGCGTGGGCGGACAGGTCGCGATCTCGATCCGCAACCGCGGCGAGATCGGGCGGCATGTCGCGGGCCGCCTTTTCCGCCGTTTCGTGACGACCCGCGCCGACCGGGGCGGCACCGGCCTGGGCCTCGCGATCGTCAAGGCGATCGCCGAGGCCCACAGCGGCTCGGCCGAGTGCACCCACCGCGGGCCGCCCGAGGTCGAGTTCAAGCTCTCGCTGCCGGGGGCCTGATCCTGTGAAAGGATGAGCTCTCTCGCCATGCCGCCCCTCCCGGCGACCCTTTTGGTTTCCGGGAGGTTTCCTCGGTTTGACAGCGCACCGGATCGGTGGTGCGAAGGCGCGGCGGTGGTCTTCGGGCGAGCGAGCGCGTGCCAAAGAGCTCGCGCACCCGTCAGCGGCCAGAGCGCTTTGAGCTCTCCCGCGCCATCCTCCACAGAACCTCCACGATCGCACCACCGTCGGCCCCCCTGCCGCGCTCATGCTCGGCGCAGAGTCCGTCGTCGTCCCCAGCCAGGAAAGCCCATGACGTCCAGCAATCTCCCCAAGCACGTCGCGATCATCCTCGATGGCAATGGCCGCTGGGCGGCGGCGCGGGGGCTCCCCCGCATGCGGGGGCACCAGCACGGGGCGCAGGCCGTGCGCACCTCGGTGCGCGCTTGCCGCGATCGCGGCATCCCGTACCTCACGCTCTACGCGTTCAGCGTGGCGAACTGGTCGAGGCCCAAGGACGAGATCGACGCGCTGATGCGCATCTGCCAGGAGTTCGCCGAGGGGGAGCACGACGAGCTGATCCGTCGAGGGATCGCGGTTCAGGTGGTCGGGGATCTCGAGGACATCCCGACGCCGACGCGGCGCGCGATGGAAAAGCTCGTGGAGGACACCGCCGGGGGCACCGAGATGACCCTGGCGCTCGCGCTGAGCTACGGCGGTCGCCGCGACATGGCGAACGCCATGCGCGCGCTCGCGGTCCGCGCGCGGGCCGGGCTGGTCATCCCGGAGGAGATCAACGAGAAGTCGCTCCGGAACTTCCTGACGACCAGCGCGATGCCGGATCCCGATCTCATCATCCGCACCGGCGGAGAGAAGCGCCTCAGCGACTTCCTGCTCTTCGAGGCCGCGTACGCGGAGCTGTTCTTCACCGACACGCTCTGGCCCGATTTCACCGAGGCGACCTTCGACGAGGCGGTCGCGACCTACAGCCGGCGACAGCGGCGTTACGGCCGGACCGGCGAGCAGGTCCGCCGCCTGGCCGCGTCGACCTGAGCGGACGTCGCCGGGGCGCTCGCCGCGCCCACGGCGCTGGCGACGCTCGTAACGCTCGTAACGCTCGTAACGCTCGATTCCGCGTCCGCGATGCAGTACGAGAGATGCGCTTGTCGTCCAAGCGCCCGTAGCTCAGCTGGATAGAGCAGCGGCCTTCTAAGCCGCGGGTCGCAGGTTCGAATCCTGCCGGGCGTGCCGAACGTCCTCGGTGCGTCGCTTGACGGTGCTGCCCGGCGCGGACCACCATGTCCCTGACGCCATGAACAAGAGGGTCGCGCTCGTGCTGGGCGCTCTGGTGCTGGGCGCGGCCGTCGCGCTCGCGGCGGGGCGGGTGCGCGCCCAGGGGCTCACGCCGAGCGTCCCCGCGCCGCGGTGGGAGCAGGACTGCGAGCAGGCGCACGGCGTGGACGAGGCCCGCGCCATCGCGAAGGCGCGGGGCGAGGGCGGCTGGGAGCTCGTGGCGCTCGACGCCGGTGTGATGTGCTTCAAGCGGCCGGTCCCGGCGCCTCCGAAGCCGGCCGATCCCTGGCCGGGCTACTGACGCACCGCCGCTCCCCTGCCCGCCGTTCGAGGCGGAGGAGCGCCCGAGGCGGCGCAGCGACGGCCCTTCTCGGCCGGCGCGCTGCGTGTCAGCGTTCGGCATGATCGAACTCGGCGACCGGCGCTATGCGCTGCCCGCGCGCAAGACGGTGGTGTTCTGCGTCGACGGGTGCGGGCCGGAGTACCTCGACCAGGCGCTCGCGGACGGGCTGATGCCGCGGCTCGCGGGCACGCTCGCCGCCGGCGGCCTGTATGTGCGCGGTCGAGGCCAGATCCCGAGCTTCACGAACCCGAACAACGTGTCGATTGTCACCGGCCAGCCGGCGCGCGTGCACGGCATCTCGGGCAACTATTACCTCGACGCCGCCACGGGGGAGGAGGTGCCGATGAACGATCCTCGGTTCCTGCGCGTCCCGACGCTCTTCGAGAAGATGGAGCAGGCGGGCGTCAGGACCCTCTGCGTCACGGCCAAGGACAAGCTCCGCGCGCTCCTCGGCGCCTGCCGCGAGGGGGGCCCTCGCCCGATCTCGCTGTCGGCGGAGAAGGCGCACGAGCAGGCCATCCCGGAGCACGGGATCGGCTCGATCACCGCCGCGGTCGGCCGCGAGAGCCCGTCGATCTACGACTGGGACATCTCCCACTACGCCATGGAGATGGGCCTCGCGCTGCACGAGCGGCTCTCGGCCACGCTGCTCTACGTGTCGCTGACCGACTACGTGCAGCACAAGGAGCCGCCGCGCGGGCCGATGTCCGATCGGTTCTACGCCCGCTTCGACGCCCTCTTCGGCGAGTACCTCGACGCCGGCTTCGTCTGCGGCATCACCGCGGATCACGGCATGAACGACAAGACCGCGCAGGACGGCTCACCGAACGTGCGCTACCTGGACGACGCGCTGCGCGAGGCCGGCATCTCGGGCTTCCGCGTGCTCCTGCCGATCACCGACCCGTACGTCGTGCACCACGGCGCGCTCGGGTCGTACGCGACCGTGTACCTCGGCGCGCCGGACGACGGCGCGCGCGCCGCGCAGGTCCTCGCGCGGCTCCCGGGCGTGGAGCTCGTCCTGACCCGGGAGGAGGCCGCGCGGCGCTTCGCGCTGCCGCCGGATCGGATCGGCGACCTCGTCGTCCTCGGCGATCGGAGCACGGTGCTCGGCAAGAGCGCGGCCTACCACGACCTCTCCGCCGTGCAGCGCGGGCTCAGGTCCCACGGCGGCCTGCACGAGGCGGAGGTGCCGATCCTCGCGAGCCACCCGCTCCGGCCCGGGGAGCGCGCCTGGCTCCTCGGCGCGGAGGCAGCCGACGCCGACGCCGCGCGGGGCCGGCCGAGCGCGCTGTCGAACGCGGACGTCTTCGATCTGGTGCTCAACCGACTCTCGACCGCCATGGCCTAGCGCCGACGATCGAGCGCCTGAAGGGGGGACAGGGATGGGCTCGATGCTCTCAATCGATCGACCAGCGTTCCATTTTCCGTGCCTGATCGGGGGAAGACCGGTGAACCGGGACGAGGTCATCCTCGTGCGCTCCCCGTTCACGGGGGAGGTGATCGGCAGCGTGCCGAGGCTCGACGAGGGGGCGGTGCTGGAGGCGCTCGCGAGCGCCTCCTCCGGCCCGCCGCGGCTCTCTCGCCACGAGCGCAGCGAGATCCTGCTCCGCGCCGCGGCGCACATCGAGGCGCAGGCGGGGGCGGTGGCGCGGCTCATCACGTGGGAGAGCGGGCTCTGCCTCAAGGACACGGCCTATGAGGTGCGACGCGCGCTCGACGTGCTCCGCTTCTCCGCGTACGAAGCGCTCCGCGACGACGGCCAGTGCCTCGCGTTCGACATCTCGGCGAACGGCAAGCCCCGGCGGGGGTACACGCTGCGCGAGCCGCTCCGCCTGGTGACGGCGATCACCCCGTTCAACCACCCGCTCAACCAGGTCGCCCACAAGGTCGCGCCGAGCGTCGCGAGCGGCAGCTCCATGGTGCTCAAGCCGTCGGAGAAGACGCCCCTCTCCGCGATCTACCTCGCGGCCGTGCTGCACGAGTCGGGGCTGCCGCCCGGCATGCTCAGCGTCGTGACCGGCGATCCGGCGGAGATCGGGCGCGCGCTCGTGACCCACCCGGCCGTGGAGCTCGTGAGCTTCACCGGCGGGGTCGAGATCGGCAAGCGCATCGCCGGCCTGCTCGGCTACCGGCGCGCGGTGCTCGAGCTCGGCGGCAACGACCCGCTCATCGTGCTCGACGACGCCGATCTCGACGAGGCCGTGCGGCTCGCGGCGTACGGCTGTTACAGGAACTCGGGGCAGCGCTGCACGGCGGTAAAGCGGCTCATCGTGAGCGAGCGCGTCGCCGACGAGTTCGCCGGCCGCCTCGCCGCCGCGTCGGCGCAGATCAAGGTGGGCGATCCGCTCGATCCGGCGACCGACATGGGGACGGTGATCTCCGAGGCCGCGGCGCGGCAGCTCGAGGCGGCGGCCGAGGACACGCTCGCGCGCGGCGCCCGGCTGCTGTTCGGGAACGAGCGCCGCGGGGCCCTGTACGGCCCCACCGTGATGGATCATGTCCCGCGGGACGCCCCCTCCGTGCAGCACGAGACCTTCGGCCCGCACGCGCCCATCCTGCGGGTGAGGGACATCGACGAGGCGATCGCGGTGGCGAACGGGACGAGCTACGGCCTCTCCGCCGGCGTCTGCACGAACGACCTGGGGCGCGTCCACAGGCTCGTGCGGGAGCTCCGCTGCGGCACGGTGAACGTGCGCGAGGTGCCGGGGTACCGGTCCGAGCTGTCGCCGTTCGGGGGGATCAAGGACAGCGGCATCGGGATCAAGGAGGGCGTCGTCGAGGCGATGAAGTCGATGACCAACGTGAAGCTCTACACGGTCCCCTGGGAGTGAGGGGGCGCCGACGCTTCCCCGTACCGCCTCGGCGCGCGCCGTTGTAAGCGGATCGGCATGAGCGGAGAGTCCCTATCGGAGCGAGAGTTCGACGACGTGGCCGATCGGTCGCTGCGCGCGCTGGATCGAGCGATCAACGAGATCCCCGACGGCGTCGAGGCCGACCTGCAGAGCGGCATCCTCACCCTGGAGTTCGAGGACGGCATCAAGTACGTCATCAACAGCCACCGCGCGGCGCGGCAGATCTGGATGGCCGCCGAGCGGGCCGCGTGGCACTTCGACTACCGGCCGTCCGAGGACCGCTGGGTGGCCCAGAAGTCGGGCGAAGACCTCTGGAGCACGCTCGATGCCGTGCTGTCCCGGAAGCTCGACCGCGCCGTGAAGCTCGCTCGCTGAGCCGCGCGGTCCGCGGCGCGAGGTGCATCACAGGGCGAAGCGGATGCCGAGCCCTCCGAGCAGGCCGGTCACGGAGGCGCCGACCCGGAGGTCGAACGCGACGCGGTCCCACGGGCGAAGCGCGAGCCCGATCTCGGGCAGGACGAGCCACGGATAGACGAGCGGCCGCAGGCCTTGAGGCCGCCCCTTGGGACGGGTGAACCAGCTCGGCTCGACATAGCCTGGGTAGTGATCCGCGTCGTAATCGAGCTCGTTGCAGTACCGGAAGCTCCCGATCGGATTGTTGGGTCCGCGGCATTTCACATAGCGGTACGGGTCCCCCGGCACGAAGGAGCCCGGGTCGCCAGGCACCGCGTCGCCGGGATATGCCTGGGTCCGGTAGAGGTCGCCCATGAACGTCCAGCCCACGCCAAGGCCGGCCCCGACGCGGAAGGCGAACAGCTCGTCTCGATCGAGCGGGATGTTCCAGACCAGGCGGACCCCCGCCTGGAGCGCCTGGAGATCGCTCTCGACGATCTCGTAGTCGGTGTCCGGGTGTCCCTTCGGCTTGAACGGCGTCTCGTCCATCCAGAAGCGCGCGTAGGCGACAGAGAAGACGAGATCGAACCGCCGCCCGAGCCGCGTGGACAGCGAGATGTCTCCGCCGGGGACGAGGACGTCCCGCCCCCCTTCCCCGAGGAGCCCGAACATGAGCTGAGGGATGAAGAAGCCCTGGAATCCTGCGCCGAGCCACACGTCGCGCTGCCTGCGCGGGCTGGGCGGCGTGGGCTCGGGCAACTCGACGGCGGGCTTCGGCCTCTCGTCGGGGCCCGTCGCGACGCGCGGCTTGTCCTCGGCCGACTTCTCGGCGGCGCGAGGCGGCTTCTTCGCGACCGGCTTCTCGGCGGCGCGAGGCGGCTTCTTCGCGACCGGCTTCTCGGCGGCGCGAGGCGGCTTCCTCTCCGGCGGCTTCTTCGCGACCGGCTTCTTCGGTGGCTTTTTCTCCGCCGGCTTCTTCGCGATCGGCTTCGCCGGCGGCTTCTTCTCCGGCGGCTTCTCCGCGACCGGCTTCTCCGCGACCGGCTTCTCCGGCGGCTTCTCCGGTGGTTTCTTCGCGACAGGCTTCTCCGGCGGCTTCTTCCCCCCGGGCTTCGGCTTGAGGCGCAGCTTGATCTCGCGCCGCTGCTTCTCCTTCAGCGTGATCTTCTGCGACGTCTCCTCGTGGCCCTCGGCCCTGGCGACGATCACCAGCACCTCGCCCGGATCGAACCGGTGCGGCGCCGACGGCTCGCTGATCACCTCCCCGTCGATCTCGACCACCAGCCCCTCGTACGGCTCCGCCGGCGTGACGACGAGCGTCGGGATGCGCGCATCGAGCTGAGCTGCCTTCTTCTTGGCCGATGTGATGGCCGCGACATCCCGCGCGTTGTAGCCGGGCGCCTTCTTCTCGCTCGCGACCTTGTGATAGATCTCGCTGGCCTTCAGCAGCTCGCCTTGCTTGACGTAGCAGTCGGCGAGCGGAACCGCCGAGCTCGGGCGATGCCGCTGGCTCTCGGCGGACTCGAGCAGCGGGATCGCCCGCTTGCAGAAGCCGCCTCTGGCTGCGTTCATGCCCTGGTTCGCCTCCTTGTCGCCGGGTCCGGCGAACACCGGAGGGGCGAGCAGCACAGCCAGGAGGCCGAAGAGAGAAGCGATCGGAAGACGCAAGAGGCGCTCAGTCTACCACTGCCCCCCGCGAGGCGCGCGGGACGGACCGGGCGCTGCGACGCTACGACCGCGGATGTCGCGAACGGCGCGGCCCGAGGTAAGGAGCAGCGCCAGGGATCGCCCACATTGGCCCCTGCGTTGCCTGGCGGCTGGCTCGACGGAGCGAGCGGGGCCTGGACGGCCCACCGTCCGGGCAGATAGCGCAGACCCCGGCGAAAGCGCGGGATCTCGTCAGGTTCCAAGAGCGCTCCCCGGCGCGCCGAGCGCCGCAGACGAAAAGCTCGACGGATTCCGCTTTACACCTTCGACGCTGGCCGAGAGCCCCTGTAAGCTCCCCCGGAATGGCTTCCGGCGCAGGTATCGAAGGACCGCACGGGCTGGGCGAGAGCACCAGCGCAGAGGGATCGGGCGGCGGTGTTTTGTCCGGGCCCGTGCGACGCACATTGAAGGCAGGCGAGATCCCGAACACGCTGATCGAGTGCACGCACTCGGTCGAGTGCGCGGGCTGTCCGCTCATCGCGGGTGATTACGCGGAGCAGCTCGGCACCAAGCGTGCTCGGGTCGTGTCCGCAGCCGCGCACTACCCATCGCTCGGGCTGCTCCAGACGAGCTCGGTCATCCCGGCCGATCCGATCACCGGCTATCGCGGTCGAGCCAAGCTCATCGTCGCCCCCTCCGGCGCGATCGGGCTGTACGGCCGCACGGGACATCACGAGGTCGTCGACATCCCGGGCTGCCGGGTCCTCACCCCGGCCCTCGCCGCGGTCACCTCGCGGCTGCGCGAGCTGATCGCGTCGCCGCCGCCGGAGGTCCGGCCGCTGCTCCTCCCGTACGACCCGGCGAGGGGCGGCGTGCTCCGCGCCCTCGATCTGCGCGAGGTCCACCTCGCGCCCGGGACGCCGCTCTTCGCGGAGGCGGGAGCGACAGAGGACAACCCGGCGTTCGTGCTGGTCACGTTCGTCCTGCAGCGCGAGCGCGCGTGCACGCGCGACGAGCTGCGGGAGGCCGGCCGCGCCATCCGCCCGATGCTCCCGCGCGTCATCGGCGTCGCGGCGAACTTCCACGACGCGGAGGCGCCGCAGATCCTCGGGCCCGAGACGATCGTGCTCGACGGCGCCGCGCACGCGGAGGACCGGATCGGGCAGACCTACCACATCGCCGCGTTCGGCTCGTTCGTGCAGGCGCACCGCGCGCAGGCCGCGCGCGTGCACGCCCTCCTGCTCCGCGAGATCGCGTCGCTCGAGAACGACGGGCCCGTCATCGAGGGAGAGGCCGCGCTCGGCCCCGCCTCCCGGCGCAAGGAGCCGCCGCGCATCCTGGATCTGTACGGCGGCTCGGGCGCGATCTCGCTCGCCCTCGCGCAGGGCGGCAACCGGGTCCTCATGGTCGAGTCCTTCGCGCCCGCGGCGGCGAACGCCCGCGCCGCGGCCGAGGCCCAGGGCCTCAGCCAGCGCGTGGAGGTGCGCACCGGCGACGTCGCGGAGATCGTCAGCTCCCTCGTCAACAGCTCGGAGAAGTTCGACGGCATCGTGGTCAACCCGCCGCGCCGCGGCGTCTCCCCGACGGCGCGCGAGGCGATCGCGCGCCTCGGCGCGCCGCTGCTCGTCTACGTCTCGTGTGATCCCGACACGCTCGCGCGCGACCTCGATCACTTCTGCCGCCTCGGGTACTCGTCGACGGAGCTCACGCCGCTCGACATGATCCCGCTCACGGAGGAGATCGAGACGATCGCCGCGCTCCGCCGGACGCCCCCGCCCGCGCCGAAGGTCATCTACGACGACGACGGCGTGCTGGTCGTCGAGAAGGGCCCCCACGAGCCGGTGGCCACGCAGCCGGAGTACCTCGGCTCGCTGCTCGCCCGGTGCGCCCGCATCCCGGGCAGCACGACGACGCCCATCATCGTGCACCCGCTGGATCCGGGCACGAGCGGCCTGGTCATGCTCGCGCGGAGCGAGGAGGCGGCCGCGCGCTGGGGCGAGGCGCTCGTGAAGACGGGGCGCCTCATCTACCTCGCCGCGGCCAAGGGCGTCACGCCGGGCAAGGGCGCGATCACCCGCGATCTCCGCGAAGGGACGCGCACGTACACGGCGCGCACGCGGTACCGCCGCCTCGCGGTCGCCTCGGGCCACTCGATCCTCCGCGTCATCCCGGACGGCGGGCGCACGCACCAGATCCGGCGGCACCTCGCCGCGATCGGGCACCCGATCCTCGGCGACGAGCGCTACGGTCACGTGCCCACGAACCGGTACTTCGAGGAGAAGCACGGGCTCGATCGCTCGTTCGTGCACCTCGTGCGCATCGAGATCGAGCACCCCCGCACCGGGGTGAAGATGATCATCGAGTCAACGCTGCCCGGCGATCTGCGCTCCGCCCTGGAGCGCTCGACCGGCCCCTCGGTCCTCCGCTTCCTCGAGCAGAAGCACGCCCTCGGCGAGCAGCGCGCCGTGCCCGTCCTGACGACCGCGAGCGACGAGCCCGCGCCGAGCAGCAGGATGATCCCGCTCCGCCCCGAGGACGCGGAGTCCGCGCCTCCTCCCTCCATCCGCAGCCCCGGGCCCATCTCGATCCGCGTCCCGGATCTGGACGAGTCGCCCCGGACCATCCGGCACCCCATCATCTCGACCGGCGACGAGGACTGAGCGGCGCGCGCCGCCGCTCGGCCACCCCGGCGAGGCGGGCCCGCTCCTGTGCCCGACCCGCCCACCTTGGTGCGATGCGCTGCGAGCGGATCTGGTAGGCTTACCGGCCGCATGTCCACGTTTCCAGAAGACCGCCCTCGCATCCTCGTCGTGGACGACGAGAAGGTGATCCGCGACATGCTGGCCGACTTCCTCGGCATGGAGGGCTACTACGTCCGCACGGCGGAGGACGGCTCCAGCGCGCTGAACGAGCTCACGAAGGGTCACTACGATCTCGTGATCAGCGATCTCAAGATGCCGCGGATGGGCGGCATCGCGCTGCTGGACGAGATCGGCAAGACGGCGCCGAACGCGCTCACGGTCATCATGACGGGCTTCGGCACCGTCGAGACCGCGATCGACGCGATGAAGCGCGGCGCCTACGACTACGTGCTCAAGCCGTTCAAGCTGGACGAGGTGGTGCACGTCGTCCAGCGCGGGATCGAGAAGCAACGGATGGCTGCCGAGAACATCCGGCTGCGCGAGGCGGTGTCGCTCTACAAGGTGAGCGAGGCCATCGCGGCGAGCCTCTCGCTCGACCAGGTGCTGGAGACCGTCGCCGACAGCTGCCTCCACGAGGTGTGCGGCGATCTCATCTCGACCTGGCTCGACGACGGCGAGGGCGGCTTCTTCGAGCGCCAGCACCTCCGCGGCCCCTCCATCCCGGCGGGCGCCGACCTCGGGCGGCTCGACCCCGCGCTCGTGCTCGATCACTTCCGGCCCGACGCGCAGCTCCTCGAGCAGGGCATGAAGGGGCTCAGGTTCTTCGCGGCGGAGCCGGCGCTCCCGCTCCAGTCGCTCGTCGCCGTGCCGCTCCGCATCCAGAAGCGGCTCATGGGCTTCCTCGCCGTCGCGTCGTTCACGCGGACGAGGCGCTTCGACGAGGGGCAGCGCAAGCTGCTCAGCATCATCGGCTCGCGCGCCGCCGCGGCGATCGAGAACGCGCGCCTTTACCAGGATCTCCAGGCGACGTTCCAGCAGACGATCGAGGGCCTCGCCAAGGCGATCGACAAGATGGACCGCTACACCTCGGGCCACTCGGATCGGGTCGCCGTCTACGCCGTGCTGCTGGCGCAGCGGCTCGGCCTCGGCCCGCACGAGATCGAGATCGTCCGGCAGAGCGCGCTCATGCACGACATCGGCAAGATCGGGTGCGTGCTCAACCTGAACAAGCCGGGCAAGCTCACGAACGACGAGTACGAGGTGTTCAAGCGGCACCCCGCCTACGGGCGTGACATCCTCGACCCGATCAAGTTCCTGCACCCGCTCATCCCCGGCGTGCACCTGCACCACGAGCGCTGGGACGGGCGCGGCTACCCGCTCCGGATGCGGGGCAACGAGATCCCGATCATCGCGCGCATCATCTCCGTGGCCGACACGTACGACGCCATGACGAGCGACCGCTCGTACCGCCGCGCGCTCCCCCACGAGGTCGCGGTGACCGAGATCGAGCGGTGCTCGGGCTCGCAGTTCGACCCCGAGATCGCGGCCACCTTCACGACGCACATCGAGGCCTACCGCGAGGAGCGGCGGGCGCGGGGCGAGAAGGTCCCGGAGTAGCCATGCCGACCACCTCGCTCCGCGACCTCCTCCAGCCCGCGAACGGCCAGACGACGTCCGTCGAGGCGCCCCGGCCGAGGCGCGCGCGCGCCGTGTGGATCGGCCGGCGCCGCTATGCCCCGATCCACGATCTGCAGAAGCAGCTCGTCGAGGCGCGCGCGCAGGGGCGGATCGGCGACACGATCCTGCTCCTCGAGCACGATCCCGTGATCACGCTCGGCCCGCGAGCGAACCCCGAGAACGTGCTCCTCGACGCCCGCGCGCTGGACGAGCGCGACATCGACCTCGTCGCGACGGGGCGCGGGGGCGACGTCACCTACCACGGCCCAGGCCAGCTCGTGTGCTACCCGCTGCTCGATCTCAGGCCGGACCGCTGCGACGTGCGCAGGTACGTGCGCTCGCTCGCGGAGGTGATGATCCTGCTCGCGCGCGAGCACCACGTCGAGGGCGGCGTGGTCGACGGCATGATCGGCGTCTGGGTCGATCGCGCCGCCCCGGAGGCGTGGGGCGGCGCCGAGTGGGCGCGCGAGATCGCGAAGCTCGGCGCGATCGGCGTGCGCCTGTCGCGATGGCTCACGATGCACGGCTTCGCGTTCAACATCGCGGTGGACCTCAAGGCGTTCGAGCTGATCGTGCCCTGCGGCATCCGAGAGCACGGCGTGACGTCGCTCCACCAGCTCACCGGGCGGAAGCTCACCGTCGCCGAGGTCGCCCTCGCCAGCGCGCCGCTGCTCACCCGCGGGCTCGAGCTCGACGTCGCCTGCGTCGAGGATCTGTCGGCGGTCACGGATCTCGCGGGCGCGCTCCTCGCCCCGGAGGCCAGCGCCGCCGAGGGCCGGAGCGCGCCCTAGGCGCGCGCCGGCCTCCGGGGCGAGAGCGCGCCGACGTTGCGCGTCGCACGACGCGCGCTCCGCGGGTGACGCCGGCGCCCGGGACGTGGAGCACGCTGCGTCGCGGAGGCAGTGTCGCTCGGCCGTGCCGTGGGCTAAAAGCCGTCCCGTGTGCGCGCAGCCCACCCCACGGCCCCGTGAGCGCGACGGGAGCTCCCCGCTCCACCGCGACGCATCGACCGCGCGGCCGCCCTGGCGGCGCCCCCTCGCCCTGGCGCTCGCGGCGGCGGCCGTGGTCGTGCCCGCGCTCGCTCTCCTTGGCCTTGTCGCGGCGATCCTCGTGGGCACGCGCACCGCCGCCGCGTGCCTCGCCTCGATCGAGGCGCCGCGCGGCCCGGCGCTGCCCGACTGCAGGCCCGAGATCCGCTGGTTCGCGCTGCCGTCGCGGCTGCCCTGGACCCACAGGGCGGCGAGCGAGCTGGCCGAGGAGCTCGGCGTGCGCGCAGCGATCGCCGACTACACCGACGCCGCGGTCGGCCGGCCGGATGGCGCGGCGCTCGTCGGCGCAACCGAGGCGGTGGCGACGGCCCAGGCCACGGTCGCCGCCGGGACCGGGCGCGTCACGTTCGATGAGCTCGGGCCCGCCTGCGGCGCGCCGAGCCTCGGCCGCGAGGCGGCGAGGCTCGGCGATCGCCGCACGCTCCTCTCGCAGCCGGACCGCTGGACCGACTGGCACGTGCGCGTGCACACCCTCCGCGCGGCGCTCACCGAGGGCGATCTGCAGCGCGCGCTCGCGATCGCCAAGGAGTACGCGGCGATGGAGCCCCGCGACGAGGATCTGCGCACGACCACCGGCGCGATCCTCTGCCTCGGCGCAAGCGCCGAGGCGAAGCGCGGCATCGAGCTCCTGACGCTCAACCAGGACGACCGGGCATCGAGGCGCTACGCCGGCATGGCGCGCAACTGGGGCGAGGTCCGCGCCGTCCTCGTCGCCTGCGCCGCCCGGGCCGGCGTGGAGCCTCCGCCGATGCCAGAAGCCCCCGAGGCCGGCGTGGCCGACGCCGTGGAGGTGCGGCTCGCGCAGCGCGCCCGCCTCGCCGCCGCCCGGAAGGACGCCGCCGAGGCGACGCAGCGCGCGACGCGCGCGATCCGCGACCTGCTCGGCACCTCGGCCGCGCTCGATCCCGAGGCCCGCGGCGATCTGCTCGCCGTCGTGCTGGCGAAGGACGAGGCGCTCGACGCGGCCGAAGCCGCCGCGCTCGCGCGGCCGGACGACGATGGGGACGAGCCCGTGGCCGGAGAGGCAAGCCTCGACGGCGCCCCGGCGCGCGCGGAGCCCCGCGTGCCGACGGCGCTGCCTGCGAGCTCGCTGCGCGCGCTCGACTGGCTCCCGGAGCGTGGGCTCGCGAGGCCCGTGATCGCCGGGTCGTTGCGCGCGCGCGCCGCCGCGCGCGCCGCCGAGCTGGCCGCCGCCCCCCAGCTCTCGCCGTCCCAGGCCGACGCGCTGCGCGCGGCCGCGGGCGCGCTCGCGCTGCGCGCCGCCCGCGAGCTCGCGCTCGAAGGCGACGCGCCCCGGGCGGTCGACGCGCTGGATCGCCTTGGCCCGCTCGCGCCGGAGGCGGCCCGCGCGCTCGCGCGATCGAGCGCGTGGGCCCTCGTCGGCGAGCGCGATCGCGCGCTCGATCTCGTCGAGCGCGTCGATCTCGCCGCCGCGCCGCCAGCGCTCCGCGCGGCCGTGCTGCTGCAGCGCGCCGAGCTCCTCGCCTCGAGCGGGCGCCGGCGCGACGCCGCGCGCGCGGCCGTGCTCGCCGACGAGGAGGCCGCCGCGGCGCGCGCGGCGGTGCCCGCCAGCGAGGCGATGCCTGCCCGCGCGGAGCTCGCCCTGCTCGACGCCCGATCGCGGTGGACCCGGCTCTCCCTCGCGCTCCCTCCGGGCGACTCGCCGCTCCGACAGGGCAGCCCGCCCGCCCAGCTGACCGCGGGCCACGCCGCCGCCTGGCCGTGGGTCGGCTTCGCGAGCCTCGACGCGCCCTGGGCGCGCGACGACCAGCCGGCGCTCTCGCGCGCTCTCTCCGCCTGGAGCGCCGCGCGCGACGCGCCGCCGCCCACGCGCCGCGCGCTCCGCTACGCCGCCCTCCGCCGGCGCGGCGACGCGCCGCCCGCGCTCGTCCCGTACGCCGCGCTGTCGGCCCAGCTGCTCGGCGACGGCGAGGGCGATCCCGAGGTGTGGCTCGACGCCTTCCTCGCGCTCGACGCCTCGCGCTTCTCGCTCCGGAGCTATGCATTCGCCCGCGCCGAGGCGGCGCGATGGCGTGGAGATGAAGGCAGCGCGGCCGCATGGCAACGCCGGTACGACGCCCTGCGCGCCGTGGCCTCCGACCCGGCCCGCGCCGAGATCGCGCGCTACCTCGGAATCTGACGCCGACCGACGCTGACCGACGCCGACCGACGCCGACCCGCGCGGCGGGACCGCGAAAAACCTGGAGATCCCGCGGTCGCACACCTGGCGGCGGAGGGGCTTCATTCCTACGCTACGGCCTGGCTCGCGACGATCTGCTCGCGGGGGAGTCCTCATGTGTCCTCATTGCGGAAAGAACGCGCCCGTCATCCACCGCGGGCTCGCCGCGTACTGCACCGCGTGCGGTCGGGAGCGCCTGCCGTTCGCGGGCAAATCGGTCAGCCTGGCGGGGCAGCCGTCCAGGGTCGGCGGCGCGGTCGCCGGCGTGCTCGGCTGGCTGGTCCTGGTCGGCGGGACCGCGCTGGCGCTCCTCCTCGGGCTGGGCGCGGCCGCGCTGTTCCCGGGGTCGATCGCCGGCCTCGCGATCGGCCTGCCGATCGGCTTCGTCGCCCTCGCCTTCGGCCTGCTCCTCCTGCTGGGCGGACGGAAGCTCTCTCGCTCCGGGGCGAAGGCCTCGCGCGACGCACAGGTTCAGGCGATCTTCTCGCTCGCGTCGCACCGCCGCCGCCCGCTCACGGCGCAGGAGGTCGGCGTCGCGCTCGACCTGCCGGCCCCGGAGGCGGACGCCCTGCTCACCGAGCTCGCCAAGGAGCGCCCCGGCGACGTGGGCGTCGAGATCGGCGAGCGCGGCGAGATCCTCTACACCTTCCCCGGGATCTCGGGGGCGTCCGCCGTCCGCTTTCCCCGGCCGTCGCTCCGCATCGATCCGGGCGAGGGCGCGGCCGACCCCGCGGCGCGCATCTACGCCGACGAGTTCGAGGAGGAGGACGCGGGGGCGTCGCGGGCCCCGCGTCGGCGCGAGCAGCTCCGCTGAACATGTCCTGCGGCGCGCGTGCTAGCCTCGGCCGCGCGCGCCCATCGAGCGCCCGGCGCGCGCCGTCGTCGCCCTCGATCCATGGTTCGCCGCGGGGGCGCTCCGGGCTGCTCGCCGCAACCGACCATGAGATGCTCCCCTGTCGCCCTGCTGACCTCCGCCGCGCTCGCGCTCCTCGCGCTCCTCGCCCCCTCGCGGGCCGACGCCTTTGAACGGCAATGGCATGCCGGCGCCGGCGTCGGGTACGCGCTCCTCGCGGACGGCGGGACGTACCCGGGGATCGGCGGCAGCCTGCACCTCGCCTACGGGCTCACGGACGCCTTCAACGCGGTCGCCGAGGTCAACACCGCGTCCCACCCGGGGGGCGATCTCATGCTCCTCGGCGCGTCCGCCGGCGCCACGTACGTCATCGATATTCTGCAGTGGGTCCCCTACGTCGGCCTCATGACCGGCGCGTACGACAGTGTGCGCCTCGCGCCCTGCGGCTCGTCTGGCCAGCCGGGCTGCCACCGGGGGCAGTTCGGGGTCTCCATCCCGTTCGGCATCGACTACGCGTTCAATCGCGAGTTCGCCGCCGGCTTCGCCGGCAAGTACACGCTGCTCCTCCCTGGCGCGGGCGACGGTCCGGGGAGCTATTTCACGGCGTTCGCCCGCGCGGAGTTCCTCTGGGGATACTAGAGCAGGGTGCAGGCTCGTAGGATACGGGCTCAGCCGCGAGGCAGGCGCGCGAGGCGTACGAAAGTACGCCGCAGCGAGCCGAACGACGCGGATGATCCCGTGGCGCACGACGATGCGCCCCGCTCTGGGCCGTGTGCGCCTGGAGAGAGGAGGAGCGGACCGTGGAACAGCTCTGGCAGCGCATTTCCGAGGGCCGGCACACGGCCTTGCTGAACATCGTCCCCGGGGATCCGCCGGCACGGCTCGGGCTGCGGATCGTGCGCGTGCGCTGCGACGTCCCCGAGATGACGCTCGGACCGCTGCGCGACGCGCGGACCCAGATCGAGCGCCTCGCCGGCGGGGCGCAGCCGACGCTCGATCAGGCGCGCAGCCGCGCCGCCCCGGGGCTCCGGCGCCGCCTCCTCGGCGACGTGCACGAGCTGATGGTGGACGCCGAGTTCATCGAGACCGCCAACCGCCTCGCGCAGCGGGCGGATCGCACGTGGGCCATCGTGTTCGACGCGGTCGAGCACGCCGATCCTGCCACGCTCGACGTGCTGCGCCGGGTGGTGTCCCGCCCCGACGCGCTCCGCGTCGCGCTCGTCCTCTCCTTCCGCCTGCACGCGCCGACCGGCCCCGCAGGCGGCCTGGTCGACGCGATGCGCGCCGCCTGCGGAGCCGACGCGCTCCTCCGGCCGGCCGACGGCGCGATCACGCTGACGAGCGCGACCACGCCGCCGCCGCCGCCGCCGCCGCAGGTCGCGGTGCGCGAGCTGCCCGGCGAGGTGCTCCGGGTGCTCCGAGCCGGCGCGATCGTCGGCTCGGGGTTCGAGAGCGAGCTCGTCGCCGCGCTCCTCCGCGTGGACACGCTCGACGTGCTCGAGGCGCTGCAGCGCGCCGCGGACGCGGGTGTTCCGGTCGAGGACCGCGGCGACGGGCGCTTCCATCTCCCGCAGGAGACCGTCGATACGCTCCGCGGATCGATCCTCCCGTCGCTCGCCCGCGTGTGGCACCGGCGGCTCGCGACGCTGCTCAGCGAGGAGCGGATCGAGCCGGACGCCCCGGCCGCGCGCGAGCCGCGCGCCGCGCTGGGCGTCGTCGCGGCCGATCACCAGGCGACCCATGCCGCGGCGGCGCCCGCCCATGCCGCGGCGGCGCCGGCTCATGCCGCGGCGCCGCCGACCCAGAGCGCGGCCATCCTCACGTCGACCGTCGAGCGGCACGTCATCGGCGGAGCGAACCTCGGCGTGCCTCGCGGCGACGACCCGACCACGAGGGCCGCCGCTGCGCAGGCAAAGGCCGGGGCGCCGCCGCTCTCGACGGCGCCGCCGTCCGCGTCGTTGCCCGCCATGGCGACGCCGCGCACGATGGCCGCCGCGCCCCCGCCAGCGGGCCCGTGGCCGTCGACGGCGTCACCAGCGGCCGCTTCGCCCGGCGCGCCCGTCGCCGGCGGGCCGACCCCCGAGGCCGGCGGCGCGGCGACCGCCGATGAGTGGGAGAAGACCGCCGACCCCACGCTCTCGGTGGTGCGCGGCGGGGTGCCGCGGGCGGCCGAGACGCTGAGGCCGCCGCCAGCCATGGCCCATACGGGCGGTGCGTCCATGAGCAACACGCGCCGCGCGCCGCCGCGCGTCACCCAGGACAGGCCCGCGCCGATGGCCCCCGCAGAGCCCGGCAATCCTGCGTGGCCCTACGCCGATCTGTTCCACCGCAGCCCCGAGAGCCGCCGCGTCTCGGAGCCACCCGAGTCCATCATGTTCGACGCCCCGCCCGACTCGCTCGACGCGCCCATCCCGGGGCCGATGCGGGTGCCCCGCGATCTCGCGTCCCTCGGCGGCGCCTTCCCGGACGAGCCGAGCCGCTCGGCCCGCGGAGCCTCGCTGCGCGTCCCTGCCGCGCTGTCCGAGCGATCGTCTTCCGGATCCCGCCACGCCTTCTCCTGGCCGGCAGCGACCGACTCCGTCGCCGGGCGCGCCGCGGCCGAGTCCCTGCGCGCCGCGGCGCCGCTCGGCGTGTCCATGTACCCGGCGCCCGCGGCGCCCGATCGCGCCGAGGCAGCGGGCGCCGCGAGCGCGGCGGCGCACGGCGCTGGACGCCACCTCCACGACGTCCGCGCGGCGGCGCACCTGACCGAGGCGGGCGAGCACGAGGAAGCGGCGCGGCGCTACTGCGCGGCCGCGGTCGAGGCGGCGGACATGGGCGCGTACGCCCAGGCGCTGAGCTACGGGCGGAAGGCGCTCTCCCTGCTCGACGGCATGCCGGCCACGCCCGCGCGCCGCCGGCTCCGCATCGGCGCGCTCGCGGGCATCGCTCGGGTGCAATGGCAGGCGGCCGGCCCGGACCCCGCCAGCACGCTCGCGGGCGCGCTCGAGGTGCTCGACGCCGCGCGCGCGCTCCTCGCGCAGGGCGACCCGCCGGAGCTGCACGCCGAGGTCGCCACGCTCATCGCCGGCGTCTGTTACGACATGGGCGACGCGCGCTCGCTGGAGCGCGCGCTGGAGGAGCTCGCGACCGCGAGCCGCCAGCTGCTCGACGCCGGGGACGCGCTCGGCGCGGCCCGGCTGCTCAACGATCAGGCGGCGGTCCACGTGCGCATGGGCGATCCCGTCCGCGCGACGCACCTCCTGATCGAGTCGCGCCGGACCTTCGAGGAGCGGGCCCGGGTCGATCCGTCGGCGCGCGTCGAGCTCGCCGAGACCGACCACCTCTTCGCGCGGATCCCGCTCCACGTCCCCGCCCGTCCCGGGCGTGAGTCCGACGCGGTGTCGATGGGCCTCGACCACGCGCTCGCCGCGGAGCGCGCCTACAAGCAGCTCGGCGACACCCGGGAGCTCGCCCGGGTGTGGGAGACGATCGGCCGGCTGGAGCTCCGCAACGGCCGCCTCGACCGCGCGACGCAGCGCCTGACCGCGGCGATCGAGGCCGAGGAGGCGCTCGGCGACCTGCTCGGCCTGGCCCGCTCGACGGCCGCGCTCGCGGAGGTGCTCTCGGCGAAGGGGTTGCACCGGGAGGCGCTGGCGGTGCTGGCCGAGTCGATGGTGATGAACCTCGAGAAGGGCTCGCCGCTCGGGCTCGCGTACAACCGCCGCGCCCTGAACGCGCTCGTCCCGAACATCTCGCTCCAGGGCGAGGAAGCCGAGGAGCTGCGGAAGCTCGCGGCGCAGCTGGCGGCGGCGGAAGCGGCCCTCGGCCGCGCGAAGCTCCCCGGCGAGCCCGACTGAGGCGGGCCCGCGCCCCGCGGCCTTTTGACCTTGCCCGCGCTCCGCGGCCTTTGACCTTGCCCGCGCCCCGCGGCCTTTGACCTTGCCGGCATGCGCCCGCTCCGGCGAAATGCGCCGCATGTCGTCCTCCTCGACGCAGCGCAGGCGCCATGGCGCCGCGCGGCGCTCCTTGCTCGGCTTGCTCGGCTCCCTCGCCCTCTCCGCGGCGTGCGCGCCGGCCCCGCCGGTCCCTCCGGCGGCTGCGCCTCGGCCTGCCGCGTCCGCGCCTCCGGCGCCGCCTTCGCCCGCGGGACCGCCGCTGTCTACGCCCGCGCCGGAGCGGCCCGGGTACGCGGGGCACGGCGCGGCGAGCGTCTCTCCGGAGATCCTGGCGCGCTACGCGCCGCCTCCGCTCCCGGACGACGTCTCGCGCCGGATCCAGGCCATGCTCGACGTGCGCGCTCCTTCCGGAGGCGTCCTCGGGCCGGATGGCAGGGCGCTCTACTTCACGTGGACGATCACGGGGACGAGGCAGGTCTTCCGGCTCGACGGGCCGCAGCGCTTCCCGCTGCAGCTGACGGGCGGCGAGGATCCGACCGTTGTGGCGGACGTCACGCCGGACGGCGCGCGCCTCGTCCTCTCGCGCGACCGCAAGGGCGAGGAGAACCCCGGGCTCTACCTACAGGACGCGAAGGGCGGCCCGCTCGTCGCCATCCAGCACATGCCCGGCGTGCAGACGCAGCTCCAGTTCGTCTCCGACGACGGGCGGCACGTTTACTATCGGGCCAACGACGTCAAGAAGGACGCGTACGTCATCTACCGGTACGACATCGCGTCGAGGCAGCGAGAGGTCGTGTTCGATCGCGAGGGCATTTGGCGCGCCGTGGACGCCACGGGCGACGGCCGCCTGCTGCTCGCGAAGGACGTGGGCTCCAACATGAGCGAGTTCTTCGAGTGGGCGCCTGGCGCGAAGGCCGCTCCGGGCGCCGACGCGCTGACTCCCCTCTTCGGGCAGGGCGAGCGCGAGGACTACAAGGCCCTGTACGGCGCGGCGCCCGGCGAGATCCTCGTGCTCACGCCGCGCCTCGGGGAGCACCGCCGGCTCTACAGCTGGAAGGCGGGGAAGCTCACGCCGATCTCGCCGGAGATCCCGTTCGACGTCAGCGCGTTCTCCATCGATCGGGCGAGGAAGAGGATCCTCTACACGGTGAATGAGCGGGGTTACACGCGGCTCCGCGCGCTCGACGCGAGGTCGCACCGCGAGATCAAGCTGCCCGCGCTCCCGGCGGCGGATCATGTGACCCCGGTCTCGACGACGCGGGACGGCCGGTTCACGACGCTGCTCCTGGAGACCTCGACGTCCCCGGCGACGGCGCATGTCCTCGACTGGACGACTGGCAAGCTTTCGCAGTGGCACGCTCCGAGCATGCCCGAGATGGCGCCGGGCGCATTCTCGGCGACCACGCTGGAGTCCTATCCAGCGCGCGACGGGGCGCAGATCCCGATGTTCGTGCGCCGCCCTGCGCGGTGCGAGCGGCCTTGTCCGGTGATCGTCCATTTCCACGGCGGCCCGGAGGTCCAGACCAGGGCTGGGTTCAGCGCGCGGGCGCAGATCTTCGTGGACGCCGGGTTCGTGTTCGTCGAGCCGAACGTCCGCGGGAGCGACGGTTACGGCAAGACGTGGCTGCACGCCGACGACGGCGCGAAGCGGCTCGACGTCATCACGGACATCGAGGACGCCGCGAAGTTCGTCAAGGCGAGCTTCGGCCACGAGGGCCGGCCGCCGAAGGTCGGCATCTTCGGCGGCAGTTATGGCGGCTATTCTTCGCTGATCGGCATGACCATGTTCGCCGGCGCGTACGACGCGGGCGCGGCCGTCGTCGGGATGAGCAACCTCGTGACGTTCCTCCAGAACACGGCGCCTTACCGGCGCATCCTCCGGATCTCCGAGTACGGTGATCCCGAGAAAGATCGGGACGCGTTGCTCAAGCTCTCGCCGATCACGTACCTCGATCGGGTGAAGGCGCCTCTGCTGATCGTGCAGGGCGTGTCGGATCCGCGGGTCCCTGCGGGTGAGTCGGTGCAGATCCAGCAGGCGCTGGAGGCAAGGAAGATCCCGTCCGAGCTCATCCTGTTCGCCGACGAGGGGCACGGCGCGCAGAAGCGGGACAACCAGGTGCTCCAGTATGGGCACCTCGTGCGTTTCTTCCGGGCGCACCTCGGGGGCGGGGACGGCAGGCAAGGAGAGAAATGAACCACCATGACGCCAGGAGCCTTTCTCTCCTTGGCGTCCGTGGTGTCATGGCGGTTCTAGATTCTGCTCTCTTCTGGCGGTTTCAACCCGTCAAGCTCCGGAGTGAGCAGCGGAGTCGTCACGCGAGCGCAGACGCGCTGGCCGGTGGGCGTCGCGCTGTGCTGGTCCCGGCTGCGGCGCGAGGTGCGCGCGGGAGATCGCCGAAGATCTCCTGCATCAACGACGTCTTGCCGTGGAGCCGGAGCACACACTCCACGAGAAGCTTCGCCGCGCGATAGGTGTTGATCCACTCGTCGCGCGCGGCCTTCATCGCCGGGGTCATGGTGCGGCGCGCGAGCCGGGTCTTGCGCACGCTCCGGATGAGCGGCTCGAGGGCGTCCCGGGAGCGCTCCAGGTCGGCCGTCCATGCCTCGCGCTCGGGCAGCTGCCCCTCGTGCTGCTCGAGCACCTCGATCGCGTGGGTCAGCGCCGCGGCGAGCGCCGCGGGGCGGCCGCGCAGCACGGTGGCGAGCGACTGGCCCTGGAGGAGCTCGCGGGCCAGCGCGACCCCGTTGGGCCGCGAGGCGGCGTGCTCCACGAGGCGGCGCAGCAGGCCGCGGCCCGCCGCGACCGGATTGGCCCGGCCGCCCCTCGAGCCGCGGGACGCGCTGGCAGGCACGGGAGCGGCCGTCGCGTCCAGCTTCGCCTTGCGCAGGGCCTCGGTCGCGGCGTCGAGGCGCGCCGTGACGGTGCGCAGCGCCGTCACGAACCCCGCGTCGACCGGCAGGACGAGCTTCTGTATCTGCGACGCGGTGAGGCGGCCATACGTCTCGATGTCACGCTGGTAGATGTAGGGATCGGGCATGGGAGCGACTCCACGGCGCGCGGGCGCGTTCAGGGCGGGCGCCATCATACCTGTCCCCGGCGTTGACGAAAGGAGTCGACCTCGCGAGAGTGAAAACGACGGGGCGTCGACGACGGCGATGATCACGAAACAGCTCAGGAGCCTGTTGATGATCCGGTCGCCGAACGCGCCACGACCCCGGCCTGGCGCGCCGACCTCGGCGGCAGCGGCGCGCGCCCCCTCGGCGGCAGCGGCGCGCGCCCCCTCGGACGCAGCCGGCGCTGCTCGCGCGGAGGCGCCTGCGCCGCCCGAGCCGAGCGAGGCGCACGCGCCGCGGCCGACCGGCGAGCCGGCCGCGAGCCACGCGCCGGCGGTGCCGAGCTACCTGCGCGCAGCGACGAACGCGCCCTCGCCCGCCGCCGCGTCGATTTCACCCGCGGCCGCGTCGCTCTCGCTCGTGCCGGAGGGGATACGGAACTTCAAGCTCCGCCAGGCAGGCCCGCGACCGCTGCTCACGGGCAGCAGGTGAAGAGCGCGCTCGTGTCGTGCGCCTCGGGGCAGATCGCGGTGCCGGAGCTGTACCAGATGCGGAAGATCCGCTGCCCGACGTCTGCGCACATGGCGCTGGCTTCTTCACCGAGCGTCGACTGCGCCTGGCACACGTCCCCGTGGTCGATCTTGGTCGTCCAGCACAGGCGCGACGGAAGCGGCTCCGCCGCCGGGCAGCACGCATAGACGGCCCCTGTCGTCTCGCTGGGCCCGCACCCAGGGACACCCCGGTCGTACGTGAATTCGGTGAGATTCGCGCCCCGGTTGCTGCATGTGATGTAGGCCTGATCCTTCAGATCGCTGCTGTCATGACAGGTGAGGCCGTCGCCGAGCTGGCCGCGCCAGCACTCGGTCGGCTCGCCGTCGAGGCACGTGTGCTCGACGCCGCGGTAGCCGCCGTCTCTACACGGATCGAGCAGCCTGACGTCGCTGAGGACGAGGCCCTGCGCGTCGCACACCGCCTCGACGTCGCTCGTCAACTCCTCCGCGGTCCGGCAGCCCGCCTCTTCCTGCGGACCCGTCGGCTTCTCGCGGGGCTCCCCGGTCGCCGTGCCGTCCGCCCCCTCGGCGCTGCTCTCGGCGCTTCGCTCGCCCTTTTGCCCAGCCACCTCCACCGGAGCGCTGGCGCCGCCGGAGCCTCGGCTCCACGCGGGGAGCGGTCCGCGCGACGCGTGGAGCGGCGCCCGTTCCAGGGGGTCGACCCACCCCGGGCTCGGCGGGAGCGCGACGGCCGGCGGCTGGGCGCGCGCGCGCGACGGCGGGGCTGGGGTGCGGCCTTCGGGGAGCTCGCCGCGGCGCTCGTCTACGGGCGCGTCGCGCGCGTCCGGCGGCGCTGCCGAGCTGTGCGGCGCGGGGGGCGAGGTCTTCGGCGGCGGAGCGAGCCGGCGGGGCGGCTCCCGGAGGAGCGGGGCGTAGATCCGGGGCGCCGCCGTCGGGTGGCCCTCGGCCGGCGTGCGCTCCGGGATCCCGCCGTCCGCGTGGGGGCGATCACCGACGATCCCGATCGCGGGCTCGACGGCCGGGCTGCGCGCGGAGACCTCGGGGGTCACGGGGCGCTGGAGGGCCGCGCCGAGGGCGACCGCGGCCGTTCCGGCGGCGAGGGCCAGCGCGAGCGGGCGCCCCACGCGCCGGGCGAGGGACGGGCGTTCCCCGCGGAGCCGCGCGCCGAGGCGCGCCGCGAGCCGGGGCGATGGCGTCACCGCCGCGAGCCGCTCGTCGACCTCACGCAGCAGCGCGAGCAGGTCGCGATCTCGCGTCATGGCCCCACCTCCCACCCGGCGTCGCGGAGCCGCGCGACGGCCCTTTGAATCAGCTTGCACACGTACCCTTTGGAGTGGCCAAGGACGCTCCCGATCTCCTCCTGCTCCTTGCCGTCGAGATAGAACATCGAGAACGCCACCTGATCCTTGGGAGGCAACGTGCCCAGCGCCTTGAACGCCCGACGCAGATCGTCGCGCGCGATGGCCACCTCTTCGAGCATCGGGCGCGGATCGGCCTCGTCCTGCCCGAGCAGCCAGCGGATGGGCGCGAGTTCGAGGAACCGGTCCCGGCGCAGGCGGTTCAGGCAGCGATTCGAGGTCGCCCGGTACAGCCATCCTTCGAGGTTGTCTCGATCGGTCAGCGTCGCGAGCGCCTTCATGAGGTCGAGAAACACGTCCTGCGTCACATCCTCGGCCCAGGCCACGTTGCCGCGGCCGTAACGGAGGGCGAGGCGGTACACCAGGGGATGGTGGCGGCGGTACAGCGCCTCGGCGTCCAGCGCCGCTGCGCCCGAGGCCCGCACCCTGGACGCCGGGAGGTCCTGGGACGACATGGGAGCGATGTGCTCGGGCGGGTCGTACCGCTCGCCGTCTGCGGGACGGGGGAGCAGCTCCTCGGCCCCGGCCCGAGGGCCGAGCCGGGATCGCGCGGCTACGTTCACGGGAGCCTCGGCGCGAGGGACCCGTCCGCCGCGATGCACCATGAGCCGACCACCAGCGCCGTCATCTCGCACTCTACACAACCGAGATCGCCGCCGGTTTCCTCTCCGCGCGCCGGCGGTGACGATCGCGCGGCCGAACCCCGGGGGCGCTCGCGGCGCGCGCCCCGCCGCGGAGCGCGCCTCCGCCTCGCAGCAGCTGACGCCACCCATGGCTCAACCGTCGGCCCGATCGCCGCAACCGCCAAGGTCTCGACCTGGTCGAGCCCTCATCTCTCTCCTGAGCCAGAGGCCTCGACCTGACCAGCCTCTCGTGTCCGACCTGCCGCCAAGATCGCGATCTGGCCGAGCCCTCCTCTGCCGGCCGCCGCCAAGGTCGCGATCTGGCCGAGCCTTCCTCGGCCAGCTGCCGCCGAGGTCGCGATCTGGCCGAGCCCTCCTCTCCACACCTGCCGCCAAGGTCTCGTCCTCGCGGAATCCTCCTCTCGGGGTAGTGGTCAATTTTGACCAACGGGCCCCTCGCGACCTTGACGCCTGACGCGCTCCCGCTCCCGAAGCGCGACCCCTCCCACACCTTCCGACCGCCGCGCCCGCGCATCGCCGCGCGCCCCGCTGACGCTCGCGTCCGACGGCGCGAAAACGCCGTCAAACAGGCTGTAAACGCGCACGCTGGCTAGGACATCTGGTGTCATACCCACGCAGAAACGCCGGGAAACATAGGCGATTCGTTGCTATCTTGCAGGGTACTTAGCAAAGCGCCCCGCCTCGGCTGGAACCCGAGACGGGGCTGCGGAACACCGGACGGTGGCCCGTCCAGCGCACTTCGCACGTGCAGCATGGGCCGTCGGCTGGGGAGAGGCAAGGCCCTGCATGGCACACGTGCTGCCGATGGCGAAGCGCGTCGAGGTCGTGTCACATCTCGTCGAAGGGGCGGGCATCCGGCCCACGACGCGGCTCACGGACGTGAGCAAGCCTGCGATCCTGTCGCTGCTGCTGCGCGTCGGCGAAGGCTGCGAGCGGCTGCACAACCGGCTCGTGCGCGACGTCGATTGCGTGACGGTCCAGGTCGACGAGATCTGGAGCTACGTCCACAAGAAGGAGGCGCGCGTGCAGCCGGGCGACTCGCCGGAGTTCGGCGAGGCGTACACGTTCGTCGGCATGGCGAGCGCGTCGAAGCTCGTGATCGCCTACCGCGTCGGCAAGCGCGACGAGGAGAACACCACCGCGTTCATCAAGGACCTCCGGGCCCGGCTGGTGACCATCCCGCAGCTCTACAGCGACGGCTGGGCGCCCTACGTCGCTGCCGTCGGTGGCGCGTTCGCGCTCGCGGGCTCGGTCGACTACGCGCAGGTGGTGAAGCGCTACAACCGCAAGGCTCGCAAGGACGACGATCACCGCTACGAGCCGCCCCGCGAGCCGTTCATCACGAAGACGCCGGTCTTCGGCGTGCCCGACATGAAGCGCGCGAGCACGTCTCACGTCGAGCGGCAGAACCTGACGATCCGCATGCACATCCGCAGGTTCACGCGGCTCTGCAACGGCTTCAGCAAGCGCCTCCCGCACCACAAGGCGGCCGTCGCGCTGCACATGGCGTTCTACAACTTCTGCCGGCCGCACGAGGCGCTGCGCGTGACGCCTGCCATGGAGGCGGGGCTGACCGATCACGTGTGGAGCGTGGAGGAGCTCGTCACGGCGGCGCTCTCCGAGGCACCGGGGGAGCCCCCGAAGCCGAAGGCGTTGAAGCTGCCCGATCCGCCCGCGGGAGCGCCCACGTCGCCCGCCAGGGCCCTGCCCAACGGGCGCGGGTTCCTCCGGCTGGTCGGAAGCGCGCCGGCTGCGCCGGTGGCGCCTGCGCCCGCTCCGGAACCGCCGCCTGCACCGAAGCCTAGGCGGATGAAGCAGTTGAGTTTGTTCGACGAGGACTAGCTGACTGGCGGCACTGGTGACCAGGGGTCCACGCTCGGGCTCATGAGCATTCCATGGACCGGCTGAGCAACCACGGGCCTCGACATCGAAAATGCAGCAAACGCCGTGTCAAAATCGCCAACGTCGATATGCGACGCCAAAGTCTCATACGCGTCTTCTGGTCGCCCTACTCGACGCTCGCCGAGCATCAGCAGCGTGAGCGCGTTGTGTGAAGCTGACGCAAGATAGAAAATCCGCACCCCTCGACTGGCATTGTTAATCTTCGCTCTTCGTACGCCCGAGAAGTCGTGTCTTCGATTCTTAAGTTCGTTGGCCGGATGAAACGCGACCGATGGCCGAGCAAGCCCATTGGCTATGGTGCCTCGCAGAATGGCTAATACGGCTCCCTCGAATCCGTGAGGATTCTTGTCGGCTCGGCTGCGGATCTCTGTAAGCTGCAACTTCGCCAGCGGCGTCCAGTTGATCGCCAGCAAATTCGGCGGAGTTGCACTCATCGAAAGAAGTCTTCCGCGCTTTCGATTGGTCCCTTCACACTCCCAGGAGTGTACTGCGGTATGGCTGGACGACTGTACGCGCTGTAGTCGTCACCTTCGATGAACATAAGCGTGGCCACGATCTCGCGTCCGCGTGATATGGCCTCGATAAGAACGCGCCTGTATGTTTGGAGCAACTCCGGTGCATACTGCGCGAGGAACGCCTCAAATCTCTCCTTCTGTTCTTCGGACTCTAAGTCGGCCAATGCGGATTCTATCTGGTTCTTCACGCGCTCATTTTTTTCTTGCGCTTCCACAATGACCTCTTCTTCCTCTTGGCTTGCAACTCCATGGGTGAGTTGGATCGGCCGACTCGCAAGTTTTGACAGGCGCTCAATCACGTTAGCGGCTAGGCGGCGTCCAGCTTTGAGCCGCCGGTTTCGGTCGCGCTCCGCCGCAGTTGTAGCGGCGGCTAGCATGTAACTCTTTGCGGCCTGAGTAAGCCCGTCGACTTGAAGACCGGTGCGCATGGTACCTAAGTCTAGCGCCGGGCTGGATGGCGTGCTAGCGCGGAACAAGTTACGCCATAAGCGGAATTATCGTGATAGTGCGGCACAGCTTGCCTGCTATCCGCGGGCCATCTGCGCCGTCGCTCGCGATCTCGGGCGAGTCGTCGGTGGGCCACCGCTCGCTCAGCGCCGTCGGCGGAGCTTCCGAGCGAGCCTTGCCCGCGCGAGCCGCAGGCGACTGCCAGCGGTGCCGAGCGGGATGCGGAGGATGTCGGCGATCTCGGTGCCGCCGTGCCCGAGAGCGGCGAGGACCAGCACCTCGCGAGCCCAGAGCGGCATCGCAGCGATCGCCATGAGCGCCGAACCGGCGTCGATGCGCTCGCCGACGTGACCGGGGTCGACTCGCTCCTCAGCCGTGGCGGCCCACGGGTCGTCGACCGGCACCTCTCGGCGACGGAAGGCGCGTTCGTGGTAGTGCGTGCAGTGGAACCTGCACACCCCGAACAGCCAGCGCTTGAGCGCGTCCAGAGGTTCGCGTGTGCGGTCGGGTCTGTAGCGCCCGGCTTGCGAGCTCATCCACGCCCCGAGCACGACGTCCTGGCACACGTCGTCGAGGTCGACGGCGCGCACACCGAGGCCACGCAGAGCGCTGCGGATGAGCGGCTCCTGCGCGGCAATCTCGGTGATGTTCAGGACGCGAGCGGGGCCAGCGTGCGGGCCCCACGGGTTCATGGGGCACCTCGGCCGCACGTCGGGCATCGGTCCGCCGCAGCGAGCCCGCCGAGCAGCTGCTCCACAGTGATGCCCGCCGCCTTCGCGGCGCGCTGTACGGTCCCGGGCGAGCCGTGGTCACGCCCGCGGGCGATGCCTTCAAGGCACGCGACGGAGACGTCCATGACCTCGGCGAGGCAGGACCACGACCCGTACGCGGTTCGCAGGTTCTTCAGCGCTGCCCGGAGGCGCTTGCGCTGGGTAGGTGTGAGTGAGAGACAGGAGGCGGATCGGCGGCGGCGCTTGGGCGCACGTTCGCCTTCTTGCTCGCCAGAAGGCGAACGGACTACGGTCAGCATGTCGGACCTCGGTTCTGTCGGGGTTCGGCCACGCAGCCCGGACGATTGCCGTCGTCGCGGGCTGCACTTCCTTGCGCCGAACGCTACGGACCGAGATCGCTGTTCGCCACGCGAATCAGGCTATTTTGACCACTCGCGGGCAAAACTGACCACTACCCCTCTCGGACCCGCCCCAGAGGTCTCGACCTCCCCGGGACACGCGCCACGACGCAACCCCCAGGTCTGGATCTGGGCGTTGCTTCAAAATTCTACCAAACCCCAGATCGTGACCCTCTCACGCCCACGGTGATGAGCGCCCGCCACGGTCGCGACGTTCCGGATCCCCGCGCTGCACTCGGGCGATGCAGCGCTGGTTCTGGAGCTCCTGCCCGACGCAGCCGAGGCCCCCTTCGGGCGGCCCGCCTGCGCCCGAGACCAGCGCGCGCACCTGATCGCCCAACGCGCAGCCCGCCTGGGCCGACATCCAGCCACCCCAGCTGAAGCCCACCAGAAAGACGCGCGAACGATCGATGCAGTGCGACGCCGCGGCCTCGTCGATGAGCGCCTTGGTGAACGCGACGTCGGGGGACGTCGTGCTGCGGTTGTCCCATCCCACGGCACCGCCGTACCAATCCTGCGGCACGCCGTCGGGGAACATCAGGACGGCTTGTCCCTCCGTGGTGTCGCGCAAGCCGAAGGTGGACACGTCTCCCTGGCCCGTGCCGCTGTGCCCGTGAAAGCTGATGACGAGCGGCGCGGGCGACTTCGTCGTTGCGGGAACGAGATAGTAGCGGCGGGTCGCGCCGCCCACCTCGATCGACCTGTAACCTTCGGTTGCCTGGTCCGGCGTCGCGCAGCCGTCGCTCGGGTCGCCGCCGCCAGCGCCCGTCGCCGGGCCGCTGCCGGCGCTGCCACCCGAGCCCGTCGGAGCCGCCGGTCGACGTCCCTTGGCCGCCCGAGCTGCCGTCGCTGCCGCCGCCGCTCTGGCTGCCAGAGCCGCCCTCCGCCCCCGAAGTCCCTCCGGAGGTCGAGCCCCCGCCACCAGCCTCGCCGTCGCCGGCGCTCGCGCCGCCGCTTCCGCTGCCCCCGGCCACGCAACCGCCGATGACGGCAGCCAGCGCGATCGCCGAAACGACGCCATCACGACGCTGGTACTTCAAGAGCCACCTCGCCCCTTCCACACGGTGGACACGCCTCGCATCACCCGCAGGCTGCGGAGTTTACCGCTGTCCATTCGATGGGGGCCCTGACGTGCGAGGCGGCCGGAGCTCGGCGCCTGGGTCAGCTCCGTCGAGCCGAGGCGCTCAATCGCAGCCCAGGTTCGCGCAAGGGTCGCAAACAGCGGGCAGGCAGTAGCCGTCGACCACGACATTCCTCGCGCAGAGGGCGTCCAGCACGCTGCCGAACGAGCTTTCACCGGGGTTCCCCGAGAGAGAGACCTGCGCGCAGTGGTTGAATACGACGTCGTTCAGCGGAGACGCGTCCTCGATCAGGTTGTCCGACAGATCCAGCGTGACGATGAGCGGCACGCCCAGGAGGGGCGTGAGGTCGGTGATGGAGTCGGAGCGCGCCTCGATCCGCTCGAGGCCCGCGAGCCCCGTGACCCAGCTCAGATCCGCGCCGTTCGATCCGATCTCGCTGATCGTCACCCCCCTCAGCTGCGGGTAGGCGGCGAGCAGGGACGTGTCCGTCAGCGGGTTGCGAGCGAGCCCCAGGTGCTGCAGGCTGGGCACGCTCGCGGGATCGAGCCCTGCGATCGACGCGATGTGATTGCCGCTCAGGTGCAGGTTCGCGAGGGCCGGAAGGACCGCGCCGAGGCTCACGTCCTCGACCTCCGCGTCATCCAGGATCAGCGTCGTCAGGGAGTGGAGGCCCGGCAGCGTCGCGAGGCTCGTCACCTTGGTGTCGGTGAAGTCCGCGTTGTTCAGGCGCGGAAACCTGGAGAGGATCGAGAGCTCGGCGACGTCGGTGTGGTCGACCGAGAGATGGTACAGGGCGTGTGTACCGTCCAGCCCTTCGAGGGCCTCGAGCGGATTGCCCGACAAGATCAGGTTCTGAAGCTCCGCAAGGTCCTTGAGGTCTCTCGTCGACGAGACGAGATTGTCCTTCGCGTACAGCGAAAAGAGCGCCGGGTGCCCGGAGAGCGCGCCCAGCGAGACGATCCGATTCCCGTTCAGGTGCAGGTTGTAGAGCCGCGGCAGGCGCGCGAGGACCGAGATGTCCTCGATCTGATTGCCCTGGAGGAACAGCTGCTCGACCGATTTGGCGCACTCGAGGCCGCTCAGGTTCTCGATGCCAAGGCCGGCGAGGTCGAGCACTTCAGGCGCGGCGGCGACCGCCGCCCCCGGGATCGGTTCGCCGGCGCCGAGGCCGAGCTGCTCTCGCAAGCCCGCGGCGAGCGCTGGATCCGGCACCTCCAGATACCCGTTGCAGCCCTCCGGAGCTGGCCTGGCGTCGACGCTCGCGCCGCCCGGAGCGCCCGTGTCGCTCGACGCGTCCCCATCGTCGACGACGCTGGCACAGCCGAAGAGGGGAAGGCACATGGCCCAGACGAAGGAGCTCCGCATTCTGGTGAGCATGAGGCGGCTCCAGCAAACCCGGTGCCGCCGCCGAGCACAGCCAATTCTGGCCGATCTGGCTCATCGGCCCGCCAAATGAGCCATCCTGCGCCATCTACCCTGTGCCAAGTCGCATCCTGCTCGCTCGACGGGCGCGTTCCTCGACGGCGCGCCCCTTTCTGACGCGAGGACCACGGCGAACGCCCCGACCTATCGGTTCATCTAGGATTTTATCTCATGGGATAGGTCACGTACCGACGGGAGACGTCAGCGGCCCTCGCTCGCGCCCGTTCCCCCGGGGTTTCTGCGGTCGGCACCCGCCGAGATCACCTTGGCATCCGCCCTGCAATACCCCCCAGCGTCCACGCCAGAGTAGCTCAGCGGTTAGAGCGCGAAAACAAACTCCGGACGGTGTTCTCCGGCGCGATGAGCGCCGGCAGTGAGATCCGGGGTTACTTCCCTTCTAAGGACGAGGTCGCGGGTTCGAGTCCCGCCTCTGGCACCAGGGCGCAGCGCGGCAGTGAGCGTCACGGCTCCTTCGTTTGAACACGACCAACCCCGTGACCACCATCCTCCGCGCTGCGCCCGCTTTCTCGAGCGGGGCGCACCTTCAACCTGCGCCCCGCTCTCGACCCCTCGCCGCGCGTGCGTCGAGGATGGAGGTGTCATCATGGCGTTCTTTCAGCATCTCAAGCGTCAGGACAAGCGCAGCGCCGACTCGCACCTGAACTGGATGGGCGGCCGCTCCTACGACATCGCCGATCCGCTGAAGCGCCTCCGCCTCGCGGCCTCGTCGTGCTTCTTCGGCGAGCCCATGTACTACCACCTCGATCCCGCGGATCCGCGCCCGGCGAAGGCCGTGAACGCGGCGAAGACGAAGGTATCGGCGAAGGCCGCGAAGAAGGCGGCCGCCCGCGCGCGCCTCTCGGACGCCGAGGTGCGGCGCCTGCGCGAGACGCTCGGCGCCGTGGACCCGGCCGAGTGGCGCAAGCTCTCGCCGGCGGCGCTGATCGAGAAGGCCATCGACGAGGCGCTCGCGGCCGATCCGGAGGCGACGCTCGCCGAGGCGGCGCGGCTGCGCGAGGAGGAGCATCTGCGCACGACGCCCCAGGTCATCCTGGTGCGCGCGGCGAACACCGCTTCCGTGCGCGGAACGGGCCTCGTGCGCAGCTACGCGCCGCGCATCCTGAAGCGCGCGGACGAGCCGGCGGTCGCCCTCGCGTACCAGCTCTACCGCTTCGGCAAGCCGGTGCCGAACGCGCTGAAGCGCGCGCTGCGCGACGCCCTCGAGCGCTTCGATGATCACGCCCTCGCGAAGTACCGGCTCGAGGGCAAGGGGAGCAAGACCGTGGACGTCATGAACCTCGTGCACCCGAAGAGCCCCAGCGTGGACCGCCTCGCGAAGGGCGCGCTCCGCGCGACGGGCCGCACCTGGGAGGCGATCGTCTCGGCGCGCGGCTCGAACCGGTGCGCGTGGCGCAAGGCGCTGCCGGTCATGGGCCACATGGCCCTGCTGCGCAACCTGCGCAACCTGATCGCGGCGGGCGTGCCGTTCGACCAGTTCCTGCCGAAGCTCGTCGAGACGGCCGCGGACGGCAAGCAGCTGCCGTTCCGGTACTACAGCGCTTACCGCGCCGTGAAGGGCTGCGCGCCGGGCGCCGTGCTCGACGCGGTGGAGAAGTGCCTGAACCGATCGCTCGGCCAGGTGCCGTACTTCCCCGGCCGCGTGATGGTGCTCTGCGACAACAGCGGCTCCGCGCAGGGCACGACCACGAGCAGCCTCGGGACGATGCAGATCTCCACGATCGCGAACCTCACGGGGGTCGTGGCCGGGATGCGCGCGAGCGACGGGCACCTCGGCGTGTTCGGCGACCGGCTGGAGACCTTCGCGGTGCGCAAGCAGGAGAGCGTGTTCTCGCAGCTCGAGAAGGCGGAGCACCTCGCCCGCACGATCGGGACGGCGACCGAGAACGGCGTGTGGCTCTTCTGGGATCGCGCGATCCGCGAGCGGCAGCGCTGGGACTCGGTGTTCGTGATGAGCGACATGCAGGCCGGCCACGGCGGCCTGTACGGTACGCGGCCGAAGGACTACGCGGACTTCGCCTGGAACGGGCACTACATCGACGTGGCGAAGCTCGTGGCGACGTACCGCGCGCGGGTGAACCGCGACGTGCGCGTGTTCCTTGTCCAGGTCGCCGGGTACCAGGACACGCTCGTGCCGGAGTTCTACGATCGCACGTACATCCTCGGCGGCTGGGGCGAGGGGCTGCTGCGCTTCGCCGCGGCGATGGCGCAGGACTAGCGTCCCGTCCCTGGAGAGCGCGAACCCAAGGAGCGCAGCAGCGGGCGCCGAGTCCGCTGCTGGGCCAAGGACGGCCGAAGGTGCCGACGGCAACGTCGCTCGGCCCGATGAGCTCATCGCTCGCATGGAGCGACGCCGTGCGCCCCTGACGGAGCGATCGCGACACCATAACGCAACACGCCGCGAGCCGCCTCACCGACCGGGTCGGGAGCCGCTCACGGCGAGCGCGTTACGACGCTAGCGCGGGCTTCGTCAGGCCTTGGCGCCGAGCCCGAAGCCATCGTGCAGCGCACGGACGGCGAGCTCGGCATACTTCGTCGAGACGAGGCACGAGATCTTGATCTCGCTCGTGGAGATCGCCTGGATGTTGATCCCCTCCGCCGCGAGCAGCTGGAACATCCGCGCCGCCACGCCCGCGTGCGTCCGCATCCCGAGGCCGACGATCGACACCTTCACGATGTCCTCCTCGTAACGAATGCTCACGGCGCGCACGCCGCTGGAGACCTTCTCCATCACGAGCTTCGCCCGCGGGAGATCGGCCTTGCCGACGGTGAACGTGACGTCGGCCTTCACCTCGCCGGACGCGCCGCGCGCCTCCAGGCCGTAGCTCGGCGCGTTCTGGATGATCATGTCGACGCTGATGTTCTCTTCGGCCAGCGCGCCGAAGATCTGCGCCACCACGCCCGGCTTGTCGTCGACGCCGACGAGCATCACCCGCGCCTCGTTCCGGTCGAGCGCCACGCCCGTCACCGTCACGCTCTCGAGAGACTGCTCCTCGCTGACGACCCACGTGCCCGGCACGTCCGAGAACGACGACCGCACATGCACCGGGACACCGTACTTCATCGCAACCTCCACGCTCCGTATCTGAAGGACCTTCGCTCCCAGCGAGGCGAGCTCCAGCATCTCTTCGTAGCTGATCCGCTCGATCTTCCGCGCCGTCTTGCAGATGTTCGGGTCCGTTGTGTAAACGCCGTCGACGTCCGTGTAGATCTCGCACTCGGCGCCCACCGCCGCCGCGATCGCCACGGCGCTCGTGTCGCTGCCGCCTCGGCCGAGCGTCGTGATGTTGCCCGCGTCGTCCACGCCCTGGAACCCGGCGACCACCGCGATCTTCCCCCCGGCCAGCGCCTCGTGCAGCCGCTGGGCGTCGATCGCCTTGATCCGCGCCTTCGTATAGGCGCTGTCGGTCAGGATCTTCAGCTGGTGGCCAAGGAAGCTCCGCGCCTTGCCCCCCTGCGCCTGGATCGCCATCGCCATCAGCGCGGCCGAGACCTGCTCGCCGGTCGCCGCCAGCGCGTCCATCTCCCGCGCGTCGGGCACGGGCGCGATGTCCGACGCCAGCTTGAGCAGCCGGTTCGTCTCGCCGGCCATCGCGCTGACGATGACCACGACGTCATGACCGGCCTGCTGTGTGGCGAGCGCCCGCGCGGCCGCCCGCTGGATGCGCTCGATGGACCCGACGGACGTGCCGCCGAACTTCTGGACGATGAGGCTCACGCGAGGTGTGGCCAACTAGTCCAACACAGACGCCCAGGTCAAGGAGAAATTCGACCGCCGCGCGCGCCCGGCGAGCCCGTCCTGCGCACGACATGTCGCGGAGAAACCGCTGCGACCCCGCCAAACCGGGGATAGCCCGGACAACCGTGCCCGGAGCAGCCCCGATCGCCGGGAATAAACCCCAGGTTCAACCGCTTCGGGTCGGCGCTGTTGACAGAGATCCACCCGCCGCTACGATGGCGCCGCCTTTCGCCTGGGTAATGGGTGATCCAGGGTGCTACAACGGCGCGCCCGCCGGCCATGGCGGGGGGGATCGCCAGGGGCGAACGACGGAGCCGGGCGCTCCGCTTCTCAAGGAACCATCTAAGGAGGTCATTTTGGCTAGCGATGTGATGATCGAGGCGAGCTCGCTGACCAAGCGCTATGGGTCGCTGCGCGCGCTCGACAAGGTGAGCTTCGAGGTCCATCGCGGCGAGGTCGTCGGCTTCCTGGGACCGAACGGGGCCGGCAAGTCGACGACGATGCGCATCCTCACCTGCTTCCTCTCGGCGTCCGCCGGGACGGCGCGGGTCCACGGGTACGACGTCTTCGACGACCCGCTCGATGTCCGGCGCAAGCTCGGGTACCTGCCCCAGCGCGCCCCGCTCTACGGCGAGATGAACGTCTGGGAATACCTCTCGTTCGTCGCCGACATGCGCGGCCTCGATCACTCGCTCTTCAAGAAGCGGATGAAGGGGATCGTCGAGGTGTGCGGCCTCGCCCAGGTGCTCGGCAAGGACATCGGCACGCTCTCCCACGGCTATCGCCAGCGCGTCGGCCTCGGCCAGGCGCTCGTCCATGACCCCCCGATCCTCATCCTCGACGAGCCGACGAGCGATCTCGACCCGAACGAGAAGGCGGAGGTCATCCGCTACATCAAGGAGATCGGCAAGGAGCGGACGATCCTCCTCTCCACCCACAACCTGTCCGAGGTCGAGGCAGCCTGTGCCCGCGCCATCGTCGTCTCCAAGGGGCGCGTCGTCGCCGACGGCCCGCTCGACGAGATCCGCGCCAAGAGCGGCAAGGTCCGGTACGTCATCACCGTCCACGAGAAGAAGGTCTTCGAGGGCGGCGACGGTTACCGGTCGGGCGCGCGCAAGCCCCCGACGGCCCAGGAGGTCCAGGAGGCGCTCTCCGGTCTGCCCGGGGTCACCAGCGTCACCGAGCTGCCGACCGGCGACAGCGCCCACAGCTTCCAGCTGCTCGGCGCGCTCGGCGGCGACATCCGGCCCGAGCTCTTCCAGCTCGTCGTGCAGAAGGGCTGGCTCCTCCTCGAGATGCGGCGCGACTCGCAGAGCCTCGAGGACGTGTTCAAGGCGCTCACGCGCGGCGACGAGCGCAAGGACCGCGGCCGCAAGCTGATCACCGACGATCTCGACGACGAGGACGAGGCGAGCGCGCCGGCCGACGACGAGGACGACGAGGACGAGGACGACGACAGCGCCGGCGACGAAGCCAAGGACGGCGGCGACGGCGACGAGGACGAAGGCGCAGAGGAAGAAGCGCCCGCCAAGAAGAAGGGCTGAACGGTATGAGCACCACCCTGACCATCGCGAAGCGGGAGTTCCGCTCCAACTTCGATTCCCCCCTGGCCTATGTCGTGATCTGCTTCGGGCTGATCGCGCTCGGCGTCATCTTCTTCCTGATGAACGGCGGCTTCTGGCAGGCGGACCGCGCCTCGCTCGTGCAGCTGTTCAGCTGGGCGCCGATAGGCCTCTCCTTCCTCATCATCCCCGTCATCACGATGCGGCTCCTCGCCGAGGAGAAGCGGAGCGGCACGCTGGAGATGCTGATCACCCTGCCCGTGCAGGATCACGAGGTCGTCCTCGGCAAGTTCCTCGGCGCGTGGGGGCTCGTCCTCGTGCTCGTCTTCTCGACGATCCTCTACCCGCTGATGATGTTCGTGTGGCCCTGGCACCTCGGCGCGCTCGACAGCGGGCCGGTGCTCTCGGGGTACATCGGCCTCGTGCTCTACAGCGCGGCGGCGGTGTCGATCGGCCTCCTCATCTCGTCGCTGACCGACAGCCAGGTGATCGCGTTCTTCATCACCTTCCTGGTGCTCGGCTTCCTGCACGGCGTGGACAACCTCGCCGACTACGCCCCGTCGCTCATCCGCGACGTCCTCTCCTTCATCAGCTTCGACACCCGCCTCACGCCGTTCGCGCGCGGCATGGTGTCCACCCGAGACATCGTCTTCTTCCTCTCGATCACAGCGGGCTGCCTCATGGCCTCGTTCAGGGCGCTCGAGCGCAGGAAGTGGGCGTAAGGACCAACCATGGAACGGAAAGCCAAAGCCGCGACGCAGACAGGCGTCTACCTGGCCATCGTTGCCGCCATCCTCGTGGCGGCCAACGTCATCTCGTACGGCGCCTACAAGCGCTTCGACATGACGAAGACCGAGAGGTTCACCCTCTCGAAGGGCTCGGCCCACCTCGTCCGCGAGGGGCTCAAGCAGGATCTCCAGATCGACGTCTACGTCACCCGGGGGCTCCCGAAGCACGAGGCGTTCATCCAGGACCTCACCGACCTCATGAACGAGTACGAGCAGGCCTCGAACGGCAAGCTCCACTACGCGATCATCGAGGCGAAGACGGACGAGCAGCGCGCCGCCGCCAAGGAGGCGGGCCTGCAGGAGGCCGCCTTCGGCGAGGGGAGCGAGACCGGCCAGGATCAGGCCACGATCACCCGCGGGTTCATGGGCATCGCCTTCAAGTACGGCAGCGAGAAGGAGGCGATCCCGATGCTCTCGCCGGACCAGGCGCAGGGCCTCGAGTTCTGGATCACGAACACCATCCGCGAGATCCGCGACAAGGCGGACGCCATCGACACCAAGATCGGCGTCGTGACCGGCAAGGATGAGATCAAGCTGACGGACCCGAACCTCGTCGCGTCGCAGGGCGGCCGGGGCGGCGGCCCGTCGATGCGCGCGCTGCTCGAGCACCACTTCCCGTTCTACAAGTTCGAGGACGTCGATCTGAAGGGCGGCGACAGCGAGATCAACAAGGAGCTCGCCGGCCTCGTGATCACGCAGCCGGGCAAGGAGTTCACCGAGAAGGAGCTGCGCCGCATCGACCAGTTCATGATGCTGGGCAACAAGGCGCTCGCCGTGTTCGCCGGCGCGGTGAACCTCAAGGCGTCCGACCCGGCGATGAAGGCGTCGCTCAACACCTGGGGCCTCGAGAAGCTGCTCGACGGCTACGGCGTCGAGATGAAGAAGGAGGCCATCCTCGACTGGAGCCGCTCGATGGCCATCCCGGTGCAGACGCAGTCGGGCCAGATGATGTGGTTCCGCGCGCCGGGCATCCTCCAGCTCCAGGAGGACAGCCGCTTCGACGAGAAGGAGCAGATCCTCGACTCGTCGTTCCCCGGCTTCTTCCGCCTCCCCGAGCTCGCCTTCCCCTTCCCGTCGACCCTCGTGCCGCACCCGGAGAAGCAGCCCGAGGCGACGATGAAGGTCGTCGCGCGCTCGACGCCGAAGACGACGGTCGACGTGTCCGAGGCCATCGACATGAAGTTCTCGGCCGACTGGAAGCCCAAGGGCGAGTACGCGCAGCGCGCGATCGCGGTGACGGTCGAGGGCAAGCTCAAGAGCGCCTTCGGCGGCCAGGAGGGGCTCGGCATCAGCGCGCCCGCGGAGAGCGCGGACAAGGGCCGGATCCTCGTGCTCTCGGCGTCGCAGTTCCTCGCGAACCCGTTCGCCCGCTCCGGCAACCCGCCCCCCATGCCGCCGCAGATGGCGATGATGGGCGGGATGGGCGGCGACGAGGATCTCCTGATGCTCTCGCAGCCGTACGCGCAGAAGTACCTGACCGCCACCATCCTGGCGTTCAAGAACACCCTCGACTGGATGGCGGGGGACAGCACGCTGCTCGCCGCGACCGCGAAGATGTTCGGCGAGACGAACCTGACCTACGCGGGCATCGAGAAGCCGAAGCAGGAGGCCACGGACGACGAGGCCACCCTGGCCAAGAAGGCCGAGGAGTACCGGGCGGAGCGCAAGACCGTGCAGCAGCGCGTGCAGTGGACGCTGACGCTCCTGCCGGCGGCGCTCTTCGCCGTGTTCGGCCTCATCCGGTGGCGGCGTCGCGAGAACGCCCGCGAGAACATCACGCTCGACTGAGCCAGAGCCCCATCGGGTGAAAGAGCCATGAAGACCGAGCACAGAATCTACATCGCCCTCGCCGTCCTCGCGCTCCTCGGCCTCGGCGTGTACTTCACGCAGAAGAGGCAGAAGGACGAGCTCGCCGCGCACTCGGCGACCGCCGCCACGGCGGATCTGCCGAAGGTGGGGATCTCGAAGGAAGACGTCGAGAAGGTCACGAAGATCGCGATCAAGAACGCCGACAAGTCCGACGTGACGCTCGAGAAGAAGGGCGACACGTGGGAGGTCACGAAGCCCGTCAACGCCAAGGCGAACGCGGCGAACGTGCGGAGCCTCCTCGACAACCTGAAGGAGCTCAAGCTGAAGGAGGTCATCGACCGGACGAGCGGCACGTACCCTCAGTACGAGCTCACGGACGAGAAGGCGGTCCACGTCGTCGCGTACAAGGGTGAGGAGAAGGCGCTCGACCTGTACCTCGGCAAGAGCGGCTCGCGCGGGCAGATGGCGCGCGTCGACGGGCAGGACGGCGTCTACGTCGCGGGCGGCTACTCGAGCTACCTCTACACGCGGGAGCCCAAGAACTGGCGCGAGACGTCGATCCTCAAGTTCGAGGACGAGAACGCTATCCAGGTCTCGGTCGAGAACAAGAACGGCCTGTTCAGCTTCTCGAAGAACGGCGACAAGTGGGCCGGCACGTTCGCTCAGCGCGACAAGGGCGGCAAGCTGGGCGCGGCCTCCGCGAAGTGGGAGAAGTTCGACGAGGCCAAGGTGAAGGACCTGCTGCGCGCCTACAAGAACCTCGGCGCGGAGGACTTCGGCGACGAGAAGTCGGACACGGGGCTCGACGCGGCGGCCTCGAACGGCGGCATCATCACGATCAAGCTGAAGGACAACGCGGGCGACTTCACCGTCAAGGTGGGCAAGACCGCGAAGGGATCGAGCCGCTACGCCACGAAGGAAGGCGGCGACGGCACGATCTACGTGCTGTCGTCGTGGTCGGCCGACTGGGCCATCGCAGAGCCGAAGAGGTTCGAGAAGGCCGAGAAGAAGGACGACAAGAAGGGCGAAGACGCCCATGACGATGAGGCGGCGGGCCACATGGGCCTGGACGACGCCGAGTAGCAGGCGACGTCGCGCATGAGAGCGGGAGGCGCTGGGAGACCGGCGCCTCCTTGCATTTTGTGCGCCCGTCTCCGAAGCCGCGTCGGCGTCTCAGCGGCCCAACCAGACACCCTCAACCTGGGTCGGCGCCGGCAACCTCAACCTGGGTCGGCGCTGGCAACCTCAACCTCGGCACCCTCAACCTGGGTCGGCGCTGGCAACCTCAACCTGGATCGGCGCTGGCACCCTCAACCTGGGTCGGTGCAATCAATCGGCCCGGTGTAGCTCTCGAGCCACGCGAACCTCGATTCGCACTCAGGGGCCGATGTGACGAATATTCGACGCACTCTGCGCACGATTTTTCGTCACCTATGACCATGGCGCCCGGTGGGCTCAGAGGCGTTCACGGCGGAATCAAGCCCAAACCCTGGATTCCCGTGTTTTCTGTTTGCCCTGGCTCGATTTTCGCTTATGGCTGCGCTCACTCAGGCCCCCGCTGTCCTTACCGGACGGATCACGACATCCGGCCGACCTGAGCCGCCAGAGAGCCTATGCGCACGTTCGTCGAAGTCCTTCAGCAGAATTCGGTGCACGCCGACCGCGCAGTCACGTTCGTTCGCAGCTCCGGGGAGGAGCGAGCGATCAGCTACGCCGAGCTCTGGGTCGAGGCGAGGCGCCGGGCCTACGCCCTTCGCAAGCTCGGGCTCCGCAAGGGCGACCGCGTCGCGCTGATCCTGACGGAGGCCGACGAGTTCGTCCTGACCTTCGTGGGCGCGCTGACGGCAGGCATCGTCGCCGTCCCGATGTACCCGCCGCAGTCGCTGGCCAAGCTCGAGGCGTACGGCGAGACGGTGCAGCACATCCTCGAGGCGTCTGGCGCCAGCGTGCTCGTCACGAACGAGCAGCTCAAGGAGATGATCGACGCCTACCTCGCGGCGAACGGAGAGAGCCGTGAGGCCCTGCCAGGCCTGCGCGTCGTCCTCGAGCGCGACCTGCGCGCGCGCGATGGGTTGGACGCGTTCGACGCATCCGACGCACCGCACGCGGCCGAGCCCTGGCGCGTGTCCCTCGACGACCTCGCGTTCCTGCAGTTCACTTCGGGGAGCACCTCGCGGCCGAAGGGCGTGATGGTGACCCACCGCAACCTGACGGTGAACAGCCACGCCATCATGTTCGACGGGCTGCGCTCCACGCCGGAAGATCGCGGCGTCAGCTGGCTGCCCCTCTACCACGACATGGGGCTCATCGGCTTCGTCATCGCGCCGCTCTACGCGCTCGTGCCGGTGATGTTCCTGCCGACGACGGCGTTCATCCGCCGCCCGTCCCTCTGGCTCGACGCGATCCACAGGTTCCGCGGCACGATCACCTTTGCCCCGAACTTCGCCTTCGCCCTCGCCACGCGCGCCGTCACCGACGCGCAGGCGGGCAGCTGGGACCTCTCCTGCGTGCGCGCGCTCGGGTGCGGCGCCGAGCCGATCCAGGCCGACGTGCTCCGCGCGTTCCTCCGCCGCTTCAGCGAGCGGGGGCTCCGCCCGGAGAGCATCCTTCCCTCGTACGGCATGGCCGAGGCCACGCTGGCGATCACGTTCAGCGACCTCAAGGCCCCGCTCACCACCGATCGCGTGGACGCGAAGGCGATGCAGGCCGGCAAGGCGTGGCCCACGAACGGCGGCGCGTCGCTGGAGCTCGTCTCCTGCGGTCGCCCCCTCCCCTGCCACGAGCTCATCATCGCGGGCCCTGACGGATCGCCGCTCGGCCCGCGTGAGGTCGGGGAGATCTGGGTGCGCGGCCCGAGCGTCGCCGCCGGCTACTTCAACGAGCCAGAGGCGACCGAGGCGGCGTTCGGAGGGGGCTGGCTGCGGACAGGGGATCTCGGCTATACCGTCGCCGGCGAAGTGTACCTGTGCGGTCGCTCCAAGGACCTCATCATCCTGGGCGGCAAGAACTACTTCCCCCAGGACATCGAGCGCATCGCGTCCTCCGTCGAGGGGGTGCGCGACGGCCACTGCGTCGCGTTCTCGTGCCTCACCGCCGAGGGGGCCGAGCGCGCGATCGTCGTCGCCGAGGCCAAGCGGAGCGTGGCCGGCGTCGCGCAGGCGATCACCCAGGCCGTGCGTGCCCAGCTCGGCGTGCAGCTGTCCGAGGTCGCGCTGATCAAGCGGGGGACGCTGGCGAAGACGTCGAGCGGCAAGGTGCGGCGCCGCGAGATGAAGCGGCGCTTCGAGGCCGGCGAGCTCGAGGTCGCCTCGGATATTGACGAGGGCGCGACGCCCTCTCCCCATGGCGACGCGATCCGCGCGAGCGGACCGGCGTCGCGAACCGAAGGGGGCCGCGCGGGCGGCGCCCCGGCACGTGTCGAAGGAGTCATCGATGGGATCCAGTAAGGCCGAGGTCGAGGTCAGCTACGATGTCTCGAACGAGTTCTTCAGGCTCTGGCTCGACGAGCGCATGAACTACACCTGCGCCGTCTACGAGTCCCCCGAGCAGTCGCTAGAGGCCGCGCAGCTGAACAAGCTCCGGATCCTGTCGGACTTCGCCAAGGCGGGGCCCGGGAAGAAGGTGCTCGACATCGGCTGCGGCTGGGGCGCGGCGCTCGAGTACGTGGCCACGACGCGCGGCGTGACGCGCGCGGTCGGCGTCACCCTGTCCACCGCGCAGGCCGCCGAGGTGAACGCCCGCAAGATCCCCGGCGTCGAGGTGGTCGGCGGCGACTTCCGGACCTTCGCGACGGCCGAGCGGTTCGACAGCCTCATCTCGATCTGCATGATCGACCACCTGTGCTCGCCGGAGGAGGCGCGCCAGGGCAAGGCGATCGACATCTATCGGGCTTACTTCAAGAAGGCCTGGGAGCTCACGAACAAGGGCGCCTGGTTCGGCCTCCAGACCATCCTCCGCAACCGGACGCCGCGGATGACGCCCTGGGGCGGGCTCCCCGCCGGCACGAGGAACGAGCTGGAGGACATCTACTTCGTCACGAAGGAGATCTTCCCCGGCGGCCTGAACCCTCGGCTCGAGGACATCATCCAGGCGGCGAACCCCTACTGGGAGGTCATGCAGGTGAACACGCGGCGCGAGCACTACCAGCGCACCACCGCGGAGTGGCTCCGCCGGCTCCGGCTGAACGAGAAGACCATCCGGTCGACGTGGGGGGACAAGGTCTTCGACGACTACGATCGTTACCTGTCGACGTGCGTGAACGCGTTCGACAAGCACTACAGCTCCCTCGCTCAATACGAGCTTCGCAGGATCGACTGAACCATGACGGACAAGACCAATCTGCTCGAGATTTTCAAGACGGTTGCCGCCCGGGTGGACAAGCGCGAGTTCCCCAATGTCACCGCGACGTCTGTGATCACCGAGCTCGGCATCGACTCGCTCTCGATGATGCAGATCGTGGGAGAGATGGAGACCGAGCTCGGGATCATGATTCCGGACGAGGATCTGGTCGAGCTCATCACCGTGGGCGACCTCTGCAAGAAGGTCGGAGAGCGGCTGGAGGCGACCGTATGAGCCAGCTGGAGGAGAAGATCTTCCAGGAGTACATGACGTTCTTCGAGAAGGCGGAGCGCGAGCGCCGCTGGAACGTCTTCCAGGACATCCCGTGGGAGCGCGTGAACAAGGACGCGAGCGAGGAGCTCGCCCTGTGCGCGGAGACCTTCTGCTCGGTCGAGATGTACCTGCCCGACTACGTGGCGAACGGCATCAACCTCGTGCGGAAGTATTTCGGCCAGGCGTGGTTCCAGGCCAACTGGGCCTATGAAGAGTCGAAGCACTCGCTCACGCTGATGCAGTACCTCCTGCGCTCCGGCAAGCGCACGGAGGAGCAGCTCAGCGATCTGCAGCACAAGATCTTCGCGAAGAAGTGGGACCTCCCGTTCCACACGCCGCGGCAGATGACGTTCTACGGCTGCGTGCAGGAGATGGCGACGTTCGTCATCTACGTGAAGCACCGGGAGCGGGCCGCGACGGAGGGCGACGAGTGCCTGCGGACGATCTACGACTACATCGCCCGCGACGAGATCGCCCATTGCCGCTTCTACCAGAGCGTCATCAAGGTGCTGCTCGAGGAGGACCGGCCGGGGACGCTCACGGACATGGCACACGTGTTCGCGAACTTCGAGATGCCGGGCGTCGGGATCGTCCCCGACTACGACTCGCGCATCCTGAAGATGCGCGAGGCCGGCGTCGACCGGAACGTGTTCATCCAGAAGGTCTACATGCCGATCCTCAAGTACCTCGGCGTGAACCGGCACGAGATGCTTGCCGCCCAGCGCACCGCGCTCGATCTTCGCCGCGGCGGTGAGCGCCGTGACCCCTCGATCGAGGGCCTCGCAAGCGCTCCCAACCTGGACAACACTGCGCCCCAGGCGCTGTCCGCCTGAACCTTCCACCTCCCCCCAACGAGCAAGAGCAGTCCGATGCGAAGGCGCGTCGTCGTGACCGGGATCGGAGCCGTTTGCCCGCTGGGCAACGACGTCGCGACCACCTGGCAAAACCTCCTCGCCGGCAGATCCGGCGTGGACTACATCCGCGATTTCCCCGTCGACAGGCTCCGCAGCGACATCGCAGCCAGCGTGAAGGGGTTCGATGTCGGGAGGTACCTGTCGCCCAAGGAGGCGGAGATCTATGGCCGCGTGACCCACTTCAGCCTCGCGGCCGCGGTGGAGGCGCTGCGCGAGGCCGGCATCGTGCCGATCGAGCGCGCCTCTGGCGCGGAGGACGAGGCGGCGGAGCGCGCGGGCGCGCGGGCACAGGGCGCGCCGCCGCTCGCCGCCGCAGCGCCGGCGAGCGGCATCGACCGGACCCGCGTCGGGTGCCTGATGTCCACGGGCATGGGGTCGGTCGAGATCTTTGAAGAGCAGGTCGGCAGGAGCGCGGCGCGCGGCCCGCGGGCCGTGTCGCCCTACTTCATCCCGGGGGTCATGCCGAACGGCGCGGCGGCGCTCATCTCCATGCGATACGGGCTCATGGGGCCGTCGTACAACCTCGCGAGCGCGTGCGCGACGGGCACGCACTCGATCGCGACCTCGGCCCTCATGATCGAGGCGGGCGAGGCCGACGTGATGGTCGCGGGGGGCGCCGAGGCCGCGACGCGGCTCAACACCGTCGCGGGGTTCGGCAATGCGAAGGCGCTCGCCAGGGCCGTCGACGGCGACCCGACGCGCGCGAGCCGCCCGTTCGACCGGCGCCGCCAGGGCTTCGTGATGGGCGAGGGAGCAGGCGCGCTCGTGCTCGAGGAGGAGCAGCACGCGCTCGCGCGCGGCGCGAAGCCGCTCGCCGTCGTGGCCGGCTTCGGGATGACCACGGACGCGGAGCACCTCACGCGGCCGCACTCGGGGGGGCTCGGGCTCGCGCTCGCGGTGGAGCGCGCCCTCGCCAGGGCAGGCACGGCGCCGGAGGCGATCGGCTACATCAACCCGCACGCGACCTCGACGCCGCAGGGCGACGCCGCCGAGGTGCTCGCGCTGCGGCGCGTCTTTGGCGAGCGCCTCGCGCGCATCCCGATCTCGGCGACCAAGTCGATGATCGGGCACCTGCTCGGCGGCGCCGGCGCCGTCGAGACGATCGCGGTCGTGTGCTCGCTGCGCGACCAGCTGCTGCACCCGTCGATCAACGTGGATGAGCTCGATCCGGAGTGCTCCCTGGACGTCGTGAGGGAGCGGCGGGCGGTCGATCTGCGTCACGCGGTGAAGTGCTCGGCGGGCTTCGGCGGGCACAACTGCGCGCTGGTGCTGGAGCGGGCGTAGCGCCGGCGACCGCCGCGGGACGGCTGGCGGCCCCCCGCGCCCGGCTCTACGTGGGGCCCATGGCAGCCCACAAGAACAGGCTCGCGAGCGAGTCGTCGCCGTACCTCCTGCAGCACGCGCACAACCCGGTCGCGTGGTACCCGTGGGGCGCCGAGGCCCTCGATCTCGCTCGCCGAGAGGACAAGCCGATCCTCCTGTCCATCGGCTACGCCGCCTGCCACTGGTGCCACGTGATGGAGCGCGAGTCGTTCGAGGACGAGGCGATCGCCCGGCACATGAACGACCTCTTCGTGAACATCAAGGTCGACCGGGAAGAGCGGCCCGATCTCGACCACATCTACCAGCTCGTCGTGCAGCTCATGGGCCGGAGCGGCGGCTGGCCGCTGACGGTGTTCCTCACCCCGGATCAGCGCCCCTTCTTCGCGGGCACGTACTTCCCGCCGAAGGACGCGCTCGGCATGCCCGGCTTCCCGAAGGTGCTCGACAAGATCGCCGACGCCTTCAGGAACCGGCGCGACGACGTCGAGCAGCAGGCGCAGGAGATCACCGATGCCATCGAGCGCGCTCAGCGCGCGCCGGCGCGCGCTGCAAGCGTCGTCGCGCCCGCGTCGTCCGATCTGCTCCGGCGCGCGTCGCGGCAGCTGCTCGCGCGCCTCGACCCCCGCCACGGCGGCATCGGATCGCGGCCGAAGTTCCCGAACACGATGGCGCTCGACGTGCTGCTCCGCCGCGGCGTGCTGGAGGGCGATCGCGTCGCGGCGGAGGGCGTCGAGCTCACGCTGGACAGGATGCGGGACGGCGGCATCTGGGATCACCTGCGCGGCGGCTTCCACCGCTACTCGACGGACGAGCGCTGGCTCGTGCCCCACTTCGAGAAGATGCTCTACGACAACGCGCTGCTCCTGCGCCTCTACGCCGACGGGTTCCGCGCGTTCAAGAAGCCGATCTACGCCGAGACGGCTCGCGAGATCGTCGGCTACCTGTTCGCCGAGATGCGCGACCCGGAGGGCGGCTTCTACGCGTCGCAGGACGCCGACTCGGAGGGGCGCGAGGGCAAGTTCTTCGTGTGGACGCTCGAGCAGCTCCGCGACGCCGTCGGCGAGGATCAGCTCGCGTACGACGTGGCCCGCCTCGTCTTCGGCATCAGCGAGGAGGGCAACTTCGAGGACAGCGGCGCGACGGTGCTCTCGCAGCACCGCACGCTCGAGCAGGCCGCGGCGGTCATCGACGACGGCGCGGGAGGTGGCTCCTCGACCCACCTCGATCGGTGCCGCGATGCGCTCGCGCGCGCCAGGGTCGCGATGCTCGCGGCGCGCGACGCGAGGCCTCGGCCGGCGCGCGACGACAAGGTGCTCGCGAGCTGGAACGGGCTGCTCATCGGGGCGCTCGCCGACGCCGGGCGCGCGCTGGACGAGCCCGCCTGGGTCGACGCCGCGGCGCGCGCGTTCGCGCTGCTCGATCGGAAGCTCATCCGCGGCGGCCGCGTCGGCCGTTATCTCAAGGACGGCGCGCCTGCAGGCGCGAAGAGCGAGCGAGGCGGCTCCGGGGCGGCCGTGGGCGACGTCCGGCCAGGGTTCCTCGACGACCAGGCGTACCTCGGGAACGCGGCCCTCGACCTGTACGAGGCCACCTCCGACCCGCGCTACGTCGACGTCGCCCGCGCGATCGCCGACGCGATGATCGCGCACCACTGGGACGAGGCCGCGCCCGGGTTCTTCTTCACGCCGGACGACGGCGACGCGCTGATCGCGCGCACGCAGGACATCTACGACCAGGCCGCGCCCTCGGCCGCCTCGATGGCGGCGCTCCTCTGCCTGCGCCTCTCCGAGATCGCCGACGAGCGTTACCTCTCACCGGCAGAGCGGCAGCTGGACGTCCTCGCGCCGACGGCGCTCGAGAACTCGTTCGGTCTCGGCCAGACCGTGTGCGTTCTCGACCGCCTGACGCGCGGTGCAGTGACGGTCGTGGTGGTCGGCGAGGCGGGCTCGGCGTCGGCGGCCGAGCTCGCGCGCGAGGCGTTCAAGGCGTACCTGCCGAACCGGGCGATCGTGCTCGTGGATCCAGCTCGGCCGGAGAGCGCCGCGGCGGTGAAGGTCGTCGCCGAGGGCAAGCCCGCGCGCCTTGACGAGGCGGTCGCCTACGCGTGTCGCGGGCGGACGTGCTCGGCGCCCGTCACGACGGCGGCCGACCTCAAGGCGCTGCTGGCGTAACGCGGCACGCGCTGAGCTCGCACGGGCCGCGATCCGGGGCGCCTCCGCAGGTGCATCCGGACACCGGGCCCGGCGCGTGGGTCTGCGCGCATCCACGTCCGACGCCTTCGGCGCGGGCGTCGCTCGGAGCGCAGACCTCCACGTCGAGCCTCGAGTCGTCGTCGAAGTCCGTGACGAAGGTGCAGCTGCAGCGGTATGGCGTGCCCTGCTCAGGGCGGCACGCCGGCGAGAGCACCACGCACAGCAGGGCTCCCGCGCGCGCCGTCCGGATGGGCCACCTACGGCGTGACGGTACCGCCACCCTTGTCGCCGCCAGCCTTGTTCCCGCCCGTGTTGCTCTCGCGGATGTGGAACTCGACGCGCCGGTTCTTCTGGCGCCCAGCCTCGGTGTTGTTGTCGTCGATCGGCCGCTTCGGACCAAAGCCCGCCGCCGTGAGCCGGGCGGGATCGATGCCACCCCGCTCGATCAGGTACGTCCTGACCGAGTGAGCGCGATCGTTCGAGAGCTTCTCGTTGAGCTGGTCCGAGCCCCGGTTGTCGGTGTGGCCCTCGATCGCGACGAGCGTGATCTCGGGGTTCACCTTCAAGAGCCGGACGACCTCGTCCAGGATGCTGTAGCTGTTCTGCAGGATCCTCGCGCTGCCGGTCGCGAACTGCACCTGCTTCAGGATCTGGATCTCGCTCGACCCCGTGATGCGACGGATGAACTGCGGGCAGCCGTTCTTCGTCGGCTCGGGGCTCGGCTGCCCCGGCTCCTTGGGGCAGGCGTCCTTCGCATCCGCGATGCTGTCCTCGTCGGCGTCGTCCTCCGGGCAGCCGTCGGCGTCGTTGATCTTGTCGAAATCCTCGGGCTGATCCGGGCACTTGTCGCTGATGTCGGGGATGCCGTCGCCGTCGCGATCGGGCAGCGCCGGGCAGCCGTCGTCGGCGTTCGGCGGCTTGCCGTCCTCGGGATCGGTCGGGCAGAGATCGATGTCGTCCGGGAGCCCGTCCTTGTCCGTATCCGCGGCGCGCGGCGGGACCGCCTGGAAGCGCCTGCCGGGAGACGCGGGCTCGACATCCTTGATGCCGAACGAGTAGCCGACGACCGCGACCATCCGGAAATCCGGCGCGTAGCCGCCCGACAGCCGCGTTCCGGCGCCGACCCCGAGCCACCCCTTCTTCCGCTGATCGAGCGCGAGCCGCCCCTCGGCCATCCACTCCAGCGGCGTGTTGTCGCCGCTGAACGTCGTGCCGCGGCCGAGGCCCGTCGATCCAAAGATCTGCGCGCCGAGCCGCAGCGCCCCGTTCCGCAGCGGGAGGAAGCCGCCGATCCCCCACCTCCACTCGTTCGTCACGGCGAAGTCGTTGAGCGATGAGTACGGACGGAAGTGCACCCCGGTGTTCAGGACGAAGAACATCGACTTGAGATCGATCTCACCCGAGAGCCCGATCATCGCGCTCGCGGCGTTGTCGCCCGAGAACGAGAGCTTGCTGCCGGTCGGCACCCACGCCGTCGCGTTGGCGCCCAGCTTGAAGAAGCGATCCTCGGTGCGGTACAGGATCGCCCGCCCGTCGAGCCGGATGTCCATGAGCGCGGCGGTCGCCGGGCTCGCCGCGTCCTCTGCGCCGGCGACGCTCGGGTCGTTCGTCGGGTTGCTCGTCTGGAGGGCGATGATCGGCAGCCCCACCTGGAACGAGAAGCGGTCGAGCAGCTCGACGCCCCCGTTGAAGTAGCCGATGAGCTGCGAGGACACCGGCGAGCCGTGTTCCCTGCTGAACCGCCCCGCGGCCTGGTCGTCATTCAGCATGTTCTCGACCCGGAAGGGATTGAGGCCGAGGCCGAGCCCGAACTGCCCGAAGAAGCGCGTCTCCGGCGCCACCTGCGGTCGCCAGAGCGCGATCGAGTCGTCGGGAGCGCCGGCCATGTAGAGCCGGTCCAGGTAGAACGTTCTCGTCTGCGCGCTCACAGGGAGCGCGCTCAAGAACAAGGCTCCCGCCGCAGCAGCCGCCAGCGCGCGTCGCTTGACGCCCCGTGCGGGCGCGTGCTGCTTTTCCCCCTCATGTCCTCCGGTGCGCGTCAAATTCCCTCCTGTGACCCGCTCTTGAACGACCGTTGCGGTCGATCGGAGGCTACACGCTAACCCAGGCCTCTAGAAAGGTGAGAGAGAACGGCGAACCCGGGCAAGGCGCGTAACCGCGCGTAACCGCGCGTCACCACGTCGTCTACTGTTGACCTGGGCCAAATGCCGTGCTTTCTTGCGCGCCCGCTTGACGTGCGGCCAGGATGCCGCCGTTCGCGGTCCAGACCGAGGGACCACCAGCCATGAAGCGCACCTACCAGCCCCATAACACCCGCCGCGCCCGGACCCACGGCTTCCGTGCGCGTATGGCGACCGCCGGCGGTCGCAAAGTCATCAACAACCGCCGCCGCAAGGGCCGCGCCCGGCTCGCGCCCACCATCTACAAGAAGTAACGCGGCGGTGATGGCGCCAGCGCAACCGCGCTTGTCGGCGTCCTCCTCCTCGTTCCCGCGCGAGCGCCGCATTCGCAGGCGGGCAGAATTCGTCCGCATCCAGAACGGTGGTCATCGCGTCAGCACCCGCCACCTGCTGTTCCTCGTCGCGGCCCCCACCGAGGGCGCTGCTCACGGCGGGGTCCCCCGCGGCACGAAGAGCGCTGCCGCGCCTGTCCCATCCAGGGCGCCTCGCCTGGGCCTCGTCGCCTCGCGCAAGGTGGGCGGCGCTGTGGCGCGCAACCGCGCGAAGCGCCTGCTCAGGGAGGCGTTCCGGAGATTCCCGGAGCTCTTCCCGGAGCGCGTCGACATCGTGGTGATCCTCCGCACTGGCGCCGGCTCGCTCGGCCTCGATGACGTCCTCGCGGAGCTTCGTGGCGTGGTTCCGGTGCTCCGCCGCCGAGCGAAGGAGGCGCTCACCGCCGCGCCACGCGCGCGAACGGAGGTCATGGCCGAGCGCAGCGCAAGCGATCCACCAGCGCCCGCGCCAGACCAGACTGGCCCGACCGACCCAACCGACACAACCGACAGCTAGAAGATGGCGCCGCATACCTTGCGCCGTGGTGCGCTGGGCCCCAAGCTCCTCGCTCTCTCACGGCTCACCGCATGCTGGCGACGCTCCTCCTCGCGCTGATCCGCGCCTACCAGATGACGCTCTCCAGGCTCATCGTGGCGTTGATGGGCCCGGTCTGTCGGTTCGAGCCCTCCTGCTCGCGCTACGCCGCCGCCTGCATCGTGGACCACGGGGCGCTCCGGGGGAGCTTGCTTTCGCTCAAGCGACTGTGTAGGTGTCACCCGTTTCATCCAGGCGGGTTCGACCCTCCGCCACCACCTCGTCTTCGCCGTGCCGCGGCTGCTCGGATGCCGCGTCAACGGGACGCTGACCCGCGGGATACGACACGCTGTTCGTCTACTGGCGCGGAGCTCGCCTCGCACGCCTCATCCCCTTGTCGAGCGGGCTTCAGCGGCCGGGTCACCCTCATGGACTAATCCCCCTCGGCCATCGACAAGGCCCCCTGCGGCACGGCGCCCGACACGCCGCGGAGCGAAGCCCGCGCGAAGCGACCCTGGGCAGCCTCGTGAGGCGTCACGAGACGCCCGCAGCGAAGGGCGCGGCTCGAGATCCTGGGATCGACGAAGGACTTCATGGAACGCAGCAATATCGCCAAATGGCTGTTCCTCGGCCTCGCCATCATCCTGTTTTTCCAGTTCGGCAAGCCGCTCCTCTTCGGTGAGGGCGCGCCGCAGCTCCAGCCGCTCGACGTCAAGGACAGCACGGCCCCCGCAGAACGCGCCCCCGAAGAGACGTGCGCCATCGACGGAGATCGCTTCAAGGCTGAGCTGTCCACGCGAGGCGGGTCGCTCCGGCACCTCTGGATGACGGACCCGAAATACACGACGGGGAACGGCGAGCGCAGGCCGATGGACCTGGTCACGACCTCGCTCGAGTCGCGGATGCCTCTCAGGACGGACCTGCACCTGCCCGGCGGCAGCGCGCAGCAGGTGCCGTTCGACGACCTCGACTGGAAGCTCTCGGCGCAGGACGGCAAGAGCTGCACGTTCACCTACGCCGACGACGCGACGAGGCTCACCAAGGTCGTCGCGGCCACGGGGCGCCCCTTCGAGCTCTCGGTGCAGATGACGGTCGAGAACCTCGCGCAGGAGCCGCGCAAGCACCGGCTCGCCGTCGAGCAGACATCGTGGCGAACCCAGAAGGAGACGGAGGGACATCTCGGCATGATCTCGGAGTGGATCACCGAGACGGTCGCCGCGACCGACCAGAAGACCGAGCGCCAGCTCCCCGACGCCTTCGAGCCCGGCGACTTCAAGGACCCGGAGTTCACCGCCGAGCGCTGGCGGCGCACCCCGGGCAACGCGCGGTTCGCCGCCGTCTCGAGCAGCTACTTCAGCAAGATCGCGATCCCGCTGGAAGGGCCAGGGCAGCCCACGGCCGAGACGCAGATCGAGGACGTCTGGAATACATCGAAGTTCCAGGACAAAGGCAAGGACCCGAGCTACGGGCACGTCTATCGCGCGCGGCTCGCCTATCCGGAGCACGAGCTCGCGCCCGGCGGCGCGGTGACCTACAAGCTCCTGTCCTTTACCGGGCCGAAGGAGCGCGAGCTGCTCGCCGCCGTGGACCACGGGGCGAGCGAGGTCATCAACCTCGGCTGGTTCTCGCCGATCGCGAAGCTCCTCGTCTCGTACCTCTACGTCCTCCACGGCGCCGTGGGCAGCTGGGGGTGGGCGATCGTCCTGCTCACCATCACGGTCCGGCTCCTGCTCTTCCCGCTGAGCATCCAGCAGATCAAGAGCGCCGCGGCGATGCGCAAGCTCAAGCCGGAGATGGATGAGATCAACGCGAGGTACAAGGATGACGCCGCCCAGCGCGGCCTCGCGATGCAGGAGCTCTGGCGCAAGAACAAGGTCGCGAACCCGGTCGTCGGCTGCTTCCCGATGCTGCTCCAGATGCCGGTATGGTTCGCCCTCTACACCGCGCTCCAGACCGCGGTGGAGCTCTACCACACCCCGTTCGGCCCCGTGATTCCGGACCTGTCGGCCCCGGGAAAGTACTACATCATTCCCATCGTCCTCGGCGGCTCGAGCTTCATCCAGCAGAAGCTCATGCCTCCGCAGGGCGACCCGGCGCAGCAGAAGATGATGATGTACCTGATGCCCGGCATCTTCACCGCGATGATGCTCTTCCTCCCGGCCGGCCTCGGCGTTTACATGTTGACGAACACCTGGCTCGGCATCGGGCAGCAGTTGCTCGTCGAGCGCTACCTGAAGGCGAAGAACGAACGGGCCGGCGGCATCCAGGTGCGAGAGATCGCGAGCGCGGAGCCCCAATCCGCGATGAAGAAGACTCCGGGCGACGACGACAAGTCGGCCCCTGCTCTCGGAAAGGGAAAAGCACGTGTCCGTGGATAGTGAAGTTGCCGAAAGGGGAATCGACGCAGCGGATGTCGATGCCGAGGCGCAGGGCGCTGACGACGCGGCCGAGTTCGAGGAGGACGGGCGCGCCGACGTCGCGCTCGACTTCGTCATCGATGTGCTCGCGGCGATGGGCATGGACTGCACCGTCGACCTCCTCGAGAACGAGGAGGAGGATCCGCCCGAGGAGATCCGGCTCGAGATCGAGGGGAAGGACGCGGGCCGCGTGATCGGCAAGAAGGGACAGACGCTCTCGGCGCTGCAGTTCCTCGCCAACCGCGTGATCAACCGGCCGGGCAAGAAGCGGCGTCATGTGATCATCGACGCCGAGGGCTACCGGCAGCGGCGCGAGGACACGCTCTCTTCCATGGCGCGCAGGCTGGGCAAGCAGGCGGTCGAGGAGGGCAAGATCATCACCTTCGAGCCGATGAACCCGCAGGACCGCCGCGTCGTCCACCTGGCGCTGGCGAAGTTCCCGGGCGTCGTCACCAAGAGCGACGGCGAGGGAGAGGCCCGCCGCGTGCAGATCATCCCCGTCCGCCGCTGAGGCAGAAGGCCCGGCACGAAGCGCGCACCAAACGCGCACCAGACGCGCGCATCAAGAGCGACTGCGCCGCTGCCGGCGTTGACACCGGATCGCCCGCATGCATAATGCCGCACCTCTCCGGTACCCCCCGGGGAGGTGCGCGGGCACGCGCTCGCGCCCATGTTCTCCCGGAACCGCAACCGGGTTCCATCTGCGTTCATCGCGTGAAGCACGAGGGCCGCGCGCGGCCCCCGCTCCGCCGGACGCAGTCCACGAACGGCGGCGGCCCAGCCCCCTTGAGCACGGGCACGGGACCGCGAAGACGGATCCCCGACCCTTTGAAGGATTGACCGACCATGCAGACCTCGAACATCCTCGCGAAGATCGAAGCTCCCCTGTTCCGCGAGGGGATCCCGGATTTCCGGGTCGGCGATACGGTGCGCGTGCACTACCGGATCGTCGAGGGCGAGAAGGAGCGCATCCAGGTGTTCCAGGGTGTCGTTCTGAAGCGCCACCGCGCCGGGGTCCGGAGCACCTTCACCGTGCGCAAGGTGAGCTTCACGGTCGGCGTCGAGCGCATGTTCCTCCTCCACAGCCCCCGCATCGACAAGGTCGAGATCGTCTCGCGTGGCGTGGTCCGCCGTTCGCGGCTCTTCTACCTGCGCAACCTGGCAGGCAAGGCCGCTCGCGTCCGCGACGCAAAGGATTGATCCCGCCGGCCGGCGCCCCGGCCGCGAGGAGAGCGCTCCCGCAGAGCAGATTGCCAGGGGGACAGCCGGCTCCCTGGTTCGATCGCGCGCGCAGGCATCCATGGCACAGCGCGGAAGCAGCTGCGCGCTGGGCGATGACGCCTGCATGCACGCGCACGCACCGCGTTGCCAGCCTGTAGCAAGGGTTCCCGCATACTTCTTCCTTGATCCTCGGCCGAGCGGCCACGGTATGCTCGCGGCGGCGGTGCCCCAGCGCCGCGAAACCCGAGAAGGATCACCATGCTCTGTCCGCGTTGCGGTGCGCCCGCGACCCCCACCGATAAATTCTGCGCTGTGTGCGCCTCGCCGCTCACCCCGTCCGGGCCTGGAGCGTTCGGGGCTCCTCCGCCGCCTCCTCCGCCGTTTCCTGCTCCGGGCTTCGGGGCGCCCCCCGAGCCTCCCCCGAACTATGGCTCGCCGAGCGGCGGTTTTGGTCCGCCCCCGCCGGCGCCTTTCGGGGCTCCTCCAGGCTCGCCTCCCGGGTTCCCGCCGGCGCCCGAGGGCGGCCCGGCCGGCTTCGGTCCGCCTCCGCCCTTCGGGCCGCAGCCTGGTGGTTACGGGGCGCCCCAGCCGCCTCCTCCGGTACCGCTGAAACCTCCGCCGTTCCCGCCGGAGCCGCCGATCTACGGCGCGCCGGGCGGCGGCTATGGCTCGGCCCCGAGCTTTCCGGAGCAGCAGGGCAGCTACCCCGGCCCTCCGCTCCCGCGGCCCGGCTTCGGCCCGCCCCCGCAGCCCGGGTTCGGTCCGCCCCCGCAGCCGCAGGGCGCGCGCTGCGTGCAGGGGCACGCGATCCCGGCGGGCGGCTCGTTCTGCATGGAGGGAGGCCACCCGATCGCCCTCGACGGCATCCAGATGAGCGGCGATCCCTTCAACCAGACGGCCTACGCGCCCAACCAGCAAGGGGCATCCGCGCCACCGCCGATGCCGCAGGCGAGCGGCAGCGGAGCCTACGGCGAGCCGCCGCAGCCACAGCAGAACATCGCCCCGCCGGGCCCGCCGCCCGCGTACATCCCGCCTCCTCCCGCGGTGCGCCCGCCGACGCCGGCGCCGCCGAGGGCCGCGGGGCAGGAGAGCCGCCGCACCCTCGCCGGCTTCCTCGTCAGCTTCCAGGACGACGCGCTCGGCAGGTTCTGGCCGCTCTGGCAAGGCAAGAACATCGTCGGCCGCGCCGAGACAGGGCAGAAGGTCGACATCGAGATAGCGCACGGGACGACGTCGACGCATCACGCGACGGTCGAGATCGACGGCGGTCGGCTCGTCCTCGCCGACCTCGGCTCCACCAACGGGACGTTCCACAACGAGGAGGCGATCGGCTTCCAGGGCCGACGCGAGCTGCGCGATGGCGACAAGATCCGCTTCGGCGGGTTCAGCGTCATCCTGCTCAGCGTGTCGGCGCGGGCCTGACGGGCCCATCGCACGAGGAGAGGCGTTGCCGAGCCTGGCCCCCTTCCCCCGCGACGTTCGACCGGCACCTGGCGCCCCGGCCAGGCTGCGTGAAAACCAACCGGATAGCCGTCGCCAGCGCGCGGCGGCCGCCCCGCTCGCGCAGAGAGCGCTCCTCTGCTCCCTCGCGCCCGCTGGAGATCCCCACGCATGACTCCCTCTCATGACGCGACTCGCCCGATCCACTCCATGAGCGCCTCCGCCCGTCGCGGCAGGCGCGAGGGCAAGACCCTGCGCTGCGCGAGGCTCCTCGCGCTCGCGGCCGCTGTCCTCGCACTCCTCGCCGGACAGCGCCGCGCCGAGGCCGCGCCCGAGGCGCACGTGCTCCGCATCGACCCGCGCGCGAGCACCGTGGACGGCTCGCCCGTGCTCACGACCGTGCTCGAGGTCGTGCAGAACAAGCGCCTCAGCGACCTCACCCGCAACTGCGCCGCGCTCACGGGCAACGCGAACCTCGATTGCGTCGCCGATGCGATCGAGCAGCCGTCGGCGCTCTACTCCTCGTTCGACTTCCCGGACAAGAACGCGATCCTCTCCGTCACGGTCGACGGCACGGATCTGCCGGCGAAGTTCGAGTCGAAGGCGCGGTGGGGCGACAGCGCCGGTCAGCCGGGCGTCGGGACGGCGTGGCTCATCCTGATCGACGCCGCGTCGAGCATGGGCAACCGCTTCGACGAGGCGAAGGCGGTCGCGAGCGCGTTCGTCAACGCGATGCAGCCGAACGACATCGTCGACGTGATGTTCTTCAACGATCGCGGCATCGTCGAGGACTCGAAGTGGGTGAGCAACAAGCAGGCGGCGGCGCAGGCGATCGCCGGCGTCGCGCGCACCTACCCGACGCAGGGCCGCACGCGCCCGCTCTTCACGATCATCAAGAACGCCGCGACCGACGCGTTCAAGGAGCTCGGCAACGCAGGTCAGGGCGTCCAGGTGCCGATGCACCAAGCGATGGTGGTCCTCTCGAACGGCTCCGCCGGCGCGGATCCCAGCTCGACGGCCGCCGCGTCGAACCTCCTCCGCGAGTACCTGACGAAGGGGCGGTTCCCCGAGAACAACGACGTCCTGCCGAAGACGCCGGTGCCCGTCATCTCGATCTGGTTCCCGAGCCAGCTCGTCGAGGAGTTCACGGCGAACGCTCGCGAGTTCATGGAAGGGATGGCGAACACCGAGATCGGCGGCTTCTTCAGCGTGGTGCGCGACGGCCAGCAGCGGCGAGCGGCCAACATCGTCAACGCGATCCGCACCCGCTTCAACAAGATGCACATCGTGAAGTGGCGGGTCTCGTGCGTCGCGCCGAGCATCACGCAGACGTTCAAGCTCGCCTTCATCAACACGGATCCGCCGATCGCCGGCGACGCCACCTTCCAGAACGTCCCCGTCGGCATCGATCCGACCGCGTGGCCGATCGACATCGACCGCGACGCGACCGACCGCGCGGCGAAGAAGACGCCGCTCTATCCCGGCGGCACGATCAAGATCTTCGGCAACTTTTGCTGGGGTGGCAACGCGCAGCGGGCCGAGATCTACATGGTCCCGAAGAACCAGGCCGCGCCGCAGTCGCTGCAGGGCGGGAACCTCGAGGACGCGAAGAAGGCCCAGCGGACGCTGATCGAGGGCGGGATGCGCGGCAAGGCGATCTCGGCCGGCGACAGCGTCGTCGAGTTCGAGCTCCCGGACACCGACAAGTTCCTCGTCGGCAAGGGCGACCAGATGACGGCGCGCCTCATCGTCTACGACAACCAGGCGCGGCGGACGAGCGCGGTCACGGCCGACAAGATCCTCACGCTGAAGGCGAAGGAGGCGCCGCTGCCGTACCTGCTCATCGGCGGCGTGACCTTCGGGGGGGTCGTCATCGTGCTGCTCCTCGTCTCCATCTTCCGCGGCGGCGGGAAGCGACGCGGCGGCACGGTGGCGGCCGCGCCCCCGAGGCCCATCGTGGCGGGGAGCGGGCCGCCTCCGCCCTACGCGCCCGCGCCGCCGCCTCCGGGCGACTTCGGCTATGGCGGCGGGCCGATGATGGGCCCTCCCATGGGCGGGGCCAGCCGGGCGACGCTCTCGGGCCCGGCGGGCATCTTCACCGTGCACCCCGGCGCCGAGGTGCGCGCCGGGCGCGACGGCGCCTCGTGCCTGATCGCGCTGTCGGAGCCGCGCGTTTCCGGCACCCATGCGAGCGTGAAGCTCGAGGCCGGCCAGCTGTTCGTGCGGGACGAGAACTCCAACAACGGGACCTACGTGAACGGCCAGCGCATCGCCGCGTCCGTGTGGACGCTCGTGCCACCCGGCGCGTCGTTGCGGTTCGGCCCCGTCGAGTTCAGCGTCCGTTTGGAGTAGCGTGTCCGGGGCCCGTTCTCGCGCCCCGAGCGACGCCCCCCCATGATGCCCCCGACCGAGTCCTCCCCGCACCTCAAGATCGAGTTCGCCCAGGCCAGCGATGCTGGTAGGGACCCGAACAAGCAGGTCAACGAGGATGCCTGCGGCTACGCCGAGACCAAGTTCGGTTACCTGTGCGTCCTGTGCGACGGCATGGGCGGACACTATGGCGGCAGCGAGGCGAGCCGCACCGCCATCCAGACCATCTTCGAGATGATCGAGCGCACGCCCGCCACCGTGGATCCGAGCGGGGCGCTCAAGGCCGCGATCGAGGAAGCGGGGCGCCGCGTCTACCAGCTGGGCGGGCCGCCGGAGAACCGCGTCCGGCCCGGCTCGACCGTCGTAGCGATGGTCCTCCACGAGCGCGGCGTCGATGTCGCGCACGTCGGCGACAGCCGCGCGTACGTGATCCGGAGCCACCAGATCTATCCCCTCACGCGCGACCACTCGATGGTGCAGGGGATGATCGACGCGGGCATGCTCACGGAGGCGCAGGCGATCGGCCACCCCGACGCGAACAAGATCACGCGCGCGCTCGGGATGAGGCCGGAGGTGGAGGTCGAGGTTCGACCCGAGCCGATGGAGCTCTACCCGGGAGACGTGCTGATCCAGTCGAGCGACGGGCTCACCGACCTCGTGCTCCCCGGCGACATCCTCGGGTGTACGCGGCAAGCGCTCGCATCGGGCTCGGTCGATCACGCGTGCCGGATGCTCGTGCAGCTCGCGAACCACCGCGGCGGTCACGACAACATCACCGTCCAGATGGTCCGGGTGCTCGAGACGGGCGGCCGCTCGCTGACCATCGCGCACGGGCCACCAGGGACGGCTGGCCCGGGCGACGGCGTCAATCCTGCGCGCGCTTCACGCCCTCAGGAGACCGTCGCGATGACCCGGTCCGAGGCGGCGGCGATCGGCCAGCAGCACGCCACGAGCACGCCGCTCCCCCGCGGCCATGGCGCTCCTGCGGCCGCGAGCGGCGCGGCGGCGGGCATGGCGGCCGCAGGAAACGCGCCGGCGCCGTACCCGGCGTCCATCAACAACGCGATCACCGTGGTCCCGACGGGCTCCCCCGACACGCCGCGCCCTGCGCCCACCAGCGACGCGGTCACCGTGGTCCCGGCGGGCTCCACCGGCGCGCCGGTGCTGCGTCCAGCGTCCCCCCGCTCCGCGGCGACCGCGGCCTCGACGGGCTCCGACAACGTGCCAGCCGTCGCGCCGACGGCCACCGACAACGTGCCGGCCGTCGCGCCGACAGCCACCGACGACGTGCCGGCCGTCGCGCCGACAGCCACCGACAACGTGCCGGCCGTCGCGCCGGGCGCTGCCCTTGGCGCGCCGGCGCTTCGCCCCACCACCGTCGACAGCGCGCCGGCCGTGAGCCCCACGGCCACCGACGAGCTGCCTCCCGTGGCTCTTGCCGCTGCCCCCAGCGCGAAGGCCGTGAGCCCCACGGCGGCCGATGGCGGGTCGGCCATGACGCCCACGCCGATGGACTCCGCGCTGGCGCTGCCTCCAACCGTGCCAGGCGCCCATCCCCCGGTGGCTTACCCGAACGCGCCCGACGCGCCCGCCGTGCTGTCTCCCCTTCCCCTGAGCGCTCCTGCGCCGTCTCCGATGGGCCGCGCCGCGCCCCATCAGCCTGGTTCGTTCGGAGCGCCGCTTCACCCAGGCGCCGCTTACGGCGTTCCGCCCCACCCCGCCGTCCCCTACGGCGCGCCGCCCCCTCCTGGCGCCGCCTACGGCGCGCCGCCCCCTCCTGGCGTCCCCTACGGTACGCCGCACCATCCTGGCGCCGCGTACGGCGCGCCGCCTCACGTCGGCGCCGCCTATGGTTCGCCTCTCCACGCGACCGAGCAGGATGTTCCGCCGCCTTCGGTGGCCTTCCCGGGGCACAACCCAGCAGCGCCCGGTGGTCCTCCGGTCGCCGCCGCCCCACCCCCTCACCTCGCGCCCGCGCCGCTGCATGCTCACGCGCACGCCGCGACCGGCCCGCGCCCCGCGCCAGCACCGAGCTTCTCAGGACCCGTCTCGTCCTCCGGGGCATCGAGCGTGCCGAGCACCGTGCGCGCCACGCGCGGCGTCTACATCGCCCTCATCGCCTCGGCCGCGGCCGTGATCCTCGCGCTGTTCGTCTTCCTGCTCTGGAAGCTCCTCGGCAGCTGAGCGCGGCGCGGAAAGACGCGGAAAGACGCGGAAAGACGCGGAAAAGCCGCCCCCCCACCCACCGCCCCGCACGGATGAGCGGAAATCGCGACGGAAACGAGAACGAGGACCGAGCTCGGCTCGCTCAACTCAGACGACCACCGCGCAACGGCCCCGCTCGCGGAATGCGATTGAAGAAAGATCGGATTCCGGATTAGCCTAACTTTCCGGAGGTCCTTCCATGCTTGGCGACCAAGAGCTCGAGCACGGCGACGACATGGATGGCGCGCCTGAGGATCTGGAAGAAGAGGTGCCGGAGTCGACCCGTACACCCTCTCTCGAGGAGGCCCGCGCCGGCTTCATGCTGCTCGATCTGTGACCCGCTGAACCACCTGTTCCCGGAAGTCACGACGCTCCGCGCCGACACTCCGTTCGTCCAGCGGGCGAGAGCCTCTCGCCGAACGGCGCCCATCGCCGCGCGCGTGCAGAAGCGCGCTCCTCTCCCGCGAGCGGCACCGCGCCAGCGTGGCGAGATGCGGCGCACGGGACGCGCCTCTTCCCTTGCCCTCCCCGACGGCCTGTGGTGAAACGCGGCCCGCATGATCCCGGGGCTAGGCAAAACAAGCATCACGATCGGCAGCGCCCCCACCTGCGATGTGGTGCTCGTCGCTCCCGGCGTCCTGCCCGAGCACGCGCGCATCGTCAACCAGGGGGGTGGCAAGCTGCTCTTCTCCTGCGGGCAAGGGCCGGCGTCGGCGAACGGGCGGCCCCTCTCGCCGGGAGAGCAGGTCCCGTTCGACTTCCGCACCCAGTTCGTGGTCGCGCAGACGCCGGTCCCGCTGAACCATCCGGCCATCACGCTGATGCTGGCGTCGCCCGGGAGCCTCGCGCCCGCGCCCGGCCAGGTCGTGATCGGACGAGACCCCGGGCGCGCCTCCTTGGTGCTCCAGCACCCGAGCGTCTCGAGCCAGCACGCGACCGTCACGCTCGATCGCATGATGGTCATCGACCACAACTCGACGAGCGGCACGTACGTGGGCGCGCAGCGCATCGCCGCTGGCTCGCCGACGCCCATCGATCCGCAAGGCGCCATCGCCTTCGGGCCCGTCCCGGTCCAGATCAGCCTGCTCGTCCAGCTCGCGCAGGCCGCCCGGCAATCCGCGCTGCCGGCCGCCTCCGGCGCCCCGCCCGCGGTGAGCGTCCTGCCGCCGCAGCCTGCCGCTTCCGGCTACGCGCCGCCGCAGCAGCCCGGCGCCGGGGGTTACGCGCCGCCAGGCGTCGCCGGCGGTTACGCGCCGCCGCAGCAGCCCGCGCAACCGGCGTCCTCGGTGCCCGCCGCCGGCGCGCCCGGGAGGAAGAACAAGACGGTCCTCGGGCAGCTCGACTTTTCCGGCGGCGGCTCGAACGTCAAGAAGATCGGCCGCACGCCCGACAACGACATCGTGCTCGCCCACCCCCAGGTGTCGAGCCACCACGCGCTCCTGCACTCGATCAACGGGCAGCTCTACGTCGAGGATAGCGGCAGCGCCAACGGGACCTACGTCCGCGGCAACCGCATCGCGCCCGGCCAGAAGATCGCCGTGCAGAGCGGCGAGAAGATCTACATCGGGCCCATGCCCCTCCAGATCGAGATGGGGGGCGCGGGCGCCGTCGAGGTCGTCCAGGAGGAGTACTCCGCCGATCGGTGGGCAGGGCGCCCGCTCTACGAGATCGAGGCGTGGAGCCTCGCCCTCCAGGTCCCCGACCGGGACAACCCGAACGAGCAGAAGACCCTGCTCGACAACGTGTCGTTCAAGGCGCTGCCGGGCGACATGATCGCGCTCATGGGGCCGTCGGGCGCCGGCAAGACGACGCTCCTGCTCACGCTGAACGGCTACCTGCCGCCGACGAGCGGCGTCGTCCGCATCAACGGCGAGGACCTCTACAACATCTACGACACGCTCCGCGGATCCATCGGCTACGTGCCGCAGGACGATCTCGTCCACCCGGAGCTCACCGTCTTCGAGGCCGTCCGCTACAGCGCGAAGTTCCGCCTCCCGCCCGACTACACCGAGGCCGAGATCGACGCCCGCGTCGAGCAGACGATCAAGGATCTCGGCCTCGAGGGCGTCAAGAACCTCCAGATCGGCAAGCCCGAGAACAAGATCCTCTCGGGCGGGCAGCGCAAGCGCGTCAACATCGCGCTCGAGCTCGTCACCGATCCGGTCATCCTCTTCCTCGACGAGCCGACCTCGGGCCTCGCCGCCGACGACACGACCGCGCTGATCAGCCTGCTGCATGACCTCACGAAGGCCACCGGCAAGACGATCATCATGACGATCCACCAGCCGGCGAAGGACGAGTTCGAGAAGTTCAGCCACGCGCTCATCCTGGGCTACGGCGGCATCCCGATGTTCTTCGGGCCGACCCGGCCCGACGCGTACCGCTTCTTCGGTAGCTGGAAGGAGCGGCACGGCCAGCAGAACGACGTGGACAACCCGCGCGACATGTTCGAGATGCTCGCGCTCCGGGAGCGGCCCATCTTCGATCAGCTCCGCGCGCGGAACCCGAACGCGTCGCGCGGCGACGCCAGGAAGCTCGCCGCCATCGAGTGGCGCAAGGAGTTCTTCAGCGACGGCAACCCGACGTACCGCCGGATGTACTCCGGCCGGCGCGAGATCGGCACCGGCCAGGGGCAGCGCGGCATCCCGGCCGGGCGCGCCACGACCAAGGGGCAGCTCGGCCTGCTCCTGTCGCGCTACTTCAAGGTGAAGAAGCGCGACATCGGCGGCACCCTGATCATGCTCCTCCAGGCCCCGATCATCGGCATCCTGCTCGCGATCGTCTTCGGCGGGCAGGAGAAGGCGATCCCGGCGTGGTGCCTCGGCGCGCTCCAGGAGCTCGGCCGCCGCGCCGGCGGCGCGGACAAGAGCACCGACGTCATCAAGGGCATGGAGGTCACCACCGACCACACCGCGGCGATCTTCTTCCTCGTCGTCGCCGCGGTCTGGTTCGGGACCTCGAACGCGGCGCGCGAGATCGTCAGCGAGCGGGCCATCTACCTCCGCGAGCGCATGGTCAACCTGGGGCTCGTCAACTACGTGCTCTCCAAGTACCTGCTGCTCGCCGGCTTCTGCCTCGTCCAGTGCACCGTCCTGCTCGCGATCGTGTTCTTCGCCCTCGGCTTCCACGGCGGCATGCAGGCGTTCGGCATGCAGCTCGCCGCGCTGACCGCCACCTCGCTCAGCGCCGTCGCGATGGGGCTCCTCCTCTCCACGGTGGTCGCGTCGTCCGAGGCGGCGATGGCGCTCACGCCGATCGCGCTCATCCCCCAGGTCGTCCTCGGGGGGCTCATGGTGCCGATGACGACCGTGCCGCACCTCCGGCCGCTCATGTACATCATCCCGGCGCGCTGGGGCTTCGAGGGCGCGATCGCGCCGGAGCGGCTCGCGACCGCGGAGGATCCAGCGTGGGTCATCGATCTGCACCGCACCGACACGAGCGCAGCGGACTTCATCGAGGGCGGCAAGTTCAAGTGCGCCATCGCGCAGATGGCGGCCGACAACTACGCGGGCGCGTGGGGCTTCACCACGTACGATCAGACCTGGATGCCCTATGCGGTGCTCGCAGGCATGACGTTCCTCATCCTCGTCACGCTCTGCGCGGTGCTGAAGCGGCGCGACCCGGTGTGACGTCGTGACCACGCAGGAGCCCGCCGCTTCCATCCGCATCGATGACCGGCGCGCGCGCGGCGATCGCAGGCCGGCCGCCGCGGCGCTCCTCTCGCTGCTCGCCGCCCTCTCCCCCTGCCTGGCGCAGGCGCAACAGCAAGGCCAGGAGGGGCAGGCGCCCGAGGGCGGGGCGGCCGTGCCCCGAGGCCCGGGCGGCGCGATCGTCACGCCTCCTGCCTCCACGGCCGCGCCGGCGGGGAAGGCGACGCCGCCGCGGGCGCTCAACTACACGCCCCCGGAGTACCCGCCGGAGGCCGAGAAACAGGGGCGCGAAGCGTCGGTGACCCTGCAGCTCGACATCGACCGCGACGGGCGCGTGAAGCACGCCGTCGTCGTCGAGAGCGCGGGGCACGGATTCGATGAGTCGGCGCTGGCCGCGGCCCAGAAGCTCGAGTTCGAGCCCGCCCGCCGCGCGGACGGGACCCCCGCCCCGGCCCGCATCCTGTACCGCTACTCGTTCACCCTGAAGACGGCCTCGCCGCCGCCGGCCGCCGGCGAGCCCGCGAGGCCCGCGAGGCCCGCCGAGAGCCTCCGCGGCACCGTGCTCGCCAGCGGGGGCGACGTCCCGCTCGCCGGCGCCGCCGTCTCGGTCGCGCGCATCGCCGGCGCGGGCGCGGGCGCAGCGACGATCGCCGCGCCGCCGGGGCTCACGACCGACGAGGGCGGCGCCTTCGCCTTCGCCGCGCTGCCGCCGGGGCGCTACCAGGTCACCATCGCGGCGCCCGGCTTCGAGCCGCTCTCCGTCGAGGAGGCGCTCGCCCCCGGGGAGCAGCTCGAGGTGAAGTACCGGCTCCTGCCGCAAGGCGACGGCCTCGAGGTCACGGTCCGCGGCAAGCGGCCGCCGCGCGAGGTCACGAAGCGCACGATCGAGCAGCGCGAGATCAACCGGATCCCCGGCACGAACGGCGACGCCCTGCGCTCGCTGCAGAACCTGCCGGGCGTCGCACGCCCGCCCAGCATCGCGGGGCTGCTCATCGTCCGCGGCTCCGGCCCGCAGGACACGCAGACCTTCGTCGACGGCACGCAGGTGCCGCTCATCTACCACTTCGGCGGCCTCTCCTCGGTCGTGCCGACCGAGATGCTGGATCGGATCGACTTCTACCCCGGCAACTTCAGCGCCAAGTACGGCCGGGTGCAGGGCGGCATCGTCGACGTCGCCCTCCGCTCCCCCAAGGAGGACGGCAGGCTCCACGGCCTGGCGCAGATGGACCTCATCGACGCGCGCGTCCTGCTCGAGGGCCCCGTGCCGTTCCTCGACAACACCCGCTTCATGGTGGCGGGACGGCGGAGCTACATCGGCGAGTCGTTCGGCCCGGTGCTCGAGGCCGCGGGCGCAGGCGTAACGCAGGCGCCGGTCTATTACGACTACCAGGTCCTCCTCGAGACCGAGCCCACGCCCTCCGCGCGGGTCCGCCTCACGTTCTTCGGCTCCGACGACGCCCTCGAGCTGCTGCTCAGCGACCCGGCGCCCAACGAGCCGGCCCTCTCCGGCAACGTCGGGCTGCACACGGCGTTTCAGCGGCTGCAGCTCCGCTACGATCACGAGCTCACCGACAAGGACCGGCTCGACGGCGTGCTCGCCATCGCGCGCGACGACGCCGATTTCGGGATCGGGCCGATCTACTTTCAGCTCGATCTCAAGACGATCTCCGGCCGCCTCGAGTACGCGCGGCGCATCTCGAAGGGCACGGTGTTCAACGCGGGGCTCGACGTCTTCGCCGGCCTCTACGCCGTGAACCTCCGCGCCCCCGGACCGAACCGCCCCGGCGAGCCGCCGAACCAGCCGTTCTCGACGCGCACCCTCCAGGAGGTCTCGCGCGACGGCGAGTTCTTCTACCCCGCTGCGTACGCCGAGCTCGAGCTCGCCCCGACCTCTCGGGCGAAGATCGTCCCGGGCCTGCGCCTCGACTACCAGGACCTGAACCAGCAGCTCACCGTGAGCCCGCGCGTGAACGGGCGCTTCGACGTCGTCCCCGGGTTCCCTCGGACCACGGTGAAGGGCGGCCTCGGGGTGTTCCATCAGCCGCCGCAGTTCCAGGAGGTGATCCCGCCGCTCGGCAACCCCGGCCTGAAGTCGACCCGCGCGCTGCACTATGCGGCCGGCGTCGAGCAGGAGCTGACCCGGCACATCGAGGCGTCGGCGGAGGGGTTCTACAAGCAGCTCGACGAGCTCGTCGTCGGCGTGAACCGACCCGGGTCGATCCAGCTCGACTACCAGAACGTCGGCTCGGGCAGGGTCATCGGCGGCGAGTTCCTGCTCAAGTACAAGCCCGACGATCGCTTCTTCGGCTGGGCCGCGTACACGCTGTCCCGCAGCACGCGGGTGCCGGAGCCCGGCGAGCCGGAGCGGCTCGTCCCGTTCGATCAGACCCACATCCTGACGGTGCTCGGCAGCTACCGCCTGGGCGACGGCTGGGAGTTCGGCGCCCGGTTCCGCCTCGTCTCCGGCAACCTGGTCACGCCCAACGTGTGCAACGTCAACGAGCAGAGCTGCGACCCGTACCGCACCAACGCGCTCTTCTACGCGCCCACCGGGACGTATACGCCCATCCCGTTCTCCGGCCCGAACAGCGAGCGGCTCCCGGCGTTCCACCAGCTCGATCTGCGCCTGGACAAGACGTGGAAGTTCAAGACCTGGCGGCTCTCGGCCTACCTCGACGTGCAGAACGTCTACAACAACGCGAACAGCGAGGCGATTCAGTACAATTACAACTACACAGCCCGACAGTACGTCACGGGGCTGCCCATCCTGCCGAGCTTCGGGATGCGAGGAGAGTTCTGAGATGCGCGGGGCGCAGGCGATGAACGGCGCGGCGAAGCGCGACGGCGCGGGCCGCGGGCGCCGGTGGCGGCGCGCGGTGCTCGGGACGCTCGCGCTCGCGGCGATCGCGTCGCCGGCGATCGCCTCGGGGTGCGTCGCGGGCTTCGATCCGCCGAGCCTCGTGGGCGGGCTCCGCGTCCTCGCGGTGGTCGCCGACAAGCCGTACGCCAACCCCGGCGACCAGGTCACCTTCCGGATCCACTACCAGGACGGGCTGGGCGGCCCCGAGGACGGGTCGCGCCCTGTCTCGGTCTACTGGTTCGGCGGGTGCGAGAACCCCGTCGGGGACGACTACTACGGCTGCTACGCGCAGCTCGAAGGCATCGCCTCCGAGATCGAGGCGTGGTTGGAGCGAGGCGACCCGACGGTCCCGCTGCCCGACCTCAACGGCGTGCGCCCCGGCTTCGGGGACACGTACACGATCACGATCAGCGACGACATCCTCGCCGGCCGCAAGCCGCCCGCCACCGGGGGTCCGGCCTTCGGGAGCGCGTTCGTCTTCTTCGTCGCCTGCACCGGGGAGCTCGGTCTCGTGGAGGACCAGGGCACCGGCCGCGCCGGGACGTTCCCCGCCGCCTGCTTCAGCGGCGGGCGCCGGCTCGGCCCGGACAGCTTCGTGCCCGGCTACACGCAGATCTACGCCTTCGAGGGGGGTCGCGAGAACGCGAACCCGGAGATGCAGGGGCTCACGCTCGACGGCGAGCCCCTGCCGGAGGACTTCGCCGACATCCCCACCGTCCAGCGCTGCCACGTGAGCGCGGAGGCGCGGCGCGAGGCCGGCTGCAGCGCGGAGGATCCGTTCGTCGAGTGCACGGCCTACGAGCTCGAGGCGATCGTCGATCCCGAGGTGGCGGAGGACGATCCCAGCGCGCAGCAGCAGGCGCTGAAGGAGATCGTCTGGGTCGATTACTTCGCCGATCTGGGCGATCTCGACGGGGGCATCAAGCTCGTGAGCGACGCGAACGAGGGGTACATCGGCGATCACGCCGTGACGTGGATCCCACCTGCCGAGCCGGGCGTCGCCACGATCACCGCGGTCCTGCGCGACGCGCGCGGCGGCTCGTCCGTGGTGCAGCGCCTCGTCCGCGTCGAGTGACGGGGGCCCCGCGGCCCCCCGCGGCGATCAGCCGCAGCCCGCTTCGATCTGCGAGAGCTGGTCGATGAGCTGCGCGGGGTCGTGGGCTGCGCACAGCGCGTCGGCGGCGCCGAGGCTGGCGAGCCTGGCTGCCTGGGCGAGCAGCTCGAGGTGCGCGCGGCCCCCCTCGCCGCAGATGAGGACGACGAACAGCCGGAGCGGGGCGCCGCCCGGCGTCGGCACCGCGAGCGGCTCGGCCAGGGTCGCGAGCACGGCCGCCTGGCACGCGCCGGGGACGATCGCGTGCGGGACCGCGACGCCGTTGCCGAGCGCCGTGGGCGACTCGAGCTCGCGCCGCAGGATCTCCTGGGCGAGCGCGCTCGCCGAAATCGGGCCGCCAGGGGGCGCGAGCCGGGACGCCGCGACGTCGATGACGTCCTCGATGTCCGCGCACGAGAGGTGGAGCACGACCCGCTCTGGCGTGAGCAGGCCGCTGAGCCGCCGCGCGGGCGCCCCCCCGAAGGCCGCGTTCGCCGGGAACTCGGCGTCGATGAACGCCTTGACGCGCGCGAGCTGGGGGGCGCTGAGGTTGCGCCGCGCGAGCTCCGCGCAGAGCGCCTTCGCCGACGGAACGCGCTCGAGGTAGCGCGAGACGAGCGGCTCGACCTGATGGCCTAGCTCGAGGAGCACCGCCGGCGGGAGCTCGAGCGCGCCGGCGATCGCCGTGAGCCGGTCGGGCGTGGGGATGGCGTCGTGCCCATGCTCGACGCGGCTCAGGTAGGCGCTGGAGACGCCGATGCGGTGCGCGAGCGCGCGCAGGCTCAGGCCCGCCTCGACGCGGAGGAGCCGCAGCGCGGCCCCGAACGCGGCGACCGCGCGGGCGCGCGCGGCGCCGTCAGCGTCGGACATCGCTGGCATGGGGCCTCAGGAGCGATCGGGCTCGACCGCGAGGGCGGTCGGGAGGACTTTCGGGACGGGCGCCGCGGCTGGGGCGGACACGGCGGCGGGCTCGTAGTGCCGCACGACGAGCAGCGAGGTCGGGCACCCCTGGATGATGTGCTCGGCGCGGATCCCGAACCGGCGCTGCGCGAGGCCCCACTCGGGACCGACGCCGACGAGGACGAGATCGTAGCCGCGCTTCGCCTCCTCGAGGGCCGCGTCCGCGGGGGAGTCGTGCTCCACCACCTTGAGAAGCACCTTGGACTTCTGCAGCGCGCCGCCCTCCTCGCCCTCGAACACCTCGTCGACCGTCTGCTGCGCGCCGAGCGTGTCGTCGGACCTGCGCTTCGGCTTGACGACGTGGAGGATGGTGACGTCGGCGCCGACCTGCTGCGCGAGCCGGCGGGCGAGCGAGAGGGCCGCCTTGTCGTGCAACGTGCCGTGGAACGGCACGAGCAGCTTGCGGACCGCGGCGAGCCCGCGATCGATGAGCACACCGACGTCGGTGTGGGCGCCGCGCATGACCTCGTAGACGGTGCCGCCGAGCACGGTCTGGCTGAGGATGGGCTTGTGCCAGCCGACCAGCACGAGATCGGCCTGCTTCACGTCGGCGACGTTGCAGATGTCGTGGCTCGGCTTGGGCGAGACGAAGGAGAGCTGCCGGACCTCGGCGCCCAGCTCCTTGGCCCGCGACAGGAGCGGCGCGAGCGCGGCCGTCCCCTGCCGCTCGAGCCCTTGCTCGAGGTAGAACGAGCCACGATCGGTCGGCGGGATGAGACGCAGGGCGTAGAGGCGCCTCGCCTCGGGGCCCGTGCCGGCGAGGGCGCTCGCGAGCGTCACCATGCCGGGGCCGGAGCGCTCGTAGGAGACGCACATGAGCACGGTGAACACCTCTGCTGCCGTGGGCAGAGGCGTCCGCTCCGGCACGTCGGCGAGCTCCTTGGCGAGCTCCTCCGGCGGGTAGATCCAGCGCAGGAGCGGCGAGGTCATGAAGGTCGTGACCAGCGCCATGAGCACCATCATCGTGAACAGCTTGGGCGAGATGATGCCCAGATCGAAGCCGAGGTTCAGGACGATGAGCTCCATCAGGCCGCGGGTGTTCATGAGGATGCCGACGGCGCTGGCCTCCCGCCAGCTCTGGCCGGTGAAGCGGGCGGCCACGGCGCTGCCGCCGAACTTGCCGACGCAGGCGATCAGGATGATGAGGCCGCACATCATCCAGCCGTCGGCCGAGTTGAGCAGCCCGATGTGCGTGCGCAGGCCGCTGTAGGCGAAGAACAGCGGGAGCAGGAAGACCACCGCGAAGTCCTCGAGCTTCTCGGCGAGGCTCTGCGCGAAGCCGGTGCCCTTCGGCATGATCGCGCCGAGCATGAAGGCCCCGAACAGCGGGTGGATGCCGATCATCTCGGTCATCCAGCTCGACACGATGAGCAGGAGGAGCGTGACGGCGACGAGGTCCTGCGAGAGCCCTTCCTTGCTGGAGCCGCGCTCGCCGAGCCGGACGAGGAAGGGGCGGACAAGGAACAGCATGCCGGCGATGTAGGCGACGGCGAAGACGGTGGTCCAGACAGCGCCCACGAGCCCCGTGGCGCGCGCGATCGAGACGACGAACGCGAGGATGCACCAGGCGGTCACGTCGTCGACGGCGGCGCACGTGATGGTGAGAGCGCCGACCTTCGTGCGCAGCAGGCGCCGCTCGGTGAGGATGCGCGCGAGCACCGGGAACGCCGTGATGCTCATGGCCACGCCCATGAACAGCGTGAACGACGAGAACGGGACGGAGCTGTCGGAGAGCCGGGGGTACAGGTAGAGCGCGAGGAGCCCGCCCAGCGCGAACGGCACGACGATGCTCGTGTGGCTGATGATGACCGAGGCGTGGCCCCGCCCGCGCAAGAGCTTCGGATCGAGCTCCAGCCCGATGAGGAACATGAAGACGATGAGGCCGACCTCGCTCACCAGCTTCAGGAGCGGCAGCGAATCGTTTGCGAACAGGACCGCCGACGCATCGGGGAAGAGCCAGCCGAACAGCGACGGGCCGAGCAGGATGCCCGCCGTGACCTCGGCGATGACCATCGGCTGCTCCATCCGGCGGGCCACCAGGCCCACGAGCCTCGCGCAGGCAATGATCAAGAACGCCTGGATGAGGAAGCGGGTCAGCGGGTTGTGAATCAGGATCTCCATACGGAGCGCTCCCTCCTGGTGGTAAGTGTTAAGTTATCGCTTATCAGCGGGCTGTCTCGACTGTCAAGAAAGGGATGCGCAGCGTCAAGCGACCTGAACAGGACGTCGGAGGCGCGCAGACGGCGCGTCAGGCAGGCAGCGTGAGCGACCGGGTGCACCGCGCGATCGGACGAGCGGGCCCAGCTCGACCAGCTCGTCGCCGGGTGCCTCGCACGGGCGGTTGTTGAGGGTAGGAGCGCGCCCTGGCGCGGGCGGCGGCGGCTACCAATCGGTCGGCATGTAGTCTTTGAAGAACTGGCCGTACGCGTGCTGGCCGCTGAGCAGCCCGGCGAAGATGGGGTCGCAGATGCGGGCGGCGCCGTCGACGATATCGAGCGGCGGATGAAAGCCGTGCTCCTCGAGCTTGCGCGCGGCGAGCGCCGCGGGGTCCTCGTCGGTGACCCACCCGGTATCGACGCTGTTCATGAAGATGCCGTCCTTCACATAATCGGGCGCGGACGTGCGCGTCATCATGTTGAGCGCGGCTTTCGCCATGTTGGTGTGAGGGTGCCTGTCCGTCTTGTAGCGGCGGTAGAACTGCCCCTCCATCGCCGAGACGTTGACGATGTGCCTGTCGAACGTGGGCCGTCGCATCATGAGCGGCTTCAGCCGGGAGTTCAGGACGAAGGGGGCGACCGCGTTGACGAGCTGCACCTCGAGCATCTCGACGGTCGGGACCTCGGCGAGGGTGAGCCGCCAGCTGTTCAGCGTCCGGAGATCGACCTGCTGGAGATCGGCGTCGTAGCGCCCCTGAGGGAAGAGCAGCTCGTCGAGGCGCTCATCGCCCGGAGCCGGGATCTGGGAGAGCAAGGCGGGCTCGCGCAGGCCCGCGGTGGGGTCGGCGCCGGCGACGAGGGGGAGCGTGCCGCACGCGCGGAGCGCGTCGTACTCGCGGAGCGGGGGCTGAGCGCCCTGCGGGAGGGAGCGGACGGGCGCGGTCTCGCCCTCGATGAGGTGGCCGTAGAAGCCCGGCGGTCGCCGCACGGTCTGACAGGCGTTGTTGATGATGAAATCGAGCCGGTCGAGCGTGTGGAGGAGGTGGCGCGTGAAGAGCTCGACGCTCGGCGTGTGTCGGAGATCGAGGCCGTAGATCGCGACCCGTGATCCCCAGGCGTCGAAGTCGCGCTCCGCCGAGAAGCGGCGAGCGGCGTCGTGCGGGAAGCGGGTCGTGACGATGACCCGCGCGCCGGCGCGGAGGAGCATGATCGCCGCCTGATAACCGATCTTGACGCGCGCGCCCGTGACGAGCGCGATGCGGCCGTCGAGCGGCGCGGTCTGGCTGCGTTTGCGGTAGTTGAAGTCGCCGCACGCGGCGCACATCGCGTCGTAGAAGAAGTGGACTTTGCGGAACTCGACCTTGCAGACGTAACACTTGCGCGGCCGCGCGAGCTCCGGCGCGCCCGGCTCGGCCGGCGGACCGGGCTCCTCGGTGGCCTCGGGCGGCGACGCGGGCTCCTCGGCGGGGTCGGCCCACGACAGCGGGGGCGCTGCCTGGGCGAGCGCGTCCGGCGTACGGAACACCGGCTCTCGACGGGCGACGCGGATGCCGACCGCATCGAGCAGGGCGGCGTCGGCGGACTTCTGCGCGTGCCGGTCGCGCTTGCGGAACGCCCTGGCGAGCTCTCGCTGCTCGGCGCGCTCGGGGCGCGAGACGCGGCCAGCGGCCAGGAGAAGCCGGCGGCGGTCCTCGGAGCTGATGGCGGCGAGCTGCGCGCGATCGAGGGCCACGGCCTCCAGCACCTTGAGGCAAGCGTCGAGATCGGCAGCAGTGAACGGCCGGCCTGCGCCGGCGGCTTCGCGGTCGGGACTCATCGAAGCGTGCGTGCATAGCACGCGGGAGGCCGCGCGCGAACCGCGGCGGCGCGTCGGGTCCTGCCGGCACGCTTCTAACCGCTCTGCACCGCGGCGCGCCGCGCCGCTCTGCACCGCGCCGCGCCCAGAGCCCCGTGGACGAGTCGCGCGAGCCGCGTCCTGTTCGCCAGCCAAGGATTGTACACTACGTCCTCACATCACCCTGAGCCCTCGGAAACTCCAGCAGAGGATCTTATGCTCGAGTCGCCACACAGTCTGTTCGCGACGGAATTCATGCCCCATGGCCATTGCTACTTCTGGCAGCCGGGCATGGTCTGGCTGCAGGTCATCACCAACCTGGCGATCGGCTTCGCCTATCTCTCGATCTCCCTGACCCTCGCCCATCTGGTCCGGCGCATCCGGGACATCCCCTTCCAGCGGGTGTACCTCGCGTTCGGCACCTTCATCGTTGCCTGTGGGTTCACGCACTTCATGGATGTGTGGGTCATCTGGCAGCCGTTGTACTGGCTGGATGGGGCCCTCCGGGCCATCACGGCGATCGCCTCCGTCGGCACCGCGATCCTGCTCTTTCCGCTGCTGCCCAAGGTGGTCGCGATGGCGGGCGCGGCGCGTATCACACGCGAGGACGAGCTCCGCAGGGAGGAGCTGAACCGCCAGCTCTCGGCGCTCTACGAGAACACGCGGGAGGCGCTCGCGGAGGCCATTCCCCAGCTCGTATGGACCGCGACGCCGGACGGGGAGTTCGACTACTTCAACCGGCGCTTCGCGGAGTATGTCGGCGAGCGCCTGCCCAGCGGCGCGGCCTGGACGGCCGCCATCCACCCCGAGGACGCGGATCGGGTCGTGGCGCGCTGGAAGGAGAGCTTCGCCAGCGGAGACGCCTACGAGATCGAGTACCGAATGCGGCGCAGCGACGGGGTCTACCGCTGGTTCCTCGTGCGCGGGTTGCCCCTGCACGACACGGCCAGGCGGATCGTGAAGTGGTTCGGCACCTGCACCGACATCCAGGAGCAGAAGATCGCGGCCGAGGAGCGCGAGGTGATGCTCCAGCAGGCGCGAGAGGCCGTGAGGGCGCGAGAGATCTTCCTCGCCGTCGCGGCCCATGAGCTCAAGACACCGATCACGCCGCTGCGCGCCGAGGTGGAGAGCGTGCTGCGCGCGGCGCGCGCCGCGCGCGCAGACCGCCTCACGCCCGAGCGCCTGGTCATCAAGCTATCGGTCGTGGAGCGGCAGATCGACCGCCTGGAACGGCTCGTCTCCGACCTGCTCGACGTCTCGCGCATCGCCGCTGGACGGATCGAGCTTCAGATACAGGAGGTCGACCTCGCGGAGGTCGTGTGCGAGGTGGTCGAGCAGCACAAATACGACCTCGCCAGGAACTCGATGTCGCTCCAGCTCGCCGCCGACGCCACGGGCGGCTGGGATCGCAGGCGCCTCGACCAGGTGGTGAACAACCTCCTCACCAATGCGCTCAAATACGGCCGTGGACGTCCGATCACGATCACCGTGTGGTCAAGCGATGTCCGCGCGTGGCTCACGATCACGGACCAGGGCATCGGCATCGCGCCCGAGCACCAGGCCATCATCTTCAACCAGTTCGAGCGCGCGGTCTCGGAGCGGCACTACGGCGGGCTCGGGCTCGGGCTGTGGATCGTGCGGCAGGTCGTCGGGGCCATGGGTGGGACGGTGTCCGTCGCGAGTGAACCTGACGTCGGCTCGACCTTTACTGTGGAGTTGCCTCGACAACGTGGGAACCTCGATGACACCGAGACCAAATCTCCTTAAGCTGACACGATGAAGCACATCCTGTTGGTGGAGGACAACGAGGATATTCAGATCTCGCTTCGCGATGCGCTCGAGGAAGACGGCGCTTACAGCGTCATGACGGCTGGAAACGGAGCGGAGGCGCTCGCGCTGCTCGAGCGCGGCGAGCGGCCGAATATGATGCTCGTCGACCTGTTGATGCCCGTCATGGACGGTGTGGAGTTGATCGACCGGATGCGGCGCGACGCGCGGTTCGCGGGCATCCCGGTCGTTGTCCTGTCGGCCGCGTCGATCACGTCCCCGCCGCCCGGAACACCCTTGCTCAGGAAGCCGATCCGCTACGAGGCCCTCCTTGGAGCGGTCCAGAAGGCGTGCGGGTGCTGAGAGCGGTGCGCTCGCGCACCGAGGCCGCTACTGGCCGGCGGGCGCGTAGGGGCAGGGAGCGCCGCCTTCTCCGGTCTCGGCGAGGGCGCCCGTCGAAGGATCGATGGTGAGCGTGGTCGGGAACGGGTGAGCGCCCGGCCCCTGCGACCCTTCGGAGACCGAGAGCAGGAGCGTCCTGTCGGCGCGCTTGAACGCCCCCTTGCGATGGACGATGCCCGACCAGACGCACACCGCGCTCGGCGGGCAGGGAGAGACGCGATCCTCGGCGACGAAGCTGCCGTCTTTCGCGAGAGAGAGCCGGCGCTCGTACTTGCGCGGACCGCACGCGGCGGAGCTCCACGTGCCGAACAGCGCTTCCTCGCCGGGCGCGGTCCGCGCTGTCGTGGCCGGCGCCTGGGTCGTCGCTGTGACCGTGGCCGAAGCCTGCGGCGCGGGCGCGCCCGGCGCCGCGGTGGACAGCGGCGCCGGGGGCTCCACGGGTGATGACGGCTCGGGCGCCGGCTCGCGCGGACCGTTGACGGTGCACGCAGCGAGCGGCGCCAGCAGCGCGGCGAGGGGGAGGATGAACGTTCGCATCACACCCGCTCATCCCATGGCGGCTCAACACGCGCAACGCGTACACCGCCAGGGTCCGCGGCGATGCGCCCGCCCGCGAGCGACACGACGGGGAGCGCCGCGCGGAAGGCCGCGATCGATGTGCGCTACCCCAGCAGCGCGAGCAGATCCTCCCGCGTCAGCGAGGCCGCCCTGTCCGCCTCGCCCAGCGCGGCGCCCGCGATCGCGCGCTTCCGCTCCTGCAGCGCGAGGATCCCCTCCTCCACCGTGTCCTTCGCGACGAGCCGGTGGACCATCACCGGCCGGTGCTGTCCGATACGGTGGGCCCGATCGGCCGCCTGATCTTCGACCGCCGGGTTCCACCAGGGATCGAGCAGGAAGACGTGATCCGCCGCGGTCAGGTTCAGGCCGGTGCCGCCCGCCTTGAGCGAGATGAGCATCACCGGCGGGCCGCCCGGCGACTGGAACTCGTTGACCACCCCGGCGCGGTCGCGCGTCCCGCCGTCGAGGCGGCTCCACGGGATCCCCGCCGCGCCGAGGTGCGGCTCGACGAGGTCGAGCAGCGAGGTCCACTGCGAGAACACGAGCGCCTTGTGGCCGTCCGCGACGCACTCCTCGAGCGCCTCGATCAGCCGCGTCACCTTGGAGGAGGGCACGGTCCGCGCCGCCGGCGCCGCGCCGCCGGCGCTCGATCCCGGGATCAGCGCCGGATGGCAGGCCGCCTGGCGCAGGCGGAGCAGCGCCTCGAGCGCCGCCATGACGCTCGCCCCCTCCGCGAGCTTCTCCACCACGTCCTTGCGGGTGGCCGCGCGCACCGCGTCGTAGAGCTCGCGCTCTGCCTCCTCGAGCTCGCAGTAGAGCACCATCTCCGACCGCGGCGGCAGCTCCGGCGCCACCTCGCCCTTCAACCGCCGCAGCACGAAGGGGCGGATCTTCTGCCGCAGCTCGGCCGCGGCGCCCTGCACGCCCTCGGCGATCGGCCGGCCGTAGCGCTCCTGGAAGGCGCTCCGCCCGCCGAGGAGGCCGCGGTTCGTGAAGTGGAGCAGGCTCCAGAGCTCCTCGAGCCGGTTCTCGACCGGCGTGCCGCTCAGCGCCACGCGCAGCTCGGCGCGGAGCGCGAACGCCGCCCTCGCCGCCTGGCTGTCGGGGTTCTTGATCGCCTGCGCCTCGTCGAGCACCACCGCCTCCCAGGCCTGCGCCGCGAGCAGCTCGGCGTCGTTGCGGAGCACGGCGTAGGTCGTCAGCGTGACGTCGGCCGCAGGATCGAGCGCGCGCCGCGTGCCGTGGTAGATCGCGAACCGGAGGCCCGGGCGGAAGCGCCGGATCTCGTCGGCCCAGTTGTGGACGACGCTGCGCGGGCACACGACGAGCGTCCGCCCGCGCAGCGAGCAGAGCGTCTGCAGCGTCTTGCCGAGCCCCATGTCGTCGGCGAGCACCGCGCCGAGGCCGGCGTCGCGCAGGAACGACAGCCAGTCGACGCCGCGTCGCTGGTAGGGGCGCAGCGTCGCGGTCAGGTCGGAGGGCAGCGGCGCCTCCGGGAGCGACGCGAAGCCGTCGAGCAGCGGCATGAGCTTGTCGAAGCCCGACGGGCGCGGGTACTCGATCTCGTCGCACAGCGCGGCCAGCGCCGGGAGCGCCGCGGGCGGCACCTCCTTGTCTTCGCGCCGCGCCGCGAGCAGATCGGCGACGCGCGCGCCGTACTTGTCGAGCCACGCCGAGGGCAGCGGCGCCCACCCGCCGCCGAGGAGCGGCACGAGCGGCAGGCCGTCCTGCCACGCGCGGATCACGGCCGTCGCGTCCGCGCGCTTCGGGGGCGCGCCGGCGCCGTCGCCCTCGTCGCCCGCGCCGTCGTCGCGCCCCGCCGAGAGCTCGAACTCGACGTCGAAGGCCCGGTCCTGGATGACGAAGCGCGGCACGAGCGCGGCCTTGCCGAAGATCTCGCCGCGCGCGTCGGCGAAGGCGCGGGCGTCCCACGACTCGAGGCGCGAGGCGAAGCGGATCGCCTCGACGCCATCGAAGTCGACCCGGCGTCCCGGGATGAGGTGGAGCTCGTCGCGCAGCCGGATCAGCAACATGCGCTCCGCGGGCTCGTCGCGGACGGGCACGGCGCCGGACAGGTGCACGAGCCGGCCGTTCTCGATGCGCGCCTCGGGCGGGTCGCCGTACACGAGGCTGGGCACGACGGAGAGCGTGTGCTCCTTCTGGCTGAGCTCCAGGAGGATCCGCGGCCGGGACGCGCCGCCCGCGCGGGGCAGGCGCTGGCTCTGGATCGTGACCGGGACGCGCTTGGTCAGCTCCGGCAGGACGTCGGTCACCAGCTTGCCGAGGTCCCCCCGCGGGAACACCCGCCGGAGCGGCAGCCGCTCGAGCTTCGGCCCCGTGAGGTCAATCTCCCGGAGCAGGTGCAGCGTGCCGCCGCACCGCACGACGCCCGACGCGATCACCTCGTCGACGCGCGGGTCCCGCTCCACGACGAGCGCTGCGCCGTCGTCGTGATCGCGCACCGCCGCGCGAGGGCCGATCGCCTCGCTGGAGATGCGCACGGGCGCGCCGTCGAGCTCCACGTCCGCGACGCCCGCCAGCGCCGCGAAGAGCTCGGGCTGGCGATCCGAGGGGAAGTAGCCGTGCTGCTTCGTGCCCACGAGGCGGTCGACCGCCAGGTCCTCGTGCGTCGGGTAGAGCTCGGGCAGCCTCGGCCCCGGCCGCTCCGGGCTCGCTGGAGCCCGCACGGCGCGGCCAGCGAGGCTGGCGAGCGAGACCCGGAGCGGCTCCTCGGCGCCGCTCGCGTGCACGATCATCCGCTCGAGCGCGAGCACGAGCCCCTTGCGCCGGAGCCGGTACCGCAGCCGCGCCGGCGGCGCAGCCGCGGCGGTCGCGCCGCCTTGCGCGGCTGGCTGCCCCTGCGCCGCCGGTTGGCCCTGCGCCGCCGGCTGGCCCTGCGCCGCCGGCTGGCCCTGCGCGATCGGTTGCGAGAGCGACAGCGTCGCCGCGACAGCGTGCGCGCAGGGGTCGATTTTTCCACCGCAGTCGCACGTCCACTCGGCGTCCGCTGGGTAGAGGGTGACGGTGGGTGCAACGGGCTGCCCGGCCGCCTTGACGCGGACCACGATCGAATCGCCGCGATCCTCCCGTCCGAAGGCAGCGCCCTCACGGGCGAGCTTGACGCCCTGGGACCAGAGGCCCGGAAGACAGGCTTTCCTGATGGCTTCGAGAAGACCCTGCACTGAGACTCCAGACACCGACGGCTGGCTGCGGTAGCTCGCGCGCTCTCCCGGGACCAGCGCCACTTCTTGGGATGTTCACAGAAAGACGAAGATGACGGAAAGAGGTTCAGGCGTCTTCTTCCTCTTCTTCCGCTGCCTCGCCTTCCAGATTCCGGGAGCTTGCCCGGCATGAGCGGGGCGCTGCTGTAGCAGGTATCCGCGCTGCATCACGCCGCGAGCTTCACCGACGCGTCAGGTGCTCGCGGTAGCGCGTCGTGAGCTCCATCCAGCGCAACGTGAGGATCGGCTCGCGCTCGAGCCGATCCTGCCAGCTGCGATCGACGGCCTTCCACAGGTCGCGGTCGGCGATGCCGTGGCGCAGGAGCGCCTGGTCGAACGACGAGGCGGCTCCGATCGACGACTCGGCGCAGAGGACCGCGTACTGCTGAAGGCTGAGCGAGGGCAGCGCGCCCGGAAGGTCGCTCCGCGAGGCGGGCGCAGGGGCCGCACCGCTCGGCGTCGCCAGCGCCGGCGCGGCCGGCACGGCGCCGCTCGCGTCGAGCTCGCCGGGAGATCGACGGAGGGTGACCCCCGACCGCGCGTTGCCGCCATCGAGCTCGAGCGGCTCGGCCTCCGGCGGGAGCTTGATCGAGGGCAGCGGCAGCGCCCGCGGCACCTCGACGGTCTCGTCGGCCTCGCCCTCCGAGGGGGGGCGTTTTCCGCTCGACGTGGGGACGATCACAGACTGCGGCGGCGAGGCCGCGCGCCGCGGCGGCGCGGAGGAGGCGCTTTCCCGGCCGCCCCGCCGTGAACCGGCGCGCTCGCCGTCGGGCGCCGCGAACGACAGCACCGGACCGGCGTCGGTGATCTCCATCTGCAGGACGATCTCACCCGTCCTTCCGCGGACGACGAGCCGATCGCCCGCCGACGTCACCTCCATCTCGTAGCGCCGCCCGGAGGAGAGCGAGACGGTGGCCGAGTGGACCGGCGCGCCGCTCGCCGCCCCCCGCGAGCCCATCTCTTCCTGAGGACGGAGCCCGGCCTGATGCAGCCCGCGCTCGCTATCGGGTGGATCCCCACTCATCAGGATCGGAGCCTAACGCAGCAAGCGCACGCCCCGCGAGCGCTTTCGACGCTTGTGACGCTTGTGACGCAGGGTTCAAGCGTCTGAGCCCGGCCCAGTACGCCGCCTGGGAACACGCGGCTCGCCTTCCTGCGATCGGGCGCGGGCGCATCCGAGCCCAACCGACCCCCTCCGACGCGGTGCGCCCGGTCGCCTTGGCTCGCGCCTGAGCGCCGCGACCTGCGCTCGGTCGCGCAGGGTTGCGCAGGAGCGCGCTCGGTCACCCAGGAGTTGGGTCGAGAGTGCACTCCGACACCGAGCGCTTACGTGGCCCAGCGTGTCTTCATTTCATGAGGTGCCTCGCTGCGCTCAAGCCCGGGCTGCGCTGACAAAAAATCGCCGCGGCTGGCGTTCTCTTGGAATTCCCCGGCGCTGATCGCAATGCGTCGAGAGGGGTCATTCCTGGCGTATCCCGGCCCATCTTCGCTTGAAACGGTCGCGTCTGTAGTAAAGCGGGCTGCGAGCTCTTCCCGACAGGAGGTCTATGAAGACTACCTCTCTCGCGCTTGCGCTGCTGGCGTGCCTCCCAGGCTGCTTCTACACCAGAGAGACTATCGAAACATGCGACACCGAGTGTGAGAACGTGCCCAACCAGGACGCGTGTCTAGCGGAATGCGGGACGTGCGTGGATCAATGTAAAAGCGAGCCCTACGGGCCCGACCGTTGGGATTGCATAGCGGAATGTCGGACATGCGCGAAAGTGTGTAGAAACCAGCCCGACCGCGACGCGTGCATCTCGGCATGCGACGACACGTGCAGCGGCGACCAGTGTGTCGAGCCGGCTCCGGAGGGCTTCTATGGCCCGGCGCTGCTCTGGGTCGGCAGAACGGTGGACGAGCCGAACTGCCCCGGCAGCGCCCCGACCAGGGTGTACAGGGGGTACGAGGCCGCTGACTTCCCCTTCGCGTGCAGCCCATGTCGGTGCGGCGAGCCAGCCTGCGCCTTGCCCGCCGATCTCAGGACGGCCGCCTCGCTGAAGTGCGGTGGCTCGCCGGTGTCGGTGCATGAGCCCCGGGACATGCTGAACGGCACCTGCGTGGTGCCCAGCGACGCCCTGGTGAACGATCAGCAATCGCTCGTCCTCGGCGCGACCCGAGTGACGCCTTGCGAAGCCAGCATCGAGCCCCCCCCGGTGCCACAGTTCAGCTTGCGGTGGTATCGCTCCGGCGTTGCGTGCGGAGGCATCCCCGAGAAACGCACGTGCGCCTCTCCGTCGAAGACGTGCGTGTCGCCCGTTCAGGAACACGGCTTCGCTCAGTGCATCATGCACCTCGGCGAGGGCGAGGTGACCTGCCCGGAAGATTACCCGGAGGACGTCGTCCTCTACGACGGCATGAGGGACGAACGCCACTGCACGCCGTGTGAGTGCGGTCCTCCGACAGGCAGCGAGTGTTCCCTGGCGCTCCTTTCCTTCCGGGACGGCGCGTGCGGCGAGCTGATCACCGCCGGTACCGCTTCGAGCCATGCCCCGGGGTGCGTCGCCGCCAAGCCCGGGGAAACGCCCAAGAGCATGAGGGCTATCTGGCAGGTCAACCAGCCCGGAAGCTGCGAGCCGAGCGGCGGAGAGCTGCGAGGCGAGATCGTCCTCACCGGTCCGAGCACGTTTTGCTGCCAAACACGTCCAGGCGAGAACGGGTGACGGTGACGCGCCGCGAAGGGCGGCGCAGCGCCGCCCGAGCCAAACGATTCGGGCTTCTCCTGAACCACAGTCGGGCTTGACCAGAACCTGCGATGTCAGGCAAAGGCGCCAAGTAGATGGATCCGTGGGCATGACGGAAAAATCTCTCGATAGGGAGAAATCGACGAGCCAAAACGCAATGCGACCCGCGCGCTCGAGAGCGCACACAAAAGCCTTTACGTGCGCTCCAAAGTCAGTATCTACAGGATCACGACGTGGGAGCGGCGACGTCGAGCCGGCCTCCGTCACGCGGCAGAGGTGCACTGTCCTACGGGCGCCGGAGACGGTGAAGAGGGGGGCCACATGGCGGGGTGTTGCGGCCGGACGGGAGACAGCGGCGTGCATCGGGTCGAGGTGTCCACTCCGCTCCGTACCGCACCGATCCCGCCCTAGCCGGGACGCCGATGCGACGCGCCGGTTGTGCCGCCGTGCTCGTTGTCTTGATGGCGACGACCCCGGTGCACGCGGATACGCCTCGGTCTGAATCGGGACGGGAGACTCAGGAGGACGACCACATGTTCCGCGGCGAGATCTCCGCGTCACCGCTGCTCGCGGTGGGCCTCCTGCCCGCGCTCGGCGGAGGGGCCTCTTTCGCCACGGCGTTCCGCTGGCCCAGCCTGTCGATCGGCGTCGAGGCGCGGATGTTCACCTCCCTGGCGGACACCTTCGCGGACGGCGTCTTGGTCCATGCGAGCCTTGCGATGCCGACGCTCGACATCTGCGGTCATCGCGGGGTCCTGTCGGTGTGCGCCGTCTTCGACGCCGGCGAGCTGCGGATCACGAGCGACCCCGGCGTCAGCATTCAAGCGCGCCAGCCGTGGGTCAGCTCGGTCGGCCTGCGGGTCGCGGGCGACTGGCGCTTCTCCGAGCAGCTGTTCCTGCGCGGGTTCGCCGAGCTGCACACGAACCACAGCCGTCCGTCCCTCTGGGTCAACAACAGAGAGGTATGGCGGGTCCCTCCGCTCTCCGGCGTGGTCGGCGTGGGGCTCGTGCTCCCCGTGGATGCCTTCTGAGCGAGTCACACTGGCCGCTCCCTGGACGGGAATGCGGCCGATGACACCTGGCCTGAACAAGCGGTCACCACGCCGCGATGAGCACCATGTCAGCAGCATCAGCAAGAGACACCGGGGCTGACGCGGCAACGCAGGACCGACCCAGCTCCGCGCGTCGGCAATCCCTGGCCGGACTTCGGGCGAGCGGAGCTAGCGTCCGAGCGCCGTGGTGGCTCGTCGCTGCGGCCGCGGCCCTGCTGTGGCCCTGGCGCGCCGGCGCCGCGCCGCCCCGCGCCGCAGTGCAGCTCGAGTACCGGCGCGCGCCAGGGGCCGAGCGCTGCCCGGGCGAGGCGCTCCTGCGCGAGGAGATGGCCAGGCAGCTCGGCTATGACCCGGTGGAGCCCGAGGCGGCCGCGCAGGCCAAGGCCCTTGTCTTCCGCGGTCCAGGGAGGGAGATACACGCCACCATGGATCTCTACGACGCGGATGGGGCCATCGCATGGTCTCGGCACCTGGTCGTCTATCACGACGACTGCAAAGAGCTTGTCATGAACATGGCGCTCTCGCTCCGCGTCGCGCTCGATCCGAGCCTCCACGTGCCGCCCGCCCCGCCCCCACCGCCGCCCTCCCCTGCCCCGCCCCCGCCCGACGCCGCTGCCGCCGCGCCCGCGCGGCGGGCGTGGCCCGACGTCAGGATCGGCCTTGCGGGGTCCGCGGTGTTCGGAACCCTGCAGGAGACGACCGCCGGGACGGCGCTCCATGTCGCGCTCCGCTATCCATCCTTCACCCTCGGCATGGAAGGCCACGTTCAATTGCCGGTCACGATTCAGCTCGACGAGGCGACGAGCATCTCGACCTGGCTCGCGGCGGCGAACGTGATGCCGTGTTCTCAGCGCCGTCACCTCTTCGCTTGTGCCGTCGCGTCGGTCGGGGTCGTGACCACCTCGAGCACCGACGCCAGGATCATCGACACCTCGTCGCTCTGGCTCGCCACAGGGCCGCGCGCCGGCATCGAGATGCCGATCTCCGATCGGCTCGCCATCCAGTTCTATGGCGACATCGTGCTGCGCCTCTCGGAGTTCCGCGTCGAGAGCCAGGAAGGTGTGCTCTGGACCCCGCCCGCCTACGGCGGGCTCGTGGGCCTCCGTCTGGACGTGAATCTCGATCCGCGGAGCGAGGCGCCCGCGCGTCGCGCTGCCCTCCCTCGGGGTGCCGAGGCAGCGCATTGACAAGCTTCGCGACGACGCCGTCGCCACGCTCGAGGGGGGAACAGAGATGGGGTCACAGTCACGCAAGAACACATCCGCAGAGCCTTCCCACGCCCGCATGGCGGAGATCGCCGACGAGCACTTCTCGTTCATCGCCCGCTACCTCGCCCGCCTCGGGGTTCGCGCGCAGGACATCGAGGACGTCGCCCAGGAGGTCCTCGCCGGCGCCTACCGTGCGCTGCCGCGGTTCGATCCCAGCCGGGGCACCGTGCGGTCGTGGCTCATGGGCATCGCGACCCACCAGGCGTCGAATCATTTCCGGCGGGCTCACCGCCGCCACGAGCGCCTCCGGCCGTTCGACGATCTCGCGGCGCTGCCTGACGTCACCCCCGACTCCGAGCAGCACGCCATCGCGAGGGACCGGCGCTGCGTGCTCGACAAGCTGCTCCAGGAGATGCCCATGGAGCGCCGCTGCGTGTTCGTCGCCCATGAGCTCGAGGAAATCGACATGTCCGAGATCGCCCAGCAGCTGTCGATCCCCCTGAGCACCGCGTGGAGCCGGCACCGGCTCGCCTGGGTCGACATCGAGGCGGCGATGCGTCGCTGGCAGGCGCGGCAGCGCGGCCGCGGGCTCGCGCTCATCCCCTTCAGCGCCGGCGCGCTCGTCCAGGAGGCGCGCGCGGGAGGCGAGGGCGCGCCAACGTTGCTCACGAGGCTGTACCGCAGCGTCCGCGGGGTGTTCTCTCCGTGGTCATGCAAGCTCCCGATCGAGGGCAGCGCGCCGACGCGGGCAGGCTCGCTCCATATCGCAGCGAGCATCGCAGTCCCGCTGGCGAGCGCCGCCGCCGTCATCGCGCTCACGCTAGGCGCGCTGCGCGCCGCCTCGACGCCGGCCGCCGCCGGAGCGCGCGCCGCGACCGGGCTCGCCATGGCGGTCATCCGGACGCCCCCGCCCCCGGCCGCGCTGCCGCCGCCGTCCCCGGCCACGCTATCGCTGCCTTCCTCGGCTGCGCTGCCGCCCCCGCCCCCGGCCGCGCTGCCGCCGCCGTCCCCGGCTGCGCTGCCGCCGCCGCCCGGCGCAGCTGCAGCGGCGGACGCTCCGCAGGGCGGCCGGATCCCGGGCGCCGGGAGCTCGCGAGCGACCAGCGCGGCGCTGCGCGCGCAGAAGGGCGCGCCCCGTACGGCGGGCGGAGCTACCTTGCCCCACGCGGGACCGTCTGGGGCGTCGAACGATCAGGAGATCGCCGCGGAGCGCACCCTCATCGACGGCGCGATCACGGCGTTGTCGCGCGGTCACTATGCGGAGGCGAAGCGCCGCCTGATCGAGCACCGGATGAGGTTCCCAGCTGGCCGCCTCACCGCCGAGAGGAACGCTGCGCTGCGCGCGCTCCGCGCCAGGACGGCTGCCGCCGGGCCACGCCCGCTGCTCTAGAGCGACGGTCACCCGCTTCGGATACGGGCCCACCTCGACGTTTTCGGTGCTCAGCGCACCGGAGTCTCAGGATTGATCATATTTTCCCCACCTCCCTCGCGGCGCTCCAGCCTTGGACGAGGGTGAGGAGTTGCTCGTAGCCACGGCCCAAGGTCTGCCAGCCGGGCTCGCCGTTTCGCCGGAGGTGTCCGCCGAGCCCGGCGATTGCCAGGAAGGCATCGCGGGCCGTGGCGTTCTCGGGCAGGGGCTTGCGCGCGAAGACCCGCAGCACCTCGATCTGGGTGGGCGTGAGCACGGCGGTCGCGGGCTGCTCCGGAGCGCGCCGAGCCTCGCTGCGCAGCAGCAATAGCTGCCAGGCGATGGGCGCGAAGAGCGCCAGCACGTTGCGCAAGCCGTGCAGGTCCTCGATCTGGCGCTTCTCGTAGGCGCATCCGGTCTTCAGGGCCTTGAAGAACTCCTCCACCATCCAGCGCGCCCGGTACCAGTCGACCAGCTGCGTCAGCTGCTCGACGGACTCGACCGGCTCGCTCGTGAGCAGCACCCACTCGACCGGCGCTTCGCCCGGCGGCGGCTCGATCTCCCAGACGCGTACGACCCACAGCGACAGCGTCGCAGGCAGCTCGCGCGGCTGGGATCTCGGTCGCCGCAGGGTCACGCGCGTGCTTCCAAGGGCGAGCTTGGCCAAGCGTCCTGCGCGCGGAGGATGCAGCCGTTTCTGTTGAGGGCTGCGATTGCCCGCCGGCCGCGGCGAAAGCTCTACCTCGCGTACGGCCACCGCTTGAACATGCGCGAGCGCCTGCTCGAGCTTGGCCTGCTCTCCGAGGGCGTCAGCCTCGACGAGGCGATTGTGCGCGAGCCGAATCACGAACCGATGCCCTGCGCTCAAAAGCTGCGCGAACAGGCCGTAGTCGTCGCCTTCGCGGTCCATGACGTGCACCACGTCGTGCGCAGTAGCGCCCAAGGCCGCGACTCGCTCCACCTGCTCTCCCCAGCGGTCGTGCTCGTTGTCCGTCCTGCCGTCGTCGCGCACGTGCGTGCTCAGATCGAGCACGCCGAGCGGGCGGCGCGTTCCATCGCCGCTGACCGCCAGCGTGAAGTGGGCGAAGAACGTCTGCCCCGAGGAGCGCAGCCGTCCGAGCCCCTGCCGCTGGCCGTCCGAGCGGAAGGACAGGGTCGTGGTGTCATGGATGGCGAGCACGACCGGCTCGGCCTCCATGCGCGCGAGGGTGGCGCGCACATGCGGAGCCAGAATCGCCGCGGGCGTGACGGCGTCGTTGCCGAAGAAACGGTACGCCGCCTCCAGCTCGCTGTCGGACAGCAGCGAGGGGAAGCTCTTGTCCGGCGCCTGCGCCAGCTTCTGCACCAGCTTGCTCTGGCGCTTCGAAAGCCGCGCATCGCCGAAGTGCGCGTCGCTCATCTCCTCGGCGAGCGCCGCTGCGTGCTCTGCTGCAGGTGAACCCATCCGCAGCTTTGATCACGTCGCTCAGCACACATCAAGCGAGATGTGTAGGATCCTGAGACCGGAGTGCGCTTGCGCGCCGAAAACGCCGATCTGGGCCCGTCTCCTGTGCGGGAGACCGCCGCTCTGCTCTGCGTGTAGCAGAGGTGGGCGGAAACCGCTGCAGAGCACTGCTCGGATGGCAAGGCACGACTTCAGTGCTGCTCTCCTGTACAGGACACGACCCATCCCAACCGCCGCCGACTACTGCTCTCCCGTCCGCGGCGCTTGGGGGTGAGTTGCGGGGGATCGCGCGCGCACAGAAGATCAATTTTCAGAGCCGGTGGCTTTTTTTTGAGATGGGAGATCAGCTCCTCCTAACTAAGCGAGCATGGGACAACCGCATCGCACTCTCGCACCGTCGATGCCGCTGGATAGACAGCGGGCCTTCGTCCGGCTCTTTCGGGGGAAGACCTACGACTCCGTATGGAATTGGCTTAGGCGGCTCGGGGTCCCACGCCGCGATCGGCGAGACATTCTCCAGGATGTGTTCCTCGCCGGATACCAGAGCTTCCCATCGTACGACCCGCTCCGCGCGCGACCGGAGCGGTGGCTCAACAGGATCACGGTCCACGTGGCCGCCCACTACCGCGACCGCGCGCACCACCGGCGCGAAGAGCTGTCCTCCGGCCACGCCCCGCGCCGCGTCGCCGACGAGCGCCCGAACGCCGAGGAGCAGATCGACGCAGAGCAGACGCGCTCCCTCATCCTCTCGCGGCTCAGGTCGCTGCAGGCCGAGGAGCAGCAGATCCTCATCGCGCACGACATCGAAGGCGTGCCGATGGCGACGGTCGCCGAACAACACGGGATCCCGCTGTCGACGGCGTACAAGTGGCGCACGCGCGCGCTCGCGTCCCTGCGCGCGCTGCTCGAGGAGCCCCGCGCAGAGCGCAGGCAGCAACGACCGCCGCGACCGACGGCGAGCGACGTCACCGAGGCGGCGCGCTCGGCGAGCGCCACACGCTCGGCGAACACCCCACGCCGGACGGCGCTGGTAGAGCGACCCGCCCGCTCGACCGCGGCGGGCACGAAGCGGCCGGCGGCGCCCTGCCGCACGCAGCCGAAGGGCGCCCCGTTCCTGCGGCGACCGGGCGGGGAGCAGGCGCACTCGCCAGCGCGCATATGACCGGCGGAGGCCGCCAGCGCGGTCGGGCCAGCGCGCGCGCGAACGCCAGCGTGAGCCCGGATCCGACGGCCCCCCATGGCCCGATAGCCCGCCCGCGCCCGCGAGACAAATCTTCAGGCCGATCGCAAGGCGTACGGGATACGGGAGTACGGGGCGCCGTACAACGACCAGAAAGCGCCTCCGGCCCACGCGCGGGTAGTCGGGGCGTATGTCGTCGCGCTATGCTGGAGCCTCAACGATGTACTACTCGACCGACGACCTTCGTATTGCAGGGCTCAGGCCCTTGATCCCCCCCGCGATCCTTATCGAAGAGATCCCCGTCAGCCCCGCGGCCTCCGAGACCGTGGCCTTCACGCGCAAGGCCGCCGAGCGCGTGATCTCGGGCGACGACGACCGGATCATCGTGGTGGTGGGCCCCTGCTCCATCCACGACCCCAAGGCCGCCCTGGAGTACGCCGCGCAGCTCCGGGAGGCGCGCGACCGGCTGAGCGATGATCTGCTCGTGATCATGCGCGTGTACTTCGAGAAGCCGCGCACCACGGTCGGCTGGAAGGGGCTGATCAACGATCCCGACCTCGACGGGAGCTTCTCGATCAACAAGGGGCTCCGCGTCGCCCGCGGGCTGCTCCGCGACATCGCCGAGCTCGGCCTCGCGAGCGCGACCGAGTTCCTGGACACGATCTCGCCGCAGTTCATCGCCGATTTCATCTCCTGGGGCGCGATCGGCGCGCGCACGACCGAGAGCCAGATCCACCGCGAGCTCGCCTCCGGGCTCTCGTGCCCCGTGGGCTTCAAGAACAGCACCGAGGGCGACGTCCAGATCGCGGTCGACGCCGTGCGGGCCGCGCGCGAGGCGCACCATTTCCTTTCCGTGACGAAGCAGGGGATCTCGGCGATCGTGGCGACGCGCGGCAACGCGTCGTGTCACGTGATCCTGCGCGGCTCGCAGCGCGGACCCAACTACGCGGCCGAGCACGTCCGCGAGGCGGCCGATCGCCTGACCAAGGCGGGCCTGCCGCGCCGGCTGATGGTCGACTGCAGCCACGGCAACAGCCAGAAGGATCCGGCGCGCCAGAGGATCGTGGCCGAGAGCCTGGCCGACCAGCTGCGCTCGGGCTCGCGGGACATCCTCGGCGTGATGATCGAGAGCCACCTCGTGGAAGGCCGGCAAGATCTCGCGCCGGGCAAGCTCCCCACCTACGGCCAGAGCATCACCGACGCCTGCCTCGGCTGGAACGACACCGTTCCGGTGCTCGAGCTGCTCGCGCAGGCGGTGCGGGACCGGCGAGCCAGCAAGGCCGCGTGAGTTTTCCGCGCAGCGCCCGCGGCCGTGCGTGATGGCGCGGCGGCCGCCGCGCCTGGCGACGCGCCGACCCGCCGCGCCTGGCGGATCCCTTCAGAAAATTTCATCACGAGCGCAATTCACGGCCCGCGGCACGCTGCAGCCACGGCCGCCTGGGTTTCGTGCGCCGCGGGCCCGGCGCCGCTGCCGTCCGGGCGAGCGACACGCTATGCCTGCACCCGGGAACGCCGCGGAGGGAGCCGCCATTCTCTCGGAAATCCTCATCATCCTGGCCCTCGTGCTCGTGAACGGCGTCTTCTCGGGCGCCGAGATCGCGATCGTCACGGTCCGCAAGACGCGGCTCGACCAGCTCGTCCAGTCGGGGAGCCGCCGGGCGTGGGCGGTGAAGCGCTTGCGGAGCAACCCGGAGCGCTTCCTCGCCACCGTGCAGATCGGCATCACCGTCGTCGGCGCGACCGCGAGCGCCTTCGGCGGGTCGACCCTCGCGAAGGACCTCGCGCCGGTCCTCCGCGCGGTGCCCTGGGTCGGGGACGCGGCGGATGAGCTCGCGTTCGCCGCGGTGGTCGCGCTCGTCTCCTTCCTGTCGCTCGTCGTCGGCGAGCTCGTCCCGAAGTCGCTCGCGCTCCGCGCCTCCGAGCGGTACGCGATGCTCGTCGGCCCGCCGCTCCGCGGGCTCTCGTCGCTCGCCCGCCCGCTCGTCTGGCTGCTCACCGCCAGCTCCAACCTGGTGCTGAGGCTCTTCGGCGACCGCACGAACTTCGTCGAGGCGCGCCTCTCCCCCGAGGAGATCCAGCAGATCGTCGACGAGGCCGCCGAGGCGGGCTCGGTCGACAAGCGCGCCGGCGAGATCGCGTCCCGCGCCATCGATTTCGCCTGGCTCACCGCGCTCCAGGTGATGCTCCCCCGCGGCCGCGTCGTGGCGCTCCCGCGCGACGCGGCCGCCCCGGAGGTGCAGCGCGCCGTGCTGGAGCACGGCCACACGCGGATGCCGGTCTACGAGGGGTCGAACGACAACGTGATCGGCTACGTCACGATGCCGGAGGTGCTCGCGCTCCTGTGGGGCGACGGGCAGTTCTCGCTGGAGAGCATCCTGCGCCCGGCATACTTCGTTGTCGGGTCGATGCCGGCCGTCGATCTCCTCGCCGAGCTGAAGCGGCGCCGGCTCCAGCTCGCCGTCGTCGTGGACGAGCAGGGCGGCATGATCGGCATCATCACGATGGAGGATCTCGTCGAGGAGCTCGTCGGCGAGATCTTCGCCGAGAACGAGGCGCACCCGCCCCACGCAGAGACGATCCGGCGCGAGCCGGACGGGTCGGCGCTCGTGCCCGGCGACATGCCGGTCCACGAGGTCAGCCGACAGCTCGCGATCGCGCTGCCGGACGACGTCCGCTGGTCGACGGTCGCGGGGCTCTGCCTGGGGCTCGCCCGGCGCATCCCCGCGCCCGGCGACGTCGTGACGACCCCGGACGGGGCGGAGCTCCACATCGTGGACGCGAGCTCGCGGCAGATCCGCACGGTGCGGGTCCGCATCCCGCCCGCGCATGCGAGCGAGCCCGAGGACGAGGAGCGGCGCGGCGACGGCTGAACCGGCGCGACGCGTCAGGACGCAGGGACGGACGCGCCCGGGGGTCTCCGCTGGAAGTAGTCGACCACCACGTAGCGCCGGGCGAGGAGGCCGAAGACGACGGCCGCGATCAGGATGAGCGCCGCGAAGAAGAGGTATCGAAGCGCGCCCGTGAACACGTTGAGCGCCGCCACGCCGGCGGTGATCAGGTTGCCGACCGTCACGGTGAGGTTCCAGAAGCTCATGAGGGTGCTCTTCATCTCCCGCGGCGCCTGAGAGTAGGCGAACTCGAGGCCCGTGGTGGACACCAGCACCTCGGCGAACGTGATGAGCAGGTACGGCCCGGCCTGCCAGAGCACGCTCGGGCGATCACCCGAGGTCATGGCGAGCTCGATGGCGGCGACCGCGACGAACGAGAGCCCCGCGATCGCCATGCCGGCCGTCATGCGGCCGAGCGCCGCGAGGCGGACGCCGCGCCGCTCGAGGGCGGGGTAGAGGATCATCGTGTTGAAGGGGATGATCAGCATCACGAGGAGCGGGTTCAGCGCCATGAGCTGCGACGGAGCGAGCTTGTGGCCGAGGACCTCGAGATCCATGCGGGTCGCCTGGACGATCCAGGTCGACCCCTTCTGGTCGAACAGCGCCCAGAACACCGGGATGGGGGCGAAGATCGTCACCACCCGCAGGACGGCCTTGGCGCCGTCGATCGCGCCCTCCGGGTGCCTGCCGCGCGCGGCGTCGAGGAAGTGCCCGCGCGCGGCGCTGCCACGCGCGTCGCGCCCCACCCGGACAGCGTCCCAGAGGACGCGAAGGAACGAGTGGGGGTTCTTGCCGGTCGGCGGCACGTGCACATACCGGTCGCGCCCTATCCAGAACACGAGCGTCGCGATGAACATGAGCGCGCCCGGGATCCCGAACGCCACCCTCGGCCCCCACCACTCCAGCGTCTTCGGGATCAGCGCCGATGCGAAGAACGAGCCGAAGTTGATGATCCAGTAGAAGAGGGCGAACACGCTCTTGACGAGGTGCTTGTTCTCCTCGGAGAACTGGTCACCGACGTGCGCCGAGACGCAGGGCTTGATGCCGCCCGAGCCGAGGGCGATGAGCGCGAGCCCCGCGTAGAAGCCGGCCGGACGGCTCTCGAAGACCGCGAGGCACGCGTGCCCCGCGCAATAGACGAGCGAGAGCCAGAGGATCGTCCGATATTTCCCGAGGAAACGGTCGGACAGGAATCCCCCGAGGAGCGGGAAGAAATAGCAGGCGCTCACGAACAGGTGGTAATTGGCCTCGGCCACATGCTCGTGGATCAACATGGTGTTGATCATGAAGAACGTTAGGATGTTCTTCATCCCGTAGAAGCTGAAGCGCTCGCACCCCTCGTTTCCGATGATGTACTTGATCTGAGGGGGGAATCGGTCGGTGCTCGGAGCGGTTTGCGTCATGGCAGGCCCTCGCGCGCGCCATCCATCCGTAGACCGCCTCCCGCGCCAGGGCAATCCGCGCTGCCTCCCGCCCCTCCAGAGAGCGCGGGCTGGCCTGGCCACGCGCGGCTAGGCCAGCCCGAGCAGCGCACCCTGTGGTCAAGGTGTGCGACGGTGGCAAAACGGCGCGCGCACGCGCCGGCGCAGGCGACGATCGACGATCTGCGCGCGGGATTCAGGCTGCAAGCATTGACATCCTGGAAGGCCATCGTCGTATCCTCCCGGTAGCTCCGCGTTACGACCCCCGTCGTCGGCGACTCTGCCGAGGGAAGGTTCATGGAAAAGCTCAAATCGCGCTTCAGGCTCGCGCCGACGTATACCCTGCTCTGGCTCGCTGCGGCGGCGCTCGCCTCCGTGGCATCGTGTTCGGACGGCGGCCCCAGCACGAGCGCGTGCGTCGCGCCGGAGACGGAGTGCGACGGCATCTGTATCAACACGGGCACGAGCACGAGCCACTGCGGCGCGTGCGGCGTGGCGTGCGGCAGCGATCAGACCTGCCGCGACGGCGAGTGCGTGGCCGTGGCCGCGTGCGACGACGGCCTCGCGGCGTGCGGCGACAGCTGCGTCGACACCCAGAGCGACGAGGCGAACTGCGGCCGCTGTAACAACGCCTGCGAGGAGGGGCAGACCTGCGAGGCCGGCGAGTGCCAGGACGAGGGCGGCTGCCCCGCGGGGCGCACCGACTGCGGCGGCACGTGCGTCGACGTCGCGTCCGATCCGGACAACTGCGGCGAGTGCGGCGCCGCGTGCACGGACGGCCAGACCTGCGAGTCCGGCGAGTGCCAGGACGGCGAGTGCTCGACGGGGCTCACCGACTGCAACGGCGCCTGCGTCAACCTCCAGAACGATGCCGGGCATTGCGGCGCGTGCGGCACCACGTGCACGGACGACCAGACGTGCGTCGCCGGCGAATGCCAGGACGGCTGCGGCTCCGGGCTCACGGCCTGCGACGGCGTCGAGGTCTGCGTCGACCTTGAGACCAACGCGGATCATTGCGGCGAGTGCGGCGCCGCGTGCAACGACTCGCAGGTCTGCCAGGCCGGGGCGTGCGCGTGCACGGTGAGCCCGGGCAACGATCTCGGCAGCGCCGTGCCGCAGATCGTGAACGGCACGACCGCGGGCCAGGCGAACGCCTATTCCCCGACCTGCTCCGCCGCGAGCTCGGGCGAGCGCATCTACTCGTTCACCGCCGCGACCGCGGGCGTCTACTCGTTCGACAGCACGAACTCCGGCTACAGCGTCGTCCTCGCCCTCCTCGACGCGACGGGCTGCTCCGAGCTCGCGTGCAGCGCCGACCCGAGCGCGGTCATCACGGCCGACCTGGCCATGGGCCAGACCGTCTACATCGTGGTCGACGGCGCGGAGGGCCAGGCGGGCACCTTCGAGCTGAGCGTGACGCGGGCGAGCGCGCCGAGCTGCCCGGCGGGGACCCTCGCCTCGTCGGTGCCGCAGACGATCACCGGCAGCACGATCGGCCGGCCCAACAGCGTGCGGCCGACCGTGACGACGGCCTGTCGCCAATCGAGCAGCCCCGACGCGGGATACGCGTTCACGGCGCCGGTCACCGGCGACTACACCTTCGATACGTTCGGATCGGCGTTCGACACGATGCTCCACGTGCACGACGCGACCTGCAGGGGGGCTCAGCTCGCGTGCAACGACGACACGGACGTCGAGCAGTCGGAGGTCACGGTGACGCTCACGGCGGGTCAGACCGTCGTGGTCGTGGTGGACGGCTCCACCGACACCAGCGACGGCGCGTTCACGCTCAACGTGAAGCGGGCCGTCCCGCCGCCGGTATGCGACGGCTCGGGCACCTGCGGCGACGGCAGCTCGGGGTGCACCCGGTGCGCGCTCGAGACCAGCTGCGCCGACGAGCTCTCGGCGTGCACGGAGAGCATCCCGTGCATGGAGTACGTGAGCTGCTTCCGTACGTGCGACACGGCCGCCTGCAAGGAGGCCTGCGGGACGGCAGACCCGGCCAGCGCGGCCCTCTACGAAGCGATGCTCCAGTGCGCCCACTGCGACGTGTGCCGGAACGATTGCAGCGGCTCGTCAGAGGTCGTGTGTCGCTGAGAGAGCGGGTGAAATAGAAACGCTGCGTCGCCCGTGTTACGAACGGGATGATGCAGCGCATCCTCCACGGCCACTTCTGGACGGTCGCTCCCTGGCTCAAGCATCAGATTCACGCCCCGCGGCTCGCTCCGTCTTCCCCCTTCTCGGTCCACGTCGATGAGACTCCTGCCGGGCCCGTCCGGTTGCTCGGCAGGATCCGCCACCGGGAAGACGCGGGCTCGATCCTCGTCGTCGTCCACGGGCTCGGCGGTACGAGCGAGAGTTATTATGTGGTCGAGGCCGCCCTGAGGGCCGAGCGCGCGGGGCTCGCCTGCCTGCGCATCAACCTGCGCGGCGCCGGGGGCGACGGAGACGACATCTACCACGCTGGCCTGTTCTCCGATCTCCACGCCGCCATCACCTCCCCCGAGCTCGACCGGTACGAGCGCGTGCTCGTCCTCGGCTACTCGCTGGGCGGGCATATCGCCCTCCGTTACGCGGCGTCGGGCTCGCTCGACGGGCGCGTCTCCGCCGTGGCGGCCGTCTGCCCGCCGCTCGACCTGGAGCGAGCCGTCGCCGCCATCGATCAGCCCGAACGGTGGGTTTACCGCAGGCACGTGATGGCCGGGCTGAAGGAGATGTACACCGCCGTCGCCTCGCGCCGCGCCGTGCCCGTGCCCCTCGACGAGGCGCTCGCCATTCGCACGATCCGCGAATGGGACCGGCGCATCATGACGCGACGCTTCGGCTACCAGAGCGCGGAGGCCTACTACACGAGCGAGAGCGCCGCCCCGCGCCTCCGCGACATCGCCGTCCCGTCGCTGATCGTCGCGGCGGAGGCCGACCCGATGGTGCCGCTCGACACGGTGCGGCCGGCGATCGATGCCCACCCGCGCTCGCCGCTGCTCGACGTGCAGTGGCTCCGGCACGGCGGACACGTGGGCTTCCCGCGGACGCTGAGCCTCGGGTTCGGGGCGGCGCCGGGCCTCGAGTCCCAGGTCATCCACTGGCTCACGAGGCATTGACCCGCGGGCGCAGGCGCGGCCGTGCCCGCGGCGCGCTGGCTCCCGGGCTCCCCAGGGCATCGCGGCGCGGGAGCGCGATCGGATCACCGCGCGGCCGCGGCGCGGCGGCGTCACCCGCGCGGCGCGGCGGGCGTCAGCGCATAGACGTCGACGTCCACGCCCGGGCTATAGAGCACGTGCGGCGCCCCCGCCGGGGCGGGCAGGCCGGCCGCGGCGACGACGCTCTCCTCGACGTGGGTCACCTCGGCCCGGTGGAGCGGATAGGGCGCGTGGTGCACCTGCCCGATCTTGAGCGCGCCGCCGCTCGCGGCGAACAGCAGGTAACGCTCGGCCAGGAAGTGCTCGAAGGTCCCCGGCGCCGCGGCGCCGCCGTCGATCGCCTCGCCGACGCGATAGCGCGCCTCGAAGCGCGCAGGCACGGGGCCCGGCCAGCGCCGCTCGCTGCGGTAACGGACCTCCCCGTCCGTCGAGTCGAGATCCATCGAGGCGTGGTGATAGGGCAGGTGCCAGCCGACCCGGGCCGCGACGACCGCGATCGCCTTGGCCGCGTCCAGGCTGAAGAACCAGACGCCCGGCGCTCGCCCCTCGTGATGAACGTAGGTGCGGACGTTGAGCTCGTGGAAGTTCGAGATCCCGGGCACGCTCGGCGACCACCAGGGGCTGACGTCGCGCATGGTGAAGGCGACGACGCCGACGTAGGCCCTGCCCTCGAAGGTGTCGAGTTCGAGCGCAGGCGGCACGACGGCGCGCAGCGCGGCGATCGGCGTCTCCCAGTGCAGGAAGAGCAGCTCTCTCCAGCGCTGGAAGCCCGCCGGGCGGCCAGGGGGGCGGAGCGTGGGGGCGATTCGGTCCACGGCGATCTCAGCATAGGACGGCGCGGTCGGAAGATCTCCTCTCGCGGCGGGCAATGGCATGGGGATATCCTGCGCGCGGGCCGAACGGGTACGGAGCGGAGGCCGGATGAAGAAGCTCATCAATGCGCCGGACGATCTCGTCGATGAGGCGCTCGAGGGGATGGCGCTCGCGCACGCCGAGCTCCTCCGGGTGAACGCCGCGCCGCGCTTCGTCACGCGCGCGGAGGCGAAGGGCAAGGGCAAGGTCGCGCTCCTCTCCGGCGGCGGCAGCGGGCACGAGCCGCTGCACGCCGGGTTCGTCGGGCGCGGCATGCTCGACGCCGCCTGCCCCGGCGCCGTGTTCACGAGCCCGACGCCCGACCAGATCTTCGAAGCGACGCGGGCAGTCGACGGCGACGCCGGCGTGCTCCACATCATCAAGAACTACACCGGTGACGTGATGAACTTCGAGATGGCCGCCGAGCTCGCGCGCGAGGCGGGAATCCCGGTGGAAGGCGTGCTCGTGAACGACGACGTGGCGGTCGAGGACAGCCTGTACACGGCCGGACGGCGCGGCGTGGGGACGACCGTCCTCGTCGAGAAGATCTGCGGCGGCGCCGCCGAGGCGGGCCGCCCGCTCGAGGAGGTGGCGGCGCTCGGCCGACGGGTCAACGCGCGCGGCCGCAGCATGGGGGTCGCGCTCTCCGCCTGCACGGTGCCGCACGCCGGCAAGCCGTCGTTCGAGCTCGGCCCGGGCGAGATGGAGGTCGGCATCGGCATCCACGGCGAGCCCGGCCGGCGGCGGGCCATGCTGGAGCCGGCCGACCGGGTGGCCGAGATCCTGATGCAGCCGATCCTCGACGACCTGCCGTTCGAGCCGGGCGACGACGTGCTGCTGTTCGTCAACGGCATGGGCGGGACGCCGCTCCTCGAGCTCTACGTCGTGTACCGCAAGGCGTGCGCGATCGCGCAGGGCCGCGGCCTCAAGGTCGCGCGCAGCCTCGTGGGGTCGTACATCACGTCGCTCGAGATGGCCGGCGCGTCGGCGACCCTGCTCAAGCTCGACGACGAGATGCTCCGCTGGTGGGACGCGCCGGTGCACACGCCGGCGCTGCGCTGGGGGACCTGAGCCATGGACGCCTTGAACGGCGCGCACATCGCGGCGTGGATCGAGCGCGCGGCCGACGTCATGGAGCGCGAGAAGGTCCTCCTGACCGAGCTCGACGCGGCGATCGGCGACAGCGATCACGGCGTCAACATGGCGCGCGGCTTCACGGCGGTGCGCGCCCGGCTCGGCGGCCTCGATCACGGCGACGTCGGCGCGCTGCTGAAGGGCGTCGGGATGATCTTGCTGTCGACCGTCGGCGGGGCGAGCGGCCCGCTCTACGGCACGCTGTTCCGCGACGCGGGCCAGCGGGCGACCGGCGCGGCGGTGCTGGACCTCGCGGCCCTGGCCGGGTGCCTCGAGGCGGGCCTCGACGGCGTGAAGCGGCGAGGCAAGGCGTCGCCCGGCGACAAGACGATGGTCGACGCGCTCTCCCCTGCGGTCGACGCGCTCAAGGCCGCGCTGAGCGCGCCGGCGCCCACGGGCGACCCGGCGCGCTCCCCCCTCATGGACGGGCTCGCTCGCGCCGCCGAGGCGGCGCAGGCCGGCGCGCTTGCGACCGTGCCGCTCATCGCTCGCAAGGGCCGGGCGAGCTACCTCGGTGAGCGCAGCGCTGGGCACCAGGACCCCGGCGCCACGTCGTGTTCGCTCTTGCTGCGGAGCCTGGCCGCGACGGCAGGCGTATGAGCGGGGCGGCGGGCCGCGTCGGGCTCGTCCTGGTCTCGCACAGCCGCGTGCTCGCCGAGGCCACCGAGGCGCTGGCCCGCCAGATGACCGGCGAGGCGGTCGCCATCGCGTGCGCGGCGGGCGCGGGCGACGGCGGCGCGGAGCTCGGCACCGACGCGACCGCGATCGCCGCGGCGATCGAGCGCGTCTGCGGGCCGGCCGGCGCCGTCGTGCTGATGGACATCGGCGGCGCGATCCTGAGCGCCGAGATGGCGCTCGAGCTCATCGATCCGGCCATCGCCGCGCGCACGCGCCTCACCGGCGGGCCGATCGTGGAAGGGGCGGTCGCGGCCGCCGTGCGGGCTGCGGCGGGCGGCACGCTCGATCAGGTCACCGCGGAGGCGCGGCAGGCGCTCGGTCCGAAGGCCGAGCAGCTCGGCGAGGCGGAGCGCCCTGCGTCGGCGGCGGTGGCCGCGACCGATGCGGCCGCCGCGGCGGTGGCCGCGACCGATGCGGGCGCGCTGGCCGCGACGGTCGAGCTCGCGATCGCCGATCCGGGCGGCCTGCACGCCCGCCCTGCCGCGCGGCTCATCACGCGCGCGGTGGCCTTCGACGCGGCGCTCACCCTGGAGAACGTGACGGCCGCGCGCGGTCCGGTGCCGGCCTCGAGCCTGATCGCGCTCGCCTCCCTCGGGGCGCGCCGGGGCGACGTGCTGCGCTTGCGCGGGACCGGGCGGCAGGCGGTCGAGGCGGTCGAGGCGCTCGCTGCGCTCCTGCAGCGCGACGCGCCACCGGCCGCACCTACGGCGCCGCCCGCCTCGTGCCACGCGATCCCCGTCGCGCCCGGCGTCGCGCTCGGCCCCATGGTCCGGCTGGTGCGGTCGATCCCGGAGGTCCCCGAGACCACGGTCGACGATCCTGCGGCCGAGGCCGAGCGGCTGCGGCGGGCGCTCGATCTGGCAGCGCAGGACCTCGGCAGCGCGCTGCGCGGCACCGACATCCTCGACGCCCATCAGGCGCTGCTCTGCGACCCGGCGCTCGTCGACGAGGCGATCTCCCGCATCGAGCGGGAGCGCTGCAACGCCGCCTGGGCGTTCCGCCAGGCGATCGACGCCGCGGCCGCGATCTACCGGCAGCTCGACGACCCGTACCTGCGGGCGCGCGAGGCCGACGTTCACGACGTGGGCGACGCCGTGGTGCGCGCCCTGCTCGGCGGCGCCGCGGCGGTGCTGCCCGACGGGCCGCCGGCCGTCGTCGTGGCCGAGGACCTCACGCCGTCGGAGGCCGCGCGGCTCGAACCGGGGCGGGTGCTCGGCGTCATCGACCGGCGCGGCGGTCCCACCTCGCACGCGGCCATCCTGCTGCGGAGCGCCGGCATTCCCGCCGTCGCCGGGGCCGCGGCGCTGGTGCCGGACGCGGGCGGCGCGCGCGCCGGCCTCGACGGCGCGACCGGCGAGGTGTGGCTCGACCCGGATCCCGAGACCACGATCGAGCTCCAGCGGCGGCAAGCGGCCCTCCGCGCGTCACGGCGGCCGCCAGGCGCCAGGGACGGCCGGTTGCGCCTCGCCTGCGGCCGCGAGGTCGAGCTCTGGGCGAACGTGGCTGGCCCGTCGGATGCGCGCGTCGCGCGCGAGGCTGGCGCCGTCGGGATCGGGCTCCTGCGCACCGAGATGCTGTTCCTGGACCGCGTGGACGAGCCTGGCGAGGACGAGCAGGCGGAGCTGCTCGCGGAGATCTTCGCGGCGTTCGCCGGCGCTCCGATCGTGGTCCGCACGCTCGACGCCGGCGGGGACAAGGCGCTGCCGTACCTCGATCTCGACGCCGAGGCGAACCCCAGCCTGGGCGTCCGCGGCGTCCGCCTCTCGCTCGCGCGGCCGGCGCTGCTCGAGGCGCAGCTCCGCGCGATCCTGGTCGCGGGGCGCGGCCATGACATCCGGGTGCTGATCCCGATGGTCTCGACAGCCGCGGAGGTGAGCGCCGTGCGCGCCGCGCTGGAGCGCGCGCACGAGGCGCTCGCGGCGACGGGCGCGGCGCACCGCTGGCCCGTGGCCACGGGCATCATGGTCGAGGTGCCGTCGGCGGCGCTCATGGCGGAGCGCCTCGCGCGCCAGGCCGACTTCTTCAGCATCGGGACCAACGATCTGACGCAGCACACGCTGGCGGCCGAGCGCGGTCACCCGCGGCTGCACGCGCTCGCGGATCCGGCGCACCCGGCCGTGCTGCGGCTCGTGCGTACGGTGGTGGAGGCGGGGCACGCCGCGAAGCGGCCGGTCTCGGTGTGCGGCGAGGCCGCCGGCGATCCCGGCGTCGCGCCGCTCCTCGTCGGGCTCGGGATCACGCGCCTCAGCATGTGCGCCTCCGCGTTCGACGCGGTGGAGGACGCGCTCGCCGGCGCCTCGTTCGCCGATCTCGCCACCATCGCCGAGGAGGCGCTCGCGGTCGACGACGCGGCGGCGGCCCGCGCAACCCACGCGGCCGCGCGGCGTCCGGGCTGACGTCGGCGCGGTGACGGAGCGGCCAGACGCCTGGCCAGGGACCGCCAGACGTCTGGCCAGTCCGGCGCCCGACCTCTCGAGCGATCCGGCCCGCGACCGCCGATGCGCCGCTCGCTACAGCGCCCCCGCCGGCGCGGCGCCCTCGTGCGCGGAGCGCGCGGTGGTGTCGCCCGAGGGCTGACTTGCCCGCACCGGGTGTCCCAGCAGGCACGCGCCTTCGCCGGGCAGCTCCGTCGCCGCGTCGCACGCCGCGAGCTCCCAGCCGGTCGCCTGTTCGGCGTCGGTCCCGGTGAGGTCGGCACCTCGGAGGTTGGCAGCGGTCAGCTCGGCGGTCCCGAAGGTCGACTCCATCAGCGCGGCGCCCGAGAGGTCCGCCCCGGCGAGGCGCGCGTTCCGGAAGCTGCTCTGGCTGAGATCGGCTCGGGAGAGATCGAGTCCCGAGAGATCCAGCCCGTCGAAGCTGCGGTGACCGCTCCGCGCGAGGAGGCGTACGGCGGTGGACCGTTGCGCGGCGTCGCCCGAGGCGAGCGTGGCGCGCAGCCGGAAGACCGCGAGGCGCGACGGATCGAGGCCGTAGACGAGCGTCGCGGCGAACGCGGCGAGCACGAGGCGGGCGCCCAGGGAGCGCGGGGCGTTGCGTTCGGCGCCGACAAGAGGCAGCGCGAAGGTCAAGAGCGCCGCGCCCAGCGCGCTGCCGGCGTGCGCTGCCAGGAGGAGGCCGCGTGGAGGGATCTTCGCCAGAGCGACGGCGGCCGCGAGGACGAGGAGCAATGCGCCGCCGGAGAGCGCGAGGCGCAGCTCGGTCGACCGCACGAGCTGGGGCGCGTCCGGCGCCCTCCGAGGGCCACCGGACACGGCGGCGCGGCGGACCGCCGGAGGCTCGCGCTCACCGGCAGCTCGGCGCGCCACGCCCTGGCGGGGAACGTCGATCGCGGGGGGCATCCGCTGAGACTCGGGTATCCGCTGAGACTCGGGTATCCGCTGAGACTCGGGTGGCGCCGAGCTCCGTTGCGATGACCACGCCGCCTCCATCCGCCGCGAGTCCGGCGCCGCCTCCATCCGCCGCGAGTCCGGCGCCGCCTCCATCTGCCGCGAGTCCGGCGCCGCCTCCATCCGCCGCGAGTCCGGCGCCGCCTCCATCCGCCGCGAGTCCGGCGCCGCCTCCATCCGCCGCGAGTCCGGCGCCGCGGGGCGACGGCTCCGCGCTGCGCTCTCGGGGACCGCGTCGGCGCTCGCGAGGGCGTCGCGCAGCGGCGAAGGGAACGACGCGATGTCGTCGAACGACGCGCCCGCGCTCGCCAGCGCCAGGATGGCCTCCTCGTCGAAGCCGGAGCGCGCGCACGCCGACGGATCGACGCGCGCGCCCACGAGCGAGCCCGCCGAGGAGAGCGAGCGCGGGAGCTTGGCCCCGCGCAGATCCGCGGCCGCGAGCAGCGCCCCGCCGAGCAGCGCCCCCGAGAGATCGGCCCAGCGCAGGTCGGCCCCGGTGAGGTCGGCGTTGACGAGCGACGCGGCGTCGAGCCGCGCCCCCCCGAGGTTCGCGCCGGTGAGCTTGGCCCCGTCGAGGCGCGCGCCCGCGAGGTTCGCGCCCTGGAGGTCGGCGCAGCGCAGGTGCGCGGCCGCGAGGTCCGCGCCGGGGAGCTCGATGGCGGTGCTCTCGCCGCCGCGGCGCGACGAGAGGGCACCGAAGAGCGTGTGGAGAGCTGCGGTGTCCATGGCGGCGCCGCCTACTCGTCCGGGTCGATGGTGCCGATCGTGCTCGCGAACACCACCTGCCCGTCCTTCATGTAGCCGTCCAGCGCGAACCACGCGTGTGTATTGTCCCCGTCGAGGTCGCCTCGCGCATAGGCGGCCCACCTGCGATCCACCGGCACGTCCTCCGGGAAATGGTTGACGGAGACAGGCATGGGAGAGCCACCGAGTCGATATCGATACTGGTACGACTGAGGGTGGCTGACCGAGAACGCAAGGCACTTCCAGCCAACGGTCGGACTCCCGGTGTTGTAGTCCACACCCGGGCTGGGATCGGGCTGATATTTCTTCCCCTGGACACGATAGAACGCGTTGGGCACGGTGACCGCATCGCTGCACAGCGGCTGGACCGCCGCGGTGCCCGACATCGCCTGGAGACGCTCGGCCGAACCGACGACGGCCCTGGCGATGCCGCCGACCGTCTGCTTGGCCTCGGCCGATTTGGCGAGGACGAGGTACTTCGACACCCCCTGGGTCCCCAGGGCGGCCAGGATCGCCACGACCCCGCCCGCGACCATCACCTCGACGAGCGAGAAACCTCGTTGACCTCGCCCTCGAGCCGCCCACTCCACGCCAGGTCGAAAATTTCTTGCCACGATACAACTATATACCGGGGCTGTTCATCGATAAACAAGCACAACCCAGAGCGCGCTGGGCCATGGAACGCTGTTTGGTCGGGGGTTGTGGGGAGTGTGGTCGTGCGGCCGGCGCGACTCCCACGTAGGCCACGGAAGAAGCGATGTGGCGGCGCGGTGAGCGCGCGTGGTGCATCCTGCGCTCGGCGTCGCGTCAGTCGCGTCAGTCGCGCCGGCACCGCGGCGAGCGAGGTTGGGCGGTGAGCTCAGGCGCGCGGGCCAGCGGTCTTGGGCGGCGGATCACCCGCGAGGAACGCTTCCAGCGCGTCGGCGATGCGCTCGCCGGTCTTGCCGTCCCATCCCTCAGGCACGGAGCCTCGCTTGGCGCGGCCGTCGAGGATGGCGTCGACCTCGCGCGCGATGAGCGCGGCGTCGAGCCCGACGACGATGTTCGTGCCCTGCGTCACGGTGATGGGCCGCTCGGTGCCCTGACGCATCGTGAGGCACGGGATCCCGAGCGCGGTCGTCTCTTCCTGGATGCCGCCGGAGTCGGTGGCGACGAGCAGCGCATTGCCCATCACGGTCACGAAATCGTCGTATCCGAGCGGCTCCATGATCCGGAGCCCCTTTGTCTCGCGGAGGCGCGCCGACAGCCCGAAGGACTCGGCGCGGGCGACGGTGCGCGGGTGGACGGGGAACACCGTCGGCAGGCGCTGCGCGATCGCCTCGAGCGCGTCGAGCGTCTCGGCGAGCCGCTCGGCGCTGTCGACGTTGGCCGGGCGGTGGAGCGTCGCGATCGCGTACTTCTTCGGCTCGAGCCCGAAGCGCGAGAGCGCGTCCGTCTGGCGCTTGAGGGCGTAGTGGACCGAGTCGATCATCACGTTGCCGACGAACCGGATTCGCTCGGGCGGGATGCCCTCCGCGAGCAGGTTGGGGTGGGCGTCGTGAGAGGGGGTGAGCAGGAGATCGGAGAGCTGGTCCGTGAGGATGCGGTTGATCTCCTCGGGCATCGTCCAGTCGCGCGAGCGCAGCCCGGACTCCACGTGGACGACGGGAATTCCGAGCTTGGACGCCGCGAGCGCGCCTGCGAGGGTGCTGGTGACGTCCCCGACGACGACAACCACCTTGGGCCGGTGCTCGATCATGTCGGCCTCGGCGCCGACGAGGACCGCCGCCGTCTGCTGGGCGTGCGAGCCGCCGCCTGCCTTGAGCGTGTGATCCGGCGTCGGCAGGCCGAGATCCCGGAAGAACACATCGCTCATCGTCGTGTCGAAGTGCTGCCCCGTGTGGAGCAGCCGCATCGGTAGACGGCGCGCCTTGAGGGCGCGGCAGATGGGGGCGAGCTTCATGAAGTTCGGGCGCGTCGCGGCGACGAGGTAGATCATCTCGACCGAGGATGATGCCGTGGTACTCGGCGCAGCACCAGCGTTTTGACGGAGCCGCGGGCGCGGCCGGCGCTCGATATCGTCATCGTCGTCGTCACGACTTACGATGACGACACCTACGCGCCGCGGTTCGCCATCGCGCCCGCGACGCCGCCCACGTCGGACGCGTCGGACCTGCGCTCGCGATCCGCCGAGCGCCGCGCCCGGCGTGTGCGCCACCACCGCTCGACGCTCATCACCGGCAAGATCGACATCGCCACCAGCGTCGACTTCACCCACGCGTCGAGCGAGAGCGGCGCCGAGCCGAAGAGCGTGTGCATGAACGGCGCATAGACGAAGCAGAGCTGCAGCGCGAGCAGCGCGCCGATCCCGACGTAGACCCAGGGATTCGAGAAGAGCCCGATCTTCAGCATCGAATCGCGCAGCGACCGGCAGTTGAGCACGTAGAAGATCTGGAACAGCACGACCGTCGTGACCGCCGCGGTCTGGGCCTCGCGGTAGGCGATCTCCGAGACGACGCCGCCGCGCACCTCCGTGAAGTACTCGTAAAAGAACAGCCCGATCGCCCCGGCCGTCATGAGGACCGCGACGATCGCCGTACGCACGAGCACGAACCGGCTCAGGATCGGCTCGCCCGGATCCCGGGGCGGGCGGCTCATCACGTCCTTCTCCATCGCCTCGAACGCGAGCGGCAGGGAGAGCGCCACCGTGGCGACCAGGTTGACCCAGAGGATCTGGACGGCCGTGATCGGCATGAGCGGCGCGCCCCCGACGATCGGGAAGCTCATCACCGCCACGAGCAGGATCAGCGCCTCGCCCAGGTTCGTCGGCAGCACGAACGCGAGCGCCTTGACCAGGTTGTCATAGACGCGGCGCCCCTCCTCGACCGCCGCCCGGATGCTCGCGAAGTTGTCGTCCGTCAGCACGACGTCGGCGGACTCCTTCGACACCGCGGTCCCCGTGATCCCCATGGCCACGCCGATGTCCGCCTGCTTGAGCGCGGGCGCGTCGTTCACGCCGTCGCCGGTCATCGCGACGACCTTCCCCTCGGCCTGCAGCGCCTTCACCAAACGGAGCTTGTGCTCCGGCGCGACGCGCGCGAACACGTGCGTGGACGTCGCCGCCGCGCGCAGCTCGCCCTCCGAGAGCCGCGAGAGCTCCGTGCCGTTCATCGCGCGCGCCCCGTCCGGCACGAGCCCGAGCTGCCCGCCGATCGCCCGCGCGGTCGCCAGGTGGTCGCCCGTGATCATCTTCACGGTGATCCCGGCCGCGTGGCACGCCTTGATCGCGTCGATCGCCTCGGGCCGCGGCGGGTCGATCATCCCCTCCAGGCCGAGGAGCTCGAACCCCTCCGGGAGGTGCTCCTCGTCGAGCGAGGCCACGTCGCGGCCCGCCGGCCGCGAGGCCACGGCGAGCACGCGCATGCCCTGCGCCGCCATCTGCTCGACCTGCGCCATCACCTGGGCCCGCCCCGCCTCGCCGATCGCGGCGCGGCCGAGCACCGCCTCGGGCGCCCCCTTCATGAAGATCACCCGGTCTCCGCCGGGGACCTCGTGGAGCGTCGCCATGAGCTGCCGCTCCGACGAGAACGGGACGACATCGACGCGGCGGTGCTCCCGCCGCGTCCCCTCGACGTCCACGCCGAGCTTCTGGGCCGCGACCACGAGCGCGCCCTCCGTCGGGTCGCCCTCGATGCCGCAGGCGTCCCCCTCGCGCGTCATGCGGGCGTCGTTGCAGAGCAGCCCCGCGCGGAGCAGCGCGCGCACCGCCTCGGGCACCTCGCCGACCGGCGCGCCGTCGCGGCGGAGCTCGCCTTCGGGCGCGTAGCCGACGCCGGTCACCTCGAGCGCGGCTCCGGCCTGCTCGAGCGCCGCCTCCCCTTGCGCGCCGGCGGCGGGCGTCCACAGCGCCCGGACCGTCATCTCGTTCCGCGTCAGCGTCCCGGTCTTGTCCGAGCAGATGACGCCCGTGCTGCCCAGCGTCTCGACCGCGGGCAGCTTCCGGATCACCGCGCGACGCCGCGCCATCCGCTGCACGCCGATGGCGAGCGAGATGGTGATGATCGCGGGCAGCCCCTCCGGGATCGCGGCGACCGCGAGCGAGATGCCCGCGAGCATCGCGTCGACCGGCCGGTAGCCCCGGAGCAGCGCGACCCCGACGATGAGCAGCGCGACCGCGACGATCGCGACGGTCAGCACGCGGCCGACCTTGGCCATCGAGCGCGTGAGCGGCGTCTCGATCTCGGTCGCCTCGTGGAGCATCGAGGAGATGCGGCCGAGCTCGGTCGCGGCGCCCGTCGCGACGACCACCGCGGTGGCCGTGCCGCTGGTCACGAGCGTCCCGCCGAACGCGAGGTTCTTGCGATCGCCGACGCCGGCGTCCTCGGGGACCGCCGCGACGTGTTTGTCCGACGGCACCGACTCCCCGGTGAGCGCCGACTCGTCCACGTGGAGGTTCTTCACCGAGAGCAGCCGGGCGTCAGCGGGGACTTTGTCGCCGGCGTCGAGCACCACCACGTCGCCGGGGACCACGTCGGCGGCGGGGATCACGCTCCGCTGGCCGCCGCGCACGACCGTGGCCGTCTGGGGCACCATGTCGACGAGCGCCTCGATCGCCTTGCCCGCGCGGAGCTCCTGGACGAAGCCGATCGCCGTGTTGAGCACCACGACCGCCAGCACGACCGCGCCGTCGATCGCCTCGCCCATGGCCATCGCGAGGGCCGCCGACGCGAGCAGCACGTAGATGAGCGGGTCGTTGATCTGACGGAAGAGCAGCTTGAGCGGGCCGTCGCCCTTCGCGCGCTGGATCACGTTGGGCCCGACGTCCTTGAGCCGCCGGGCGGCCTCGTCGCCCGCGAGGCCGGCCTCGGCGCTCTCGATCCTGGAGAGCACATCGGGGGCAGGCAGGCTGTGCCAGGCGATCGCGGCCGACGGGGGGAGGACGCGTTGGGACATGGAGTCATCTCCTGCGGTGGCAGCCGCGCTGTGCGCGCTGAACCGACCGGCTGTGGCTGCTCATCACGTGGTCTTCACGTGCTGGCGCGTGGTTTCCCCCGTCTTTCGGCACGTCTCATGCCAGACCGCGCCACAGCGGAACCGGGCTGTTCAGCACCCTGGGCGGCTCGCGCGGGCAGGCTGCCGGCGGGACCTTTTCACCCCGGCGGGGAATTTTGCCCCACGACGCTCGCCCCGCGCGTCCGGCGGCGCGTCAGAGGGTGCGGGCTCGCGGCGCTTGCGGGCGGCCTAGCCGCGCGCGTAGGCGAAGGTGCCGTCGATGTTGAGCAGCCGCGTCGCCTGGACGAGCTCGGCCACGGTCACGCCGAAGCGCCGCACGAGCCGATCGGCGACGTCGCGCCGGAGGATGTCCCTGCGAAAGATGTGCAGCGTGCGGGGGGCGAAATACCCCTCGAGCTCCGCGAACGTGAGGCGCTGGTAGTCCGCGCTTCCGGGGACGGGCTGCCGCGACACGACATCGTAAAAGAAGAAGATGCCGCCCGGCCGGAGCAGGCGGAGCGCCTTGTCCATGAGGCCTCGCTTGAGCTCCGTGTTGGTCACCGACGACAGGACCGCGAACATCATCACCACATCGAACGGGCCCCCGACGTCGGCCGTCAGGAAGTCGCCCGCGACGAAGCGGATACCAGCGAAGCGCGAGCGCGCGAGCTCGGTGCGCTGCGCGACGAGATCGATGCCGGTGAGGCGCGTCGGATCCGCGCCGAGCTCGACCAGCCAGGCCAGGTTGGATCCCGACCCGCAGCCAACGTCGAGCACCGACATCTCGCGCAGCGCCTCGGGCGTGCGCACGCCGCACGCGACGAGCGCCTCGCGCAGGCGGCGCTGCCGCTGCCGCGCGACGAGGTACGGGTGGGCGTTGAGCAGGCTCGCCCAGGGGTTCCCGGGCAGGAAGCGCTCGGTGTAGTGCCGCTTGATCGCCGCGAGATCCCGCTCGAAGCCGCCCTCTTCAGCCATCGGTCCGCCTCCCTCCCCTGCGCGCCCCGCCGGCCCGCTCCATCAAGGCTGCCCCACGGCCCACGCCGGCAGGCGCTGGACTCCCCAGCGCACCACCTTGAGCAGCCCGAGCGCCACCATTTGCTCCACCGTGAGCCGGCGATGCGGCTTCCGCCGCGCGAGGTACGCGTCGAGGTAGCGCAGGAACTCGGGATCCGGCTCCATGCCGCCCACCTCGCGCCGGATGCGCCGGTACTTGCGCGTCTTCCAGATGAAGTTCTCCCAGCTGTCGAAGTAGTCGTGCCGCATCAGGAGATCGGGCACGTAGACGACCCGCAGATCAGGGAAGTCCTTCGCGATCCGGTAGACGAGGTAGACCCCCTCGGCGCCGTAGAACTGATCGGGAAACCCCCCGGTCGAGAGGTAGACGCCGCGCCGGATCGCCATGTGCCCCTCGGTCGCGAGGACGTCGTCGACGACGTCGTCGCCGCGGTCGTAGTGCCCCGCGAGCGTGCAGAAATAGGGGTGCTCCTTGGGGATGATCCGGCCGCGCATCGCCGCGATGCGGGGGTCCTGGAAGACACGGCAGACGACCTCGACGAACGTCGGCGCGATCAGCCCGTCGTCGTCGATGAAGGCGACGTACTCGCCCCGCGCCCAGGCGATGGCGGCGTTGCGCGCGGCGTTCAGCGGAATTCCGTCGGTGAGGCGCAGCTCGACGTCGACGAGCGGGGCCGAGCGCGGCCGCAGGTGCTCGATGCCGCCGCTGTCCGCGAGCAGGATCTCGAACGGCACGTCGAGCGCAGCCGTCTGGCCGCGCGCGTGCTGGAGGCACTCGATCAGGTAGTCCTTCGCCTTGTAGGAGATGACGATCAGCGTGAGCTTCGGCGACGGGACCTCGCGCCGCACGATGAGCTCCTTCACCTCGGGCGCGTATTTCGCGCGCCACGCCTCCTGAAGGGCGCGCTCGGCCTCGGGGAGCCCCGCTCGATCCTGGAGAAGATGGTCAGGCATCGCGGGCTCGCATGCCACGGGGGCCGCCGCGCAGGCAAGGATGTCGAGCGGGCGCCGCCCGGGGAACGGCGTCGGCGCGCGCGCTCAGCGCGGAGAGCGCGGCGTCAGGCGCGCGCGCTCAGCGCGGAGAGCGCGGCGTCAGCCCCTCGGGCTCGCCGCGACGTCCTCGAAGAGGCGGGCCAGCGCCCCCGCGCTGGCGCGCGCGCTCAGCGCGGAGAGCGCCGCGTGATCGGGCTCGACGAGCGGCCGACCGGCCGCGCGCGCGTCGAGCGCGTCCTCGATGCGGCGCTCGATCGCCGCGGCGTCGCCGGCCGCGTGCGTCCAGCCGAGGCGGGTCGTCTCGAGGATGCGCTCGATCTCAGGGGACGCGAAGGCCGCGAGCACGGGCGCGCGCGCGAGGAGGTAGTCGTAGAGCTTGCCAGGCAGGAAGTACGGCTCCTCGCCGCAGCCGGCGAGCAGCGCGAGATCGGCGCCCGCGACGAGGCCGAGCCCCTCGGCGTACGGCAGCACCGTGCGGTACTCGAAGAGCCGCGACACCCCGAGCTCCTCGGCGAGGCGGAGGTCGCTCCTCGCGACGCGCCCCAGGTTGAGCAGCCGGATCGCGCCCGGGCCGAGCGATCTCCGGCGCGCGACGGCCGCGAGCGCGCGGACGAACGGCGCGAGCGTGCGCTCGCTGTAGCAGTTGCCGAAGTGCACGAGCGTCACCGCCTCGCCGCGCTGCGGGGCGGCCGCCGCGTCCGGATCGAAGCCGGTCCGGATGCACTCGACGCGGCGCGCGATGCGCCGCTCGGCGTAGGCGTCGCGGGTCATCTCGGACGTCACCGTGAAGGCCGCGGCGGCGCCCACCACGGCCCGCTCGACGAGCGCCGCGGCCGCGCGGCTCCACGCGGGCCGCGTCGCCATCAGCGGGCCGAACGACCACGGATCGCGGAAGTCGACGACGACCGGCCGGCCGATGGCCCTGCCGGCCAGCACGCCCGCGAGCACGGCCTCCCACGGCGGCCCGCTCGCGAAGATCACCTCGGCGCCGACCTCGCGAGCGAGGCGCGCGATGCGGACCGCGAGGGCCGGGGCGCGGCCTGCATCCGGGCCGATCACCGGGACGTAGCGGATCTCGGCGGCGACGCGCGCGAAGCCCTTGCGCTGCGCGACCGGCACCGGCGCCTCGGTCGGCGCCTCCAGGGTGCCGTCGGAGCCGAGCGCGCGGCGCGGCATGCGCGCGAGCTCGGCGTCCGTGAGGTAGTCGCGGCGCACATCGCACGCGGGCAGGTCGGCGTCGGTGAACGACGGATCCACCCGCTCGCCGGGAGGCGGCTTGGCCGCGAGCACCGTCGTCTCCCAGCCGTGCTCCGGCAGAAATTTCGCAAAGCGGTACGCGCGCTTACCGCCGATGCTGAACCGCGGGGGGAAGTAGTAGCTCACGAGGAGCGCGCGCTTCATCGCGGGACCTATATCACGGGCTAGCCGGGCGCCGCGCGCACGCCTCGGGAGGCCGCTCCTGCCCGCGCATGTGCTACCGAGCCGCCATGCAGGACGAGCAGCCCGCCCCGGTCGAGCCGAGCGCGCCCTCGCGGGCCCCGGAGGTCGCGCGGGCTGCCAAGGCAGCGCCGGGCCCCGGCGAGGCGCAGGGCACATCGCTGGCCGACCGGATCGGGATGATCGTCGGCGGGCAGGTCGTCAACACGCTGATCGTCCTCGTGCAGGGCATCGTCGTGGTGCGGCTGCTCGGCAAGGCCGAGTACGGCGTGCTCGCGTTCGCGACGATGCTGTTCGTGACGGGGCGCGATTTCGCGCTGCTCTACCTCCCGGAGTCGTTCCTCTATTTCGCGCCCAAGGTGACCCGCGCCGAGCTCCGTGGGCTGGTGCGGCAGAGCATGCTGCTCCTGGTCGGCCTCGGGGCGCTGTCCGCGCTGGCCTTCTCGGTGTTCGCGCTGGTCCCCAGCGTCTTCCTCGACGGCCGCGAGGGCGTCACGCAGCTCCTCCTGCTCATCGGCCTCATGAGCGTGATCGCCTACCCGGCGAGCGTGTTCGGCCCGCTCTTCATCGCCACGAACAACCACCGCAAGTCGGCGGGGCTCGCGCTGATCGTCACGCTCTCGAACGCCGCAAGCGCGATCGTCCCCGCGGCGCTCGGGTGCTCTATCGCCTGGATCGTGGCCGCCCAGTGCGCCGCGCAGGCGCTCCGGCTCTGGCTCTCGTACCGGCTCTACGCGCGGCTGTTCCAGGACGTCGCCGCGGCCCCGTTCCCCGGCGGCGTCAGGGCGCAGCTCGCCTACGCGCTCCCGCTCTCGGTCACGCGCTTCGCCGGCCTCTTCAACCAGAAGCTCGACAAGTTCGTCATCGGCCTCTTCTTCAGCGCGGGTCTCTACGCCGAGTTCTCCGTCGGCTCGCAGGAGCTCCCGCTCGTCGGCGTCCTCGCCTACTCCGTCGCCTCGACGATGCTCCCCGACCTCGTCGCCCGCGTCGAGAACGGCCGGACGCCGGCGGAGGGCGCGAGGGCGGCGATCGACCTGTGGCACTCGGGCGTCCGCAAGACGACGCTGATCATGCTCCCGATCGCGGTGTTCCTCCTCCTCTTCGCCGAGCCGCTCATGCGCGCCATCTACGGCGACGCCTACGCCGGCGCCGCCGTCCCGTTTCGCATCTACTCCGCGCTCCTGCCGCTGCGCGTGACGGCGTACGCGATCATGCTGATGGCGTTCGGGAAGACGTCGATGATCCTGCGGATCCAGGTGCTCTCGATGGCGTTCAACGCCGCGGCGAACCTGGTCCTCCTGCCGACGGTCGGCATGGTCGGCGCGCCGCTCTCGGCGGTGCTGACCCAGGTGCTCGTGATCGCCTTGACGGTGGCCTGCATCGCGCGCTTCTCCGGCGTCGGCCTCCGCGGCGTCTTCCCGTGGGGCCATTACGGGCGCGTCGCGGCCACCGCGATCGTAGCCGCGGCGCCGCTCGCCGCGTTCCTGCTCACGGGCGCGACCGACAGGCGCCCCGCGCTCTGCCTCGCGCTCTGCGCCCCGCTCTACGCGGGCCTCTACCTCGTGGCCGCGCGGGTCACCGGCGCGCTCGCCCCCGAGGACCGGGCGTTCGTGGCGCGCTGGCTGCGCCTCGAACCGCTGCGGAGTCGCCACGGCTGACGCATCCGCGCGCGTCGCACCCTCGCTGTCTCGGGCGGCGAACGAGGGCTGCCAGCGTGAAATGCGCGCAGGCTGCGCCAAAGGGCCCTCGCCTGGAAGGCGGAAAAGATTGACAGTGGCCGGGTCGTCTCCCGCGTGGCGCCCGCCTTCGGGTGGATTTCCCGCCGATCGGTGTTCTAGGCTTACTTGCCGGCCTCATCGGCGCCTTGTGCGATGGAGACGACCATGAGCGAAGACCAGGAAGCAGGGCTCGTCCTCCGGGTCATCACGGGCCCCCTGGCCGGGCAGACGGCGCGTATCCCTGGCGACCGTCCGCTGCTCGTCGGCCGCGCGCCTGAGTCGGATCTCTCGATCACGAGCGACGGTGAGCTCTCTGCCCTGCATTTCTCGGTGGAGCAGATCGACGGCAGCTACCTCCTCCGCGACCTGGGGAGCCGCAACGGGACGCAGGTCAACCGGGAGCGGGCGCGCGAGGTGTCGCTCCGGGACGGCGACGAGATCCGCGCGGGGGGGACCGTCTTCGCGGTGGTGCGCCGCGAGGTGAGCCGCCGCTACGCGCCGACCGAGCCCGCGCCGCCCTCGCGCCGCGCGCGCAGGGCCGCGGTGCTCGCGACCGGGGCGCCGTTCGCCGCGTCGGCGCGGGCGCGGCTCCGGCAGGAGCGCTCGCCCCTCTTCGCGGTGGTCGACGCCGCCCGCGACCCGCGCATCCGGCTGCTGCTCGGCGACGCGGGCGAGCAGACCGCCTCGCTCTACACCGGCTTCCAGGGCGAGATCCTCGCGGACGTCGGCCCCACGCTCGTGCACCTCCCGCACGGGTCCAGGCTGCTCGACGCGCTGGTCGACGGAGGCTGGGGCGACTGCTGGGGCGTCTTCCTGACGAGCGACCGCGCGTTCGGCGACGTGCGGAAGCACCTCCGCCGGTTTCTCCTTGTCGAGAACGGGACAGGCAAGCAGCAGTATTTCCGGTTCTACGACCCGCGCGTGCTCCGTGGCTTCCTGCCCACGTGCGGTCCTCGAAAGATCGAGGCGCTGTTCGAGGATGTCGAGGCCTTCGCCATGGAGGCCGAGGATCCGGGGAAGCTGCTCCGCTTCACCGCCCGGGGCGGCAAGGCGCTGCGCGAGGAGTCGGCGCTGGAACGCGAAGGCTGAAGGCGCGCGCCGGCCCCGCGGGCCGGCGTGGCTCAGCGCGGCGCGCCCGCGGCGCTGCCTGGGTCCTGGGCGGGCAGGTCCCAGGCGACGAGGCGCAGGAGCTCTGCCACGCTGAAGGCCTGCGCGAAGCTGCCACCAGGGTGGTGCGGCGGCTCGCCGGAGGCGACCTCGGGCACCTGGCCGAGCGCGATCTCGTTCGCGGCCGCGGAGGCCGCGAGCCGGTGCAGCAGCGGGATCACGTGCTCGCCGAGCGTGGAGAAGCGCCGGGCGGCGCGCGCGTAGAACCCGAGCAGGAACGGCCAGGCCGTGCCCTGGTGGTAGGCGCTGTCGCGCGCCTCGGGGCCTCCCTGGTACCGGGGCGCGTAGGCCGGATCGGCCGGCGAGAGCGTGCGCACGCCGGCGGGGGTCACGAGCTCCAGGCGGACCCGGTCGAGCAGCGACGCGGCCCGCTCCGGCGTGAAGCAGGCGGGATCCACGGCGACGGCGATCAGCGCGTTGGGGCGGATCGACGCGTCGCGGAACGCGCCCTCCCCGTCCGCGCGCTCCGAGATGACGTCGTACGGGTAGCCGGTCTCCTCGCACCAGAAGCGGGCGGCGAAGCCCCGGCGCGCCGCGCTCGCGGCCGCCTCTGCCCGCCCCGCGAGGCGGGCGTCGCCGGCGGCCCGCGCGAGGCGCGCGAGCGTCTCCGAGCCCTTCGCCCACAGCGCCGTGAGCTCGACCGGGCAACCGGCGCGCGGGGTCACCGCGCGGCCCGCGACGCGCGCGTCCATCCACGTGAGCCCGTCGACGGCGCCCTCGCCCAGGCGCCCTGCGGCGAAGAGGCCGTCGGCCGTGACGTGGATCCCGTTCCGGGTCCCGCGCATGGCCGCCTCGAAGGCGTCGCGGAGCGCGCCGAGCAGCTCGCCCGCCACGAACGGGTGCGTGTCGCCGACCGCGTCCCCGAGCAGGCGAGCCGCCTCGAACAGCCAGAGGGTCGCGTCGGCCGCGTGGAAGTCCGCCGGCTCGCCCGCGTCGGGGAGCCGGTTCGGCACGAGGCCGTCCTGCATCGCGTCGATCATCGCGCGGAGGACGCGGATCGCGGCCTCGGTCTTGCGGGGCACGAGGTAGAGACCGGGCAGGGAGATGAGCGCGTCGCGGCCCCACACCTCGAACCAGGGATAGCCCGCGATGACGCTGGGCCGCGCGGCCGCGTCGGCGCGGAACGCCTCGGCCGCGATGGTGAGCTTCCGCTCCAGGAGCGGGCGCCGGGGCCCCGGGTCCTCGGCGCGGATCGCCGCGCTCGCCGCCGCGAGGAGGTTCTCCGGCTCGTCGTCGGGCAGCGCGCCCACCGCCACGAGCAGGTGAACGGGCTCGGCGCCGATCACCGTCTCGAAATGGCCCGGCGTCCAGAGATCCTCGAGGAAGTCGAGGCCCCGATCCTGCTCGCCGAGGTACTCGAAGCGTCGCCACCAGTCCTGCGAGCCGACGAACGTGCCCTGGTAGCGGAAGCAGATCCTCGGCAGCGCGCGGTTCGGCTGCACCCGGACCTCGCCCATCACGGGGCGGTCGCGCCCCGAGCCGGGCTCGCCGCGCGCCGCCCCTGCGCGCAGCTCGACCTTCTGGGAGATCCCGCCGTTCTCGCGGAGCAGCTGGTGGATGTGGCGGGCGGCGAGGAGCGGGCGCAGCGTCAGCATCACCGGATCCGCCCCGCTCCAGGCATAACGGAGGACGGCGGCGTTCTCGCCGCGCACGAGGCCGAGCGTCACCTCGAGCTCGCCGCCCGGGACGGCGTACGCCCAGCGCGGGAGCGGATCCTGATCGAAGCGCTCGAGGTAGAACGAGCTGCTCTCCGGATCGATGCCCGGGAACTGGTGCTTGGCGAGGTCCCACCGCGGCCACGAGGCGCGGCGCTCGGACGGCGCGCCCTGCTGTCGGACCGGGCGGACGCAGACGTCGACGTGCGAGAGCATGACGTGCCGGCGCCGCGGAGGGTCGAGGGCCGCGACGAGCAGGCCGTGGTAACGGCGGGTGTGCATGCCGGCGATCGTCGAGCTCGCGTAGGCCCCCGCGCCGTTCGTGTGCAGCCACTCCTTGCGCGCGATCGAGAACTGGCCCCGCACCTCGACGTGCGGCCACGGCGAGGCGTGCTCGAGCGCGGCGCCCTGGCCGCGGGGCGCCGCGGGCGTGGACGACAGCGCGTCGTGGGTCGGGGAATTCCGCCGGGATCCGTCCGAGCTCATCGACCGCCGGTTGCCTTCCTGAGCGAATCCTCGGCGGCGGAGCGCATCACCTCGACCGGCGCCGGGAGGCCGGTCCAGAGCGTGAAGGACTGCGCGGCCTGGCCGACCAGCATCCCGAGCCCGCCTTCGGCGCGGAGCCCTCTCTCGCGCGCCGTCCGGAGGAAGGGCGTCACCGGGGGGTTGTAGACGAGGTCGTAGAGGCACACGCTCGGCGAGAGCGCGTCCCACGGGATGATGCCCGTGACCTCCTCCCCGGGCGGCCCCCCGAGCATGCCGGCGCTCGTGGCCTGGATGATCAGGTCGGCGGCGACGGTGAACTCGCTCCAGTTGAGCCGCAGCGCCACGGAGGACTTGCTGCTGATCGACCTGTCGGTCGGGATCGGCCAGGGCGCGGTGAGCGCGCCGAGCTCGGACGCGCGCTGCCCCGCGGGCGACTCGAGCATCGCCTCGGTGCCGGTCCACGAGCGGGTGGTCACGCTGATGAGGTGATAGCCGAGCAGCTTGCACGCGGCGATCGCCGCGAACGCCGCGCCGCCCGCGCCGATGATCACCGCGCGCTGGCGCGGGCTCGAGCGCGCGCCGTACGGCCCCTCCGGATCGTCCCCGCGGGGCGGGGCGGATCCCAGGAGCAGCGCGAGCTCGTCGCGGAGCGCGACCACGTCGGTGTTGTACGCCGTCACGCGCCGCGCCTCCGTCGCGCAGAGGACGTTCGCGGCGCCGACGTCGGCCGCGCTCGCGTCCACGTCGTCGACCATCGACATGATCGCGCGCTTGTGCGGGATCGTGACGTTCGCGCCAGCGATAAGGCCGCTCCGGATGTCGCTGACGAAGCGCGCGAGCTCCGCGCCGGTGGGCACGTCGAACGCGCTGTAGATGTGCGGCAGGTGGTGCGCCCGAAACGCGGCCGAGTGCATCGCCGGCGAGACCGAGTGGCCCACCGGGTGCCCCACAAGACCGAACCTTCGCCGCTCAGCGTTCGACATGGTGCCTCTCCTCAGGGCCGGCCTCCGCGCCGCCCTGCCCCACCGAGACCTGGCCGACGGCGCCCGCGCGACCGACGGCCGGGGCGTGCTCCTCGGCCGCGAAGCCGAGCCCGAGCTGCTCGCACGCGGGCGCGCCGGGCTGCGTCCTCTTGCGCCTCGGCGCGCGGCCGGACGCGGCGCGCGGGCCGCCGCCCTGGCGCGCAGGCGGCGCGGGCGCCGCCGCTGCCACCGCTGCCTCCGCTGCCGGCGCGTGCGCGTGGCCCTCGACGAGCGGCTCGTCCGGACCTGCGGTGATGACGACCCGCGCGAGGAGCGCTCCGTGGTGCACGCGCACCGCGATCGGATCGCCCGGCGCGACCTCGCGGTGATCGCGGACCGCACGCCCCGACGCGTCCGTCGCGATGGCGTAGCCGCGCGCGAGCACGCGGAGCGGCGACATCGCCTCGAGCCGGGCCACGTCGCCCGCGAAGCCCTCCCGCAGGAGGGCGACGTGGCGGTGCGCGGCGGCGGCGAGGCGCACCGACAGCGGCCTGAGCGCCCCGCGGGCGCCCGCGAGCACCGCGCGCGGGTGGCGCGCGGCGAGCCTCCGCTCGAGGCGCTGGAGCGCGGCGCGATCCTCGACGAGGATGCGCTCCATGCGGCGCCGGAGCCTCGCCATGGCGTCGTCGATGCGCTGCTGGGGCTCCGCCAGGATCTGCGCGGGCGAGCCGAGCCGGGCGCGCTGCCGGTCGAGATCGGCCCGAGCGCCCCGGAGCCGGTGGGCGATCGCGCGGCGCATGCGGGCCTCGAGGTGCTCCAGCGCCGCGCGCCGCGCGGCCGCGTCCGCGACGAGCATCTCTGCTGCCTGCGAGGGCGTGGCGGCGCGCGCGTCGGCGGCGAGGTCGGTCAGCGCGACGTCGATCTCGTGCCCCACGGCGCTCACGATCGGCACGCGCGCGGCCGCGACCTTCCGGACGACGATCTCCTCGTTGAACGCGCTGAGGTCGTCGGCCGAGCCGCCCCCGCGCCCCACGATGATCACCTCGATGCCCGGGAACTCCTCGAGCAGCGCGATCGCGCGCACGATCCGCTGCCCTGCGCCGGCGCCCTGCACCGGCGTGCGCGCCAGGATCAGCCGTGCGCCGCCGCGGCGGAACGCGACGGTCACGATGTCGTGGATCGCCGCGCCGTCGCCGCTCGTGACGACGCCGATGATCTGCGGATCGACGGGCAGCTTGCGCTTGCGCTCCGGCGCGAAGAGCCCCTCGGCGGCGAGCTTCTCCTTGAGGCGGAAGAGCGCCTCCAGGAGCGCGCCGCGGCCGGCGAGGCGCGCGTCGTCCGCGGAGAACTGGAGCCGGCCCCGAGGCACGTAGACCGTGGCGCGGCCGGTGAGCACGACGCGCGCGCCGTCGGCGAGCAGCTTCCGCGCGCGCGGCGCCGCGGTCCTGTACATCACGCAGTCGATGGCCGCCTCTTCGCTCTCGTCCTTGAGCGTGAAGTAGGCGTGGCCGCTGCCCACGACGCGCAGGCCCGAGATCTCGCCCTCGACGCGTACGTCCGCGGTCGACCCCTCGAGGATCCGCTTCAGCCGGCGATCCAGCTCCGCGACCGAGACCACCTCCGGCTCGGCGCCCCGCTGGCGGCGCGAGGGCGGCGGGCCCGTGAGCTCGCGAGGCTCGGCGACGGGAAGGGCCGCGAACGAGAGCTCGGGCGGGATATCGCGGCGCTGCACAGGGCAGACGTACCCTTTTGCTCGGCCTGTGGAAAGACTCTCGCGGGCCTGATCCCGCGTCAGGCGAGCCCGCCGTCGGGCGCGCGACGAGGCTCGGCGCGGAGCGGCGGAGCGACGGGCCGTTCGCGGAGGCGATTCCGTGTGAGAGGGCCGGCTCGTGATCCGCAAGGTCCTCCTCCCCGACCGCGGCGAGATCGCCGTGCGAGTCCTCCGATCGCTGCATGAGGCCGGCCTCCAGGGCATCGCCGTCTGCAGCGACGCAGGCGGCGACAACCTCCATGTCCGCCTCGCGAGCGCTTCGTACGCCATCGGTCCCGCGCCTGCGGCCGAGAGCTACCTCCGCTTCGACCGGATCCGCCGCATCACCAGTCGTTCCGGGGCAGGCGCTATCCAGCTCGGGTACGGAAAACCGCGAGTTCGAGGAAGCATGCGAGCGGACCTCATCGGGCTCCTCGTCGCCGAGGAGGGGTCGCAACGCGGCGTGACACGTCGCAGCGCACGCGATTCGCGACCCGCCGGGGACGTCCTCGGCAGGCCGTAGTCGGTCGTAACCGGTCAACACCAGTCGTAACCGGTTGTAACAGAGCGGGTCGTCAACAACGCGCAGCACCCTACGCAGCGCGTTGTCCCAAAGTCCCCTCGCTCCGGCCTCGGTCAATGCTATTCTACCGCCAACTTTCGGTCGGGGTGGAGGTGCGATGGGACGCGAGGCGAAGGGCCAGAAGGACCCGCTTGGGTCCGTCGCGATGCTCCCGTCGATCGAGGTCCGAGCCCACGAGCCTCCCTCTGCGACAGGCAGGCCGGCGACGCAGCGCGCGGGCGAGCCGGCGAGCGACGCCGCCGTGACGCCTGTCCCACGGGCCCGTTGGTTCGACGCGACCGCTCCCGATGTGACGCCGGCGGGCGGCACGGACACCCGGCGGCGCTGGGCGATCCCGCTCTTCCTGGCCGCGCTCGTGCTGGTCGTGACCGCGCGCGGCCTGATATTCCGTGCGCTGTTGCCGGTCGCCCTCGTGACGGCGGCGGTCGCGCTGCTCGCGCGGGGACGGCGGCAGCTCGTGCCCCCTCCGCAGGTGAGCCGGCGCGGGCTGAGCCTCGAGGGCGATCAGCTGCTCCTTCGAAGCCAGAGCAGCGCTGCGCAGCACGTGCTGCTCACCACCCGCGAGCGGTTCGGCGTCACGCTCCTCGCGACGCCGCGCCGGGATCGTATCGTCGCCCTGCTCAGCTCCAGCGCCGGGATGTCCTCCATCGGGGCCGGCTTCGACGGCCCCTCGCGGCGCACCTTCGCCGCGCTGCTCGACCACGCGTCCGTCGTGGGCTCCGACGAGGTCGGGCTCGAGGCGATCGGCCCGGACGGCGAGCCGATCTCGCTCAGCCCCGCGGCGCTCGCCGCGCTCCTCGAGGAGCTCACGCTGCGCTCTCCTGGGTGCCTCGAGCGCTTCCTCCTGACCGACGCGCGCGGCGCCGCCCTCGGCCTCGACAGCCGCGAGCTCCGCGCCGGCGGCCGCGTCTTCGATCTGACGGCGCCGCTCGAGTGGCGCGCGTTCGTGTTCCAGGAGGCGCTCGGGCAGGCGATCGCGGTGTACCAGGGAACGTGGGTACGCCAGGGTACCAACGAGCTCTCCCTCGTCTGTCTGCTCCCCGCGATGACGCCGGCGCTCGACGGGCTGGGGGCATCGCTCGGCCCGCTCGATCGCGGCGCGCTCCGTGACCTCCGGCTGATGCAAGGCATACCGGAGAGCCCGCCGCCCGCCGATCAGCGCGTCGCCATCGATCGCCTGCTGATGGTCCCGATCCGATCCGCGCTGGACAAGGCGCCCCGGCCCGCCGCGCAGGCGCCGCGCGCGCGTGCATGACGCATCCACGGTGAACCCAGCGCCAGGGCTGCCCTGATGGGTCGACGAGACGGCGCGCCAGGGCTGCCCTGACGGAGCGAGGAGACAGCGCGCGGGCGTCGTGCTTCGCTTGACTCCCGCGCGCGGGCACGGGTAAACCGCGCTTGGTATCCAGGCGATTTCGAGTCACCACGTCCCACACGACATCCGGAGGCGATCCATGGCCGTCGATATCCAGAAACTGTTCAACGAGGAGCTGCCCGCTGCGCTGGTGAAGCATTCGGACGCGGCCAAGCAGATCGGCGGGAAGTACCAGATCAACGTGACGGGCGAGGGCGGCGGCGAGTGGCTGATCGACCTGTCCGACAGCGGGCCCAAGCTCTCCTCGGGCAACCCTGGCAACGCGGATGTCACGATCTCCCTCAGCAGCGAGGATTTCCAGAAGCTGCACGAGAACCCGCAGGCCAACTCGATGCAGCTCTTCTTCGCGGGCAAGCTGAAGGTCACGGGCAACCAGATGCTCGCGATGAAGCTCCCGAAGCTGTTCCAGCTCAACGCGGGCTGATCCGGGCGCCGGCGGAGATCCGGCGAGCCCGCCTGCGCCGCCGCGCGCGGTAACGGCTCGCTGGTGGATCGCAGCCCCTGCGCGTCCGCTCCAGCCAACCTCGGGTGCCTTCTGCGCGCGGCGCGCCCTTCGCTCATGATTCCTCGATCGCTCGATCCCTCGACGGATCTCGCGCAACGACAGGAAAGCCGCCGTGCGCCCTCTCACCGACACGCGCGTCCTCGATCTTTCGAGGCTCTTGCCGGGCCCCTTCGCGACCCTCGTGCTCGCGGATCTCGGCGCGACGGTGGACAAGATCGAGGACGTCGCCGGCGGGGACTTCCTGCGCCAGCTCCCCCCGCAGATCGCCGGAGAATCCGCGGCGTTCCAGCTCTTGAACCGCGGCAAGCGCAGCGCCCTGCTCGACCTGAAGGCGCCTGAGGGGCGCGACGCCTTCCGCCGGCTCGTCGCCGGCTACGACGTGCTCTTCGACCAGTTCCGCCCGGGGGTGCTCGATCGGCTCGGGCTCGGTCACGCGGCGCTGCGGGCGGACAACCCGCGGCTCATCGTCTGCGCGCTGACCGGCTACGGTCAAACGGGCACGCTGGCGGCGCGCGCGGGGCACGATCTCAACTACATCGCGCGCGCGGGGGTCCTCGGCGCGCAGGGGCCCGCCGAGGGGCCGCCGCAGGTGCCGGGCTTCCAGGTCGCCGACATGAGCGGCGGGATGTGGTGCGTGATCGCCATCCTCGCCGCGCTGCGTGAGCGGGAGCGGACCGGGCAGGGCGCGGTGCTCGACATCGCCATGACCGACGGCGTGCTCGGCTTCGCCCTTCCCACGCTCGCCGCCGCGCTCGCGAGCGGCGGAGAAGCGGTCGGGGAGACGGCGCGCGCGGCGGGCGGCGCGCCGCTCACAGGCGGGCTCGCGCCGTACAACACCTACCTCTCGAAGGACGGGCACGCGATGGCCCTCGCCGCGCTGGAGCCGAAGTTCTGGGCCTCGTTCTGCGAGGGCGCCGGGCTCGATCCCGACCCGAGCGCGCTCGTCCCCGGGCCGCACCAGGCCGAGCTCAAGCGCAAGCTGGCCGCCGTCGTTCGGGAGAGGACGCGCGCCGAGTGGGAGACCTTCGCCGCCGAGCGCGACTGCTGCCTCGAGCCGGTCCTCGATCCGCGGAGCGCCGCGGCGGATCCCCACCTCGCCTCGCGCGATCTCGTGTTCGAGATCGCCTCGCCGCGCGGCCGGATCCCCCAGCTGAGGACGCCGGTCACGCCGGCGGGCGTCGCGTTCTCGCCGGCGCCTCGAGCCGGCGAGCACACGCGCGCCGTGCTCCGCGACGCGGGCTTCTCGGAAGGGGACATCGACGCGCTGATCCGCGCAGGCGCGGCGCGGGAGGCGCGCTGACGGCCGCCGTTCGCGAGCGCGCCGCGCGCCACGTGCCACGTCGAAGATGCGCGCGGCGCGCCGTCAGCGGCGACCGAGCTGCTGCTTCGCGTCAGATCTTCTTCAGCTCGTCGACGAACTCCCAGTCGGCGATGAGGTGCTTCTTGAGCATCAGCGACAGGAGCGCGGCGAACATCGCCTCCCAGCGCACGTTGTTGCCGAGGATCTCGCTCGCGTCGGCGCCGTGGGACACCGCGCGCAGCGCGGACACCAGATCGCGCGCGGTGAGGCCCGAGTCGTCCGCCGTGGGAGGAGGAGGCGGCTCGGACTGCGCGGTGGCGCGGGGGGACGGGGCTTCTTTTCGCGGCTGCTGCGGCTGCTGCTGGGATTTGGACCCGCGCGCGGGGAGCGTGATCGTCGTCCCGTCGAGCAGGGTGAGCGAGACCATCCGCCGGCGACCGCGGCCTTGCGGCGCGGGGATGTTGCGCACCTCGCGCTCGCTCGGGGGCTCGTCGCCGTAGTCGGGCACGCTCTCCGGGACGGTGCGCGCCGCAGCGCTGGCGCGTCCGAGCACCGCGCCGAGGAGAGCCGCGGCTGGCGTGCTCGACGTCGGCGCCCCGTCCATGCTCGGCGCCGCGTCGCCGGCGGACGCCGCGACGGGCCCCGGTGCGGAGCTCGGGCGCATCGTCTTCCGGCGCTCCGGCTGCGCTGCCTGCGCCTGCGCCGCCTGCGTGGACTGCGCCTGTGCCGCCTGCGTGAACTGCGCCTGCGCTGGCTGCGCAGATCGTGCTGCCTGCGCCGCCGCGAGCAGCTCGGGCGTCGGCGCGACCTTCAACGTCGGCCGCGAGCGCTCGTCCGGTCGGCCGCGGATCTGCCGCTCCTCCGGGGAGCTGCGGACTTCCTTGGCCGCGGAGCGAGGCGGTTCCCACGCCAGCTCGTCATCCATGACGCCCACGTCGGAGGGGTCGACGTCGGAGGTCTCGATCGCCGGCCCCGCGTCCTCGACCAGCCGCGCCCCGGATCGCATGGCGGGCCTGGTGAGCAGCAAGGGCTCCGGCGTCGATGGCGTCAGCGGCGTGTCCTCCGCGTGGCGCGCGGTCTCGGGCGCTCCGGAGAGCTCGGACGAAGGCGGCGGGTCGGCGGGGCGCGCCCGCGACTGCGGCTCGCTCACCTGGGCCTGCTTCGCGGGCGCGGGCGGCGGCGCCGAGCGGGCGCGCGCTCCGTAATAGACCCGGATCGCGTTCCGGATGTCGCTCGGCGGAGCGATCATCGCGCGCACGGGCAGGCCGGAGAACGCCATGCACTCCTTCATGCCGTCCTCGTTCGTCGGATCGTCCATCGCGACGTACAGCGTCTCGCCCTGGTTGCGGACGTGGCGAACGTAGATCGGGACGAGGCAGTAGCGCTCGGCCACGTCGTGCGGGACGAGGTTGAGCAGCTGCCGCGAGAACTCGATGTGCAGGAGCGACACCCACGGGACAGCGAGCTGGTGCGACAGGATCTGCGTCAGCTGGGTTTCGTTGATGAGCCCTTGCTCGACAAGGAGCGTCCCCAGCCGCCGGCCATCCGTGCGCTGCTGCTCCAGGGTCCTCTCGAGGGCGTCCTGGGTGATCATCCGCGCGTCGACCAGGAGCTGACCGAGACGTAGGCGAGGCGTAACCATCGCGCCCGAGGTTACCCCAAGAAGGATCCAGGACCTAACAGACGGCTGGACGAGCCCCCCCGCCCCCTCCAGACGGCGCCCCCTCGGGCCGAGGGAGACCTCGACTCCAATCGCTATCCCGAACGTGGTAAGGTCCCGCGCGTGTCCACAGTGGTCTGCCCGCAATGCGCGAATCCGTGCGAGCAGGCGCACAAATTCTGCCCGGTGTGCGGCTTCCCGATCTCGGAGTTCAACCGGACGTCCGACGATCCGCTGATCGGGACGACGCTCCCTGGCAACTACGTGATCCTGGAGCTCGTCGGGGTGGGCGGCATGGGCCGCGTGTACAGGGCCGAGCAGAAGGCCCTGGGGCGCACCGTGGCCGTCAAGATCATCCATCCCCACCTGCTCGGCGACGAGAGCGCGTCGGTCCGGTTCATCACCGAGGCGCGCGCCGCGAGCCGCCTCAACCACCCGAACTCGGTCGGGGTCATCGACTTCGGTAAGAACGGCGGGCAGCTCTACCTCGTCATGGAGTTCCTGCGCGGGCGCGACCTCGCCCGCGTCGTCTACGAGGACGGCCCGCTCCCGTTCCGCCGCATCGTCGACATCCTCTGCCAGGTGCTCGCGGCGCTCGCCGAGGCGCACCACCTCGGCATCATCCACCGCGATCTCAAGCCCGAGAACATCGTGCTCGAGCCGATGCGCTCGGGCGGCGACTTCGTGAAGGTCGTCGATTTCGGCCTCGCGAAGCTGAAGGGGGAGGTCGCGACGACGAACATCACGAGCCCCGGCATCGTCTGCGGGACCCCGGACTACATGGCCCCGGAGCAGGGGCGAGGCGATCCGATCGACGCGCGGAGCGACCTCTACGCGTGCGGCGTCATCCTGTTCCAGTTGCTGACGGGCCGGCTCCCGTTCGAGGCGGAATCGCCGACGCAGGTGGTGCTGATGCACCTCTCCTTGCCGCCGCCCGATCCCGCCCTGCTCGCGCCGGAGCGCGAGATCCCCGAGCCGCTCGTCGAGGTCACGCTCCGGGCGCTCGAGAAGGACGCCGCGCGGCGCTACCAGTCGGCGGACGAGTTCGCGGCGGCGCTGCGCGCGGCGCTCGGGACGTTCGACACCCCCTCGGGGCGCTTCTCGTTCTCCGACGCGACGGTCATCTGCGGCTCGTGCCGGGCCATCGTGCCGCGCGGCCAGAAGTTCTGCGGCGAGTGCGGCGCCAGGATCGCGCAGGCGCACTCGCCCGCCCCTGCGCCGCGCGCGGCGCCCCAGGCCGCCCGGCGCGATCGCGCCCCCTCGGCCCCCACGCTCCCGCTCCCGTTCGCGGCGCGCGAGGACGACCTCGCGTGGCTCGACACCTGCCTCGCCGACGTCGAGGGCTCGGTCGTCGCCGCGCGCATCGTCGGCGAGCACGGCGTCGGCAAGACCCGGCTCCTCCGCGAGTTCCTCGACGTCGCCGCGAGCCGGGGCGACATCGTCATCCAGACCGGCCCGGACCCGTGGGGCGCGGAGGTCGGCTACTACGCGCTCCGCTGGGCGATCGCCGGGCTCGCCGAGCTCCCGCCCGACGGCGGCAACGCGTCGAACTGGAGCGGCGCGACGCCGGAGGCGCGGCGCGGGCTGCTCGAGATCTTCGGCAAGGGCGACCGCGGGAGCGACGTGCGCAGGCACGCGTGGAACAAGCCGACGGCGGGGGGCCTGTCGCCCGACGATCGCCGCTTCATCGCCGCGGAGGCCCTGCGCTGGGCGCTCTCTCGCGCGCAGCAGACCGCCTTCCCGCACCGGGTCCTGCTCGCGATCGACGACCTGCACGCCGTCGACGGCGCGAGCCGGAACGCGTTCGCCGACGTGATCGCGGAGCCGCCGCTCGCGGCGCTGCTCATCGTCGCCAGCCACACGCCGGGCTTCGAGCCCGAGTGGGGCGGCGCCGCGCGCGCGCTCGGCGGCCTCCCGAAGGACATCGCGCTCTCGCTCCTCCGCAGCAGCGTCGGCCTGGACCACCGCGCCGCCCGCAAGACGCCGCCGAGCATGGGCGGCCTGCGGCTGTCGCCGCGGCGCGACCCGTCGGACGGCGCCGCCGATCAAACCCCGCTGGCCCTGCCGCCGAGCGCGGCGAGCCCGGCCGTCCTCGGCGGCGAGGCCGCGACGGTGCCGCCGCTCTACATCGACCAGCTGGTGCGCTACACGCTCGAGGGGGGCAGCGACCCGCCCGCGCGGATGGCCGACCTCGTCGCCGCGCGGATCGAGCGGCTCCCGCAGGACGCGCGCCGCACGCTGCAGGCGCTCGCCGTCATCGGCGACGCGGCGGACCGGGCCACGCTGCAGCGCCTGCTCCCGGACATCCGCGCCTTCGACGACCTGCTCGGCAAGCTCGCGGCGGCGGGCATGATCGAGGAGCACTCGAGCGGCATCCGCACGGCGCACCCGCTGCTCCGCGACGTGACGCTCGCGACGATCCCGGCCGGCGTCCGGCGCGATCTGCACGCCAAGGCGACGTTCGACAGCGCGGGCGACCCGCTCGCGCTGCCGCTCGAGGTGCAGGCGATCCACGCCTACCACGCGCAGAACGCGTTCGTCGCGCTGATGCTCCTCGAGCAGGCGGCGGACCGCTCCGCCGCGCGCGGGGACAGCGCCGGCAGCGTGCTCGCGCTGCGCCGCGGCCTCGATCTGGCGCGGCGGGAGATCTTCCGGGGCGAGCTCGACGATCCGGTGCGCGCCGTCCTGATCTTCAGCCGGAAGCTCGGCGAGGCGCTCGCGCGCGCCGGTGATCTGACCGACGCCGACGGCGTGCTGCGCGAGGCGCTCGACCTCGCCGGCCCAGGCGGGCCTGATCGCGCGCTCGTCCTGGGCGCGCTGGCGCACGTGGCGCACCAGCGCGAGCGCACGGGCGAGGCGTCGATGTACCTCCGCGAGGCGATGGACCTCGCCCGGCAGGGCGCCGACAGCGACGTGGTGCAGTCGCTCGACAAGATGCGGCGCGAGTGGATGTCGCGCTGAGCGAGAGACGGTGAACGACGAGGAACGATCGCGAGGGCCCGGATCGCCGGCGAACGCAGCGGCATCGCCGCCGCGCGCGCCGTTCATCGCGCGGTGGGACCTCGACAAGACCTACCTCCGGACCGACTTCGACACGCTGCGCGACCTCGTGCGGACCGCGATCGAGCGGCCGGATCAGAAGCGCACCGTGCCGGGCGCGGGGTCGCTCCTGCGCGAGCTCGGCCGCGCGGGCGTCGAGACCCACATCCTCTCGGGCAGCCCGGAGCAGCTCCGCTCCCGCATCGAGCAGAAGCTGCGGCTCGACGGGGCGCGCTGGGCGTCGCTCACGCTGAAGCCCAACCTGCAGAACATCCTCCGCCTGCGCTTCCGCGCGCTGCGCGGGCAGCTCGGCTACAAGCTGCCCGCGCTGCTCCAGCGGCGCTGCGAGCTCGCGGATCAGCGCGACCAGAGCGGCGCGCTCATCCGCGAGGTGCTGCTCGGGGACGACGCGGAGGCCGACGCGTTCGTCTACTCGCTGTACGCGGACGTCTGCGAGGGCCGGGTCACCCCGCTGGAGCTCGGCGAGGTGATGCGGCTCGGGCACGCGTACGACGACACCATCGTCGATGCGATCCGGTTCGCGAGCTATGTCGAGAAGGGCCCCGTCGTCGAGCGCATCCTGATCCACCTCGACCGCCAGTCCTCGCCCTCGGATTTCCGGATCTTCGGCGACCGGGTCGTCCCCTTCTACAACTACCTGCAGGCGGCGTTCGTCCTTCACGAGGACGGCCGGATCGCGGCGCACGCCGTGCTCCGCGTCGCGCAGTCGCTGGTCGTCGCCCACAACTTCGACAGCGTCGCGCTCGCGCGGAGCTACGTCGATCTGTCGCGCCGCGGGCACGTCTCCGGCAAGGGCATCGCGTCCCTCGCGGCCGCTTACGGCGAGCTCGCGCAGCGCAGGGCCGCGGGCGCGAGCGATCTCGGCGCGATGGTCGCGGAGCTCACGCGGCTCTGCAGCGATCTGCGCCCCGCCGTGAGCCGGCCGCACGCGGACATCGACTATCGCGCGCTCGCCGCCGGTCACAACCGCCGCTCGAAGCGCGGCCGCTGACAGCGGGCGGGGCGCCGCCGCGGCGACGCCCTCGCGCTCACAGCCAGGCGTTGTTGAGGATCTCGCCGACGCCGCCGGCGCCCGGGACGATGTACTGGATGCTGTTCAGGCCGCGCTCCTCGTCCCAGTGCGTGCCCGGCTCGGTCTTGAGGACGCGCGCCGGCGAGAGGCCGCGATCGAGCCGGAGCGCGTAGATAATGGCGTCCGGGTGAGCCTCGGTGACGCGGCGGATGTACTCGGGCGTGACGATGAGGTGCATGGCGATGCACTTGGCCGGCCGCCCCTCGAGCGCGGTCTTGTAGTACGTCATGGCGCTGACCATGGACGAGCCGGTGGCGCCCATCGGGTCGGGGAAGAGCACGTGGCGCCCCTCGACGTCGCGGCCGATCTTGGCGTCGTGCCAGGTCGCGCCGACGACCTCGCCCTGCTCGTTCGTCTGCCGGCTCATGAACAGGTGATCCTGCCGCACCAGCGCGGGGTCGAGGACCTCGTTCAAGAGCTCGTAGACGACCTGGGAGGGCATCGTCCCGGCGCGCGCGATGCCCACCGTGACGGCCTTGGTCGCGCGCGACAGCGCGGCGCCGCGATACACGGCCTCCGGGTGGGAGGAGATCATCCGGGTCGGGATGTCGACGCGCGCGCGCCCCAGCTCGGCGGCGAGGACGGCGCGCGCCAGGTTCTGGTAGAGAACCCCGACGAGACGCCCGACGTCGGGCTGGACCGTCTCCGGGGAGCAGGCTCGAGCCAGCAGAGTCCATGCGAGCGGGTCATCGAGCAGGTGCACGCACGGACCGTACCGGTGGGCGATTTCGGGGGGCCGGAATCGACTCTCAGCGTACGCAACGTCGACCATCGTTTTTCTGTTACACTACCTGGCCCGGCGCGGGGTATTCCTCCGGTGCGCGCCGGTGCTCTCCCCGGGAGCGGAGTGGTTTCGAAGCGATGAGGGCGCCCGCCCAGCGGGCTGTCCCGGTGGACTTGCAAAGGAAGGGATGTTCGGTGGATAGCGACCTTGCCGAGTCGGTTACGGCGCTCAAGGATGCCTTTGTCCGAAGAGGCATCCCTGCGAGGTTCGGAAAGGCGGCTCCAGCGGCGGTGGAAGAGCTGCGCAAGACGCTGCGGGTGCCCGCGAGGTACCGCGCTTTCCTGCAGGAGGCCGACCCGCTCGACGTCGAGACGGTGACCCCGGTTGAGCGTGTACGCCTCATCCCCTCCGAGAAGCTCGCGGCCGAGCAGCAGGCGAACGGCGGCGACAGCTCCCTCGCAGGCTGGCGCAAGAGCTGGATCCTCATCGCTCGCAGCGCCCTGCTGGGAGATCCCTATTTCCTCGACATCTCGAAGCTCGACGCCGAGGGCGACTGCCCTGTGTTCACCTGTATGACAGGGATCGAGTCGCTCAAGCCAGAGCTCTGCGCGTCGAGCTTCCAGCAGTTCCTGCGCATCCTCGCTACCTCGATGGAGGTCGCGTCCGGCTTCGGAGAGAGCGGCCTCGACGACGACGACGAGGCCATCTTCCGCGAGGCGCTCGCGCCGAAGATCAAGACCATCGACGCCGCGGCGCTCCGCGCGGGCCACTGGACCTGACGTAACCTCCACGGCGCGCTGCTCGCCGGGCGCGCCGCGGATCGAGCTGACCGCGCCATGGCCAGGTGCCTCGTATGCAACGCCGAGAACCCCGGCTCCGCCCGGTTCTGTGTGGCGTGCGGCGCGTCGCTGACCGCGAAGGAGGCGGGCGTCGGCGCGGCGACCTCGGCGCCTCCTGCGCCCGGCCCGCGGACGACCGTCCCTGGGCAGCCGCTGCTGGGCGCGCTGGTGCCCGAGGATCCGGCGCACAGGGCCCGCCTCTCGGCCCTCGCGGCCGGCGGCGCGAACGGGCCCGCAGCGAACGTCCACGCGCCTCACATCGTCCCCGCGCCGCTGGCGGGCTCGCTGCCGCGGCGCGCGCCGGGCGGCCACCTGCCGGCGGGGACGCTCGTCGATCAGAAGTACGTGGTCGAGCGGGTGCTCGGCGAGGGCGGCATGGGCGTCGTCTACCTCGCTCGGGACGTCCACACCGGCCTGCACGTGGTGCTGAAGGCGGTGCGCCAGGAGCTCGGGCACCGGCCGGACGTGCGCGCGCGGACGCTCGCCGAGGGCCGCGCGCTCGCGCAGATCGATCATCCGAACGTCGTCCACCTGAAGGCGGTGGTGGCGGAGCGAGACGACCTCTGGCTCGTCATGCAGTACATCGACGGCGAGAGCCTCGAGCAGACGCTCGCCAGGTACGCCGAGGAGCGCCGGCGGATGCCCCTGCCCGAGGCGCTCTCGATCTTCCGCCAGATCGCCTCCGGCATCGCGGCCGCGCACCGCGAGGGCGTGATCCACCGCGATCTCAAGCCGGCGAACGTGCTCATCCGCGGCAAGGACGGCGTCGCGAAGGTCACCGACTTCGGCATCGCCAAGGCCGAGGCGGACGCGCTCGCGGGGCGCGGGCTGACCAAGGGAATCATCGGCTCGCTCTATTACATGTCGCCGGAGCAGGTCCTCGGGCGCCGCGACCTCGACAAGCGGGTGGACATCTACGCGCTGGGCGTCGTGCTCTACGAGATGCTGGTAGGGCAGGTGCCGTTCGACGCCGAGAGCGACATCGAGATCATGCGGCAGCACGCGGAGGTGCCGCTCCCCCTGGTCAGCGCCGTGCGTCACGACGTCCCTCCGGCGCTCGACGCCTTCCTCCAGAAGGCCTGCGCCAAGGAACGGGCGGATCGCTTTGCCAGCTGCGAGGAGCTGCTCGCCGCGGTCGACGCGATCGCCCACCCTGCGCCTGCCGCGGCCGCCGCGCCGCTCGGCGCGTCGAGCCGCCCGCCGCCGCCCGCGGCCACGACGGTCGACGAGGTCCGCGAGGGGCTGCGGTCGCCGTCGGGCGCTGCGCTGGCCAGCGGGCCTGCGGGGTCGCAGCGCGCGCGCGGCTCGTGGCTCGCGATCGGCGCCGGGGCCCTCGTGATGTTCGGCGGGGCCGCCGCGCTGCTCGGGCTGGGCGTGCTCGACAGGCCGCGCGATGGTCGCCGCCGGGCCGTCTCGTCGAGGGAGCAGCGCCCCGCGGCCAGCGCGAGCAGCACCACCCCGGCGGCGAGCGCGGAGCAGCCGCAGTCGTCGCCGCTCGCCAGCCTGATCGGGCTGTGGGTCGGCAACGGGCGCGAGCTCGAGGCCATCCTTGCCGGCGAGTCGCTCGAGTTCCGGGTCCGCCGCCCGGAGCAGTTCGCGCCGCAGGACTATGCCGAGGGCGAGGCCCGCTTCTCGCTGCGCGAGATCCCCGGCGAGACCGGGGTGTTCGCCGTCGAGGACCGGCTCCGCTTCATCGCCCCCGAGTCGCGCAAGTTCGATCCGGCCCGCTCCAGGGGCACCTGCCAGGACGTCCGCAGCGCGGTGGAGGGCCACCCCCTGCGCGCGAGCTTCGACGGGGCCCGCCTGAGCGTCGAGTTCGCGAAGATCGAGCCATCGACGAGCAACTTCGTGGTGGAGCGCGGCAAGGTCGTCAGCTGCGTCGGCCTCAGCGCCCTCCCCGCCACGCGCGTCGTGAGCACGCTGTCGCGGCTGTAGCGCGGCACGCCGCGTTACAATCCGCCGACCGCGGGCACCGGCTGCGGCTTTCCGGCGTGGATGACCGCGCAGCGGACGGTCGTCGACGAGGTCGGCGCGCTCGCCCGCCCGCCGCCCAGCACGAGCGTGCCGAAGATGTTGCGCGCCGCCGCATCGACCTCCGCGGCGCCGCGCGGCGGCACCGGGTTCCCGCTCGCGTCGAACACCGTCACCGCCTGCACGACGCCGCGGGCGATCTCGCCCTCCGGGAAGGACATCATCACCGTGGCACGGACGTAGGCCGAGGCCCCCTCGACGATCCCGAAGCTGTACGGCTTCTTCGCGAAAGCGCCGCAGAAGCCGCTCGTGCCCATGCCGCCGTCGGGCCCGTAGTTCGCCGACGCCCACTGCCCGACGTTGACCGTGAGCCCGCTCTCACCCGAGCCCTGCGCGTACTGGACGCACTGGGCGAGCGCGGGATCCCACATCGCGCCCGTTGGGCAGCGCCCTACCTTCGCGCACGCCTGGCCGGTCCAGACCTCGTCGCGCGCGCAGGTCTGCGAGAGCGGTACGCACGCGGCGGTCGGACCGTCGACGATGAGCTCCTGGCCAGGTGGGCACCCGAGCTTCTGCCCGGCGCCGACCGCGACGCCGATGTTGGTCGCCACCTGCTCGCGCGACACACAGTAGCCCGTGCTCTGGTCGATCTCGTCGCCGGGCCGGCAGCGATCGGGAGCGCACCCACCGGCCTCGTAGTGGCGACCCACGCCGCAGTAGGCGTTCGCCGCCTGGGGCGTGAGGCACTGGCCCGCGACCGAGAGGTAGCCCTTCAGGCATCGGCAGCGGTTCTGCTTCGTGTCGAAGCCGGCGCCGTCGCTGCACGACGAGATCGAGCAGCGGCAGCTGCTGCCCTGGCAGATCTTGAGGAAGCAGGAGTTCTCCGGGCAACCGACGAGCACGGCAGGCGCCAGCGCGAGGAGCACGACCGAGAGCGCGGTGGAGGCGAGACCCAACGAGCCGGACCGCATCGGGCGACCCTACTCGATCCGCTCAGGCCGGGGAACTCGGGGAGCGACGCGCGGCAGCCGCCGCGATGCGCTGCCGCGACCGCGGCGCGCGCCGCGGCCGCAGCCGCGCGGCCGACGTACCGGCGGCCGGGGTGGTGTGGTACGGGGTGTCGCCACCCACGCGGAGATTCCACCGCGCCGGTCCAACTCAAGCCATGCTGCCCATCTACATCGAAGGTTCGCCTCAGTTCGAGTCCACCCTGTCAGCCCTGCGCACCCGCGGCACGGGCGACCTCGCGAACGTCACGCCGGCCGTGACCGAGATCATCGACAACGTGCGGCGCGGGGGGACGTCCGCCGTGCTCGGGTACATCGAGAAGTTCGAGCGGAGGACGTCGAAGGCGCTCGTCCGCCACGCAGGCCCCGAGGCGGAGGGCGGCTTCGGCGGGGCCGAGGCGCTCGCGAGGCTCTCGCCGGAGGTCCGCGCCGCGCTCGAGACCGCGGCAGCGAGGATCGCGCGTTACCATGAGCGGCAGCGCGACGCGGGCGATCTCGGCCCCGCGAACGTGGCGGCGAGCGGCCCCGCGCTGCAGGCCGGCTTCAGCTACGAAGAGGAGGGCGTCCTGCTGGGCATGCGCGTGCGCCCGCTGCGCCGGGTCGGCGTCTACGCGCCGGGCGGCAAGGCCCGCTACCCCTCCAGCGTGCTCATGTCGGCCATCCCCGCGCGCATCGCCGGCGTGCGGGAGATCGTCCTCGCGAGCCCGTCGGCCGACGACGCCACGCTCGCCGCCGCGCACCTCTCCGGCGTGACGACCCTGCTCGACTCGGGCGGCGCGCAGGCGATCGCGGCCCTGGCCTACGGGCTCCCGGAGCTCGCGCCGGTCGACAAGATCGTGGGGCCCGGCAACGCGTACGTCGCCTGCGCGAAGAAGCTCGTCTTCGGGGATGTGTCGATCGACGGCATCACCGGGCCGAGCGAGATCCTCGCGCTCGCCGACGAATCCGCGGATCCCCGGCTCGTCGCCGCCGATCTCCTCTCGCAGGCCGAGCATGACGAGGCGTCCTACGCCCTGCTCGCGACCACCTCCGCGAAGCTGGCGGAGGCGGTCGCGCGCGAGCTCGACGCGGCGCTCCCCGAGCTCACCCGTCGCACGATCGTGCAGGCGTCGCTCTCGACGCACGCGGCGGCGCTGGTCGTCGGCTCGCGCGCCCGCCTCGCCGAGATCGCCGACCAGCTCGCGGTCGAGCACGTGGCCTTCCACGTCGCCGACGCCGAGGGGTTGTTCTCGGAGATCGGCACGCTCGGCGCCGCGCTGCTCGGCGACCTCACCCCGGTCGCCGCGGGCGACTACCTCGCGGGGCCGTCCCACGTCCTCCCGACCGGCGGCTCAGCGCGCTTCGGTGCGCCGCTCGGGGTCTACGACTTCGTGACGCGCGCGAGCCTCATCCGGTACTCGAGCGCGGCGCTCCGGACGCAAGGCCCGATCATCGAGAAGCTGGCCTTGGCCGAGGGCCTGCAGGCGCACGCCCGCGCCGTGTCGCTCCGCCTCGCGAGCAAGGCGACCGACCCCGCGAAGCGCGGCACGTCGCAGTCCTGACACCGCGCTGCCGCCCGGCGCGCCGCGCCCTCGGGAGCGCGGCGCGCGAGGACGCGCTGTCGACCGCGCTCCCCTGACCTATCGAGCTCGGTTCAGCCGAGCGCTGCGCGCGCCGCCGCGATCGGCCGCCTTGCGCGGCCTCGCGACGCCGTGCGCTCCCGCCAGGCTCACTCGGCGCGGAGGTAGCCCGCGTTGATCATCTTCAACACGGACTGCGCGGTCTCCAGATCCGTCGCCGGGCTCTTGTTGAGGACCATCGCGAGGTGCCCGTGGTTGTAGACGACCTGGAGGACGTCGAGATCGATGGGCGAGAGATCGCGGAGCTGCGGCTTGAGCGGCTGGGGGATGACCAGGCGCGCCGACAGGTCCGGGAGCTGGTGGCGGATGTTGTTCAGCTCGTCGATCTGCCGGAGCCCCTCCATGAGGAGCTCCTGCACCGTCGCGCTGATCTCGCCGGTCATGACCCGCTCCTCGGCCGCCTCGAGGTCGAACGTCCCGCCGGCCCAGGTGAGGATCCGGTAGACGCTCTTCAGCGGCGGGACGTCGGTCAGATCGTTGATGGTCGCAAAGGTCACGATGCCCTTGCGCAGGTAGATCTTGCCGACGTCGTCGTCGGAGCGGACCACGAGGACGCCGCTCTTCTTCGATGTGCCGAAGAGCTGCAGCAGATCCGGGAGCGGGATCTCGTCGATCGACCCGGACATCGACCGGGTCTGACCGCTCCTCAGCGATGGCTCGTCCATCCGTTTCCGCGCCGGCGGCGCGCCCGGGTCGGTGGAGACGACCTTGAGGATGCTGGTGCCGATGAGCACCCGATCGCCCTCCTTCAGGGTCGTCTTCTTGATCTTCTCGCCGTTGACGAACGTTCCGTTCGTCGAGCCGAGATCCTCGATCACAATCGACTGTTCGGTGCAGGCAATCCGGGCATGGCGCCGGGAGACCATGTCCTCGACGAGGACCATGTCGAGGTCGCTGGAGCGACCCACGACGATCTCCTGCTGCTCCCCGAGGGGGAATTCGCCGCCTTGGTACTTCCCGGAGATGAAGCGCAACGCTAGTTGCCGCGTTGCCGACACCTTGGGAGCGTGGTTATCCATCGCAGGGAGTAAAAACCTTCGTGCGCTTACGAGAGCGCCAGCAGGGGGCAAAGCTTAGTTTCACCGAGCAAAGGTGGTCAAGAGATCCGGTCTGTTCTTTCAAATGAGTCGGCTCGTCCGATCCTGACGCAACGCGCCGGCCCCCCTCCCTCGGCCGCCACAGTGGCGAGCCGCGGGGGTAGGGGCCAACGTACTCGGCGCACGCGAGTGTATCCAATTTGAGGGAAAGAGGGCGATTGGCTCCGTCGAAACGGCCAGCATCGCCGGTTTCCGGGGCCCCCGGGCCCCGGGTGGTGCGCCGGGCCGCCTCAGCGAGGAATCCTGCGGTCGCTCGGCTCATTGCCCTTGCTTTCGAGCCCGGTATGTTGAACGGCCTCGACGTGAGCTCCGAAGCGACGCGACCCACCCTCTCCGCAGGCGATCCGCTGGGCACGCACCGCGTGCTCGACCCACCGGGGGCCATGCCGCAGCCGGCAGAGCGGCTGGACGCCGACGCCTCGCGCCGCTTCGAGACCGAGATCGTCGTCGATGTGCAGACGCTGAACATCGACGCCGCGAGCTTCCGCCAGATGGAGGAGGCCTCCGGCGGCAGCACGGACGGCGTGGCCCAGCTCGTCCTCGAGACGGTGGCGCGCCGGGGCAAGCAGCACAACCCGGTCACCGGCTCGGGCGGCATGCTGCTCGGCGTCGTGCGTCGGGTCGGCTCGCTCGCCGAGCACCGCGGCGTCGCCGTCGGCGATCGCATCGCGACGCTCGCGTCGCTCTCGCTCACGCCGCTCTCGCTTCGCCGGGTCATCGCCGTGAGGCCCGCGTCCGCGCAGATCGACGTCGAGGGCACCGCGATCCTCTTCGGGTCGGCGCCGCTCGCCCGGATGCCGACCGACATGCCCGAACGGCTCGCCCTCGCGCTGCTCGACGTCGCCGGCGCGGCGCCTCAGGTGGCGCGCCTCGCCGGCCCGCGCGACAGCGTCGTGGTGCTCGGCGCGGGCGGGAAATCGGGCCTCCTGTGCGCGGCCGAGGCGCGGCGCTGCGTCGGCCGCGCCGGGCGCGTCATCGGGATCGAGGCGTCGCCGGGGCTCGCCGCCGATCTGCGCTCGCTCGCGATCTGCGACCACGTCGCGGTCCTCGACGCGCGCGACCCCCTCGCCGTGCGCGACGCCGTGCTGCCGTTCACCGGCGACGCGGGCGCCGACCTCACGCTCTCGTGCGTGAACGTCCCAGGCGTAGAGCTCAGCGCGATCGTCGCCACGCGCGATCGCGGCAAGACGTACTTCTTCGCGATGAGCACGAGCTTCACCGCCGCCGCCCTGGGGGCCGAGGGGATCGGCAAGGACGTGGACCTCTACATCGGCAACGGCTACGCCCACGGACACGCCGAGCACACGCTCGCGCTCGTGCGCGAGCATCCCGCGCTCGAGCGGCTCATGACCTCGCGCTACGGCTGAGCGCCCCGCTCGACGCAACGCGCGCAGCGCGCACCCGCCCGGACGCCGCGGGCGCTTCCGGGGTCACCCGCTTCAGCCGGGCCGCTCCTGAGGGGCCGGCTCGGCGGGCGCCAGCGCCGCGGGCGACGGCTGCGGCGCGCTCAGCTTGTCGACGGCGGCGGGGAGGATCACGGCGAAGGTGCTCCCCTTCCCCTCGTACGACCGGACCTCGATGCGGCCGCCGGCGCTCTGCGCGATGCGCTGGCTGATGGACAGGCCGAGCCCGGTCCCCTTGTCCTTCGTCGTGAAGAACGGCAGGAAGATGTTCGCGAGCACCTTCTGGGAGATCCCGGGGCCGTTGTCGGTGACGTTGAGCTCGACGAACGGCTCGTCCGAGCCCGAGCCGGGCCGCGTGCCGCGGCCGAAGCGGACGCGCGTCGAGATCACCACCTTGCCCCGGCTCTTCATGGCCTGAACGGCGTTGCGGAACAGGTTCATCAGCACCTGCCGCAGCTGCTCTGGATCGATGGCGACGCGGGGGAGATCGGGATCGAGCGTGACCTCGACCTCGAGCTGGTCGTTCCTGCGCTCGATCGAGAGCACCTGCAAGGTGCGGCGCACGATCGCGTTCACGTCGGTCGGGACGACCGAGCCCTGCGCCGGCCGCGCGAGATCGAGCACCGAGCCCACGACGCGATCGAGCCGATCGACCTCCTCGAGGATGATCCCGAGGAACTCGCGCGACGCCGCGTCGATCTGCGCTTCCGGCACGGGATCGGCGAGCAGCTGCGCCGCCCCCTTGATCGCGCCGAGCGGGTTCCTGATCTCGTGCGCGAGCCCGGCCGCCATCTGGCCGAGGAGCGCGAGCCGGTCGCGCTCCTTCATCTGCGCGTAGAGCCGCGAGTTCTCCAGGACGACGCCGATCTGCGCGGCGAGCGTCTCGAGCAGGGTCAGCTCCTCGGGAGAGAACGCGTCGCGCACGCGCGTGTCCGCCACGACCAGGAGCCCGATCGGCTCGCCCTGCTCGTCGCGCGCGCACAGCACCACGCCCGAGCAGAGGCTGCCGAGCACCTCGGCCGCCGCGAGCACCGCGTCCTCGGGGACCTGGGGCCGCACCTCCGTCCGCCGCGCGAAGTTGCCGTCGTCGTCCGCGTCGCTCTGGCTGCGGCGCGCCCGCCGCTCGCGCGCCTCCCGCTCCAGCTCCTCCATCGCGAGCGGCCCCCGGTCGAGGCGATCGAGCAGCGCCCTCGCGGTCGCCACCTCGATCCGCTCGGGGACCCGCGGCCCGAGCGAGGCGAGCCGGTCGAAGCCCGTCCCGTCCTGATCGCGGAGGTAGAGCGCCGCCGCCGTGACCCGGCGCGACTGCTCGAGCGCGCTCATCACGATCGAGCCCATCTCGTCCACCTCGAGCGTGTGCACGAGGCGCCGCCGGGCCTCCGCGAGCGAGCGGTCGAGATCGAACCGCTCCCGCAAGAAGACGCGCTGGAGCTGCTCCTCGACGCGCTCCCGCAGCGGGTCGAACAGCACCAGGATGACGATCGCGGCGAGCACCGCGTTCAGGTACATCGTGTTGAAGCCGCCGATGAACGTGAGCAGGAGATAGAAGATCAGCGCGATCAGGAACGCGACCGCCGTGGCGACGAGCAGGCGCGCGAGCATCTCGTAAGCGTCGAGCAGGCGCTCGTGACGGAGGGCCTGGGCGAGGACGAACAGGAACACGATCGAGAGCGCCGCGCCCACGGGCGGCGGCTCCGCGCCGAGGAACCAGGCGAAGTCGGCGACGCTGGCGAGCCCGGCGAGCGCGCCGATCACCACGAGGAACCGCACGCGGCGCTGCGTCGCGCGCGAGGAGCTCTGCTTGCCGCGCTGGCCGAGCGTGTACAGCCCCGCGGTGAGCAGCGCGAAGACGTAGAGGAAAATGCAGCCGCGCGTGAGCCAGTCGAGCCACGAGCCCGGCTCCCGGCTCACCAGCACGAGGATGAACAGCGGGATGACGAGCACCCCCGCGAACCGGAGCAGCCGCGAGCGCCGATCCGGGTCATGGGGGATCATCGCCTCGAAGAGCTGCAGCGCGAACTGCGGGAGCAGCACGGCGAGGATCGCCGTGAAGCGCTCCCAGATCGAGGCCTGGAAGAAGCCGAAGAGCGACTGCGAGAGGTACCAGAGCCCGACGTCGGCGGCGAACGCAGCGAAGAAGAGGTGGACGCGGCGGACGCGACCTCGCAGCAGCGTCGACGCCGCGATGGCGAGGGCAAGGGCCCCGCAGACCAGGGTCGTCCGTGTGCGGAGATCGATCCCGAGCGGCGCCACGCGCGAAGGCTACCGCGGAGAGCCGCGCGGCGACCGCAAAACGCGCCGGGGAGCGGGGCCGGGCGGCGCCGGGGCGCGGACGCGCTCAGGCCGCCCGGGCGCGCGGCTCAGCGCGTCCCGTCGCTCTCGGAGGGAGCGGCGTCGTGTCTGTCCGCGCTGCTGGGGCTCCACGGGAGCGGGTCCGGGTTGCAGCGCTCCTGCGATCGCACCTCGATCGTCGTGGGCGCGCCGTCACCGCTGGACGGCGGCGCGACGTCGCGCGGCGGGAGCGACGCAGGCGTGACGAAGTCGGTGACGGGTACGACGACATCGCCGTCGGTGCCATCGCTCGATCCGGACGCTTCCTCGGAGATCATCGGGTCGAGATCGCTCCACGCTTCGACGCTCTGCTCCTCGTGCTCCGGGGACGCGATCGCGCAGCCCGCCAGCAGCAGAGGCGCCGCGAAGCCCCCCGACAGCCAACTCCTCCAGCAACCTCGCATCACTTCAATCCTCCGAAGTCCCGCCAAAGCCATACTGTTTGACAAGCTGGGAAAGCCGCGGACGTTTCATGCCCAGGAGCACGGCGGCGCGTGTGATGTTCCCACGACTTTCGTCGAGCGCCCTAGCAACGCACTCGCGCTCGATCTCGCGCTTCATGTCGCTGAGGCTGACCCCTCCGCGGACATGAGCGTACGCGAGCTCCAGCGGCGTGCGATCCACAGGCATCGACGGGGGATGCGCCACCAGCGTCGCCTGATCGGGCGCCGACGCGCGTGGCCCGCTGGACGGCTCTCTGGGCGCGTCTCTGGACGACTCTCTCGACGATTCTCTCGGCGATTCTCTCGACGATTCTCTCGACGATTCTCTCGACGATTCTAAGGCAGGGTGCATGCCAGCCCTCGGCGTCATCGGAGCGCTCACCAGCTCCGCGGCGTCGAGCTCCCGCAGCCCTTCGACGTTCGTCGTGAAATCCTCGAGATCGATCACATCGCTGTCCGCGAAGATCGCCGCGGCGCGCAGGGCGTTCTCGAGCTCGCGCACGTTCCCCGGCCAGGAGTGCCGCGACAGCGCCTCGATGGCCCGGCTGGACAGGCGCTTCGGCGCCACGCCACGCTCGCCGCCGATCCTCTCCAGGATCGCGGCCGCGATCGCGGGCAGATCCCGCGGCCGATGGCGCAGCGCGGGGACCTCCAGGACGACCTGCCGGAGCCGGTAATAGAGATCTTCCCGGAACTCGCCCCGGGCAACCATCGCACGCAGGTCGCGGTGGGTCGCGCAGAGGATCCGCACGTTCGCGCGCAGCGGCGTGACACCCCCGACCCGCTCGAAGGTCTTGTCCTGCAGGACGCGGAGCAGCGCGACCTGCGTGCGCGGCGAGATGTCCCCGATCTCGTCGAGGAAGAGCGTTCCCCCCTCGGCGAGCTCGAAGCGCCCGCGACGGCGCGACGCCGCGCCGGTGAACGACCCCTTCTCGTGGCCGAACAGCTCCGAGAGCAGCAGCGTCTCGACCAGGGCGGCACAGTTGACCTTGATCAGCGGGCCCGCGCGCCGCGCGCTCACCTCGTGGATCGCCTCGGCGACGAGCTCCTTCCCGGTGCCGCTCTCGCCGTGGATCAACACGGTCGCGTCGCTCGCGCCGACCTTCTCGATCTGGTGGATGAGGCTGAGCAGCGCCGGCGTCGTCCCGACCATCCGCTTGATCGCGGGGCCCACGCTCGCCGGCCGCGGGGCGCGAGCCGCCCCCCTGGCGCACCCGGCGCACGCGCTGGAGCCGCAGAGCTCGCAGCCCCTCGGCTCCGCCTCGGCGGCGCTGCGCGCGCACGCCTCCAGCCGGGCAAGCTCGGCGAAGCTCCGGCGCGCGAGGAACTTGCGCGAGATCTCGGGCGGGAGCGACTCGGCGATGCGATCGCGGAGGTCGATCGCCGCCTCCAGGTGCGAGCGCGCCGCCGTGGGCTCGTCCTCGGGGGCGCGCGACGCGCGGTCCCCGGCGGACGACGCGTGGTGAAGCAGCACGTGCGCCTCCAGGGCGCACTCGTGGCTGTGGGCCTGGCGCGACAGCGCGAGCGCCTCGGCGGCGATCGGCCCGAACGGCGCGCCGGCGGCGCGCGAGCACATCGCCTCGAGGAGGGCGATCTCGGCGCGGTGCCGGTCGGAGGTCGCCTCGGCGCGCGCCCGCTGGATCATCTGACCGGCCTGCAGGAGGTCGCCGTCGTGCAGCGCGATGCGCGCGGCGATCGCGTAGCACTCGCCGAGCTTCGAGCCGGCGCCGTAGGCGAAGGCGGCCGTGAGCTCGGACCAGGCGTCCACCGTGCGGCGGCACTCGAGGTGGATCTGCGCCGCGACGTAGGCGACGTGCGTGATCCGAACGCCAGGGATGACGTGGCCGCAGGCCTTCCGCGCGAACGCGAGCGCCTGCTCGGCCTCCTCGATCAGCCCGAGCTGTAGCCGGATCTCGGCGAGGTTCGTGATGAGGTTCACGAGCGCGACCTTGTCGCCGATCCTCCGGAAGATCTCGATCGCGCGCTCGAAGAGGCGCAACGCCTCCGGGTACTCGTGCTTCAGGTGGGCGATGACCGCGAGGTTCGTGAGCGCATAGCCGGTCGCCGCGCGCTCGCCGCGCCGCTCTCCCTCCTCGAGCACGCCGGCGAGCATCGTGCGCGCCTCGTCGAGGCGGCCGCTGGAGAGCAGCGCGATGGCGCGGTTCAGCCGGGCGCGCAGCTCGCTCACGTGCTCGCCCGCGCACGCCGCCTCCCACGCGTCGGCCGCGAAATGCAGCTCCGCCTCGGCCCAGGCCTGCTGCGCGAGGAGGAGCTTGCCGAGGATGTTGCGCGCCTGGAGGCGCGTCGCGATCTCCCCCGCGCCTGCGAGCCCTTCCTCGGCGCGCGCCTTGGCCGCCGCGAGGTCGCCCGTCTTGCAGCAGAGCTCCGCCATCTCCACAGCGCCGCGCGCCCGCTCCTCGGGCGTGGCGGCGAGCGAGAGCGCCCGCGAGAGCACCATCGCGGCGGTCGTGAGGTCGCCGCGCGCGCTCGTCGCGCGGCCGCGCACGAGCAGCGCGGCGAACGTCTCCCGCTCGCGCTGGGCCGCGGAGGAGAAGTCGATGGCGAACTCGATGTCGCCGAGCCGGAGCGCGAGCGTCGCCGCGCGGAGCAGCCGCTCGCCCGACGCGGCGCTCCCGCCGGAGAGCGCCCGCATCGTCCGGGCCCAGCGCTGCCAGAAATCGGCGCGCGCCGACGGCTCGCCGACCGAGGAGATCGCGAGCATCGCCGCGGCCTCGGCGCGGTCGTCCTGGCCCAGCGAGGCGAGGAGCTCGCTCGCGCGCGAGAGGCTCCACGGGTCGGACGACTGCTCCACGAGCGCCTCCGCGATCGCGAACACATCCTCGCGGTCGACGTTGGCCGGGTCGACGATCGCGCGCCGCGCGGCGACCCACCCTCGATCGTCGACCTCGATCAGACCGAGGGCGGCGAGCTCCTGGGCGACCCCCTGGCACGCCGCGTCCCCCGGCCCGGGCTCCGCGCGCCGCGCCGCGAGCTGGCGGAGCTGCGCGGACGGCCAGGGCCGCTGGCTCAGCGCGAGCCGGTCGAGCAGGCGCGCGGCGTCGCGGCTCGGCGGCTGCCGCGCGGGGCGCTGCTCGGGCGGCGCGGCCAGCACGGCGGAGCACCAGCCCTCCAGCGCGTCGAGCCGCTCGATCTTCGCGACGACCCGGCGCTCCGCGTCCGCCGCGAACGCCTCCCAGAAGCGGTGCAGATCGTCCGGCGACGCGATGCCGTCGATCGTGAGCGCGCTCGTCCAGGGCCGCATCGCGCCGTCGCTGCACACGATGACCAGCGCGGAGCACGACCCCTCCGCGATGAGGCGCGTGACCTCATCCAGCACCAGGCTCCCCCAGCTGGTGGCCTCTCCCTCGGCGACCAGCAGGATCGCGCCTTGCGCGGCGGCGCTGATGCCCTGAGCGGCCGCGGCCGGATCGGCAGAAGTGACAGCGCAGCGAAGCGCGAGATCGCGCCAGGGATCCCGATCCGCGGCGTGCGCGGCCGAGATCAGCGAGCGTCCCACACCTCGAGCGCGGCGCGCGAGGTGGGAACAAACGGCGTCCAGGACCGACCGCTGTCCATGGACGTGGAGCACCCCACGCGACGCGGCATCACGGACGCGCTCATCGAGCGCCCGGAACCCCCCGGAGTCGCTCGTGATGACAGAAGGAACGCAGGCTGCGGCAACGGATCCCAAGGCAACAAAAGCGTACCTCTCCGCCGGACCTCGCATCAATGGATCCCGCCGTTGAATATAATGAGGCGCCTACCTCACCATAATAAAATTACAGTCTTATTGCCCTGCTCCGTCCAGGACCCGCTGGATGGCGTCGAACGCATCCGCGGGTGCTTCGCCCAGGACGCGGGCCAGCGGGAGCTGCGTCGCCGCGGCGGCGACGTAGAACGGTACGAGGTGCGGCGCGAGCCGACAGAGCGCTTCGAGGTGCCGCGCGACGCCGGCCGCGTCGCCGCGGCGCACAGGCCCCGTCAGCGCGTCGGGCACGCCGAGGACCTCGACGTTGTCCGCGACCGTTCGGAGCAGCGGGCCGAGCATCTCGGCCGCCGTCCTCCGATCGATGCCCGCGCGCTCGAGCAGGTCGACGCCGGCGGCGGCGAGCGCGGCAGCGCCGTTGGCGACCAGGCCCGCCGCCGCGTGGTAGGCGACGCGGTCGAGGCCGGAGAACGTGCGCGGCGTCATGCCGAGGCACACCCCGAGCGAGCGAGCGGCGCGCACGGCGGTCGGATCGCCGTCGATGTGGAGCTGGCCACGCTCGAGGAAGGGCGCGAACGAGGGCGAGGCGAACGAGATCATCGGGTGCATCTGCGCGACCGAGACGCGGCCGCCTCGCGCCGCCGCGAGCGCCTCCGGGCCGAGCGCGCCGGCGCAGTGCACCACGGCGACGTCCCTGTGGCCGACGAGCCCGCGGTCGCGCAGCGCCTCGGCGCACGGCGCGATATCCCGATCGCGCACGGCGAGGATCACGAAGTTCGCCTCGATGCGCTCCGACGGCAGGCCGTCCCGGGCCGGCCGGAGGGTCACTCGTAGCCCCGCGTCGCGGATCGCGCGCGCGAGCCCGCGGCCCACCTTGCCGCCGCCATAGATGAACACCTCCAGGAGGGCGTTGTCCTCCGGGTGCACCGGCGACGGGCGCGTGCTGTCCATCTCGCTCACGGGCCGCTCCCGTAAAGGCGGTGCGCGAGCACGTAGTCCAGCACGGCGCGCGGCACGCGCTGGTGGACGGCCTCGAGATCGCCCGCCGCGAGCGCCCGGCGGATGTCGCTGCTCGAGATCCGAGGGAGCTCCACGTCAGCGGGGCGCAGGTGAGGACGATCATCGGCCGGCTCCGCATCGAGGCGCTCCGCGGCGGGCGCGACGACGCCGGAGCGGCCGAGGACGATCGGCGGGGCGAGCTGCTCGATGCGGTCGAAGCGGTGCCACCTCGGTAGATCGGGGAGCACGTCGGCGCCCACGAGCAGGCGCATCGCCCAGTCCGAGTGCGCCGCGGCGAGGTGCTCCAGCGTGCGCAGCGTGAGGCTCTCGCCGCCGAGATCGCGCTCGACGGGCGACACCGACACGCCCGGGAGCCACCCGAGCGCGAGGTGGCACATCGCCAGACGATGCTCGAACGGCACGAGCTCCTTCGAGAAGGGGTGGCGGTAGACAGGGACGACGAGCACCTCGTCGATCGGCGCGATGGAGATCGCGTAGGTGGCCGCGAGGACATGCGCGACGTGGGGCGGGTTGAAGCTGCCCCCGAAGATGGCGACGCGGCGCGCCTCGGGCGCGCGCGCGGCCGGGGCGCGGGCGGGCGCATCAACCGTGCGAGCCACCTTGAACCCTCAGCCTGGGGCCGGCGGCGGACGGGCCCACGATCTCGCGCGCCGTCACCGCGCCGCTCGCGTTCATCACCTCGATCCGCACGCCGCCCTGCCCGTCGTCGAGGAGCGCCGTGCCGCCGTCGGAGCCGATCGGCCCCGGAGAGAAGAACGTCCGCGAGCCGACCTTCTTGATGAGCGGCTCCGGGCTCTTGCCGAAGACGAGGAGCGACGCCGCCACGATGTCCTCCTCGTCGAGCGCCGCCTTGTCGAACACGAAGAGCGCGACGCGCCCGTCCAGGATCTCGATGGTGCGCCGCCCCGACGGCAGGCTCATCAGCACCCGGAGGCGCAGCCGAGCGCGCTCGGACGCCACGAAGGCGTCGATCTGGTCCGGCGTCGCGGCGGCGCACCGAGCGGCCCGATCGAACAGCGCGCCCTCGGTGGGGTCCGCGCCGACCAGGCGCTGCGCCCAGCCCACGACGACCCGGTCGAGCGCGTCGTCCTCGGCGACGTAGATGACCCGCTCGGCGTGGCCTTCGTCGAGCAGGTGCTGCGCGCCGCGAGCGAGCGCGGGCAGATCACCCTGAGCAGGGCCGAGGACGCCGAGGCGCATCGGACACAGCATAGATCACCGCGCGAAGGTGAGGGCACCTTCTCCACTCCGCCCGCTCTGCGCGCTACCCGCGCCTCGGCTGCCTCCCATTGCCTCCCTTTGCCTCCCATGATTCCCGCGCCGTCCGCGCCTCCCGTGCCTCCCGCGCCTCCCGTGATTGCGCGCCTCCGCGCGTCGGGCTCCTGCCGCCGGCGATCGTCTGTCTTTCCCTGCTCCGGCCTCTCTCCGTCTCTCTCCTCCTGCTTGCTCCCGCGCCCTCCTCTGCCGGCGCGGCGCGCGTCTGCTAGCGTCCGCCCATGTTTCGGCGAGCTCGCGCGCTCCAGCATCCGGTCACCATCACCCTCGACGGGGCGGACGTCCCGGCGGAGCGGGGCGAGCCCCTGGCCGTGGCGCTGATCGCCTCCGGGCGCGTGACGCTCGCGCGGAGCCCGAAGCTGCACCGTCCCAGGGCGCCGACCTGCCTGCGCGGAGGCTGCGACGGCTGCCTCGCGCGGGTCGATGGCGTGCCCAACGTGATGACCTGCCTGCGACCGGCGGCCGGTGGAGAGCGCATCGAGGTGCAGAACGTCGTGGGCTCGCGGCAGGCCGACCTGCTCCAGGTGACCGACTGGTTCTTCCCGCAGGGGATCGACCACCACCACCTGATGGCCGGCGTCCCCGGCCTGTCCGGGGTCATGCAGTCGATCGCGCGCAAGCTGGCGGGGCTCGGGCAGCTGCCGAGCGCGCCGCTCCCCCCCGAGCGCGCCGCGCGGCTCGACGTGGACGCGGCCGTGATCGGCGCCGGGCCCGCAGGCGTGGCGGCTGCGTCGGCGCTCTCGGCGCGCGGCCTCCGCGTGGCGCTGGTCGACGACGGGCTCGCCCCCGGCGGGTCGCTCGCCGGCGCGCCGCGCCGCGCGGCGGAGCTCCTCGCGCGATACCCGCTCGACGGCGTCCGCGTGCTCCGCCGTCACGTGGCCGCAGGCGTTTACCTCGGCGAGCTCCTGGTCGCCGGCGACGCGGGCGCGACCGTGATCAGGGCGCCCGCCAAGGTCTTCGCCACCGGGGCGCACGACGGCGTCGCGGCGTTCCCGAACAACGATCTGCCCGGGGTCTTCTCGGCGCGCGCGTTCTGCCGGCTCCTCGCGTGCGGCGTCGAGCCGACCGGCCCCGTCGCGCTCGCGGGCGAGGGCCTCTGGGCCGACGAGCTCGCGAGCGCCCTCGGCGACCGCCTCGCGGTCCGGATCCCGCTCGCCGCGCTCGCCGCGGTGAACGGGATCTCGCAGGTGAAGAGCGTCACGGTGCGCGACGCGCCGTTCGCCCCCGACAGCCCGACGGGCGACGTCCGGGTCGTGGCCGTCGCGGTGGACGCGCCGGCCGCGCCCGCGTTCGAGGTCGCCGCGCAGGCGGGCGCGCGCGTCGAGATCCACCCGCGCGCGGGGTACGCGGTGCAGGTCGACGCGCGCGGCAAGGCCGGTGACGGCCTGTGGGCGATCGGCGAGTGCACCGGCGCCTCGCTCGATCTCGCCGGCATCGAGCGGGCGGCGACGACCCTCGCCGACGACGTGCTCGCGGCGCGCGGCGCGCCCGCGTGAGCCTGCGGGCGCGCGCGTCGAGATCGACCCGCGCGGCGGCTCAGCCCTCGATGATCAGATCGAAGAGGCCGAGCCCGCCCGCGAGGAACACGACGTCGAACACGCCCATGAGCGCCACGTAGTCGGTGAGCTCGCCGATCGTCGCGCCGCCGAAGAGCTCCCTCGTCCCGGCGACCGCGGCGAGCAATGTGGGCGCGAGCAGCGGGAAGAGCACGCTCGCGAGCACGAGGTCGCGGGCGCGGGTGCGCACGGTCATGGCCCCGAAGAGGGTGCCGCTCGCGGCGATGCCCGGCGTCGCCGCGAGGCAGAAGAGCGCGAGCCCCGGGCCCGTCTTCACGAGATCCACCGCGAAGAGGAGCGCCGCGACCGGGATGATGATCACCTCGACCGCGATCACGAACGCGCAGAGCCCGAGCGCCTTGCCGGCGAAGAGCGCGCTCCTCGCGATGGGCAGCACGAGCAGGCCCGAGAGCGCGCCGTCCTCGCGCTCCCGCTGCCACGTGCGGCTCAGCGCGAGCACCGACGCGAACGCCACGCTCACCCAGATGACCCCGGGCGCGACCCGCTCGGCCGCGTCCTGGCCCGCGTAGAACGCGAGCGACGCGATCACGGCGACGAGCACCGCGAAGAACCCGCTCGTGGTGACGATCTCGCCCGTGGCGAGCTCGATCGCGAGGTCCTTCCGCGCGACGAGCGCCGCCTGGCGCGCCCAGCCGGGCCGGCGCCGGGGGAGCGACGCGCGGACCGTGGGCGCCGTGCTCTCCGAGATCACGGCGCGGAGGTGAGGCTCAGGTACGTCTGGTCCTTGAGCCCTCGCTCGTAGTCGGCGAGGAGGCGCATGCCCTCCGTCGGCTTGAGCAGGTCCTGCTTGATCGCGCCGTCCACCTGGGCCTTCACCTTCCCCACGAGATCGCGGTTGTCGTACTGGGTCAGCGCCAGCACCTCGTGGATCTTGTTCCCGGCGATCGTCTCCTCGATGTAGTACCCGCTCTCCTCGTCCTCATCGAGGAAGACGTGCACCTCGTTGACCCGGCCGAAGAGGTTGTGGATGTCGCCCATGATGTCCTGGTACGCGCCGGTCAGGAAGATGCCGACGTAGTACGGCTGGTCGCCCGAGATCGGGTGCAGCGGGAGCGTGTCCTTCACGTCGTTGAGATCGATGAACTTGCTCACCTTGCCGTCGGAGTCGCAGGTGATGTCGACGAGCGTGCTGTCGACCGCGGGGCGCTCGTTCAGCCGGTGGATCGGCACGATCGGGAAGAGCGCGCCGAGCGCCCAGTGATCGAGCAGCGACTGGAACACCGAGAAGTTGCAGATGTACTGGTCGGCGAGCTGCTTGCGGAGCTCGCCGAGATCGTCCGGCACCTCCTCCGGCTCGAGCGACGACGCGATCTTCTGCATGGCCTCGGCGATCTCCCAGAAGAGGATCTCGACCCGGGCCTTCACGTCGAGGTTGAGGAGGCCGAGCTCGAACATCTTCTGCGCCTCCTCCTTGATCTGGAGGAGGTCGTGCCACGACTCGCCGAGGTTCGGCCCGGAGATGTTGTCCTTGATGTAGAGGAGGTTCTGGATGAGCTTGTGCTCCTCGGTCTGGATGTCGATCGGCGACATCGGCGTCTTCTCGATCGAGCCGAACGCCTGGACGACCAGCACCGAGTGGTGCGCGACGATCGCTCGCCCGGACTCGGAGACGATGTTGGGGTGAGGCACCCGCTCCTCGTCGCAGATGTCGGCGATGTTGTGCACGATGTCGCGCGCGTACTCCTCGACCGAGTAATTCATCGAGGAGTGGAAGGTCGAGCGCGAGCCGTCGTAGTCGATGGCGAGCCCGCCGCCGACGTCGATGTACTCGATGCGCTGCCCCATCTTGCGGAGCTTCGCGTAGTACCGCGTCGCCTCGCGCACGGCGCGCTTGATGATCAGGATGTCCGGCACCTGCGAGCCGATATGGAAGTGGAGGAGCTTGAACGAGGCGCTCATGCCCGCCTCGTCCATGATCCTGCTCGCCGCGAGGATCTCCGCCGTGGAGAGCCCGAACTTCGCGTTCTCTCCGCCCGAGGTCTTCCACTTGCCCGCCCCCTCGGTGAGCAGCCGCACCCTGAGCCCGATCATCGGCTCGACGTTCATCTCCTTGGCGACGCGGGTGATCATGCGCACCTCGGAGAGCTTCTCCGCGATGAGGATCACCTTCTTGCCGAGCTTGCGCCCGATCAGCGCCGTCCGGATGAAGTTCTCGTCCTTGTAGCCGTTGCAGACGATCAGCGACTCGGGGTCGGTATGGACCGACAGGCCGGCGAACACCTCGGGCTTGGAGCCGACCTCGACGCCGTAGTGGTAGGTCTTTCCCGCGTCGAGGATCTCCTCCACGACCTCCCGGAGCTGGTTCACCTTGATCGGGAACACGCCGCGGTAGGTCCCGCGGAACTTGCTCTCGGCGATCGCCCTGTTGAAGGCCTCGTTGAGCGCCCGCACCCGGTGATGGAGGAGATCCTGAAAGCGGATGAGCAGCGGCGTGCGGAGCCCTTGCTCGAGCGCCGCGTCGACGACGTCGCGGATCGCGATCTTGCTGCCGCGCTCCTGGAGCGGCGCGACCGTGAGGTTGCCGTCCGGGCTCACGTCGAAGTAGCCACGACCCCAGCGGTCGATCATGTAGAGCGACTTGGCGTCTTCGGTCGTCCAGACGTCGGTCTCGGTCTCGTGCGCGCTGCTCACGGTCGTTCTCCTTGGCGGGGGCCGCGGCCGGCGGCACCCACACCTTCTCTGGGAGGGCCCCCACGAGGGGGCTTCTGGCTCATCAGGGGGACGTCAGATCGTCGGTCCGACGCAGGACGGCTGGATGCCGCGCGCTGGCGACGCGGCTCATTACGATAGGAACGCCTGACCTTCAAGGGCAGGCAGCCCGGTCACAACCGGCGGGAGGGGGCTCCGAGCAGCGCGCGCTCAGGCCTGGGCCTTCGAGGCCGCCTTCGCCCGCTTCGAGGCCGACTGGTAGAGATCATAGAGGCGCGGGACGGGGTACGCCTCGAGGCGCTTCCTGTACCCCTGGTCCTTCGACCGGTTCAGGACGGTCAACGTCTCGTCGATGAGCTTCGCCCGCGTCCCGAACTTCTCCTTTACAACGCTGAACGTCGCGTGGAGGCGGAGGAGCTTGGCGTTCGAGACGTGATCCAGGCCCTTCGTGCCGCCCCGATCGGAGCTGACGCGCCCGAGCCAGAGGTCCTCGGTCGCGAACCCTTTCACGGCCTCGACGAGCTTCGCCTTGTCGCCGAAGCGCTCCTTCACGATCGCAAGCGGATTTTTGCTGGCCATTGCTGAGACTCCCACGGGCAGGCGAGGCCTGCGCCGGACATGCGCGAGATGACTCGCGCGGCTTTGAAGAGGGGCGCGATCTAGCAGAGCAGGGCAGGGCGCCGCAAGGCCGCGCTGCGGAGGGGCGGCGCCGGCGGCGGTCGAGATCCCGCGTCGCCCGAGTGTCGCCGCTGTGCTGGGCCGCGGATCGTGGTACACGGCGCGCCGATGCTCAACCTGGGGAGCTGGCTCGTGGCGCACGTCGACCGGCTCCGGCCGCTGCAGCCGCCCCTCTCGGACGTCAGCTCCCGCCTCGCCGGGCCCTCGTCGGCCCTGGGGAGCACCGTCCTCAAGGCCCTGTTCCCGGTCGTCGCGTACATCGCGCTCGCGCCCGTCCTCTGGCTCTTCTTCCGGCGCACCTGGCGGGAGCTCGACGTCGAGGCCCACGAGCACCAGCGGCGCACCCTCGCCGCCGGCGGCTACGACCGCCGCCCCGCGGTCCTGTTCACCATCACCGCCGTCGTGCTCATGCTGCAGCAGTACTACGGCGGCCGCGCCGTCTACGACGAGCACATCCGGCCGTGGCTGCGCGAGCTCGAGCTCGCTCAGGCGCTCTCGCCGGGCGGGACGCTGCTGCCCATCTCGATCCGCCGCTACGACGAGCTCTACAGCTACGTCTGGTGGTCGTTCACCCGCGTCTTCGGGTACGTCGCCATCCCGATGGTCGCGTGGAAGGCCTGCTTCCCGAAGGACAGCCTGCTCGACATGGGGCTGCGCGTCCGGGGGCTCGCGAAGCACGCGTGGATCTACCTGCTCTGCCTCGCCGTCGTCGTCCCGGCGGTGTTCGTCGTCGCGAGCGCGCCCGACTTCGGGACCTATTACCCGTTCTACAAGCAGTCCTCCCGCTCCTGGTTCGACCTCATCGCCTGGGAGACGATGTATTTCGCCCAGTTCTTCGCGCTGGAGATCTTCTTCCGCGGCTTCTGGCTCGCCGGCCTGCGGCACACGCTGGGCTCCGGCGCGATCTTCGCGATGATCGTCCCCTACTGCATGATCCACTTCGGCAAGCCGTACCTGGAGGCGGCCGGCGCCGTGGTCGCCGGGATCGCGCTCGGCTCGCTCGCGATGCGCACGAAGAGCATCTACTCGGGCTTCCTGGTCCACGTCACGATCGCGCTGCTCATGGACCTCGTCGCGCTGTCGAACCGCGGCGCGCTGCCGCGATCGTTCTGGGGGACGTGACGTCTTCTGACGTCTTCGCCGGCCGGCCGGCGGCGCGCCCGATGACGCGCCCTCGCGCCCTGGCTCAGCCGAGCGCCCGGGTCAGCTTGCGCATGATCTCCGCCCGGCTTCGGTCACGGATCCCGCGCCGGTAGAGCGCCTCCAGCCCGCCCGCGGCCGCGCGCACCGCGTCGCGGTGCTCGCCGTCCCAGGGGAGCACCGCGAGCCTCCGCCAGAGGATCTTCTCGAGGAGCCGAGGTTTGCGCCTGGCCAGCGCGCCGCTCGCGAGCTCGATGACCCGAGCCGAGGTCGGGTCGGCGCGCATCGCGCGCACGAAGAACCCCACGGCCGCTGTCACGCGGCGGCCGCCGTGCATCGCCTGTACGCCAGCGTCGCACAGGGCCTCGGCCCGCTCGCGCGGGGTCGCCGCGCGCCGCGCGCGCTCCCGCGCGGCCTGCACCTCGGCGCTCAGCGCGTCCCGGCGCCGCCGGGCAGGGCGCATCTTGACGACGAGGAACAGGATGAAGAGGGCCGCAACCCCCGCGAGCACATGCCGCCAGCCGATCTCCATGGCGCCCGCCTTACTACAGCGCCCGGGACGTGCTCACCAGACCGAGCTTCCACGACGGGGGGGCGGCGCGCCGGATCGCCTCACGACGGCGTCCTCGGAATGACGGCGCGTGCCCGAAGCGTTGCTCTCCAATTCAGCTTCCTCCGATTCCACTGGCACGATTTCCGCCGATACGGTGCGGTTTGCGCGAGCGGACGATCGCAACCTATGCTGAACCGAGAGATGCCTGCCCCGTCGACCTCCGGGCCTTCCCTTCGCGTGCCCCTGCGCGCCCTCGCCGCCGCGCTCGGGCTCGCCGTCCTCGCGCTGCACCCGGGCAGCGCGCTCGCCGACATCTTCACGTACACCGACGCGGATGGAACGGTGCACTTCGCGAACCGCCCCACCGGCGACGCGCGGTTCAAGCTGTACATCAAGGGCGACGGGCGCCGCTCCTCGACGACGCGCGCGGGGGTGACGCCCGTCGCGCCGAGCGACAAATCGCTCGAGCGCTTCAGCCGCTACGACGCGTGGATCCGGCAGGCCGCCGCGCTCTATCAGATCCCCGAGGAGCTCGTCCGCGCGGTGATCAAGTGCGAGAGCGACTACGATCCACGGGCCGTCTCGCCCGTCGGCGCGCAGGGGCTGATGCAGCTGATGCCAGAGACCGCGCTCCGCATGCAGGTGCGCGACGCGTTCGACGCGCGAGAGAACATCTTCGGTGGAACGCGGTACCTGCGCATCCTGGCCAACCTCTTCAACGGAGATCTCGATCTCACCATCGCCGGCTACAACGCCGGTGAAGGGGCGGTCATGAGGCACGGCGGCATCCCGCCGTACGAAGAGACCCAGGCCTACGTGACGCGCGTCCGGACCTACTACGCGCGCTACCGCACCACCCGCGACACCACGGTCGCGTCGATCGAACCCTGACCGGCTCGCGCGCCCGCCAACCGCGAGCGCGCTCGCCAACCCCCCGCCCGCCCGCCGGAGGCGCCGCTCGGCGACAAGCGGCGCACATCGCCCCCGACCGGGGTACCGCGATGCTACGCTCCCAGGAACCGCTGCCGCAGCCTCTCCCGGGCAGGCCCCGAGACGCGTAGGCGCAGGCACGCGGCCATCCCTCGACGCTCTCTTTGCTCCGCGCGAGCAAGGGTCCACGACATGACGACCACCTCGAGCCTCATCGAACTCAGCAAGCGAAGCCACGACATCGCGCCCCTCAAGCCGCCGGTGGACCCGGCGTCCCTCCAGCACGCGAACCTGCTCGAGCTGCCCGATTTCCGGAGGATCCCGGCCTACGCCGACGTGACCGACGAGCAGTTCATGGACCACCGGTGGCAGGCGAAGAAGTCGATCACCCGCCCCGACAAGCTGCTCGACACGCTGCGCGGGATGGTGTCGGACGACTTCATCCGGGACGCGACCGAGGGCTTCGCGCGCGCGCCGATGAGCGTCCGGGTCTCGCCGTACATGCTCTCTCTGATCGACTGGAACGATCCGTACGGCGATCCGCTCCGTACGCAGTTCATCCCGCTGGCCTCGCGCTTCCTGCCGGATCACCCGAAGCTCGGGCTCGACTCGCTGCACGAGCGCGCGGACGCGCCCGTCCCCGGGCTGACGCACCGGTACGCCGACAAGGCGCTCTTCCTGCCGCTCGACACGTGCCCCGTGTACTGCCGCTTCTGTACGCGCAGCTACGCGGTGGGCATCGACACGGAGGAGGTCGAGAAGACGCACTTCAAGGTCGACGAGGAGCGCTGGAAGCGAGCGTACGCGTACATCGCGTCGCGCCCCGAGCTGGAGGACATCGTCGTCTCCGGCGGAGACGCGTACAACCTGCGGCCGGAGCAGCTCGGCGCGATCGGCGAGACGCTGCTCAGGATGCCGAACATCCAGCGCATCCGCCTCGCCACGAAGGGCCCGGCCGTGATGCCGCAGAAGATCCTGACCGACGACGAGTGGATCGACGCGGTCACGCGCACGGTCGAGCTCGGCCGGAAGCTGCACAAGGAGGTCGTGATCCACACGCACTTCAACCACCCGAACGAGATCACGGGCGTCACCCGCGACGCGATGAACAAGCTCTTCGAGCGGGGGATCACGGTCAGGAACCAGTCCGTGCTGCAGCGCGGGGTGAACGACACGCCCGAGACGATGAAGCTGCTCGTGAAGCGCCTGGGGCACGTGCACGTGCACCCCTACTACGTCTACATCCACGACCTCGTCCGCGGCGTGGAGGACCTCCGGACCACGCTGGCGACCGGGCTCACGATCGAGAAGTACGTGCGCGGCTCGACCGCCGGGTTCAACACGCCGACGTTCGTCGTCGACGCGCCCGGCGGCGGAGGCAAGCGCGACGCGCACTCGTTCGAGCACTACGACCGCACGACCGGGATCTCGGTGTTCGAGGCGCCGAGCGTCAAGCCGGGGCAGCGGTACACGTACTTCGATCCGATCGATCAGCTGCCGGCCGAGGGGCGCGCCCGCTGGGCGGACCCGGCGGAGCACCAGAAGATGATCGACGAGGCGCTCCAGGCCTCGCGCTGAGGCGGGCCAGCTCCGCGGGTCAGGGATCCCACCCGGGATCGCTGGACTGCGGAGCTAGGCCTCGGCCGGCGACGGCGGCTCCTCGTAGCGAGCGAGCGCGCCGGCGAGCTCACGCTTCACGCGGTCCACGAGGTCGGGCGGCTCGACGACGCGCGCGGTCTCGCCGAAGCCGAGGACCCACGTCGCGAGCTCCGTCATGTCGCCGATGAGCATCGTGAGCCGCACGCCGCCGCCGGACAGCGGAGTGATCTCCTGAGACGGATGCACCTTGCGCGTCCGCACGAACTCGGTGACGCGCTCGTCGAAGTCGATCACGACGCGCCGGGGCTCGCCCCCGCGCCAGATGCCAAACTGGCCCTGGAAGTAGTCGTCGATGGAGAAATCCGGGGGCAGCTCGAACCGCTCGGTGACCGCGCACTCCGTGTCGCGCATGCGATCGAGCAGGAACGTGCGCACCTCGCCGCGCCCCACGTGGAGGCCCACGCAGTAGATCGCGTCCTTGTAGAGGACGAGCGCGTACGGGTGGATGAGCACCCGCTCCTCGCGCCCGTCCCGCGAGCGGCGGTAGCGGCACCGCAGGGGGCGCAGGTCGGCGACGGACTGGAACAGGTCGTCGAGCTCCTCGGTGCGCGCGGCGTAGTCCTTCGGGGCGAACGGGAGATAGAGGAAGCGCTCCTCCAGCCGCGCGTCGGCGACGCCGGCGTTCGGCCCGCGCCCGGGCCTGCGCGCGACGCCGAGGAGGCGCTGCGCAGCGAGGTCGATCTCCTCGAACAGGGTCGAGCCGCGCATCGGCTCGAACAGCCGGCGGGCGGCGAGCAGGGCGTACGCCTGCGTCCGCCGCACCTCGACGCGCCGGGGCGCCTCGCTCGGAGACAGCCGCCAGAGGCGAGGGCCCCCGGGGCGCGTGGCGACCGACACGAGATCGAGCTCGCGCTTGACCTCGACAAGGTAGCGCCGGAGCGAGCGCGGCGTGACGTTGAGCTCGCGCGCGAGATCGTAGATCGTCAGGCCGGCAGGGTGCTTCTGCAGCAGGCTGCGCAGCGAGTCGAGCCGCCGGTGCTGCGTGAACGGGCCGCGCGGCCGGCCGCGCTGCGCGCCGCCCCGCGCGTCGTCCTCGTCGTCGTCGTCGTCGTCGTCCGGCGGAGGAGGCCTCTTCGAGGCGGCCGCAGGAGCACCCGCGTCCGCCCGCGGAGGGCCCGCTGGAGGGCGCACGCTCGGCGCGGACGGGGCCGCTGGAGGGCGCACGCTCGGAGCCGCCGTGCTCGATCGGACGTCGAGGGCCGCTTCGTCCCCGGTGAGCCGCGGCGCCGCGCCCGCGCGCGGCTTCGAGGGTGGCGTCGCGCCGCTCGAGAACGGGTCGGCGGTCTGGCCGGCGCGCGGGCGCGGAGCAGCCGCTGCCCCGCTCGATTTGCCGGCCCCTCGCGCGCGGGTAGTAGACGACGAGGTGGCAGGCGCATGGGCACCCCCAGGGCCTGTGCGAACAGCGCGCGCCATCAGCTCAGCGCTCTATCGCATCACCCCCTCCCGTCCAAGATGTTTGTCCCGCGCCCTGCCGACCGAGCAGCGATCGCCGGCCGGGCGCGCGGCGGCGACGCTCGCCGCTCGCGGCGCTCCAGGAAGCGGCGCTCAGCGCTCGCCACGGCGCCGTGAGCCCGCGAAAATGTCGCTGGGTTACGGGAATTTCGCCGCGGTGAGCCGCGGGGACGCAGCGGCGAGCGGCGTGAACCGGAGCGGATCCGCCGTGCCGCCGGCGGGCGGCTCACCAGGGACGATCGCGCATCGTCTTCTTGTACTGCTCCTTGTAGAGGTCGTGGCACTGCTTGCAGCTCGCCTTCGCGCCGTCGACGTCGCCGGCCTTCGCCTTGGCGATGCCAGCCTTCGTGATCGCCACCCAGCTGCCCATGCCGGGCGGCGGCTTGCCGGCCACGTACTGCAGCGCCGTCGCGATCTTCGCGGCGTCGCCGCTCGAGGTCGCGGAGGCCATCGTGCTCTTCATCCAGGCCTGCATTGGGCACATCTTCTGGCCCTTCGCCCCGCACTCGAACTTCTTCTCGCCCGCCTGCGCGGCGCCGGTCGACGCTGGTCCCGCGGCCGCGGCGGCAGACGCAACGGCCGTCGCCTTCGGCGCGGCCGTCTCCGCCGGCGCGGCGGTCGCCACGGCCGTCTCCGCCGGCGCGGCCGACGCAGCGGCCGTCGGCTCGGCGGTCGCCGCGGCCGGCACGGCCGCCGTCGCCGCCGGCGCGGCCGTCGTCGCCGCAGGGGCGGCGCTCTCGGTCGGCTTGCCCTCGGCCACCGCTCCGGGGGCCGTCGCGTCGCTCCCCTTGCTATCGCAGCCGAGCGTGGCGAAAGACAGGCTCGCGAGCAACAGCGCGAGCGGCGTGATCGTTCTCCTCATGCAGTCTCCTTGGGTGATGAACGGAAGCGCTCCTGACGAGCGCGAGGCCGAGGGATGCGTGCCGCGGTCCTCTGTGCGCCGCGCAGTGTAATCGGGTCGCCGTCCGTCCGCTGCGGTCGCGCGCCTCGGTCGGGGCGCCATTCCTCGAAGCGCCGCGTCCCCACAGCGCCCTCGCCAGGGGCGCCGCCGAGGCCCCCCCATCGGGTGATCGGGCGCCGCGCCCCGACGTGCCCCGGAGCGGCGCCTGCCCTACCGCCCTGCGCAGCGCTTCACTCCCGCGTGCCGGGCGTCGAGGCAAACGTCGACCACTGGAAGTTGTCGAGGAGGGCCACGGAATCGTTCCAGGGATCGCCGGTGTCCCAAAGTACGAAGCGCAGCTCCATGATCTCACCCGGGGTGACATTGCCGTTCATGACCAGCCATCCGGTCCCGCCGCCCGCGAGCTCGCTCGATCCGCACCAGCCAGGGTCACCGCCGACCTGGGCGGGCGGCCTCGTGGCATCGAACCCCGTCCCGCGGAGCTGGGTGATGCTCGTGCAGGTGGTCGTCGTTCCGGGGGTGGCGCCGCCGCCGCACCCGGTCGGCCCGTTCACGCACTGGGTGAAGAGCCCGGTGTCGCCGAACGCGAGGTTCGTGCCCAGCGGGTAGACCGGCGCCCCCGCGGGCGGCGGGTCATAGAAGGCGAGGTTCCCGTCCGCAGGGTTCGCCGCCTCGCCTGGAAAGGGCTCGAACGTCGAGTCGAGGAGCGCCAGAAAGAAGTCGTTGAACCGGCTGCACACCCACTCCGGATACTCGGACGAGAGGAAGAACGTCGAGACGCTGAACGCGCTCGCGTTCGTCGGCACGCGGACGCGCAGCTTCAGCATCACGGGATCGAAGGCCGTCGCGCCGCCCTGCGGGTCAGGGCACCCGGGCGCGTTCGGGAGGTTGTCGCCGTTCGCGTCGAGCCAGTCCGCGGGCACCCTGCTCGACGTCCCCATGTCCTGACCGCCCTGGAACGGGGCGAAGCTCGGCCTCGTGTTGTTCGGCGCCGCCTCGGCCGCGGCGACGCCGGTCGAGAGCACCGCGAGCCGCGCGCCCCGGAGCGGCGTGATGCCGGACCCGAAGCCCTGGCGGATCGATCGCTGGGCCGCGGCCGGCGCGCTTGCGCCGTCGGCGCGGTGGAAGCTCGCGGAGAGGACACCCCACGTGCGCTGCGAGCGCGACGGTGGGCTCGCCGTCGTGGTGACGCAGAGGTCGATCGCCTTCGCATAGTCGAGCGCGGTCGGCGAGTCGCTCGTGAGCCCGGCGTCGCAAGGCGCGGTGTTGTCTGCCACGCCGTCGCAGTCGTCGTCGATCCCGTTGCCCGCCACCTCGAACGCTCCGCGGTTCACGAGGGCCGGGGTGCCGCACCCGTCCGACGGGGAGTCGCAGCAATCGCCGTCGCAGATCGTCCACCCGTCGCCGTCCTGATCGGGTGGGTTGTCGACGGCACCGTCGCAGTCGTTGTCGACATCGTCGGCGCACACGTCGAGCGCCGGCAGCACCTGGTGGAGGCATGGCCCCCACGAGAGGCCGCTCGGCCTGCAGGTGGAGACCCCGGGGGCGCAGGGAGCGACCCCTTCGGTACCCGGCGATCCCTCGTAACACACCCTCGTGTCGCCCGGCGTGCACGAGCAGGGCCCGCGCTCTGCTTCGTCGTGCTCGCACCCGTCCGCCGGGTCGTGGTTGCAGTCGAGGAACCCGTCCTCGCAGTCGGTGAGCGCGCACGCTCCCGAGGCGCAGGCGATCCCGGCGTGCGAGAGCTCCGGACAGGCGCGACCGCAGGCGCCGCAGCTCAGCGCGTCCGTCAAGAGATCCCGACAGACACCATCGCAGCATGCCGCGCCGCTCTCACACGGGTGCGCCGCCGAGCAGCCCTGAACGCACTCGCCCTCTCCGGTGCACAGCGCGCCCGGGGGACAGTCGCCGTCGACGATACAGGCAACACAGGCGTGCTTCGCTGGATCGCAGGTGAGCGGAGCTGCGCAGTCGGACTCGTCTTCACAGCCCGAAAGGCAGCGCTTCGCCTCGGGATCACAAACCTGACCGGGCGGGCACGCCAGAGGGCCAGGCAGACAGGCCACGCAGTCGCCCGTCTCCCGGTCGCACAGCGGGGCGCTCGGGTCCGCGGCGCAATCGGCCGGACAGCCGGAAGCGCCCTCGCCTCCGGCGCCTCGCGGGGTGTCGGGGCCTGCCGCGCCGGCGCAGGACGGCGCCACGCCGGACGCCAGCGCGAGCCCGACCACGGCGGCAAGCCCTCCGCTCCAGGCCAGCGGGCGGCGACGGACTGCGCGGGTTCTGGTCGACATCGGCAAGCGGCTCCCCTCCTCGGCGCGACGCACCCGAGGGGTGGCCGACCGCAAGGATCGTAGACTACCCGGTCGGTGCCTGGAACGACGGCAGATCGGCGGGGATGAGGCGTCTCGCCTGAACGTCACGTCATCGACGCGCCCCCTGCGACCACGGCGCGCTTCGCGACGCGCGACACACGACAGCGGCGCGCTCGGCCGCGCCGAGCGGAGGTGCGACCGGGGCGTCGCTCAACGCGTGTGCTCGTAGAGCGTGAAGGCGCCATCGCGCTCGATCCGGCGAAACGAGGGGTGCGCCGCGGTGAACACCGGCTTATCCGGCCGCTCGTTCCGGAGGATCACGTAATCGTACGCGACGCCATGGACATCCGGCTTGAACCACTCACCGCGGTTCGACGGCGGCGCGGGGAGGCGACGCTTCAGCGTGAAGGGGAAACCCACGTTGTGCCAGCCGTCCGCGCTGAAGCCCCCGTGCATGATCTGCACCCACGAGGAGAAGTGGTTCGTGCCCTCGATGATCAACGATTCATCGGTCCGTGGAGGCAGCGTCAAGAAGAGGACCTCGGCGCCCGGCGGGATGCGCGCCACCATCCGGGCGAACGGCGCGACGCGCTCGTCGAAGCGCGCGTATTTCTCCGAGAGGTGGAGCGGCAGCACGAGCGCGGCCGCCACGGCGGGGGCCATCAGGAGGCGCGAGCGGCCCTGGAGCGGCGCCGTGATGGCCAGGAAGCCGAAGAAGCAGATGAACGGCGAGAAGCGCCCGCTCACGAACCACCAGTCGAAGGGGCGAGCCAGGTGCAGCGGCACGAGAAAATAGCAGATCGCCATCGCAGCGCAGAGGGCGAGAGAGCGATGGCGGTGCAGCCGGTCGAGAAGCGGGCCGGCAGGCGCGGCTGGCTCGCGCGCGGGAAGGCCGCGGCCAAGGAGGAAGCGCCGGGCGATGCGCGCGACGCCAGAGAGGCCCAGCAGCGACGCCACCGCGAGGAGCACCCAGAAGAGCCGGGTGTCGAGATCGCCCGATACCGAGTCGAGCGTGTACTCGGGGAACGATCGGAGCATCTCGTGCCATGGCACCCAGACGCCCTGGAACCGCGGGCCGCTCCGCAGATCGACCATGGGGCTCTTGAAGGCGACGAGCTGCCACAGGACGAGCGCGACGGCGGGCGCGAAGAGCGGCAGCGCGACGGCGATCCGCGACCACCGGGGCAGGTGGCAGAGCATCAGCACGGCGACGCAGACGTAAAAGCCGAAGAGGATCAGCGGATGGCTGAGGCCGCAGCCGACGCTGAGCAGCGCGACGGCAGCCCCGCGCAAGGGGCTCGGCCGATCGAGGTAGGCGTCGAGCGCGAGCACGCCGGCGAGCAGCAGCGCGACGCCGACGAGGAACGGCAGGAAGCCGCACGCCCAGGAGAGGGTGAAGGCCAGCGGGAAGGTGAGGACCGAGAGCCAGGGGCTGCGCCGCGTCCGGCGCGCCCAGCCGAGCGCCGCCGCGGGGATGGCGAGCACATACCCGGAGAGCACGACGCGATTCGCGTTCTCGAGGCCGACGCCATAGGCGATCACGTGCGTCAGGATGTGATAGGCGCCGTAGGGGGCCGGACGGAGGCTGAGCTCGTAGAAGTCCCTGAAGCGCGTCCACGGCTCATCGAAGCTGTGCCAGATATGGACGGCCGCGAGGTGGTTCGGCAGATCGAGCAGCGGCAGGAACCGCACCCGCCATATCGGCACGATGGCTGCGACGGCGAGGAGCACGAACGTCGCGATGAACGCCCTGTCGCAGGGCCAGCGATTCCCGCTCCCGACCGCGGGAGGCGCCTCCGCGCCGGGAGATGGAGGCGGCGGGGCGGCGGACGCGCTGGCCCGGGGCGTGGGATCGCTGTCGGACGGGCTCGAACCGGGCATTTCCATGAGAAGTGTGGCGCTCCCCTTCTCTCCGCTGCTGCGCGAGGAGCGGGTAGGCCGCGAGCGTTAGCACAGCGCGCCGCGCGGATTGCAGCGCCGCGTGTCTTCCTCTAGTTTCCCGGGCACCTCGCCGGGTGGACACGGCACGAGGTGACGACCACTGGCCAGCCGGAGCGGCACGGGGCGCTCCACGCAGCCCTCCAGGAGACCCGAATCCATGAGGCACCTCGCTCGCGTCGCAGGCGGCGCCGCAGTCCTGCTCGCCGCCGCCACGCCGCGCGCGCAGGAGCCCGGGCCCGCGGCAGAGGAGCCCGCCGCCGCGGTCGCGAGCCCTGGCGACGCGCAGGCAGAAGGGGTCGAGGCGGCCGCCGAGCCGGGAGGCGCAGCGGCGCCGGCCGCTCGGCCGAGCGCGCCTGCGCGGGAGCCGCGGCCGCGCGAGGCGCCAGCGCCCGCCTCTCCGGCGCCCGCGAGCGGCGACCGCGGCGACCTCTTGCCGCCGGGCTTCCGGGAGCGGGTGCGGGTCGCGCTCGGGCCGCTCGAGATCGCGCCGATCGCGCTGCTCGCGCTGCAAGCCGCGCCCTACGTGGGCGACGACGCGCTGGGCCAGGCCGGCGACAGCGCCGAGCAGCCCGGCTTCCGGCTGCGCCGGGTCCGCGCCGGGCTGCGCGGCGACGTCGCGGGGCTCGTGCGGTTCGCCATCTCGACGGAGCTCGCCGGGGACGACGAGGGGACGGCGCGCATCCACGAGGCGTGGGCCGGCGTCACGGCGGCGCGCGCGCTCGAGGTGATCGCGGGCGCGCGCACCGTGCCCTTCTCTCGCTCGGCGATGACCGGCGCCGGCGACGGCGCCCTCGCCGAGCGGCCGCTCGCCGTCCGCGCGATCGCCCCGTTCACGCAGGTCGGGATCCAGGCCGAAGGGCACTTCCAGGACCGCGCCTTCAGCTGTCACGCGGGCGTCTACAACGCCTTCCAGCGCTCGGATCAGTTCTACGCAGGTCCCTCCGAGAGCCTCGCTCCCCTCGGCAACCGCTTCGAGGGGATCGCCGTCGCCGGCCGGGTCGCCACCGAGCCGCGGGGCCCGCTCGGCCGTACGCTCCAGGACGTCGCCCGCTCGCCCTTCCGCCTCGGGGTCGGCGCCGACGGCTTCTTCAGCGACGGCGGCGCGCGCACGCTCTACGGCGCGAGCGCCGATGTCCTGATGCACGCCGCGGGGCTTCACGCGCTCGGCGAGGTGCTCTGGACCGGGGCGAGCCCCAAGGCGGTGCCCACCCAGCCGATCGCGCAGATCACCTCGGTCTCGTCGCTCGCGCTCGTCTTCGAGGCAGGCTACATGCTCATCGCCCGGAAGCTCGGTGTCTCGGGTCGCGCGGAGTGGATCGACCCCAACCTGGATATCGACGATGAAGGGGACAACCTCGTGCTCACCGGCGGCGCGAGCTACCACGCGTACGACGATCTGGTGAAGGCGCAGCTCGAATACACGCACCGGGAGGAGCTCGGCGGGCTGTCGAGCTCGAACGACGTGCTCCTCCTGCAACTCCAGCTCTCGCTGTAGGAGAGAGCTCTGTGCGGCGAACCCACCGCTGGCTCACCCGGGTAGCGCTCGTCCCGCTCGCCGCCGCCGCGCTCGCCGCCCCCGCGCTGCCGAGCTGCGGGGGCGATCGGCTGCTCCGCGCCAAGCGGATAGAGCAGCGCGCCGAGCTCGTCGGCGGCCCGGTGGCGATGGCGGACATAGGCGACTTCCTCCTCGAGAACGACCAGATCCGCGTGGCGATCCTGGGCGGGCGGGACTCGCCTGGGCCGGGGATCTTCGGCGGGGCCGTGGTCGACGTCGACCGGCGGCGCGGCCGGATCGGCGAGGAGGGCGGACAGGGGCGGGACCGGTTCGCGGAGATGTTCTCGCTCGCCAACCTCATCGTGCCCGACCCGACGGCGACCGACGTCTCCGTGCTCGCGGACGGCTCCGACGGCGCAGAGGCCGGGATCCGCGTCGAGGGAGACGGCGAGTTCCTGTTCGAGGCGATAGGCCTGCTCCGGGCGCAGGAGGATCTGCTCGGCCTCTTCTTCCCCGGCGTCCGCTCCAGGATCCGCTTCCGGACAGACTACCTCCTTCACCCGGGCGATCGGTTCGTGACGGTGCGCACGGTCCTCCTGCTCGACGACAGGCCGCCGCCCGGCTGCGAGCCCCAGAGGAGCTGCGAGCCGTGCCCGAACGGGTATCGGCAGGATCCGGGCGGCTGCCTGACCTGCGCGTGCAGCGACGTCCTGCCGCTGGACAACGCCACGGCCCCGGTCTCGGTGTTCGGCGGCGTCCTCGGCGATCCGCCGGAGGCCGCGCAGGAGGCGTCGTCGCGCCGCGCCGGCATCGTCGCCGGAGATTTCGTGTTCTTCGGCAACCAGAACGACGTCTTCGCGCCCGGCGCGGGCTTCGACGAGGACACGGCGGTCCAGGACGCCTGGAACGCGGGGCGGAACTCCTTCCAGGCGCCGCTCACCTTCGATTTCGTGGCCGCGACGGGCGGCGACGTCAGCTACGGCTACTTCACGAAGGCAGCGGAGGGCGCGGCGCCGCCTTTGGTCAACGTGCCCCTCTTCGCGAGCGCGGCGACGGCGTTCGTGTCCGCCAGCCGATCGTGCCTGTTCAACGAGGAGGACGACGCGGCGTGCGACGCCCACCGCGCGTTCAGCTACGAGCGCTACCTGGCCGTGGGCGACGGAGACGTCTCGAGCGTGACCGGCGTGATGCACCGGCTCCGCGGGACCGCGACCGGCGCGGTCAGCGGCCACGTGCTGTGGGAGGACACCCTCGAGGCCGCGCCGAACGCCCGGGTGTTCGTCTTCGCCGATCCCGATCCCACGCGGCCCTTCGCCTCGCTGGACGAGCTCGTGGCGGCCAACCGGGAGGCGCGCGGCGACGTGGGCCTCATCGACGAGATCGACGCGGATCTCGGCCTCGACCCGTCCGAGGACGGCGATTTCCGCGGCGCCCTGCCGCCCGGAAGCTACCTGCTCGTGGCGAGGAACGCGGCGGGGACGGCGATGTCGGCGCCCATCCGGGTGAGCCTGCGGGCGGGACAGGAAGCCGTGGTGTCGCCGCGCCTCCCCGCGCCGGCACGGGTGCGCTACCGCGTCGCGGACGAGGCGGGCCAGCGGGTGCCGGCCAAGCTCGCCTTCGCCTCGCTCGACGAGGCGGGGCGGAGGCTCCCGGGCGACGGCCGGCGCAGGGTCTACCTCGGCGACGGCCGGCTCGGGAACGGCAACCGCGCCGTCGAGATCACGGCCACCGGCGAGGGAGAGGTCGAGATCGAGCCGGGGCGATACCAGATCACGGTGTCGCGCGGCATCGAGTACGGCATCTACGTGGAGCGTGACGTCACGCTCGCGCCGGGCCGCACGTTGCAGCTCGACGCCACGCTCGTGCGCGAGGTCGACACGAGGGGGTGGATGTCGGCCGACATGCACCTCCACTCCGAGCCGAGCTTCGACAGCGGCATGGCGCTGCCGCGGCGGGTGGCCACGGTGGCGGCGGAGGGCGTGGAGCTCGCGGTGTCGACCGACCATGACGTCGAGACGGACTACCAGCCGACAGCGCGCGCGCTCGGGCTCGCGCCTCACCTCGCCACGGCGATCGGGGCGGAGATCACCACGCTGGAGCAGGGGCATTTCATCGGGTTCCCGCTCGAATACGACGAGCTCGACGTCCCGGGCCACGGGGCGCACGACTGGACGTGCGAGCCCGGCGGGGCGATCCTCGACGCCCTCCGGGCCTCCGGCGACGGCACCGTGGCGCCGCTGACGATCGTCGCGCACCCGCGCGACGGCTTCTTCGGCTACATCGACCAGCTCGGCGTCGACACCTACACGATGGGCCGGACGCCGACGTTCCTCGAGGAGAACAACCCCGTCTTCCGGACCGCGAGCTGCGCGTTCGACGCGATGGAGGTCATCAACGGCAAGCGGTTCGATCTGGTGCGCACGCCGAGCGTGGCCGAGGTCGTCGACTGGAACCGCTGCCTCGCGCGGCTGAACGCCGCCGGGAGCGCCGCCGAGATCGAGGCCGCGTGCCCCGAGGCGGCGGGCTGGCTGCGCGCGCCGTGCGCGGCGACGTCCGCGCCGGGCGGCGCCCCCGGCGCAGGCGCGGCTGCCGCCGCTTTGGCCGTTTCCGATTGCAAGCGCCGCGCCCGCACCGAGCTCGCGTGGGCGCTGATGAAGCGCATCCTCGCCCGGACGCCCGACGAGCAGGCGAACAACTGGGGCTTCTCCGGAACGACCTCCGACAGCCAGGAGCTCTGCGGGCCCGCGGCGCTCGGCGGCGATCCGGTCCCCGAGGACGCGCGCGACGCGCCGTGCACGTACCGCGCGGGCCAGGTGGACGATTATTTCCGCTACCTCGATCGGGGCTTCGCCCCGGCGCAGATCGCCAGCAGCGACAGCCACGACGGGTCGAAGGAGCCGGGCTTCCCGCGGACCTATTTCCGGAGCGCGACCGACTCCCCGGCCGCCCTCGAGACGCCGGCCGCGGTCGAGAGCTTGCGGGGCGCGCACGCCTTCGCGACGTACGGCCCCTTCATCCGCGCGACGATCCGCGGCAAGACGTATGGTGAGGTGGCGGCGGCGAGCGCCGGAGAGTCGCTCGAGCTCCTGTTCGATGTCCAGACGGCGAGCTGGTTCGGCGTCGATCGGGTGGAGATCTACCTGAACGGCGGGATGGTCCGCTTGCTGGAGCCGGCCATGCCGCCGAGCGCGATCGTGGACGTGCGCGGCAAGGTCACCTTCACGGCGCCGGATCGCGACTCCTGGGTGGTGATCATCGCCATGGGGCTCGAGGACAGGAACCTCATGAGCCCTGTCTCCCTGGACGTCCCCTTCGGTGAGATCCAGCTCTCGCGGCTGGCCGGCGACGCGTTCGGCCGGATCCCCGCGCTCAGCGCCCTGTTCGCGCCCACGCCGACGGTGCCCGACTGGTCGCCGGTCCCGCCCTATGCGATCACGAACCCGATCACCATCGATGTCGACGGCAACGGCCGCTACGACGCCCCGCTGGCGAGGCCCGATTTCTGCTCTCGTCCCTGCGATCCCGGCGCCCTCGATCCGGAGCAGTGTCCCGCGGAGCAGGTTTGCCTGACGGAAGAGGCGGTCTGCGGCTTTCCGATCCCCGGCAAGTGCGACCATCGTCGCCCGGCGCCCACGCACCGCGACGACTGAACGCCGATCCCCGGGAGCGCGCTTGCGTGGGACGCGCCCGCGTGGCCGGGCCGAACCCGGCCGGCGCTCAGGAGATGACGTTTGCGTGCACATGCCGGGGCACGTGCACGCAAACGTCGCTTGATCTCGGGGGGGAGGATCGGCCAGCCGCTCCAGCTGGAGCTTACCGGCCCTCGATCGTCTGCGACTTGATATGGAACTCGACGCGCCGGTTGCGCTGCCGGCCTTCGGGCGTGTCGTTGGACAGGAGCGGCCGGCGGGAGCCATAGCCGACGGAGGTGAGCCGCTCCGACTGAACGCCCTTGTTGATCAGGTAGACCCTGACCGCGATGGCGCGGTTGTGCGCGAGCCGGTCGTTGTAGTCGATGGTGCCCTGGTTGTCGGTGTGCCCCTCGATGCTGAGCAGCTTGATCTCGGGGTTCGCCTTGAGCAGGCGCACGACCTCGTCGAGGATCGGATAGCTCTGCGGGAGGATCCTGGAGCTGTCGAACTCGAACTCGACCTGCTTCATGATCTCGATCTCGGCGGAGCCCGTGATCCTGCGGATGTAGAAGGGGCAGCCGTTCTTCTCCGGGTCTTCGACGACGACCTGCCCCGGCTCCTTCGGGCATTTGTCCGTGGCGTCGGGGATGCCGTCCTGATCCGCGTCCTCCTCGGGGCAGCCGTCGCGATCGTCGATGCCGTCCTTGTCCTCGGGGTCGTCCGGGCACTTGTCGACGACGTCGGGGATGCCGTCGCCGTCGCGGTCGGGCATGTCCGGACATCCGTCGCTCGGCTTGGGCTGCTTGCCGTCCTCGGGGTCCTCCGGGCAGAGGTCGATGACGTCGGGGTAGCCGTCGCCGTCGGTGTCCTTCTCCGCCGTGATCACGTAGTTGAAGCCGGGCGAGCGGGCGTCGGAGTCGGCGATGCCGAACGAGCCGCCGACGAGGGCGACCCCCCGGAAATCGGGCGCGTAGCCGCCGCTCATGCGGGTGCCGACGCCGGCGCCGACGTAGACCGCCTTGTCCTTGGTGAGGAACATCTTGCTGTTGAGCTGCCACTCGATGGGCGAGGCATCGAGCTCGCCCGCGGTCTCCTTGAGGAGGCCGAACGAGCCGAAGATCTCGGCCCCGAGGCGGAGCTTGCCGTCGAGGAGCGGGACGTAGCCGCCGACGCCGTACGTGAGCTCGCTGCCCACGACGAGCTCGTTGAGCGCCACGCGCGGCCGGATGGCGACGCCGGTGTTCAGGGTGACGAAGAAATCCTTGAAGTCGTACTCGGCGCCGAGGCCGAACGAGCTGCTCACGCCCCGGTCGCCGGCGAACGAGTACGTGTTGCCGATGGGCACGAAGACCGCGCCGGTGACGCCCAGCCGGAAGCGGCGCTCGTCGAGCTCCAGGGCGATGAAGCGCGCGTCGACCCGGAGGTCCATCGGGGTGGCGGTCTTCAGGTCGACGCTCTGGTTGAGGCCGAGCTCGCGGTGGTAGGTCTGGTTGCCGTCCTGGAACAGGACGATGGGGAACGCGACCTGGAGGGCGCCGCGGCCGAGGATCTCGACGCCCGCGTTCAGGTAGGTGATGAGCTGCGAGGTGACGGGCCCGTCGCCCTCGATCCGCTCCTCGATGGCGAGGTTGTCAACGTAGTTGTCGTCGCGGAGCGGGTGGACCGACATCCCCAGCCCGAGCTGCCCGAAGAAGCGCGTCCGTTCCCCCATGTGCGGGCGCCAGACGCCGATTCCGTCGTCGGGGGCGCCGGCCATCCTGAGGCGATCGAGGTAGAAGGTCCGGTCCTGCGCGCGGGCGGCGGAGGGCGCCAGCGCGGCGAGGGCCGGTGCGGCCAGGGCCGCTGCGGTCAGCGCGCAGCGAAGGCGCGACGGGCGTCGCGGCGCACGGCCCGGCAGGTTTCGTCGATCCATCACGGTGAGCTGTCCTCCAAGCAACGCTCGAAAAACGAGGTTGACGCGGGCGTTCCGCCGCATGCGGGCCGGCGTCCGGGCGGGAGACTACTCGGCCCGGGGGAGGATGTCTCCTGGGTCGAACCAGGAGGTGCGAGGACCGCCGCGGAAGCGGGCGGCTGTGTCCGGGGCGCGCGGGGTTGAGGCGGCGGGCTGGCGCGCGGTGCTACCGCGCCCTCGGCACGGTATGTAGCGTGGGCCGCGTGGCGACGGTGAAAAAGCGGCGAACGGGCTACGGCGCGGGTGCACGGATGGCTCCCTGGCAATTGCGGCCGGGATGACCAGCTGCGGCCTGGTGCTCGGGCTTGACGACTTCAAGGACGCTCCGCGGGCGGGTGCTGGGGAGGCGGAGCTGGCGGCGACAGCGCCTCGAGCTCGGGCGCCGGGGGTTGCGCGCACGACGAGCGCGACTGCGTCGGCGATACGCCCCATTGACGTCCGGTACGGCAGTCGCCCTGGGACCGCCCTTCACTCCTCGATCTGGGCTCGGACACGGGGTTCGCAGGGCAGAGATGCAGGACGCCGGCGGGGGAGTCCACTGCCGCGTCAGCTAGTTGGCAATGGGTGGAATCTCGACCTCATTGATGGGCAGGAACCCAGCACCGGCAGGGTAAGCGTAAGAAACACGATAGTTTTGCTGAATCGCGCCCCACCCCCATACCGTGACCCCGAAGGGAAGATCGCTCCGCATCTCGTGCCGGCCATTGGCACAATCACCTATCGGCTCGAAGTTCCCCGTGGTAATATCGACGATGGTGTACTCGTAGTCTCCGTCTCCGATCGGTGTCCACCCAGTAAGCTTGCCTGCGCAGTCCAGCTCGACGTCGGCGAACTCGTTATTCACCCTAGAACGGGTACGGACGACGACGAGGCTCGTCTCGGGGTAGGTCGGATCTGTGAAGAACACATAGTAATCCAGGAATTGAGACGGCGGGACCACATTGACCCAATCCGGATCGCCGATGTTCGTGTATGCGCTACCGCCGGTCATGTACTGACCGACATAGAACGGATGATTCACGTCCTGGCTCTTGACGATAAAAGGCCCGCCACTGTCGAACTGATACACTTCACCGAGCTTGACGGTATCCGGCGCGCCCTCTGGTTTGGACGGCTCCCAGGTGAGCTTCGTATCGTCCACCATGCCTACGATCCGCCAGGGCGGCGACTCCTCGCGATCCGCGATGCGGTTCCGGTAGCGGACCGACACGTACTCGCTCCCGGTAGCCCGAACCGGCGCGATTTGCTGTTGACCTGAATCGCAGTCGGCGACACCGTTCGGCACGACCATGCAAGCATGGGCTCCGAAGAGGCCGATGGGCTTCGTCGACTCGATAGGGCTGCCAGTCAGCTCATCCGCCTGGGTGATCTGCAGGAATTCACCGGCGTTCAACCGGTAAGTCTTCGCCACACCTTGTTCGGCTCCCTCTACACCGGTGCTCTCCTGAATATTCACCTTCGGCAAGATGGTCACATCCGTCTCGTCCTGATGGGCAACGATGGCCAGCGAGGGAAACGCACCGCGGTAGGCGGCCGAGTCCGATGACGAGTAGCCGTTGATGGCAACGTAGTTGGTGTGCCAGGCGCTGGTCGGCAGGAGCAAGGTCGCGGAGGTGATGGCGGCCTGCCCTCCGCCGTAGGGCAGCATCTGATAGGCTACGACTGGATAGTCGGTCGTGATGTGAAACGCTGCTCCGCGACCGGTGCCATCGACACCAGTCTCCTCATCCAACGCGCCCGGTTCAGGGCAATCAACGACGCTCGATCCCGCAGAGAGCCTCGAGAGGAACAGGACAGCGACCTCTCCGACGCCGAGCCCAGCGACCGGATCGTAGGGCTTATACTGGATGTCTTCGATGGAACCTTGCCCCTCCGGAATGTAGGCGAAGTTCTCTACATCAAGCGGCTGCCCACCGCGCTCAACATTGATATGGACCGGCAGCTCCCACGTGTTGGCGACAATCGCGGAGAAACAGGCCCCCTGAGCGGTCGGCCGGAGGGCCGTCTTGAGCGCCCAATAGTCGCATCCGTACGAGCTCTTCGACCTCTCCGCCGCCTCGCACGGGTTGGGCACGCACTCCGCGTTGACGCAACCCTCGTCAGGCTTGCACTCCTCGATCGTCGCGCCATTGCAGCTGATGACCTTCTTCAGATCGTTGGAGCACGTGTACTCGCACCGCCCCCCCTCCCCGAAGGTCCCCGTGCTCCCCCCCTCCCCGCCCGCGCCGCCGGTGCCGCCGCCGCCGCCGCCGGTCCCGGTGGGGCCCGAGCCGGAGCCGGTGAGCCCTTGGCGGTACGAGTCCGTGCACGCGGCGAACGAGCCCGTCACACCGGCTGTCGCTGCAAGTAACCCCACAATCGCGTGTCGACGGTATCTAGCCATGTTCGCCATCTCCACAGGGCTCCTTCCCCCACAAGCATCCTGAAAACTTCGCGCCTGCGAGCGTAACACGGTTCGTCCGCCGTGGGGAGGCCCGCGAAAGCGTTCGCATTTTTTCGGGGGTGCCGCGAGAGCGGGTTGCAGGTCCCAGGAATGCAATGCGCGACCGGCATCGCGCCATCGCCCCCTAGCGCCCGGACGGACACAGAGCCACTGTTCAGCCAGCCGTCCTCACGCCTCTCCTGCGGGTAGGTCGAGGTGGTGCATCAAATTTGGCCACCGCGACTTCCACATACGTCGGCCCCACTCCCGCTCAATGGTCGTCGTCGCCGTCCGACGCAGCCCCCGCCCGGCCGCTGCCGAAGACACGGAAGAGCACGTACAGCGATGGGAACAGCAGCACGGATCCGACGCCGAGCACCCAGACAAGCAATCGCAGCGTCCTCGGGTTCGCCGCCGCCCCCTCGAGCGTCACGTCGGGCACCACCAGGAACGGGTACTGCGAGGCCGCCCAGCCGAGCAGTATCAGCGTGACCTGCGCCGCCGCCGCGAAGCGCGCCAGACGGAAACGGCGGGTCCACAACGCGAAGAACGCCGCGGTGGCCGCGAGGCCCGTCGTGACGTGGAGCGGCCACGTGATCGGATGATCCGTCAGCCCCTCTCGAATGAGCGGGGCGCCCCGGAACGACGCCGCGAACGACGCCAGCGCGAGCGCCGCCACCACGCCGCCCGAGGCGAGCGCGCGCCGCCGGAAATCGTCGACGAGCGCAGGCTCCTTCGCCTCGTTCGTCAGGTACACCGCCGCGAGAAACGCGAACAGCGCCAGCGCGAACAGCCCCACCACGAACGGAAATAGCGAGAGCCACGGCGCGAAGAAGCCGCTCGTCACCATTCCCGACGCCACCCGGATCCGCCCGGACGCCACCGCGCCGACGATCATGCCGAGCAGCACCGGCGCGATGACGCTCGCGAGCGAGAAGACGAACCCCCAGCGCTTCTGCCGCCGATCCCCCCGGGAATCGTAGCTGCGGAAGCTGAACGCCGAGCCGCGAAACACGACGCCCACGAGGAACAGCGTGAGGGGGACGTGCAGCGCGATCGAGATCGCGGCGAACGCGGGAGGAAACGCGGTGAAGAGCAGCACCACGACCAGGATGAGCCACACGTGGTTGGCCTCCCAGATCGGGCCGATGACCCGCTCGATGAGGGCGCGCTGCTCCCGCTTCCGCGGGCCGGAGGCGAGCAGATCCCACACGCCGCCGCCGAAATCGGCGCCCCCGAGCAGCGCATACAGCACGAGCGCCGCCATCATCACCCCGCCGATGAACCACTCAGTGCGCATCGGGCTCGCCTCCCCCGGACGCACGCGGCGCGCCGCCGCCGCCCGTCACCCCGAGCGGCGCCGCGCGGAGCTGGCGCACGAGCAGGTAGACCACCACCACGCCGAGAAAGACATAGAGCGCCGTGAACGTCCAGAAAGGCGCCGCGAGGTGCGGGAACGGGGTCACCGCGTCGCGCGTGCGCATCGCGCCCCGCACGATCCACGGCTGGCGACCGAGCTCCGTCACCAGCCAGCCCGCCTCCATCGCCACGATGCCGAGCGGGCTCGCCAGGATCGCCGCCCAGAGGAACGGGCGCTGATCCGGGATCCCCCTGCGGCGCCACGCGAGCACCGCCCCGACCACCGCCAGCAGCGCCATCGCGGAGCCCGCGCCCACCATCACCTGAAACGAGAGGTGCGTCGCCGTGACCGGCGGCCACTCGTCCCGCGGGACCGCATCCAGCCCGGGCACCACCGCGTCAGGATCCGCGTGCAGGAACACCGAGAGCCCCGCCGGGATCTCGATCGCGTAGTCGACCTCGCCCCGCTCCACGTCGGGCAGGCCGCCGACGAGGAGCGGCGCGCGGGCCGAGGTCTCGAAGTGCGCCTCCATCGCCGCGAGCTTGGCGGGCTGCCCCGTCCCGACCTCCACCGCCGCGTAGTGACCGACGAGCGGCTGCGCCAGCGCCGTCAGCCCGGCGATCGCGAACGTCACCGCGAACGCCTTGCGGAACAGCGGGCTCGACGGGTGCCGAAGGAGCACCAGCGCGTGGATCCCCGTCATCACGAACGCCGTCGCCTGATAACACGCGAGGATGCCGTGCAGCGTCTCGTGCTTCCACGGCGGGCTGAACATCGCCGCGACCGGGTCGATGTCCGCCGGGCGCCCGTCGACCATCGTGAACCCGGCAGGGTGGTTCATGCACGCGTTCACCAGGATCACGAAGAACGCCGAGAGCGCGCCGCTCAGCGCGACCAGCGCGCCCGAGAGCAGGTGCAGCCTCGGCGAAAGCTTGCCGCGCCCGTAGAGATAGATGCCGAGGAAGATCGCCTCCGTGAAGAACGCGAACCCCTCGAGCGAGAACGGGAGCCCTATCACCTCTCCGAACGTCCCCATGAAGCTCGGCCACAGGAGCCCGAGCTCGAACGAGAGCACCGTCCCCGACACGGCGCCCACCGCGAACAGGATCGCTGTCCCCTTCGCCATGCGCTTCGAGAACTCGAGGTAGTCTCGATCGCCCGTCCGGTGCCAGAGCGCGTCCGCGATGACCATGATCAGCGGCAGCGCCACCCCGGCGGCGGCGAAGATCATGTGAAATGCCAGCGACAGGCCCATCTGGGCCCGGGCATAGAGGAGGCTGTTCATGAGGCCCAGGTCGGCTCCCTTCTCCCGCGCGACCGCGACCGACGCCGTGTCCGCTCTCCTGCGGGGACGGTCCGCGCGCTCCCGCCGACCATAGGGGGGCCCGCGCCAGGGACAAATAGGGGCGAACCCGGGTAAGCTCGACGCCGATGCAGACCCTTGTCGAGCTCGTCGCGAAGAAGCGCGACGGCGGGCGGCTGTCCGAGGACGAGATCGCGCGGATCGTCCGCGCCCACAGCGACGGCGAGCTGGCCGATTACCAGATGGCCGCGCTGCTCATGGCGATCTTCTTCCGCGGCATGGACGACGCCGAGACGGTCGCGCTCACGCGCGCGATGCTCCACTCGGGCGACGTCCTCGATCTGTCCGGCGTGCCCGGACGGAAGGTCGACAAGCACTCGACCGGCGGCGTCGGCGACAAGGTCTCGATCTGCCTCGCCCCCCTCGTCGCCGCCTGCGGCGTGCCCGTCCCGATGGTGTCCGGCCGCGGCCTCGGCCACACCGGAGGCACCCTCGACAAGCTCGAGGCGATCCCGGGGTTCGACGTCGCGCTCGACGTCGACGCGTTCGCGCGCATCGTCCGCGAGGTGGGGACGTGCATGATCGGGCAGACCGCGCGGATCGCGCCCGCGGACAAGCGCATCTACGCGCTGCGCGACGTGACCGCCACGGTCGAGTCGATCCCGCTCATCGTCGCCAGCATCCTCTCGAAGAAGCTCGCGGAGGGCATCGACGCGCTCGTGCTCGACGTCAAGGTCGGGCGCGGCGCGTTCATGAAGACCCTCGGCGACGCCCGCGCCCTCGCGACCGCGCTCGTGCGCGTCGGGACCGCGGCCGGCAAGCGCGTCTCCGCGCTGCTCACCGACATGAGCGCCCCGCTCGGGCGCGCCGTCGGCAACGCCATCGAGACCCGCGAGGCGATCGAGGTGCTGCACGGCCGCGGGCCGGGCGACCTCGTCGCGTGCACGCTCGCCCTCGGCGAGGAGATGCTGATCGCCGGCGGCGTGGCGGCGAGCGCGGCCGAGGCGCGGCCGAAGCTCGAGGCCGCCATCGCGAGCGGCGCGGCGGCCGAGGTCCTCGCGCGGATGATCGCCGCGCAGAAGGGCGATCCGGCCGTGGTGCAGGACGCCGGCCGGCTGCCCAGCGCCCCCGTCGTGGTCGAGATCGCCGCGCAGGACGAGGGGTACGTCGCCGCCGTCGATCCGCTGGAGATCGGCCTGTCGGCGGTCGCGCTCGGCGCCGGGCGGACGCGCGCCGACCAGCGCGTGGACCCCGCCGTGGGGATCGAGCTCGCCGCGGTGCGCGGCGATCGCGTGGACCGCGGCGCGCCCCTCGCCCGCATCCACGCGCGCCGGGCGGACGACGCGCGGGCCGCGGCCGATCGCGTCCGCGCCGCCTTCCGGCTCGGCCCGGCGCCCGCCGAGGCGCCCGCGCTCGTGCTGGAGCGGATCGAGGCATAGCCGCGCGCGTGCGCTCGCGGGCGCTCGCCGGCGGCGCGGGGCCCCACTAAGCTGCCGGCATGCGGACCCCGAGGCGCGACCTCACCACGCTCGGCTACCGGCGGATCATCCAGCTCCTCGTTTACCTGGTCATCATCCCGGGCGTGCTCCTGTCGGGCGTCGGCTTCCTCCTGCTCGTCCTCGGCGAGGCCCAGTACAACCTCATCATGGGGATCATCGTCCTCACGTTCTGCGGGACGCTCGCGACCGGGGTCATCCTCGTGTGGGTCTTCCTCCGGCGCGAGCGCAACCTGTCCGAGCTCCAGGCCGATTTCGTGTCCAAGGTCTCGCACGAGCTGCGCACCCCGCTCACGTCGATCCGGATGTTCACCGAGACCCTCACGCTCCGGCGCGGCGACGCGATCAGCGAGGATCGCTGCATCGAGGCGCTCACCAAGGAGAGCGCCCGCCTCCAGCAGCTCATCGATCGGCTGCTCGACTGGGGGCGGATGGAGAGCGGCCGGCGCGTCTACGAGCTCTCGGAGCACCACCTCGGGGAGATCGCCGACGAGGCGATCCACGCCTTCGAGCCGACCCGCGAGAAGCGCAGCGTCGACCTCGACGTCTCCATCGACGCGAACGTCCCGCCCGTGCTCTGCGATCGCAGCGCGCTCGTCGACGCGATCGTGAACCTCCTGTCGAACGCCTACAAGTACGGCGGCCAGCCGAGGAAGATCAGCGTCTCCGCCCACGTCCTCAAGCGGTCGGCGCTGCTCACGGTCCGCGACAACGGCAAGGGCATCGCCCGCGCGGAGCACAAGCGGATCTTCGAGAAGTTCTACCGGGTCGACGATCTCCTGGCCCGGCAGCAGGAGGGCTCCGGGCTCGGGCTGTCGATCGTCAAGCATGTCATCCGGGCGCACGGCGGTAAGATCCTCGTCGACAGCGAGCCCGGGAAGGGCAGCACGTTCACCCTCGTGCTCCCGCTCCGGAGCATGCCCAAGGCGAGCGCCGAGCGACGCCCGCGGGTTGCGGCGCCCGCGGTCGCCGCGGCGCACAACGACGCGTCGGATCACGGCGCCGACGCGAGCGCGCCGCCGTAGCGCGGCCGCCGCCGGTCAGGACATGAACATGCTAGAGGACCTCCTCAGCATGACCCGAACCCCTCAGACACCCGCGCGGACCGTCCTGCTCGTGGAGGACGACCCCAGCATCGCGATGGGTCTCGAGATGAACCTGACCGCCGAGGGCTACCGCGTCCTCGTGGCCGAGGACGGGGAGCGCGGGCTCGCGCTGGCCCGCGGCGGCGGGATCGATCTCATCATCATCGACGTCATGCTCCCCCGGCTGAACGGCTTCGAGCTGCTCCGCATCCTCCGGAACGAGCGGCGCACCCTGCCGGTGATCATGCTGTCCGCGCGCGGCGCCGAGATGGACAAGGTGATGGGCCTCGAGCTCGGCGCCGAGGACTACATCACGAAGCCGTTCAGCCTGGCCGAGCTGCTCGCGCGCGTGAAGGCCGTGCTCCGGCGCGACGCGATCGCGCGCGCCGACGGGGCGCAGCTGCGCGCCGGCGACATCGTGATCAACGCGGCGACGCGCGAGGTCCGCCGCGGCGACGCGCTGATCGAGCTCACGGCGACCGAGTTCGACGTGCTGCTCTGCCTCGCCGAGGCGGGCGGCAGGGTCCTGTCGAGGGAGCAGATCCAGGCCAAGGTCTGGGGCCCGACGCACCACGGGACCCCGCGCACCATCGACAATTTCATCCTCCAGCTCCGCAACAAGCTGGAAGAGAACGCGACGACGCCGCGCCACCTGCTGACGGTGCGCGGCGTCGGCTATCGCTTCGTCCCCTGATCACAGCCGCGAGGGCCGCGCTGCGGGCGGGGCGGCCCCAGCCCGCGGCGATCGGAGGGCGAGCGCTTCGGGGGCGCGCCCCGTCAGGGCGCCTGACAGAACTTGTTGATGTTGTCGACGAGGGGGTCTTCCTGCTTGATCGCCTTCTCGATCGACGCCTGGGCGGCGTTGCTCTTCTCCGCGTCGTTGGCGTCCGCCGCCGTCGCGAGATCGCGCGCCGCCTTGGCCACGTCCTTCGCCATGGCCTGGTACTCGCCCGAGAACTTCTGCAGCTCCGGGGTGGTCAGCTTCACCTGCGCCGCGTCGGCCGCCACCTTGTCCATCGCGTCGGCCATCGCCTTCAGCTCGCTCGACCCGCCCTGGTCGGTGCCGGCCTTGGTGCCTTTCTCGATGCTCTGAACGCCCTTGTTGATGACCTCGATGAGCGCGTTGCACTCCGAGACCTTGTTCTGGCCGCAGCCGCCAGCGCCGGCGACGAGCCCGAGCGCAGCGACGAGCGCTGCGAGGGTGACCTGGGTGCGCATTCTGCTGTGTCTCCTCATGTGGTGAGCGAGGCCGGTCCGCCCATCCCTAAACGCCAAGGCATGAACCCACATTTTGCGGGTACGTTTCAACATGGAATCGGCGATCCGCGTCCACGGCCGCCGCGTGGGTCAGGACCGCACCCGCCAGTTCCCCTGGAAAGTTCGGCCGATGTCGTCGGCTGTCGGATCGGTGATGATGAGCTCCGGCCGGCCGCCTTGCGCGAACACGATCGTGTTCTGCCGGAAGACGCGGCCGAAGGCGATCGCCTCGTCCCGGTCCATGCCGTGGACGAGCCACGCCGGCTCGCGCCAGATGCCCTCCGGCTCCGCCTCGGAGCCGACGCACGGCTCCACCCGGTAACAGCCGAGGATCAGGAGATCGCGGAGGACGTGGTGGCGCTGATCGTTGACCCGGCGCGGGATGAGCATCGAGCGCGGGTTGTAGGCGGTGAGCACCGCGAACTTGCGGGTCAGGAGATCGGGGAGCCCGGCCTGATCCTGGACGATCTCGCCGTCCAGCGAGACGCGCAGCGTCCCCGCCGGGGTGGGGAACTCGTAGATGGTCGAGAAATACGACCGGAGGAGCGTCTGATCCATCGTGCAGCGGTGGGTGTGAGGGGGCCGCGGCGCTCGGCGCACCGGGTGCGTCGCCTCGCAAAGGGGCCCATGGCGTGAGCGCCCGGGCCGCCGGGCGCGACGGCGCAGGGTTACCAGAGACGCGCGGCTCTGGCTACTCGCCGGCGCGCTCGTCGTCAGACCGCCGCCAGACCACCGCCAGAGCCCGGCGCGCGCTTCCCCTGCCACGCCCGGTGCGCTAAGCGTTCCGCGCGATCGACCGCCTGCCCGCGCGCACCGCGCCGGCGGCCCTGACCCCCTGCGCCCGATGCCACGATGATCGAGGTCGAGCACCTCTCCAAGTCCTACGGCCCCCACCAGGCGGTGAGCGACCTCTCGTTCCAGGTGAGCCAGGGGGAGATCGTCGGGTTCCTCGGGCCGAACGGCGCAGGCAAGAGCACGACCCTCCGCATCCTCGCGGGGTTCCTCGGCGCGACGTCCGGCCGGGTGCGGATCGCGGGCCACGACATCACCGAGGAGCCGATGCGCGCGCGGGCCTCGCTCGGGTACATGCCCGAGACCTCGCCGCTCTACCCGGAGATGCGCGTCTCGGAGTACCTCGCGTTCCGCGCCGAGCTGAAGCTCGTGCCGCGGAGGGCGCGCGGCGAGGCCGTCGCGCGCGCCCTCCGCGACGCGCGCGTCGAGGACGTCGCGAGCGTCCTGATCGGCCACCTCTCGAAGGGCTACCGCCAGCGGGTCGGCCTCGCGGACGCGCTCGTCGGCGACCCGCCGCTGCTCATCCTGGACGAGCCGACGGCGGGCCTCGATCCGAACCAGATCCGCGAGGTGCGCGCGCTCGTGCGCCGGCTCGGCCCGGGCCGTACCGTGCTCCTCTCGACGCACATCCTCTCCGAGGTCGAGGCGACGTGCACGCGGGCGCTCGTGATCGCCCGCGGCAGGCTCGTGGCGGAGGGCTCGATCGACGAGCTCCGCGCGATGCGCCGGTCGTCCGGCGCGCGCGTCGTCGTGCGCGGGGCGGCGGACGCGGCGCTCGCGGTGGCGCGCGGCGCGGCGCAGGTCCGCTCCGCCGAGGCAGAGGACGCCGGCGAAGCGGCGCGGCTCACGGTCGAGTTCGACGCCGGCGCCGACGCGGGCGAGGCCGCGGAGCGCCTCGTCGCCGCGCTGGTCGCCGCGGGCTTCGGGGTGCGCGAGCTCGTCCCCTGGGCCCCTTCGCTGGAGCAGGTCTTCTCCGAGCTGACCGCGGCCGACGACGCCGGCGCGCGGGGCGGCGCCGGAGAGCCGGTCGAGCCCGGGGCGGAGGGCGGCGAGGCGCCTCGGCCGGCGGCCGGGAACCGGAAGAAGAAGGGCAGCGCGGCCCGGCGCGGCGAGGGCGGCGCGGGGAAGGAGCGGCGGTGAGGGGCTTCTGGCCGATCTTCAAGCGGGAGCTCTTCTCGCTCTTCGTGACGCCGCTCGCGTGGGTGCTGATCACCACGTTCCTGCTGGTGCAGGGCGTGCATTTCTTCCTGATCGCGACGCAGTTCGCGGGCGAGGTGGAGCTCTCCGCCGACACGGGCCCGGTGCAGGTCTTCTTCGGCCAGACGATCCTGATCTACCTGCCGCTGCTCTTCGTCTGCCCGCTGCTCACGATGCGCCTCTTCGCGGAGGAGCGCAGGAGCGGCACCATCGAGGCGCTCCTGACGGCGCCGGTCGGCTCCGCCGGCGTGGTGCTGGCGAAGTACGCAGCGGCCCTCGTGACGTACGTCGCGATGTGGGCGCCGACGCTGCTCTACGTCGTCCTCATCGGCAGGACCGGCGAGCTCGACTGGCGGGTCGTGGGGTCGAGCTACCTCGCCGTCTTCGCGGTCGGCGCCGGCTACCTCGCGATCGGGACGATGACCAGCGCGCTCACGAAGAGCCAGCTCATGGCCGCGGTGCTCAGCACGATGGCGGTGATGGGCATGTTCATCCTCGGCATCGGCGAGTTCATCTTCCCGGACGGCCCGGCGCACGACCTCTGCGCCTACGTGTCGGTGTGGACGCAGATGAACGACTTCTCCCGGGGGATCGTCGATCTGCGCCGCCTCGTGTTCGACGGGACGGTGGTCGCGCTGCCGCTGTTCGTGACCGTGCGCGCGGTGGACGCGTGGAGGTGGGGCTGATGTCCGGCGAGCGGCCCGCGCAAGCCGGGGCTCCGCCGCCGGGCACCTCGCTCGGCGAGAAGCTCTCGGCGAGCGTCGGGATCATCGCGGCGATGGTGCTCGCGGTGCTGGTCAACTTGCTCGTCGCTCGCCACTACAGGCGCTGGGACTGGACGCAGGGCGGCCTGTACACGCTGAGCGACGCGACCGTCTCGACGCTGCGCTCGATCGAGGAGCCGATCCGCGTCTACGTCCTGCTCTCGGAGGGCGACCCCCTGACGCTCTCGGTGCGGCACCTGCTCGACGCGTACCGGGCCGAGAACCCGCGGATCGAGGTCGAGGTGACCGATCCCGACCGGCGCCCGGCGGAGTTCCTGGCGGTGCAGCAGCGCTACGGCGTCGTCGCGGGCAAGACGGACGACGGGCGCATCGTCACGGACGCGGCGATCATCGTCGCGCGCGGCGATCGGCCCCATTTCCTGACGGCGAGCGACCTGGTCGAGGTCGAGGACGAGGACGACCTGCGGTCGCGCCCGCGGCTCGAGCAGGCGCTCACCGGCGCGCTCCGGAGCGTCCTGCGCAGCGAGCGGCCGCTGATCTGCTTCGCGGCCGGGCACGGCGAGAAGTCGATCGAGGCCGGCGGCGCCGGCGGGCTCGCGGCGCTGAAGGACCGGCTCAACAAGAACAACTACGAGGTCGTGGCGCTCGGCGGCGGCCGCGGCGCGGACGGCCACGGCGACGAGGAGGAGGCTTTCGCCGCGCCGCCGGAGCCTGCGCCGGAGGTCGATCTCGACCGCTGCCGGGTGCTCGTCCTCGCCGGGCCGAGCCAGCCGGTGCCGGCCAGCGACGTGGCCCGCTACCGCGCGTTCATCGAGAAGGGCGGCAGCGCGCTGATCGCGCTCGGGCCCGTGCCGGACGAGAGCGATCAACGGTACGTGGACCTCGGGCTCTCGGGCCTGCTCGCCGTGGCGGGGGTCGAGCTCCGGTCGGACTTCGTGTTCGAGCTCGACCCGAAGCTCCGGTCGACGCAGGGCTTCGGCGAGACCTTCGCGCCGATCGTCAGGCCGCACCCGATCACCGAGGGACTCATCAAGGCGGCCGATCTCGGGCTCGGCCCGGTGCTCACGGTGGCGAGCTCGCTCGCGCCCACGGCGAGCGGGCCGGTGGTCCCGGCGCCCCTGCTCGTGACGAGCGACCAGGCCTTCGGCATGGTCGATTTCTTCGGCTGGGCCCGGGATCCGTCCGAGCCGAAGCCGCGCGACGGCGATCATCCAGGTCCGCTCACGGTCGCCTGCGCCTCGGAGCTGCCGAAGCCCGCGGGGTCCAGCGCCGCGCACGGGCCGCGCGTCGTGGTGGTCGGCTCGCCCGGCGTGCTCCACGGCGCGAACTGGCAGAGCCCGGAGCTCCGCGGGACAGCCGTGCTCGTCGAGAGCGCGCTGTCCTGGCTCGCGGCGAGCCCGCCCATGCTCGACATCCCGGACAAGCCGGCGTTCACGGCGGGCCTGCGGATCAGCGAGGACTCGCTCGCCGGGATCTTCCGCTACGTCATCGTGTACATGCCGCTCGCCGCGGCCCTCCTCGGCCTCGCCGTGTACCTGGCGCGGCGCGGCTCCGAGCGCCGCCCCGGCGACAAGGGGGGCCCCGGCGCGCCGGGCGGGGCCGAGCGCGAAGGATCGCCGTGATGCGGCCGCTGCGCCGGCACGCGACGACGCTGCTCCTGGTCGCGCTCACCGCCGCGGCGGCCGTCGCGCTGCTCGTCCTCGACCGGGGCTCGGTGTCCACCGACGAGGCCGAGCGCCGCAAGAAGCACCTGATCGAGGCGTGGCGGCCCGACGAGATCACCGAGCTCACCGTGACGATGGCCGCGCCCGGCGCGCCGCAGACCGCGCGGCTCACCCGCGGCGAGGTCGACGACGCCGGCCAGCGCCCCTGGAACGTCGAGATCGACGGGCAGCGCTACCCGGCCGACGAGCCCACGGTCGACCAGCTCCTCGGCACGCTGGAGTTCGCGACCGCGGAGCGTCGCGTCTCCGCGGAGGCGAGCGACCCGGCCGCCCTCGGCCTGGCCTCGCCCAGGCTCTCGATCGCGCTCGCGATGGGCCCGCGCCGCGAGCGCCTGCTGCTCGGCGGCGGCGCCCCGACGCCGCCCGGCGCGGTCTACGCCGAGGTCGCGGGCCGAGGCGTCTTCGTCATCACGAAGCAGCTCGCCTCGGCCCTTGACGTGGCGCCGGATCGCTTCCGCTCGCGGAGCTTCGTCCCCTACGTCGCCGCGGAGCTCTCGGGCCTCACGCTCGACGGCGACGGCGGATCGCGGCGGTTCTCGCGCGCCCCCTGGGGCGGCGGCCGCGGGGCCGGCTTCCGCTTCGCGGAGGGCTCGCCCGAGGGCAGCGGCGTCCGGGTCAGCGCGCCGGCGCTCGACCTCGTGCTCTCGGCGCTCGGCCGCATGCAGGCCGAGGCGTTCCTCTCCGAGGAGGAAGCGCAGCAGGCCGCGTCCTCCGGCGGCCCCCGGGTCACGCTGACGCTGGAGCCCAGCGATCCCGCGGCGAAGCGCGCCGTCATCGACGTGGGGGGCGCCTGCCCGGGCCGGCCCGGCCACGTCGTCGCGGCGCGGCGCGAGCCCGCGCGCGCGGCCGCCTGCGTGCCCGCGAGCGTGCTCGATCCGCTCACCGAGGAGGCGTCGCGCTTCGTCGATCTCGCGCTCGTCGCCGCGCCGCTCGACGAGATCGCCGAGGTGAAGCTCGCCGCCGGCGAGCGTTCGCTGGAGCTCGCGCGCGCCGGCAGCGAGTGGCACCTGAGGGCCCCGCAGGACCGGCCTGTCCCGACCGAGACGGGCCGCGCCCTGGTCCAGGCGATCCTCGACGTCCGCGCCACGCGCCTCCTGCCCGGGGCGCGCGATCTCGCGGCGCTCGGCCTCGCCTCGCCTCGGGCCACCCTGCGCGTCGTCTCGACGCCGCCGGGCGCGATCGCCGAGGGCGAGCCGCAGGAGCGGATCGAGACGCTCGAGATCGGCGCCGAGCAGGCCGGCGTGGTGCACGTCCGGCGGCTCGAGGACGGCGCGATCGCCGAGATCCCGGCCCTGGCCGCCGGCGCGCTCCTCCCTTCCGAGGTGTCGCTGCGCTCCATGAAGGTCTTCGATTTCACCCCCGATCGGGTCAGCGCGCTGCGGCTCGAGCGCCCCGGCCTGGTCCAGCGGCTCCGCCGGACGGGCGAGGGCGCCTGGCGGCTCGTCGAGCCGAGCGGCGAGGGCCTCGCGGCCGACAGCGGGCTGGCGGACGAGCTCGCCGAGCTGCTCGCCGGCCTCCAGGCCGAGCGCTGGATCGCCGAGGATGCTGGCCAGAGCTACGGGCTCGGCGCGCCCCGGCTCGTGGTCGAGGCCGAGCTCGACCCCGCGCCGGAGCCCGGCGGTGGAAGCACCGGCGCGGCGACGCGCGCGGCCCGGGTGGCGCTCGGCGCGCGCAGCGGCGCGGGGTCCTTCGCGCGCGCCGGGGACGGCGCTGCGGTGTTCGTCGCGCCGCCGGCGCTGGAGGCCGCGGCCGGTCGCCTGCTGCTCCGCCGCGACGTCTTCCTCGTCCCGCCTCACGAGATCGCCCGGGTGACGCTGGTCCCTCGGGGCGCGAAGCCGGTCGTGCTCGAGCGCTCACCGGAGGGCTTCACGATCGCGGGAGCGGCCGATCAGGCGAGCGCCGCCGCGCTGGCCGCGAGCGTCCGGGACGCGCTGGCCGATCTTCGGGCCGAGGGCGCCGTCGCGCTGGGCGAGCCGGAGCGGCACCATGGCCTCAGCCCGCCGCGCCTCCGGGTCACCGCCGAGCTTTCCCGGCCGCAGGCCGCCCCGGCGGAGGAAAGCGTCGCGGTCCCGCCGCGGGCGCCCGTGGGGTCGTTCACGATCGCGATCGGCGCGGGCGACGCCTTCCGCGGCACGAACATCGTCTACGCCCGGCGCGACGGCGTGCGCGCGGTCTACGCCATCGCGCAGTCCCGGGTGCGACCGCTCCTCGAGGCGGCGGGCATCGCGGGCGACTGAGCGGTCCACGGCCCGATCGAACGGACTATTTCGTTCTGATGGCTCACCTGTGCTAGGCGACGTGCTGGACATGGCGAAGGCGGACATGGCGAAGAGGCAGCGCCCGCTGACGGTCGACATCCCCCGTCCCGGCGATGAGCAGCCGGTCTGGTCGCGGGTCGGGGTGATCGCGCTGGTGGGGTTTGTCGTCGGCGTCGCGTGGCCCAAGCTCGCCGGCGTCCGCATCGGCCCGACCGTGCCTTCCGACGTCAAGGCAACGGCCGAGGCCACGGCGGCGCCGGCGTCCCCTCCCCCCGCGGCGGCGGCGCCCGGGACCGCCGAGCCCGAGGCCAAGCCTCCCGAGGCCGCCGCGAAGAACCAGCAGCAGGTCGTGGTCGGCCCTGGCAGGATCACGCGCTGCTCCGACAAGAAGAACAAGAAGGTCGAGGACTGCGGAGAGCTCCAGTTCGATCCGATCGCGCTGCCCCGGCTGAAGGAGCTCGCCCAGTGTCCGGCGGCGCTCGGCGTGGACGGCAAGCTCCCGATCGGCTTCGAGCTCAACTTCGAGAAGAAGGAGGTCCAGGTCGTCAAGGGGAAGAAGACGAGCCTGCCGGCCTCGACGGTCAGCGGCATTCTCCAGTGCGCAGCGCGGGAGTTCTCGAACGTGTCCCTCGAGGAAGTCCCGCACAAGTACCGCCGGTACTCCCTCGTTTACACTGCCACCTTCCATCCCCCGGGCGCGCAGTCCGACGCCGCCAAGGCGGAGGCCGGCGGCGACGACCAGGAGCAGGCCGCCGGCACGACCACGAGCGAGACCGCCGTGAGCGGCCTGGCCACGGTGAGCTGGGATACTGCGCTCGTCCGCGGCGCGCCCAAGGAGGGTGATGTGGTGATGCGGCTGGTGCGTGGCACTCGGGTCAAGCTCGTTGGCCGGCAGAACGATTGGTACAAGATCGAGCACCGCGGCAAGACGGGGTGGATGTACCGCGGCGCCATCGGCCTGTAACCGGGGGCCGCGAGCGTCGGCCTGATGGGAGACACGCAGGCGGCTTCAGGCGCGGATTCCAGGGCCGCGCCCGAGCGAGGGCGCGTCGGTTCGCGTAGAATGGTTGGGGCCGATGACGCGCAAGTTTTCGCTCCCCCTGCTCCACCGGGCCCGCACCGACCGCGCGGCGGCGCCTGCGTCGGCCACGCCCACGGTGGACGCGGTGCGTGAGCGCCTCGGCGGGCGCGCGTCGACCGAGCCCGGCGTGGGCGAGCTGGTCCTGCTGACCACCGCCACGGGCAAGGCGCTCCCTGGCGTGGTCCTGTTCAGGGGTGGCACCACCGTCGATGTGTGGATTGACACCACCACAACGGCATCATCCATCCCGGACGAAGCGCGAAGCCTGGGCCTCGCAAGCGCCGTGACCCGCCGGGGCGTGGTTCACCGAGCGCGCCCTGCCGACCTCGCGCCGTTGCGCGTCGCTGCGCCGGAGTCGCTCAACGCCATCGCGGCCGACGCGCGCGTCTTCGCGGCCCTGAGCGAGGGCCAGCGCATCCGGTTTCAAGACGGCGGCGATCTCGCCGAAGGCACGCTGGTGGAGAAGTGCCGCTTCGGCGGCCTGGTGCGGCGCGACGACGGCACCCTCCTCGGCGTCGGCTTCCGCCGGCTCTGGCCGGCGCAGTCCGAAGGGGCCAAACGGGGCCAGCGGAACTGAGAGGGAGGCGGTATCGCACACTGGCCAGCTCCCTGGCGCACGGCTGGCGGCGCACGTGCGGCTTGTGCCTCCTCCGCGGACGCGATAAGAGGGCCACCGTCATCGAAGCTCGCGCGCTGCGCGTCCAAGTCGGAGGATACCCCTTGAAGCTCGCCCCCTCGTTCACGATCGCCCTCGCGCTCGCCATGCTTCCGGGCTGTGGTGCTTCGCTGTCCGGCCTGTGCGAGGACAAGTGCGATTGCACTGGCTCGTGCAGCGAAAGAGACGAGGTGGAGTGCGTGGACGCCCTCGAGGACGCCGAGAGATCCGCGGAGTACGACGGCTGCGAGGACCAGTTCGACGAGGCCATCTCCTGCATCGACGATGAGTTCGTGTGCGACGGCAGAGACGTCGCCATCGCCGGGTGCAACACGGTGATAGAGAACCTGCGCGAATGCGCCGGACTGCCCGTGTCCGGCGCCGTCGTGGCCCAGTTCTTCTGATCGACGGCCGGCGCCGAGCCTGTCGCGCGCGCCGCGTGGCTGCTCTGCGCCCCTCGTGACAGGGCACCTCGCGCAAGGCGCGTATGCGTTGCGGCAGGCCTCGCGCGGCGCGTGCCGTCCCATCTTCCTGCAAGCTGCTCCTGCGCGCGGAGGGCCTTTCCGGTCGCCAGGGTTCGGTCGAAGCAGCGCCTGGCGCGCGCCGAGAGGGCGAGATCGCTTATTCGCCGAGGTGGGTGCGGACCTTCGTGAGCAGCGTATTGCTGTCGAAAGGCTTGATGAGGTAGTCGGTGCACCCGTTCGCGAAGCCGATCTTGATGCTCGTCTGATCGCTCCTCGTCGTCATCATGATGATCGGCACGGTCTTCGTCGCATCGAACGCGCGGAGCCACCTGCAGGCCTGGAAGCCGTCCATCGCCGGCATGACGACGTCCATCAGGATGAGATCGGGGCGCTCCGCAATCGCCTTCGCGATGGCCTCCTTGCCGTTGCGCGCGATGACGATGTCGTAGTCGTCCACGCCGAGCGTCAGCTGCTGTGACAGCAGCGAAGTCAGCGAGTCGTCGACGACGAGGATCTTCTTCTTTCGAGCGGTCTCGCTGGCCTGGCTACTTGGCGCAGACGGCCGGCTCCGCGGCGCCGAGTCGGAAGCGGAGGCCGTTTCCGGAGAGCTCTTTCGCGAGGAGTCGACACGACGATCGGCCATGAGGGAGCCTCCATGAGGAGGCGCCGTTCCCTGGGGCGCCTCCGGAGTGTTCAGGTTGCAACGAGTGATCCCCCCGTCACCTTATCAGGATCGCTACCGCACCGGAACCAAGTTCCACTGTCACCCGATGTGGCCAAACCCGCGAAAGTATTCCTGAACAGACCGCTGCGCTCACCCGCAGCGAGCCGCCGAGGCCAGCTGGCGAGAGGAGGAGTTACCCGCAAACCTGCGAACCCACGACAAGCGGCTGCGCCGTGCGGAACGGCTGCTCACGCTAGCGTGTGAGGACGGTACGGCGGCGTTTGCTCGCCGGTCGAAGCAAGAGAACGGTAGTGCCCAGGGACGGAATCGAACCGCCCACACGAGGATTTTCAATCCTCTGCTCTACCAACTGAGCTACCTGGGCTTGCTGCGGGCCCCGCGCTTACGCTGGAAGCGTCGGTCACGGGCGGGCTACGTTACGCGGATGTAGCCGAATGTCAAGGAATTCTTCGGCGCGCTCCGCGCTTGCCTGCCTGCTGTCTTGCCTACCCGCGCAGAAGCCGGGGACGCACCGGGTTTCGCTCCCCCCCGTTTCACCCTCCGCGCGTCGCCCTCGGCTCGCTCTCGCGCGGGGCCCCGCCCGCTGGACGCCCCTCCCCGCGGGCTCCCGCCTGCCGTGGGCGCGGAGCGGAGCGATCACCCGGCCGCGTCGTCGGGCGCGATGTGCTGGTCGCGCTCGTGCCAGGGCGCGGAGCGATCGAGCAGCCGGAAGGCGGCCGCGAGCCACGAGGCGCGCAGGTAGGCCGCGGCGGCGAACGCCGCGAGCTGCGCGGCGAGCGCGGCCGCGACGCGCGGGCCAGTGCTGACCCCGGCGAGGTGCATGCCCAACGCCCCGCCGGCGAGCGCGACGACCGCGAGGGCGCCCCGGGACGCACAGGCCCAGACGGCCGCGAGCGGAGCACCACGCAGCGCGTCGAGCCCTCTGGAGACGGCGGTGTAGAAGCCCCGCTGCTCGCCGAGCACGGCGACCCGCGCGAGATCGTGGAGAAGGGCGATGGCCGCGACCGGTACCAGCGCGACTACGGCGACGGCGATCGCCGCAAGGTCGCGGCCGCGCGGCAGGATCGGGAGCTCCGCGCAGAGCTTCGTCCCGGGGAGCAGGATGAGCGCCGCTGCGGCGACCTGCGCCGCAAGCGCGACGCCCCAGAGCAGCGCGAGCGGGCCCAGGGCGCGCGCCGCCCGGCCTCCCAGGTCCTGCGCGGAGAGCGGTCCCTTCTGGCTCAGCGCGGCGAGTAGCACCGCGAGCGGGAGCAGCCCGAGCGCGGCGGCCAGCAGGGTGCCCAGGCTGAGCTGCGTGGCGAGGGCAGCGGCGGCGTGCACCGAGAGACGCGCGAGCTCGCTGAGCATCAGGCCGCCGGGGTCGAAGAGGATCGCGTCGCCGCGCGGGTATTCGCCGACGATCTGGGCCACGAAGACGGACAGCGGCGCCGCGACCACGAGCGAGGCGAGCGCCCGGTAGCCGAAGTACAGCGCGACCGCGGCTGGCCGCTCGTGCGCGGCGGGGCGCCCCGCCGCGCGCCGCGCGCACCCTGGCTCGGCCACCGCGGCCCCCTGCGAGCCCGGATCGCTCGCGCCCCGCTCCGCCGGCGCGCTCATGGCCCGAGGAGCGTGAGCGCGAGCCCCACGGCGAAGCTCGCGCGCGAGAGCACGCCGGGCGCGAGGAGGTCGGGGCGCGATCGGCGCGCGTTGTTCGCGAGGTCCTCGTCGAGCAGCACCCGGTGGTCGGGGTCGATCACCACCGCGGCGAGCGGCGAGGCGCCGGCGTAAGGGATCGCGGCGGTGCTCTCACGCGCACCCCACCGCGCCCGCTGCACGCTCCCGTCCTCGCCGTGCAGCGCGACGTCGACGGGGAGCACGAGCGAGCCGCGGCGCCGCACGACGGCGCGGCCGCGGTAGCCCGCCGCCTCGATCCCGGCCTCGCCCGGCGCGGGCGCCGCGCCGTCCGCAGGCCATGCGTCGAACGCCTCGACGGTGTAGTCGACCCACGCGCGCTCGAAGAGCCCGGCTCGGAGAGCCTCGGCCGCCTCGTCGCCCACCGCCCGCCGCACCGCGTCGAGCAGCGCCTCTGGGCCGGGGTGCCGGAACCGGTTCTCGCGCGCGTAGCGGCCGACGGCTTGCCGCACGAGGTCCTCGCCGTACACGCCGGCGAGGGTCGCGAGGAGCACAGCGGGCCTCCCGTACACGAGCCCGAGGTAGTCCTTTCCGTCGACGAAGCCCGCGGCCGGCTGGGCGACGGCGCCGTTGTGGCCCGACGTGAGCGCGTCGGCGCGGTACTGCGCGCGGAGGTCGATCTCGAGCCCAAGCAGGCGCGCCCACGAGCCGTCGCCGTAGCGCGCGCGCAGCGCGTCCGCTTCCGCGTAGGTGGTGAGGCCCTCGTCGAGGAACGGGTAGCGGTGCTCGTTCGTCGCGACGAGGCCGTAGAACCACTGGTGCGCGAGCTCGTGCACCGTGACCGCCTCGACGAGACGCACGCCCACGGCGGGCCAGAGCCAGCTGCCGCCGGTCGTGATGAGCGTCGGATACTCCATGCCGCCCGCCTCCTCGGCGCCCTCCGGCGGGTGCACGATCGTGAGCGTGCCGTACGGGTAGCGGCCGAACGCCGCGCCGAAGCGCTCGAGGCCGAACCGGACCAGGTCGATCTCCAGCGCCGCCTCGCGCTCGCTCCCTTCGGGGAAGAGGCACCGGATCGCGACGCCGTCGCCGGTCGTGGCGCGCAGCTCGCGAAAGCGGTCCCACGCGGCGAAGGCGAATTCGTGCACGTCCTCCTGCACGAACCGGCGGATCGCTCGCCCGTCGGCCCGCCGCTCCTCCACGAGCCGGCCGGTCGCCCCGACCACGAAGCGCTCCGGGACGTCGACCGTCACGTCGTACGCCCCGAAGTCGGCGTAGAACTCCGAGAGCCGGTGGTAAGGGAAGTGCGCCCAGCGCCCGTCGGGCTCGAGGCGCGCGATCTTCGGGAACCACTGCCCCACCATGTGGAAGCTCCCGTGGTGACCCGTCCTGAGCGCGAGCGACGGGAGGTCCGCGTCCCACGCGAGATCGATCGTGATCGCCTCGCCCGGCGCCACGGCCCGCGGCAGCTCCACCCGGATGTCGGTCGCGTCGTCGGGATCGCCGGGCGTCGTGGGCTTCCCGCGGGGCCAGACGTCCGCGCCCTCCATCTCGCGAACCGCGAAGCGGGCCACCTGGATATGACCGTAATCATACAGTATTTCGCTACCGCGAAAGCCGTTGATGGACGAGCGGAGGAACACGGTGCGCGGGTCCTTGAAGGCGTTCAGGTAGAGGTGGACGAACAGCTCGCGCTGCGGCTCGCGCGACGTGTTCCGCCAGACCAGCGTGCCCTCGCCGTGCATCGTGTGCTGCGCCGGATCGAGGCTCGCGCGCAGCGTGTAGCTCGCGATCGGATCGGCGTGGGCCGCGAGCTCCGCGTCCGGCGGAGACGCGGGCGCCGGAGCTGCCAGCGCCGGCGCGGCGCTCGCGCCGGAGGGGGCGGCCGGCGACCGCCGCGCCGGAGCGTCGGGCTCGATCGGCTGGACCGTCGAGAGCAGCGACGCGCCCATGCGGCCGGCGAGCAGCGCGAGGAGGAGACCGAGAGCGGCCTGGAGAGCCGTGCGCACCGGTGCAACCTAGCGAGCTTGCGGCATCGCGGAAAGGCGGGTCTGGGGACGCGGCGGTCCGCTCGGAACGATGAGGCGGCGCCGCGACGTCAGGCGAGGCCGGCGCCTAGACGCTGCAGACGATCCCCTCCTGCACGAGCTCGTACAGGAGCCGCAAGGCCTCGAGCGACTGCATGCCCGACACGTCGAGGATCTCGTCGATCGAGCTGTAGCCGTCGATGCACGAGAGCAGGAAGCCCGCGCGGTGATCGAGGTTCAGCGAGCGGAGCTGATCCGGCGACACCGCGAGCCGCAACACCCGCGAGCCGTCTCCGAGGCGCGACTGGTACATCTGCCGGAGCATCTCGACGCAGCTGTCCGCGTACTGCCGCGCCATCCAGTCCTTCGGGTTCTCCTCGAGCAGGCCCTCCGCGAGGATGAGCGCGCCGCCGAAATCGCCCTGATCGAACCGGTGCTGCATCTGCTCCCGCGGCCCCTGGGCGCTCAGGTGGGGCTCGGTTGCGCGTGAATGAACCCCCTTGTCGACCGTCGCGACGGCCGCAGGCGCGCGCTCGGTCTCGGATCGGCGCGGAGCGCGCGCCGCGCCCTGCGCCTCGCCCGATACCCTGTACGAGGTCGAACCGGCGAGCGCCCCCGTCCCGCCGCGGAACGCGGGCTCGTCGTCCTCCACGAGCAGGCCGTAACGGAGCGTGCCGGGCGGCGGCGTGATCGGCGGCTCGTCCATCGGAGGGCCCGGCTCCTCGAACCCGAGATCGAGGCGAAAATCGATGCCCAGCGGCCCGCCGTCGTCCGGACGAGGGACGCGCCCCTTCGCCGCCGGGGGGACATGGACGTCCCGCGCATCGACCGGCGGACCACCGAAGACGTCGATCTCGCCAAAGCTGCGCGGGTACGACGAGCTCGGCTCGCGCAGGAGCTCGTCGTCGAGCTCCGACCCGAAGTCGCGCTCGGCGTCGAGCGATCCGAACCCCATCCGCCCGCCGGGCCGCGACGGGACCCCGGGCTCGTCGCACTCCAGGCCGAGCCTCGCGGTCTCTCGGCCGGGAGCGCCGTGTTTGCCCGAGAACGAGGAGCCGGGCGGCGGCTCCCAGGGGATCGTCCGGCGCGGCGGCGGGACGGGCGGGTACCCCTCCGGTGGAAAGGCCTCCGGAGGGCGCTGCCGCTGGGCGGTGATCTCGGAGCTCGAGTGAGAGCGGCGGGTCATCATCTTTGCCACGTAGTCGCTGACCGGGATCGGCGGCGGGAGCGTGATCTTGCCCTCGCCGTCCGGCTGCAGAGGCGTGCCGGCGGGCGGGGTTTCCATGCGGGGTGAGCCCTTCTCCTCGCGGGCGAGCGCGGCGAGCGCGAGGAGCTCCTTCGAGGCGACCGGTTGGGTGTCCTCGAGCTCGTCCACCTCGTCGAGCCCCCAGGAGGAGTCCAGGGTCTTGGAGTCAGGCGGCACCGACCGCATCGTCTTCCCTCATCGCGGCCACCCCTCACCCCTGTGGCCTGGCTACGACACCCTTGAACATCCGGTGGGTGCGCGAGAGCGCCTCCATCTGCTCCTTGACCGCGGCCGCGTCGCGCCGGCCGATGGCCTGACGCGAGCGGTCCACGATCCCGCGCGCCTTGCCGATGGCGTCGCGGCCGAAGTCGCTGGACGCCACGATCTGCTCGACCTGCGGGAACATCCGCTCGATCTCGGCGATGAGCTTCTCGGCCTCCTGTCGGACGCCCTCGAACTGGTCGCTCGCGCGGCGATCGACGAGGTACTCCTTCGCCGCCTCCATCATCTCGCCGACCTCCTCCTTCGTGAGGCCGCTCGACGCGGTGACCTGGATCGACTGCTGCTGGCCCGTCTCCAGATCCTTCGCGCTCACCGAGACGATGCCGTCGCTGTTGATCTCGAACGTGACCTCGATCTCGACCTGCCCCTTCGGCGCGCGGCGCAGGCCGGTGAGGATGAACTCGCCGAGCAGCTCGTTGTCCGTCGCCTTCTGGTGCTCCCCTTGCATGACAAGGATTTTCACGGCGGTCTGGTTGTCGCGGCTCGTCGTGAAGATCTTCGACCGGCTCGTGGGCACCGTGGTGTTCTGCGGGATGAGCTCCTCGAAGTTCGACCCGAACGTCATGATGCCGAGCGCGTGCGGCGTGACGTCGAGCAGGATCATCTGCTTCGTCTCGTCCACGAGCGCGGCGCCCTGCACCGCCGCGCCGAGCGCGACCACCTCGTCGGGGTGCACCCCCTTGCACGGCTCACGCTCGAAGAAGTCGCGGACGGCCTCCTGCACCCTCGGCATGCGCGTCATGCCGCCGACGAGCACGACGTCCTCGATCTCGTCGCGGTCGAGCCGCGCATCCTCGAGCGTCTGGCTGCAGATCTCGATGCACCGCTCGACGAGATCCTCGCACAGCTCCTGCAGCGTGGCCCGCGAGAGCGTCCGCTGGAGGTGCAGCGCCTCGTTCCGCGCGCTCGAGATGATGAACGGCAGGTTGATCTCGGTCTCCAGGACGCTGGACAGCTCGCACTTCGCCTTCTCGGCCGCGTCCTTGAGCCGCTGGAGCGCCATCCGGTCCTGCCGCAGATCGACGTCGTGCTGCTCCTTGAAGCCCTGCACAAGCCAGTCGATGACGCGCGCGTCGAAGTCCTCGCCGCCGAGGAACGTGTCCCCCGCCGTGGCGATGACCTTGAAGACCCCGCCCGCGCCGATCTCGAGCACGGAGATGTCGAACGTGCCGCCGCCGAGGTCGAAGACGGCGATCGTCTTCTCGACGTTCTTGCCGAACCCGTACGCGAGCGCTGCAGCCGTCGGCTCGTTGACGATGCGGATGACGTCGAGCCCCGCGATCTGGCCCGCGTCCTTCGTCGCCTGCCGCTGGTTGTCGTTGAAGTAGGCGGGGACCGTGATGACCGCCTTCGAGACCGGTTCGTTGAGGTAGTCCTCGGCGAACAGCTTCATCTCCTGGAGGACCATCGCGCTGATCTCGGGGACCGAGTACGTCTTGTCGCGCAGCTGGATGCGGACGTCGCCGTGCGGCCCCTCGACGATCTTGTACGAGGCGGTCAGGATCGCGTTCTTCACCTGCGGGGACGACCACTTCCGGCCGATCAGCCGCTTCGCGGCGTAGACCGTGTTCTCGGCGTTGGTGATCGCCTGCCGCTTCGCGATGTGCCCGCAGAGCCGCTTGCCGGCCTCGGTGATCGCGACCATGGACGGCGTCGTCTTGTACCCACCGCGATTCGGGATGACGGTCGGGACGCCCTCCTCGACGATGGCAACGCACGAGTTCGTGGTGCCAAGGTCAATGCCGATGACACGCTCCATCGATGCCGCTGCTCCTCTTGTGATCTTCGGCCCGAACGGCCGCTGAGGCCACGATGCTAGACCGTTTCGCGGAGCCGAGCGGGCCAATCGTGCGCCGGCCATGCGGAAGGCGCCGCCCCGGGCCTGCCCGAGGCCGACGCGCCTTCTGTAAGGGCCGGCGCTAGACTTGCTTCCCCTGCTGTTTGGCCTGCTCGCGCGCCTGCGCGACGAGACCGCGCAGCCTACCATCGTTCCCTGCGAGCTCGGCGGCGCGTTCGAGCTCGCCGGCCGCGCTCTTCGCGAGCCCCGCGGCCGCGTACGACAGCGCGAGCGTGATCCGGTACTCCACGGAGGCGGGCACGAGCTCCACCGCCCGCCGCGCAAACTCCACCGCCCGCCGCGAGCTCTCCCCGGCCTGGAGCGTCGCGTGCGCGACCCGCTCGTGCGCGCCGGCGTCGTCCGGGCGACCGTTGCACACCTTCACGTAGCTCAGCGCCGCCTCGACCCACCGGCCGGTCTGTGCCTCGTACTCGGCCTGCTTGAGGTACCCGTCCGCCAGCGCCACCGCCGCGAGGCGCTCCACCTCGGCCGACGCCCTCTGGAGCTCTGCGTCCTCCGGAGCCAGCGACGCGGCGATCCGGTACGCGTTGGCCGCGCTCGCGAACTCGCTCCGCTCGAGCGCGGCCCGAGCCACGTCGGAGTACCGCGCGATCTGGCTCCGGAGCGCCTCGTTGCGGGCGTTCTCGTAACGCGCCTTGAGCGCCTCGACCGCCCGTATCGACTCCGGCGAACGCACGCCGGAAGGGATCTTCGGAGGCGCCGCAGGGGCGCCTGCCGCCACAGCTGGCACGACGGCCGTTCCAGGCGCAGCGGTCGCCACGGCCGGCGGGGTGGCCGCCCGAGGCGCGGCGGTCACCGCGGCCGGCGTTGCAGCTGCCCCGGACGCAGCGGCCGCCGACGCAGAGGGCGCCCCCGGCGGAGCGCGCCGCAAGCCTCCGGTGAGCTTGCGCGCGAACGTCTCACGCCGATCCTTGGCGGTGGGGGCAGGCGCGACAGGCGTGGCCGGCGCTGCGCTCCGCGCCGGCGCGCCTCCGTTGTCGGGCGAGCCTCCTCCTGCGCGCGGCTGCGCCGGCGACGGCTGAACCGGCGCGGCGGCACCGGAGGACACAGCGGACGCGCCCTGCTCCGCGGGCGCGCGCTCGGAGGAATAACGCCCGGGCGACGCGCCCATGTCGCGCGGATCGGCGAACGCGGCGCGCACCGTGGCGTCGACGGCGGTAGTTATCGTGGCGATGTCGCGCGGCGTCTGCTCGATCAGCGCCGCCATCGTCCGGTTCTTGTGGGTCTGCTCGAGGTACGCGTCGTACTCGGCGCGCCGCTGCTTCGACGTCAGCGTGTCGTGCGCCAGCGTGATGCGCGTGAAGATGGCCTCGATCTTCGGCTTGTAGGAGCCGAGCTGCTTCCGGAAGTAGGTGTCCGGATGGAACTCCGGCGCGAGCTGGTAGTAGGCGCTCTTGATCTGCTTCTTGTCCGCCTGATCCGCGACGCCGAGCAGCGCGTAATAGCTGAGATCCTCGAGACGGTAGTAGAGGTCGAGGATCCGCCGTTTCCGGTCGGAGGCGAGCTCGACCGGCTCGTCGAGCTCGGCGGGATCGTAGAGCGGCAGGGACTCCATCTGCTGAAGCGCGTCCCGGCCGAGCGGGACGGCCTCGGACCCGGACGGCATCGTCTTCTCCGGATCCACCGCGGCCGCGCGCCGCGCGGCGTCCCGCGGCGGAGGCTGTCCGGAGGGCTCCCCATCCAGGAGGATCGCGCCGAGGTCGCGCAAGCGGCGTAGCGCCTCGACGGTATCGCCGTGCGACATTCCCGTGATCAAGGACAGATCCCGATCCGTCAGGACGCCGTCGATGCGGGACAGGAGGAACGCCTCCGCGGGTTTCAGCGGGAGCGATTTGAGATCGTACCCGGGCTTCGGCCTTGGAACACGGAACGTCATCGGGTCGAGCGGCGGCCCCCTCCCGCTCGAGTCTAACGACGAACGCGCGCCCGTCGCAATTGCAGACCTCGGCGAGCGCGCCCTTCAGCGCGGCTTTTCCCCGGGGCCCGTCAGGGCCTCGGTGATCACCTGGTCCTGGATCGAGATCGCCCGCTCCAGCAGCCCGACCGCCCGCGCGCGGGCCTGCGTCGCCGCCTCGCGATCCCCCTTCGCTTCGAGCGCCTTCGCGCGGCGCTCCTCGACCACGCCCGCGACCTCGTAGAGGTGGCCTTGATAATGAGAAGGCGCCGGCGCCAACCGGAGGCCCGCGTCGATGTCGCGCGCCGCGGCGTCGAACTCGCCGGCCTCGCTCCGGAGCTCCGCCAGCCGGGCGTAGGTGTCCGCCGTCACCTCGGCGACCTCCGGCGGCGCCCCCGGCGGCCTCGGCGCGGCGATGATCCCCTCCAGGGCGCGGAGCGCAGCGGCGCGATCGCCCGCGCCGAGCGCGACGTCGGCGGCATGGTGCGCCGCGCGCGCCCTCGAGAGGAAGGCGAGGAGCGTGGGATCGACGACCTGGGCCGGGGCGCACGCGCACCCCGGATCGCCCGGGCCCCCGGCAGCGCGCGCCCGCTCGTCGCCCGGGGCGCACCCGAGGTGCGCCGCCGCGAAGAGCCCCAGGCAGACGGCGACGAGGTGCGGGCCCCGCATCAGCGCACCCCCCACGCCGCGTAGCGGTTCTGGCGCAGATCGGACGCGCGCGCGGCGGCGATGCGATCGATCCGCTCCGTCTGACCGCCCTCCCGCGGAAAGGGCGCGGCCGGATCGAAGAGCGCGGCGGTCGAGCGCGCCTCGATCAGCAGGGGCCGCGCGGCGAGCGCTGCGGCCGGAGCACCGGCCGCGGGCGCGCGCGCGACGGAGGCGCGCTCCTCCCTGATCTGGCCGACGATCAGCGCCACGGCCGCCGCGGCCGCGGCGAGGGTCGAGAGCGCCGCCATCGTCACCGGCGCGATGCGCCGGGGGCCGCGCGCGGGCGAGGCGCGGAGGGCCTGGTCGATGAGCGCGCGCCCCGGGAGCTCCGGGAGCGCCGCCGGACGCCACGCAGCCCGGAGCGCGACAGCGAGCTCCGCGAGATCGTCGCGTGCATCAGGCGAGCCGAGCTCCCCCTCGCCGCCGGAGCCGCCGCCCCGCCCCGGACCACCGCCGGCAGCGGCGCGGGGCTCGAGCGCCTCCCGCAGGCGCTCGGCGGCGCGCAGCTCGGCCTTGGTCGGCGGCGCGCCCTCGTCGCCGAGCGCGCGCGCGAGCAGCGCCTCGTGGTCCGCCCTGTCGAGCCCGTCGGGGCGGGCCGCCGCCCTGAGCGCCTCCGCGAGCGGGACCTCGCCGCGATCGAGCGCCTCCGCGAGCGCGCGCGCCGCGCCCAGCTCGTCGTCGGACGCAGGCGCGACGGGCTCCGCGACGGGCACGACGAGCGCGAGCCGCCGGCCGCGATCCGCGCCGGCGCGGCGCTCCAGGGGCCCGTCGCCGGTCGGCGGCGAACGCGGATCCGAGGGCAGCCGCGGCTTCATCGCGCTCCTTCCTCGCGCTCCGCGCGCGGCGCGGCGATCGCCTTCTTCAGCGCGGTCATGGCGCGGTGCAGGACGACATCGAACGTCGCCACGCTGACCCCGAGCGCGAGGGCCACCTCGTCGCGAGGCCGCTCCTCGAGCACCCGTAGCCGGATCGCCTCGGCGTAACGGGGGTTGAGGCGCCCGAGCGCGTCCTCGACGCGCGCCCGCGCGTCCGCGAGATCGCGCTTCTCGCAGAGCTCGGCCTCTCCACGCGCGGTGAGGTCGGTCTCCGCGGCGTCGATCTCGCGCTGGAGATCCTCGGGCTCGAAGAGCGCCTCGCGGCGGCGCGCGCGGAGCATGTCGAGCGCGATGCGCAGCGCGATGACGCGGAGCCAGGGATAGATGCCGCAGCTCTGCCACTGGAACTGGTAGAACCGCTCGATCACGCGCGCGTACGTCTCGGCCAGAGCGTCCTGCGCGGCCGCGTCGGAGCCGAGGCGGGGCAACAGCACCGCGCGGTACAGCGCTGGCCCGTACTTGCGGAGCAGCTGCCCGAGCGCGAGGCGATCGCCCTGCGCCGCGCGCTCGCACAGCAGGCGCTCCGCCTCGAGATCGGGCCTCGCTGCTGCCACCGCCGTCACAGCGGCGACGATACCCGGACGCAGAACGGAGCGCACCGGTGTCCGCCTCGCGCCCCTCTCGGGTCGGCGCGCCCCGCGGTCCAGGAGCGCCTGCGCGCCGCCGGCGAGCCGCCGCGCGCCCCCCGCGAGGAGGGCGCGCGGCGGCTCGCCAGCGACAGGCGGAACCGAGCGCGGGAGGGCCACGGCATTCACCCCTCGACAACGGCCCAAACCCGTGGACCTTACGGCCAGGAGCCGCCACATTGTGCCGGCCTCCACGCCGAGCGTCCGGCGTGAAAGGAGCCCAGGTGACCCTCGATACAGCGTTCAGGTCCCCCCCACGCCCAAGCGCCGGGCAGCGCTTCGGGACCGCCCTGTGACGGCGGGGCCGTCCGGCGAAAGGAGGCGCTCGCTGCACTGCGCGCGCTGCGGCGCCCTCAACGGCGGCGACTTCAGCCGCTGCATCCGCTGCGGCGCGCCGCTCCTCGCGCCTCCTGCCCACGCCGCGCCCACCCGAGGACGCCTCGACGGGCGAAGCCTGCTCGCGACCAAGATCCTGGGCGGGCTCACGGCGTTTGTGTTCGTCGGCCAGCTGATGGCCGCGCACTCCCGCGATCTCGGCCTCCTCTCGGCGTGGGACACGTCGAGCTATCTCCGCTTCGGCGCCCTCCTCCTCGCGCCCGGCGTGCCCTTCGAGCCGTTCCGGCTGCTCTCCGCGGTCTTCGTCCACATGGGCGTCCTCCACTTCGGCATGAACATGGTGACGCTCGGCATGCTCGCCCGCGCCGCCGAGCCCGCCGTCGGCTCGGCGCGGTTCGCGATCGCGTACGTGCTCACGGGCCTGTTCGGCTTCGGCGCGAGCGCCGCATGGAACCTCTTCGTGCAGCCCGAGGTCGTGTGCACCGCGGGCGCGAGCGGCGCCGTGTTCGGCGTGATGGGCCTCCTGCTCGGCTGGCTGCTCCGCCGCCGCGACCCGCGATGGAAGGACCTCGCGCTCCAGGCCGTGTTCTACATCGTCCTCTTCGGCTTCGTCGTGAACGCGTCGAGCACGGGAATCCGCATCAACAACGCCGCGCACATCGGGGGCCTCGTGAGCGGCGCGCTGCTCGGGCTGAGCTACGCGGGCCCCGCGCGGGGCCGGTACGAGGGCGTGATGAACGCCGGCGCGCTCGCCAGCGTGCTCGCCTGCCTCGCCGCGCTCGCGCTCGCCCAGCGCTCGTCGGTCTGGCGCGCCGCGGAATCGCTCGACGGGAACGCGCGGCAGGAGGCGCCCGGGCCCGTGCTGCACGGCCAAGCCAAGGGGTTTCCCGAGGACGCGCTCGAGGCGCTCGGGGCTCGACCGGCGGGCTCGCTCGTGCCGGGGGCCCCTGACGCGACGTGACGCTGATTGCGGCGCACGGCTCGAACGTCTAAGCGCCATCCTCGCATTCACGTGGGGACGGGCCAATCCGTCCGTTCCCTCTCAGGAGACGTCATGGTCCGAACCTCGTCGCACATCGCCTCGTGCGTGCTTGCCGCGTCTCTCCTCAGCGGCTGCCATGTCACCATCCAGAGCGGCAATACGCCGGCAGAGGCCTCGCCGCCGCCCCCGCCGCCCGCCAAGAAGGCCGCCCGGTCGCGCAAGCCGGCCAAGCCCGACCCGGAGCCCGAGCGGCGCAGGACCCCGAAGTGGCGCCTGCCCACGAACAACGCGCCGCGCATCACCGCCCCGAACGCGTTCGGCAACGGGGAGGGCGGCGCCTTCCGGGGGCTCGCGTACGTGATCCCCGAGAACACCCAGAAGCTCCCGACCTTCGACGGGCTCGTGCCGTTCGCGGTGCTGTACACGGACAAGTTCGAGGTGAAGTCGCAGGACTTCTCCGGCGGCTTCCCAGGCGCGCTCGCGCAGAACGAGTGGTTCGCGATCCGGTTCGAGGGCGAGTTCAAGGCGCCCCAGGAAGGCGTGTTCCAGCTCAGGCTCACCTCGGACGACGGCGCGGTCCTCTACATCGACGACAAGCGCGTGGTCGCGAACGACGGAGTCCACAGCGCGAAGACCGTGGACGGCGAGGCCCGCCTCACGGAGGGGACGCACCGGCTGCGGCTCGATTACTTCCAGGCGCAGCGGGGCCAGGTCGCGCTCCTGCTCCAGATCGGCCAGAAGGACAAGTTCGAGCCGCTCGTCGGCCTCCGCTGACGGCGCGCCGCGCCGGCCGCACCTCCGGTGCCCCGCCCTGGCGGGCACGCGGGTGCGCGCCTGGTTTTCATGCGCCCGCGCACGCCCCGGCGCTCTCGTTCGCCTTTTCGTGTATCGTCGCCGCCGCCCATGGCGTCGGTGAACCCACTGTCGCGCGAGCTCGTCTTCAAGATCGTCTATTACGGGCCCGGCCTCGGCGGCAAGACGACCACGCTGGAGTACTTGCACGCCACGGCAAAGCCCGAGTACCGCGGCAAGCTCGTCTCCCTCGCGACGCCGGTCGATCGAACGCTCTACTTCGACTTCTTGCCGGTCCGGCTCCCGCAGCTGCGCGGGATGAACGTGAGGCTCCAGCTCTTCACGGTGCCAGGGCAGGTCTACTTCAACGCGACCCGAAAGCTGGTGCTCACGGGCGCCGACGGCATCGTGTTCGTCAGCGATTCGCAGGCCGTTCGCGCCGACGCCAACATGGAGAGCATGGAGAACCTGCGCGAGAACCTCGCCGAGCAGGGGCGGGCGCTGGAGCACGTCCCGCACATTTTCCAGCACAACAAGCGCGATTTGCCCGGTTTGCTGCCGCTCTCGGAGCTCGACGCGATGTTGAACCCGTCCCGCGTCTTCTCGCTGGCCACGTCGGCGAAGACGGGGCTCGGGCTCTACGAGGGGCTCGAGGAGATCAGCGCCGCGGTCCTGCGCGCCTTCGAGAGCCGCCTGCCCGACGCGATGGGGAGCGGGCTGGGCGGGTTCGACGCGATCGAGGGCGGGCTCGCCACCGCCCTGCGCGACGCGTCACCGCCGCCGTCGGCGCCGCTCGACGCGGTGATCTCGCGGCTCGCGCCGCCCAGCAAGCCGTGGTCGACGATGCCACCGGACTCGACGATCGGCGATCCGAGCGAGGGCGCGGCGGCGCCCGGCGTGACCGCGTCACCTGGCGGCGAGCTCGATCCGCGCAGCGCCGGCGTCAGGGATCCGGTGAGCCGCGGGCTCCCGTCGTCGCTGCGGCTCGCCGCCCGGAGGCTGGTCGCGCAGGCGGACGCCCCGGCGACCGCGCGCGCGGACGGCCCGTCCGCGGCGACGAGGCACCTCGCCCAGCCGGGCCTCTCGTTCGTCGCGCTCTGGCCGGCCGCCGAGCGGGAGGCGATCGCGGAGATCGAGGCGACGATCGCCGCGGAGCGGTATGCCGTCGCGCTCGAGCGCTGCGACGCGCTCGTCGCGGGGATCTTCGACAAAGCGACGGAGCTCGCGGGCTCGATCGGCACGGCGCGCGATCCAGCGACGGTGCCGGCGCTGCTCGGCCTGGACGGGCGCCGCTACCTCGGCTTTCGCGCCGTGGTCCGCAGAGCGCGCGCTGGCGGCGAGATCACCGAGCGCGACGCGCTCAAGGCCTTCGCGTTCGCCATCGAGGCGCGGCTCGCAGAAAGCGCGATTTGACGCGGTCCCTACGGCGGGAGCACGCCCGCCGCGCCGTCACAGCCGATCGAGCGAGGCGACGCCGGAGTAGCGGCGCATCGACACGCTCATGAGCAGCGAGATCGCCACCATCACCGTGGTCACGCTCGATCCGCCGTACGAGAACAGAGGCAGCCCGACGCCGACGACCGGCAGAACGCCCGAGGTCATGCCGAGGTTGATGACCGCGTGCCAGAAGATGATCGCCGCGCAGCCGACGCCGAGCACCGCGCCGAAGCGGTCCTTCGCCATCGACGCGATGCGGATCCCCCACACGACCAGGAACGCATAGAGGCACACGAGCACCACGCCCCCGACGAACCCCCACTCCTCGGCGAAGACAGGGAACGGGAAGTCGGAGAACTGATCCGGCAGGAAGAGGAATTGGTTCTGCGTGCCCCGGAGGTACCCGTTGCCGAACAGCCCGCCGTTGCCGATCGCCACGCGCGAATGGTGGGCGTGCCAGCCGCGGTGCAGGAGGTCCTCCTCGGGGTGGAGGAACACGAGCACGCGCGCGCGCTGGTAGTCGAGCAGCACGTACTCCCAGATGATCGGGATCGCGATCGCGATGGACACGACGAACAGCGCGGCGCTCCTCCACCGCACGCGCGTGACCGCCGCGATCGTCAGGAACACGAACACGAGGATGGTCGCCGTCCCGAGATCGGGCTGCTTGAGCACGAGGAGCGCAGGGACCGCCGTCAGCGCCGCCGGGATCGCCAGATCGCGGAGGGTGCGGCCCTCGTTGCGCGGATCGTCGTGCAGGAACTTCGCCAGCGCGATGACCAGGAACACCTTCATGAACTCGCTGGGCTGGAACCGGAACGCGCCGAACTCGATCCACCGGGCGGAGCCGCGCACGTCGCGCGCGAGCACGAAGACGAGCGCCAGCGAGAAGACGCCGAACGTGTAGAGCACGTAGCCGAGGCGCTCGAGGTGCCGGTAGTCGAGCGCGATCAGCACGCCGCCGATGATGCCGCCCATGAACAGCCAGTACACCTGGCTGATGTAGAGCTCCGCGCGCGCGCCGGAGTAGACGCTCGTCGCGCTGTAGAGGTTGACGACGCCGAGCACCGCGATGGCCACCGCGGCGATGAAGAGCGGCCAGTCGAAATGATCGCGATCGCGCGAAGAGAGAGAGTCACCCCGGATCATGGCGTGCGCCCCGACGCGGCGGGCGCGCGGCCCGCGCTGCTCTTGCCCGCGCGCGGCCCCTCGTTCGCGCCGCCGCGGCGCTCCTTCGCGAGCTCCTGGTACGCGCGGACGACCTCGAAGGCGACCGGCGCCGCGTGCTTGCCGCCCGTGCCGCCGTGCTCGACGAGCACGACCACGGCGACCTCGGGCGAGCGCGCCGGCGCGTAGCCGGCGAACCAGGCGTGCTCGCGGTTGAAGTACCAGACCCGCTCGGCCTCGACGCCGCGGGTGAGCCGGTGCGAGACCTGCGCGGTCCCCGTCTTGCCCGCCATCTCCACGCCCGCGACGCGCGCCTTGAACGCCGTGCCGCCCTCCTCGTTCACGCCGGCGACCATCGCCCGGTGCACGAGGGAGAGGTTCTCCGGCCGGATGTCGATCTGGCGGCGCACGCGCGGCGTGAACTCCTGGACGACCGTACCGGCGCTCGTCTCGACGGCCCGCACGATCTGCGGCTGGTACAGCGTGCCGCCGTTCGCGAGCGCCGCGTACGCGAGCGCGAGCTGGAGCACCGTGACCGTCGTCGCGCCCTGGCCGATCGCCGCGTTGAGGCCGAACCCGAGCCGGAACTGGCCCTTGTTCCGGAGCGTCATCCACGCCCGGGTGGGCATCCTGCCCCCCGCCTCGGCGTTGATACCGAGCCCCGTCCGCGCGCCGAGCCCGTAGCGCTGGCCCATCTCCGCGATGACGTCCATGCCGACGCCGTACTCCGCCGCGAGCCGGTAGAAGTAGACGTTGCACGACTCGGCGATCGCCTGCTGCATCGCGACCGGCCCGTGCACGTGCGTGCACCGGAAGGTACGCTTGCCGAACGTCAGCGCGCCCCGGCACCGCGAGGACTGGCGGGGATCGATGAGCCCCTTCTCGAGCGCCGCCAGCGCGGTGAACGGCTTGAACGTCGAGCCGGGCGGGTACGCCCCGGACAGCGTCTTGTCGAGCGCGGGCTTCAGCGGATCCGAGTAGAGCCTCCGGAACGCGTCGCGGATGACCTGCTTCCCCGAGCCGCCGGAGAGCGCGTTCGGGTTGTAGCCGGGCTTCGAGTACAGCCCGAGGATCCGCCCGGTGCGCACGTCGATGACCGCGACGCCGCCGGCGAGCTCGCCGCGCATCGCCTTGTCGATCGCCTTCTGGATGTCGGCGTCGAGCGTCAGCCGGAGATCGCGGCCGGGGATCGGGTCCACCCGCCGCGGCTCCTCGATGATCCCGTCGCCGCCCGTCCTGCGCCGCCCCTTGGCGTCGACGAGCACCTTCTCCCAGCCGCGCGTGCCGCGCAGGTAGCTCTCCCAGGCGCGCTCGATGCCGGTGACGCCGATGCGATCGCCCTCGATGTACCCGACGCTGCGGAGCGACGCGAGCCGCTCGGCGTCCACCTCGGCCATGTAGCCGAGGACGTGCGAGCCGACCTCCTCGTACGGGTAGTAGCGCACCGGGACGGGCACCACGTCGACCCCCGGCAGCTCGGCGTCGTGCGTCGCCAAGGTCGCCACGGCGTCGCGCGAGATGTCCTCTTTGAGCAGGATCTGCTGGTTCTTTCGCGGGCCCTCGTCGGCGCGGATCGAGGTGATCAGCGCCTCCAGCCGGGCGCGCTCCTCGATCCCGATGCCGAGGTACTCGACGAGCTTCGGCCAGATCGTCTCCATGTCGAGGCGCCGCGGGACGACGTAGACGTTGTAGGACGGCCGGCTCGCCGCGAGCACCTTGCCGTTCTTGTCCCGGATGATCCCGCGCGTGGTCGCGAGCGTCACGCGCCGAACGATGTTCTCGCGAGCGATGGCCTTGTTCTCGTCGACCTCGAGGATCTGCAGATAGAACAGGCGCCCGAGCAGCACCATGAATCCGACGACCATGCCGAGCGCGATCCACCGGAAGCGCCGGCGGAACTCGCTCACGTCGGAGCGCTGGACGAGCAGGCTCACCGCGGGCTCTCCCCTGGCCGCGGGACGTTGATCGTCGCCTGGTGCACGCGCTCGGCCAGCCGGAAGACGAACGGCGCGAACAGCGCCGTCGAGACCGCGTGCGGCGCGACGAGCCGGGCGAGCGCGCGGGTGCGCGCCGCGTCGCCCCCGAAGATGGCGGTGAGGATCACGATGAGCACCCCCTCGACGAGGCCGAAGACGAAGGCCAGCGCGATCTTCGTGAGGAGCGTCTGCGCGGCGAGCCGCACGCCGGCCGCCCGCGAGACGACGAAGGTCGCGACGGTGATGAAGGTGAACAGGCCGACCGGCGCGCCGGTGAAGAGATCGAGCAGGTACCCGAGCAGGAACGCGAGCGCGGCGCCCCGCGCGATCGAGTACTCGTGCACCCCCATGAACACGACGAGCGGCAGGAGCAGGCTCGGCGTGGAGCCCGGGATGTTCAGCTTGCCGATGAGCCGGAACAGGTTCGACTGAAGGATCAGCAGGGCGGCCCCCATCGCCAGGAACGCGGAGTTTCTCATCGCGTCACCTCCGCTGCGCCTGGGGGGGCGTCTCCTCCGGAGGCGTCGTCGTCACGATGAGCACCTCCTCCAGCCGGGAGAAATCGACCGCCGGCGCGACGTACACCTGCTGGTAGATGCCGAAGTCGCGACGGACGACCTGCGTCACGGTCCCGACCGGGATCCCCTTCGGGAAGCGCCGGCCGACGCCGCTCGTCACGAGCAGATCGCCGACCTCGATCTCGTCGGTGCGCTGCACGTACTCGACGCTGCAGGAGTACTTGCTCTCGTCGCCCGTGCCGCGGACGAAGCCGCGCGCGCCGGTGCGCTCGACCACCACGTCGACGCCGCTGCCCCCGTCGACGACGAGCCGCACGTCGACCGTGTCGCCGGCGCTCTTCAGCGTTGTGCCGACGACGCCGTCCGCGGAGAGGACCGGCAAGTTGGAGCCGATGTCCCGCGCCTCGCGATCGAGCGTGACGCGAACCACCCGGAAGAAATCGTTGGTGCTCTTACCGACGACCTGGGCGCTCACCACGTCGGTCCGGAGGCTCTGGCGCAGGTCGAGCAGCCTGCGCAGGCGGCGGTTCTCTTCCTCGAGCGCCTCGAGCTTCCGCACCCGCTCTCGGAGGCGGGCGATCTGCGAGGCCTGCCTGGCGTTGTCTTCCTTGACGTCGACCAGGTAGATGTAGTCGCCCCAGAGGTTCGAGATCCCGCGCGCCAGCGTCGCGGCCGCGTACTGGATCGGCGCCGCGATGCTGATGATGATCCGGTCGGCCCCCGTGTTCTGCTTGGGGTCGCGCATGCTGGCGCGCAGGAACCAGAACGGCACCGCGAGCGCCAACAGCACGATCACGAAGTCGCGGTAGCGTTTGAGGTTCACCGTGGCTCCCGGACCCAGGTAGTACGAGGCGCCCCGCGAGGCCACCCCTCTCGACGCCGCGCGCGGCGCCCACCCCGGCGCGGGGCGGCTCGCCGCGCGCCGCAAACATCCCCGCCGGCGTGCTCACGGGCGGGACACGAAGACGACCCTCAGCTGATCGTGACCTCTTTCAAGAGCTCGAGGTGATCCAGCGCCTTGCCGCTGCCGAGCACCACGGCGCTGATCGGGTCATCGCACACCATCACGGGCAACCCCGTCTCCTCGCGGAGGAGCACGTCGAGGTTCTTGAGGAGCGAGCCGCCGCCGGTGAGCACGATGCCCTTGTCGACGATGTCGGCCGCCAGCTCGGGCGGCGTGCGCTCCAGCGCGATGAGAACGGCGTCCACGATGGCGTTCGTCGGCTCGCTCAGCGAGTCGCGGATCTCGTCGGAGTTGACGACGACCGTCTTGGGGATGCCCGCGACCATGTCGCGCCCCTTGACCTCCATCGTGAGCTGCTGCTCGAGCGGGTACGCGTTGCCGATCGTGATCTTGATGCGCTCCGCGGTCTGCTCGCCGATGGCCATGTTGTACTTGCGCTTCATGTAGGCCATGATCGACTCGTCCATCTTGTCGCCGCCGACGCGGACGCTCTGCGAGTAGACGATGCCGGCGAGGGAGATCACGGCGACCTCGGTCGTGCCGCCGCCGATGTCGACGACCATGTTGCCGCTCGGCTCGGTGATCGGCAGCCCGGCGCCGATCGCGGCCGCCATGGGCTCTTCGATGAGGTAGACCTCGCGCGCGCCAGCGCCCTCGGCGCTCTCCTTCACCGCCCGCTTCTCGACCTCGGTGATGCCGAACGGGACGCAGATGATGATGCGCGGCTTGACGAGCGTGCGGCGGTTGTGTGCGCGCGCGATGAAGTACCGGAGCATCGCCTCGGTGATCTCGAAGTCGGCGATGACGCCGTCGCGCAGCGGTCGCACCGCCTGGATGTTGCCGGGGGTGCGACCGAGCATCTCCTTCGCCTCGCGGCCGACGGCGAGCACCTTCTTACCGCCGCGAGCATCGCGCTGGACGGCGACCACCGAGGGCTCGCATGACACGATCCCCTTGCCCTTCACGTAGATGAGGGTGGTTGCGGTGCCGAGATCGATCGCGAGATCGTTCGAGAACAGGCCGTAGAGCCAGTCGAAGATCATCGCTTCGCCCTAGAAAGGAAAAAGGTTAAGCCGAGCACCGCGGAGGACGCAGCAGCCCGACCAGACGCCCGCTTGCGCGGGTCCGGCGGCAGCGGCCAGCGGTGCAGCGTGGCCTAGCCCTTCGAGATCTTGCCTTCTTTGTGCTCGGTGTGCTTGCGCTCGGTCGGGCAGAACTTCTTGATGACGAACTTGTCCGTCATCGTCCGCTTGTTCTTCGTCGTGTGGTAGTTCGCGCGGCCACAGTTGCCGCACGTCAGCTTGATGATGTCGCGCATCGGAGGTCTCCGAAGACAGGGCCGACCTGTTTCCACAGGCGGCCCTGGTTGAACCTAGGCACGGGCAGCACGGGAAGCGCTAGCACCGCAACCGGCGGGGAGCACCAGAGGACGTGTGCCGGATCAGCGACGCCCGACCGCCCGTCTGGAGGGCGCTACCCTACGAGAAACAATGCAGTTGTCAACCGGGAGCGCTCATTCGTCGTCCCAGTCGTCACCGGTGCGGCCGCGATCCCAGTTCTTGTTGTTGCTGCGCCGGCCGCCACCACCAGCGCCGCCACCGGCCCCGGGAGGCCCGTCTCCGTCGTGAGCGCCGCGCCGCCGGCGATCATCGAACGTCTTGCGCGCAGGCGGCGGAGGAGCACCACCACCACCACCACCACCGCCGGCGAAGCCGCCGCCGGCGAAGCCGCCGCCGCCGCCGCCACCCGCGAAGCCGCCGCCACCACCGCCGAAGCCGCCGCCACCGCCGCCGAAGCCGCCCGGACGGTCCTCGCGCGCCGGCCGCTCCCCCTTCGGGTGAGCGAGGTTGACGACGAGCCGTCGACCGCGCACGTCCACACCGCGCAGGGCATCGATCGCGGCGCGCGCCGCCTCGGCGCTCGCCATCGTCACGAAGCCGAACCCGCGCTTGCGACCGTCAGGATCCATGGGGAGGTGGACCCGCACCACGGGACCGGCGCCGGTCGAGCCGATGAGCCCCTCGACTTCCTCGACGCTCGCGTCGTAGGGGAGATTGCCAACGTAGAGGGTGCGATCGGGCGCTGCAGCCAGGCCGCCGCCGCCCATACCGCCACCGCCGCCAGGGCCACCTGGACCGCCGCCGGGGCCACCGCCGGGGCCCATCGGGCGCCCCTCGCGCCGCGGCGGCTCGGCCTGGAAGGGGCGGACCGAGATGGACTTGCCGCCCTGAAATGAACCGTCGAGCGACTCGCGCGCGGCGTTGGCTTCGCCGGTCGTCGAGAGTGTGACGAAGCCGAACCCGCGCGGACGACCCGTCGCGCGATCTTTCGGAAGACTGACCTCGACGACGTTGCCGCCGGTGGCCTCGAAGAGCTGCCGCAAAACGTCTTCGGTGATGGAGTCGGGCAAGCCCGCCACGAACAACTTACGCGAATCTTCAGCCATTGTAGAAAAACCTGGGGTTGGCCCCTGCGTTCCCTCTTATTTGGTCCACTCGCTCCGTGATCGATGTCGATGACGCGGAGCCTTTTGCGAGTGCGCCTCGGTCGCTCCTCCGTCGGCGGAAGGAGCGACCGAGCTCAATCGAGCGAAGGTCGGCGGGCCGACCCTCTGGTGCAAACTCCACCCCACGATATCTGGCGCCCCTGGCGCGTCAAGGGACCCGCCACGGGCGGGCGAGCCAAATGAAGGCCCGGAAGGAGCCGTCCCGGGCCCCTCCGCGCCTTCGCCCCTCAGGCGAGCGCCGGTCCGGAGGACCGGGGCGCCGGTCCAGGCGACCAGGGACCCCGCAGAGCGCGCTCCGTCACAGGCGGGCGTCGCCAGACCGGCGCTCGGGAAACCCGGCGCTCGGGAGGGCCGAGCGGTCCAGCGCCGCCCAGCGGATGAGCGCATCGCGCGGCGTGGATCTGCCCGAAACCCGAAACGACCGGTCCAAGGTGCCCAGGTGCGGGATCACCTCTCGGCCCGGGCGCGGGAGGCCCGAGGCGCCTCGGCCTCATCGTCCTCGTCGGACGGATCGTCGTCCGCGACGCGCGAAGCGCCGTCCAGCGGGCTCGCCCCGGCGCTCGACGGTTCGCCGCGCGCCGCCATGCGCAGGAAATAGAGCCCCACCGCGAACAGACCGAAGCATGCCCACTGCGCGGGAGTGAGACCGGCATAACGCGGATCGCCGCCGACGACCGTGCCCTCCCGCTCGCGCAGGAAATCGAGCGCGAACCGCACCGGAGCGTACGCGGTGCACATGATCCCGGTGTAGAAGCCGAGCGGACGATGGGGGTTCCGGCGCCAGAGCACCGCGAACGCGATCGCGAGCGGGATCGCGAGCACACACTCATATAGGCCGAGATCGAACCGGCCGACGTGTCCCGTCCCGAGCGGGTATTGGACCGCGAACCATGCGTCGGAAATACGGCCCGGATGATCGTGGACCGACGCGCAGCCCGCGCGCCCGAACACCCACGCGAGCGGAAACGCGCTGTTGACGACCTCGCAGTAGGGCATGATCCGCTCGCGGCGATAGAAGCGCCACGCGAAGGCGCCGATCAGCGCGCCGGTGAAGCCGCCGAAGCTCGACAGGCCGTCCCAGAGCGCGAAGAGGTAGAGAGGATCTCGGGCGACCCGCTGCGGGTGATAGAAGATCGCGTCGAGGACGTGCCCACCGATGAACCCGGCCGCCACGACCCAGAAGATGAACTCGCTCATCTTCTTCTCGTCGAGGCGCCGCTCGCGCGCGTGCCGCGTGGCGACGACGGCGCCGATGTAGACGCCGAGCGCCACCAGCGTGCCGAACGGCTTGATCGAGGGCGGCTTCGCCGGATCGATGAGCTGCCCCACGAGCGGGATGTGCTCCAGGAAAGCGAGCGGGATCTCGGGGAGCTCGATGTAAGGGATCAGAGGGCCTGACACGTCGCTCCCCTAGCGCAGCGACGAGGCGAAAGCCATCCGCCGTCGATGACGTCGGAGCGACAAGGCCGCGCCACGCGCGGCGGGGGCGCGCTGAGCGCGGCGCGGGCGCCAGGGACGCAGCGAGGCCGCCTTCGCCCGGTCGAGCCACCGCGCCGCCGCGCCACGAGGCCACCGCGCCCGCGCGAAGTCCGCCGCGACGCCGCGCCGGTGTCGTCAAGAGTTCGCCAACCGCGGGGGACAGGCGTAAACCTGCCGCATGAGCCGCTCCCCCGTGCGCGTCGCCACGCTGACGCTCAGTGACACCCGCACCCTCGACGATGACGAGGGCGGACAGCTCCTCGGCGAGCTCCTGAAGCGCGCCGGCTTCTCCGTGACCTCCCACGCCGTCATCCGCGAGGAGCCCGAGCTGCTGCGAGCGGCGATCGTTCAGATCGCGGACGCAGGCTCGGCCGACGCGGTCGTCACCACAGGCGGGACCGGGATCGCCCCGCGCGACCGGACCCTCGAGGCGCTCGCGCCGCTCTTCGAGAAGACGCTCGACGGCTTCGGCGAGGCATTCCGGCGCCTGAGCTGGGACGCGATCGGGCCGAACGCCATTCTGTCGCGCGCCGCGGCGGGCGTCGCGCGAGGGCTCGTGGTGATCGCGCTGCCCGGCAGCCCGAAGGCGGTGGAGCTCGCCGTCACGCAGATCATCGGCCCCGTCCTTGCCCACGCGGTCACGCTGGCGTCCGGCAAGGGCGGACACCACCACCGGCACCCGCAGCCCGTGCAGGGCGAGGAGCAGCGCGGATGATCCCCTTCGAAGAGGCGCTCGATCGGCTGCTCGCGACCGCTGCCCCGGTCGGCCCCGAGCGGGTGCCGCTCGACGACGCGGCAGGGCGCGTGCTTGCCGAGGACATCGCGGCCGCCGACGCGATGCCCGCCTTCGATTACAGCGCGATGGACGGCTACGCCATCGCCTCGGCCGACCTCGCGGGCAGCGGGCCCTTCAGGCTGCCCGTCCGCGGCGAGAGCGCGGCCGGCCGCCCGCTGCCGGCGCTCCACCCGGGCACGGCGTGTCGGATCTTCACCGGCGCGCGGCTGCCGCCCGGCGCCGACACGATCGCGCCGCAGGAGGACGCCGTGCGCAGCGGCGACGAGATCACCCTGCAGGAAGCGCCGCGGGCGGGCGCCTGGGTGCGCCGCCGGGGCGCGGACCTCGCGGAGGGCGCCCTCCCGCTGCGCAGAGGAGCGCGGCTCACCCCGGGGAAGGTCGCGCTCGCGGCCGCGCTCGATCGCCCGAGCGTCCTCGTCGCGCGCCGCCCCGTGGTCACGGTGATGTGCTCCGGCGACGAGCTGCGCGCGCCCGGCTCGCCCGGCCCCGCGGGCACGATCCCGGAGTCGAACAGCTACTTCATCGCCGCGACCGCGCGCGCGGCGGGCGCTGCGGTCCGCATCGCGCCGTTCGTCCCGGACGACGCGGCGCGCGCCGCCGAGGCGGTGTCGACGGCGCTGCGCGGGTCCGATCTCGTGGTGACCGTCGGCGGCGTGAGCGTCGGCGACCACGACATCGTCCGCCCCGCGCTCGAGGCAGCCGGCGTGTCGCTCGATTTCTGGCGCGTCGCCATCAAGCCGGGCAAGCCGCTCGCGGTGGGGCGCGCCGAGCTCTCGCGGTGGGGCGTCGTCCACGTGCTCGGGCTGCCAGGCAATCCGGCCTCGGCCTCGCTCACGTTCGTCCTCTTCGGCGTGCCGCTGCTCCGCGCGCTCCAGGGCGACGCGGCGCCGCGGCCGCCCCGCGTGATCGTCCGCGCGGACAGCGCGCTCAGGCGCCAGACCGGTCGCGCCGAGTTCCTCCGCACCCGCCTCGACGCCTCGAGCGGCGAGCTCGTCGCCCGCATCGCCGCGAACCAGGCGTCGGGCGCCGTCACGAGCTTCGCCGAGGCCGACGCGCTCGTCCTCGTGCCGGCCGATCGGGAGCGCATCGACGAGGGCGATCGCCTCGAGGCCATCCGCCTCGCGGAGATCTGACCGCGCGCTGCGCATTGCCCACAGCGCGAGGCATTGCCTCCAGCGCGCAGCATTGCCACGCGGCCGGCGAATTTACGTCACGAACCCACGCTCGATCCCACCGCGCTCGGGCGGAGGGCTCACCTTGACCCTCGCGCGGGGGCACCGGAAGATGGCGGAGCGATGCTCATCCTCGGGATCAACGCCTACCACGGCGATGCGTCGGCCGCCCTGCTCGTCGACGGCCAGCTCGTGGCGGCGGCGGAGGAGGAGCGGTTCAGCAGGATCAAGCACTGCGCGGGCTTCCCGCGGCTGGCGGTCGAGTACTGCCTCGGCGCCGCGGGCGCGCGGGTCGAGGACATCGATCACATCGCGATCAGCCGCGACACGAGGGCGCACCTCGGCGACAAGCTCCTCTACGCGCTGACGCGGCGCTCACCGGCGGGGCTCCTCAAGGGCTCGCTCGGCGCGAGCGACCCGAAGGTGCACCTCGGCGCCGCGCTCGGCGTCGACCCGAAGCGCATCCGCGCCGCGTCGCACAACGTCGAGCACCACCGCGCGCACCTCGCCTCCGCGTTCTTCCCCTCGGGCTTCGACGAGGCGGCGGTCCTGTCCATCGACGCCTTCGGCGACTTCGTCAGCACGATGTGGGCGCGCGGCCGCGGCAACAAGCTGGAGATCCTCCGGCACGTCGGCTTCCCCCACTCGCTCGGGCTGTTCTACTCGGGCCTGACGCAGTACCTCGGGTTCCCCAAGTTCGGCGACGAGTACAAGGTCATGGGGCTGTCGGCCTACGGCCAGCCGGATCTGCTCGACAAGCTCCGGCAGGTGGTGCGCGTCAAGGACGGGGCGTTCGAGCTCGGGCTAGAGTACTTCCAGCACCACACGAAGGGCATCGCGATGACCTGGGAGGGCGAGCCCCGCTACGGCCCCATCCACTCCGAGCGCCTGATCGACCTGCTCGGCCCCGCCCGCAGCCCGAAGAGCCGGATGGAAGATCGCTTCATGGCCGTCGCCGCCTCGACGCAGGCGGCGTTCGAGGAGGTCTACTTCGAGCTGCTCGCGACGGCGAAGCACCTCACCGGCTCGCCGCGCCTCGCCCTCGCGGGCGGCTGCGCCTACAACAGCGTGGCTGCGGGGAAGATCCGGCCGAAGGGGCTGTTCGACGACGTCTTCATCCAGCCAGCGGCCGGCGACGCGGGCACGTCGTTCGGGGCGGCGCTCTACGTCCACCACCACAAGCTCGACAACCCGCGCGGCTTCCACCAGACGCACAGCTACTTCGGCCCGGCCTTCTCGCAGGAGACCATCGACGAGCTGCTCCGGAAGGAGCAGGTCGCGTTCGAGACCCTCCCCGACGAGGACCTGATCCCCCGCGTCGCCAGGGCGATCAGCGAGGGCAAGGTGGTCGGCTGGTTCCAGGGGAGGATGGAGTACGGCCCGCGCGCGCTCGGCAACCGCAGCATCCTCTGCGACCCGCGGCGGCCGGACATCAAGGACGCGATGAACGAGCGGATCAAGCGCCGCGAGATGTTCCGCCCCTTCGCGCCGGCGCTGCCCCTCGAGCGCGTCGGCGACTACTTCGAGCAGACCTCGCCGGACCCGTTCATGGTCAAGGTCTACAAGATCAAGCCCGAGCGCCGCGCCGAGATCCCCGCCGTGACCCACGTCGACGGCACGGGGCGCCTCCAGACGGTGACCGCCCAGGAGAACCCGCGTTACCACGCGCTCCTCAGCGAGTTCGGCCGGCAGACTGGCACGCCCGTCCTCCTGAACACCTCCTTCAACGCGAGCGAGCCGATCGTTTGCACCCCAAAGGAAGCGCTCGACTGCTTCCTCCGGACCAAGATGGACGTGCTCGTGCTCGAGCGGGCCTACCTGGAGCGCGCGCCGGCCCTCTAGGCAGACCGCGCGCGCTCCTGGTAGGCCGCGAAAAGCCCGCCGGAAGCGGCCGTGGAGGCCCGGCCGAAAGTTCGTGGTTGACGTGGAGCGAGGGGACGGCAAATGGGCGTCCCCGGCATGTGGAAGAACGGGACGCCGGGCGCCCTGCCCCACCTCGACGGAGCGCCGGAGCAACCGGTTCCGACGACCGGGGGTGCTTGGACGCCTTGCCTCGAGCATGATGCCGGCCCGCCGCGCGGCGTGCGCGCGGACCTGGTACCCCATGGGCCCACGGCGCTGCATGCGCTCACGGCCCCCCCTGCGTAAGGGTCCGCGCCGCGGCGGCCCAGGCGGTCAAAGAGGATGGATGCGAATCGGATGAAGCTCGTACTCGAAGACGGCACGACCATGACGGGCCGGTGCTTCGGCGCCCCGCGCGCGGTGAGCGGCGAGGTCGTCTTCAACACCGGCATGACGGGGTACGTCGAGACGCTCACGGATCCCTCGTACAGAGGCCAGATCCTGACGATCACGTACCCGCTCGTGGGCAGCTACGGCGTGCCCGCGCCGCGCAAAGCAGGCAGCGTCGACGGGCCCTACGAGGCCGACCGCATCCAGCTGCAGGGGCTCGTGGTCCAGAGCTACGTGGAGCGCTACAGCCACCACGCCGCGGTCCGCTCGCTCGGCGCCTGGCTCGCCAGCGAGGGCATCCCGGCGATCACGGGGATCGACACGCGCACGCTGACGCGGCGGCTCCGGGAGGTCGGGACGATGAAGGGCTGGCTGTTCCCGGCCGAGATGGACCTGGAGCGGGTGAAGCGCTCGGCCGAGGCCGTGGACATGCGCGAGGAGGTGTTCCGCCTCGTTTCGCCCCGCGAGCCCGTCACGTACGAGGGCGGCCCCCTGAAGGTGCTCCTCATCGACGCGGGCGCGAAGGACAACATCGTCCGCTCGCTCCTGCGGCGCGGGGTCACCGTCATCCGCGCCCCCTACCACGCGCCCATCGCCGAGCTCGCCGAGAGCGCCGACGGCGTCCTCATCGGCAACGGCCCTGGCGACCCCAAGGACCTCGGCCAGCTGGTCGCCGCGGTGCGCGGCCTGCTCGGGACCTACACGAAGCCGATCTTCGGCATCTGCCTCGGCAACCAGATCCTCGCGCTGGCCGCCGGCGGCGACACCTTCAAGCTGCCGTACGGCCATCGCGGCGTGAACCAGCCGGTGCAGGACCTCCTGAGCCGCCGCTGTTACGTCACGAGCCAGAACCACGGGTACGCGGTGAAGCACGAGTCGCTGCCCGCCGAGTGGGAGCCCTGGTTCGTCAACATCAACGACGGCACCAACGAGGGCATCCGCTCGCGGCTCCGCCCCTTCTTCAGCGTCCAGTTCCACCCCGAGGCGACGCCCGGGCCCGAGGACGCAGGCTACCTGTTCGACGACTTCCTCCGCCTCTGCGGCGCGATGAAGGGGTCCTCCGATTCGCGACTCAAGACCGCGGGGACCGCTGCCGCGGATCCCCGCGCCACCCCCACCGCAGGAAGGAGCTGAGCCATGTACGGCGCGTATCTCCCCAAGAAACCCCGGCGCGTCCTCGTGCTCGGCTCCGGCGCGCTCCAGATCGGTCAGGCCGGCGAGTTCGACTACTCGGGGTCGCAGGCGATCAAGGCCCTCAAGGAGGAGGGGATCGCCACCGTCCTCGTGAACCCCAACATCGCCACCATCCAGACGAGCGAGGGGCTCGCAGACCGCATCCACCTCTGCGCGGTCACCCCGGAGTTCGTCGAGCGGATCATCGTCAAGGAGGAGGTCGACGCGATCGCCCTCTCCTTCGGCGGGCAGACGGCGCTCAACTGCGGGCTCGAGCTCCACGACTCGGGCATCCTCGACAAGTACGGCGTGCGGGTGCTCGGCACGCCGATCAAGGCGATCCGCGACACCGAGGACCGGCGGCTCTTCATCGAGCGCCTCGACGAGATCGGCGTGAAGACCGCCCGCAGCCGCGCCTGCCGCTCGGCGGCCGAGGCCATGGCGGCGGCGCGCGAGATCGGGTTCCCCGTGATGCTCCGCGGCGGCTACGCGCTCGGCGGCAAGGGCAGCGGCATCGTCGAGAGCGAGCGCGACCTCGAGGACGCCGTGCGCCGCGGCTTCGCCGGCGGCGTGCCCCAGGTGCTCGTCGAGGAGTGCCTCCGCGGCTGGAAGGAGATCGAGTACGAGGTCGTCCGCGACGGGCGCGACAACTGCATCACCGTCTGCAACATGGAGAACCTCGACCCGATGGGGATCCATACCGGGGAGTCGATCGTCGTCGCCCCGTCGCAGACGCTGAACGACGAGGAGTACCAGCTCCTCCGCTCGGTCGCGCTGAAGACGATCCGCCACCTCGGCATCGTGGGCGAGTGCAACATCCAGTACGCGCTCGACCCGCACAGCGCCGATTACCGGGTCATCGAGGTGAACGCGCGCCTCTCCCGGTCGAGCGCCCTCGCCAGCAAGGCGACGGGCTACCCGCTCGCCTACGTCGCCGCGAAGATCGCCGTCGGCTACACCATGCCGGAGATCGCCAACGCGATCACCCGCAGGACGACCGCGTTCTTCGAGCCGGCGCTCGACTACCTCGTCTGCAAGGTCCCGCGCTGGGACCTCGGCAAGTTCCGCGGCGCGTCGATGCGGATCGGCAGCGAGATGAAGAGCGTCGGCGAGGTCATGGCCATCGGCAGGACGTTCCCCGAGGTCATCCAGAAGGCGCTCCGCATGCTCGACATCGGGGTGAAGGGGCTCGACCCCGACGCGTTCACCTTCAAGGACCTCCGCGACGAGCTGCAGAACGCGACGCCGCTCCGGATCTTCGCCGTGGCCCGCGCGCTCCAGGAGGGGATGTCGGTCGACGAGATCCACAACCTGACCAAGATCGACCGGTGGTTCTTGAACCAGATCGAGCCGATCGTCCGGATGCACCGGGACCTGAAGACGCTCAAGGTCGCCGTCCCCGCGCAGGCCGACAAGACCGCGGCCGCGCAGGAGCCGGCGCTCGAGGAGGCGACCCTCCGGGAGGCGAAGCAGCTCGGCTTCAGCGACCGGATGATCGGCACGCTGACCGGCGCGCCGCGGGGCTCGATCCGGGAGGCCAGGAAGCGGCACGGCATCGTGCCGCACCTCGCGCAGATCGACACGCTCGCGGCCGAGTTCCCCGCCGAGACGAACTACCTCTATTCGAGCTACCACGCGTCGGCCACGGACGTCGCGCCGTCCTGGCGGAAGAAGATCATGGTGCTCGGCTCCGGCGCCTACCGCATCGGCTCGAGCGTCGAGTTCGACTGGTGCTGCGTCAACGCGATCCGCGCGGCCTCGGAGCTCGGCTACGAGACCATGATGCTGAACTACAACCCGGAGACGGTCAGCACCGATTACGACACGTGCGACAAGCTGGTCTTCGACGAGATCAGCTTCGAGACGGTGCTCGACATCTACGAGCGGGAGCAGCCCTACGGCATCGTGGTCAGCATGGGCGGGCAGGTCCCGAACAACCTGGCGCTCCGGCTGCACGAGGCGGGGGCGCGTATCCTCGGCACGAGCCCGGGGAGCATCGACACCGCCGAGGACCGGAAGAAGTTCAGCGATCTGCTCGACCGGCTGGGGATCGACCAGCCGCGCTGGGCGCACGTCGTCGACGCGGGCCAGGCGGGCGAGATCGTGAACAAGCTCGGCGGCTTCCCCGTCCTCGTGCGGCCGAGCTACGTGCTGAGCGGCGCGGCCATGAGCGTGGCGCACGAGCCCAACGAGCTCGATCGCATCCTCGCCCGGGCCAAGGCCGTCTCCCCCACCTACCCCGTTGTCGTGTCCAAGTTCGAGACCCACGCCCGCGAGGTGGAGATCGACGCGGTCGCCGATCGCGGGGAGATCATCCTCTGGGCGATCAGCGAGCACATCGAGAACGCCGGCGTCCACAGCGGCGACGCGACGCTCGTCCTGCCCCCGCAGTCGCTCTACATCGCGACGATCCGCAGGATCAAGCAGATCGCCCAGCAGGTGGCGCGGTCGCTCTCGATCACCGGGCCGTTCAACATGCAGTTCTTGGCCAAGCACAACACGGTCAAGGTGATCGAGTGCAACCTGCGCGCGTCGCGGAGCTTCCCCTTCGTGTCGAAGGTCACGGGGAACAACTTCGTCAGGGAGGCGATGCGCAGGATGCTCGGCGTGTCGCAGCCGGTCGAGAACCGCGGGCTCGACCTCGATTACGTCGGAGTGAAGGCGCCGATGTTCTCGTTCTCGCGCCTCGTGGGGGCCGATCCGATGCTCGGCGTCGAAATGGCGAGCACCGGCGAGGTCGGCTGCTTCGGCGACGACATGCACGAGGCGCTCCTGCACTCGCTGCTCGCGACCGGCTTCAGGTTCCCCAAGAAGGGCGTGCTGCTGTCGCTCGGGCCGCTCGAGGACAAGTACTGGTTCGCCGACGAGGCCCGCGTCATCGCCGAGCACCTGAAGCTCCCCATCTTCGCGACGCCGGGCACGGCCGAGGCGCTCCGGGCGCTCGGGCTCGCGTGCACGAGCCTCGCGAAGCAGCCCGACGAGGGGGAGACGGCGATGAGCGCCATCGAGCAGGGGAAGGTGGATCTCGTGATCAACATCCCCCGCGAGTACGACCAGCTCGGCCGTCCGGACGGCTACCTGATCCGGCGGCGCGCGGTCGACGCGAACATCCCGCTCCTCACGGACCTCCAGCTCGCGCGGGCGGTCATCGGGGCGATGCGCGCGAAGAGGATCGAGGATCTGCGGACCCTGTCCTACGACGAGTACCTCGCGCGGAGCCCGGTGGCGCTCAGGTGATCTGAGACGCCGACGCGGCGAGGAGAGGCTCCGGGTGGCTCGGGAGGTTGTGCCGAGCCGCCCGGCCCCGCGACGGACACCCCCGCGCGGGGCCGGCTGCCCTCCCGACAGCAGAACCAACACCGGCCCTCTCCGCGCCCCGCGACGGACACCCCCGCACGGGGCCTGCCGACTTCATGGGAGCGGAGGCGGGCTCACGAACCCGGACGGCAGGCTCGCCCTCAGTCGTTCGTGACGATGAACCAGCCGTTCACCATGCCGTTGCCGGTCGACGTGGTCGATCCCTGGATCGCGCTGGTCCCCTCATTGCGGACGCACATGCCGACATTCCATTCGCCCTCTGGCAGCACCGTCGTGGCAGAGACCGAGTAGGTTGTGCGGGTCGGCGTGAAGTAGTGGCTCGCGAAGGTGCCGCCGAAGAAGTTGACGATATCGCCGGTGCCGCCGCGCCGCTGATAACAGAGGCCGAGCGGGGCGACGAATGCAGCGCGGGACGGCTGCAGGCCGAGCGGCGCAGAGGCTGATCCGGTCACGCGCTGGCTGCCGGTGATGGTCACCGACCCCGGGGGGCCGACGAAGACATAGGCGGCGCTGCCACCCTCAATAAGGGGAGCCATGTTGCCCGCGATCGCGATCGTCGCGACCACACCCGTCGGCCCCTGAGGCCCTGTTGCGCCCACTGGCCCGATCGGCCCCTCGGGTCCCATCGGTCCCTCGGGTCCCATCGGTCCCTCGGGTCCCATCGGCCCCTCGGGCCCCATCGGCCCCTCGGGCCCCATTGGCCCCTCGGGCCCCATCGGCCCCTGGGGCCCCATTGGCCCCTCGGGCCCCATCGGTCCCCTCTCGCCGGGCACGCCAGCCGGCCCCGCCGGCCCCTCGGGTCCTGTCGCGCCCACGGGCCCCGTCGGCCCCTCAGGCCCCTTTGGCCCCTGGGGCCCTGTCGGTCCCTCCGGCCCCATCGGTCCCTGGGGCCCTGTCGGACCCGTCGGTCCCATCGGCCCCGCGATACCGCTCGAGTTGCCCACCCAGTTGCCGCTCTCGTCGATGACGACCCTGCCGCCGATCTTCACCAGCTTCGGCGTGATCTCACCAACAGCGTTGTTCGCGACCATCGCATACGGGACGCTCCCGATCGAAGCGCGAGGCTCCATCTCCTGATCGTCCCCGACCGTGATTCCGATGTAGCGAACCGAGCCGTCGAAGACCTTCGCGGATTGCTCCTCGGTGAAGTCGAGCACGGTGGAGAAAAAGCCTTCGTCGAACGAGAGCGCGATCACCTCGCTCCAGAGCGGCTCGTCGTCGTCCTCGGCGGCGTAGATGGCGAACGTCACCGAGAGGACGTCATTGACCGGCTCGCCGTTGGCCGTGAAGAGCCGCCCTTGATGCGAGATCTGCATCGGCACGGCGGCGGCCGCGCCGCGCACGAGGCCGACGGAGGCGGCGAGAAGAACACCCATCGCGAGGACACGCCGTCCCATCCCGTTCATGGCACGCTCCCGTTCGCCCCGACCAGACCGCCCTGCACGCGGTAACTCGGTGAGGTCGTCTTTCCCTGATTCTGCGTCGGCTGACCGAGCGTGAAGACCATGCGATAGCTCGGGCTCCTCACGACCTTCCCCGCGCTGACCATCTCGCCCGCGGCGATGCCCCGATCCCCCACCTCGGGACGCCCACCTGCGCCACCCCCGCCCGCCGAAGCCACAGGATCGCCTGCACCAGCCCCGCCGGCCCCCCCGAGACCCTCACCCCCCGACCCGGCCCCAGCCACGGACACGTCGGGACTGCCACAGCTACAGCCCGGAGACACGGCGAGCGATGCAACAGTCAGGCCTAGCCACACCGGGAATTGCAGTCGCGCCATCAACGTGTTCCCCTCTGCTTCCGGGGCTTACGATCCGGACCAGGAAGGTACGCGCCCGGCCACCAAGGTTCAATCTATTCCCGAGCCATTGTGATACATCGCCGCTTTACGTCGGGGTCGACAGGCGGCGCCACGGGCTCGAAAGTGCGCCGACACGCTCACGCCGCGATCGCAAGGCGATGTCCGAGGCGAGCTGAACGCCGAGAATCCTGGCCCCGCCGGCGGAATGCCCTCATCCCACGCTCTCCTGCCCTCCGCGCGAGCGCGCGGTAGCAGCTCCGCCGAGCGCTGCCCCCGCGCGCCGAAGCGACGGGCCCACCTTCGACCGCGCCCGGAGCGCCCCGACCGGCGGTGCGTCCGCGGAGCGGAAATGCCTCTCTGCAGCGTTTTCCGCCCACCTCTGCCACGTGCAGAGCGGCGGACACCCGCACAGGAGACGGGCCCAGATCGGCGTTTTCGGCGCGCAAGCGCACTTCCGGTGCGCTGAGCACCGAAAACGCCGAGGTGGGCCCGTATCCGAAGCGGGTGACCGTCGCTCTAGAGATCGTCGCACACGGGGCCCGCCTCGCCAGGCCCCTCGCCCGCGACGCCCGGCTGGCCCTGCGCCCCGCCGCCGCTGCTGTTCAGCTCCTCCGAGATCGCCCCGGGGTTGAACGTCATGAACCACCGGAGCGACCACCAGAGCAGGTTGAACCAGGCCGGCACAGGCAGCCTGCGCGTCGCCCCGACCTCGGCGAGCCCCGCCGCCGCGAAGACGACCGGCAAGATGGTGCCAAGATCCGCGCGGTAATCCATCGCCTCGCGCACATCGGCGTTGATCCCGGCAAAGGCGTGCGCGACCGCGCGGGCGACGCGCGTCGGACCAGGATGCCCCTCGGGCCGCGGCGCGCCGAGCGGGTGGCCGTCATCCTCGCGCGCCCCGTCGACCAGCCCGGCGAGCCGGGCGCGGAGCCGCTCCGGATCGAGCCCGCCCTCGGAGCGCTCGACGATCACCGAGCCCGTCATCGGACGGATCGAGACGACCTCGCAGGCGGGATCGGCCGCGAGCTGCTCCGCGATCCGCTCGCACACCCGACGATGGCCGGCCAGCGCCGGCGCGCGCAGGCGGACGCGCCGCTCCAGGGCGTGGACGACGAGGACCGCCGGCGACGTCATGACGACGGCTCGCCGTGGAGCTCCGAGGCGCCGTTGCTCTTGCGCGCAGCCCGCTCGCCGCGCGCCCCGCCCGCCGCCTTCTGGCGCACCCGCTCGGCGACCTCGGCGAAGAGATCCTCGACGTGCTCCCGCTGGCGCTCGAGCAAGCCGAGGCCCAGCCTGCCCAGGTGGAGCCCGAGCGCCGCGATCTCGACGACCACCGGCCGGAGGTGCTGCTTCTTGCCCATCAGGAGGACGGCCGTGCCGACCCCCAGGGCGAACGACGGTGGATGGAACTTCATGATGCCATGTCTCCCTTGCGCAGCCCGGCGACGCGCGCGGCGCGCACGCCTTGCTTGCGTCTCGCGGCCGCCCCCGCATCCTCGCCTGCGCCCTGGTCCGTTTCCGCTTCCGCTCTCGCGTCTGCTGCTTCCGCTTCTGCTGACGCGTCCGATTCCGCTCCTGACGCCGAGCCCGACTCCGATTCCGATTCCGACTCCGATTCCGGCTCCGATTCCGACTCCGATTTCAATTCCGATTCCGCGCGCCTGCCGTTGACGATCACGATCTCGCGGCCAGCGCTCGCGGAGCGCCCCAGAGGACCGCGGAGCAGCGCGGGCAGCGCGCCCACGGCCACGGCGAGCGCGAGCTCCCCGGCGCGGAGGCGCTGCGCCCCCAGCAGGCGGCCCAGGGACCTGGAGCCGAGCGCGAGCGCCTGGAGCGCGGACGTGGCGGCGAGCGCGCGGGCCACGTGCGGGCTGTCCCGGCGGAGCGCGTCCGCCGCGGCGCCCTCCCCGGCGCCGGCGCGGCAGGCCAGGATGTGGAGCAGCTGCGCGGTCACCAGCGCCGTGAACGCCCTCGTCCCCGCGGTGGCCCGGCCGCCGAGCGCGTACGCCGACAGCGACGCGCCGGACATCGCGGCCGCGTCCACGCCCAGCGCGCGGAGATCGGCCGCGCCGAGCAGCCGCGCCGCAGGGTCGCGCGGGGGGCGCCGCATGACGCCGGCCTCGGCCGGCTCGAGCGCGAGCGCGAGCGCCGGCGCCACGTCGGTGAGCAGGTTGATCCAGAGCAGCTGCAGCGGCGTGAGCGGCGAGGCGCCGCAGAGGGCGCCCACCAGCATCGTGAGGACCTCGCTCGCGTTCGTCGCGACGAAGTAGGCGATCGCCCGGCGGACGTTGTCGTGCAGCCGCCGCCCCTCGCGGACCGCCTCGGTGAGGCTCGGCAGATCGTCCTCGGCGAGGACCACGTCGGCCACGGCCCGCGCGATGTCCGTGCCGCGCTTGCCCATGGCCACGCCGACGTCGGCCGCCTTGAGCGCGGGTCCGTCGTTCACGCCGTCGCCCGTCATCGCCACGATCGCGCCGCCCTGCTGGAGCGCCCGCACGATGTCGAGCTTGGCCTCCGGGGTGACCCGGCTGTGCACGGCGTCCGGCGGGATGCCGAGCTCGACGCCGATCGCGCGCGCGGTCCGCTCCTGGTCGCCCGTGAGCATCAGGGTGCGGATGCCGGCGCCGGAGAGGGCCTCGAGCGCCTCCCGCACGCCGGGGCGCGGCGGGTCGCGGAGGCCGACGAGGCCGGCGAACTCGAGCGGAGCGTCGTTGTCCGGCCGGCCGTTCTGCCGCCACGCGAGCGCGAGCACGCGCAGCCCCCGCGAGGCCATCGCGTCGTTGTGCCGGAGCACCTCGCCGCGCTCGTCGCCGGCCCCCTCGCGCCGGGGCGGCGCGTCGCAGCGCGCGACGACCTGCTCGGGGGCGCCCTTCACGAGCTCGATGTGCCCGAGCTCCGGGTGGTCGTGGACCGTCACCATGAACGCGCGCTCGGCCGAGCGCCGCGCCTCGCTCACGCGCCGCGCCGCGAGGCGCCGCGCCGACACGGGGTAGCCGGCGGCGAGCGCGAACTCCACGAGGGCGCGCTCGGTGCCGCTGCCCTGGACGACCTTGCCCGCCTCGCTCAGCTCGACGTCGGCGTTGAGGGCGGCGATGCGCGCGAGCGCGTGCACGCGCGGGGCGGCGGCGTCGACCTCGCGCCCGTCCTCGCCGATCAGCGCGATCCCGCGCGCGGGCCCCGCGCCGCCGCCGCGGCGCGCGGCGCGCTCCACCCGCAGCGCGCCCTCGCCGGGGAGGAAGATCTCGGCCACCTGCATCCGGTTCTCGGTGAGCGTGCCGGTCTTGTCGGCGCAGACGACGCTCACCGCGCCGAGCGTCTCGGCCGCGGCGAGGCGGCGGATCACGATGCCGGAGCCGCGCAGGCGGCGGCTCGCGAGCGCGAGCGCCGTGGTGCCCACGGTGGGGAACCCCTCGGGGATGGCGGCGACGCCGAGCGCGACGGCGCTCCGCAGGAGCGCGCGGAGCGGCCTCCGACGCGCGAGGCCGACGACCATCACCGCCGACGAGCTCGCGAGCGCGAAGGTCGCGAGGCGCCGGCCGATCCAGGCGAGCTCCTGCTCGAGCGGCGGGGTGCGCTCGGACTCGCGGGAGAGCGCGCGCTGGATGTCCCCGAGCGCGGTCCACCGGCCTGTCGCGACGACCACCGCCGCCCCCTCGCCCGAGGCGATGGTGGTGCCCGCGTACACCATGCCGCGGCGCTCGGCGAGCGGCGCGCCGCCGTCGACCCTCGCGGCGCACTTCTCGGCGGGCTCGCTCTCGCCGGTCAGCGTGCTCTCGTCGGCGGCGAGGGCGCGCGAGGTCAGGACGCGCGCGTCCGCCGCGACCGGCTCGCCCGCGCGCAGCGCGAGCACGTCGCCCGGCACGATCTCCGACGCGGCGAGCCGCTGCTCGCGCCCGTCGCGCACGACGCGCGCCCACCCGACGCGGAGGTCGCCCCACGCGTGCAGGAGCTCCTCGGCGCGCGACTCCGTGTACGTGCCGATCGCGGCGTTCGCGCCGACGACGAGGAGGACGGCGCCTGCGTCGATCATGTCGCCGAGCGCGAGCGACACGCCCGCCGCGCCGAGGAGCATCGCCGTGGGCACCGTGAAGACCTGCCCGGCGAGGATCTCGATCGACGAGCGGGTCGCGACGCCGGCGAGCTCGTTCGGGCCGACCGCGCGGAGGCGGCGGCGCGCCTCGGCGGCGGGGAGCCCCTCGCGCGGATCGACGCCGAGCGCGCGGGCGACCTCGCCCGCGTCCTCCGCGTGGGCGCAGAGCGCCACGTCGACGCGGCGGGCGCGCTCGCCTCCGCCCTGCCCGGCCGGCGCGCCCTCACCCTGCCCGGCCGGCGCGCCCTCACCCTGCCCGGCCGGCGCGCCTCCACCCTGCCCGGCCGGCGCGCCTCCACCCTGCCCGGCCGGCGCGCCTCCACCCTGCCCGGCCGGCGCGACCTGGCTCCCCCAGGCCCGCGCGTGCCACGCGCGGCGCTCGTCCTCGCCCGCCGCGCCCTCGCGGGGGCGCGCGCAGCGGCGCGCCGCGCGCACGAGCGCGCCCACGCCCTCGGCCATGGCCCGCACGGCGCGGCGCGCGGACGGCGGCGGCGGGGCGCCTGGCACGGCGTGGGCGCCGAGCACGAGCGCGGCCTCGTCGGCCGCGTCCTCCCCCACGCGCACGAGCACCCGCCCGGTGCGCGCGCTCGCCCGCGCGGACACGACGCCGGGGATCGCCGCGAGGTCGCGCTCGATGCGCGCAGCGCGCGCAGCGTCTCCGAAGAGGCCGGCCACCTCCGCGCGCACCCGCGCGATCCCGGCAGGCCCGTGCAGATCGCGCGCAGGCGTGCGATCTGCGCGAGCGCGCCGCCGCGCGCCGCCGCCCCTGCGCCCGCCACGAAGATCGATCCAGCCCGTGCCCCGACGCTCCATGATCCTCCGCGCTGAGGCGGAGGCCTTTTCAAAGGTTGAGCCAGCGCCTGTGTGCGAGCGAGCCACATCGAGCCGCCGGGCCGGCGCGGCGGCGCGCCAGCGCCCTCGTCGCCGTCAGGCCCGCGTCGCCACGGAGGCCAGGAGGCTCTGCAGCGAGCCCGGATCGATCGGCTTGACGAAGTGCATATCGAAGCCGGCCTCGCGCACCCGGCGCTGATCCCGCTCCTGGCCGTAACCCGTCAGCGCGATCATCAGTGACGGGGCGACGTCCGCGCTCTCCTCCAAGGCCTTCAAGGTCCGCGCCACGCCGCAGCCATCCATCCCGCCGGGGAGGCCGATGTCGCACAGGATGACCTCCGGCCGGAACGAGCGGGCCGCTTCCACCCCCGCGGCCCCGGACAGGGCCACCTCGACCTGATGGCCGTTCATCGCGAGGAGCGCCTGCAGCATCTCCGCGGCGTCCTCGTTGTCCTCGATGATCAGGACGCGCAGCGACCTCGCGGCGCCCGCCGAGCTCGAGTCGACGCGCGGCGGCGGCGCGGCGCGCTCCGGGGACGCCTCGGGCCCGCGCGCGAGCGGCAGGCGGAGGACGATCTCCGTCCCGTGGCCGACGCCCGCGCTCTCGGCCGACGCCGTGCCGCCGTGGAGTTCGACAAGACCCTTTACGAGCGCCAGCCCCAGGCCGAGCCCACCCCGGTTGCGGTCCAGGCTGCGCTCGGCCTGGCTGAACGGCTCGAACATGCGCGCCAGCGTCGCCGGCTCCGCGCCGATGCCGGTGTCGCGGACGCGGATCACGGCGGAGCCGTCCGGCGTCGCCGACAGCGCGACCGTCACCCGACCGCCGGCGTCGGTGAACTTGTTGGCGTTGTGCAGCACGTTGCTGACCGCCTGCGACAGGCGCGTGGGATCGCCGGAGACCCAGAGCGGCTCGATCGGCAGATCCAGCCGGAGCTCCAGGCCGCTCGCTTCCAGCGTGCTGCGGTAGTCCTCCGCGGTCTGCCGGAGCAGCCGGGGCAGGTCGCAGCGCTCCTTCCTCAGCTGAATCCTCCCGCGCGCCACGCGGGACACGTCGAGGAGGTCGTCCACCAGCCGGGCCATGTGCGCGACCTGCCGCTCGATCACGCCGCACGCCCGCAGGAGCGACGGCTGCTCGATCCCGGTGCTCCGCAGGATCTCCACCGCATTGCGGATGGGCCCGAGCGGATTGCGCAGCTCGTGCGCCAGCATCGCCAGGAAAGCATCTTTGCGCTGGTCCGCCTCCCTCAGCGTCGCCTCCCAGGCGTCGGCGGCCCGCTTCCGCTCGGTGATGTCGTAGGCGATGGTGACCAGGAGCCGCCGGCCTGCCGCGTCCCTCCCCAGCCGAGCGGAGCTGAAGACCCACGTGCGCTCGGCGCCGCTCGCCGTGGTGAGGGTGAGCTCGTTCTCGCCTGAGGCCTCATCCATGTCGAACAGGGACGCCACACGGGCGTGGATGGCAGCGCTCCTCGCCCCGTACGCCCTGTCGAGCCACGCCATCACCGTGGGGATCTGCTCGCGGGTGTAGCCGCTGATGTCCGTCCACGCGCTGTTGACGCAGACGACGTGCCCGTCCTCGGCGTAGATCATGATGGGAAACGAGGTCGCCATGATGGCGCGGCGCAGCCCCTCCTCCCGCTCCTGCAGCTGGAGCTCCGCCTCCTTGCGCTCGGTGATGTCGATGATCGAGCCGACATAGCCGAGGAACTCGCCGCCCGGGCCGAGCCGCGGAGCGGCCGAGTCGATGCACCAGCGGTACACGCCGTCGCGGCGGCGCACGCGGAAATCGATCCTGTAGTCCTCGCGCCGCTCGTTGGCCCGCAGGAACGCCTCCATGGCCGCCGAGCGGTCCTCGGGGTGCACCGCCTCGATCCAGCCGAAGCCCAGGGCGGCCGCCTCGGTCTGGCCCGAGAAGTCCAGCCAGCCCCGGCTCGCGTACGTGCAGCCGCCGTCGGCGCCCGTGACCCAGATCATGACGGGCGCGTGATCGGCCATGTTGCGGAAGCGCGCCTCGCTGTCGCGCAGGGCCTCCTCGGCGCGCCGCTGGGCGGTGATCTCGCGCCCGGTCTCCAGGACAATCCGCCGGCGCTCCGCCCCTTCCACGAGCCGCAGGCGGCTCTCGACGAGGATCTCCCGGCCGTCGCGGGTCGTGCGCCGGATCTCGCCGTCCCAGAGGCCGTCGCGCAGGAGCGCCGCCTCGATCTGCGCGAGCGGCGCCGGCAGGGCGGTGCGCAGGAGATCGTGGCTCGACCGCCCGAGGGCGTCGCGCGCCGGGAAGCCGTAGAGCTGCTCCGCCCCGGCGCCGAAGTACACGATGGCGCTTGCACCGCCGAGCTCCCACGCGAGGGCCGCGTCGCCGAGCCGATCCAGGAGGGCCGCCTTCAGCTGCAGCTCCCCCGCGGCCTGCCCCCTGCCGCTGAGGCCGTCCGCCGGCAAGGCTGCGTGCGGGACCGGCGAGGGGGCGCAGAGGAGGGGGCGCACCGCCTGGTCAGCCAACCCGCAGCAACGCTCCGACCGCACCGTCAGCAGGCATCTCCGTCGAGCGCGTCGGCTCGAAAGCCAGGCCAGATGTACCCGATGAACACACTCAGCATTTGTCCGCCTCGAGCGGATGCCGCAAGCGGCGCGAGCGTGAATCGTCACGCGAGATCCGAGGAATACCAGGCGATCTGCGCGTACCTGGCGAGCGCGAGCAGGCGGCGCGCTGGTCGATCGCCGGCCGCTAGCCGCGCCGCTAGCCGCGGCCGAACCGCTCCACGAACCGCCGGTGCGCCTCGAGATCGGGGCCCTCGCCGCCGACGAGCTCCTTCTCGCGGTAGCCCGTCGCCACCGACAGCACGTCGATCCGCCGCCCCTCGGCCCTGAACCGCACCCGCCACGACGTCACGGCGAGGCGCATCGCGTCCCCGTCGGCGCGGATCCGGCGGTAGGGGTGCGGCTGCGGGCCGAGCGCGAGCACCCGGTCCACGCGCTCCCGCAGCGCGAAGCCGTGCGCCTCCTCGATCCACGCGGCCTGCTCGGCGGCGCGCGCGCCCCACGCGACCTCGAAGCCGGGCTCGGGGTCGACCGGCGCCCCCCCGCCCGGCTCCTCCGCGAGCGGCGTGAGCCAGCCGGTGCGCGCGTGCGGGTGGGCGTCCGCGTACGGCACGTAGGGCTTGAGATCGAGCACCGGCGTGCCGTCGATCATGTCCACGCCGCCGACGCGCAGGGTGAGCCCGTCCACCGCGAGGAGCCTCACCGCGCTGAGGCCGATGGGGTTCGGGCGGTGCGGCGACCGCGTCGACAGCACGCCGCGCCGCTTGCCGGCGCTCCGCGGGGGCAGCACCTTCGGGCGCCATCCCTCGTTGAGGTGGAACCAGAAGACCACCCAGAGGTAGTCCCACCCCTCGATGTCCGAGAGCGCGTGCTCCAGCCCGAGGCCGGGCACGAGCTCGATGGTCCCCTCCGCGCTGCCCGCCGCGTGGGGCTGCCGCGGCGCGCTCACCTTGTCGGAGAACGGCGTGCGCACCACGCCGATGGGCGTGAACGTGACGGGCTTCAGCATCGCGCCCCGGAGGCGTCGGGCACCTCGACGATCAGGACCGCCGGCCCCTCGAGCTCCACCCAGCCGCGCTCGATCGGGGGCCGCCGCGCCGCGCCGCCGAACCGCGGCTCCTCGCTGAACGCGAGCGCCCGCGCCTCGGGGCGGCCGAGGTCGAGCGAGAGCGCGCCCCGGAGCGCGCAGAGCGCGATCACGGCGGCCCCGCCGCCGCGGCGCTCGATGCAGATCGCGTCCGGCGAGAGCGCGTCGGCCGAGAAGGCGCCGCGCGCGCGGCTGCGCAGCGCGGGGTGCGAGGCGCGGAGGCGGAGGAGCTCGCGGTACCACGCGAGCACGCCGGCGTGCTCGGGCCGCTGCCGCTCGGCGTGGTCGAGCTTCGAGCGCTGGAACGTCCGCGGATCCTGCGGATCAGGCACCTCCGCGCCCGCGAACGCCGCGAAGTACTGGAACTCGCGCCGGCGGCCCTCGGTCACGAGCCGGCCGAGCTCGGCCTCGTGATCGGTGAAGTACTGGAACGGCGTCCGCGCGTTCCACTCCTGGCCCATGAACAGGAGCGGCGTGTACGGCGTGAGCAGGAGCAGCGCCGACATCGTCCGGAAGGCCGCCGGGCTCACCTTGTCCCCGAGCCGATCGCCGACGGCGCGGTTGCCGATCTGATCGTGGTTCTGGATGCAGTGGACGAAGCGCGGCGGCGGCACCGGATCCGCGGGCGTGCCCCGCGGCTTGCCCGTGTGCTTCGAGATCTGCCCCTCGTAGAGCCACCCCTTGCGGATCGTCGCCGCGATGTCCTCCGCGGTGCCCGTGTGATCCTCGAAGTAGCCGTCGCGATCCCCGGCGAACAGGACGCGCAGCTCGTGGTGGAAGTCGTCGGACCACACCGCGTCGAGGCCGTACCCGCCCTGCTCGACCGGCGTCACGAGGCGCGCGTCGTTGTGGCTGTCCTCGGCGATCACGAGGACGCGCCGCCCCTCGCCGGCCGCCCGCGCGCGCTCGCCGATCTCCCGGAGGATGTGGGGCTCGGAGTCGTCGACGATCGCGTGGGTCGCGTCGAGGCGGAGGCCGTCGATGTGGAAGTCGCGGATCCACATCTCGACGTTCTCGAGGACGAGCGCGCGGACCTGCTCGGCGCCCGCGCCGTCGTAGTTCACCGCGTCGCCCCAGGGCGTCTCGTGCCGATCGGTGAAGTAGCGCCCCGCGTAGGCGCGGAGGTAGTTCCCGTCGGGGCCGAAGTGGTTGTAGACGCAGTCGAGGATCACGCCGATCCCCACGGCGTGGGCCGCGTCGACCAGGCGGCGCAGGCCCGCCGGGCCGCCGTAGGCCGCGAGCGGCGCGAAGAGGTCCACCCCGTCGTACCCCCACCCGCGCTCGCCCGGGAAGCTCGCGACCGGCATGAGCTCGATCGCCGTGATCCCGAGCTCCCTGAGCTCGGCGAGCCGCCCGATGAGCGCGTCGAACGTGCCCTCCGGGGTCGCCGCGCCGACGTGGACCTCGTAGAGGACGAGATCCTCGAGCGCGACGCCCCGCCACCCCGCGTCGGTCCACGGGAACGAGGGGTCAAAGACCGCCGACGGGCCGTGGACCCCGAGCGGCTGCGCGCGGGAGTACGGGTCCGGGAACGGCCCCTCGCCGTCGATCCGCACCTTGTAGAGCGCGCCGGCCCCGAGGCCCGGCGCCGTCGCCTCGAAGTAGCCGCCGCCGGTCGGGGCCGCAGGCAGCGCGCCCGTGACCTCCTGGCCGTCGGCCCCGTAGGTGACGATCTCGATCCGATCGTGGTCGGGCGCCCAGACGCGGAAGCGGACCGCGCCGCCCTCGAGCCACGCGCCCATCGTGCGCTTCGCCTTCATGTCACTGGCCTCGCTGCGCCGCCCTCAGGAGCAGGGCGACGGGGAAATCGGAGAGCACCCGGTCGAGCGGGAGCGACGCGCCGTCGCCCGGCTCGGCCGCGTCGCGCGGCGGAGCGGCGGACGGCGACGCCTCGAGCTCGGCGCCGGTGAAGAGATCCGTGTAGAGGCCGGGCTCCACGTCGACCGAGGTGCCGGCCCACGCCGCGCCGATCGGCGGGGAGCAGGCGCCGCCGAGCAGCCGCGCGCTGAACCGGGGCGCGACGACGACGATCGAGCGCCCGTCCGGCGCGCGGCGCGCGAAGGAGACGACGTGGGCCTCGCGCTCGCCGATCACGGCGCGCGGCGCGTAGTCCCCGTCGGCCCCGAAGAGCGCCGGGTGGCGCCGGCGCAGATCGAGCGCGACGTGCGTGACGAACAGCTTGACGCGGCCGTCGCGCGCCTCGGCGCAGAGCTCGCGCGCGAGCGCGCGGCCCCCGCCGCTCGACCGAAAGCGCGCGCGGATCTCCGCGAGCGCCCGCTCGCGCACGGCGTAGTCGACCGGGCGGCGGTTGTCCGGGTCGACGAGGCTGAAGTCCCACACCTCGTTGCCCTGGTAGATGTCGGGCACGCCCGGCGACGTGAGCTTCAGGAGCGTCTGCGAGAGCGAGCCCCACATGCCGTGGTACGCGACCACGCGCGCGAGCGGCAGGAGCGCGCCCACGACCTCCGCGGACGAGAGCGCCTTGCGGACGAACGCCTCGACGGCGGCGTCGTACTCGGGCTGCGCGTCGATCCAGGACGTGTTGACCTTCGCCTCCTTCGTGGCCTTGCGCATGTAGTCCACGAGGCGGTCGGCGTACGCCGAGAGCGCGTCGCCCTCGGGCGCGCGCGGGTCGCCGGCAGCGCCGAGCAGCGGCTCGATCGGCAGGCTGCCGAGGAGGGTCTGGTAGAAGAGGTACTCCTCGTTGCTGTCCGGCGCCAGGCGGCCCTCGATCTCGGCCTTGAGCGGCGCGGCGGCGGCGGCGGCGCGGTGGAGCGCCTCCTCCCAGGCCGACGGCAGCTCCGAGAGCACGCTGATGCGCGCCCGCACGTCCTCGCTCCGCTTCGTGTCGTGTGTCGACGTCGCGAGCATCGAGTACGGCCACGCCCTGTGCCGCTGCACGTTGCCGCGGTGGAACGCGAGGACGCTCGATCCGTAGCGCTCGGGCTCGCCCCCGACCTCGTTCAGCGACACGAGCCGGTTGTAGATGTAGAACGACGTGTCCTCGAGCCCCTTGGCCATCACCGGCCCGGTGAGCTGCTGGAACTTCATCACGAAGTCGCAGAAGAGGTGCCGGTCCTCGTCAGGGAAGAGATCCGTGCCGTCGAGCATGAGGACCGAGCGCACGAACGTGAAGATGGAGCCCTCCATCGTCGGGTTCTGCCGGCGCGCGAGGGCGACGGCGCGGCCGATGGCGACGCGGTCGTGATCGGAGATCGCCGGCGTCCGATCGTTGATGTAGGTGCGGTAGACCGGGAAGCACGCGATGACCTCGCGCAGCGCCTCGTTGAGCGAGCCCAGGGTGAAGTCGCGGAAGCGGCGGTCGCGCTCGGTGAGCCGGTTCAGGGCGTGGGTGAGCACGTTGAGCTCGCTCGCCAGGGCCGTCCGGAGGATCACCTTCTTCTTCTCGTAGACGAGCGCCTCGAACGGCATGTGCTCGCCGATGAACCGCTCGTAGATCGCGGTCATCTGCCCCTCGCTCGAGGCGTCGACGAAGAGGTCGCCCACCGACCCGGTGAAGTCGTAGCCGCTCGTCCCGTGGACGGGCCAGGCCTCGGGCAGCGTCTCGCCGCGCGCGAGGATCTTCTCGACGACGACGTAGAGCGGCGTGTTCAGCGAGCCGCGCGCGGCGCGCTCCGAGAGGACCGCGCGGAGGGCCGGCTCCAGCCGGGCGAAGCGGGCTTCGGGGCGGCGGCGCGGGTCGAGGAAGCTCTTCTGCTCGGGCTCGTCCGAGGCCTCGGCGAGGAAGCGTCGCCGGCAGCGCTCGATCAGGTAGCCCTGCTGCAGCTCGTCGAAGTAGCCGATCGGGTCCCAGAGGCCGTCGGGGTGGTCGATGCGCAGCCCCGTGACCTGACCCCGCTCGCAGAGCTCGAAGACGAGGCGGTGCGCCTCGGCGAACACCGGCCGGTGCTCCATCCGGATCGCGGCGAGGTCGTTGATGTCGAAGAACCGGCGGTAGTTGATCTCCTCGGCGGCGGTGCGCCAGAAGCTGAGGCGGTAGGCCTGCTCCTCGAGCAGCGCCTCGATCGGGTCGAAGCTCCGCGGATCGCCCACCTTGCCGTTGATGCGCAGGACGCCCTCGGCCACCGCCGCCGCGATGTCGGGCGAGTCCGCGACGAGCGACGCGAGCCGCCGCCTGAGGATCTCCTTCTCCCGACGCCGCTCGATCACCTTGGCCCGCTGCGTCTCGGTCCGCGGCGGCATGTTGCGGAGCCCGGTCAGGATGCTCTGCAGCTCGAGGAGCGCGTCGTTCTCCTCGCCGAGCGCGGCGACGAGCCCGGGCACGAGCGGCCCGATGATCATGCTGTACGTCCGCGGGTTCACCGGGAAGACGTGATCGAAGTACCGCAGGACGAACGCGCCGTTGTCGAACTCGATCTTGAGCTCGCCGCGCTCGAGCACGCGCCCGAAGTGGTCGCCGAGCACGGGGAGCAGCACCTTGTGCCTGAGCTCCGTCTTGAGCGGCGCCCAGTCGATGTCGAAGAACGGCGCGTAGAGCGAGCTCGGGCCGTTCTGGAGGACGTCGTTCCACCAGGCGTTGTCGGAGGTGCCGATGCCCATGTGGTTGGGGACGAAGTCGAGCAGGAGGCCCATGCCGCGCGACGCGAGCTCGCCGGTGAGCCGGTCGAGGTCGGCGCGCTCGCCGATCTCGGGGTTGAGCGCGTTGTGGTCGACGAGGTCGTAGCCGTGCATGCTCTCTGGCCGCGCCTTGAAGAAGGGCGACGAGTAGAGATCGCTGACGCCGAGGGCGTCGAGGTAGGCGACGGCGCGCCGCGCCTGCTCGAAGGTAAAGTCCTTGTTGAGCTGCACGCGGTAGGTGGCGCGCGGCAGCCGCGGCGCCACGCCCTCGCACGCCGCGCCGGCGAGCCGCGCTGCCATCACCTGCAGGCCAGCGCCGTCCGCATGGCCGCCCGTCTGCTGTTCGTCCGACGTTCCGGTCATCCCTCGGTTGCCTCCGGCGGCAGAATCTACTGCGAACGAAGCGATGAGCATCCGCGGATCTGCGCAGCTCGCGCGGCTCCTGTCGTTTCGGCGTGCGGCACGAAGGAATGGCCTGATGCGCCTACGGGGAACGCAGCAGCGATGAGGCTGGCGCCATGGACCACGCCGGGGTCATGCGCAGCTGCGGAGGACGGGTGACGGGCTCAGCCGTTATCGAAGGCACGCCGGGCTCAGCCGTCGTCGAAACGACGCGCCGCGAAGAGCCTGCAAAGCGCCGTTCAGGTTGCCCTGCTGCGAGTTTCGCACGTTCGACTCGAGAGAAGCTTTCCTGCGAAGAGCGCGCTCGCACATCAAAGGCATCTGCGAACAGGCGCGCCGACACGAGCAGAGAACGTAAATTTCAATGTACGTAGGAGGGAGGTCCCCGCCGCGCGCTCGTCTGCGTGGTTCCTGACCTCTGGAGCGTTCGGCTTCCTGTTGCATTCCCGATCATCGCCGGTGCCAGCCAGGCATTCTGGCAACGCGTCGTTCCACCCGAACCGGACGATGCGGATGCGCGGCGCACCCCGCATGACGTTCACATGACATTCATCGTGCGGCATGACGGGACGCGAGGATCGAAGACGCGTGGGTCACGCTTGCTTTGTGAGGCGGCTCCGTAGTATACCCCACCGGCGTCCGTCGAAATTCAGGATGGACGGCTGAGTATGCGCAAGATCGGCATTGGAATCATCGGCTTCGGCACGATCGGCGAGCGGATCGCTCGCCTCCTCGCGCAGCGCCCTGATTTCCAGGTCGTCGCTGCGTGGGACCCATCCGCCGAGGCGACTCAGCGCATCGAGGCGTTCGACCGGGCTTGCCGGCGGAGGACCGCCGAGGAGGTGGTCGCTGCTCCGGTTGAACTTATCTACATCGCCTCGCCGCCGGCGACCCACCTCGAGCACCTGCGCCTCGCCGCAGGGGCGGGCAAGGCCATCCTGTGCGAGAAGCCGCTCGCGGTCGACGTCGAAGCTGCGGCGGCGACCGTGGATCGGCTCGAGCGGGCCGGCGTGCGCGCCGCCGTCAACTTCGGCTTCGCCGTCTCGCCGCCGGTGCAGGCGCTCGGGGACGCGCTGCGCGCCGGGCGCATCGGCGAGGTGCGGCAGGCGCGCATCGACGCCTCGTTTCGGGTGTGGCCCCGACCGTGGCAGCCCGCCAGCGGCTGGCTCGCCGGCCGGCAGGAGGGCGGCTTTGTCCGCGAGGTGCTGTCGCATTTCGTGTTCCTGGCGCAGCGCCTGCTCGGGGCGCTGCGCGTCGAGCGCTCGCGCGTCGATTTCCCGGCGGACGGCATCGGGTCGGAAACAGCGATTCAGGCCCGGTTGACCGCGGGGGCGATTCCCCTCGAGGTGAGCGCCTGCGTGGGCGGAGAAGAGGACGACTTCAACGCCTTCACCCTGATCGGCGAGCGTGGGGCGGGCCGCACCCACCACTGGTACAACGCCGAGATCCAGGACGGTGCGAGATGGGTCGATCTCTGCCCCGCAACGCCGGAGCAGGCCCTCGCGCGCAACCGGACGGCGCTGCTCGACCATCTCGCGGCGATGATGCAGGGCGGCTCGCACGCCCTCGCCAGCTTGCGTGAAGCGCTCTCGGTCCAGAGCTGTATCGAGCGCCTCCTCGCTGGTGGGGCGACGGGCCTGTAATTCGAAGCCGTCCCTCGCCGTCAATCGCGATCAGTTTTCATCGGTCACCGTCAGTTACCGTCAGTCTCCGTCAATCACCGTCAAATACAGTCATTCGCCGCCCGTTCAGCCAGCGGAACGGAGCTCGCTCAGGTCGCCCCGTGGAATGGACTTCACGTTAGCTCACGAGAGTGGTCTCCCATGGCTGAAAAACTCTTGACGAAGGTCACCTCGCTCCTGGGGACCCTTCGAGAAACGACCGTGCTCCCCCTCGAGTGCGATGGGGTCAAGCTCTTCGCCAAGATCGAGGGGCACAACCCGGTAGGGAGCTTGAAGGATCGTCCCGCGCTCTGGATCCTGCACCAGGCGATCAAGCGGGGTGAGATCCACGACAAGACCGTCCTCATCGAGTCCTCCTCGGGGAACTTCGCCGTCGCGCTCGCGTTCTACGCGCGCCAGCTCGGCCTCGAGTTCATCCCGGTGATCGATCCGAACACCACGGAGGCCTACGAGTCCCTCTTGCGAAGGCTCTGCCCGAACGTCGTCAAGGTGACCGAGCCGGACGACATGGGCGGCTTCTTGAAGGCGCGGCTCCAGAAGCTCCGGGAGCTGCGGGAGAGCATCCCCGATTCGTACTGGACCAACCAGTACGGCAACATGGACGCTGTCGGGGCCCACTACCGCTTCACGGGCGAGGAGATCTGCCGGGCCTTCTCCGAGCTTCACTACGTCTTCGTGGGCGTGAGCACAGGAGCGACGATCGCCGGTATTTCCCGGCGGGTGAAGGAGGCGTTCCCGAACGCACGTATCATCGCCGTCGACGCGCAGGGCTCGGTCATCTTCGGGGGCGCTCCAGGGCCGCGGCACATCGCCGGCATCGGCGCCAGCGTCCGATCCAAGCTGGTCGACGAGGCGAAGATCGACGACGTCGTCCTCGTCTCGGAGGTCGAGACCGTGCGCGCCTGCCGCGAGCTCCTCACGCGGCATGGGCTGCTCGTCGGGGGCTCGTCCGGCTCGTGCTACGCCGCGGTGAAGAAGCTCCTCCCGAGGATGCGCTCCACGAGCCCCCCATCGGTGCTGTTCGTCTGCGCTGACCGCGGCATCTCGTACGCGGACACCATCTTCAATGACGCCTGGGCGTCCAGGCTCGGCGCCTAGGGAACGCATTCCGGAGGATCTGGTCCAAGGGGATCTCCTGCCGCGCCTCGTGGCGAGCGAGGCAGCGCGGAGCCCGGGCGGCCGACCACCACCTTTCAACCCATGTCTCTGACCGGCGATCGCGCTGCCTCGGAGGAGCGACGCCAGGCTCGGGGCCAGCGTGAGACAACGGAGATCGCATCAGAATGGATTTCTCGATCATTACAGGCAAGGTGATCCACGAGATCATCCATGCCGACATCCCCGCCTGCGTGGAGCGCGTCAAGAGCGCCTACCTGATGCACGAGGACGGGCAGACGGTGAACCCGGACAGCTATTTCCTGCGGTTCCCGGAGCAGCCGAAGAATCGCATCATCGCGCTGCCCGCGTTCCTCGGGGGAGACGTCGGCGTCTCGGGCATCAAGTGGATCGCGAGCTACCCCGACAACATTCGCCGGGGGATCCCGCGGGCCTCGGCGGCGCTCCTCCTGAACAGCTACGAGACGGGCTACCCCTTCGCCTGCCTCGAGAGCTCGATCATCTCCGCCGCCCGCACGGCCGGCTCGGCGGCGCTGGCGGCCGAGTGGATGAACGGCGGCAAGCGCGCGGTGAGCAGGCTGAGCATCATCGGCAATGGCCTCATCGCGAGGTACATCTACGACTTCCTCCTCGCGCTCGGCTGGGAGATCGGGTCGGTGCTGCTGCACGATCTGGACAAGGCGGAGTCGCAGCGGTTCGCGACCCAGGTGTGCAAGCCGGGTCGCCACGGCGCGATCGACTGCGTTTCAAGCTTCGAGGCCGCGATCACGGGCAGCGATCTCATCGTCCTCGCCACGGTCGCGGGCGAGCCCTACATCCTGGATCCGGCGCTGTTCGCGCACAACCCGCTGGTGCTCAACATCTCTCTCCGCGATCTCGCGCCGGAGATCCTGCTCGGGTCCTACAACATCGTGGATGACGTCGAGCACGTGATGAAGGCGAACACGTCGCCGCACCTCGCGGAGAGGCTGAGCGGCGGCCGGAGCTTCGTGACCGGGACCCTCGCCCAGCTCATGCGCGGCGAGCGCCGGATCGGCCGCGACAAGCCGGCGATCTTCTCGCCCTTCGGGCTCGGGGTGCTCGACCTCGCGGTCGGCCGATGGGTCTACGACGTCGCGAGCGCGCGAGGCCAGCGCGTCGTTGTCGACGACTTTTTCTTCGAGATGGCGCGCTGAGGCAAGTGAACCGCGCGCCTCGCGTGGCGCGTCCGTCCGGTGGCGGCGGCGATCAGGAAGCTCGATGTCGCCGGCGTGACCATGCCGTCTGTAACAGAGGTAGCTTGTAGATGACGACGCTCGAACAGCAACCGCGGTACGCCACACTGATCGATCTGCTCGAGGCGCGGAGCGCCGAGACGTGCGGATACAGCTTCCGCGACGACAGCGGGAAGATCGTGGCTCGCATGAGCTACGCCGACCTCGCCCGCCGCGCCCGCCAGGTCGCCTCCGCGCTCCGCCAGGTCGCGGAGCCCGGAGAGCGGGCGATCCTGCTCTACGAGCCTGGGCTCGAGTACATCGTCGCCTTCTTCGGCTGCGTCTATGCGGGGCTCGTCGCCGTGCCGGCGTACCCGCCGGATCCGGCGCGCATCGAGCGGACGCTGCCGCGGCTGAGCGCCATCCTGAAGGACGCGCGGGCCGGGCTCGTGCTCTCCACGGGCGCGATCACGTCGATGGCCGTGCACCTGTTCGAGCGCGCGCCGGAGCTCGGCGCGGCGCGCTGGGTCGCGACCGACGAGCTGCCGGCGGAGGGCCAGGGCGCCTTTCGGCCGCCGGCGCTCGGCCCGGCGTCGCTCGCTTTCCTCCAGTACACGTCGGGATCCACGGGCACCCCGAAGGGGGTGATGCTGAGCCACCGCAACCTGCTGCACAACCTGGAGAGCATCTCACGGTGCTTCGGCGCGCACCGGGGCAGCACAGGGGTGATATGGCTGCCGCCCTACCACGATATGGGGCTCATCGGCGGCATCCTCGAGCCGCTGTATCACGGGTTCAACGTGGCGCTGATGTCCCCGCTGACGTTCCTGCGGCACCCCTTGCGGTGGCTGCAGGCCATCTCGGAGGAAGGAGCCACCATCAGCGGCGGCCCGAACTTCGCCTTCGAGCTGTGCGTTCGCAAGAGCTCGCCCGAGGATCGGCGCTCGCTCGATCTGCGCTCGTGGGAGGTCGCCTTCTGCGGCGCGGAGCCGGTGCGGCCGGAGACCCTCGATCGGTTCGCGGCGGCCTTCGGGCCGTGCGGGTTCAGGAAGGCGGCCTTCTATCCCTGCTACGGGCTCGCGGAGGGGACGCTGATCGTCTCCGGCGGGAAAGCGGGCGACGGGCCCATCATGGGCGCCTCGAGCGCGGCGGCGCTGGAGCAGGGGCGCGCCGAGGAGGCGGCCGCCGGTGAGGCGGGGGCGCGGCTGCTCGTCGGCTGCGGCCGCTCGCTGCCGGACCAGGAGCTCGTCGTCGTGCACCCCGAGGCGCTCACCGCCTGCCCCGCTGGGCACGTGGGCGAGATCTGGCTCCGTGGTCCCAGCGTGGCCCAGGGCTACTGGGGTCGCGCCGAGGAGACGAAGGGCACCTTCCGCGCGCGGCTCGCGACCGGCGAGCCGGGCGAGTTCCTCCGCACGGGCGACCTGGGCTTCCTGAAGAACGGGGAGCTCTTCGTCACAGGGCGGCGCAAGGACCTGATCATCCTCCGCGGCCGCAACCACTACCCGCAGGACATCGAGCTCACCGTCGAGCAGAGCCACCCGGCGATCCGGTCGGGGTGCTCGGCGGCGTTCGCGGTGGAGGTCGACGGCGAGGAGCGGCTCGCCCTCGCGCTGGAGATCGACGTCCGGAAGGAGCGAGACCTGCGCGCGCGCCTCTCGGCCTGCGAGGCGGCGATCGGGGCGATCCGGGAGCGGCTGGCCATGGAGCACGACCTGCAGCCGCATGCGGTGGCGCTCCTCCCGCCGGGCAGCATTCCCAAGACCTCCAGCGGCAAGATCCAGCGACACGCGTGCCGCGCGGCGTTCCTCGGCGGAGAGCTCCAGACCGAGCTGCTCTGGCGCGCCGACGAGGTGAGGAGCGGCGCGCGCCTGGACGCGGACGCAGCCGCGGCGCCCGCGATCCAGCCGGCGCCGCCGCGCGCGGCGCCCCGAGGCGACGCGGCGACCGTGGAGGAGCTGCGCTCGTGGCTCTGCGGTTACCTCGCGAGGGCGCTCGGCGGGCCCGCGGGCGGGCTCGATCCGGAGGCGCCGATCACCCGCTACGGCCTGGATTCGCTGCGCGCTGTCGAGCTGTCCTCGAGCCTCGAGCAGGAGCTCGGCGCGCCGGTGCCGCTCGAGGTGCTCCTGCGGGGTCCGAGCCCGGACGCGCTCGCGCGGCACGTGGCCGCGCAGCGCGCGGCGGCGGCGCGGCCGGCCGGAGGGCTGACGCCCGCGCTGACGGCCGCGCTTACGTCCCACCGAGCGCCGGGCCCGCTGCCGCTCGCGCCCGTGCAGCAGCGCCTGTGGTTCCTGGTGCAGCTCGATCCCGACAACCCCGTCTACAACATCCCTGTCGCCGTGGATCTCTCCGGCGAGCTCGACGTGGCGGCGCTGCAGCGCGCGCTCGACGCGATCGCGCGCCGCCACGAGCCGCTGCGCGCGAGCATCGAGGAGCGAGACGGGAAGCCGGTCCAGGTGATCGCGGCGGAGGGGGCGCTGCCGCTCGCGATCGTGGACCTGACGGGCCTGCCCCTGTCCGCCCGGGAGGTCGAGGCGCAGCGGCGGTCGCGCGAGGAGGCGCGGCGCCCGTTCCAGCTCGCGCGCGGCCCGCTCGCGCGCGCCACGCTCCTGCGCATCGAGCCGCGGCGGCACGTGCTCCTCGTCGTGGCCCACCACCTCGTGGCGGACGGCTGGTCCTTCGGGGTCCTCGCCCGGGAGCTGTCGGCGCTTTACGGGGCCTTCTCGCGAGGGCTTCCGCCCGGGCTCGCGGATCTGCCGCTGGGGTACGCCGACTACGTCCTCTGGAAGCACGAGCGCCTCGACGGCGGCGTCGCCGCGGATCAGCTCACGCGCTGGGGCGCGAGGCTGGCCGGCGCGCCAGAGCTGCTCGAGCTGCCGACGGACCGCCCTCGACCCGCGGCGCAGACCTACCGGGGCGCGAGGTTGCCGGTGCGCTTCCCCCGCGCTCTCCGCGAGGCCCTGGAGGCGATCTGCCGGCAGGAGGGCGTCACCCCGTACATGGCGCTGCTCGCCGGCTTCGCGCTCTTGCTGGGGCGCTGCTCGGGCCAGGAGGACGTGTGCGTCGGCTCCGCCGTCGCCGGCCGCCCGCCGGAGCTGAGCGGGCTGTTCGGCATGTTCACGAACACCGTCGTCCTGCGGGTCGATCTGTCCCGCGCCCGGACCTTCCGGGAGCTGCTCTCGCAGGTGCGCGACGTCGCGGTCGAGGCCTACGCGGACCAGGACGTGCCCTTCGAGCGGGTCGTCGAGCACCTGCGGCCGACGCGCAGCCAGAGCTTCTCGCCGCTGTTCCAGGCGATGTTGATCTTGCTCCCGGACCGGGAGGTCGATCTCCCGGCGCTGCCGGGGCTCGAGGCGCGCCCGGCCGAGATCGATCCGGGCACCTCGATGGTGGACCTCACCCTCTCCCTGAGGAGCGGCGAGGACGGGTTCGAGGGGTACTTCGAGTACAGCGCCGATCTCTTCGACGGCGCGTCGATCGCCCGGATGGCCTCGCGCCTCGGCGCGCTGCTGCTGTCGGCGGCGTCGAGCCCCGATCGCCGCCTGTCCGAGGCCACCGTGATGGACGAGGACGAGCTGCGGCTCGTCACGTCGGGCTGGAACGCGACGCGCGCGGCGTGGACCGACGCGTGCATTCATGAGCAATTCAGCGCCCAGGTCCGCCGGACGCCGGACGCGACCGCGTGCGTCTTCGAGGGCGAAGAGATCACGTACCGCGAGCTCGACGCGCGGGCGGGCGCGCTCGCGGGCGAGCTGCGATCGCTCGGCGTCGGGCCCGAGGTGATCGTGGGCCTGTGCGCGGAGCGGTCGATCGACATGCTCGTGGGGCTGCTCGGCGTCCTGAAGGCGGGCGGCGCGTACCTGCCGCTCGATCCCTCGTACCCCTCGGACCGCATCGGCTACATGCTCGACGACGCCGGCGCGCCGGTGGTCGTGACCGAAGAGCACCTCACGACGCGGCTCGCGGGCTCGAAGGCGCGCGCGGTGATGCTCGGCAGGGGCCAGGGCCGGCCGGAGGCGGGCGCGCCGCCCGCGGCCGGCGCACGCCCGGGCAACGCCGCGTACGTCATCTACACGTCGGGCTCGACGGGGAAGCCCAAGGGCGTCGTCGTGCCCCACCGGAGCGTCGCGAACTTCTTCAGCGCGATGGATCGAGCGCTCGGGCCAGTCGCTCCCGTCGCTCCGGGGGCGCGCTGGCTCGCGGTCACGAGCATCTCCTTCGATATCTCCGTGCTGGAGCTCCTGTGGACGCTCACACGCGGCCTGACGGTGGTCCTCCAGGGCGAGCAGCGGCACCGGGCGCCGCGGCGGCAGGCGAAGGGCCGCCCCGGCGCGCGCCGTCCGCTCGGCTTCAGCCTCTTCTACTTCGCCGATGACGCCGACCAGGGCGGCGGCGACCGGTATCGGCTCCTCTGGGAAGGAGCCAGGTTCGCGGACCGCCACGGCTTCATGGCCGTGTGGACGCCCGAGCGCCACTTCCACGCGTTCGGCGGTCTGTACCCCAATCCATCGGTCGTCGGCGCGGCGATAGCGGCCATGACGGAGCGGGTCGCGATCCGCGCCGGCAGCGTCGTCCTCCCGCTGCACCACCCGGTCAGGATCGCGGAGGAGTGGGCGCTCCTCGACAACATCTCGCGCGGCCGCGTCGGCGTCTCCTTCGCGTCAGGCTGGCACGCGCGCGACTTCGTCCTGGCCCCGGAGCGGTACGCGGACCGGAAGCGGATCATGCTGGAAGGCATCGACGCTGTCCGCAGGCTCTGGCGCGGCGAGCGGCTGACGTTCCCGGACGGCGCGGGGACACCGACGGAGATCCAGATCCGGCCGCAGCCGGTGCAGCGCGAGCTGCCCGTCTGGCTGACGGCGGCGGGCAACCCGGAGACCTTCGAGGCGGCGGGCCGGGGCGGGATGAACATCCTCACGCACCTGCTCGGCCAGAGCATCGATGATCTCGCGGAGCGGATCGCGATCTACCGCGAGGCGCGCCGCCGCGCGGGGCACGAGGGCGAGGGGCACGTCACGCTCATGCTCCACACCTTCGTCGAGCGGGACGCCGATCTGGTGCGCGCCCGGATCAGCGCGCCGTTCCGCAGCTACCTGCGCAGCTCGGCCGATCTGATGAGGGGGCTCGGCCGCAGCCTGGGCATCGATCTGGACAGCGCTGTCCGCGAGGAGGACCTCGACATGCTCGTCTCCCACGCCTTCGAGAGGTACGTCGAGACGAGCGGCCTGTTCGGGACGCCGAGCGACTGCCTGGAGCGGGTCGCCCAGCTCAAGGAGATCGGGGTCGACGAGATCGGCTGCCTCATCGACTTCGGCGTCGAACCCGACGCCGTGCTGGCGAGCCTGCCGTACCTCGACGAGCTGAAGCGCCTGAGCGAGCGAGAGGACCGGCGGAGCCTGGAGGACACCTCGGCGCCGCGGCAGATCGAGCGTTATCAGGTGGATTACCTCCAGTGCACGCCGTCGCTGCTGCGCGGCATGATGCTGGAGCCCTCGGCGCCAGCTGCCCTGTCCAGCCTGCGCGCGCTGCTCCTCGGCGGTGAGCCGCTGCCTTTCGATCTCGTCGAGGAGATCCGCAAGACGTTCCCTGGCGCGCTGCTCAACATGTACGGCCCCACGGAGACGACGATCTGGTCCTCCACGCACCTCGTCGAGCGGGCGGCCGGGACGGGGTGGGCGTCCATCGGGCGGCCCATCGACAACACAGCGCTGTACATCTGCGATCGCCACCTCCAGCTGGTGCCTGTCGGTGTGCAGGGGGAGCTGTACATCGGCGGCGAGGGCGTCACGCGAGGTTACCTGTCACGCCCGGCGCTGACCGCGGAGCGGTTCCTGCCGGATCCTTTCTCCGGCGACGCGGGGGCGCGCATGTACCGGACGGGGGATCGGGTGCGATGGCTGCCGGACGGCACCGTCGAGTTCCTCGGCCGCACGGACCACCAGGTCAAGCTGCGGGGCTTCCGCATCGAGCTCGGCGAGATCGAGGCGATGCTCGCGCAGCACGAGGCGGTCGCGCTCGCGGTGGTCTCGGTCCGCGAGGACACCCCTGGGGACCGGCGGCTCGTGGCCTACGTCGTTCCCGCGCCGGAGCGGTCCGTGGACGAGGCGGAGATCAAGCGTTTCGTGCGCGATCGGCTGCCGGACTACATGGTCCCGTCGGTCGTCGTGGCGCTGAGCTCGCTCCCGCTCACGGCGAACGGCAAGATCGATCGCAAGGCGCTCCCGCGGCCCTCGGGGGAGCACGCGATGGCCAGCTCGACCTTCGTCGCGCCGCGCACCGAGGTCGAGGGCCGCGTCGCGCAGATCTGGGCCGAGGCGCTCGGCGTACCCGGGGTGGGCGTCGAGGACGACTTCTTCGCGCTCGGCGGGCACTCGCTCCTCGCGACCCAGGTGGTGGCCCGGCTGAGGAGCGCCTTCGGCGTCGATCTGCCGCTCGGGCTCATCTTCCAGTCGCCCACCGTGGCGGCGATCGCCCGGCACATCGAGGCGAGCGCCGGCGCCGCCGAGCTCCTGCCGCTCCGGCGCGTCGAGCGAGCGGGGCCGCTCCCCCTCTCGCTCGCGCAGGAGCGCATGTGGTTCCTGCACCAGCTGAGCCCCGAGAGCGTCGCGCAGAACGTGGCGTGGAGCGTGCGCTTCTCGTCGGCCATCGACCCGGCCGCCCTCGAGCGCAGCGTGACCGAGCTGTCGAGGAGGCACGAGATCCTGCGCACGAGCTTCCCGAGCGTCGACGGGCGGCCGGTCCAGCGCATCGCCCCGCCGGCGAAGGTCCCGGTGCCGGTCACCGATCTGCGGGGCTTGCGGCCGGACGCGCGGATGGACGCGGCCCGCGAGCGGCACCTCCGGCTGGCGCTCGAGCCGTTCGATCTGGACGAGGGGCCGCTCCTGCGCGTCGAGCTGCTGCGCCTCCGCGACGCCGAGGACGTGCTGGTCGTGGCGCTCCACCACATCATCACGGACGGCTGGTCGCTCGGGGTGCTCGCCCGCGAGATCACGGCGCTCTACCAGGCGTTCTCCAGCGGCCGGCCCTCTCCCCTGCCCGAGCTGCCGATCCAGTACGCCGACTTCGCCGTGAGCCAGCGGCAGTGGCTGAGCGAGGAGTCGCTCGCGGCGCAGCTCTCCTACTGGAAACAGGCGCTCGCCGGCGTCCCCGCGGTGCTCGAGCTGCCGTCCGACCGCCCGCGGCCGCCGGTGCTGAGCTACCGCGGCGGGCGGCACGCGATCCGCGTCTCCACGGCGATGACCGAGGCGCTCAAGGCGCTCAGCCGGCGCGAGGCGGTGACGCTGTTCATGACGCTCCTTGCGGCCTTCCAGGTGCTGCTCCACCGCTATTCGGGGCAGCAGGACATCGTCGTGGGCTCCCCCGTGGCCGGGCGGAGCAGGCAGGAGCTCGACGGGCTCATCGGCTTCTTCCTCAACACCGTCGCGCTGCGCGTGGACCTCTCCGGCGATCCGAGCTTCCTCGATCTGCTCAAGCGGGTGCACCGGACAGCGCTGGAGGCGTACGCGCATCAAGATCTGCCGTTCGACAAGCTGGTGGAGGAGCTGAACCCGGCGCGGAGCCGCGCCCACGCCCCCCTCTTCCAGGTCATGTTCATCCTGCAGGATCCCACCGGCGCCTCGCGGGCCGAGGCGCTGGAGACCGAGGAGGTCTTCACCGGAACAGCGATGTTCGACCTGACCCTGGCGCTGACGGAGGCGGATCAGCAGCTCGGGGGGCACATCGAGTACAACGCCGATCTCTTCGATCCGCCCACGATCGCCCGGATGGCGGCGCACCTCGAGCAGCTGCTCGAGGGGATCGTGCGCGACCCGACCCGCCCGATCTCGTCGCTGCCGCTCTTGCCCGCCGACGAGCGGCGGACCCTCCTCGACGACTGGACCCGCACCGAGATGCCGTTCCCCGAGGAGGAGTGCTTCACGACGCTCTTCGAGGCCCAGGTGGAGCGGACGCCGGGCGCGATCGCCGCGGTGGGCGAGGGCGGCGCCTCGTTGAGCTACCGGGCCCTCGACGAGCGCGCGGACGCCCTCGCCCGCGCGCTCGTGCGTCACGGCGCGGGGCCGGACGAGGTGATCGCGCTGCTCGCGGATCGCGGCCTCGACTTCCTCGGCGGGATGCTCGGCGTGTGGAAGGCCGGGAGCGCCTACCTGCCGCTCGATCCGTTCCACCCGCCTCACAGGATCGCCCAGGTGCTGGAGAGCAGCGGCGCGCGGCGCGTGCTCGTCTCAGGGCCGCTCGAGGCCGCGCTGCGGCGCGCCCTGGAGGGGATGGCGGCCGCGCCGCAGGTCATTCACCTCGAGGAGGCGCTCACGCCGGGCGCCGAGATAGCGCGAGCTCCGCTGCCCCACGCTCGCCCGTCGAACCTCGCCTATGTCATCTACACGTCGGGCTCGACGGGAGCTCCCAAGGGGGCGATGGTCGAGCACCGCGGCATGCTCAACCACCTCTTCGCGAAGGTGCAAGATCTCGAGCTCACCGCGGAGGACTGCGTCGCGGAGACCGCCTCTCAGTGCTTCGACATCTCGGTCTGGCAGTTCCTCGTCGCGCTCCTCCTCGGTGGTCGCGTTCACATCCTGGGAGAGGAGGTCGTCCGGGATCCCGCCCGGCTGCTCGCCGCGATCGAGGAGCATGGCATCTCGATCGTGGAGCTGGTCCCTTCCATGCTTCGCGCGGTGCTGGCGGAGGCGCGGTCGATGGCGCGCGCGCCGCAGCTGGCGGGGCTCCGGTGGATGGTGGCCACCGGAGAGGCGCTGCCGCCGGAGCTGTGCGCGCAGTGGATCGACGCCTATCCAGGGATCCCGCTCCTCAACGCGTACGGTCCCACCGAGTGCTCCGACGACGTGACGCATCACCGCGTGCGGGAGGTGCCCACCGCGGCGCACGTCCCCATCGGGCGCTCGGTCGCGAACATGCGCCTCTACCTCCTCGATCGGCGGGGTCAGCCCGCGCCGATCGGGGTTCCTGGCGAGCTGTTCGTTGGCGGTGTCGGCGTGGGGCGCGGCTACCTGCGGGATCCCCGGCGTACGGCCGACGTGTTCCTGCCCGATCCGTTCTCCCCCCTGCCCGGGGCCCGCATGTACAAGACCGGCGACCTCGCGCGGTACCTGCCGAGCGGTGAGCTCCAGTTCCTCGGCCGGCTGGACCACCAGGTCAAGGTGAGGGGTTTCAGGATCGAGCTTGCCGAGATCGAGTCGGCGCTCAAGCGGCATCCCGGCGTGGCCGAGGCGGTCGTCGTGGCCAGGGAGGATCGGCCAGGGGACAAGCAGCTCGTGGCGTACGTGGTGCCGGCCGCGGGCGCGCCGAGCTCCGCCGCCCTGCTGAAGGAGCACGCAAGGGAGCTCCTGCCCGAGTACATGGTGCCCGCGTTCGTCATGCTGCTCGACGCGCTGCCGCTCAACGCGAACGGCAAGGTCGATCGCAAGGCGCTCCCGCCGCCCGACCGGAGCGGCGCGGCGGAGAGCTTCGTCGCGCCGAGGGACGCGCTGGAGCGAGATCTCGCGGCGATCTGGGCCGCGGTGCTGGGCGCGGAGCGCGTGGGCGTCCGGGACGACTTCTTCGATCTCGGCGGCCACTCGCTCCTGGCCGTGCGGCTCATGGCGGAGATCCAGGCGCGCATCGGCCAGCGGCTGCCGCTCGCGGCGCTGTTCCAGGGGGGGACGGTGGAGCGCCTCGCCGCGCTCCTCCGCGATGAGCGGCGCCTCGATCCGAGCTCGCCGCTCGTGACGATCACGCCCGGCGCCGAGCGGCGGCCGTTCTTCTGCGTCCACCCCGTGGGGGGTAACGTCCTGTGTTACCGCGAGCTCGCGCGGCAGCTCGGCGCGGAGCAGCCGTTCTACGGGCTGCAGTCCCCGGGGCTGGACGGGGCCCAGGCGCCGCCGGCCAGCGTGGAGGAGATGGCGGCGCTCTACGTGAGCGCTGTGCGGTCGGTGCAGCCGTCGGGGCCTTACCTGCTCGGCGGCTGGTCGATGGGAGGCGTCGTCGCGTTCGAGATGGCGCGGCAGCTCGAGCGCAGCGAGCAGCGCGTGGAGGTGCTCGCGCTCATCGACGCGCAGGTCGAGGGCATCCGGCCCGGGGCGCCGCCTGCGGACACGGATCACCTCCTTCACGCCCTGTTCGACCACGATCTGGCCCGGGTCGCCGGCGGCAGCCCGCCCCCCGAGGAGGCGCTGCCGGCGCTGCGCCGTGTCTTCGTGAGCAACATGAAGGCGCTCCATCGCTATGACCCCGGACCGTACGGCGGGGCGATCACGGTCTTCCAGGCCATCGACGGGCGGGCTTCGTCGCCGGACGCGGTGGACGCCTGGCGGCGGCTGGCGCCCTCGGGCGTCGAGGTCGAGCGCGTGCGGGGCGACCACTATTCGATCCTGCAGGCGCCCGGCGTCGAGCCTGTCGCCCGGAAGCTCCGCGCGCTCATCGAGCGGGCCCGGCGCGAGGCGCCCTGAGCGGGCCGGCGCCGGGCACGGACCGGCCCCATGCCGGCCCCGCGCAGGGCCGGCGCGCCTCTTCGCGGCGCTCGGGTGCAACGAAAGGAACGCCATCGGTGAGATTGACGACGACCATCTGCACATCCCTCGACTCCGTGGACGACGCGGAGCTCGACAACGTCACGGCGGACGCCGACGTGTTCCTCGATCGCCGTTGGCTGCGGATGCTCGACGCGCTGGATCTGGCGCCGCTCGTCCGGGGGGAGCTGTCCCTGCGTTATGTGCTGGTGCGCGAGGGGACCCGCCTCATCGCCGTTTGCCCGTTCCTCGTCACGCGCAGTCGCTCGATCTACTATCATTATTCGCTGGAGAAGTTCTTCTTCGTCTCCTGGCAGGACGAGCTCGTCAGGATGAACCCCGAGAGCGCGCGCTGGAGCCAGTGGGTCGTCCGGGCGGTCAACGCCTACCGGGCGTTCGCGCGGGCGGCCCGCTCGGGGATCGACGGGTGGGTGCTCGCCGCGAGCCCGCTCAGCTACCGTGGGGGCATCGCCGTGGCGCCTGTCGATCCGGCGGCGGTGCAGGAGGTGCACAGCGCGGTGCTCGACGCGCTCAAGGAGGAGGCGCGCAGAGAGCGGCTGCCGCTCTGCTTCTATGGCGTCGACGCCGAGCGCGCCGAGCTCAGGAGATCGCTGCGTGGGAGCGGGTTCGAGGAGGTCTTCCTCGTCTATGACAACCGGCTGGACACCGAGTTCAAGGCCTTCGACGACTACCTCGCGCGCTTCCAGAGCAAGGAGCGAAAGTCCTTCCGGCGCGACATGAGGAAGGTCGGCGAGGCCGGTGTCCAGTTCACCGTGACGCCGAATTTTGGCTCCCTGGGCGGCGATCTCGAGCGCCTCTACGAGACGACGTACTCGAAATACGGAGAGGAGCACTTCCGTCACCCGGAATCGTTCTGGGCTCGGCTCGAGCGCCACCTCGGCCCGAGGGCGGAGGCGATCGTGGCGCGCAACGGCTCCACCGTCGTCGGCTTCGCCTCGATCCTCCACAAGGGGGACGACCTCTGGGTCTACCGCGTGGGCCGCACCGAGGATCAGGGGCTGGACGACTCGCTGCTGTATTTCAGCCTCGTCTTCTACGAGCCGATCAAGCGCGCCGTGGCGCTCGGCGCCAGGCGGATATGGCTCAGCGGCGGGACGTGGAAGACGAAGCGACGCCGCGGCGCGGTGGGTCACCCCCTGTACAGCTACATGTGGTTCCCCTCCTCGTGGTCACGAGCGCTCCTCATGCCTTACCTGTCCCTGTTCTCGCAGATAAGTCATGCCGAGATGACCAAGGTCGTCGCCCCGCCGAGCACCCCGGAGACGGGATCCCCGGAGGCCGCGGGCGACGCGTGAGACACGCGCGGCGTCGCCCGCACCAGGCTCCATGCCACGGATGAGAAATCATGTCTGTCACGATGAAACTCGCCGCCGAAGCGCCTGCTTTAGACATTGAGGGCCAGGCGCGCCGCCCGTCCGAGCAAGACGTTGAAGGCGGCGCGTCGAGCCACCTGGTGCCGCTGGGCGGAGGACCGTTCGGGTTGTGGCCTTTCGCGTGTGTTCGCGGCGCGGGGTTCGCGGCGCAAACCATCCTCTCGCTCGCGGCCCCCTTGACCGCCGCCCTGCTCGACAGGGCGCTCGACGCCGAAGGGGCCGCCCCGGCGAAGAGCGTGCTCCACGCGGATCTGCAGCGCTCGTTCGAGGTGGAGACCGCGCGCGTCAGCGAGGCGCTGCGCGCGGCGGTGCAGGATGACCGGTTCCGCGAGGCGGTGGTCTGGCAGAACCGACGCGCCCTGCACACGGGGCTCGACGGCCTCCTGCGCAAGCCGCCCGGCCACCGGGACAAGAAGACGCGGCAGAGAGAGGCACTGGTCGCCTCCTACCTGCAACGCTACTGCGTCAAGAACGACTCCATCGGCTTCTTCGGGCCCATCGGCTGGTGCCGGATCGGCCTCGGCCCCGAGGCGATTGCCGCCCGGCCCGGGCCAGGCCTGCTCGCCGCGCGGAAGGTCTACTTCGAGAGCTGGGCCATCGACGCGATCGCGTCGCTGTTGAGCTCGGACCCGGAGCTCAGGCCGTTCGCGGCGCCCCGGCTGCTCCCCTACATCCGCGTCGATGGGGGCGCTCTGCAGGTGCCGTCCGTCGGGGCCATGCCGCTCACGCCGGCGCAGGCTGCGGTCCTGGAGGGCTGCGACGGCGTGACGACCGCGAGGGCGCTCGCGCGGCGGCTCGCCAGCGATCCGTCGCTCGGGCTCAGCGGTGAAGCGGAGGTGTTCGAGATCCTGGACAGGGCGTGCGCGATGAGCGTCATCGCCTGGGACTTCGAGGTCGCGCTCCAGCTGTCGCCGGAAGAGGCGCTGCGGCGCGCGCTCGCGGGGATCGAGGATCTGGCGCTCCTCGAGCGCGCGCTCATGCCCCTCGACGAGATCGAGCGGGCGCGCGACGAGGTCGCCGCCGCGGCCGGCGACTCCCGAGCGCTCGACGCCGCCATGACGCGCCTGGAGGACACGTTCCACCGCCTGACCGGCGCGGCCACGACGCGCTCCGATGGAGAAATGTACGCGGCGCGCACGCTCGTCTACGAGGATTGCAGGCGCGACCTGGACCTGGAGATCGGCGCTCCGCTGCTCCAGAAGCTCGCTCCGCCGCTGTCGCTCCTGCTGCTCAGCGGCCGCTGGGTGACCTACGAGGTCGGGCGCCGTTACCTCGGGGTGCTGCGGGACCTGTTCGAGCGGCTCTCGGCGCAGCAGGGCGGCGGCCCGGTCGAGCTCACGGTGTTCCACAAGGCGCTCGCGGAGATCGAGCCGTGGATGCGAGACATGCGCGGCATGCCGGAGTGGGTCGGGCAGGTGCAGCACGAGCTGCAGCGCCGCTGGGCCGAGATCCTCGACGTGCCGGCCGGCGCGCGGTCCGTCGAGCGGGATCCGGCCGCGCTGCTGCCGGACGTGCAGCGCGCGTTCGACGTGCCGCGCCCGGGCTGGTCGAGGGCTCGTTATATGTGCCCGGATCTGATGATCGCGGCAAAGGACGTGGAGGCCCTGCGCCGGGGGGAGTGCGAGCTGGTCATGGGCGAGATGCACCTGACGCACACGCTGACGGCGTCCTGCTTCGCTTTCCAGCACCCGTCGATGCGCGAGCTCATCGATCTCTGGGAGCTCGACAACCCGGCCCCGAGCGTCATCCCCGTGCTGCCAAAGGCGCAATGGTGCCAGCGCATCAACGAGATCGCCCTGGGCTCCGGGGACTTCCGTTATGCGTTCTCGCGGGAGCCTTCCCCCGCGCCTCGGGCGCGGACGCTGCGCGTGGCGGACCTCGTCGTGGTGGACCAGGACGGGGCGCTCGAGGTCCACGCGCGGGGCGGCGGCTACCGCGGCGGCCTCCTCGATTTCATGGGCATGATGCTCTCGTCGATGGTCACCAACGCCCTGGACGTCCTGCCGGCCGAGGACCACACGCCACGGCTCAAGATCGGCGATCTCGTGGTCGCGCGAGAGCGCTGGCGCTTCGTCGCGTCGCAGGTGACCTTCGCGCGCGAGGAGGAGCCGCTCGCTCGCTGGCTCGCGGCGCGGCGCTGGAAGCGCGCGCACGGGCTGCCGCGGTTCATCTTCCTCAAGTCGCCCTTCGAGGCCAAGCCGTACTACGCGGACCTCGACAGCCCGATCTTCGTGGACACCATCGCCAAGATCCTCCGGCGCGCCGGCGAGCTGGACGCGTCGGCGAAGGTGAGCGTCTCCGAGATGCTGCCGTGCATCGATGAGCTCTGGCTGACGGACGCGGACGGCGAGCGGTATACATGCGAGCTCCGCCTCGTCACCTTCGACGCCAAGGGGCTCTAGGACCTTCGCCATGCCCACCATCCCTCGAATCGACGCCCTCCACGCTGAAATGACCGCGTGGCGCCGTGACCTCCACGCCCACCCCGAGACCGCGTTCGAGGAGGCCCGCACCTCGGACTTCGTGGCGGAGAAGCTCTCGTCCTTCGGCGTGGAGGTCCACCGCGGCCTCGCGAAGACCGGCGTCGTGGGCACGCTGAGGGCCGGGTCGGGCCGCCGCGCCATCGGGCTCCGGGCGGACATGGACGCGCTGCATGTCCACGAGGCGAATGCGTTTGCCCATCGCTCGCGGAACGAAGGGAGGATGCACGCCTGCGGCCACGACGGGCACACGACGATGCTCCTCGGCGCCGCCAGGCACCTCGCCGAGACGAGGGCCTTTGACGGCACCGTCCACTTCATCTTCCAGCCCGCCGAGGAGAACGAGGGGGGCGGCCGCGTGATGGTCGAAGATGGCCTGTTCGAGAAGTTCCCGGTGGAGGCCGTCTTCGGCATGCACAACTGGCCTGGCATTCCCACCGGCCAGTTCGCCGTGATGCCCGGGATCATGATGGCGAGCTTCGATATCTTCGAGATCAAGATCACGGGCCGCGGCGCCCACGCGGGGATGCCTCACCACGGCGTCGATGCGATCGTCGCGGGGAGCGCGCTCGTGCAGGCGCTGCAGGGGATCGTGAGCCGCGGCGTGAGCCCGGTCGACGCGGCGGTGGTCAGCGTCACGCAGTTCCACGCCGGCGACACGTGGAACGTGCTCCCGGACGAGGTCACGCTGCGCGGCTCGGCGCGGGCGCTCAAGCCCGAGGTGCAGGCGCACGTCGAGGGCGCCATGCGCCGCGTCTGCGATGGCATCGCCGCCGCTCATGGCTGCAAGGTCACGGTGCGGTACGAGCGCCGCTACCCGCCCATCATCAACACACCGAGGGAGGTCGCCATGGCGATCGCGGCGATGACGCAGGTGATCGGCGGTGACAGGGTGCTCACCGACATTCAACCCACGATGGGCGCCGAGGACTTCGCGTTCATGCTGCGCGAGAGGCCCGGCGCCTATGTCTGGCTCGGCAACGGCGCCACCGGCGAGAGCCGCATGCTGCACAACCCTGGTTACGACTTCAACGACGAGATCCTGCCCATCGGCGCGAGCTACTGGGTGACGCTCGTCGAGCAGACGCTGTCGAAGGTGGCCCTCGCCTCGCCGTGAGCGTCGACTCGACGGTGGTGCCTTTGCGCGCGCGGTCCCCGAACGCCGCGCCGTCGTCCAGCACGAGCGCTCCGACATGACACGTGCCGACTTCGGGCACCGGTCCGCCGCCACGCGCGATATCCAGGGCGCGACGAGCGGCGGCGCCTCCACCCTCGACGGAGGCTGACGCCGCAGCGGCCCTCCGTAGACTGGATTGCGGTCCATCCTGACAGGTGAGTTGATGTCGCGTCGCGTACCCTGGCGGGCATTGTGATGGCGCGATCGCCGCAAGTGTTCGCGACGATGCGCCGCCGCGAGGAGCTGTCACTCCGTCGCATCGTACCAGAGCACGACATTCCCGTTGCTGAAGCTGCGCGTCTTCTTCAATCGGAGGTTCGCCCTCTCCTTGACCCCCTCGAACAGCGTCCTTCCGCTGCCGAGGACGATCCCGTTCACCACGAGCTGGTACTCGTCGACAAGACGCGCGTCGGTCAGCTGGGCGACGATGCTGCCGCTCCCCATGACGACCATGTTCGGCCCGGGCTCCGCCTTCAGCTTGCGCACCTCCTCCGCGAGATCGCCCTTGATGAGCCTCGTGTTGTTCCACGACGCCCTGTCGAGGGTCCTCGAGAAGACGACCTTCGGCAGGCTGTTCATCCGCTCGGCGACGGCGGGAGCCCGCTCCAGCGCCGCGGGGGTGGGCCAGAAGCTCGCCATGAGCTCGTAGGTGACCCGGCCAAAGACGAGCTCGCCCCCGCCGCGCGCGTTCTCCGCGGCGAACGCGCCCCACTCCGCGTCCCCTTTGTGTGCCCAGCTCATGTCGCCGTGGCCGTCCGAGAAATAACCGTCCAGCGAGATCTGGTTGAAGACGGTGAGCTTGCGCATGCTGTTCCTCCTGATGTCCGCGTCGCCTGTCAGTCCTAGTTTAGGACCATTTTGTCCTCCTTCGCAAGTGCTGTAGGATGCGGCCGCCATGACCGGTCTGAGAAGCTACGGGGATCCCTGCGGCATCGCGCGAGCGCTCGATCTCGTCGGCGAGCGGTGGGCGCTCCTCATCGTGCGCGAGCTCCTGCTCGGTCCGAAGCGGTTCACGGATCTCCGCGACGGCCTTGCCGGCGCGAGCCCCAACGTGCTGTCGCAGCGGCTCCGCGAGCTCGAGGGCGGCGGCGTCGTGCGGCGGCACAAGGTCGGCGCGCCGACGTACGAGCTCACGGACTGGGGCCGCGAGATCCATCCGCTGCTCGTGCAGCTCGGCCGCTGGGGCGCGCGATCGCCCGTCCGGCCCGCGGGCGCCCTGAGCGTCGACGCGCTGATGATCGCGCTCGAGGCGACGTTCGTCGCGGGCGAGGCAGCTGACCTCCGCGCGACCTACGAGCTCCGGCTCGGCGAAGAGCGGTTCTCGATCGAGGTCGATCGCGCGACCATCACCATCGCGCGGGGCGCTCCGCGCGCGCCGGACGCCGTGATCGCGACCGACCCGGCCACGCTGCGGGCGGTCGTCTTCGGGGACCAGAAGCTCGCCGATGCGCCGGTCGAGCTCCAGGGCGACAGGCGCCTGGCCCGAACGTTCTTCCGCCTCTTCGCTCGGCCGCGGTCGACCCCGGGCCGCGCGCCCGCTGGATGACGGGCCGGCCCGGCGATCACGGCGCGCCGGAGGACCCGGCGGAGATCGCCCCGCGGACGCCGCGGCGCTCTCCGCGGTCGTCGGTCACGACGTGCTGCGCACGAACGCCGCGATGTGCTGGGCCATGGCTTCCGGGTGCTCGTGGTGCGGCCCGTGGCCGGCCCACGGACGCCTCCACGCTCATGCCGGCACCTCGATCGCGAACCGGAACGTCACCCCGAAGGTCTCGTTCTCGCTCGCCCACAGCTTGCCGCCGTGCCGCTCGATGATCGAGCGGCTGATCGACAGGCCCATGCCGAGCCCGTTCTCCTTGGTTGTGTAGAACGCGTCGAACAGGCGCGCTTTGTCGTTCCCGCCGCCGAACCCGACGCCGGCGTCCTCGACCGCGACGAGCACGAAGGACCCGCTCGATCGCCGCTCGACGAGCGAGCTCACCACCACGCGGCGCCGCGCCGGCGGCACGTCCTTCGAGGCCTCGCCCGCGTTGAGCAGCAGGTTCAGGACCACCTGCTGCAGCAGCACGGGATCGCCCGGCACCTGCGGCAGATCGTGGAGCAGCGCCTGCCGGACGGAGATGCCGTGACGCCCGAGCTCCGGGGCCACGAGCGGGACGACCTCGCGGATGACGTCGTTGAGGCTGCACAGGCGGTGATCGGGCGCCGATCGTGACAGCAGCGAGCGGATCCGCAGGAGCACCTGGCCTGCGCGCTCGCCGTCGCCGACGATCGCGTTGAGCGACGCGCGCACGTTCCCGAGGTCGGGCGGATCGGCTGCGAGCCAGTTCAGCGCGGCGTTCGCGTCCGCGACGATCGCCGCGAGCGGCTGGTTGACCTCGTGGGCGATGGAGGCCGCGAGCTCGCCGAGGGTCGTGACGCGCGTGACGTGCATGAGGGCCGCCTGCGCTTGCTGCAGCTCGTCGGCCGCGCGCCTGCTCGCCGTGATGTCCGTCGCGGCGCCGACGAGCTCGATCCTCCCGGAGGCGGCGACGCGCATCCCGCCGAGGACGCGGACCAGCTTCACCGACCCGTCGTCCATCACGAGGCGGTGCTCGCAGTCGAAGGTGGCGCCGTCGCGCAGCGCCTGCCGCACGATGTCCGCGACCCGCTCGCGGTCGCCCGGGTGGATGCGGCTGGCCAGCTGCGCCAGCGTGGGTCGTGGCTTCCGCGGGAAGCCGATGATCTCGCAGGTGCCGTCGGACAGGGTGAACTCCCGGCGCTCGATGTCATAACCGAAGCTCCCGGTGCGGCTGAGGCGCTCCGCCTCGGCGCGGTAGGCCTCGCTGCGCCGGAGCGCCTCCTCCGCCTGGCTGCGCTCGATCGCGATGCTCGTGACGTGCGCGCACCGCTCGAGCAGCTCGAGGTCGGCCGTCGTCGGCGTCCGCGGCTCCGTCGCGTAGATGCCGAACGCGCCGAGCGCCCGGCCGTCGGACGACAGCATGGGCACCGACCAGCAGGCGCGAAGGCCGTGAGCCAGCGCCTGCGCCCGGAAGAGAGCCCCGAGCGGATCCGTCTCGATGTCGGCGATGACCACCCGCTCCCGTCGCCACACCGCCGTGCCGCACGAGAACGCCTCGGGGCCGATCGCAGCGCCGTCGATGACCTCGGTGTAGCTCCGCGGCAAGGTCACCGCCGCGGCGTGCCGCAATGTCCGCCCGTCCTCGTCGAGCAGGAGGATCGAGGCGTGCAGCCCGCTCGCGGCGCCTTCCACGAGGCGGACGACGCCCTCGAGGACGGCGGACATGGGCTCGCCGCGGGCGAGCATCTCCAGGAGGCGCTGCTCGCCGGCGATCCGCGCGTGGGCCCGCTTTTGCTCCTCGCTGTCGCTGTCGAGGCCCCGGCACTTCACAGGGTCGTCGGGGTCCCCATCGGCGCGCAGGATGGCTTCGGGAGGACGCGACGGGAGGCTCATATCCGACGCGGACTATACCGCGCCTCGCCCGCTCGAAGCCGCGGGCGAAGGCTTCCTTCGGGGCCCTGGCCGCTGGACTCGCGTGGCGAAGGATCTGTTACGCGCATGACGCTCAGAAGATCGCGCTCTTCTGTTTGCCTGCCTCTCGCTTCCGCGAGGGCGCTTTGCCGGTGCTCGCCGGCGCGCCGGGCGCACGAACGGCGCGCACCGCGGCTGGCTGCGGCGCGGGCGCCGGAGACGTCGGGACGGCGCGCGCCGCGGCTGACCGCGGCGTGGACGCCGGAGGCGTCGGGACGGTAGGCGCCGCGGCTGGCAGCGGCGCGGGCTCCGGAGGCTGCGGGACGGGGGACGGCGCTGTCGTCGCGGGCCCGGCCGCGGGAACCGTCGAGGTCGCGCCCGCCTGGGGTGCCGCGGGCGCTTGCGCCACGAGAGCGCCGCGGGCGGCGGCGAGCACCTCGCCGCTGATCACCCGCAGCTCGGCGGCGGCCTCCAGGCGCTGCGAGGGCAGCGCGGTGGTGAGCGAAAGCCCCAGCCCGAGCGCCACGACGAGGCCAGCCGCCGCGAGGTGCAGCCTGCTCCGTCGACCCGGCGCGGCGGGAGCCGGCGGGATCGGCGCAGCCGACGGGCCGACCGCGGCCACGAAGGCGGAGATCATCGGCCCGATGGAGGGGAATCGCTCCGCCGGATCCAGCGCGAAGGCGCGCGCGAACCACGTCTCCAGCGCCGGCGGCGCGCCGGGGCAAAGCGTCGACAGCGGGGGGCGCGCGCTTGCGAGGATGGAGGAGAGCACATCGGCGATGGTGCGGCCGGCGAAGGGCTGCTGGCCGGTGAGCGCCACGTGCGCGACCACCGCGAGGGCCCACATGTCGAGCTGCGGGTCCGCGTGCCCGTCGCACGTGTGCTCCGGGCTGAGGTATCCCGGCGTGCCCAGCACCACGCCCTCCGCGGTCTGGCGGGGGAAATCGGCCGCCAGATCCTGGCGGATCCACTTGGCGATCCCGAAGTCGGCGACCTTGGCGCGCAGGCGCCCGTCGCGCCCCTCGCGGAGCAGGATATTCGACGGCTTGATGTCGCGGTGCACGATCCCGAGGCCGTGCGCCACCGAGAGGGCCTCTCCGATCTGACGGAGGAGCGCGGCCAGCTCGGCCGCGGGCACCGGCCCTCGCTCGTGGATCAGCTGCCGGAGGGACCGGCCGCGCACGCACTCCATGACGAGGTACGGGCCCGCCTCGGAATCCTCACCGGCGTCGTGCACCGTGACGATGAAATCGGTCTTCCGCCCGAGCTGGGCGGCGACCTGCGCCTCGAAGCGGAAGCGCTCCATCGCGTCGATGGCCAGGTTCTGGCGCGGGAGCACGAGGAACTTGAGCGCGACCTCGAAGCGCCGGACGCTGTCGTGCGCGCACCACACCTCGCCCATCGCGCCCTGGCCGAGCGGATGCACGAGCCGGTACCGCCCGGCCACGACGCGGCCCGGAAGGAGCGCGGCGCGCGCCGCGTCCCGCCCTGCGCCGCTCGGAGGAGGAAGATCGAGCGGCGCGGGCTGCCCGCCCAGCGTTGTGGCGTCGCGCACGGCGTCTCTTACCGAGGAATCGGGCGGTCGCCCCAGAGAGGGCGGCTGCAGCACGCCGGTGATCTTCGTGCCGCCACCGTTTCCCGGACCGGTCGATGCGTCCATGGGACAACGACCTGAGGAGAGAGGCGACGACATGCCCTCAGCGTATCGCGAATGCGGATGCCTTTGAACGACGAACACCCCGCCCTCCTCGCGCACGTGCACCTGAAGACGCACGCGGCAGCGCGGCGAGGCGCAGCGCTGCTGTACTTGTTGATGGCTGGCGCCGAGGACGCGGGCCGCCGGACGCCGCACGCCACACCGACGCCGCGGCGCCCCCTCATGCCCCCCGGTCCGCCGCCGATGTGCGCGTCCAGGCCGCGACACGACACCGGATGCACCGCACGACACCCGTTGCGCGACACCGGTTGCGCGACACGGATTCGCGTGGCGACGACGGGTTCGAAGAGCACGTCACCGATGACATGATATCATCGCCGTCTGCGAGCAGCGGCGGAGCACGCATCCGCGTGCAGACGCAGCTCCAACCCTCCTGGAGATCACGATGGCGATGCGATCGAGCGCCGGAATCCGCTTGCTGGCCGCCCTGTCCATCTTCCCGGTGCTCGCGGGCTGCAATGACCCGGGTTCCGCCGCATTGATCGACGCGCCACGCGCCGCGGGCGACGGCAGCAGCGCGCTCGCGCTCGGCCTCCTCCCCACCCCACGTTACGACCTCGCCAACGGATGTTACGCGCTCAGGTCGGTGGCAAGGAATGCCTACGTCGCCAGGGGTCTCGGCGGCTACGGCGCGCGCGCCGCGACCCTCGGCAGCGCCGATCCGTTCTTCATGAAGCCGACGGCGCTCGGCAAGTACCTCATTTACAACAAGGAGGCATCCTTCCTCGCGGCCGGCAGCCTCCTCACCCTCGGCGGCCTCCTTGGCGTCGCGACCGTCTCTGCGCCCACCGAGGCTGCAGACTGGACGGTCGACACCGACGCTGCCGGTCGCTTCATGGTGGTCTCTGCCGCCTCCGCGAGGGCGCTGGCCGTCCATCCTGTGGACGGCCGCCTCGTGCTGGTCGACGCGGCGAGCGCCGGCGAGGCGGCGAGGTTCACCTTCGAGGCCACGAGCGGCTGCGCGGCGTTCCCGGAGATCACGACGAGCAGCGCCGGCGCGCCGTTCAGGGGCAGCGGCGTCGCCGGGCCCGTGCTCGGCTTCGCGGACGTGCACGCCCACGTGAGCGCCACGAGCTTCTTAGGCGGCGCGCATCACGGCTTGCCCTTCCACCGCTTCGGCGTCCTCCGCGCGCTCGGCGACTGCGCCGTGTCGCACGGGCCCGGCGGCATCAAGGACGTGGTCGGCAATTTCCTTGGCGAGATCCCCGTGTCCCTGCACGACACCCGCGGCTGGCCCACGTTCGTGGACTGGCCGGCGGCGCGCTCGCTCACCCACGAGGGAATGTACTACAAATGGATGGAACGCGCGTGGCGTGCCGGCCAGCGGATCATGGTCAACAACCTGGTCGAGAACGAGACGCTGTGTACGCTCCAGCGCGTCGCCTCGGGCAGGCCGCTCCAGAACTGCAACGAGATGGACAGCGCGATGGATCAGGCGCGGTTCATGCGCGACCTCGAGGCGTACATCGACGCGCAGGAAGGCGGCCCAGGCCGGGGCTGGTTCCGGCTCGTGGAGAGCCCCGCCGAGGCGCGCCAGGTGATAAGCGACGGCAAGATGGCCGTGGTGCTGGGCATCGAGATCTCCCACCTCTTCAACTGCGACGTCCAGAACGGCGTCTCCGGATGCAACGAGGCCAGCATCGACGCGCAGCTCGATCGGCTCCATGCCGCCGGCGTCCGCCAGATGTTCCCGGTCCACGAGTTCGACAACGCGCTCGGCGGCAACGGCATCTTCAACGACCTCGCGCTCAACCTCGGCAACAAGGTCGACACCGGCCGGTTCTGGCAGACCTACGATTGCCCGGAGCAGGATTACTTCTACGATGCCGGGGCGAATCTGCAGATCTCGATCCCCCCGGGCGTGGGCGGCGATCCCTTGACCGGAGCGCTGGTAGCGCAAGCGGGCGGCGCGCTCCCGCTCTATCCGCAGGGCAGGAAGCAGTGCAACGCGCGCGGGCTGACCGCGCTCGGCCGCTACGCGATCCAGAGGATGATGGAGAAGCGGATCATCATCGAGGTCGACCATCTCGAGCTCTCCAACAAGGCCGAGGTGATCGCGCTCGCCGAGCAGCAGGCGCCGGTGTACCCGCTCGTCTCGACGCACGGCGGCCACGGCGGCCTCACCATGGATCAGGCGCGCCGCATCATGGCGCTCGGAGGGCTGATCTATCCGTACAAGGGGAACGGCGAGGAGTTCAAGGAGACGCTCGACAAGCTCACCCCGCTCAGGAGCGACGCCTATTATTTCGGGATGGGCTATGGCGCCGACATGAACGGGCTAGGCCCCCAGGCCGGCCCGCGAGGCGGGGGCGCGACGCCGGTGAGTTATCCCTTCACCCTGTTCCAGGGACCGGGCTGGGGACCGCAGTTCGCCGGGATTGCCCCCGTGACCTTCGATCGCCAGGTGAGCGGCGAGCGCGTCTACGACACGGACGTCGACGGCATGGCGCACTACGGCATGGTCGCAGACTGGGTCGAGGAGGTCCGCCTCGAGGGCGGCGAAGCTGCGTTGACCGCGCTCTACAGCTCCGCCGAGGCCTATCTGCAGATGTGGGAGCGCACGCTCGCCCGCTGACCGGGTGGCTCCCTGACAAATCCCCTCATTTCGTTGGCATTTTGGCGAAGAAAAAGAAGGAAATTCGAGGAGATGCTTCCGGCTGGCTACAGCAGCCGACTCTGACCCAGGCGGCGGAGCGCAAACGCCACGGTCCCGATGAGGGGCATCACCATGACCCGACGCGCGGACTCTCGGGCGAGACATCGTGCGGAGGGAGGGGCCTCCGCGCGATATGGCTGTGGACGAGCTCCACCGGATCCGTGGACTGGAAGGGGCCAGCGCGGCGCGCCGTGCGCCGCGTGACAGGGTATCGACGTGGGCGGGAACGTGGCGGGAGAGCGCCCGCGCGGAGCGCGGGCCTGGGTCAACGGCGTCGGGACAGCTACGCCCGCTGCGCCTTCACCCGCTTGACCTTCTTCTTCTCCTTGCGCTCCAGGAGCCGCAGCACCGCCACGGACCGGTCGACGAGCAGGTAGCGCTCTCCCCCTGCCCTCGCGGGCACCGTGCGCGCCGGCTCCCCGGCGGTGCGGGTGTCGATGAGCACCTCCCACCGCTCGCCGAACTCGATCGCGGGCAGCACGAACTCCAGCGGCGAGTGGTTCGCGTTGATGAGCACGAGCAGCGTGTCGCCGGAGATCGGCTCGGCGCGCGGACCGAGCGCCGAGAGGGCGTCGCCCCCGAGCAGGTAGCCGACCGCCCGGGCGTTCGGGTGGGTCCAGTCCTCCGGCGTCATCTCGGCGCCGTCGGGGCGGAACCACACGATGTCCTTGAGCCCGCTCCCGTGCACGTAACCGCCCGAGAAGAACATCCGCCGGCGCAGCACGGGCTGGCTGCGGCGCAGGGCGATGAGGCGGCAGGTGAACTCGAAGAGCTGCTTCCGCCGCTCGTCGAGGTCCCAGTCGTGCCAGGAGAGCTCGTTGTCCTGGCAGTAGGCGTTGTTGTTGCCGAGCTGCGTCTTTCCGATCTCGTCGCCGGCGTTGATCATCGGCACGCCCTGCGAGAGGAGGAGCGTCGCGAGGAGGTTGCGCTTCTGGCGCTCGCGCAGCTCGACGACCGCGGGGTCGCTGGAGGGGCCCTCGACGCCGTGGTTGTAGCTGTGGTTGTTGTTCGTGCCGTCCCGGTTGCCCTCGCCGTTCGCCTCGTTGTGCTTCTCGTTGTACGAGACGAGATCGTTCAGCGTGAAGCCGTCGTGCGCCGTCACGAAATTGATGCTCGCGTAAGGGCGGCGCCCGCTGGACGCGTACAGATCGCTCGACCCGGTGAGCCGATAGCCGAGGTCGGCCGCCAGCAGATCCCCTTTCCAGAAGCGGCGCACCGAGTCGCGGTAACGGTCGTTCCACTCCGTCCAGAGGACCGGGAAGTTGCCGACCTGATAGCCGCCCTCGCCCACGTCCCACGGCTCCGAGATGAGCTTCGTGCGCGAGAGGACGGGATCCTGATGGATGATGTCGAAGAACGAGCTCAGGCGGTCGAAGTCATGGTGACCGCGGGCGAGGGCCGACGCGAGATCGAAGCGGAAGCCGTCGACGTGCATCTCGGTCACCCAGTACCGCAGGCTGTCCATCACCAGCTGGAGCGTCTGGTAATGACGCGTGTTCACCGTGTTCCCGCAGCCCGTGAAGTCCATGTAGTAGCGCGGGTTGTGCGGCACGAGCCGGTAGTAGGTCCAGTTGTCGATCCCCTTCAGGGAGAGCGTCGGGCCGAGGTGGTTCCCCTCCGCTGTATGGTTGTACACGACGTCGAGGATCACCTCGATGCCGGCGGCGTGGAGCGCCTTCACCATCGCCTTGAACTCGGTCACCTGCTGGCCGAGCCGCCCGCTCGACGAGTAGCGGCCCGCGGGCGCGAGGTACGCGAGCGTGTTGTAGCCCCAGTAGTTGACGAGGCCGCGCTCCCAGATCTCGCGCTCGCTCGCCATCTCGTGCACGGGGAGCAGCTCGATCGCCGTCACGCCGAGCTTCTTGAAGTGGGCGATCGCCGCCTCGGAGGCGAGCCCGGCGTAGGTGCCGCGCAGCTCCTTCGGGATGCCCGGGTGCCGCTGGGTGAAGCCCTTGACGTGGACCTCGTAGATGATCGTGTCCTGCCAGCGCGTCGCCGGCGGCCGGTCGCCGTCCCACGCGAAGCGGTGGTCGACGACGACGGACTTCGGCGCGCCCCAGGCGCTGTCGCGGTGGCAGATCTCCAGGTCGTCGAGCGGGGCCGGCGGGGGCGGCGGCGTGGAGTCCTTCCCGCGCGCCTCGGCGGCGCGGCGATCGCTCGCCGTCTTGCCCCCGCGCCCGCCCTCGCCCTTCTCGGGCGCCGCGCCGTCCCGGCCCGCCTCCTTGGGCCGGCCAGCGCCGCCCTCGCCGCGCTCGGGGTGCCCCCCGCGGTCGTAGGCGAAGAGCGGCGCCTTCCAGTTCGGCTCGCTGGAGAGCGCGTACGCGTAGGGATCGACGAGGAGCTTCGCCGGGTTGAAGCGCTGCCCGGAGCGCGGGTCGTAGGGCCCGTGCACCCGGTAGCCGTAAAGCTGGCCGGGCTTGAGCCCCGGCACGTAGCCATGGAAGATGTGGGCCGTCCGCTCGGGGAGCTCGATGCGCTCGCGCTCCACGACATCGTCGACGGCCTCGAAGAGGCAGAGCTCGACCTTGGTGGCGGACTGCGAGAACAGCGTGAAGTTGACCCCTTCGCCGTCAAAGACGGCGCCGAGTGGGGTGGGCGTGCCGGGCCATATGCGTCTGGTCATCTGAAAAACCTGTGAAGCCGCCCTATTCGCGAGATCGGCGCCGCTGTCGAGACACAAGCGCGCGCGGCCTGATTTTTCGGTCGCCGCCCCCGGAATCGCCCGCCGTTCGGCCGCTCGGCGGGCCCGCCCTCGCGCCGCGCGCGATGTCGCGGCCCTCCTCGCGAGCTCGGCAGCGGCCGCGGCCGCGGCCTCGACGGCGGCGCTACCGCACGGTCGCAGAAGGAGCATCCAGGGCGGCGCGACCCGGGATAGACTTCGCCCCCGAACGCCTGGAGCCAAGCGAAAAACGCCCATGTCTTCCCCCTCTGCTGAAAATCAGTCCCAGAGCTCATCGTCCCCTTCCGGTCCCGGTTCCCGCGCGCGCCGCCGCATCGCCGGCGTGACGGTGCCGCTCTTCTCCCTGCGCAGCGATCGCTCGTGGGGCATCGGCGAGATCGGCGATCTCCCCGAGTTCGCCGCGTGGATGCGCGCCGCTGGCCTGCGCCTCGTGCAGCTCTTGCCGCTCGGCGAGGTGTCGGGGGGCGAGACGTCGCCGTACATGGCGCTCTCCGCGTTCGGCATCGATCCGATGTTCATCTCGCTGTCCGCCGTACCCGAGCTCCCGGCGGAGCGCCTCGGCGAGGCGCTCGGCGACGACCTCGGGGCGCTCGATCGCGCGCGGAGCAGCGCGCGCGTCGACTACGATCTCGTGCGCCGCGTGAAGGGGCGGGCGCTGCGCTTCGCCTTCGACGTGTTCGAGCGCGAGCACCACGCGAAGCAGACGCCGCGCGCGGCCGAGCTCGGCGAGTTCGTGAAGCGGCAGTCGGACTGGCTGCCCGACTACGCGCAGTTCCGCGCGTTCAAGGACGCCTTCGAGGGCAGGGCGTGGTGGGACTGGCCCGAGGCGATCCGCGAGCGCAGGCCGGAGGCGCTCGAGGCGCTGCGTCGCGAGCGCGCGCGGGACATCCTCTATTACGAGTACGTCCAGTGGCTCGCGCACGCGCAGTGGGAGGCGGCGCGCGCGGATCTCCGGGGCAAGGGCGTGGAGATCATGGGGGATCTCCCGTTCATGGTGTCGCGCGACAGCGCCGACGTGTGGGCGCACCAGGGCGAGTTCCGGCACGACATGACGGTCGGCGCGCCGCCCGACCAGTTCGACACGGAGGGGCAGCGGTGGGGGCTCCCGCCGTACTTCTGGGCCCGGATGCGCGAGAACGACTTCGCGTGGCTCAGGCGGCGCTGCCGCTACACGGGGCTGCTCTACGACCGGTTCCGGATCGATCACCTGGTCGGCTTCTACCGGACGTACATCTTCCCGGAGCAAGGGAGCCAGGGCCAGGGGGGCGAGCGGCCCAGGGCGACCTTCGATCCAGCGGAGGAGCCGGAGCAGCGCGAGCACGGCAATCGGGTCGTGGGGGCGATGCTGGCGGGGGCGGCGGAGACCGGGGCGCAGCTCGTGGCGGAGGATCTCGGCGCGGTGCCGGGGTGGGTCCGGGAGTCGCTCACGGAGCTCGGGGTGCCGGGCTACAAGGTGCTGATCTGGGAGAAGGACGACGTCGTGTTCAAGGATCCGTCGCAGTATCCGGCGCTCTCGGTGGCCTGCTTCGGGACGCACGACACCGACTCGGTGGTGGTGTGGTGGGAGTCGCGGGACGACCGGGAGCGCGCCGGGGTCCTCGATCTGCCGCAGCTGGCGCCGCGCCGCCAGGAGCTCGGCCGGGAGTTCACGAAGGAGACCCACCGCGCGCTGCTCGACCTGATCCTCGGCTCGAAGAGCGAGCTCGTGCTGCTGCTCCTCCAGGACGTGCTCGCCACGCGCGATCGGATCAACGTCCCGGGGACCGTGGGGCCGCAGAACTGGTCGCTCCGGCTGCCGGCGCCGCCCGCTGCGCTCGATCGGGATCCCGAGGTGCGGGCCGCGCTCGATCGGGTGCGCGAGAGCATCGAGGCCAGCGGGCGCGGATAACGCGTCATCTCCCGCCGTCTCACGCCCCCTCGGGCCCACCGGCGATATAGTCTCACTGCAAATCCATCGACCGGCTGTAGGAGCGAGTCGGCCAGCGCGCTGACCGCGGAGGCGCCCGCGCGCTGACTCGCTGCGTCGTCGCGGTATGTTTCGTGCTGTCGCGAAGTATATGCCGACGAAACATTCCGGAAAACTGCCTTCTCTTAGTGTCGCCGTCGAGGAGGCCACCAGTGAACGAAATCAACGCCTCGGACACCACCTGGCTCCTGGTCTCGTCGGCAATGGTTCTGCTGATGACGCCAGCGCTGGCCCTGTTTTACGGGGGCATGGTCCGAACGAAGAACACGCTCAGCACATTCATGCACAGCTTTTTCGCCATGGGGATCGTGACCCTGGCGTGGGTGACGCTCGGGTACTCGATGGCGTTCGCTGAATCCAAGGGCGGGTTCATTGGCGGCTTCGACTACGCGTTCCTGAACGGCGTTGGCACCGAGCCGCGCGCCGGGACGACGGTGCCTCACCTCCTGTTCATGGCGTTCCAGATGATGTTCGCCATCATCACGCCGGCGCTGATCTCGGGCGCCTATGCGGAGCGCATCAAGTTCTCGTCGTATGTGGTGTTCACGCTGCTCTGGTCGCTCCTTGTCTACAGCCCGATCTGCCACTGGGTCTGGAACCCGGGCGGGTGGCTCCTCGCGCGCGGCGCGCTCGACTTCGCCGGCGGCACCGTCGTTCACCTGGCCTCGGGCGCGAGCGCGCTCGTGATCGCGATCGCGATCGGCAAGCGCAAGGGGTACCCGACGCGCAAGATCGTGCCGCACAACCTCACCATGACGCTGCTCGGCGCCGGCCTCCTGTGGTTCGGCTGGTTCGGCTTCAACGGCGGCTCCTCGCTCGCCGCGAACGGGCTCGCCTCCGTGGCGTTCGTGAACACGCACATCGCCGCGGCGATCGCGGCGCTCGCGTGGGCCCTGATCGAGGCCGTGCGCTTCGGCAAGCCGTCGCTCCTCGGCGTGGCGTCGGGGCTCGTCGCGGGCCTCGTCGCCATCACCCCGGCGGCGGGCTTCGTCGGCCCGATGGCGTCTGTCGCGATCGGGCTCGCGGCGGGCGCTGTGTGTTACGGCGCCGTGATGCTGAAGGGCAAGCTGGGTTATGACGACAGCCTGGATGCGTTCGGCATCCACGGCGTCGGCGGGCTGCTCGGCGCGCTGCTCACCGGCGTGTTCGCCTCCAAGGTGTGGAATTCGGCCGGCCAGGATGGCCTCATCAAGGGCAACTCGGCGCTGCTCACCGAGCAGGCGATCGCGGCCGCGGTCGCGGCGGCTTACGCGGCGGTGGTCACCTTCGTGCTCGTGAAGGGGATCAGCGCGGTGATGGGCTTCCGCGTCGACGAGGAAACGGAAGACGAGGGCCTCGACGGCGTCCTCCACGGCGAGGAGGCCTACTCGCTCGGCGAGGGCGGCGCCCACGCCGCCGAGAGCGTGCCCCCGAGCCCCAGGCCGGCGGCGGCACCCGTCCTCGTGCGCGAGAGCGCCTGATCCAGCGCAGCAGAGGCTCGCTCGCGGAGGCCGCCTGGCGGGTGCCAGGCGGCCTTCGTTGTTTTGTCTCCTTGGCCCCCTGCCCTTCCCGGCAGGGAGCGGTCACCTGCACGTGAACGCGGGCTCGCCGGTCTCCTCGCAGCCGTGCTCGCACGTGACCTTGGCGCACCCGCAGCGGCGCAGCCCTCCGCGGTCGCCGTCAGCGCGCCGACCGCAGTCCTCGCTCAACGTGCGGCACTCGTCCTGGCAGCGCTCCTTCTGGGCGGGCGACGGCGCGCAATCGACGACCGCCGCCCCGCCGGAGGAGCCCGCGCTGCTGCACAGCTCGACGGACGCGACCTGCTCCAGCAGCGGGATGATCCCCCCGATCATGCATTGAGCGTGCGGCTCGCAGACGTGGTCCCGCAGCACCGCCAGCACGCGGACGCGCTGCCCGGTCAGCGCGCGCCACTCGGGGCCGAGCCAGCGCTCGGCGTCCTCGCGCGACAGGATCCTCCCGGCGATGAGGGGCTGCGAGCCCTTCGTCAGCGTCAGCGTACCGACCCAGCGCTCGCGCGCCGGCGCATCGCCAGGTCGCTCCCCCTCTGCCGGCGGAGACGCCGGCGGCGTGCCGGCGGGCGCGGCGCTCGCGGCGGGCGCCGGCGCAGCGGCCCGCGCCGTCGAGGCGACCCGCGCCGCCGGAGCCGTCGAGGAGGGCGCGCTCTCCGCGCAGCCCATCGCCCAGGCGCAGCACGCGCCGGCCAGCGCCCGGGGAAGCCATCTCCGCAATCCCGCCGAGACGGAGTGGAGCCGAGGGGAACGCACCGGGTTCATGGAAGGCACAGGACATTTTTACCATACGCCGGCGTGCCTGCGCGCCAGGGCGCGGCGGTCCGGCAGAGCGGGCCGCCCGCCGGCCGCTGCTTGGCGCCCGCGGCGCGTCAGCTCGCCCGCCATGACGTCCGCCGCTGGCGACCGAGGCAGCGACGCCCGTCATTGGTCCTGCCCCGCTTCCGTGGACACCGACGACCCCGAGCCCGAGCGCTCGGGCGTCCACCTCGCCCCCGCGGCCGCTCCGCGCTCAGCTAGGCCGCGGCACCGGCCCGCGCTCGCGGACCTCACCGGCGACGTGGCCGATCTCGGCCGGCTGGACGGCGACGGACCCGAGCACGCGGCACTGAGCACCAGTGTCCAGTCATCAGCGCCCGATCTGGCCCTCGACCTTCGCGGCCGCTCCGCGCCCGGCCATGGATTCGACGACCCCCGAGCTCGCCGGCGTCCTCCTCGGCGCCGCGGCCGCCCCCGAGTTCGTGCTTGAGGACCTCGACGCCGCGGCCGCGCTATCTGCTAGGACGGCACGTAGGCCTCGCAGTCACTTATTCAGTGCCACCGCCATGCGGAGCTCTTCCTCTGTCTCGTTCGCCGTCCCTGCCCTCCCCTTCCCTTGCGCGTTCTCTCCGGAGTGATCATCCTATAGAACCTTACGCGATCCGCATCCCTCCTGGAAAAGCGACGCTGTATCAGCAACTTATCCATGCATCGAGGGGGCCGCTTTCGCTCCACAGCCTGCGGGGCCAAACGTACTGACTTGCGCCGAGCAGCGCTCGCATCGGCTTACTGACGCTCAGGCCATGCCGAGCACGCGCAGGCGTCGCATCCCGGAGTATGCTATGCATGCAGGCTATGCGTCGCACGCCTCAGCACCCCCCTCCCCGCGTTCTCACGCTGGACGGGTTCGGCGCCGGGGGCTTGCCATTGTGTGTCGTTCGCGTCCCACGACAAAGGCGGCCCACGCTGCCGCCCGGACCGCTCGTCTCGACCTTCTTCATGGTTTTCGTGCTGACGGCGGGAAGGGGGCGAGGCCGTCATCTGGAGCAGGTCAATCTTCATGCCGGGGATATCCACCTCATCCCCGCGGGCGTGGAGCATCAGCCCCTCGATGTCGGCGACCTGGAGGGATGGATCGTGGGCTTTGATCCGACGCTGCTGAGCACTCCGGAGCGGCTGCCGGGACGACCACGAATCCGAGGCGATGCGAAGGACGCGCCGGTGCGCAGCCTCTTTCTCCGGGGACTGCTCCGGCTGCAACCCGGAGAGCCCCGGCGGCAGCGAATCGAGCGCCTGGTGGCCGAGATGGATACCGAGCTGCGAGAGGCCCAGTGGGGCGCGGACAACGCCGCGCTCGCATTGTTTACCATCCTGAACACGGAGCTCATCCGCGAGCTTTCGGAGCACGCGCCTCTGGCGTCGCCCATGCTCAGCGGGCTCGTGCAAGATGCGCTCAGGTTCATCGAGGCGCACTGTCTGGAGCCCCTCTCGCTTCAGGACGTCGCGTCGGCGGTCGGGCGCACGCCTTCGCACCTGGCCAACGCCATCCGCCGGGAGACAGGGCTGACGGTAGGGGACTGGCTGCGCGAGCATCGCATAGCCGAGGCCCGGCGGCGGCTCCTGGAGACGGACGCGAGCATCGAGAGCATCGCAGACCAGGTTGGCTACGCCGACGTCACCCATTTCATTCGCACCTTCCGGCGCGCTCAAGGGATAACCCCCCGGGCCTTTCGCGATCAGCGCCGCCGCCCCGGGGCTTGAAGGCCCCGCCATCCGACCCCAATCCAGGCCGATTTCCGCCCCAAGCCACGCTCTGCCGACGTGCGCCGTCGATGGCTAGAGTCAAAGCATCATGACGACTTCAGCAACCCACGGGCGCCGCGTTTTGATCGTTGGACTTGGCATCGCCGGCATCGCCACGGCCCTGCGGCTGCACAGGGCCGGCTGGGAGCCCGTGATCATCGAGCGGGCCCCTGAGCGCCGCAAAGGCGGCTACTTCATTGTCCTCTTCGGCACGGGCCAGGCGTCCTCCAAGCGGCTCGGCGTGCTCGAGGCCATGGGCAACCGCAAGCACCCACAAGCCAAGACGTACGAGGTCGACCGGGCCAATCGTCGTCGCAAGGGCATGACCTTCGCCGACGTGCCCGGCGAGCCGCGCATGCTGCTGCGCGGCGACGTCGAGAATGCGTTGTTCAACGCGCTGCCGGAGCAGGTGGAGATCCGCTTCTCGACAGTCCCCACGGGGATGGATCCAGGAGATCGCGGCGTCGATGTCACGACGACCCACACGAAGACCGGCGAGACCGTGACCGAACACTTCGACCTCGTGGTGGGGGCTGACGGAATGCGCTCGACCGTCCGGAAGCTCGTCTTCGGCCCGCACGAAGATTTCCTCTACCCGCTAAATTACATGATCGGGGCGGCCATCCTGAGCGAACCCGTCCGCGGCTATCACCTGCATGATGGGCTGGTCCTTGCCGAGACCGGGCGGTCGGCGTGGGTATTCCCCTTCGCGGACCACAACCCAGGCGTGCTCTTCTCCTACCGCGTGGACGACATCGATGCGCAGTTCCGGAGGACCCCCATCGAGTCGCTGCGCAAGGCTTACGGACCAGAACCGGAAGGGCCCGTGCTGAGGCAGCTCCTCGACGATTTCGCGGCCGCAGACGAGTACCTGTTCGACTCGGTCAATCAGGTTCGCATGAATCGCTGGCACAAGGGGCGGGTCGTGCTGGTCGGCGACGCTGCGTGGTGCTTGACGCTGTATTCAGGGATGGGCGCTTCGACCGGCATGGCCGGGAGTGAGCTTCTGGGCAACATGCTGGAGAAGTACCCTGACGACGTGGGACGCGCGCTCGTCGCCTGGGAGGAGAAGCTGCGCCCGTTCATCACGAGCCTGCAGGCCGACGGGCTGAGAATGAGGGCGCTCTTCACACCGTCCGGGGAAGCTCAGCGGATCCTGCGCGCGGCGTTCGTCCGCCTCGCCAGCTCGCCCGTCACGCGCCCGATCTTCCGACGACTGACCATCAATGACCAGCTGAAGATGCGCGACATCGTCGCGCAGTAGGTCCCTCTGTCTCGCGTGTGGTCGTCGCCACCTCCAGCGACAACGCCGATCGTAGTGCCCCCGCCGATACCGCGGGATCTCGATGGCCTGGATCCGCCGTGCGACCAGCATGCCGAGCGGGCCCTCCCTCTCGCGTCGGCGCAGTGCCTGCTGGTCCTCCTGGCTGAGCTGGAGCCCCCTGAACCTGGCCCTCGGCTGCTTTCGTTCTTCGCTCACGCCCCCCCAGACGCACGAGCCGGGCGAAACGGATCGTCAAAACCGAGGCGCGGCACTAGGGGTCTATCCCGGTAGGGGGGCTGTTCAGTAGTTGGATGTGTTCGTCAACCAGATGGGTTGACGAACGGTCCTCGCCCGCAAATCCGCCGCGCCACGACTATTTCGCTTGACTATGGCGGCCGCACCGTGCTGCACGGCATGCGCTTCGACCTCTACGACCGCAGCGGCGGAGAGGAGCCGAGCTCGCGCCCGCGCCTCGTCGCCGGCGCCTCTCCTGTACTCGGCCAGATGGGCGACGGGGCCACGCTCGCCCTTTGCCAGCGTCGCTCCTGCGCTCGGCCAGGTGGAGAGCCACTGCACCGAGCTGGCCGACGTTTATCTCGACATCTGCGACGGCCCTGAGCGCGCCCAAGTGGACGACCGCGGCCCCGAGTTCGTGCACAGGGCTCTCTACGCCGGCTAGGCGTCGAGCGGCACGCCGACCAAGGCCCGCGCCGCGGCGAGGGACCACGCCGATCGGCTCCGGCGCCATGTACTCGACACCGGCCGCGCCGAGTTCCTCCTCGTTGAGCTGCTGGATGGTGAACGACCGCAGCCCCGAGCGCGTGCCCCAGGCGCAGCGATCCGAAGCCGCGCCCTTGACGACCCACGACCGCCAGGACCGTACGGGCGCGCCTCGATGGCCCGCGTGCAGCCTCGACGGCGTCCGCCCGCTAGCCGCCGTCCCACGCCGGGCACAGCCGCCAACTACTCGGAACTCCTCAGCATTGTTTTTGCGTGTAGAAATTGTTTCTCCCTTGCAGAAGACGTCGCCGAGCACGCTCGCCGCGCGCAGCACCTTGCTCGCCTCGCCGTCCAGCCGTGGGAGACGACATGCACGTTCGAGACGTGCTCAGCGCCACACGAGACCAGCGCGGGCGGCGCGCAGTGGGTGGGGGGTCCACTGCGCTGCGCGCGCTCAGCGCGACGCGCGGAGCGTCACTCCGATCCTCCGCGACGCCTCGTATCCGAGATCGCGTTGCGCGACGAACGCGGCGTCGCTTCCGCCGCGTCATTCCGTCTCGTGCGGAGCGAGGGGACCTCGGTCGACACGAGGTCCTCGAGCGCCGACGCCAGCGACTGGTGGCTGGACAGATCGCCGAGGCGGATATCGAGGGCGACGAGGCGCATCGCGAGCTCGGGGCGCACGCCGACGAGGCGGACGCGGGCGCCGAGCAGGGAGGCCGCGCGCTGCGTCTGCCCGAGCGCGTGGGCCACCTGGGCGTCGATGCTCGGGACGCCCGTGATATCGAGCAGCACGCAGCGCGCCCCGTGTCGGCCCACCCCCTCGACCACCCGCTCGAGCATGTGCCGGGCGCGATCTCCATCGAGCTCGCCGACGAGCGGGACGAGCAGCACACCGGGCATGAGCGGGAGGAGCGGGCAGCCGAGCTCGCGCACCGCGGCCGAGAGGGTGCGCTCGCGCTGATAGGCCTCCTGGAGGCTCGCGTGCTGCTCGGAGAGCGACTGCACGAGCGCGTCCCGCTCGAGGGCGGCGCCGAGGAGCGCCCCCCAGATGGAGATGGTGCCCTCGTCGCCGGCGACCTCGATCGAGCTCGGGCCGACGATCGCGAGGACCCCCCAGTCGTGGCGGAGCGTGCGGATCGGCAGGAGCGTCACCATGAACGGGCCGCCGGCGGTCGACGCTGGCAAGCGCTCGGCGGGCGGGAAATCCTCCCGCGCGCAGACGGCGCCGAGCGAGGGAGTCGGGCTGCCATCGCGGCTGTAGGCGCCGGCGATGACGAGGCGCGCGCGGGTCGCCGGGTCTTCCCAGAGCGCGAGGCAGCCCCAGACGGCGGCGGTCGAGTCGAGCCAGGAGAGCGAGCGCGAGTCTTCCTGGGTGCCGCCGAGCAGCGCGAGGCTCACCTCATGATCGGACCGCGTGAGCGCCCCGAGCTCGTCGACGAACTGCCGCTCGGTCTCGACGCGAGCCAGCATGAGCGAGAGGCGCAGCCGCTCCTGGAACCCCTCGGCTCGCTCCTCCGCGGGCTCCGCTGCTTCCCTGTCCAGGCGCGCGCGGCGTCGCTTTCCGGACCGGCCGAGGAGGCGGACGATCCCCATGAGGCTCTCCACGTCAGGCGTGAGGCGGACGGCCTGCTGACAGGCCTCGTCGATCTCGGCCGCGGGCGGGGGCGCGGCGCCCTCGAGCGCCGCGGTATATCCAGCGATCACGGCGGCGACGCCGGGCCAAACGGCCGTCGGGGGCGTCTCGGGCGGGAGCGGCAGGCGGAGGAGCAGCTCGACCATCTGCCGTTCGATGGCGCCGAGGTCGTCGTCGGGCGCCGCGCCCTTCCGGTGGAGCAAGCCACGGAGCGGGTCGCACCCGCACGTCCGCCGCCTGACGAACGTGGTCGGCGCGAGCACGGGCCCGGACGGCACGACCTGGCCTGCGAGCCGCGCCAGCACGAGCTCGTACGCGAGCGCTCCGAGGGCGTCGAAGCGCTGGCGCACGGTCGTCAGCGGAGGGGTCGACCACTGCGCATCGGTGATGTCGTCGAAGCCGATGATCGCCAGATCGTCGGGGATGCGGTATCCGGCGGCCTGGAGGGCCGACATCATCCCGAGCGCGTTCTTGTCCGTGGCGACGACCGCGGCCGTGAGCTCTCCCCTGCGCGTGATGAGCGCCTCTGCGGCGCGCTGGCCGCCGGAGTGCCAGTTGTTGTCGGCGTCGAAGACGAGGCCGGGATCGAAGGGGATCCCGCTCTCGATGAGCGTCTCCATGTAACCGTCGAAGCGCGCGCGGATGTCGTCCTGATCCATGCAACCGACGAACGCGATGCGCCGGTGTCCATGCTCGATCAGGTGGCGCACCGCGCTCCGGACGCCCTCGCGGTTGTCCGGCATGACCGTCGGACAGCCCGCCTCGGGGGCGCAGGAGCTGACCGTGACGAGCGGGACACCCGCCTGCGCGAGGAGCTCGATGCCATCCGTGGCGAGCACGACGATCCACCCGTCCACCTGATCTCGGGCGAGCGAGGGGGCCTGGACGTACGCTGGTGTGCCGCGTACCACCAAGACACGATGGCCTCGCTCCTGCGCCGCCTGATGGATCCCCCTGAGGACCGAGGTGAAATAGAAACCGTCGAGGAAGGGCGTGAGGACGCCGATGGTGGTCGGGCGGGAGTGCATGGGCTGCGGGCTCGCGAATGGATGAATACCGGATCTCCGTCTCGCTCACCGACGGCGTTCACCGCCACCCGCCAGAAATTCCTGTGACTCGCGAATCGTCCGGGTGTACAGCATCGCCGATCCGTTTGGCCATCGCTCGAACCCTTCTCGCCGTCATGGCGCGCCCGCCGTACGAGCCCGCCTCTTTCCCCGCAGAGGGATCGTTCGGGCGAGAGGAAGGGAGCGGACGGTGAGCGCGCCGGCCGCACGTGCGCTCGTCTCGGCGCTGGGCGCCTGCGCGGCGCTCGCGCTCACCGGCGTGCCGCGCGCGCGGGCGGAGTGCGATCGCGCGGCCGCGGACGTGTCGTGGGTGCGCCTCGCGGGCGCGGAGGGGCGGTGCCCGTCGGCGTCCCGGTTCCGCGCCGAGATCTCGCGGCGGCTCGGGCGGGAGCTCGTCACGACGGGCAAGGCCGCCTCGATCGAGGCCGTGGTGCAGGGGCAGCCCGGGGCCTGGTCGGCCACGATCCGGACGGAGCTGTGCGACGGCGCCCCGCCGACGGTCCGCGAGCTCTCCGACGACCGGCAAAGCTGCGACGGGATCGTGGCCGCTGCGGCGGTGCACATCCTGCTCGCGACCGATCCCGAGGCCGGCCTCGCCCCCCCGACCGCCGAGGCGCCGCGCCCCCCGCAGGCCCCCGAGGCGCCGCGTCCCCCGCCGCCGCCAGCGCGCCCTTCGGCGGCGGAGCGGGCGCCGGAGCCGCCGTTCCCCTGGCCGGCGCAGGCCCAGACCACGCCGCCCCCGGCCGAGGGCCCGCCGCCGCCCCGGCTCTCGATCTCCTGGCGCGGGTTCGCTTCCACGGGCATCGTCCCCTCGCCCGGGTTCGGCGTCGCCTTGTCGGGCGAGTGGTCGATCCTGCCGCGGTGGACGCTCGAGACGGGCGCGCTGTGGCTCCCGGAGCAGCACGCGACCCAGCGGACGTTCGCCTTCGGGCTCACGGCGGGCTGGCTCGGCGCGTGCTTTGAAATGGTCCGGAGCCGCTCGGTCGCCTTCGGGCTCTGCGGCCGGGCCGTGGCGGGCGCCATCTACGCCGTCATCCACGGGGACGACGACGTCCCCCCGACGATCCTGCCGACCGACGTCGGCTCCCGCGCGTGGCTCAGCCTCGGGGCCGGCACGCGGCTCGGCGTCCGTGTCATCGGGCCGCTGCGGCTCGAGACAGGCATCGATCTCTTCGTTCCAGTGACACGGTACGATTTCCAGCTCGAGGGCGGGCTGCCGACGGGTCTGGAGCAGGCCGCGCTCGCCGCCGCGGTGTTCGGAGGGGTCGGCCTCACATTTTGATGAAGGATCCCCGGGCTGCCGGCATTCAGTTTTCCGTGGAGCAGTGCTTACGAGCCGACGTCCTGCGCGACGCCAAGCAGCCGCCGCGGAGCCTCGTCGCACTGCACGCCGAGCACGGCAACTTCGTCTGGGCGACCCTCCAGCGGTTCGGCATCCAGCACCCTGACCTGGAGGACGCCTTCCAGGACGTCTTCGTCGTCGTCCAGCAGCGGCTCCCGTCCTTCGACTGGGCCTGCCCGATCACGACCTGGCTCTTCGCCATCTGCCGCCGCGTCGCCTCGTCTCACCGCCGCCGCGCCCACACGCGCCGCGAGCGGCTCGGCGAGGTGGTGGACGATGTGCCGGACTCCGCGCGCGGCCCGGAAGAGATCACCTCCAGCCGCGAGGCGCGCCTGCAGCTCGAGGGCATCCTCGAGGCCATGGATCTCGATCGCCGGGCCGTGTTCGTCATGTTCGAGATCGAAGAGATGCCGTGCGACGAGATCGCGCGCCTCGTCGGCGTCCCCGTGGGGACCGTCTACTCGCGGCTCCACGCGGCGCGGAAGGAGTTCGCGACGCTCCTGAAGAAGTCCGAGGCCGAGAGCGCGCGCAGGGGGGCCAGATGAGCGATCCGAAGCGATGGAACCAGGAAGGAGGAGGCGCCCCGCCCGGCGCACGCGAGCTGCTCCGCGCCGCCGCGCCGATCCGGCAGATGACCTCCGCCGAGCTCGCGCGCACCGCGGCCCGGGTGGCGCCGCTCGAGACGGCCGCGGGCGCGGCCGCCGGCGCGACGATGCCGGCATGGATCAAGGGGATCTTCCTCGCGGCGGGCATCGGGGCGGGCGGGGCAGGGCTCCACGCCGTCCTGGGCGAGGCCCCGAGCGCCGCCGCGCCGATCGCGCCGCCTCCGGTGCTCACCGATCTGCCGCTGGAGCGGCTGCTCTCCCGCGCGGAAGGCCGCGTGGCGGCCGGGTCGCCGGCGGCCGAAGCGCCGTCGGCCGAGGCGCCGCGCCCGACCCCCTCCGCCCTCCGCCGCGAGGCGCCGCGGAGCCCCCGACCGGCCGCGCCAGCGCCGGAGGCGAGCGCCGCGGCGGACGGCGACGACCTGGTCCGGGAGTCCAACCTCGTCGACGCGTCCAGAGCGGCGCTCGCGCAGGATCCGGAGGCCGCCCTCGCCGCGCTGGAGAGGCACCAGGCCGAGTTCCCGAAGGGGCGGCTCGCGGAAGAGCGGGAGTTCATCGCGATCCGCGCGCTGGTGCGCCTCGGACGCGCCGACGAGGCGCGGGCGCGCGCGGCGGCGTTCTTCGCGCGGTATCCATCGAGCTCCTTCGCCGAGCCGCTGCGCCGGATCGTCGGCGCGGCTCGGTGATTGCCTCCACGACCGCGGCTCCGCCAGCAAACAGCAAACTCCACACCACGTTCGACCACACGAGCGGGATCTCCTCGCCTGTGCCGGCGGCGACGACATCGACGCTCGTCCGGACGACATGAAATGGACATGAAAACGACGCTCGCACGGACCGCGAAAAATTAACGCGAGTACAAACACGAGCGTTCATATCGCTTGCCCTGTACGTAAACAGCATTAACATACGGTCCGCGTTCACGGGCGGCCGCGCCGAGAGGCGGCGGCGCCGGGGCGTTTCATCGCAGAACGGTGGATTCAGCGGCTCGATGAGGCCAGGCTGCCGTGGCAGCGCTGGCCTCGGCGAGGCACGTCGCTCATGCGGCGCGCGCCGGGCGTCGTCTCTTTGCGGACCGACGCGGGCGCTCGCCGGCGGTCGTCCTCCTCGGGCCGCCCCGTCCATCCGCGAGCGCGCACCTCGTGCTCTCGCGCGGCTCCGCCGTTCTTCGGGGTCATTTCAGGAGGTTTCATGTCGTCGAAGCTATCGAGTTCGAGCAGTCCGGTGCGCTCTCATTCTGTTCCTGCCTCCCCCGGCGCGTGGCAGGGGGCGCGGCGCGCCGCGCTGGCCGCGCTCGCGATACTGCCGGTTTCTTGCGCGGATCTCGGGCCCACGGACGGCGCTCCGGCCGATCTCGCCGAGGGGGAGATCGCGGAGGCCGGCCAGGCGCTCTCGCTTCCTTTCCCCATCAACGAGCGGAGGTCGCTCGTCGTCACGAACACCGACATCCTCGGCGCCTTCAAGCTGAAGGACGTGCTCCAGCAGCTCATCGATCAGGCGGGCGTCAGCCTGACGCCCCTCCAGCTCTTCCGGCAGTTCATGGACACGAACCGGAAGGCCGCGGACGGGATCGGCCTCGGCCCGCACTGCGATGACGTGGTGATCCCCGGCTCGGCCGGGTCCATCAACGGGTGGCCGATCGACTGCCCCCGCGTCGTGGGCGAGGAGGCCGACAGGGATCCTTTCGCCGACGAGGAAGCCCCGAACGCGTACGTCGCCACGACCCTGGCGAACCGCTTCGACCTCGCCCCGCCGGACGGCGCCAACTGCGGTGAGTACCGCGTCGTCTTCGCCAGGCGCTCGGGCATCCCGGAGAGCGCGTTCCAGATGCGCAACTTCATCATCTTCGAGGGCCGGCTGCCCAACCCGACGCCGAGCCTTGGCCGGGAAGGGTGCCGCCCGGTCGTCGACTTCTGGTACCACCTGTCGGATCCGGCGAAGAGCCTCGAGACGCGGCGGGACGAGCTGCTCGCCTTCTATTTCGACGGCCTGCCCGGGGGGTTCGAGCCCGTCCTCCACATCGATCACTACGGCCAGAACGCGGGGCCGTACGGCGGCCAGATCCGGACCAACGAGTTCCTCTTCGCCCCCGAGGTCGACGGCGATCCGCCCGAGCCCTTCACCACGTGGAACCTGCGGGAGTTCAGGCTCCTTCACAGCGGCTCGGGGAGCAGCGCCACGCTGGTCGTGACCCCGTCGTTCGTGAAGGACAACCCGGCCGCGCCGCTCTTCGATCCTGCCTCGACCGACGCGCGCGCCGTCGCCTTCAGGAGCACGTCGTTCCCGGGCCTCGTGGAGCGGCTCGCCGCGGCCGACGACATCAACCGCTTCGCCCTGGAGCCGAGCTATCCGACGACGATGAACGCCGGAGAGAGCCAGATGATCGGCCTCCAGAACAACTACTTCGCGACGCTCGGGGCCGGGCCCTCGGCCCTCAGGACCAGCATCCAGAGCAAGCTCACCGCGATGGGCAGCGCGCTCACCCCGGATCAGGTCGTGGGGCGCGCGTTCTCCCTGTCGTGCAGCGGGTGCCATGAGCCGATCGGCGACGCCACGGGCTCCCCGACCGTCGAGCTCGATCTCGGCACGACCGCGACGCTGGCGAAGCTGAGGCCGTTCACGCAGACCTCCGAGCAGCTGGAGGCCGATCCGGACGAGCCGGGCGGGCAGCGCTTCAAGATCTCGGAGGCCCTCACGGGCGTGTTCATCCCGTTCCGGAAGAACGTGATGGCGGAGTTCCTCCTCAACGACCCGATCCTCGGGTTCGAGAAGCCGGGCGCGTGGACGTCGGCGCAGGCCCAGCTGTCGCTCCACTCGGGCCGGGTCGTGGAGGGCATCTCGTCGCTCCAGGTGAATACGCCCTCCTCGTTCAACGAGATCGTCAGCCCGAGCTTCAGCGCGGCGAACCTCGCGCCGGTGGGCAACAAGATCACGCTCGATCTCTTCGTGTCTCCCGTCCAGCCGAACCCGAGCTGGGTCGGGAACATCGAAGTGCTGATCTCGATCCCTTCGGCCGGCATCCACAACCAGTGGGCCGGCAACGTCCCGCTCACCCCGCTCCCCCGGGGCCAGTTCGTGAGGATCCAGTTCGCCCAGCTGCCGACGGCCACCAAGAACGCGCTGAACGCAGGGGCCAGCGACGTGAAGCTGCAGTTCAACCTCAACGTGACAAGCAACTCAGGTCCGTACTACCTCGACAACGTACGGTTCGAGAACTGACCGCGAGCGAGCGCTCGTGATCGCGAGAGCGAGCGTTCGCTCATGAAGAGGGCGCCGGCCCCCCACCGGCGCCCTCTTCTTCTCTTGTTCTCTTGCGCTCGGATACCGATCCTCCCACGCGCGCCCACACACGGCCCCTCCCCCGGGCCGACCCCCCGCGGCAGCACGATCCGCCCCGGCGGATGAATCATCCGTTATAGTAGACACAACTCTCGGGCCTTGGTATGCTGCGCTCATGTCAGGCATTGCCATCATCACCGGAAGTGTCTCTGCGCGCTCGAAGACCTCGGCGCTCGCGGCCCGCATCGCGGCGCCGACGGAGCGCGCCAAGGCGCTCCTCTTCGAGGACCCCAGATCGCAAGAGCTGCTCCGCCGCGCGAGGCAGGTCGCAGCCGGCGACGCGCCCGCGGTCATCACCGGCGAGATCGGCACCGGCAAGGAGATCATCGCGCGGCACGTGCACGAGCTCAGCGCGCGCCGCGGCCGGCCCTTCCTCGCCGTGAGCTGCGCGGCGCTGTCGCCCGCGCTCGCGGAGAGCGAGCTCTTCGGCCACGAGCAGGGGGCGTCCCCGAAGGCGCTCACCAGGAAGCCCGATCTCCCTGCCCTGATGGACGCCGCCGCGTCCCTCCGCCCCGCCAAGAGAGCCCGCGCCTCGCGCCAGACCAACGAAGGTGCGATATAGAGCGACAAGCCCCCCTGCGCCCCCGGCGCGAGCAAACCTCGAGCGGCACGGGCCGATTGCGTGTTCTGCACAACAGATGCACCGATTGCGTGTCCTGCACAACAGATGCGCACGCGATGCGTGCTCCAGACTCGCCGAGCACGTCGGGTCGCTCTTTTCATGTTGGCGCGCAACGTGCGAGCCTGGGGATCGTGCAGGGCCGGACGGCAAGGCGAGGAGGGTGTTTGTATGAGCTCAATCCATCCCGGTGCGGCAACGAACGCAGTCGCAGCGACCCTGGCGCGCCCCGCGGCGAGCGCCGGCGCGACCGTTAATCCCGGCGCAGGGGCGCCGGAGCTCTCCGGAGGGGAGCTCGAGCCGCCACCCAGCGTGACGCGCGCGCTGGCCGCCACGGCGGAGTCGGAGGGCACCGAGCGCGCCGCGTCCTGGGAGCTCTGTACCGCGATGCTCGCGATCGCCACCGGCTGGCTCGCGTGGACGCTGCCGGAGCCGAGCGCCCGCGACGTGCTGCTCGTCGCGCTCTGCCTGGCGCTCGTCGCGATCGAGCGCCGCAGGGCCGGCGCGCACTTCAGAAAGGCGATCGCCGCGGCCGCGGGCGCGCGCGGCGCGACGGCGGGCGAGGCGTCGCGCGCGGCCTGGCGGCTGGACGCGGCCTTCTGCGCGGCCCGCGCCACGGGGCGCGGCGCGATGGGCGAAAGGCGCCGCTGAGCGAGCTCGCCCGCCGGAGAGGCCTCGCGCGGCGGGGATCACTGGCACATCACGAGCACGTCTCCCCTGGCGCTGACCCGCGCGCTCCTCGGGGCTCGGCGTCGAACGGCGAGCCGGCCTGTCCGCACCGCGGGCGCCATCCTCCGCCCACGTCGCGCTCGCGGAACTCGGGGCGCAGCTCGCTGCGCGCGTCGGACGCGAGCAGCTCGCACGGATCGAAGTAGTGCGACGTCCGCGCCTGCGCGGCGATGGACGGCAGCTCGCCAGAGAACTCCGGCACCCCGGGGCAGCGATGGTGCCAGAGGGCATAACGCTCCGGGACGTCGCCGAAGCAGAGCACTTCCTTTACGCCGCCGTTGCAGTTCGTGCTCACGACGAGCACCGGCGCCGGCAGCGGCGCGAAGCGGTGCACCCGGAGGACCACGTCGTGGTGGAACTCGCCCTGCTTCCAGTGGGCGAGGAGATCGAACTCGCCATGTCGATCCCGGATTTCCTGCAGCAACGATCCGAGATCCATCGCATCGGCGAGGGCTTGAACAGACGCATCGGTCATGGCGGGCGCTCCTTCGACGGTGAGCTTCGCCGATGGTGTAGCACGGCGCCCGCCCGGCGCCGTGACGCGGGGCTCTCCGTCGGTGGCGGAGCACTCGTGTCCTTGCACCGCACCAGCGAGCACGCCCGACGCGTCGCTCGCCGGGAGATCTTCACAGCGACATGGTCGAGTGAGGAGACTCGACACGAGGGGTCGTCACCGCCGACTCCCGCGCTTGCGCCCGAGCGACGCGCCGCGTATCGTCCGTTGCCTGAGAGCCCTCCGCGGCGGTGAAGGCGCGCGGGCCAGTCGAGCTCACGCCCGTGCAATCGTCCTGGCCTGTCTCCGTCGTCGCCCTGACACCGGCCTCCTGCGGGGCCGTCCTGTGGCGCGCGCAGGGCGCAGAGCGGCTCACGGTCGTGGTCAAGGCCACGTTTGCCCTCGTCCACGACACGAGCGCCGAGCTCGCCGCCCCGTCGGGCCTGATCCGCGCCGATCGGCTCCGAGACGGCTGGGGCAGCCTGGAGGAGGCGTGCGAGACAGCCCCTTACCTGCCGTACGCGGGGGTCCTCGTGCGCGGGCACGCGGCCGCGCCGGCGGGGACGACCGCCACGGCGCTCTCGGTGCGGGTCGCGCTCTTCCGCGAGGATCGCTGGGTCCTCGACAAGGTGCTCCACATCTACGGCGACCGCACGCGAGAGGCCCCGGATCCGCGTCCGTTCGGCCTCATGCCGCTCGCGTACGAGCGCGCTTACGGCGGCCCCCACATCGACGCGAACCCGGTGGGCGTCGGCGCCGGGACGGCGCTCCCGAACATCGTCGATCCGGCCGATCCCACGAGGCCCGCGGGGGTCGGGCCGGTCGCGGGGCACTGGGCCCCGAGGAGAGCCTTCCTCGCGCGGGATCAGGCGCCCGATCTTACGGCTCCGGAGCTCGGGGGCAGCTTCGACTTCCGCTATTTCGTCGCCGCCCCCGCGGACCAGCAGCTCGAGTTCCTCCGCGGCGACGAGTGGATCCTCCTGGAGGGGCTGCACCCGCACTGCCCGCGGATCCAGTCCTGCCTGCCTTCGGCCCGCGGGCTCGCGCGGCTCCACCGGCTCGGGCCTGGAGGCGACGACCACGGGCAGCCGATCGAGCTCGTCGCCGACACGCTGACCATCGACGCGGACCGCCTGCTCTGCTGGCTGATCTTTCGCGGGAACGTCGCGCTGCTGCCGGGCGACGAGCCGGCGCGGATGCGGGTGGTCGCCGGCGTCGAGATGGCAGGGCGCCCCGTCCCGTGGCCCCCGGCGGCGGAGGGCGCTCTCGCCGTCGCGGCGCCCGTCGCGGCGCCGGAAGGCGCGCCCGCCGCCTGGGGGACGGCGCTCCCGGCGGGGCACTGGAGCGCCGTCACGCAGCGGGTCACGCCGCTGCTCGCGCCGCCTCCCCTGCCCTGCTCGCGGCCCCAGGAGGCGCACTGGAGCGTCGTCACGCAGCAGGTCGCGCCGCTGCTCGCGCCGCCTCCCCTGCCCTCCTCGCGGCCTCAGGAGGCGCACTGGAGCGTCGTCACGCAGCAGGTCGCGCCGCTGCTCGCGCCGCCTCCCCTGCCCTTCCTGCCGGCGCCGGAGCCGCCGCCGCGCGCGGCGCCTCCCCCGGGGTCGGTGCCGTTTGCGATGCCCTTCGCCCATGCCGGGCCCGAGGCCTCTCCGCCCGAGCCGCCGGCGCGCGTGCAGCCCCCGCTCGGCGGGCTCGACGAGGCGACCCTCGTGGTCGACCTGCCCCCCGTGGTCGACCCGCCCTCCGCGGTCGACCCGCCTCCCGCGGTCGACCCGCCCCCGCCACCCCCGCACACGCAGCCGCCGCCAACCGCACCCGAAGAGGCCGCCGCCGTCGCGGAGCTGGCGCCTCCTCCGGAGCTGGCGCCTCCTCCGGCCGCCGCGTCGCCCGAGCCGGAGCCGGAGCCGGAGGCTCGCGGCCTGCGCGCGGCGGTGCTCGCCCGCCTGAGGAGCGGCCAGCCGCTCTACGACCTCGATCTCGCGGGCGCCGATCTCGAGGGGATCGACTGGAGCGGCGCCTCGCTCGAGCGCGTCAACCTCGCCGGCGCGGGGCTCGCCCGGTGCAACTTCGCGTCCGCGCGCCTCGCCCGGGCGAACCTGAGCGGCGCGGATCTCACCGACGCGAGCTTCCAGGCGGCCGACCTGACGCGCGCCGATCTCTCCCGCGCCACGCTCGACCGCGCGGCGCTCTCGTCGGCGATCCTCACGAGCGCGGACCTCACCTCGGCCAGAGGCTCGCACGCGCGCTTCGACGGCGCCGCGCTCGACGGCGCCGACCTGCGGCAGGCGCGCCTGCTCGAGGCGGTCTTCGACCGGGCGAGCCTCACCGACGTCAACGGGAGCAAGGCGGACATCTCGCGATCGAGCTTCGCGAACGCCAACCTCGCCGGCGCCATCCTCCGCGCGGCGAAGCTCAAGGAAGCGAGGCTCCCCTGCGCCAACGTCGATGGCGCCGATCTGCGCGAAGCGGATCTCGCGGGCGCCAACCTCTACGGCGTCAGGCTCGCAAACGCGAAGTCGAGCGGCGCGATCTTGCGCGACATCGTCGAGATCCCACCGCCCGCGCCCGAAGAGGACATCAACGTTTCTTCACAGGGTTGACGCCCAGGCTCTCTTTTGTCTAACTCCACAGGACGGGCCGCCTCGGGATGGTCAAGGCGGATTGATTCACCTCCTCGCGCCAGGAAGAGACACCACCATGAGCGACCTCATCAACTTCTCTTCGAGCATCCTGGAGGGCCCGGCGCGCGTCGTCGGATTTCGCGGCGTGGAGGCGATCTCGCGCCCGTACAGGTTCGAGATCTTCCTGTCCATCCCGAGCGAAGGCGACGATGACACGGACTTTGCGGAGATGGTCGGGGCCAAGGCGCGGCTCTCGATCGACCGGCAGGACGACACGATCCCGCCCTACGTGTTCGCCGGCGTGCTCGCCGGCGTCGATCTCCTGCACGAGTTCGGCGGGCGCGCGCTGCTGCGCGCGGTGCTGGTGCCGCGGCTCTGGGGGCTCACCCTGTCGAAGCACAGCCGCATCTTCACGAAGAAGAGCGTGCCCGACGTGATCAAGCTCGTTCTCGAGGAGAACGGCATCACGGGCGGCGATGTCGAGCTCAACCTCGGCAGCTACGAGGCCGAGGAGCACATCTGCCAGTACCGCGAGAGCGACTTCGATTTCATCTCGCGCTGGATGGAGCGGGAGGGGATATTTTATTATTTCGAACACACCGAGGACGGAGAGAAGCTCATCCTCTGCGACGACAAGAGCTACCCGGCCGAGGTGCTCGGCGCGCCGGTCCGCTACCACCCGCAGACCGGCGAGGACCGCAGCGCCTCCGCCTCGTTCCGCACCTTCTCCTGCCAGCACGGGGCGCTGCCGTCGCGGGTGAAGCTCAAGGACTACGACTATGTCCGGCCGCAGTTCCCCCTCGCCGGCGCGGCCCCGGTGTCCCAGTACGGCACCGGGGAGATCAGCCTCCACGGCGAGCGCTTCTTCAGCGCCGACGCCGGCAAGCGGCTGGCCCAGCTGCGCGCCGAGGAGTACCTCGCCCGGGAGGCGGTCTACCAGGCCGCCGGCGCGCGGCTCCACCTGCGCTCGGGGTACACGTTCGAGCTCGAGGACCACCCGCGCGCGCGGTTCAACGCGAAGTACCTCGCTGTCGAGCTGCGCCACCACGGCAACCAGTCCGCCGGGCACAGCGACTTCGCGGAGCTCGCCGGGCTCGCGCACGAGGAGGTCTATGTCGTCGAGGTCTCGGCCATCCCGGCGGCGACGCAGTTCCGCGCGGAGTCGCGGACGGCGTGGCCGCGCATCTACGGTTACGAGAACGGCTCGGTCGACGGCTCCGCGTCGAGCGAGTACGCGCAGATCGACGAGCACGGGCGCTACCTGGTGAAGCTCAAGTTCGACGAGGCGAGCCCGCGCGACGGCAGCGGGTCCACGTACGTGCGCATGATGCAGCCGCACGGCGGCGGCGTCGAAGGGTTCCATTTCCCGCTGCGGCGGGGGACCGAGGTCGTGCTGAGCTTCCTCGGCGGCGACCCGGATCGGCCCGTGATCTCCGGCGTCGTGCCCAACGTGCTCACGCCGAGCCCGGTGACGAGCGGCAACCACACGAAGAACGTCATCCAGACCGGCGGCAGGAACCGCCTCGAGCTCGAGGACCAGGCCGGAGCGCAGCGCATCACGCTCTCGACGCCGCACTCGAACACGTACCTGCGCATGGGGTCGCCCAACAAGGGGCACGAGTTCATCGGCAAGACCGATGGCAGGATCCTGCTCGACGCCGGGCAGAACATGGATTTCGAGGTGGGCGCGAGCTGGACGAGCCATGTCGAGAACGACATCACGACGACGGCCGACTCGGGCCACATCACGACGACCGCGACAGCGGGCAACATCATGACGACGGCCGTCGCAGGCACCCTCACCGAGACGGCCAAGGGGGATGTGTCGATCACCTCGACCACGGGCAAGGTCGTCGTCAAGGCCCTCGGGAACGACGTCGAGATCTCGGCGAAGGGCAAGCTGTGGCTCGAGGCCGAGGGCGACAAGAAGGAGATCCTCAAGGCCAATCACCACGTCGAGAGGACCGGCGACTACAGCGTCACCACGCTGGGGAGCGCGCGAGCCCACGTGTTCGGGGCCAGCTCGTCGACCGTGGTGGGCGGCTCGCTCGACGCCAAGCTGGGCGCGTTCCGCTCGATCGTGGTCGGCGCCACGAGCGATTTCAAGCTCACGAACGCCACGTCGGTGACCGCCGGCAAATCGCTCGACGTGAAGGTCGGCAACTTCACGTCGATCAACGTCTCCCGCTCGCTCGACATCAAGCTGGCGAACACGACGGAGCTCAAGGTGACGAACGCGCAGGAGCTCACGGTGGGGAGCAAGCAGTCGCTCTCGTGCAGCAGGACCCAGGAGCTCGTCATGGGCCAGAAGCTCTCGTTCAACCTCAGCAGCGCCGTGGAGTTCAAGCTCGGCGCGACGGTGTCCGTGAAGAACGGCCCGGAGCTGACCATCCAGGGTCCGAAGTTCACGACGAAGACCGTCGAGCTCAAGAACGGGAGCTTCACCCTGGAGAGCGTCGCGGCCGAGATCAGGAAACACGGCATCTTCGTGGTCAGCTAGCGGCGAGGCGCGCCGCGCGCTCGCGGTCGCCGCTCCGGAGAGACATCGGCCTCGGCCACACCAGGGCGCGCGCGAGGCGCCCCCCCGCCACAACCGGTCATTCGAACTCCATGCGTGTCATCAAGCCTCTCCGCCTCTCCGTCCTCCAGCGCGTGCTCACCGTCCGGCGCAATCATCACCTGAGCATCGGGCTCCTCGTGTTCTTCCCGCTCGACGCCCCCGAGATCCCGCTGCCCGAGGTCTCGATGTGGCAGCGGGTGATGCCCGCGCTCGGCAAGGACGGCCTCCTCGACGAGGGCATGCCCAAGCCGCGCGGCGAGGTCCTCGTCTTCGGCAAGGCGTTCTCGCCGGGAGGCGAGCCCCGGCCGGCGTTCGCGGCGGGCCTGCAGGTCGGCCCGGTCGACAAGCCCCTCGTCGACAAGTCCGTCGCCGTCGTCGGCAAGCGGCGATGGCACCTCGGCGCGCCGACGGAGCCAGAGCCGATCACCGAGATGCCGCTCACCTGGGAAAACGCCTTCGGAGGACCGGATTACGCGCTGAACCCGAAGGGGATGGGGCTCGGGCCCATCGAGGAAGAAGGGGTCAAGGCGCATTACCTGCCCCACCTCGAAGACCCGCGACATCTCCTCATGTCGCCGGGCGACAGGCCGCCGCCCGCGGGCTTCGGGGCCCTCGACCCCACGCTCGCGTCGCGGGTGGCCAAGCTCGGCACGTACGGCGGCGAGTGGCTCCAGAACGACTTTCCCGGCTTCGCCCGGGATCTCGACCCCGAGTACTTCCAGGTCGCCCCGGAGGATCAGCGGCTGCCCGAGGTTCTCGAGGGCGGCGAGGCCATCCGCCTGAAGAACCTGCACCCGGCGCGGCCGCTCATCGAGACCCACGCCCCGAGGCTCCGCGCCCGGTGCTTCGTGCGGCAGCGGGGCGAGGCGGGCGAGACGGTGACCGACGGCGAGGAGCCCCTCCGGGAGGTCGCGACGCGCCTGGAGACGGTGCTCCTGTTTCCCAACATCGAGCGCGGCGTCGCCATCTTCCGCGGCGTCGTCCCCGTCGCCGAGGACGACGCCGCGGACGTGCGCCTGCTGCTCGCCGGCCTCGAGCGGGCCGACGCGCCGAGGCCGATCGAGCACTACCGCGGCGCGCTGGAGCGGCGGCTCGACAAGGAGAAGGGGCACCTCCACGCGCTGCGCGAGCAGGAGCTCCTCCCGGAGCCCGACCCCGACGCCCCGTCGTTCCCGGACGAGGCGATCAGCGACATGGACGAGCTCATCCGGCGCGAGCGGGCGATGGAGCGGCGGTCGATCTCGCGAGCGCAGCGCGAGCTCGACCAGGCGCGGCTCACCTTGCTCGTGCTCGGGATGAACCCGGACGAGAAGCTCCCGCGGGAGATCAAGCTCCCGGAGGAGCCGAGGCCGGACGAGCTCGCGGACTACGCCGAGCGGATGGAGCGCGAGGGCGCGGCGCTCCAGAAGGACGCCGAGGAGCAGCGCAAGGCCGCCGAGGAGGAGGCGCGCGAGCTCTGCGCCGAGCAGGGGCTCGACTTCGACGAGGCGGTCGCGAAGGGCAAGCGCGAGGGCGGCGGCCCGCCGAAATTCAGCGCCGACGAGGAGCTGGCCCGCCTGCGCGAGCTCGCGGAGGTGGGGCGCACGGCGGGCGCGCCGATGGAGGACCTCGAGGCGAAGCTCGCGGACCCGGCGTTCGCCGCGGGCCTCCGCAAGGCCGAGGAGAACGTCCTCTTCGCGTACCGCGCCTTCGCTCACTTCCACCCGCCGGCGGATCCGGCGCCCGAGGGGAAGCGGTCCGAGCTGCGCGCCGAGGTCGAGCGGGCGCTCGCCGCCGGCGAGTCGCTCGCGCGGCGCGATCTGACGGGCGCCGATCTGCGCGAGCTCCGCCTCGCGGGCGCCGATCTCCGCGAGGCGCTCCTCGAGGGCGCGGATCTCTCGGCGTGTGATCTGAGCGGGGCCGATCTGACCGGCGCGGTGCTCACGCGCGCGAAGCTCGAGGGCGCGCGGCTCGGGAAGGCCACGCTGCGCGGGGCGAACCTCGGCGAGGCGCGCGCCTCGCGCGCGAGCTTCGACGGGGTCGACCTCCGCGAGGCGGTGCTCCACAAGGCGTGGCTCGAGGAGGCGCGGCTCTCGGGCGCCGACCTCGCCGGGGCCGACTTCCTGGAGGCCAGGGTCGCGGGCGCCGACTTCAGCGGCGCCGCGGCGGACGACGTCCTCTTCTTCCAGCTCGACCTGACGGGCGCGCGCTTCGCCGGCGCGAGCCTGCGCAAGGCGACGTTCTTCCAGTGCACGGGGGCGGGCGCGGACTTCGGCGAGGCCGAGCTCGAGGACGCGGCCCTCGTCGACTTCAAGGGCGAGAAGGCCTCGTTCCGGAAGGCAAGGGCCGCGGCCCTGCGCGTCGTCTCCGCCTCCGCGCTGCCGGGCGCGGACTTCTCCGGCGCCGAGCTCGCGCGGGCGAACCTCCGCGGGGTCGATCTGGAGGGCGCGATCTTCGAGGGCGCCTCGGCGGACGGCGCGGACTTCAGCGAGGCGAACCTCCGGAGGGCGCGCCTCGCGCAGCTCTCGGGCAAGGGCGCGCGCTTCATGCGTTCGGACCTGGCCGAGGCGGATCTGACCGGAGCGAACCTCATGGACGCCATGCTCCAGAAGGCGAAGGTGCCGGGCGCCCGCCTCGACAACACGAACCTCTTCCGCGCCAACCTGCTCGACGCCAAGGGTGATGAGCGGACCACCTTCTCCGACGCGCACATCAAGAACGTCGTGTTCACGGGGCAGAGCAAGTGACGCGCGAAGAGCTGCTCGCGAAGGTCGACGAGGGCGAGGTCATCGCCGGGGAGGACCTGTCGGGGCTCGATCTATCGGGGCTCGACCTGTCGGGCGTCGTGTTCGAGAAGACGAGCTTCCGCGGCGCCAGGCTGAAGGACGCGAAGCTCAGCGAGTCCATGTTCAACGGGTGCGATCTCTCCGGCGCGGACCTGTCCGGGGCGCGGGCCCGCCACGCCGTGTGGAGCCGGTGCGCGCTCCTCCACGCGCGCCTCGACGGCGGCGATCTCGTGGCCGGGAGCTTCGCCGAGTGCGACGCCTCGCGGGCCAGCTTCGACCGCGTGAACCTCACGATCGGGAGCATGGTCAAGGGGCGCGCCGACGAGGCGAGCTTCCGCGAGGCCAACCTGGACCGGTTCTCGCTCGTGGAGACCGAGGCCGCGCGCCTCGCGCTCGACGGGGCGCAGCTCAAGCAGGCCTGCCTCATCAAGGCGGATCTGTCGACCGCGAGCCTGCGCGGCGCGACGCTCCACCTCGCGGTGCTGGTCGGCGCCCGCCTCCGCGGGCAGGACCTGTCGGGCATGGACCTGACCCTCTCGCAGCTCACCGACGCCGATCTCGCGGGGTGCGACCTGCGTGGGGCCCGGCTCGTCCAGGCGAATTTCAAGGGCGCGGACCTCACCGCGGCGAAGCTCGACGGCGCGGACGCCGAGCGCGGCCTGTTCCTCGGCGCGCGGCTCGCCGGCGTGTCGGCCGCAGGCCTCAAGGCGCGGCAGGCGATCTTCTCCGAGGCCGACCTCGAGGCCGCGGACCTCGCCGGCGCCGACCTCTACCAGGCCATCTTCCAGCGGGCGGCGTGCCCGACGGCGAGCTTCCGCGACGCGGACCTCACGTACGCCGATTTCTCGCACGCGAGCGTCGAGAAGGCGGATCTTTCCGGCGCGAAGCTCTTCCGCGCCCGCTTCCACCAGACGCGCGACGCGGGCGCGACCTTCACGAGCCGGTCCGCCGCGCTCGGCGACGACCCGGAGCTGCTCGAAGCCGAGCGCTGGACGCCCTGAGGGGATGCCCCTCCCGACAGCAGGAGAGACACGATGCGAGACAATCTGGCCAGACAGCGGGTGGAGACCTTCGCGATCCAGGAGGTCGGCGCGGTGATCGGAGCGACGGACGGGTCGTTCCAGGTGCGCGTCGGGTCGGGCGACTACGCGGCGAAGCGCGCGGTGAGCTGCCTTGTCGAGCCGGCGCTCGGCGACCGGGTGCTCGTCGCGCTGCACGACGCGGGGTGCCACGTGCTCGCGGTGCTCGACCGCGAGGGCGGCGCGCCGACGCGCCTCGTGGCCGAGGGGGACCTCGAGGTGAGCGCCCCGCGCGGCCGCGTCACGGTGGCCGCGGCCGAGGGCGTGCGCCTCGTGACGCCGGCCGAGGCCGCGGTGGCCGCGGGCAAGGTGCGCGTCGCGGCGAGCGAGGGGTCGCTCGCGGTCGGGGCGATGACGTACGTGGGCGAGCGGCTCGTCGCGCAGGTGGACCGCGTGAAGACGGTCGCGCGGTCGGTCGAGTCGATCGCGGAGCGCTGGGTGCAGCGGCTCGACCGGGCGTACCGGTTCATCGCCGAGTCGGAGCAGGTGCGGGCGCAGTACTACGAGGTCACCGCGAAGGCCGCGGTGAACATCAAGGCGCAGGCGACGCTCGTCTCGAGCGGCGAGCTGACCAAGATCGACGGCGGGCAGATCCACCTCGGCTGACGGGAGGCACAGATGTTCGCGAACACGCAGATGGGAGGCATGGCCCTGGGCGGACCCGACGTGTGCCTCACGCCGCCGGCGCACCTGCCGGTGCCCTACCCCAACCTGGCGGCGCAGCCCATGGGGGTGCCGGCGGTCTACAACGTCCTGTTCATGTGCACGCCGGCGCACAACATGACGACCCAGGTGCCGCTGACGAACGGCGACAACGCCGGCCTGGAGACGGGCGTCGTCTCGCACACGGTGATGGGCCCCTCGCGGCACGTCACGGCGGCCTTCACCGTGCTCGTCGGCGGCGCGCCGGCCACGCGGATGACGAGCGTCACGATGCAGAACTCCGTCAACGCGCCCGGGGTCAGCATCGTCCCGAGCCAGCTCAAGGTGCTCCTTCTCGCGCCGTAGGCGGCCCTTGAAAGAGCACAACCGGCTCCGCATCGAGCGCCTCGCGGCCCGCTATGCGCGGCGCCTCGAGGAGGCGCGCGCCCCCGCGGAGGCGGATTTCCTCCGCGAGTTCGACGACCTGCGCGAGCGCCTGCTCCGCCCTCAGATGGAGGAGTTCGCCGCCGAGCTCCGCAAGGCGGGGCACGCGCCGCGCATCGTGCTCGACGAGGGGCACGACACGCCGAGCGTCGAGCTCGCCCTCGGCCTGCGCGAGGCCAGGGCCAGCCGCAACGTGGTCGGCTTCTGCGTCATCCGCTGGGCCGGCCACCCGCTCCAGATCCTCGCCTACCTCGAGGTCAACCCCACGCCGTTCGATCTGGAGCGGTTCGCCCGCGCCGCCGACGTCGGGCCCGAGCGCGTCGAGCAGCTCCTCGTCGAGGCGATCGAGCACATCATGGTCTGCAACGCGCCCTGAGCGCCGGCGGGGCCTGGCCGCTCGCTCGGCGACAAGGGCGGGTCTCGGGGGTATGCTCCGCGGATGAGTACCATCGAGCTCAGCGCGGAGAATTTCGAGAAGACGGTCGAGTCGAACGGCATCGTCCTCGTCGACTGGTGGGCGCCCTGGTGCGGCCCCTGCCGGGTCTTCGGGCCCGTCTTCGAGAAGGCCTCCGAGAAGCACGCGGACATCGTGTTCGGGAAGATCAACACGGACGACCAGAAGGACCTGGCGCAGGCCTTCAACATCCGCTCGATCCCGACGCTCTTCATCTTCCGCGAGAAGGTCCTCCTGTTCGCGGAGGCGGGCTCGCTGCCCGCTTCGGCGCTCGATCAGGTGATCGAGAAGGTGCGCTCGCTCGACATGGACGAGGTGCGGGCGAAGATCGCCGAGGAGGAAGCGAAGGAGGCCGCCGGCGGAGACAGCGCCGGCGAAGGCCCCTGAGGAGCGCGCGGCCCGCAGGGCGGCCCTCCGGCGGGGCGCCCTGCCAGCGCGGGTGAGCCGCGGCTCGGCTGCTCATGACCGCCGACAGCCGTCCGCTCGGCGACGTCGGGTCAGCTCTGGCTGCCGGCCTTGTCCCCGCGATAGTCGGTGGCCCCCTGGATGGCGGGCAGCCAGGGCACGCGGTGCACGGTCCAGAGCTGGAAGCTAGGCGGAGGCACGTCGCCGGGTCGGTCCATCGTGCCGAGGAAGATGTCGAGTTCCCGCGCCCCGTCACGGCGCCAGAACAGCGACGATCCGCAGGTCGCGCAGAACTGGCGGACCGCGGAGCTCGATGAGCGATAGGTCGCGGGCGCGCCGGAGAGCAGCTCGAACTGCTCGTCAGAAAAGGACGCGAACGCCGGCATCGGCGCGCCGGTCTGGCGCCGGCACTGGCTGCAGTAGCAGACATTGACGCTCGCCGGCGCGCCGCGCGCTCGGTAGCGGATCGCGCCGCACAAACAGCCGCCGTTGTGGTGAGCCTCGGACATGGCCGTCGCCTCCTGGTTCCTGGATCTCGCGATCGCCAGCCTGGCCCCTCGCGGCGTTTGCCGCAACCGGCGCGCGCCTCGGCGCTGCGCGGGCCTCATGCGGAGGCCCGGAGCGGCCGGCAGAGCCCATAACCCAGGACGCATCCGAGGCCATACAGCGCGAAGTCCGCCGGATCGAAGCCGCCGTTCGCGCCGAGCAGGAGCCGCCCCGGGGTGGTGCTGCGCGCGGCCCACAGCCACGGGGCCTGGCTCAGCTGGAGCAGCTCGATCCCACACGTCGCGGCGAAGACCGCGAGCGAAAGCCGGTGCGTGCGCGCGGAGATCCACACGATCTGCGCCGCGGCGATCCACACGACCTCATAGAGCACCGCGCCGGCGCTGTTGCGCAGCCAGGCTGGGCCGCCGTGGAACCGGGTGATCATGCCGGCTGGAATGACCGCGACGATCAGGAGGGCCAGCGCGAGGCGCTTGCGAGCGGCTTCCGCCATGCGGAGAGCCTACAGCGGTTTCCGCCCACCTCTGCACCATGCAGAGCAGAGCGGCGGTCTCCCGCACAGGAGACGGGCCCAGATCGGCGTTTTCGGCGCGCAGGCGCACTCCGGTGCGCTGAGCACCGAAAACGTCGAGGTGGGCCCGTATCCGAAGCGGGTGACCGTCGCTCTAGCCGCGCGCGGGGCGGAGCGCTAGCGGCGCGGTGCCGGTGAGCAGCCCCGCCGCGAGGGCGACCACGCCGCCGAAGCCGACGCAGGCGCAGCCGAGCGCGCCCGTCAGGGCGGCGACGCCGCACGCCGAGGCCCAGGACGCCCCGAGCCGCTCCGACCGGCGCAGCACCCGCGAGAGCAGCACGCCGGCGGCGACCCCGCCCGCCAGGCAGGCAGGGACGCAGATGGATACGCACCCTTCCGGGGTGCACAGGTGACCGTAAATGCGCGCCGCGTGCGCCGCTGCGAAGGGCACGAGGCCCGCGGCGACGCCCGGGAGCACGCCTCGCCCGAGCTGCTGCCCGCGCCACGAGAGCAGCGCCGCCGCGACGTAGAGCGCCGCGCCGAGGATCGCGGTGGTGACCGGACGGTCGCTCATCAGCGCCGCCACGAGCGCCACGGCGATCGTCGGCGCCGCTGCCCAGGCGGCCCTCCTCGCCCTCCCCCGCTCGTACGCGCGATAGGCCCTCTCCTTCAGGCTCAGGCCCGCAAGCGCCTCACGTTCCATAGATCCTCCTCCACGCCTCCCGCAGGCGCGCAAACGCGCGCTCGCGGCGCTTGCGCAGCGCCGCGCTCGACACCGACGGATCGCGATCGACCTCCAGCAGGGTCGCCCTCAGCGTGTCGCGATCCGCCTCGGCCAGCGTGCCGAGCACCTCGCGCGCCGCGTCGTCCAGATCCCGGGCGATCGCCGCCTCTTCCGGCGTGGGCACGTCGGCCGCGATCGACGGGACATGCTCGTCCGGCGCCTCCCTCGACCGGGACCGCCGCCGCCGCGTCGTGCGGCACTCCCACGTCGCGATGGCGAGCGCCCAGGTCAGCGCGTCCCCGTCGGGATCGAACGAGCTGGCGCGGTCGAACACCTTGAGCAGCGCCTGCTGGGCCGCGTCCTCCGCGTCCGCGCCGCCCCCGAGCATGCGGCGGCAGAACGCGCCGATCGCCGGCCAGAGGGCGGCATAGACAGGCTCGAACGCCGCGCGATCGCCGTCGGCGAGGCGTCTCATCGACGCGTTGAGCAGCGATCGCGCGCGCGGTTCCAAGGGCGCTGGGTGCTCAGCCGCAGGGGCAGTCCGGACACGGGCAATCCGCGCACGGACAGCCGCCCGTGAGCTGCGTCCCAGCATAGGCCACCGCCGGGATTCCGAGGACGGCCGCGATCAGGGTCACCTTGAGCCAACGACGCATGGGATCTCTCCTTGTCTTCTCTGGCCGGCTGTCCTCGCCGGCCTTCCTCGGCTCTAGGCGCGAGCGGGCCGAGCGTGACACCCCCGGCGATCGAAATCCGGCGGCCAGGCACCATCGCCGCAGATCGCCGCACGAGCGACGATCTCCGCTCCGCTCGCGGCGCAGGCGCCTTCGTCCAGCCTGGCGCGTCGTTCCGCCGGCCGGGCTCGACGTGCTAGGGTCTCGTGCCTATGTCTGGCCGCTCGTGGTTCGCTGCCCTCGGCGCCCTCTGGCTCGGGTGCACGCCGTCGCGGCAAGACGCCGGCTCGCGCGCAGACGCGGCCGGGAGCGCGGGCGTGGCGGTCGCGGAGCCCTCGCCCTCCAGCGCGCCCTCCGCGCGCTCCAGCGCGCCGGAGCCGCCGCCGGCGGCGCTGGCCGCCTCGGCCCCGGCCGCGCCGATCCCGGAGGTGGAGGCGGCGCGGGCGCGATCCGCGCGCGTGTACTCCAAGGGCCGCGAGGTGTGGATCCGGTCCGCGCCGCGGCCCAAGGCCCAGTGGATCGGCATGCTCTCGATCGGCGGCTCGGTCCGCCTGAAGAGCGTCGAGCCCATCCGCGGCGCCGGCGGCTGCCCGGCGTTCTACGCGGTGGAGCCGCGCGGTTACGTGTGCGTCGACGGCGAGCGCGCCACCCTGGACACCGCCGATCCCGTGCGCCAGGCGCTGATCCCCCATGCCCCGCGCGCCGATCTGCCGCTCCCGTACCGCTACGGCGAGTCGCTCGGCCTCAAGCGCCTCCTCCGCGTGGACGGCATCGACGCGCCGGCGTGGCCCGAGGGGCTCCACGATCTGCGGCACATGCAGGTCCGCCCGCGCTCGTCGGTCGCCTGGACCGAGGAGGTCGAGGCCGGCGGGACGACATGGCTCTGGGCATCGGATCTGACGTTCATACCGAAGGACAAGGTCAAGCCCTACGAGCCCGCCACCTTCGAGGGGGTGTACCTCGGCGCCGAGGCGCGCCTGCCGATGGCCTTCTTTCGCCGCAAGGCGCGCCCGAAGTACCGCCTCACGGAGGGAGGCCCGCCCGCGAAGACGGACGCGGTGTGGGAGCGCCTCGCCCGGGTCGGGCTGACGGGCCGATCGAAGCGGGTCGGCGAGCTGATGTATCTCGAGACCCGGGACGACGGGCACTGGGTGCTCGAGCGAGACGCGGTTGTCGTCCGGCCGCGGAAGGCGCGGAACCCGTGGGGCCGCCCGATCCAGCTCGGCGGCGAGCCGCCCTCGGCGCCGGCGGACGGGCGCAGGAACACGTGGGTCGAGATCGCCGCCCTCGACGGCTGGCTCATCGCCTACGAGGACGACCGCCCCGTGTTCGCGACGCTGATCTCGGCCGGGCGCAACGGGGCCGAGGAGCCGGAGAAGGCCGAGCCGTTCGTGCCGCCTTCGACGACCCCGCTCGGCCAGTACAGCATCGGCCGCAAATGGGTGACGAAGACGCTCATCACGCCCCACGTCGACGCGGACGACTGGATCGAGGCGGAGGTGCCGTGGAGCCAGCACTTCTTCAGCAAGTACCTACTTCACGCGGCCTACTGGCACGACCGCTGGGGCGAGGGGCAGAGCGGCGGGTGCGTGAACCTCTCGCCGGTCGACGCGAAATGGCTCTTCCACTGGACCGAGCCCGCCGTGCCCGATGAGTGGTACGCGGTCCAGGCCACGCGCGACGACCCGTCCACGCGCGTCGTGATCCATCGCTGAGCCGCCGCCCGGCGCGGGGGTGCGCGAGCGGGAGCGCGCCCGCGCCGCGCGCGCGCCTGCCGGAAGCCGCTATTTCGCCGGCGCGCTGGCCGCCTCGGCGCGCTCGCCCCCCTCGCCCGCCGCGGCCATGCGCCGCATGCAGAGCTTGAGTCCGGCGCGGAGGTTGCCGACGGTCGTGACGCCGGAGAGGTCGAGTCCGAGCGCGATCATCGTCTGCGCCACGTTCGCCCGGATCCCCGTGATGATCCCCTCCGCGCCGAGGAGCCGGATGGCCTTGATCATCTCGATGAGGTACCCGGCCGTCCGCGTGTCGACCGCGTCGACGCCGGTGAGATCGAGGATCGCGTACCGCGCGTCCTTGCTCACGATCGCCGAGAGCAGGTTGTCCATCGCCTCGGAGATCCTCAGGCTGTCCACAACGCCCACCATGGGGAGGGTCAGCACCTTGTCCCAGACCTCGATGATGGGCGTCGAGAGATCGCGGATGACCTCCTGCTGCGCCTCGATGAGCTCGATCTTCGCCCGGAGCTCCTGCTCGCGCCGCTTCGCCGCAGAGCCGTCCAGGCTGAGGGTGATCATGCCGTCGGGCTCCCCGCTGCTGTCGCGCACGGGGACGTGCCATGACTCCCAGGCGGCGCCGTACGCCTCGTAGACGTTGTACGCGGCTTTGCCCGCGAGGGCCTGCCTGTTGGTCTCCAGCGTCTCCGGGTCGTTCGCGAAGAGATCGAGCACGTTCGCTCCGAGGAACTGCCCCGGCTTCGCGCCGACGGCCTCGAGCCCCTTGCCGTCGTGAAACGTGAAGACGCCCGTGCGGTCGTACCTGCACACGGTGATCGGAACATGGTCGAGGATGGCGCGGAGAAGCAGCTGCGCCTCACGGAGCTTCGCCTCGAGCTCCTCCCGCGTATCCGCCCCCGCCGTGCTCGACTCCGCATCTCCCTTCATGGGAGCCTTCTACGCGCACGCGCGCTGGCCGTCGAGTGGTCGTCAGCCCGTCGATGACGTTTCGCTTGGCCGGTCATGCGGACAACATCGCACCGCATTGTCGAGGCCGCGTCTCCGGTCGATCCGCCGGCACACGACGCTTCGGCTGTGGCTGTGGGAAGGGGGGCACGGATGGGCGATGCGCGATGGGCGATGCGCGATGCGCGATGGGCGCGGGCCTCCGCTCCGCGCGCCCGCCCTCGCGCCGAGGAGCCGAGGAGCCGAGCTCCGCGGCGCTGGTTGACGTGGTGTCCGATCGACACCAAGATTCGTGTACAGATTACACGGAGGGTTGAATGTCCGTCTCCTACGAGCACCCGCGGCCGGCGCTGACGGTGGATTGTGTCGTGTTCGGCCTCGATGAGGAGGACCTCAAGGTCCTCCTCATCCGGCGGGAGCTCGATCCGTTCCGCGGCCGGTGGGCGCTCCCGGGCGGCTTCGTGCGCGTCGACGAGGCGCTCGACGACGCCGCGCGGCGGGAGCTCGCGGAGGAGACGGGGCTCTCGGGGGTGTTCCTGGAGCAGCTCTACACGTTCGGCGCCCTCGGGCGGGACCCGCGCGAGCGCGTGGTCTCGGTGGCGTACTACGCGCTGGTGAAGCTCGGGGATCACCGGGTCAAGGCCGCGACCGACGCGCGCGAGGCGGCGTGGTTCGCGGTGGACGACACCCCGGCGCTCGCCTTCGATCACGACGAGATCCTCCCGGTCGCGCTGGAGCGGCTCAAGGGCAAGGTGCGATACCGGCCGATCGGGTTCGAGCTCCTGCCGCCGAAGTTCACGCTGTCGCAGCTCCAGCGCCTCTACGAGGCGATCCTCGAGCGCCCGCTCGACAAGCGCAATTTCCGGAAGAAGGCGCTCGGCACCGGGCTGCTCGTGGAGCTCGACGAGGTCGAGCAGGACGTCGCGCACCGCGCGGCGCGGCTCTACCGGTTCGACCGTCGGAAGTACGAGCGGCTCGAGAAGGACGGCTTCAGCTTCGAGATCTAGCCGCCTGCCGCAGCCCGGCGGCCCTCGTGCGTCCGATCCCTCCTCGCCCCTGCTCCGGGGCGGACCGAGCGCCTACCGGACGAGATCGCAGGCATGCGAGGCTCGGAGGAACCAGGGTCACGACCGCAACGAACGCCCACCGCCGCTTCATCGACTCGCCCCTCTCCCGTCGCGGGCCCACTGGACGTCGCGAATCTTACGCCCCCGGGCGCCAGCGCGCGGCGCCCGGGGGCGCTCGCGCGTCCGTCGCGGAGCGCGCTCCACCCGAGGAGGGCGGCCGGCTCGCCAGCGCCCGGGTTGACAATGTGTACCACGAACACTAAGCTTGGTGTGTAGTATACACGAACGATCGGGTGCTCGCCGGGTGCGGGCGCTGACGGTCGGCGTTGACCGCCGAGCGGACGGTGGAGCTCCGGCGCCGGGAAGACTGCGCGCCCCGGCCTCCGTCTGCCCGGGTCCGGCCGCAGCGCGCCCTCGCCGGGCGCAGAAGGGAACTCCATGCTTCGCGAGGTCGCTTTCTTGGCTGACATGGGAGGGGGCTCGGCCTTCGAGGTCGCCGGAGGGACGGTGACCGGGACCGATCACCTCGTCGCGGGGCGGCCCAACCAGGACGCCTATGCCTTCCGGGCCGAGGGCGGCTCTCTCGCCGCGGTGGTCTGCGACGGCTGCGGCAGCGGCGCGCGCAGCGAGGTGGGCGCGGCGCTCGGGGCGCGGATCGTGACCGAGCAGGTGCTCGGCGCGCTCCGGCGCGGCGGAGACATCGATTCGCCCGCGACGTGGGAAGAGGTGCGGCGCGGGGCGCTCGCGCCGCTCCGCGACGTGGCCGCCGGGATGGGCGGCAGCTTCACCGAGGTCGTGTCGACCTTCTTCCTCTTCACCGTGGTCGGCCTCGCGATCTCCGGCGACAGCGCGTGCGCGTTTTCCCTCGGCGACGGCCTCATCGCGCTCGGCGACGAGCTCCTGCGGCTCGGCCCCTTCCCGAGGGACGAGCCCCCGTACCTCGCGTATGGCCTGCTCGATCGGCCGCCCGGCGGCGAGGCGCCGCGCTTCACCGTGCACCGCGCCTTCCCGTCGAGCGCGCTCCGGACTGCCCTGCTCGGGACCGACGGCGCGATCGATCTGCTGGAGTCGTCGTCACGGCAGATCCCGGGGGGCGGCGAGGTCGGCCCGCTGTCGAGGTTCTGGGAAGATGACCGATATTTCCGGAACCCCGACGCGGTGAGGCGTCGGCTCGCGCTCATCAACCGATCGGTGACGCGGCCCGTGTGGAAGGAAGAGCGGATGGAGCGCGAAGGCGGGCTGCTCCGCGACGACACGACGGTGGTCGTCGTGCGGAGGGCGCAGGGCGCCTGCGATTGAGGGGCGGCCCTGCGCGGAGGCGCAGGAGTCGCGGAGGGAAACGACAGGGCGTCTGCGCTCGATTGCGCTTGATTGCGTCCGGAGGAGGCGACAGTGGACGTGGTTCTTGGTTCAAAGCGGGTTCGGCTCGACCCTCGGGCCTCGATCGGCAAAGGCGGGGAGGCGGACGTGTTCGACCTCGGAGACGGCCGCGCGCTCAAGGTCTGGAAGACGCCCGATCACCCGGATTACGCCGGGCAGGACGCCGAGCAGCGCGCCGCCGAGGTGCGCATCGAGCGCCACCAGGACAAGCTGCGCGCGTTCCCGCCGGCGCTGCCCGACCAGGTGATCGCGCCCCTCGAGCTCGCGACCGACAGGACCAGGAAGCGCGTCGTGGGCTACGCCATGCGCCTCGTGCGCGGCGCGGAGCCGCTCCTGCGCTACGGCGAGCCGTCGATGCGCCACGGCGGGCTCTCGTCGGCCGCGGTCTCCGAGGTGCTCGCGCGGCTCCACCGGGCGGTCGCGGCGATCCACGACCGGGGCGTCGTGATCGGCGACTTCAACGATCTCAACGTGCTCGTCGCCGGCGGCGAGGTGTTCGTCATCGACGCCGACAGCTTCCAGTTCGGCCCGTACCTCTGCCAGGTGTTCACCGAGCGCTTCGTGGATCCGCTGCTCTGCGACCCTTCGCTCCCCCGGCCGCTCCTGTCGAGGCCGTATTCGCAGGACTCCGACTGGTACGCGTTCGCCGTGATGGTCATGCAGAGCCTGCTCTGCGTGGGGCCTTATGGCGGCGTCTTCCGGCCGCGGTCCGCGTCGGCGCGGGTGCCCGAGAGCGCGAGGCCGCTCCGCCGCATCACCGTGTTCGACCGCGAGGTGCGGTATCCGAAGCCGGCCATCCCGTACCGCGTCCTGCCGGACGATCTCCTGGACGCGCTCTACCGCGTCTTCGTCGAGGACCGGCGCGGCGTGTTCCCGCGCCGGCTGCTCGACGCGCTCGCCTGGACGAGGTGCCCTTCGTGCGGCGTCGAGCACGCGCGCCCTGCCTGCCCGGCCTGCGCGGGCGCCGCGCCGGCCGCCGTGAAGGAGTCGACGGTCGTCCACGGCGAGGTGCTGGCGACGCGGATCCTGAGCACGCGCGGGGTGATCCTGGCCGCGGCCCTCGGCCCGGGCGGGCTCTCCTACCTCGTGAACGAGGGCGGCCGCTTCCTGCGGGAGGACCGGTCCGTCGTGATGTCCGGCGCGCCGCACCCCGCGACTCGCTTCGCGGTGCACGGGAGCGCCACGTTGATCGGCCGGGGCGGCGATCTCGTGGTGCTCTCGCCGGGGGCCGCGCCCGAGCGGATCCAGGTGGACTGCGTCGGGACGAGGCCCATCTTCGACGTCAACGCGCGCGCCCGCTACTGGACGCGCGGCGGGCAGCTCCTGCGCAGCGGGAGGCCGGGCGCCGCCGCGCTCTCGGGCGAGGCGGACGCCGTGCCGATGGGCGAGGTGCTCGCCGGGCAAACGCTGTTCTGGGTGGGCCAGAGCTTCGGGCTCGGCTTCTACCGCGCCGGGAACGTCTCGATAGCGTTCGTCTTCGACGCCGATCGGCCCGGCCTCAAGGACACGGTCAAGCTGCCTTTCCCGGGCGGCAAGCTCACCGCGGCGACCTGCGTCTTCGACGCCGGCCCGAGCTCGCGGTCCGACGAAGGCCGCGGGCGCCCGAACGACGGCCGCGGGCGCTCCCGCGCCGGGCGCGCATGGCTGTTCCTCGCCGCCGAGCAAGCCGGCCGGACCGTGCACCGGTGCGTCGTCGTGCGCGAGGACGGCGCGGTCGAGGCGGTCGCCGACGGCGACGGGGAAGGCGGCTCGTGGCTCGGCGCGCTGACCGGCAAGTGCGCGGCTTCCGGGTTCCTGCTCTCGGCGACCGACAGCGGCGTCGTCCGCGTCGAGGTCCGCGGGGGCGCGCTCGTCGAGACGCGGCAGTTCCCCGGCACCGAGCCGTTCGTCACCCAGGCTTCCCGGCTGCTCGTCGGCCCAGAGGGCCTGTTCGTCGTCGACGCACAGGCGATCACCTTGCTTCGTATCTCATGAATCCACGCTGAGCTGACGGTCCGCGCTCGCGGGCCGATCGAGAGGAGAGAGACCATGAAATCGACAGAGCTCCCCCTGCCCGCCTTCTATGACGCCAAGAACGCCGAGCGGTGGGGCTTTCACCCCAATGAAGAGGCGCTGCACGGCGCCGCCGCCGCGTGGCGGAAGGCGCATGGCGTGAAGCCGTCGGCCGCGGACGCGCAGAACGTCCACCTCCTGCTCATCGACGTGCAGAAGGACTTCTGCTTCCCGCAGGGCTCGCTCTACGTCGCCGGCAGGAGCGGCACGGGCGCGGTCGACGACAGCCGCCGCATCGCCGAGTTCATCTACAGGAACCTCGCGTCGATCACGAACGTCACGGTCACGATGGACACCCACTTCGCTTACCAGATCTTCTTCCCGGCCTTCTGGGTGGATCGCGAGGACCGCCCGCTGACCGCGCACCGCGAGATCACGACGGCGCAGATCGACGCGGGGGAGGTGCGGCCGAACCCCGCAGTGGCGAAGTGGCTTTGCGGCGGGAGCTACCCGTGGCTCATGAAGCAGGTCCGGTATTACTGCGAGGAGCTCGAGAAGGCAGGGAAATACAAGCTCTACCTGTGGCCGCCGCACTGCATCCTCGGGAGCGACGGCCACGCGCTCGCGGGCGTCGTGCACGAGGCGCGGATGTTCCACGCGTTCGCGCGCGGGGTGCAGTCGTGGGTCGAGGTCAAGGGCGGCAACCCGCTCACCGAGAACTACTCGGTGATGCAGCCCGAGGTGCTGACGCGGCACGACGGCCAGCCGCTCGCGCAGCGGAGCACGGGCTTCCTGAGGACGCTGCTCCACGCCGACGCGGTGATCATCGCCGGCCAGGCCGCGAGCCACTGCGTCCGCAGCTCGATCGAGGACATCTTGACGGAGATCGCGCTCACCGACCGCGCGCTCGCCAAGAAGATCTACGTGATGACCGACTGCATGTCGCCGGTCACCGTGCCCGACGGCAAGGGGGGCTTCGCCGTCGATTTCACCGCCGAGGCGGACAAGGCGCTCGCCCGCTTCGCCGCCGCCGGGATGAACCTCGTGAAGAGCACCGACCCGATTCCGTGCCTGGGCGCATGACCGTGGAGGATCCGATGAGCAAGAACAAGGAGAACAACAGCGGAACCAGCCGCGATGGCTCGCTCGACATCGAGCAGCTCTTCGAGGCAGCGCGGGACGACGGCGCGCTCTCGCCCGAGGCGATGCAGGCGCTGCACATCACCGACCTGGGCGCGCAGATCCAGGCCGGCTTCGGCGTGCAGGTGGACGACGTGGCGTCGTCGGAGGTGGTGCTGGTCACGGTGATGCCCGACGACTCGGGATCCATCAAATTCGCCGGCAACGCCCCGTCGGTGAGGGACGGGCACAACCTCGTGGTGGGCGCCCTCTCCGACTCCAGGCAGCGCGACTCGATCCTGGCGCACAACCGTTACCTGAACGGGGCGGTGCTGTATCCGTACTGCCCTATCGCCCAGGCCGTGAAGATGGACACGAAGAACTACGATCCCATGCTCGGCACGCCCCTCTACGACCAGACGGTGGTCTTGCTCGGAACGGTGATCGCGAAGGCGCAGGAGTTCGCGCTGAGCGGCGTCCCGGCGCGCACCGTCACGCTGATCATCTCGGACGGCGCCGACGCGGGCTCGACGTGGGCCAAGGCCAGGGACGTGTGCGCCCTCGTCCGTGACATGCGGCGGGCCGAGGCCCACATCGTGGCGGCGATCGGCATCGACGACGGGAACACCGATTTCCGCGCCGTCTTCCGCGACATGGGGATCGAGGACCGCTGGATCCTGACGCCGAAGAGCGACGCGGCGGACATCCGCAAGGCGTTCGCGCTGTTCTCCCAGTCGGCGGTGCGCGCCAGCCAGGGCGGCGCGTCGTTCTCGAAGACGGTCGCGGGCGGCTTCGGCGGGTGAAGCGCGCGCCCCCGGCTCGCCGCGCGCCTCCCGGCGCGGCGGCGAGCCCTCCACACCTCTCGGCTGCTTCGGCGGAGGACCCGGATCAGGCCGCGGCCTCCCAGGGGACGACGCCGTAGCGGCGGCGCAGCTCGTCGAGATCCACCGCCATGTCGGACCAGAAGTCCCAGTCGTCCATCAGGTCGATGCTCATCTTCGTTCCGCGAACGAACGATCGCACGAGCTCGTCGGCGAGCCCGGGCGTCGCGAGCATCCCCTGCTGCGACGGCGCCAGCACGGTGAGCTGGACGCCCTGCTGGAGCTGCACCAGCAGGAACACGAGGATGCCGAACGGGTTCTCGCGGCGATACCCCGCCTGAAAGGCGATCGTCATCGCCTCTCCGCGCAGATCCGTGCCGTAACCGGCGAGGATGTGGCTCAGGTCGTGCGTGAGCACGCCCTCGGGCACGCCGCGCTTCTCGCCGGGGAACGAGAAGCCGTTCTCTCGATAGAAGGTGAAGAGCGCCTTGCCGAGGGTGCCCTCTCTGTACGCCTCGAGCGAGCGGTAGCGCGCGGCGACTGGCTCGTTCTCCAGGATGCCCGCGAAGCTCGCGACGTTCCTGGCGAGCCCATAAAGGCCGCCCTCATCGAGCATGCGCCGCACGTTCTTGCCGAGCAGCGAGCTCCGGCTGATGTCGATGCGCAGGAGGAGCAGCCGCTGCTCGTGGAGGTGGTGGAGCTGGCGGACCGCGTGCGGCCGCGCCCCGAGCGCCGCGGCGAAGCGCTCGACCTCGAGCAGCTCGCGCTCGTCGACGCGCTCGCCGCACAGGGTCATCGCGCAGAGACCGTTGATGAGCTGCTCGCGCAGCGCGGGATCCTCGACGGCGCGCGCGAGCTCCTCGGGCGCTATCGGGGCGAGCGCGTCGATGTCGAGGTCGGTGTGAAGGAGGTGCCGTTGCACCGCGGCGATCGCGTCGCGCCGCGACCCGTCGAGGGGGCCGGCCGAGGTAAGGACGACCTTGATGGCACGCAGACCCGCGTGCGCCTGTTCTTGGCTCGGGATGAGGTAGGTCATGCAAGAGAGCATGAGACCGAGCGCGCGTCCCGTCCTTGACCGGCGGCGCCAATGTCTTGACCGGGCGCGCCGCCCGGGCGGACGATGTGGGTTGATCATGACGGTCCTACGGTGGAAAGCATTGGAGCGGCGCGTGGTCCAGCACTCGCCGTGGCGGAGGATCGAGGACGTCACCTTCGAGCTCCCGGACGGGCAGGTCCGCACGTTCTCGCTCAAGAAAGAGGGGCGAGTCGTCTGCGTCCTCGCCATCTCTCGCGAGAAGAGGGTGATCCTGGCGCGCCAGTACAGGCCGGGGCCCGATCGGATCCTCGACGAGCTCCCAGGCGGCGGCGTCGAGCCTGGCGAGGCCCCGGAGGCGGCGGCGGCGCGCGAGCTCCTCGAGGAGACGGGGTATGTCGCCGGGCGGCTCGTGCCGCTCGGCCGCCCGCTGGAGTGCGCTTACTCGACCATCGAACGACACGCGTTCCTGGCCGTGGACTGCGCGCGCGACAGGGCGCAAGCGCTGGATGAGACGGAGTTCATCGACGTGGTAGAGAAGCCGATCGAGGACTTCGTGGAGCAGCTGAGGGAGGGCGCATGCACCGACCCGGAGGTCGGGTGGATGGGGCTTTACGAGCTGGGCTGTCTGAGAGCGAGCGCCTGAGCCTCGCCACGCGGCAGCGCGGCGGAGGCGCGCGGACGCCCGCGCCGCGATGCCCTCCGGTCGCTGGCCGCGCTAGGATGGAGCTCATGCGCAGGCACGATCACGTCCTCCTCGCTCCCGGTGCCGGCGCCTCCGGTCGCACGGTCCACGCGCCTCCGGCCGGCAGGGCGCGCCCGCACGTGCCGCACGTGGACGACCGGCTGGCGCCGCCCGAGACGCGGGTGGAGTACCTCCACGGCGTCGAGGTCTACGCCGCCCCGGCCGATCCGCCGCACGCGACGCAGCATTTCGATCTGACCTACGTCCTCGGCGCCCACGTCGCCGAGGGCTACCGGGGCGCCGTGGACATGCTGACCCGGACCGATCTCGGCAGCGACTATGCGGCCGACGCCAGCGTCTTCGCGCAGAAGCCCGACCGCGCGGGCCGGCGGCGGCTGGAGGAGCTGGCGTTCGAGGTCAGCGACAAGCAGGCCCTCGCCGTTCCGACCACCAAGGCGCGCCTGCTGATCGCTCGCGGCGTGCGGCGGGTGTTCTGCATCCTGGTGAAGCAGCGCCGGGTGATGGAGTGGTCGCGCGAGACCGACGGCTGGCGCCCGCTGCCGAAGGATGCGGTCATCGAGGATCCCTGCCTCGTGCGCCCGCTGCCGATCCAGGCGCTCCTCGAGGCCGCGTCCTCGGACGACGCCGTGGCGCGCGCGCTGCTCGACAAGCGCGTGCCCGCGCTCGAGGCAGCGCTCGCGGAAGGCGAGGCGCGCGGCGAGGCCCGCGGTGAAGCGCGCGGCGAGGCCCGCGGTGAAGCGCGCGGCGAGGCCCGCGGTGAAGCGCGCGGCGAGGCCCGCGGCGAGATCAGGATGGCGCAGGAGGCCATCCTCACGGTGCTGGAGTCGCGCGGGGTTGCCACGCCGGCCGACGTGGCCCGCGCGATCGCCGGCTGCGAGGATCTGGGCAAGCTACGGCGATGGATCAAGCGCGCGGCGACCGCGACGACCGCCGCCCAGGTCGTCGCCGGCTCCCGGCGCAAGCGCTGAGCGAGGACCGCCGCGGCGCGGGCGCGCGCTGGACGCCCTCCCCCCGCGCCCCGTTACTCGTGATCGCCCCCGCCGCGGCGCACGTGCTTCTTCTCGCCCGTGCGCCGCTTCTCGTCGAGCCGCCGCGCCTTCGACGCACGCGTCGGCCGCGTCGGCCTTCGCTTCACCGGCACCTCGAGCGCGCGCAGGATCAGCGCGCGCAGCTTCTCGCGCGCGTCGTCCAGGTTGCGCAGCTGGTCGCGAGTCAGCTGGCTCACGATGAACAGCCGCCCCTCGGCGTCGAGCCGGCCGCGCGCCAGCTCGCGCAGCCTCGCCTTGGCGTCGTCGGCGAGCTCCGGCCACGCGCCGAAGTCGAAGCGCAGCTCCACCTTGGAGGCGACCTTGTTGACGTTCTGACCGCCGGGCCCCGACGCGCGAACGGCGCTCCAGCTGAGGAGCGCGGCCGGGGCGGTCAGCGCATCGTTGACGACGAGGGGATCGGACACGGCGGCTCTCCTGCCCTGCGGGCGGCGCGAGCGCCGCGCGGAGCGGCTGACGCCTAGCACGCGCGCGCCGCGCCCGCCGCGCTGCGCGCAGGGCGCGGCCTGCCGGCGAGGAGCGCGTGTGCGATAGAGTCGCCATGCAGGGCCCCCCTGATCACGCCGCCGCGCCGCCGGGCGCCCCTCACCGAAGCCGCCCGCCGCCTGCGCGGCTCCGCCTGCTTCGCTGCCTCGGCGTCGCCTCCGGTCCGGCCGCCGCCCTCGCGATCGCGCTCGTCCCGAGCGGGCTCCACGCCGTCCCTGGTTACGGCCACCGCCCTGCGTACGCGGCCGCGGTCGCGGCGTGGATGGCGCTGTGGTGGCTCTTCGAGGTGCTCCCCGTCGCGCTCACCGCCTGCTTGCCGCTCGTGCTCTTCCCGCTGCTCGGCGTCTTCGGCCGCGGGCTCGCGGGCGACGCGGCCCGCGCCGCCGCGCCGTTCGTCGACGCATACATCTTCCTCTTCCTCGGCGGCATGGCGATCGGGGCCGCCATGGAGCAGTGGAGCCTTCACCGCCGGGTGGCGCTCCACATCATGCGGGCCGTCGGCACGGACCCGAAGCGCCTCCTGCTCGGCATGCTGGTCGCGACGAGCTCCATCTCGCTCTGGATCTCCAACACAGCGACCGCCGTGATGATGGTCCCTATCGGGCTCGCCCTGCTCGCGCAGCTGGAGTCGGCCGCCGGGGGGCGCAGGCTCACGCACTACGGGACGGCCATCATGCTGGCGGTGGCCTACGCCTCCAACGTCGGCGGGATCGGCACGAAGATCGGCACCGGGACGAACTCCATCTTCTGCGGCTTCCTCGCCGACAAGCTCGGCCACGATCTCGGTTTTCTGCGGTACATGGCGATCGCCCTGCCGTTCGTTGTCCTCTTCGTCCCGCTGCTCTGGCTCGCCCTGTGGCGCGTGGGCAAGCGGGACGGGCTCGGCCCCGGCCGTGCGCGCGACGCGATCGACCGCGAACTCGCGGCCATGGGCCCGATGAGCCGCGGCGAGAAGACCGTCGCCGCCATCTTCGCGGCGGCCAGCGCGCTCTGGATCCTCGGCGATCCGCTGCGCGCCGCGCTCGCGCCCCCCCTCCAGGCCGCGCTCAGGGGCCTGGGCGCCGCGCTCGGCTCGGGCGCCGCGGCCGGCTTCAAGGTGCAGGGCAAGCACTACGAGGCGACCGTGGCCGTCCTGGCGGCGCTCGGCCTGCTCGCCCTGCGCGCCCTCTCGCTCGCCTCCGTGCGCAGGATGCCCTGGGGCACGCTCGCCTTGCTCGGCGGCAGCTTCGCGATGGCGGCCGGCATCGAGGGCGGCGGGCTCTCGGCGTGGATGGCCGCGAAGCTCGCGGTCGTCGCCGAGGCGCCGCTGCTCGCGCAGCTCGGGCTCGCCAGCGCCGGCACGATCGCCCTGTCGGCGCTGGCATCGAACACCGCCACGGTGAACGTGGCGCTCAACGTGCTCCCGCAGGACCTCGGCGTGCTGTTCGCGGCCACGATCGCCGCGTCCTGCGACTTCATGCTGCCGGCGGGCACGCCGCCCAACGCCATCGTGTTCGGCAGCGGGTACGTGCGGCTCCCGGTGATGATCCGGACAGGCTTCCTGCTCAACGTGGCTGCCGCCGCGATCATCCCGGTCTACGTGTACGGCTACGCGCGGCACTTTATCGGCGGCTGAGCGCAGGGGCGGCGTGGTGCGGTTTTGTGTATAAGCGCCGGCGCAGGGGATCACCGGGCGCCTCGCAAGCGGAAAGAACGCCGATGAAGGAAAAGGTCATGAACGCGACAGACGGCCTGTGGAGCGCGCCGGCGCCGGCGGCACGGACCGCGGGCACGGGAGGGCCGCGGGGATGAAGATCGCCACGTCGTCGTCGACCGCTGCGGGGGCGAGCGCCGCGTTCGCCGAGGCCATGTCGGCGCTGCGCGCGGGCCTCGGCGCGGAGCCAGATCACGTCTTCCTGAGCTACACGGCCTCCTATGACGTCGACGAGCTCGCGCGCGCCACCGCGGTGCTGCCGCCGTCGGTTCGCGTCCACGGATCGAGCTCGTGCCAGTCGGTCATGACCGCCGCCGGCGTTCATGGCGCCCCCGGCCCCGGCCTCGCCCTGCTCGGGGTCGCCGACGCGCAGGGCGCCTATGGCGTCGCGGCCGAGCGGATCGACGGCGCCCCGCGGGCCGCCGGCGCGCGCGCCGCGGCGCGCGCGATCGAGGACGCCGGGCGCTCCGGCGAGCTCCCGGCCCTGCTCTGGCTCAGCGTGCAGACCGGCGCGGAGGAGGACGTCCTGCTCGGCATCGAGGACGTCGTGGGCCCCAACGTGCCCGTGTTCGGCGGCTCCACCGCGGCGGACTCCATCGTCGGCAGGCAATCGCAGATGGAGCGCGGGCTGGCCCACGAGGGCGCGGCGCTGCTGACCGCCCTCTACCCGTCCGGGGAGATCTCCTATGCGTTCAGCAGCGGCTATGCCCCCACCGAGCACCGCTGTCGCGTGACCCGCGCCGAGGGCAGGCGCCTGCCCGAGATCGACGGGCTCCCGGCCGCAGAGGTCTACAACCGCTGGACCGAAGGCCTGATCTCCGCGCAGCTCGGCGGCGGGACGATCCTGGAGCACACGGCGCTCCACCCCCTCGGGCGGCCCTCGGGCTGGATCGGCAAGGTCCCCCAGTTCTTGCTCATCCACCCGGACACCGTGCAGGAGGACAACTCCATGACGCTCGGCGCCAACATCAACGAGGGCGACGAGCTCGTGCTCATGCAGGGATCGCGCGAGAGCGTGATCGGCCGGGTCCGCTCCGTGGTCGACGCCGCGCTGGGGGCCGCGCCGCCCTCCTTCCGCGCGCGGGGCGCGCTCGTGATCTTCTGCGCGGGGTGCATGCTCGCCGTGCGCGGCGAGCTCGATCGCGTCGTGCAGGGGGTGGCCGCGTCGCTCGGGGAGACGCCCTTCCTCGGCAGGTTCACCTTCGGCGAGCAGGGGTGCTTCACCCGGGGCAAGAACCGGCACGCGAACCTCTCCATCAGCGTCGTCCTGCTCGGAGACTGAGCTGTGATGGACGAGGCTGCCCACGAGACGATCGCCGAGCTTCGGCGCGCGCATGAGGAGGAGCGAGCGCTCCGGCTGGAGGCCGAAGGGCTGGCGGAGGTGCTCCTGCGCTTCACGGAGCCGGGCAGCTTCACGGAGACGCTGGCGCGCGTCGTCGAGGCGACCGCGCAGCGGCTCGGGGCCTCCGCCGGGCTCGTGATCGCGTTCGATGAGGGGGCGGACGGCCGCGCCCTCGTCGCGACCGATCCGGGCCTCTCGGCGACCGAATGGGAGGCCGGGCCCGCGTTCTCGCGCGCGCTCGAGGGCCGGCCGGTCGCCAGCTTCGACCTCCGCCAGCTCGCCGAGTGGCAGCGCCAGCCGGAGCCCGTGCTCGCGCGCTACGGCTCCGCGCTCCACGCGCCGCTCCACGCCGGCCCCCTGCGGTCGCTGCTCGTGCTCGTCCATCCGGACCGCGCCTTCTTCGACGCGCGCCACGTCAGCCTCGTGCGCCGCCTCCTGCCCGCGGCGGCGCAGGCGCTCGCGCGCGCCCGCGCCGAGGAGGAGCTCGCGCGGGCGCGCGACCTCGCGTACGAGCGGGAGATCACCGAGAAGCTGACGCTCATCGAGCACCAGCGCGCCGCGATCCGGGCGCTATCCATGCCCATCCTCGAGGTCTGGAGCCGGATCCTCTGCGTCCCCGTGATCGGCTTCGTCGACGAGGAGCGGTGCGCGCTCCTCATGGAGCGGCTCCTCGCCGCCGTGACGGCCAGGAGGGCGCGCGCCGTGGTCATCGATGTCACCGGGCTCGACCGGATGGAGGCGAGCGCGCTCGCGCTCTTCCTGCGCGTGGCGACGGCGGTGCGGCTGCTCGGCAGCACCTGCGTGCTCGCCGGCATCGGCCCGGACGTCGCCCGGGATCTCGTGCGGGAGGGCGTGGCGCGGGGCGACGTCGTGACGTACCGCCGCCTGCACGACGCGCTGAGGGAGCTGCTCCCGCCGTCGAGGCGGTGATCCGGTCGAGGACGCGGCTCAGGAGACCTTGCGCCGCGCCGAATCCCACCCGCGCCGCACGGCGCTCTTCGCCTCGTCCCAGGTGCGCCCGCTCTTGAGGTCGTTCCACTCCTCCTTGAGCTTGCTCTCGACCCGATCGTCCCAGTCGGTGTGATCGTTGTAATGGCTCGCCGCGCCCCAGCCGTAGCGCAGCCCCGGCTCGACCTGGTCCCAGTCGGTGTTCGGGGCGTAGCGCGGCGGGATCGGCTGCTTGCCGAGCGCCTGCTTCACCGTATCGCCGACGTCCTGGTTGAGCTCCTGCCCCTTGGTGCTGGTGAAGTCCGCCTTGGTCTGCTCCCAGTCGCGGCGCAGCGCCTCCTTCACGCGGTCCCAGCCGGACGTCTTGTGATCATCCCACCACCTCGGATTGACTGCATGGTTCATCGGTACCTCCATCGACTCCGTTGAACGAGCGCCGGCGCGAGGGCCGAGCGCTGCCATGAGCCTGGCGATACACGAACGGTGCCGCCCCGAGCCTTTGCCGGAAACCGATGGGAATCGAGCTGTTCGCAGCGATGTGCGCCGTCCCGGAGTGACGCTCTCCGCCGCCCCCGGCGGAGGCTCGCCTGCGTCAGGCCGTCACACGTGAGACAAGGTGCCTCGGAGGGTCAGCCGGGCGCGCGCACAGGAAAGCGCTCGGCCATCCACGCTTGCCACGCGGGCTCGTCGCGCGCCGCCGCGGCGGGCGCCCGGTCGCCGTACAGGTACAGCCGGATCGGCAGGAAGATCTGCCCGGCCATGGGAAGGGCGAACAGGTGGGCGATGCCCGGCGCCGGCTCCTCGAGCCGGAGGAGCAGCTCCGGGTGCTCGCTCGGGCCGACGCGCTCGACCACCCCGGCGAACGGCGGCACGCCGGCGGCGGAGCTCACCCGCTGGCCCTCCGCGGCGGAAGCGAGCCCGAGCGGGCCGATGAGCGCGCCCCATGTCGCGGCTCTGGGCTCGGATCCGGCGCCCATCAGCTGGAACGCCGCGCAGGGCTGCCCACGGAAATGGGCCAGATAGAGCCGAAGGATGCGGAAGAAGGCCGCCCAGCCGTGCATGTGACCCTCGAACTGGTTGTCCCAGTCGTCGGTGCTCGCGAACCAGCTGTGCACCACGCGCACGACGCACGTCCCGCCGGACCGCGCCTCCACGATCCACTCCGTGGCGACCTTGGGGCCGCCGGGTCCCATGTCCTCCGGAGCCTCGGCGGTGAACCGGCGAGGCGGCTCCCAGGCCGTGATGGTCGCGACCGAATCCATGCTCGTGCCCGGGCCGAAGTGAGAGACGGTCGTGCCGCCTTCGCGCTCCTCGAGCTCGCTCGGCACGAACCACGACGAGATCCCGGGACCGGTCGCGATGGCGCGCCACACCTCTTCGGGGCTGCCGGGGACCTCGACTTCGGCCTCGACGCTGCGACGGCCGGACGCGTCTTTTCTCACGGGCATGATGACTCCTTTCGTGGTGCTTCGTTCGGTGTGGGTGTGGGGTGAGCGACGATCACCAGGCGGTGCGATCGCCCGCCTGGCGCCTCGTCGTCGTGGTAGCGCGCGACGAGCGCCGTCACCGCGCGGGTGAGCTCGCCGGTGAAGGCGGCGCGCTCCGCCGGAGATCGGAAGCGGACCTCGGCGTCGATCGACAGCGACGCGAGGCGCTTGTCGGCCTCCCGCGAGCGCCGCAGGAGCTCGCTGACCTCGCGCACGACGCGCGCGCCCAGGGCGATGAGGTAGGTCGCGGAGAGGCGGTCCGAGGCGCGCTCCGGATCCACGGCGACAGGCCCGAGCGCGCCGGGCGACACGACGTAGGAAGCCGCGCTCGCGACCAGCAGGCGCTCCGTCAGCCCACCCCATTTGCGCGTCCCGGCCATGCGCACGAGCCCGTGCGCCTCGAGGGCGCGCAGGTGGTAGTTGATCTTCTGGCGCGCGATCCCGAGGCGCGTGGCCAGCGTCGCGGCGGACGCGGGCGCCGAGAGCTCCGAGAGCAGCCGGCTCCTGACAGGCTCGAGCGCTGCCGCTGCCGCGGCCGGATCCTCGATGACGTCGACGTCGAGCACACCGCCGTGGGTATCATTGACAATTTTTTTTGTCAATGACCGCAGGCCGTACTTTCCCCGCCACGGCGAGGGGCCCGATACCCGCGCCGTCGGGCCCCGAGCCCCGCCTTCGTCACCGACCGGCGGCGCCGTCCGGGGAGAGGGCGTTCAGGTCGACGCCGCTTGCCTCGATGGCCCGGTAGCTCGCCGCGAGGCGCTGGGCCCAGGCCTCCACGCCCTCGTCGCTCAGCAGGCCGTCCTGGCGGATCTCGAGGAGCACGCAGGGCAGGCCGCGGGCCTCGCCGTGCGTGGGGATCCCGTAGTCGCCGCCCTCGGTCACGCGGTAGGGCTCGTTGTCGCCGACGCAGAGCCCGGGCTCGCGCCGCAGCGCCTCGAGGAACGGCGCGGCGAGCCTGCGGTCGCGCCCGTAGAGGACGGCCGCGTGCCACGGCCGGTCCTGGCCGGGCATCGCGGGCGTGAAGCTGTGGACGCTGAGGATCGCCGTGCGCTTCCGGCGGTCCCGCCGCGCGTCGAGGAGCGCGGTGATCGCGCGGTGGTAGGGCCAGAAGCACGCGTCAGCCCGCGCGCGGGCCTCCGCGGCGTCGATGGCGTTGCCGGGGATGGGCACGCCGCAGCTGATCTCGGGGATGGACGTCGGCGAGCCCAGCGGCCGGTTGCAGTCGATGACGAGCCGCGAGTAGCCGGAGAGCACGAGCGGCGCGTCGAGGAGCGCGGACAGGCGGCGCGAGAGGGGCGCCGCGCCGATGTCCCAGCCGGTGTGCTCGCGGAGCGCCTCGTGCTGCCTGCCCAGCTCGGGGAGGCTCCTCGGAACCGCGTTGGACGCGTGGTCGCAGAGCAGGACCGCGCTGGAGCGGCCCTCGGGGTTCACCACCTCGAACGCGGGCGGCTCATCGGGCGCGAGGATGCGCAAGGCTGGAGAAGGAGGGCTCATGACGTCTCGCCCAAGACATAGCAGACACCGGCGCGCCCGCGCCGCGCGCGCTCTCGCGAGGGCGCGCGGCAGCACGCGCGGCGCGCTGGCTCAGTGCGGCGACGTCATGCACGCGCGCAGCGCGAGCTTCGCCCGGTGCAGGAGCACCGCGACGTGGCCGGCCGAGATGCCCAGCGCGCGCGCCACGTCCTCTCCGGGTTGCTCCTCGAGCATGCGCAGCGTCACGACGGCCTTCTGGATCTCGCAGAGCTCCTCGACGCACGCGCGCAGGCGGACGTGCTCCTCGGCGCGCGCGATCGCCTCGTCGGTCGCCGGGACGTCCCCCGCGGCCTCCGGGTGCGCGTCCACGTCGTCGTGCGGCCGGGCGCGGAAGTGACGGCGGCGCCGGTTGCGCGCGGCGTTCCGCACCGTCCCGGCGAGCACGCCCCCCCACGCGCCGACGTCCTCCGGGAGGGCGCCCCGCTGCGCGAGCGTGAGCAGCGTGCAGAGGCCCTCCTGCACGCAGTCGACCGCATCTTCTGGTGTCACCCCCTCCGCGCGCGCCAGCGCCGCGAGCGCCGAACGCTCGGAGCGCACAAGGTGCGACACATGGTTGAGGAGATCGTCCACGTCCTTGATGGCGCCCATGGTCCAGGAGGTCAGGTGTCGAGCCGCGCCCACATTACAACGGGCGAGGGCTGTAATGGATGCCGCCCTCGAGACCTGCCAGGGCATGGAGGTTCACGCCATGTCCATGAATCCTGTCCGCGAGATCGACGAGGCGAGCTTCGACGCCGAGGTGCTGGAGGCCGGGGTGCCCGTCCTCGTCGAGCTCACCGCGCAGTGGTGCCCGCCGTGCCGCGCGCTCGCGCCCATCCTGCACAAGCTGGCGGAGGAAGGCGCAGGGCGCCTGAAGGTGGTGGCGGTCGACGGCGATCGGTGCCCGGCGATCGCCCGCCGCCTCGGCATCCGCGCGTTCCCGACCGTCGTCGCGTTCGCCGGGGGCAAGGAGGTGGCTCGTCACGTGGGGCTGACCACGAAGGACAAGCTCCTCCGGCTGATCGAAGGGGGCGGGCTCCCCGGCGGTGCGGGGAGGGACCGAGCGCCCTCGCCGTGAGGGCGGCTCGATCGCGCGCCTCCGCGGGCAGGCGGCCGCGATCGGCCCGCGATCGGCGCGTGAAGGGGCTCGGGCGCGCCCGGCGCGATCCGCCTGTGGCTTACCGCCGTGGCCTTTCGGGCTGCCGGTGCGTACCGCGCTGCCTCTCGGCGGCGGGGAAGCTGACCTTGCGGGTCGTCGACTCGTCCCCGGAGACATCGAACGGCCCCACCGCCTGCGGGTCGCTGACCGGCCTGCCGTTGTCGTCGACGAGCGAGAGCGTCCCGACATAGTCGTCGGCGACGAGCTGCACGCTCGCGTCGAACCGCTCGCAAGGGACCACCTGCCGCGTGACCTCGTTGTTCTTCGTGTTGATGAGGACCAGCTCGACCGCGGTCGCGCCGCGCGCCTTGCACTGAGCGGCGTCGGTCTTGTCCTCGATGGACCACTGGACGGTCACGAACCCCATGTCTTCAGGCTGTGCGCCTCCTGGCTCCGTCTCGCCGGTCGTATTTTCCGTGCACGCGACCACCATCGCTGCACATAGCCCTGCCAGAGCGTAGACACTTCGCATACCTACCTCGCTGTGCTCGCTGCGGACTCCAGCGCCGCGCCCCGCACCCAGCAACGCGGATGCCATGCGGCCTCGCGGCGAGCCTGCGAGCCCGGCGCTCTCAGGCAGGGCTTGAAATGGCCGAGCAGGTTCGCCATGTTCGCCGTCCGATCGAACGCGAGCGGCGCCTCGCAGCAGCGGCGCCGGGCGGCGGGCGGCGTCGATCGACGCCGCCGAGGAAGCACGACCCCGATGCGCACGCCCGAAGATGCTCGCGACAGCCGCCAGGAGGCCGCGTGGGGCGTCGCCTACGGGATCGCGGCCTACAGCTCCTGGGGCGTCGTCCCCGTCTTCTGGAAGCAGCTCCGTCATGTCGGCGCGGTCGAGCTCCTGGCCCATCGCACCGTGTGGAGCCTGCTCTCGTTCGTGGCGCTCACGCTGGCCACAGGGCAGGGCCGCGCGCTCGGCGCTGCCCTGCGCGACCGGCGCGTCGTCGCGGCGATGGCGGTGACCGGCGCGCTCGTGTCGGCGAACTGGGTCCTCTTCATCTACGCCGTCGCGGTGGGGCGCGTGCTCGACGCCAGCCTCGGCTACTTCATCAACCCGCTGCTCAGCGTGCTCCTCGGCATGCTCTTCCTGCGCGAGCGGCTGCGGCCCGCCCAGTGGCTCGCGCTCGGCCTCGCCGCCTCGGGCGTCGTGTACCTGGCGGTGCGCGCCGGCTCGATCCCCTGGATCGCCCTGGGCCTGGCGAGCACGTTCGGGGTGTACGGCCTGCTGCGGAAGGTCGCCGCCGTCGGCTCGCTCCCCGGCTCCACCCTGGAGACGTCGTTCATCGCCCCGCTCGGCGCGGCCTACCTGGCCGCCCTCCACGTCGAGGGCGCCGGCGCCGCGGGCCGCACCGATCTGCGGACCCACCTCCTCCTCGCCGCGACGGGCATCATCACGGCCCTGCCGCTCGTCTGGTTCACGAACGCGGCGCGCCGCCTGTCGCTGACCACCGTCGGCTTCCTCCAGTACCTCGCGCCGAGCGGCCAGTTCCTGCTGGCCGTGCTGGTCTATGACGAGCCGTTCACCACGGCCCAGGCCGTGAGCTTCGCCTGCATCTGGACGGGGCTCGCGGTGTTCAGCGTCGACGCCGTGCTTCGCGCGCGCCGTTCGGGGAGGACGACCGCGTCCTGAGCGCGCCGGAGGCGAGGCAGGAGGAAATTGAACCGCCGAATGAGCTCCGAAGAGACCGCACCGGCATCTACCAGCGGCAGTATATCGAGTCGGCCCGCCGCTTTCCCGACGTCCCGCCGCTCAGCGCGCGGTAGATCGAGGCGCTCGACCTGTTCGATGCCCTCGCCAACGACCCCGCGCTCCACATGACCATGGAGCTCCGCCCGGGCGACATCCAGCTCGTGCACAACCCCACGCTGCTCCACGATCGCACGGCCTTCGAGGACTGGCCCGACCCGGATCGCAAGCGGCACCTGCTCCGCCTCTGGCTCGCTCCGCCCGGGGCGCGGCCGCTGCCGCCGGTGTTCCGCGAGCGCTACGGCGCGCTGACCCCCGGCGACCGCGGGGCATCGTCGTACCCGGCACGCGGCTCCACGCCCCGCTCGATCCGGCGTGAGCGGCCGCGCCCGCGAGCACCGGGGCGCTCACCGTTGCTCGTCCGTAGGTGTCCCCACGTGAGCTCCTGCTCGCCGAGAAGCTCGAAGCCTCACCGCCGCGTGCGCGCGCTGCATGCCCATGGCGCGTGCGCTCCGCGAGGCAGCTCACCGCCGCGTGCGCACGCCGCACCCACACGGCGCCGGCACGCTCCTCGCAGCACATCCCCTTCCCATGGCTCCCTTGCCTCCGGCCCGAGCGGCAGCGGAATGCGCCGGCAGCGATTCCAGTCCCGCGCCCGGCGGCGAGGCGCGCGTCCCGGCCGCTCCGCCCGCCGCCCCGGACGCGCCCGCCGCCCGCCGCGCGCGGCGAAAGGCCCTGCTCCACGCGGCGCTCGGCGGCCTCGGCCTGGCCGCGCTGGCCGCGCTAATCCGCCACGTCGGCGCGGCGGAAATGCTCGCCGCGGTGACCCGCGCCGCGCCGTTCGTGCCTTTCCTGATCGCGCTGGAGGCGGCGCGCATCGGGTGCGAGGCGCTCGCGACCGGCGTGCTCTGCGCGCCGCGGCGCGTCCCGGCCGCGGAGCTCCTTCGCATCCACGTCGTCACCTACCCTGTCATCACGCTGATGCCGGCCGGCCGCCCCGCGGGCGAGGCGGTCAAGGCCGCGCTGCTCTCCCCCCACGTCGGCGCCGCGCGCGCGGCCGCGATCGCCACGGCGAACCAGTCGCTCGCGCTCCTGTCCTCGGCCCCGCTGTCGCTCCTCGCGGCCATCGCCCTCTTCCACATCGGCGGCGCCTCTCCGCTCGCCCTCGGCGTGCTCGCGCACGCCGCCGTCCTGGTCGCGAGCGGCCTCGGCGTCGCCTTCGCCGCGCGGCAGCGCGCCGCCTCGGCGTGGATCACCCGGCGGTTCGCCCGCGCCGGCCAGCTCGCCACCGCCTTCCAGGAGGCCGTCCTCGAGCGCCCGCCCGTCCCGGCCTGGCCGTTCGCCGCCTGCCTCGCGGGCCGCGCGCTCCAGGCGGTGCAGTACGGCCTGCTGCTCGCCGTCGTCGGCGCCGAGAGCGGCCCCCTCCGCGCGCTCGCCGCGTACGGCGTGGGCGCCGCCGGCACGGCCGCCGGCGACCTCATCCCGGGCCAGATCGGCGCCACCGACGGGGCGTTCACGCTCGCCGCCTCGCTGCTCGGCCTCACCGCGAGCTCCGCCGTCGCGATCTCGCTGCTCGTCCACCTCCTCCAGGCGGCCTTCGCGCTCGCGGGGATCGCCGTCGCGCTCGTGTGGCGCCGCAGCCCTCCGGCGCCCTGAGCCGAGCTCGGCTGGGACCAGGGGAGTCGCTCACGCCTCCGGCGTGCGCTCAGCCGCGCTCGCGCTTGATGCGCTCCAGCTCCGCCAGGGCCTCGGCCAGCCGCCGCTCGGCCTCGTCGGCGCGCAGCCGCTCCGCATCGAGGCGGCGCCGCTCTTCGTCGAGGCGGCGCCGCTCTTCGTCGAGGCTCGTCTCGGTCTCCTCGATGCGCGCCTCGAGGTCGCCCACCATCGAGCCGAGCCGGGCGAGCAGCTCGTGCGTCTCCGGCAGCGGCGCCAGCCCGTGGAAGAAGCGCAGCCGGTCTCCCTCCAGGCTCAGGTCGAGATCGAGCACCGTGCTCGCGAGCCGGCCCTCCTGCGGGACGATCGGCTGGTACCGCGCGCTGCCCTCGGCGAGCCGGAAGCCGCGCAGCCGCCTTCGCCTGCGGTCGAAGACGAAGTACTCGGAGATGCCCAGCGACGCGTAGCGGGTGACGTTGTCCTCGAGGTCCTTCTTGCTCTTCCCGCGCCAGAGGATCTCCAGCGCGAAGTCGATCCCCTTGCCCTCGGCGCTCACCGACCAGTGGGCGCGCTCCTTCACCTCGACGTCGAGCACCGCGATGACGTCGGGAGCGAACATCCGCTCGGCCGGGTAGTACACCGGCAGCTCGCATGCGAGGTACACGCGCCGGCCGATGCGCTGGAAGTACCCGCCCAGCGCGTCCCTGGCCGCCACCTTCGGGTTGAAGTGGAAGTCGCCCTCGGGAGGGCACGCCTCGGAGATCTCGAACTCCGACGGGAGCGTGTCGAGGACGCGCTGGCGCTCCTCCGGCGTCATGCGGTCCCAGAGCTCCTGCGGAGGGGCCCGCGGATCGTCGGGGTCGATCACCCAGGACGTCGGCGCGCGCTGCATGATCCGAGCATAGCGAGCCCGCGCAGGCGGAACCACGGCACACGCACGGCATCGACCCCTCAGGGGAGCTCCAGGCCAAGGGACGCTTCCAGGCCACGCCGAGCCGCGCTGCGCTCCCCCGCTCGCGCTTCTTTACGCCCGGGGGGATCCGGCACCCCGCGCGCGCTCTGCTCTGCGGTCCGGAGGGGCGCGGCACCCCCTTCTGGCACAACGAGGAGGGTGAATGCTGGGTTGTTGGCACAGAATTTCGCCGAAAACGCGTTCTCCGGCACAAATTTGCCCCGAAAATCGCTCGACCCAGCGTTTTCGAGAGGGGTCCGGACCCCGGTGTGTCGCCCGTGCAGGACGGCTCACTTGCCCGGTCGTCCGCTCCCTCGCCCGGCCGCCTGGCAGGCGCCTGCTCGTGCGCCTTGCGGCCACGCGGCAGCGGCAGCCGGACGCGCGGCGCGGCGGTCGCCCGACGGCGCAGCGACCGCGACCGCGGCAGATCGCTGGCCACCCTCCGGCGGTTCGTCCTACGGTGTGCAGTCATGACGGAGACGACGGGCGGCCCTGGACGGGACGTGCTCACCCAGAAGGAGGCCGAGGAGCGCGCCGCGCGCATCGGCAACGCGCGCTACGAGCTCTCCCTCGACCTCTCGCGCGGCGCCCGCGGCTACCGCGGCGAGGCGATCGCCTACTTCGACGTCCGCGGCCGCGGCGACACCTTCATCGACTTCCGCGGCCGGCGCATCGAGCGGCTCGAGATCAACGGCGTCGAGGTCGAGCCCGCGTGGTCCGACTGCCGCATCCTCCTCCCGGGGAAGCTGCTCGACCCGGAGACGCGCGTGCGCGTCGTCTACGAGAACGACTACGATCACACGGGCGACGGCTTCCATCACTTCCGCGACCCGGAGGACGGCGAGGACTATCTCTACTCGGACCTCGAGCCGTTCAGCGCGCACCGCGTGTTCCCCTGCTTCGATCAGCCGGACATCAAGGCGAGCTACCGGCTCTCCGTCACCGCGCCCGAGGACTGGGAGGTCATCGGCAACGCCCGCGTCACCCGCACGTTCGGCGCGGGCCTCGGGCGCACGACGCGGGTGTTCGAGGAGACGACCCGGTTCAGCACGTACATCTTCGCGCTGATCGCCGGCCCGTACAGCGGCGTCCGCGACGAGCACCGCGGCATCCCCCTCGGCCTCTACTGCCGCAGGTCGCTCGCGAGGCACCTCGACGCCGAGGAGCTCTTCGCGATCACGAAGCAGGGCTTCGACTTCTACCCGGAGTTCTTCGACTACCCCTACCCCTTCACCAAGTACGATCAGGTCTTCGTCCCGGAGTTCAACGCCGGCGCCATGGAGAACGTCGGCGCCGTGACCCACAGCGAGCGCATGATCTTCCGGGACCCGCCGACGGACCACCAGCGCCTCACGCGCGCGGAGGTGCTCCTCCACGAGATGGCCCACATGTGGTTCGGCAACCTCGTGACCATGCGGTGGTGGAACGATCTCTGGCTGAACGAGAGCTTCGCCACGTACATGGCCTTCCTCGCGATGGAACAGGCGACCCGGTTCCAGCCGGCCGTGTGGAAGGCGTTCAACGTCATGAAGAGCTGGGCCTACCGGCAGGACCAGCTCGTGACGACGCACCCCATCGCCGGGGAGCTCGCCGACACGGAGCACACGTTCCTGAACTTCGATGGCATCACGTACGGCAAGGGCGCCGCCGCGATGAAGCAGCTCGTCGCGGCGATCGGCCTCCCTGCCTTCCGCGAGGGGATGCGCCGGTACTTCAAGCGCTACCAGTACGGCAACGCGACGCTGCGCGAGTTCCTGTCCGCGCTGGAGGAGGGCTCCGGCCGCGACCTCGGCGCGTGGTCGCGCCTCTGGCTCGAGCAGGCGTCCCTCAACACGCTGACGGCCGAGTGGGAGCCCGAGGGCGACCGCATCGGCCGGCTCCGCGTCCTGCAGACGGCGCCCGCCGACTACCCGACCCTCCGGCCGCACCGCATCGACGTCGCGCTCGCGCGCGAGGAGGACGGCGCGCTCGTCGTCGACTCGGTGCCCGCGGAGATCGACGGCGCGGCGACCGAGGTCGCCGCCGCGCGGGGGCAGCGGGCGCCGCTCCTCGTGTTCCCCAACCACAACGACCTCACGTTCGCGAAGATCGCGCTCGACCCGGCCTCGCTCGCGTTCGTGCGCGAGCACATGGGCCGCGTGGACGATCCGCTCCTGCGCCAGCTGCTCTGGTCGTCGCTCTGGAGCATGGTGCGCGACCAGAAGCTCGCCTCCCCCGCGTACCTCGCGCTGGTGAGGGACAAGCTGCCCGCCGAGCCGGACCTCTCGCTCGTCGACCCGGTGCTCACGAACGCGGTGACGGCGCTCGCGCGCTACGTGCCGGATCCCCTGCGCGAGGCCGAGGCGAGCGCGTTCACCGGCCTCGCCCTCGCGGCCCTGCGGTCGGCCCCCCGCGGCGACGCGCAGATCGTGTGGGCGCGGGCGCTCTTCAACGCGGCGTACTCCGCGCCGGATCTCGCGCTGGCCGCGCGCCTCGTGGACGGCGAGATCGAGGTGGACGGCCTCGCGATCGACCAGGAGATGCGCTGGACGGTCGCCGTGAAGTGGATCGCGCGCGGCATGAAGGGCGCGGAGGAGCGGCTCGCGGCCGAGCGCGAGCGCGACCCGTCGGACCGCGGCCAGCGCGCCGCGCTGCGCGCCGAGACGGCGCGCCCGGATCCGGCGGTGAAGGCCGCGGCGTGGGCGCGCTTCCACGAGGACGGGTACGGCTCGCTGCACCTCACCAGCGCGGCGATGTCGGGCTTCAACTGGTCGTTCCAGCGCGCGCTGCTCGAGCCGTACGCGCAGGCGTTCTTCGAGCGGGTGCAGCAGGTCTTCGAGACGCGGACGCACGAGCTCGCGTCCGCGTATTTCACGCATCTGTTCCCCTCGTACCGCGTCGATCGGGACCTCGTCGCCCGCGCGGAGGCGCGGACCGCGGCGCTCGGGCGGGCCCCGGACGGCGCACCGGCGGCGCCGCGGCTGCCGATGCTGGTCCGGATGCTCCGCGAGGCGAGCGACGACCTCGTGCGGGCGCTCGCCTGCCGGGAGCTGGCGGCTGCGAGCGCCGAGGGGCACCGCCCGGGGGGCGGGGACACCCCCGGCTGAGCGAGGAACCAGGGAGAGCGGCGCTCGAGGCGACGATGATCGTGCAGCTCGGGAAGACGTCCCACACGTGGACGCGCGCGGACCTCGAGGCGAAGCTCGCCGGCCACGCCCGTGTCCTCATCGACGTCGGCACAGGCGACGGCCGCTTCGTGTACCGCTCGGCCGGCGCCCACGCCGACACGTACTGCATCGGCATCGACCCCGCGGGGGAGCGGATGCGCGAGGTGTCATGGCGCGCCAGCCGCAAGGTCACCCGGGGCGGCCGGCCGAACGCGCTCTTCGTCGTCGCGTCCGTGCAGGCGCTGCCCGAGGAGCTCACCGGGCTCGCCCACACCCTCACCCTCAATTTCCCCTGGGCCTCGCTGCTCTCGGCCCTCGTGCTGCCCGAGGCGCCGGTGCTCGAGGCGCTGCGCCGGCTCGTCCGACCGGGCGGGGAGCTCATCGCGCTGCTCAACCAGAGCGTCTTCGACGACCGGCCCTACGCGGCGCGGCTCGGGCTCCCCGAGCTCTCGGACGCGTGGGTCGATGACACGCTGCGCCCCGCCTACCGCGCGGCGGGCTTCGAGATCCGGGCGAGCGAGCTCGTCGAGGGGGACATGCCGCACCAGACCAGCTGGGGACAGCACCTCACGCTCGCCTCGGGCCGGAGGACGCGCCTACTCACGGCCGAGGCGATCGGCTGAGCTCGTCGGTCGACCAGGCCAGTTCCGTGCGCCAGCGATCCCTGGCGGGGCTGCTCCGCGGCGGCGAACCGTGGACGCCGGCGCCCGTGGTCACTGCGGTGCTGCGATCGTGATCGAGGGGTCGAACCAGTAGTTACCGATATATTCTCCGCCGATCGCGCAATAGAACTCGAGGCCGTACTGGAGCGTGCCCGGAGTGGCGAGCGCCGGAACAAGGATGTACGGGTTGCGCTTCACCGGCGAAGTCAGGCTGGCGTCATGGCGTGTGACCAGGTAACTGGTGTTGTCATTCTCCGGCGCCCACGGAGAGTTCGAACCGGCGACATAGTCGCAACCATACGAATTGACGCGAGTGTCCCGGAAGCTGATGTCTCCGATGACCGCATCCCGCCGGTGAGGTCACCGAGGTTAATCGGGCTTTGATCCCAGCTCATCGCGACGAACCCCACCGGGGCGCGAGCCACACCGATGTTGGAGTTCGAGTCCTGGACGTAGATGAGGACCTCCTCGTTGAAGTACACAGTCACGGGAGTGTCCCTGCTCTGGTTGGTGTAGGTGCTGGGGTCGTCTCCTCTCCCGTACTTGAGAGGAGGGTGCGGGCCCGGATAATTGTTGGGATTACCGAACTGCCTCACGGACTCCTCGCCCCCGGGGTGCACCTGCGGGTGCGCTGCTCCTTCGCCGCGCTCGGCCGGCGTCTCCACGCTGGCCAAGCGCGCCGGCCGGCACCTCCCGCTCTTACCCGCCATCGCGCTGGTGCTGCTCCCGAAGTGCCCGTTGTGCGTGGCGGCCTATCTCGGGATCCTGGGCTCGCTGGGCGCCAGCGCCTGGCTGCGCGACGCATGGGGGCTGCCGCTCGGCGCAGGGCTGCTCGCCTTCGCGCTCGGCGCGCTCGTGCAGCGCGCGCTGGCGAGCCAGGACTACCGCCCCATGCTTGCAGGCCTCGCGGGCGCGTCGGCCCTGCTCGGGGGCAAGTTCGTGCTCGACGCGCCGCCTCTCCTCTGCGCGGGCGCTTTGCTCCTCATCGGCGCCTCGCTCTGGAGCGTACGCCTCGCCTCCCGGAGGACGGGGCCGTCCCCCTCGCAAGACCGTGCGGCGAAGGGAGCGCAGGGCTCGTCGCTGCCCTCGCCGCCGTGAAGCACGGAGCGCGCGGAGAGCCCCGCGCCGCCCTGAGACCGTACAGGTCAGGCTCGCTCTGACAGACGAAAAGGAAACGCGCTGACATGACCCCAGGGATACGGCGGTCCCTCTATGTCCTCCAGCAAGAATACGCGGAGGGCAACACGAGACCCCTTGAAGACGTGCTCTATGCCTGGAGGGGCATCCAGCGGCTCGACCCACATGAATGGAACTCGTTCTTCGCCTTGGGGGACCCGCTGCGGTCGTTCACCCTGCCCATCTCGGTCTCCGACAACTACTGGGGGGACCAGAACGCAAACGCCGACGAGGCGCACCCGTACTACAAGCGGGCCGGCTACACGACGGTGCGGTACCCGCTCTCGGGGCTGGTGGGCAACTTCGGGGACTCCGAACTGACGTACGCCCACAACCAGAAGTATCCCGACCAGAACACGAACGACACGCTGCTCAATAACAACATCATGGCTTGGCTGAACGGCCCCGAGCCCACGGACCCACCTCCTCCCGAGGGCGCCAACCTCTACGCGTCGTACAGGGCGTGTCTATTCGCGCCGAACTACGCGGTCTTCTCCAACACGACCTCGGCGGCCGCCTGGAACGCGGATATCCCCCCCGATCAGCCCATGGTGGTGTCGGTGGAGGAGCCCCACAACGACCTCCACCTGGCCGTCGGCGGGTTCGACGCGCCGCAGATAGCTGCTGGCAGCATGGGGCTGGTCAGCGGCTCGAACGGGGACATGGGAGAGAACAACACGTCCTCCTTCGATCCGATCTTCTTTTTTCACCACTGCAACATCGACCGCATGTTCTGGCTCTGGCAGAAGCTGCATGGCCAAACCACGACGCTCGAAGTCTCCGACGACATGACAGACTACCCGGGCACCAGCTCGAATGACCTGCAAGGGCCGACCCCCGGCGTCCCGCCCGGCACTCAGCTGACCCTCGACGGAACCGCGCTCAAGCCGTTCAAGAACCCGCGCACGAGCAAGCCCTACGTCAGCCTCAGGATCCTACACATCTCGCTTGATGTGTGCTGGGCGACGTGATCAAAGCTGCGGATGGGTTCACCTGCAGCAGAGCACGCAGCGGCACTCGCCGAGGAGATGAGCGACGCGCACTTCGGCGATGCGCGGCTTTCGAAGCGCCAGACCAAGCTGGTGCAGAAGCTGGCGCAGGCGCCGGACAAGAGCTTCCCCTCGCTGCTGTCCGACAGCGAGCTGGAGGCGGCGTACCGTTTCTTCGGCAACGACGCCGTCACGCCCGCGGCGATTCTGGCGCCGCATGTGCGCGCCACCCTCGCGCGCATGGAGGCCGAGCCGGTCGTGCTCGCCATCCATGACACCACGACCCTCTCCTTCCGCTCGGACGGCCAGCGGCAGGGGCTCGGACGGCTGCGCTCCTCGGGGCAGACGTTCTTCGCCCACTTCACGCTGGCGGTCAGCGGCGATGGAACGCGCCGCCCGCTCGGCGTGCTCGATCTGAGCACGCACGTGCGCGACGACGGCACGACGGACAACGAGCACGACCGCTGGGGAGAGCAGGTGGAGCGAGTCGCGGCCTTGGGCGCTGCTCCGCACGATGTGGTGCATGTCATGGACCGCGAAGGCGACGACTACGGCCTGTTCGCGCAGCTGTTGAGCGCCCGGCATCGGTTCGTGATTCGGCTCGCGCACAATCGCCTCGTCGAGGCTGACGCCCTCGGAGAGGAGGCCAAGCTCGAGCAGGCGCTCGCGCATGTTCAAGCGGTGGCCGTACGCGAGGTAGAGCTTTCGCCGCGGCCGGCGGGCAATCGCAGCCCTCAACAGAAACGGCTGCATCCTCCGCGCGCAGGACGCTTGGCCAAGCTCGCCCTTGGAAGCACGCGCGTGACGCTGCGGCGACCGAGATCCCAGCCGCGCGAGCTGCCTGCGACGCTCTCGTTGCGGGTCGTACGCGTCTGGGAGATCGAGCCGCCGCCGGGCGAAGCGCCGGTCGAGTGGGTGCTGCTCACGAGCGAGTCGGTCGAGTCCGTCGAGCAGCTGACGCAGCTGGTCGACTGGTACCGGGCGCGCTGGATGGTGGAGGAGTTCTTCAAGGCCCTGAAGACCGGATGCGCCTACGAGAAGCGCCAGATCGAGGACCTGCACGGCTTGCGCAACGTGCTGGCGCTCTTCGCGCCCATCGCCTGGCAGCTATTGCTGCTGCGCAGCGAGGCTCGGCGCGCTCCGGAGCAGCCCGCGACCGCCGTGCTCACGCCTACCCAGCTCGAGGTGCTGCGGGTCTTCGCGCGCAAGCCCCTGCCCGAGAACGCCACGGCCCGCGATGCCTTCCTGGCAATCGCCGGGCTCGGCGGACACCTCCGGCGAAACGGCGAGCCCGGCTGGCAGACCTTGGGCCGTGGCTACGAGCAGCTCCTCACCCTCGTCCAGGGCTGGAGCGCTGCGAGGGAGGTGGGGAAAATATGATCAATCCTGAGACGTCAGCACGGCCTGCGTGGACATCGAGAACCAGCTCGGCTACACGTATGGACCGGGCTCATTCGACGATCTATCGATCGATGACCAGCCCAGCGCGGCGGCGGTAGAGCCCGGGTTCAGCGCCAGGAAGCTCATGGTCAGGGGCATCGATCGCGCCCTGTTCCAGGGGTCGTTCCTGCTGACGGCGCACGCGACCGTCCCGGACGACGGCGGCAAGACCAAGGAATACTGCCTGGGCTATCACTCTGTCTTGAGCCGCTATAGCGTGAGCAGCTGCGCGAACTGCCGCGCTCACCTGGAGGTCATCGCCCACTTCTCCCTGAAAAACATGCCGGAGGACGAGGTCGATCGCGCCATCTTCACCGTGAAGGTTCACCATCGCGGGTCGGTGCTGCCTGCCGGCTTGAAGACCGTTCTCAAGGTCCGCGGCTGACGGCCGGCGCCGGCGCGCGTGGTGAGGATAGGCGCCTGGGCCTGCGTCAATCCGCGGTGCCCCTGCGTCGGCGATAGCCCGCCCGCGGCGCGACGGTGAGGGCGCGCTCGAGGCTGGACGATGGCGCTGCTCTGGCCGCCCGCCGGAAGTCTTGACCCGGGGCGGGCAGGCAGAGCGGGGGAAAGGCGCCGCGAGGCGCGCCGGCGGCGCCGCGGCGCGAGCGGCCGCCGCGGCGGGCGATGGCGCGGAGCGCGGGCGAACGCCGCAGGTTCGTCGCCCGCGCCGCGCGCCGCCGCGGCGCTCAGGCGAGCGCCCGGCGAGCTATCGCGTGCTCTCGTGCTGCACCGCCTCCCGCTCGGTCACCCGGCGGATGGTCTGCGCTGTGTGCCTGTCGTCCTCGCTCTGCGCGATATCCGACAGGCTGATGATGCCGACCAGGCGGCCGTCCGCCTCGGTGCACAGGACGCGCGACTTGTGGTGCTGCCCCATCAGCTGCTCCGCTCGCTGCACGTCGTCGTCGGGCCGGCACGCGACCACCCCGCGCGTCATGACGTCGCCCGCCTTCGTGTTCAGCGGCCGGTTGTGAGCCAGCACCCGGATGGCGAGGTCGCGGTCCGTCAGCGCCCCGAGCACCCTCCCGGCGCTGTCGCAGACAGGAAGGAAGCCGATGTTCGCGTCGCGCATCTTGCACGCGGCCGTCTGGATGGTGTCGTCGGCCAGGACGCTCTGGATGTCTTGCTTCATGATCTCCTTGCACAGCATGGTTCCCTCCTTCGGTTCCGTTGCAGCGCTCGGCAGCGTCACCGCGCACAAAAGGACCTTAGGGGACCATCGCGGGCGAGGGATGGAGCATCATGATGAATGCGGCGTCGGGCACCGCTTGATCGCGCCGCCGGCCGGCGAGCGCGGCAGGCGGCGTCATGGCGGTGCGCCGCGGCGCCGGCCAACCTGGGGTGCGAGACACCATGTCAGAGCGGATCACAGGGGCGGTCATCCGCCGGGCGCAGCCGGCCGACGCGGCCGCCATCGCGCGCATCGAGGTCGACTCCTGGCAGGCGGCCTACCTCGGCCTGGTGCCGGCGGCCGATCTCAACACCCTCTCCGTGCCGGCGCGCGAGGTGAGCTGGCGGCACATCCTGAGCCGCGACGCCGCGACCGGGACGCGGACCTGGGTGCTCTGCGCCGAGGGCGCCGGGCTCGGCTTCGCGAGCGCCGGACCGACGCGCGACGACGACGACCCGGGTGACGTCGGCGAGCTCTACACGATCTACCTCCTGCCCGCCGCGTGGGGGCGCGGGCTCGGCGCCGCGCTGCTCGACACGGCGCAGGCCGACCTGGCCCGGCGCCGCCACAGGACCATGACGATCTGGGTCCTCGAGGGGAACACCCGCGCGCGCCGCTTCTACGAGCTCTCCGGCTTCAGCCGCGACGGCGCGCGGCGGTGGGCGCGGGTCGGCGCCGGCAGCCTCCCGGAGATCCGCTACCGGCGAGCGCTGTAGCGCCCCGCATCCCACGCCGAGGGCGGCGCCGGCCCGTGCACCCAGCGCCGGCATCGAGCCCCAGCGCCCGGCACGCTAGCCGAACCGCACGACGATGCTGCTGTAACCGCCCCGCGGGTCGTACTGGGAGGTGATCTTTCCCCAGGGATACTCGTACGGCGGCGCGCCGAGGATCGACACCAGCCAGGCGTCGTGGCTGGCCTTGCGCTCCGCCTCCTCCTTCTCGGACCAGTCGTTCCAGAACGCCTTCGACTCGGCGCCCACCTCGAACAGCTCGACCCACGCGATCTTGCCGCTGCAGAAGTGCAGCGTGATGCGGAAGGTCCGGAAGCCGATGCGCTGGCGCGACGTCCGGTATCCGCTCCACGGCTGCGACTGGCTCAGGGCGTTGGCCATCCGCGCGAGCGGCGACGACAAGAACTGCGCTTCCGAGTACGAGGGCCCGATGCGAAGCCCGGATGTGAGCTCGATCTCGCCCGTCTGTCGATGGATCATCCAGCCCTCCGACCGCTCGGAACAGCATACACCACAGCTCGCGGACCGGCGCGGCTCAGCCGAGCCCCGCCGGCGTCCGTGCGCCACAGCCGCGCGAAGACCGACCCCGCCTCTCCGAAGGTGGGTGTTCGACCGAGATTCACCCCTGTCGATCGCTCGCCCGGCTGCTCGGAGGACAACAGCCGCGGTCCCTCTCGCGCAGCGCGAGGGACGCCGCCGCTGTCCTCCGGTGTCGACGCGACACCCACGATGTCGCGGGTGACCGAACAGACCGAGCAGACCGAGCAGACCGAGCACGCACTTTCGCCATGGGCATAAGGCAGTGTCGCGTAATGCGGTTTTCCTGCTCGTGACAACCCGCATAACCGGTAATATCGGTCACGGATCGCGCCGGGCCCCACCCGAGGTCATCCGAGGTCTTCTTGCCGCGTTGCCCTTCCTGCCATCGCCGACTCGCAGTGCTCACCTCCTGCCCGACGGACGGAGCCACGGCGCCGTCCCGCCCACCGCCTGTCGATCTCGACGCCGAGACGCCGCCGTCCGTCGCGGGCTTCCTCGTCGGCCCGCCGCTCGCGGCGGGCGCCTTCTCGGTCCTCTGGGCCGCGACGCGGGCGGAGGACGGCGCTCCCGCCGTGCTCAAGATCAGCAGGGCCCACTCGCTGCTCGGGCGCGAGCGGTTCCGCAGCGAGGCGTGGGCGCTCGAGCAGCTCGGTCCCCCGGCCTCGCCGCGCCTGTTCCAGAACGGCGTGCTCGAGGACGGCCGCGCGTACATCGCGATGGAGCGGCTCCGCGGCGAGACGCTGGCGGCCCACCTCGAGGGAATGCCCGCCGCGCCCGACCTGCGCTCCGCCCTCGACGTCGCGCTCGGCGTGCTGAGCTGCCTCCAGGTGGTGCACGAGCGCGGCCTGGTCCACCTGGATCTCGCGCCCGAGAACGTCTTCCTCGAGCCCGACGGCGGCGTGCGGCTCCTCGACTTCGGCCTCACGCAGCGCGAGCGCGGCGTCGTCTGCCACCCGGCGGACAGCGCGCTCACCACGCTGGGCGCCATGCTCGGGACGCCGGAGGTCGCGTCGCCCGAGCGGCTCCGGGGCGAGCCGCTCGACGCGCGCGCGGACCTCTACGCCTTCGGCGCGCTCCTCTTCGAGCTGCTCACGCTGCGCCCTCCGTTCGCGGGCGATCCCGCGGACGTCGCGCAGGGACACCTCGGCCGGCTCCCCACCAGGCCGAGCGAGATCGCCCCGGTCCCGCCGTCCATCGAGGCCCTCGTCCTCGCCTGCCTCGCCAAGGAGCGCGCGCGCCGCCCGGCCGACGCCGCGGGCCTCCGGGCCGCGCTCGCGTCGGCGGGCGCCGAGGCGCTCGCCCTGACCGGCGGCGCCGCGGCGACCACGAGAGACGACGCCGCCACCGGCTCCACGGACCGGCACGACACGGTGGTGCTCGCCCTGGAGGCCCGCGGCGCCGAGGCCGAGGTCCGCGCCGCCGTGGCCCGCCACGACGGGCACCTCGCGCGGCAGCGCGGCTACCGCTTCGTCGCGATCTTCCCCGGCCCGAAAGAGGCGGCCGCGGAGCGCGCGCTCCTCGCGGGGCGGGAGATCGTCGCTTCGGTCGGCGCGCCCCTCGCGATCCACATCGCGCCGTTGAAGCTCCGCCGCGACGCCGAGGGCGTCCACGCCGCCGGCATCGCCGTGGAGCGGCCCGAGTCGTGGCTCCCCTCGGATGCGTGGCGCGGCATCGCGCTCAGCGCCGAGCTCGTCACCGCCCATGCCGGGTTCGACGTCGCCGCGGCGAGCGAGGACGGCCGCTACTTCTTCGCCCCGGACGCGCCCCCGCCCTCGGGCCATCGCGGCGCCGCGCGCGCCGCGCCGCCGCTCGTCGGGCGCGGCGAGGCCCAGAGCGCCGCCGAGGAGAGCCGCGAGCGCGCGCTCGCGGGCCTCGGGCCCGGCCTCTGCGCGCTGATCGGCGAGCGCGGCGCCGGCAAGTCGCGCCTCGCCGAGGAGATCGCCGAGAGCAGCCGGCGCGCGCACCCGGGCGCGCTCGTGATCTCGCTGCGCGCCGAGCCGGAGCTCGCCGCGCGCCCCGGGGGCGGCCACGGCCGGACCGCGGCCGCCTTGCTCGCCGAGGTGCTCGGCGCGAGGGACGGCGCCCTCGCGGCGCCGGGCGACCCGCGCGCGTTCTGCGTCGAGCGGCTCGGAGAGCCGCTCGGCTGCGAGGTGTGGCCCGCCGTGGCCGCGATCCTCGGCTGGCCGGGCGGCTCCGCAGGCCGGCCGCCGCCGCGCCGCGGGAGCGTGATCCGGGCGCTCGCCGAGGGGCTCCGCCGGAGGGCGATGGAGCGGCCCGTCGTCGTGATCGTCGACGACGCGCACCTCGCCGACAGCGCCACGCTCGACGCGCTCGACCTCGCGACGCGGCGCGAGGCGTCGGTCTCGCTCTGGGTGCTGCTCGCCGGCGCCCCGGCGCGCTGCTCGCCGACGCCGCGGCGCCACGCGCTGAGCGCCCGCGGCCACGCGCGCGATCACGTCGCGCTCCCGCCGCTCGACGACGCCGCGGGGCTCCTGCTCTGCGCGGAGCTCCTCCGGCCCGCGGAGCCTCCGCCGAGCGCGATGCTCCGGCGCATCTGCGCGTGGGCCGGCTACAACCCCCGCGCCCTCGTGGAGCTTACCCGGGCGATCAAGCGCGCGGGCCTCGTGCGGCTGCGGGCGAGATCGAGCGGCCACCAGCTCGCGACCGCCGAGCTGGAGAGGCTCCCGCCGTCGCCCGCGTGGCAGTGGTTCGCCGCGGGGCAGCTGGAGGCGCTCCCGCCGGAGCTCGCCGCGTGCGCGAGGCTCTGCGCGGTGCTCGGCTTCGAGCTCTCGGAGGACGTGGCGGCGAGCGTGCAACGCGCGCTCGAACACGAGGACGCGGCGGCGAGCGTCGACCGCGTCGACGCCCCGAGCGCGCGCATCGACGTCACGAGCGCGCTTCGCGCGCTCGTGGCGCGGGGGCTCCTCGTCCCCCGCGGCGCGCACGGCGCCGCGCACGGCGAGGGCGCCCTCTGCGGCGGCGCCAGCTACGCCTTCCGGAGCGCGCTCTTGCAGGAGGCCATCTACGCGCTGCTCGCGGAGGACCAGCGCGCGGCGATGCACCGGCACGCGCTCGCCGTCTGGGAGCTCATGGCCGAGGCCCGGCCGAGGGCGCCGGATCTGCTCGAGCCGATCGCGCGCCACGCCGCGGCCGCCGGGGCGCGCGCGCGCGCGGCGCACGCGTACCTGCTCCTCGGCGATCTCCAGCGCGACCGGCACAACAACGCGGTGGCGGAGGGCCACTACGCGTCCGCGCTCCTCTGGGCCGACGGCGACGATCAGCGCCAGCGGTACCTCGCGCTCCTCGGCCGCGCGCGCGTGCGCTACCGCGTCCTGCGCACCGGCGAGGCGCTCGACGATCTCCGCTCCGCGGGGGCGCTTGCCCGGACGATGAAGGACCCGCGGATGATCGCGGAGGCGCTGCTCGAGGAGGCGACCGCGCTCGACTGGGCGGGCGCCTGGGAGGAGTCGGCGGCGCGCGTCGAGGAGGTGATCCCGCTGCTCGACGCCCGCGAGGGCCGCGCCGACGCCGCGCTCGCCGCGCGCTTCGAGGTCGCGGCCGGCCGCTCGGCGTTCCGCAAGGGCAACCTGGACGACGCCCTCGAGCGGCTCACGCACGGCGTGGAGCGCGTCCGCGAGGCCGATCACGACACGCACGTGACCGGGCTCACGCTGCTGGCCTGCGTGCTCGCGCGGTCCGGCCAGCTCGAGGAGGCGGAGCGGCGCTTCGACGACGCCGTGCGCAGCTGCGAGGAGCGCGGCGACCGGAGCCACCTCTGCGCGGCGCTCGTCCGCCGCGCTGAGCTCTGGCCGGCGCTCGACGCCCCGGATCGCGCGATGGCGGACCTCCGGCGCGCGGTCCAGCTGGCCCGCGAGGAGGCGAGCGCCCTGGCGGAGCGCGACGCGACGATCAAGCTCGCGGAGCTGCTCTACCTCTGGGGGCACGAGGACGAGGCGCTGCCCCTGGTGCGGCAGGCGCGCTCGCTCGACGAGCAGCTCAAGGACAGGCCGGCCTACAGGAGCGCGCTCCTGCTCGCGCGGATCCACGCGATGCGCGACGAGCACGCGGACGCGAGCCGGCAGCTCCGGTGGCTCAGGGCGCAGGGGGCGGTCGCGGATCTGCCGCCGTATGCCCAGGCCCTCCTCGGCGTCATGCAGCTCGCCGTGAAGGACCCGAGGTCCGGCATGGAGAGCACGCGCACGCGGGCGACGGCGCGCGAGGAGGGGGAGCCGCCGGGCGAGCTGAGCGGCAGCCTAAGCGCCGATCAGCGGATCGAGCTCCTCTACTGGCGAGCGCGCGCCCTGCTCGACGCCGGCCGCCCCGAGGATCTGGCGCTGCTCCTCGCGCGCACCGCGCCGCTGCTCGCCCAGAGCCGGGCCTGGCGCCCGCGCTTCGCGAAGCTCCGGGCGGGCGACGGGCAGCTCGCGGGATAGCGCCGCCGGGGCGCTGGGCCTTCACCTCGGATCGACGCGGAGCACCTCGCCGGTCAGCATGACGACATAGAGCTCGCCCGCGGCATCCTCGCCGAACGAGGCCGCGGGCAGGCGCGACTCGAGGTCCGCCGTGATCTCGACGTGATCCCGCACCCTCGAGCCGTCCCACCGCAGCGTCCAGAAGCGGTGCGTCCCGTAGTCGCCGTAAACGTACCTTCCCTGGAGGCACGGAATCGCCGAGCCGCGATAGACGTAGCCGCCGGTGATCGAGCCGCCCTCTCCGCTCGAGTGGCTGTGCTCCACGGCGGGCGCGACGCCGACGCGGGAGCACCCGGCGGCGACGCAGTGGTCGCCCTCCATCGCCGGCCACCCGTAATCGCGCCGCCCGGCGCGCGCCGGCTCGATGTCGAGCTCCTCCCAGGCGTTCTGTCCCACGTCGGCGATGTAGAGATCCCCCGTGCCCCGGTCGAAGCTGATGCGCCACGGATTGCGTAGGCCGTAGTCCCAGACGAGCGGGTTCACGCCCGGGCCGGAGAGGTTGCCTGGCGGGCCGAGCCCGCTGTCCACGTCGATCCGCAGGATCTTGCCGAGCGGAGACGAGAGATCCTTCGCCGGAGAGGCCGAATACGGCGTGACGGCCGCGTCGCCGACCGACGCGTAGAGGTAGCCGTCGGGGCCGAACGCGAGCGTGCCGCCCGCGTGATTCCAGCCGCCGTGCCTCGCGTCGAGGAGCGTCCGGACAGGCACGCTCCCCGCCGACGTGTCGGCGACATCGGGGTTCGAGGCCGAGCGGCGGAACTCGGCGATCGTGACGTTGCCCCTGGGCGCGGCGGTGTAGAAGAGCCAGAACCTGCCGTTGTCCGCGTAGCCCGGGTGAAACGCCATCCCGAGCAGCCCGCCCTCCGCGGTCGGGCCGGGCGCGCACACGAGCGGGTTCGCGCTCGCCGGCGGCGAGGGCGGGCACGATGTCCCGCCGCGGAGATCGAGGAACGGGGTGGACCGGAGGACACCGTCCTTGATCAGGCGGACGACGCCGTCCTTTTCGAGGACGAACATCCTCGATCGGTCGCCCGGCGCGCTCGCGAGGAAGACGGGCGTCGCCAGGCCGGCCGCGACCTGCGTGAGCTTCAGGCGCGGCACCCCGGCGCACGCGGCCCCGGAGCCGACGCTGCCGCTGCCGGCGCTGGAGCCGACGCTGCCGGAGCCGTCGCTGCCGCTGGTACCGCTGCCGGAGCTCGCGCTCGTGCTGCTGGCGCCAACGCTCGCGCCGCCTGCGGCGCCGCCCCCGCTGCCGCCGCCGCTCCCTGCCTCGGGCGGCGGCCCGAGGCCCTCGATCCAGGAGCGGACAGCCGCGAGGCCCGCCGCGTCGGCGGCGTCCGACGCGATCGGGGGCATCTGCGCCCTGGAGCCGCGGTGATCCATCCGCCGCACGACGGCGCTCGACTCGGGATCTCCCGGCGTGATCCGGTAGAGCGCGCCAGGCTCCCAGAAGCTGGGTGTCACGCCCACGCCGGTCGTGTAGGTATCGGTGCTCTCCACCGTGGTGTTCGCCGCGAGGAGGCGTGTCCGCAGGGTCGCGACGCCGGTGCTGTTGTGGCAATTGCCGCAGTTCGCATGGAGATAGCCGAGCGCCGCGGCCGCCCGGGCGTCGCCCGGCGGGCGCACCCCTCCCCGCATCGGGACGGTGAGCCACCCGGCGTCGCTCAGGGACGCCATCGTCTCGCCCGGTCCATCGTGGCTCAGCTGCAGCGCGCTGAAGCCGAGGACGCGCTCCGGGAGCTTTCCGTGGCACTCCCAGCATTCCGCAGTCCGCGGGATGTCGTGCGCGGTCCCGCGCGCGTCCTCGACGCCCGCCTCGACGAGGAACGCGTCGTTCCTCGCCGGATCCCACGCGTACGCGGCGAACAGCCAGTCGTCGATGCCCGGCCCGAAACGGTGGATGAACCGCGTCTCCACGGCCACGCCCTCCGCGCGGAGCTCCTTCCAGAAGCGCGCGCCCACCGGCAGCGACCAGTGATCCATGTCGCTCGTGTCGACCGTGGAGCAGGGCGGCAGGTACACGAAGCGCCGCTTCGCCGCCCCGTCCGACCAGAGCTCGTAAGCAGGACGAAACTCGCGCGTGCCCGCTGCCCGCGATCGCGTCGTGATGTCGGCGTAGAGCCCGGTCTCGGAGAGCCGCGCGGGCGGCAGCGGATCGGGCGGCAGCGCGGCCGCCTCGGCGCAGGGATCACCCGCAGCGCCCGACGCGCCGGTCGAGCTCGACGCGGCGGCGCTCGACGCGGCCGCCGCCGGGCCCGCGCAGGGAGCGCAGCGCGGCCCTCCGCAGTCGAGGCCCACCTCGAGGCCGTTCATCACCCCGTCCGAGCAGGTCACGTAACAGACGTCGAGCCTCGGGCGCTCCTGCGTGCTGCCGATCTCGCTGCTCCTCAGGGACGTCGTGTGCGCGCGCTCCTCGTCGAGCAGCACGCCGTCGTTCCGCGCCGTCCCGAGCGCCCACGACTGCACGAGCGCCGACACGTCCGTCGCGCGGGCGCCGACGCCGGCCTCGGCCGCGAGGGTCGCCGCGCTCTCGCCTTCAAAGCCGCTGTCCCCGATGCTCCACCAGGTGACGGTGCGCTCGTCCCACGGGACCGTGACGCGGTGCACGCTCACAGCGCTGCTCTCCACCGCGTACGTCTGATGGAAGACCAGCGAGGCAGCGAGGACCGTCGCGCCGACGGGCACGGGAGAGAGCCCGAAGTGCACGACAGACCGGCGGCGGCCGGCGCCCGCGGCCCACCCCGTCGAGAGGTTCGGAGATGCGGAGTCGTTCCACCTCGGAGCGTTTTGCCACAGTGTCGCATCTCTCACCGTGCCGAGAGTTCCACGCTGGATGGTGACGCACACCGCACCATCGCTCGACAGCGCCGCCGAGGCCGCTCCGAGCGCCGCCGAATCGCCCTCTCCGACACCGTGACTCGCGCCGGCGGGGCGCCCGAGCTCGCCCTCCGTCCCGGGCGCGGTGCTGCAGCCGATCGCCGCCGCCGCGGCGGCGCCGGCCAGGACGCCGCGCATCACGAGAAAAGGGACGCCCGTCATCGCCGCCAAGCGATGTAGGCGGCGGCGCGACGGCCCGAGTGGCCAGGGCGGCCCGAGCGAGAAGCATCGTTGTTCCATACAGCAATACCCTCCTTGCTGGGTCGCCCGGCCGGATGTTTCCCTCAGGTGAAGGCGTATGTGCGCGAGGCGCGCGGTGGCCGCACCGGATCCATGGACACACCTGGGCACCGATGGACGCCACGTTCGTCATCAACGAGCATGCCACTCCGCCGCGGGCGACGCGTCGCGTTATGCCCTGGAGCAAAGCGCGCCGTCACGCGAACTGCGAAGCGCACCACATTCCGAGGTGAGGACCGCATCACATCGGAAGCTCGATGGCGGAGGCGGAGGCGGAGCTCGCTCCGGGTGCCCTCTCCGTTCAGCGCTCGCCCGCGCTCTCACGAGAGCGAAACGAGAGCCAAACGAGAGCCAAACGAGAAGCCGCGCGGCCCGCGGAACTAGTGGTTGGATCCTGCGCGAGGGCGGCGTAACATAACAGATTGTGTCATCCCCCGAACCGACGCAGAGCGCCTCGCTATTCCTCTGCATCACCTTCTTTCCGAGCGAGCGTCTGGCGACGGCGGTGCTGCGGCTGGTGTCCAGCTTCTGCGGCGCCGTGCTGGACGACGCGAATGTGAGCTCGCGGTTCTACATGGCCGCGCACGAGCTCGCCGAGAACATCACCAAATACTCCACCGGCCCTCGCGTCAGCCTCGAGCTCGCGCTGGAGGAGGACGAGACGTCGCACATCATGAAGATCCGCGCGCGCAACGAGGCGTCGCCGGAGCGGCTGCGAGAGGTCGAGAAGCGGCTGCTCGACCTGAAGACCGCGAGCGACCCGCTGAAGCACTACGACGACCTCATCACGGAGACAGCGATGGTCGAGGGCGTCTCCGGCCTCGGCCTCGCGCGCGTCCGCGCCGAGGGAGGGCTCGACGTCGACTACAAGATCGAGGGCAACGAGCTCACGATCATCGCGCACGCGCCGCTCGAGCGGTGGAGGATGAATGGACAGCCTAAGGGTTGATCGCATCACCACGGACAGCTTCGGCATCGAGCCGGCGCTGCTCGGCGATCGCCTGAGTATCAAGCTCACCGGGACGGGCGACATGGCGGCGGCCGCGCCGCTCGGCGCCTATTGCAAGGAGGTCCAGCACGAGGTCCGGCGCCTCTCGCTCGCAGCCGTCGAGTTCGACATACGCGCGCTGTACTTCCTGAACTCCAGCTGCCTGAAGGCGTTCATCGCCTTCATCTCCGGCGTCACCGGCCAGGGCCCCAGCTGCAAGATCCGGTTCGTCACGGACGCGAGGCTCGGGTGGCAGCGGCGGAGCCTGGCGGCCCTGGAGCGCATGTCCCCCGGCCTCGTCTCCATCCACGACAAGTGAACGGGGAGCGATAGATCATGGCGGCGAAGCGCCACACGATCGCCCTCCTGACCGACTACCTTTGCGGCGAGTACCAGTCCGAGGCGCGCTTCGGGGTCGAGCGCGCGGCCGAGGCGCACGACGTCAACCTCATCGTGGCCTTCGGCGAGACGCGCGCCCGCCAGGACTACACGCTGGACGCCCGGGGCGGGATCTATTCGCTCATCGGCGCGACGACGGTCGATGGGGCGGTGATCATGTCGTCGGCGCTCACGAACCACGTCGGCCCCGAGGGAGCGCACGAGTTCTGCCGATCGCTCGCGCCCTTGCCCGTGTGCAGCGTGGGGCTCGCGCTGGACGGCGTCCCGAGCGTCATCGTCGACAACGCGGTCGGGGGGGAGGCGGCGGTCGCGCACGTGCTCGACGACCACGCGTGCAAGCGCGTCGCCTACATCAGCGGGCCGGCCAACAACGAGGAGGCGAAGCTGCGCGCCGCGGCGTACCGGAGGGCCCTCGCGGCGCGCGCGCTCCCCTATGACGAGCGCCTCTTCGTGTACGGCGATTTTCTGATCGACGGCGGCCGCCGCGCGATGCGCGAGCTCCTCGGGCGCAGGGTCGAGTTCGATGCCGTCGTCGCCGGCAACGACAACATGGCCCTCGGCGCGATGGACACGCTGAAGGCGCACGGCATCGACGTCCCTGGCGACGTCCTCGTGTGCGGGTTCGATGACGTCGCCGTCTCGCGCGTCACCAGGCCGTCGTTGACGACCGTCCGCCATCCGATCAAGGACCTCGGGGCGCTCGCCGTCGAGACGGTCGTGCGCCAGCTCCGCGGCGAGCGTGTGCCGGAGTGCAGCCTCCTTCCCGTCGAGCTCACGCGGCGCGAGTCGTGCGGCTGCGGCTACTACGCCGCCCTCCCGCGCGCGACCGGGGCGCCTCCGCGCCGCGAGCCGCTCTCCATCGCCGCGCAGCAGGAGCCGCTGGAGCGCGCGCTCGCGCGGTGCGTGACCGTCCCGGCGGCGTCGCGTGGGGCCTGGCCCCGAGAGCTGCTCTCCGCGCTCGAGGAGGAGCTGAGCGGGCGGGAGGGCCGCTTCCTGACGGCGCTCCAGGACCTCCTCGACGCGGCGGGGCGCGAGGGCGTCGCCCTCGACCAGTTCCAGGGCGCGATCACGCTGCTCCGCGCGAAGATCGGCCGGGCGCCCGGCGGCGCCTCCGAGGACCGCCTCGAGCGGCTCTGGCACACGTGCCGCATCCTGATCAGCCACGCCTCCGTCCGCGCCGAGGGCGAGAAGCGGCTGTACCTGGAGCGCGCGTCGGTCAACCTCAGCTGGACCGGCATGTTCTTCTCGACCTGCCTCGGCATGCCCACCCTCCGGCGCACGCTCGCGGCGGAGCTGCCGAAGCTGGATCTCACGCACGTCGCCATATCGCTCTTCGACGATCCCGAGCGCGCCACCCTGCAGTCGCTGTTTCTGATGGAGAACAGCCGCGAGGTGGAGCCGCCGCCCGCGAGCTTCGCGTCCTCGTGCCTCGCGCCGCCCGGATTCCTGAGCTCGTCGGAGCGCTGGAGCGTCGTCGCGATGCCGCTCACGTTCGGCGAGACGGAGCACTACGGCATCGCGCTCGTCAACGGCGGCGCGAACGAGATGGTCTACGACGCGGCGCGCCTCCAGATCGGCTCTGCGATGAAGGCGGTGTCGATGCACCGGGAGATCGTCCGGCACGTGGAGGTACGCGAGCGGCTGGAGCAGGAGAGGGTCCACCAGGAGACCCTCGTCGCGAAGCACATCCAGACCACGCTCGTCCCGGCGCACCTGCATGTGGAGGGGCTCGATCTCTCCGCGATGATGCGGCCGGCCGCGGAGGTCGGCGGCGACTACTACGACGTGCTCCCCACGCGGGACGGCGGGTGGCTCGGGATCGGCGACGTGGCGGGGCACGGGCTCGTGGCGGGCCTCGTCATGTTGATGATCCAGAGCATGGTCGCCGCCATGACGCGCAGGGATCCGGGCGCCCGCCCGGGCGAGGTCGTCTCGGCGCTCAACCGGGCGATCTACGACAACATCCGCGACCGGTTGAAGCGCGACGAGCACGCGACCCTGCTGCTGCTGCGCTACGAGCGCGGCGGGCGGGTGACGTTCGCGGGCGCGCACGACGACATCATCGTGTGCCGCGCGAGGACGGGGAGGAGCGAGTGCATCCCGAGCTCCGGCGTGTGGGTCGGCGTCCTGCCGTCCATCGACGCGTTGACCACGGACGCCGAGCTCCTCCTCGAGGACGGCGACCTGCTCGTGCTCTACAGCGACGGGGTGACGGAGGCCCGCAACGCGCACCGGGAGCAGTTCGGGCTCTCGCGGCTCTGCGCCACCGTCGAGGCCGCCCAGGACGCGCCGGTCGACGACATCCGCGACCGGATCCTGCGGGAGGTCGACAGCTGGTGCCCGAGCCCGGACGACGACATCACGATCGTCGTGGGCAGGTACCGCGCGCCGCGGTGATGGCGGCTCACCGGGCTCGTCAGCCGGTGACGCGGCCCTCGACGATGCCCCCGTCCGCGGTGATGGCGACGACCACCTCGCCGTCGACGAACAGCGACACGACCGGGCCGACCCACGCGTCGTTCTCCCAGACGCACTCCCACACCCCGGCCATGGGCGGGATGCCGCCGCGCCGCACCCAGATGCGCCCTGCGCTGCCCGCCCAGGCGCGCCCCTCCGCGTCGATCGTCGCGGCCGACAGGGCGCGCCGCGGCTCGATGATCTCCGTGAAGACGCTCTGCCCGTACCGCCAGACGACGCTGCCCTCCGCGCCGACGGCGATGCCCACGCCGAGATCGGGCCGCCCGGCGCACGCGACGAACGCCCGCGCCGGCGGCGCCGGGATGCGCTCCAGGTGCCAGTCGAGCGGCGCGTAGAGCGCGACCAGCCCCTCGCCCTTGGTCGACCGGCCGACGACCAGCCACCGCTCGTCCTCGACGCGCGCGACCGCGGCGAGCAGCGCGACGCCGTCGGCCGGCATCGGCCGCAGCCAGCGCTTGGCGATGAACGCGTGGAGGAGCGGCCGCGGATCGTTCGGCGTCGTCGAGACGAGGATGCCCATGTCCTCGAGGTCGCCGCTCAGCGCGACGTGGCTCTGCGGCTCTCCCGGCAGCTGGAAGACGCCCGTCACGCCGCCCGTCGTGTACACCGCGAGCGTCGAGGCGTCGCCGCCGATGAGCCACCGGCCGGGCCCGATCCGGTGCACGAAGCGCACGCCCTGCGGGCTCGGGAGGCCGCCGGACGACGCCTCGCTCCAGCTCGTCCCGTTCCAGAAGAGCAGCCCCCCCGTGGCCGCCGCGAGGCACCGGCCATAGCCGTCCCAGGCCACGCTCCGGATGACCGAATCGAGGCTCGGGTGGTGGAGCACGCTCCACGTCCAGCGCTCGACGACCGCCGACAGGCGCGGCGCGGGCTCCCGCGAGGCGCGCGGGGGCGCGCTGATGATCTCGGCCTCGATCGGGCGGTCCTGGCTCGGGCGCTCGGCGGCCTTGGCGTTTCGCGGCGACAGCAGCGTCTGGCCGAGCTCCCCCCTGAGCAGGACCGGCGCCTTCAGGTGCGTGGACGGGACGGTCATCGGACCGACCTCCTCCGCGGCGCGCACGCGCTGCTCCCCCGCGCTCGCCACGATCCGCTGCTCCAGCGCGGAGATCGGCGACGCGGGGCGGAGGTACGGCGAGAGCATCGCGGCCACGGCCACCGCCTCCTGGAGGCGCTCCTGCGCCTCGCCGGTGGACGCCCAGCGGAGCGCGAAGTCGATCGACTTGCACGCCTGGTCGTTGCCGCGCAGCGCCGGGTGGAGCCACCGCGTCTCGACGATGCTCCGGCGCGTGCGCGCCATGGCGGCCATGAGCGCCTGCGCCTGCGACTCCGCGATGATGTACTCCTCGCCCGTCAGCAGGAAGAAGATGACGGACGCGAGGTTGAAGATGTCGGTCCACGGGCCGATCGTGCTCGGATCGGCGGACAGCATCTCCGGCGGCGCGACCCCGGCGTTGCCCACGACGCCGGCCATGATCGTCTCGCGGATGCCGCGCGGCCGCGCCATGCCGAAGTCGCTGATCTTGAACAGCTCGTCGTCGCCGGAGCCGCAGCAGAGGATGCTCTCCGGCGTGAGCTGCCGGTGGACGACGCCGACGTCGTGCACGGCCGACAGCCCGCTCGCGATGCACTCGATGGCGCGCGTCGCGCGCGCCGGATCGAACGCGTGGCCCGTGGCCTGGATGGTCCCCTGGACCCGCTGCCGGAGCGTCACGCCCTGGACGCCGCCATGCACGTACTCGATGGTGATCCAGGGGAGATTGAGCGCCTTCGTGCCGCGGCGGACCTCGAACGTGCCGGTGTCGATGAGCCGGACCACGAAGGGCGTCGGAGGGACCTGCTCGTTGAGGCGGCCGAGGGACACCGCCTCTTTCTTCACGATGACGGCCGCTGACGGACCCATCTGCCTGAAGAGCGACGGCCGGAGGATCTTGACGACCACGGGCGTCTCGCCTTCGGGCGCGGTGCGGACCGCGTAGAACGAGACGAACATCGTCCCGGAGCCGGCGCGCGACACGATCCGGTAGCCGATGCTTGGCGAGAGGTCGCTGGCGATCGTGGCACCCTGCAGACCTCCGAGGGCCTCTTCATCGCTGGGTATTGTGAGCACGTGAACGACCATAGCGCACCCGGCGCGGCGTGGAACAACTTGCCGAGGGGGAGCAACGCCGCCGCCTCGGGCATCGCCGGCGCGCCGCCGGAGCGGCTCGGGAAGCGGCCCGTCGGTCTGCTCGCGGCGGCGAGCGCCGAGGGGCGCGCCCCCCTGTAAGCCGGCCTGGGCGGCGCGCGTTGCACGGGCATGAAGAACCAGCGCTCCCTGTCCCGCGCGTACCTCGCCGGGCTCATGCTTTCCGTCACACCGCTGCTCGCCGCGTGCGCGGCGCAGGCGACGCCGCCCGTGGCCGCCGCTCCGGAGGTCAACACCATCACGGTCGTCGGCCGCGGCGACGTCAGCGCGAGGCCTGACATCGCCCGGGCCCAGATGGGCATCGAGGTGATGGCGCCGACGGTGCACGAGGCGACGAAGCTCGCCGCAGCGCGCATGACCGAGATCCTCGCCGCGCTCAAGAACGCCGGCCTGGCCGAGAAGGATATCCAGACCAGCAACTACTCCATCCAGCTCGTGCGGCAGCCCGACGTGCCGCCCTGGATGGCCATGGGCTACGCGCAGCCCGCCCCGGCGGTCGCGCCGGCGCCGGCGGCCCCGGCCGCGGCGCCCGCGGCTCCCGCGGGGCGCGGACCGAAGGCGCCTCAGCCGCCGGCGCCGAAGCCGCCGCCCGCCGACCTGGCGCCGGCAGCGCCGCCTCCGCCGTCGCACGTTTATCAGGTGAGCAACACGGTGATGGTCGTCATCCGCAACCTCGATCAGGTCGGGGCGGTGCTCGACGCCGCCGTGGCCGCCGGCGCAAACAACGTCTGGGGCGTCTCGTTCGGCCTCGACGAGACCGACCCGCTCGAGGCGCGCGCGCGGGAGAAGGCGATCGCGGACGCGCGGGCTCGCGCCGGGGCGCTCGCCAGGCTCCAGGGCGTCTCGCTCGGCCGCGTCGTCTCGATCAGCGAGGTCGTCGAGCACGGCCCGATCTACGCCCCCCGCCCCGCGCTCGCCTCCGGCGGGTACTCCGCGGACATGGGCACGCCCGTGTCGTCCGGCGAGGTCCCGTTCGGCACGCAGGTGAAGGTCGTCTACGCGCTGGAGAGCGCGCCGGCGAGCCCGCGCAAGTGACGCCGCGGCGCGGAGGGCGGGGCCGCGGGCGCGCCTGCCCGCGCGGCGGCGGTCGGATTCCAGCTAGATCCACCGCGCGTCGCCCCAGTGGGTAAAGTCCCAGCACCCAGCACGGACCCCACCCCCCATCGGCCCCTGCACAGCGCACCATGATCGCTCCGTCCCGCCCTTCCCTTCGCCGCGCCGCCGTCCTCGCGGCGCGCCCGCGCTGCTCCGCCGCGCTCGCTCGCTCGTTCGCAGCGGCAGCGCTCGCCGCCTCGACCACGGGCTGCCTCGTGATCGAGCCGCCGACGTACGAGCATCCCGAGCAGACCGCGCCGGTGCTCACGGCGGTCTTCCCTCCCCAGCACGTACCCGTGTACATCGTCGAGCAACAGGACAGCTTCAAGAATTTCGGCGCGACGGTGCTGTCCGAGGACAACGGCATCCCTCTGCAGGGCGTCCTGTACATCGATTATGGGCGGCGCAGCAGTGAAGATACCCCGTTCCCGCTCCCGTTCCGGAGGGTCACGTTCCCACGAGTGTTCCCAGCCGGGACCATGGCTGGCGGACAGCGCCCCTTCGAGCTCACGTGGGATCTCACGACGCCAATCCCGGCAGAGGGGGTGACGCCGGAGAAGGAGTGCCACACGATCACCATGATTGCATCGCACGCCTTCAACAAGTGCAGTTGCGCGGCCGACCCGGACGACGTGAGTTCGCTCACCTGGCAGATCATCCACTGCAATCCGAACGAGCCGACCTGCCCCAAGTCATGCCCTCCGCTGGATTGCGAGACCACCCCGTGCCTCTTCTGCGATGATCCCTCGCTCGAGGATGGCTGCAAGAACCACTGACGCCGCGGGGCCGCGCGCTCGCAGGGATCGCGCGCGCCCCTGGCGCCGCGGGGGCGTGGTACATGGGGGTCGATGATCGCTCCCCCTGATGTCCAGCCCTCTCTCGCGCCGCGCGGCGGGATCGTGCGCCCTGCGCGCCGGCCGCCCGGGTGGATCGCCCCTGGGCCGCCGCCGGCGACGCCGGATCGCCCGGAGATCTGGCCCGGCCCCGGCGAGGACCTCTGCTATCTCTCGGGTGATTTCCGGATCCTGCAGCGGCTCGACGGGCACCGCTGGTCGGCCGACGACCTCGTGACCGCCTGGTTCGCGGCCGAGCGGGTCGCGAGCACGCCCCCGCGCCGCACGGTCGACCTCGGCTGCGGCATCGGCACGGTGCTCCTGTTCACCGCGTGGCGCTTCCCGGACGCGCGCTGCGCGGGCGTGGAGGCGCAGGAGGTGAGCGCCTCGATGGCGGGGCGCTCGGTCGCGTGGAACGGCGTCGACGCGCGCGGCGAGGTCCGGTGGGGGGACCTGCGCGATCCGGCGGTGCTCGACGGGCTCGCGCCTGCGGAGCTCGTGACGGGGACGCCGCCGTACCTGCCGGTCGGCACCGGCATCGAGTCCTATCGGGTCCAGTGCGGGCCGTGCCGCTTCGAGCACCGCGGCGGCGTGGAGGACTACTGCCTCGCGGCCGCGCGGCTGCTCGCTCCCGGCGCGCCGTTCGTGGCCTGCGCGGCGGCGTGGCAGCGGCCTCGCGTCGAGGCGGCGGCGGCGGCGGCCGGGCTCGCGCTCGAGGCGTGGCGCGACGTCATGCCCAAGGAGGGCAAGGCGGCCTTGTTCTCGGTCTATGCCCTGCGCCACGCCGAGGCCGTGGCGTCGTGCCATGACGAGCCGCCGCTCGTGTTGCGGGGCGGGAACGGGCGCTTCACCGAGGAGTTCGACGCGCTCCGCCGGACGATGGGAATGCCGGTATGACCCGGGCTCCTGCGCGGGTGTGTCGGCGGGGGCTCACCGCCTTGTCGCGGAGCGCACGAACCTGCACTCCGCGATAGGACAGCCTCCTTGCCGGCGGATCCGCCTCGTTCGCCGGCCGTCAGCTCGGCTGTGACACGAGCGGAAGGGTCATGGTCTGCGCGCGGAGCAGCGGCCGTCCGTCGCGTGACAGGAGCGCATCCTTCGCTTGCTGGCCCTGTGCCGTGCGCGGTCGCGCCGGGCGCGCCGGCTTGTCTCCGGGCTCGGGTACAGGCGCAGGCGCAGGCTCGGCGGACACCGTCTCGACCGGGGCCTCCCATGCGTGTCGGGTCCCGCCGGCCTCGTTGGCCTGGAAGAACACGGCACGGAGCGCCCTCCCCTCGACGTCCGTCTCCACGGCCATCATCCAGAACCACGGACCATCCGGCTCGGTTTCCTGCCCCATGAACGAGAAGGCCATCTGTCGCGACTCCGAGCGGCGACCGTGCTCGCTGCGCGCGGCCTCGAGGTGCCGCTGCGAGGGTTTGTCGGCCGGACCGCGGTACACGCGCACGGCGACGCCCTCGATGTGCGGCATGAAGTACAGCCCGTCTCGATGGACGGACAGCCAGGGGTGTTTTCCGCTCTCTGCCAGCTTGCAGAGGGAATGACCGAACCGCTCGTGCGCCTTGCAGCCGATGCCCCAGCTGGTGTCGCCCTCGTCGCGGTTCGCCTCGCTGAACGCCTTGTTGCGGACATCGACGGCCGTCTGCGCCAGGAGGACGAGCCGGCTCTGCTGGAGGACGGGGTTCAGCTCCCAGGGCAAGGACGCATCCATCGCGCCTGGCACGGTACGCGTGTTCACTGAAAAGTCAATCGGTACCGGCGCTTGCACGTGCGCGAGGTGGCTCCGTGCGCCGCGCGGGCGGCGCGGCTGGCGCAGCGGGCGCGGCGGGTCGACCCGACGCCTCCCGAGCGGCGCCGCTGCGCGCCGTGCTAGAGGGCGCTCCACGCACGACGGCGTCGCGTGCGGGGAGGTGTCCTTGGGAGAGGCGATCGTCGGAGGGAACGCCGCGGAGCGACCGCTGGTGGGTGTGGGCGTGATGCTGGTGCGCGACGGGCGCGTGCTGCTCGCGCGGCGCCGCGGGAGCCACGGCGACGGCAGCTACTCGTGGTGCGGCGGCCACCTCGAGCTCGGCGAGTCGTTCGAGGACTGCGCCGTCCGCGAGGTGCGCGAGGAGAGCGGCCTTGTCGTCAGGAAGCTCTCCTTCCTGTGCCTCAGCAACATCCTCGCCTACGGCAAGCACTATGTGGACATCCAGCTCCTCGCGGAGGAGTTCGACGGCGAGCCCGAGGAGCGCGAGCCCCACAAGATCGCCGGCTGGGGCTGGTACCCGCTCGACGCGCTGCCCACCCCGCTGTTCCGCCCGGTGGAGCTGGCCATCGCGAGCTACCGCAGCGGCCGCCGCTACAATCCCTGATCCCGGCCTCATGCGCGCGCAGGACGGCGCCGCCCCGCGACGGTGCGTGGCCTCGTCCTGGAGAGGCGCGACGACGGCTTGGCCGTGGGACTCATCACGATCTCGCCTCCGTGTGTTGTCAGCGCGCTCGTCCACCTGTGGTCGGCGGTCGTCGAAGCGGCGGAGCCATGCTTCACTCCGCTCCAGATCGAAGCGAAGACCGGGGCCGCCATCATGGAACGGCCGGTGCTCTGTGATTGGCGTAGAAGGCGCTCGCGCCTCGGTCGTACTCCGCTCCGTGGTAGATGAGCGAAAAACTCTCATCTTCACCGAATCCCAAGAGCCATGCGCGAGGATTCGACCCCTTTTCCCTTGCCCCGCGGCTCCATCAGCCGCTTCTCTGGGTGAAGGGCCCAGCGGAGACGATGACCACAACGCCGGAGTATGTCTTCCGTTGCTCTCGTTCGAGCTCATCCGGAGGGAGCTTGATCTCGATTACCTCCTTGATGTTGTCGCGCGTGGGCGGCTTCGTACCGTCCTTGACCACCACCACGTCGCCCTCGGCTGCCCCGCGATCGCTTCCAGGTCGACGCACGGCTCCGGCGACACCGCCTCCACCTCCACCGTGAAGAGCGATGAGACCGCCTCGCGGATCACCACCCGCTCGACGCGCAGCCGCTCGCCGCACGCGAGCGACAGATCGATCTGCAGCGCATCACCGCCATGCACACCATCGCCGCGCACGTCACCCGCCTCCGAGCCGCGCCAGCACACACGTCACGTTGTCCGGTCCGCCATGCTCGTTGGCGATGTCGACAAGCAGCCTCGCCGCAAGGCTCAGGTCCCGGTGCCTCCCCAGCACCCCCTCGATCCGCGCCTCCGGCACAGGGCCCCACAGCCCGTCCGAGCACACGAGGAACACGTCGCCCGGCTTCGTCGCCTCCACCCGCGACTCGATCTCCACGCTCTTGTCGCACCCCAGCGCCCGCGTCACCGCGTCCGCTCGACCGCTCAGCGCCTCCAGCGCCGCGAGCGCGCCTTCGCCCTCGCTCAGCAGCTCCTCCAGCAGCGTGTGATCCCGCGTCAGCCGCTCCAGCTTCCCCTCGCGCATCCGGTACACGCGCGAGTCGCCCACGTGCGCGATGTACGCCATCCCCGCCCCGAGCAGCACCCCCGCGAAGGTCGTCGCCATCCCGCGCGTCTCCTCCTTCCTCCGGCTCGCCTCGTAGATCGCCCGGTTCGCGCGTCGGATGCTGAGGATCAGCCGCACCTCGTCCCGGTCGTGCGCGCTCCCCGTGCCGTACGGCCACGTCTCCTCGAGATCCTCGGCCACGTCGAAGCAGCTCTTGACCACCTCGATGGCCATCCGCGACGCCACCTCGCCGCCCGCGTTGCCGCCCAGGCCGTCGGCCACCATGAACAGCCCCACGCACGGCAGCGCCGCGAAGCTGTCCTCGTTGTGGCTCCGCCGCCGCCCCACGTCCGATTGCGCCGCCGCCTCGATGGCGAGCTGTGGATACACGATCGTCCTCCTCGCACGCTCGTCGACAAGACGAGCCGAGCCATGGCGCGCCGCACACGGCGGCGCGCATTTCCCTGGGTGTGATCAGGCCGCGTTATGCGGCCTGTTCGCTACATTGCTACTTCGTCACGGCGCGGCGCCACGAAGCAGCGCACCGCTGCGTCGCGGCGCCGCTGCTTCGCTGCGTCAGCACAGCCACGCGAGCGCGATCACCGCGCCGCACAGGACCGCCAGCGCCAAGACCACCGCGCCGATCCGCGCGCCCGACCAGCGCTTCTCGGCTCCGCCCTCCACCATCGCCGCGCTCATCCATACCCCGGCAACCTCTTGCTCAAGGGCCTCCATCGCCCCCACCTGGGCCTCGATCTGAGCGAGCTCCTTCCGCACGTCCTCGCCCCGCGCTATCCGAAACAGCAGCGAGCCTCGCGCCCGTGCGCTCTTCAGGATCCGGAGCTGCTCCTCTCTCGCCTCCGGCGTGTCCGAGTACCAAACCGGATCGAGCCCCGGGGGCGGCCCCTCCGGCGGCTTCTTCGGCGATGCCATCGCGTCATCCTCCGCACGACGACTGACCTGCGAAGTCCCAGCAGCTCCCTTCGCTCCCTGGCGCGCCGGCGTTTTCCGGGGCGCCTCCGGGTCCGGCCTTGCCGCCGGCGCCGGGTGTGCCGGCCGTGAAGTCCACCGCCGGCGCTTCGCTTGGCGTCACCGCATACGCAACGCCTACGGCATAGCCGCCCCGGCCGCCACCGCCAGCACCACCTGGACCGCCTGCACCACCCTTTCCGCCGTCGCAGCCGGCTTTGCTGGGCGGCGTCGTCGATGCCGTCCCGCCAGCGGCGCCATTGCCTCCAGCGGCTCCATTTTGCCCCGCTACCCCGGCGCCTCCGTTGCCGGCCTTCCCACCGCGATCGTCACCCCGGTCAGCTTCAGGCGGTTGCCCAGGCTCACGATCCCCACGCTCGATCCGCCCGCCTGCCCGCCTCCGCCTCCCTTGCCTCCACAGCCCCCGGCCCCGCCGCCTCCGCCGCTGGCCCCGACGCCGTCGACGGTGTCTGGTCCGACCTGGCAGAACAGCCCCGCCTTCGCTCCGCCGCCTCCACCTCCGCCTTGACCACGGCCGCCGGTTGAACCGGGAGCGCCGTCGCCGCCGCTCAGGCCCTTCAGCGCAAGCGTCGCGCCAGTCCCTCCGGCGCCGGCAGGACCGCCGGTGCCGTCCCGTCCATCATTTCCTGGTCTGCATCGCCCGTTGGGATCCGACAGGTCGGTCTGTCCTACGCCGCCCAGGCCATCGCCGAATGGATTCTCCTCCGGCACCGGCCCGCCATCCGTCCCAACCTGCCCGTTGCCCTCGTCCGTCGCCGTGATGCCTCCCGGCCCGCCGCTCCCCCCGGCCGTCTCGCCGTCCTCGCAGCTCGTCACCGCTCCGGCACCGCCCAGCACCGCGTTGTCCGCAACGCACGCGTCCGACGCGCTCCCCGCCTCCGCGCTCGCCCCGGCCACCGGCGCCTCGCTCGGCGTCGTCCCTCGGGCCCCGTCCTTCCCGTCGCCCGCGGTCACCTCCACCTGCGCGAGCGCCGCCTCGACGTCCGCCACCACCACCCCGATCGACGACCCGCCCGCCTGCGTCGCGTTCGCCGCACGGATCGCGAACCCTTCCACCAGCGCCCCGTCCGCGCCCTCGCCGATCGTCAGCGCCACCGCGTCCGCCGGCCCCGCGATCCCGCTCTTCCTCCCCCGTCCTTCACCACGCCCCCCGGATCACGAGCGCGCCGCCGCCGGCCGTCACGACGGGCGCCGCCATGACCGCCGGGCGCGGCGCCCTGGGAGCCCAGAGCGCGTACGCCCCGGTCGCGAGCCCCACGGCCCCCGCGCCCACGAAGGTCCACAGCGCGGCGTTCTTCAGATCCGCCGCGCCCTCCAGCTCGTCGCGCAGCGCCGCGCACCTCGGCGAATCCGACGCGCACGCCGCCGGTCCGTCGTCGCGTACGAGCGCCTCGCGCTGCGTGTCCGCGTCGCCGTCCCGTCCGATCGCGAGCACCGTCAGGACCACCCCCGCGACCAGGCCTGCGCCCGCGACCGCCCCGCCCGCGATCAGCACCTCCGGGCGCGGCCCGCCATCGTCCGCCCCCCCCCCCGCGCAGCGCTGGCGCCGGGGCCTCGGCGCGCGGCGTCAGCGGCGCCGGCGGCGCGGGCTGCTCCCGCGGCGGCAGCAACACGAGGTTCGCGGTGTTCGTCTCCCCCGCGGGGACGTCCAGCGTGACGCGCGACGGCTCGTGCCCCGCGGAGAGAATGCAGCAGAAAAGACCGATGCCCACCCCCCGTCGGTGCTCGGCGCTTCGCGCCTGCGCGCCGCCGGCCCCTCCCAAGTCCGGCGCGCCGCGCCGGACGGGAGGGGTTCGCACGTCGCCGGCACCTCGCGTTGTGCCCGAGAGAATCAAACGTTGCTTGCCCGTGCTCCTCATCTCGTTCTCTCCTTCGCGCTCAGCGGTCGTCGAATCGGCGGAGCCATGCTTCACTCCGCTCCAGATCGAAGCGAAGGCCCGGACCTCCATACTGGAAGGGCCGGTGCTCCGTGATGCGGATCGGCTTCAGGTACTTCGACAGCTTGACGTACAGCTCCGGCCAGACATTGCGCTCCGCGTTACCTAGCTGCGGGCGGGCTCCTGCTTGAATCATCACCCCTCCGTCGAACCGGCGGGCAATAAACCTCTCATCCAACGCGTGCAAGTCAGCCTCGATCTTGTCTGCCCCTCCCATCTCTTCGACCCACCGCTCCCCCAGCACCGTGAGCCAGTTGACCCCCTTGATGCCACCATTACCGCCTCTACCTTTACGCAGCCAGATGGAATGCGATATCGGATAATCCGCCTCCAGCCCGGGAAACTTCTGGGCCCAATCGTAAACAACGGGCTCACACAGGCTACTAATCGAGCTATCAGGGGACTCGACCACACCGATGCCTCCATAACCGCTCGACGGCTTCAGTTTCCGGCACATCTCGAGCATCACCTCCGGAAACGACTCCGCCGAATCCGCAAACCAGAGCAGCGGGAATGCAGCCCGAAAGAATCCCAAATCGACAAAGGGCCGCTTCTCGCCGCCCAGCGCGTGCACGAGGAAGGAGCTCGCGCCGCGCTCGTACTCCGCGCCGTGATAGATGAGCGAAAAGCTCTCGTCTTCCCCGAATCCCAAGAGCCACGCGCGAGGGTTCGACGCCTTTCCCTTGCCGTACGGCTCCATCAGCCGCTTTTCTGGGTGCCGCGCCCAGCGAAGCCGGTGGCCGCACCGCCGGAAGTAGTCCTCGCAGCACGAGACCACCGCCTCGCGCACCTCCGTCTTGTACGCATCCTCGAAATACACGGTCGCCAGGAGCGCGACCTGGAGGACTGTGCGCCCCTCGTCGTCCTTGACCCTTAGATGCTCATCGAGCACCGCCATCATCTCGTTCGTTTCGTCCGACATCATCTCCTCCATCATGGAACAACCACAGGGCCGCCGAGGAGCGGCGCGAGCTTGCTGAGGATCCGGGCAACCGCGGGCGGAATCGCCACATCATCGGCCTGCGCCCCTGGCACGGCGTCATCCAGCACCAGTGCGATCACGAGCAACGTCAGCGCTGCCACTTCCGCCACGTCACCGGCCGTCATCTCCTGCGGCTGCGGTTGCGGCTGCGGCTTCTGGCGCGGACAGCCACACCGATCGGGTCCAAGCTCTTTGAACGTCGCCTTGCCGGCGATTTCGGAATATTCCCTTCGGTGATCGTCGTCGAGCTCGTCTGGAGGAAACTTGATCTCGATCACCTCCTTGATGTTGTCCTGAGTCGGCGGCTTCGTGCCGTCCTTGACCACCACCACGTCCGGTATCCTGCTCCCCGCCGGGCTGCTCCGCGTCGCTCGCCGCGGGTCGTTCTTGCTCATGATGGGTTCAGGTGGATCCTTGCTCATGTCGTAAGGCACCTCGGCCTTGAACGGGCTCGTGTGCGCAGATGCGTCCTCGAGCGCCCGGATGTGCTGGGTCACGCACCGCTGCCGCAGCTTCTCCTCCTTGCACCGGCAGATGAAGCCGCACACCGCCCCCTCCTCCGGCGTGAGCGGCCCGCCCCCACCGCCGAGACCCCCGGCTTGCATCGGCGGCAACCCGCCCGCAAAGCCCAGCAGCGGCAGCCTCACAGGATCCGCCCTCACTGGATCACCCGCAGGCAAGAGCGGCAGCGCCGGCCGCGCCGCCGGCGCCCCGCCGGGCGCGCCGCCCTGCTGGATCTTCACAGCGCCGCCGTCGATCGACACCCCGCTCGCGTCGATCCGGACGAATCCCCCGGGGCCGCGTAACGTCACGTCGCTCGCCTCGATCACGATCGCCCCGCCGGCCTTCAGGTGGATCGCGCCGCCCGCCTCCAGCACCGCCATCCCGCCGACCCGCTCGTGCCGATCGCCTCCCACCGTCAGCGACTTTGCGCCACCTACCCGCTCCCGCAGCTCCCCCTCGACCGTAACGTGTGCGTCTTTGCCCACATACGCCACCGCGCGCCCCTCGGTCCGCGCGCTCTCGTTCCCGCCGACGTTCTTCGCGCGGCTCCCCCCGACCACCAGCGCCTCATCGCGCCCCACCTCCGTGCGCAACTGCCGCTCGGCCCGCAGCAACACCAGCTCTGCTCCTTTGCGGTCCTCGAAGCGCAGCTCATTGAAGCCTCCGCCGCCGGGCGACGACGCACTGCGCCACAGGCTTTGCGTCCGCTCCTCTGGGAGCTTCAGCGGCACCGGGTTGAGGGCGTTGGAGAGTCGCCCCACGACCACCGGCTGGTCGGGGTCGCCCGCCAAGAAGGCGACCAGCACCTCCTGCCCCACGCGCGGCAGCGCGAAGAGCCCGTAGCCCGCGCCCGCCCAGCCCTGGCCCACGCGCAGCCAGCACGAGCTGTGCTCGTCGTGCCCGCCGAGCCGGTCCCACGGAAATTGCACCCGCACCCGGCCGTGGGCGTCGGTGTGGATCTCCTCGCCGGGAGGACCGACCACTACCCCGCTCTGCATCCCGTGCACGACCGGCTTCGGCGTGCGCCGCGCCGGCCGGTACGGCGCCGACGCCGGCACCGCCGTCCCGCTCACCGACCAGCCGCCGCGCACACGGCCCTCGATCCACAGCGACGTCGCCAGCAGCCCCACCCGCGGGTCGAGCTCCGCCCGCGGGTGCCCCTCCACGAAAAAAATCGTGCCGGGTCGCACGTCGAGCGCGTTGGTACGAAACGAAATCGAGCACGCCCCTGTATGCTCGGCTTCCAAGGCATGCGCCGCGAGCCTCGCCGCGTGCCGGTCGTCGTGCGACGCCGCGCCGTCGCGCTCGATGACGCAGGCGCCCGGCTGGTACCGATACCGCTCGGTCCGCGCGTCGCCGCAGGCGGCGCTCCGCGCCTGCCCGATCAGCGCCCAGGTCGGGCGTACGAAATCGTGATCGCGCATCACGATCGCGCCCGTGCGCGCGTGCCGCTCCATCGCGACCTGCGTCACCCAGGCGTGCGCGCGCACGTCGAGCGGCTGGTCGACGTATGGGAGCGACGCTTCCCGCCGCGGCGCGCTCTGGCGCGGCGCGTCGGACAGCACAAGCCGCGAGCGCTCCCCATCGTCGAGCAGCGCGTACGCGATCCCCGCCTCCTCCAGCAGGCGCTGGAAGAAATCGAGATCGGTCTCCCCGTACTGCACCTTGTACGGAAGCCGCGGGTGCTCGGCCGCGTCGATCCGCCACGCCGCCTCCAGCCCCCACATTTCGAGCATCGCGCTCCCGATCTCGGGCACCGACAGGTGCTGGTAGATCCGGTGGTCGGTGCGCAGGCCCATCCGCCACAGCGCCGGCACCATCGTCAGCGCATACGTCGAAACGCCGAGTTCGCCCCCGCGCAGGTCGAGCGCGTGTACCTGGCGGATCTGGCTGCACACCCCGGACCACACCCGCTCGCCGAAGAGCCCGCTCCCCTCGCCGGCCTCGATCCGCAGTGCCGCCGGCTGGCCGACGATCCCCTCGAGATCGACGCACGGCTCCGGCGATACCGCCTCCACCTCCACCGCGAAGAGCGACGACACGCCCTCGCGGATCGCCACCCGCTCGACGCGCAACACCTCACCGCACGCGAGCGACAGCTCCAGCCGAAACGCCTCGTCGCCGCGCACGTCACCCGCCTCCGAGCCGCGCCAGCACACACGTCACGTTGTCCGGCCCCCCGTGCTCGTTCGCGATGTCGACAAGCAGGCTCGCCGCAAGGCTCAGGTCCCTGTGCCTCCCCAGCACCCCCTCGATCCGCGCCTCCGGCACAGGACCCCACAGCCCGTCCGAGCACACGAGGAACACGTCGCCCGGCTTCGTCGCCTCCACCCGCGACTCGATCTCCACGCTCTTGTCGCACCCCAGCGCCCGCGTCACCGCGTCCGCTCGGCCGCTCAGCGCCTCCAGCGCCGCGAGCGCGCCTTCGCCCTCGCTCAGCAGCTCCTCCAGCAGCGTGTGATCCCGAGTCAGCCGCTCCAGCTTCCCCTCGCGCATCCGGTAGACCCGCGAGTCGCCCACGTGCGCGATGTATGCCATCCCCGCCCCGAGCAGCACCCCCGCGAAGGTCGTCGCCATCCCGCGCGTCTCCTCCTTCCGCCGGCTCGCCTCGTAGATCGCCCGGTTCGCGCGCCGGACGCTGAGGATCAGCCGCACCTCGTCCCGGTCGTGCGCGCTCCCCGTGCCGTACGGCCACGTCTCCTCCAGATCCTCGGCCACGTCGAAGCAGCTCTTGACCACCTCGATGGCCATCCGCGACGCCACCTCGCCGCCCGCGTTGCCCCCCAGGCCGTCGGCCACCATGAAAAGCCCCAGGCATGGCAGCGCCGCGAAGCTGTCCTCGTTGTGACTACGCCGCCGGCCCACGTCCGAATGCGCCGCCGCCTCGATGGCGAGCTGTGGATACACGATCGTCCTCCTCGCACGCTCGTCGACAAGACGAGCCGAGCCAAAGGCGCGCCGCGCTCCACGGCGCGCGTTTCCCTGGTTGGTGAGGCCGCGCCGCGCGCGGCCTGCTCGCTACGTTGCTACTTCGTCAACCGCGCGGCGCCGCGAAGCAGCGGCTCCGCCGCGTTGTGGCGCCGCTGCTTCGCTGCAGCGGCACCGCTGCGTCACGGCGCCGCTGCTTCGCTGCGTCAGCGCAGCCACACGAGCGCGATCACCGCGCCGCACAGGACCGCCAGCGCCAAGACCGCCGCGCCGATCCGCGACCAGCGCTTCTCGGCTCCGCGCTCCACCATCGCCGCGCTCATCCATACCCCGGCGACCTCTTGCTCCATGGCCTCCATCGCTTCCGCTTCCGCCTCGATCTGCGCGAGCTCCTTCCGCACGTCCTCGCCTCGCACTATCCGAAACAGCAGCGAGCCGCGCGCCTGCCAGCATCCGCATCTGCTCCTCTCTCGCCTCCGGCGTGTCCGAGCACCAGACCGGATCGAGCCCCGGGGACAGCTCCTTCGGCGATGCCATCGCGTCATCCTCCGCACGACGCCTGACCTGCGAAGTCCCAGCAGCTCCCTTCGCTCCCTGGCACGCCGGCGTTTTCCGGGGCTCCGCCAGGACCGGCGTTGCCGCCGGCGCCAGATGTGCCGGCGGTGAAGTCCACCGCCGGCGCTTCGCTTGGCGTCACCGCATACGCAACGCCTACGGCATAGCCGCCCCGGCCGCCACCTCCGGCGCCACCTGGACCGCCTGCACCACCCTTTCCGCCGTCGCAGCCGGCTTTGCTGGGCGCCGTCCCCGAAGCCGTCCCGCCGACGGCACCATTGCCTCCAGCCGCTCCACTTTGCCCCGCTACTCCGGCGCCGCCGTTACCGGCCTTACCCACCGCGACCGTCACCCCGGTCAGCTTCAGGCGGTTGCCCAGGCTCACGATCCCGATGCTCGATCCGCCCGCCTGCCCGCCCCCGCCTCCCTTGCCTCCGCAGCCCCCGGCTCCGCCGCCTCCGCCGCTGGCCCCGACGCCGTCAACGGTGTCCGGTCCGACCTGGCAGAACAGCCCCGCCTTTGCTCCCCCGCCTCCACCGCCGCCTTGACCACGGCCGCCCGTTGAACCGGGAGCGCCGTCGCCGCCGCTCAGGCCCTTCAGCGCAAGCGTCGCTCCCGTCCCTCCGACGCCGGCAGGACCGGCGGTGCCGCTCTTGCCATCGTTCCCTCGCTCGCAATCCTGGCTCGCCGTTTCCCCCACGCCGCCGAGGCCTTTGCCTGTCGGATTCTCCTCCGGCACCGGCCCGCCATCCCCGCCCGCCTGCCCGTTGCCCTCGTTCGCTCCGATGATCCCGCCCGGCCCGCCGCTCCCGCCGACCGTCTCGCCGTCCTCGCAGCTCGTCACCGCTCCGGCCCCGCCCAGCACCGCGTTGTCCGCAACGCACGCGTTCGACGCGCTCCCGGCCTCCGCGCTCGCCCCCGCCACCGGCGCCTCGCTCGGCGTCGCCCCCTTGGCCCCGTCCATCCCATCGCCGGCGGTCACCTCCACCTCCGCGAGCTCCGCTTCCACGTCCGCCACCACGACGCCGATCGACGACCCGCCCACCTGCGTCGCGTTCGCCGCACGGATCGCGAAGCTCCGCACCTTCGCCCCGCTCGCACCCTCCGACAGCACCAGCGCGATCTCGTCCGCGGGCGCCTCGATCGCGCTGCGTGCCTCGGCACTCCACGTCCAATCCGCCGCACAGTCGAAGCCGCCGATCACGTCGACCTCGGCGCCGATGGTCACGCTCTCCGCGAACGCTCCGCTCGCGCACGCAAGCACCCGCTTGCCGTTCGCGTTAGCGACCGCTTCCGTCAGCGACGCGTACGGCCTCGCCTTCGTTCCATCCCCACCAGGCTCAGCGCCTGCGCTCGCGAACACCGCACACTCCTCTGTCACGGTGCTCGCGTGCTCGGTCGGATCCGCCTCGCACGCGGCGTCGCTGCCATCGCCGCCGCCCTCACCGCTGCTTACGTCGCACACGAGCGTGAGCGTGCAGTCGTCCGGCATCGCATACGGGAAGCATCCCAGCGGCTGGCTACCCACGATCATCACCCCGAGAATGAGCGCCAAGACATAGCGAGCAGTCCGACGCATGCTTCTCTCTCCCCGATCCCCTACGCCCTGCTCAGAAGCCACCGCGTACTCCAATCCCGAGGCCGTTCGACCCGACGAGAGGCGTTACATGAACGCGCCGCTCGTTCACCGGGGAGCGCGAGATGAGGCCATAGACGAGTGTTCCGATCCCGACCGTCCCCGCACCGACGAAGCTCCAGAACGCCGCATTGCTGAAGTCGTAGCGAGCCCCAACGGCGTCCTTCAGCTCCGTGCATCGCGCAGGTGCCCCGCGAGCCTTACACGCATCCAAGCCGCCCTCTTGGCGCAGCAGGCTTCGCTGCTCTTCCGCGTCGCTGGCGTTCGCGTTCGCCAGCACGGTGAACACCACCCCCGCGATCACGCCCGCGCCCGCGACCGCCCCGCCCGCGATCAGCACCTCCGGGCGCGGCGCGCCCGTGTCGCCCCCGGCCGGCGCTGGGATCGGTGCCGGGGCCTCGGCGCGCGGCACCAGCGGCGCCGGCGGCGCGGGCGGCTCCCGCGGCGGCAGCAAGACGAGGTTCGCGGTGTTCGTCTCCCCCGCGGGGACGTCCAGCGTCACCCGCGACGGCTCGTGCCCAGCAAGCCGCGCCTCCACGACGATCGACCCCGGCTTCACGAACACCTCGTGCCGGAACGGCGTACGCCCCACCGCGGCCCCGTCGAAGGAGACCGCTGCCCCTTCCACGTTCGCCTGGACGACGATCGACCCCACCTCCTTGCGCACGGCACGGAATTGCGCCCGGATCTGCTCGTGCTGCGCCGAGTTGCCGGTGGCCGGGAAGCTCCGCAGACAGAACGCGAGGTGCTCCGCCGCCTCCACCTTCATCCCGCGCTGGAGCTCCGTGTTCGCGAGGTTCGCCGCGATGTCGTAGCTCTGCTTCAGCGACCACGCCGTCCGGTACGCCTCGTACGCGGCGTCGAGCTTCCCGTGCCGGTACAGCTCCTTGCCCCGCGCGAACGCCGCGTCCGCGTCGCGGGAGGCCTGCGCCGCGTCCGCGCTCGCCATCGCTGGCTGCGCCCCCGCCGGCGCTCCCTGCGCGCTCGCCGTCGCCGGCTGCGCCCCCGCCGGCGCTCCCTGCGCGCGCGCTGCCGGCGGTGCCGCGACCACAGCGCCCGCGACCAGCACCAGCCAGCCCGCCGCGCGGGCTCTCCTCGCTCTCGCCTTCATCTCAGAACACCTCCGGTGGCAAGGAACCCGCGCCCGCGCTGCTGTCCTGCGGCGCCCCTGCGGGCGCGGAGCTTACTCCGGCGGGCGCGGCCTGGGGCACGGCGACATGGCCCGGCGGCCGAGGCGCGGCGGCGTCCGCCGTTCGCTTCGGGGGCGCCGGAGCCGCGGGCGCAGGCGCGCTCGACGGCGCAGGCGCGCTGCCGCTCGCGCCGCGCCCTCTGCCCTCGCTGCCAACCGCGGGCGCGCTCGACGGGCCAGGCGCCTCGCCGCTCGCGCGCCGCTCGGTCCCCTCGCTCCCCGCCGCCCTCGGCGCGGACCCCGACCCCGCGGCCATCGGCTCGATCGCAGCGGCGGCGGCGCTCGGCGCGCTGCTCGCCGCAGTCTGCCGCGGCGCCGGCTGCGCGCCGGCCGCCGCGCCCGCGGACGGCTCTCGGTCCGGCGCCGGCCCCGACGCAGGCGCACCGCCGCGCGGCCCGCGCGCCGCCGACCACAGCGCGATCGCGCCGCCGACGGCCACGATGGCCGCGAGCAGAAGCGCCGCGCCCCGCAGCCGCCCGCGCGGCGGGCCCGCGGCCGCGCGCGATGGCGCCAGCGCCGCCGCGCCACCGCCGCTCCCCTCCCCGCTCGCCGCGATCGCCGCGGCCGCCGCGGGCCGGGCCGCCTTGCGCGGCGCCCTGCCGAACCACCGCCGCGCGACCGGATAGAACGGATCGCCGCCCTGCCCGTCGTGCCGGAGGTCCTCGATCATCCTGTCGAGCCTGGGGTCGTCGCCGGGCTTCACCACCGGCCGCTTCGGGTCGTCCATACGCATCGCTTCCCTCGCCCTGCGCTCATTCGCGCGGCGGCATCTCCGTCACGCCGCCCTCGAGGAGCGCCGCCGCCATGCGGTCGAGCAGCGCGTCGTGGCGGCGCCTCGCCGTGGACAGCGACACGCCGAGCCCCGACGCCACGGCGTGCATCGGCAGCCCCTCCACGTAGCGCAGCGCGTACAGCCGGCGATCCTCCTCGCCCAGGGTGTCGTAAGCGCCGCGGACGATCTCGATCGCCCGGCGCCGATCCTCGGTGTCCACCGCCGTGTCGTCGAGGGTGTCCCCCGCCTCGACCACGCCGAGGACCATCGCCTTGACGAGGTGCCTCGCGTACCTCGCGAGCCGGCCGCCGTTCGTCGCCTCGTCGTCCCAGGCCACGTCGAACCGATCGGAGGTCTCCGCGACGAACGAGCGCGCCGCCCAGCTCGCCGCGCGGTGCAGCCGGCGGTGCTGCCGCTCCCGGTGGAGACCGTCGCGGATCTCGCCGTCGATGAATGCATACGCATAGGTGGTGAAGCGGACCCCGTGCGCCGGGTCGAATCGAGACGCCGCCATCACCGCCCCGGTGTACGCGTACGCGAGGAGCTCCTCCTGCTGCTCGGGCCGCACGTGCGGCGCATACACCGCCACCCTGGCTCGGACCAGGCCGATCGCCTCCGCCACCAGCGCCTGCTGCTCCGGGGTCAGCGGTCCCCCAGGAGGCGCCGTGCCGCTCCGGCTCATCGCTTGCTCGCGGCGCGGCGCCGCCCCTTGCCCCGAGGATCGCCGCGCTCCGCGCCATCCGCCGCGGCAGGCGCGCCGTCCCGCGCGAGCTCGTGGCTCTCGTCGGGCGGGGGCCGCTGCTGCAGGGCCCGGAGCAGCGCGACCGGATAGGGGTGCGCCGACATGAGCGCCAGCGCCTCCTCGCGCATGTGCTCGATCAGCTCCGGGGACAGCTTGCCCCGGTACGGCGCGAGCGCGCGCTCCACCGCCTCCACCAGCACGGGATCGAATTCGCGCGACGTCGTCTTCATCGTGAGCCTCTCTCGAGACCGCCCCGCGGGCCGCCTCCCCGCCGGGACGCGCCGTCCCGGCCTCTCTTCCAGTTATCCGCCGAGCCTCTCGGGATCGCTCATGAACGCCCGGCCGGGGGGCCTCGCTCGCGGCGTTCCCCGGCCGGCGTCGGCGCTCGGCCAGGCCGCTACTCCAGGAACTCGTCATAGAAATGGGGGTCTCGAACGACGCGCCGCCGCCTCGGCTTGGCGGCAGGCGGCGCCGCGGCCGGCGCGACGGCCGGACCGATCGTCGAGGTGGCTGGCGCTGGCATTGCGGCGGCGGAACCCGGCATCGCGGCGACGGGCGCCGGCGCCGTGGCCATCCCTCGTTCGCTCCCCTGAGCTCCGGCGGCGCCTGCCACCGGGGGCTCCTCGGCGCTCGCGCTCGCGCTCGCGGAGGAGGCCCCGGCGGGGACGGCCGGCGCTCGCTGCCTCCGCGGCGCTCGTGGCCGCGGGCGGCTCGGATCCCGCGGCCACCGCGGCGCTCGCGGGCGGCGGCGCCGGCGCCGGCGCCGAGGCCACCTGCGCCGGCACCGCCGGCGGGGCGCCCTGGAGCCGGAGGATGACGTCGAGGAGGAGCAGGCTCACCAGCGCCCCCAGAGAGAGCCCGATCGCCGCCGTGCGCAGGGTGACCCACGCCCGCGGCCGCGCTCCGGCCGCGCCGCGCGCGCTCGGCGCCTCCGGGCGCGCTACCACCGGCCCCGCCGCGGCGGCGGCCCGCCCCGCTCCGGCGCGAGAGCTCCCGGCAGGCAGCGCCGCGCCCGCGCGGGAGCCCTCGGCCGCCGGCCCCGCGCCGGCGCGAAGCGTCCCGGCGCCCGTCGCCGCGCGCGCGAGCGGCACGGTGTTCTCCACCGGGACCCACGCCGCCGCGGCCTGCTCCGGCGGCGGGTCCGGCGCTCGCTGCGCGAGCGCGGCCACGCAGCTGGGGTCGCGCAAGCGCTCCGGCAGGCGCTCGGTCATGGCCCACCCGACGCCCGCCTGGCCCGGGTCGGCATCGCCGCCCGCTGGATGGCCTCCGTCCAGCGGGTCGCGCGGCCCCGCTCCGCCCGGCGGTCCCGACGGAGCGGCCGCCGCCACGGCGGCCCCCTCGACGCGCCCCCGAGGTCGCTCCGCCGCCGAGGGCCCCGTGGTCGCGGCGACCTTCTCGTTGCCCCACCGCAGGACCTCGGACATCTCGGGCTCGCCCGGGTGGGTGTCGCGCGCGCTCGGCGCGCCGCGGGTGGCGAGGAACGCGCCCCACAGCGTCTCGGCGAACGCCACCCCGTCCCGGTGCCGCTCGCGCGGGACCTTGGCGATCGCCCGCGCGATCACCTCCGAGATCGGCTCCGGCACGCCTATCCGCGACAGCGGCGGCGGGACGTCGTTGAGATGCCTGGCGAACAGGGCGTCGATCCGGCCGGCGGCGCGGGCATCGCCGAACGGGTGGAACCCGGCGATGGCCTCGTAGGCGATGAGGCCGAGCGCGTACACGTCGGTCGCCGGCGTCGGCACCTCGTCCCGGATCTGCTCGGGCGCCATGAAGAGCGGCGAGCCGTGGGTCTGCGCGTCGAGCGTGTCCGGGGTGCCGCTGAGCCGCGCGAGCCCGAAGTCGAGGAGCTTCACGTCGCGCGGCTCGCGCAGGATGAAGAGGTTCTCCGGCTTGATGTCGCGGTGGACGCCGCCGAACGCGTGCAGGTGGCCGGCGCCGAGCGCCGCGGCGCGCACGGTGGCGCACGCGAGCGGAAGAGAGAGCGCCCCTCGCCGGCGGAGCTCCTCGCGGAGCGTCACGCCGTCGAGCAGCTCCATCCGGTACCAGGCGGTGAGATCGTCGGCGAGGCCGACCTCGTGGACCTGGACCACGTTCGGGTGCCGCATCCGCGCGAGCACCTCTCCTTCCCGTAGCAGCCTGCGGCGCTGGCCCGGGTCGTCGAGGAACTCGGATCGCACGATCTTGAGCGCCCACGTCTGCCCCTTGTCCTTGACGGCATACACCGCCCCCATGCCGCCCTGGCCGAGGAGCCGGTCGACGCGGAAGCGCCGCTGGAACCAGGTGCCCGGCGCGAGGAGCGGGGGACGGCTCCGGCCGGCCACGCCCGGGGGCGCCTCACCCCCGCGCGCCTCGTCGTCCTTGTCCCGTGACCTCCGCTTCACCGTCTCCCTCCGCGCCCCGCGCCGGACGCCGCCAGGACCGCCCGGCGCCGCGAGCCGTGCCCTCCCACGGTCCCGCGTCGCTTTCATGCCTGGTTATCCGGAAACGGTTCGCGAGGTGCTCACGCCGCGGAGAGCCCGCGCGAGGCTCCGAGGCAGCGCTCCAGGGCGTTCGGGCATCGGGCACAGGCGTGGCGTGGGCGGCCATGGGCCTCGGGGTGCCTCCGGCGCACCGATCCCGAACCCGGGGAGGCAGCTGGGTGCCTCCGGCGCATCGATCCCGGCCCCGGGGAGGCAGCTGGCTGCCTCCGGGACATCGATCCCGAGCCCGGGGAGGCAGCTGGCTGCCTCCGGGACATCGATACCCGGTGGTGGCCTTCTTTGAAGAAGACTGGCCCTGTTTGACTCCGACCGTCGCGTGAGCGGCTAAGTTCGGCCGGAAGAAGTGCAGCCCGCGTCGGCGCCAACCGACCGGGCTGCGTGGCCGAACCCCGCTTCCACGGAGTCCGACAGTGCAGCTATACCTGATCCCGCCAGAGTGCGGGCAAGGCGGACGTGTACCCACACGGCGCCGCCCATTCGTCACCCGTTCCCTCACCGAACCCGAGCGCAAGCGCCTCCGGGCGGCGCTGAAGAACCTGCGCGCCGCGTACGGCACATGGGCATGCCTTGCCGAGGTGATGGGCATGCCGACCCGTTCGATCCGCGCGATCGCCTCGGGCCAGTTCGCCGGGTCGCCCGGCACCGCCATGCGCGCCGCGCGTGCCGCTGGAACCACCATCGAGCGCCTGCTCGGTCGGCCCGTCGCCGCTGACCGTTGCCCAACCTGCGGGAGGTCCGGGTGAAGCACCCGCGGAAGGGGGCCGGACGCCCGCCTGCCGCACGACATCCCAGGAAGAAGCCGACGATGGAGGCGATCCTCGCGGAGCGCGGCATCGTCCTGGCGACGCTCGCCGGCATCCCGCGACGCGACCGCCGCGACGTGGAGGCCGAGGTGTTGCTCAACGCCTGGAACGCCGTCCGCCGTGGGATGTACCGGCCCGATCCGAAGGACAAGCCCAGGGACGCGCTCCGGAAGTGGCTCCACGGCATCGCCTGGCGCCTCGCCTCGCACTACATCCACAGCGCGTACGTGCGTCATGCCGTGATCCATCCGAGCCCCCTCGGGTTGCTGCGTGAACCCGTCGGCATCGACATGCACGCCCAGATCGAGGCGCGTGAGGTGCTCGACGCCATGGCCAGCCTGCCGCCCTGGCAGCGGGACGCGCTGCTCTCCGTGGACGACCCGGAGAGCCTCGCCGCATACGCCCGACGGCGCCGCATGAACCCGCACACGGCGGCGTCCAGGCTCCGCATCGCTCGTGAGGCGCTGGCCCTGCGGCTCAAGAGGTGGCGGCGATGAGCGACCGAGCCGAGAAGCGCCGCGTCCTCACCGAGGAGGACCTCACCTTCATCGTGGAGCAGCTGAGCATCTTCGACGCCTACCCCGGCGTGGTGCCCTGGAACCGCGCCGAGCTCTGGGCCGCCGTCATGGACCTCCACATGACCGCCAAGACCCGCGCCGACCGCGAAGCCTTCGCGGAACTCGTCGGCGCCCTGCGCGTGCTCGACGTGCTGGAGCGGCACTTCCTCCGCAAGTAGCCCCGCATCTTCCCGCCGCCGTCTCGCCCGACTCTCCCTCATCCCACCACAGCCGCGTCCTGAACATGTGCAACTGGGCGTATGGCAGGTTACGCCGCATGGCGCTTTTGCTGTAGTCCATCCCGCTCCGAAGGAAGGAGCAGACATGGACGACGACAAAAGCGCGGCTGCACAGATCATAGAGAAGGCCATGCAGGCGCCGACGATCGATGGCCTAGCGATGAGCAATGCTAGGATACTCACACCAGAACGAGTGCTGGCCGTAGAATTGAGCCCAGCCCTCAAGTCTGCTCGCGACCATATCACCGATGTGCTCAAGGGACACGAGCGCATGTTCAAGAGCGCGTCTCTGGAGGCATCTGCGACAAGTGTCGCGAATGAGGTCAACCTGGGGCAGCAGAAGCTCATTAGTCTTGGCACCATTTCCTTTACGCCGCGCAGACACGATGGCGTCCCTCGTGGTGATGCTCAGTGGATGGCCGTTCGGTTCCTGGTCGCAGATGAGTCTGCGACCAGTATCGGCGTATACGTGGCCACCGACGCGCGTCTTGGGATCGTTGGATCCGTTGAACTCGTGTGCTCGATTGATGCAAATTCCGCATCTGCTGCGGATGACATCGCGCGAGCCACGGAAGAAGCCTTTCTCCGTCTTCTGAACTCGTTGCCAACCCGCGCTTAGTCGCCAGCGCTTCTATCGGGCGAGTCGTCGCGACGCTTGCCGAGAAGTGCATCAATAAGGAGATTGGCCGCGTCCACTGAAGTTGTCTCTCTTCTCACCATACGAAGAGACGGAGACGCTGCTATTACATCAAGAGCGGCCTTGTACGCCTCGATCACGTAGGGATCGCTCATCGCGCCACCTCGGCTATGACAGCCGCTGTCCTAGCGCCCCCTCTTCTGCGTCCTTGCCAGCGGTTTCCCGCGGCAAAAGCGCTATAATCAGAGGACCTTAGACGAAAACGCCCCGCTCCCAGGTGCGAACTGGAAGCGAGGCGGCAGAAGCCGAGCGGTGCGACCCGTCCGACGTCCTGGCAGACCGGATCGTGGGCCCTCCGCCGGGGAAAGGCAAGGGTCCCGTGGCGAACGTGCTCCCGGCGGAGAAACGCCTGCGTGTGCTCGCGGCCTTGGTGGACGGCAACAGCGAGCGCGCGGTGAACCGGATGACCGACGTCAGCCGAGGGGCGATCGGCCGCTTCGGCCTTGCACTCGGCGCAGGAGCGCAGCGGCTCCACGACCGGCTTGTGCGTGGGCTCCGATGCGAACTGGTCCAGGCCGACGAGGTGTTCTCCTACGTCGGAAAGAAGCAGGCCCGGGTGACGGGCGCCGATGCGCCCGGCATCGGCGAGACGTACTCCTTCACGGCCTTGGACACCGCCTCGCGCCTCGTCATCGCCTGGCGCGTAGGCAAGCGCGACATGGACACGTGCAGCGCCTTCATCGCCGACCTTCGGGCTCGACTCCTGGTGATGCCGCAGATCACCACGGACGGCTTTGCGCCGTACATCGCCGCTGTAGCGGCGCACTTCGGGCTCAGCGTCGACTACATGCAGACTGTCAAAAACTACCGCACGGGCTCCTACCGCGGACCGGACCACCGCTACGAGCCACCGCGCGACCCGTTCATCACGAAGCACACCGTGTTCGGCACGCCGGACCCCAAGAAGGCTTCGACGGCGTACGTGGAGCGACTGAACGGCACCACGCGCCATCTGCTCGGCCGCATGCGTCGGCTCTCGTACGCCTTCAGCAAGAGCCCCGAGCACCACCGTGCCGCCGTGGCCCTGCACTACACCTACTTCAACCTGTGCTGGACGGTGCGCACGCTCCGCGTGACCCCAGCCATGGAGGCGGGTCTCACCGGGCACGTGTGGAGCCTGGAGGAACTCCTCGACGCCATCCTGACCGAGCCGCCCGGGGAGAAGCCCCAGCGGCAGCCCTTGGAGCACCGGCAGCCTGATGCGCCTGCCAGGGCGTTGCCAGGCGGCCGTGGCTTCCTGCGGCTCGTCACCGCACCTACGCCCGCACTCCGCCGTCCGACCGTCCAGCCGGACCCGCCACCCTCCGCACCGGTTACGCCCGCTCAAGACGCACCTCCGGCCGGCTCGCCGCAGTTGGATCTCCTGTCCTGGCGACCGAAGTCGAGGGACCCGGTGCAGCTCTCCCTCTTCCCCGAGCCTCCGCCCGAATGAAGGCCAGTTTTGTGGAGACCCCAAAGAGGGCCACCACCCGATACCCGCCTCGGGGAGGCAGCTGGCTGCCTCCGGCGCATCGATCCCGGCCCCGGGGAGGCAGCTGGGTGCCTCCGGCGCATCGATCCCGGCCCCGGGAAGGCAGCTGGCTGCCTCCGGGACATCGATACCCGAGCTGGGTGGGAGGGAAGGCTGCTCAGGAGAGCAAGCCAGCGACGTTGACGGCCTGACCAGGATGATTATCCCAGGCTGAACGCCCGGCGCGCGCCGGGCGTTCTTATCGAATCCAGTGCGGGGAACCAAGAGCACAACGGGGTGCTCTCCGCCTCTCCGCGTCGGACATCAACGAGAGGTGTTCCCCTCATGGCCAAGCCTTCTGCTCCGCTCAAGAAAAAGCCAGCTCCCAAGAGACCCGCGACACCTCCCCAGGCGGCGGCGGCGTTCGACAAGGTCGCTCCCGAGATGGATGCGCTGGAGCGTGACGCGCTCCTCCCGATCAACATCGATATCCCACGCGCGGTCTCCCAGGTGCTCGGGGTGTTGCCCGGCCTGCTCGCGCTGCGTCCCCTCATCGCCGAGCGGCTGCCGACACACGATGTCGGGCTGGTCGATCGGCTGGAGACCTACGCGCTCGCCGCCTGGTATGCGCACCTGGCGTGGCTATCCAGCGGAGGAGCTCAGAACGGGCTGAAGCAGCTCCTCGAGGAGGCGGTGCCGCTGCGCGCGAACCTCCTCGGCGACGCGGAGGCCCTGGCCCGCCGCGGCCTGGTGTTGACGCTCAGGCTGGCTGATGGTCCGCCGAGCAAGCTGCTTGATGGCCATCGCGGGCGTGCACGGTTGCGGTCAAGGAGAGCGATGGCCATCGCTCGGACGCGCGCCGCAGGGCAGCTCGCAATGGCCATCATGGTTGGTGGCCGTCGGCGCCGGCGAGGTGTCCCTTTACCAGCGCCGAGGTGGCGCCCGTCGTGTGGGTCAGCGTCAGCTGCCGTCCGTCCCCAGGTCGCCGACGATGCGCGCCATCACGTCACGCTCGACGAGTTTCTTCTTCCGTCGCGCCGCCTCGCGCAGCGCGGCGGTGGCCATGCGGTCGATCTCGCGCAGGCTCGAGCCAGCCGCCTCGTGGAGCAGCGTCAGAGCGTCCGCGGTGAAGACGTCGCGATCGGCGCCGGCACGGCTCATCCGGAGCCGCACGTACTCTCCGGTATCGTCGGGGACCATCGCACCAATGGACAGACGCCGCTCGATGCGGGAATATAGCGAGCGGTTTTTGCGCAGCTCAAGCCGGTCTTGGAGGTCAGAGAGCCCTACCAGGATCAGCGACAACAGGGCGCGGCTGTCCCATTCGTAGTTGAGCAAGATGTGGAGATGATCGAGCGTGTCTTGGTGGAGCAGGTGCGCTTCGTCCAGCAGGAAAACCGGGTGGATGCGCTCGCGGCCGAGGGTCTCGATATGCGCGCTGACAGCGTAGAATACGGCCGCCGCGGTCGCAGCGGGGTTGAGGCCGAGGGCATGGCAGAGCTGGCGATAGAAGTCGCGGCGGCCCAGCGTGGCGTTGTGGCAGTAGGTCAGCCGGAAGCCGGCCTGCGGCAATCGATGACGCACGGCCCGTAGCACACACGTCTTGCCGGCACCGGGCTCGCCGACCAGCAGCACTTGGGCGTGCTCGTGCACGGCCTCGCACACCTCCTCGACGAGCTGCTCCTTCGAGGGCGGCAGCCACAGCTCGCCGTCCTGGATCTCCTTGGAGAAGGGTGCGGCGGAGAGGGTGAAGAAGCGGACGTAGGACTCGCTCACGTCTCTCCTCCGCGCTCGCTCGTGTCAGCGCCAGTGCCTATCGAGCGGCCGAGCGTCCGCGCGGGGTTGAAGTCCACGGGGCGAGTCGGCTTGTTCACCGCAGGCCCGCCGCACGGCAGCCGCTTTCGGCGCGCGTTGCGCTGCGGGTCGACCGGATGCAGCACCAAGCGCTTGCCCTCGTGCTCGACCCACGGCGGCTCGTCGGGCGCGACGAAGCATCGGGCGACGGAGACGATCTGGCCGGCGAGGTAGCCTTGATCGAGCTGCCAGGCGACGCCGTCGACAGAGACGATGTTGTCGCCCGAGACGCGGCGCCGGGTGCGCTCGGTGAGCGCGACGCGCAGCGCCCTTTCGTCGACGCCGCCCTCGGCGGCGGGGCGGGCCGCGTAGACCTTCGCCGGGGTCTGGCCGAGCAGGCCCCCGTGCGGCGCCGGGTGGTAACGCCTGTCGAGGAAGGCGCGGAGCGTCGTGTTGATGTCCACGAGCGACGCCAAGGCGCCGAGATAGGTAAGGCACCCTTCGCGCAGCGTGCGCCAGAAACGCTCCATCTTGCCACGCGCCTCTGGGTCGTACGGCTTTGCGTGCAGGAGCGTGATGCCGAGCCGCGCGCACGCGGTTTTGAGGATGTCGCCGCGGTAGGTGGAGCCGTTGTCGAGATAGAGCGCGTCGGGCTTGCCGTGGCGGCGCAGGGCGTCGACGGTCATGGCGAGCATGTCGACCTCCTTCTCGGTCGTGTGCGCCTCGAGGGCCACGACGTAACGAGAGGCGTCGTCGAGCAGCCCGTGGATGCGGAGCGGCATGGCTTTGCCGCCGACGGTGCAGCCGGTCACGTGGCAGACATCGCCGTGCCAGAGCGCGCCGGGGCGCTCGGCTTGCCAGCGCAGCCGCGTCTTCGGCTCTCCCTCGGCGCGCGCGGCGCGGCGGCGAAGGCCGTGCGCCGCGTACAGTCGCCGTACGGTGGGCTCGGAGATCTGGGTGGCTTCGAGTCGCCCCTCGTCCACAAGCGTCTTGAGGATGAGCGGCACCGAGGCGTCGGGATGCTCGCGCCGAATGTCGAGCAGCAGCGTACGCAGCTCCTCCGACAGGTCCTGCGCGAAGCCGCGATCGCTGCGTGGCTGTGGGCGCAGGCCGTCGAGGCCAGCGGAGCGATACGCGTACAGCCAGCGCTCGAGCGTGGGCACCGAGTAGGTGCGGGTGCTGTGCGCGCCCGGCGGTCGAAACCGCTGCTCGCTCAGCGCACGCAGCGCTGCGGCGAGCTGGCCGTGAGTGAGTACGCGGTGCATGAGAGGGCCGATGACCGTGGCGCGATAGATCGCGACGGTCTCGGCGTGGTCGGCGGGGCCGAGGGCCATTCGGACAGGTCCTTTCTGCGCCTTGCTGGCGCGCGGTCCTTGTCCGGGATCGGCGGCGTTTTTGGCAGGGATCCTCTCAGGTGGGCTGTACGATCGGGGCTCCTCGGGGGCAAAGGCCCTCACGCCGCATGCGCGGCGCCGAAGAAGGCGCGCTGCTCGATCGGCAGCGCCCGGGTCGTCGGGTCCGCGGTTGCCGCGAGCGATGTCGCGACGGCGGCTGCCCTCTTTCGGAGCGAGGCGGACGGGCCTGGGTCGGGGGCGTCCGAAAACAGACGTCGCTGCGCGACGTCGCGCGCCCACCGACGCAGCGTGGCCCAGCCGGCGACGGCGCTGTCGCCGAGGATCTTCGCTGGGCCCACGCGCCGACGGACCTCGGCCGCCGTCGCGAGCGCCAGGCCCCAGAGCGCGAGGGCGAAGCCGATCGCGGCGGCGCTGTATACGCGAAGGCCGAGCACTCCGCGAGGAACGACGAGCAGCACAGCGCGGCAACTGAGGCAGCGGTAGCGGCGAGCTGTCACCGAGAGCACCTCGGGGCGTTGGTCCGGGCTGGTGGGGCCCCAGACCTGCCGCTCGCGCCTGCCGTGGCCTTGGAGCCGGATGGCGCCGCCCAGCGGACAGCTCGCAGCGCCGCAGACGGGGCAACGCGCAGGCCGCGCTTCGACGACCGTGGGCGGCTGCTGCTGCCAGCGCTTGATGTCGATGGCGCTCTGGATAACACTGCGACCGCTTCGATTCCTGGGCACAAGAACCGGAGCACGACGAGGAGGCTGTCCGCCAAGATCAGGTCTCCTCGTCGCCTATTTTGTGGCCGGCACCGCGCCGCTGCTCCGCTCCTGCGGTCGGCCTAACCCGTCGTGAGGCGGGCGTGGGAGCGACGAGGGGTGGTAATTTTTGACCGATGGACGGAAGTCGGGCGCCCGCGAGGGAAGGGCTTGTTTGAACCGACGCAACCGTGCTCAGAGGGAACGGAGATGAGAATCTTGAGAGGCCGGAGGTAATGCGTCGTGTGTCGCGGCGCTCCGGAGTCGTCGTCCCGGGCTGCGTACGCGGAGCGAGCATCCTCCTTGATGGCCAGCCTCGTTGGGCAGAACCCCTCACCATCAAGCAGCACGCTCGATGCGGTGCGCTGCCGCATCGATGAGAGGGCGCGGTAATACCTGGTCGACGCCGAGACGGTCGCGGACATCCGGACGGGGAACGGCCACATGGACACGGCCAACGACCTCGTCGCGCTCTCGGCGCTGTTCAGCGGCAGCTGGCCCGAGATCGCAGGGAAGACCGCCGCGACCGAGGCAGAGGTGAGGCGCGCCGGCGAGCTCGGGCCTGAGCTCCTCGCCGCCCTCGGCGTGAGGGAGCACGGCGCCCCGGGCCCGAGCGAGGCCGCGGACAGGCGGGCGCGCGCGTTCACCCTGTTCGTGGACGCGTACGACCAGACCCGCCGCGCCGTCACCTATCTCCGCTGGAAAGAGGACGACGTCGAGGCGATCGCGCCGTCCCTCTACAAGGGTCGCGGCGGTCGCGGGGCGTCGTCGAGCGACACGGACGCGGCACCGCCGGCGCAGCCCGGCACGGCCGCGCCCGCGCCGCCCGATACGGCGGCTCCGGCGCCGCCCGCTGCGCCGCCCGGCTGAGCCACCACCGCCGCTCCGCGCTCCCGTCGCTCCTGCGCCGCCGAGCGGCGAGCCTCCGTCTGCGCTCGACGACGCGGGCCACGATATTGGACCATGCCTCCAGTTCGCGTGCCCCCTGACGCGAAACGCGATTGAAGCGCCCTGGAGGCGCGGATACCTCTACCGCCATGGCCCGCACTGCGCCCGTGCCCAACATCCCGGCAATCCCCGGCATGAACCCCGGCGTCTTCATCCTGGGAGGAGGCGGCGGGGCGGCGGCAGCGGCGGTCCTGGCGGCGGCGACGGGGGCGGCGGCCAGGGCGCTGGCGGGGCCGGCGGGGGCAGCAGCGCGGGCGGTGGAGGCAAGAGCGCGCCGGATCCGAACAGGTATCCGGAGTGCGGCACGGTCTCGCACCCGATCGATGTCGTGACCGGCCGGGTCTTCACGCACGGGATCCCCATCTGTACGCTGCCGGGACCGCTGCCGCTCGTCTGGGAGCGCTCGTACAGCTCCACAATGGCGGATCGCGACGCCGGGCTCGGTCACGGCTGGGGTCACAGCCTGGGCTGGGAGCTCGAGGTGCGGAGCCATCGGGTCAGGGTGTGGACCGGGCTGGGCACGGCGGTGGACCTGCCGAAGCCCGCCGAGGGCGAGGAGGTGCTCGGCAAGTGGGGTTACCGGCTGCGGCGTGACGAGGAGGGGTGGCTGCTCGACGTCGGCGACGGGGTGAAGCGGCGGTTCGCGTGCGTGCAGGACGGCGGCCGGAGCGCGCGGCTCACGGGGGTGGAGGACCGCAACGGCAACCGCATCGCGCTGGCTTATGACGAGAAGGATGGCCGGCTGGTCGAGGTGACGGACAGCGCCGGGCGGCGGCTACGGCTCCGTGACAGGAGCTCGGGCGAGCTGCGGATCACCACGATCGAGGTGCAGGTCAACGAGGGAGGCGGCGAGTGGCTCGCGCTGGGCACGTTGACCCGTGATCGCGGCGGCGACCTCGTGGCGGCGACCGACGCGGACGGCCATGGGTGGCGACATGCTTATAACGAGGGGCATCTGCTCGTCGAGGACACCGACCGCAACGGGCTTACGTGGCGCTTCGTCTATGACAGCCAGCGCCGCGGCGTCGAGGCCTGGGGCGACTACGGCGGCCGGGTGGATCCGAGCCTGGCCGGGGAGCGGCCGAAGTACCTTTACGATCAGGAGACGCGGTGGAAGGGGATTCACCACTGCAAGGTCAATTACTCGGATATCGGCTTCACCGAGGTCGTCGACTTCAGCCAGGCGCGGCGCTTCCACGGCAACGAGCACGGCACGCTGGACAAGCAGGTGATCGGCGGCGCGGTGGTGGCGGCGACCTACCGCGAGGACGGCTGGATGACCTCCCGGCGCAACGAGCGCGGCGGAACCGAGGTGTTCGAACGCAATGATCGGGGGAGCGTCGTCCGGTATACGGGCCCGCTCGGGCACGTCACGGCGATCAAGCGCGACGCGAACGACCTGCCGGTCGAGATCGTCGACGCGGCGGGCGGCATCCACCGGTTCGAGCGCGACGCGCGGGGAAACGTCGCGCTGTACGCCGACCCCACGGGCGCGGCGACCTGCCGCCGCTACGACGCACGGGGGCTCATGGTCGAGGAGATCTCACCGAACGGCGAGCGCACGGCGTTCTCCTACGACGCGCACAGCAACTGCGCCGAGGTGACGCTGGCCAGCGGCGCGACGTGGCGCTTCCGGCACGACCGGCTCGGCCGGCGTACCGCCGAGATCGACCCCTTCGGCGCGGAGACGCGGTACCGGTGGTCGGCGCGGGGCGACCTCGTCGCGGTGATCGACCCGACCGGCGCCATGACGCGATATGCCTGCGACGGCGAGCAGCACGTGACCGAGATCGTCGACGCGAACGGCGGCGTCACCTCCTTGGTCTGGGGTGGCTACCACAAGCTCTGTCTGCGCCGCGACGCGAACGGCCACGAGGTGCGCCTCGGCTACAACCCCGAAGGCGAGCTGGTCGAGGTGCGCAACGAGAAGGGCGAGGTCCACACGCTCCGGCGCGATGGCAGCGGCAAGGTGCTCGAGGAGGTCACGTTCGACGGGCGGACGATCAGCGACAACTACGACGCGGCGGGCGACCTGATCCGACGGCGGCATGGCGAGCGGGATCAGGTGCTCATCGAGTACGACCTCGCTGGCAGGCCGATCCGCCGGGAGCACGAGGGCGGCTCGGCAGAACGCCTGGAATACGACGAGCTCGGCGCGCTGATCGGCGTGACGTGGCCGGGGGGCGAGATCCGGCTCGACCGCGACGCGGCTGGACGGGTGGTGCGGGAGATCCAGATCGTCGACGGCGTGGAGCACCGGGTCGAGAGCGCCTATGACCGGGAGGGCGAGCGCGTCCTGCGCAAGACGTCGCTCGGGCACAGCGAGGCGGTCGAGCGGGGGCTGTTCGGCGCGCGGCGGCGGACGGTGCTCGACGGGCGTGTCGTCGTCGACCACGCGAGCGACGTGCTCGGGCGAGAGGTCGCGCGGGCGCTGCCGGGCGGCGGGCGCGTCGAGAGCGCTTATGACCTCCTGGGCCGGCTCGAGCGGCGGCGCGCCGTGGGCCTGTCTCGCGAGGTGCACGTGCGGCCTGGAGAGCCGGCGTGGGTCGGGCCGCGGCCGGAGAACGTCACGGTGGACATGGCGTATCGCTATGATCCCGTGGGCGAGCTCGGCGCCTCGTGGGAGCAGCGGCGGGGGTGGACGTCGTATCGGTACGACCCTGTCGGCCAGCTGCTCGCGCGCATGCCGGAGCAAACGCGCGCCGAGGTGTTCCGCTATGACCCAGCGGGGAATAGCCATGAGGCCGGCCAGGACGCAGCGCCGAGGGAGTACGGGCGCGGCAACCGGCTCGCCCGCAAGGGGAACACGCTCTACCGGTGGGATGCCGAGGGGCGGCTCGCGGAGAAGTGGGTGGAGGACCCCGAGACCGGTGCGCGGCAGGCCTGGAGCTACACGTGGAGCGTCGCCGGCCTCCTGGAGAGCGTGACCACGCCGGAGGGCGAGCGGGTCGAGTTCCGGTACGATCCGTTCGGCCGGCGGGTCGAGAAGCGGGTGGGCAAGGCGCCGGCGAGCTCGCTACAAGCCTTCAGGCCGCGCTCGGTGACGCGGTTCGTCTGGGACGGCGACGTTCTCGTCCACGAGATCTCCCGCCGGGCGCGAGCTGAGGGCGATCCGGTGGTGGAGCTCAAGACCTACTGCTTCGAGGACGACGGGTTCGCGCCCGTCGCGCACCGCGACGGCGGCGGGTGGTTCCACTACGTCAACGACCCGATCGGGACACCGGAGCGGCTCGTCGACGAGCGCGGCGAGGTGGCCTGCGAGCTCCGGCGCGAGGCGTGGGGGCGGACGGACGCGGCGCCGGGGGCGAGGACCTCGACGCCGATCAGGTTCCAGGGGCAGTACGAGGACCCGGAGACGGGGCTTTGCTACAACCGGTTCCGGTACTACGACCCGGACGCGGGGAGGTTCATCAGCGCGGATCCGATAGGACTCGACGGCGGGATTCACGCGTTCCTCTACGCGACGAATCCTATTGTTTGGCTCGATCCACTGGGCTTAATCTTTGCGCGACACTATAGCCGTGCTGAGATACGGCGAATCCTTGCGGAAAGCGAGGGGCGCAGCCCCGGAGTCGGCAAGCCTCCAGGCCATGCACAGGGCCTACATGGAAGCATTAGCGACGCTGGCCTGCAAGCTCGCGCTAATGCCGACGTTGCGAACCGGTCAGGCTACCGCACCTGTGCGCAACAAGCGCGAGCGACATTCGACGCCCTCAATTCACCCCAGGGGCAAGCGGCGCTGGCGCAGCTGGACTCCAACCCCGGCCTGACAGCGGTCAACATAACCGCTCCGACTCAGTCAAAGGCGCGTGTTGCCTCGCCAGGTGGCACTGGGCCACGACAGCAACCATCCGCAGAGACGTTCGCGAGAGTATACCGGCTCCCCGGAGCGGGAGATCGGATACATATACAGACATCCTACCCCAAATGATCGGGCCTATGACGATGAGCGCGCTCTACATGCTGAATGCCGAGTTCGAGACAGCCAAAGCAATTCTCGCGCCCCGTGTTCATCCTCGACGTTGGCAGGCCATTCACGTTTCCGTGCATGACCGAGTGGCGACCGAGGCAAATTTTGATGCTCATGTCGTCGCCTGCGAGTACGCAACCTTCCTGCAGTTGCAGACAGAGCAGCTCTCGTACTTTTGCCAGACGTCTCGCAGCATTGCAGAGGATGTCTGCATGACCGTGGCGGAGTTCGAGGTCGTCATGTCTGGCCGCCAGATGCCTCGTGATGTGGCCACCGAACTGGCGACGACATGGCTTGGTCAGTTTGGCGAGGGGACGGTCTTCTTGGTCAATGGAAACGTCTCAACGTCGATAGCACGTCACAAATACTTTGATCATCTCAATCGCAGCCTGTTCTTTACCGATCGTGAGGCTGGCGTGCTCGCGGTGTCGCCCGCGCGCTGTGGCATCTTCTGGTCCGCCGAAAATTCATGAACACTGGAACGAACTCTCCCTGAACGCACGTTACGACTCCGCAGAAAAAATTTGTGAATAAGCCAAGGCGGCTCAGGCGGGTTTCCAAGTGCGTAGTAGCGGGCGATCTCCACCAGGAGCTGCTCCACGCCGCGCCGCCCTTGCACCACCGGCAGGATAGCGCCGGGGGCGAGGTCCTCGATGCAACTGCGCCAGATCCCCCTGGGAGGAGGAAGGGCAGCGTGAGATCATTCTACGTGTTCTCCCGGACGTCAGCGATCGAGCTGTCGACATGGCTCGACTCGATGGCGCAGCGCACGCCTGGCACCGCTCAATGGATCTACCCGAGCCCAGCCAAGAGGGCCCTCTACATCGAGCTCGCGGAGGATCTTTGCGATGATCTGGAGCCCGACACGATGCGATCGTTGCTCGCCCATTTTGATGGCGAGCGGCCGCATGGAGTCTGCGTCGACGTGTCCCGCAATCACTCGGCGGAGCGCGAGGCCGCGGAATTCGCTGTCTCCATTCTTCGTCAATTTGGCGGAGTCGCCATAGACGATGAGGGCGATCGCTTCTGGACGGCCGAAGAGATCGAGGCCGGCGACACGCATCAGGGCCGTCGCTTCGCAGGCGTGCCTGGAGCGGAGTGAGCCATGCCTCGCTCACGACGACGGCGCACTGCGTGGCCGAATCGTCGGTGTAAGCAGCTCCCGGCTGAGCACTCCATCATTGAATGCCCTGCCCCCCGTCGGGCTGGTCGATCCGCTGGAGACCTACGCGCTCGCCGCCTGGTATGCGCACCTGGCGTGGCTGTCCAGCGGAGGAGCTCAGAACGGGCTGAAGCAGCTCCTCGAGGAGGCAGAGGTGAGGCGCGCCGGCGAGCTCGGGCCCGAGCTCCTCGCCGCCCTCGGCGTGAGGGAGCACGGCGCCGCCCCGGGCCCGAGCGAGGCCGCGGACAGGCGGGCGCGCGCGTTCACCCTGTTGCAGCTCCGCCATGGCCGATCGCGACGCCGGATTCGGATAGCGGGGCGTATGGGCGGGGTGTGGGCTCGCCGTCCGGGCAAGCATGGCCGGACCCGCCTCGCCTGGTTGGCTGCATTTCCTTTTTTGGAACGCAGACTCATGACGCCTGCGACGTGAGGCACAAGATCCACACTCATGTCGAGAGCGCATGGCATCACGGTCCGTCACGCCTTCACAGGATCCTGCCGGCACGGGGCGCTGAGGCCGGCTGGTATGGATTCGAGCCCGCGTGATGCGCTCAATCACGTTCTCGGTCCGGCTCGGCGGCCCGGCCGACGATGCCCGAGCCCCGTGGAGCACCGCGCACGCGGCCTCATCGTCCTCGCCGAGCGTGTCGCGCTTCAGGAACCCCCTCCATGCCCCTCGCCTCCCCGTACACGATCACCATGCCTCTCTCCCTGGATGGCAGAGCCGTCGTCTATCGTGCGGTCAGGAGCGCCGATCGCTGCCCGGTAATCCTCAAGGTGCTCGATCCGCGGCGCAGCCGCCCGAAGGACCGCGAGCGGCTGAAGCACGAGTATGAGCTCGGACAGCTGCTCGACGCCCGGGCCGTCATCAAGCCGCTCGCCCTCGAGACGTACCAGGGCATGCCGGCCCTCATCCTGGAGGACTTCGGCGGCCAGTCCCTCGATCACCTGCTCGGGACGCCCATGGGGATCGAGCGCTTCCTCCCCCTCGCGATCCGCATCGCGGCGGCGGTCGCGGACGTTCACCAGCAGGACATCATCCACAAGGACCTGAAACCCGGCAACATCCTCGTCAACCCCGCCTCCGGCGAGGTCAAGATCGCCGACTTCGGGTTCGCGTCCCGCCTCCCCCGCGAGCAGCAGCGCGCGCAGCCCCCCCGGCTCATCGAGGGCTCCTTGCCCTATCTATCGCCGGAGCAGACAGGTCGGACGAGCCGGGCCATCGACAACCGCACCGATCTCTACTCGCTCGGCGTGACGTTCAATCAAATGCTCACCGGCAGGCTCCCCTTCGAGGCGCGCGACCCGGTCGAATGGGTCCATTGCCACGTGGCCCGCGTCCCCACGTCGCCGTCGGAGCTCGTCCCCGAGGTGCCCGAGACGATCTCGCGCATCACCCTGAAGCTCCTCTCCAAGATGCCCGAGCATCGCTACCAGAGCGCTCGCGGCCTCCAGCGCGACCTGGAGAGGTGCCTCGCAGAGTGGAGCGCGAGCGGGCGGGTGGAGCCGTTCGCGCTGGGCGAGCGAGACACGACAGGCCGGCTCCAGATCCCGCAGAAGCTCTATGGCAGAGAGGCGGAGGTCGCCACCTTGCTGCAGGCCTTCGGCCGCGTGGTCGCCACGGGGACGCCGGAGCTCCTGCTCATCTCCGGATATCCCGGGATCGGCAAGAGCGCGCTCGTCCATGAGCTGCACAAGCCGATCATCCGGGAGCGGGCCTTCTTCCTTTCGGGCAAGTTCGATCAATACAAGCGCGATATCCCCTACGCCACGCTCGTCCAGGCCTTCCAGGAGCTCGCGATCGAGCTCCTTGCCGAGAGCGAGGAGCGGATCGCGGCGTGGAGACGGCAGCTGCTCGACGTCCTCGGGGTCAACGCCCAGCTCATCGTGGAGGTGATCCCGCAGGTCGAGCTGATCGTCGGACGGCAACCGCCGGTCCCCGAGCTGCCGCCGACCGAGGCGCAGAACCGCTTCCGCATGGTGCTCCGGCACTTCATCGGGGTGTTCGCCCAGAAGGAGCACCCCCTCGCGCTCTTTCTCGACGATCTCCAGTGGGTCGATGCGGCCAGCCTCGGGCTGCTCAAGGACCTCTTGGCCCACCCTGAGATGCGCTATCTCCTCATCATCGGCGCCTACCGCGACAACGAGGTGTCCCCCACCCACCCGCTCCTGGTGACGTTGGACGAGGTGCGGAGAGACGGCGCGCGCGTCTCGGACATCGTGCTCGGCCCGATACCGCGCGAGCACCTCGCCGCGTTCGTCGGCGAGGCGCTCCGCTGCCGCCTCGAAGACGGCGCGCAGCTCTCCGAGCTCGCCTACGAGAAGACGGCCGGCAACCCCTTCTTCGCCATTCAGTTCCTCCTCTCGCTCCATGAAGAGCGCCTGATCGAGTTCGACGAGCGCACCGAAGCCTTTCGGTGGGACGTCGCGAAGATCCGCGAAAAGGGCTACACCGACAACGTGGTCGACCTGATGGTCGGCAAGCTCAGGCGGCTGCCCGCGAAGACCCAGGAAGCGCTGAAGCAGCTCGCCTGTCTGGGAAATACCGCCGAGGTCGCCCTCCTGGCGATGGTTCGCGCCAGTGTGGAGCACGACGTGCACGCGGACCTCTGGGAGGCCGTCCGCGCGGGCCTCGTCATCCGCGTGGACAGCACATACAAGTTCCTCCACGACCGCATCCAGGAAGCGGCCTATTCGCTCATCCCGGAGGAGCTGCGCGCCGAGATGCACCTTCAGCTCGGCCGGCTCCTCTTGTCTCGGTTGCCAGAGCAGGGGATCGCAGAGCGGGTCTTCGACGTCGCAAACCAGCTCAATCACGGCGCCCACCTCCTCACCGATCCGCGCGAGAAGGAGGCGCTCTGCCGGCTCAACTTCCTGGCGGGGACCAAGGCAAAAGCCTCGGTGGCCTACGCGTCGGCTCGCAGCTACCTGGCCCAGGCGACATCCCTGCTGCCGCCGGACGCCTGGAGCGCACGGAACGAGGATGCGTTCACGCTCCACCTGGAGCTCGCCGAATGCGAGTACCTCGTCGGCCGCTTCCAGCAGGCCGACGAGCTGTTCGACCTGATTCTCCAGAACGCCCGCTCCAGGCCCGACCGATCCAGGGCGTACCGATCGCGCCTGCGGCTCTACCAGATCGCCGGACGGCACCGCGACGCCGTGGCGGTCATGATCCAGGCCCTGCAGCTCTACGGGGTGATGCTCCCGGAGTCCGACGAGGAGATCCGGATGGCCGCGGAGGCCGAGATCCGGCAGGTCTCGATCAACCTGCAGGGGCGCCCCATCGCCGACCTCGTCGACGCGCCTGTAGCCACCGACGAGAGCGCGCGGGCGCTCATCGGCCTGATCGCCGAGTCGTTCCCCATCGTGTACACCTCGCGACCAGCGCTCTGGGTCCTGCTCACCGCCAAGGGGGTGAGCGTCTCCCTGCAGCGCGGGCACGCCGAAGAGTCCTCCTTCATCTATAGCAATTACGGCATGGTGCTGGTCTCGTTCTACCGCGACATCCCGCGCGCGCTTCAGTTCTCCGAGATGGCGCTCAGGCTGAATGAAAAATTCAAGAGCGCCACGGCAAAACTGAAAGGGAAGCTGCTCTTCCAGAATGCAAGCGTCATCAGGGTCTGGTGCGGGCGCTTCGCGGCGAGCCTCCCGCTCATGGAGCAGGCCTTCCTCGCTTGCCTCGACATCGGAGATCTCGTCTTTGCCGGCTACTTGACCTACAACATGACATGGCTCGTCCTGGAGAGCGGAGAGCCGCTCGTTCATGTCATCGATGTCGCGCGGAAGCACATCGCGTTCGCCCGGCAGACCCACAATGACGTGGTGTACCATGTCCTCCGGCTCGAAGAGCAGTTTGCAGCGAGCCTGAGGGGAGCGACGCAGGCGCCCACGAGCTTCAGCGACGACACCTTCGACGAGGAGAGCTGTATCGCGGCCCTCAAGAAGGCGGGCTTCGGCCTTGGAGTTACATACTACCACGTCATGAAGCAGATCGCGACATTCACCCATGAACGCTATGCCGAAGCGCTGGAGTTCGCGACCAGCGCCACGTCGATGCTGCACCAGGTGGCATCCATGGCGATCGAGGCGATGCATCACTTCTACCACGCGCTCACGCTGACGGCGCTCTATGCGCAGGCCCCTGCCGAGCAGCAGCGGCAGTTCGCGCAGACGCTCGAGAAGCAATTGCAGAAGCTGGAGCTCTGGGCCGACAACTGCCCCGAGAACTTCCGGACCCGCTACGCCCTGGTATCAGCCGAGGTCGCCCGCATCGAGGGCCGGGACCTCGACGCCATGCGCTTCTATGAAGAGGCCGTCCACTCGGCGCGCGACAGCGGCTTCGTCCACGTTGAAGCGCTCGCCTACGAGCTCGCATCTCGGTTTTACCGGGCGCGAGGGTTCGCGCGCTTCGCCGACACCTACTTGCGCGAGGCCCGCTCCTGCTATGTCCGCTGGGGCGCCGACGGCAAAGTCCAGAGCCTCGACCGATGCTACCCCGAGCTCGTCGAGCGACCATCGGCCGCGCTCACCGCCACGTTCGTGGCCGCGCCCGAGCAGCTCGACCTGTTCTCGGTTGTCAAAGCCTTGCAGAGCATCTCGTCCGAGATCCTCTTGCCGAAGCTCAGCGAGACGCTGCTGCAGATCGTGCTCCAGCAGGCGGGCGGGCAGAGAGGGGCGCTGATCCTCGTCCGCGACGGCGAGCTCGCCGTCTACGCCGAGGCCACGACCGACGGGACGGAGATCCGCGTCGCGAGCCACAAGGGCGTCCCGGCGTCGGCGGCGGCGTTCCCGATGTCGATCCTCCACTACGTCGCGCGGACGCGTGAGCCCGTCATCCTGGACGAGGCCGCCGTGGCGACGCGGTTCGCTTCGGACGAGCACCTCACCCGGAGACGGCCGCACTCGCTGCTGTGCCTCCCCATCGTGCGGCAGGCGCGCCTGAGCGGCCTGGTCTACCTGGAGAACAACGTCGCGACGGGGGCGTTCACGGCCGGCACGATCCGGGTGCTCGAGCTGCTCGGCGCGCAGACGGCCATTTCGCTCGACAATGCCATGCTCTACGCCGACCTCGAACGGAGCCAGATGGAGATCAAAGCGGTGCTCGACAACATGGTCGACAGCGTCTTCGTCGTCGACCGGAACGGGCGCGTCACCCTGGCCAACCATGCGGCGGCGCGCCTCGCAGGGCTCGCGAGCCCGGACGAGGCGCGCGGGCCCATCGCGGACCTGGTGCGGCGGCTCCGCTTCGACCGCCCGAACGGGACGCCCTACGAAGCGGAGCAAACGCCGCTCGTGCGCGCGCTCGGCGGCGAAACGGTGGCCCTGGATGAGGGGACGATCTCGCTCCCCGGCGCGGAGCGGACCCGCTACGTGCACACGAGCGCGTCGCCCATGCGCGATGCGGAGGGGCAGGTGGTGGGCGCGGTGGCGGTCGTGCGGGACGTCACCGAGCTCGTGGAGCTCGACCGGCTCAAGGACCAGTTTCTCCGCGTGGCCGCGCACGAGCTCAAGACGCCCGTGACGGTGATCATGGGCTATGCCGAGATGCTCTTGCGCACGGCGACGGAGCTGCCGCCGGGTCAGCGCCGGATCCTGGACGGGCTGCTGCGGGGCGCCGACCGAATCGAGCGGATCGTGGCCGATCTGCTGTTCCTTTCGCAAGTCCAGCTCGGCCGGCTGGATCTGGTGCTCGAGCGCGTGGATCTCGGGGAGCTGGTCGACCGCATGGCGGCGCGCCTGGAGCAGGGGGCGCGGTCGCGCCGCATCCGGGTCACCTGCGCCGAGCCCGTGGTGCTCCAAGGGGACCGCGAGCTCTTGGAGCGGGTCGTGGCGCACCTGCTCGACAACGCCCTGCGGTACTCACCGGACGGCGGCGAGGTGGAGCTGGACGTGCGGATGGCGGACGCGCTCGACGCCCTGGTGTCCGTGCGCGATCAGGGGGTGGGGATCCCCGTGGAGAAGCGGGCGCGGATCTTCGAGCGCTTCCATCGCGCCCACACCGATACGCCCCACGATTACGGAGGGATGGGGACGGGGCTGTACCTGTCGCGCGCGATCGTGGTGCGCCACGGAGGCGAGATGTGGTTCGAGAGTGAGGAAGGCCGTGGCAGCACGTTCCACGTCCGCCTGCCCCTTACATGTGAAGGTGCGACCGCACCATCCTGACCAGCTGGTCGCAGTGAAAGGGCTTCGCGATCCACCCTGCGGCGCCGATCTCCTGGGCTCGAAGGGCGGCGTGCTCGGCCGCGGTCAGGACCATGATGGGCACCGACCGGCCGTATCGGTTCTGAAACTCCCGCGCGAAGGCCCGACCGTCCATGACCGGCATCTTCATGTCGAGCAGGATGAGGTCGGGCATGTGTTCACCTATCCTCTCCAGAGCCTCTTGTCCGTGCCGCGCTGTCTGCACATCGAATCCCTCCACCGAGAGCGTCATTGCCACGAGCTCGCGCAGGTCGTCGTCATCTTCCGCAACGAGAATATTCATCGTCACCTCGATCTCCATGGCCCCCAGAGTGACCGATAGGGCTCAGGCCACCTTTCCGTTCACTCAGCGCGGGAGCCCGATGACTCCGTCGAGCTCTCTTCAATATCGATCCGTCAGCCGTTAGCCATCAACGCTCATTTCCTATACTGTACTGTACAGCCGTTCCTCGCTCCTGGCGCGCCGGCACAGACGGACTCGACCGAGAGCATCCTCGTGGCCATTCGAGTATAGCCATTCCGATTCACGTCGGCCTTCAGAAAACCCCTCATCGCCGGACGGTTACTCCGTCGGCAACCGCCTTTCCGCCGACAGGCAGGTCCGACGGCAGGCATGCGGCCTGGCTCTGCCTGCAAGCCCACGACCGAGGTGATCGTGACGACCCCGCCGCCCTGCTGGCTCGCCCGTCGCTATGCTCGACGGGGAAAAGGCGAAGCTCGCCATGGATTGACGAGAGGGATCGCCGCTGGACGGCTGAAACAATCGAGGCCGGCGACACGCGTCAAGGCCATCGCTCCTTCGGCGTGCCCCGAGCAGCGTGAGCCAGCCGCCCGGCTGGCCCCCCGCGCGGCGCCGCGCCTCGCCGCGGCATGATTGACCCCAGTTCAATAGCTCTGGTATGAATGCGGATCGGCGCCCGTGCCCCGCGCCGCGCCGCCGCGCGCCCGGGACGGGCTCCCCAGGCCCCGCGCACGCGAAGGCGCACCAGCGGTTCTGAGCGCGCGACGGCCTGGCCGGCCGGCGAGCGCGGCGCAAAGCCACGCTCGCCGCGCAGCGTGGCATCCTGCCACAGCTGCGACATCCCGCCCGACCGTGACGCGCCCGCGAGACGCCGTCAGATCGCCGCGTGCACCGCGCTTCGCAGCTGGAGCGCGTGTCGCTCTCCGTTGATAGGCATGCGCAGGACACGTATCATGCGCACCATGGCAGACGCGGCGGACGGCTCGCCCGGCTTCAGCTCTGGAAGCGCGAACGGCGGCGATCCCCCCGCGCCGCTCGCGCCCGACGTCGCGGATACGCTGCAGGGCGTCGACACCGTGGTGCGCGACCGTCCCCCCGCGCGGGCGGAGCCGCCGGCCGAGCGGAACGGCGACGGCTCCACGCTGAGCGACGAGGACCTCTGGCAGGCCGCGGCGCGCTCGAGCCTGCACGAGGGAGGCAGCTCGGTTCAGGTGCCGCCCGAGGGCACGTTGCTCGGAGGGGTCTACCGCATCGTCGGTCGCCTCGGAGAGGGGGCCATGGGCGTCATCCTCCTGGCGCGCGACGAGCAGCTCCAGCGGGACGTCGCCATCAAGCTGCTCCGGCCGGAGCAGCTCGACAACGCGCAGATGCAGGCCCGCCTGCTGGCGGAGGCGCGGGCGATGGCGCGCGTCCACCACCCGAACGTCGTCGAGATCTATGCGTTCGGCGAGTACGAAAACGCGCCGTATTTCGTCATGCAGTACGTGCCTGGGGTCACGCTCGACACGCATGTCCACAGCAAGGGGGGCCGGCTCGGCCTCGACGAGGCGCTGAGCGTCCTTGACCAGGCCTGCCTCGGCGTCTCGGCGATCCACACCTCGGGCATCGCCCACCGCGACGTCAAGCCGAGCAACATCCTCGTCGGCCAGGCCCTCCGCGTCGTGGTGGCCGATCTCGGGCTCGCGAAGCGGATCCCCCGCGGCGATCGGGTCGAGCTCGCCTTCTCCGGCACCCCGGCGTACCTGGCGCCGGAGGTGGCGCTGGGCCGGCAGCTCGATCCCGCGCTGCTGCCGCGCATCGACGTCTACGCCCTCGGGGTGGTCGCGTACTACCTGCTCGCCGGCCGCCTGCCGTTCCAGAGCACGAGCACGGTGGATCTGGTGATGCAGCACGCGTATCAGCCCCCGATCCCGCCGAGCGAGATCTGCCCTGATCTGCCGCCGTCGTTCGACGCGCCGGTGCTCGCGGCGCTGGCCAAGGAGCCCGACCAGCGCACGGCGAGCGCGGAGGCGCTGCGCGAGGCGCTGCTCGACGCGCGCGGCGCCCTGCCGGCGTACGCGCGCACGACGCGCGTCGTGGTCGCCGACGACAGCCCGTCGTTCCGCAGCTTCCTCGCCAGCGTCCTCGCGGAGGCGCTGCCCGGCGCGGCCATCGAGACAGCGCCCGACGGCGCCGCGGCGCTTTTGGCCATCGAGGCGAACCGCCCGTCGCTCGGCGTGTTCGACCTCGACATGCCCGGGCTGGACGGCATCGCGCTCACGGCGGCGGTGCGCAAGCTCCCACAAGGGGATTTCCCGATCATCGTGGCGACCGGGACCGGGGGCGCGGCCGACTGGCAGTGCCTGTCGCGCCTCGGCGCGTCGGCGTTCCTCGTCAAGCCGTTCGACGCGGGGCAGCTCATCACCCTGGCGCGCGCGCTCGTGGGCGTCGCCGAAGAGCAGAAGCGCCGGCCATGAGGGGCGGGGCGAAGACCCGGGCCTCCGCCGCGGCGGGGGTGGAGCAGGCGGCGTGGCGCGAAGCTTGCCGGCGGGAGAGCGCCGATGTCCGGCGTGGTCGAGGCTCCCGATGAACGACAGCGCGATGAAGGTCCTTCTTGTGGATGACGACGAGGTCGACCACCTCGTCACACGGCGGCTCCTCCGCGACGTTCCCCGCACCCGGTACGACGTGACGTGGCTGAGCAGCTCGGACGAGGCGATCCAGGCGCTGCGCGCCGGCGGCTACGACGTGTGCCTCCTCGACTTCCGGCTCGACGCCCGGACGGGCCTCGACGTCGTGCGTGAGGCCAACCACCTCGGCTGCGCGATCCCCATCATCATGCTGACGGGGGTCGGCGACGAGGAGATCGACATGGCCGCGATGAGCGCGGGCGTCGCGGATTACCTGGTGAAGGGGAGGTTCGACGCGCAAAACCTCGAGCGCACGATCCGCTATGCGATCGAGCACAAGAGGTGCCAGCTCAAGCTCAAGCAGTACGCCGACACGCTGGAGGAGAGCAACCGGCAGCTCGTCCAGATGCACGAGGAGCTCGCGGCGAAGAACGCGGAGCTGGTCCGGCTGAACGAGGAGAAGAACCGCTTCGTCGGCATGGCGGCCCACGACCTCAGGAACCCGCTCGGCGTCATCCTGGGCTACAGCGATTTCATGCTGATGAGCCACCGGCGCGGGGAGCCGTCGTCGCTGCTCAAAGAGGGCGGCGTCGAGATCGTCAACATGATCAGGAGCTCGAGCAAATTCATGCTCTCGCTCATCAACGATCTGCTCGACGTGTCGATGATCGAGCTCGGCAAGCTGAACCTCGACAGGAAGAGCACGGATATCGTCCAGCTCGTCGAGTCGAACGTCGCGCTCAACATGGTGCTGGCGGGGCAGAAGAACATGAAGCTCGTCGTCGAGAGCGACGAGGGCGTCCCGCGGGTCGAGGTCGACGTCCACAAGCTGGAGCAGGTGCTCAACAACCTCATCAGCAACGCCATCCACTACGCGCCTCCGGGCACGACCATCCGCGTCCGGGTCCACGGCGGCCGGGGGGAGGACGCCGGCGGGGGGGCCGAGGTGCTCCTGTCGGTGAAGGACGAGGGGCCCGGGATCGCGGCGGAGGACCTCGGGAAGCTCTTCCGGCCGTTCGGGCGGGCGAGGACGGTCAGCACCGGGGGGGAGCGCTCGACGGGCCTCGGGCTGGCGATCGCGCAGCGGGTCGTCGAGGGCCATGGCGGGCGGATCTGGGTGGAGAGCGTGGTCTCGAAGGGGTCGACGTTCTTCGTGGCGCTGCCGGTGGCGCGGGCGGAGGAGAAGGAAGAGGCCGCGTGACCGGCGCGCGACGAGCGCGGGCCCCGCGCCGCTCGACGTCACGATAGAAGGCGTCGAGCGCCCCGCAGACCGGCAAGAGCCGACGGCAACCAGCGCTGTCCGAACCGTCGTGTGGGCAGACGCCGCCAACTGTGAGCTTTCGGCGCTCCGCTCCACCAAGAACCCATCCTGCGCCACGCAGAGCAATCCGCTCTGCCGCCGTTCCGTAACAGCATTCCACATTGAGGAGCCACTCCAGAAGGTGGATACTCCGCTGGATGCAAGCTCACGGTCCGCGGTAGCGCGAAGCCGCGAAGATCGGCTCGATCGCGGGCTGCGCCGTGCCGGACGCGCCCTCGACCGCTCGCCGGAGACTCGCCGCACCGCCGCCCTCGGATCGCGACGTTCCGACCACGTTGAACCGTGTAGGACACATCGATGTGCGCAGTCTCCGCACCTCATGCGAGGTGCCAGGGAGGAGTAGCTGTGGCGAAGAGAAGAGCGTTATTCAGAGGTGTGCTGTCAGCGCAGGCCAGCGTGATGGCCGCGCTGCTCTTGCTGCTCGGACAGGGATGCGGGAGCGACGACAACAAGCCCGAGCCCCAGGAGCAGACCCCACCCGAAGAAGAGAACGAGAACCCTCCGCCCGAGGAGGAGGAGCCGGATCCTCCCAAGGAAGAGCCCGAGGAGCCCGAGGAGCCCGAGGAGCCTGAGACCCCGGAGGGGCCCACCGACTTCGTGTCGGCCGATGATCCGTTCACCGAGGGGTACCTCGGCGAGGAGGAAGAAGAGGAGGAAGAAGAGGAGGAGGAAGAGGAAGAGAGCCGCGAGCTCGAGGAAGGCGACATCTACCGCGTCCTCGGCGGCGGGCAGATCCTCAACCTCAACACCTTCCGCGGCCTGCAGGTCATCGACATCCAGGACCCGTCGGACCCGAAGTTCCTCGGCCAGATGCAGATCGCCGGCACCCCGGTCGAGATGTACGTCGTCGGCGACCGCGCGGTCGTGCTCCTGAACGACTGGGCCGGCTATCAGCTCAAGGCCGACGGCCTCACCGTGGAGCGGCGGACCGGCGGGACCGTGCTGTTCATCGACATCGCCGACCGCGCCGCGCCGAAGCTCTTGTCGCAATACCCGGTCACGGGCGCCATCATGACGAGCCGCCTCGCGCGCGGCGAGAGCGCGAGCTCGCTCTACATCGCCTCGAACGGCTCGGAGCTCGAGGAGATCAACCCCGGGCAGTTCCAGTGGGTCAACAAGACCCTCGTCCGGAGCTTCGACGTCGGCGCCGACGCGCTCGCCCCGCGCAGCGAGATCGAGCTCGGCGACACCGTGACCGCCATCCACGCGGAGGCGGACGTGCTCCTCGTGGCGCGCAACGGCGGCAGCTGGTCGCAGGATCCCAGCGAGATCTCGATCATCGACATCTCGAACCGCGACGGGTCGATGGTGCTGCGCGACAGCGTGAGCACGGCCAGCTACGTGCGCTCCCAGTTCCACATGGACTTCCGCGACAACATGCTGCGGGTCTTCTCCGGTCCGCAGTGGGCCGACGGGACGCCCAGCTACCTCGAGACGTGGAACGCGGCCGATCCCGACAACATCGTGCCGATCGACAGCGAGGAGTTCGGCGCCGAACAGTCGCTCTACGGCGCCATCTTCCTGGACGACAGGGCGTTCGCGGTCACCTACCGGCGCCAGGATCCCTTCCACGCCTTCTCCATCGATCCGAGCGGGAACGTCACCGAGGAGAGCGAGTTCATCGTGTCGGGGTGGAACAACTTCTTCCGCCCGGTCCTCGGCGCGACCCGCCTGATCGGGATCGGCGTGAACGACCAGAACGGCCGGCAGCTCGCGGCCAGCCTCTACGACATCACCGATATGACGAGCCAGGATCCCCTGGTGGCGCGCGCCGAGATCGACGGCGGCGCCCAGGGCTGGAGCTGGTCCGAGGCCGACTGGGATCACCGCGCGTTCACCGTGCTCGACGACGCGGTGGACGCCGTGGCGGCGACCGGAGAGCCCGAGACGGGCCTCGTGCTGCTCCCGTTCTCCGCGAGCAGGATCGTGGACAACACCCGGCGGCCGTTCTCCGGCGTGCAGATCTTCACCTTCTCGGACACCACGCTGACCCGCCGCGGCGTGATGGAGCACGGGACCCCCGCGCGCCGCACGTTCCGCGCCGAGGACATCGCCACCGCGAACGTCTCCGATGAGGAGCTCACCCTCTACGCGCAGGACAAGCTCGACACGCCCGAGAAGCTCGGACACCTCGATCTCGCCCCGGATTATGTGAAGGTCTTCGCGTTCGGCGAGCACCGCGTCCGCGTGAAGATGCCTTACGATCTCTACTGGACCCCCGCCGAGAACCGGAAGGTCAAGGCGGAGGTCGTGCCGAGCGCCGGGCTCACCCAGCTCGCGCAGCCGATCGCCACCTTCGATCTGCCGGCCGACGCAGAGCTCCATCAGGTGGGCGATCTGCTCGTGTCGCTGACCACCACCTTCGAGAACTGGGTGGGCAAGGTGACCCACCTCGAGGTGATCGACCTGTCCGACCCGACCGCGCCGCGGCGGGCGGGCACGCTCGACACGAGCGATCTCCCCGCCACGGGCGGCTACTACGGCGGGGGGAGCTCGTTCTCGACCGTGCACCCCGCGCGCGACGCCCTCGCCTTCCTGCGCGTCATCGGCCACTCCGAGGACCTCGGGGTCGGCTGGGCGTGCCGGACCAACTCGGTCGAGAATCCGGGCTGCTTCGGGCAGGAAGGCTGCACGTACATGGCCGGAGAGCGGACGTGCCGCAACATCGGCGGCGAGGAGTACTGCAACGGCGGGTTCGCCGAGTGCACGGACCACCCCGGCGCGGACACGAGCTGCACGCCGGTCGAGGTCGACCGGAACGACATCGTGGGGATCACGTCGACGTATTGTTATGAGTACGTCCCGCGCCGCAGCTGGGCACAGATCGAGATCCACGTGGTCGACCTCTCCGACCCGGACCACCCGACCGTGGCGCCGGCCGTCGCGCTGCCGGACGACAACGAGACCGTGAACGTCCTCAACGACGACGGGGAGCTCTACTTCAACATCAAGCGCTCGATCAGCGGCCGCGCGCCGGACGATCCGCGCCCGCGCACGCAGTACTTCCTCACGCACCTCGACCTGACCAACCCGTCGCAGCCGGCGCTCGATCCGGGGATCAACGTGCCCGGCGAGGTGCTCGCGATCCAGGGCGCGTCGATCTACGCGAGCGACAGGGTGTGGGGCCAGCAGTTCATCGAGACGGCGATCGCGCGGCTCGAGGTGCACGAGGGGCTCGCGTACCTGCAGGAGTACCAGAAGTTCCCGGACCGCCAGGTCAACGCGATCTCCATCGATGGCCGCGGGCTGCCCGTCCTGTCCCACAGCCTGATCTGGCGTCCGAGCAACGGGTGGTACGCTGGCTGGGATCCCAACCAGAAGCTGACCACGCTCTCGCCGGCGGGTGAGGCGCCGCCGCCCGAGCCGGAGAACGAGAACGAGGACCCCGCGATCCCCGAGTTCGACGTGCTCTCCACCGTCCGACTCGCCTCGTGGGCGTCGCTGCGCCACACGGCCGACATGCGGGCGCTCTTCGAGGTGCCCGGCGGCGCCCTGGCGATCTCCCTCGAGGAGCCCGAGGCGCCGAAGGCACAGGCGTTCTTCCCGCTCTGGGGCTGGCCCGAGAGGTTCGTGACCAGCGGCGAGGAGGTCCTGTTCGCCGCCGGCCGCTTCGGGATTCACCAGCTCGATCGCGAGACCGTCAACCTCGTCCCCTACCTGGGCGAGTAGCCGGGCCGCTGGGCAAGCCGGCCGGGGCCGAGCGCACCGGGCCGGCTTGCCGCAATGGCACACGGCGCGCAGCTTCGCGCGGCGCGGCCGCCTCATCCCTCTTTTCCCTCTTCGAACGCCACGCACCGCGCAGGCCGCGCGTGCGAGGCGGTGAGATCCGGTTTCGCGGAGCGCCCGACAACGCTATGGAGGAGCCCCATGGTCGAGCAAAGCACAGCGGAAAACGGGGAGGGGCAACCGGAGAGCCCGGAGCCCATCGAGGATCGCGCGACGGAAGCCGCCGGAGAGCCGGCGGAGGCGGGCGCTGAGGCCTCTTCCGGCGGCACGACGACGACCACGACGGCGGGCGCAGCGAGCGCGGAAGACGCCGTGGCAGCGCCGGCCGCCGCTGCGCCCGCCGCCGCTGCGCCGGCTCGATCGCGGCCGCCGCGGGTCATCGACATGCGCCGGCCGCGCACGCCAGCGCCCGCGCAGGAGCTGCCGCCGCGGCGCTCGGCGCGGCCAGCGGAGCGCGGACCTGCCGACCGTGGAGCGCGCGAGCGCGGACCGGCGGAGCGCGCAGGACGCGACAGCGGCCCGGCCGAGCGCGGGGCGCGCGACGGCAACGCGGCCGAGCGCCGCTCGCCGGACAAGGCCAGGGGGGCGCGGGATGGGGCGACGCCGCGCGGCCGGACAGGCGCCGGGGGCGCTACCCAGACCCGCGCGCCCGCGGCCCATCCAGCGCCGGGCGCCGCCACGCGAGAGCAGCGTGCTGCCGCCGCCGCGGACCCCGCGCAGAGCGAGGCGGAGCGCAACGCCGCGCTCGCCGAGGCGAAGCGCGCGCCCGCCGCGGGAGAGGCCAACGCCTCCAGGGCGTCGCGGCAGCCGCAGCCCGCCGAGACGCGCGGCGTGGCGCCGGCGCCGGAGACGACGGCGACCCCCGAGCCGCGCCGGGACGCCGTGTGGGTGCCTCCGCCGAGCGCCGCATTCCCGCGGAAGAAGAAGCCCGCGCTCACCGCCAAGGAGGCAATGAAGGCCAGAGTCCAGGCGCGGGCCGAAAAGAAGGCAGCGAAGCAGGCACCGAGCCGCGCGGCCGAGCCCACCGCGGACCAGCGCGTGGAGGCCGGCCGTGAGGAGCCCGGAGCGCCTCCCGCTGCAGCAAAGCCCCGTGACGCCGCCGTGGCGAAGCCCCGCGATGCGGCGCCGAGGTCAACACGCCGCGACCAGGCGGCGCCGGCGCCGGCGGCGAGCGCGCCGACCGCGAAGCCGGGGCTGCTCAGGCGGTTGCTGAGCCTGTTCGGGCGCTCCGGCTAGCACCGGTTCACGAGGCGCTCGGTCGGCTGCTCGGGCTGCCGGCGGCACCGGAGAGGTGAGCAAGCTCAGGCCGAACGTCGAGCCCGCCGCTCGCGTCGGCTCGCTGCCGGGGAACAGCGAATCATCCCAAAAGCGATCGATTCAGCATCACCGCGGCCGGATCCCCCCGCGAGCAGACGGCCCGCAAAAGCATCCACCTGGTTTGTAGGCACAATGTGCCTCGCCTCACTCGTTATCCAGATCTGGTGGTCTCGCACACGCTCGCACCGTGCCGGAACCAACGAACCTGCGCGTCAGCTCGGTGCTCGGCCCGGGTCGTTCACGCGAGGCGCGACATCGGCGAGGTGAGTCGCTAACATCGCTCCGGGGCATCACCGCTGTCGCGGAGCAGCGACGTCGTCTCGACGCACGCTTCGCGCGGACGAACCGAGGAGAGCTGCCGTGAAGCATCAGAAGGGTCTCTGGAAGCTCGCATGTGCGGCGTTCACCATGCTGTCGATGGCGTCGATCGCAGGCTGCGATCAGGGAGGTGGGGGCGAGATCAGCAGCAAAAGCAACGGCAAAGAAGCCACGGCCAAGGTAATCAAGGTCGCGTTCGTGACGAACGGATCCAGCGACTTCTGGAAGATCGCGTTCGCCGGTGTGCACAAGTACGAGCAAGAGGCCAAGATCCAAGTTGACCTCAAGGTGCCGCAGGTCAGCACGCCCACGGAGCAGAACCAGATCCTCGAGAGCCTCGCCAGCCAGGGCTACGACGCCGTCGGCGTGAGCGTCCTGGCGCCGGACGATCAGGTGACCGTGCTCAACAAGGTCGCGGAGAAGGTCAAGCTGATCACGTTCGACTCCGACGCCCCGAAATCGAACCGGCTGCTCTACATCGGCACGAACAACTACGAGGCCGGCAAGGTGCTCGGCAACGAGATCGTGAAGCTCTTGCCGAACGGCGGGAAGATGGCCGCCTTCGTCGGCATGTTCGCTGTCGACAACGCGGCCCAGCGCCTCAAGGGCATTCAGGACGTGGTCACACCCCACAACATCCAGCTCGTCGACAAGCGCGAGGACAACACCGACCTCGCCAAGGCGCGCACGAACGTGGAGGACATCATCAACGCCCACCCGGACCTCGACGTCGCGACCGGCCTCTGGTCGTACAATGGGCCGGCCATCGTCGCCGCCGTCGAGGCGCTCGGGAAGAAGGGCAAGGTCAAGCCGGCCGTGTTCGACGAGGAGGACGCGACGCTCGCCGGCATCGAGAACGGCACTGTCGCCTGCACCGTCGTGCAGAAGCCGTTCCAGTTCGGTTACCTGGGGAGCAAGTGGCTCCACCGCCTCGCGACCGAGGGCGACGCGGCCATCGCCGCCATCCCCCCGAGCAAGGTGATCGACACCGGGGTCGACGTGATCAACAAGGAGAACGTCACGCAGTTCAGGGCCACGCTCGCCGAGATGAAGAAGTAGCCCGGTCCCCCGGCGGTCCGACTCCTCGCCGCCCCGTATCGGCTCGGCTCAGAAGGGCTGAGGGTGCGGTGAGCGGCGATAGACGATCTGGCCGCCGGTCTTCGACAGCGCGTAAGCGAACCCGAGCTCCAGGGTCGAGCGGGTGATGACGCTCCCGAGGTCCACCCCCTGCTCCACCATCAGCCGCGCCGCCGCCGGCGTGACGCCGACGAGCACGACCTCGGCGCCGAGCAGCCGCGCCGCCCGCGCCGCCCGCAGGAGGTGCTCCACCGACGCGGCGTCGACGACCGCCATCCCCGTGACGTCGACCAGCACCACGCGCGCGTGGTGCTCGGTGATGTCCTGCAGCATCGACTCGATGAAGCGGCCCGACCGCTGCGCGTCCATCGTCCCGACGATCGGCATCACGAGGATGTTCCGCGCGATGGGCACGACCGGGCTCGAGAGCTCGCGGATCGTGTCGAGCAGCGACTCCTGGTGCCGGTTCGCGCGCTCGAGCTCATGGGTCCGCTCGGTGATCCGGTGGACGAGCCGCGCGTTCTCGATCGCCACGGCCATCGTGTCGACGATGCGCTCGATCATCGTGAGATCGTCGAGCGAGCACGCCGCCCGGCGCCCGCTCTCCAGGACCAGGGCGCCGAAGGCGGACCCGCCGGCGAGCAGCGGGACGCCGACCAGGGTATGCGCCCCCTTCCCGCGCGCCTCGACGACATCGGGCGCGTCGTGGAGCTCGCTCGAGTGCGTGTCGACGAGGATCGGCCGGGCGGTGCTCAGCACCCGCCCGACCATCGACCTCGCGTCGAGGGGGGCGCGCTCCTCGCGGTACCCCTCGTTCCCCGCGTCCACGGTGACGAGGAGGAGCTCCTTCGCGCGGCTCTCGAAGGGGAGCTGCTCCCTCCGCTTCGCCGCCTTGCGGTTCGCGTCGAGAGGCAGGTAGTCGGAGAGGGGGAGCGACCAGGGCGTGCGCTCGATGGTCACGACGTCGATGCCGGTGTCGATGAAGCGCAGCGCGGACCCTCCCCCGGAGCCGGCGCGCGTGGGCAGCCCGGCCAGGGCCGCCTCGACGCCCTTCGATAGGATGTCGTGGAGCACCCGCACCGCGCGGTAGCCCATCTCGTGCTCGCGCTGGACCAGGACGGCGTGGATGGTCCCTTCCCGGAGCATCTCGAGCGTGTCCGTGAGCAGATCGAAGGCGACGATCTTGAGCTCCCCCGCCCGCCCCAGCGCCCTCGCGGCCGCGCCCCACGACAGGCCGTTCTCGGCGCAGACGCCGAAGGCGCCGGCGATTCCTCCGGTCTGCACGGCTTCCCGGGCGATCCGCATCCCGAGCTCGATGTCGAACCGGTCCTCTGCCGGCGGCTGCAGGTCGAAGGGCGCGCGCGTGCCCGAAACCGCCGCACGGAACGCCTCGACGCGCTCGCGGCTGTTCATGGCGCTGAGCCAGAACGTCAGCGCGCCGATCTTGCCCCCGCCCGGGAGCAGCCGGGCCATCATCTCCGCGGCGAGCCGCCCTGCCGCCACGTTGTCGGTGCCGATATAGGCCTGAGCGCAGCTGCCCTCGGCGGGCGGCGTGTCGATCGTGACCACCGGGACCCCGGCCTGCGCCGCCCGGCGGATCGCCGGCTCGAGGACCTCCGGGGTGATCGGCGCCACGGCGATACCGTGCACGCCCCGGTCGATGGCGTCCTCGAGGATGCCGCGCTGCTCGACGGCGCTGTGGGCGGGGGCGTTGCGGACGTCCACGTGGATGCCGACGCTGCGCCCAGCGATGAGGGCGCCGTCACGCACGTTGTTCCAGAACGCCAGCGGCGATCGGTGCGGGACGTGGTAGACGCGGATCTCGCGGGCCGCGGCGTCGCCGCGCGCGCCCCCGGAGGGAGCGTCGCTCAGCAGGACGAGGTGCACGGAGCGCCATTGCGGCCCGAGCTGCACGCTCTTGATGCCTTTCGAGATCATCTCGACGAGCTCGTGCGTGCTGGTCCGCGCGGCCACCGCGTTCAGCACCCCCTCGAGCACGCGCACCTCCTGGGCCGACCGCGCCTTGTCGTTGTAGAGCTCTCGCCGCTCCAGCGCCGCGCCGGCGCTCGCGGCCAGCGCGCGGAGCCGCGCCCAGCCCTCGCCGGAAGGCGCCTGCCCGCCCGGCTGCTCGACGGCGAGCACGCCGATCGTCTGTCCCTGCACGTGCACCGGGGTGAGGAGGACGACCGCGCCCGCGGGCACGAGGTGCAGCGCCGACGCGCCCGGCAGGTGCTCGCGGTACCAGTCGGCGGCCGCCATGACCCGAGCGCTGTCCGCGGAATCAGGCGTCGAGAGCGTCGAGAGCGTCGAGAGCGTCGAGAGCGTCGAGAGCGTCGCGATCACGGTGGCCGGCACCGCGCCGCCGGCGACCTCCTGCGGGCTCGCCAGCACGCCAGCGAGGCCGACAGAGGCCTTGTAGACCAGCTGCTCCCCGTCCCGGGCCAGGAGGCTCGCTCGCTGCGCGGAGGGCACGGCGCCCACGGCGTCCGTCACGATGCGATGCAGCGTTGCATGAAGATCGAGACCGGTGACCATGCGCCTCACGTCCCCGCAACACCCCCATGACGGCGCGGACGTATACCAGTGGGCGTGATCGAACGGCACCTTGTCAAGGGATGACCGAGCCGCCTCGGACGCCGCTCGCCCGCGCGTGGGCTCGCTAACGGAGCGTTGCCGCCCGACTTACACCTCCACGCCCTCCAGTCGCCAGGCTCCTGCGAGGCCGTCGCGCCAACCTTCTTCGATGACCTCGGCATGCCCCACGATGAGACGCTGGGCCGGTCGCTCCAGCATGGCGCGGATGGAGCGCGCGGCCGCGGTCTTGTCCGGGATCTTCTTTCTGGCGTCGGGAGGAACGCGCACCCGCTCGTAGAAGCCAGTGAGGCGCGCGGCATAACGCAAAGTCCAGTGGTCCTTGGCGCAGGCGCAAAGGACGATGTCTGCGCCCAGCAGGGTTTGCGTCGGCCGATGGTAGAGCACTGTCTCGTCCCAGAACGGCACGCCCCGGAGCGGCAAGGCCTCGAGCTCGGGGACCTGCTCGCCGAACTTGGCGTCGTGGATATCCATGTGGAGTCTCAGCGCCTTGTTCCTGCTCCGCGCCGACGCCGGTCCCACCACGCGCGCCTCGGGGAAACGGGCCGCCGCCGCGGGTGTCCCGAGATGATGCCAGCAGTTGGGTACCAAGAGCCAGCGCACGGGGCCCAGGGCGCGTAGCTGCTCTGCCAGCGCATCGGTGGGAGGGGCCGGGGTGTGCAGGAGCAAACTGCCGTCCTCGAGGCGTACGACCGTTGTGCGGGCGCGCATCCGTACCCCGCTGAACCACACGGGGCGGTCCAGGGTCCAGATCGTGTCATCGACGACGGCGGTGAGAGCGCTGTCAGGCATGCGGGCGACATCCTCCAAGCGGCCAAGGCGTTCGAGGGGCAAGGGCCATTCGTCCTCAACCCGCGGCGCCGGCTGGCCGATTCTTCCTTCTCTTCTTCTTCTCGCCCTCGCGCGCCCGGTCCGCCGCCCGCAGCGCGCTGAGCTCGCGCCGGAAATCCGCGGCCGCCGCGTGGTGCTCGTCAGCCGACCGAACGACGCCGGCGATGGCGCCGCCGCAGCGCGGGCACTCCCTCCGATCGGACGTCAGCGCCGTGCGGCAGCCCGGCTCGGAGCAGAGATCGTACTGCCACCAGTGACCGACGGCCCAGCCGACGAAGGGCGCCCCGACGAGCACGGCGAAGGCGAGCTCCCCACCGGCGCCGCGCGGCAGGGCGGCCGCGACCAGGATCGCCCCGCAGAAGCCCGCGAGCAGGCCGAGGAACAGGCCCATGCCCGCGTGCGCGCGCCGCAGGCGGAAGACCGGCCGCGGATCGCCCTCCTCGAGCTTCGTCATCGCGGCGGGCCCCTCCTTCGGATCGTCCCAGACATGGCCGCACTTGTGGCAGTGCCAGCGCCTCGGCAGGAACAGCATGAGCGGCGCGGCGAGGATCGCGAGCGCGGCGGCGGCGCTCGAGCCCTCGAGGCGCAGGCGCTCGTGGAAGCAGTAGGGGAGCTCGCAGCGCGGGCAGCGGACCCCGGCAGCCTCCTCGTCGTCGTTGCTGGCCGCCTCCCCGGGGTGGACCTCGAGCAGCCCCTCCGCGCGCTGGAGATCGCCCTCGCGCACCTGCAGCTGCGTGCCGCCGGCGGCGCCGCTCAGCATCGGGTTGTAGCTCGCCGCCTCGAACACGTGGGACTCGATGCCGTTGGCCGAGAGCAGCGTGCGGTCCATCTGGGCCGCGACCGGATCGAGGTAGCGGCGGACCGTGATCAGCTTCCCCGTGCCCGAAGCAGCATCCAGCTTGTCGCGGTACGGCAAGACGTCGCCTCCCCCTGGGTCGGGACAGTGTCGCCCGGCTATGGGGCCAGGAAATCCAAACGCGATCCGAAAGTCAATCTCCCCGACGAGGGCCCGGCGCAGCTGCGCGAGCGGCGGTGGCGGCAGGCCGTGCAGCCGTCGCCGCGGTTTCAGCTCGGAGGCGAGGGCGGCGTTCGCGTCGTGGAACGGGTCGCCCTTGCTGGTGAGCAGGTGCAGGTCGCGCGGGCCGGCGGCGGCGAGGGCCCTTGGCGAGCCGGTCGGCGTAGGCGGGGGCGCGGTGGGCGGTTCGTCTTATCCTGCCGGCCCGTGGCACCTCAACCTCAGAAAGTCTCCGCCCCGTCGAGCGATCCTCGTCGAGTGCACGCGCTGGGCCATGCCGTCCGCCAGGGCGCGATCGCGGTCGTGGCATGGCTCGCTCTGATACGAGCGGAGGCCGCCCACGCCGCGAACGTCGGGGTCGCGGTGGAGCTCGACGAGCAGCACTGCGTGACGCTCGACGCGGTGCGGGCGGCGGCCGCGCTGCGCGGAGGGCACGTGGACGCCGACTCCCCAGTACGGCTCCGGGTCCATGTGCGCGAAGCGGAGCCGCCGAGCGCGGTGACGCTCGTGATCACCGGAGAAGGCGCTCACGGCGCCATCGAAGCGCGCACGATCGTGGCAGACTCCTGCGCGGAAGCCGCCTCGGCGCTCGGGCTGGTCGTCACGATGGCCGGCGAGGACGAGCAGGCCCCGGTCGAAGCTTCCCGCGCCGAGCCTCCCTCCCTGACGCCGCCGGCGAGACCGTCGCAAGGCACAGCCCGCGAGAGCAGCCCAACCCACACCGCGCCGCCGGTGAGACCGTCGCGAGCCACGGCTCGCGAGACCACGCCCGCGACGAAGCTGTATGCGGCGCTCGGTCTCGTGGCCACACCGCTCTACGTAGGGCCGACAGGCGCGCGGCTCTCGGGCGGGCTCGCATCGGGTCGGGTGTTCTTTCCATGGGCGGAGCTCGGCGTGGGGGCGACGATGCCGCGCACCGTGGTCGGAGGGGGAGCGTCGGTGAGCCTCACCTGGCTCACCGCTCGTGCCGCGCTGGCGCCGCTCGGCGCATCCCTCGGCGATCACGTCTTCGTGAGTGCTTACATGATGTTCGATGCGGGCGCGTTGCTCGCCTCGGGGGAGGGAGCCCCGGCGGTCTACAGCCGATGGCGCCCGTGGCTCGAGGCGGGCGCCGGCGCACGGATGCGCGCGCTGCTCGGCGCATGGTCCTTCATGGATTGGCAGGTTGGGCCCGCGCTGCCCCTCCTTCGGGACGAGTTCTACTACGTGCACGGCGGGACGGCCTATAAAGCCCCCGCCGTCCGGCTGGACGCCGCGCTCTCCATCGGGGCGTATTTTCCGTGATCAAACCGGGGACCTCGTGGATCGCCTGGGACGAGCCCCTCGTGATCAGCACCGACGACGCCCCCGGTTCCACCGCCTTCCGCCTCGCTCGCCCTCTGGGCGGACTCGTCGACGCGCAGGCGCGTTCCCCCTGTGAGTCCACCACCGACGTCGCGCGCGAGGCGCGCCTCGAAGAGCTCGCGTCGCACCTCGAGTTCCTGTGGCGGTTCGCGTGCCGGATGGGCGTGGGCGAGGCGGCGGCCGAGGACATCGCGCAGGAAGCGTTCGTGGTGGCGGCGTCGCGCCTCGACGCGATCCTTCCCGGCAAAGAGCGCTCGTACCTCGTCTCGGTCGTGGTTCACATGGTCCGGCGCGAGCGAACCCGGCGAGCACGTCACGAAGAGCTCAAGGGAGAGCCCTCCGCGCCGGCGGGCGAGCAGCCGGACAGCCGCCTCGACGACGCGCGCGCGCGCAGGCTGCTGGACGCGTCGCTCGACGCGCTGGACGACCAGCTTCGCGCGGTGTTCGTGCTCCATGAGATCGAAGAAGAGACGATGGAGGACATCGCTCATCTGCTGGACTTGCCGCCAGGGACCGTGGCGTCACGACTCCGCCGCGCCCGTGAGGCGTGGAAGCGAGCGACGGAGCGATTGAAGAGGGGTCTGCCGGTGAGCGGCGGGAGGCGGCCGTGAGCGACTCGTACGACGACTTCGACCGCGCGCTGCTGCGCGCCGGGAGGACGGCGAAGGCGCCTTCCTCGCTCCGCGCGAAGGCCCTCGCGGCCGCCGCGGCGGGGACCGCGACCGCGGTCGCAACGACGAAGCTCGGCGTCGGTGCGGCCAAGGCGAGCGGGGGGATCGCGGCGCAGGCCGCTCACGCGCTCGGCCTGAAGGCGGTGGTCGTCGCGTCTATCGGCGTCACGTCCGTCGCCCTCGTGCTCGGGGGCGCGTACGTGGCGGCGACCCATCACGCGGACGCCGTCGCGCCCGCAGCCCCCATGCGCTCGCCTCGCGCGGCGGAGATCGACGGGGTGGCGCCGGCAGCCGCTTCATCCACGCAGGAGGCCACGCAGGAGGAGCCCGCCCTGCCTGCGAAGGCAGAGCCCGCTGCCGCCCCTGCCGCCGAGCCCGCCCCGCGCGCAGCGGCGTCGACCAAGAACGTGGCGCCCGCGCCCCAGGCGATCGGGCTCGCGCGCCAGGTCCCCTCATCCGTTCCTGCGGCGACGGCCGCCCCCGCCATCGACCCCCTTCCACGAGAACCCCGCAGTGCGGAGGTAGCGCAGTCCCCTGCGACACCCACCTCCGTTCTATCGGACGAGCTCCGGCTCATCGACGCCGCGCGAGCGGCCCTCACGCGGGGGGACGCGCCGCTCGCCCTTCGCCTCACCGCCGAGCACGCGGCGCGCTTTCCAGGAGGTAGCCTCGCCATCGAGCGCGACGTCCTCCGCGTCGACGCCCTCGTGGCCGGAGGGCACGTCGCAGAAGCCGCGTCGCAGGCGTGCGCCTTCGTCGCGCGGAGCCCGCGCTCCGCTCAGGCGCCGCGCATGATCAAGGTGGGTCGCTGTTCAAATACGATTCCGTGATCAAAGGCGCGGGCAGAGAGATCGCCGCTCAGTGGAGGATTCTCGATCATGCGACTTTCGCGGCTAGCACTCTCCTTGTTGTGGTTCCCGGTCGCTCTCTCAGCCACCACGTTTGGGTGCGTCATCGATCGCGTGCCGATCGGTGATCTCGACCCCGGCCAGCAGCCGCTCGACCCCGATGGCGCGGGCGCGGGCGGCGCCGGCGGCGCGGGCGGCTCGTCGGGTTCCGGCGGCGCGGGCGGCTCGTCGGGCAGGTGCAGCGCGGCGGTGGCTTCCCGTCCCTTCAGCCTGGACGACTGGCCGGCGACGAGCGGCACCTTTCCGCTGGCGATCACGGACATCGCTTTTGATCCATCCGGCAACCTCGGCATGACAGGATACACGACGTCGGACGTCGACATGGGCGGCGGCGTGCTCCGGTCCGGGGGAACCGACGACGCCCTCTTGGCAAAGTACGATGCCGCGGGCAACCACACCCTCAGCAAGCTCTTCGGCGATGATTCGAATCCGCAGGCCGGCGAGCACATCGTTTTCGACGCGGACTGCAACATGTTCCTCGTAGGCAGTTTCTCACAAACCATGGATCTCGAGGGTGCGACGATGACCTCGCCCCGGGCCGCCAAGTTCCTGGCCAAGCTCGACAGCGCCGGCAATCCCCTCTGGAGCGTGCACCTCAACGCCGCGTATGACACAGATTGGGATATCCGATCCATCGCGGTCGATCCGACGACGGGCGGCGTGGTGTTCACGGGAAATTTCGCCGAATTCCTCGATCTCGGGGGAGGTCCGCTCACGGCGCCAACCGATGCTGCCGAGGACCCGACGAAGGCCTACGTGGCGAAGTTCGATGCGATGGGACATTTTGTCTGGAGCAAGTACGCAGACGGCAGGTACATGCCAGGCGGCACCCTGGCCGTCGACGCCTCAGGGCAAATCGTGATTGCGACCGACGACTCGTACCTCGATGACGGACAAACTAGACACACGCGGCTCGGACTCTCGCGGTTGGACGCCTCGGGAAACCGACTCTGGAGGAAGGAATTTGCCGCTCCTTTCGCGGGTGGAGCACCCTGGGGCTACCACCGCAGCCTTACTGGCGTCGCGGTGGACGGAGACGGAAGCGTGTTCCTCGCCGGGAACGCGCAATGCGACTTTGATTTCGGCGGCGGACCCCTGCATGGCACGGATTGTTCAAACGACAGTCCCTTCGTGGCGAAATTCGACGCTGATGGAGCCCACCTCTGGAGCCAAGTCATCAGGGGCGACTTTCCTTTCGCCGTGAGCTTCGGTGTCGACGCTCTCGGGAACACCTTCGTTTCGGGCAGCGTCGGCAGCGGGGGCCTGGAGGCCGACGGCATGCCGGGCGGCCCAGACGGAGATTCCCGGCCGTTCGTCATGCGGTTCGACAGCGAGGGGCATATTTCATGGGTCCAAATCCTCGGTTCCGAGGTCATCGACGTGCTGGGGCTCGCCGTGGATCCTGAAGGGAATGTCGCCGTTGTGGGGCAAGACGTCGATGCCGTGAATGCGCACTTCGGGGCCGGAAATGTCGTCATGAAGCTCAACGTCGCGGCGCCGTGATTCCATGCTTCGGCCCCGGTGGCGGCGCTGTCGGTGAGTGCAAGCTGCACGCCGCAACCAGGGCAGGGCGCCGAGCCTGCGGCGTCTGCCTCGACGCCAGCGACGCGTCGGACCTGCTGCGGAATTCCGTGACGCAAATCTCGCACGCTGGCCCTCTGCCTCATCTATATCGGCCCCCTCTTTTCCTGCGAAACCTACGAGCGGCCGCTGCCCTCGGTACGTAGAACGGGCGTGCCGCTCACGCGCTCGGCCTGAAGGCGGCGCTCGGCAACTGGCGAGTAGGCGGCAGCATGGCCGTCGACGCTTCAGGGCAAATTGTGCTCGCGGCCGACGACTCGGACAGCCGCGATCCCGGAACGGGAACGGGCAAACTCGCGCGGTTCGAACTCGCGCGGTTGGACGCCTCGGGAAACGATCTCTGGTGGAAGAGTTGGAACGCTCCTCTCCATGATGGATCAGCCTCGGCCTCCCAGGAAGGCCTTGCTGGCATCGCGGTGGATGGAGACGGAAGCGTGTTCCTCGCCGGGAACGCGCACTGCGACTTTGATTTCGGCGGCGGACCGCTGGTTGGCGCGAATTGTTACGCTCTCGGGAACACCATCGTTGCGGGCAGCGTCACCGGTACCCTGGACGCCGACGGCACGGCGCTCGGCGCAGAGGACGGAGCTGAGCGGCAGTTCGTCGTGCGGCTCGACAGGGATGGGCATATTTCGTGGTCCCACATCCTCAGCCCCGAGTTCAGCAGAGTGCATGGCCTCGCCGTGGATCCTGAAGGAAACGTCGCCATTGTCGGGCAAGACGCCAGCGCCGCGAATTCGGCCAACCGGGGCGGAAATATCGTGACGAAGCTCGACGTCGCAGCGCCGTGATTCCATTCGTCGGCCCGCGGGCGGGCGCTTGGCCCCCCCTCCGCCGCTTGCTCACCCAGCCCCCCTCGAGGTCAGCCGTGCCGGCGGGCGTCGAGAAGCTGCCGGGCTCACTGGGCGACCGGGGCAGGCGGCCCTCCACGCCCAGGGTGCTTCGTGGCGATCGCGTACAGCGCGTTGGTCTCGGCGGTGAGGGCGTTGCGCTCGCGGAGCGGGGCGAGGGTGTCGCGCTTGACGGCCTCCTGCGCGCCGGGATCGAGCTTGTCGATCGTGCCGCGGTAGCCCGACCCGAGGGCGATGATCCACCAGTCGTCTGGCGAGTCGAGGGCCTGGCTGGAGCGCTCGGCGTCGACGGCGCAGGCCGCAACACCGGCCTCCGCGAGCATGGCGCGGAGGGCGCCCGGGGTGTCGATGCGCTCCCACGGCCGGAATGTCTTGTAGACGTCGGGGCGGTGGGCCCGGATCGCGTCCCAGAACGCGGTATTGCCGGGCTCGAGCACGCGTTCGCCCCATGTGGTGATGGCGAGCGTGCCGCCGGGCTTCAGCCATCCCCAGAGCCGGCGCACGGCGGCAGGCATGTCAGGCATGAAGAAGATGCCAAAGACGCAGATGACGGCGTCGAAGCTTCCGGGCGGCGGGTCGAGCGCCTCCACGTCGGCGCAGCGGAAGTCGACGTTCGATAGCCCCAGCGCGCGGGCCTTGGCGCGCCCGCGGTCGAGCAATGGCTCGGCGAGATCCACGGCGAGCACGGAGCCCGTGGGCCCGACGGCCCGGGCCGCGGGGATGGCGGACGCGCCGGTGCCAGAGCAGACGTCGAGGACGCGGTGGCCGGGCTCCAGGCGGGCGCGCTCGACGGTGCGCTCCCCGATGCGGGCCCAGAAGGCGAGCGGCGGATCGTCGAAGTGATCCGCGGCGGCGGAGTACGTGACAGCGGTGCGTGCTTTGTCGGGATCGAGCTGGGTCATGGCGTCCCCTGGATCTGGAGGGTCGGAGCGCGCGCGGCGTGCGCTCCTCGCGGCCGGTCCGCGTTCCTTGGAACCGGCTCGGAGCCGAGCAGACGCGCCCCCCGGTCCGCCATTACGCCCCGCCCCCGCTCGTGACCTGACGTTCGTGAGCCACGAGCCCGGGGCGCTGCAGGCGCTCAGGCGGCGCGGGGGTGCACGTCGCCGGTCCCGGCAGGCGAGCCGATCTCCCACGCTCGACTGTAATGCGACGGAGACCCGCGCGTCTTCCCGCGGCACCTGAAAGGAGCTTCTCATGAAGGTCACGCACGCAATCTTCTCGATCGCGCTGGGCATCACCTCGGTCGCCTCCGCGCTCGGCTGCTCTCAGCCCGCGAGCGCCGAGCCACAGAAGGCCCCTCGCGTGGTCGAGATCATGGTCCACGGCGCCTTCGTGCCCGACAAGATCGCCGCGGTCGAGGGGGAGCGGCTGCAGCTCAGGCTCGTCCGCCACGACAGCGGCGGCTGCACCAAGGAGGTCGTCTTCCCGAGCCTCGGTATCCGCAAGGAGCTGCCGACCGGACAGCCGGTGACCATCGACCTCCCCGAGCTGAAGGCAGGGGAGCTCCAATTCCAGTGCGGCATGGGGATGATCAAGGGCACCATCGCCGTCGCGCCGAGGAAGTGAGCAGCAGAGGGAAGCGATCTCTGGCTCACCGCGAACGAGCCCTCCGGCTGGCGGATCGGCCGACAGGTGGGACACGGTACCTCCACGTAGGCGGCGCTCCGGAGAGGGGCGCGCCACACCTCGATCACGTCGTCACGGCGCGCAGCGTCGCCTGGCACACCACCGCCTGACATGCCATCGACTCCGGATGCAACTCCTACGATCGATTGTCTTATGCTCAGGTGACCGACGGCGCGCCGATTGCGATGTCCTTGGAATGTACCGGCGCTTGTCCCTCGGCCTGGGCTTGCTCACTTCTCTCATGCTCGCGGCGGCCTGCAGCGGCGCGGGGAACGACGGCGGATCGGGCGGCGGGGGCCCGGGCGGCGGGGGCCCGGTCGCGGGCAGCGGCGGCGGCTCCAGCAGCTCGGTCGCTGGCAGCGGCGGCGGCTCGGCCGCGAGCAGCGGCGCCGGCGGCGAATCGCCGGACCGTTGCACGCTGCCGCAGGAGACCGGCCCCTGCGACGCGGTGATCCCGAGCTACTGGCACGATCCCAGCACCGGCGAGTGTGTTCCGTTCACCTATGGTGGCTGCGAGGGCAACGCGAACCGCTTCGAGTCGCTCGCGGCGTGCCTGGAGACCTGTCAGGGCACCACCACGGACATGGATGCGTGCTCGGCGCCGGGCGATTGCGTCCTCGCGCCGCCGCGCTGCTGCGCCTCCTGCGACCCGGTCGACGCCAGCGCGTTCGTCGCCCTCCACCGCGACGCGGTGTCGGATTTCTGGAATGCCAGCGGGTGCGGGGACACGCAGTGCGAGCGATGCCCGGAGGTCGGCGAGGCCGAGAGCACCTCCCAGTACTTCGCCGCCACATGCGAGAGCGGGCGCTGCGTCGTCGTCGACGTGCGCGAATCCCCGCTGACGGAATGCACGAAAGACGCGGACTGCGCCCTGCGCGACGGCGTCGGGTGCTGCGAGTCGTGCGACGGGAAAGGCATCGTCGCCCTCAACCAGAGCGGGGATCTCGGCGCCCTCGTTTGCCCCGAAGAGATCGTCGCGTGCCCTCCCTGCGCGCCCGTGTATCCGGAAGGAATGACGGCGGTGTGCTCGGAGGGCAGGTGTACGCCGCGGCTCTCCGAGGCGCCCTGAGCCCGAAGGGCGAGGACGTGCTGGGAGAGCAGGCAAAGGCGCTCTTCGGGGGCTGATCGGAGCGCTGGCCAGCGAGACCGAGCTGCGATGCCCTAGGCGGAAGTCGTCGGTGAACGCTCAGCGGGGAGCCGTGGCGCTTGGTGCCAGGGCGCTGGCGCGGCGCTCGGCGGCCGGCTCTGAACTTCGACATCGAGCTGCCCGAGCCGGGCGTGATCACCTCGCTTTGCGCGAATGAGGAAGCGAGCGACGCTGAGGTTGCGCTGTGGCATCGCCAATTTGCGACAAATGGTCCGCGTGGTTCCTCCCTGTCTTCCCGGCGGAGCCCTTTTGCCCTCTCGATCCGCGCTCGGACCCCCTCCGCGCTCGCGCGGTCACTTGCGGCCAGGGAGCCATCGCTCAATTTGCTAAGCGTCGACGAGGCGCGCTCGTCGCAGAAATGCGGCATTTATCGACGTTTCCCATCGCGCGCACCGATGAGCGACAAACGCCGTGCGCAGGAGATTTGACCATGAACAATCGATGGATCATCTCAATTGTGGCGCTTCTCTCCTCGATAGGGATGGGCGCCGCGGGCCGCGCAGCACACATGGAGGAGCCGGCGGCGAACAACCTGGCATCCGCCCAAGCTCCGGCGAACGGCGCATCGGCGGACACCCCGAGCGTTGATTCACCGTTCGAAGCGCCAGACCAGTCGTGCAAGCTGGACAACTGTCTCCGCCCTCATGACCCCTGCACGTGCAGCAATACCGGGTGGGCTGGATATTGCGGAACCGGTCCGCACCACCCTGGGTGCCTCTACTGCCGCTGCGATTGACAGGGGCCGGCGAAATGGGGGCGCTCCGGTGCGCGCAGCGCTGTTCGAGGCAGCCGCGCAGGGTGGCGTGCGCGGCTCCGTGATCGCCGGGGCGCGGGCGGTGTCGTGTTAAGATGCCCTCGTGCCGAAGGAAAAGGCCAGGCCTGGCGAGACCCTCATCGCGCGCAACAAGCGCGCAGGCTTCAATTACGACCTCGGCGACCGCTTCGAGGCGGGGATCGTCCTGAAAGGGAGCGAGGTGAAGATGCTTCGCGCCGGCAAGGCCGACCTGACCGACTCGTTCTGCACGGTCCTCCGGGGCGAGGTGTTCTTGCACGGCGTGAGCATCGCCGCGATGGCCAGCGCCGCCTTCGGCCACGTGCCGAAGGGCGCGCGCAAGCTCCTCCTCCACCGGCGCGAGATCGAGCGCATCGACCTGTCGATCGCCCGCGAGGGGATGACCGCCGTCGCCACCCGGCTCTACTTCAAGAGCGGTCTGGCCAAGGTCGAGATCGCGCTGGCGAGGGGGAAGAAGAGCCACGACAAGCGCGAGACCATCAAGGAGCAAGACGCCGAGCGCGAGATGCGCGCCGTGGTGGTTCATGGACAACGAGGGTACGGACGCGCGTGACGCTCCGGCGAGCTCGCGGAGGACCCAGCTCGGGCGTCGATCGCAGGCCGTTGCCCTCCTGACGAGCCGGCTCGTCTCGCCGGACATCTTCGCCCGAACGCCGCCCGCCGTGGAGCGCGCGATGACGTAGGATGGCGCGCCTTGGCCCGCCCGAAACGCCCGCCGTCAGGCCCCCACCCGCTCGAGCTGCCGGGCGACGCCATGCGCGAGATGGTCGAGCTCGCGATGGACCGCATCGTACAGCACATCGAGAGCCTGCCGGAGCAGCCGATGCACGCGACGCGGGGAGGCAAGCGGGTCGCGCGCTCGCTCCGCGAGCCGCTGCCGGAGCGCGGCGTGCCTTATGAAAAGCTCCTCCGGAAGCTCTTCGGCAAGCTCATCCCGATGAGCCTGAACACGGCGTCCCCCGGTTACATGGGGTACATCCCGGGCGGCGGGCTCTTTCACGCGGCCGTGGCCGATCTGATCGCGGACGCGGTGAACAGGTATGTGGGCGTCTTCCAGGCCGCCCCCCTGCTCGTGCAGATCGAGGCGAACGTGATCGCCTGGTTCTGCGCCATGCTCGGCCTGCCCGAGGGCTCCGGGGGGATCCTCACGACGGGCGGCTCGCTCGCGAACCTCGTCGCGGTGATCACCGCGCGCCGCGAGCGCCTCCCGCCGGACTTCCTGCGAGGGACCCTCTATGCCTCGGAGGAAGCGCACCACTCGGTGACGAAGGCCGCGCTCCTCGCCGGCTTTCCGCCGGAGGCCGTGCGCGAGATCCCGGTGGACGGGCGCTTTCGCATGCGGACCGACGCGGCGGCGGAGGCGGTTGCGCGCGACCGGGCGCGCGGCCTCTCGCCTTTCCTGCTCGTGGCCTCCGCGGGCACGACGGGCACCGGCGCGATCGACGATCTGCCCGCCCTCGCCGGCCTCGCCGAGGCCGAGCGCCTCTGGCTGCACGTCGACGCGGCGTACGGCGGCTTCTTCGCGCTCACCGAGCGAGGGCGCGCGGCGATGCGGGGGATCGAGCGCGCCGATTCGGTGACGCTGGACCCGCACAAGAGCCTCTTCTTGCCGTACGGGACAGGCTGCCTCGCGGTGCGCGATCGCGAGGCGCTGCGGCGCGCGCACGCGCTCTCGGCGTCGTACATGCCGCCGATGCAGTCAGAGGACGATCTCGTGGATTTCTGCGCGGTCAGCCCCGAGCTGTCGCGCGACGCGCGCGGGCTGCGGGTGTGGCTGCCGCTGAAGATGCACGGGGCCTCCGTCTTCCGGGCCGAGCTCGACGAGAAGCTCACGCTCGCGCGCGGCGCGGCCGACGCGCTCCGGCAGATGGCGCAGCTCGAGGTCGTGGCGGAGCCCGAGCTGTCGCTGCTCGCCTTCAGGGCGCGCCCGCCCGGCGTCGACGACGGGCCGGCGCTCGACGCGCTGAACCGGCGCCTCCTCGCGCGGGTGAACGCGAAGCAGCGGGTGCTGCTCACGGGGGTGGTGGCCGGGGGGCGGTTCCTGCTGCGGATGTGCATCCTGAGCTTCAGGACGCACGCGGACCGGGTGAACGCGGCGCTCGCCGACGTCGCGTCGAGCCTCGCCGAGGTGCTGGAAGAGCTCCGCGACGGGCCGCTTTCGCCCGCGCGGGGGGGCGATCAGCGCGGAGGAGCGGACGACGACTGAAGGGGCGCAACAGACGCGCTCGCCCGGCGCTGGCTCAGCTCGGTCTCGTGTAACAGCCAACCATCTCGACACCCACCGGCGAGAAGATTCCGAAGCTTGTCATGGCACTCACGCTGGCCTGGCTCCGGCGATCCCTTTACGATCGGGCCAAGGAGGTTCTTCATGCACAAGCATCGATCTGTCTTGCTCGCGACGCTCCTATCGGCCGTCGCCGCCGCGATGTCCGCCGTGCCCGGATGCGGGGATGACGAGGCGCGGGCGCGGACAGGCAGCGATTTCCTCTCCAGCTATGCAAAGGCCCTCTGCGACCGCACATTCACGTGCTGCGACGCGGCGACCCGGGCCGCGCATGGCCTGGACGCGAGCTCCGCCGACGCGTGCGCCTCGCAGCTCGAGGCGATCCTCGTCGCCGTCAGCAGCGGAGGCGAGGTGAAGGGCACCTTCGTCCCGGAGAAGGCGGAGGCGTGCCTCGCCGAGGTGGACGCCGCCCCCTGTGCCGAAATTGAAGTACTGGGCGTGCTTCTGGGGGTGAACGCCGAGTTCACGCCGTCCTGCCGCGATGCGTGGGACGGCTCCGTGCCCGAGGGCGGGACGTGCGGCAACGACTGGGACTGCGCCCGGGACCGCTGCGTGCGCACCGTCGACGCGAGCGGGCAGTCGACGTCGGCGTGCAAAGCGAGGGCAGCGGCCGGAGAGCCATGCTCGTCGAGGTTCGACTGCGACGAGGCGCTCCGGTGCGACCAGCCCTCACCGCCCGACGCGGGGACGTGCGCGCCACGGCTCGCCATGGGGGAGCCGTGCAAAGGAAGCCTCGACTGCCAAGAAGAGCTTCGCTGTAGTCAAGAAGGGACGTGCCAGGCGCGCGAGCAGGCGGGCGGTCCATGCGCTTCGGACGAAGACTGCGCGGCCGGCACGGCGTGCGAGGGCGATTCGTGCGCGCCGCTCGGCGCCGCCGGCGCGCCCTGCTCCGCCGATTCGGACTGCGCGTCCTTCGCGTGCAGTGATGCGACGGGCACCTGCGCCGACGTCTGCAAGGGTGACTGATCAGGATCTCACGGCGATAGAGATCCGGGCGACGCCGCCTGGTCGAGGAGCGTGAAGGCGCGGAGCACCTCGGCGACGCTCCACGCCTGAGCGATGCAGCCGCGCGGCGCGAAGGGGACGTCACCATCGAAGATCTCGCTGATCGAGCCGAGGCCGGCGGTGTTGATGTGGTCGCCCATCGGCGCGAGCAGCCGGCGGGCTGCGTCGGGATCGCCATAAACACGGAGGTGCGCCTCGACGAACGGGCCGATGAGCCAGGCCCACACCATGCCCTGGTGGTAAGCGGCGTCGCGGCGCTCCTGATCGCCGCCGTAGAACCCCTGATACGCCGGATCCGACGGGGCGAGCGAGCGCAGCCCATACGAGGTCAGGAGCGCCCGCGCACACGCGTCGACAACGGCGCGCTGTCGCTCGGGGGAGAGCAGGCTCTCGGGGAGCGACACGGCGAAGATCTGGTTCGGCCGGAGCGCCGCCTCGGCGCCGGCGGGCCCGTCGAGGACATCGTAGCAGTAGCCCGCGGCGGCGTTCCAGAAGCGCTCGAAGGACGCGAGGGCCCTCGCCGCCATCCCCTGATACGGCTCGGCGGGCTCTCCGAGGCGGGCGGCGAAGGCGACCATCGCCCGCAGCGCGTTGTACCAGAGGGCGTTGATCTCGACCGGCTTGCCGATGCGCGGCGTGATCACGCGATCGCCGACCTTGGCATCCATCCAGGTGAGCTGGACGCCATCCTGCCCGCCGCGGAGCAGGCCATCGCCCGGGTCAACCTGGATCCCATAACGCGTGCCCTGGATATGCCAGTCGACGATGCCCCGCAGCACCGGGAACAGATCGCGCAGGAGCCCGTCGTCGCCGGTCGCCTCGTGACAGGCGCGGATGGCCTGGAAGTACCAGAGCGTGGCGTCCATCGTGTTGTATTCGGGGTGCGCGGCGCCGTCGGGGAACCGGTTGGGCAACATCCCCTGATCCACGAAGGCGGCGAACGTCCGGAGGATCGGCGCGGCGATGCTCGCCTGTCCCGTCGAGAGCGCGAGGCCGGGGAGGCTGATCATCGTGTCGCGGCCCCAGTCCTCGAACCAAGGATAACCGGCGATGACGCTCTTGCCGGGGCTGCCGCCGGGGGTCTGCGCGCGGTCCACGACGAACTGGTCGGCGGCGAGGACGAGCTGCGAGACCCAGCCGGGGGCGGCGGCCGCGCCCGACGGCCGCGCCCCGCTCCACGCCGAGAGGAGGGCCCGATCGCGCGCGCGGCGGCGCGGGAGGGCCTCCCGATCGACAGCGGTGGTGTCATCTCCGGCGGCGGCGAGGAACACCACCGTCTCGCCGGGCAGGAGGGTCGCCTCGAAGGTCGCGACGTGGAGGTGGTCGTCGCGGTCGAGGAGCCCGCGCGCCGTCTCGGCCGGGAGCGCGAAGCCGCGGTAGAGCTCCGTCGCGGGGGTGGCCGCGCCGCCTTCCAGCTTGAGGAACAGCGGCAGCGCGTCGCCGGCCGTGACGACGCGGACGCCGCCCGAAGCGGCGCTGACCTCGGCCGGCCACGCGACGGTGCCTGTGTTGTGGAAGACGCGGTTGTTGGCGATGGCGCGCGCGGTGAGGCGCAACGGCTCGCGCGCCTGGAGCGCGGTGTAAGCGACGTAGGTCGTGTTCTGGCCGTGCTCCATCCAGACGCGCTTTTCGAGCAGCGCGTCGGCGCAGGCGTAGCGCCAGCAAGGGATCGAGCCCTCGAGCGCGAAGTGCTCGATGTTGACGAAGCCGCTCGGCGCGACCGCGCCGCTCGCCCAGCGGTTGGTCGCGAGGTCCCACGCCGCGCCGCGGTAGGTGACGGTCTCGTCGAGCTTGACGAGCATCAGCCGCCGATCGACGGGCGGCCGGAGGGCGGCGACGAGCAGCCCGTGGTAGCCGCGCGTGATCGAGCCGGCCACGGTCCCGGAGCCATAGCCGCCGATGCCGTTGGTGACGAGCCACTCGCGGTCTTCGGCGATCCTCAGGTCGCCGCAGATCTCCCTCCCCATCCCGACCATGCGCTCCTCCTCCGGGACTTCTATCGCCTACCGAACCGGCTCGACGCAACCCTCGAACTCGCCGACGGGCCCTCGATCGGCCTCGCTATCGGCCCATCCCTCCCGACACCACGTCGCCCCCCGCAACGCGCTATCGCTCGCCGACGACAGGCAGCGACCGGCGCGCCGGCGTGTCCTCGGAGGACGGGATGCGCGGCGGATCGGCCCACGACCCGAACCCCTGCGGCTTGGCTCCGGCGGGGTGACCGCCGATCGCCGTCCACAGGAGCCCCTCCACGTACGAGGACGGCGAGACAACGAACGTCACGTCCTTCGGCGCGGGGCCGTAGGCCTCGGTCCAGGCCGTGGGCAGCTCGTACCAGACGCCGGAATACCACATCTTGATGATGTTGCGGGCGATCGACCCGAGCTTCTCGTGGCCGAAGATCTCCCGGCGCAGGAAGGCGTCACGCGCCTGGCGGTCGCTCCCCTGCCCCGCCCCGCCGTGGATGGCGAGCAGCTCGTCCACCACGGCGGCGCCGACGACATCATCGGCGGCCTTCAGATACGCCTCGGCCTGCCCGGTCCCATGCAGGTCGAACACGGCAAAGGCGGTCACCTCCGCGGAGAAGGCGAGGAATCGATCGAGGCGGCTCGACGCCGCGCTCGCGCCGGCGACCGCGGCAGGGGCGTCCGCGGCAGGGTAGAGCTCGAAGGTAGGCGCCGCGGTGAACTCGCTGTTCGGCAGCGGGTTGCGGATCAGCTGGGTGATCAGGTTGCGGAACTCGAACATCTGCGGCACGGCGCTCATCAGCAGCGCCGGCTCGCCGTTGTAGGCCCGCGTCAGCGTCTCGAGGAACTTCGCGTAAGCGCGGTTGAAGGCGACCGCCATGTCATACAGCTCGGAGCCGGCCGGCAGCTCGGCCAGCTTGACATCCGTCTTGATGGGATACGCGCCCTTCCAGTCGACGGTGAACGCCGGCCCTGTCGGCTGGCCCGGCTGGTCACCCGGCTGGTAGTAGCGACCCTGGGTGAGCTGTTCGAAGCGGTAATAGTGCGACAGCTCCTTTTCCCGATCGTAGATGCTGGACTCGGTGCCCTCGCCCTGCTCCATGATCAGGGTGATGGCCCGGCGCGCGCTGGCCAGATCGATCACGGGCAGCAGCTCGCCGCCGCCGGAATAGTAGTACTCCGGGGTGATCTGCCGCCCGCGATCGCCGACGAAGATCGTCTCGCCCCGGGCCTGCGCCTCCGCCTCCAGGCGCACGAGGCCGTCCTCGATGGCGGCGTAGAACTCGCCGATGCTATAGAACTGCATCTCGCAGTCGTCGGGGTTCACGCCCAGCACCGTGGCGCCGGCCGGGGCGGCGCGGCGGACGAGCCGCCCGCCTCCCTTCTTCGGCCGCTCGATCTTCTTGAAGGTCTCGATGGCCTCGATGCCGAAGGGGGCGATGTGGACCTGGAAGTCGGTCTCGCCGTCCGGCAGGTAGGCGGGGTAGCTGGGCACGAAGCCCTTGGCCGTCAGATCGGGCGTGCCCTTGACGGCGTTCAGCAGGTTCGCCGCGAGGGTCAGGTGGAGCATCTCCTCGACCGCCACCACGCGCAGGATATGGACGGCATCCGGGTTGGTCCCCGGCTTGATCGAGTAGAGCGCCACGAGGTACGGCGGGATCGTGGCGTGCTCCAGCTGGAGCGCGTGCTGCAGGTAATGGTGCAGCTCGGCGAGGGTCTCGATCTTGTTCCGCGGCGCGGGAGGTTCGGAGCGTCTGGAGTTGATCATGGGCGTACCTCCCGTCAGTGGAGCTGCTTGAGCATCGCGCGCGTGCTCCGGTAGCAGAGCGCGGCGAGGGTGAGGGTCACGTTGGCGGTGCCGACCGAAGGCATGCTGCCGGCGCCGACCAGATAGAGGTTTTCATGATCCCAGGAGCGCTGGTCGGTGTCGACGACCGAAGTGCGCTTGTCCGATCCCATGATGTGCGTGCCGGCCAGGTGGTTGCCCCCCCGGATGGCGTACCCCTCGCCCTCGTAGGCGACATAGCCGTAGTCGCCGGGGTCGTACCGGGAGAAATCCACGACGCCCAGGCGCGCGAACATGGTCCTGGCGAACTGCCGCGCGTACGCGGCGCCGCGCATCGTGTACTCCGGCACCGTGAACGAGACCACCGGGCGCATGTTGCCGAGGCGGTCGGTGTAGCGCGGATCGACGGTGACGCGGTTGCTCTCGCTCGGCAGCACCTCGAGCATGAACGCGAACAGGAGCTGGCGCGAGATGCGGTCGACGAGCCCGCGGCGCAGCTCGTCCCCGAAGTGGTTGTGCTGGTCCACGAGCTCCGCCAGATCCGTGAAGGGCGAGCCCGTCGCCCACCCCCAGCCGTCGTTGTGGATGTCCACGCTGAAGGCCGCCTGACTCCGCCGGAATGGCCCCGTGCGCAGGTCGATGATGCCGCCGGTGCAGCTCGTGCCGCGCGTGGTCCCGCAGACCTCGGGCATCAGCCCCCAGCTCAGCAGGTAGGAGTGGTCCATCAGGTTGCGGCCCATCAGCCCGCTGCTGCTCCGGACGCCCGAAGCCAGCAGGAGCCGCGGGGTCTCGATGGCGCCGGCGGCGAGCACGAAGATCTTGCCTTTGACGGTCACCGTCTCGTGCTCTGACGACTGCGGGTCCTTGTAGACCTTGACCTCCAGCGCGGTGACGCGCCCGCTCTCGGGATCGATCACCACCTTCGAGGCGACCGCCTGGACCATCAGGTCGACCCGCCCTGTCTCGAGCGCCTTCGCCAGCGTCTTGCCGGAATGATACCGCGCCTGCACCGGGCAGAGCGGCACGCAGTTGGTGTTGCCCTGGCAGCGCTCCCCCTCCTCCACCTGATGGGTGCTGACGGCGCCCACCGGCACGTATCCCTTGCCGCCGTCGTATGCGGGGTTGGGAACTCCGTTGCGGGCCTGCGGGTACGCGCGGATCCGGATGGAATATGCCTGGTCGTGCAGCTTGACCTCGGTGCCGTCGATGCCCTTGCCGACCCTCTGGTCCAGGTAGGACAGCGGCAGGCCCTTCATCGGGTACACGTAGCCTTCGGGGAAGCGGAGCCCCAGGTACGTCTGCTCCCGGACGTCGGCGGAGACACCGACCTCGCGCTCGGCCACCTGGTAGTCGGGCTCGATGTCCTCGTAGCTCAGCGGCCAGTCGACCCCCTGTCCGAACAGCGTGCGGACCTTGAAGTCGTCCGGCAGCATGCGGGGGGTCTTCGCCTCCCAGTGCATGGTCGTCCCGCCGAACACGCGCGTGTAGTTGGTATCGGTGACGTAGGGTCCCGATTGCACGACGTAGGGAGCCGGGTCGGTCTCGCCGGCCTGGAGCTTGCGGAGCTCCGGGCTGCGCGGCATCCGCGCGTTCGGGTTCTCCGGGAACGGCGACTGGTTGTCCTTCGACGACGCCGCGAAGAAGTTGGCAAGATAGGACTCATAGCCGGAGATCGACCGGTTCGTCCCCGCCCCCGCCTCCAGCAGCAGCACCCGCTTGCCGGCTCGGCTTAGCTCGTTGGCCACGATCGCGCCGGCGATCCCGGTGCCCACGATCACGGCATCATAGCCGTCATCGGCGGCCACCGCGCTGGCGTCCGTCCGCAGCGCCGTGTCAATTTTCAACAGCACGTCCCGCCCTCCCCATGTGGATGATGCCCCCCGATGTCCTAAATCAGAAGAGTTCGGTCGCTGTCAACCGCTTCATTGTATCGGTCACGTGACACCAGGTTCGGCGCTCCTGTCGCTGTCATGAGAGCGGGTCGACGCACGACGCAGGCGCACCGCGGCGTTCACGACCGCGCCAGCGCGTGGATGCAGCGCGTTGAGTCCGCCTCTCCGCCAGGGGACAACAAGGCCCACTCGCGGATACAATAACGAGGAGTTCTGAAGACTTGGCGGCTATGCCCAGCAGGGACGGCGGCTGGCGGGGAGGGCCGGCACGTCGAGGATTTCGCCGAGGAAATTGCGTTCTGTTGTGACTTCGATCCGCGTGTGACTGGTCGTCGGAAGAGCGTCAACGAGCTGGTCGTCCGGTCGCTTTCGAGCGCGTTGTGCGAGCTCTATGGCGTGGGGCCGGCATCGGCGATCATTCACGCTATTGAAAGGATGGCGGAGAATTGGCGTGAAGTTCTCCTGCAGCGCGGACGGCACCGCCCGGGGCCCCCGTCGCAGGAATAGGCCGAGCGGTCCTCCAGCACGCCGCCCGGTGCGCCCCGGCCGCCTCGTCCGCCTTGCTGGGGCTCGCCGCCGTAGCCGCCCTGGCCGCCGTCGGACGCCTCGATCTCGGTGTCGCGCAGGGTCACCTTGGCGTGCAGCGCGACAATGGCGATGCTCGGGTAGCCGTTTTCGCCCCTCTTGCCGCCTCGTCCGCCGCAGCCGCCGGCCCCGTCCGATCCTCCCCCGGCGCCCCCCTTGGACGCCGCACACGCCGAGCCCGCCTCTGCGGCCGCCCCCTCCGCCGCCGCCCTGGCCCGGCGTGCCCCCGCCGCCGTCGCCGGCCCAGTCCGCTTCCCAGCCCGCCTCGCTGATGCGCCCGATGCCCTGGCCGGGGGCGCCGACCGTGCCTCGCGCGCCGTAGATCCCGTAGTCGCCGTCCGTGCAGCCCACGTCGGCCACGTCCCCGCGTCCTCGCTCGCCGTAGTTGCTGGGGTTCGGCGTCGGGGTCGGCTCGCCGTCGTGCCCGTCCTCCGCGCGGCCGGGCATCCGTCACCGCCCTTGCCGCCGACGCTCGGGAGCCCGCCCTCGCACGGGTTCACCACGGCAGCCCCGCCCGGTGTCCGCGCCTCGACAACCCGCGGCCATCCGCGCGCTCCTCTACTTGGCTCATCGTCGGTACGTGCCTTACTGCGGCTCCGGACGCTGTGCCGCGTGGTGGAGAACTCGGCAAAGCTGCGGCAACCTGAACAGCCCCGCCGGTAATCGGTCGGAGCCGTTGCAGGGCCACTTTCTGGCTTCGGAGGGGTAGAGCATCGAGAGCCCGCCGCGTCTTTCTCCAGTGTAGAGGCCGCACGGTCCTGCGCTGGTCTCCTTGACAAGGTGGGGCAGCCGTCGGATACGCTATTTTTCCGCGATGCGTGGGGGCGGCACGAGGAGGTAGGGGCCGAGTTCGAGGCGTTCCACGCGGAAGCGGCGGTCAGTGGTCGAGAGAGCTGATCACGCCGAGAGGGCTGCGGTCAACGATGTGGGTGTAGATCATCGTGGTCCGCACATCCTTGTGCCCGAGCAGTGTCTGAATCGTCCGGATGTTGGTGCCCGCCTCGATCAGGTGGGTCGGGAAGCTGGGGCGGAGGGTACGGCGTGTCGCGCGCTTAGTGTGCGCCGTCGCCCGTCCGGCATCGTGCACGGCCCTTTGCGCTGCCGATTCGTGCAGTTAGTAGAGGACCTGTCGACCCGTCGCTGGATCGGTGCAAGGGCGAGAGGCAGGGAAGAGGTACTGCCAGGCGAGGGTCGTGGCTGCTCCTGGCACTTTCGCTCGCAGAGCGTGGGGCAGGTCGACCTCGCCGCGGCCAGCCGCGAGTTCCTTCGCAGCTTACATGCGAAGCCGCGAAGATATGTCGCGCAGCACAGCTGACAGCGACGTTGGGCACGCAGTCGAGCACTCACGGCTCGCTCCATCGGGCAGATCCCTCCAGGGAGATCGTGGCGGCGACGAGAGACATCCGTGCCCCTTGACGCGCACGGATGTCCCTGTTTGAGTTACGCCGTGGCCGCGATGACCAGCAAATACATCAAAAGCATCGATTTCAGTGAGCAGCTGGAGACCACCGGTGCATTTCGATGCGCTTGCGGTGGCTACCGTCGAGTGGACCACACCGGTTGCAGGGGAGACCTTGCAGACATGAACCTGCGGCCGACGCAAGAAGAAGGTTACACATGCTCAGGCGACGGCGCTTGGGAAGCCATACATTCATAGCAGCCGGAGGAATAGTCAACCCATGAAATCATACCAGATTACATGCATCGAAACGAACATTGGCAACAAGGATCATGAGGGCTCTAACGATCCTATTACGCATGTCGGCGGACCGTGGGGCCCCAACGGAGAACTCATTGTGAAGACCGTTGCTGAAGTGCTTGATCTCATGAAGAATGGAGATCAATTTTATACCGTCGACATAAGCGGCAAGCGCACAGATGTTGCTCCGGTGCATCTCAAGGCGGACAATCACATTCGGACAGAGGCTGACAATAGCTTGGAGAACAACTTGAGGTCTCTACCGAGAGTCGCGCAGCACCGATTCGACCTACAGATTCTCGGCAAGAGTACCTAATCGGGCAGACCGGGGTCGACTCCCCCGACCCCCCCACAGATCCGGACGTGCGGAATTCCCAATGCAATCACGACGGCCGGCGACCAGGTTGCGGACTCTGACGACTCCTGTATGATCGGGCCGAACAGCAACAAACTGTTGAAAGTGAACCCGCACACATGTCCCACCGCAAGTCAGTTAAAAACCTCTTTGGCATCGGCTTTTTCGGGGGAACGCACAAGAGCCTCTCGGAATCCATGCGCACGGCGGGCATGGGCCTCGGCGGCATGAGCGGGATGCAGAAGAGCCTCTCGGAATCCATGCGCACGGCGGGCATGGGCCTCGGCGGCATGAGCGGGATGCAGAAGAGCCTCTCGGAATCCATGCGCACGGCGGGCATGGGCCTCGGCGGCATGAGCGGGATGCAGAAGAGCCTCTCGGAATCCATGCGCACGGCGGGCATGGGCCTCGGCGGCATGAGCGGGATGCAGAAGAGCCTCTCGGAATCCATGCGCACGGCGGGCATGGGCCTCGGCGGCATGAGCGGGATGCAGAAGAGCCTCTCGGAATCCATGCGCACGGCGGGCATGGGCCTCGGCGGCATTGGTGAGGCGCATAAAACGCTTTCCGAATCGCTGCGCAAGGCGGACATGGGTCTCGACGCTGTGAGCGGGAGGCACAAGACCGTTGCCGGATCGACGCGATTAGCTGGCATGGGGTTAGGGAGTGCGGACGACGCGACTCGAGCGTGGACCAAGTCATTTTCAACGATGGCTGGTTTTGCGAGCGAACGTTACTCTGTGGGTGCTCTTGGAGGAGCCATCGCGGCGGTCGGCTTGGCCGGACGCTTTGATGTAGGCCTTACGAGTGCAGCCGTAGCAGTGGCAAGATTCTTGGAGGATGAGGCCGAGAATGAAGAGAGCGAGATTGAAAGCACGCGCGGCGAATCGGTCCTGGTCGACGCTATTGCAGAGGTCGGAACATTCGCCCAGCAGGCGGCATCCGCGTCACCCGAAGATATCCAGAAACACGTTGCTGTCGCGTTAGAGGCTGTTGCTTCAAAATTTGCTGAACGTCTCGCGGCAGCGAAGCCAACCGAGCGGGTGTCACTCATCAATTTACTAGGGCTTGTAGTGGCGGTGATCAGCGCCCTCGCCGCCGTGTACTACGGTCAGGTTGCGAAGGACGCCGGAGACAGCAGCACACAAGACGCCGTGGAATTGCGTGCGGCAATTTCGCGCGCAAGCGAACGGCAAGTCGATGAGCTCAAGCAGATGCGCTCGTCGGTCGATAGGCTGACTGAAGAAATCAATATCGCCGATAGCAACGACACGAGCAACATGTGGGTCGTTGAGCGCACCGTTAACGTGATGTCGGGCAAGTCGACAAAGTCGGCCAAGGTGGCCGAACTGTATCCGAATCAAGTCGTGGCTACTGTTCAGGTCGAGCACAAATGGATCCGTGTGGAGTACTACGACTACCTCAACGACATCTCGAGAACTGGATGGATACTGAAAAAGTACATGCGTCGCCTTCGCAGCAAGACAAGCTCAGGCCTATTTGTGGAACCATGACACTCATGTTTGCTCCACTCACAACGGGCAAAGACGACGTGCGGGAGCCTACGAGGGCTTGCTGACCGACGATAACGCGCGGTTCGCGCGTGTCATCGCGGCAGAAGCCTAGTCGTTGCGCGGGCGAAGCGCGGGACGCCGGAGGCAACCTCCTCGACTTCGCCAGAGATCGGGGATACCGCGCCTGTCGCACAGGGATCGAGCATGCGGAAACGGCGAGCTACGCGGCGTTGTTACTCCTCGGCGCCGTTTCTTCGGTCCATTGCAGCGGCACGGTCGGTCGTCCACCACAGCCCGCGGAGCGTGCAGTTCTCCTGGATCGCGGAGGGAACTGCCGCAGCCACGGGGGCGAACCGCGAGAAGCTCAACCACAGACTCGTCGGGGCGAGCGAGGCCGGCATTGAGACCACGTAGCGGCGCAGGTCGACCGGACAGGCCATGTCCCTCCGCCCGTCAGCCGCCTTCCGCGCGCGCTTCCGAGACGTGCCGAGAGCGCAACTCGGGCGGCCGGCCAAGAGGTCCTCTCCTTGCCTGACGTCGAGGTGTTGGAGGAGGTGCCGACGCCTCCCGCCAGCGCGCCCCGTGGACGGGGCGGCCGCGGATCCTGCGGGGAGCTTGGGTGCTCGACCTATCACCCCATGGCCACCGCTGCACCCGGGCGTGTGGACCCGCCGGCTTCCACTGGCGCGGTTCGCGGGGCGAGCTCCAATCCACCTATTCAGGAAACCGGAGCGTCTCCACGGCGATGCCGTCCTCGCCCGAGATCATCTTGCCCTGGTCGTCCCAGCTGATGCCGCCCTTGCCCGGCGGCGCCAGCGTGAAGGTGACGTTCTCGACCGTGAGCCGGTCCTCGTCGAGGGTTGCGATGCCGATCGAGTCGCCGCCGCGCCCCGGGCCGCCGTAGCCGCCCTCGCCGCCGTCGCCCCCGGGGCCCCCGTTGCAGGAATAGGCCGAGCGGTCCTCCAGCACGCCGCCCGGTGCGCCCCGCCCGCCTCGTCCGCCTTGCTGGGGCTCGCCGCCGTCGCCGCCCTGGCCGCCGCCGGACACCACAATCTCGCTGTCGCGCACGGTCACCTTGGCGTGCAGGGCGACGATGCCGATGCTCGGGTAGCCGTTCCCGCCCCCCTTGCCGCCTCGGCCGCCGCAGCCGCCGGCCCCGCCCGAGCCTCCCCCGGCGCCTCCCCTGGACGCCGCGCCGCACACGCCGAGCCCGCCCCTGCGGCCGCCGCCTCCGCCGCCGCCCTGGCCCGGCGTGCCCCAGCCGCCGTCGCCGGCCCGGTCCCCTTCCCAGCCCGCCTCGCTGATGCGCCCGATGCCCTGGCCGGGGGCGCCGACGGTGCCTCGCACGCCGTAGATCCCGTAGTCGCCGTCCGTGCAGCCCACGTCGGCCACGTCCCCGAGCCCTCGCCGTCCGTAGTTGTTGGGGTTCGGCGTCGGGGTCGGCTCGCCGTCGCGCCCGTCCTCGGCGCCGCCGGGCAATCCGTCACCGCCCTTGCCGCCGACGCTCGGAAGCCCGCCCTCGCACGGGTTCATCACAGCAGCCCCGCCGGCCACGGTCTCCGCCGAGCACGCGTCGCCGCCGTACATCCCATCGGCACCGTCGGCTGCGTCGCTGGGCTCGGGCAAGTCCTCGCCGTGATACCTCCCCCACCCGGCGGTGGCGCGAAGCCAGCCTCGGAGGATCTCGACCTCGGTGTTCGACTGGACGAGCATGGCGATCGGCTCCGATGAAACGATGTCCATGTCGACGATTCTCGATACCCCGTCAGCGGCGCCCGTGTCCTCGGAGGTCGCCGGTACGACGGTCAGGGCAATCGCTTGATCGTGGGTAGTTTGAAGCAGGGAGATGCCGCGTACCTGACGCCACCACTGGAAGCAATGGAACCCTCCGAGGAGATCGACCCCGGAGGGGAGCACCAGCGGACCGAAGAACCCGTCGGCACAGACGAACACGCGCCCGCGCCCGGTGCGCGCGAGCTCGACAGCGCGCTGGAGCGTGCGCACCGGCTTGTCTTTCGTCGTGCCGGGGTTCGCGTCGTCACCGCCTCCGAATTCGTTGGTCACGAACACGCCGCAGCCGTCCACCAGCTCATCGGCGGCGAGGCGCTCGAGACAGACCGACTCCGGCGGCGCCTCGTCATGACACGCCGCGGAGCCGTCGCACGGTGCTCCGCCGGCGTCGCTCACGGCCGGTGTGGTGCCGCACCCGGCCACGACAAACAGCAATGCAAGAACCGGACAGGTCGTTCGGATCGTTGTCATCGTCCTCTCTCGGCGCCGCACGGCGCGCACCGCCTCGGTCACTGGGGGGGTCCTGGAGCGGGCGCATCGAACGGACGGTAGGCCATGCCGTCGCCGGGCTCACCCCAGCCCCGGTCGGCGTCAGGCACCGCATTGCCTCCGGGGCCGCCGTCGGCCACCCGTCCAAACTGGACGATCACGTCCGGATCGAGGCTCAAGAAGGCGCCAACGAACGCGACGCCGTACGACGAGCCCCCGATGCCGCCGCCGGCGTCCCCGCCGCGGCCGCCATTGCCTCCCCGCCCGCCGGGGCACGCGGGCAACATTTCCGTTTCCGTGTGAGTCCCGCCGGAGCCGCCACCCCAACCGCCGCCGCCAGGTTGACCCCCTCCGCCGGCGCCCCCTCGACCTCCGTTGCCCGCGGTGATCTCGGTCGCCTTGAGCGTGAGCGCACTTCCCTGCAACGCGACGATGCCGATGCTCGATCCGCCGTAGCCGCCCCCCATGCCGCCCCGGCCGCCGCAACCGCCGCTCCCGCCCGAGCCGCCGGCCGCGCCGCCCTGCGGTCCGCCCGCGCGGCACGCGATCGTGCCGTCTCGCCCTTTGCCGCCGCCGCCGCCTCCCCCTCCTTGGCCGACGCCGCCCCGCTTGCCGTCCTCGCCCCGGATGCCGACCCAGCCATACGATTCCGAGAGGTAGCCCGCGCCCGCGGCGCCGGCAGCGCGCCCGCCATCGGCGCCTTCGGCGCCGTCCTTCCCTGGTGTGCACGGGCTGCTGCCCGCGCCGGTCCCCGCGAGGCCTTTGCCTCCCGGACTCACCGCCGGCTCCGGCTGCCCCGGCTCCCCGTCGCCCCCTGCGTCGAGCCCGCCGTCGCCCCCGTAGCCTCCAATGGACTCGGTGCCGTCATCACACACGGTCACAACGGGAAGGGCGCCCGTCGCGAAGTCCGCCGTGCAGGCGTGCGCGCCGTGGTTCCCCGGCGCCCCGTCCTGCGCCCGCTCCCTGGGCGCGTCCTCTCCCGGCTCCCCGTCCTTGCCGTTGCCCGCGACGATCTTGCTGTCCCGCACGATCGCCCGGGTCCCCGGGCTCAAGATCATCGCGATCGACGACTTGCCATCGGGCGCCGAGGCGTCCGCTGCCACGGCGCGCACGCCGAAGATCATGGAGGTCGCGTCGTCCCCCGGGATGGCCCCCAGGTCCTCCCCCTCGAGGATCCGCAGCGGGATCCCCTCGGGCGGCGCGATGACGGTGGGCTCGTCCGGCCCGCCGAACGACCACGCGTACGACCAGTCGCCGCTCTGACAGCGGCGGCCGCCCCAGAGGTCGACCCCGGAAGGCAGCGTGATTTCCTCCTCGAACGACCCGCCGCACGCGTACACGCGCCGGGTCGGCGGCTTGCCGTCGCCTCGTCCGTGCACGGCGAGCCCGATCGCGTGTTGCAAGGTCTTCACCGGCGCGCCCTTCGTGCCAGGGCTCCCGTCGTCGCCTGACGACGCGCTGACGAACACCCCACACCCGTCCTTCGCCGCGCTCTTCGCAGGATCGCCGTCGCACGGCGACGCCGGGAGCTGCGGCGGCATCTCGCCGGGGAGCGGCTCGCACGTGTACGTCCTCGCGCAGTCGTCGGCGTAGGAGCACCCGGAGATACCGGCAGCGCCCGTCGAGGCCATCGCGAGGAGCGAGATGGCACGAGCAACCCCGCGGGCTCGATCATCGACCCGACGACGCATGAGCTCCCCTCCGCCTCACCGCGCATCCCAACGGAGCAGCCCTGCTTGCTCGCGAACCGCCATCGGAACGGCGCAGAGGCCCTCGGCGGCCGGTGTGGTCCCGCCGAGCGTCGGGCAGCCGTGCAGCGATGGCTCAACGACACGCATGCGCGGACGGTAAGCCCGCGAGCCCCACAGGGTCAACGGGGTAGAAATCGCCATAAACCGGCGCTTCGGATGGGAAAAATCAGTCCGATGCCGCAATGCATTTGTCTGTCCCTGGCATCGGAGGCCGTGTGAGCGAGTCGAGGTGCGTCGCGTGGCACGCGCCCGGCTCGCCGTCTTCCTTCCGTTACGCCCCCTCCGACCCGACCCGTTACGCCCCCTCCGATGCGTCGCCTTCCGGCGCGCCCTCCTCCGCGAAGGCTTCGTCTTCCTCCGTATCTCCGGTGGACGCGGCGCCGCGGAAAGCGGGGAAGGGCGCATAGTCCTTCATCTTGTCGATCGGCGAACAAGGCATTGGTCAGAGGAGAGCACGAGTCGGTCACGTCACGAGGGAGGCGCTGGGGCCGAAGGTTGGTAGCGGCGGTGTGCCGCGGCATCGGGGGAGCGGCGTGCCCGGCGCCGCGGGCAGCAGGCCACGGAGCCAGCGGAGGAGCGCATGATGGCGCAGCAACCACAAAAGGCGCGCGAGGGCACGCCGGGGCTGCGCAGGAGACCCACCGGGGCTGCGCAGGAGCCGGATGATGGTAACGAAGGACACCAATAGAGGTGCGCAGGAGGGGCGCGGGGGGTCTCCTGGACAGGAGATAATGTATCGTAGGACACAATATGGGTCCGCAGGAGGGTCGACGGGGCCGCGCAGGAGGGCGCCGGGGCTTGTACAGGAGGGCCAATGGGCTGCGCAGGACGGCCGACGGCGCTGCACAGCAGGCCGCCGAGGCTTGTACAGGAGGCCCGACGGGCTGCACAGTAGGACCGGCGGGCTGCCGTTGTTGTACGAGCGGAAGATGATTCTCGTGTTGGATGATGCCGACCTGGAGCGAATGTTGTCTCTCAGGGCAGATGGAGCCGACCCGGCAGTAGTCGTTCGTGAAAAACTGCGCAGCTTCATCTTCTCAATGTAGCGATGCGCGGACTGGGCCGCCCAATTAGCCGATGCTGACCGACGTGCCGGACAACCTCGCTCCGTTCGGCAGCCCGGCCCGCGGCAGAACGGCAGACGTTGGGCAGCAGGGAGGAACGGAGCTTGTGCTGAAAAAGCGTGGGAAGCACTGGTACGGCGATAATCAAGCTGACGTCCGCGAGGTGCTGCTGCGGTACAGCGGCGACAACGCCTACCTGGCTCACCATTTCGCCGACGCGGTCTGCGAGTGTGGCGGCACGCAGTTCCGCCTCGCGCTCGATGACGCTGAGGGAGCAGCTGTCCGCACGTGCGTCGCCTGTGCGTGCGACCACCCGATCGCGGATAGCGACGAGTACCTGGAGGACGCCGAGCTGGAGCAGTGCGCCTGCCCCTGCGGAAATGAAGCCTTCGAGATCACCGTCGGCGTGTCCCTGTACGGCGAGAGCGAGGATGTACGCTGGCTCTATCTCGGATGCCGCTGCCCCACGTGCGGACTTGCGGCCGTCTATGGGGACTGGAAGAACGAGTTCAACGGCTACCAGGTGCTGCTTGCCCGAGTGTAGCCGTGCGTGCCCAACACCTCGTCGCAGCGGAGGAGCGTGAGCACCTCGATCCGCTCGCCGATGGCCATTGTGCGGGCGCGCAACCCGGGGTTGCGGATGCCGATCTCGGCGAGGCAGTGCCATCGGGATTCCCACGTCCAATCGGGGGACGCCAGGATCACCCGGGTTCAGCCGCCGGCCCGCAGCTCGACGAGCAGCTCGTCGCAAACGGCGATCCGCGGATCGGCCGGATTGCACACCCACCCGCCGATCACCGGCAGCGCGATCTTGGTGCCGCTCGGCCCGTGGGTGAACACCGACATCGTGCCGGCTTCCAGCGCCCAATCGGCGGGCTCCGGCGCCGCGAAGTCGGCGACCTTCTCCAGCCTGCCCTCGACGCGCTCCTCCTCGCCGCTCGCGAGCGTCCAGATCCGCCAGTCCTTGCCGCCCACGCGTGCGGCGACGCGCCTGCCGTCGCGCGAGAACCGCGGCGCCGGCTCGGAGAACCGCGGCCGCCGGCCCGACGTCGTCGCCTGGCCGCAGCGCCGCACCATCGCGCCGTCCTCGGTGCGGACCTCGATCTGCCCGCCCTGCTGCACCGCGAGCAGGCTCGCGTCCTCGGCCATCCCCAGCGCCCAGCCGGCGAGCTCGAACGCCACCGTGCGGATGCAACGCCCGTGCGGCAGCTCGTGCAGCGCCACCGTCGTCTCTTCCTGGCGCAGCGCCGCCAGGCGCGACCCCTCGCGGTCGTACGCCAGCGTGTACCAGTGCGGAAAGCCGAGCGGCTCCTCCATCACCAGCGGCTCCCGGCTGCGCCAACAGGCAGCTCCCCAGCGAATCGGGGTACTGCGTCCACAGCCTGCGATCGGCGTCCAGCGCGCGACCGATCCGCGAGCGAACCGCCTCGTCGCGCAGCTCCGCCAACCACGCCTCGACGGAGCCGGCGGCGAGGGCGGACTCGAGCGCAGCGAGGGCGGCAGGCATGCCTCGTTTATCGCACGGACCCGCCCAAGTGAGCAGTCGTTCCCGGGCCTCCTCGCCACCTCCGCAGGCGCCAGCGAGGAGCGCCGTGAGGAGCAGGCAGGGGGCCTTCATGGTACGACAAGCACACTGTGCCCCAACCGACAGGGGCAGGCGAGCTCGCGGCATGCTCGATCGAACGCGCTTCACATGCGCGATGGGCCTCTGGTAAGTACCATGGGATGTTGCCGGCCCTAGGGTGGGAGGTCATGTGGCAGACCCGGAATCTCCTGTAGACTCGCTCCAGGCGTTCTTCTCGTCCTGTCCCGACATGCTGTTCGTGGCAGAGCTGGATGGCCGGCTGCGGCGGACCAGCGGCGCCTTGGAGCGCGCCCTGGGGCCGGTCGCCGCGCGGGGGGCAACGCTCGCGTCGCTCGTCGACGAGGAGGCCGACGCCAGATCGTTCGAGGCCGCCTGGAGCCGGCTGCGGGCGTCCGGCGATCCCGTGCAGCTGGCCGTGTGCTTCCGCGACGCGCACGGCGGCCGCAGGACGCTCGCGTGCAGCGCGACCCGGTCGCCGTCGGGCGACGCGGTGTACGGCTCGCTCCGCGGCGTCCTCACCCGCACCCCGGAGCCGAGCCCACGCAGCAGCCTCAAGGCGCGCGTCCTGGACCACCTGGCCGAACACGTGTCCATCGGCATCTGGACGACCGACCGGGAGGGAGTCCTGCTGTTCAGCGAGGGCAAGGGCCTCAAGGACTGCAACATCGAGCCGAACCAGTTCGTCGGGATGAGCGTCTTCGAGCTGTACAAAGGCTACCCGATCACCGACAGCGTGCGGCGTTCGCTCGTCGGAGAGCAGACTCACTCCCACGAGGAGGTGCACGGCTATCACTGGGAGAGCTGGGTCGTGCCCTTCCGGGGGGACGCCGGCGAGATCGAGGGGGTGCTCGGGATCTCGCTCAACGTCACGGAGGCGAAGAACGCCGAAGCAGAGCTCCGGTCGCAGCTCCAGCAGATCGAGAACCAGCGGCAGGTGATCCGCACCTTGTCGATGCCCATCATCGAGGTGTGGAGCGGCGTGCTCACGCTACCGATGGTGGGCATCGTGGACAGCGTGCGGACGGCCGATATCATGGAGAGCCTGCTCGGGCGCATCGTCGAGAAGCAGGCGCGCTTCGCCATCCTGGATCTCACCGGCGTCGAGATGGTGGACACGAAGGTCGCGAGCCACCTCATCGAGCTCGTCACCGCGATCCGGCTCCTCGGCGCAGAGGGCATCGTGGCGGGCATCAAGCCGAACGTCGCCCAGACGATGGTCGCGCTGGGGCTCGACCTCTCGCAGATCACCACCCAGCAGAACCTGCGGGCGGCCCTCGGCCATTGCATCCGCAAGATGAGCGCAGAGCGGCAGCTCTCGCCGGTGCGTGCCGACGCGGCCGCCGGGGGAACGCCCTCCCGCTAGCCGAGGAGCGCTTCGCTGACCGCCGCGCGACGGGCAGGACCGGCGCGATTGGAGCGGTCCGATCATCGACACGCGCAGTCGACCGAGAGGGTGTAGCTGCCTTCGGCCCCGGCGTAGCCGTCCACCACCAGGTAGGATGTCTGGCCTGGCGCGCTCGTCCAGCTCACGGTCTCGACGGTCTGTAGATCCAGCGGGGTCGAGGAAGCCATCTCGTTCGACCGGATCGGGTCGCAGGCGGACAGCAGCAGGAGATCCAGGTCCGTCGCGAGGTTCTCGAGCTTTGCGACCATCATGCACTCGGTCGTCGAGGAGAAGGCATAGACCGTCTCACGCCCCGACTCGGCACGAGCGGTCCGGTCGTAGGCCGTCCACACGTTCGCGCGCCCCTGGCTCGTCGTGCTGTGATTCAAACGATCGCCACACGTGATCGGTAACGCTCCCCCACACGGGTCGGTCGCACCGTCCACGCCCCCGCCCGCGACGCTGCCCCCGGCGCCGCCCGGGGCGCCGCCGGCGCCGGTGCCGCCGTGGCCGCCCTCGGCGCCGGCCGTTCCCGCCGAGCCGACGGCGCCGCCCTCGCCGCTGTTCGCGACGGATCCGCCGGCGCCGCTGCCGCCACCGCTGCCGCCAGAGCCATTGCCGGCAGCGCCACCCGTCGCGGCCGCCTCGTGCACATCGTTGCCGCACGCTGCAACCATGAAAACCGCGCAACCAAGAGCCAAGTGGAGTCGAAGCACGTTGCCTCCTTCCGTTCCGCCTGCGCCCCGCAGCATATCATGCCAATTCGGTGATCTGCCCCGAGGCGCTCCTCGCCGAGAGCGGCCTCCTGCGCGCTATGCTCGGTCATGCTCGCGTCCAGAGGTCGCCTCGTGTCCAGCGCGCACATCGCAGCGCTCATGCTCGTTCTCCTCCTGCCAGCCGCGTGCGCTCACGGCCCGGCCGCGCCACGCGCGGCGCCGTCGCGGCCCGCCGACATCGCGGCGCTGCGGCTCGCGGACTGGCAGCCCGTACCGCTTCTGGCGCTCGAGCGCACCGCGATCACCCACCTGGCCGTGCCCGCCGTCGATGTCCACACGCACCTGCGCCGGGTCGTCGACGTGGCGGCCGAGGTCGCGCGCATGGACGCGTTCCACGTCGAGACCATGGTCAACCTCGATGGCTCCTCGGGCAAGCGCCTGGTGCGCGAGCTCGAGCGCTTCGACCGCGCCTATCCAGGGCGCTTCCTGACCTATGCCAACCTCGACCTCACGCTCGTGGGCGCGCCGGGCTGGGGCGAGCGCGTGGCCGCGCAGCTCGCGACCGACTTCGAGGCCGGGGCCAAGGGACTCAAGATCTTCAAGGAGCTCGGGCTCACGGTGCGCACGCCCGAGGGCCGGCGCGTCGCGCTCGACAGCCCGGAGCTCGAGCCGGTCTGGCGCACGTGCGCGCGCCACCGCCGGCCCGTGCTCTGGCACGTGGCCGACCCGGCGGCGTTCTTCGCCCCGCTGGACGCGAAGAACGAGCGCTGGCACGAGCTGCACGAGTTCCCGAGCTGGTCATTCGCGGACAGGACGCGCTTTCCAACGCGCGCGCAGCTCTTCGAGGAGCGCAACCGCGTGCTCGAGCGCCACCCCGACATCACCTTCGTGGGCGCGCACATGGCCAGCTCGTCCGAAGACCTGAAGCAGCTCGCGGGCTGGCTCGATCGCTTCCCCAATCTGCAGGTCGACATGTCGGCCAGCATCAGCGAGCTGGGCCGGCAGCCGCGCGCGGCGCACCGCTTCTTCGTGCGCTACCAGGATCGCGTGCTCTTCGGCACCGACCTCAAGAGCGCCAAGACCACAGGCTACGAGGTCTATGCGCGCTTCCTCGAGACCGAGGACGACTACTTCGATACCGAGGCCGCGAACGGCCGCCAGGGGTTCTGGAGGATCTACGGTATGCACCTGCCCGCGCCCGTGCTGCAGAAGATCTACCGCGACAACGCGCGCCGCCTGCTCTGGCCTGCAGATCCCGATCGGCTCGCGGCGCCCCCGTGACGCTCGGCGCCCGGCGCGACACACGATGTTCCGTCCGGCGCGACGCGCGTTGTGCGCCGTTCCGCCCGTCACAAGCGTTGGTTTACTTGCCGTTCATTCCGTCGTCTGCTCGCTCATCTCCGCTCTCGCCCTGGCCGAGGCGAAACGCTCGATCGCCATGCCGGCGGCCATCGCCGCGACGAACGCGAGCACGGCGCTCGATCCGGTCGCCAGCGAGACGAGCGCCGGCCCCGGGCAGTACCCGGCGAGACCCCAGCCGACGCCGAACAGCGCGGCGCCAGCGACGAGGCGCGCGTCGATGTCGGTGCGGGTCGGGACGTCCGCGCGGTCGGCCAGGAGGGGAAACCGCGGCGCACGGGCGGAGCCGGCCGCATCGACGCCGCCCGCGCGCCGCCGCCAGCGAAGGGCGCGGTAGGCCAGGAAGTGCACGGATACCGCGGCGGCCATCACGAACGCGAGGCTCGGGTCCCAGCCGCCGGCCACGTCGAGGAAGCCGATGACCCTGGACGGCTGGGTCATGCCGGAGACGCCGAGCCCCACGGCGAACAGCAAGCCGGCGAGGAACGCGACCGCGCCCTGCCTCATCGCGCCCCCCCGAGCAGGTGCCGGCTGACGTACACCGTGATGGCCGCGGTCGCGATGAACGTCAGCGTGGCGACGAGCGACCGGACCGACAGACGGCTGAGGCCGCAGACTCCATGGCCGCTCGTGCACCCGTTGCCGAGCCGCGCGCCCCAGCCGACGAGCAACCCGGCGACGATCACGAGGCCGAGCGACCCGCCGCCCCCCGCTGAGGGGAAGGCGACCGGATGCGCGGCGACGAGCGCGAGGCCGCCGAGGAGGAGGCCCGCGACGAACGCCGCGCGCCAGGCGGTATCGCCAGGCTTCCGGAAGAGGAGCCCTCCGACGATGCCGCTGATGCCAGCGACCTTCCCGTTGAAGAGCAGGAGGAGAGACGCGCCCAGGCCGATGAGGGCGCCGCCGAGGAGGGGGCCTATCACGGTGAATTCATTCACGATGTGACCTCGCTGAGAGACCGGTGGCCAGCATAGCAATGCGCGTCATCCACGGGAGACGAACCACCACGCGGTGCGCAATTCCGGAGCCCGCGCGGCGGTTGTCGGCCGGCCCGCCGGCTCGCGCGCCCGCTGTCCCGTCCGCCACCGCTCGCCGCGCAACCGCTGCTGCGAGCGCGCGGCGCCACACCCCGCCTGGATCGCCGCCCGACAGAGCGGGTGGGGCTGGGAGCGGGCGTATCACACACGGCGCCAGCGGACGGCCGAGATTGTGCCGGGTCCCAGAGGTGCTGGTGTATACTGACGGCCGATGGCCCACGCAGGCTCGGACGCGGCGGAACCGTCTTCATGGCGCAGGATTCCGCGCGTCGGGGATGTCGTCGGCGGCAAGTACCGCGTCGAGCGGGTGCTCGGCCGCGGCGGCATGGGGATCGTCGTCGCGGCGCACCACGTCTCGCTGCGCCACCGCGTCGCGCTGAAGTTCCTGCTGCCCGAGGGGCGCACCACGCCCGGCGCCACGGAGCGCTTCTTCCGGGAGGCGCAGGCCGCGGCGGCGATCGCCAGCGAGCACATCGCCCGCGTCATCGATGTGGGGCAGACCGACGACGATCTGCCCTATTTCGTGATGGAGTACCTGAATGGCATCGATCTGGAGGCGCTGCTCGAATCGCGGGGCCCGCTGCCCGTGGAGCAGGCGGTCAGCTATGTGATCGAGGCCTGCGAGGCGCTCGCCGAGGCGCACTCGCTCGGGATCGTCCACCGCGACCTCAAGCCGGGCAACCTCTTCCTCGCGAGCCGCAAGGACGGCTCGAACCTGATCAAGGTGCTCGACTTCGGCATCTCGAAGGCGTCCGAGGAGGGCGTGCTCGGCTTGAACGCCCAGCTGACCGCATCCGCCGTGGTGCTCGGCTCCCCCCGCTACATGTCGCCGGAGCACATCCGCAGCACCCGGACGGTGGACGCCCGCAGCGACATCTGGGCGCTCGGCATGACGCTCTATCAGCTCCTTACAGGGCGGCTGCCGTTCGAGACCGAGTCCGTCTCGGCGCTGTTCGTCAGCATCGTGACCGACGTGCCCGTGCCCCCGCGCAGCCACCGGCCAGAGATCCCGCTCGCGCTCGAGTGGGTCATCCTGATGTGCCTCGAGAAGGATCCGGCGCGCCGTCCCCAGACGATCGCCGAGCTGGCCACGCTGCTCGAGCCGCTCGGGTCGGAGTCCGCGCGCCAGACGGTGGCGCGCATCCTGCGCAGGGCGATGGGGAACGAGGCCGCCGACGCGCCGCCGGCGCCGGACCGCCTGCGGGCGATCGACGAGGAAGCCGAGACCCTGACCGGGCCGATCGGCCCCACGCGTGGGTCCCGGCACAGCTTGAGCGAGCAGGCGAAGGAGCGCGCCTCCTCGATGCCACCCACGCAGGCGTCCGTCGCTCCACCCGCCCTCGCGACGGCGGCCTCACCATCGATGCCGCCTGGGCGGGTGTCCGTCGCTCCTCTCACGCTCACCGCCACGGCCTCGCCGTCGGTGCCGCCCGCGCGGGTGTCGGTCGTTCCTCTCACGTTCACCGCGGCGGCCTCGCCGTCGGTGCCGCCCGCGCAGACGTCGGCTGCCGGACCTCCCTCCGTGCACGCGTTGCCCCCGGACGAGTCGCTGGCGCCGACGGCGGCGCCGTTCAGACGGGGCGAGCGCGTCGCCGCAGGGGATCCACAGGGGCGGCGCCGGCGAAGCATGGTCGCGCCCCTCGCGGCGGCGGCGCTCGTGGCGCTCCTCGGGGGCATGGCGGCGACCGCGTGGCTCGGGCGCGGCGCGGCGCCGGCCGCGGGCGCGCCGCCTGCCGGCGAGGCGGCCTCGCAGGTCGCGCCGGCGCAGGGCGAGCCTTCCGCGCCCTCGCGCGAGGATCCCGGGCCTTCGTCCCTCCCGCCGTCGGAGGTCGCCTCGCCGCCCACAGCCGCGGCGGCCGCCGCGGCGAGCGGGTTCGCCACGGCCGGCGCCGCGCTCGCGCCGCTCGGCTCGGCGAGGGCGGGCCGCCCGCGCGCGGTGCTCGCGCCGTCGTCGCCGTACCCGGCCAGCAGCGAGCCGGCGCCGACGAAGGCGACGCGCCTGCGCGAGCACCGCTAGCTGCATGCGTCGAGCGCCCTCGAGCACGCGCGCTCGCCGGTGGAGGCTCGCCGCGGTGCCCCTCCTCGCAGGCGCCCTGCTCCAGGCCCCCGCCGCCCGCGCCGACGGCGAGGGCCAGGCCGACGAGGCCGACCTCCACTTCGACCTGGGCCGCGACCTCTACAAGCAGGGGCAGTTCCAGGCCGCCCTCGAGCACTTCCTCGCGTCGAACCGGCTCGTGCCGAACCGCAACGTCGTCTTCAACATCGCGCTCACCTACGAGGAGCTCGGCCGCTTCGCGGACGCGCACCGGTACTACGACGACGCGCTCGAGGGCGAGGCCGACCCGGAGGTCGTCGCCGAGGTCCAGGCCGCGCTCCAGCGGATCGCGCCGCGCGTGGCCGTGCTCCAGATCGTCACGTCGCCGCCCGGGGCCAGGATCTACGTCGATCGCAAGGACCTCGGCGCGCGCGGCACGGCGCCGCGCCGGCTCGCCATGTCCGAGGGGCGCTACCGGATCCTCGTCGAGCTCGCGGGCTACGAGCCCGTGGCCGTGGACGACGTCCCGGTGAAGCTGGGGCAGAGCAAGGAGGTCCTCATCGTGCTCCGCCGCATCGTCGGCACCGTGCGGGTGGACGTGCGCGGCGCGAGCGAGGCCACGGTGCACGTCGACCACGACGGCGCGCCGCCCGCCTGCACCGCCCCGTGCGATCTCGATCTGCCGCCGGGCCGCCACGTGCTCCATTTCTCGCGCCCGGGCTTCGAGGCGGCGCCGCAGCCGCTGACCGTCGCCGCGCACGAGACGGTGCCGATCACGGCGACGCTCAGCCCGCTCACCGGCTCGATCCTCGTGCGCGCCGACGAGCCCGACGCCCTCGTCGAGATCGACGGCCGCCCCATGGGCTTCACGCCGTCGGTGATCCAGGGCGTCGCCGTGGGCCGGCGCCGCGTCCGCGTCAGCCTGCGGGGCTTCGCGCCCGTCGAGCGGACGATCGAGGTGACGGCCGGCCAGCAGGCGGAGCTGCGCGACGTCACGCTGGCGCCGCTCCGGGAGGTGTCGTCGGCCTCGCGCGTCCTCGAGCGCCTGGAGGACGCGCCCGCATCCATCAGCGTCATCGAGCAGCACGAGCTGCGCGCCTTCGGGTACCCGACCATCGCCGAGGCGCTGCGCGGCACGCGCGGCATCTACCTCTCGAACGATCACGTCGTCTACTCGGCCGGGATCCGCGGGCTCGGCGAGCCGCTCGACTACGGCAACCGGCTCCTCGTCCTCTCCGACGGCCACTCGACGAACGACAACGTGCTGAACGCCTCGTTCGTGGGCTCCGACGCCCGCGACGACCTCCACGACGTGGATCACATCGAGGTCGTCCGCGGCCCTGGCTCGCTGCTCTACGGCACGGGCGCGCTCTCGGGCATCGTCAACCTCGTCCCGCGCGGGCGCGACGAGCCCACGAGCGCGCACGCGGCGGCCGGCACCTACTACGACGGCGTGGGCCACGCGCGCGCCGGGTTCCACTACAACGCCCGCAGGGACGCGGGCGTGCGGGCGAGCGTCACCGGGGCGCGCTCCGACGGGTTCGACGTGCCGGTGGCGCTGCGGGACCCGGGCGAGGGGCCGCGCGTGCAGATCGCCGAGCGCGCCGAGACCTTCCGGGCCGGCGGCACGTCCGGGCGCGCCTGGTACGGGCCGTTCACGGCGCAGTGGATGTACCACGCGCGCGAGCAGCTCGTCCCGATCGGCTACGTGGGCACGCGGCTCAACGACCTCGGGACGAGCTACGAGGACGCGCACATGATGGCCGAGGTGCGCTTCGAGCCGCGGCTCACGCCCGACCTGCAGCTCATGGCGCGCGCCCACGTGAACCGCTTCGTCTGGCACGGCGCCTACGCGTTCGACGAGGCGACGATCTTCGAGCAGCAGCACGGCACCTGGCTGGGCGGCGAGCTCAGGGCGGCGTGGACGCCGCTCCCCTGGCTGAGGGTCACCGGGGGCGGCGAGGTGCAGGCGCACCCCGAGGCGACGCTGAGCAGCGTGTTCACGGACGGCCGCGCGCGCACGAAGCCCGTGCCGTACCGCTTCGGCGCCGGCTACCTCATCCTCGACAGCTCGCCCGCCCCGTGGGTCCGCCTCTCGTGGGGCGCGCGCCTCGACGTCTACAGCACGTTCGCGCCGATCGTCGTGCCGCGCGCCGCGGTCATCCTCCGGCCCGCGCCGGGAGGGGTCCTGAAGATCATGGGCGGGCGCGCCTTCCGCGCCCCGAGCATCTCCGAGCAGTTCTACACCGACGGCAAGACGCAGGTGCCCGCCGTCGACCCCGAGCGGGGCCTCGTGCTCAAGCCGGAGTCCATCGCTTCCGCCGAGATCGAGTACTCGCAGCGCCTCGGCGACGACTGGACCGCGCTCGGCGCCGTTCACGCGAGCAAGCTGTCGGACCGGATCACCTCCGCCGAGGACCGCCCCGGCGTTCCCGGCGTGGTGCGCTACGTGAACAGCCGTCGAGACGCGTTCGTGGCGGGGTGTGACGTCGAGCTCCGCCGCGAGTGGCGGCAAGGCTGGATGCTCGCGGCGACGTACGGCTACCAGCGCGGCGAGCTCAGGCGCGGCGAGCGGCTGATCAACGCGCCGGAGCACCTCGCGTCGTTTCGCGGCGTCGTCCCGGTGGTGGAGCGGCTCGCCGCCGCGGGGCTCCGGATCAACCTGGAGGCGCCCCGGCGCGTCGGCCGCAGCTCGGCCGACGAGACAGCGGGCGCGATCGTCGCGGACCTCACGGTGTCCGGGGAGCTCCAGCGCTTCCACAGCCGCTATGTGATCGGCATCTACAACGCGATGGACACGCGGTACGACTATCCGGCCGCGGAGAGCTACCTCTCGGCCACGAGCCGGCAGAACGGCAGGACCTTCCTCGCCGAGATCACCGTCAGCTATCCATAGCTTCGCCGCCAGAGGTCCAGCCAGGGATCCGGAGAGAGAGCGATCAAGAGCGCAGGGGGCGCTGGCCCAGGTCCGTGAAGAACCGCAGGAGATAGCCGTCGGGGTCGGCGACGACGAACTGGCGGTTGCCGAGCTCCATGTCGCCCTCGCGGTACCACCTCTCCTCGAAGGGGATCACGATCTGGAAGCCGCCTGCGCGCACGCGCTCGTACAGCGGCGTGACGTCACCGACCTCGATCTGAAAATTGACGCCGCGTCCGTAAGGATGCTCCAGCGGCGCGGTGCGGAACCTGCGGCCCGGCCCCGCCGCCTCCTGCAGCATGAGCTGCGCGCCCTCGAAGTCGATGAAGGCAAACCGCTCCTCGGGCCTCTCGTGCCGCAGCGTGCAACCGATGACACCGACGTAAAAGCCGAGCGAGGCGCCGAGATCCGCCACGTCGAGCTCCGGTATGAGCTTCTGCCCGTTCATGGTCCTTCCCCTCGAGATCGACCGATGGCTCGAGCGGAGCCGCGGTTCATCGGGCAGAGCCTAGCTCACCACGGAGACATCCACGCCGGGTTGGATCACCGACGATGCGCCGCCATGCCCCGAAATCCCTGCCCGCCCGCGCCGCGGCGGCGGCGCGCCGTGGCCTCCCACCTGCGTCACAGGCTCGCCCGTCTCGAGGTCGATCTCCTTCTTCGGCCCGTCGGGCCGGGGCGCCCTCGAGTCGAGGAGCGTCGCCCGGCGAACCCCGAGCGCCACGAGCTCGCGCGCGGCCACGGCGAGCTCGAGCCCCATGGTGACGTCGGCTCCCGCAGATGTCGGCTCGGCCGGCGGGGGCACATAGACCACCGCGCCGGCGCCGGCAGCCTCGATGTCTCGCAGGGCGTCGAACAGATGGGCGTCGCCGAGGAGGTCCGAGACGAGCGCCGCGCGGTGGGTGTACACGATGGCGGTGTCACCGGCGTGCGCCGGCGCGCCGTGCGTCAGGAGGAGCAGCTGCCTCTCGCGACGTATCGTGTACGTGTGCGCCCGCCACTCGCCGCTCAGGCCTGCGGGCCGGAACGGGGCGCTCCGGACGCGCGCGGCGACGTCCTCGCACCGCACCCGGTGGCGGAGGAGGTCGTCGATGGAGACGAGCGGCAGCCCCTGTCGCGCCGCGAAGCGCGCGAGGTCCCGGCGGCGCGCCATCGTCCCGTCGTCATTCAGGATCTCGCAGATGACGGCGGCCGGCAGCCCCCCGGCGAGCCGCGCCAGGTCGACCGCGCCCTCGGTGTGCCCCTCGCGCTCGAACACCCCGTCTCGGCGCGCCCGCAGCGGGAACACGTGCCCTGGCGACACAACGTCTCGCGGCGACGCGTCCCGCGCGATCGCGGCCGCGACGGTGCGCGCCCGGTCGCGGGCGCTGATGCCGGTCGTGACGCCCTCGCGCGCCTCGATGCTCACCGTGAACGCCGTCGACCGGCGCGCGCCGGGCCGGGTCGCCATGAGCGGCAGCCCGAGGCGGTCCACCTGGTCCTCGGTGAGGGCGAGGCAGATCAGCCCCCGGCCGTGGGTCGCCATGAAATTGATGGCGGCCGGCGTCGCATGTTCTGCCAGGACGACGAGATCTCCCTCGTCCTCGCGCGCCTCGTCGTCGACGAGGATCACCATGCCACCGGACCGGAGCTGCTCGACGGCAGCCTGAACACGCAACGTGGATGTCGAAACGGCCATGGATTCCTCTTCGCTCAGCGGGCCTGGAGCGGCGCCAGTCGATCGATCTCTTCCAGATCGGCCCCCGTCAGCCGGAAGCCCACGGCGGCGGCCAGGCCGCGCGTTGCGGCCCGCGCCCCCAGGCCGTCAGCCCTTCGGCTTGCCGTTCGCGTCCCACTCGGCCCAGAAGCGCTCGAGTCCGGCGTCCTTCAGCGCCCGGTTGAGGAAGCGCCGATCGGTCCAGGGCTCGACCTCGAAGGTGCTCCTGATCAGGCCGTACTTCTTCGAGTCGGCGACCGCCGACTTGTACCGGGCGATGGCGTACTCGTCGAGCAGCGGGCTGGCGTTCTGCTTCATGTCCTCGCCCTGCTGCGCTTCCTTGTAGTTCGCGAAGGGCGTGCCCGACTTCGACCACAGCTGGAACGCCTGCGTGCGGTTCTTCTCGTCCGCGACCCACGCCGCTGATTTCACCGCGAGCGTGATGATCTTCTGCACGACGTCGGGGTATTCGTTGATGAAGTCCTCCCGCGCGATGATGCCTGAATTGCTCGGGTAGGTCGGGGAATCCCCCTTCGTCGTGTAGACGATCTTCGCGATCCCCTGGTCGCGCAGCGAGAGGTAGTCCGTGCCGCCGAACACCGCGTCGATGTCCTTCGTGGCGATCGCCGCCTTCGCGGTGGAGGCATCCATGCTGATGGACCGGATGTCCTTCTCGGTCAGCCCGTGGCCCTCGAGGATCCGGTTCGCGGACAGCTGAGAGGCCGTGCCCTTCTGGAAGGCCACCTTCTTGCCGCGCAGGTCCCGGACGCCGGTGATCGGCGAGTCGGCGGGCACCACCAGGTAGGCGTGTCCGCGCCGGCTGGCGCTGGCCAGGAGCCGCGTCTTGAGGCCGCTCGCCCGGCCGACCACGGAGGGCAGGTGACCGTGGGTCCAGATGTCGAGCAGGTTGTTCGCGACCGCCTCGTTCACGGCGGGGCCGGCGCCGCGGAAGAAGTTCCACTTCACCTCGATGCCGTCCTTCTTGAACTCCTCGGCCAGGGTCCCCTGGAGGTGCAAGAGGGAGAAGAAGCTTCCTCCGGTGACGGGGCGATTGCCCACGCCGACACCGGGCACCCCGACGCGGATCACGCTGGGCCCGGCGGCCCGGGCCCTGCCTGCCAGAAGCGCTGCCGACACCGCTGCAGCGGCGCCTCCCAAGAACTGACGTCTTTGCATGGCGCCGTGATGTGCACCGTGCGTGCCATTCCATGAAACCCTTGGAATCAAGGGTCTGCCAAGCGGCGCTGTTGCCAGGGAAGCACCCGATCCGCAGGGCTGCTGGCGAGGGGCCCACGGCGGGGCCGCGTCAGCCCCCGAGCCCTCCCGGCCGGGCGCTCGCGAAGATCGCGACGTTCCTCGGCGTCACCTCGGGCTCGAACACGATCGCCGCCTCGACCTCGTGCCCTCGCTCGCCGAGGACCATCGCGCGATCCAGCGCGACCGCGACCTCCGTGAGCCGGGCCAGGAGCGCGCGCGGCAGCGTGAGCCGGCGCATCTGGCCGAACGCCGCGCGCGCCGCGACCTCGCGCTCGCGGAGCTCGGCCTCGGTCGCCGGGCCGAGGCCCCGCAGCGCGAGCGCCCTCGCCGCGAGCTCGCGCAGCCCGCCGTGCGCGCGCCGCCGGTTGATCCCGCGCATCTCCTCGCCCAGGGCGACGTCGAGCCCGCGGCCGCGGAGCAGCGACAGCAGCGCGTGCCGCCGCTCGCGGGCCAGAAGCTCCTCGTCCAGGCTGGCCTCGACCCCCGCCGCGCGCGCCGTCAGGTTGGTGAGCCCCAGCGCCTCGCGCTTCAGGACGAGCCCCGCCGCCCTGGCCGCGGCCGAGAGCGGGGCGCGGGCCGGCGCGCCGATCTTCTGCAGGCAGCACGAGACGAGCGCCAGATCGCAGGGCGCCTCGGCCGCCGCCGTCACCATGCGGTCCCCGAGCTCGCCGCAGGCGTGAAGGCCGACCGGCAGGTCGTCCGGAGCGAACGCCAGCGCCTGCTCGAAGGCGTCGAACGCCACGAAGCGCGCCCGCCCCCCGGCGGCCAGCGCGGAGGCCGTGGCCACGCGGTCGGGCTCGCGCTCCAGGCCGACCGCATCGCGGTCGAAGCGCGCAGCGGCGAGGCGGGTGAAGTGGCCGTGCCCCGCCCCCACGTCGACGAGGCGGCGGGCGCGGGCGGCCATGGGCGCCACGGCGCCGAGCAGGGCCTCCAGCTGGAGCCGCTTGCGCGCCGGCACCGCCCGCAGCTCGTCCAGCGACGCCGGCGGGAGCGGCTCGACCGGCCGCCGCGGCAGCCTGGCCGCCTCGTCCGCGGCCCGCGCCAGGGCCACGAGGCTCGGGGGCGCGGCCCCGAGGCCGTCGATGCACGCGGCGAGCCCCTCGGCCTCGCAGCGGGCGAGCTCGGCGTCGGAGAGCGCCAGCAGGAAGCCCGTCCAGCCCCGCGCCTCGCACCAGGCCGGCGGCGCGCCCTCGTCGACCCGCGCTTCGACGATGTCGAGCGCCGGCACGAGCACCTCGAGGGCGCGCGCGAGGCGCTGGGCGACGGAGGGCGGCGTGGTCGATGGGGACATGCGCGGACGGGAGACGGGGCGAGGACTACCGGATCCGCGCCGCGCCAGGAAGGCGCCTCGGGCGCGTCGCCGGGCGAAGAGGCCCAGGCCTGAGCTCGGCTCAGATCTCGAGCAGCACCTTGCCGGCCGTGGCGCGGCTCTCGAGGAGCTCATGCGCTTCGGCCGCCCGCGCGAGCGGCAGGACGCGCTCGATCCGCGGCAGGAGGGTGCCTTCGCGGTGGGCGTCGAAGACCGCGCTCGCCCGGCGCGAGAGCTCTTCGCGCGTCCTCACGTAGCACGCAACGTTCTCGCCGCTCACGCTGACCGATTTCGCCATCAGGCGCCGGAGATCGAGGGCGTCCGGTGCTCCGCTCGCGAAACCGTAGAAGGCGATGTGGCCGCGCGGCGCGACCGCCTCCAGGTTGCTCTCGAAGGTCGCTGAGCCCACGCCGTCGATGATGTAGTCGGCGCCTCTGCCCTGCGTGAACCGCAAGGTCTCCTCGGCGAAGTCGCGCGCCCGGTAGTCGATCACGTGGTCCGCGCCCGCCGCCGCCGCGAGCCTCGCCTTCTCGGGCGTCGACACCGTGCCGATCACGGTAGCGCCGCGTCGCTTGAGCCATTGCGTGAGCAGCCGCCCCATGCCGCCCGCCGCGGCGTGGATCAAAGCCGTCTGCCCCGGAGCGAACCTGGGATTCTCGAACGTCAAGACATGGGCCGTCAGGCCCTGGAGCATCAAGGCCGTCGCGCTCTCGAAGCTCACGTCCGCGGGCAGCGGGATCACCTGCGACGCCGGGACCAGCTGATACTCCGCGTAGGCCCCCAGGCCGAAGTGCAGTGTGGCCACGCGCTCGCCGGGTCGCGTCTCTGTCACGCCCTCCCCCACGGCAGCGACGACGCCGGACGCTTCGAAGCCGGGGGTCAGCGGCGGCGGGTCTGGCCAGGGGTGCGCCGCGCGTCGCAGCGTGACGTCCGCGAAATTCACCCCTGCGAAGCGAGCTCGAACGAGCACCTCGCCGGAAGAAGGGGTGGGCACCGCGAGCTCGTGGAGCTCGAGCACGTGGGGGGCGCCGAAGCGCACGAGTCGAATCGCTTTCATGATCGGATCTCCCGGTCGACGACGATTTCGGGGTCTTGCGCCGGCGGCGCGGGCGGTTCGAGCAGCACGGCGGCGGCAGAGGCGAGGATCAAGAGCCCGCCCGCGAGCGCGGCGCCCGTCGGTCGTTCACCGAGCAGCGCGAGCGAGAGCGCGATCGCGACGAGCGGCTCGAGCAGGGTGAGCGTCGCGGCCTTGCCCGCGCTGACGCGCGACAGGCCCCACAGAAACAAGAGCCCCCCGAGCACGCCCGGTCCCGCGCCGGCGACGACCAGCCAGAGCGCCGACGCGACGTCCGGGCTCGTCCAGGTGCTTCGCGGAGAGAGCAGCGCCAGCAAGGGCAGCGCGAACAGCGAGCGGAAGAACAGGAGCTCGGCGCCCGAGAGATCGCGCGTCAGGCGCTTGCTGAGCAGCACGTTGGACGCGAGGAACACCGCGCTCGCGAGCCCGAAGAGCCCGCCGCTGAGCGACGGCGCGGAGGACCAGGGGCTCAGCATCAGCGCGAGCCCGAGCAAGCTCGCGCTCGAAGCCCAGAGGACCCGCCCCCGCAGGCGCTCGCCGAGCAGCGCCCCCGCCGCGAGGGCGACCAGGATCGGCGCCAGGTGGTGCGCGGTCATCGCGACCGCGACGCTCGTGCTCCGCAAGGCGAGCAGCAGGCAGGCGACGTTCAAGGCCTCGCAGGCGCCGACCGCGAGGAGCGCCCGCACCGGCAAGCGTCCGCTTCGCCGCGCGCCGAGCGCGAGCGGCGCCGACGCGAGCGTCATGCCCGCCATCAGCGCGAAGCTCTCGAAGAACGGCGACAGCGCCGCGGAGCGCTCCGCGTGCTTCACGAACAGCGGGACGGTGCCCCAGGCAGACGCCGCCGCGATGACGGCGACGAGGCCCTTGATGGTTTCATGCTCCCTCATCGAGCTCACGGAAGCGAGCTTGGCGATGGCCGTCGGATTAGACCAGCGACTTGTTTTGACCTCATTGTTAAGCGATGCTTCACGCATGACCGAGCTCGCCGTCGAGAGCCGCCACCTCCTCTTGCTCGTCGCGCTGGACGCGGCGGGCAGCCTGCACGCCGCCTCGCGCAAGCTCCACGTCTCGCCGTCCGCGCTGAGCCAGCAGCTGCGCGAGCTCGAGGATCGCCTGGGTGGTCCGCTCTTTCTGCGGCAGTGGCGGCGCCTCGTCGCCACCGCCGCCGGACGGCGCCTGACCGACGCGGCGCGCGCGGCGCTCGCCGATCTGTCGCGCGCCGAGAGCGAAGCGCGGCGGCTCATGAGCGGGACGACGGGCGTGCTGCGCCTGGCGACGTCGTGCCACCAGTCGTATGCGTGGCTGCCGGGAGTCCTCCGCGCGTTCGCCGAGCGCTTTCCCGACGTGGAGGTCACGGTCGTCGCGGATTCGGCCGACGCTCCCAGCGAGGCGCTGCTCGCGCGCAAGCTCGACGTCGCGCTCGTGACCGGCGACACGCCGCGAGCGCGGGGGCTCGCTTACCGACGCCTCTTCCGCGACGAGCTCGTCGCGATCGTGGGCTCCGGGCACCCCCTCTTCGGTCGAGCCTGGGTTCCGCTCGAGGCGCTGGCGCACGAGCACCTGTGGTCGGATGCGCGAGCGCTCGATCCGCAGACGGTCCTCGGCCGTGCGCTGGCCCTCGCGGGGGTGGCCGGGCCGAAGAAGCTCACCCCGGTGCCGCCGGCCTCGGGCGTCGCCGTGGAGATGGCGCGCGCGAACCTCGGGCTCGCCCTCGTCCCCCGCTGGGCAGCGACGCCGCTCGCGGCGAGCGGCGCGCTCGGGGCGGTGCGGCTCGGCAAGCGCGGGCTCGCCCTCGAGTGGCAGATCGCGACCCGGGTCGGAGAAGCCGAACCGGCGCTCTTGGCCTTCGTCGAGACGCTGATCGCCCACCACCCGCGCGCTCCAGGCCGAAAACCGGCGGGGCGTCCGCGGGCTCGCCCGGCGCCTGAGTGAAAGAAGACCGAACGAATCGTCGCCTGCGCGGATCCCGCGCGGTCTCCTCCGCCGGCAGCGACTTCAAGATCTGCTCCTCCTCGAGCCGGAGGACGAGCTCTCGAGCTCGGCGGGGTTCGCGCCCGAGAAGGCCTGGAGCGCGCCGGTGAGCTCGGGGAAGACGACCTCGTCGCGCGCGGGCTCGCCGGGGCCGTAGCGCAGCCAGAGCAGCGGCCACGCGTAGGCGCGCACCTCCTGCGCCACGATCCGGCCGCCCGCGGCGAACGCGTCGAGGGTGGCCACCGCGCTCTCGATCGTGCCGGCAAACTGGTGGCCATGAAAATCCGGCTCGACCATCCGGTCGCCGCCGCCTCGGTAGGCTGTGCGCACCGCCCGGGGGCGGAGGTCGAGGCAGCGCAGGGCCTCGGGGAAATCCGCGTCACCCAGCGCGCGCTTCAGGGCGCTCACGAACGCGAACAGCGCCGGCACGAACGACATCTCGCGTGGCGCGTAGAGCTCGCGCACCTCGAACGGGCGGTCCTGCACGTGGCGGATGCGCACCCGCCGCAGGTGGCCTTCGCCCATGCAGGACGCGCAGACGACGGGGCTCGCGCTGGCGCCGGCGCACGCGGTGCAGGGCCGGGGGCCGAGATGCTCGGCCAAGCGCCGGTGAGCGCGGGCCTCGAACTCGAGGGCGTCGGGGAGCGGCGGCTCATCCGTCGCGATCTGCAGCGCGTCCTTCGGGCTGAGGTCGACGACCTCGGTCCAGCCTTCGCGGCGCACGAGGAACGCGAGCACCACCAGCGCTGCCACGCGGCGCTCCTCGACCGGCGCGCCGGTCGGCAGCGCGAGGCCCTCGGCGCGGGCGCGCCCGAGGGTCGGTAGATACGGGGCCACGGGGTCGGACGGATCCACGCGGGCAAGGCTAGTACGATGTCGGCCAAAGACGAAATCGCGGCAGCGAACCGTCGCTCTGGATCGTTGACAAGGGGCAAGCCACGAACTACAAATGTAGTTCTTGAGGGAGCGTTCCAAGAACCTCTCCTGATGCGGAGATGCGTGAGGGCTCTGTCAGGAAGTGCGCGGTGAAGAGGCGTTCGGCGGCGGCAGTTGCCGCGATCGCCACGCAGCTCCGAGCTCGCCCCGGACGGTTCTGCCTAGAAGAGGAGTGCCATGAAAAAGAGCGTGCTCGATTGCAAGTTTCCCTCGACGTTGTTCGGCGGTGCGGCGTTGTCGCTTTTTCTGGTGAGCGCTTGTGCGACGCAACCGTCTCCGGCGCCTGTGTCCGCTGACGCGAAGCTCCCGCTGAACGGGCCCGACGCGACGCCGGTCGCTCGAACGCAGGAGACCGAGGGCAGCGCGGCTCTCGTGCCGGCGGCCAACGCCAACCAACTGGCCTCACCTGCAGCGGAAGCGCACCCGAACGCGCAAGCTCCGGCGACAACCGCGCCAGGCTCCGCAGGGAGCGCGGAGCGCGCCCACGAGCCGAAGACTGCCCAGGGAATCTCGCGCGCGCTGCTCGATCAGTCGGACTTGCAGGATCTTCCCGGGTGGGAGACGCGGATGTACCTTATCGAGTATGCGCCCGGCGTCGCGGCGCCGCCGCACCACCACCCGGCGGCCGGCGTCGGGTACGTAGTGAGCGGCAGCTTCGAATCCACCTTCGAGGGCGGCAAGACCATCGAGGTCCGCGAAGGGCAGAGCTTTCGGGACTTGCCGAACGTGTCCCACGTGATGTTCAAGAACACGAGCGCCACGAAGCCGCTCAAGTTCGTCATATCTTACGTGGTTCGCAAGGGCGCTCCAGTGCTGGTCGTCCCGTGACCTGGAGCGCGAACGCGGAGGACCGGTGAACGCCTCCATCGTCGTGATCGAGGGGCAGCGGGGCGGCCGCGCCGAGCAGGAGATCTCCGCCGTCGATCTTGGCGGCAACGTGAGCGAGCCGGCCGTCGTCCCCGCCGACCTCGACTGCGGCGGGAGCTGTTCCACCAATGGAAGCAATTCCCGCTCGCTCTCATCGGACCTGCGCTTCTCTGTCGCGCCCGTCGCAGACCCGCCGTCGCAACGCTCAGCTGCACGCGGCGAGATGGTCCGAGACTGCCGAGGCGTCGCCGGCGTCGGAGATCAGCGCGACGTAGCCGTCGGGACGGATGAGTACGAGGGTGCGCTCCGTCGCGCCGTAGGCGTGGGCGAGATGGCCAGCCGTGTCGGCGATGTCGTCGGGGCCCGTCGGCTGTCCGACGACATGGAGCGTCCTCAGGTCGGAGGCTGAGGCGCCGATCGCAGGCGCGGGCCCGAAGCACAGCAACGTGAAGCGCCCGCCGCGCGTCAGCTCGAACAGCCGGCGTTCACCTTCCACCGTGGTCAGCTTTGTCGCATCGGGGGCGCGATCGCCGGCGCGGAGCAGGGCAGTCTCGTCGCGGTCGTCGCGCGCCAGGGGAGAGCCGCGGTAGTGGATGTCGAGCTGGGTGGTGCTCGCATCGCGGCGGATGGCGATGTCCTTCCGCTCGAGCGCCTGCTGGAGGCGCGAGTTCGAGAGCGCGAGCACGCCGGCTGCGATCGGTCGCCGCTCGGCCTCGTAGCTGTCGAGCAATGCCGGCGAGGCGCCCTTCGCGACCGCCGCCAGCTTCCAGCCAAGGTTGTGCGCGTCCTGGACGCCTGTGTTCATTCCCTGGCCGCCGGCGGGCGAGTGGACGTGCGCCGCGTCGCCGGCGAGGAACACGCGACCCTCGCGATATCTGTCCACGAGGCGGACGTTCGCGCGCCACAGCGACGACCACGTCGGCTCGTGGAGCCGGAGGTCGGTACGGCCGCTCCGCCGCTCGAGGATCGCCCGCATGTTCGCGAGGCTGAGCTCGGGGTCCTGTCGCGGCGCGACGACGGCATGAACTTGAAAGACGTCGGTCGACGGCAGCGGGCAGAGGCCGACGACGCCCTCCTCATGCCACCAGATGCGCCAGGCGTCGCGGTCGAGGCCGTCGACGCCGGCGTCGGCGACGATCATCCGCACCTCCTCGCGTGTCTCACCCTCGAACGCGATGCCGGCCTGCTTGCGGACGATGCTGTGGCCGCCGTCGCAGCCGACCAGCCAGCGCGCGGCGACCGTCTCCGTCTCACCGCCCTTGACGACCACCGCCGACACGCCTTCGCCGGACTGCTCGAAGCTCGCCAGCGCAGCACCGAACTCGACCGAGCCGCCGAGCTCCGCCAGGCGCAGCCGCAGCGCTTCCTCGGTGCGCCATTGGGGCGTGATCAGGCTCGCCGGATAGGGGATATCGGAGCGACCCTTCAACGCCTCGGGGATGGCGCCGCCCAGCGTCTCCCGGCCGTCGGGAGCCGTGGAGAGGATCGGCATCGCCATCCGGCCGTGGGCGATCACCCGATCGACGATGCCGAGATCGTCGAAGACCTCGAGCGTGCGCGGCTGGATGCCCTTGCCGCGCGAGCCGGGCCGCGGGCCTGGGGCGGCCTCGATCAGGCGGAAGGACACGCCGCTGCGGGCGAGCTCGCAGGCCAGCGTCAGCCCGGTCGGGCCGGCGCCGACGATCAGCACTGCGCACGGCTCGGGATCTGGCATCGTCAGCCTCCGGTTGAAGAGAGTGATCCATCTCTTATCATCCGCGGCGTTGATAAGAAATGAAAATCTATCTAAACTGTCAGGTCCATGACGACAGGAACGCGAAGGCAAGTCCGCCATAGACGACGCGGCCAGCAGCTCGAGGCCGATCTGCTCGACGCGACCTGGGAGGAGCTGGTCCAGGTCGGCTTCGCGAACCTGACCATGGAATCGGTCGCCGCGCGCGCTCGCACGGGGATCGCGGTCCTGTACCGTCGCTGGGCGAACAAGGACGAGCTGGTCCTCGCCGCCATCCAGCACCGCCGGGACGTAAGCCCGGTCGCGGTCCCCGACACCGGCGCCCTGCGCAGCGACCTGCTCGCCCACCTGACGGCCCTGAGCGACGCCCTTGCCGGCTTCTTCGCCATCGCCGCAGCCGCCGCCTTCTCGGGGTTGCTGGCCGCCACCGGCCTGACCCCCTCGCAGGTGCGCGACAAGGTCATGGGCGCCCAGAAGCCGCGTGTCCGCGTCCTCTACCAGCGCGCCCACGACCGCGGTGAGGTCAACCTCGAGCGCATTCCCTCCGCCGTGCTCGCCCTGCCGTACGACCTCGTGCGGCACGATCTGCTCATGGATCTCAAGCCGCTGAAGCCCGCACGCATCCAGTCCATCGTGGACGAGCTCTTCCTGCCCCTCGTACAGGGCTTTGGAGCGCGCGAAGGCAATGCAGCACGTCGCGCTCGGCGTCGATGACGTACCGTTGGACTGGTCCACGAAAGCGCGGCGCGCTGCTCACAGCCTGCGCCGATGGTGCCGGCTCCGATGATCGCTGCCAGCATCGCCGCGGCTCTCGTGTTCAACATGGTATTCTTCATCGAATCTGTCTCCGGCGCAGAGCGGGCTTCCGCGATCCGCCCATGTGGGGTTGTGACGGCCAACCTGGAAGAGATCGCCCGACCGTTCGACGTTATCCCGGCGATCCATCCGGATCGAGTACCTCCCCTCCCCGCACTGCCGCGCCGCCCCTACAACACCGCGCGACGCGGCAGTCCGCCGCCCACGAGGATCCATGGGACGAACCTTCTCCGAGCTGGACGACGACCTCATCGGCTTCCTGGCCGAGCAGCGCCTCTTCTTCGTGGCCTCCGCCCCCTCAGGCAGCGGCGGGCACGTCAACCTGTCGGGCCTGCCCCCGCCGTCAGGAGGTGAGTGATCTCAGAGCCCGCGGGTCTCGCCGACGTCGAGGATCCAGAGGCGCTCCAGGTCGCCACGGCCCTTCAGGAAGGCCTCGCGCGCGCGGACCGGCGGCTCGCCTATCGGCTCGTCGGTGAGCTTGTACGTGCCCCAGTGCATCGCGACGAAGGTGCGCGCGCCGAGCAGCTCGGAGGCCTGCACGGCCTCTTCCGGGCCCATGTGCTGCGGCTCCATGAACCAGCGCGGGGCGTAGGCGCCGATGGGCAACATGGCCCAGTCGATGGAGCCGCCGTTGCGCGCGCCGATCTCGGCGAAGCCGTCGAAGAAGCCGGTGTCGCCCGAGTGGTACGCGGCGCCCTCGGGGCCGCGGATCACGAAGCCGCCCCAGAGCGCCTCGTTCCTGTCCCAGGGCATGCGCATCGACCAGTGCCGCGCGGGCACGAGCGTGATCTCGACCTGGCCGACGCGGACAGACTGCCACCACGCGAGCTCGTCGATCGCGCCCGCGCCCAGCTTCGCCAGGAGCGCGCCGTTGCCCTGCGGCACCACGAAGCGGGGCCGGAGCGGCGCGTTCTTCTTGCCGAGCTTGCCCGGATGCACGGCGTGCGCCGCGAGGATGCGCGACAGCGTCCGCGTGTCGAGGTGATCGCGGTGGTTGTGCGTGATCAGCACCAGATCGATCTCGGTGAGGTCCTCGATCGGGATGCCCGCCGGGGCGAGCCGCTTCGTGGTGCCGAGGCCTGTCGCGAGGATGGGATCGATCAGGATGCGCAGGCCGCCCAGCACGAGCAGGAACGACGCGTGGCCAATCCACGTGAGCGAGGCGCGGCCGCTCTCGACGAGCGAGCGATCGTACGCGCGGTGCGGCGTGACGAAGCCGTCGGCGACGGCCTTCTCGCGGGCGCCGAGCTTCCACTTGAGGACGTCGGCCGCGCCGCGCGCGGGCGTGGTGGCAAGATGATCGAAGCGTCCCACACCCGGCGGTATACCACGAGGAGCGAGGCGGCGGAGAGGGTCAGCCCTCGTTCGCGAGAGACACCGGCGCCCGCCGCAACGCGAGCTTCTTCAGGAACGTCACCGGGTCGAGGTAGTACGGATTCTCGTGCACGTGGCCGCCGATGATCACGTGCGAGTGCGTGGCGAGCACATCGGCGATCACCCGGCCGCTGAAGCGATTGACGTCGTAGCAGCAAAGAAGCGTGCAGTCGTGCTTGGGCGCCAGCGTGTTCACCTTTGCTTCGTAGACCATCAGGTCCTCGGTTCCTGGCAGGTTCTTCAGCGCCCATTCCATGTCGCCGCAGGTGCGAACGGACTTGAACTCGCCTTCGGCCGCGCCCTTGAGCACGCCCTCGAGGGTCGAGAACATGCGGTCCGCGACGAACACGTTGTCCTGGAGGTACGTCTGCTCGGAAGGCACGACCTTGAGCTGGCCACGCTGAATCGCGTCCTGCACGGGCACGCCGCCCTTTTGCATCCGATCCACATGGTCGTCATGCGCGCTCGACTCGAAGATGGTCACCACCTCGTCGCCGATATCGATTCCTTCCCGGAAGTACGGATTGAGGACGTCGTACATCTCCTTGCGCGAATCGAAGAACGCGCAGATGTGCTGCAGGCCATGCAGCTCCTTGCCGCAGAGGCTCACTTTTCGCGTACGTGTCGGCGCCATGTTGCACTCCTGAAGCTCGCACGTCTACCACCTCGTCGCGTCCGCGTCGACCCATCGTGGTACAGCGTCATTCCCGGAGTTCGTCCCTGGATTGACGCTGTGTCCGCCTGGCGACGATCCGGGCTGACCGGGTTCATGAAATAAGCGAGTGAAAGAAGCGAGCTCGTCGGGGGACAACGCCTCGAAGCGAGTTACTCGATGGGCGCGAGCGTCCAGGGGAAGTCGGTCAAAACGGATTTTGCACGAGCTCGGGACACCTACGCGCGTGGGGCCTGCCCCGAGCTGATGGATTCAAAAGCGCAGGCGATCATGAACAGCGCGCCGGCGCTCGAGAGGGAAAAGCCCACGAACGCGCCCATGCTCCCGTGTGCCCCCCGCTCAACGCGTTCGCGCTCCTCGACGAGGGGCGGGCCCTCGAGGCCGCGCGGGCGTCCGAGGCGCGCTGGAATCGAGGCGAGCCGGTGGGGCGCCTGGACGGGGTGCCTGTCTCGGTGAAGGACCTCCTGCTCACGCGCGGCTGGCCGACCCGGCGGGGCTCGCGCACCGTGGACGCGGCCGGCCCCTGGACGGAGGACGCGCCCACCCGCCGTCGCCCGGCTGCGGGAGCACGGCGCGGTGCTCTTCGGGAAGACGACGACGTCCGAGTTCGGCCTGAAGGGCCTCGGCGACAGCCCGCTGACGGGGATCACGCGCAACGCGTGGGAGCCGCGGCGCACGCCGGGCGGCAGCAGCGCCGGCGCCGTCACGGCGGTCGCTGCCGGCTTCGGGCCGCTCGCCGTCGGTACGGATGGCGGCGGCTCGATCCGCGTGCCGAGCGCGTTCTCCGGGGTGGTGGGGTGCAAGCCGACCTTCGGTCGGGTGCCCGCGCACCCGGCGAGCGTGGTGGGGGTGCCCCCGCACGTGGGGCCGATCGCGCGCACCGTCGGTGACGCGGCGGTGCTCCTCTCGGTCCTCTCCGGTCCTGACGACCGCGATCCGTTCCGGGCCCCGCCGCCGCGCGAGGACGCGCTGTAACCTGGGCGCGGTCGACGCCCCCGACGCGCTCGACGCGTCCGGCACGCTCGACCCGTCCGACGTACGCTTCCTGCGCCGCGTGCGGGTCGGCGTGAGCGCCACGCTGGGGTACGTCGCTCTGCCGGCGGAGACGCGGGTTTGCTTCGACGCGGCGGTCGCCCTCCTCCAGCGGCTCGGCGCCGAGGTGGAGGAGGTGGCGCCGCCGTTCGACGACCCGGGGGGCGTGCTGCAGACGCTGTTCGCGGCGCGCGCCGCGCACACGGTGCGGGAGCTCGGACCGGAGCAGCGGGCGCTGCTCGATCCGGCGGTCCAGAGCGCGGCAGCCCAGGGAGAGGCGCTGAGCGCCGTGGCGTACCTCGAGGCGGAGCGGCAGCGCGCGGAGCTGGCCCTGGCGATGGCCGCGTTCCACCGCCGCTTCGATCTGCTGGTGACGCCGACGTCGGCCGGGGCCGCGCCCCTGATCGACGGCGGCGCGCTCCCCGCCTCCTTCGCCGCGCCCTTCAGCCTGACGCGCCAGCCGGCGATCAGCGTGCCGATGGGCCTCACCAGCGCTGGCCTGCCGCTCGGGCTGCAGATCGTGGGGCGCCACTTCGAGGAAGCGCTGGTGCTGCGCGCCGCCCTCGCGCTCGAGCGAGAGAGCGCCCCGCTGCGAGCACCGCCGCTCCGCGCGAGCTGAGCGGTCGCGCGAGGCGCCCGTCGGTGCCATGCGAAGCTAGCCGGTACGCTTCAGCAATGCCTCCAGCCGGCTCTTCAATGCCGAAGGGTCGCGATGCAGGTGGTACGAATAAAGCCATTTCCTACGCCGCGTACCGAAATGAAGAAACCCAGAGGTGCGCCTGTAGTGTTCGAGCTGGACGGGCAACGCGTCCTCGATCGACTCCTGCCATCGGAGCGGGTCGTATGGCGCTGACTTCGTCAAGTCGTCAAGAACACAGGCAATTTTTGATTCTGTGACGAGCAGCCAGGTCTTCTGGAAGCTGTTTTCATAGACGAGTATCGGATCCGCGACTGGCCTCTCTCGGTCTCGGTCGCGAGCCAAGACGACTCGAGCGACGCCAGCAGCAGACAGAAACCCGGCCGCGTCACGGTAGGTCGGCATCTCGGGCATTGTCTGCCGGACTGTCCGCGCTGGCCGCACTCCAGACCCAATCTCGCTGACGAGCGTCCGGACGCCGCGTGCGACCGAGGTCCACGCTTCATCTGGATGTGACCATGATGCGACCGGTCTTGCGTCCTGCGGCAGCGCGCTCAGCCCAGCGAACGGAGCGTCACTCCACTCGCAAGATCGCACGATGACGGGGACGAGCCGTGCCTCGCCGCGGTCATGTCGCTCGACCGCGCGACGCATCTCGATGTCCCAGCAGTAGTCGGAGTCGAGAAATGATGTGCTCACGAGCAGCACAATGATATCCGCCTCGTCGAGGGCTTGAGCCACGCGAGAGTCGACGACATCTCCTGGAAGAATTGAACGGAAGCTCCACGTTTCGACGAGCCCAGCCCGGCGCAGACCGGCCAGCGCCTTATCAAAGGCACAGCGGTACTCCTCATCGTCGGCCGAGTAGCTACAGAAGACCTTGATAGGACGAGCAGAGGGCGAGGCCAGCATGCGAAGCGCTTCTTTCTGTCGAACCGTTCAATCCGGTAGCAGCCTCGATTCCCGTCCGACCCCAGAGCCGCTGACTACCTTCTCGGCGTGGAGCGTCTCCTCCGACCCCCACCCCGCCGTGCCGCCCCACCCACAGCGAAAAAGTAGCGTATCCGCACGGCACCCCGTCCTGTCAAGGAGACCAGCCGAGCGGCGTGGAGGCGCGTGCGGGCGCCACACGGGACGAAGGCGCGAGCAGGGTGCCCCACGAGCCCCTGCGGGGGACAACGACCACTCCGTAAGCCGAGCTCGCACCGCGCCCCATCCTCACCCTGGTCGCACGCCTTCGCACACAAGTTCTGGGGCCGCGCCTCTCGCTCTTCCTTCTTGCATCTGGCCAGCGAAGGTGGCCTCCTGAATCCTGGGGACGAATAGCCTGGTTGATGCCGGTTGAACACCACGAGAGGAGCACTCCATGCAACCTCGAACGACAGCGAGCGAAGCACTCGACGCCCCGGTTCGCCGGGCCGGCGCGCCGCCCATCGACATGGCGCTGAACCACGGCACCTACTGTTCCGAGCGGTGCGCCGACGTCCTGCGGCGCCACGCCGGCAACATCTCCCTGCGGAGCTATCCGGCCGGGGACAACGGAGATCTCCGGCGCGCGCTCGCCGCCGACGCGGGCGTCAGGCCGGAGAACGTGCTGGTCGCCAACGGGAGCGGCCCGCTGCTCAAGACCTGCATCCCATTCCTGATCGAGCGCGAGATCAAGCGTTCGGCGATGCGGACACTGCGCTATCTGCTGAAGCGCACGGCGTATCCCATCATCACCACCCGGCTCACCTACTCCAAGGTGCCTGCGTCCGGGGTCCGCGTGGGGCTGCGATGCGAGCTGCTCCCGCTCCGTCCGGAGAACGGCTTCGCGCTCGACGTGGGGATGCTCGAGTCGCGCCTCTCGCGGCAGGACGGCCTGGTTTACCTCTGCAACCCCAACAACCCAACGGGCAACGTCCTCATCACGAGGCAGGAGCTCGGTCCGCTGCTCACCCGGTTCCCGGACTCCCTCTTCTTCATCGATGAAGCGTACGTGCACTACCTCGAGGAGAGCCCGAACACCCGGATGGCCGACCTGGTGCTGCGCCATCCCAACCTGATGGTGCTCCGTAGCTTCTCCTTCGCCTACGGGCTCGCGTCGGTGCGCGTGGGGTACGCCATGGGGGACGCGAAGGTGGTGGCGCAGATGGAGGCCAAGATGACGCCGCACCGCGTCGGGCAGCTGGCCGCAGAGCTCGCGATGGCGTCGCTGCAGGACAGCGGACACCTCGGGTTCGTCCGGCATCAGACAGCGAGGGAGCGCGCCAGGCTCATGGCGGCCATCGGAGCTCATCGCGCTCTGGAGGCCTGTCCGTCACAGACCAATTTCATCCTGTGCCGCGCGCGCGGGGCGTGGTCAGGGGCCAAGATCCACGACGCGCTGCTCGCCCGAGGCGTGAAGGTGAAGGCCTTCGAGCCGTTCGGCGACGAGCGATACGACGAATACTTCCGCGTGACCGTCGGCCTTCCGGCGGAGAACACCTGCTTCATCGAGCAGCTCGACGCCCTGATGAGCCCGCGCCGCAGGGAGGAGCCCTCCAGGACGGCGGCGTCGGCGGTCCGCCAGGTCGAGCTCTCGGAGCTCGCTTAGCCGCCCCACCAGCGCATGATCGTCCCCAAGATCAGGCGACAGCCCCCTGGCGCTCCAGAGCCCACGCCTCGGCGAGCGCGAGCGCCCGGGCGTTCTCGGGGATGCTCTCCAGGAAGCTCTGCCGCAGCGCTGGCCTGCCGATCTTCGCGGCGCGCTCGAGGAGCCGCGAGCGCGCCGCCTCGATGATCTGCGCGGCGCGCTCGCGCTCGCCGGCGGCGCGCAGGGCCTCGGCGTAGGTCAGGCGGATCAGCGACTCTCCCTCCTCGGCCATCCCCGCGTCCTCGATGAGGCGGAACGCCTCCTGCGCGTGGACGAGCGCCTCGGCCGCCCCCTCGGGCCCCCCTCCCATCCGGGCGCGCGCCTGGATGGCCAGCGCCACCGCGCGCAGGAGCGGCGCCACGTCGAGCAGCGCCGCCGCCGCGCCGGCCTCGCGCGCGGCGGCCTCGCCGTCGCCCGAGAGCAGCGCCGCCCGGGCGAGGTACGCGCGCGAGAGCCCCTCCATGCGCCGGTTGCCCTGCCGGCGCGACGCGTCGATGGCCTGCTCGAGCAGCGCGCGGGCCTCGTCGATCTGGCCCGCCTGGAGGAGGGCGTGCCCCAGGTTCTGCCACGCGGTCGCGAGCACCTCGCGCAGATCCATCCGTGTCGCCTGGGCGACGGCCGCGCGCAGCAGCTGCTCGGCGCGCTCGAGCGCGCCGAGCTCGGTGAGGATGAAGCCCATGTTCAGCTGGACAGAGCAGGCCTGTCGGCGATCGCCGGCGCGCCCGAACGCCCCGACCGCCACCTCCAGGGCGTCCACCGCGGCGGCGTGATCACCCGCCAGCGCGGCGCGGAACGCGACGGTCTGGTGCAGCCCACCGACCGCCTCGTCGTCGACGGCCGGAGGATCCCCCGCGAGGCGCAGGCTCTGCTCGAGCAGCGCGTCGGCGGTCGCGTGCTGGTTGGCGAGCATGAGCTCCGCCGCGCACCAGGAGAGGCAGAGCACCTCCGCGCTCAGCGCCCCCTCGGCGGGCGCCGCCGCCGCGACCCGCGCGGCCCACGCCCCGGCGCGATCGACGGCGCCCTGCTTGCTGGCGCCGATCAGCGCCGCGGTGAGCGCGCGGTACCATGCGCCCGACCCCGGCTCGAGCAGCGCGACCGCCTCCGTCGCGCGCGCCTCGGCGGCCGACAGCTCGCCGCGCCACAGGTGCGCCTCGGCCTGGACCAGGCGCAGCGCGCCGAGATCCCGCCCGCTGGCCCCGGAGGCCACGCCCCGCTCCGCGCGCGCGAGCGCGGCCGCGAGGTCGTTGCCGCGGAGCGCCTCCTCCGCCGCGGCGCAGAGCCACCGCACGGCCCGCTCGGGTTCGCCGCCGCGCTCGCAGTGCCCGGCCAGGACGAGCGCGTCCCGCTCCCCGGCGTGCTCCAGCCACTCGGAGGTGAGCCTGTGCCCGAGCCGCTGATCCGCCTCGGTGAGCATCCTGTACGCCGCGTCGCGCACGAGCCCGTGCCGGAACGCGTACTCCACCTCGCCCGGGAACCGGGACGCGGGCCGCCGCGCGATCCACTCCTGCTGCTCCAGCGCGAGGAGGCAGCCCGCGAGCGCGGCGTCGTCCCGGTCCACCCCGAGCAGCCGGGCGACCGCGCCCCACCAGAACACCTCGCCCAGCAAGCTCCCGGCGCGCAGCGCCCGGCGCGCCTCCAGATCGAGCCCCTCGAGGCGCGCCTGCACCATCGCGAGCGCTGTCTCGGGCGCCTCGCCCGCGTCGCGGCCCTCGGCGCCCCCGGCGCCCTCGGCCGCCACGCGCAGCATCTCCTCCAGCAGGAACGGGTGCCCCGCCGCGCGCCGGACGAGCCCCTCCACCTGCTCCGCGGGCGCCTGCTCCCCGAGCGCCGCGCGCACCAGCCGCTCGCAGGCGAGGGCCGGCAGCGCCCCGAGCCGCATCGCGGTCGCGCCCCGCTCGGCCCACAGCCCCGGGAACACCCCGTCCACGTCGGGCCGCCCGAGCCCCAGCACCAGGAGCGGGCTCGACCGGAGCTGCCCGAGCGCCGCGTCCACGAGCTGCACGGTCGGCAGGTCGCCCCAGTGCAGGTCCTCGAGCACCAGGAGCACCGGCCCCGCGCGGCACTCCGCCTCCAGGAAGGTGAGCCAGGCGCGCCGCACCTGGTCGGCCATGAGCATCGGGTTCTGCCGCGCGGCGCGCAGCTCGCGCCGATCCGCGTCCGGGAACGGCGCGCCGATCACCTCGCCCAGGAACTCCGTCACCCGCGCCTGCTCCGCGGCCTCCACGGATCGCGCGACGCGCGCGGCGAGCTTCTCCCGGCCGCGCTCCTGGGGCTCGCCCTCCGCGATCTGCGCCGCGCGCCGCACCACCTGGGCGAGCAGCCCGAGCGGCGCCCCGGCCCGCACCGCGTCGCCCTGCGCCGTCCAGATCTGGGGCGGCGCCTCGCGGCCGCGCATCCTGCGCGCGAGCTCGATGCGGAGCCGCGACTTGCCCACGCCGGCCGCCCCGATGACGAGCGCCGCCTGGGCGCACGGCTCCGAGGCGCACTGGTCGAAGAGGAGCTCGAGCCAGCGCAGCTCGCTGCTCCGCCCCACGAACGGCGTCGGCTTGCCGAGCAGCGCGCGCGCCTCCTCCAGCGGCTCCTGCTCGCCGAGCAGCGCCGCCCCGCCCTCGCCGTGCGCCACCTCGAAGCGCGGGCCGAGGAGGGACGCGGTCATCGCGTCGATCGCGATCGGCCGGAGCGCGTCCTCTGCGCCCCGCTCCGCGGCCGTGAGGTTCGCGACGGCGCGGTCGATCACGGGCCCGAGCGGCTGGGTCCCGTCCACGACCTCCCAGCCCGTCGCGAGCGCCACGTCGGAGGCCTGGAGCAGCGCCTTGAGCGAGAGGGCGCACCGGGCCGCGCTCGCCGCGAGATCCGTCGGCGCCTCGGCCCCCGTGAGCAGGGCCGCGATCGATCCGTCCCGGAGCAGCTCCACGCGCGCGCCGTGCAGGTCGGTGGTCCTCCGGATCGCCTGGAGGAGGGCGAGCGGCCAGCGGCGATGATGGGTCAGGCCGCGCGCCGGCGCCGTGCTCGCCTCGCTGGACACGGGCTGCGGCGGCCGCGCCGGCTCGGCCCGGCGCACCGCCAGCACCACGCTGACCAGCCGCCGCTCGGCCGTCGTGAGGCCGACCGACGGCGAGAGGGGCGCCGCGCTCGCCTCGCGGATCTCCGGTGAGCGCAGCTCCGCCGCGACCGCGTGCGCGTCCCCGGGCCGCAGCCGCCGATCCTTGCCCAGGAGGCGCGAGAGGAGCGCGTCGAGCGCCGGGGGCGCGCCGGGCCACAGCTCGCGGAGGCGGGGCGCCTGCTCGAAGAGCACCTTGGTGAGCAGCGCGACGACGTGCACCCCTGCGAACGGCGGCCGCCCGGTGAGGCACTCGAACAGCACGCACCCGAGCGCGTACAGGTCGGCGCGCGCGTCGATGTCGGGCTCGCCGCGGACCTGCTCCGGCGCCATGTAGGCGGGCGTCCCCACCGGGGCGTCGGGGTTGGTCAGCGTAAACGTGACGTCGGGGGCCCGCGCGATCCCGAAGTCGAGGATCTTCACCGCCCCGACGTCGCCGCCCGGCAGGAAGAGGTTCGCCGGCTTGACGTCCCGGTGGACCACCCCGCGCAGGTGCACGGCGCCGAGCGCCTCGGCGGCGCGCGCGGCGAGCGCGAGGCCCTCGTCGAGGCCCAGCGGCCCCCGCCGGAGCCGCGCCGCGAGATCCTCGCCGTCGAGCCACTCCATCGCCAGGTACTGCCGGCCCTCGGCGGTGACGCCGTGGGCGACGTGCCGCGCGATGGCGGGGTGGTGGAGCCCCGCGAGGACCCGCGCCTCCCGGCGGAACCGCTCGGCCTGCTCGGCCTGCTCGGTCTGCGCGGTCTCCGCGTGCAGCCCCACCTTGAGGGCAACCGGCTCCCCGGTCTCGCGGTCGACGGCCCGATAGACCGCGCCCATTCCCCCGGATCCTGCGACGCGATCGAGCTCGAAGCGACCTGCGAACAGGTCCCCGGGGCGCATGCGCGGAGTATCGGGCACGCACGCCGCGCGTGCCAGGGCGGAGCGCGCGGCCGGGACCGACGCAGCGTCCTCCGCCTCCTTGCCTGGAATCTTCCTGCCTTCGAGCACGCCGGCACGGGCAGCCCCAGCGCCGCCGAGGCCGTCCTTCGCCGACGACTCCCACCTCGGCCAACCTGGCTCCGTCCGGCTCGTGATTCTCCTGGGGGGCGTTGCGGGATCGATGACAATGGCCAGCTGCGCCGCGCCGAATGACGAAGCGCATCTACATCGATGGGGGAGAGCGCACGTGAGCCAACTATTGTCGCGCATCACGGTCCTGCTCCGTGAGCGAAGCGAGGACATCATACGCCGGTGGATGGTGCGCGTGCGGGGCACACCGAAGATCCACCGAGCCCGTGCGCTCACCGATGAGGAGTTGAGAGATTACACGCCGAAGCTCCTCGAGGACCTCATCGACTCACTCGCGCAGAGCGCGCAGCCGGGCACGCCGGGCGGAGCCAGCGGCCCGGAGATCGGCAGCTCGGAGGCCGCCAAGGTGCACGTCTCGCATCGCATCGCCGAGGGCTACACCCTCGCGGAGGAGCTGCGCGAGCTCGGCGTCCTTCGCTCCGTGATCGTGGATCTGTGCGCGCGGGAGGGGGTGGTGCTCGGCGGCGAGGAGGCCCAGCTCGTGCACTCGGCGCTCGACGAGGTGATGCTCACCGCGGCCGTCGAATACGAGCGCGCGAGCTCGGCCGATCTCCGCCGTGACGTCGCTCTCCACGAGCTGTTCATCGCGGTCCTCGGGCATGACCTGCGCAACCCGCTCTCGGCCATCCGGTTCGCCACCGCCGCCCTGCTCAAGCGCGAGGACGTCACGACCGCCGTGGCGAGGCTCGCCCAGCGCATCGCTGCGAGCAACGAGAGGGCGGTGCGGATGGTCGAGGAGCTGCTCGACCTGACGCGCATCCGCTCCCACCGGGGTCTTCCGGTCGAACCGGAGCCCGTCGACCTCCGCGCGATCTGCGAGCGCGTGGCCGAGGAGCTCGAGCTCGCCCACCCGGAGCACACCATCCGCTTGACGGCCCACGGCGACGGGCGGGGCAAGTGGGATCCGGGCCGGATGGGGCAGCTCCTGTCGAACTTGATCGGCAACGCCGTCGACTACAGCCCGCCGGAGGAGCCGGTGCAGGTGGAGCTGCGCGGGCACAAGAATGTCGTCGTGATCGAGGTGATGAACCGCGGGACCCCGATCCCGCCCGAGCTGCTGCCCGTCCTCTTCGATCCGTTTCGCCGGGGCGAGCAGAGCCAGCGGGTCGTGCACCGCTCGAAAGGACTCGGGCTCGGGCTCTTCATCGTCAAATCGATCGTCGACGCGCACGGAGGCTCCATCCAGGTCACGAGCACGCTGGAGGAGGGCACCACGTTCCACGTCGAGCTCCCCCGTTCGTCGTGACGCCGTCGTTTCGCCGATACGCCGCGGCGCGGCGCTGGCTCAGACCGGCCTCAGCGCCAGCCAGGCCAGCTCGATGCCCTCGCGGACCAGGAGCGCCTGGAGCTCTTCGCGGAGCGAGCTCCGGGCGCGCACCTGCCGCGGCAGCACGCGGCGCTCCAGGCAGAACGTCGCGAGCAGCCCCGCCGCCTCGCCGACGCTCCACTCCACAGGGTGGACCCGGTAGGCGCCGTTCGTGATGTGCGTGACGCCAAGGTTCTTCCCGCCCGGCAACAGGTTCTCCACCCGCACCGGGATGAGCGCACCCAGCGGGATCTGGAACGGCCAGCAGCCGAGATCGAGGTACCCGGCGCCCCCGACGCGCGGGTGCAGATCGATGCGATAACACCCGATCCCGACGCTCTCCTCGAACGTCGCGGGGCCGTCGGGCCGGAGCGGATACGCGATGTGCTGCTCGAGCACCGTGAGCTCGGCCCGGATCCGGCGGGACTCGCGGATGTAGGGCGCTGGCGCGAGGCCGTCGACCGTGCCGCCGACCACGTCCCCGCGGAGGCGCAAGCCTGGATAACCGACCCCGCCGTCCGGGCGAGGCGCCTCGGTCTGCATCCAGTACAGAAGGCTCAGGCTGAGGTTCCGCGCTGCGTCCAGGTGCCGCGCGGCCTCCGCCTCGTCGACGCCGCAGACGGGCCCGAACCAATAGTCGTTCTGAGGCCAGTTCACGATGGTGACGTCGCTCGGCGCGAACCCCGCTTCGAAGACCGTCCTGTCGAGGATCCGCCGGAAGCTCCACCAGGGATGCCGGTCCTCCGCGGCGAACAGACCTCGAGTCAGGGGCTCGTGTGTCTCGGGTCGAACCGCCGTCCAGTCCAGCAGCCGACCCGGCCAGCCGGGCGGCTCGAGCGAGCGCCAGCGCTCGTACTGACAGGGCCTGTCGATGACATGGTCCTCTCCAGGGTGGTGCTCGATCGCAAAGCAGACGGTGATCGCCTGCTGGGCCCTCGGATCCGCGCGCTCGGCGGCGTGCGGCTCGCAGGTCTCCGCGCGAGACTCTGCCCCGAGCACGTGCTCCACGCCCGCGAGCGAGAGGAGCTCGCCGTGAGGCGTGGCATCGATGAAGAGGTCGGCCACGAGGAGGACATCGCGCCCCGATTCCAGCCCTCGGACCACGACGCCGGTCACCCGATCGCCGTGCGTCCACGCCGAGATGGGCCGGTGAGCATGGATCGCGACGAGGCGCCCGTTGAGCCGATACGGCGCGATCATCTCGTGCAGGACCGCCACCGCGACCCGCGGATCGTGGCACAGGCGGCTGACCCAGCCGTTGCCGGGGTTGAGCTCGGGGAGCGCCCTGGCCGACGCGGTGAGCGGTAGATGCCTGCGGTAATACTCGCGGATCCCCTGGCGCAGCGCGCGGTAGCTCCGGGTCGCCCCGATGTCCTCGATCCACGGGTGCTCGTCCGGAGGGACCGCCTGGTTCGTCAGCTGGCCCCCGAGCCAGTGAGTCTCCTCCGTCAGGACGACGCGGCGGCCCGTCCTGGCCGCCGCGAGCGCAGCCGCGCAGCCGCCGAGCTCTCCGCCGATGACGGCGACGTCGGTCCTGATCACGTCCACCGCCAGCTCCCCGCGCTCACGCGCTCTTCCGCACGGGCTGCGCCGCCGGAGCTCGCCGCGCGAGGAGCTCGGTGACGAGCTGGTTAGTCTCCCTCGCCCTGGCCTTCAGGCCAGGGAGCAGCCGGCGGATCTTCGCGCGGATCTCGTGACGCGTGTCCCACGAGCGATCGAGCCTGGCGATGAGCTGCCCGGAGCTGATGCTCCCGAGGGGCGGGGTCTCCATCTCGAGGTCCTCGATGAACCCCGCGATCTTGGACGCGTAGGGCAGCGCGACGAACGGGGTCTCGCGGAGCGCCGAGAAGATCAGGAAGTGGAGGCGCATGCCCACCACGAACTCGAGGTGCCCGACGAGGCCGAGGATCTGCTGCGGCGTGTACCGGCGCCTCAAGACCTCTGCCCGCTCGGCGTTCTTCATGTGGGCGACGACCGCGTGGCTGTGCTGCACGTCCGTCCGTTCCATGGACACGAACACGACGTCCGCGTCGAGGCGCTCGACGACGAAGTCGGCGGCGTTGGCGAGCAGGCCATAGTACTCGTCAGGGTCGATGTCGGGCGCCGCCGGGCCCGGCTCCCTGACGGAGAAGCCGACAAGGTGCCGCTCGAACTCGACCCCCTCGGCCCGGATGGCCTCGATGGGCAGCGCCTCTTCGCGCAGCAGCAGGGCCGGATCGGCCGTGAGACGAATCTCGCGATTCACCCCCACCTCCTCGAGGAGGCGACGTCCCTGCTTGTCTCGTACGGTGACGATGTCCGCGGCGTTCAGCGCCGCCCGTACAGCCTGCTTCGCGCTCGGGTCCGACAGCGGACCGGCGCTCACGGCGTAGATCACGACGGGGACGCCGCGCTCCTCCGCGATGAGCGCCTCTCTCAGATAGACCGGCGCGTCCCGATCGTACAGGATGCCTCCCCCGCCGAGGACGAAGAGATCGAGGCGCTCGATCTCGGCGGTCGATTCCATTCGGGTGAGGTCACGAACGGGGACGACGCGCTCCACCTTGTGGCGCGCCTTCGTGTCCTCCGGGCACAGCGAGAACACGGTGATCTCCGCTGGAATCGTCTCCCGGAGCTGCGTGACGATACCATCGAGGATGGCCTCGTCGCCGAGGTTCATTCCGCCGTAGGACCCTGAAATCCCGATTCGGAACGGCTGGTTCGCCTTGTCCATCGTGGGCTCCTCCCGCGAGCGCCTCCGCTCGATCGCCGCGCCGTCACGTCGCGTCGAGCGCGGCCCTCCGCCAGCTGCGACCTGCTCGGTCGTCCGAGAGCGTCAGCGCAGCGCAGGACCTTGCCACGGCGGCGGCGAGGCGCAATGTCCGCCGGCGGAGGACACCATGGGACACGTGCAGGCGCGGACGACCCGGAGTGGCTCGAGAGAGCCAGGCGGCGAGGCGCGCCCGGCCAGGGAGCAGCGCGCGGGGCGAGCCGCGGCGCGGGTCGCGCGGGCCGTGCCCGCGGGTGATGTCGTTGACGAGGCCTGTCAGCAATCCTTTCCTGCCAGCGACCCGCCTGCCTGGACGCCTGTGATAGCCGGCCTGCCGCGCGACGACCGGTCAGAATGCCCCGACCTGGGATGACCGTCCCCGTCCGCACCACCGCGCGGCTCTCGCCGTCATCGTACAGATAGAGCCGGTGTCGGGGACCGGCGCGCCCTCGTCGACGCGCGCCTCGAGAGAACGGTCATGATAGCGTGACCTGCTGATGCTTCCGCGCACCCTCGCCTTGCTCGCCCTGTGGACCTGCGGCTGCGCCCCGGCGCTCTCCACGCTCCAGCCGGCCCACGTGGCCGAGAAAGGCCATGTCCAGGCCGAGCTCGGGCTCGACGTCTCGATCCCGACCGGCACCCTCGCGTCGCTCGTGGACGCCGGCGTCGTGCTGGCGGACGCCGCGGAGTCACGAGAGCTGTCCGAGGCCGAGCGGCAGGCGCTCTTCGAGGCGGGCGGTGCGCTCGCGTTGAACCCGCCCTCGGTCACGCCGCACCTCGGCATCGGCTACACCGCGCTCGATCGCTGGGAGCTCAACCTCCGATATACCGGCAGCGCGTTCCGCCTGGGCACCCGCTACCAGCTCCTGAAGCGCGACAAACACGGCATCGATCTGACGGCCGGCGCCGGCGTCGGGCGGTACGTGATGGAGTTCCCCGTCGGGAGCGTCCTTGGCCTCGTCGAGCTGGAGGACTTCACGCGATGGCAGATCGACCTGCCGATCCAGATCGGGACGGCGGGAACATGGTACCGGGTCTGGGGCGGCCCTCGCCTGATGTTCACGAGCTTTGGCACCGCGCTCGTCCTGGACCTGCCCGCCTTCACCGGCTATCCGGGCGAGCGGGAGCTCGCGTCGTTCTCCGGCACCGGCTTCTACGTGGGCGGCCAGGCCGGCGTCGCGCTCGGCTACAAACACGTATTCTTCGGCTTCGAGCTGACGATGGCGGAGATCTTCTCGAGCGGTGAGCTCACGGTGCTCGGTCAGCGGGCGGTCGCGCTCGATCTCGACAGCTTCATCGTCTACCCGTCGGTAGGGCTGATGGCTGAATTCTAGATCCAGAGCACCGGACGATCGACGCGCGCCGCCTCAGCGGAGCGCCGCCGCGTGGTCCTGCGCGAACCGCTCGAAGCCGATCGGCTCACGCCCGGTGACGTCCTTCACCGCCGAGGTCACGCCGGCGCCGGCGCCGCTCCGGTAGAGCCGGTTGAGGTCGATCATCGCATCGGCATAGAGATCGGGGACCCCGCCGGCGACCATACCGGCCTTCGCCGCGTCGTCGGACACCGCCACATAACGCACCTCCTTGCCGAGCACGCGCGTGAGGATGTCCGCCGCCTCGCTGTAAGAGAACGCCCTCGGGCCGGAGAGCTCGTACGCCTTGCCCTCATGGCCCGAGGTCGTCAGCGCCAGCGCCGCGACCCGCGCGATGTCGCGCACGTCGATATGGCTGATCTTCGCGTCGGCCGCGGGCAGATAGAAGGCGCCCTGCGCCCTGATCGAATCGGCCATGTAGGTCACGAAATTCTGCATGAAGCCGTTCGGCCTGAGGAACGTCCAGGCGAGACCCGAGGCCTCCACCGCGCGCTCTATCGGCCGGTGGATCTTCGCGAACGAGTACGCCTCGTCCCCGGCGCCCCAGACCGAGAGCTTCACGAGCCGCTTCACCCCGGCGGCCCTGGCCGCCTCGACGACGCGGATCTCCGCCTCGATCTGCCCGGCGCCGCCGGACCCCAGCAGGAACACGGCATCGACGCCATCGAGCGCCGGTCGCAGCGTCTCCGGCTTCGCGAAGTCGAGGATCACGGCGTCGTGCCCCGCCGCCTTCGCCCTCTCGGCCTTGTCGCTGGAGCGGTGGGCGACGCGGGGCTTCACGCCCATCGACTTCAGCTCATCGAGGAGGGCGCCTCCGACAGTCCCTCCGGCTCCCGTCACGAGAATCATGGGTGGTTCCTTCCTGATCGCGTGCATCGTGGTGCAATCGAGCCGCGCTCCGCGGCGCCTGTGGAACCAGACGATGCGCGCCGGCACCCTTTTTGACAATAGGCCACATCGGGGCCAGACTGGAACGCGTGGAGTACCAATCGGGCCGCTCGCTCGAGGAGCTCGCCGCCTTCGTCGCCGTCGTCGAGGCCAATGGGTTCACCGCGGCTGCCCGCGCGATGCGGGCGCGCAAGGCGACGCTCAGCGCCCGGGTGCAGGAGCTCGAGCAGCGGCTCGGCGTCTCGCTCCTCGTCCGGACGACGCGCTCCCTGCGCCTGACCGATGAAGGGCGCGCGTACTTCGAGCACGCGCGAAGGTCGCTCGCCGCCGCGCGCGACGCCGAGGCCGTGGTCGCGCTGGCCAGGTCGAAGCCGAGCGGGCTGCTGCGGATCACGACGTCGGCCGCGCTCGCGGGGGCGCTGCTGGAGAGCGTCATCACGCCGTACCTGGCCCGTTACCCCGAGGTCTTCGTCGAGCTGGACACCTCGGTGCGCAGGGTCGATCTGGCGCGCGAGGGCTTCGATCTCGCCATCCGCGTCGGCCCGCTCGACGACTCCTCGCTGGTCGCCCGGCGGCTCGGCACGGCGACGGGCGGCTATTACGCGAGCCCCCGCTACCTCGACCGCCGCGGCGTCCCGGCGCGCCCCGAGGATCTCGGCCGCCACGAGACGATCGTCGTCGCGCGCGAGGAGGGGCCCAAAGATTGGCCCTTCGTCGCTGGCTCGAGGAGGCGGTCCATCGCCGTGCGCCCGCGCCTCTCCGTCGGCAGCTTCGAGCTGGCCGCGCAGGCCGCCGCGGCCGGCGCCGGCATCGTTCGAGCGCCCCTCTACTTCGTCCGCCCGTTCCTGTCAAAGAAGCGGCTCGTCCAGGTCCTGAAGGAGTGGACGCCTCAGGGGTTCGACGTCCACGCTGTCTTCCCGCCCGGCGGCACGCTCGTCCCGAAGACCCGTGTCTTTCTCGACATGCTGGCGGCCTGGTTCACGAGGAACGGGAGCTGCGCATGACGCGCTGTCGCTCGTGGCGCCTCGCGTGGGAATGGAACCGCGCGGCGTTACGATAGCTTATCGCTCCTGAAAAGCGGCCGAAACAGGCGCCGTCCGATCATGGCAGGGTCCCCGCGGCGGTGCTCGCCGGAGGGGCGCTGTTCTCCCCACCTGGAGGCATTGCGCGTGGTGACCCCTGCCGACCTCGCCATCAACGACCTCGGCCCCTGCCGGCACCCCTCGCCCGTCGCCGAGAAGCTCGGCGAGAAGGCCACGGTGTACGTCGGCGAGGCCGACAAGGTGCTGTTCAACGATCGCCTGTCCGCCGTCCTCGCGGACGCCTCCGGCGCGCGGCCTCCGGCGTTCGAGCTGGCCGGACCGCGCAACCGCGTCTTCTGGGATCCGAAGGAGGTGCGCGCCGGCATCGTGACGTGCGGCGGGCTCTGCCCCGGCGTCAACAACGTCATCCGCGGCCTCGTGCTCACGATGGCGCAGAGCTATGGCCGTGCGGGCTGCTCGCGCACCTCGAGCGCCGGCTCGCCCGCCACGGCAACGCCGTGATCGTCGTCGCCGAGGGCGCCCTGCAAGAACACTGCACCTCCAGCGCGGAGCCCATGGCGACGGATCTCAGCGGCAACCTCAAGCTGAAGGACATCGGCCTCTTCCTGCGCGACCGCATCAACGCGCACTTCCGGGCGCGCGGCGTCGAGGCGACGCTGAAGTACCTGGACCCGAGCTATCATATCCGCAGCGTCCCCGCGTCCCCGTCGGACAGCGTGTATTGCTGGAACATGGCCCGGAACGCGGTCCACGCGGCCATGGCGGGCAACACCGAGATGCTGATCGGCCGGTGGCACGGCCGCTTCGTGCACGTGCCGATGCCCCTGGCCGTCCGCATGCGCAAGCAGGTGGACCCGACGGACGACCTGTGGATGGCCGTCGTGGAGGCCACGGGGCAGCCGCTCTCGTTCTACTAGCGCCACCCGCCAGGGGTCCGGAGCGAGGATTCAACGCAACGTCGCAAAGCCACAAAGTCGCAAAAAGAACAATTGGATCGGCCTTCGCCCCGCGCGCCGCGGGCTCGCCCCGTGCCATCATGGCCGGCATGAAGCTCTCGCTGCCCTCTCGCTCGCTCGTGCTCGCCGGCCTCGCCTGCCTCGCCGGCTGTACCAAGGAACCCGCGCCGCAGGCCCCGCCGGGGGTCGACGCTCCGCCCGCGTCGCAGGCCCCGCCGGCGGCCGAGACCTCGCCCGCGGCGCAGCCCCCGCCGGCTGCCGGCGAACCGCGCGCTGCGGCGTCGGAACCTCGGTGCGAGGCCGACGCCGACTGCGTGGCGTCCTGCGCGCGGGCCGGGCAGTGCTGCGACCAGCTGTGCCCGCCGTGCGACCAGGCGTTCCACCGCGACGCGCTCGCGGAGCTCCAGAAGTGGCGCGCCGCGAGCTGCGCCGCCGAGAGCTGCCCGGTCGCCAAGTGCATGGCACCGAAGGAGGACTCGGTCGCTCGCTGCAAGGCGGGCGCGTGTGTCGTCGAGCGCGTCCCGCACGTCGACCGATGAGCCGGCGCCCGGGATGAAACCTCCCCGATACCTGCGCGAAACTCGGGGGACACCTTCGCACAGCGCCCACGGCGCGTTTTGCCACAGGCTGCATCCGCGCCACACCGATCGAGCTCGACGCCAGCGGGCCGCCGTCTCCGGCCTCCTTCATGTCGAGACCGCCGTCCGTGGCCCTGCGCTTGCATTGCGCGGCGCGTAGGGCGCGGGAACATCGCGATCCCGGCGGCGAGCTCTCCTGGAGCCCACGGCGCTCGCCGTGCTGGAGGACGGGCCCTCGCCGGGATCGCAGCGGGAGGTCCCTTGGGCATCGAGATCCAGCAAGACCACTTCAAGACCGTCGATTATCGGCTCTTCAAGACGCGGCTCCAGCAGAACCTCGCGGCGCTGGAGATGGTGCTCGCCCGGCCGGGGTTCGGCCACGGGGAAGCGACGATCGGCACCGAGCTCGAGATGTTCCTCGTCGATCGCGAGGCGCGCCCCGTGCCGATCGGGGCGGAGATCGCGCGCGCCGCGGCGAGCCCGATGATCACGCCGGAGATGGGCGCGTTCGACATCGAGCTCAGCACCCAGCCGGTGCCGCTCGCCGGCAGGCCGCTCTCGGCGCTGCGCGAGCAGATGCGCGCGACCGTCGAGGCGATCCGCGAGCGCGCGGCGGCGCGGGGCGCGCGCGTGGTCCCGGTCAGCATCCTGCCGACCTTCCAGCGGCGCGACTTCAGCCCTGCGACGATCACGAACCTGCCCCGGTATCGGGCGCTCGCCGCGGGGCTCTGCAGGCTGCGCAGGGCGCCCTTCCACATCCAGATCGACGGCGCCGAGCCGCTGGAGCTCACGTCGGACGACCCCGCGATGGAGGCGGCGAACACCGCCTTTCAGATCCACCTCCGGGCCACGCCCGACGCCTTCGCGCGGCTGTTCAACGCCGCCATGATGATGACCGCGCCCGCGCTCGCGGCCGCGTGCAACTCGCCCACCTTCCTCGGCCACCGGCTGTGGCACGAGACGCGGGTGGCGGTGTTCAAGCAGGCAGGCGACGATCGCCCGCCGGCGCCCGGCGCGGACTGGAAGATGCCGGCCCGCATCGGCTTCGGGACCGGCTGGGTGCGCGACGGCGCGGCGGAGCTCTTCATGGAGAGCGTCGCGCTGCACGAGCCCATCCTCCCCGTGTGCGGCGACGAGGACGTCGTCGGCTGCGCGCGGGCCGGCGGGATACCGCAGCTCCACGAGCTCCGCCTGCACCACGGCACCGTCTGGAACTGGAATCGACCGGTGTACGATCCGGCCGGCGACGGCCACTTGCGGATCGAGCTTCGCGCCTTGCCGTCCGGGCCCACGCTCGATGACATGCTCGCGAACGGGAGCTTCCTGCTCGGAGGCATCCTCGCCCTCGCCCCCTCCATCGGAGAGCTCCTGCCGTCGTTCCCGTTCGAGCTCGCCGTGAGGAACTTCTACCATGCAGCGCACTACGGCCTCGACGCCGAGCTCGTCTGGCCCGCCGTACCGGGGGCCGCGCCGAGGTGCGTCCGGGCGCGCGATCTCCTCCTCTCGCTCTTGCCGCGGGTCGAGGAGGGCCTCGTGACCGCGGGCGTCGACGGGGACGAGGCCCGCCATTATCTCCGGATCTTCGAGGCGCGGGTCGCCAAAGGCATCACCGGCGCCACATGGCAGCTCCGCGCGCTCTCGGCGCTGGAGATGGGCTCCGCGTCGCGCGAGGAGGCGCTGAGAAAGATGCTGGAGCGCTACATGGCCGAGGTCGACTCCGGCGCGCCCGTGCACGCCTGGGGGACCCCGCGCGCGGGCGCGACATGAGGTCGCCATGAGCCAGGACGCCACGAGATCCCTCGCGGAGCAGCTCGACGCCCGGCTCGCCGCGCCGGGGGCGATGGATGCGGCGCGGTTCGAGGCGTTCCTCGAGGCCCAGCGGCGGCTCGGGCTGGTCCACGGCGCGCGCCCGCTGTGCCGCTATCTGCGGCCGTACCTCATCGCCGAGCAGGACCTCGCCGCGATCGCCCGCGCGGCCGAGCAGATCGCCTCCGCGCTGGAGAGGGTCGCGCAGCGCGCGATCCGGGACGACTTCCTGGCCGAGGAGGTCGGGCTCTCCGCGGACGAGCGCGCCCTCGCGGCCATCGTGCCGGGTCCGGGGCCGCTCCACACGGTCGGGCGCCTCGACATGCTGATCACCGACGGCGGCTTCTCCTTCATCGAGTACAACGCCGACTCCCCCGCCGGCCTCACCGACCAGATCCTCGTCGAGCGGACGCTGATGGCGCTCCCCCACCTCGCGCCGCTCCGGGACGGGCGTGGCCTGCGCACGCCGGCGCCGCACCGGGCGCTCCTCGGCGCCCTGCGCGAGGGCTACGCCGCGTGGGGCGGGCGCGAGGCGCGGCCCGCGATAGCCATCGTCGACTGGGCCACTGTCGACACCTCGGCCGAGCTCAGGGTGCTCGCCGACCTGTTCTCGGCCGAGGGGCACCGGACCAGGATCGTCGATCCGGACGAGCTCACGTACGACGGCCGCCGCCTCGGAGCGGGCGGGGAGCGCATCGATCTCGTCTACCGGCGCGTGATCACGCAGGAGCTCGTCGGGCGGCGCGGCCTCAATCACCCCCTGATCCGCGCCTACTGCGATCGCGCGGCGTACGTGGCGAACTCGTTCCGGATCAGGCCCCTCAACAAGAAGGCGGCGTTCGCCGTGCTGAGCAACCCCATGTTCTCGGGCCTGTTCACGCCCGAGCAGCGCGCGGCCATCGCGGAGCACGTCCCCTGGACGCGCCGGGTGACCGCCGGCCGCGCCGCCTGGCGGGGCCGCGAGGTGGATCTCGTCGAGCTCCTCCTCGGAGAGCAGGAGAGCTTCGTGCTGAAGCCGAACGACGAGTACGGCGGCAAAGGCGTGCTGCTCGGGTGGACGGCGACGCCGGCGGCCTGGAGAGAGGCAGTCCGGGCCGCCGCGGACCAGCCCTGCATCGTGCAGGAGCGGCGCCGCCCGCGCACCGCGCGCATGCCGACGTTCCGCGGCGGCGCCGTGGAGGAAGAGCATGTCTATTTCGACCTTTGCCCCTTCGTCTTCGCCCGCGGCGTGGAGGGCCCGCACCCCACCTTCACCACGCGCATGGAGGGCGCCATGGTCCGGCTCTCCGCCTCGGAGGTCAGCAACGTCTCCGCGGGAGGCGGGGTCACGGGCCTCGTGATCGTCGACGGCGCGCGCGCGCCGCGGGAGGGTGCCCGTCATGTGTGAGCTGCTTGGCATGGTGTCGAACGTGCCCACGGACATCGTGTTCTCGTTCACGGGGCTCGCGCTCCGCGGCGGGCAGACAGGGCCGCACGCGGACGGCTGGGGCGTCTCGCTGTACGATGGGCTGTTCGCGCGCACGTTCCTCGAGCCTCACCCGGCCTTCTCGAGCCCGCTCGCGCGGTTCATCCGCGAGAACCCGATCCACACGGCCCTCGCCATCGCGCACGTGCGCAAGATGACGCGGGGGGGAGCGGCCCTGAAGAACACGCACCCGTTCATGCGGGTCCTCCACCGCCGGCACATCGTGTTCGCGCACAACGGCACCTTGCCCACGGTCAGGGATCGGAAGCTCCACGTCGAGACGCCGGTCGGCGACACCGACAGCGAGCACGCCTTCTGCGTCCTCCTCGAGGCGATCCGGAGCGCGTACGGCGAGAGGTACCCGGGCGACGCGCGGGAGCTGGGGCGCACGCTCTACGAGCTCGGGAACGAGCTCGGCGCCGATGGCGTCTTCAACTTCCTGTTCGCGGACGGCGAGCACCTCTTCGCCCGCTGCGGCGACAACCTGTCCTGCATCCTGCGCCAGGCCCCGTTCGGCGAGGCCACGCTCGTGGACGCGGATCTCAAGGTGAATTTCAACGACCTCCACGGCGTCGGCCCCGACGCGCGGATGGCGGTCGTGGCCACAGAGCCGCTCACGCGCGACGAGCTCTGGCGCAAGGCGACGCCCGGCACGCTGTGGGTCTTCCGCGCCGGCGAGCTCCTGGCGACGTTCCCCGAGGCCGGCGAGGGCTCAGGCGCCGAGGAGTCCGGCCGCGAGGCCCCCTGATCGAGCGCGCCCCGGGGGGCAGCCGGGCGGGCTCCCGAGGCTGAGCTGCACGGCCGAGGAGAGCCCGTGTCCGCGGCTCCGGGCGCCGGCACGCCGTCAGCTGCGCGGGCGCGCGACCAGGTCCCGGAAGAAGTCGCTCAGCGTGTGCTCCTTGTAATCGCGGAACTCGCCGGCATCGAAGTAGACGCCGCCGCAGACGCTGCAGTTCTCGTACCAGATGTGCGACTGCTCCGGGTCGACCATGCGCACCATCGGCGTCGAGCAGCGGGGGCACGGCACCCGCCGGATCTGGTTGTTCTTCCGCCCTACCGAGGGGTCGCCGGTGTCGATCTGCTGGGAGCCCGCCATGGCCTTGAGGGACTCCTTCTCGCGGCTGTCGAACCAGATCCCGCCGCACGCCGTACACCGGTCGACATCGATCCCGCCGAAGGTGACGATATCCATCGAGGCCGCGCATTTCGGACAGTTCACGTCATGCTCCAGTGCGGCAGGCGCCGCCGTCGGGAGCGATGGTATCAGACGCCCCGGATCGCGGGAAGAGCGTCGATCGCCTCGCTGGAGACGGTCGGCGGCACGCACGGTCGCCAGCCAGCGGGCGGGCCGTCCCCCACCGCGCGCACCGCGCGCACCGCGCGGCGCGCGACGTCATTTCGAGCCCATCTTCTCCTTCACGATCTGCTGCAATTGCTCGAAGTAGCGGCTGTCGCGCCGGACGGCGATGCCGAACTGGGATGTCCCGAGCTTCGACTTCGAGTAGACGACATAATGGGACATCTCGCGGTGGGCCGTCAGATCCTCGGTCATCTGCACGTAATGAGGGTGTGGCATGTAGATGAGATCGGGCTTGTAGGCCTCGAAGAACCTGTCCGCGGAGAACGGCTCGAGCGCGAAGCGCCGGTCGTTGAGGCCGGCCATGTCGATGATCGTCTTCTTGAGGTTCATCGCGCCGAGCATCCCGACCTCGGTCGTGGCGATGACGAGGTCGTCGGGGAGCTTCGAGACGCGATCGATCGCGAACCAGTATTTCTGCGGTCCCGAGGTGTTGCCGTGCTTGACGATGTTGAAATGCCCGAGCCGATTCGCCGCGACGGCGCCGGCGAGGTCCCTGCCTGCCGCGGCGAGGGGAGTCGACAGCTGGAGCCAGAGGATCGCCAGCGCGGCCACGCCGGCCAGGGGCAGGGCGGCCGGCGCGGGCTGGCCGACCGAGTCGGAGAGCGTCCGCGCGAGCCGGGCGGCGCTCCGGCAAGCGAGGTAGATGAGGCCTGGCAGCGGCGCGTAATAGAACCTCTGCGCGAACCCCATGATCGGCACGACGAACAGCCACGAGTAGGCGAGGCACAGGAGCGTCGCGGCGAGGACCCCTTTGTCGAACGCCGAGGACTCCGCCCAGAAGGCCCGGGGGCCGCTCCTCCGCCCCTCGCCTGCCGGCGCGCCGGGGCTCGCCTGCCGCGCGCCGAGGCCCACGAGCACGTCGAGCGCGATGACGGTGAAGAGCGGCCAGAAGAGCTCGATCCAGTCGACGAGATCGATGGTCGGACGCCCGCGGTAGGCGCGGAGGATCCCTGATCCGTAGAGGTTCGTCGACTTGGCATAGAACGGCAGCGGGAGGGGCGAGCCGAAGTACAGCTTGGCGGCCGCGAGGTGGAGGGCGAGGACGCCCGCCGTCGCGGCGAGGGCGGCGAGCCCGAAGCGCCGGCGGTCGCGGTCGCGCTCGAGCGCGACGAGCGCGAGCGGGACGAGGACGGCGTAGGCCGTGAGCTCTGGCCGCACCGAGAAGGCGAGCCCGCCGAACGCGCCGAGCGCCACGCCGCCGGCGACCCGGGCCGCGCCGAGCAGCCGCAGCGTGAGGAGCAGGTACGCGGTGAGGAAGCAGAGGCCGAACGACGTGTCCATGCCGCTCACGAAGTGGTCGGTCAGCGTGGACCGGGCGGCGCAGAACGCGACGAGGGTGAAGCAGGACAGGCGCGCGACCTTGCCGTCGCCGGCCGCCCGCAGGACGAGCAGGGCGAGCAGGACGAGCAGCACGGGACCCCAGACGAGGCTCTGAAGCATCGCGGCGAGGCTCGTGTTGCCGCCGGCGATGAGGTGGAACGGCACGGCGGCGACGATGAAGGCGAGCGAGGTGAGCCCGTAGGACGGCGGCCCCTTGGGGTTCCACGAGACGCTGTGCTCGGCGAGGATGTTGTGCGCGTACCGCTGGAACATGTACGCGTCGTCCCAGAGCGTCGTCAGGTCGAAGCGCACCACCGTCTTGCACGCCAGCAGCGCGAGGCAGAGCGCCATCGTGATCCAGAAGCAGACCGAGGCGAGCCTGCGCACCGCCTCCCGTGGCAGCGACGGAGAGCGCTCCACGGCCTCATCCGCCGCCGCGCCCTGCCCTGCCGATGCATCAGCGGACGGTTCGGCTCGCTGCTCCTCCGGCAGCGTGGTTTCTACGTGCGTCGTCATCGTGCTTCGCGCCTCGACTACATGGTTCCGGCCGGAAGCCCCGCTTCCGCCGACGGGTTCGCGTCACCGAGGCGAGCGCCGTGGGGAGGCTCGCGGCGCTCGGATTCCCTTTGCGGATCGACGCGTTGCGCCGTCTCCGTTGGCCACTGCCTCAGAGGTCGCATGCGGCGACCATAGTCGCACCTGCAGCGCGCCGTACATCCGGAACCGGCGTGGAAAACTTGCCCCGCGCAGCACGAGGCGGCGCGCGGCCGCGTTCGGCGCCGTGGAGCGCCTCGGACCCGGGCCCCAGTCCTTCGCGCGGGGCCGGTCAGCTCACCGAGGCCCCCACGCCGCGCGAAGAACGAGGCCCCCCGGGCGGCCCGGCCGGTGAGCCCAGCGAGGCCCAGCTCCGCGAGGCGAAGACAAAAGCAGAAAAGCCCGCATGACGTCCGCCATGCAGGCTCTCTTCTGAAGCGTCTCTCGCACGCTGCGACGCGCCGCTCACACCCGAGCACCGGGCGCGAGGCTCGTCACGTTCCATGGAGCAAGGTCAAGCCGCACGACCTATTAGTACCGGTTAGCTCCGCCGATTGCTCGGCTTCCACACCCGGCCTATCAACCTCGTGGTCTACGAGGGGTCTTTAGGGGCCTTGCGGCCCGGGACACCTAGTCTTGAGGCCGGCTTCCCGCTTAGATGCTTTCAGCGGTTATCCGTTCCGTACATGGCTACCCGGCTATGCCCTTGGCAGGACAACCGGAACACCAGAGGTACGTCCACCCAGGTCCTCTCGTACTATGGGCAGCTCCTCTCAAGTGTCCTACGCCCACGGCAGATAGGGACCAAACTGTCTCACGACGTTTTAAACCCAGCTCGCGTACCGCTTTAATCGGCGAACAGCCGAACCCTTGGGACCTGCTCCAGCCCCAGGATGCGATGGGCCGACATCGAGGTGCCAAACCGCGCCGCCGATATGAACTCTCAGGCGCGATCAGCCTGTTATCCCCAGAGTACCTTTTATCCGATGAGCGATGGCCCTTCCATACAGAACCACCGGATCACTAACGCCTGCT
>NZ_CP150313.1:0-3207500 GCF_051525245.1 Sorangium sp. So ce128 | reverse complement strand
GGGCCTACCGTGGGAGCCGGCCGCGCGGACCGTGAAGAGGCCCAGCGACGCCCCGTGGTCGCGGGTCCACCTGGAGCGCGCAGACGTCGCGCGATCGCGATCGCGATCGGTAGCGCCTGGCGCGATCGCGATCGCCCGCTCGGGCCGAATCGTGGGCCTAAGTTGCTGAATTTACATTGGATATCGTCGGCACGCGGGCTGCTACGGGGGCGCTCGGAGAGGAGCCCCGATGCCGATGATGAGCCGAGATACCTCCGATACGTCCGTCACGTTCTCCCTCGCGGAGCTCGCGAAGCTCGAGGAGGCGCGCGTGCGGGAGGAGCACCTCCAGCGCGCGAGAACGCGCGAGAAGGAAGCCCGCGAGCAGCGCGAGGAGGAAGCGCGCCGGCGCGCCGCGGATGCGGCTCGGGCCGCGGCCGAGGCAGAGACGCAGGCGCGGCGCGAGCGGGAGCAGGCCGAGGCGGAGGCGCGCGCGGAAGCGCGGGCGCGGGCGGCGCTCGAGGTGGCACGCATCGAGGCCGAGGCGAAGGCGCGCCTCGAGGCGGATAACGCGGCGCGCGCGCACGAGCTGGCCGTCACCCGCGCGCGCGCCGAGGGACGGCGCCGCAGCCTGACGCACGCGCTCGCCGCCGCGCTCGGCCTGGCGCTGTGCGGCGGCGCAGCGGCCACCTACGGGGTCGCGCAGCACGTGGCAGGCCTGGAGCAAGAGGCCCAGCGGCTCCGTGATGCACAGGCGGCGCTGGCAGACGAACGCGAGAGCGCGAGGGCGGCCGAGCTCGCGGCCCTCGACAGGCGCCACGCGGCGCTGCGCGGCAGGCCCCTCGCCCGCGACGCCGAGGAGGCAACCGCGACCGCGGAGGCGGCGCGGAGCGCCCTCGATCCGCGGGCGCTGGACCACAACCGGCTGCGGGCGTTCGGGGACGCGCTCGACGCGCTGCAGACACGGCTCGACGCGTTCGAGAGGGTCGCGGCGCTCGATCGGCGCCACGCCGACCTCGCCGCATGGGCCGCGGAGCGGCGGCGGCCCGAGGCCACGGCGGCGGCTGAGGTCGCCGCGGCGCGCGCGAGGACGCCCGGCGCCGACGAGGGCGCGCTCCGCGCTTACGAGGGCGCGCTCACCCACCTGCGGGAGGCGCTCGCCCGACCTGCGGCGTCCGGACCGCGACCGCAGGTGGGGGTGGGGCCCCAGCAGCCCAGGTGCACGAACCCGGGCGACCCGATGTGCGGGTTCGACGGGCGGTCTCTCTGAAGCGCTGAATCCGCGCTTCTCTGCGGGGAGCTCGGCGGAGCTCCGGGCGAACGACACAACCGTCGCCCCCCAGCGCGGCGCTTCCACGCTCCGGAGGTGCATGGCACCCTGCGAGGAGAATGGCCAAGGACGTGTCGAGCACCGTCGAGCACCGGAGCCCGGTGCGGCCCGAGGCCGGGAGGCGGCGGCCAGCGCTTGTGTGCGCGTTCCCGCGGCCCATGGCGTTCGCGCTGCCCGACTCCGGGACCGTCATCGGCCGCGCCTGGCTCGCCGAACGCGGCCTCGCCGACGCGGAGGTGTCAGGCAAGCACCTGCGGATCGATCGCGCCGGCGGCGCGCTGCGCGTCGCGGACGTCGGGTCGCGCAACGGCACGTGGGTGAACGGGTCGAGGCTCGCGCCGCGCGACCTCACGCCGCTCGACGACGGGGCGGTGCTGAGGCTCGGGCGCGTCCTGTTCGTCTTCCGCGAGGAGCTCCTCGGCCCGCTCGATCCGGCGCCGCCCGTCGGCGGGCTCGTCGGGCCGTACGGCCTGCGCACCGTGGCGCAGCCCCTCGAGGGCCTGCCGCGGAGCCGCCCCGGCAACGTGCTCATCGAAGGGGAGACGGGCGTGGGCAAGGAGCTCGTCGCGCGCGCCACGGCGGCGGCCCTGGGGCGCGCAGCGCCTTTCGCGGCGGTGAACGTGGCCGGCGTCGCGCGCGGCGTGTTCGAGTCCCAGATGTTCGGCCACGTGGCGGGGGCGTTCTCGGACGCGCGCAGCGCAGCGCCCGGGATCGTCGTGGCCCACGACGGCGGGACGCTGTTCCTCGACGAGATCGGCGAGCTGGATCCCGATCTCCAGGCGAAGCTGCTGCGGCTCCTGGAGAACCGCGAGGTGCTGCCGGTCGGGGCGCAGCGGCCGGTCCACGTGAACGTGCTGGTCGTCGCCGCGACCCACAGGGACCTCGAGGAGATGGTGGAGCGCGGGGCGTTCCGGCGCGACCTGTTCGCGCGGCTCGCGATGGCGCGCATCCACGTGCCGGCGCTCCGCGAGCGGCGCGAGGACCTCTTCAGCGTGGCGGGCGAGCTCGCGCGGCGCGCGGGCGTCGCGCTCCCGGCCGAAGCGGTCGAGGTCGAGGCCATGGAGCGGCTGCTGCTCGATCCCTGGCCGAGCAACGTGCGCGGGCTCGACGCGGCCCTCGCGGAGGTGCGCCGCCTCGATCACGAGCCCGGGCTGCGGCTGTGGCCGGTCGAGGAGGTGCTCGGGAAGGCGCCGGACGACCAGAAGACCGCGCTCACGCAGGAGCGCGTCGAGTCCGCCCTCGCGGCCGCCGGCGGCAACGTGACGTCGGCCGCGGAGCGGCTCGGCGTCTCGCGCGGGAAGCTGCTGCGCTTCCGAAAGCGCACGCAGCAAGGGGAGTGATCAAGCCTGGTTCGGTGCGTCGGAAATCCCGCCAGGCGGTTCGACGCGAGCGGCGAGGGAGGTCGCCATCACTCCCAGCCGGACACGCCGTTCGTGTCGCGCAGGATGGCGTGGACGGCGTGCACCTGACCGCCGGACATCTTGATCATATGCATGTCCAGATGCCCGTCCGTCATGAAGTCGAAGATCGTGAGACCGATGGCGATGCCACGCACCTCGTCGGCCAGGATGACGCGCGGGACGAAGGTGCCGCCGGACCCAGGATCGCTGGCGCTGCAGGATGCTCCGGTGCGGCAAGAGAAGTTGCCGCCCCCGTTCTCCAGGCGCTTGCAGGCTCCCGTGACGTCGCAGACGCCGGAGGGGAACGAGCGGAAGTACTTGTCGATCCAGCTCGTCAGCTCTTCCCGGGTGGCCCGCTCGGCCTCCGGGACCTCGTCGTGCCAGCCGATGTCGTCCGAGATGGCGATGATCGCGGCGGGATCCGAAGCGACCGCGAAGGATGCCGTGTAATCGCCCGGGCGGACGACGATCGTCTCGATCTCCGTGATCTCCGAACCTTCCACCTTGATGCGGAGGGCGACGGGAAGATCCCTCCCGCCTTCCGGAATCACCGCCTGAGCGCCGGCGCTGCACGCCTCGGTATCCAGGGCACGCTGCGAATGCTTCACCTCGCCAGCGTCCCTCCAGAAGGCCGTCGTGCCGATCTCGGCCTGCATGCCGTTTTCGGTGAACTTCACGCCTTCTGCCAGGGGTAGGCTGGAAGGATCCCCGGCGGCGAGGGCGGCGAAGTAGTCGTCCAGGAGGCCATCCAGGAGCTCGCGCGTGCAGTCGCCACCCGGAGCGCCGCCCGCCCCCGTCGCTCCGCTGGTGGCCGCTCCGGGGCCACCGCCGGTGGAGGTGCCGCCGCTCGGCCCCGCGCCGCTGCTCGGCCCCGCGCCGCCGCTGGCGCCGCCCGATGAGGCGCTGCTGGTCTCTTGCGGCGTGCCGCCGGCGCCTCCCGCGGGGCTCTGGCCGCCAGAGCCCGCCGCGCTGCCCGAGGCTCCACCACCTCCGGTGCCGCCCGTGGCGTCATCGTTTTGGCCAGGGCCGCAAGCGCCCAGCGTCAGCGCCAGGGCGACCCCGAGAGAGAGGAACGAGCTAGGATTCATACGTTACCTCTGCGCTGGATCAAAGCTCGCCGGTGAGCGTCGGCGGTGTCCAGTCGATGTGGTCCAGGTGGTTGGGCTTGTTGGGCAGGTCCGTAGCGAAATTGCCCGTCGCCGTGGCGGCGTTGCCCTTCAGGAACTTGTCGACCATGGCGTTGAGGGATGCAGTGTACTGCGAGCGCCAGCTGCAGTGGCTCCCACCTGCGCCCGTGTAGGCGATGTGGTCTCCGACGCCGAGCGCCTCGAAGATCATCTTGCCGACGTTGGCGGTGACCCACGCCGAGTTCCGATCGAGCCCGTTGTACATGGTGCTCGGGTTGTCCACGATGTAGAGGCCGCGCGGAGCGATGAGGCCCATCATCTCGTGCATGTCGACGGGCAGCTTGTTCGTGTTGTCGGCCCCAGCGTTGTTGCCCGTGGTGAACTGACCGAGCGCCACCTCCGAAAGCCAGCGGACGTAGCTGATGCCATGATAGGGCCATTCGGAGCCGCTGTAGCTATCGAGCACCTCGACGAGGCGCAGGCCGATCGTGCCCCCGAGACCCGACTCCACCGGGATGGTCAAGGCGATGCGGTTGTCGAGCACGCCGGCGACGAAGGCACCCTTGCCCCAGCGTGAGCAACCCGTCACACCCACCCGGCGCGGATCGATGACGCCGGGGTTCTGCTCCAGGACGTCGAGGACGCGGCTGATCTGCCAGGCCTGTGCCGTGAGGTAACCCGCGGGATGGTCCGAACCGTACGCGCTGTAGAACGGCCCGTTCTTCGCGCCGCTGGTGCCTTGCGACTCGACCGCGGTGAAGGTGATCGTCGCGACGCCGCTCGGAACCGGCATGCCGCTCAGGCCGCCGTAGCCGATGATGGCCGGGGCGGGCGCAGTCGCCCCGTTCATGTTCACGGTGAGGTTGAACGAGGCGGTGCCGCCGCCATCCTTGACCTCGACCGTGATCCTGCTGTTGCTCACGGTGCCGGACACGGCGCCCTTTGCCGGGACGGGCTTGTCGCCGTAGATGAACTTGTAGGCTTGCTGGAGGATCTCTTCGCGCCGGCAGGCCCACTCGCTCTTGCTGGCGATGCGGCTGCCGTCCATCTTCTTGAAGGGGTCCGGCAGCTTCGAGTTCGCCGTGAGCGAAGCGACGCTCGGCATCGCTCCGACGGTGCACCCGGCTCCAGGGTTCTCCACCTCACCCCACTCGGCGCTCACGGCGTTGCCGCCGTCGCCGTTGCCCCCGGCACCACCGGTTCCCGGCGCTCCGCCCGTTCCGGCCGGGCCCCCGCCACCGGTGCTGGCTTCGCCCGTCGTCACGTCGCCGCCCGTCCCGGTCGGGGTACCGCTCGAAGAGGACGGTCCACCCGTGCCCGTCGGCGTCCCTCCGGTGCCGCTGCCGCTGGCGCCGACGCCCCCCGTGCTGGCAGCAGGGCTTCCTCCTGAACCGCTGGGATCCTCCGATCCGCCTTCGCTGCCGCAGGCGGCGAGCACCCAAGGCAGCACTGCGAACAAAGCCAAAGAGATCGTGGGACGTGCAGTGCGTAGACGCATGTTGAGCGCTCCTCGTGAGGGGTCGTGAAACAGGATCCCGCTGGGGTCGGGCGATGGGATGGCGGACGAGGGCCCGACCCGCGAGTGCCGCCGAAGTTATTCCCCACTTTGCCGGTCGTCTTCAAGCTGATTTTGTGCTACTTTTCGTAACGTTCGTGCGCCGCGCGTACCGCTCAGGTGGACTGTTCTCGGCTCTTGCAAAATGTCGATTCTTGCGAGATGCGCACGGGCGTGCAGCCGGTGCGCTGCTTTGACGGCCTGCCGCCGAACGAGCTCTTGCGTGCTTTTCGATGGCCTCGATCCGTCCGGCCGCAGCTGGTAATCGTCCCCTTCGCCCACGCCAGGGCCAGGAGCAGGCCGAAGCCGATTTCCTGTTTGCCCCTCGACGGCACGTCCTCCCCCGCTGAGCGCCTACGCGGAGGCGGTGTGCCGGGAGAGCAGGTGTGCCGCGGCGCTCCGCTGGGTGGGCGGTCCGAACCAGGTGGTGAGGGCGTCGCGAAGGCCGTGGTCCGTCCCTTCTCCGACCCACGCGACGTGTCCGTCGGGTCGAATCAAGACGGCAGTCGGCGCAGGTACCGCGCCGAGCACCGGGAGCTCCCACACACCAGCGGGGCGAGCTTCGAGCAGCCGAACACGAGCGGCCCAGGGAGCGATGTCGAAGGCACCCGGCTCGCCGAGGTTGAGCAAGACCGGTCTTGCCTCGTGCAGCAGCGTGAATACGCGCAGCGGTCCGCTCTCGGTGACCAGGTCGAGATCGGGCATCCGACGTCCGAGCAGCGGGTGTCCTTCACCGAGGTCATAGCGAATGTCAAGACCAGACATCATCGCGGCGTAGCGCTTGCGAGGCTCGTCGATCTTGAGCAGCTCGGTCACGGTCTCGCGCAGGGCCTCCGTTCGATCGTCGCCGCGACCGAGCGCGGTTTGCGCCATGGTAAGGCGCAGCACGCGGGCAGCGATGGGGTGCCGCTCGGCGTGATAGGTATCGAGCAGGCTGTCGGGCGATGTGCCGCTCACCACCTGGGCGAGCTTCCATCCCAGGTTCACGGCGTCCTGGACGCCGATGTTGAGCCCCTGTCCACCTGCCGGCGCGTGCACGTGCGCCGCGTCGCCCGCCAGGAGGACTCGCCGGTCTCGGTAGGACGCCGCTTGCCGAGCCATGTCGCTGAATCGGGATAGCCAGGTCGGGTTGTGAACACCGAAGTCGGTGCCGTAGACCGCGACGAGCGCATCGCGCAGGTCCTGGAGCGTCGGCTTGTCGGCTTTGCCGACGTGCGGCTCCACGAGCACGACGCCAACACGCTTTCCGTCTTCCAGCTTACCCAGCGCGTTGACGCCCTTTTCGCCGCGGCGGACGCCCCACGCGGGCTCGTCCACCATGTCCACCTCCGCGATCAGGTAGCTCGTCGACGCGTCCCATCCGGCGAAGTCGATGCCCGCCTTCTTGCGGACCAGGCTGCGACCGCCGTCGCACCCGACGAGGTACTTCGCTCGTAGCGTCGCGCCGTCAGACAGCTCGACGTCGACGCCCGTGTCGTCCTGCGCAAACCCCGTCACGTCACGCCCGCGATAGAACTTCACCGGCAGCTCGGAGACCCAGTCGGCCAGGATGCGCTCGATCCGGTTCTGGCGGAGCGCGAGCCCGTGGTTGTGGCGAACCGGGAAGTCGCTGATGTCGAGAGGGATGAACGAGAATCCCGCGACCTGCATCACCTGCCCTTGTGAGAGAAAGCGCTCCGCGACGCCACGCTGATCGAAGACCTCGATCGTGCGTGCGTGCAGACCGCCAGCGCGCGAGCCGGCGAGGTCCTGGTTTTCGCGCCGCTCGACGACGGCGACGTCGATCCGCGCCAGCGCTAGCTCGGCCGCCAACATGAGCCCCGTCGGACCTCCACCCGCGATCACCACGGCGTGCTTCGGCATCTTCATAATGCAGCATGGTGCGGCATGCCTGGGGGCTTCCGGCAAGCCCCCATGTCTGGTATACGCTGGGGCTGGAGATGGGCGGGAGGCTCGCTCGTTTCCTCGCTGCGCGCGCGCCTCGCGGCGCACGGCGGCGCGCCGAATTTTTGCGCTCGTCCGACGTTCGTTGGTGATCCTCTGAGACCCCTCGATGGAGGCCGGCCTGCCATGACCCGCAGCGAGGACGAGCGCGCCATCGACGCCGTCGTGCGTGCGTTCTTTCAGGCCTTTGGACCGGAGCCATGCCCTTGCGCCAGCAGACGCCGCCCGGCGGAGACCGGCGCGCCGCCGTCCCCGGCGCGCCCGGTCGGCTCGCCTGCCGGAGGTCCCCGTGATCCGGGCCGCTCGCCCCGAGGAGGCTGAGCTCCTCGGCGCGCTCGCCCTCCGTTCCAAGGCGCACTGGGGCTACACGCGCGAGTTCATGGAGGCGTGCCGCGCGGAGCTCTCGATCTCGCCGGCGTACGTGGCGCGGCATCCGACCTTCGTCCTGGTGCGCGGAGACGAGGCGCTCGGGTTCTACACGCTCGAGGCCCTGAGCCCGACCCGGGTGGAGCTCGGCCACCTCTTCGTCGAGCCGGAGGAGATCGGGCGCGGTCATGGCCGCGCGCTCCTGGCGCACGCGCGCGACGAAGCGCGGCGACGCGGGTACCGCGTCCTCGTGATCCAGGGCGATCCGAACGCCGCGCGGTTCTACGAGGCCTGCGGCGCGCGACGCGTGGGCGAGAAGGGCTCTGCCAGCATCCCTGGCCGGCTGCTCCCGCTCTTCGAGCTCGACCTGTCTCGTTGACGCGCCGCCGCTCGCGCTGGCCGAGCGTCCACGATATCGGCCCGCCTGTTTCGCCGCCGAGGGTGGCTCCGGTGTGGCCCAACAGGGCGCCCTCTGCCGCCGCGTCCAGGTCCGCCTGTGCCTTGCCGGGAAGAATGGAATACAGAGAAGGAAAAGTAAAACAATCCCTCGCCCTGAGCGGGGGTGCTAGGGCAGGGTGTCCACGAGGGCGAGCGAGGACGCCCGGAAACCGGCCACCTGCGCGTCCACCTCGGCCTGCGACAAGAGCACGTCCTTCGCGAAGTAAACCCAGTCGACGTCCTCGGCGTACGTCCGCGAGCCGGTCTGTCCAGCGGCGAGCTCGTCGAACCATAGGTTGAAGTCAAGGTGCTGGTCCGTCTCGGGGACGTACGTGGCGTCGTGCGTGCAGAGCCGCGCGCCGTCGACGTAGTAATGGATACTGGACGCGTCGATCTGGAGGAGGAGCCTCTTCCAGCCCGACTGGTCCCCCGCGACCTGGTTCGACTGCGTATTCTCGAGCGTGGCCGTCTCCCACGAGGTCAGCCACAGCGTGCTGTTATCGCCCTGCCCCCACCCGCCGTTGGGCATGTACTCGAAATCCTGCTCCGAGTAGTTGGGATCGGCCTCGGGGTCGTTGATCCATGGGCTGATCGTGAAGAACGTCTCGACCAGCTTGTCGCCGAGGTGCCGGGTCCCGGTCAGGGGCGTGTTGCGGAATCTCACCCTGGCGGAGTAGGTCCCGAGGCGGAACCTGTCGTCGTTGGACTGGATCTCCGCGTGCGAGGTGCTCGCTCCCGATCCGCGCGAGGTCGCTTCGAGCCGCAGCAGCCTGTTCGAGGCGAGATCGGGATCTTCGATGAACGACACGTTGGACGAGAGCCATTGTGCGCCGGCGACCCCGGGCGCTCCGTCGGTCGTCCGTACCCACCACCGGCTCTTGAGACCATCGTCGGCGATGCCGCTGTAGCTGAAGTCGTCGAAGAACTCGGCCGACACCACGACCCCGCCGCCGCCCTCTCCGCCAGCGCCGCCGCCCTCTCCGCCCTCGCCGCCAGCGCCGCCAGCGCCGCCGCCCTCGCCGCCAGCGCCGCCAGCGCCGCCGCCCTCGCCGCTGCCGCCCTCGCCGCCCTTGCCGCTGCCGCCCTCACCGCCGCTCCCTCCGCCAGCGCCGCTGCCGCCATGGCCGGCAGGGACGTCGAGCTCGCTCGAGCAACCCACCAGCGCATGCACCGCGAGGAGCGCCGCCCCCGCGGCGTGGATGAAGCGCGCGCCGCGGGGCGCCCCGTTCGAAGCAGCGATCCCCTGGCCTTCGCGATCCGTTTTCATCGAGACTGTTCCTTTCGGGACGAGCGTCCCATCGCGGGCAGCTCCGAGGAGACCAGGATGATGCTCCGCCCCCGCTTCGCGAGGTCGGATCGAGGATCACGGCCTCCGAGGCGTAGCCCTACCCGACCACGAAGTACGGGAAGGCGTGCCGCATGGTCCAGCGCCTCGCGAGCCCGGACCTTCCGGTCATGAGCCCGCGCCGATCTCCGCGCAGCGCTCGAAGCGCGCGTCGACGCCGCGCGCCCTGGCCGCCTCGAGGAGCACGGGCTGCTCCAGGTGGTCCTGCGTGACGCGGCAGGGCGAGGTCGGGCGCTTGGACTTCCTACCCGCTCAAGGATCGCGGCTGGCGTTGAGCCACCGCAGCTTGTCGGGATTGGCCATCGCCCGGATCGCGCGCACCACGCCGCCGTCGATCTCGAGTGTGATGACGACACGGATCGCTGCGTCCGTGCGGGCGCGCAAGACGAGCGCCGGCTCACCGTTGATGTCGCCGATCGCCGCGTCGAAGGGGCCGGCCGGGAGCCGCGGCGTCGAGGCGACGAAGCCCGCCACCGCCTCGCGGCCGCGCAACGGCGCCAGCACGGCGCCGGGAAATCGCCCGCCGCCGTCGGCGTCGAGCACGACGTCCTCGGCGAGCAGGTCGACCAGCCCGCGCAGGTCGCCCGAGCCCACGCTGCGGGCGAAGCGCGCGACCAGCTCGCGGTGCGCCTCGGGGGTGGGCGGAAGCCGCGGCCGCTGCCGCTCGAGGTGCTCGCGGGCACGAAACCCGAGCTGGCGGCAGGCAGCGGGCGTGCGCTCGACCACCCGCCCGATCTCGGCGTAGTCGTAGTCGAACAGCTCGTGCAGGACGAAGACCGCGCGCTCGAGCGGCGAGAGCTGTTCCAGCAGCACCAGGAACGCCATCGACACCGACTGCCAGCGGGCCAAGGGGGAGGAGGCGTCGAGCGCGTCGGCCTCGCTCCAGATCGGCTCGGGCAGCCAGCTGCCGACGTAGGTCTCGCGCCGGCGGCGCGCCGAGTCCAGCAGGTTGAGGGACAGCCGCGTGACGATGGTGCCGAGCAGGGCCTTCGGCGACTCGACCTCGGCCTCGGGCACGGCCAGGTAGCGGATGTAGGCTTCCTGCACCACGTCCTCGGCGTCGGCCGCGCTGCCGAGCATGCGGTAGGCGATCGCGAACAGGAAGCTGCGGTGGATCTCGACGTCGGGTTTCATGGTTCTTGGCTTGCCTCGATCATGGACGGCGCGGCCGGCGCCGATGTGACATCGGCCCGGATGTCACACGACGACCCGCTGCGTGGTCTTGCCGGCCACCATGCGCAATCTCCTCCTGTTCGTTCTCGTCCCGCTGCTCTCGGCCTGCAACGGATCCTCGTCGCCCTCGGGCTTCGAGGGCACCTGGAACTACGACCTGCCCGACCGCGCCAGCGGCACCAACCTGGCTCACCTGTCCTGCCCGGCCCAGGGCGGCGCCCCGGCGGTGGAGCTCGACATCCCGCAGATCGGCCACCTGGTGCTGTCCCGTGACGGCGACCAGACGCTCGCCGGCCGCACCGATCAGGGCTGCTCGTGGAGCTTCCGCGAGGCCGACGACGAGCACGCGAGCTTCGCGTCGGCGGAGGCGACCTGCGATAACCCGGTCATCGGCTCGAGCTACACCATCACCGGCTGGACCCTGGCCCGCGACGGCGCCGGCGCCGCCGAGATCGTCGACGCCATCAGCCACCGCCCCGGCGGCGCCGACTGCGACTTCGTGCTCGCCGCCGGCAAGCGCACCTGGGTCGACCCCGATGCCGACGACGATCCCGCCGCCGCGTTCGTCGGTTCGTGGGCCTACGTGCCGCCCGATCCGGTCACCCGCACCAACGTCGCCACCGTCGCTTGCGCCGACGCCGAGGGCAACCCGCTGCCGCCGAGCTACGAGCCCCAGCTCGGCAGCATCGCGATCGAGCGCACCGGGCCGCACACGGCTGCCGCCACCGACGGCGACGGCTGCACCTGGACCTTCGCGGTCCACGGCAACACTGCGTTGCTCGACCCGCCGACGCAGAGCTGCGGCCCGCTCACGCTTCATCACTGGGCCCTGGCCGGCGAAGGCGGCCACGCCTTCGAGGTCCGCAGCGGCGAGCGCGCCGGCTGCCGCGTCCTCCTGACCGTCGGCGAGCGCGTCCGCCAGTAAGAGCTCATCCGGCCTGGGGCATGCCGTCGTCGTCGAGCCCTCCGCAGGCCGTGGAGTGAAAGCGGCCCGTGACGAACACACGGAGGAGCGCACCTCCTGCATTTCCGCCGCTGCCACCCTTCAGCGAGGCAGCCGTAGAAGCGTTCGTGCTGGTCGGGAGCCTGAAGGACGCTGACAGCTTGAGCAGCGCCAAGAAGATGGAGGCCCTGCGCGCCACCCTGATTCAACCCGTTTTTCGCTCCAGTCGCGCGGCGAGCCCTGCAGCGAGGTGCTCGGTCAGCGCGCGGACCGTCGTCGATGAAAACCGTCCAGGTGGGCTCAGCGCAAAGACGGGAGCCGGCGGCGTCACGAAGTCCTCGAGCAGCGGGACGAGTCGGCCGCGCTTGATATCGTCGCGCACGAGCCAGTCGGCGAGCAGCGCCACCCCGAGGCCCTGTCGCGCCATGAGCGCCACTGCCTCGCTGTTGTTGGCGGCGAAGCGACCACGGACCGGGACCGGGACGCCTTTGCCAGGCTCCCTCCCAAAGCGCCAAACGGTCGGCGCGTTCGCCTCGCCGTGAACGAGGCACTCGTGGGTCCGTAGGTCGCTCGGGGCGTTCGGGCGGCCGCGCGCTCTGAGGTACGACGGCGCGGCGACGAGCACGCGACAGCTGTCGGCGAGCTTCCGCCCGCGGGCGCTGGTGTCAGCGGGGACGCCGACGCGAATCGCCAGGTCGAACCCCTCGTCGACGAGGCTCACGTACCTGTCGGTCATCACGAGCTCTGCGCTCACCGCGGGGTGGCGTCTCAGGAAGTCGCCGACCGAAGGGGCGATGAAGAGCCGACCAAAGACGACCGGGATGCTCACGCGGACACGGCCGCGCGGCTCCCGGTCGCTCTCGTTGAGCTCGCCGCTCAGCTCGTCGAACGCCGCGAGCAGCTCCCGTGCGCGGGCCACCAGGCGCTGACCGGCCTCCGTGACGCGAACCGATCGCGTCGTGCGCTCGACGAGGCTCGCGCCGAACTGCGCCTCGAGCTCGGCGATCCACTTGCTCGCGGTCGACTGCTTGATCTTGAGGTCCCGGGCGGCGGCCGAAAAGCTGCCTCGCTCGGCGAGTCGCGAGAACAACCGCAGCGCTTCAAGTCGATCCATCATGCCCCTTTCGGAATAATTCCTAGCATGAATGCGACATTTCGTCCCCTCCTGGAATGAGTCATTCCTGCCCGACGATGATGGCGACCTACCAGGAGGCAATCCGTGACGACCACTGTTGACGAGCTCGACCCCACGCACACCTACGTCGACCTCAGCGTCCGGCGCATGACGGTCACCGGCCTCGCGCGGAGCACGACGCTCGAGGCCGGTGGCGTCGCCGTCGGCGACGAGGTGAACATCACGACCTGCGGTTCCAGCGAAAGGGGCGCGCGGCGGAGGACCCTATGTGCAAGCGCATGAGGGTGGCGTTCCTCGGCCTCGGTGCGATGGGCGGGCGGATGGCCTCTTGCCTCGTGAACGACGACATCGAGCTGAAGGTCTGGAGCCGTTCGGGAGTACCGTCGTGGGCGCCGTCGCTGGGCGCGTTCGCCGCGCGAACGCCGGCCGATGCCTCCAGAGACGCCGATGCCGTCTTCGCGATGGTCACGGACGACGAAGCGTCGCGCTCCGTGTGGCTCGACGACGACGTCGGCGCTCTGCGCGGGATGCGCAGCGGAGCGGTCATCGTCAAGTGCAGCACGCTGAGTCCAGGTTGGGTGTCGACGCTCGCCGGGCGCGCGAAGGACGCTGGGCTCGAGTTCATCGACGCGCCCGTCGTCGGCTCTCGCCCACATGCCGAGAGGGGTCACCTGATCTTCCTCGTCGGCGGAGACGCCGCGGTGCTGGAGCCGCTCCGTCCGATCCTCGGTCGCATGGGCGGCGCGGTAAAGCACGTCGGCGCCTCGCCCGCGGGAGCGTACGCGAAGCTCATCGTGAACACCTTGTTCGGCGTCCAGGTCGCGGCGCTCGCCGAGATCCTCGGGTTCGCGGCGCGAGCGCGGCTCGATACGGCGGCGCTGATGCACGCGCTGGAGGGGCTCCCGGTCCTGAGCCCCGCCGCCAGCAGCGCCGCGACGGGGATGCTGGCTCGTCGATTCGAGCCGATGTTCCCGGTGTCGCTCGCCGCCAAGGACCTGCGATACGCGCTCGAGGCAGCGGAGCGCGCCGGCGCCAAGCTGCCGGTAAGCCGGGGCGCGAGCGAGGTGTTCGAACGCGGCCTCGCGGGCGGACTCCGCGACGAGAACCTGACGGCCGTCGCCAAGCTCTACGACGAGGAGTGAACCTCGCGCCGAGCTCTCCGTGTCCGACAAGGCCCATCGCTGCTCCTCACCTGCAGGTGGAGCCCCCGCGACAGCACGAGCTCCAGCATCATCGGCGCGCGCTCGAGAGGGCCGCCGCGTCGCGCGTGATCACCGGGCGCGGCGCGACCGGGGAGCGGCGCGCCCCGCCGCGTCGTCGAGCCCGAGGCGACGACGCATCGCCGCGGCGACCCGCTCGCGTGCCCAGCGGTGCGCGGGATCGGCCTGGAAGCGCTCGTGCCACAGCAGCGCGAAGGGGACCTGTGGCAGGGCGATCGGCGCCTCGCGGACGACCAGCTGCCCGCCGACTTCCTCGTCGGCCCCGACGGCGCGCTGCTCGACGTGCACTACGGAGCTCACGCCGCCGATCACTGGGAGCTCGAGCAGGTGATCGCCCTCGCGCGCTGAAGCGGCGGAACCGCCCGATCAGCGCGCCGAGCGAGGGTGAGCTCACAGGAGCTCTTTGGGGAGCTCGCTCCCGCTCATCACCTGCCGCACCTCGATGGCCATGTTGAGCGGCTCGCCGCCGAGCCCGGGCGCGGCGGACGCCTGCGCGGCGAGCTCGTAGGCGCGCTCGGGGCTCCCGACGTCCACCACCCAGAAGCCGGCGAGGAACTCCTTGGCCTCGGGGAACACGCCGTCGGTGATGGGCTTGCCGTCCTCGCCGGCGCGCACGAGCCTGGCCTGGTCGGGCGCGGTCAGCGCTTCGATCCCCACGAGCTCGCCCGACTCGCGGAGCTTCTGGTTGAAGCTGTTCAGGAACGCGAGGTGCGCTTGCAGGTCCTTCCGCGGCCAGCTCATCAACTTGTAGGGCTCTCGGGTCGGCACGTGCATCATCAGGAGGTATTTCATCGTCAGCTCCCTTTCAGCGTGCGCGCCCCGCGTCGGGCGCGCGTTCACAGAGGAGTCGGAGCCCAGGCGGCGTTCTCGACATCGCGGAGCGCGATACTCGAAGAATTTCCTGGCGGCTGGCAGACGATGTGGAGAAGAGGAAGGCCTGTCCCCACATCGGAACAGCCCCCCACGCCGAAGGCTCCGTACCGTGCTCATCGTGTCGCTCCACGGCCGCCGCGCTTCCGTCCTCGCAGGGCTCGCCATCTCACTCTGGCGCGCATCGATGGGATACTGCCCGCCTGGGAAGGCATCCGGCTCGTCCGTGACAGCGCTCGCGCGCCGACGGCACCTCGCCGCAGCGGCGCACCTCGAGCGGCGAGCCGGCCAGCCTGCGGGCTCCCGCTCCGCCCAGGCGGAGCGCTCACGCCGCCGCGCGGACCGGCGGCAGGCGGAACGCGGCCCCCTCGGAGCGGCTGCGCCGGCGGAACGCGCCCGGCGCCTCGCCCGTGTGCCGCTTGAACGCGCGGCTGAACGCGAACTCCGAGTCGTACCCGACCTCGGCCGCCACGGCGGCCAGCGAGCCGTCGCCCTCGGCGAGCAGCTCGGCCGCCCGCTGCATGCGGAGCTCGGCGAGGTAGCGGAGCGGCGGGACCCCCAGCTCGGCGAGGAACCGGCGCGCCAGCGCGGCGCGGGAGAGGCCCGCCGCCTTCGCGAGCGCCTCGACGCTCCAGCGCTCGGCCGGCTTCTCCTGCATGAGCCGCAGCACGCGCGCGACGCGACGGTCGAAGGCGCGCGCGCCGCGCCGGTCGAGCGCGCGCGACGCGCGCCCTTCGCGCGCATGCTCGTGGCAGTGCAGCGCATAGGCGAGCAGCGGCTCGAGGAGCGAGCGCGCCAGCTGGGCCTGCCCCGGGGAAGCCTCCGCGAGCGCGGCGCGCAGCAGGCCCACGACCGCAGAGAGCCCCGGCGCGCGCCGCACCTCGCCGGCAGGCAGGTGGACCACGGGCGCGAGCGAGGCGAGCGCCCCGCCGGGCGCGGCGGCGTAGGTCGCCGAGATCAGCTCCGCCTCGGCGGGAGCGCGCCCGGGCGGCGGCGCGACGCAGCGGAGGCTCTGCTCGCGGGGCCCCGCGCCGCGCGGGCCGAACCCGAGGAGCACGACGTCGCCGGCGTCGAGCTCCAGCGCGCACACGCCGTCCTGCGAGAGGCGAAAGGCGCCCTGCACGACGACGTGGAGGCTCGGCGGATCACCCGCGCCCGCGCGCCAGGGCGCGCCAGGATGGCCGTGATGCCGGGAGACCACCACGCCGCGGGGAAGCAGCCGCTCCAACTCGTCCGCCATGCCCCATGGTTGCCCGCGCCGAGGCCGCTCGTCCAGCGCTCGCTCGCGGATCGAGACGCGCGAGCATGACTCCGCGCCTCGCGGTCATGGCGCGCGGGCGAGGGCCGCCGGAAGCTCGGGGCCATGACACGCCTCGATTCCACGCCGGATTCCACGCCGAACGAAGAGCCGCACCCGCGCGCGCTGTCCGAGAAGGTCCAGAGCAGCCTGCTGAGGAGCCGGACCGTCCTGATCTTCGGGGAGATCACCAGCGAGCTGGCGCAGGCGACCACCGCGCAGCTCCTCGCCCTCGCGAGCGATGACGGCGAAAAGCCGATCCGGATCCTGATCCACTCGCCGGGCGGGCACGTGGAGTCGGGGGACACGATCCACGACGTGATTCGCTTCATCCGGCCCGAGGTCAAGGTGATCGGCACCGGCTGGGTCGCCAGCGCGGGCGCGCTGATCTTCGTCGCCGCGCGGCGGGAGAACCGGTTCGCGCTCCCGAACACGCGCTTCCTCCTGCACCAGCCGCTCGGCGGCGTGCGCGGCCCCGCGTCGGACATCGAGATCGAGGCGGCCCAGATCATGGCCGCGCGCGAGCGGCTCAACCGCATCTTCGCGGAGGCGACGGGGCAGCCGGCCGCGAAGATAGCGCGAGAGACCGAGCGCAACCTGTGGATGACGGCGCCCGAGGCCCAGGAGTACGGCCTCGTGCATCGCATCGTCGAGAGCGCGCTGGAGGTCTGAGCGGGCCGACGTGCTGGTCGCGGAGGATGGGTATGCTGCGCCGCGCGCCGTGAGGGCGCGCGGCGCGGTCAGGGGAGGTATCCCTCAGAGGCTGCCGGGGCCGGGGAAGTCCACGCCCCACCAGTAATGGTCGCGGAACTCGTTCCAGAGCGCCGCGCGCGTCTGCCCGGTCTCCGTGACGAAGACGCTCTCGTCGTACGGGAGCGCGTCGTAGGGCGCGAGGCTCCTGTTGAAGGCCGGGATGAACCCGGGCTTCTTGAACTGCTCGATCCAGAGGAGGAACGTCGCCATCTCGCCGTCGTTCTGCACGAAGTTCCCGGCGGTCCGGACGGTGAGGTCGTGATGCCCGGCGCGCAGGCGCAGCGAGTCTGCGAGGCCCTCGATGATGTATCCGTTGCCGGTCCCCACGTCGTCGAGCTGATAAACGTGCGCGAGCTCGTGGTAGAGCGTGCCGATGATGACGCGCCGCACGTCGTCGCCGCTGTTGTACACATCATTGATCCAGAACGCGCTGAACGACACCGTGGCCACATCGCCGCTGTACTCCGCCCAGGCGTACCCCGACTGGTCGACCACCCTGACGTTCAGGGTGTTCCTCCGCTTCCAGAAGGCGCCGGGTTGTGTATAGAGCCCCTCGACCACCTCGCGCGAGATCTCGCGCACGTCCCGCACGAGGGTGCTGCCGATCGCGTCGTTGAAGCGCTGTCCGCCCGTGGTCGTGGACTGGTTCTGGTACTGGACCGTCTGCGGGAGGACGGCGCGGTACGGATCGTCGGTCCGGAGGAGCTCGATCTCGCTGAGTTGCAGGACGGAGGTGTCGCTGGTGAAGTTGAACCGGTACTTCTTGTACGCCGTGGCGTTGTTGATGAAATAATGGTTTCGCTGGAACCTGTTCGTGAAGCTCTGGCCCGCGCGGGTGTCGAGCGTTGTCCAGGTCACGCCGTCGTTGGAGCCCTGGAGCGTCCAGGACCTCGGGTCGCGCGCGGGGGAGTCGTTCGCAGAGGAGATGGCGTACCCGTCGATCGTGAACGCGGTGGGCAGCTCGTAGCGGATCCAGCCGGTGCTGCTGAACGTGAGCCACTTGCTGATGGGGCGGCCGTCGAAGGCCCTCGCCGCGGTCTCCTGCGGGCCGTTCTCCCCGCTCGCGGTGATCACGGGCGGCGTCGGCAGGACCGGCGTGCCCGGCGACCCGAAGAGCGCGAACTCGGAGAGCTGGATCTGGGCCCAGCCCCCGAGGTTCTGCTGGATCTCGAGGCGGAACTTCCTGTACGCCTGCGCGCCGGCGACCGTGTACGATTTCGTCTGGAAACGCGCCGAGAAGCTCTCGTTCGAGCGCGTGTCGAGCACCGTCCACGTCATGCCGTCGTTCGAGCCGAGGAGCTGCCAGGCGCGCGGATCGCGCTCCGGGAAATCGTTCGCCGAGGAGATGCTGTACGAGCCGAGCACGTACGCCTCATTGTTCGGCGAGTCGTACTGGAGGAAGCCCTGGCCCGCGAAGATGAGCCATTTCGTCCCGACATCCTCGTCGAAGGCGTTGTCGAGCCGCTCGCCCGCGGGAGAGTCGTAGGTGCTTGCATAGAAGGTGCCGCCCTCGAGCCGCGCATCCACGAGCGCCTGCTCGGCGGCCTCGATATCGCCGTCGCCGAGCTCCTCGCCGAGGGCGCACGCCGAGAGCGCCGCCATGGCTACCAGGGCCGCGGTGTGTTGAAGAATCTTCGTCATCGCGTTTGCCTTCCTTTCCTGTTCGGATCGCTCGGGGCCAGGACGAGCGACGTCGTCGCACGCCACGCCAAGAGCGCCGGGCTGCCTCAGGTCAGCCAGACACGCCCCGCGGGCCGCGCCGCCTCGACGAGGCTCGCAGATCCCTGGGATTGTCCCGTGGATGCATGCCCACCGGGCGCGACGAGCTTCAGCCGTCCCGTGTTCTCCCGGAGACGCCTCTCGAGCTAACGAGATGATCGCCGCGCTGCGCGAAGCGCGCTGTCCAACCTGGCAGGGCGGCAATATGGCACCTCTTGTCGGGGGCGCAAGGCGACACCGGCGCGAGGCCCGTTGAGCCACACGATCTCGGCGTGAACGCGCGCCGAGCCCCACGTCTCATACAGCTCTTGACAAACCAGCTTCACACTTCTTAATGCGAGCGCCAGATAAAGAGAGTAGAAGTCCCCCGCCGTTCGGCAATACTCGGCGCCCTCATGACGCCGCTTCCTGGAATGGAGTACCGCGCTCGACGAGATGTACGGAATCCGGGATCGGGGGAGGGCTGGACTCCGGCGCTCGCGGCGAGGCGTCGTGGAGGAGCAGCTCGCAGGGGCGAGACCCCTCCCGCCATGGCGGAGAGCCCTGGCGGGAGCGTCCGGCTCACCAGCCCGTGGTACTCGTGGATCGCTGCATATCCCCCGCTGTGGCCGCCGGCGCCTTGGCGACGCTCGATCTCGAGGGCGTGCCCGTATGGATTCACGTGGACCGGCCACCGGCTCAGCCCTTGTCTTACTCGTCGTGGCGGCGAGACCAGGCGCCCGTCTCGTTGCGTCCCTTGGGGGCGCGGTCGAGCCCCTGCGCGGGAGCCTCAGGGCCGCTCGGACGCGGCCCTCACCGAGGCCAGGCTCAGGCGGCGAACGGCGGGGCCCAGCGGAACCCCGTGACGGTGATCCTATCCATTCGAGGCCTCGGCCGGCGCGGCGCCGTTCTCGCCGGTGATGGCGTCGATCTTCTGGAGAACCTTCGGCCATCCCCCACTCATGTTGCGGAACGCATAGTCGTTCTTCGGGGTCTGGAAGCCGGAGTGCACGAGGCGCAGCCGGGTGCCGCCGCTGACCTTGGTGAGCGTCCAGGTAACGACCGTCTCCAGAGGCGAGCCATAGTCGGCGTTGGCGACGTGTCCGCCCTTCCAGGTGTAGACCAGGCGCTCGTTCGGCGTGACCTCCAGCACTTCGCACTGGATGACGCCATCCCACTCGCCGGCCGGCGTGGTCTGGTAGGTGAAGCGGGCGCCCTTGATCGGCTCGAAGCCGATCGGCGTCATCAGCCAGCGGCCCATCAATGCGGGCGTGGTCAGCGTCTTCCACACCTTTTCGGGCGTGTGGGGAAACACCTCGTCAACGACTATCTCTCGGCTGTCGGCCACGATGGCGGCACTGTTCATGGATCAATCTCCTTCAGGAGGGTTCTGAGGTCGGCGAACCGCTCGCGCCAAAAGACGCCGTAGTGGCTCATCCAGTCGACCAGCGGCGCCAGCCCCTCCGGCTGGGCGCGGTAGTAGACCTTGCGCCCCTCCGGGCGCTCGGCGACCAGGCCGGCCTGCTTCAGGGACTTCAGGTGCTGGGAAATGGCGCCCTGGGTCACGCCGCTGCCCCGCGTCAGCTCCACCACGGTGATCTCGTCGGAGCTGACGATCCGCTCGAACACGGCCCGCCGAGTGGGATCGGCAAGCGCGCGCATGACGGCGTCGAGCGCGGCGGCTTCGGCCATGCCCCATACATTAGTCACGACTCATCAATTAGCAAGTGCTAATTGATTGTGTCACACCCCAGGGCGCGGCCTGAGCCGGCACCTCTGCGCCTTGGCCCCCGGCGCGGTGCCTCCGTCGCCGCGTCCTCAGGCAGCGCAGCGCAGCAGGATCTTCCCCTGAACAACGCGCGCCCGCAGCGCATCGAGCGCGTCGGCGACGCGCTCGAGCGGCCATGTCGCGTGAACGACCGGCTCGAGCGCTCCGCCCTCGACGAGCGAGAGCACCTCTTCCATCGTGCGCGAGAACCGCTCCGGCGCCTCATCGACCACCGTGAACAGGTCGCTCATGGCGAGCGATACGCTGCGTCCGAAGCCGTCCGCGAGCGCGGCGCCGAGCTCGACGCCTGGCGGCCCTTCGAGGAAGCCAAAGGACACGAGGCGGCCGAAGGGAGCGAGCAAGCCGAGATCGCGCGCGAGCGTCGCGCCGCCGGTCGCGTTGAGCGCCGCATCGACGCCGCGCCCATCGGTCAGCGCGCGCACCCGCGCCGCGACGTCCTCGCGGCCGTGGACGATCGCAGCGGCGGCGCCGTTGCGCGTCGCATGATCCACCTTGGAGGCGTCGCCGACGAGCGCCACCGCGCGCACGCCGAGGTGCCGCGCGAGCTGCAGCGCGGCGGTCCCAACGCCGCCGGCCCCGCCGTGCACGAGCACCGTCTCGCCGGAGGCGATCCGGGCGCGCTCGCGCAGGAGCCCCCACGCCGTCGCGTAGTTGACGATCGACGCGGCGGCACGGTCGAGCGGCACACCGTCGGGCACGATCGCGGCGCGGCGCGCCTCGACGTCGGCGAGCTCAGCGAACGCGCCGGTGTGCGGCGTGCCCATCGCGACGACGCGCGCGCCCACCGCCGGCCCGCGCGCGCCCTCGCCAAGCGCCTCGACCGTGCCCGCGAGCTCGAGGCCGAGCCCCACGGGCCTCGGCGTGAGCGGGAGCTTCCCGTCGGCGAGGAGCAGATCGATGTGGTTCACCCCGGCGAACGCGACGCGCACGCGCACGTGCCCGCGTGGAACGGGGCCGAGCTCCCGCTCGCCGATCACAGCGCCGCCCGCGCCCGGGCCCGGCCCCAACAATGCAGCTCTCATCCGTGCTGTCCCTCCGCGTTGAACAGGCCCGAGCGTGCGGGCGCGCGGTCCGCCGGTCCAATGGATGCACCGGATGCTATGCATTCACGCCGTGAATCTCTCTGCGCTCGACCTCAATCTTCTCGTCGTCCTGGAGGCGCTGCTCGAGGAGCGCAGCGTGACCGCCGCCGGCAAGCGCGTGGGCCTGAGCCAGCCCGCGACGAGCAACGCCCTCGGCCGGCTCCGCGCGCTGCTCGGCGATCGCCTGCTCGTCCGGCGCGGCCGCGCGCTCTTCCTGACGCCCCGCGGGGAGCAGCTCCGGCGCGACGTGCGCCCGGCCCTGGACCGCCTGCGGGCGGCGCTCGCCCGCCGCCCGGCGTTCGACCCCGCGGCGCTCTGCGACGAGCTGCGGGTGGGCATGAACGACTACGCCGCGTACGTGCTGCTGCCGCGGCTCGTCCGGCGGCTCCGGGCGCGCGCGCCGAGGGCCAGGCTCGCGGTGCTGGCGTTCGAGACGCGCGACGCCGCCCGGGCGCTCGACGCGGGCGAGGTCCACGTCGGCCTCGCGGTGGAGGGGCCCGGGCTGACCGGGCTCGAGTCCCGGCCGCTCCTGCGCGACGACTTCGCCCTCGTCTGCCAGCCGCCCGCGCCGCGCACGCTGCGCTCGTTCCTCGCGCGGCCGCACCTGCTCGTCTCACCGCACGGCGGGCGCGTCGGGGTGGTCGATCGCGCGCTCGCCGCCCAGCAGCTCGAGCGCGACGTCCACGTCACGCTGCCGCACTTCCTGATGGCGCCGCACCTGCTTTCGGGCACCGATCTCATCGGCGTCCTGGCTGGCGAGGTCGCGCGGGACATCGCCCCCGCGCTGAAGCTCGTCGTCGCGCCGCCGCCGCTCGCTCTCCCGGGCTTCACGCTCTCGGCCGTCTGGCACCCCAGGCTCACGGACGATCCGGCGCACGCTTGGCTGCGCGAGCAGCTCGCGGAGGCCGCGGCCGAGCAGCAGGCGTCGCGGCCGGCCTCCGCGCCCGCCCGGCGGTCGCGCGACGCCTGACGCGGCCCTCCACGCATCGACGATGAGGCAGCCTTCACTCCACGGCCTGCGGGTACATCTTCTCGGCGCGCCCGGGCGGCCCGCGTCGGCGCGGTGACGCCGGGCAGCGCGACGTCGTCTACAGAGGGGCGAACGTGCACGCACCGCCGGCGCAGACGGGCCTGGACGCGAGGCACGCAGGCGTGCCGTAGGGGCAGCCCATCCTCCGATGCTCACGACATACGGTCGCGTCGAGGTGGACGATGAGGCGCCTCATCTGCTGGACGCCCGCCCGGTTGACCACCTCACCACAGGTGCCGCCGCAGTCGGTGCTCGTATCGACCATGACGCAATCGTTGTCGGTACCACATGCCCGGTAAGCGGCCCGGACACGCTCCACCTGGCCGGAGGCGCGGGCATGCAGCTGCTGACAGGCCCTCCAGTCCACCTCTCTCTCGTCCTCCGTGCGTTCCATCGTGTCGGTGAAGCCCGCGATCGCGAGCCCGAATGAAGCCATGGCAAAGAGCGCAGAGATCCCCAGGCGAGTCCGGTTCGTTTTCATGCTGCCTCCATCGCGCGCGTGCTCGCAGTCGCCGGCGACGCGGGCGCATCGCGCGGCTACTCGCCTGTCATGAGGCTCCACCCGCGGGAACGGAAGGCGCTCGATGGCGTGTGCCCCGGCACAACCTGGGCGGGCAGGAGGCCCAAGCGCTTTTGTGGATGTCAGGAAACATCAGTCTTTCCAGCCGAACTCGTACTCGTCGATCCATCCCAGCTCCGCCGAGGCGAGCCAGCAGCGGCGCTCGGCGGGCGTCTGCGTCCGGCGGATCACACGAGGCCGGAGAGGGGGCCGGAATCGCGCTTGCGGTTCCCGATGCTGCTCGTCTCTAGGCCCATGAGCTGGGCGATCGAGACCAGGAGCCTGGCGTGGTCCTCCCCGTCGCAATCGAGGTAACGCCCGGTCTTCAGGGCCCCGCGCGCGCCTCCCGCCATCACGAAAGGAACACGCTCCATCCGGTGCGCCGTGCTGCCGAGCTCCCTGCCCACCACGACGAGCGTGTTGTCGAGCAGCGTGCCGTCGCCCTCGCTCACGGAGTCGAGCCTCCCGAGCAGGTACGCGATCTGCTCCGAGTACCAGGCGTCGATCTGCTGGAGCTCCTGGCGCCGATCCCGCCCGTCGTGGGACATGGTGTGGTGATCGCTGGTGTGTCCGAGCCACGAGTGCAGGATATGGCTGAAGGCGTAGCTGAGCTGCAGGCTCATGACGCGCGTGACGTCGCAGGAGAACGCGGCCACCGCGATGTCCATCATGCTCCTGATCTCCGCCGGATAGTCCGAGCCGCGGCCGCTGGTCTCCACCGGCGCCTCCGGGACCGTGCAGCTCAGCGCCGGGTCGGCAGGCTCCGCCGACCGGTTCAGCCTGCGCTCCATGGCCAGCAGCCCCTCGAGGTGCGCGTCGAGCTTGTGGTAGTCCTCCTTGCCCACCCGCCTGCGGATCCTGGTGAGATCGCTCTTGAGCAGGTCGACGATCGCCTTGCGCTCCGCCCGCTCCTGCTCCGCCCCCAGATCGATCGCGTGCGCCTCGCCGGTCGACGTCACCCCGGCAAACAGCCGATTGAACGCGGCCTTGGCGCTTGTCTCGGGGTGAATCGGAGAGTTCTCGCCGGCGTAGATCATCCGGTTCAGGCTGTTCGGATTCAGGCACTGGACGCCGAGCTCGACGGTGCGGTACGGCGTCTCCTGCATGGGGTCGTCCGGAGCGCGCTCGTAGGGCATGCCGCTGCCGTGGGCGCCGGCAATGATCTGGTCGATGGACGCGCCGCTCCCCCAGCCCGTGCGGTTTCCGTTGCCGCCGTCGAAGTTCGCTCCGGAGGACGGACCGTTCAGCGTCGATGCCGTCCAGAGCCCCGCCATGCCGTAGGCGTGCGCCTCGCCGGCGCCGCCGGCCGTCATCGTGAGCCCCCACGGGATCACCAGCTTCGACTTCCAGGGTTCGAGCGGCGCGTGAATGGCGTGCAGCGAGAAGCTGCTCTCCGAGCCCTGCGGCCTCCAGTCGATCACGTTGTTCCAGTCCCGCGCCGGCGCGCCGTCGGGCTGGAAGATGAGCAGGAGGCGCCTCGGGCGCACCTTCTCCTGCCCGGAGGCGTTCATCAGCGGAAGCAGCGATCCCACCGCCGCCGCCCCGGCGCCGAGGCCGAGGGCCTGAAGCATGCTGCGGCGTGAAGCTCCGAGTTGCGTTCGACGATTCATCACGGTCACTCCTCGCTGGCGGTGAGCCGCACGTGGCGGAAGGCGTCGCTCAGCGCCACCTGAGACAACAGGGTCCGGATGTTCCCGCCCGACGCCTTGAATTCGTCGTGGAGGGTCTGGATCGAGCAAGCGTCGTCCAGGCTCTCGATCCGGCCGAGGGCGAAGCGGAACCACTGGTTCGCGACGCATTCGGCCACCTCCGGGCTCCCCGCGAGCTTCTTCGCGAGCTCCACGCCGCCGTAGTACGGACCCGCGAGGTCCTCGCGTGCGCTCGTGATCTCGCCCGCCGCGTTCACCTCGCCGAGGCCGTCCATAGCGCGGTACTTGCCGATGGCGTCGTAATGCTCGAAGCCGAGGCCGATCGGATCGATGAACCGGTGGCAGCCCGCGCAGCCAGGGTCCGCCACGTGCTGGGCGAAGCGCTCGCGCGTGGAGGTCACGTCGTCCACCGGCGGGGGGACGTTGGCGACGTTCGCCGGCGGGGGGTAATTAACCGGTTCAATTAGTTAAATGTCCTTAATATCATGTCATGGTAGAAACACAGCAGCAGTACACTCGAGTTCCCGAGGCGCGCCAGGCCACAAAGTTGCACTCCTGTGGTTCTTCCGGGATGCGCCATCGAAAAAAAACGAGTGGACGCCTCAGAGTGGTGACCGAAAGCCAGCACCTCGTCCCACATACCCGTCGAGCTCTGGAAACGGTGATCTCGGACGTTCCGTAGCGGCGGCTCCGCGGCCGCTCGGTTGCGGGGTGATCCGCGACCCGCTCACGCACGCCACGTCCGGCAGCGCCGGCGTCGGCGTTCGGCTTATTCTCGATTGGCTTGAAAGGCGAACACTATAATGAGAGACATTGCGTATGGGACCATGGCTCTGGTCGTGGCGGCAGCCCTGAGTGCGTGCAGCGGGTCCGAGTCGGGCGATGACGGCTCCGGTGGCGCTCCGAATGCAAGCGGCGCGGCGGGGCAGACTTCCAGTGGCGCGGCGGGGCAAACGTCCAGCGGCGCGGCGGGGCAGACTTCCAGCGGCGCTTCGGGGCAGACTTCCAGCGGCGCTTCGGGGCAGACTTCCAGCGGCGCTTCGGGGCAGACTTCCAGCGGCGCTTCGGGCGGTGGAGCCTCCGGCACGGGCGGCACCGACAGTCCAGGCGAGTCGATCTGCGGAGTGACGCCGGCCGCCGCGGCTGGCCACGTCACGCTGGAGAACCTGTGCCGCGGCGTGGTGGCCGTGCGCTCGGGCGAAGGCAACTTCATCAGCTGGCGGTTGATGGGCTACGAGGATCCCGAGATCGGGTTCAACGTCTACCGCGACGGCGCCAAGGTGAACGACACGCCCATCACCGACTCGACCAACTACTTCGACCCGGGGGCCCCCGGAGACGCCAAGTACACCGTCCGCGCCGTGATCGATGGCGCCGAGCAGGGCGACTCGGCCAACACGCGCGACGGGGACGCGGGCACACCCACGTGGGAGCGAAACTACCTGACCATCCCGCTCAAGACGCCCGACAACTACGAAGCCGGTGACGCCTCTCCCGGCGATCTCGACGGCGACGGCGATTACGAGCTGGTGGTCAAAGAGCAGAACAGCCCGCGCGATCCGTCGCAAGACGGCCGCACCGGCCAGCCCAAGCTCGCGGCCTACGACACCGACGGCACCTTCTTGTGGCGCATCGACCTGGGCATCAACATCCGCGAGAGCGAGCACACGACGCCCTTCGTCGTGTACGATCTGGACGGCGATGGCCGCGCCGAGATCGCCGTCAAGACCGCGCCCGGCACACGCGATGGGAAGGGAGCGTTCCTGCACACCGGTCCCGCCGCCGACGATGACGACTCGCGAGACTACCGCAACAGCGCGGGCAAGATCTTGAGCGGGCCGGAATATCTCACGATCTTCAGCGGCGTCGACGGCTCGGAGCTCGCGACCATCGCGTACCACGCCCCCATCACGAGCGGCAGCTTCGGCGACAACAACGGCAACCGCTCGGATCGCTACAACGCCACGCTGGCGTTCCTCGATGACTCGGGCCAACCGAGCGTCGTCATGCAGCGGGGCTACTACGCCCGAACGACGTTCGGAGCGTACAACTACCGCGACGACAAGCTGAGCCTGATGTGGAGCTTCGATTCGTCCGCGAACGGCAACGGTGCCTACGCCAGCAAGGGCACTCACAGCGTCATGGCAGCGGATACGGACGGCGACTTGAGACAGGAGATCATCCCTGGTGGCGCGACGATCGGCCCCGACGGCAAGGGCAAGTGCGCCGTCAACTTCGGCGCGCACGGCGACGCGCTTCACATCACCGACCTGGTCCCCTCACGCCCAGGGCTCGAGGTGTTCCAGCCGACCGAATCGAACGGCGTGCCCTCCTACTTCCTCCGAGACGCGGAGACCTGCGAGATCCTGTGGCGCGGCCCCAACAGCGACGGCGAGGGACCGGGCCGCGGCGCCGCCGACGACATCTCTCCCGACAACCCCGGAGGCGAGGCCTGGACCAACACCGCCGGCCTGTTCAACGCGGCCGACGGTCGCAACATCGGATCCCGTCCCCGGCAGGTGAATTTCTTGATCTGGTGGGACGGCGACGAGAGCCGCGAGCTGCTCGACGGCAACACCGTCACGAACTTCGACGGCGAAGGCCGGGGCTTCACTGCGAGCGGCTGCACCTCGATCAACGGCAGCAAATCGGTGCCGACGCTCAGCGCGGATCTGTTCGGCGACTGGCGCGAGGAGGTCGTGTTCCTGTGTGGCGACAGCCTGCGCATCTACACCACCGATCAGATCACCGAACGCCGCATCTACACGCTGATGCACGATCCGCAGTACCGCGCGAACGTGTCGGCGCAAAACGCGACCTACAACCAGCCGCCGCACACCAGCTTCCACATCGGCGACGGCATGAGGGAGCCCCCCAGACCCGACATCACGGTGCGGTGATGCCCGAGCGCCGTCGTGCGGCCGGAGCGCTGCCGTCAGCGGCTTCGCTCCGCCGCATCGACGGGCTGAGGAAAAAAGAATAGATTCGTGCCGTGACGCGTGGGAGCTTCAGCGCCGGGCAAGCTATGCTGCCTGCGCGGGGTGAGCCGCCGGAAACCACAGCCGGAAGGTCGAGCCCTGGCCCGGCGGGCTCTCCACGGCGATGCTGCCGCCGTGCGCCTCCATCAGCCCCTTGACGATGTAGAGGCCCAGGCCGAGCCCCGTGTTCTTCTCGCGCGCCCGCGGGGCCTGGAAGAAGCGATCGAACAGCCTGCCCAGATCCGCCGCCGCGATACCCGGGCCGCGGTCCTCGACCGTCAGCGCCGCGCCTCCCGACTCCGGACGGAGGGTCACGTGGATCGGCGAGCCGGCACCGGAGTACTTCGCGGCGTTGTCGAGCAGGTTCGTGAGGATCTGCGACAGCCGGGCCGGATCGACGAAGACCTCCGGCACACGCCCCTCCACGTCGAGGGTCACCGGGTGCTGCCCGAGGGTCGGCTCGATTTCGGTGAGCAGCGCGCGCGTCGCCTCCTCCAGCGACACGGACTGGCGCTCGAGCGAGAGCCGCCCGAGCTCGATGCGAGAGACGTCGAGCAGATCCTGGCTCATGCGCGAGATCCGGCTGCCTATCCGGCGCAAGCATTGGAGTTGCTGAACCGACACGACGACCGAACCGTCCTCGCGTTTCGCGAGCAGCGCGTCCAGGAGCAGCGTCATGGCCGCGACGGGGTTGCGGAGATCGTGAGCGATGACGGCTGCGAACTCGCTTCGCAGGCGGTCCATCTCGCGATGGGCCTCCTGCGTGCGCTCGACTTGCTGGGCGTAAGCGATCGCCAGCGCCGACTGCGCGGCGAAGAGCCGGACCATACGCTCGTCCTCCTCCGCGAACTCGGCGCCACCGTCCTTGTCGCACAGATAGAAATTGCCGAACACCTTCTGCCCGATGAGCAGCGGGACGCCGAGGAAGGACGTCATCGCGGGGTGATGCGCGGGGAAGCCGACCGACCGCGGATCGGCGTGGATTTTCGCCACCCGGCTGGGCCGCGGGTCGTGGATGAGCGCGCCCAGGAGCCCGCGGCCCTCGGGTAAGCGGCCGATGTCGCCGGCGACGTTCTCGGCGACGCCCACATAGATGAAGTCGGAGAGCCCGGCGCCCTCGGCGTCGAGCACACCCAGCGCGCCGTAACGGGCGCGGGTCAGCTCGCAGGCCTGCTCCACCAGGCGGCGCAGCAGCGCGCGCAGGGGCATGGCGGCCTCGATGTCCATGGCCACGTCGCGGAGCAGGCGCAGCCGGCGGGCCTCGCGGCGCTCGGCGTCGCGCAGCCGCGCTTGCCGCAGCCCGAGCGCACAGGCGCCCGCCACGCCCCGGAGCAAGCGGCGCTCGATCCGGCTGAGTCTCCCCGGCTTGCGCCGCGCGAGCCCCAGCACCCCGACACGCTCGCCCCCCGCGCTCAGGGGGAACGCCGCCACCGCGTGGAGCCCGAGCTCGAGCAGGCGCAGGGTGCCGCGGAAGGCGCCCTCTGGTAGATCCTCGATGCGCGCGACCTCCTGGATGTCGCCGGTCTCGACCGCCAGCGCCATGACGCTGGCAGCCAGGTTCAGGTTGTCATCCTGCGCGAACGCCTCGGGAAGGCCGACCGAGGCGACCAGCCTGAGGCGTTCGCCGCCCTCGGTGGCGACGAGAAACACGGCGTCGGCACGAACGGCGGCGGCCACCTCGTCGAGCAGCCCATGGGCCAGGGCCGAGGGCTCCTCCGCGCTGGGCAGCGCGGTGCCGACGCTGGCCACGAGATCGGCGAGCCGGATCGCGAAGGGCTGATCGGCGACGTTTTCGAACACGAGCAGCGCCTCGCCGGCCGACGCGCGGCAGCGCACAAGCAACAGGAGGCAGCGGCCGGTCGGTCGATCGTACCAGACCTCCTCGTCGCTGAAGGACTCGCCGCGAAGGGCGCGCCGCCACGGCAACTCTCCCTCGGCGAGCGCCGCCTGGCTCCCGAGCCGTGATATCTCGAAGCGCTCCGACAGGCGTTCCGGGATCGGTGACTCCATCTCCAGGAGCTCGCTCAAGGACGCGCTCGCCTGGACTTCACCCGTGCTGGTCAGCCTCATCACTGGCCAGGGGAGCAACGACTCCACGATCATGCGGAAGCTCTTGGTACGCCCGCGGGCGACCGTCGAGGTCACGCCGGCTGCGAGCGCCGGGCGCATCGAGATCGATGACGTGAGGTCGAGCGGCGGCTCCGCCAGGTCGCGCTCGGCAGGATTCCCGACCCGCGGACCTACGGAGTCTTGGCGCAGCGGAAGCCGATACTCCAGCCGCGCGCCGTGGAGGCGCTCGGGCGGCGGTGCGCGGAGCGCACATACTGGCTCTCGACCGTATCCCACCCGCCGCCGCGGAGCACACGGCGGGAGTCGTCGCAATCGTCCCTGTCGTAAGGGCAATAATGGCTCTCGGTCCACTCCCAGACGTTGCCGGCCAGGTCCAGGGCGCCGGCGGGTGATTTCCCGGCCGGCGATCGTCCGGCGGGGGCGGTCGCCGGGGCCGCGTCGCCGTCGTTGTACATGCGAGGCCACGGCCCCTTCCCCACCTTCTCCAGCCGCTCCGTCAGCATCCGGCTGCACTCGGGCCCGCAGGCGTTGAGGCGTTCGCCCGAGGGAGGCGCGTGGCCCCAGGGGTAGGTCCGAGCGTCCTTGCCGCGCGCCGCGAGCTCCCACTCCGCCTCGGTGGGCAGCCGCTTGCCGGAGGCGGCGCAATACGCCTTCGCCTGGTACCAATCGACGCAGTTGACGGGGTGGTCCGGCGCCTCGGGGCCGTTGCAGAACTGGCTCCAGAAGGAGCGGCCGCTGGGCGTGAGCCCCTCCGACTCGACGGTTTGCCGCGGCCGCTCGCAGGCCTTGCAGTCCGAGTAGGCCTTCACCGTCACCTCGGTGACGTCGAGGCAAAACCGACCCACGGTCACGCCATGTCGCGGCGTCTCGTCGCTGGGCGTCTCCGCGTCCGCGTCGGAGCCCATCTGGAACTCGGTGTCTTCGATGAGCACCATGCCGGCCGGGCAGCCGCCCGATCCGGCCGACGGCTCGTGCAGGAAGAGGTACACCCCCGCGCCCGCGGCGCACGCGGCGGCGGCGAGCGGCGCGGCGCGGCGGAGGCGCCTTTCGCGCGCGCGCGAGCCGCCCCCGCGGCCCCGCGCCGCGGGCCGCTCCGCGGCGCGCTGGTGGAGCACGGTGTGGCCGGCCGCGGTGTCAGGGACAGGGGCTGCCGTCACAGGGTCGCCCGCGAGCGCGCCTGAGCTCGTGAGCGCGCCTGAGGTGACAGGCTCTCTCGCGAGCTCGCCGGCGCCGTGGCCCGCGCCCAGAAGAGCGACCGGCGCGGCCACGGTCGTGGCGAACGCGGCCGGGTGATGGCGGCCCGCGGGGGCGTCGACATCCGCCGTCCGGACCTCCAGGCTCAGAAACGCATCGACCATCTCGCGCGCCGACTGGAATCGGCAGGTCGGATCGACGGAGAGCGCCTTGGAGAACCAGTCGTCGATCGACGCCGGCAGTCCTTTCCTCTGCTCGCTGGCGGGGCGGAACCTCCCCCTCAGGACCGCCGCGCCGACGGCGACGAACGAGCTGCCCTGGAACGGCTGCGCGCCGGTCAACGCCTCGTAGAGGATGACGCCGAGCGACCAGAGATCGGAGCGGAGATCGACGTCCTTGCTCCCCTCGAGCTGCTCGGGGCTCATGTACGGAGCCGATCCGATCACCATCCCGGTCTCGGTGAGCGCGGGGTTCGCCGCCGGCACCGCCGCGTCGCCCGCCACCTTCGCGACGCCGAAGTCGAGCACCTTGACGAAGAGCGGGTATCCCTGGCCCCCCTCCGTGATGAAGACGTTGTGGGGCTTGATGTCGCGGTGCACGATGCCGAGCTCGTGGGCGCTCTCGAGCGCGCTCCCCACCTGCCGCGCGAGCGACCTCGCTGTGGCGAAGCTGAGGCGGCCGCCGCGCTCGAGGAGCTCGGCCAGCGAGAAGCCGCGCAGGAGCTCCATCACGAGGTACGGCACGGCGCCGTCGACGACGCCGTAGTCCATGACCTGCACCACGTGCGGGTGCGCGATCCGCGCCGTGGCCCTCGCCTCGCGCTGGAAGCGCGCGACGAGGGCAGGACGCTCCGCCGCCCGCTCGGGGCGGATGAACTTCACCGCGACGTCGGTGTCGAGGGCGAGGTGCCGCGCCGCCCACACGACGCCCATCCCGCCCTGCCCGAGAGGCCTCAGCAGGTGCAGCTTGTCCGCGATGACGGCGTCGGGTCGGAGCTCCACGAGGACCAGGCGGATGGTACCACCGGCGCGCCGGCGGCCGCATCGTGGCCGGCGGGAGCCTGCCCTCAGGCGGTGGGGGAACTCCCCCACCCTGCCGGAAGGTTGGAACCGCCAGGGCGCCATGAGACGCCACTATTCTTGTGGTTTACCTGGCGTCCTTGGCGCGCTTGGCGGTTCAAACGACCCCGCCTTCGGCCAACGCGGCTACGGCTTCGCCTTCTCGTCGAGGAAGCCGGTCACCCACGCGAACGGCGCGTTCCAGTTGATCGTGATCTCGTTCACGCTCCAGGCCTCGATGTTGTCCACGAAGCACCGCTGCGGGACGCACCCCTTGAGGCCGGCGCTCTGGGCGTGAGGATCCTGGAGCGAGGAGTTCGGGCCGCCGGAGACGGCGCCGGGCGGCGCCTTCGGGTACTTGCTGTTCGCCTGGTGCGACCAGAACCGGTGGTGCGGGTTCTCGAGCGGCTTGTCGCCGTAGCCGGTCACGTACGACTGCCCGAGCGGGTTGCGCCCGAGGAGGTAGTCCATGCCCAGCACCACGCCGTCGAGGTACTTCGGCTGCTTGGTGAAGTCGTGGGCGAGCGCCACCACGAGCATGTTGTTCAGCACGCCCGAGTTCGAGCCCCAGTCGTACTTGCCTTCACGCGTCCGGGCGATGAGCGTCCGGTACCCCTCCTTGTCGGCGATGGCGAGGTACTGGTCGGCCGCCTTCGCGATGCGGCCGCGGATCTCCTTCTGCCACGCCGCGTCCACGTGGCCGGGCACGATCGCCATCGAGATCTGGCCGAGCCCGTCGGTGACCCGCCAGTTCATCGACGCCGCGCCCCCTTCGATCTCCGTCGGGAACCGCGCGTTGAGCGGCGAGGCCTGCAGGAACTGCTTGTACTCCGGCTTCCCCGTCGTGACGAACAGCTCCGCCGCGGCCCAGTAGAACTCGTCCTTGGCGTCGGTGTCGTCGTAGGGCCCGCCGCCCTTGTCGCCGCCGGGCGGCGCGTAGAGGGCCGGGTTCTGCTTCGCCGCCGCCCAGGCGCGCTCGGCGGCCTTCAGGCACTTGGCCGAGAACGCCGCGTCCACCGTCTTCCAGATGCGCGCGCACTGCGCCCCCGTGGCCGCGACGTTGAGCGTCGCCGCGGTGCTCGGCTTGTGGAGGAAGCGCGCCAGCTTGTCCTCGTGCGGCGCGAGGCCGAGGCCCGTCCACGACTCGTCGTGCATCTTGTGGTGGACCATGCCGGCGAGCGGCTTGCCTTCCGGCACCTGCATGCCCATCAGGAACTCGAGCTCCCAGCGCGCCTCGTCGAGGATGTCGGGCACGCCGTTCTTGCCCTCGGGGATGTTGAGCTTGCCGTCCGCGAAGTCGGCGCTCGAGGCGCCGACGTGCTTCGTGCGCTCGTACCAGTTGAGCAGCGTCCACACCGAGATGCCGCCGTTGACCACGTACTTGCCGTGGTCGCCGGCGTCGTACCAGCCGCGGGACGCGTCGAGCGCATAGTCGCAGCCGCTGTCCTTCAGGCAGCGCGTGCTCTTGTCGTGGAGGTGCCCCGCCGGGCGCGCCAGCTCGGGCTTGCCGGCGAACGGCATCTTGATCTCGATGCCGCTCCGGTTGTGGTAGAAATACGCGAGCGCGTCGTACTTGAGCTTCTGGTAAAGGCCCGTTCCAATGTCGAACGGGAAGCTCTTCTCCTCCCCCACCTTGAGCACGTAGCCCTGGCCAGGCGCCTTGACGGCCGTGAAGTCGACGAGGTGGACGTGATCGCCGGAGGCGCCGTCCTTCCCGAAGACCTTGGTCTGGCCGCGGGCGACCGACTTGCCGGAGGCGTCGAGCAGCTCCCAGGCGACCGGCGCGGTCGCGGCGCTGTTCACGCTGGCGATCTTGATGGCGCCGGGCAGATACCCGACCTGGTTCACGGCGACCTTCGGCGCCGCCGCCTCGGTCACGGGCGCGGCGGCCTTGAACTGCGGGTCGTCCAGGCGGATGTCGTCGATGCAGACCTCGAACGGCTCCTTGGCCGACGCCATGGCGCCGCCGATGTGGAACGCGAGCTCCGCCGTGGCGTCATCGGCCTTCCCCATCGTGAACTTGCCGGAGAAGGTCTTGGGCTCGGTCCCGAGGATCACGGTGTCCGACCAGTACTCCTCGTAAGGCGGCCCCGACATGCCGACCTTCGGGCGCGCCTTCGTGGGCGAGGACGCCCAGGCCTTGTACTGAAGGGTGTAGCTGTGCCCCTTCTGGATCACCATCTCCCGGTGGCGGAACTGGGCGTCCCAGTTGTTTGACCCCTTGTTCGTCACCGTGACGCAATAGGCCCCCTTCTTCACCTCGGCGCTGCCCGCGCCAGGCGCGGTGAACGAGGTGGTCCAGGGCAGGCTCTTGTTGTCGTCGAAGTTGGATGCCTTGAGCAGGTTGGTCTGCGCGGGCCCTTCGCCCCCCGCCGCGCTCGCGTCAGCGCCCGCGCCGGGGCTCGCACCGCCAGGAGCGGCGGCCCCCGCTCCGGGGCCCTGCGTGACCACGCATCCAGCGCTCAGCCCGAGCGCGAGCGCGAGCGCGGACACCCGCCCCGCCCGGTGGAGGATCGACTGCTTGAGAAAAAGGTCCTTCATAAGTCCTCGGTTCACGGCTGGGAGCAATCGGCGCATAGAAAGCGGCGATTCCGTCCGTCTTGTCAAGCGCAATCCTTACGGACGCGCGGATTCGAGCCGTCGAGGCGGCCGTCCCGTCGACCTTCGCCAGCCAGCGGCGCGCGACCAGCCATCACCCTCCATCCCGCGCGCCCCTGCGGCGCGACCCTGCGTCGCGCAGCGATCCCGCGTGTTCTGCGGCGCGCGGAAGGCCCAGCAAGTTCGCGCTGGTACCCGTGGCGAGGCCGCACTAACCTCCGCCGCACCTCGCGCCGTACCAGGATGGCGATCGAGCACCCCACCAGGAGACGACATGGCAAAGCACAGCTTCTCTGTCCCCTTCAACGGTCCCTCTCAAGACATCGTCGCGAAGGCCAAGGCGGCGATCGAGAAGGCCGGCGGCAAGTTCACGGGCAACGAGGGCAAGGGCGACTTCTCGGTGCCGACGCCGGCGGGGACCGTGAAGGGGACGTATGCCGTCTCGGCTCAGAGCTTCTCCGTGGACATCACGGACAAGCCCTTCATCGTGCCCGGCAGCGCGATCGAGTCCCAGGTGCGCAAGTTCCTCGAGACGGCCTGAGCCCTCTCGGAGCGCACGCCGGCGAGCGCGCACGCCCCGGATTTTGCGTCTTTGCGTCTTTGCGTTGAAATCCGCCCCGTGGCCGCCGCGTTCAAGGCGGCGGCGCCTGGCCCGTCAGACGCCGTCGCCGGCGAGGTGGACCTTGAGAACGCTCTCTTCCGCCGGCACGCCGAGCCGAAGGGGAAACCCGTAGTGTCCTGTCCCGCGGTGCACGTAGAGCCGATCGGGGCCGCGGGCCCACAGGCCATGATCGGGCATCTTCACGAAGAGCTGGAGGGCCGTCCAGGAGCCTCCGAGGCTGACCAGGCCGAGCTGCCCGCCGTGGGTGTGGCCCGAGAGCACGAGATCACCCTCCCCCTCGCCGAGGTGGCGGAACGCGCCCGGATCGTGGAGCAGGACGAGCCGTAGCGCGCCCTTGATGCGCGGGTGACGGGCGCAGACGGCCGCCATGCGCTCGGCGCGATCGCGGTAATGGAAGTCCATCCCGAGGACCTGGACCGGCCCGGCGGCGGTCTCGACGAGCGCCGCGTCGTCCACGAGCAGGCGCGCCCCTGCGCGCTCCAGCGCGGTCGCTACGTGGCGGGGCGACTCGTGATCATGGTTGCCGTGGCACGCGAACACACGCCCCTCCAGGGCGCGGAGCGGGGACAGGGCCTCCGCGAGGTGATCCGCGGTGTCCTGCGATTCCATCGTCAGGTAATCGCCGGTGAGCACGACGAGATCGGGATCGCGCTCCACCGCGCGCTCGCAGATGCCGCGGAGCCGAGCGACCGACATGAACGGACCGAGGTGCGGATCGGTGATCTGGACGATGCGGAGGGCCCGGCGCGCGCCGGGCGCCCCCTCGCGCGGGAGCGGGTGGCGGCGCAGCCCGTCGACGGGGGCGCGGTCGACGACGAGCTCGATTTCCTCGCGGCGGGCGGTGAGCGACTGGAGGATACCGACGACGGCGAGCGCGAAGGGCACCCAGAGGCCGTACGGCGTGGCCCCGAGCCCGCTCGCGATGGCCCACGGGAACGACAGGAAGATCGCCGCCACGAAGTAGGACGCGGGGATGCTCACGAGCGCGCGGTAGGCGAGCGGCCGCATCCGGGGGCGCGAGAGCAGGAGGAAATGCAGGTACACCGCGCCCTGGAGGTAGGCGAACCCCGGCGCGAGCGGGCCGACATGGCGGAAGAGCGCGCACGAGATCAGGGTGTGGATGCCGAGCAGCACGCCGACGAACCGCGCGTAGAGCCCGCCCCGGCGGCGCCTCGCCGCTGCCACGACGACGAGCCAGGCCAGGGCGGAGGCCGCCCAGAACAGGACGATGGGGGACACGAACTTCAATCGACGGCTCCAGGCGATCCAGGCGCACAGGACCACCGTGGTCTGCTCTGCCTGGACGGACGCGGAGTGTCCCGCGTCCAGCGCGTCCGCGCCAGGCGCCACCGGAGGCCGACCGCCTGCCGTGTGACGCGCGTGCGCCCGCGCCGCCCGGCGGCGTTGCGGCACAGGCACCTCGCTGGTAGGGAGGCGCGATGCTCCTCTTGGTGAGCCACGCGCTGCGCGCGCTGGATCCCGGCGATCAGGGCGGCGATCCCGACAGGGCCACACGAGGATTGGCACGTTCGATGAAAGGCTGAAGCCTCTTCACGTCCATGGCTCCTTCCGGTGCTCCGGGAGGGCATCGCCACGAGGGTCGCCCCGATGATCCCCTACACCAGGCGCGCTTGGCTGCCGATGCTCGTCTCGCCGCGGGGCTCCCTGTCGCCGGGCGTGATGCGTCGCGTGCTGGCCTTCGGGGTCATCGCCGCCGCGCTCTGGCTCGCGCACAGGCACATCCCCCGCGTGTCGCTCTCGATCGGCATTCACGAGGTCGCCGGCGCGGTGATCGCGCTCATCCTCGCGTTCCGGACGAACACGGCCTATAACCGCTTCTGGGAGGGCCGCACCCTCTGGGGCTCGATCGTGAACGCGAGCCGCAACATCACGCGCATCGTGAACGCGCACGCCGCGGTGGACCCGGGCGCGGCGCGCGAGGTGGCCGTCTGGGTGGTGGTGTTCGTCCACGCCGCGCGGCGCTCGCTGCGCGGGCAGGCGGAGCGCCCGGAGATCGACCGGCTGCTCCCGGCGGAGCAGATCGAGGCCCTCTCGGCGCACCCTCACCCGCCGCTCCGCGCGGCGCAGCAGGTCTCCGAGCGCCTCGCGGCCTTCGTCCGGGCCGGGAGCCTCGAGCGCAACATGGCGGTGTGCGCCGAGGAGCAGCTGAGCGTCCTGGTCAACTGCCTCGGCGGCTGCGAGCGCATCCTCAAGACCCCCACGCCGCTCGGCTACATCCTGCTGCTCCAGCGGGGCGTGGCGCTCTACCTGGCCACGCTGCCCCTCGCCCTCGTCGATGCGCTCGGGGTGCTGACGCCCGTCGTGACGATGATGGTGGCGTATCCCGTCCTGATGATCGAGGCGCTCGGCGGGGAGCTCGACGACCCGTTCGGCCACGAGCCGAACGACCTGCCCCTCACGCGCATCTGCGACACCATCGAGCGCGACCTCCTGGGGTCGTCGCCGCTCAATCTGGTGATGGCGTCGAAGGCCGAGAGCTACCAGGACTGAGCGCGGCGCGGCGATGGCGGCGCCTTTCTCGCCTCTTCCCGGGGAGGGCGGTGGAAGGCGCTCTGCACCTCGGCCACCGTGGCGCCGTCGCGCGCTCCTGGCAATTGGCCGGACACCATCGTAGATCTGCGGCGCTCGCGGGCGTGGCCCCGCGTCGCTGAGGCCTGGACGCACCCATGACCGATCGCTACGCCATCATCGGCAATCCCATCTCCCAGACCAAGTCGCCGGCGCTGCAGACCGCCTTTGCCAGGCAGTGCGGGCAGGACATGGTGTACGGCGCGATCCTCGGCGAGCTGGATGGCTTCGCCGCCGCCGTGCGTGAGTTCCAGAAGAGCGGCGGCAAGGGCATGAACATCACCATGCCCTTCAAGCTCGAGGCCTTTGCGCTGGCCGACGAGCTGACGCCGCGCGGCCGAGCCGCCGGGGCGATCAACATGTTCACCTTGCGCGCCGACGGCACCGTCCTCGGCGACAACACCGACGGCTTCGGCATCGTGCGCGACATCACCCATAACCTCGGCCGCCGCCTCGAGGGCGCGCGCGTGCTGCTCCTCGGCGCGGGCGGCGCGGTGCGGGGCACGTTGTTGCCGCTCTTCGATGAGCAGCCGGCCGAGATCTTCGTCGCCAACCGCACCGCCAGCAAGGCCGTGGAGCTCGCCGCCGAGTTCGGCCCGCATGCCGGCGCCGTCCGGCTCGCCGGCGGCGGCTTCGCCGACATCGCCGGGCGCTTCGACGTGATCATCAACGGCTCCGCCTCCTCCATGACCAACGAGGTGCCGCCCCTGCCCGCCGGCGTGTGGAGCGAGGGCTCGCTGGCCTACGACATGGCCTACAAGAAGGAACCGACCGCCTTCGTGCAGGCCGCGCGCGCGGCCGGCGTGGGTCAGACAGCCGACGGCCTCGGCATGGTGGTCGAGCAGGGCGCCGAGTGCTTCACCCTGTGGCGCGGCATGCGGCCCGACACGGCGCCCGTCATCGCTGCGCTGCGGGGAGCCTGAGCGGCGCGCCCGGCATGGATGAGCGAGCCCCTCGAGCTCAACCAAGGACGGCGATCTCCCGCAGTTGTGGCTTGACGTCTCCGAACCATTTGGGTTCCCTGTCCCCCGTGAACATGGGTGCGCCGCGATGACGGTGAAGGAGAATGGCTTCGAGGTCGTCTTCGGCCGTCCGGCGAAGGTCGTGGCCGAGGCGCCGGGGCGCGTGAACCTGATCGGCGAACACACCGATTACAGCGGCGGCTACGTGCTGCCGACGGCGATCCCGCAGAAGACGCGCGTCGAGCTCGCGCCCCGGGAAGACAGGCTCATCCAGGTCGCGACGGCGAACGTGGACGGCGGCGCCCGGCTCTCGTTCCGCGCCGGCGAGGAGGCGCGCCGCGGACTGTGGCTCGACTACGTGCAGGGCATCACCGCGGTCCTCCGCAGCCGTGGCGCATCGATCCCCGGCTTCGACGCGAGGATCAAGTCGACAGTACCGCTCGGAAGCGGCCTGTCGTCGAGCGCCTCGCTGCTCGTGGCGCTCGCCCGCGCCCTGCGATCGATGCTCGGCCTGTCCATCGACGACGTGGAGATCGCCCGCATCGCGCACGCCGCGGAGCACGACTTCGTGGGCGCGCCGGTCGGGACGATGGATCAGATGGCCGCGAGCCTCGCCGACGAGAGCACGGCGCTCTTCATCGACACGAGGACGCTCGCGTTCGAGCGCATCCCGCTGCCCGCGGAGGCCGAGCTGCTCGTTATCGACTCCGGGGTGGCTCACCAGCACGCGAGCGGCGACTACAAGACGCGGCGCGCGGAGTGCGAGCGGGCGGCCGCGGCGCTCGGCGTCCCGGAGCTCCGGGACGTCGACGCGACGCGCGCGTCGATCGAGCCGCGCATCGCGTCGCTGCCGGCGCCGCTCGACCGGCGCGCGCGCCACGTCGTGACCGAGAACGCCCGGGTGCTCGCCGCCGTGGCCGCGCTCCGCGCCGGGGATCTGGGCCGCCTGGGCGAGCTCTTCGACGCGTCCCACCGGTCGATGCGCGACGATTTCGAGGTGTCCGTGCCGGCGGTCGACGATCTGGTGGAGAGCGCTCGGGCGCAGCCGGACGTGTTCGGCGCCCGGCTGACCGGCGGCGGCTTCGGCGGCGCGATCGTGGCCCTGGTGAAGCGCGGGCGCGCGGCGAGCGTGGGGCGGGCCGTCGTGGAGGCCTACGCGCGCACGCCGGGCCGCCGGGCGACGGTGCTTGTAGGCGGGCCCGTCCCCTAGCAGCGAAGCTCGGCGTCGGCGTGATCGCCAGCCTCGCCCGCCACGGGAAAGGGCCGCCGCGGGGAGGCAGGGCCCATCAACCAGGGTACCAGGTGACGCGCGGGTCATCGGGCGCGCGCACGTGGTCGAAGGCGGCGTCCGTGAGACGCGCCAGATCGTACTGCGGCCGCCAGCCGAGCAGAAACTTCGCCTTCGAGTTGTCCAGCCAAGTCGAATGGAACGGCGTCTTCACCCTCACGCTCGGCAGGCCCCGCGTCGCCTCCAGGTAACGCGCCAGCTCCCCGTAGTCCACCGGCTCGTCCATGCAGATGTTGAAGGTCTGCTGGCGAGCCTTCTCATGATTGATGGCCTTCTGGATCGCGGTGACCAGATCGTCCACATGCACGAAGTTACGCTTCACCGGCTCGCCGCGGCGGTCGAGCATCACCGGCACGGCGCCCGAGCGGACGTACCCCTCTGCCGCCTCGGCGCCGACCAGATCGCGCCACCTCGGCCCTCCGAACACGTCGTCACCGAAGGATAGCTGCGCCTTGAAGTCGTCTTTCTCCATGATCCACGGCGCGCGCAGGCAGCATCCGTTGAGCTCATATTGAATATAGTACTGCTCGAGCATGACCTCCTCGAGCACCTTGGACAGCGCGTAACAGCCCGGGTAGGCGCTGTGCCGCTGCGCCTCCGTGACGGGGACGGGGTGCGGATAAAAGAAGTGGCCCATCCCGGCGTCGCCCCCGACCAGGATGAATTGCTCGAACGCAGGGCTGACGCGGCAGGCCTCCAGCAGCCAGAACATGCCTTTGACGGCCACGTCCATGATGCTCTCGGGGGTCTCCTTGCTGGTCGCCAGGTGCAGCACGTGGCTCACCCCCTCCATCGCCTCGTTGACGACGGTCCTGTCCTCGATGGCCCCACGCAGCACCTCGACGCGCGCCGACCGCTCCAGCATGCGGTTGTGGCACAGCGCACGGACCTTCCACCCCTCGAACGCGGGGTTCGACAGGAACCTGCGGATGAATGCCTGGCCGACCTTGCCCGCCGCCCCGGTGACCAGAATTCGCTTGGTCTCGTTCATTCTATCGCTCCTCGCTCTCCACATTCATCAATGACGACCGTACTCTACCCCCCTGGCTGCGGGGGCCGAGCGGATCAGTACCTGCTGCATGACGATGAAGACGAGCAGCAGCAGCCCGATGCTGATGTGGTGCCAGGGCGACGGCAGCCGTCCATCCAGGTTGATCACCGCCCGCACGATGCCCGTGATCATCACGCCCATCACGGTGCCGACGACGCTGCCAGCCCCCCCGGTCAGCAGCGTTCCGCCGATCACCACCGAGGCGATGGCCTCGAGCTCCAGGCCGGCGCCGATGTTCGGCTTTCCGGCGCTGTCGATCAGCGCCGTCGTGACCCCGCCGAGGCCCGCGCACAAGCCGCACAACGCGTACAAACCCACCGTCGTGGCGCCCAGCGGCACCCCCATGAGCAGCGCCGCCTGCCTGTCCCCGCCGATGGCCAGGACGTTCCGGCCGAAGCTCGTGCTACGGCCGAGGATCACGCCGAGCACGAGGACGACCAGGAACAAGAGCGCCGTCGCCGGGACCCAGGTTCGGTCCAGGCCCGGGATCGTCAGCGCGAAGCCGAGCTCATCGACGATCCAGTCCAGCACAGGGTGATCGATGCCGATCGGCTGCATGCTGACGAGGAACGCCGCGCCGCGGGCGAAGAACATGCCCGCGAGCGTCACCAGGAACGGGGGCAGAGAGAAACGATGGATCAGGTGCCCCGTCATGGCGCCGAACGCGACCGACACCGCGAGGCCGATACAGAACGCCAGCAGCGGGTGGCAACCACCGGCCACCAGCGTACCGACGAGCACGGTCGTGAGCGCGACGACGGAGCCGACCGAGAGGTCGATCCCCCCCGACAGGATGACGAAGGTCATGCCCACCGCGCAGAGGCCCATCGCCGCGTTCCCCTTGATCAGGTCGACAAGGAAACGCAGGCTACGCGCCGTGTCGTAACAGACCAGCACCCCCGAGTAGAGCGCGATCAGGAGGACCGCGGTCACCATGAGCGGCAGATCCCGCCGATCCCAGCTGAGCATCGCTACTGCCACCGCTTGAGCCCGAGGAGCTCGACGAGCCGCCGGCGCGACTCCTCCGAAACCAGCAGACAGCTGAGCAGCATCACGCCGGCCTTGGGCATCGGCTCGATCTCCGAGGGGACATGCTGGATGTACATCGTGGTGGAGAGCGTTTGTATCAGCAACGCTCCTATCAGGGTGCCCCCCAGATAGAAGCGCCCGCCGGTGAGCGCCGTACCGCCGATCACCGCGGCGAAAATGGCGTCCAGCTCCCGCAGGCGCCCCACGCGATCGGGGTCGGCCGTGGAGATGTACGAGGCGGCCACGAGCCCGGCGATGCCGGCGCACAGGCCCGAGAAGCCGTACAACCAGAGCTTGATGCGGCGGTCGTCGACGCCTGCGAGCCGGCTCGCCCGCTCGTTGTCGCCGATCGCTTCCATGAACAGACCGAGCGCCGTCCTCCGGCAGAGCAGCGCGGCGACGACGAACACGGCGGCCACAAGCACCATGGAGAACGGCAAGCCACCGACGTGACCGTTGCCGATGAACGCAAACGTCGCATCCGTGTGCGTCACGGGCTCGGCGCGGGTGATGAGCATGGCGACGCCGCGGACACCGACCATGCTGATCAAGGTCACGATGATGGGCTGGATGTTCAGCGCCGTCACCAGCGCGCCGTTGAACAGACCGACGCCGCCGGCGACGGCGAGGGACAAGAACGCAGCCAGGAGCGGCCCGCAGTGAGCCTCCTTCATCAGGATCACGCAGGTGGCCCCGGACAACGCCATGACCGAGCCGACCGACAGGTCGATGCCCCTGACGGCGATCACCAGGGTCAGGCCGATCGCGAGGAGCATCACCTCCGAGCCCTGGTTGAGCAGGTTGATGGGCGTCCCGTAATAAGCCCCGTCGCGCTCGACGATGGAGAAGAAATTCTTGGACAGGACGGAATTGAACAGAAGGAGCGCCAGGAGGCCGAGCAAAGGCCAGGCCTCGCGGCGCCCGCGCATGAGCAGCAGGGCGCCCGCGCACCCGATGAAGAGGAGGATCCCGATGCCCGTGGGGGTGGCGTTCGTGCGCGCCGCTTCCGTGATCTTCTCAAGCATCGGGCGGCGCCTCCTTCTGATGGGCGATGGCCTGGATGATGGACGAAGGCGTCACGGACTCTCCCGCGAGCTCGCCCTGCTGCTTGCGGTCTCTCAAGACCACCACCCTGGAGCAGTTGCGCGCGATCTCCTCGAGCTCCGACGAGATCAAGACCGTGGCGACCCCCTTCTCGCTGAGCGACCTCACCAGCGCCTCGATCTCCAGCTTGGCGCCGATGTCCACGCCGCGCGTGGGCTCGTCGAGCAGCATGATCCGTGGCTGCATGGCCATCCAGCGCGCGAGCAGCACCTTCTGCTGATTGCCGCCCGACAGCAGCTTGACGGGCGTCTCGGGGGACGGCGTCTTGATGCTCAGGGCCTTGATGTAGTGCTGGACCAGACGATCCCGCTCGTGGCGCGGGAGCACCCGCAGCGCCCCCTGGGAGGCCTGCAAGGCGAGCACGAGGTTCTCTCGCACGGAGAGGTTCGGGATGATGCCATCCACCTTGCGGTCTTCCGGGCAGTACGCGAGGCCGGCGCGGATCGCGTGCCGTGGCGTCTTGATCTCGGTCGCACGTCCGTTCACCGCGAGCTCACCGCGATCGGCGGGCTCGATCCCGAAGAGCATCCTGGCGGTCTCGCTCCGGCCAGAGCCGAGCAGCCCCGCCAGCCCCACCACCTCGCCGGGCCGCAGCGCGAGCTCGATCGGCCCGATGACCCCCGTTCTCTCGAGGCCGCGCGCGGCGAGCGCCGGCTCCGCGGCGCTCGCCGCCCCTCCCGGACCGGCGGGGCCGCCTGGCGCGGCGCTGTCTTTCGCGCCGAGCTCGACGCCCAGCATCGCCTGAACGAGCTCCAGGCGAGGCAGCGCGCTGCTCGCGTACTGCCCGACCAAGCAGCCATTCCTGAGCACCGTGATCGTATCGCTGACCGCGTAGACTTGATCCAGGAAGTGAGTCACGAAGAGGATCGCCAACCCCTGGGCCTTCAGCCTCTGCATCACGTCGAAGAGCCGCAGCGTCTCCGCTTCATCGAGGCTGGAGGTTGGTTCATCCAGGATCAGGATCCGCGCGTCCACGGCGAGCGCGCGGGCGATCGCGACCATCTGCTGCAGCGCGGTGGGCAGCGCCGCCACCGATCGCGACACGTCGAGGTCCAGCGAGAGGCGCGCGAGGGCCTGACGAGCCTTCGCGCGGACAGCGCGCCTGTCGATCAGGCCGAAGCGCCGAGGCTGCCGGCCCAGCATGATGTTGTCCGCGATCGAAAGGTGCGGGATCAGGCTGATTTCCTGGTGCACCGCGCTGATCCCCAGCGATTCCGCGTGGCGGGGAGAGGTCGGCCGGATCACCGCGCCGCCGAGGCGCAACGTCCCGGCGTCGGGAGGATAGACGCCGGTGAGCAGCTTGATCAGCGTCGACTTGCCGGCTCCGTTCTCCCCCATCAACGCCTGGATCTCGCCGGCGCGCGCTTCGACGTGCACGTCGTGCAGCGCGCGAACGCCGGGGAAGGACTTGCTGAGGCCCTCGACAGAGAGCAAGGCCTTCCCTCAGTAGGGCCGCGAGCCGATGGCCGTCGCTGCCTGCTCGCGTTCGAAGATCTGGCCAGGGACGATCGTGCGCTTCGGCACCTTCTCACCACGCACGATCTTGTCGATCGTGTCGAAGAGCAGGGGGCCGTGCATGGGGTTGCACTCGACCGTCGCGTTCAGCTTCCCCTCCATCATGGCCTCGAACGCCGGCTTCACGGCGTCGATCGATATGACCAGGATATCCTGCCCGGGCTTCAACCCTGCCGCCTGGATCGCCTGGATCGCCCCGAGCGCCATGTCGTCGTTGTGAGCGTAGACGGCGTTGATCTCGCCCTTGTGGGCCGAGAGCAGCGTCTCCATCACCGTTTTTCCCTTGGTGCGCGTGAAGTCACCGCTCTGGCTCGCGATGATCTTCATGTCCGGATGCTTCGCGATGGCCTCGGCGAAGCCGGTCTTGCGCATCACCGCCACGTCCGCCGCCGGCGTGCCCACGAGCTCGATGATCCGCGCGTTGCCGTTCGTCTGCTTTGCGAGCCACTCCCCTGCCCGGCGCCCCTCCCAGACGAAATCCGCGACCATCACCGTCTCGTACAGATCTTCCTCCGCGTCCACGCCCCGGCTCGTGAGCACCACCGGGATCCCGGCGCGCTTGGCCTCCTTCAATGTGGGCTTCCAGCCCACGGATTCTTGCGGCGCAATGACGATGACGTCGACGCCCTTGGTGATGAACCCGTTGACGGCGTTGACCTGGTTGTTGTGCACGTTCTGACCGTCTGCGAAGAGGAGCTGCACGTGGCGCTTCTCCGCCTCCGCCTGGATCGACTTGCTGTGCGCGATCCTCCAGGAGCTCTCGGCGCCCGTCTGCGAGAAGCCGACGACGATCTCGGTCAGCTTCTTCGGCTTCCGCCCCGCGGTATCGGCGCCAGGCGCCGGCGTCTGGGCGGCGCGCGCGGCGTCGCTCTCCTCGCGGGAGCAGCCGGCGACGACGGACGCCGAGCCCAGGATGGCCAGGAACATCCTCCGTGACACGTAGTTTTGTGGGTTCATGCTCTTCAACATAGATCACGCCGCCGACGGTTGTCATCCGGCAGCGTCGCCAGCACCGCCGGATCTTTGAAGGAATCATCTCCGGTGAACAGCACTCGAGATTTCACGACAGCCGCCGAACAAGCGCGGGATGCGGTGTTCTCTTGTGGAGCCCCCTCGGCCATGCCAATCCCCATCGTCCGGCGATCGCCTCCGCGACGACCGAGCGAACGGAGCTGGTGCAAAAATCGATCAGACGAAGAATGCCTCGGTACGCGTGGTGACCCGAGCAAGGCGTAGCAACAAGGATACCCCTGGGCGGTAATGTGAACGATCACATGGGCAGCGTCAATTCCAATCGACCGGTCCGCAAGGTTCCCGAGCCCGAGGGAGCACGAGGCTGGCGGCGGCTCCTCCGGAGCGCCGCGGCAAGAGGCGCGGGCGCCTTGCCGCGATCATCGCCGACGGCGGCCCGATGCCCGCCCCCGTTGACGCGGCGCTCCGGAGGAGACCTGTCTGCCATGGGGGCACAAGGACGGTCGCTGGCGGTCGTTTCGAGTTGACATCGGATATGTGAACGTTCACACGTCGTCTTCGGGGCCCCGCCTCGACCCGTTCTGCCAGGAGCCGGATGACCGACCGCCACGCCATCATCGGCAATCCCATCTCCCAGACCAAGTCGCCGACGCTGCCTGGGAAGCAGCAGATCAGCAACTCCGCTGCTCAAGGCGCAAGACGGTCATGGAGTGATCGGTCATCTGGACCGAGAAGGGTTCAGCCGAGATCCGGAGTTCCGCAAGCCGTGGCAGCAGAAGTAGTTTCTGCGGGGTCTACAGCGGGGAGCAGGTCCCCGGCGTGGCGACATCACCCACAACCTCGGCGGCGATCCCGAGGGCGCGCGCCTGCTGCTCCTCGGCGCGCTCCGGCGCGCCTTGGCACAGAACGCACCACGTGTAGCCACGTAAGTACATGAAATCACGTGGTTCTGACCCGGTACGCGCCGTGCATCGCAGCCTCCCCGGCCGCGTCCGACGTCGGCGCGTGACGACCCTGGCGGCCGAGGAGATCCCGATGCACACCCGTTTTCGCTTCGCTTTCATGGTGGGAGGCCTTCTCGCGCTGGGAGCGTGCTCGGGCGGATCGAGCTCAGCAGAGGGCGGTGACGGGGAGATCCCGGGGAGGGGCGCCGGCGCTGACCCCGATACGAGCTTCGGCTCAGGCCCTGCGGTCGGCTCAGCCGCTTCGGGAGGTGTGTCGGATGGAAGCGGTCCTCCGAGCGAAGGCTCCCCCGGCGGCAGCCTGGGCACAGGAGGCGGCGGAGGTGCAGGCGGCGCAGGCGGCGGAACCAGCATCGATCCTGGCACGCTCACCGCGGGCGTCTGGGACGACAACCGCAACTTCGACTTCTTCCTCTCGTACCGGAGCACGTTTTATTCGCAGCAGCTCCCGGGCATCTTGCCCTTCACCGAGGCCGACCACCAGGCCGCGCACAGCCTCTTCGCGGCCCCTCCAGGAAAGAAGCAGAGGCTCGACGTCTCGCTCGTCATCGACACCACCGGCAGCATGGGCGACGAGATCACATATCTCCAGACGGAGTTCATCGCGCTCTCCGACTCCATCTTCGCCAGGTACCCGAACGCCGAGCAGCGCTGGTCGCTCGTCCTGTACAGAGACACCGAGGACGACTACATCGTCCGTTGGTTCGACTTCCGCACCGATCCCGACGAGTTCCAGGAGAAGCTCGCCGAGCAGGCAGCCGACGGCGGCGGCGACTTCCCGGAGGCGCCGGACATGGCGCTCTCCAAGACGGCCGACCTCTCCTGGCGCACGGGCGACGACACCGCGCGCCTCGCCTTCTGGGTCGCGGACGCGCCCCATCACGGGGACAACGCCGCGGCGATGGCAGGCGGGATACGAGCCCTCAAGGACCTCGGGGTGGCCGTCTATCCCGTCGCGTCGAGCGGCGTGGATGAGCTCACCGAGCTCAGCATGCGCTCTGCCGCACAGCTGACGGGCGGCCGATACCTCTTCTTGACGGATGACTCCGGGGTTGGCGGGGCCCACAAGGAGCCGACGATCCCCTGCTATTTCGTCACCAAGCTCGATCGCGCGATCCTGCGCATGGTCGACATCGCGCTCTCCGGCGTCTACCGCGAGCCGGAGCCGTCCGAGATCCTCCGCACCGGCGGAGATCCCGAGGACGGCGCGTGCCAGCTCGCGTCAGGCGGCGAGGTGCTCGTGTTCTGATCGGACCGCCGCTCGTCGCCCGCGCTGGTAGAGCGCATGGCGGGCGACGAGCGGCGCGCCGACGCGCCCCGGGTGTCGATCGTCGCGCTGCTCGCCGCGCTCACTCCGCGCAGCGCGTCACGTCGCTCGTGTCGGCCTGGAAGCAGGTGACTTCCTCGCCGCCCCCTTCTTCACCGCAGTCCCGATAATAGTCCGCCACATAGCCGTAGCGGTCATCGAAGAGAACGCTGTCGAGCTCGCAGTCATCGCCCTCGCGCGCGGCTCGGTCGAACAGGGCTTCTACCGGATCCGCTTGTTCGGGCGCCTCAGCGAACGTCCAATCGCCGCGCGGAGTGTCGATCCCGCTGCGGGCGGTGGCGACGACGGTATCGCCGGAGACCGCGGCGAGCGTACACCCACCGTCGAAGCCCGTGCCGCAGATCGAGATGACATACTCCGCCGGGCGGTCAGAACGCCACTTCTCGCGATTTGCGTCGAAATCAGGACCGCTGCAGCCAGCGAGCAGCCAACACCCCACCGCCATCAAACCCCATGTTTTCATGCCGGCAGAGCTCAGCAACTCACATGCCAGCGCACATGCCAGCGCGAAATGCGAGTGGGAGTGGCCGGCGACGAGGGCGCCATGCATGACACTCCGGTCATGGCAGCTGACCACCGTGCAGGGCCTGCCGTCCCGGAGGTTGGGTGTCCTTCCCCCTCAAGCGATGATCAGATCGACGGCCCATGGCCGTTCCGCTCACGCCTGCAGCACGCGCAGCGACCCCCGCACCACCCCGTAGCTCCCCTCGGCCCGCAGCCCGCGCGCGACCTCGGCCGGCGCCACCTCCCCGGCGAGCAGCCGCCGGTACGCCTCCACCACCCGCCGCGCCCCCTCGGCGTCCTCCCGCACCAGCTCGATCCGGAACCGCCGCACGCCGCAGCTCGCGAGCCTCGGCACGAGGTGCGCCGCGCTCTGCGGCGCCGCGTGGAACACCGTGTTCCGACACCCCACGTCCGCCTCGAGCGGGTGATCCATGCCCGCCCGGTCCCGCAGCGACAGCGCGTGCTGCTCGCACGGGCGGCCGCAGGTGAGGTGATCCTTGCCCTCGGACAGCGTCGCCGCGATCACGCAGTGCTCCATGTGGAAGAGCGGCATCGGGTGGTGCACCACCACCTCGGCGAACGGCCCGAACGGCGAGTCCAGCAGCGACTCGAGCTGGGCGGCGTCGAGGTCGAACGACGGCGTGAACGCGGCGAGCCCCCGCGAGAGCACCTCGCGCGCGGCCAGCTTGTTCGTGACGTTCAGCGAGAAATCGCCGATCCGGGGCACGCCCGGCGTGGCGTCGAGCAGCGCGCCGAGGCTGCGGACCAGGATCGCCGCCGGCCCGAGCGAGAGCAGGTACCGGTCGATCTTCTCCTCGCCCGGCTTGCGGATCCGCGGCGGCGCCACCCCGACGGAGGCCCCGGCCGCCATCAGCTCGCGCGCCGCGGCGCCGAGGCCGACCATCTCCAGGAAATCGAGGTAGACGCCGCTCGCGCCGGCGTCGAGCGCCGCCCGCGCCTGCGCCACGTTGCGGCACAGCACGAAGAGGCCCGGCGCCGGCGGCGGCGCGTCCGGCGGAGCGACCCCGGCGACGAGCCCCTCGGCCGAGAGCGGCGCCGACGGATGGGGGCGGTGCGACGCCTCGATCAGCGCCGCGACGAGCGCCCGGCGCGCGCGGTTGAGCGCCGACGGCGGCACGAGCGCAGGCCCGTCGAGCGACAGCCCGACGCCACGCAGGGCGAACGGCGTGTCGCCCAGCCGATCCAGCTGCTTCCGCAGCGTGGCCTCGTCGAGCGGCGATCGATCGGCGCGGCCGAGCGGGGCGTCGATCTCGACCGAGGCCGACGCCCCGCCCTCCGTCGCCGCCGAGAGCCGCGGGCGCTCGCCGAGGCGGCCCTCGAGGCGGACGTCGATCGCCACCCGGCGCTGGGCGCGGTCGAGCGCCTCGCGGACCGAGCGCGTGGCGACGGGGTCGCTCGTGCGAAAGACCCGGCGCCCGCGCAGCCCCCGCGCGCCGCTCAGCACGTCGTCCGGCATCCGCCGGTCCGGGCCGAGCCACACCTCGACGTCGCCCCCCGCCGGCGCGCGCTCGACCTCGCGGCCAGCGACCCACAGGCCCCAGATGCGGCCGCCGATCTCGCCCTCGCCCGCGAACCCGCCCTCCACGAGGATCCCATCGCCGCGCGCGAGCGGCCGGGCGGCGCGGACGACCACGACCTCGTGGCCGCGCCGGCGACCGGCGCCGCGCGCCTCGCCGACCTCGATGCCGCGGTGATCGCAGGTACGGCCGTCGACCAGGCGCTGGTGGTCGACGCCGCGCAGGAAGCCGGGGCCCGAGCCCCGCGAGAACGCCTGGAGCGCCGCCTCCCGGTCCGTGGCCCCGGGGCCCGCCCCCTCGCCCAGCGCCGCGTCGATCGCGGCGCGGTAGAGCCGCGCGGTCGCGCCGACGTACTCCGGGCCCTTGAGGCGCCCCTCGATCTTCACCGAGGCGACGCCCAGCGAGACGAGGTCGGGGATGACGTCGGTGGCGTCGAGGTCCTCCGGCGACAGGAGGTAGGCCGCGTCGCCGAGGTCGCGCAGCGCGCCGTCGACGACGAGGCGGTACGGCAGGCGGCAGGCCTGAGCGCAGGCGCCGCGGTTGGCGCTGCGGCCGCCGATGGCCTCGCTCGTCAGGCACTGCCCCGAGTAGGCGATGCAGAGCGCGCCGTGGACGAACACCTCGAGCTCGACGTCGGTCGCCCGGCGGATGGCGGCGATGTCGTCGAGCGAGAGCTCCCGGGCGAGGATGACGCGCGCGGCGCCGAGCGATCGCGCGAGCTCGACGCCGGCCGCGTCGGTGCAGGTCATCTGCGTGGAGGCGTGGATCGGGAGCCCGGGCGCGAGCGCCCGCGCGAGGCGCATCACCCCGAGGTCCTGGACGATGACCGCGTCGACGCCTGCCGCGGCGCACGCCTCGATCGCGCCGCGGACCGCCGGGAGCTCGTCGTCGAACACCAGCGTGTTCAGGGTGACGTAGCCCTTCACGCCGTGGGCGTGGAGGAAGCGCACCGCCTCCTCGAGCTCCGCCGCGTCGAAGTTCGCGGCCCGCGCGCGGGCGTTGAAGGGCGACGCCGCGCCGCCGCCCGCGGCTCCCCCCCGGAGGCCGAAGTAGACGGCATCGGCCCCGCCGCGCACGGCGGCTTCCATGGCGGCGCGATCACCGGCGGGAGCGAGGACTTCAGGGCGCGCGGGCCGCGACATGCGGGCGGTTCTAGCAAGGGGTGGCGCGGTTGTCGCTCTCTACCTGGCGCGGGCTCGCCCTCCCGAAGAGCCTGCCGGACGGCGCGCCTTGACCTCGCTTCGCGACGTGAGGCACGATCGTGCAGCGGCCTACCCGGCCGAGGTGCCGTCGGGTCGCCGGCCGGCGCAGCGAGGCCTCGGTGGCAGGGTCGGATGAGCGGAGCGGCCACGTCAGCCATTAACGACCAGCGCGGAGCCCGGGAGCCGAACGTCGGAAAGGCGCTCGCATTCTCCGCCGGCTCGCGCGCGTCGACGGCGCGTGCCGCAGGGGGATGTCGATGAACAGACACGGATTTCGCTTCGGGCGCGCGCTCTCGAGGGCCGCGCTCTGGCTGCCTGCCGCGCTCCTCTCGGCGGCGTCTGCGTGCGGCGGCGACGACAACGCCCCGGCGCCGCGCTGCGAGGCTCCCTACTCGGTCTGCGGCGGGGCCTGCGTGGCGCTGCACGCCGATCCGGAGCACTGCGGCGCGTGCGGCCAGCAATGTCCGGCCGGGGAGGCGTGCTTGCAGGGCGCCTGCGAGCCGCTGGGGACCAGCGGTGAGGGTGGCGGCGGCGGTGACGGCGGGGGTGGCGGCGGTGGCGGTGACGGAGGCGGGCCATCGGAGTGCCGCGAGGGCCGCTACGTGAAGCGCTGCGGCGACGAGTGCGTCGACACGCGCACCGATCCGGATCATTGCGGCAAGTGCGGCGCGCCGTGCCCGCCGGGGCGCGCGTGCTCCGGATCCATCTGCCGGCAGACCTGCCTCCCGGGCCTCACCGACTGCGCCGGCAGCTGCGTGGACCTCGCCGCAGATCCGCAGCACTGCGGCCGGTGCGATCGCGCCTGCGACCCCGGGCGCCCCTGCGAGGGCGGCACCTGCGCGTGCAGCGCGGAGCCCTCCCAGGACATCGGCTCCGCCGTCCCGCAGCGGGTGAGCGGCACGACGATCGGCGCCGCCGACGGCCGCTGGCTGACCTGCTCGGAGCCTGGCGCGGCCGATCAGGCGTTCCTGTTCACGGCGCCTCACGCGGGGACGTACCTGTTCGACACCTTCGAGGCCTCGTACGACACGGCGCTCGGCGCGCTGCGGGCGGACACGTGCGAGGAGCTGGCCTGCAACGACAACGCGGGGAGCGTCCAGTCGCAGATCTCCGTCGATCTCGCCGAGGGCGAGCGCATCCTCGTGGTGGTGAGCGGCGCGCGCGGCGCGCAGGGCGACTTCACGCTCCGCGTGGCCGAGCCCGGGCCGGTCCAGTGCGCGCCGACCGCCCTCGATCCCGTCGTCCCGCAGACGGTGACGGGCACGACCGTCTTGCGCGAGGACACGGTGTCCGCCGACTGCGACATCAGCGCGACCCCGGACGCCACGTACACGTTCACGGCCCCGTCGGACGGCACGTACGTGTTCAGCGGGCGCGCCCCGTCGGACCTGATCGTCGAGGTCCGCGAGGGCGGCACGTGCACGGGCCGCTCGCTCTACTGCCGCTACGGCGCCGGCGAGTCGAACGCGTTCGCGACGCTCGAGGCCGGTCAGACGGTGCTCGTCGCGGTGGCGGATCCGGCCGGCCCGCGGGCGAGCTTCACGCTGGAGATCGTCGAGGCCCCTCCGTGCCCGGGCGTCCAGATCGGCGCGACCCTGCCGCAGACGGTGACCGGGAACAACGAGCACCTCCGCAACCTGATCTCGGCCTGCGCGACCTTCTCGACCGGGGGCGAGGCGACCTACGGCTTCACCGCGCCGCGCGAGGGCATCTACACGTTCGACGCGACCGGCTCGAGCTTCCCCGTCCTCATGGAGGCGCGCCGCGCCTCGTGCGCCGGCGATCTCATCGCGTGCGTCGACGGCCTGTTCGAGCCGGCGCTCATCACGCTCTCGCTCGCGGCCGACGAGACGGTCATCCTCGTGGTGGACACCGCTGGCCCGACGGGCGACTACCGGCTCGAGGTCGACGAGGTGCGGTGCCCGCTCATCGATCTCGGCTCGACGGTGCCGCAGACGGTCACGGGCACGACCGCGGATCTCGCCGATCACCTCGCGCCGGACTGCGCCTCTCGCGGGGCCCCCGAGGCGACCTATCGCTTCACCGCCCCGGCCGACGCGCTCTACATCTTCGACACGGACGGCTCGGCGCTCGATACGGTCCTGGAGGTGCTGGACGGCTCGTGCTCCGGCCCCTCGCTCAGGTGCAATGACAACGTGGACCCGGCGGGGGTCGTCACCCACTCGCGGGCGAGCCTGTTCCTCTCCGCCGGCCAGACGGTGATCGTCTCCGTGGACAGCGCGTCGACGAGCGGCGATTACACGCTCAACATCACCCAGCGGGAGGCGCCGCAGTGCCCTCTCTTCGCGCTCGACGCCGTGGTCCCGCAGTCGGTCACGGGCAGCACCGAGGGGTATCCCGATCTCCTGGCGCCCTCCTGCGCCTCGGTGCCCGGCGGCGAGGCGACGTACAGCTTCACCGCGCCTGCAGATGGCTTCTACCGCATGCACACCGTGGGTTCCACGATCGATACGATCCTGTCCGTGCGCGACGGCGGGTGCGAAGGCGACGAGATGGCCTGCGTCAACGACAGCAGGGACTCGAGCAAGCTCGTGTGGCTCGACGCCGGCCAGACCGCCCTGATCAGCGTCGACAGCCACGGCGCGGAGGGCGACTACATGCTCCACGTGGACCTGTTCGACGGCACCGGCACGTGCGATAAGCCCATCGAGCTCGCGCCCCTCGCCTCCCAGACCGCGACGGGGACGACCAAGGGGAGCCTCGCCAAGGTGGACGCGAGCTGCGGCGGCATCGACGCGCCTGAGGTGGCCTACCTGTTCACCGCGCCGGAGGCGGGGACGTACACGATCGATACGGTCGGCTCCGACTACGACACCGTGCTCGCCGTCTTCGACGGGGACTGTTATGGCGAGGAGATCGCGTGCAGCGACGACGTGCTCGGGGAGGACCTGCACCTGTTCACGTCGGAGGTCACGGTGTCGCTCGACGCAGGGCAGAGCATCGTCATCGTGGTCGACGGCGCGATCGATGAATCCGGCGTTTACGAGCTCAACATCCACCCCTGACCGCGCACCGTCGAGCAGCGTCGCGAGTCTCCTCGAGAGAGGAAGGCTCCGCCGGACGAGCTGCTGTTCAGGAGCAACGTCCCGCAGGAGCGCTGCTGGTTCCGGCTTCCCTTGAGCCCCGCCGGGGGCTGGAGCCGATAAACGGATGGGGCGACGCATCACACGCGGGTATCCGTCCTCGGTCTCGGCGCCTTCCCGACACGCGTGGAGCGCCTGGCATCCTCGGTGCAGGTCAACTACCTTGGGGCCATGATCAGCGGCGTGGTGGAGCCGGTCCGGCTCGGGGAGACGGCGCTTCCAGACGGCCGGCGGCTGGGCTGGGCGGAGTGGGGACCGGAGGGCGGCATCCCCGTGCTGCTCTGCCCCGGCGGCGCCACGAGCCGGTCGATGGGGTTCGGGGGCGACGTCGTCGACGGGCTCGGCGTGCGGCTGATCTCCGTGGATCGCCCGGGGCTCGGGGCGTCGGACCAGGCCCCGGGCCGCACGCTCGGCGACTGGGCGCAGGACATACGGCGCTTCCTCGAGGCGCGGCAGCTGTCCGGCGTGGCGGCCGTCGGGTTCTCGGCGGGCGCGCCGTTCGCCCTGGCCTGCGCGGCGGCCAGCGTCGTGGCTGGCGTGGCCGTTGTCGCGGGGACCGATGAGCTGGCGAATCCGGTGTTCGCCGATGCGCTGGCGCCCGACGTGCGGCGGCTCGTGGAGCTTGTGGCGACCGATCCTGCGCGCGCGGAGGCGTTCTTCGGCGGGTTCAGCGCCGAGGCGATGTGGAGCTTCGTCCTCTCGACGCTCGCGGACGTCGACCGCGCGGTGTACACCGCCCCGGTGTTCGAGCGCGCTTACCGGCACGCGATGGATGAGGCGTTCTCTCAGGGGCCGGCCGGCTACGCGCGCGACACGGTGCTGACGATGAGCCCGTGGCCGTTCGATCCGGGGAGCATCCGCGCGCCGGTCGACCTGTGGTACGGCGCGCGGGACACGAGCACGGTGCACTCACCGGACTTCGGGGCGTCGCTCGCCGGGCGGCTGAGCGCGGCAGAGAGGCGCGTGCTCCCGGAGGCGGGAGGCTCGCTGCTGTGGACGCATGCAGAGGAGATCCTGCGCTCGCTGCTCGGGCGCACGCGCGGGCGGTGAGCCCCACGCGGGATGCCCTTGGGGAGGAGGGCTACTTTGGCCGAAGGTGGGGTCTTTTGAACCGCCAAGGACGCCAATAGAATCACGAAATCCTGGCGCTTGATGGCGACTTCGCGGTTCCATCATTTGACCCGGCTGGTTCGCCCGATGGGTGAAGCGGGGACGACCCCGCGCTGCCCGGCCGCGGCCACGGGGAACAACCTGCGCTCGCCGCTGTCCCGCCGATCCATGCCTCGTTCCGTGGCCCGGTTCTTCCTCCTCGCGTACGCCATCACATGGCTTTGCCAGCTGCCCCTGCTGCTCCAGCAGTGGGGCGCCGGCATCCCTCCCGGCGTCGCCATGGCGCCGCTGGTGCTCGGCGCCGTCGGCCCCTCGCTCGCGGCCGTTGTGTGCGCCTGGAAGGAGGGCGGCCGAGCAGGGCTCTCGGGGCTCCTCTCGCCCCACCCCGCCCCGGCGGGCTGGGGCTACGCGCCGCTCGCCCTGTGCATGCCGGCGGCGCTGCACCTCCTCGGCCTCGCGCTGCTGGCGCTCGCCGGCGGGAGCCTGCCGGCGACGCTCCTGGTTACGCCTGTCACGCCGGAACACCGCGGCATCGCCGTCCTCGCCCCGCTGGGTGAGGAGCTGGGATGGCGCGGCTATGCCCTCCGGCGGCTCCTTCCGGCGCAGGGGCCCGTGCGCGCCAGCCTCGTCCTCGGCGTCGCGTGGACCTTCTGGCACCTTCCCGCCCTGTGCCTGCCGGGCGTCCCGTGGTGGTCGTGGGCGCTCAGCCTCCTGTTCATCACGTCGCTCAGCGTGCTGATGACGGCGCTGCACCTCCGATCCGGCGGCAGCGTGCTCGTCGCGTGGGCGGCGCACCTCGGCATCCACCTCGACAACGTCTCTCGCGCGCACATGTCCGGCGACGGCGCCGCGCCGCTCCTGGTCACGACGATCGTCGCGCTCGTGGCCGCGGTCATCACCGCTCGGCGGATGCAGATGCAGACACGAGGCGCCGGACCACGAGCCCTCGGAGAGCGTCAGTTGCCGCTGGAATCACCATGAAGATCTCCTCGAGGGGCGTCCGCCTTCATGAGATCCAGGAGCGCGGGCCAGAACGCAGCCTCCCCGTCGATGCCGGCGTCTCCTGTCGCCGCGCTCCCCGAAACAGCGCCATCATTCCAGCGCTGGGGCTTGCCAGTCCACCCAGTCCGCCATGCTGAGGGAGCCGCCCGAGCCCACGACGAATTCTCCGGGCGCCTCGCCCTCGTGCTTCAGAAACCTGGCGATATTCTTGGCGAGGAGATCGGTGTATTCGTTCTTGTAAGAGCAATGCGCCGTCTCGGCGACCTTCGAGTGGTAGCTGACATTCTTCTCGGCGCCCAGCGCCTTGTAGACCGCCGCTCCGGCCGCTGTCGCGGTATGACCGGCGGGGGCGCCCATCTGAGCCTGGTGCGGGTTCTCGAGGACGAGCAGGCCGCGCGGCGCCATCATCGCGATCAGGGCGTGGGTGTCGATCGGGAGCTTGACGGCGTTCGAGGCATTGTTCTTGAAGACGAATGGCTCGAAATTGTTGCTGAGCCAGTTCAGCCCGAAGTAGTTGTGGTCCGTCCGCTCCTTGCCCAGCACGTCGGCGATGCGGTAGGCCGGCACCCCGGCGGTGCTCGTCTCGTGGGGGATCGTCAAGGCGATCCGATCATCGAAGACGCCGATGGCAAATGCTCCCTTGCCGTTGCGCGAGCACCCCGTGACGCCGATCCCGGTCGGATCGATGATGTCGCCTCCCGACGCCTGGATGACGTCGAGGATCCGACTGGCGCCCCAGGCCCATGCCATCAAGAGGCCCGCGGAGTGATCACCGCCGTAGATATCATAGAACTTTCCCGGGTTGGGTTTTCCTCTGGATTGCTCCGCTGTGCCCTCCCTGCCGATCTCATTGTGGTTGTAGTAGATGACGGCGACACCTTGTTCCAGGATGCGGCTTTCACCTAGCGTGATGCCGCCGAACCCGCCTTTCCCGCCCACGTTGATGATCGCGGGGAAGGGCGCTTCCCCCTTGGAGGGCAGCACGATGTCGGCGCTGAAGTCGATCTTCTTGCCCTGGGCTTCCACGTGCACGGAGATCTTGTTCTCGGTGACGGTGCCGGTCACCACGTCGGGCGTCGGCTTCTCGCCGTAGATGTACTTCTCGGCTTGCTTGCGTATCTCCTGCCTCCGGCAGTGCCATTCTGCTTTCGTGGAAACGCTGGTTCCGTCGAGCTTCGTGAACGGGTCGGGCAACTTGGAGACCTTGGGTAGAGCGCTCGCTTCCGGCAGGGCGGCGACCTCGCAATCGGCGCTCGCGTTCTCGACAGGGGTGTCGTCCGGACCCGTGCCCGAGCTGGAGCTCGACGTCGTATCGACGCCCGAGCTGGAGCTCGATGTCGTGCCGCCGCTCGAGCTGGAGTTCGACGCCGTGCCGCTGCCCGAGCTGGAGCTCGACGTCGTGTCGCCGCTGCTGGTCGCGCTCTCGCCGCCCGAGCCGTCCGCGCCGCCGCCCGCACCTCCCTGCCCGGAGTTGTTCGGCTCGGACTGCCCGCAGGCAGCGGCTGTGAGGCAAAGACCGAGGGCAACGCGGGCGGCTCGAGTGGCAAGCGTTCGCATGGATGGACCTCCTGGAGCGAGCATAATCAACGTTCATCGGTTGGATTTGCACTCACCGGAACGGCAGCTGGGATCGCGGCGCAATGAGACGTCCGAACGCGCTTTCATGTCAAGCACAGGGTGGTGCAACTATTCAGCTCACCGCGCAACGGACGGCGGTTGATCCTGTCCGATGAGTCCCGGTCGAATGACGGCTCTGGAAGGTTCAGTGATGATGGCCAACTTCAGCCCGGATGACGTGCCGCGTTCACTCCACGGCCAGCGGGGCGGCCGCGCTACGTCGCGGCGGCGAGCGCCCGCGCCTGCGCGAACAGGTCGGGGCGCGCCCGGTCGTGGGACCAGCCCTCGGGGTACGAGGCAACCGCCGAGGGGCGACCGCGCACCCGGCGCTCGTAGGCGTCGAGCGCCGGATAACCGGCGAGCGACAGCCCGCGCCGCTGCATGTAGGCGAGCACCGGGTAGAACGCGCAGTCGGCGAGCGTGAAGGCGTCCGACGCGATGAACCGCGTCTTCTGGGCCCGCGCATCCCACAGCGCGAGCTCTCGCTCCACGCCAGAGAGCGCGCCCAGGATGGCTGCTCGCCGGTCCGGCGACACGGCCTCCGGGCCGGCCTCGAAGAGGCCCTCCAGCGGGTCGTAGACACACGCCGTGGCCTCGGACTCCTGCGCGAAGGCGAGCGCGCGGGCGAGCGCGCCGGGCTCGGCGAGCGGCGGGAGGAGCGGCGGGTCGGGATACCGCAGCTCGAGGTACGTCAGGATGGCCAGCGACTCGTTCATGACGGTGCCGTCGGGCTCCACGAGCACCGGGGCCTGGCCGCGCGGGTTGAGGGCCAGGAACTCCGGGGTGCGCGTCTCGCGGGGCTCCCGCATCACGCGCAGGCGGCGCGGCTCGAAGGCGAGTCCCTTCTCGTGAGCCGCCATCAGGACGCGCCAGCTCGAGATCGAGCCGTTCACGAAGTACACCGCGCGCCGCGCGCTCATCGGTCGCCCCCGGGCTCCTGCGACGCGCGGAGCGTGCGAAAATTGAGCGCCTCGAAGCCGGGGCGGTACGCGGCGACATCGAAGGTGGGGTCGATGTTCTCGGCGCGGAAGAGCTGCAACATCCGCTCTGCCTCGCCGCGCTCCTCCGCCTCGCGCTCCGGCTCGGGGACCGCGGATCGGGCTCGGGCGCGCGCCTCGGCGTCGGCGCGCTCGGACGCGGGCGCGCCGACGCCCCAGACAGCCCCGGTCGCCGGATCGTGAAACGTGCCGATATGCCGGAACGTCAGCGAGATGCGCGATGGCGGCGTCGGGCCGCCGCCCTCACCCTCCGTGTCCCCCTCCTGGCGAATGGCGTGATAGAATCGGCGGTTCGTCTCCAGGTCCATGACGAGCAGCGAGCCGTGCGGCAGAGGGACCTTCTGGATGGCATCCCCGTCCTCGGCGCGCTTGGGCCGGAGCACCATGGTGCGCTGTCGTCCGAGCGAGACATTGACGATGAACGACGGGCGCACGAGGTCGAGCGTCTTGTCGGAGTGCTCGCTGATCCAGTCGCGCCCCGTGCGGTAGAGCTGGAGCAGGCAATGGTTGAGCGGGTGTCCGACGCGGCGCTCGACCTCCCTGCGAATGCGGTCGACGGCGGGGGTGAAGGGGCAGAGCTCGGGCTGCTCGTCGACCGGGTGTCGATAGAGCGGCATCGCGCCGTCGGGCGAGCGCTCGCCCTGGATCGCGACGAGGCGGGGCACCTCCCCTCCGCGGTGGCGCATCGTCGTCCAGGCGACCTCGCGCTCGACGGCGGCGAAGGCGCCGGCGTCCCCGGCGAGGCGCTCGTCGAGGGCGCCGCACCACAGCGCCGTCTCACCCGCGCCGATGCCGGCGATGTGCACGGGCCCCGGTCCCTCGGAGAGCAGGTCGGCCCAGCTGCGGCGCCGGCCGCCGAGGCCCTCGATCTCGCGCAGCGCCACGGCGTGTTTGCCCGCGGTCCCCGCCGCGGTCGCGTCCCCGAGGATGTCGACGTCATAGCCGAGCCGGCGCGCGTCGCGGGCCGCGGCGAGGACACACACGTTGGTCGCGACGCCGCACAGGACCACGGCGGTCACGCCCGCCTGCGCCAGCCGGGCGTGCAGCTCGGTGTCGCGAAACGCCGAATACCAGCGCTTCTCGACGTGCCATTCCGCGGTCCCCGCGGGGCGCTCGGCGCGCACCGGGACGAGCGCGGGGAACAGCTCGGCGCCCCAGGTGCCGCGGGCGCAGCACGCGCTGCCGGTGTGCGTCTGCCCGCGGAGCGCGTCCGGCGCCGCGTCGATCTCGCCGTAGGCCGAGGTCACCCACACCACGACCCGCCCCTGCGCTCGCGCCGCGCGCGCGAGCCAGGCCACTGTCTGCGCGAGCTGGTGCGGATCGCAGTGGCGCTTCGAGAACGCGCCGCCCTCCGCGAGGAAGTCGTTCTGCATGTCGATGATCAGCAGCGCCGTGCGCGCAGGATCCCGGGAAGGCGCCCCAGCTCTCACGTCCATCGTGCCCTGGTACCACCGGCCGGTGGCTCGGCCAAGCTCCGGGGCCGCGACGCGGGGCGCAGAACAGAGCGCGCCAGGCCGAGCTCACCCGGGATCACCGAGGTGCCAACGTCGAACAGGGCAGCGCGGGCATCCATAACGATCGAAGAGGTCGACGCTGAGACGATCGAAGAGGTCGACGCTGCGACTCGACAGCTCGTCGAGAGAGCCAACGCTGCCAGGCCACTGCCCTGAGGCGACGCAAAGCGCGCCTGCTCTATCGCCTCCGCCCCTGACGGCTCGCCGCGCTTCGATCTGGCCACGGCGCACGTGCGCCGCGCGGGCACGTCCGCGTCGAACACCACAACTGACCGCCTGCGCTCACCAGAGAACACCGTCTCCCGACCCATGGGAGCCCGGAGCTCTGGCGTGTCCGCCCACGTCGTAAGCGGCCGTACAACACGATGGCTTTGTTGTGTCCCCTTCCAAAGGGCCTCTGCACCTCCGCCAGACACAGACGCTCTCGCCGCGGCGTCCGGCCCTCGCACCCGCGCTGTCGAGAAGGTCGAGGCCGGCGGGCCGACCCGCCGGGCAGTTGGTCCGCCGGCCCGATGGAAAGATGCTGTATGTCCGAGTGTTCTTGCCTCGATTGATGTTTACTTGAGGCGTGACCCGAGCGTACCTTGGGCAAAGGCGACGCCCCTTGGGGAGAGGGGGCGTTCGAGCCGCGCGGGCGAGCGCTCGAGTGGCCTTCGTTGCCTGCGAGGGGAGGCGGTGGTGTCTCGAAAGAAGATCCTGCTGGTGGACGACTCGGAGACCGTCCTGATGATGGAGCAGATGATCCTCCGGAAGAGCTATGACGTGGTCACTGCCAAGGACGGCAGCGCGGCGGTGGCCAGGGCGCTCGCCGAGCGACCTGATCTGATCCTGCTCGACGTGATCATGCCGGCCATGGATGGATTCGAGGCCTGCCGGAGGCTGCGATCGGAGGAGGCGACGCGGGAGACGCCCATTGTCCTCGTCACGAGCCGAGGCGAGGTCTCGCACAGGGAAGAGGGGTTTCGCTGTGGCTGCTCCGACTACATCACGAAGCCCATCGACTCCCTGGAGCTCCTCGAGAAGGTCAAGAGCTGTCTCGGCGAATGAGGTGAAGACCGACATGTCGCGTGATGGACAAGCGGAACGCGGGGTGGAGCGCGCGGTGCGCCGCGAGCGATCGTCACGAGCGCACGTGAGCGCGCTCGAAGGGCAGAAGAAGCGGCTCGCGCGGCGCGCCCGCGCGCTCGGCCGGCTGCTCGTCCGGGTCCGGAGGGCCCGCGGGCGCCTCGAGGCCCGCGCCGTCCGCGCCGAGGCGGCGCTCGCGCTCGCCGCCGCTCGATGCGCCGAGGAGGAACAGCAGCGCTCGCAGCTCGCGAGCCTCTATGTCGCGAGCCGCCGGCTCCTGCCGCTCCGGACCCGTGAGGACGCGTGCCGCGCCCTCCAGGACATCATCGCGAACCTCGTCGGCTCCGAGGAGATCGCCGTCTTCGAGATCGACGGCAGCGGGGCGGCGAGGGTCGTCGCGGCCTACGGCGTCGCTCCGTCGTCCGCCGTCCTCCTGGCGCCGGAAGAGGGCATCGTGGGGCGCGTGGCGCGGCGGATCGAGCCGTATTTCCGGCAGGGCGCCGCGCTCGGCAGCGACCCGGCCGCCCCCCAGGCCCCCTGCGCGCGCGGCGAGGGCGACGTCATGGCCTGTGTCCCGCTCACGATGGACGAGCGCGTGGTCGGCGTCATCGCCGTCTTCCACCTGCTCTCGCAGAAACCCGAGCTCGGGCCGATCGACAAGGCTCTTCTCGAAGCGCTCGGCACGCTGGCGGCCGGGCCGTTCTGCGCGGGGCGGGAGCGCTGCGGCGCCCTGGAGATGCGATGACGATGCTCAAGCCCCCGTCGCAGCGGTACGGCGCTGGAGGAGCGCGGCTGAGCGCGCCCCCCCCGCGCAGCCCGCAGCCCCACTACCTCACGCCGGGCAACGTCTTCGCGTCGGGCGAGCCGACGATCATCACCACGATCGTCGGCTCGTGCGTCGCGATCTGCCTCTGGGAGCCGGCGCTCGGCGTGGGCGGCATGAACCACTACGTGCTCCCCAGCTGCCCCAACCTCAAGCTGCCGCTCGGGCGCTTCGGAGACACCGCCTTTCAGCAGCTCCTCGATCGTCTGGCGGCCCTCGGCGCCACGCCCCGCTCGCTCCAGGCCCGGATCGTCGGCGGCGCCTGCATGATCTCCGCCTTCCGGGAGCGGGACTCGCACCTCGGACACCAGAACGTGGCGGTCGGGGTCATGGTGCTGCGCGCCGCCGGGATCCGGGTCGTCCAGCAGGACACGGGCGGCAGCCAGGGCCGGAAGCTCATCTTTCGCACCGACGACGGCAGCGCCGCCATCCAGCCCCTGTGATCGCGATGGATGCCGAGCGGGCCGCGCTCATGCAGATGTTCGCCGCCGAGACGGCCGAGCACCTCGACGAGCTCGAGAGCGCGCTCCTCGAGCTCGAGCGGCGGCCCGACGCCGGCCACCTGCTGGAGCGCATCTTCCGCGTCGCCCACACGATGAAGGGCAATGCCAGCTCCGTCGGCGCCCACGGGCTGAGCGAGCTCACCCACGCCGCCGAGGACGTGATCGAGGATCTGCACCGGGGCACGCTGCCGGTGACCGGCATGGTGGTCTCGCTGCTCCTCGAGACGGTCGACTCGGCGCGCCGCCAGCTCGCGGAGATGGACGCCGGAGAGGAGCCGTCGGGGTCGACCTCGCTGCCCGCGAGCGTGCTCGAGCGGCTCAGGAGCGCCCGGCGCGCCGAGCGCGAGGGGACCCCCTCGACGCCGAAGGGGGCCACCGCGAGCGCCGCGGACGAGGGCGACCGGAGCTCGGGCCCGAAGACCGTCCGCATCACCGTCGAGAAGCTCGATTGCATGGTCGATCTCATCGGCGAGGTCGCGATCACCCGGAACCGGATCGCGCGCGAGGTCCAGCTGGCGGGCGGCGCCGTCGGCGCGGCGCTGCGGGACGGCCTCGAGGAGCTCGACCGGCTGAACACCAAGCTCGAGGAGGCGATCCGCCGCGCGCGGATGGTGCCTGTCGGCCCCTGGTTCCGGCAGTACGAGCGCGCCGTGCGCGATCTCGCCCGGTCGCACGGCAAGCTCGCGCGCCTCGTGGTCGTGCACGGCGACGTCGAGGTGGACACCGCGGTGATCGAGCGCCTCCGCGACGTGCTGACGCACCTCATCCGCAACGGCATCGATCACGGCCTCGAGCCGCCCGAGGTGCGGAAGGCGCGCGGCAAGGACGCGCGCGGGACGATCACCCTGCGCGCCACGCACGAGGGCGGCGGCATCGCGCTCCGCGTCTCCGACGACGGCGCCGGGATGAACCGCGCCCAGATCGCGGCGCGGGCCAGCGCGCAGGGCAGGTGCACGGACGCCGACGCGCTCTCCGACAGCGAGCTCTATGACCTGGTGTTCGAGCCGGGCTTCTCCACGGCCACGACCGTCTCCGATCTGTCCGGCCGGGGGATGGGCATGGACGTGGTGTGGCGCCGCGTCGAGTCGCTGGAGGGCTCGATCGGGATCGAGAGCGCCGCGGGGGTCGGCACCACGCTGATCCTCCGGCTCCCGCTCACCCTCGCGACGATCGAGGGCTTCTCGGTGAGCGCCGCCGGCGAGCGTTATGTCATCCCGCTCGGCGCGGTCGTCGCCTGCGTCGGGCTCCCGCGCGGCGCCCTCGCCGCGGGCCCGGGCGGCGTCCTTCACGTGCACGGGCGCGCGCTGCCGTGCGTGCGGCTCCGCGACCTCTTCGGGCTCTCCGGGCCTGCGCCGGCCCGCGAGAGCGTGGTCGTGGTGGCCCACGAGGGGGGCCAGGCCGGCCTCGTCGTCGACTCGCTCGACGGCGAGGGCAGGACGGTCATCAAGCCGCTCGGCCGGCTCTTCCGCCGCACCCGGGGCATCACCGGATCCACGGTCCTCGCCGACGGCAGGCTCGCGCTGATCCTCGATGTGGACGCGCTGATGCACGACCTCACCCGCGGCCGCGCCGGCGGCGGAGAGCTCGCGCCCAGGGCTCGATGGCGGGCTCCCCCCTCGGAGGCGCGGGGAGGGGCGATGGATCCGGAGGGGAGGACACGATGAACCGGCTCAGGATTGCGCTGCGTCTCTCGCTCTCGCTCGCGTTCATGGCGATGCTCATGGTCGCCATCGCGATCTCGGGGCACCTCGGCCTGACCTCCGTCGCGGAGAAGACACACGAGATCCTGGTGTCGGACGTCCGGGAGCTCGCGATCGCGACGCAGATCGAGCGGGACCTCATGGAGCTCCGCCGCTACGAGAAAGACTGCTTCCTCAGCATGGGCGATCGCCCCGTCCAGCAGGGGTATCAGGAGAAATGGAACGAGCTCGAGGCGCAGATCCAGCGCCGGCTGGACGAGCTCGACCGTCTCGTGACGCTGCCCCACGAGCGGGAGTCGGTCGCCGCGATGCGGCGCGACCTGGCGAGCTACATCGTCGGCTTTCGCCGCGTGATGCAGGAAACGCTCGCCGGACAGCTGCCCACGGCCCAGGCGGCGAACGCCGTGATGACCGGCTACAAGGACGAGATCCACCGGTTCGAGGAATCGGCCGAGGGCTTGGCCCAGGCGAGCACGAGGCACATGGAGGCGATGCAGGCGTCCCTGAGCGGCGACGCGCGGCGCGCCTCGCGGGACATGGGCCTCATCGCCTTCGTGGCGCTGGCGGTCGGCGTGCTCGTCAGCGTCCTCGTCTCGCGCAGCATCACGGGCCCGCTGAGCTCGGCCGTGGGGCTCGCCAGGCGGATCGCCGACGGCGATCTGCGGCACCGGGGCGTGGCCGCGGGCCGCGACGAGCTCGGGCAGCTGGAGGAGGCGATGGGGGAGATGGCGGACAAGCTCTCGACCGTCCTCCTGGAGATCCGCACGGGCGCCGAGTCGCTCGCCGCGGCCTCGACGCAGATCTCGGCCACCTCGCAGAACCTGTCGCAGGGCACGAGCGAGCAGGCGGCCGCGGTGGAGGAGACGTCGGCGAGCCTCTCCGAGGTGAGCGGCTCGATCCAGAAGAACGCCGAGAGCAGCCGGCAGACCGGCGAGCTCGCCACCGGCGCTGCGGCCGCCGCGGAGCAGAGCCTCACGGCGGTCCAGCGCACCGTGGCCGCGATGCGCGACATCGCCGAGAAGGTCTCGATCGTGCAGGAGATCGCGTACCAGACCAACCTGCTCGCGCTGAACGCGTCGATCGAGGCGGCCCGGGCCGGCGAGCACGGCCGCGGCTTCGCCGTGGTCGCGAGCGAGGTCCGCCGCCTCGCGGAGCGGAGCCAGGCCGCCGCCAAGGAGATCGGCGCGCTCGCGTCGGCGAGCGTGCAGATCGCCGATCGCTCGGGGCGGCTGCTCGAGGAGATGGCGCCCTCGATCCGGCAGACCTCGGCGCTCACGCAGGAGGTGGCGACCGCTTCGCTCAGCCAGGCCGACGCGGTCGGCCAGGTGAACAGCGCCATGCGCCGCGTCGACGAGGTGACGCAGCGCAACGCCGCGATCAGCGAGGAGCTCGCCAGCACGGCCGAGGAGCTCGCGGCCCAGGCGGACGCGCTCTCGGGCATGCTGCGCTTCTTCCAGGTGGGCGACGAGCTCGCGTTCCCCGAGCGCACCCGCGTGCCGCGCGCCCCCGGCGCCGGCGACGCGCGGCGCCTCCCGCCGCCCTCCCGGGAGGGCTCTCCGGCCTCGCCGGGCGCCTCGAACGGCGCCGGCGTGCTCGCGACGCTCGCCCGGGCCAGGACGAACGGGGCCCTGCGCTCCCCCGCGGCGCTGCACGAGGACGCCGAGTTCGAGCGCTTTCCGCCGCGGGGCGCGGATCGGGCCGCCTCCGCGCGCGCAGAGGTCCCGTGAGCGCCGCGCCGGAGCCTCGATCGTCGCAGTACATCTCGTTCTTCGTGGGCGGGGACGAGCTCGCGGTGGACATCCTCCGCGCGCGGGAGATCGTCGAGATCACCGCGATCACGCGGGTGCCGAGGATGCCGCAGGCCGTGCTCGGCGTGCTCAACCTGAGGGGGCGCGTGATCCCGGTCATCGACCTCGCCGTCCGGCTCGGGCTCCCGGCGTCGGTGATCGCGCGGCGGAGCTGCATCCTCATCGTCGAGACGGAGTTCGACGGCGAGCTCACCCGGATGGGCCTCTTCATCGACGCGGTGGGCGACGTCGTGGACCTCGACGCGGCGGCGATCGAGCCGCCGCCGCCGTTCGGCACGCGGGCCCGCCAGGGCCACCTCGTCGGCCTCGGCAAGGTGGGCGACAGGCTCCTCCTGCTGCTCGACATCGACCGGATCCTCTCGCCGGAGGAGCTCTTCGCCGCCGCGTCGCTCGAGGCCGAAGGCGGCGCCCGCGCGGCGCTGCCGGTCGCGCCCCCGCGGGGCGAGCCCGCGGGCGTCGGCTCATCGTGAGCGACAACGTTCGCGCTCAGCGGCGAGGGCGGTGCAGAGCCCCGGCCTCGTCCGCCGCAGCAGGTTGTCCGGCCACGCCGGCCGCCGCGGCGCGCAGCTCGGACATCGCTTTGTTGTACGCAGGACTGCCGGGGGCGCAGAGCGCTGCACTTCGCGGCCCCGACAACGGATTGCTCTCCAGCGCGCGGATGGCGCTGTCGATCGTGTCGAAGTGAGAGAACCACCGCTTTGCGGCTGCCACGACCCGAGGGGCGAGTAGCCGAAGGACCTCGACCTGCTCCGATTCCGACACGCGAAACGACCAGGGTAGTTCCTCCCAGTTGAACGAATGCCCCGGCTGCGTGCGAAACTGGCAATGCCAGGGAGCCGGATTATTTCGGACGGCTTTGCGCAGCCCACAGCCAAACTCGACCTGGAAGATGCCGGCGCGAGGGCAGTGAAACCAGACGACGTCGACGAAGTACGGGCGAATCCGCCACATGGCACGGCCTGGGTTGTGGAACCCGAGATCGGCAAGTCGCGGGCCGACGATCTGCGAGATCAGAGGCTTCACTTCAGCCCATGAAAGCATCGCCTCCCCTTTGCTGCCGAACGGGGCCTCTGCCGCGAGCGGGGACGCGTGCTCACCCTCTCATCGGCAGCAGGCCCAGGTCGGCCAGCGTCGGCGACACAGAGAGCCACCGCGTTCACGGGTCGTCTCCGGGCTGGAGCGGAAACTCAAGCCAATCGAAGCGAGCGAGCAACGCTGCCTCCGCGTCGTCATACTCGGAATTGAAGCAGTGGTGGTGCGGGACAGGGATCTCGATCGCGCGCCGTGCCAGGCCGCGCGCCTCGGCATGGCCGACAAACTGCTCGAGCGGGCCGTAGGCGTAGACAATGTTGTGGTTGTCGTAGACGATCGTGCTCTGCGAGGGCAATGATGTGACCCAGACGTGATGGCGGCCATCGCGCTCGAAGAACTCTTCGAATTCGCGAAGAAAGCCGGCCACATCTCGCAACTGCATCGGGGCTGGTTCCTGCCGCCGAGCAGCCGCGTTGCCGCAGCGGGACACAACGAGCACGTGGAGGACACCGAACGGCGCCGGCAACGGTCGCAGGAGATCGAGGATGAGGTCGATCTGGCGTTCGGCCGGCGCGAGCACCAGGCGATCGGGGCCCGTGGTGCGCTGGAGATCCCACGCGTCCGGGTATCGATGCTCGACCCAGCGGTTATCGGGTGCCAGCGAACCGAGCTTGTAGGGTTGTACCTTCATGGCGAACGGCCTCAATCGAGCACCGCCGGGGCGCTCACGTGGACGTGCTCGACCGGGATGCTGCGGGCCGCAGACCGTCGTCAGGCGCTCCACCCGTCAAGTCTGTGGCTTCTGGCATCGCGGATCCCACCTTCGATCCTCTGTTCCGTCGAGATCGGCTCTGACCTCTCCGGACTCGTCGAATTGCCAGGCTGAATATCCATAGAAGAACCACTTCTTGATCGGTATCGGTCGCATCCCGCGAAGCTCCTCTGGCGTGTGATGCCAGTGAGGTGGAATCACCGAGAAGAAGACGTCGTTCGCGATTCGCTTCGCTCGAAGGGACATCGACAAGAAACAGTGCTTGAACGTCCCTCGCGGCGCGACGTCGTCACAGTCCGGATGAGAGTAGAAGTACCGGACGCCTTGCATCACTTGCCCGACGTTGAGCGCCGTGTGCTTCGCGTACTCCTCCAGAAAGGTTGTCAGCCTCATTTCTCTACCCTCGGACAAGCGGCGCAAAGAAGAACCGCCATGGCGCCAAGGTCGCCAAAGGAGAAGAAGAAGTGCCGTCCCGGCATTCTCCCCTCTCATTTCCCTGGTTTCTTGGCGCCCTTGGCGTCATGGCGGTTCGCTTCCCCCTCCGACTTCCCGCCGTAGTGTTAGGACCTCCCCCGCACAAAATCTCACAGACCGGCTCTGCGCCGCAAGGCCCAAATGGTGTCCAGCGCGGTCGCGTAGATGCGCCTGACACCGGCGGCGATCGCCGCCTTTCCGGGGGCCGCGAGCGCCGGCTGGGCGGCCGGGCCGGAGGAGCCGCCGCGCACGCCGAACGCCGGCGCTGCGGCGCGCAACGGGGGCGACGCAGCGGGGGCGAGCAGGAGAGCGCGCGCCGTGTCACGGCTCCCGGTAGCTCTCGTACTCCCAGGCGAAGTAGCGCCGGAGGTTCTCGACGCAGGCGGGCCAGGTCTCTGCCTCGCAGGACGCGACGGTCTGCTCAAGCCAGCGCCAGAGATCGTCGAAGTCGTACCGGCGCATCACGAGCAGGGGGCGGGTGGCCAGGATGCCATCGCGTGCCTCCAGCCGGTCCAGCCCGGCGGGCGTGGCCACCCTGAGGGTGAAGGAATCCGCGCCCGCCCCCTTTCTGGGCCCGATGTCCAGCATCACGAGCTCGGCGAACGCGTCGGGATCGTCGGGCGCCCACGTCCGGAGATTGGGATGCCCCCAGACGCCAGCGGAGCGGATGACGAGCTTCATGGTTGGGGAAAACGAAGAGCAAACCGGCCCTCTGGTCAAGGGCGTCAAGGGCGTCACGCGTGTTTCGCCGGTGAGGCGCTCGACTCGACCTGCGCGCGAGGCGTGGAGCGCGGAGCCACTCCGGGAGTCAGCCAGCATCAATCCACCCGCGCGCGTCGCACTCGTTGCAGGGGAGCTCGATTCCGAATCCGGGGGCCGGTTCAGCTACGCGTTTACCGTTGCACTTCGAGCAGACCGACGAACCCGGAGGTGGCTGCGGGATCAGCTCGAGAAGCTCGACGATGCCCGTCTTCCGGGCGCCGACGATCAGCGCGGAATGTGCGTGCAAACCGCCGACCTCGACGATCTCATCGCCGTCCCAGCCACGGAGGTCCTCGAGAACGCGGCCGTCGGAGGTCAGGTAGGTCATCGGTCCCATGCCGGGGTCGAGCAAGAACGCGTCGTACTTGTCTTCAACCTCGTCCTGCCAGGAGGCCATGGCCGCGACGTACTGCCCGGCCGCCTGATCGACGGAAGAAGCTCCGGAGAAGAGGTGTCGAATGGAATCGATGAAGTTGCCGCCCGCCTGCTCGCGCGGCGCGCCGGCAGCACTGCGGGTCGCCCGCAGCTGACGTTGCTCAAGACGTCGAGCGCGCAGGCGTTCGAGCAGGGGCGGTGGGATTTCGAAGGGCATGCGAGGACGGTTCGCTCGGGTGAAATCGACGTGCCGCGCGAGGGGGAGCGCGAGGACCTCAGCCCTCGCTTGACCTCCGCGGGTCACCCGAGGACCATCCCGCGGCTACCGGGACGGGTGCCGGGGGCACCGCCGATGGGAGGGAGCACCAGATGATCGACCTGTACACGTGGACCACGCCGAACGGCTACAAACCCGTCATTCTCCTCGAGGAGCTCGGGCTCGCCTACGAGATCAAGCCGATCGACATCGGGTCCGGCGCGCAGAAAACGCCGGAGTACCTGCGCATCAACCCCAACGGGAAGATCCCCGCGCTCCGGGATCACGACCACCCGAACGGGCCAGTCACCGTCTTCGAGTCCGGCGCGATCCTCATCTACCTCGCCGAGAAGACGGGCAAGCTCTTGCCCGCGAGCGAGCCGGGCCGGTCGCGCGTCATCGAGTGGCTGATGTTCCAGATGGGCGCGGTGGGGCCGATGCTCGGCCAGCTCGGCCATTTCCGCAGCGCCGCGCCCGAGAAGATCCCCTACGCGATCGAGCGCTATCAGCAGGAGCAGGACCGCATCTACAAGGTGCTCGATGGCCGTCTCGCCGAGTCCGAGCACCTCGCCGACGAGTACTCGATCGCGGACATCGCCACGTTTCCGTGGATCTCCGGGGCCGCGCGCATGGGGGTAGCGATCGAGCCCTATCCGAACCTCGCGCGCTGGGAGCAGGCGATCAAGGCGAGGCCGGCGGTCACACGAGCGTTCACGGCGAAGATCAAGCCCTGAACGCCGCGCGCAGGTAAAACCTGCAGCGGATCGCGCGGCGCTGGCGTACACTCCGGGCGCTCGGCATGGATCAGCCCGTCCCCGGGGACAGCAGGGCGCAGCAGGCAGACGTCGCGGGCGCGCTCGCGGATCGGGCCTTCGACGCGCTCGGCGTCCTGCTCCGCGGCTTCGAGGACGCGGCCGAGCGTGACGGGGCGGGCGTGCTCGAGGACGCGCTCGCCCGCGGCCCGGAGCACCTCCACGGCGGCCTGCTCACCGCGATCCTCCGGCTCGTGTTCCTGCTGCACGCGGAGGACCGCGGGCTCCTGCCGGCCTCGGACCCGTACTACGCGGCGCACCTCGGCGTGCGCCTGCTGTGCCAGGAGCTCGCGGAGCGCGGCGCGCGCCCGGGCGCGCTGCGCTGGCTGCCCCTGGGCGGGGGTGGCAGCGATTTTCGGCGACCGTGGGAGTTGCACAGATGTGCGGCGGTCTGTTTTTGTGGCGATCCATGAGAATTTTTTGCGCATGAAGGCAATGCGACGACTGGGGTCGTGCGCGGAGGCAGGCAACATCCGCGTTCGCTCGTGTTGCAACATGGTGTAGAAGAGCACCCCCCGCGCTGGTGCTGTAAGCGCTGCGTCGTGGTCCCTTCATGCCGGCACGGTGAACGGTGGGTGATCGTCTCCTCTTCGTCCATGCAGCGCGAGCCGCCACCCTGTCCGTGGTCCTTGCCGGCGCCGTCCCTCTCGGGGCAGCGGAGCCTCCCCCGCGGTCCCGCGAGGTCCAGGAGCTCATCGATGAGGCGGAGAAGGCCGCCAAGCGGCTCGAGCTCGCTCGCGCTCGCGAGCTCTGGGCGCGGGTCAACGCGATCGCTCCCTCGACGATGGCCGTGTGCCAGCTCGGGCAATACGATCTGCGCCTCGACCGCCTCGAGGAGGCCGCGGCCGAGCTCGAGGAGTGCGTCGAGAAGATGCCAGCGCCGACCGATGACATCGAGCGCCGCCGCTACGAGGTGAGGCACGCCGATCTCGCAGCGGTGCGGCAGCGCGTGGCGGAGCTCCATGTGAGCCCCCCGCCGGGCACGGCACGGCTGCTCGTGGACGGTCGCGAGGTGAGCGCAGGCAGCCCGGTCTTCGTCGCGCCTGGGCAGCACGAGGTCACGGCGATGGGCGAGCAGGGGCAGGTCGTCCGTGCGCTCGTGAAGGTCGAGGCGCGGCAGTCGCGCCGCGTCCCCCTCCCCCCCTTCGAGGCGCCCAAGGCTCCCGTCACAAGCGCCCGCGCCCCCTGGATCATCACCGCCGGCGCCGCCGCCTCGATGACCCTGCTCCTCGCCGCCGTCGAGCTTCGCGACGCCGGTGACTTCGCCGAGCACGAGACGTCCGCGAAGGCGGCCCGCCTGTCGGACGGCTCGATGGCCCCGAGCAGCGCGCAGTTCCGCGAGGTCTACGACGAAGCCAGCGCCGCCGACTCACGAGCAAGCCTGTTCCATGGCTTCGGCACGGCTGCGCTCGTCGCCGGCGCAGCGCTCGGCGCCGCGACGGTCGCGTACGTCGTCTGGCCGCGGAAAGCCGAGATCCGCCCGCGATGCGCCGGCGCGGAGGTCAGGCTCGTATGGTAGCCGCCGGCGAGATCTGGGAAGGCCACGAGCTGCTCAGAGAGGAGCGCGGCATGGTCCGTCACTTCCTCGCTCGGCAGCTCGGCGACACGGGAGCCCTCGTCTGGTTGCACGTCCGCGAGGGATCAGGCCTCGATGAAAGCGCGTTCACCGAAGAAATGGCGCGCCTTCAACGCCTCTCCGACGACGTCCCAGAGGTCGTCCGCGTGCTCTACGGTGGGGTGAACGGCTCCGTGGCATGGGCAGCGACCCCGGTGCTCGGCGGCGCGATCCCGCTCATCGACGCCGTGCGCGGGAACGACCTCGGGCCGGCTGCGCTCAAGGTGCTGATCGACATCGGCCGTTGCCTCGTGCGCGCGCATGAGCGCTCTGTCATCCACGGCGCCATCAGCCCGGACCGGGTCTTCGTCGTGGGCGATGACCGGTACGCGATAACGCACTTCGGCTTCGTTCGTCTCTTTCAGCTCGGCGCGGAGGAAGCCAATCAAGATCCGTACGGGTATGCGCCGCCGGAGCTCATCGGCGGTGGACGCGTGGGACGGCGGACGGACGTCTACGGCTTCGGCACCATCCTGTACGAGCTCTTGTGCCAGCGCCCCCTCTCGACGTGGACCTGGCCCCCGAGCCTTCCCGCCGGGCTGCCGCCGCTGCTTCAGTGGATGATCAAGATCTCCCTCGCGGAGAACCCCGAGCGACGGCACCCGAGCATCGAGAAGATGCTCGCTGCGCTGACGCCCTTCGCCCGGGCGTGGGAAGAGCTCGGCGAGCCTCCGGGGCCTGCCCGTGACGTCCCCGCGGAGCCGTCCGGCGCCCGGTGCGAGCCGGACGAGGGCGCGCCGATCCCCGTGGAGGACGAGACGGAGGCGTTGTCCTCGGGTGAGGAGGGGGGACGAACCGTCGCGCCGCTCACACCGCGCCCTTCCGACGCGCCCGATACGGTCAAGAGCGCGATACCGCGGGACGCGCGGGCCGGCGTCCCCCACGCGCCTCCGGTCGCCACGCCGCGCTCTTCGGAGGCGCCCGACACGCTCCAGAGCGCGGTGCCACCACGGCACGCGCGGGGTGACGTCGCCCACGCGCCTCCGGTCGCACCGCCGTCGCCCCCGGCGCCTGACCTGCCGGACCTCGATCCGATGCTGCCGGTACCGCCGCCGCCCTCGATCCCTACGCGTCCGAGCGGCACGCCAGCGCGGCGCTCCAGCCCACGCTCGATCGGCCCGGTGCTCGCGCTCGCGCTCTTGCTGGGCAGCGCGGCGGCGGTCCTCCTCTGGTGGAGGCAGCCCCCCCGCGCAGCCGCGCTGCACCTGGCACGGGGCGTCCTGGTAGCCACCCTCCGAGCCAGCCAACTGCCGTCTCCTCCGCCTCCCGAGCGGCGCCCCGAGCCGCCACCAGCGGCTACCGCGCCGCCCGTCCCGCCGCGGCCCCGCACAACCCGCCCCGCCGCTCCCCCACCGCAGGCAATGACGCCGCCGGCGCGGGAGTTCGATCCCTGCGACGGCATCATCCCTTGTCAGAAGGTCGATTACTGAGCAGCGGAAGGGCTTCACGATGCGATCAACCTCTTGTCTCGTTCTCAGCGCGGCCGCGCTGCTCGGCTGCGGGGATGACATCGAGATCCCCAAGCCTCGGTACAACGACAACCCGGTGATGTTGTGGGTAGGCGACACGCCAGATTTCCCCATCTGTCCCGATGGTCGACTCGACTATTGGGATGGCTGGGCCGATGTATCCATGAATCCTCAGTACCAGAACGTATGCGGGCCGTGCGCGTGTGGCCCTGCCGCGTGCGCGCTGCCGGACAGGATGCTGGCGCACGAGGCACCGCTCTGCGCAGGCGAAGGGATGAAGATCGACCTCGCCGGTGCAGCCGACCCGCCAGGGCACTGCGCCGAGATCTCGTCACCTGTCCCGGGCGACGCGTTCACCGCGGTCACCCTCAAGCCACCTACGATGGCTGACAAGTGCCACCCCTCGAAGGACCTTAATCCGCCGCCCCTCAGCGGGAAGTTTGCACGAGCTTGCCCGTGGACCGATGAGTATGTGACAGACTTCAAAGGGCTCGCGTGTATTACCCCTGAAGACGATGGCTCGTGCCGCTTGGGCTTCGACACGCGCTTCGAGTTTCAGGAGAAGCTCCGAGACGCGCGCACCTGCACGCCCTGCGAGTGCGGTGAACCCGTCGGTGGAAGCTGCATAGCGGACGTGCTGCTCTTCAGCGACGCGAGATGCTCGAACATGCTGGCCTCGATCAACGAAGTCCGTACAGAAGAGGAAATCTGCCGTGAAGCACATGAGGCTTTGCCTCTGGCAGCGGTGCGTGTGGTGTTCGCACAGGACGAGCCGGGAACGTGCTCGCCAACAACCGACGTCTCCCTGGTGGACGGCACGATCGAGAGCGGCGAGACCCGAATTTTCTGCTGCTCCAGCGTGGAGCTTGTGGAGGTGATTCATGCCAGTGCTGACAATTGACCAACTCCGTGGGGTAGCCGCCGCGCTGCGCTCGGTTGCGCTCTCCATGCTGGCCACGTGGGTGCTCATCGGCTGCTCCTCGCCGGTCCCCCCCGACAACCTGCCAGAGCCAGATCCGAACCAGCTCATCCTGCTCTATAGCGGCCACCCCGAGTATGCTCCGCGATGCGACCCGCACAGCGACGGCAACCTCTTGTGGGAAGGGTGGATGGGGACGCCCGGGCAGGAAGAATGCGAGCCCTGCACGTGTGGACCGTCGCGATGCGTGCTCCCTCACACAGTGCGCGTACACTCCTCGTCCATTTGCGCCCTCAGCGACGCCGTAGCCACGATCGATCCGGGCAGCGCCTGGAATGGGACCTGTTTTCCTCTTCCCGAGCCCATTCCCAGCGATTCCTATGCCTTTGTGAGCTTCGACTATCCTATTGCGACGGACTGCCAACCTATCCCCGAGGTTCCTGCGCTGCGGCATACAAACATGCACTTCGTCCGGGCTTGTGGTCCAGACATGGACGTCGTGTTCACGTCGTTCAGCCGTTGTTATCCGCCGCAGCCGAACGGAGAGTGCTGGGCCGGCCACGAGATACAGTGGGAGTTCCCCCTCTACAACGATACGCGCAAGTGCAGCCCGTGCTCCTGTGGCGAGCCGAGCCTCGGCGATTGCCGCGTGCAGACCACGTTGCACCGGCAGGTGGACTGCTCCGAAGATCTCGGATCCGTTCTCATCTCCGGGCTGGATAAGCCGCTCTGCACGAACACGATTCAGGGGCGGATCGGCGCGGTACGGTCGATCTTCACGAAGGACGAGCCTACCTGCGCCCCCTCGACCGACTCCACGGTGGTGAGCGGGGAAATCGTACCCGGTGACACGCACGTGCTCTGTTGCAACCGCTGAGACGCGCGTCGTTCCATCCATGCGCCGCGCGCCGCCGCCTGCTCACTCTCTTCGGCAGCTGCGCTCGACGGTGTCCATCAGCTTCAGCACGTCGAATGGCTCGCTGAGGATCGCGTCCGCATCCATACCGGCGCGCTCCGTCGCGCCGCGCGCGGTCATCACCACGGTGAGCGCGGCGGCGAGCGTCGGGGCGCGTTTCTGCTCGGCGCACTGAAACCCATACACGCCCGGCATCATCAGCTCGAGCAAGACCAGCGCGACGAAGGATCATCCCGCAGGCAAGCCAGGTCCTCGCGCCCGTTCGGGGCGCAGGCGACCACATCTCCCTCCTCCGAACGGGTGAGGGCTGAGCTGCCGCGCGAAGCGCGGCCAGATCCAGCCACTTGTTCGGCAGTCCCGCCCCCCTTTTGATGCGCGGCCCTGTGGCCTGCATGGTCGAGTCCTACGAGGGCCATCGCAAGGAGAGCAACCGGCGTCGACATTCCGGATCTGCCAGAGCCTCGGGGGTGACGACCCACTCTACTTGCCAAGCACCTGCAGCGCGCAAGTCGCGGATGATTCCACCGTCACTCGTGCAGAGCGCCGCGGGAAGGGCGAGATACCGGTAAAGATCGAAGTCGAAGACGTCGTTGGATTCTTTTCTGGCATTATATCGCTCTTTCGTTTGAAGGCTTCGAAGCGACAAAAGAACGTGAACTCGAATCATCGCGTCGAGGCGGACCGAAGCGGGGGGGGGCGACGACGTTGCTTTTTGATCAACGAAGCGACCAAGCCGCACCGCGATCTCATCGATCATTTTGCGCGACACGGTCCTACCGTCAACCGAGAACCCCTCTGCCTCAGCAGCAGCCCCATAGCGACCGAACATCTCAACCCATGATTCTTTCTCACTCGCCACCTGCCTCGAGGCCCCTGATGGGTCCAAGACCAATTCGCTGCGCCCCGCACCGTTGCGGATATGCGCCCGTACAGGCCCCAATTCCTCGGGCGATGCTGCAGTGCTGAGAAAGCGCCAGATTGTACGGTTGATCTCCTCTTGATCGCTCGGTGGAAGCATTGCGGGCGGAGCATCGAGCAAGAGACCAGCCTGCGCCAAGATCTCGCGGCCTCCCATCAACACGGGGCGTACGCCATCCACGAATGCTTGCAGTTTATCCCTCTCTCGCTTCCACGCCGACCAACCGTCCCCCGGGCGTTGAAGCCACGAAAGAATTTCAACGATGGTGCTATCAGCGAGATGGACCGTTCCTCCCTCGCGCGCATAAGACACGAAAGCGTCAACAGGATAGCCGTCGAGGATCAGCTTCCGAACGATATTGGTATCCAGAATCAACATGGACCCCAATTGCGTGTGCGCCATGGTCTCCGGCGCTGTCTGCAGCCCAAACAGTTGCATAAGCTGGGGCAAAGAAGAGAGTGGCGTCCGCATCCTCTTCCCTACGGTACCCGCGCGCAGGCGTTCCGTCCATCGAATTTTCGGGCCCGACATGGTCACCCGCAGTGCCCGCGCAACGGCGTGCTACCGGACGATGCGTACGCCCAGTAACCGATCGCCAGGGAGCATCGCGATCGCGCCGGACTTGAGTCTTCCGAACAAGTTGCCGTTCTGTCGGGAGCCGGACAGCAACGGCTTGTTCGGCGGCACTTGACTCATCATATGGTCCCCACGCGAAAGTACGTGCGACTGCCGATATCCTCGCCATCCTTCTCGAAGCGACCCGAAGCCCAGCGCTCCGGACGTTGCATAATCGTGTACCACACCAACTGGCCAAAGAACCGCGCCGACAGCTCGTAATTTTGTCGAGCTGCTTTCGTGTAGATAGGCTCGAATGGCGTACCATCCCAATCGTTGCCGGGAAGCCACCCCGCGGTCGCGACCTGAGCGCCGCCGGCATCAATCAGTTCGTTGATGCGATCGACCATGGCCTGGAACTCGGCGCCTGTCAGGCGTCGGCGCAAGATCTCGAACTGGTCGCCGTAAGGCACATGACGAATCGTTTTCTGGGAGAAAATATCGATCAACATGCCGAACCTCCACCAATCGTCGCCCATTCAATCTTTAATGAGTGGAAGACGAGAGTCCGGGTAGTGCCAAAGATTGATATACGGCCCAGGGAAAAGCGTATCCTGATCGAAGGATGGGGTTTGCGTCTTCTCGAGGTGCTCGATCGCCCACCCGGTGAAGATCTTCAGCACGGGGTCGCGGACGTACCCTTTGTTCGGGTCTGACCTATGATCCTTTTCCAGCAGATGGATCAACCTCGCGTTCGTCTCCTTTACACCGACGAGAGCGGCTCCGGCTGCGTAGCCAGAGAATTGATCGGGATACACCGTCCCACCATCGATCACGCGGAAGCTTCCGATGATTTTCACTTTCCCGTCGTCCAGCCGATAGTAGAAATGAATCGTATCATCAGACATCACCTCGCGGACCCGCGCCGGACGCGCCCCCTTGCGGGTGAAGGCGGATCGGCAGAGGAATTTGTAGCTGTGCGCCAGATTCTCCGTGCCCTGGTAGTCAACTCGTGCAGACGTCGCCTTGTAGACCCATTGACCCATTGTGCTTGCCTTTCCTTTTGCTCGTTTGCAACGATGCGCGCCGCATCAAATTATCCAGATGGTCGCCTCGTAGCCGAAGGCGTTCCAATCCCTGATAACCCCCTTGGCGCTCCGAGCGGCGCTCGGCGGGAACCCGCCGGTCACGGCCAATTTGTCGACGTGACATTCGCCGCCCCGCGAGTCATTCGCTTTCGAACTCGTGGCAGGCAGAATTGATGCAGAAGCGCTCGCCCATTGGCTCTGGCCTGTCGTCGGAGACATGCGCCCGATGTCCATTATAGCGGACGCATACGACCTCCACCCGCTCGAGACCATGCTTCGGGTCGGCCCGGCGCTCAATTCGCTTCTCGTCGAGGACTGCGCTGAAGATGGGCCAGCCGGTCCCGAAGTCAAACTTCGTCCGCAACGAAAGGAGTTGGGTGCTGCAGTCGGCACATCGATAAGTGTCCGTGCCGTGCTGGTTCCAGTACTTCCCCGTGAACGGACGTTCGGTGTTGCCATAGCAGAGCATTCGGTAGCGGTGCGAGCCAAGCAGCGAGAGCCATTCGGGTTCGGTCTTGGAGATCTTTTGTCTGCCATCGCTCGATTCCATCGTTGGGTTCTGGCGTCACGTGCGCTCGGCTCGGCGTCGGCGGCCGACATGGGTCTCATGCTATCCGCCTGTGCATTGCGATCGCAACGACCATGGCAGATCCCGCAGGTGCAGCGGCGGCCATCGCGACCGTGACCGCCAGGGCGGTGCTAGATCGTCGCAGAGCGCCGCGGGGAGACGCACGGGCGGGTTCGCTCCCGTCGATTCGCTCGGGAGTAATCTAGGTGAAGCTCGAGCTTGATTCCGGGTGCAGCGGGCAGAGGCAGCACGCCTCGCCCTGGCATCCCCACGTTGTCCCGGAGCGCCCCGAGGACGTCCGTCCATCCGGTCCGTTCATCCGATCCTTGCGGCCCCGCTCCGCCCGGTTCAGCCCTCGCTTGACCTCCGCGGGTCACCCGAGGACCATCCCGCGGCTACCGGGACGGGTGCCGGGGCCACCGCCGATGGGAGGGAGCACCAGATGATCGACCTGTACACGTGGACCACGCCGAACGGCTACAAGCCCGTCATCCTCCTCGAGGAGCTCGGGCTCGCCTACCAGATCAAGCCCATCGACATCGGGTCCGGCGCCCAGAAAACGCCGGAGTACCTGCGCATCAACCCCAACGGGAAGATCCCCGCGCTCCGGGATCACGACCACCCGAACGGGCCAGTCACCGTCTTCGAGTCCGGCGCGATCCTCATCTACCTCGCCGAGAAGACGGGCAAGCTCTTGCCCGCGAGCGAGCCGGGCCGGTCGCGCGTCATCGAGTGGCTGATGTTCCAGATGGGCGCGGTGGGGCCGATGCTCGGCCAGCTCGGCCATTTCCGCAGCGCCGCGCCCGAGAAGATCCCCTACGCGATCGAGCGCTATCAGAACGAGCAGGACCGCATCTACAAGGTGCTCGACGGCCGCCTCGCCGAGTCCGAGTACCTCGCCGACGAGTACTCGATCGCGGACATCGCCACGTTTCCGTGGATCTCCGGGGCCGCGCGCATGGGGGTCGACATCGAGCCGTATCCGAACCTCGCGCGCTGGGAGAAGGCGATCAAGGCGAGGCCGGCGGTCACACGAGCGCTCGCGGCGAAGATCAAGCCCTGAAAGCCGCGCGCAGGTAAAACCTGCAGCGGATCGCGCGGCGCTGGCGTACACTCCGGGCGCTCGGCATGGATCAGCCCGTCCCCGGGGACAGCAGGGCGCAGCAGGCAGACGTCGCGGGCGCGCTCGCGGATCGGGCCTTCGACGCGCTCGGCGTCCTGCTCCGCGGCTTCGAGGACGCGGCCGAGCGTGACGGGGCGGGCGTGCTCGAGGACGCGCTCGCCCGCGGCCCGGAGCACCTCCACGGCGGCCTGCTCACCGCGATCCTCCGGCTCGTGTTCCTGCTGCACGCGGAGGACCGCGGGCTCCTGCCGGCCTCGGACCCGTACTACGCGGCGCACCTCGGCGTGCGCCCGCTCTTCCAGGAGCTCGCGGCGGAGCGCGGCGCGCGCCCGGGCGTGCTGCGGCGGCGCTTCGGGGCGTGGCCGCGGCTCGTCGCGCTGTTCCGCGCCATGTTCCACGGGCTCCGCCGCCCCGAGCTGACCCTGCCGGCGCGGGGAGGGCAGCTCTTCGACCCCGAGCGATACCCGTTCCTGGAGCCCGCGAGGCCGGCGGAACGCGCGAAGCCGGCGGAGCACGCGGGGCCGCCAGAGGACCGCCCGTGGCCGACGAAACACGCGGCCCCGGACGACCCCGCGGCGCCGCGCGCGCCGTCGGTGGACGACGGCACGGTGCACGCGGTGCTCGATCGGCTCCTCGTGCTCGATGGGCGCCCGCTGTCGTACCGGGCGATCGACGTCGAGCAGCTCGGCGGCCTCTACGAGGCGCTCATGGGCTACCGGGTCGAGCGCGCCGCCGGGCCGACGGTGTGCCTCCGGCCCGACAGGGTCTGGGTGGGCGCGGCCGAGGCGCTCGCGCAGCCGACGGCGCGACGGGCGGCGTGGCTCGCCGAGCGGGCGGGCATCTCGCGGCGGGAGGCGGGGAGGCTCGGGGGGGCGCTCGTCGCCGCGGAGACCGCGGCCGGCGTCCTTAAGGCGCTCGGACCGCTGCGCGCGAGGGACACCGACGTGCTCGGGGCGGGGCGGCTGTTCCTCCAGCCGATCGCCGAGCGGCGGCGGACGAGCTCGCATTACACCCCGAGGAGCCTGTCCGCGCCGATCGTCGCGCGGACGCTCGAGCCGCTGCTCCGGCAGCTGGGCGAGGAGCCCGCGTCCGAGGCGCTCCTCCGGCTCGCGATCTGCGATCCGGCGATGGGCTCCGGCGCGTTTCTCATGGAGGCGTGCCGGTACCTGGCCGACCAGGTGGTGGCCGCCTGGACGCGCGAGGCCGCGCGCGGCGACGCGGCGGCGGCGGCGCGGCTCGCCCTTCCGGGCGAGGGCGCCGTGGGCCACGCGCGGCGGCTCGTCGCGCGGCGCTGCCTGTACGGCGCCGACAAGAACCCCTTTGCGGTGAGCCTGGCGAGGCTGTCGCTCTGGCTCGTGACGCGCGCGCAGGACGAGCCGTTCACGTTCGTCGATCACGCCCTCCGGCACGGCGACTCGCTCGTCGGCCTCGATCTTGCCCAGCTGCGCGGCTTCCACTGGAAGCCCGCGGCGCCGGCGCCGCCGTTTTGCGAGGCGATAGATGCCGCGGTGGCGCGGGCGCTCGAGCTGCGGCGGCGGCTCGCCGAGGAGGCGGAGCATCCGGCGAGCCTGCGAAACCCGGGAGGGTCGGGCGTCCCGGAAGGCGACGAAGCGCAGCTCCCGGCGAGCCTGCGAAACCCGGGAGGGCCGGGCGTCCCGGAAGGCGACGACGCCGACGCCGCGCGCCGGCGAGCGCGGCTCGCCGAGGAGGCGGACGAGGCGATCGCCCGGGCGCGGCTGCTCGGCGACCTCGTCGTGGGGGCGTTCTTCGCGCACGAGAAGGACCGTGACCGGCTGAAGGAGCGCGATCGGCGGGCCGAGCTCGCGATCGCGTGGCTCCGCGGCGGCGGTCCGCCTTCGGAAGAGCTCCTGTCGATGCAGCGGGCGCTCCGCGAGGGGACGCCCGGGGGGCCGCCGCCGCTGCCTGCGTTCCACTGGCCGCTGGAGCTCCCGGAGGTGTTCGAGGAGCCGCGCCCGGACGGGCCGCGCGGCGCCCGCGAGCCGCGGCCTGCGCGGCTCGGCGCGTTCGTCGGGAACCCGCCGTTCCTGGGCGGGAAGCGGATCTCGACGGATCACGGCGAGCTCTACGCCGCGTGGCTCGAGCAGCTGCACGGCGCCACGAAGAACACCGATCTGGCGGCCCACTTCTTCCGCCGCGCGGCCGCGCTGCTCGGGCGCCGTGGGACGGTGGGGCTCATCGCCACGAACACGATAGCTCAGGGCGACACCCGGCGTTCGGGCCTCAGGCCGCTCGTCGAGGCGGGGGGCGCGATCATCTACCACGCCGTGCGCAGCGTCCCGTGGCCGGGAGAAGCCGCGGTCCACGTCGCCGTCGTCCACCTCGCGCTGGGCATGTCGCCGGGCGACGGCGTGCCGCCGCCGCGGCTCGACGGCGTGCCCGTGGGCCACATCAACTCGCACCTGCGCGCGATGCCCGAGCGCCCCGACCCGCGCCCGCTCGGGGCCAGCCGGGATCTGTGCTTCATCGGCTGCTTCCTCCGGGGCGACGGCTTCGTCCTGACCGAGGGCGAGGCGCGGGCGCTCTCCGCGGGTGATCCTGCGGCCGGCGAGGTGCTCCGCCCGTTCCTCGGCGGCGAGGAGGTCAACTCGTCCCCTTCGCACAGCCCGCACCGTCACGTGATCGACTTCGGCGAGCGCGGGCTCGAGGAGGCTGGCCGGTGGCCCGCGCTGCTCTCGATCGTGCGGAGCCGGGTGAAGCCGGCGCGGGATCGCCTGAAGGGCACCGGCATCGACGCGGGCCACCGGGCGCGTTGGTGGCAGTTCGCCAACACGCGGCCTGAGCTCCGGCGCAGGATCGCGCCGCTCGAGCGGTGCCTCGTCGCGGCGCGGGTGACGAAGCACCTGTGCTTCGCCTTCCAGCCCGCGGGCCGGACGTTCTCGGACCAGCTGTGTGTGTTCGCGATCGACGACCATGCGCGCTTCGCCGTCCTCCAGTCGCGCGCGCACGAGACGTGGGCACGGCTGCTCTCCTCGACGATGGGAGAGGGCCTCCGGTACGCGCCGTCGGACTGCGTGGAGACGTTCCCCTTCCCTCGCCCGGACCACCTCGCCGAGGGCGGCCGCGTCGAGGCCGCCGGCGAGCGCCTCTACGCGGCCCGCGCGCGGTGGATGCTGGCGTCGCGGCTGGGGCTGACGGAGACGTACAACCTCATCAAGGACCCAAGGTGCAACGAGCCGAGCATCGTCGAGCTGCGCGGCCTCCACGAGGAGATGGACCGGGCCGTCCTGGCGGCCTACGGGTTCGACGGCGTGGAGGTCCCCCCGTACGCGGAGCCCGCGACGCCGGGAGAGCGGCAGGCGCGGAGCGCGTTCGAGGACGCGCTGATCGACCGGCTGTTCGCGCTGAACGAGGCGCGCGCCGCGGAGGAGGAGCAGGCTGGAGCAGAGGGCGGGTCGTGACGGAGAACGCCAAGAAAACGGATCATGTCATTCGTGTTCTCGGAGCGACGCTCTTGCTCGTCCCTGCCTTCGGCTCTGGCGTACTGGTCGGCAGATCCCTCCTGGACCGGAGGCCGCCAGCGAAGGAGAAGGGAGCGGAGCCTGCTTCGGATCCCTGGGTGCGGAGAGACCGGAGAGCGCTCGCTGCATGTCGAGAAGAGCTGGCAGCCCGTTCGGAGCCGCGAGAGACCACCTCGGCGGCCGAGGCTCCTCCGGGGGAAGAGAGACAAGACACTCCCGAACGAGCGGCCACCGTGGATGAGCTCGAGGTGGAGCTGAAACGGTGCAGGAAAAGCGAGATCCTGGTCGACGCCGAGCTTTGCAGCGCCGCGGGTCGCCAGTTCAAAGCGCTGATGGCTTTACCCAAGGATGGATTGATGTGCGGGCCGAAGTCCAGGTCTGCCGATCTCATCGAGAAGAACTTCGAGAGCTGCGCGGCGCTCTCGGACGTTCCCGCGGATTTTCGCTCGAACGAGCTCACCAAGGAAGAATCGAGCCTCGTCGCCGAGGCGATCCGGGTTCGTGAGACGCTCACCGAAGACGAGCTGCTCCGCAGCCTGAAAGAGTTCGTCTGGACGTGCACGGAGACGCCCCCGAAGCTCCCTCCGATGCCGAAGCAGGCACCAAAGCCTCAGGGAGATTGATGCATGAGCGAACGCCCCAAGAGCGCTGGCCTCATGGTTCGTCTCCTCATCGCGGTGGCCGTGCTCGGCCTCGTCTTTGGTGGTGGCGTGCTGGTCGGCTGGGCGACGAGGGAGCGCAGACCTCCAGCCATGGACAAGAGCGCGGCGTCCATCCCTGATGCGGAGGTGAAGCGAGCGCTCGCTGCGTGCCGACGAGAATTGAGAGCGCGCGCGAAACCGACAGCCATCCCGCCGGCCACGGCGGCGTCTCCTCCGGGAGAAACGAACGGCGCCGGATGGGAGAAGACCGCCAAGGTCGAGGCACTGCAAAAGGAGGTAAAGGAATGCAAAATACGAGAAACATTAACCAATGCCTACGTTTGCAGCGCGATCGGAGATCACCTGAACTTCCTGTTCGTCTTGACATACAGCGCATCATGCGTGGACGAGGGCGGAGTTGGCGAGTTGATGGTGAACAGCTTCGAAAAGTGCACCGAATTCACAGATCTTCCAGCACACCTGAACGAAGACGATCTGACGCAAGAAGAGAAGTTCAGAATCTACGAAGCAAAACTTAACCGCGAAGTCAGGACGAGGAACAGCCTGATCGGCGACGTGCAAGAGATGCACCGCAGGTGCCGCAAACGATTCGGGCTGCCCGACGAATGAACGGACGTGTTCATAACGTCATCTCCCAGGCCGTCTGGGTGGGTGGGGTGGCTTCGACGGGTGAACGGACCAAGTCGAAGGAAGGCCGGTGCATTTGCGTGTCGCGCGCGTGGTCGTCCAGCTTGTCGAGCGCGAAGGTCAAGGCGCCCCAGAGCCGCCACCGAACGGGTGCCGGGCCACCAGAAAACTCGATGGGTGAGCGGAGCTCTAATCCGATCGCGACTTTATGATTCCATATCGCCAGATCGCTACCCCGGACCGAAAGAGAGGGAACGGCGTTGACGACAGCATTCTTGCCGCCGACCATGATCCCCAAGTTCGCTTGCGCGTGCTTGTCATGAAGAGCATAGAACCGCACACCTCCGAGATACGCGATCGAGAGGGGAACGTCTGAGGACTGCGGCATGATGGCCGCCGACGCCGCCCCCGTGAGCTGGATCAGCGGCAGCGAGGTCCCCCAAAAGTTTATATGGCCCGCGGTGGCGGGCGCGCCGGTGATGACACCGTTCACCGGTTCGCTCGACCTCTGCGAGCCCTGCCCCTTGGCGGCCATTTGCAGAAGCCACCCGCCGCGCCGGTTGTCGAAGAGAGGTACCCCCACGCTGATGCTCGCTTCGCCGACCCCGAGAGGAAACACGCGCATCCCGCTGGCGCAGGGAGAGTATCGTATCTGCCTGTATGAAAAGCGTGTCATGGCGAGGAGCGGAATTCCCGCCACGCGTTCTCTCACCTGGACCTGCCCGCCGCCCCAGAAACCGTTGAAGGGCTCGGGGGCCGTGCAGGGGCCCTCGTGGGCGAAGACCTTCGAGGGTCGGACGAAGGCGGAGGCTACGAGGATGGCGGTCGCGAGGATGCGCGCAGGCATGACCGTCGTTATCCTCCTCACTCCTCGGGGATGAGCTCCACATCCTCCAGGGGGCGAGCCGCTGGCTGCCCCCTCGGCGGGCAGACCACGAAGCTCAACCCCGCATACACGGGCTGTCCATCAGGGCCAAACTCTTTGATGACATCGGGGGGTTCAACGATCGCGCAGTACCCCGACTCGAAAAAGGTAAAGTCCTCAGTACACCAATTCTGGGCCTCCAACATCAGAACAACGTACTCCGAATAGGCAGCATTTCTTGTCCGAACTTCATCGCACTGAGGGCCATACCAACTTCTTCCGTGGAGGAGCGGCCTAGTAGTGTAATTCCACCCCTGGCAACACTCGAACAAGCACTCCACGGGGATGCAGTGCTGATCGAACCAGTTCCGGACGATGGGCTGAGCTCTCTGCGGATCATCGCCGAACGTGCAGCCCGCAACGGCGAGCGCCGCGGCAGCAGCGGCGATGACCGTGGATGCCGACCGAACCGCCGTCCGGGTGATCCAGGCAGCCACCCAGTTCCTCAATTCATGGCGCCACATGAGAAGATCTCCTCGAGGGGACGACACTCTGGACCTCGGCGTGCGTCGCGAAGGGCCTCTCAACGCATCCGGCAAGCGCCCGCCCTCCCAGAGAGGCCCCTCCCAGACATAAACGACTGGCTCGGTCGCGGCAACGTTTGCGGCAGGTCTCGTCGAGCTCCGCAGCGACATTGCTGTCGAAGCCGAGGCACATTTCGGGACGAGCTCGCGTCGTCGCGCGCCGCCGCGTCGACCGCCACGCTCTCGGCAGCGCCGCCCTACCTCGCAGCCTGTGAAGCACAGACGGGGGTCGGGCATCACAGCCGCTCGTCTCAAAAATTTCGCCCAGATGGAATCCCGCATTGCGTATTCCGGCGCATCCGGCCGCCCGTTCCGACCTGGCCCGGCCACCGCCTTGTCGACACCCTCCAGATCGAACTTCAACTCTCCGGCAAGGTGTCGACACCCTCCGGGGAGAGCTTCAATTCTCCCGGCAGACCCGGCGCGTCGACGTCTAACGCTGCGTGCCAAACGCAAGCCCTGCGAGAGCTCACGAAACCGCGTAGCACGTTTCCGGCGCCCGCACTCCCGACCGTTCCTCCAACACCGCCTTCTTTCGCCCACACCACACGCACCCGCAGCCACACGTGCGCATAGCTGCGCCCAAGACACCGCGAGGGTCGATCGCCACGCTCGTGCCGTTGCTCGCGCCTGGCCGGCCGGTAGAGCATGGGGCGACTCTCACGCCGGAGCTGTCGCGCAGGGAGCTCGCGCGGCTGGAGCTGGAAATCAAGCACCCTGTAGCGTTTCGGGTGGAGAGCCTCCCCCATTTTGGATCTCCGGCCAGGCGCGGGAAGTGATAGTCTCAGGCATCATGACAAGACTTCATTTCGCGACGCGTTGCTGCGCTGTGCTCGCAGCGCTCTGGCTGCCCGTCATCGCCTGTTCATCAGGCGGCAACGGCAACACCACGGGGAATGGCGCGGTCGGCCAGGGCGCCGGCGGCGCTGGCGGCAGCAGCACCAGCAGCGTCAGCAGCACCAGCACCGGCGACGATATCGGCGGCGAGATCGGGCTGACGAGCACGGGGCCGGGCGGCGACCCGCCGCCCGACGCCGGTCACCAGACGACCTGCGACGACGCGGGCAACTGCACCTGCATCAACATCGCGTCGATCGGCCGCGAAGGCGTCTGGGGCCCGTGCAGCAGCGACAGCACCACGGCGCTCCAGGATTGGCTCAACACGCAGAGCACGGCCCAGGTCGACAACTACAACCGAGAGAAGCCCACGCTCACGGCGGAGTTTCTCGCCAAGTACGACGTGATCCTCCTCCAGTGGATGGTGACGAAGGGCGCCCAGAACGACGACGGGGCGCCGTGGGAGTTCTCGCCGGACGAGGTGAACGCGCTCAAGGACTGGGTCAACAACGGCGGCGGCCTCATCGCGCTGAGCGGTTATCAGTGCAATGGCGAGGGATGCACCATCCACGACATCACGGCGACCAACCAGCTCCTCTCGTTCACCGACATCCAGTTCAATGCCGACGGCCTGCTCGATCCTGCGCGGAACGGCTGCGCAAACTGCAACTGCTGGGGCGGCTCGCTGCCGCTCGGCGGCGACCTCCCCGTGGCCGTGGGCACCTGGAATCAGGACACGCCGATCGGCAGGAACATCCAGAGCGTGGGCGCCTACATCGCGCGCTCGATCAAATCGACGACCGCGATCGTCGATAGCACCGACGGCAGGAACAATTTCGCGGTGCACGAGGAGATCGGCAAGGGCCATGTCGTCGTGTTCGGCGACGAGTGGGTGACCTACTCGGGCCAGTGGCGCGGGACGGCGGCGTGCCTCAATCCGCAGATGTACACGGACCCGAACAGCCCCTGCTACGAGCGATCAGCGGCGCAGGTCTTCCAGATCTCGCAGTTCTGGTACAACGCGATCAAGTACGCTGCGTCGTCGGTCGAGTGCTTCACGATCGAGGACCCGGCGATCATCAATTGACGGCGCGCCGCGCCGCGAGCGCGACGACGGCGGCGGCTCATCGGCTCCCCAGTACATCGATGCGAAAGCTCATGCCCTCCAGAGATCCGGCGCGCCGTGCGGCGGGCCCTCGCCGTCACGGCGCCTTCGGGCGCGGGGCGAGGACCCGCGCCTTCAGCCAACCGTCGATCGCCAGGTCGATCTCCTCGAGCACGCTCTCCCTGGTCCGCCCCGCGGACTTGAGGAGATCGAGCGAGTGGTCGCCGCCCTCGATCACGTGCAGGCTGGCCCGCTGCCCGAGGCGCTTCAGGACGGGCCGGAGGAGCGCGAGATCACACAGCGGGTCGCGCGTGCCCTGAAGGAACAGGAGCGGCGCGGGGATCGCGGGGAGGTGCGCGTCCCGGAGCGGGGAGCGCTTGCCCGCGGGGTGGAGCGGATAGCCGAGGAACAGCAGCCCGTCCGCGCGGACGCCGCGTGCAGCGAGGAGCGACGCGATCCGCCCGCCCATCGATTTGCCGCCGATCACGAGGCGCTCCGGCGCGTCCTCGCGCGCCCTCTCGATCGCCGCCTCGAACGCCTTCTCGAGGAGCGGCTGCCGATCGGGCGCCTTCCGGCCGAGCTCCTTGTAGACGAAATTGAAGCGGAGCACGGTGTGCCCGCGCGCCAAAAGCCGCCCGGCGACGTCGACCACGAGGGGCGCGTTCATGTCGTTGCCGGCGCCATGGCCGAGGACGACCGCCACGCCGGAGCGCTTCGCCCGCGTCCTCGGGACGTGGATCACGCCGGAGACAGGGCTGCTATCGACGATCGGGATCGAGATGGAGCGCTCGGCCATGAGGCCCATCCATGCCATGGACCGGCGCCGCTCGTCGAGACGCACGCCGGTCGAACGCCCGGAGAGGGCGCGGCCGCGTCGTGCTCGGCAAGATCCCGACCTTCACCCCCCGGATTCCTGGAGGTGCGCTCGCCTCGATCTGGTAGGCTGCCGCGCAGGCGTGCTGGCGCGAGGGTGTTGCATCATCCACGCGCTCCGCGGTCGCGCTGAGGATCGAGAGCACATGCAATCTTCACAGCCACTCCGCGCTTCACACGCGGCGGCAGGCGCAGGCCGTCGAGCGCGCACAAAGGCACTCTTCCTGCTTCCGGCGCTCGCCGCCGCCGTGTCCATGTGCGGCGGTCGGAGCGACATCCTCGAGGAGCCAGGCCTCGAGGAGCCAGGCCTGGAAGCGCCAGGCCCCGACGAGCCAGGCCCCGGGTGTGTCCCGGCGCCGGAAGTGTGCGACCTCGCCGACAACGATTGCGATGGGCAGCGCGACGAGGGCACGTGCCCCGCTGGAACCGCCTGCGGCGTGAGCCTCGCCGCGGACATGGCCTCACCGCCGGACAGGTGGTCCTTCAATGGGGACGCCTTCTGGGATGCCGACACGCTAACTGGCGTGCTCACCGAGGCCAGACACGGCCAGGCTGGCACCATCATTTACCGGAATGCCCTCGTCGCCGACGTCTTCACCGCGACGTTCGAGTTCCGCCTCGGCAGCGGCGACGGGATGGGCTTCATGCTCCAGACGACAGGAGAGACGGCCGTGGGCGAGCCCGGCGGCGGCCTCGGTATGGCCGGGCTCGCCGGCTACGGCGTCGAGATCGACACCTACCACAACCTCGGTTGCACGGATTCCAACAAGAACCACGTGGGCGTGGACGATCTCACGCAGCCTTGCGACGGAGGCGTCCTCGGCTCGCTGGGCCAGGGGACGAGCGGCGTCGCGCTCGGCGACGGCGCGTTCCATACGGCGCAGATCGAGCTCAACCAAGGCAAGGTGAGCCTGATCATCGACGGCAAAAGCCAGTTCCAGGGGTTCTCCATCCCCGGCTTCCCCGTCGGGTCGAAGTTCTTTTATGGCTTCGCCGCCGGCACGGGAGACGCCACCGCGCGCCAGGAGATCCGGAATGTGAAGATCACTTTCCCCTCTCCCCGCTGCCTCTGAACGCCGGCGCCAAAGGACGTTTCGTCGCGCGATCGTCGAGGTCTGCGGCGACCTCCTGCTCGTTCCGGGGAGCAGGTGCGCCCCAGCAGCAGGTGCACCCCAGGAGCACGGCGAGCCCCGTGTGGGGCGCCCTACCGACTCGGTCTCGGGCGCACATTACCCCCATGTCAAATTTCTCGAACGGCCCTGGAATTCCCTTCCGGAGCCCCTTATCCTTCGGGTCCACCTCGTGAAGCTGTATGCTTGGGAGACAGCGGCCGATATACTGCCGGTTCGGCACCACCTCGGGTGCCGCCCGCGCGCGACGTGGACCCGCGGATGATCAAGGCACCAGGTCGCGTGAGTTTGTAAATACATTTTACTTTGGAGCATGCGAGCATGAGATCAGCACCCTTTACGCTTCTCCTCTCGGCATTCCTGTGTGCAGCCGGCTGCTCGGACAGCGGTGACGGCGATGGAGGGGAGACGACCGGCAGCGGCGGCGCGACGGGCGGCACCACCAGCGGCGGCACGACGAGCGGCACCCCCAGCGGCGCGACGACCGGCAGCGGCGAGGCGAGCGCCAGCAGCGGCGCGACGACCGGCAGCGGCGACACGACGAGCGCCAGCAACGGCGCGACGAGCGGCAGCGGCGGCGCGACGAGCGGCAGCGGTACCGGCGGCGAGGGCACGGGCGGCAGCGATGGCACAGGCGGCGGCGCCAGCGCCAGAGTCCCCGCGGCGAGCGCCAGCACGCTGCGGGAGGCCGGTGAGAAGGCGAACCCCCCGCTGCTGATCGGAGCGGCCATCTCCGGCGGTGGTCTCGGTAACAACGACTACAAGCGCGTCGCCGCCGCCGAGCACAACTACGTGACGGCGGAGAACGAGATGAAGTGGGACGCGCTCGAGCCCAGCGCGGGGAATTTCAGCTGGGGCTCCGCGGACAACATCGTGAACTGGGCGCGCCAGAACAACATGAAGGTCAAGGGCCACACCCTGGTGTGGCACAGCCAGCTGCCCGGCTGGATGAGCTCCATGACCGGGAAGGCCAACGTCGAGGCGGCCATGCGCAGGCACATCACCCAGGTGATGGGGCACTTCAAGGACCGGCTCGACCACTGGGACGTCGTCAACGAGGCCGTCCAGACCGACAGCGACACCGGGGTCGGCAATCCCCGCATGAGGCCCACGGTGTTCTACAACCAGATCGGGGAATCGTACATCGACCTCGCCTTCCAGATCGCAAGAGAGCAGGATCCGAAGGCCAAGCTCTATTACAACGATTACAGCATCGACGCGCGCAACGACAAGGTCGAGTTCGTCTACAACATGGTCAAGGGGATGGTCGATCGGGGGGTCCCGATCGACGGCGTCGGGTTCCAGATGCACATCGGGCCGCCGAACAACGAGGCCGGTGGAGCGGACGTGGCGGCGAACATGAAGCGCTTCACCGACCTGGGCCTGGAGGTGCTGATCTCCGAGATGGACATCAACCGCTGCGGCGGCGTGGTCACGGCGGAGGAGCAGCTCACGTACTACCACGACATCGTCGCGGCCTGCTTCAAGGAGCCCAAGTGCACCGCCGTCACCTTCTGGGGGATCAACGACGGCAGGTCGTGGCTCAACAGCTGGAGCGGGGCGCTGTGCAACGGGCAAAGCTCGCAGTCGCTGCTCTTCAACGACCAGTACGGGAAGAAGGAGACCTACAACAGGGTGATGAACGCCCTGCTGGGCAAGTAGCATCCTCCGCGAGCCGCGGCGGCGACGGCGCCGGGGACCACCAGTTCACATTCCTAGATAATAATCGAACAGGGAGGCGGGGAGATTGCTGGGATTTTACTCCCCGTCTCCCCGCCTCCCTGTGAATCTTCCCGAATGACTCGGGGAAGATCGCGAGCCCGATCGCCGCCCTGTACCAGGTGCTCGATACCGAGCTGACCGAGCGGCAGCGCCGGGCGTTGATCGCCGAGCTCAAGGGCATGCCCCAGGCCGAGGGGCTCGTCAGCACCTCCCCGGCGCCGGCGCGCTGGCGCCGGGGATCACCGGCTCACTGCGGGATCACGATCGGCTCGCACACCCCGCTCACGCACACGTCGCTGTCCGAGCAGCAGTCCGCGTTGGCCGTGCACTCCCCACCCGACTCCTTGCATTCCCCGCCTCCACCCGGATCCTCACCTGCATCGCTGCCCCCGCCGCCGCCGGCGGGCGGGTCGTCGCCCTCACACGTCGGCGTGGGGCACGGCCCCGGCGTCACGGTGACCGTGTCCGACGGGTACTTGCTCGGAGAGGCGTGCACATAGCTGATGGTCGCGTCGCCGAAGCCCGCCGCGCCGAACGCCGAGGCACTCACCCACACGTCGTAGACAACGCGGTAATCCCAGTCCGGCGTCTCCGAATTGGGGGTGTAGTTCTCGTCCGTCTCCGGGGAGTCTTCGAGGTACGCGCCGTACCCGCACGCGTTGAGATCGCGGTCGATCGAGGTGGTCGCCGCGACGACGGCGCCGGCGTCTCCGAGGAGCATCTTGCCCTCTCCGCCGAGCACGCCGAGCGACGCATAACCGGAGGGGCTCGCCTCGTCGACCGAGAGGTAGTCGACGTAGAAGTCGAGCACGAGCTCTCCCTTCCCGTCCGTCAGCTGGAACTGGGCCTTGTCGCTGCCCACGAGATCCTTGAATGTGTGGCCCCCGTGCCCCTTCGGCTTCGGCGCGTCGCCGGGCTTCGGGCCGCCGGGCTGCGGGCCGCCGGGCTCCTCGCCGCCGCCCCACCCGATCGCCGTCTCGCCATACGTGTTGTCGACGAACGCGGGGTTGAGCGTCAGCCGCACGTGCACGAGCTCCTCGCTCTCGGCGATCTCGACGACCCGCTCGACGAAGGCCATCGGGGTCGTCGGATCGCTGTTCGTGTAATAACAGTCGACCTGGGCGGTCCCGTCCACGGGGACCCCCCGGGCGCTCGCGCCGCACGACAGCGGATCGAGATCCGCGGTGATGGGATCGCCGGCGCCCGACATGCCGGATCCCGGGAAGCTCGGCGCCGGCGCGCTGCCCTCGTCGTCCGAAGGGACGCAGTCTTCCCCGGAGACGATGCGGCCGTCTGCGCCTCCTGTGCCCGATAGGGAACAGCCCGAGCCGAAGGCCGCGAGCGACAACAGCCCACCACAGAACCACCCTGTCAACGCGAATGAACGCATCGGGATCCTCCCAATTCGAAAGCAAGCACGACATGGAGCGCGGCCGGCGAACCCGATCGCCGGCGCGATGATCTCCTCGATGAAGTGAAGGTCGCCGGAGGCGCCGGGAGCAGGCAGGGTTTCGTCAAAAATCGAGACGGGCTCGCGCGCGGGCGCTCAGGGGCGAGCGCCGCCGGGGCGGGAGGCGGACGTGGCCTCCTCGCGCCCGAAGCCCTGCGGGTAGTCCTTGAGGTACCGGCGCGCCTCGGCCGCCGTCCGGTCCTTGTCGCCGAGCATCTCGATCGCGCGCAGGCGCTCCACGCGGGCGATCTCGGCGAGCGGCGAGTCCGGGTAGCGGCCGAGGAGGAGGTCGAGCCGCTCGATCGCCCGCCTCGGCTGCCCGCGCCTCCGCGCCGCCATCGCGCCCTGGAGCAGCTCGTTCTCGGCCGTGAGCGAGGCGCGCGACGGGGCCTGGCGCGCGTCGCGCGGCGCGCGCGGCTCCCCCGCCCCGCCCTCGCCGGCCCCGTCGCCCCTGCCGCCCTCGCCGGCGGCGCTGTCCTGACCGAGGTCGCGAGGCGGCGCCGGCGCGTCGCCCGGGCGTCCCTCGGCGGGCCGGTCCGACCGGCGCTCCTCGTCGCGGGAGGACCACGTCTCGCCTGGGCTCAGGAAGCGCTCGACCTCGCCGCGGTGCACGGCGACCCGCCCTTCCACGACCGACACGCGCGTCTCGGCGGGCTCTCCCGCTGTATCGGGCCGCCGCTCGACGGAGAAGCGCGTCCCGTGCACCGTGACCACGGCGTCCGACGTGCGCACCGACAGGCTCGTGCCTGCCGGCAGCGGCGGCACGTCGACGGCGATCCTGCCCTGCTCGAGGGCGACGACGTCACCCGCGCGGTCGCGACCGGCGCCCACCGGCGCGAACCTCACGCGCGTCGAGGGCCCGACCTCGACGGTGGCGCCCGTCGCGAGCGACGCCTTCGCCCGCGCGCCCTCGCCGGTCCGGAGCTCCTCGTCGCTCGCGAGCGGCACGAGGGCGAGCGACGGCGGCGAGCGGGTCGCGCCCCCGGCCGCGATCTCGACCGAGCCCTGGAGCGCCGTCACCTGCGCCGCGGCGGGCGGGGCGTCGCGCGCCCGGACCACGATGAAGACGCCGGCGGCCGCCGCGGTCAGGGCGGCCGCCAGCGCCGCCGCGGCCACGGCGGCCCGCTTCCGCCGGGCGGCGCGGGCGCGCTGCTCCACCGCCTCGGCGGCGAGCTGGTCGATGCGGCCGGCGATCCGCTGCTGGAGGTACCTCGCCTGGATCCTGGGCAGCGGCGGCACCGGCTGCTCGACCAGCGCCCGCAGCGAGGCATCCACGCCGTCCGCGCCAGCCGCCGCCGCGCGATCCTCCCGGGTGGTGTCAACGTCGTCCTGCTTCATCGTGGCTCCTCGGGTCGAGCGGGGTCGCGTCGCGCCGCCGCCTCGGGTTCACAGCGCGCCTGGAGCTCCCGCCGCCCCCGCGACAGCCGCGACTGGGCCGCGGCCACGGAAACACCGGTCAAGTCAGCGATTTCATTGAGAGAATAGCCCATGGCGTGGAGCAGCAGCGCGGTCGCGCGGTCGCCGTCCATCGCCGCGAGGTGCCGGCGCAGGGCCTCGAGATCGCGCTGCGCGCTCACCTCGCGCTCGGGGTCGGCGCCCTGCGAGGGCGGCTCGGGCCCGGCGCCAGGCTCCGGCGACCCCGGCGTGCGATCGATGACCTTCCGCTCGCGCCGGCGGGCGCGCAGCGCGCTCAGCCCGACATGGCAGGCGATGACGGACGCCCAGCCCGCCAGGCTGCACTCCCCCGCGTACCGCTGTTTGGTAAGTGTGCTCACGATCTGCTCGAACGCGCCCTGCACGAGGTCGGCGTGGTCCTGCTCGCGGCAACCCAGGATCCGGTACAGGGTCCGGTCGACGACCGGCAGCAGGTGCTCGTAGAGCCGCAGGCCGATCCCTCGTTCGCCGCGCCGGAAGGCGAGCAGGATCTCCTCGTCGCTGGCGGGCGCGGGCGCGGGCTGGCCCCCGGCGCCCTGGGTGGAGACGAGCCTGAGCCGGCGGCTGGCGGGGTGTGGCTCGGCGGTTCCCATGCTCATGCACAGTAGCCGGTCCGCCCGAAAGCAGGCTGAACGGCGGAGGATCTTCCTCGATCCCGCCGCGCCGCCTCCCTGGTTTCGCCAGCGAGGAGTCCGGCCGGGATCCTTGTCGCTCTAGCGTGTCGCGCAGAGCGGCCCGAGCCCGCCCTCCAACGCGGCGACCGGCAGCCCTCCGCGCACGAGCGCCGCCTCGGACACGCGCGTGCGCCCGGCCACGGCCGCCATGAGGCCCGGGCAAAGGCGCGCCGCCGCGCCGAGCGCCGCCTGGACGGGCCGCCGCACGAGGCCGTGAGAGAGGCCGGTCGCGAGCAGCACCTGCCCGAGCACGTCGCGCGAGAGCCGGCGCTGGAACGCCTCCGCGCTCGCCCCTTCGAGGTACGCCGTGGTCGCGAGCCGCGCGCTGTGCAGCGCGATCGACATGCCGTCTCCAGAGAAGGAGGGGATGACCGCCGCCTGATCGCCGAGGCGCCATATCCCGTCCGCGCGGCGCTGGACATGGCCGTACGGGATCGCCGAGAGCGCGAGCGGCCGCGCCCGGCACGGCTCCGCGCCCGCGAGCCGCGCGTCGAGGTGCGGCGACCCCTCGCGCATCGCGCAAAGGAGGCGGTCCCAGCGCTGCCCGAGCGCGGCGAAGCGGCTCTTGCGGACGAGGAGGCAGAGGTTCGCCCGGCCGCCCTCGACCGGCTGCAGACCGGCATAACCACCTTCGAACAGCACGAGCTCCACGTGCCTGTCGAGCTCTGCCGCCTGCCGCGGCGACAGCCGCCAGTGCAGCTTGAAGGCGACGAGATCGTCCTGCAGCCCGGAAGGCCGCCTCAGGCCCCGGACGTCGTGCTTGCCGGTCGCGAGGAACGCGGCGCGCGCCTCGATCGCGCTGCCGTCCTCGAGCCGCGCCCCCCAGCCCGCGCCCGCCCGCGTGAGCGCCTGGACCCGGACGCCCCGCCGGATCGACGCGCCCGCCGCGGCGGCGCGCGCGAGCAGCGCCTCGTCGAGCACGCGGCGCGACAGGCTGAGCGCGGGGAACGGCAGCGCGGCGGCCGCGACCCGATCGCGCTCGACCAGGCGCACGGCCTCGATAGGCACCGCGCCGAGCGCCCGCAGATCGAGCCCGAACGACGCAAGGTAGAGCGCGGCCTCGCGCGACAGGAACTCGCCGCAGACCTTGTCCGCCGGGCTGGCCTCGCGCTCGATCAGCGCGACCTCGCGCCCCGCCTGCGAAAGGAGCAGCGCGACCGCCGCCCCGGCCAGGCCTCCTCCGACGACCACAGCGTCGTTCACGGGACCTTGAGCCTCCCGACGGTGAGCCGGAACGGCATCCACCATCGAACCTCGACGGCGCGCGGATCGAGCCCGGCCTCGGCGATGAGACGCCGCCAGTCGCTCGCCGAGAAGGCGCGGGCGATCGACACCGGGCCATCGTGCTGCACGAAGCGGTGCCAGCCCGCGAGGCGCGAGAGGTGGCGAAAAAAGTGATAGGGCAGCGGGTGGCGGTGCAGATCGTTGATGAACCAGCCGAGCCGCGCCTTCGCCTCCATCCAGGCGAGGAAACGGACGACCACCGGATCGGGGAGATGGTGCGTGAAGAGCGAGCTCAACACGACGTCGATGCCGCCGGGCGGCTCGTAGGCGAAGGCGTCGGCGGTGACCCAGGTGATCGGCCGGCCCGGCGGAGTCGCCTCGACGGCCGACCGGCGCGACCACGGGTTGAGGTCGACGCCGGTGAGCGAGACGGCGATGCCGCGCTCTCTGGCCCACGCGTCGATCCCCCGCAGCATGTCGCCGTAGCCGCTGCCGACGTCGATCACCTCCAGCGGCCGGTTCTCGGGCAGGCCGCGCAGGCCGCGCAGGCCGCGCGCGACGAGGCGCTCGAGGAACGCGAACGTCGGCCGGTGAGCGAGGGTCAGCCGGTTGACCTGCGCCAGATCGACGAGGCAAGCGCGGAAGTCCTCGAAGTCCACGGGCTGGGTATCCATCAGCTCGTCGAGCGTGGATCGACGCGAGAAGTCGAGGGCGCCCATCGGTCTAGTCCGTATGAAACAGCATCGTCTCGGCGGTCAAGCCTGGGCCGAACGACATGGCGCATCCGCGCATGCCCGGCCGCGCGTCAGCGACGATCGACTGCAGCACGAACATGAGGGTCGCCGAGGACATGTTGCCGAAGCGCGCGAGCACGTCGCGCGACGCCGCGAGCGCCGCCGGCCCGAGCTCGAGCGCGCGCTCGACCGCGTCGAGCACCGACCGCCCGCCGGGGTGCACCGCCCAGAGGTCGATCTCGCCTGGCGCGGCGCCGTCCAGGATCGCGCCCGCGGCGGCCTTGAGCCCCCGGTCGATCGCGCCCGGCACGCGGCCGGACAGGAACATCTCGAAGCCGAGGTCGCGGATGTTCCACGTGATGAGCTCGCGCGTCCCGGGCACCACGACGGCGTGGAGCCGGTCGAGCGCGAGCCCGATCGGCTCGGCGCTGACCACGGCCGCGGCGCAGCCGTCACCGAACAGGAGGAACGACAGCATCTGATCCATCGCGATGGCCTCCTGCAGGTGCAGCGTGCACAGCTCGACGTTCACCACGAGCACGCGCGCCTCGGGCGATGACCGCACGATATGCCGCGCGAGCTTCAGCGCGTTGATCGCCGCATAACACCCCATGAAGCCGATCGTCGTGCGCTCGACCGATGGATCGAGGCCGAAGCGCGCGACGAGATCGAGGTCGATGCCCGGCGCGGAAAAGCCCGTACACGACGTCACGATGACATGGGTGATCCGGCGCGCCGCGCTCCCGAGGTCGAGGTCGGAGACGGCCTGCGCGGCGAGCTCCGGCGCGTGCTTCTCGTACAAACGCATGCGGTCCGCGGTCGTCGGGAAGCTGCCGCGCAGGTAGAACCGCCCCGCGTCGACCGAGGCGCCGCCCACCTCGGCGCTCGGGGCCAGCACGGAGAACCGGTGTGAAATCTGCGCCTTGTCCGCCATCCGCCCGAACAGCACGCGGCTGCGCTCGTCGCTGAACAGCGTGCTCGCGAAGCGGACAAAAGAGGAGTGCACGTCGTGCGGCGGCACGGCCGTGGCAATGCGGTTGATGTAGGCGGTTGCCGGCGGCCGTCCCTTCGCGTCCGGGCCTCGGCAGGCATCATCGCCGTGCACCAGGCCTCTTCGTGAGTCGTTAAAATTGGTCACGCTCGCAAGAAGCAGGCACGGAGCATGCCACCTGCGGTGTTGCGCCGCCGACCGACGGAGGGAAAACGTGGCGTCCGCGACGTCGACGCTTTGTGGCCCACGAGCTCACGCTGGATCGTGCGCGGGAGACGTCGGCCGTTGTCATGCCGGCACCATCGTGAGCCAGTCTGCCGCCGTTCACGACGCCGTGGTGCGCCGCGCTGCCTGTCAGCTCCCGAAGGCCGCGAATCGCCCCGTCCGCGCCTGGATCACCTCGTCGAGCCAGCGCAGCAGACCCGCCAGCGGCGGCTGCTCCTGCGCCTCCCGGTGCCATCGCCGGATCTCGCGGCGCCCGGCAGGCGTCTCGATGTCGAAACCAACCTGCGTCTCCCCGGGGACGCCCATTCGTTTCGACGCCGCGTCCACCGTCGCGGCGCAGCCCAGCAACTTATCGAGCGCCGCCAGCTCCGACTCCGACAGGGGCTCCGGTCCCCGGTGGATCTCCTCCCCGAGCGCCTGGCCCGCGAGCGTCACGCTCCCCCCGGCGTCGACGCTCACCACCCACGCGCCGAACCGCCCGTTCGGGCCGTACGCCGCGCCGCCTCGGAAGACCATCCTCATGATGACGAGCATTGTGCCCCGTCGAGCCGAAGCTGAACAGCGTGGAGTCGACGGCGTCCCGGCGCTCCACAGCTCAGGCGCTCTTCGGATACTCGTCATGGTACCGCACCCAGGACATGCTGGCCGGAGCGCGTTGCCCGGCTTCGCCACGGCCGTTCGGCACCAGATCGAGCAGCTGGTACGTCGTGTTCGCGACCTCGATGCCTCGTCCGAAAGTCGAGTACGTATGGAAGACGGCGCCGTCAGCGTCCTTGTAGAAGACGCTGAACCCCGGCATGTCGGGCGGACTGCCCGGTGGCAGGGTCGCGAAATTGTAGATGGCCTTCCCCGCCTCGCGCTCGTCGTCCCGGGACGAGGCCTGGAAGTCGTAGTTGAAGTCGCTCTGACCCGAGGACACCCACTTGAACGTCCAGCCCATGCGCCGCTTGAACGCGTCCAGCTTGGCCAGCGGCGCCCGCGAAACCGCGAGCAACGTCACATCCCGCGCCTCGAGGTGCTGCACGGCAGCACCCCAGTTGTCCGCCCAGAACGAGCAACTCTTGCAGCCCGCCTCCCACGTCGGCGCGAACATGAAGTGATAGACGATCAGCTGCGAGCGCGGGCCGAACAGCTCGGCGAGCGACTCCGTGCCGCTGGGTCCATCGAAGAGGTAACTCTTCTCGACCCGAACCCAGGGCAGCGCGCGCCGAGCCGCAGCGAGCTCATCGTGCGCGCGCTTCAAAGCCTTCTCCTGCTCGAGCAGCGCCTTGCGTCTCTCGATCCAGGCGGTGCGGTTCGTGATTTCGTGCTGAGCCATGGGTGCCGTCCTTTCGCCGAGCCTCGGGCTCGCTCAGAACGTACGCTTCGCCGCAGCGCCGCGGGAGTAACAAAGCTGTCGCGATGCGCGACGCGCGATGTAAAGTAATGTAAAGGGTGCTTGAATCGATGAACCTCGGAAGCATTGATGGGCTGGCGGGAGCCTATCGCGATGGCTCCCGTCCTGGCGTGCTCGCGGCGAGCGCATGAATCCGACGATTCGCTCGCGCGGGTACGCCCTCTAGACGCGCACAACGAGGAACATGACACGATCGATTCATCACAGTACACGCAAGCTGCTGAGCCGAGCGAGTCTGGTGCTGACGTGCTGGGCGCTGAGCGCCTGCGCCGTCGCCGGGGAGCCCCATGAAGAGGCCCCGGTCGAGACAGCCGAGCTCGCGCTGACGCAGCAGGACTCGGTCTTCGGGTTCGAGAACGTGGCCGACTGGACGGCCTCGGACGGGATCCTCGAATCCTCGACGCACCACACGGAGGGCGCGGCCGCGCTCGGGCTGCGCGACTTCTCGTACGCGGAGCTGACCTCTTCGGCGCTCTCCACCCTGTCGGGCGTCACGGACGAGCTCGCGCTCGACATCCGGGTCCCCGTGAGCTCGGTCTGGGGTCAGGTGCACATGTACGTGAGCAGCCCGACGCTCGGCTTGAACAGGGCCTGGGTGGGCCTGGCCTCGCTGGAGAACGTGCCGGAAAACACGTGGAGCACGCTCTCGTTTTCGGTGCCGGCTCACCTCGAGAGCGCGTTTCAGCAGCAAGTTTCGGATCTCCGGATCACGCTGGCGCTGAACGTGCCGGAGTCCAGCACGGCTACGGTGCTCGACAACCTCCGCTTCGAGGGGGGCACGCCAACTCCGGCTTGCGGCGACGGCAGCCCCTACACCCTCGACGTCACCACCGTCCCAAACTTCAATGACGTCATCCTCGAGGACATGATTTGCACGTTCTACACCGTGTACCCGCAGCTCGTGCAGCGCTTCAACCCGGCCGCGGCCACCACGGTGGGGCTGCACATCACCGACCAGCCCGGCATCGCCTGGGCGAGCGGCACCAACACCTTCTACAACAGGCAGTTCATGCTCGACAACCCGCTGGGCGCGGACGTGGTCGTGCACGAGACGATGCACGTCGTCCAGCTCGGATACTGGGGCGAGGTCCCCGGCTGGATCATCGAGGGGGGCGCCGACTATGTGCGTGACGCCTACGGCCTCAAGAACGAGGAGGCCGGCTGGTCCATCCCGAGCGGGTGGACGTACGGGTCGCATTACCTCTTCGGCTACGGTGATGCGGCCGCCTTCTTCAAATGGATGGACGCGACGTACCGCGTGGGCCTGCCGCCAGTGGTCGACGCGCTCGACGACATCCTGCGTCAAGGGGAGTACTCGAGCGAGACGTGGGTCGACTTGACGGGCTACGATCTGGAGACCCTGTGGCAACAGTACTCGAACTACAACGCCCCGCCGCCTGCCACCTCGGGCATCACCGTGTACGAGCACGACGCCTTCGGCGGCAGGGCGGTCGTGCTCGACCGCGGGCAGTACGACGTTCTCGACATCCGCGCTCGCGCGATCGCAAACGACTGGATCTCCTCGATCCAGGTGCCCCCCGGCTACACGGTCACGGCGTACTACGACGCGGGGTACACCGGCACCTCGGTGCAGTACACCTCCGATGCGCCAACCCTGGGCGCCATGAACGACAAGATCTCCTCCATCGTCGTCGAGTGATGGCCTCGAGCGTTATCGCCGAAGCTATCGCCTGAGGCTCCGCCCCGGAGCTCATCAGCGTTGACCGAGCTCGCTCGGTCGCGTTCAGGGCACGAAGCCCGCCCCATCGGTCATCAATGTGAACGTTTACGTGGTGGTCGTTTACGGCCTGCCGTTGACGACCACGACCACGACCACGTAAACGTTCGGAGGTAGGGGAACGCGGCGCGAAGCTTGGTTAACGCCGATGCCCTCCAGAGCTACCCCGTGCCTCGCCTTGTGACGGGTGGTGACGGGCGAAGGCGCGCCAGAACGCCTCCGCCTCATTCGGTGGTGCAGTCGGGCGCCGAGCTCGGGTCGGCCACCCACGCCGCGAGACGCGCGGTCCCGGCGTCGCCCCACGCATCGTGCGCGAGCTGATTGAGCCGGCACCACTCATGACGCGTCTGCTGGATCGCGAGCGACTTCGCCGCGAGGTGCTGCTCGACGCGATCGGTCAAGGAGGTCTTGTCCTTGCTGAGCTCGTCATGGGTCATCGCCACCGGGGGCGGACAGTAGTCGCCCGGCTCGTAGTCGACCGTGCCCGAGACAAGGCCATAGGCGGTCGTCCGCCGCTGGCGGAAGGTCACGATCGCGTACTCCGGGTACGGCGCATCGTCGTCGCGAGTCACCGCCGCCCCCCTCGGCCTGTGGCCCTGCACGACGATGAAGCCCGTCGACGGCACCGGGGAGTACGGCGCGAGCGCGGGGAACGCCGTGAGCGACTGGTCCACGAGGACGTCGCCGCCGAGCTCCACCCAGTTCGTGTGTGCGTAGAAGTCCTGCACCGCGTGAAGCGAACGGGAGAACGCCAGCAATGCCAGCGCATCACCATCCAGCAGCGCGATGCCCGGGCCCAGCGCCGCCACCGCCTCGGCTTGCTTCTCGGCGATGAAGGCGGCTCCTCCGCTGAAGTTGCAGTCATCGAAGTGAGCAGCATTGCTGAAGTAGAACTCGGCGTCCGTCGACACATTGCCGACCTTCAGAGCGCCGATCACTGCAGGCTTCAGGAACGCCAGCGCGGTGCTGGTGATCTCTTCGTGGTTCGGCTCACCCGGCGCCGTTGAAAACGCATCGGCGCTCTCTCCGAGCGCCTCGGCTGTTCCAGGCTCGCCGGCGCAGCCGAGCGTCAGCGAGACCCCCAGGACTCCCACGATGAACGCAGCGTGCGGATGCATGTCTTGCAGCATGTCTTGTGCAACTGCAAAGCGCGGTCCAGGCGTGCGGGCTGAGCGTTCGTCGAGAGAGACGCGCGGAAGGAGCTTGCGTGAACGCGCTCGCGCCCGATGAGCGCACCTCATCGCCTGTCATTCCCTTCCACGCGCGAACCGCACGCGTGCCTCACTGCGGCATTCCGCCACGCGCTTCGGCGAAGAGCGCGTGTTTGGCTCAGGCACCTTCCGGGCCGTCTGGCCGGCGCTCCGGCGCCATGGCGAGGGAGATCCCCCGAGGCGGGGCTCGGTACAGTGCGTACTCGCGCGCACCCGGGGAGTCGATGTCCGGACCGGTGCTTCGTCAGGGCGGAGCGATCCCGCGGGTGGGGCTCGACGTCTCCGGAACGGCTGGACTTCCTCCTCCCCTACCGCAGCGTCGAGCCCTGCCAGGTTGACCAGGAGCGACATCGGGCGGAGCGGCGGCCCCGCGTGCCGCCGCGTCACGCGCCGAGCGTGGACGGGTCGTAGCGCGTCACCCAGGTCTTGATTTGCAGCTCGCAGAAGATCAGGCGAGGCGCAATGAAGCCTGCCTGGGCCAGGAGCGCGAAGACCTCGGCGTCCGAGGCCGGCATCTTCATCGACGCCATGGCCTTCCGTCGTTGCTCCGCCGCTTCGGGCGGCCGCCCCTCCGCGAGGGCCCGCCGGTCCTCGACGGCGCTCAGCAGCGGATCGTCTCCAGTCCGACAGCCGATCACGAAGGGCGCCCCGGGCTTCAGGCGCCCGGCGACCTCCCGCAAGAGCTCGACGCGCGCCTCATCGCCCGGGACGTGGTGCAGGACGCCGATCATCTGGGCGCCGTCGAACAAGGGCCCGCGCGCGAGATCGCGCAGCTCGCAGGCATGCAGGCTCGTCCGCTCGAGGAGGCCTTCCGCCGCGAGCTTCTCTCTCGCGACGGCGACCATCTCCGGCGAGGGGTCGACGCCCGTGAAACGAACGCCGGCCCCCGCGTAGCGCGCGAGCGGCTTCACCTCGCTCCCGGTCCCGACGCCGACGATCAGCAGCGACGCGGCCTCCTCGTCGGGGAGCGCAGCGGCGATCACCTCGGCGATGACCTGCTGCATGACGCCATAACCCGCCCAGAAGCGGCGCACCTGGTCGTCGTAGCTCAAGGCTCGCTCGCGCCCGAAGTTCACTGCGTGTTTCCCGTGCTCGTCCGTCTTCATCACGCCTTCTCCTCGGCAGACGGTCGCCCGGACCGCCTCCAGCGGAGGAGTATCACCCTTCGTGCAGCCTCGACAGGGCGGGGGTTTCGATCCGATTGGCGGGGCTTTCTGTCGCGACCCCCGCGGCCTTGAGCACACCCCCGTCCCGGCACGAACCGCCGGGAGAACGCAAAGAGAGGTTTACCCCCAGCCTCCGCTGCAGCGTGGCCGTACGGTGGGACCGGTGATGCCGCGAGCCCTTCACCGCGGGCGATGTGGGGGCGCAGAGCGCCCCGTTGGGCCACACCGGAGCCCCCCTCGGCGGGGAGACAGGCGGAAACTATCAAGAGTGCTGCTGTTTCCGGCGACCGCACGTCATCGACCGGTGTTTCTGGCGGGACGATTTCGCGGGGGCGAACCGTCGCCATCCGTCGGATGCCCCGGGATTTGGGGAGAGCGTGACGACGGATCCCACTGCCACGTTGCAGGGTCATGGGGCCACCACGTTGCAGGGTCATGGGGCCAGGGGGAGACGACGTGATCGGTCTCGACGATGCCCGAGACCGCGAAGCGTGTCGAGGTCCCCGGAGCCGGGCGCGAAGCGACCGGCGACGTCTCTCTTTTTTGCAGGGTCATGGGGCCACCGAGGCCCCCTGTAGGCTCCCGTGCAGGGTCCGCGACGCTCACGAGCAGGAAGGTCCACCCCGCCCCCGGCGGCGCCCGCGGTCACGTCGACGAGGGTGGGCCAGGCGCGCCGAGTGGAGCGAGGGGTCAGAGGCGCGGCCCCGGGCGTGACCTCGTCGCCGGGGCCGCAGCGGTCATCGCCGCTTGCTGCGTGGGTGGGTTGGCGGCTTGCTGCGCGCGGGCAGTGGCGGAGCCGTGTTGGTCTCGTCGAGCTTCGGCTTGAGCCGTGGCCTGTACGACTCGCCCTCGATGATGAAGTCGAACGCCGCGTTCTTGAACCGATCGACGGCGCTCTGCGCGAGTAGCACGTCGTCGAACATCGCGATCCACTCGGCTGTATCGCGGTTGCTCGTGACGATCATCGATGCATTGCCCGTACGTTCGAGGAAGAGCTGGTACACGTCGCGGCTCTCTTCCTTGTTCATCGCCTCGAGCGCGAAGTCGTCCAGGATGAGCAGGTCGACGGTCGTGAGCGCGACCATCTCGGCGTCGCGTGAGTTGTCGAGCCTGCTCTGGCGCAGCCTGCGCAGCATCGCGTCGGCGCGCAGAAAGCGCACGCTGTAGCCGTGCTGGCACGCGAGGTGTCCGAGCGCGCTCGCAAGGAAGGTCTTGCCCACGCCGACCGAGCCGAGAATGACGATGTGCTTGTGCTCCTCGAGAAAGCGCAGGCTCGTGAACCCACCGAGCAGACGCTTGTCGAAGCTGACCTTCGCGGTCTTGTCCCAGAGCTCCAGACGCATGCTGGGATTGAGCCCGGCGTCGCGCACGCGGCTCTCCGTCGCGCTCGCCTCGCGGCGCGCGATCTCGTCGGTCAGCAGCATGAGCAACATCTCCTCGTGTCCCATCGACTGCTTCTCGGCGAGCAGGAGGCGCTCGCGTAGCGTCGCGGCGATGCGGCCGAGACGCAAACGCTTGAGCGCCGTGACGAGCGCAGGGTCGACGTCACTGGAGCTCATCACGCCTCCTCCTTCGCCGCGGCAGCCGCCGGCGTGCGTGTCGCGAAGTGCTCGGTGCTGCGCGCGAACCGCGGCGTGGGGAGCGCAACGACCTTGCGCTCATCGGTCGACGGTGATGCGGGCGTCTTCGCCGTCTCGAGCATGCGCGCAACGCGCTGGACGTCGACGACATCGAACGCGAGCGCGCTCTGGCAAATCGCCTCGACACGCCCGCTTCCGAACTTGTTGCACAGCCGCAGCAGCGCGTAGACGAGCCGCATGCGCGTCCAGGGGAGCGGCACGTCGAGCAGCCGCTCGGCGTAGATGCCGACGTGCGCACCGCACTTCTTCGCGCTCGCGACGAGCGAGGCCACGTCACGCACCGCCGCGACGTCCTTGCCCGCGGGGTAGTCGCTCGGGTCGGTTGCGCGTTTGCCCGGCGCGACGCGCGCGTGCACCTTCACGAGCTCCGTGCCGGCGTAGATCCTCACCGACACGCTGTCGGCGCGAACGCGCACCGTGCTGCCGACGTAGCGCGTAGGCACGCTGTAGAGCGACCGGAGCACCTGCACGTGATGATCGGGGTGCACCTTCGCGTCAGTCCAGTGCGGCACGTCGAACGGCTCTGCCGGCGCCGGCTTCATCGCGCTCTTCTCGCGCGCTTCGAACACCTCGCGCGGCACCTCGCGTGTCGTGCCGTGGACGCGCGCGCCGGCGACGTCGCGACACCATCGCTCGGCGGACGTGCGCGCCTCGTCGAGGCTCGTGAACGACTCGCCGTCGAACCAGCTCTCCCGCACGTAGGCGACTTGGTTCTCTACCCGCGCCTTGTCTTTGGGCGACCTGACGCGCGCGGCATCGACGAACAGCCCGCGCGTCTGCGCGTAGTCGAGGAAGGCGGGCACGAGCACCGGGGCGAGCTCGTCGGCGCGCAGCACGATGGCCTTCATGTTGTCCGGGAGGATCACTCGTGCCATCGCGTCAAAGAACTTCCACGCTGCATCCAGGCCCGCGCACACCGCCGCTGTGGTCTGCTCGAACGACGGCCACACGAACTGGTAGCGGCTGTACGCGAGCGTCACCACCAGCACCCACAGGTTGCGAACCCGCTGCGTCGTCGGGTCGAACAGCCTGCCCATCAGGCCGAAGTCGACCTGCGCGACCTCGCCGGGCTCGGTGTCCGCGACGCGAACCGTCGGCGTCTTTTTACGCCACGCCAGCTCCTCCTTGGCGAAGCGTCGGAGCGTGTAGTAGCTCGCGCTGACGCCGTGGTCGCGCTTGAGCAGCGTGTGGATCTTCCGCAGCTTCAGCGGCCGAGTTTGGGTGAGCCAGGCCTCAATGCTCGCGCGATGCGCGCCGATCTGCTGCCACTCCTCACTGGCGTCGGGCACCGGGCGCGCCTGTACACGCTGGGCGATGGCGTGGATCTCCTCGTCCGTCGGCTCGCGGCCGCGCGGCAGGGGCAGCGTCGCTGCGGCATCGAAGTACCTGCCGACCGTCTTGCGGTCGAACCCCGTCTCGCGCGCCACGTGACGCGCGCTCTGACCCGCCGCACGACGGCGGAGCATCTCCTTGATGTCAACCATGATCAGCTCTCGGTAGGGCATCGGCCTCCTTCCGACGGCGACCCGCGCCGTCGTCGCAAGGAGCCCATTTCAGATCCCGACCGCGGCGTCCCGAGCTGGCCCCATGAGGCTGCAAAAAACCTCGGAAGCTGGCCCCATGACCCTGCAAAAAACTGGGTCACGCCCCCGCGCGGGTGGCCCCATCCTCCTGCAATTGGGGTGGCCCCATGACCCTGCAAAAAACGCCGTCAGGTGGCCCCATGAGGCTGCAAACTGGCACCCACCCCCTCGGGAGGCATAGACCCAACGCGGGCCCAACGAATAGACGTTTGCGGGACTGCGCCTGAGCAGCAGCGGCGGCGAGGTCCCGGCGCAATCCCGTAAACGCCTATTCGTCATGTCAACTCGGGCCAGACTTGGCAGTTTGGGCTTGACATTGAAGACTCGGCTTGGATTCCCTTCTCCCCGATAGCGGCCGGTGCCGTCCGTCCGATAGGGTGCCGCGCGTGGGGACCAGCGATGGGCTGGACACCCAACGAAGCTTTCAATTCACCTGTAACAGGGATGTGCCATGACCACGACGAAGACCAAGAGGCCGTTGAGCGGGAAAGCTGCCGAGCGCGTGAAGAAGCTCAGCGAGCACTTGTCGGGCGCGCGCGCCGGCTCCCGCGGGGCCCAGAGGCTGCAGAAGAACCGCGCGATGAACCCCCTTGTCGGGGTGGCCTTTCATGCCGCGGCGCGGCTCGAGGCGGGCTACGAGCTCAGCGATCTCGAGCGAATGCTCGTCGATGCCATCGGGCAAGCGGTCTCCCCGATAGGGATCGAGGCGTGGGGCAACGTGTACCGCGAGACCGAAGGCCCTCGGAAAAGAGAGTTCTTGCCCGACGTGATCGCCGAGTGGCCGCTCGACAAGCCCTACACCATGAAGGACCTGGCCGACTCTCTGCCGGCGCTGAAAAATGAGGTGACCTCCCAGCCCAACGTGCGCATCGTGGATGTCGCCAACCGATGAGGCGGACCCGGGCGAGGTGCTGAATGCGAACGAAATCTTCATTATCCAGCCGTTCAAGATGCAGACCATCCTAAGGTCAGGCGATACGGCCTTCGGACCCTCCGACGAGATCTTCTGGGGCATGGCCGCCGGGAGCGAGCTTGATAAATGGGACGACAGGTCCAGGGAGTTCGGGAGCTGCGACAACGGGGACTGGGACTGGTTCGACCCCAGCAATTTTGCCTTCCTCGGGCGGGTGAGCGACTCGCTCACGCTGTCCATCGACTGCTGAAAAAAAGATGCCGGAGCGATTTTCAATAATGTATCGCAGGCCCTGTTCACCGCAGCCGAGCATTTCGAGTACGAGATGACGGCTAGCACCCGAGTTCGGCTGGGCGGTCGTCCACGGCGGCGCGGCCGGGACCAAGTGGCAGCCGCCGGGATGGTGAGCGCGCTCCAGCGGGACGCCCTCGGGAGCGCTCGGAGGTGGTCGCGGGGCCGTTCCCCACGTTCGCGGGGCTCCTGGTCCCGAGCGGGCTCGCGCGGCCTGGGGAGCTCGCTGTGACCGAGCCCTCGCTTCGGGCGGCCGTGATCGCCTCTCTCGCCAGCACCCTGAGCCGCGCCGTCGCCCTGGCGCGATCCGTTCGCGGGGCTCGAAGCCCCGGAACCCGGGAGGTTCCGCGCTTCGATGCCACCGGATCGAAGCGTTGGCCGCTCGAGGTGCACGGTCGTTTCGAGCGCGGGACAAGTCCTGCGAGCCAGCCCGCACGTCACGAATCGCCGAGGTGGCTCCAACATGGCTCCTGGACACCGCAGAGCGCTGCGAAGGTGTTGTTCCTTGGAGATGCTGCCGTTCCTCGGACGACCTTCGGCCATCCTTCGCGCATGCTCTCGAGCGAAGAATCATTCTTCGTCGTGCAGAAACCGGCATGCACCAGGCGAATCCGGGCGCCGTCGTGGACTTTTGTGAGCGTCCACGTGACGACGGCCTCTCGAACAAATCGCGGAGCGACGCGCGCCCGCTCGGCTCACGAAGACGTACTCCTTTTGGATCTTCACCCAGGGGAGCTCGTGCCGCTCCGCGGAGAGCGGGTCACGTGCTCACACGCCGTCCGCCGGCAACGAAAGGTGTAACGCAGGGGCAGCGCCCCTGGGAGCAACAAATCTGTCGCGAATCCGGTGAGCGGCGGCGCGAGCACGACGACCTCGTACGAGGCGGACGACGCCGGGAGCGGAGGTGGGAGCGGCCTGCATCGTTGCGGGTCCCGCCGCGCTGATGAGCAGGCGGTCCGCACCATCAGCAGCGAGATCCAGATCCTGACCCCGGGTGAAGAGGGCGCGGGCAGCGCCCATCCATTCTGGAGAGCGCCCGGGTCGGGCGCTGCGTCAATGGAACGGATTGGGATTGCGCACGATCCATTTCATGCGCGTCCCGGGCGGGTGGTATTTGAGGACCACCGCTATCTGACGGGGGCGCGCCTCGGGGCGCCACGCCAGCCAGGCGACGTGCCCCCGCGTCGGCTCGCAGCGAAGGATGAGGTGATCGTCCTCGTGGCGATCCACGGTGCCCACGAAGGCACCAAAGCGGCCCGCTTTATCGTCCCTGACTTGATAGCTGTCGACCTCGTCCGTCGTCGTGTCGCAGGAGAGGAGCTCCTCAAAACCGAACACCACCTCGTGTTGAGACAGGTTGCTGAGCCGGATGAGGGCCTTGCCCTGCTCCCGGATCCGACGCTCCTCCTGCTGGTTGACCTCGACGCTGGCAGACTGCGCGAGGTGCTTCATCCGGGGCGTCATGGGGGCCACGAGGATGTCGCAGACGATGGGCAGGTGATCGCTGACGTACTTCCTGTAGATGTAGAAGGCCTGTGTCTTCGTGGGCAGCGCGCTGAGCGTGTCGCGCTGCGGATCCGTGGCGGGGAGATCGAAGTCTCCGAGGTTGTCCTCGATCCACGAGATCACGTCGACGACCGCGGCGTTGGCCACGTGCGCGCGCACGTCGTCACCGCGAAGGAAGCAGTTGTCGTAGGCGCTGCTCGTGTAGTTGGAGGTGACCGGGGTCGTCTGCTTCCACTTCGACTGGCCATGGATGCTGATGAGCGAGCTGGCCACGCCGCCGTCGATGAGCGGGACGAACCCTTTGCCCGTGAGATCCGTGTAGAGCTCGTTGGCGATCCCCTGCTGGCCGCTCGGCTTCGTCAAGCTCGGCGCCCAGTCCAGATTGAAATCGCCGATGACCAGGACGTCGGGCTCGTCGCCGAGCTTCGACCCTTTTCCCACGCCTCCCTCGAGCAGCTCGCGCATGGCCGCGGCGCGCAGCTTGATGCCGTCGAGGTTGTCGGCCCCGAACGGGGCGTGAAACGCGACCAGGTACAGCTTGTGGCTCACGTCGCGGTAAGGCAGCCAGAGCTCGACCGGGAGGAGATAGGGACAGCGCCCGTAGAAGCCGACGCTCTGGTCTTGAAAACCGAGGAGCGGGCCCGACTTGATGACGAGTTTGCCGTGGGATTTGTCGTGCTCGTCGGGGGCCCGCATCAAGAGGCGCGCGGCGGCAGCCTTGACGGAGACGAGCTTGCCTTGCATCCACTGACCCGTGGCGCTCGAGCCGAGCACCTCCGTCTCTTGCCGGAGGAGGATCGAATAGCTCTCCTGGCAGGTGCACCGGTAGAACGTGACCGCGTCGACCGCCTGGCGCAGGTTGGCGAGAGCGGTGGTGTAGGGGCCGCTCGGCTCACACCGAGCACAAGCGCCGGCGCCGAGATACTCGCCGCAGACGCAGCTCTTCAAGCGGAGGAAGAAGCGCCAGTTGTGCATCGCCGTGACGCCCGAGAGGTCCTGGCCCCAGGGGACGACCCCCTCCGACCAGTCATTCTGGATGAAGTAGAGATCGTAGTAGTCGCGGAGAGGAGCGGCGCCTTCCTCGGCGAGCGCGGCCCGCCATGCCACGGAGGGAGCGCCGCCGTCCCCCACGCAAAGGCCCTTCAAGAGCTTCGGGTGGAAGTTGTAGCTCGACGCGAACTTCGCGCGGTCGGCGTCCGGGATCCGAGCGTCGTCGTAGTGATGCGGGTCTTTCCCGAGCTTCGCGTCGCGCCTCTTCTTCAGCGACGCGAGGGTCTTCTCCTCTTTCTTCGTGAGCTTCCCGGTCCGCTCCTGCTCCATTCCCAGGAGCCGCTGCAACCGCTCTTGCTCCTTGACCGTGAGCCTCCCCTTCGTCGCGAGCTTCGTCGTGAGCCGGTCCTTCTGCCCCTGCTCCTTCTTCGGGAGCTTCCCCGCCTGCTGGCGTTTCTGCTCGATGGTGTTGATCCGGATGAGATCACGGATGTCACGACAGAGCGGCACCATGAACGCGTCGTACACGGCGATGACCTTGGGCGGGAGCCAGCGCTTGCCGGTCATCTCGCTGACGTTCTGCGCGTAGGTGAGCGGCTCGCCGCCGTCGATGGGAGCGTCATCCTGCTCGCCGAGGAGGGCCTCCTGGAACGTGATGTCGTCCGGCTCGTCGTCGTCCTCGTCTTCCTCCACGACGTCTTCTTCGTTGGCGATCTGCTTCCAGTCCGAGGTGCCGACGTGCCCGGTCTCGATAGCGTTCATGTTGACGTAGGAGTCGGCGCGGCTCTCGAGGAGGATGCAGGCGTCCGCGTCGAGGGCCTCGAGCACCCTGTTGATGACCTGGTTGACGAAGGGGGTCCCCAGGCTCTTGCCGGCCTCGAAGGTCTGCACGTTCCAGCTCACCATCGTGAAGACGGTGGGCGGGAGAGGCAGGTTGATCACCGTGGTGTGGTCGCTCGGATCCGAGAGGCTCCCGGCGCGCTTCTCGAGCACGTCCAGCGTGGCGTCGTGGTAGGCCGCGATCCTGGCGCGGCGGCGCTCGAGCAGCTCGGCGATGGTCAGCGGATTGGCCATGGATCACCCTCGATCGTGCAGGTTCCACAGCGCGGCGCGGACGTTGTTGTCGATCGCGCCGGTGGGCGCTTGCTTCACGATCTGCTGGAAGCGCCGCAACACCGCGCTCGCCTGGTCATCCATGGTGCCATCGGTGCGGCCGCAGGGCATGCCCAGGTTGTGCAGCCGCTGCTGGACGCCGGCGTCGCTCCGGAGGGGCAGGAGCGTCTCGAGGCGGAGCTCGATGGGCCGCGGCAAGCCGTCGATCGTCACGCGCACCACGCTGGTCGAGGCGGGCACCGCCACGTCGATGTAGCCGTTCACCGTGGGGCCGCTCAACGTGGGGAAATTCGGGATCTCGAGCAGATAACGGGCCTTGTCGAGAGGCTCGAACGCTACCTCGATCCGGAGGCGGAGCCGGGACATGGTGCCTTTGCGCACCAGCACGTAATGATGGCCGGGGACGACGTCGATCTGCTTCGGGCGCCGCGGCGGTACGTGGAGCTTGTCGCCGGGGTGGAGCGTGTTCCGGCTCTCGCGGGCGCCGCGGAGCGCCGCGTTGGGCTCGTAGCCCCAGAGGAACTCGGGGAGATGACCGAAGCGGAGCGCGAGCTTGTCAACGCCCTCACCGGGCTGCACCGTGTGCTCTCCGCCGCCGAGCTGCGCGTCCTCCGGCGGGCGCCAGTCCGGGGGCAGGTTGCTCGTGATGCTCCTCTCGGGCAGCCCTTCGCTGATCATGACGTCCCACGCGTCCTGGTCGATGCCCACGAGGGTCAAGCCGTGCGTCACGCTGTCGAGCCCCTCGAAGCGCGCCGGGCCGAACGCGGAGCTTGATAGGCGGTAGCGCGCCTGCCCTCTGGAGACCTCGATGAGATGATCGCCGAGGGGGCGCACGCCCTCTCCGATACGCTCGACGACGGTGACCTCGAGCGCCTGCTTGGTGACCGGAGGGCACGGGGTCGTCGTGCCCTGGAGGGACACGGTGCCAAAGCCGCCGGCCGAGATGTTCGCCTGGAAGAACGCTTGCGAGGTGGGGCCGCCGATGAAAGGGTTCATGTCGAGCCTGCGCGGGCCTGGGCGGTGGCCTTGAATTGCTGCTCGGTCACGCGGTTCTGCTCCTCGAGCGAGAGGCGCCGTCCCACCTCGTTCACCGCGAGGCGGAGGCGATGGGAGGTGGACGCGATCGAGGCGTCACGGAGCAGCTCTCCGATCCAAGCGTGCTGCGGCGTCGCCTCGAACTCCCATCCCAGGACCGCGCCGATGTTGGCATAGAGGCACAGGTCCTCCGGACTCTCGAGCCCGTGGGCGGTGGCGCGCGCGACCGCGGCGCGCAGCGAGGCCTGGAGCGCCGACGGGGATTGCGCCTCCGCGACCGCCGGGAAATGGCGCCGTACATGGGCTTCCAGCTCCCTCATGAAGCGCGCCTCGCGCGCCGCGGCCAGGGCCCGAAGCTGCTCCGCGCGAACGATCAACATGCCGCGAAAGATACTAGCTGGTCGCTCCGAACGCCGGCAAGCCGAAAACGCGCCCGAGCGCTAGTGCTTCGGGGGCGCGAAACGCTGCAACGCGCCGATGATCGCAATGGATGGCTCGTCCTCGCTTGTCACTGTGGCCAGACGAGCGACATCGCCAACGAGGCCAGCAGCACGGGTTCGATAGGCGGCAGCGCTGGTCCCGAGGGGACGGGGGGGTCACTTTTTCTGGAGGGATGACGATCGCCTAAAAGAATGTTCTGTCAACCCAGGGCAGGTCCCAGAGGTGGGGCCTGACGTCTCCGAAACGATTGGACTTCCTTCCATGGAACGCAGTGTCGTCCGCGTGCTTCGGACGGCGCCACCAGCCTGGTACGCCGCCTACCTCTCGCTGCTCGAAGCTGACCGCCTCAGGCGGGCGCGCGCGGCCGATGATCTCGTCGAACGCGGCGCGACTTCCGGCCTGGAACTCGAGCTTCGGCGCTGCGGCGAACATGGCACGCATCGCCTGCATGGCCTGCGTCCGACGAGCTGATTTCGTGCTTCATCACGGACAACGACAGGTCTGATCGCGCTGAGTTGCTTTCACCAGGTGATCAACGGGGAACGACGCACCCAGGCGTCGTCGAGCACCTGGTCCAAGACAAAGCTCGCAACATCTGCTCGCGATATGGTTCCGCCGTGGAAGCTGGAGAGATCCGTGAGCGCCCGGATCGTGTCGCGGCTGGGCTTGTCGTTGAGGACGGAGGGGCGAACGAGGATCCAGTCGAGCCCGCTATCTCTGACGATGGTCTCCTGGCGGTTCTTGTCGGCGTACACCTTGCGCAAGAGAAGCGGGAAAATCAGGTTATCGAAGAGGAAGCCGCCGTGCCCAGCGCTGTCGCCGGCGCCAATCCCTGTGATGCAGACCAGACGTGAGACTTGCTCGATCTTCATTGCGCTCACGAGCGCGCGCGTCGCGGACGAGAGGAGGGTCACCTCGCGGAATGGGCTGGCGGGTGTGCCGAGCGCGCTGACCACGGCGTCCCGGCCCTCGAGCGCCTGGCGCAGGACCCTCTCGTCGCGGGCATCTCCGACGATGAGCTTCGCCCCCTTGAGGTCACTCGCCTTCTCGGCAGAACGCACGAGCACGGTGACGTCGTACCCTCGCGCCGCCGCCTGGCGGACGATCAGGCGGCCGGTGGCGCCGGTCGCTCCAAGGACGAGTATCTTCGGTTGGGCAGTCCGGATGGTGTCGGTCACGGAGCTTTGCATGGTAGCTACCTCGGAAAGCGGGGCGCCTCCCAGGAGGCAGTCCCGTCGTTCATGTCCCTCGTGGTGCTCAGAGCCGGCCCTCCGCGAGCAGCTCGCGGGTGCGCTTCAGCGTTGACAGCAATGCGCTCTTGTAGCCCTTATCGCTGTTCATCCACTCCTGCTCGGCCTGCTCCTCGGGGCCGTTCGGCTCCTTGCCGCGCAGGCCGAGGTAGCAGTAGAAGCGGAGCTGGAGCGTGCCGTCGGCGTCCTCGAACAGCTCGTTGATGATGACGCCCTCGCGGGGACCGGTGGCCTGGAAGAAAGTGACCTTGCTCTGCGGCTCGAACGTGATGATCTCGCGCAGGTCGCCGCCTGCGATCGTGGCTTCACGCACGATGTGAGAACCGCTCTCCTCGACGACGTCGCAACGGGTGCAGAGGCCGGGCGGGAGGAACAGGCGGGCGTCGCGGGCCTTGAGGACCAGGCCCTCCCATGCCTGCGCGCGGGTCAGCTCGGTCTCGCCTTCCGGGTTCACAGGGACGGTGGCGGTCGAATAGATCATGATGATATTCCTTGTCGTGAGTGTCGAGCATCGCTCGGCCGTCAGTGCGGCACGTTCACGTAGCGGTCGCTGTGGATCACCGACAGGTAGACGATCCGCTCGATGCCGGCCTCGCGGGCGAGGTTGAGGGCGATCAGGGCCTGGGTGAATTCGTCAGGCACCACGGCGTTGAGCAGGGAGAGCGTGGAGACGCCCGAGAAGGCGCTCCGCAGCGGGTCGACGTCGAGCAGGTCGCCCTGCGCGACGGCGACGCCCGCCGGGAAGTTGGCTTTGGCGGGATCGCGGACGAGAGCGCGCACGTCGGCGCCGCGCTTCGCGAGCTGTTCGACAACTTGGCGGCCGACCGTGCCGGTCGCGCCGGTAACGAGGATGGACATGGGGATCACTCTGGTTGGGGTCAAAAGACACCCTGTAAATTAGTGGTTTACATTCACGCCGATAGACGTTATTCTGGGACAGACCGTCTCACCGGTGGAACGCATGGATCTGCTTGCTCTCGCTGATTTCAGCCTCGTCGCCCGACACGGAGGCTTCGGACGAGCCGCACGCGCCGCGGGGCGCCCGAAAGCGACCCTGTCCCGCCGGGTCGCGGAGCTGGAGGCCGCCCTCGACCTGCGTCTCTTCGAGCGCGGGGGGCGCACGCTGAAGCTCACCGAGGAAGGACGGGCGCTCTTCGAGCGAACGGGGGCATTGCTTACCGAGCTCGACGAGACTGCGGCGGCGATCGCCTCGGGTGGGGATCGGCCGCGAGGCAAGTTACGAATCAGCGCGCCTTTGCTCTTCTCGCAGGCCGCGATGGGCAAGCTTGCGGCCGGGTTCGCGCTGAAATATCCGGAGGTCCGGCTTGAGGTCACGACGGAAGATCGGACCGTCGACATGGTGGAGGAAGGTTACGACCTGGTGATCCGGGTCAATCCGGATCCGGATGAAAGCCTTGTCGGACGAATCTTGCTGCGCGATCGGCTGGTGGTCGTCGCGAGCCCGGGCCTCGCTCGACCGGCGGACAACCTCGCTGTTCCGGCTGTAGTGCGGGGGGCAGGCGACCGGACTGCATCCTGGGATGTCGTGGCGCCAGCCGGAAGATCGCGCATCGTGGTTGATCCAGTCCTGCGCTTATCGTCGCTCTTCATGGTCCGCGATGCCGTCCGAGCGGGCGTCGGCGCCGGGCGCCTCCCCATTTCACTTGTAAGTCGCGATCTGGCCGCTGGAACTCTGGTGCATTGGGGCGATGTCGACGGCCCAGACATCGCCGTGTGGACGCTCTATCCGTCCCGGCGGCTGCTGAGCGCTCGTGTGTCCGCCTTCCTCGACTATTTGAAGGAAGCGTTTCCCATGGGAAAGCCTGACGAGCTGGCGGCCTATCTCGGGGCATAAGGCGGCTAACCCCGCCGCCTTCTACGCTACGGCACGTACTTCCACTGCGATCCACGGCAGCCTCTTTTCCAGAGCGAGGCGCCCGCGCCAGATCGACTTGCCGGAGGGTGAGCATGGCGCGGGCGAGAAGCGCTGGAGCAGCCGCCGGAGGCCGGTCTCGTCGAGCTGCCCGAGGGCGCCCTCGATCGGCATGCGCGCTCGTACGAGCGCGCCCTCCCGCCGGGCGATGCGCTCCGGGTGCAGCCGGGCCCGCGTCTGGCGCAACACCTGCTGGCGATCGCGCATGGGCGGCGACGATACCCCGGAGCGGCTCCCGTCGGCCGCCTCGCGCGAACGAGCGTCGCCCTGGCCGGGCGAGGCACTCTGAGCGATCATGCCCTCGTGGAAGCCCTGCTCCTCTCCGCGCTGGGGGTCGCGCTGGCGCTCGGCCTCGGCGGGGCCGGGCTTCGATGGGCGCTGCGGCGCGCCGGGCGAGAGCGCCTGCGCCGGGCGTGCGTCGAATCGATCGCGCAGCTGCGGCCAGCCCGCTTTGCCGCCGCGAGGGGCCGAGCGATGCCCGTCGGCGAGCCGCTCGTTTCGCCCTTCAGCGGGCGCCCGTGCGTCGCCTTCCGGATCGTACGCTGGCGGCAGGAGCGCAAGGGCGGCTTCGGCCTCAACAACCTGGGCTTCGTCTGGGTCGTCGACGACGACGCCGAGTGGGCCCCCGACTTCGCCCTCGACGACGGCACGGGCCAGGCGCTCGTCCGCCCGAGCGGCCACGTGCGCTTCGACCTCGCGGACGCCGAACCGCCCCCGGACGCCGCCGACCACGTCGACGCCTTTCGCAAGCGCTACGGCCTCGAGCGCGCGTCGTTCTTCGCCGGCTTTCACGGCGCGGTGCGCTATCGGGAGACGGTCATCGAGGTGGGGCAGCCCGTGCTCGTCGCGGGCACCGCCGCCGTCTCCATCGGGCTCGACGCGAACGACGAGCGGGACGGCCATCGCGCGTCGCCGCCGCCGATCGAGCTTCGGCCCGACGACGAGCCGCTCTACATCGGCGACGGCCGACGACCGGACGCGTGATCCCCGATGTCCACCGCGGTTGACGACCTCGCGCACGGGAGCGCCCGCGTCACGCGCGCAGGTCGACGGCTTCCCCGTCCGCCTCCACCTCGGCGCGGCGACCGTTGACGACGGGCAGGACCGATACAGATCGAGCTCGAAGAGCGGGAGCAGCCGGCCAGGGATGCCGGCAGAGCCCTTCTCGCCCACGCGCCGCGCGCCGCAGGCCTCGTGGAACCGCCGGCATTCTAGCGACGGGCTCCTGATCTCGCGATGGCCTTCCGAGGAGCGAGCGCCTGTCGGCTACAGGCCGCGTCGTGTGACGTCCTGAGCCGGAGGGACGCTCAGCCCTTCCCGCTCGTCGTCCCAGGCAACCGCGCTGATCTTCCAGCCGGCGGGCGTCTTGACCAGCTGGATGGACTTCGTGCCCTTCGCCTCGAAGCGCTGCCCCGAGAGCAGCCCGGACTTGCGATAAACACAGAAGCGCTGCGCGATGTTCCCGAAGAGGTCCGTCCTCCCCCAGACCTCCTCCTCGGAGAAATCGACCAGCTCCCCGCTCGTCAAGAGCTTCTCCCTGGGCTCGATGAACGAGCGCAGGTCGTAGATGGTCGGTTGTTCTCCGCAGGTCTTGATGATCACGCCCTCCGCGAGGAAGAGCGCGCGCAGCGCGTCGAGGTCCGGTCGGACTCCACCCTTGTTTCCAAAGGCCTGAAAGAACGCGTGTACGACGGCGTCGATGGCGCGCTCGTCCTCGCTGCGGGTCATGGCAAGCCGGCCTCCATCAAGGGGTCTTCAGAGGATAGCCCGCGCAAAGGCATGCCGATCTGTCAAGAGTTTCCCGCCAACGACCGGCAGTTGACATAACGTACAACAGCGGCTCCAACGCCGTGGCGCTCGCGACCGGCGACGTGAACGATGATCGACGACACCCGAGGCCTCGCTTCGATCGCGTGCTCGGATCGTCACGTGACGGATACCGGCCCGGGGGGGCCTCGGAGGACGCGCCGGCTACGGCGCCTCGACCACCGTGCGCGACTCCTTCGCCTGGATCACGTCGGGGAGCAGGAACGGCACCAGGCGCGTCTGGTTCTTTCGCCAGAGCTCCGCCTGATCGCGGAAATGTGGGCTCTCGGCGTCCCAGACATTGCCTCCTGGAATGGCGTTCCACGCCTTCGGCCCCGCCGGGTCGAGCTCCACGACGAGCCGTTGCGACGGGCCGTGGACGTACCGGAAATCCGGTGATTCGTCGAGCGCCCACGAGAGGCGATAATCCGAGGAGTCCACCGCGAACTCGTCGCCGCCGCGCGGAAAGCCGCCGCTCCAGAGGGGATCGCTCGTCGGAGGGATGCTGAGGCTGCTGAAGCGGGGGACGAGCGCGTCGAAGGTGACCGTGTGAAAGGCGCCCCAGCGAGGCGCCGCAGCCCCGGAGCCGCCCTGTCGATCGAGCCAGGCGAGGGCGTCGAGCAGGGCGCGCAGCACGCGCTCGTCCCTGGACTCGACCGCTGGCGTGCCCATGTCGTCCCACAGCGTGCTGTCCTGCACGGCCGGATCGAAGGTGGCGAGCTGCTCCCGATCGGCGGAGAACAGGTGGAGGAGCGCCTTCGCCGACAGCTCCCGGGAGAACGACGAGAAGCCCATCTGGCCGAGCTCGTCGCCCAGCACCCGGCGCACCACCCGGACGAGCCAGAGGTTGAAGACCAAGGTCGCCTCCGAGGCGCGGGCGTCGATCGCGCCGGGGCCATCGCCCTCGTCCGCGAGCGGCATGGCGGTATCGAGATCGATGCCGGCGGCCGCCTTGTAGTCCGCCTCCCTGCCCCAGCCGTCGAGGAGCGCCCGCAGGGCGGCGAGGCGCTGCAGGTCGTCGGCTGTGGCGTCCGCGACGAGCGCGCTCAGATCGGCGTGAGTACCGGGCGTCGCGCGCTCCTCGTCGGCGCGGTCCACGGCGCGGAGGAGGTGGGGCACGAGCCTCGCGCCGAGCGCCGACTTGATGTCGCCCTGGATCGCCGCGCAATCCTCCGGCGACAGAGGTCCCTCGTGGGCATCGATCCGCTCCTGGATGCGGCCCTCGCGAAACCCGATGTCGAAGCTGCAACCCAGGTACATGGGGGTGCCGTCGGGGAGCGCGCCGTTCGATGGATCGTTGTCCAGGGAGTCCCCGATGGGGTCGTTGTTCGCCGTGGCGATGTATCCCGCCGGCGGGTTCTTCGCCCGGGGGATGAGGTGCTCGGGGAGCGTCCCGGTCCACTCCGCGGTCCCGTCGCCGGGGAGCACCATGCAGGGGAGGACGCCCGTATAGGTGGCCGCGTCCCAGGCGAACGCCTCGCGAGACCGCGTCGGGATCGCCGCGTGCGTCGTCCAGAGGATGTCGCCCGCGGCGTCGCCCATCACCCAGTTCTGCGCGCCGACGCTGAATTTCGAGAGCGACTCCTCCGCATCATCGACCGAGCGAGCGCGCAGCAGGCCGAAGATGGCCTCCAGCTCCTTCGTCGGCTCAAGCCCCGTCCAGCGGACGCTGAGCGCCCCCACGGCCGGGTCCGGATCCACCACCGCGTGGTCGACGATGGTCGGCAGGAGCGGGCCGTGATGGGGCACGATCGGGACACGGTAGGTATAGGGCTCCCTGCCGGCGATCGCGATGACCTCCTCGACCGTCTGGAGGGGCACTGGATTGCCCTTGAAGAGCACGGCCTTGCCGTCGGGCGTGAGCTTCTCGGCATAGACATCGGTGACATCGTACATCGCGACCGTCGCTCCCCACCCGACGTGCTCGTTGTGGCCCAGGATGATCCCCGGAATCCCGGGGAAGGTGACGCCCCCGACGTGAACATCGCGGCTCGCGTCCTTGCCCTCGGGCGCGGTGACATGGATCGAGACGGCATACCAGACGGCCGGCGCGCTCAGCGACAGGTGGGGATCGCTGGCCACGAGCGCGTGCCCCGTCGCGCTCCGGCTCGCGTGGATGGCCCAGTTGTTCGAGCCGAAGCCCTCCGGGGCGACCTTGCTCCTGGCGCGCTGGACCGCGCTCAGGTAGCCGGTCAGCGACGAAATGAGCTTCGCGCGGCCCGGCGCGGCGCGGCCCGGTCGCCCTGCGCGAGACGCTCTCTTCGCCGCCTTGCCCTCCGCCGTTTGCGCCTTCTCCCGCGCCGGGGAGGCGGAATAGCCGCTGCTGGTCACCGCGGGCTCGGAGGGGGCGAACCTCAGGAAGTCCCGCTCGAAGCCGGCGCGCTTCTGCGCGAGCGGATCGGCGCTGCTCGACGCGAACGTCGTCCGGGCGGCGTCGAAGAACTGCTGCATGGTGATGTCCAGCTCGGCGTCGAACGACAGGAGGTAGCTCTGGAAGCGGCTGATCACGAGCGAGTCGGCGCCGCTCCAGTCGGTGAACGCCTTGACGGGTATCCCCGTCGCGCCTTCGGGGAGGAGGATGTCCCCGGAGCGGATCTTTTTGAACACCTGGGTCACCCCGTCCGCGTACGCGTCGAGCATCTGGCGGAGCTCCCCCTCGGGGAGCGCGTCGTACTGGGCCCTGGCGATCCGACCGAGCCCGACATGGCGGAGAGCGATGTCCTGATCGATGGTGGTGGGATCGAGATCGCCGAAGAGCTCTGCGAGCCTCCCCTCGGCGGTGCGCCGCAAGATCTCGAGCTGAAGCGCGCGGTCGCGCGCCGTCAGATACCCTTCGACGCGCATCGCGTCCACGAGGTTCCCGGCATAGATATGGGGCCTACCGTCCCTGTCCTGGACGACATCGACGGCAGAGAGCAGGCCGTCGATGGTGAGCCGCCCGTCGACGGGCAGATCCGGCCGATCGCCGAGCGGACCGAACGTCGCGGAGGAGGGCGGGCTGCCGTCGGGCGCGCCCGCGTCGGGATCGCCGGGCGCGCCCGCGTCGGGCGCGCTGCTGCCGGGACCAGGGTCGTCCGAGCACCCGACCATGCCCGTGAGCCCGGTGACCAAGGCGAGGACGCAATGTGCCGAAGATAATGACAGTCGCATGAACGCTCCTTGGTGGGATGGAAGCGAGCCACCGCGGCGGTGTCGCCGCGCGACGCGGTGGCTGGAACAGCACGTCGTCAAGCGAGGTAGGGTTCGGAGCTCCTTTCGCGGCAACATGGGCCTGGGCACGACCGGCAAGGGGGAGCGTGCCTTGGCGCGGTGTCTGGGCCAGCATGACACGCAGACGCCGCCGCGGCCCTTACCGGACCGCCGCCGCGCCAAGGCGTCTGAATCTTACCTTGGTCCCCCGGGTCGCTGGAGCCGTCCGATCTCGATCTCGAGCGCGGCGCCGTGGGGCTCGACGAAAACAAGACGGATGACCCACGCGCGTGGGCACTCTCACCCGACGTCGTGCGCGCGCTTCACGGGCGCTCCGCTCCGGGCCGGCGGCGGCCCCGATCGCGGATCAGGCGACGGAGGACGCCGGCCGGCGGCCGGGCGCGTTCCCGGGTGTGGCGCCGAAGCGCGTCGTCACCAGGTAGTCGCACCAGCGCTCCACGCTGGTGTGGATCGGCGGCATCACCAGGCCGACCGCGCGGGCGTGGGCGTCGGCCGCGCTGGTGTCATACGCATCCTCGGCGAGGAACGACAGGCTCTCTCGCGTCACCCCGGTGAGCGCCTCCGGCAGCAGGCGCACCAGGCCGAGGGGCAGCACCCACGCCGGGGGGCTGCGCCTCAGGTGGGCGGCGATGCCGCGGACCAGCGCGGGCAGCCGCGGAGTCGCCTGGTCGAGGACGCAGAGGTCCTGTTCCGCGGTCTCCGGGCGCTCGGGCACGCTCGCCAGGAAGCGCGCCAGGTAGTCGACCGTCACCAGGGGCAGGAAGGTGCGCTCGCTGCCGACCAGGGCCGGCAGGCGGCCCCGCCAGAGCTGCTCGACCATCTCGCCGACGCCCGTGAGCTGCGTGGTCTCGCCGGTGCGCGAGTCGCCGATGACGCTGCTCGGATGCACGGCCGTCCAGCGCAGCCCGCGCTCGGCCGCGAAGCGGCGCACGGCGAGGAACGACTCGTGCTTCGACCCCTCGTACGCGCCGTGCTGGCGGTAGAGCCGGTCCCGCGCTCGCTCGGTCAGCACGCTCTCCGCGCCCGGCCGGGCGCTCGCGTGCATCATGCGGTAGCCGCCGAGGTAGACGAAGCGTCGCAGGTGGGGCTGCCCGAGCGCCCACTCGGCCGCGTGCAGCGAGCCCTCGACATTGCAGCGCCGCGCCTCCTGCACGCCGAGCCCGAAGGCGAAGCGCGCCGCCAGGTGATAGACGTCGCGCACCTGCTCGAAGCGCTCCGACAGACCGAGCGACGCCGCCTCGACATCACCCTCGACCACCAGGAGTCGCCGCGAATCGCCGCCGTGCGCGTCGACGAACGCGGAAAGCTCGGCGGCCCGCTGCCGCGCCCGGCGCACCGGCGCCGCCACGGCCTTCGTCCGGGTCAGCTCGGCCAGCAGCCAGCGCCCGATGAATCCCGTACCCCCCGTCACCATGACCTCGACATCGCACGATCTCATAGGCCGCCCAGCATGCGTCGCTGGACCCATGAGGAAAATGGGATCTATCTCATGCCAGGCATGAGCGAGATCGAACGATGGAGCATCAACCTGAACCCCCTCCCCGCCCTCGAGGCGCTGCTCGTTCTCTGCACGATCCCGAGCAGCGTCGCCCAGCGCGCCCGCGAGCTCTTCGGGCTTCGGGTGTTCGCGCCCCCTTCGAGCTGCCCGCCGCCCAGGTCGTCGCCGTGTGGTCGCAGCGCCACGACGACGACCCGGCGCAGCGCTGGTTCCGCGACCTCTTCTTCTCGGGCCGCGCCCTCTCGCCGCCCCTGCGGGCCCTGGTCCGAAGGAGCGCGGCTTGATCCGGGGATGTGCCGGCCTCCGCCTGCTTTCCGGCGGGGACCGGTCGACTACGCGATACGGCAGGCCTCTTCGAAATCGAGGCGAGGATTGCGCGGGTAGAGCTTCGCCGGATCGCCGTGGCCCAGGTTGATGAGGAGGATCGATCTCCACGGCACGTCGGCGAAGAACGCGGCGTCGACCTTCTCCCGGTCGAAGCCGCCCATCGGCCCGCAGTCGAGCCCGAGCGCGCGGGCCGCGAGGATCAGGTAGCCGGCCTGGAGCGAGGCGTTCTGGAGGAGAAAGAAGTCGCGCTGCTCCGGCGGCATCCCGGCGAGGGCCTCGCCCATCGTCGGGCGCGCCGGGAAGAGCTTCGGCATCTTCTCGTGAAAGCGCGTGTCGTAAGCGATGATCGCGGTGACGGGCGCGCTCATGGTCTTCTCGACGTTGCCCTCCGCGAGGCAGGGGCGCAGGCGCTCCTTGGCCTCAGGGCTCTTCACGAAGACGAGCCGCGCCGGCACGCTGTTGGCCGCGGTCGGGCCGAGGCGCAGGGCCTCGTAGAGGCGGTGCAGGGTCGCGTCGTCGATGGGCTCGGCGAGCCAGCCGTTGTGGGTGCGGGCTTCGAGGAGGACTTGCTGGAGGAGTTGGTCGCTCATGATGCTTGCTCGGTGGTACGTGGGTGAGGTGGGGCGAGTCGTTCCGTGAGATTCCGCCTCAGGCGAAGCCGAGGAGGCTCGTCGCGATCCAGTAACCGATGGTGCGTGCCTTGTCGTTCATGAGCGGGCATTCTGAGCCCTGGACACGCCTGTAACAATGCATCAACAGTTGGAAGCACCTGCCAGGATTTGATCCAAATGGACGAACCCCTCGAGACCTCCGAGCTCCTCGCCTTCTCGAAGACCGTGGAGGCCGGATCGCTGTCCCGCGCCGCCGCCGAGCTCGGCGTCCCTCGCGCCACCATCAGCCGCCGCCTCGCGCGGCTGGAGGAGCGGCTCGGCGTGCGCTTGCTCCGCCGGACGACGCGCAGCCTCGCCCCCACCGACGCGGGCGAGGCGCTCTACCGCCACGCCCGCGTCGTGCTCGACGCCGTCCACCACGCCGAGGCGAGCGTGCGCAAGGCCGACGGCGCCGTGCGCGGCGAGCTGCGCGTCTCGGTGCCGCCGATGGTGGACACGAGCTTCAACGCGATGATCTGCGATTTTGCGCGGCGCTACCCCGAGGTCCGCCTCCACGTCCACAGCACGACCCAGTACGTCGACCTCCAGCGCGGCGGCTACGACGTCGCGCTCCGCGCGAGCAGCGCGCTCGAGCCCGGCCTCGTCGCCCGGACGCTGGCGCGCATGCCGCTCCTCGCGGTCGCCTCGCCCGCGTACCTCGAGGCCCGCGGCACGCCGCGCACGCGCCGTGATCTGCGGAGCCACCGCTGCATGATGGGCTTCGCCCGGGGGGAGCTGCCGCAGACGCACTGGCCGTCCTCCAACGGTAAGTTCCAGGTCGAGGGCGCGCTCTTCACGAACGACCTCCTCCTGCTCTGCGACGCCGCGCTCCAGGGCCTCGGCATCGCGTTCTTGCCGCAGCAGATCGTGCGCCCTCACCTCGAGAGCGGCGCCCTCCTGCACGTGCTGCCAGGCGCGATCCAGGCGGACTCGCACATCGCGGTGGTCTACGTGGAGCGGGAGTTCATGCCGCCGCAGCTCCGCGCCTTCATCGACGCGGTGATGGCGTGGGGAGGGGAGAATCTCCTCCCGCGAGCGGACGCGCCGAAGCCGAAGCGGGCGGCGAAGAGCGGCCTGCGTCCGCGCTCGAGCTCGCCCGGCGGCGCCCGGCGCGCCTCCGGATAGCCTGGCCCCGCAGGCTGTGGAGGGAACGCGGTCCTTCGATATAGCCCCTCACGACCTCCGGGGGTGAGTGAAGTTCCATGGTGTCCTCGCTTTGCGCTCTCGTCAGTTGTGGTGCAGCTTCAGCATCGCTCGCCCCACGTCGGTGTCGGCGAAGTCGGGTATGCCGTCGGCGTCGGTGCTCGCGCTGAGGGCCCGGTGGGCATCATCGCTGGCACCGAGCTCTTGCAGCGTCAGCTTGGCGAGCACGTACGCGTCGCTCCCCAGCAGCAGGCGCCGCGGCTGCCTGTCCAGCGACGCAAGCTCGAGCAGCGCCTTCGCGGCCTTCTCGGGCACCCCGCGCGCCGCGCCGGGGTTGCCCCGGAGCCGCTTGTTGGTCGCGCCCACGGTGGCTTCGTAGTCGAGCTGCGACGGGTAGATCGTCATCGAGCTGCCAGCCCAATCGGTGCCAAAGCCGCCCGGCTCGACGATGGTGACCTGGATGCCGAGCGGCGCGACCTCGTTGAGGACGACCTCGCTGAAGCCCGCGACGGCGAACTTCGCCGCCTGGTACGCGCTCAGACCCGGGGTGCCGCCGCGCCGTCCGCCGATGGAGCTGATCTGCAGGATACGCCCGCTGCGCTGCTCGCGCATCACGGGCAGCACCGCGCGCGTGACATGTACGACGCCGTAGAAATTGGCGTCGATCTGCGCGCGGAAATCGTCGAGCGGGATATCTTCAGCCGAGTCGACGTTCGCGTAGCCCGCATTGTTGACGAGCACGTCGATGCGACCGAAGGCGTCGATCGCTTCCTTGACCGCGCTCACGGCCTGCTCGGGCTGCGTGACGTCGAGCGCCACTGTCTTCACGCGGTCGCCGTGCTGTTTCACGAGGTCATCGAGATCGGCGGGCTTGCGCGCCGAGGCGACGACGCGGTGCCCGGCGGCCAGCGCGGCGAGGGCGATGGCGCGGCCGAGCCCCCGCGAGCTTCCGGTGATGAACCATACTTGCGAGTTGTTCTCCGTCATGCACGAAACATCGTGCGCAGGGCGTCAGCGATCAAATCCGATCGCGCCACAAATGAATCGAATCGCGCCAGCGGTTCGGGGTCGTCCCCTCCCAGGCTCGGAACGCCCGCGTGAAGGAGTTGACCTCGTCGAAGCCGAGCAGGAAGGCGATCTCGTTGACGTCGACGTCGTCGGTGCGCAGGAGGCGCAGCGCGGCGCGGTGCCGGACCTCGTCGAGCACGCGCTGATAGCTGACCCCCAGCTCGCCCAGGCGCCGCTGTAACGTGCGCGTGCTGAGCGACAGCTCGCGCGCCACCTTCGCGATGCTCGGCCGCTCGCCCGCCATGCGGCGAGCGACCACCGCGCGGACCTGCTCGACGAACGAACCATGCTCGAGAGGCGCGAGCTTCTGGTCGAGGCTGGGGACGAGCACCTGCAACAGGTCGGCGTTGTGCGTGATGAACGGCGTCGTCAGGAGGCGCTCCTCGAGGACGAGCGCGTCGCGCTTCGCGCGGAACCGCAGCGGACAGCCGAAGAATCGCAGCAGCATCGGCTCGTCGCTGCGCGCGCGAGAGAGCTCGACGCGCTTCGGCGCGAGCGCGAGCCCGCTGCCTCGCTGCAAGAGCACGAGGAGCGAGGCGAGCGATGCGTCGACCAGACGCGGGGGCATGGGGCCTGGCGCGTGCAGGTAGGTCGTGTGGATCACCACCTCTTTCCCCGCCGTGTCGATGGCCATGTCCTTCGGCCCGCAAAGCCGCTTGTAGCGGGCGAGCTTGGTCAAGGCGGTGCCGAGGTCGGGAGAGTGCAGCGCCGCGAGCGAGGAGATGTCGTACTCGTGCACCTGCGTCTCCATCGCCAGACGAAGCCCGACGTCGTGCGGCGACGACGCGCCGAGCGCTTCCCAGAAGGTGAAAAACTGCGCGGTGCTCAGCTCGCCGCTGGACGGCGCCCGCGCGGCGGCGGTCGCGTGGGGCACGTTCGCGCCGAGGCGCGCGAGCCGAGCGCGCACCGCTGACGAGAGGCGGACGACGTCACCGTTCATCGCGAAGAACCTACCGAGATCGAGCCGTCACGACCAGTCCGAGCGCGCCAACCCGAGGGCGACGGCGCGGCTCAAGGTGCCAGCAAGCTCGCCGTCAGGGGTCGCGCGTCCGTCGGACGTTGGATGGGCCGGTCCTGCGACTGACAGCCGGTGTTCCCGAGCGAGGCAGCCAACGTCGAGCCCGCCGCTCGGGTCGACTCGTTGTCGGAGCTTTGCCGCTCGCCAGCGCCCGCGGCCTCTGCTGAGATCGCCCGTGCGCAGTGGTTGCGTGCCGAAGCGCCCCGAAGGCGCGTCAACCAGTCATCGAAGGGAAGTGCGCGTATCGCATGGCTCTCCTTGCGGCGCCTGGTATCACGCTGTGGGTTGAATCGGCGTTCGCCGAGACATTGACGCGTGCTGCTCTCATGACGCCGCGTGTGGTGTGCCTGAGGCCACAGCCTGCGCCGAACGTGTGCCTCCCAGGAGCGTCAAGGAAATGAACATCATGGAGCAAGCGTGGAGACCCGGGCTGATCACGTTTCTCATCGCCTTCGCGCCGGCATGCATCGCCACGCCGGCGGACGACGGGCAGCGGGCAGAGGACGCCGATGATGCTGCGGAGATCGGCGTCGAACTGCCGCGGCCGGGCGCGCTTGGGACGGTGACGCCCGAGGGCGTCGCGGCGGCGGAGAACGTCCTCGCTGTCGTCAGGACAGCCAACGGGGCAGAGGTTCGTTTCTTCGAGTCGGCCGCCGGGGAGCTTTCCATCGAAAGCACACCTCCTAGCGGCGGCGCGGATCCCCTGGCCCAGCTCGACCTCGACGCGCTCGATGCGACCGAGGTCTACGAAGCGCTCGCGGGCCAGCCGGCGCCGGAGGCCCTCAGGACCGCAGAGCTGCGCGCCGCCCTCTCCGAGCGAGCGGCTGAAACGCCCGACGTCGAACCCGTGGCCGAGGGGGGCGCGGCGCTCTCCGCACCTCCCATGAGCGGAGAAGAGTTCCAGCAGAAATACTGCGCCGGTATGGACTTCTGCTGGGATAACGAGATGAACGACGAGCGCATGGAGGAGCGTGCCAAGGGGATCAAGGGCTTCATCTACGCCGTCCGTGGGACGGTCGTCCTGAGCATTCGCCGCAAGAAGCACGGGTGGCATCAAGTGATCTCGAGAGAGGTGCATCCGGGGGGGTCGGAGCCGTTTCCCTTCGACGAGCACTGGGGAGACCTCATTCGGCGCAGGATCAAGCTCGAGGTGAAGAACGCCACTGGCGACCAGTACCACCTGGCTTTCTCGTGGATCTCGCCGCGCGACTGAACCGCAGGGAGCGGCAGGCGGGCGAGATCGGCCGGCTGCTGCACGGCGACGCCGCCCTCGCGCCCGCTGCCCGAGGGTAACAGCGTGTTGACGCTCAGACCAGCTGATGGTCCGCCGAGCAGGCTCATTGATGGCCATTGCGCGCGTGCTCGGCTGCGGTCGAGGAGCGCGACGGCCATTTCTCAGGTGCGCGCCGCCGACGACTTCGTGATGGCCGTCCTCGCTCTTGACGATCGACGCCGGCGCCGGCGAAGTGTGCGTCGCCGACGCCGAGTGCTCGACTCATGCCTCTCGGGCCCACGCCATCGAGACCTCGGCCGGTCGAGCCTCAGCTGGAATCCATCGTAATTATTGATCTTTGCGCGGAGCGCTCTTCGGTCCCAGGAAAGATCCGTCGGATCGCTCCGCGATTTTGGGAGAGCGTGACGACGGATCGCACCCGTTCGGAGGGCGTGGACCCAACCCGGGCCCAATGGTCGAGCCACGGGCCTGGGGAGCTCGCCGTGACCGATCCATCGCCTCGATAAGCAGTCACCGGTCGGACTGACGGATCTTGGATCTCGCCGACAGCACGTGCTCTCGAGCCGTCGTGTACCGCTCGCCCGTCGCGGCTTGGCGCTGACGGATCAGCCGCTTCAGATCCTTCTTGATGGTCATGTCGTCACCTTGCACCGGCGCGGCGTGCCCCATACGCCCCGCGCCTCGCGGCGTTGACGAGCATCGAGAATGGCTCGAGGAGAGGGCTCCCCTTCGCCCTCGGCGGCGGTCCGGTATGGGCGGACCGCCTCGGGCTGCGCGTGAGCAGTCGCAGCCTCTTGGCTAGACAGGGGTGAAAGCTAGTCGAGCCCATAGGATCGCAATCAGCTGCGCGGACCGACGACGACGGCGTCCACGTCGGTCACGGGGCCCGCCCACGGCTGGCGCCCACGCAGCTCGCGCACGTCGAGCTCGCCGGCCTCGAGCAGGCCGGAGGCAGCGTCGTGGATCTGATACGCCATCTTCGCGCCGCCGAGCGGCTGGCTTTCGACGAATATGCAGCGCAGCTCGCCTGGGGCGAAGCCGCACTGGTCCTGGATCGCGCGCAGCAAGCCATCGCGGTGCAGGTGGCCGTCGCCGAAGTTCCAGCCGAGCGCGAGGCCGCCGACGAGCTCGCCGTCGAGGTACTCATACTCGTGGAGCGGGCCCTCGATCGCCTTCGGCAGCAGGACCGGCAGCGCGCGGCCCTGGAGGTGCATGAGGCGGAACGCGAGCACCTTGCCGACGAGGCCGACCGACGTGGCGTAGTCGTAGAACCGGTCGAGCTGGTCGTAGATCCACGGCGCGGCCTTCACGAGCCGGTCGAGCTTGCGATAGCTGTCGCCGCGGAACAGCCACACGCTATAGGGCCAGTTTCCGGCGTAGTACCGCATCGCGAGCAGGAACGAGATCCGCCCTGGCGCGATGTTGCCGAGGAGCGGAACAGCGACAAGCAGGATCGCGAGGAGCGCGCCGAGCAGCGGCGGGCCGACGTCGAACGGGTACGCGCCGGGGTGGGCCCAGAACAGCGCGAACACGCCGTAGACCACCATCAGGTTCCACTCGATCGGCGCGCCCATCGGCACATTGCTCGTAATGAAGGCGTGGAGCGCGAGCGCCATCGCGACGCCGACGGCGATCGCCGTCTCGCCGGTCGAGCACGCGAGCACGATGGGCACGCCGAGCTCGAGCGCGGTGCCGGCGTGGCTCATCGCGATCGCGAGCCGCGACGGGCGCAGGTCGTCCGGATAGCGGACGTACATGCGCCGCCGCAGCCATGCGAAGCGGGCGAACGGGCTATTGCTCGTCATCACGCACACGACGGTCGGGAAGTGGTGGTTGAGCTTCGAGACGCCGGCCCAGAGCCAGAGCGCGAGCTGGACCGCCTTTGCGCCGCCGATCCAGTCGGCGGTGGCCGCGAACACGACGACAGTGGTCCAGTAGTGTTCGGCGCGCAACGCGAGGAAGATGGTGCGATCGGCGACGGCGAGGACCGGCACGAGCGCGGCGATCGGCACGAGGTGCGAGGCGCCGAGCGCGGGGGCGAGCAGCGCGCGCACCAGCAGGGCGAGCAGCGCGAAGTAGAGCGCGACGTCGAGCGGGGTGCGCCGCGTGCCGCCGAGGAGCGGCGCGCGCGCGAACAGCGCGAGCTTCGTGGTGCCGGGGCGGAGGAAGTAGAGGGCGCCGCCGACGGGCGGGGCGTAGCGTCCGCTGAGCGGACCGAACCCGCAGCCGAAGCCTAAGCCCTCGAACAGCATGCTCCACAGGATCGCCTTCTGGAACGCGAGCGGGTGCAGCCACCAGTCGCCGATCGTCGAGAGGCCGCCGAGGCTCGGCGAGGTGCTGCAGAACAGGACCCAGGCGCCGGCATAGAGGGCGAGCTTGACCGCGTGGAGCACGTAGACGGCGAGCGGCGCGCCGGAGCCCTGCAGCGCCCACGCCTCGCAGACCATGCGTGCGCGCTCGGGGAACGGCCGCTTCGCCCAGTCGAGCGGATCGTACGGCGGGGCGAGCGGAAGCAGCAGGGCCACGGCCGCGATGCTACCCGAACGCGTCCCCCGGCTCACGAAATCGACGCGCGGCGGGCCTGCCATTCGTCGCGGGAGAGCTTGCGTTCCGGCGAGCCCCTTTTGCGGCTCGCCTGCACTCCATCCGGCGAGCCCCTTTTGTGGCTCGCCTGCACCCCAGCCCCTCCGGTGAGCACCCCAAGCTCCCTCACCACCCGCAGGCGCGGTCCAGCGTGCGTCCGCTGATTACCTCAGCTCGTAGACGTCCACCGTGTCCACCAGCACGTGGGGCACGAGGACGCGTCGAGACCCAAGTCTCCTCGAAGGTGAGCCGACTTGTCCCCTGGGCCGCTACCGAAACGTTTCACCTAGAGTAGGGGGGACTCAGGAATCCCTGCAGCTGCACATCTTGCCAGAACGTCAGATTGGGCCTGTGCTTTGCGACACCATGGACTCGAGAGTCTTGCGAGATGACAAAGCCGGGAGCCTCGCGGTGCGCATTGCACTACCGGAACATTGACCGATGCCTCGTTCCGAAGGAGACTCGCCGCATGGGACTGCTGACCTTCACCATCAACGTCACCCTGGACGGCTGCGTCGACCACCAGGAGGGGACCGTCGACGACGAGACGCGCGCCTTCTTCACCCGCCTCATGGACGAGAGCGGCGCGATGCTGTGGGGCCGCGTCACCTACGAGATGATGGAGAGCTACTGGCCGGCGGTCGCCCGCGGCGACGAGGAGGCGCCTCCGGCGATGCGCGAGTGGGCGGTCAAGCTGGAGACCAAGCCGAAGTACGTGGTGTCGTCCACGCGCAAGGACTTCCCGTGGACCAACAGCCACCACATCGCCGGCGATCTGCGCATGGGCGTGCAGAAGCTCAAGGACGCGACCCCGGCCGGCGTGCTCCTCGGCAGCGGCAAGCTCGCGACCGAGCTGGATCGGCTGGATCTCATCGACGAGTACGAGTTCCTCGTCCACCCCAAGCTCGCCGGCCACGGCCCGACCCTGTACCAGAGCGGGCTGCCCGCCGCGCGGCGGCTCGAGCTGGTCTCGGCCAAGCCGCTCCGCTGCGGCGCGGTGGCGATGCACTACCGGCGCGCGCGCTGACGCAGAGGAGCCCCATCGCGCCCAGCTCGCGGGCCAGCTCAGCGCTCGTCACGACGCGGTACCACGAACGGATACCACCAATCGCCACATCCTACGGCGCCAGCATCGCATGCATCGTTCAATCGCAGATCCGCTGTTCTCATCCGAGCGGCCCAACCAGCGGATGCTGCCGGTCGCATTTCACGCGGCGGCAGATCCGCGCGTCGTTGGGCCGGCAGAGTGCGGGGACGCAGGCACGATCCCGAAACAGGCGGCGGCGCATCGAGGGGCCCGACAACAGGGCGGCGAGCGAAGGAGAATCCCGCGGCGCTGCGCCGCCAGGCCAGGCGCCGACCCCGATCGGTGATGTCGTGGGCCCTTCACCGCGGGCGACGCGACGGCGGAGGGCGCCCCGTTGGGCCACACCCGAGCCGCCCTCGGCGGCGAAACAGGCGGAAGCTACGAAAATCGCTGCTGTTCCCGGCCGCCGCTCTTCATCGACCGGCGTTTCTGGCGGGACGATTCCGCGGGGGCGAACCGGTGCGATCCGGTCACAAAAGGCGACGAGCCAGACAGACCTGGTCCGGCGGCTTCGGTTGACCAATCGACTGATAATTAGGCGAGCAAGTCCTCGTCGTTCTCGGGTGGGCCGCCGCAAGAAGCATGCATTCGCGGCAAGACTGACCAACCCGCACAAGATGCCATCAGAGTCAAGCTCGCCAGCTTCCAGCTCGGGGACGTCCTCGGCCACGGCTCCGGATGGTCCGGGTCGGCGCCACGACCAACTCGCTGAGCGTGCTTCGCAATCGGAAGGTTGGCGTCTGGGCGGTCCGGCCGGCGCCATCACCTGCTTTGGCTTCGCCAATCTCTTGGCTCGCCCAAGCTATCGTCTGCATCCGTCACCCCAGACTCGCGGTTGTGTCGCCAGCGGCTCGTGCTACCATCTCGGCCTAGCAGTTCATTCAAACCGAACCCGCTTCGCGGGTCGACTTGACTCAGGCGTTAGGCATCGTCGCGCACTCTCATTGATGGAGGAAGGACCATGAAGAAGCCGACTGCCACGGGCAAAGAGCCCAATGTTGTCGATCCCAAGGAGTGGGCTCATGCCCGCGCGGAGCTGCTTGCCGCCGAGAAGGCGGCCACCCGTGCCCAGGACGCAGTCGCAGCACAGCGTCGCCGTTTGCCGATGGTGAGGTTTCGATCCGACTATGCGTTCGTAACTCCACGCGGAACGGTCTCGTTACTCGACTTGTTCGGTGAGAATAGCCAATTGCTCCTTTACCAGTTCATGGACACGGGTCCGAAACACATTTGCCCGGGCTGCACATGGTTCACCGACGGCATCCCGGCCAATGGTCTCGCACGGCTCGCGCAAGCCGGCGCGAGCTGGGCGACTGTATCGGACATGCCGCTGGAGCAGATGCAGAGAGTGTGGGAGCATCAGCGCTGGATGCACATTCCGTTCGCATCGTCGCGAGGCACGACCTTCTCCGCTGACTGTGGGGCAGGCGGCAACTTTCTGCTCAGCGCGTTCCTCCGGAACGCCGACGGCGTTTACCGCACCTATACCACCACGCAACGTGGGGTGGACCGGCTGGTCTTCGCCAACAGCATGCGAGACCTCTTGCCTTACGGGCGTCAGGAGGAGTGGGAGGACTCACCGCCCGGTTACCCTCAGCATCCGACCTGGTGGGTCCAGGATCTTCCTCATCCATACGACACCAATGACGTCTGACAAAGCGTTGCAGCCGATCTGAACATGTCGAGGTTGTCATGGACAATGCATCAGATGTGACGGAGAGCTAGAAAAGGGCTTCATGCTCGACAGTGGTGACAGTGGCATCGGTAGCCAAGTCAGCTGGGCAAGCGGTGTTCCCAACACCTCACCCTGGCGGTTCTCTGCCGTTCAATCCGGCAACAAGACGCTACCTATAGTCACTTACCGCTGTATGAGCTGCGGCCGTCTTGAATCGTTCGCGCATGTTGCGGCCTGACAATTCATTCAAGCCGAAGCCGCTTCGCGGCTCGGCTTGATTCAGGCGTTGGGCCGGCAGAGTGCGGGACGCAGGCACGATCCCGAAACAGGCGGCAGCGCATCGAAGGGCCCGGCAACAGGGCGGCGCGCGAAGGAGAATCCCTCGGCGCTGCGCCGCCAGGCCAGGCGCCGACCCCGATTGGTGATGCCGCGGCCCTTCACCGCGGGCGATGCGGCCGCGGAGACCGCCCCGTTGGGCCATACCGGAGCCGTCCTCGGCGGCGAAACAAGCGGAAACCACGAAAATCGCTACTGTTTCCAGCGACCGCTCGCTATCGACCGGTTTTTCTGGCGGGACTCTTCCGCGGCGCTGAACCGTCGCGATCCGTCGCTTCCCCGGGGATTTTGGGAGAGCGTGACGACGGATCGCACCCCCTCGGAAGGCGTGGGCCCAACCCGGGCCCAAGCGTCAAGCCCCGGGCCCGGGGAGAGCGCCGTGATCGATCAGTCGCCTCGCGCCACCGTGATCGCCTCGCTCGCCGGCACACTGAGCCGCGCCGTCGCCCTCGGGGACGAGGTGGTGGCCCGGGTCGTTCACGAGACGATCGGTCGGCTGCTCGGGCTGCCGGTGGCACCGGAGGGGTGAGCAAGCTTGGGCCGAACGTCGAGCCCGCCGCTCGCGTCGACTCGCTGCCGGAGCCTTGCCGCTCGCCAGTGCCCGCAGGCTCTACTGGGATCGCCCGCGCGGGCGCTCTGCGTTCTCGCGCGCCGACATATCGAGCGCGAGCCGGGTGCTCGGCGAGCGCCTCCGCCGCCGCGGCAGCGCGCGTCGCGGCCCGCCGCCCCCCGGCCCGCCGCTCCGCCATGGGCGATAGCCCGGCGGGTTGTCGAAATTCGCGGCGAAAACGCGCCGTCACCGCGTGGCGTGCGGCGTGCGGTGTCGGCGCCGTGTGGCCAGCGCGGCTCGCACCACGGGCGTCGTCTACGAGCGCCGTCGCCCCGAGAAGACGACGCTCTACGAGATCGTGCGCGACAACGTGGAGACGCTGTACGGGGCCATCGACGACGGCGCCATCGCCGTCCGGATACCCAAGCACGCGAAGAAGGAGCTCGAAGCCTACCTCGACTGCGGGCTGCTCTGCCGCGGGTTCGCGCGGCTCCGGTGCGAGCGCTGCGAAGAGAGTCGGCTGGTGACCTTCAGCTGTAAAGGACGCGGTTTCTGCCCGTCGTGTCTGGGCCGACGCATGTGTGCCACGGCGGCGAACCTGATCGAGGACGTCCTGCCCGAGGTGGCGCTCCGTCCGTGGGGGGTGACGTCTCCGTTTCCGTGGCGGCGCAGGCTCGCCCAGGACGGGCGTTGTTCGGCGTGCTGACCCGCATCTTCGTCGAGAGCGTGGAGCGGTTCTACGAAGAGCGCGCCGCGCGCCGAGGCGCGTGCGGCGCGGTCAAGAGCGGCGCGGTGACCGACGTGCAACGCACGTCCGGCGACATGCGGCTCAATCCGCATCTGCACGTGGTCTTCCTCGACGGGGCTTATCACGAAGACGGCACCGAGCTCGTGTGGAACGAGCTCGGTCACCTGCGAGCGCGAGGTCGGTCAGGTCATAGAGCACGCCGTCGGGCGGATGCTCCGTTACCTCCGGCGGCACGGGCATCTCGAGCTCGAGCACGACGTCGAGGAGGACGACGAGCCCGAGGCAGCGCTCTGTGCCTCCGCCGTCTCGGGACGAGAGCCGCGCCATACGTCGTCGCCCCGCAGTGGCTCCGCGGGCTCTCGCCGTCTTCTCCGAGCGCGCTCGCGTACGACAAGCCGCTGTGCGCTGCGCTCGATGGCTTCACCTCGCACGCAGCGACGCGCGCCGGTGCGCACCATGCCGCGGCGAGGGAGGCGCTGCTGCGTTACGTGCTGCGACCCCCGATCGCAAAGGAGCGCGTCGAGCCGCAGCAGGACGGCCTGGTGCGGCTGTCGCGGAGGCGCGCCTTCGCTGACGGGACTGTCGCGGTGGACATGGATCCGCTCTCGCTCGTGTGCCGCCTCGCGGCCAGCGTCCCGCCGCCGCGCTTTCACACCGTCAAGTACGCTGGCGTGCTCGCCTCGGCAAGTCGCCCACGTTGGCGCGCAAGCGCATCGGACCGCGCCCTGCGAAGCCAGAAGAGCCTACCACTACTGTGTCAGCGCGGCGCGGACACGAACCAATGCGCGCTGCGGCGTAACGGCGGGCGGTGGCACGCAGGGCAACGAGGCAGCCACGCGATCAAGGCGCGAGCGATCGCGCGGCGAACGGTCGCGAGCGAGTCGGCGAAGTGACGCTCAGGCCGCGAAGCGGAGCGGGTGGGCGTGACCTTCGGCGTCTGCCGAGGGAAAAAAGACCGATCACGCTCGGCCACGATGAAGGCGTAACAGCACAGGACGACGGAAACATGGTGGTGCCAGCCTCGGAATCGCCGCCCTTCGAAGTGATCGAGCCCCAGCTCGCCCTTCATCTCTTCGTAGGCCTGCTCAGTTCGGTAGCGCTCCTTGTACTGGCGTACGATCTGCTTCTTGGACATCTTGGTCCCCAGCGTCGTGACCGCGAACTTCGAGGGATCGCTTTCGCCGAACGGCCACTCGATGAGCAGCCACAGCGGTTCGTGCTCCTCGACCGGGATGCCATCGTCAATCATCATTGGCGCGCCGAACGCGGCGCAAGGCGAACCGCGACGCGAGCTTCTTGCCCGTACCTTCGCGCCATGTGATCCGACGAAACGCCTTTTTGCCGAGCTTGCGCGCGAGCTCGTCGGCTGTCATGGGCGTCTTGTTCCAGCGCCCGCCGGGACCGAGGGCGACGACCATCGTCGTCGAGTCCACACCGACGGGGTAGTCGAAGCCGAGCAGGCGCACGGTGTCGCGAAACTTTGCCGAGCGACCGTAGACGGCGTCCGCAAGCACGAGCTGACCCGGCACGTTGTCGGCCGCAGCGCGCTCGATCGCGTCGAGTGCCAGATCCACCTTGCTCTTGAACTGAATGCCGTCAGGGATCTGCGCTTCGCGCCGGCGACTTGGATCGTTGGCACACTCCCAACGCGGCGATCGGCTCAACGCTCTTGCGTTCCAGATCGCTGAGAAGCCCCAGCGTGTAGCTCGCAAACGCCTCCCGGCGCTTGGGATGACCGAGGACCGTGCCAATGCCGTCAATGTACTGCTGAAGCCGCTCCTCCGCAGCGGCGTCCATGATGTATTCCATAGTCCACCGCGACGCCCGCGGCCTGCATCGTCGTGATGACGCTCGTGATCCTCGGCGGCCTCGGCTTCCCGGTGCACGACGAGCTCCTGCGCCGGGCCAGGCTGCGGCTCCGGGGCGAGCGCCCGCCGCGGCTGTCGCTGCACAGCCGGGTCGTGCTGATCACGACCGCGCTGCTGCTCGCGGTCGGGGCCGCGGGCTTCCTGGCGCTCGAGTGGTGCCGGTCGATGGACAGCCTGTCGTGGCCGGTCAAAGTGCTGGCGAGCCTCTTCCAGTCGGCGATGACGCGGACGGAGGGCTTCAACGAGGAGCGCGTGGGTATCGGGTGAGCGCGGCGCCGGTCCGGGTCGCGGCGCGTCCGCCGCGGAGGCGCGGTGAGGCGGCGCCGGCGATGGACGCGCCGCGGGCCCGCCCCGCGGCAGGGCTCCGCGCGAGGGATGTCTCGGTGCGGTCGGGGCCGGGGCGGACGCTCGACAGCCCCTCTCGGCGACCTCTGAAGATCGGCGATGTTCGATTCATGAAACCCGTACGATCGGCAATCGGGACATCGTCGATCACCACCTGATTACGAGTGCTCCCGACGCCTCGTTCGCGGCGGGCTCCGTCGCGGTGTGCGAGCCCGGCGCGGTCGTCGCGGGCCACGCGGGCCAGGACTGCCGGCCGGGAGCGATCGCCTCATGACGCAGCGCCGCGACCACATGCCCCTCCACGCCGAAAAAAGCCGTACGTCCCGCTTGACCTTCATTCCGCGGTTGTGTGTAATCGGCTGCGCTGCGAATAGCCTTGAATTGTGGACCGTCACCCTGCCACGGCGTCGATGGACTCGCCCATCGAAGCGTGAGTACCAGCGTGATGCAGCATGGTATCCGTGCCGACCGCGCCCCTGAAACGTCGGGGGCGCGCCCGTGTCACCGGCTGCCGCCCTGGAGCTGACTCCGGTGCTCCTGGGACGGTTCTGAACGAGATGCGTGACGCCCTCGCGTCGCTGCTCGGGCTCGCACACGGCGGCTGATGTTCTGCCCCTGAAGAGACTCCTACCACCACACACGACATGACCTATCACGACTTCAGCTCCGAGGACGCCAGCATTCACCGCTCGTTCGAGCTCCAGGCCGGGCGCACGCCCGGCGTCGTGGCCGCATCCTTCGGCCCTGACCGGCTCACCTATCAGGAGCTGAATCGCCGCGCGAACCAGCTCGCGCACCACCTGAGGAGCCTGGGCGTCGGCCGCGACGTCCTCGTCGCGCTCTGCGCCGAGCGCTCCCTGGAGGCGCTCATCGGGCTGCTCGCGGCGCTCAAGGCCGGCGGCGCCTATGTCCCTGTCGACCCCGCGTACCCGCGGGAGCGGGTCGCCTTCATGCTCGAGGACGCCGGGGCGCCCGTCCTGCTCACCCAGGCGCGGCTGCTCCCGTCGCTGCCGCGCCACGGGGCGCGCGTGGTCCTCCTGGACGGCGATCGCGATCTGACCGCGGGCTTCAGCGGCGAGGACCCGCCGGACACCACGGGCCCCGACGACCTCGCCTACGTCATCTACACGTCGGGCTCGACCGGCAGGCCCAAGGGCACGCTGCTGACGCACCGCGGCCTCACCAACCTCACCCGCGCGCTGGCCGAGCGATTCGACGTGGCGCCGGGCTGCCGCGTGCTCCAGTTCGCGTCCCTCAGCTTCGATGCGTCGGTCTGGGAGATCGCGATGACGCTCGCCCGGGGAGGCACCCTGGTGATGGGGGCGCAGGCCGAGATGATCCCCGGGCCCGCGCTGCTCGATCGGATGCGCGCGGAGGAGGTGTCGATCGCGACCTTCCCCCCCTCCGCGCTCGCCGCCTTCCCCGAGGGCGCGGAGCGCTCGCTGCCCGCGCTCCGGACCCTCATCGTCGCCGGCGAGACCTGCCCGGCCGACCTCGCCGCGCGCTGGGCGCAGGGGCGCAGGTTCATCAACGCCTACGGTCCCACCGAGTTCACCGTGTGCGCCACGATGGCCGACGGGCTCGACCCGGTTCGGGACCCCGGCGAGCCCCTCTCCATCGGCCGGCCGATCAGGAACGCGCGCTGCTACGTGCTCGACCATGCCATGCGCCCGGTCCCGGACGGCGAGGCCGGCGAGCTCTACCTCGGTGGACCCGGGCTGGCCCGGAGCTACCTGGGACGGCCCGAGCTCACGGCGGCGCGGTTCGTCCCCGATCCGTTCAGCTCCACCCCGGAGGCCCGGCTCTACCGCACGGGGGACGTGGTGCGCCGCCTGCCCGGCGGCGATCTCGCCTTCCTCGGGCGCGTCGACCAGCAGGTGAAGATCCGCGGCCACCGCGTCGAGCTCGGCGAGGTCGAGGCCGCGCTTGGGCGCCACCCCGCCGTCCGCGCGGCGGTGGCCGTCGCCAGCGAGGGCCGCCTCGTCGCCTACGTCGTCGCGCGCCCGGACGCGCCCCCGGCCGCCCCCCGGGCCGTCGTGCCCGCGCTGCGCAGCTTCCTCCGCGAGAGCCTCCCCGAGGTCATGATCCCGTCGACGTTCGTGCTGCTCGACGCGCTGCCGCTCGGCCCCAGCGGGAAGGTGGACCGCGCGGCCCTGCCGCCGCCGGACGCCGCCCGGCCCGATCGCGGCGACGGCGAGCCCCTCGCGCCGCGCAACCAGATCGAGGCGGCGATCGCCGCGGCGTGGGCCGAGGCGCTCGGGATCGAGCACCTCGGCGTCCACGACGACGTCTTCGACCTCGGGGCGCACTCGCTGCTCGCCGCGCGGGTGCTGTCGCGGCTGCGCCGCGCGCTCGGCGTCGAGCTCTCCCTGCAGAGCCTGTGCGACGCCCCCACGGCCGCCGCGCTGGCCGAGCTCGTGGAGTCGCTCCCCCGGCCGAAGCAGCGCCCGGCCGCCGCGGCCATCCGGCCTGCGCCGCGCGACCGGCCCATCCCCCTCTCGCACGGGCAGCGGCAGATCTGGCTCCACGCCTCGCTCCACCCGGGCGCGCTGTTCTACAACGAGCCGTTCTCCCTGCGCCTCCGCGGGCCCCTCGACGTCCCGGTCCTGGGGCGCGCCCTCGACGAGCTCCTCAGGCGCCACGAGATCCTGAGGAGCGTCGTCGCGGTCGTCGGCGGCGAGCCCGTGCAGCACATCCTGCCCCCGGCGCCGCTCGATCTGCCGGTCGTCGAGCTGACCGCGCTGCCGGCCGAGGCGCGGTGGGGGCGCGCCGTCGCGCTCGCCACAGACGAGGCCCGGCGCCCGTTCGATCTCGCCCGCGGCCCGCTGCTCCGGGCCACGCTGGTCCGGCTCGACGAGGCCGACCACGTGCTGTTCGTGGTGGTGCACCACATCCTGATGGATGGAGTCTCCATCTTCGACGCGCTCCCGAGGGAGCTCCACGCGCTCTACCAGGCGTTCGCCGCGGGCAGGCCGTCGCCGCTGCCCGAGCGCGCGATCCACTACGCCGATTACGCGGTCTGGCAGCGGGAGCAGCAGCTGAGCGGCGCCCTCCAGCCGCAGCTCGATTACTGGAGGCGACAGCTCGCCGACCTGCCCACCCTGGAGCTGCCGACCGACAGGCCGCGCCCGGCCGCCCCGAGCCTCGCGGGGGCCCGCCACTGCGTCGCCCTGTCGCGGGAGCTCACGCTCCGGCTGAAGGCGCTGGCCAGGGAGCAGGGCGTCACGCTCTTCGTGGTCCTGCTCTCGGCCTTCAAGGCGATGCTCTACCGGTACGCGCGGCAGGACGAGGTCGTCGTGGGCACGTCCGCGTCGTGCCGCCACCCGCCGGAGACCGAGGACCTCCTCGGCTTCTTCCTGAACACGCTCGTGCTGCGCACCGACCTGCGCGGCGACCCGACGTTCCGGCAGCTGCTCGGGCGCGTGCGGGCGGTGAGCCAGGCCGCGCTCTCGCACCAGGACGTGCCGTTCGCCAGCGTCGTGCAGGCGCTCCAGCCGAAGCGGGTCCCCGGCCAGAACCCGCTGTTCCAGGTCGCCTTCGTGCTGGAGCCGCCCGTGCCGGCGCTCGATCCGGGCTGGACCCTGAGCCAGCTCGACGTGGACACGGGCGCGTCCAAGTTCGACCTGATGCTGGAGCTCGACGAGCGCGAGGACGGCATCATCGGGCGCATCGAGTACAGCACCGCGCTGTTCGACGCCCGCACCATCGAGCGGATGGCGGGCCACTACGAGGCCCTGCTCGAGGGCGCGTCGCGCGACGTCGATCTGCGCCTCTCGGCGCTGCCGCTGCTCACGCCCGAGGAGCGGAGCGCGCTCCGCGCGTGGGGCACCGCCCCGGCCGGCCCCGGGTCGGACGCGTGCATTCACCGCCTCTTCGAGGCCCAGGTCGAGCGCTCTCCCGAGGCCGTCGCGGTCGTCTTCGACGACGGCGCGGGCAACGTCACGTCGCTCACCTACCGGGAGCTGAACCGGCGGGCCAACCAGCTCGCGCACACCCTGCTCGGCCTCCGCGCGCCGGGGGCGCCTGGGCCCGGGGCCGCGCCCGGCCCCGACGAGGGGGCCCTCGCGCGCACCGACGAGGGCGCCCTCGCGCCCGAAGACCGCGTGGCCGTGTGCATGTACCGGTCGATCGAGATGATCGTCGCGCTCCTCGGCGTGCTGAAGGCGGGCCTCGCCTTCGTGCCCCTGGATCCGACCTACCCCACCGAGCGCCTCGCGTTCATGCTGGAGCAGGCCCGGGTCCGCGTGATGCTCACCCAGGTGCGCGTCGGCGCGGTGCTGCCGGGGTGCCGCGCGCGCGTCCTCTGCCTGGACGCGGATCCCGAGGAGATCGGCCGGGCGCGCGACGACAACCCGACGGAGCTGGCGACGCCGGACCAACTCGCCTATGTCATGTACACGTCGGGCTCCACCGGCCGGCCCAAGGGCGTGGCCGTGCCGCACCGGGGCGTGGCCCGGCTCGTCAAGGGCACGACGTACGCGCGCTTCGCGCCGGACGAGGTCTTCCTGCAGCTCGCGTCGATCTCCTTCGACACGTCGCAGTTCGAGATCTGGGGCGCGCTCCTCAACGGCGGCCGGCTGGTCGTCATGCCCCCCGCGCCCGCGTCGCTCGACGACCTGGATCGCGTGATCCGGCAGCACGGGGTGACCACGGTGTGGCTCACCGCCGGCGTCTTCCACCTCCTCGTGGACGAGCGGATCACGGCGCTGCGCGGCCTGCGCCAGATCGTGGCCGGGGGGGACGTCCTGTCCCCGCAGCACGTCAACCGGGTCCTCGCCGAGCTCCCGGGGTGCCGGATGATCAACGGCTACGGGCCCACGGAGGCCGCGACGTTCGCCTGCTGCGCCGCGGTGGAGCGCCCGGTCGGCCACACGGTGCCCATCGGAAGCCCGATCCCCGGCACGAGGGTGCACGTGCTCGACCGGGATCTCAACGAGGTCCCGGCCGGCGTCCCCGGGGAGCTCTGCATCGGCGGAGAGGGCCTCGCGCGCGGCTACCTCGATCTGCCGGAGCTCACCGCGGAGCGGTTCATCCACGATCCCATCGGCGGCGAGCCGGGAGGGCGGCTGTACCGGACCGGCGATCGCGTCCGCCTGATGCCGGACGGGCAGCTCGAGTTCCTCGGCCGCATGGATCAGCAGGTCAAGGTCCGCGGTTACCGGATCGAGCTCGGCGAGATCGAGGTGGTCCTCGGCGAGCACCCGGCCGTGCGCGAGGTGGTCGTGGTGGCGCAGCCGGCGCGCTCGGGCGACCGGCGCCTCGTGGCGTACGTCGTCCCGCACGGCGGCAGGGCCGCGGCGCCGCCCGCGCAAGCCGGGGCCCGCGCGCGCCCGTTCATGGCGGATCCGACCGGCGGGCTCGAGCGTGCGATCCGCGATCACGCGCAGCGGCGGCTGCCCGACTACATGCACCCCTCGGCCATCGTGCTGCTCGACGCGCTGCCCCTCACGGGCAACGGCAAGGTGGACCGCCGCGCCCTGCCGGCCCCCGTCGAGCTCCGCCCCGAGAGCGCGCCCATGGTGGCGCCGCGGAGCTCGCTCGAGGAGCGGCTCACCGCGATATGGCAGGACGTCCTCGGCATCGAGCGCGTGAGCGTGCAGGACAACTTCTTCGATCTGGGCGGCCACTCGCTGCTCCTGATGCGCCTCCACGAGCGCGTCCGGGAGTCGTTCGGCAGCGATCTCTCCATCGTCGATCTGTTCGCGCGCCCGACGGTCACCGATCTCGCCGCGTTCCTCGCGAGCGGCAGCGGCGGCGGGAGCGACCTCTCGGAGGCCGACGCCCGGGCGCTGAAGCAGCGAGAGATCCTGAAACGAAAGAAGCAGGCAGCCAAGAGCAGACAGAATGGATCCGCTTGATCAACCCGTCCCGGAGGACCAAATCGCGATCATCGGGGTGGCCGGCCGCTTCCCGGGCGCGAGGAGCGTCGACGCCTTCTGGCAGAACCTGCGCGATGGGGTCGAGTCGATCGCGGCGCTCTCGGATCAGGATCTCGCCGCGGCGGGCGTGCCCCCGGAGGTGGCCTCGGACCCGAGCTACGTCCGCGCGCGGGCCGTGCTCGACGAGGTGGAGTGGTTCGACGCGGCCTTCTTCGGGATGACCCCGCGAGAGGCCGAGATCCTGGATCCGCAGCACCGCTTCTTCCTGGAGTGCGCGTGGGAGGCGCTCGAGCACGCCGGGTACAACCCCGAGGCGTTCAAGGGGACCATCGGCGTCTACGCGGGCGCGAGCGGCCACGACACGTATTTCCTGAGCAACCTTTACCCGAACCACGAGCTCAGGAAGGCGATGGACTATCAAGTCTACGTCGCCAACGACAAGGACTTCCTGCCCACGCGGACCTCGTACAAGCTGAACCTCCGCGGGCCGAGCGTCGCGGTCCAGACCGCCTGTTCCACCTCGCTCGTGGCCGTCCACATGGCCTGCCAGGCGCTGCTCACCTACCAGTGCGACATGGCGCTGGCCGGCGGCGTGGCCATCAACGTCCCCACGCGGTCGGGTTACCTGTACCGGCACGGCATGATCCTCTCGCCCGACGGGCGCTGCCGCGCGTTCGACGCCGAGGCGCAGGGGACGGTGGTCGGCAACGGCGCGGGCGTCATCGTGCTGCGCCGGCTCGAGGACGCCCTCGACAGCGGCGATCACATCGAGGCGGTGATCCGGGGCTCGGCCGTCAACAACGACGGCTCGGGCAAGATCGGGTTCACCGCGCCGGGCGTGGAGGGGCAGGCGCAGGTCATCGCGCAGGCCCTGGCGATGGCGAACACCGATCCCGAGACGATCAGCTACGTGGAGGCCCACGGCACCGGCACGCGCCTCGGGGATCCCATCGAGGTCGCGGCGCTCACCCGGGCGTTCCGCGCCCGGTCCCGCGGCCAGCGCAAGGGCTGGTGCGCGCTCGGCTCGGTCAAGCCGAACGTCGGGCACCTCGACGTCGCCGCCGGCATCACCGGCGTGATCAAGGTCGTGCAGGCGCTCCGCCACCGGCAGATCCCGGCCAGCCTGCACTTCAAGACGCCGAACCCGGAGATCGACTTCGCGAACAGCCCGTTCTACGTCAACGCGGCGCTCGCGGACTGGGAGCCCGGCGACGGGCCCCGCCGCGCCGGCGTGAGCTCGTTCGGCATCGGCGGCACCAACGCCCACGCCATCCTCGAGGAGGCGCCCCACGCGGCGGCGGCGCCCGGCGGGCGGTCCTGGCAGCTCCTCCTGCTCTCCGCCCACACGAGGACCGCGCTCGACACGATCACCGAGAACCTCGTCGGGTACCTCAAGGCGCACCCGGACGTCAGCCTGCCGGACGTCGCGTTCACGCTCCAGGTCGGCCGCAAGACGTTCCCGCACCGGCGCATGCTCGTCTGCAACGACGCAGACGAGGCGGTGAGCCTGCTGTCGACGCTCGGGGAGCGGCGGGTCCTCGCGCACGTCGAGGAGGCCATCGATCGCCCGGTCGTCCTCATGTTCCCGGGGCAGGGCACGCAGTACGCCGGCATGGCGCGCGAGCTGTACGAGCGGGAGCCCACGTTCTGCGCCGGCGTCGATCTCTGCGCGGCCATGCTCCAGCCCGAGCTCGGGTTCGATCTCCGCGAGGTGATCTACCCGCCCCCGGGGCGGGAGGCGGCGGCCGCGGAGCTGCTCAAGCAGACGCGCTTCGCCCAGCCCGCGCTCTTCGTGATCGAGTACGCGCTCGCCACGCTCTGGATGGAGTGGGGCATCCGGCCCGCGGCGATGATCGGCCACAGCCTCGGCGAGTACGTCGCGGCCTGCCTCGCGGGCGTCTTCTCGCTGGAGGACGCGCTGAAGATCGTCGCCCGGCGGGGCAAGCTGATGCAGGAGATGCCGCCGGGCGCGATGCTCGCGGTCCCGCTGCCCGAGGCCGAGGTGCAGCCGCTGCTCGACGAGGGGGGCGGCGCGCTCTCGCTCGCGGCCGTCAACGGGCCGGCCGCCTGCGTCGTGGCCGGGCCCGAGGACGCCGTCGAGGCGCTCTCCGACCGGCTCTTCGCCGAGCGCGAGCTGGAGTGCACGCGCCTCCAGACGTCGCACGCGTTCCACTCCCGGATGATGGAGCCGATGCTCGCGTCGTTCACCGCGATCGTGGCCCGCGCGCGCCCGAGCGCCCCGAAGATCCCGATCGCGTCGAACGTCACCGGCACCTGGCTGTCCGCGGCCGACGCGCAGGACCCCGGGTACTGGGCGAGGCACGTGCGCGAGCCGGTGCGCTTCATGGCGGGGCTCGGCGAGGTGCTCGCCGATCCGACGCGCGCCCTGCTCGAGGTCGGCCCGGGCCGGGTGCTCGCGACCCTGGCCAAGCAGCACCCCGCGCGGGGCGCCCGCCGGGTGATGCTCTCGTCGATCCGGCACGTCCACCACCGCCAGTCCGACATCGGGTTCCTGCTGGAGACGCTGGGCCAGCTCTGGCTCTCCGGCGTCCGCGTCGACTGGTCGGGCTTCTACACCCACGAGCCCCGCCGGCGCGTGCCCCTGCCGACCTACCCGTTCGAGCGGAAGCGGTACTGGATCGACCCGCCCTCGAGCGCCGCGCGCCGGCCGGCGCGCAGCGCGCCGGAGCCGGCCGGCCTGATCCACCTCCTGGCCTGGAAGCGCTCGGTGCTGTCGGGGTCGATGAAGGCGTCGGCCCGGCCGGCCAGGGCGCAGTGCTGCGTCGTCTTCGCCGACAGCTACGGGCTGGGCGCCCGGATGGAGATGCGGCTCCGCCGGGACGGCTACAAGGTCATCACCGTGCGGCCGGGCGAGGGCTTCGCCGAGACGGGCGAGGGCGAGTTCACCGTCGCCCCCGCGAGCCGCGCGGACCACGCGTCCCTCTTCGGCGCGCTGCGCGCGGCGGGCGTGTCCCCCTCGCGCATCATGTTCCTGTGGGGCGTGACCAAGCCCGCGCGCGCGCCGCTCGACGCCGGCCGCCTCGCGGAGGCCCAGCGGCTCGGGTTCGCCAGCCTCGTCGCGCTGGCCCAGGGGATCGGCGACGCGGGGATTCGCGACGAGGTGCGGCTCGGCGTCGTGACGAGCCACATGCAGAAGGTGACCGACGCGGCCGTGCTCTGCCCCGAGAAGGCCACGCTGCTCGGCCCGTGCGAGGCCATCCCCAGGGCGTACCCGAACGTCTCGTGCATCAGCGTCGACATCGACCTGCCGGAGCCGCGGACGCTGCAGGAGGCGAGGCTCATCGACCAGCTCCTCGCCGAGGTCACGCTGGAGCAGACCGAGCCCGTCATCGCCTACCGGAACGGGGAGCGCTGGGTCCGGATCTTCGAGCCCGCGCGCATGGACCGCGCCGACGGCCTGCCGCCGCGCCTCCGGGAGGGCGGCGTCTACCTGATCGCCGGCGGGCTCGGGGCCGTCGGCTCCGCCCTCGCGGCGCACCTCGCGAAGGTCGCGCGCGCGAAGCTCGTGCTCGCGGGCCGGACGGCGCTCCCGCCCCGGGAGGCCTGGGACGGCCTCGCCGGCGCGGGCGCCTTCGACGCGCTACGCCGCAAGATCGGCGCGGTGCTCGAGATGGAGCGGCTGGGCGCCGAGGTGCTGCTCGTGACGGCCGACGTCACGCGGCTCGACGACATGCAGCGCGCGGTGGCCGAGGGGCTCCAGCGCTTCGGGCGGATCGACGGCGTGATCCACGCGGCGGGCGCCCGCCGCGCCGTGCCCCTCCAGCGCATGACGCGCGAGGAGGGCGAGGCGCTCCTCGCCCCGAAGCTCGACGGCGCGCTCGTCCTCGACGAGTCGCTCCGGGGCCTCCGGCCCGATTTCGTCGCGCTGTGCGCCGCGCGGACCGCGGGCGCCCGCGGGGCGGGCCTCGCGGGCCAGTGCGCCGCGACCGCCTTCCTCGGCGCCTTCGCGCAGCGGCGGGCCGCCGGTGACGGCCCGCTCACGATCGCGATCGAGTGGGACCCGTGGCAGCGGCAGGACGCCTCGCGCGGCAAGGATCCCGAGCCCGCGGCCGACTCGAGCGAGGGCGGCGCGGCCGCCGCGGAGGAGGGGATCTCGCGCGACGAGGCGCTCGACGCCTGGATGCGCGTCCTCACGAGCCCCACGCCCCACGTCCTGGTCCTGAAGCGGGAAGCGCAGGCTAAGCAGCGCCCCTCGGCCAGCTCGATCGCGCCGCCCTCGCGGGACGTCGAGTCCGAGGGCATCCCGAGATCGGTCCACCCGCGGCCCGACCTCGGCACGGCCTACGTGGCGCCGCGCGATCCGCTGGAGCGCGCCGTCGCCGAGACGTGGGAGAAGCTGTTCGGCATCGAGCGGATCGGCGTCCACGACGACTTCTTCGCGCTCGGCGGCGACTCGCTGCTCGCCGTCCAGCTCATCTCCCGGCTGCGCAGCGTCGTGAACATGGATCTCCCCGGCCACAGCCTGCTCAACGCGCCGACCGTGGCGGCCCTGGCCGAGCTCATCGCGCAGTCCGACTCGCCCTCATCCACCTCGCTGTCGAGGCGCTCTCCCGCGCGCCTCTTGCCCGCGTCGCTCGTGCGGATCAAGCCCGGCACCGGGCGGCCGCTCTTCCTGATGCACCCGGTCGGAGGGCACGTTTACTTCTACCACGATCTCGCCACCTGCCTGGACCCGGCGCAGCCCGTGTACGGGCTGCAGGCGCAGGGCATCGAAGGCAAGGCGCCGCCCTTGACCCGCGTCGAGGAGATGGCCGCGCGCTACCTCGAGGCGGTACGGCGGCACATCCAGCCGGAGGGCCCCTACGTGCTCGGCGGGTCGTCCTTCGGCGGGGTCGTCGCCTTCGAGATGGCGCACCAGCTCATCTCCGGGGGCGAGCGCGTCGCGCTTCTCATGATGATCGACACGCCCGCGCCCTCGGCGGTGTTCCCCGAGGATCTCGACACCCCCGAGCGCCTCGCCTACCTGATCAGCGGCGATGCGAGCCTCCCCGTCCCCGCGGAGGAGATCCGGCACCTCTCCCCGGACGAGCAGCTGCTCCACGTGCTCCAGCGCAAGAAGGGTGTCTCCCGGATGTTCCCGAAGCTGGCGCTCCAGGAGCTCGCCACGTTCCGCAAGATCGTCACCGCCAACCTGCAGGCGATGCTGCGCTATGTCCCCCGCCCCTACCCGGGTGACGTGCTCTTCTTCGAGGCGAGCGAGCGCGACGCCATGACCGTGAACAACCCGGCGCGGGGATGGCTCGATTTGATCCAGGGCCAGCTCACTGTCCACGAGGTCCCTGGCAATCACATCACCATGAATTTGCCGCCGAACGTGCAAGTCATGGCCGATCATCTGCGCGCGGCCCTCGAGGCGGCGGGACATCAGGGCTGATGTTGACGCCCGGCCGGCGGGCTCTTTACCATGGGTGTGGAGCGGCGACGGCGACGCCCCCGCGCGGTCGCGCGGGCTCGAGTGCGGCCAGGGCGCGCGGCGGAGGTGGAGAATGTCGAAGATCACCGCGGAGCAGGCGAGAGAGGAGCACGTCGCGCTCCTCAAGGCGTGGACGAAGGCGGTGGGGGCCGTCAAGGACTACGGCTTCCTCGATCGCCACCTGGCCGAAGGCTGGCGGTACGTCGATTACAACGGAGTGCAGCGCGGCAAGGACGAGTACCTGAAGCTCGTCGACAGCATGTTGACGTACACGCAGGAGCTCCGGCAGTGCGACGTGCGTATCGTCGGCGGGGACGTCGCTATCGTGAGCGGCCTCTACCGCTCGCGCGCCGAGCTCAAGGGCGGTGTCAAGCTCGATAACACCATCGCCTTCACCGCGGTCTGGGAGCTCAAGGGCGGTGAATGGAAAGCCCTCGTGCACCACACGACGAGGATCCCTGACGCGTCGTGATCGACGTCCGCGCCGAGCGGGTCGAAGCGCTCCGGCGGCCGGCGCCTCGCCGGCGAGGCCGGAGGAAACGTTGACAGGGATCCTGCTTCGAGTACCGTACACTCAGGATCGTCCTATCGACGATCACCAGGGCTCTCATGGATCTTCGCCGGTTCCTCACGCACGCGGTGCAGATCGCATCTGCGCTGTCGAAACTTCATAAGTCAGGCACCCTTCACCTGGACATCCGCCCCGCGAACCTCTCCGTGCACCCGGAGAGCGGGGAGGTGTCGCTCGACGGTGGGCTGGCCGTGGTGCGCGGCGATCTCGGCCTCTCCGACGAGACGAAGATCAACCCGGAGTCGCTGCCCTACATCGCGCCGGAGCGGACGGGCCGCGTCGACTGGCCGATCGACGAGCGCGCCGATCTCTACTCGCTCGGCGTCACGCTGTACGAGCTGCTCTCCGGCAAGCTGCCGCTCGACGCCGAGGACGCGCCCGCGTGGGCGCACGCCCACATCGCGAGGGCCCCTGTGCCGCTCGCGGAGCTGGTGCATGACGTGCCCCGGATCGTCTCCGAGATCGTGATGAAGCTCCTCGCGAAGTCTCCGGAGGAGCGTTATCAGACCGCCCGCGGGCTCTGGTCGGATCTCCTCATGTGCCAGACCGAGCTGGAGGAGCTCGGGATGATCGACTCGTTCCCGCTCGGGACGGCCGACATCCCGGACCGGCTGCAGCTCCCGACGAAGATCTACGGCAGGAGGCGCGAGCGCGCGATCCTGCTCGAGGCGTTCGAGCGTGTGGTCGCCACGGGCACGGCCGAGCTCGTGCTCGTCGCCGGGTACTCGGGCGTCGGGAAGACCTCGCTCGTGAAGGAGGTGCAGGCGCCCATCGTCCGCGAGCGCGGGGCGTTCATCTCCGGGAAGTTCGATCAGCTCCAGCGCGACATCCCCTACCGCACGATCGCCCAGGCGTTCGGGGAGCTCGTCCGGCAGATCCTGACGGAGAGCCCGCAGTCGCTCGCGGGGTGGAAGCACCGGTTGAGCGACGCGCTCGGCGAGGAGGGGCGGGTCATCATCGACATCATCCCGCAGCTCTCGCTGATCCTCGGCGAGCAGCCGCCGGTGCCGCCGCTCGCGCCGAACGAGGCGCGCAGCCGCTTCGTCCGCGTGTTCCATGCGTTCCTCGGCGTGGTCGCGCGCAAGCGGCACCCGCTCGTGCTGTTCGTGGACGACCTGCAGTGGGCAGATCCCGCCAGCCTGAGGCTCATCCGCGACGTCGTCGCGGCGCCCGAGAAGCGGCACCTGCTCGTGATCGGGGCGTACCGCGACAACGAGGTGACCCCGTCGCACCCGCTCATGGAGGTGCTCCGGCAGATCCACGCCACGGGCGCGCGCGTCTCGACGCTCAGCCTCGACCCGCTCCCGCACGAGAACGTCCTCGAGCTCGTCATGGACACCTTCCGCTGCGAGGACGAGCTGGGGGCTCAGCTCACCAGGGTCCTCGTCCAGAGGACGCGCGGCAACCCGTTCTTCGTGGGCCAGTTCCTGACGGAGCTCTATCGCCAGAAGCTGGTCTGGGTCGATCCCATGAGCGCCGTCTGGTGCTGGAACATCGAGGCCATCGCCGCGCAGAACCTGACCGACAACGTCGTCGACCTGGTGCTGGGCCGCCTCAGGCGGCTGGACGGCGAGACGCAGCGGGTCCTCTCCCTCGCCGCGTGCCTCGGCGCCCGCTTCGACGCCGAGGTCCTCTCGGCCATGTACGGCGAGTCGACCGAGACGACGCACGCCGCCATCTCCCCGGCCATCCGCGAGGGGCTCGTGGCGCGCCGAGGCAGCACGTACAAGTTCCTCCACGACCGCGTGCAGCAGGCCGCGTACCTGCTCATCCGCGAGGGCAACCACGCCTCGACGCATCTGCGCATCGGGCGCCTGCTGCTCGTCCAGACGCCGGAGGAGGCGCTGGAGGACCGGCTGTTCGAGATCACGAACCAGCTGAACATCGGCGCCTCCTTCATCACCGATCCGGGCGAGCGGCGCAGGACGGCCGAGCTGAACCTCCGCGCCGGCAGGAAGGCGAGGGCCTCCGGGGCCTACGGCTCCGCGGTGGCCTACTTCGCCGCGGGCTGCGCGCTGATCGGGGAGGACGACTGGGCGGGAGCCGACGATCTGCTCGCCTTCGCGCTGCACCTCGATCTCGCCGAGAGCGCGTGCGTGAACGGGGAGTTCGATCGGTCCATCGACCTCTGCTCGGTGCTCCTCGAGCGCGCGCGCACGCAGCTCGACAAGGCGGCGGCCTACCGCGTCCTGATGCAGAACCACATGGCCCGGTCCGAGCACGACGCGTGCATCGGCGTCGGGCTGGAGTGCCTCGCGCTGCTCGGCATCAAGCTCGGGAGGCAGCCGGCCGACGAGGAGGTTGTCGCGGAGATCACGGCGCTGCGCGACGCGCTCCGCGATCGCACGGCCGACGAGATCCTCGGCCAGCCGAGGATGACGGCGCCGCCGATGCTCGCGGCGATGGGCGTGATGGCCGTGATGTACGCCTCGACCTTCTACACCGATCCGAACCTCAACGACCTCCTGGTCTGCCAGATGGTCCGGCTCAGCCTGCTCCACGGCAACGCGGAGCCGACCGGCATCGGGTACACGTGCCTCGGCAAGGCGCTCTGCCAGAAGCTCGGCGCGTACCAGGACGGCGACCGGATCGGCAGGGTGGGCTACGAGCTGACCGAGAAGATGAACGCGCTCGTCTACAAGCCCGAGGTGGCCAACCTCTATGGCTGTCTGATCTCGGTCTGGACGCGCCACATCGACACCGGGATCGCCTGCCAGCGCGTGAGCATCCAGGCCGCGAACGAGGTCGGGAACCTGACGTGGGGGAGCTTCAGCAACATCCAGCTCACCCTGAACGTGATCGTGCGGGGCGACCCGATCGAGGAGGCGTACAAGGGCGCGGTGAGCGCGCTCGACTACGCGACGAAGGCGAAGATCACGTTCGCCGCGGACGCCGTGACGAGCATGCTGCGCCTGGTCCAGGCGATGAGGGGCGCCACGCGCCACCTCGGCACGATGAGCGCGGACGACTTCGACGAGCAGGCGTTCGAGGACCGCCTCGAGAAGGAGAGCTTCCCGAGCGTGCGGCTCGTCCATTACGTGATGAAGACCGCGCAGCACCTCCTGGCCTCCAACCCCGACGAGGCGGCCCTGGCCGCGGAGAAGGCGGAGCGCAACATCTCGGGGGGCAACGGGATGTTGTTCTCGGCCGAGTACCACTACTTCGGCGCCCTCGCCCGGGCGGCCCGCTTCTCCGGGGCCCCGGCCGAGGAGCAGGCCGGGCTCCGGCGGTCGCTCGCCGGCCACGAGGAGCAGCTGCGCGTCTGGGCCGAGAGTTGCCCCGACAACTTCGCCGGCAAACACGCGCTCGTAGCGGCGGAGCGCGCGCGCGTCGACGGCAGGCACGACGAGGCCGCGGCGCTCTACGATAAGGCGATCGTGGCCTTCCGCGAGTCCCGGTTCATCCACCAGGAGGCGCTCGCGAGCGAGCTCGCCGCCCGGTTCTACCTGGATCGCGGCTACAGCGGCCTGCCGGGGCTCTACCTGCGGGAGGCGGTGGCGTCGTACTCGCGCTGGGGCGCGAGCGAGAAGGTGAGGCAGCTCGAGCAGCGGCATGCGCTCGTCCTGAACCAGGAGCAGCGCCGCGCGACGAGCAGCGGCGTCATGACGATGGCGGCGGAGGCCATCGACGCGCAGACCGCGGTGAAGGTCTCGCGGTCGCTCTCGAGCGACATGACGCCGAAGGAGATGATGGAGTCGCTCATGCGGCTCGTCGTCGAGCACGAGGGGGCGGAGCGGTGCTGTCTCCTGCTCACCGGGGACGGCCTGCGGCTCGCCGCCGAGGCCGTGGTGGACCGCGACGGCATCAGCATCCGCGTGTACGAGCGGAGCACGGCGCCGCTCGCGACCCGCGTCCCGGCGTCGATCGTCAACTATGTCGAGCGGACGCGGGAGCGGGTGGTGCTCAGCGACGTCGGGGCGAGCGGCGCCTTCGCCGGGGACGAGTACCTCGTGCGCGAGCGGCCGAAGTCGGTGCTGTGCATGCCGCTCATGAAGAACCCCGGCGAGGTGGGCGGCCTCCTCTACCTGGAGAACCGGCTGGTCCACGGCGCGTTCATCCTGCGCCGGCTGCCGCTCCTCGAGTTCCTGGCCGCGCTGTCGCTGCAGAACACCGTGCTCCGCGGCGAGCTGGAGCAGGAGGCGCTGAAGGTCCAGCGGACCGAGGAGGCGCTGCGCCGGAGCGAGAGGGCGCTCCGGGATCTGGCGGAGTCGAGCGACGTCCCCACGTGAGGCGCGGGCCGCGCCGCCGCACCGGCGTGGTGTGGCGGCGCGGCGTTCAGGCGCTCTCAGGCGCTCTCGAGCACGTGGCCCACGCTGTCGAGGAACGGCCTGTCCGACACGGAGAGGTGGAGCTGCACGAACCGCCAGTGATCCCCGTGGCGCTCCACCGTGCAGGTCAGTCGGAGCGCGGGCAGGTCGAAGCGCACGCCGCCCATGGTGGCGTGGATACCGAAGCCGGCCGTCCCGGCGCAGGCGGCCGCTCCCCCGGCCAGCAGACGCACCTGGACATCGCCGGTGATCCTGCACACGAGGTCCTTCAGGATCTCGCTCTGCCGCCGGAACGAGGCCTCGATCTCGGCCCAGCGCGTGAAGTGCAGCTTGTCGTGTGTGCCGTAGAAGATCAGGGCATCGTCACGTACGAACATGTCGCATAACGCGTCCACGTCGCCTCGCTCGAAGGCGCGCGCGAACTCGACGAGCATCTGGCGAACCGAATCTTCTGGACTTGCCGGCTTTCTCTCCGAGGACTCCATGCGCTCCGCTGCTCCCGTACCGATCCGAGCCTGATCTCGGCCGAGCATACAGCACCCCGGAAGCGACGCGCGACGCCCTGCGCGCGAAAGCGCTCGGAGCCCGGGCGGCTGCGCGCGACAAGGGTCGTCGCGGTCACGAACACGTAACACCACACGACCCCGACCAGCGCCAGCCGACCAGGTGCCCCCTCGAACCCCGGAACCCAGCTGACCAGAAACCCCACGAGCAGGAACAGCAGCCCCACGCCCTGCAGCTGCGCGATCGACATCCGCTTCAGGAGGGCGCCGACCGAGAGCGAGGGCAGGTACATGCTCAGGAGGTGCACCTGGATCACCCAGCTCGCCTGCTGGACCGAGCGCTGCTCGACGCCGCACATCTGGAGCGGCGTCGGCACCATGAGGAGGCTCATCACCAGGAAGGCGCCCGCGCCCATGGCCACCATGGGCCAGTACAGCGCGCGGGCGCGCGCGTCCGGCGCGGCGGAGGCCTCGGCGGCGCGCGCCTCCTGCGGCCCGCTGACACGCGGAATCAGCGCAGGCGCAGCTGCACCCCCAGCATCCCCGTGACGCCGCCCTTCGGCAGCGCCGCCTCGGGCTTCGGGTGGACGCGGAGGTCGGTCTGGTGGATCCGCACGAACGCCTCGGCGCTCCCGAGGAGGGCCACGCTGCCCTCGGCCGGCCATACGAGGTCGATCGCCGTGCGCGCCCCGAGGGTCCAGCCGTGCCCTGTCTCTTCGGGCTTCTTCGGGTCGCCCGGGGAGGCGATCACCCAGTCGGCGGCGGCCTCGATCCTCGCCCGGACGAGCGCGTCGAGCGGCGCGATGGGCGCTGCGATGCCGCCGCCGCCCCCGAGCGCGAGCCACTGGACGGACAGCCCCGGGGCCGGCTCGCGCAGGGCCGCGGCATAGGACGCCGAGAGGGCCCCGAAGAACCCCGAGCGCCGGTCGAGCGCCGTGGCCATGACCCAGGCGCCGGCGCGGGCGGGGCCCGCGGCGCCGGCGGGGCCGCGATCGAGCCCGTTGCCGACGAGCCCGCCGGCGGCGAGGAACCAGCCCAGCGGGCGCGGCGGCGGCGAGGCGGCCGCCGGCTCGATGCCGGCCGCCGCCGCGCCGGTCGGCTCGGGCGGCGCCGGGGCGCCGGCGCGCTCCGACGCCAGGGCCGCGACCAGCAGCCCCGCGGTGCGGTAGCGGTCGGGCAGCGGATCCTCCTCGCGGAACTCGATCTCGCGCGACGACAGCGTGCCTTCCGGGGCGCCGACCGAGGCGACGTCGACCCGCAGGCGGCGGTGGTCCGGGCCGTCCAGCCAGACGACGGCGAGCGCCCGGACCGGGGTCCCGGCGCGCTTCGGGTCGCCGAGCGCGCACCCGCCGCCGCCGGCGGCGCGGGAGCACGCCTCGACGAGGAGCGCCGGGAGCTCGCCATGCACGGCAGGGCCCGACGCGATGTCGACGACGATCGGGGCCGGCACGAGAATCTACCCGGGACCGACGCTACCGAGCGGGAGGGGCGAAGGCAAGCCGGAGGCGGCCGCGGCGGGGTGACCGACCCCACGTCGAGGCGCAGGTCGACGACGACCCGGCGATCGTCGGGGTTTGCTCGAGCGCAGCCAGGCGGCGATCGAGGAGCTGAAGCGCGACATCCGAGCCAGGACCGGAACGGCGTTGTTCGACTTCATCCTGGAGGACATCCGAGCTGGTGCGGCGAGCGCGCTCGCCGGTTGTCCCTGGTCACCGGATACGATAGGTTCAGTCCATGGCCACCGCCTCCCTCCGGCTGCGCTGAGCAGGACAGCGCGTCCCACGCCGCGCCCCGCGCATTCCGCGCAGGCGCGCTGGTCTGCCGCGCTGTCGACCCGTCCCTGAACCCTTGTCGGAGGTCGGGGGCGTGATGCGCGCGCAGACGCGGGGGAACGCCGTCCGGTAGCCCTCGCCGCGATCTGCTCCTGCTCAGCGCTCGACGACCTCCTCGGACGTGTTCGCCGGAGGTCGTGTCATGCCTGCATCGAAGCGCTCAACCCGCGAGTGTCGCAATTCCCCTGTTCACAAGGCGATCGTCATCGCCGTTCAGCTCCCGGAGGCCGCAGAGGCCGAACTTCATCGATCGCTCGCCGAGCTCAAGCAGCTGCTGCTCGGCCTCGACATCACCGCCGTCGCGGAGGTCGTCCAGAAGAGGAGCGTGCGCTCGTCCCCCACCACGTATCTCGGCGAGGGGAAGCTCCGCGAGCTCGCCGCCCTCACAGGCGGCACAGGCGAGGTACCGAGGGGACCGGATGCGCGCCGGGCCGACCGCGCGGCGTCCCAGCCGGCGGAGCGCCTCGTCGTCGTCGCCGACGACGAGCTCAGCCCCGGCCAGCTGCGGAACCTGCAGGCGGCGCTCGGCGTCGACGTGCTCGATCGGACCGCCGTCATCCTGCGCGTATTCGAGTCGAGGGCCCGCACCCGCGAGGCGAGGCTCGAGATCGAGCTCGCCCGGATCGAGTACGAGCTCCCGCGGATCCGCGACGATCACGCGCTCGGCGATCGCGAGGGCGGCGGCGGCCGCGCCTCCCGCGGCCACACGAACGTCGAGCTCGCCAAGCAGCGCGCACGGGACCGGATGGCCGCGGCGCGCAGGGAGCTCGAGCAGCTCAAGGAGAGCGCCGAGCAGCGCCGCCTCGCCCGCGCAGACAGCTTCCGGGTGGCGCTCGTCGGCTACACCAACGCGGGCAAATCGTCGATCATGCGCCAGCTGACGGGCAGCGACGTCCTCGTCGAGGACAGGCCCTTCGCGACCCTCGGGACGACGGTGCGCCAGCTCTCGCCGCCGGCGACGCCGGCCGTGCTCGTCGCCGACACGGTGGGCTTCATCCACCGGCTGCCCCACGCGCTGGTCGCCTCGTTCCACTCCACGCTCTCCGAGGCGCGCGAAGCGTGGCTCCTGCTCCACGTGGTCGACGCCGCCGATCCAGCGTTCCGCTCGCAGATCCGCGTGACGGAGCAGGTCCTCGCGGACATCGGCGCCGCGGAGACGCCGGCGCTGCTCCTGCTCAACAAGGCGGACCGCCTGGGTCGCGAGGAGCGCGACGCGCTCGCCCGCGAGCATCCGGGCGCGCTCCTGATGAGCGCCCTCGATCACCGGGACGGCGACGCGCTCCGGGCGCGGATCGAGGCCTTCTTCGCGCAGCACCTCGTCGAGCAGACCGTATCGATTCCCTACGATCGTCACGGCGTGCTCGCCGAGCTGCGCGATCGGCTCCAGGTGGTCCGGGAGGAGTACGGCGACGAGGTCTCCGTCACGGTCCGCGGCACCCCGGAGGCGCTGGGCAAGCTCGCGGCGCGGCTCTCCGGCGGATGACAGCGCGATCCTGCTGGTCCCGACGAGCACCCCTGGTGAGTTCGAAGCGCTGGGGGCACCTGACGGGAGACGGGGAGGCGAGAGATGGGGCTCAGTCGTTCGAACCATCAGGTTGATGGTCTCCACCTCTCGCTTCTCCACCTTGGTCTGGATACATCTCTCGCCTTCCCGTCCCCCTGTGTAACCTCTCTCCTCCCCGCCTCCCCGCCTCCCTGTGCACTCTCTCTTGCTCTGCCTCCGACCGCGCTTCGCGCGGCGAAAGTCTGGGCCGTAGACGAACTCACGCATGTTCTGACCATTCTGGGGAAGCACCTTGACGATCGCCTGAGTTACGGGTCAGATGGAAGGTTGTCATGAACGCGAAGCACCTCGTGGCCTACGTCGACGTCGACGATACGCTCGTCCGCTCCTTCGGCTCGAAACGGATCCCGATGTCGGCGGTCGTCGAACACGTGCGCCAGCTCCATGAACACGGATTCGTGCTGTATTGCTGGAGCACGGGTGGCGCCGACTACGCCCAAAACTCCGCGCGCGAACTTGGCATCGAGCGTTGCTTCACGGGTTTCCTGCCCAAGCCCAACATCCTCATCGACGATCAGACGCCCGCCGACTGGCGCGGTCTCGTATGCGTGCATCCGAACGAAGCGGTATCGAAGAGCGCCCATGACTACGCCGTCATCGTTGCCGCCGGGAGAGGCGTCTGACACGGCGACGAAGGCGGACTGGCTTCGCCCGACGCTCATCACCTGGCCGCTCGACCTCACCCCACACATTGCGGCCGTTGTTGGCCGAGGCCTATCAGCAGGCCGTCGGTAGTTACGCGAAACTCGACGGGCTCGCCGAGCCCCAGAAGGCCATGCGATAATCCCGGGCCATGCTCGCGCGCCGCCGGGGTTGAACGCCGTGACCGACAGACACTCCTTCTACCGCGCAATCCCGCCGCCGGAGCCGCTGCGCCCGTTCATCCGCAGCCTCTGGATCTACGACAGCTACCGTCCAGAGCACCTCGTCGATCGGGTGCTGCCCACCGGGACGCTCGAGATCGTCATCCCCCTCGGCGGCAAGCGGCTCTCCTGGACAGAGCCGACCGGCCGCGACGGGACATGCCGCACCGCCCTCGTATCCGGCCCGCGCCAGTCCGCGTTCGACGTGCCCACCGCTCCTCAGGCGCGGCTCGTGGGCGCGCACTTTCACCCCGGCGGCGCGTGGCCGCTCTTCGGCCTCCCGATGGACGCCCTCACCGACCAGCACCACCCGCTCGACGATCTGCTCGGCGCATCCGCGCGCGATCTCGTGGAGCGCATCGACGGCGCGGCGACGAACATGGAACGGCTGGCGACGCTGAGCGCGTACTTCCTCGATCGCGCCCGAGCGTGCCGCGCGTCGCACGCCGCCGTGACCGCGACGGTCCGGCGCGCGGCGCGCGGCTCCACCGAGGGCGCGATCGCCGCGGAGGTCGCGGCCTCAGGGCTGAGCCACCGCAGGTTCATCGAGCTGTTCCGTCGCGAGGTCGGCTTGACGCCGCGTGACTTCCTCCGCGTCCAGCGGTTCCAGCGGGCGCTCGACATCGCCGCGCGGAGCGGGCGAGCCGGGGCCGATCTCGCCTACGAAGCAGGGTACTCCGACCAGTCGCACTGGATCCTCGAGTGCCGGAAGCACTCGGGCCTGACGCCGCGCGAGCTCCTCGCCAGGCAACGGGGCGCGCGCCCCATCCCGCCGGCCGAGAGGGGTCAAATGCTTCCTATTCGCTGACCTGGCGCGCGATCCAGGCTGCGCGCATGCACATCATCTTCGGTTCCAGCGGCGTCGTGGGGAGCGCGGTCCTGGCGGAGCTTCACCGCAAAGGGCTGCCCGCGCGCGGCGTCTATCGTTCGAGGAGGCCGGCCCACCACGCCGGCGAGGTCGCGCGCGTCGATCTCGAGACCGGCGACGGCCTCGACGCGAGCCTCCGCGGGGCGACGACGGTCTTCCTCGCGACAGGAGACATGCTCGATCAGGTCACCGCCGAGCTCCGCGTGGTCGAAGCGGCACGGCGCGCTGGAGCTCACCGGCTCGTCAAGCTCTCGATCATGAGCGCGGAGAGCGAAGCGTTCTTCTATGCGCGCGTCCATCGCGCGATCGAGCGCGGGGTCGAGGCCTCCGGGATCGCTTACACGCTCCTCCGGCCAGGCGGCTTCATGCAGAACTTCATCAACTACCACGGTCACGCGATCCGGACGGAGGGTGTCCTCCGCCTGCCGTGCGAGGACGTCGAGGAGAACGTCATCGACGCGCGCGACATCGCCCGCGTGGCGGCCGAGTGCCTGTCATCGGACCGCTTCGAGGGCCAGGCGCTGACGCTGTGCGGGCCCGAGCCGCTCTCGTACGCGTCGATGGTCGCCGAGATCTCCGGGGCGACCGGCCGGAAGGTCACCTTCGCGTCGATCTCGGCGGAGGCGTTCCGCGCGGCGATGCTGCCGTATGCGGTATCCCAGGAGCACGTCGACGGGATCACGGCGATGCTCCGCTTCCATCAGGAAGGTCGGGGGCCGAAGAGGAGCGACGCGGTGCTCGACGTGACCGGCGCTCGGCCGCGCTCCTTCGCGGAGTTCGCGCGCGAGCACGCGTCGAGCTGGCTCCCGTAGCGCTGCGGCGAGCTTCCCGGAGCGAGCTCGTCAGGGGCGGGCTCCCTCGCCTTCTGGTAGGTCGCAGTGACGCGTCGGCGACGCCTGTGGTGCCCTCGAGAGCCGCCAGCGCTATCCTACGGGCATGTCCGGAGCCGCTTCCGCCCGTCGCCTCGCCACCGCGGACGATCTGTTGGCCATCCCCGAGCGCGAGCGTTTCCACGAGGTCATCGGTGGCGAGCTCGTTCGCAAGGCCATGCCGAGCGGCCCGCACGGGCGCGCCCAGCTCCGGATCGGGAGCCGGATCAGCGGACCCTATGACCGGCGGCCCGGCGGCCGCTGGCCGGGAGGCTTATGGTTCGCGACCGAGGTCGAGGTCGAGCTGGAAACCCATGAGGTCTACCGTCCCGATGTGACGGGGTGGCTGCGCGAGCGCTTGCCGGAGCTGCCTCGCGAGGTGCCCCTCCGGGTACGGCCGGACTGGGTGTGTGAGGTGCTATCGCCGTCGAACAGCCGCAACGATCTGTTCAAGAAGCTTCGAACGTACCAGCGCTGCAAGGTGCCCCGCTACTGGATCGTCGACCCCGAGACGGAGACGCTCATGGTCTACCGGTGGACGACAGAGGGATATCTGCTGGTGCTGGCCGCCGAGCGGGAGGATCGGGTCAGGCCCGAGCCTTTCGATGCGATCGTGCTGAAGGTAGGCACGCTGTTCGACGACGACGACGACGAGGACGAGGAGGAGCGGCAGCGGTGACGGACCGCGGCCCCGCGACGCGGAGACAAGGGCACCGCACGAGCGCCGATCACGTTGGAGTCCCCGAAGAAATCAACAGAAGGGAAGACAACCCGCAAGGGCGCAAGGGGCGCAAGGGGAAGACAGAAACCATCGCGCCTCTGGTCCCTTGCGCCCCTTGCGCCCCTTGCGGTTGAATTTTGACGTGTTCGATCCTCTGGGATCGATCTTCCGGTCCGCGCAACAGCCACGGTGGCTACCGATAGGCCGGCCTCATGGCGAATACGGGCGCGCGGCCTCCGCCCACGTCAGTCGCCGGCGAGCTCGAACGCGCCTTCGTACACCGCGTCGATCGAGATGGTAGCGCCGTTCGCCAGCGTCAGCGTGTCGCCGGCCTCCAGCACCCGGTAGCGCCAGGAGCCATCCGCCTCGCGACGATAGTGCTCGACCCGCGCAGACGTCTGCGAAACGAGCACGTAGTCGGTCAGCGAGGCGAGGCGCTGGTACGCCGCCCACTTCTTGCCGCGGTCGTAGGGCTCGGTGCTCTGCGAGAGGACCTCGACAAGGATGCACGGGTTCGTGAGGACATCGCTCGTGCCAGGTTCCGTGTCCATGGGGCCGCACACCACGACCGAGTCCGCATAGACGTAGCGCTGCCCTTGCTCGGCCGAGATCCGCTGATCGGACGTCAGCACGTGGCACCCCTTGCCGCGAACGGCCGCTCGAAGCTCCGCGATCATGGCGCCTGACAGCAAGTTATGCCGAGGGCTGCCACCCGCCATCGCGAACACCTCGCCGAGATGGTACTCGTGCTTCGCAGGCTGGCTCCGCTCCCACGCCAGGTACTCCGCGGCGCTCATGTTCCGCATCGTGGCGGGATCACCCATGGCGCCGAGCCTAGCGCGACCCCGCATGGGGAACCAGCCCGGGGAGGCTCCCATCACCCTGGGTCGCTGAGCTCATCGGCTCGGGCGAGGACGCGCGCGCGATGGCTGCACTCGCCCTGGTCACGAGAGCACGGTGCGTGGGCAGGGATGACCGATGTCGGGATGGCCCCGCCCTACGGGACCACCTCGATCCACTCCGACGCTCGCACGGTGGTGTCGGACGTCGGATCCATCCAGAGAAGGCTCGCTCCGAGGACACCGGTCCGGCGGTTCCGGGCGAAGGTCACGGGCGGGGCCGGGCCCGCGTCGAAGTCGCGCAGCCGCTCGAGCGCCGCGATCAGCCCCTCCCGCGTCGCGTGGGCGCCGGCGCGCTTCAGCGCCTCGATCGCGATCTGCGCCGCGACGTAGGCGCTCGCCTGGATACCGAGCGGCCCCGGCGCCACGCCTGCCCGGCGCAGGAACGCGTGCAGCGCTTCCTCCGACGCCCGCTCCCGCTCGCCCAGGGAGCCTGGGTACACGAACAGCACGCGGCCGGCGAGCTCGCGGGACAGCGCCCCGGCGCTCCCGGCGAGCGAGCCCAGCGAGGCGTAGATCGGCGCGGCCGAGCCGGCGTCGTCCAGCGCCGCCCTGGCGCTCGCGAGGTCCGCGCCGGGGCCCCAGAAGAGAACGGCCCGCGCGCCGTGCGCCCGCGCCGCGCCGGCGACGTCGCGCGGCGAGAGGCGGCCTGGCTCGAAGGAGAGCGCCGGCGGCGCAGGGAGGTCGCGGTGCGCAGCCTCCTCGCGCGCGCCCGACGCCCAGGCCTCGCCGGCGCGGTCGCGCGTGTGCACGACCAGCGCGAGCGCCCCCGCGGTCGCAGAAGCGCCGGCGAGGTGCTTGACCGCCACGCGGGCCAGCACGTCGGGCCCAGGCAGCACCTGGAACACGACGTCGTCGGCCCCGGCCGCGCCCCCTCGGGCGACATCCCGCGCGCGGCCAGGGGCGCCGCCGGCCAACCCGGGTGCGACCGCCACCGGGGCGCCGCCGACCAACCCGGGTGCGCCCGCCAGCGCCAAGGGCCCCACGAGCGGCGCCCGCTCCTCCGAGAGGCGCGCCCGCAGCGCCGGATCCCCGTCGAAGGCGCTCCCCACCAGCGCCAGCACGCCCCGGTCCAGGAGGCGCGCCGTCGCTCCGGCGTCGCCCGCCGGCCCGGCGCTGTCCTCCACGCGCAGCTCGAGCCTCCGCCGGTAGAGGCCGCCCCGCGCGTTCACCTCGGCGAACGCCGCCATCAGCACGTCGCGCGCGGCCGCGCCCACCGGCGCCTCCGGCCCGGTCAGCGGCAGCGCGGCGCCCAGCGCCACCGAGCCCGCCGTGACGCCAGGGTCAAGATCCCGGCCGACACAACCCAAATAGTCAACAAGATCCGAAAGATCCGCCTCTGCCAGGTGGTACCGCGGCATCACCGGGCTCAGCCACTGCCCCGCGGGCCCTCGCCCCTCGCGGATCGCCGTCACCAGCGCGGCGGCGGTCATCGCCCCCTCCCCTGCCCCCCTCCCCTGCCCTGCTCCCCCACCCCGCTCGCCGCTGGCCCCCAGGCGCAGCTCGGCCGCGAGCGGCGGCGCCGTCACGCCCCCCTCGGTCGTCCCCTGCCCGCTGGGGCCGTGGCAGCCCGCGCAGGCGGCCTCGCGGCCCGAGAGCGCCGCGGCGCCGCCGACGATCGCGCCCTCGATGGCCCGGCCGTCCTCGGTCGCGCCGCGCTGGTAGATGCGCTTGCCGCGCCGGGCGGCCGGCGAGAGCTCCTCGCACGACGCCACCTCGCCCGCCGCAGGCGCGTGCGCCCGGGGCGCTCGCTCATCACGGCCGAGCGCCCACGCCGCGACCGCGCAGATCCCCACCGGCACCGCAGCCAGGAGGCCGAGCCGCGCCCTCCCAGAACGGGCCCCCGGCCTAGCCACCGCCCGCGCTCCGCGCCGCTGCCCCTCGCGGCGGAAGGAACGCCCGGACCTCGTCCGCGAGGCGCCCCGGCGGCGCGATGCCCTCGACCCGCGTCCAGCGGCCCTCCGCCTCGCGCCCGATGAGCGTGATCGGCGCGTGCCGCTCCTTGATCGGCGCGCGCCCCCCGAGCGCATCCAGCACGCGGTTCACGCGCTCGCGCCGCCCCGTCAGGAACGACCAGCCCTTCCGCCGGCCGAACTTCTCGGCGTACGCGTTCAGCCGCTCCGGCGTGTCCATCGCGGGGTCCAGCGAGATCGAGACGAGCCGCACGTCCCGGTCCAGCGCGCCGCCGAGCTCGGCCTGGAGCCGGCCGAAGATGGCCGTCATCGGCGAGCAGATCGTCGTGCAGGTCGTGAAGATGAAGTTGACGGCGAGCACCCGGTCCCTGGCGAGCTCGCGCAGACGGACGGGCCGGCCGTCCTGATCCACGAGCTCCTCGTCCAGGACCTCGACGCCCGTCGCCGGCGAGGCGCGCACCTCCGCCGCGCCGTCCGCGGAGAGCCCAGGCGGCCCCGCGGCAGCAGCGACGTCCGGAGGGTGCCCAGGCGGCCCCGCGGGAGCGGGGGCCGCGTGCTCGCCAGGAGGCGCGTTCGCGCTCCCGCGGCCGCACGAGGCCGCGGCGAGCGCGCCGGCCAGGACCAGCGCTTTCGATGCACCGAGCGACAGGAAACGCATTGTGGGCCTCACCGTGGGTCGTTGAGGTGCTGGACGGCGCGCGCGAGCGCCTCGGGCTCCTCGGTGGCGAACGCCTTCAGCCACATGCCGGTCGACGTGTCGCCGACGAGCAGCGTCATCGTGTGCTCGTCGGGGCGCTTCACCTGGCCGCCGAGGCGCTTCAGCACCGCGGCGACGTTCTCGGGCGTGCCGGTCAGGAAGTACCAGCCCTCGCCCGCCTTGAACTTCGCGGCGTACTCCTTCAGCGCGGCCGGCGTGTCGTTCTCCGGGTCGACCGTGATCGTCAGCATCGTCACCGCCTGCCCGCGCGCCCGGAGCAGCGCCTGCACGCGCGCGAGGTTCGCCGTCATCGTGGGGCAGACGCCCTTGCACGAGGTGAAGGCGAAGTTGATGAGCACCTTCCGGCCCCGCAGCAGCCCGTCGTAGAAGCGGTGCGCGCGGCCGTGCTGGTCGACGAGCTCGGTGTTGGTGAAGTACCGCGCCGCGGCGGCGTCGTCCTCCCGGGAGACGCCGCCGATCTTCATCCGCTCCACGCGCGGCGCCTTGCCCTCCGCGGGCGTGAAGCGCGCGGCCGAGGAGATCGCGAGCGCGAGGGCCGCCGCGGCGAGGGCCGCCCCGGGCCTCATCGCGCACCTCCGCCCTGCGCGCCGGCGCCGCGCGCGGAGACCCGGAGCGGGACGAACGGGAGCGCGCCGACAGGCGCCCCGCGCCCAGGGACGGCGGCGAGGAAGCGGTACTGGCCCGGCGCGGGCGGGGTGAACGCGACGGAGAACGTGCCGTCCCCCTCGGCCCGCGGCGCGCCGCGGAAGCGGTACCCGGCCGGGAACCGGACGACCATCACCTCGATGTCCTCAGCGTCGAGCGCGTCGAGCGGAGGGCCCCCTTCGCCGGCGGTCGCGCGGAAGCGCAGCGTCGCGGGCTCGCCCGCCGCGAGCCGCACGTCGGGCTCGAAGAGCGGCGCGATCGCGATGTCCTTCACGGGGTCGCCCCCGCAGCCGGACGCGTCGGCCTCGCCGTCGCCCGGGGCGCAGCGCGCGGGCGCCACGGTGGCCTCGAGGCACACCCCCGTCCGCGGGCGGTCGAGGAGGAGCTCGACGTCGTAGAGCCCCCCCTCGCCGAGGCGCACCGTGGTCGCGTACACGCCCGGGCGCACCTCCTTGAGCGACCTGTCCTCGACGAGGATCGATCGCGGCTCGCGGCCGTAGCTCGGCAAGGTGCCGATCGGGGCCATCATGCCCTCCACGTAGACGTAGAGCGCCCTGTCGGCCGGGCTCGCGACGAGGGCGCCGTTGCCCTCGGGCAGGGGGGCGATGGGCGTGGCGAGCGCGGCCGGCCCTGGCCGCGCCGCGGCGGCGAGAGGCGGGCCCTGGCCGACCGCGATGTCGACGAGAGGCGGGGCCGCCGGGCCGCCGAGGGCCGACCGGTCGACGAGCGAGACCCGCGCGGCGCCCCGGTTGCGGATGTAGGCGAAGGCCCCGGTGAAGGTGACCGCGTCCGGCGCGGCCAGCCCGGTGAGCGTGTGCGCCACCGCGCCCGTCGCGCCGTCGAGGACGGCGACCTCGTTCGCGGACGGGTTCAGCGCGAACGAGAACCGCCCGCCCGGGTCGAACTGGAGCGCGCCGAGCCCGGGCTTCAGGGCGACGCGCCCGGCGACGGCGCGGCGCGCGACGTCGAGGATCACGACCTCGCCGCGCGCGGCGTTCGCCGCGTGGACCACGCCCGCTTCATCGCTCGCGGCGATGGCGACGACCCCCTCGCCCACCGCGATCTCGCCGAGCGGCTCGAGCGTCTCGCCGTCCACCACGGCCACCGATTCGCCCTGCTGGCTCGTGATCCACGCGGCGCGGCCGCCGCCGGTGAAGGCGATCTCGTGGTGGCCCGGGGCCACCGGGAGCGTCTTCAGGACGTCCGTCGAGCGGGCGTCGATCACGCTCACCGTCCCGTCGCCGTCGTTGCCCACCCAGACCGTGCGCCCGTCGGGGGCGACAACGACGCGCGACGGATCCTGGCCGACGGGGACGTTCGTCCGGACGAGCCCTCGCCGCGTGTCGACAACGGCGAGGCCCTGCCCGCCCCGGAGCGTCACGTAGAGGCTCTCCCGGTCGGGGTGCAGGACGAACGAGACGCCGCGGCCCGCGAGGCTGACCACGCTCCGGAGCTGCGTCCTGGCGAGGGCGACCTGCGGGTTGATGGCCGAGAGGGAGTTGTCCTGGTTCAGCGTCCAGAGGAGGTAGGCGTTCATGTCGACCTCGGGGCGCACGGACAGGAGGCCCGCCATGAAGCTCTTGATCTTCCCCCGGCACGCCGCTTCGTCCGGCGCGGCGTCGATCGCGCCGCTGGCGACGCTCGCTGCAGGCGCGCCGCCGGAGAAGCTCGCCGCGGCGGCGCCGTCCGCCCCGGCGCGGCGCGACATCCAGCCGAGCGGCGTGAGGCCACGGACCGGCGCGCCCGTGGACGCGTCGGTGATGGTGAACTCGGCCATGACGTCGGAGCCCGCCACCGCCGCGGCCGGCCCCGCCCCGAGGCCGGTCCCCCCGCCCTGCTGGCCGCGGTCCAGCGGCCGCAGGGCGAACGCGATGGAGAGCCCATCGCGCTCGACCCGGCTCTCCTGCAGGGGAGCCGCCGGCTCCTCGGGCTGCGCCGGCGGCGCGAGCTGCGCCGGCGGCGCCGGCCGCTCGGCCCCCGGGTCCTGCGAGGCAGGGAGCGCCTCTCTCCGGCCGCAGCCGAGCGCCGTCGAGGCGCTGAGCCAGGCCAGCGAGAGCCAGAGTCCGCGCGCGCCCATCGAGGCGCCGTCCATCGAGATCCGTCGCATCACAGGCCCCTCCTCCCGCTCACGGCGTGACCCGCCAGATGCCCCAGAGCCCGCCGGTGAGCATGGCGTTCGACTGGTCCATGTAGAGGCGATCGCCGGGGACCTCGAACATGCCGCCCGACCTGAAGTAGGGAGTCACCGTCCACGCGGTCATGGGGCCGATGCCGCCGTGCGCGCTCACGGCGAAGCTCTTGCTGTTCCGGCCCTGGTACCGGGATCCCGAGCCTTGCGCCCACGGGTTGTACGCCCACTCCGTGTTCGAGAGCCCGAACGAGTGCTGGCGCCGGTGCCCCGAGGCCTGCAGCACCCGGAAGCGCACGCGGTCATAGCGCCCCGCCGTGAAGATCGGCGTCGCCGGATCGCCGCGCCCCGCCGAGCTGAAGACGCCGCTGACGTCGAGGCCCGGGCGGACGCCGAGAGGCGCGTCCGGCCCCACGCCGAGCCGCGCCCAGATGGGCTCGGCGCGGTAGTTGAACGCCTTGTGGCCAGTGAAGTCGGGATCGGGAGGGCCAGCGACGTTCGCGAGGGTGGCGCCGCAGCCCAGGGCCGGGTTGAGGCAGCGGAAAGCCGCCTGATCCGACTGCAAGGGCACCTCGTCCTGGTAGAGGAGCACGAACTCGCGGAACCAGATCTCGGAGCCGTTCTCGTCCCGGTACTTCACCTGAGCGGCCGCGCGGGAGTCCCGGCTCGGGGTCCAGACGGCGCCCTCCGGCTCGACGATCAGCGCGCCGATCCCGCCATGCATCGGGTGGTTCACCACGTCCGCCATGTCCTTGAGGTTCACGGCGCCGAGCTCGACGGGCTGCCAGCGGACGTCGCCCCGCGCCGTCACGGAGATGTCGCCGGCATACCAGGTGTACGTCCGCTGCTTCCCGCGCTCGACCGTCTGATCGGGGTTCTGGCCCACGTTCGCGCCGTCGCTCGCCGTCACGTCATACGCCACGAGCTGCGGGTGCAGCGAGACGCGGTTCGACGGCTTCACCTGGTTGACGTTGAACCCGTCGACGATGGGAGCGTTGTAGTTCCAGTGAGGCGACTTCGGCGGATCCTCGGGCAGGTCGTTGACGAGCGTGACCTCGACGCACTCGCCGGCCGCCGCGCGCAGGACGAGCGGCTCGGGCGGGCGCGCGCCCGAGCGCAGGGCGGCCAGATCCTCCTCGAGGACGAACAGGATGGCGTTGGGATCGTTGAGCCCGTACGTGGCGTTGTACGTGAGGCGATCGCCCGGCAGGTTGCCCTTCGCGGTGATCGCGTGGACGACATACGCCCTCTTCTGCGCCTCGGGCGGGCACACCTCGACCTCCCGGCGCCTGCCCCTCCTCAGCGACGCGCCCGAGAGCGGCAGGAGATCCGGCTGCCGCTCGCCGTGGACGCGCAGGATGCCCCACCGCCCCTCCCAGAGATCGTCCGTCGGCGCGCCCGCATAGAGGTAGTCCGCGCCGCCCGCCGCGTTCTTCCGGAAGAGGGGCGCCGCGTCGAGCGCGAGATCCGCCTGCTCCGAGACGCCGATGGCCTGCCCGTTGGCGTAGCCGCTGTCGGGATCGGTCGACTCGTTCAGCCACTTCTTCCCGTGCACGGTGAACACGTGCTGCTCCGCCTGCGCGCCCTGGGTGAGGCGGATCAGCGTGCGATCGCCCTCGTACGCGCGGAGCAGCGGCGTCGCGGGATCCCCGTGGACACGCGAGCTGAAGACGTTGTGCATGGCGCCGGCGTCGCCGCTCTTCTGGACGACCGCGCGCGTGCTGCAGTTGCGCTCCGCGATCCGGAGCGGGATCGGCTCGTTCCGGTAATTGATGAGCCCGACGCCCGAGTCACGCCACGAGATCGCGTCGGGGGTGGAGGGACCATGGGTGATGGCCACCGGCAGCGGCGCCGGCGCCTGCGACGACGGGTTCACCGGCCGGCCGCACTCGTCGTAGACGGGGCCGTAATCGGCGATGCTCAGGTTGAACTCGCGGAACGGGCTCCGGGGGTCGCCCGGGGGAAACAGGATGTCGGCGCGGTAGCTCGTCGGCCCGCCGTCGCTGCGATCGCCGAAGAGCGCTCCGGTCTCCGGATCGCGCCAGATCGAGCCGGCCGGCTCGACGACGAGGCCGCCGTAGAGCCCGTGGTGCTGGTGCGATGAGGCCGAGAAGTGATCGTGGGTGAAGGCCGTGCTCAGCGCGCGGTCCTGGCCGGCCTCGCTCATGATCGGATCGGCCCACCAGCGCTGTATCGTGGTCTGCGCCCCGAGCGACGGGCTCGTCATGCGCGGGTGGCGCGTCGGGTCCTCGAGCCGCACGCGCGCCCCGGGCTCGCCGCTCCTGACGCCGGCGGCGAGGGCCCCGCCGAGCGCGTTGGCCGCCTGGATGCGCGCCACCACCTCCTCCATCGCGAGGGCCCCGTCCTCGTAGTTGAAGCCGTTCGCCCCGCCGTCCGAGGAGGTGACGTCGAACTTCACGAGGTGGATGTGCTGGCCGATGACGTCGGTGGGCGTGAAGATCTGGAAGTCGTCCGCCGCGAGCGCCGCCGGGATGAGGTTCGTCGCGTGGAACACAACGCACTCACCGGATTGCGCGCGGATGAACAGCGGCTCCGGCGCCCTCGTGCCGTCGAGGGTGGCCTCGACGTCCTTCTCGAGGACGATCATGCGGGCCTGCGCGTCGTGCCAGCCGGCCCGGTTCACCGGGGCGTTGGTCTGGACGTAGGCCGCGCGGTAGGTGCGCACCGGCGCGCCTGGCGGGCACGGGTCCGCGAAGGGGGCGCCCGCAGCCGGCGGCTGGCCGTTCACGAGAAAGAGCGCCGGCTTGCCGGCCGCCGTGAAGGCGGGGTAGCCCTTGACGGGGAAGCCGTAGCGCTCCGGCGCCAGCACGGCGCCCGGGAACGCGCCCGCGTGGAAGTTGGCGGCCGCCACCTCCGACGGGGTGCCGTCCTTCGGCAAGAGCTGCACGTCGGCCTTGGAGAGCTGCACGTCGAAGAGGCCGCGGCCGCCGGCCGCCGCGCCTCCCGGCGGGACGTTCGCGATGTAGTGGCGCGGGAGCCCGCCGTCGTGCTCCATGTCGCGGGGCGGCTGCGACGGCCGGTGCCCCGCGACCGCGGCGACGTAGAACGGATAACCCGGCATGGGATCGCGCTCCTCGGTCTTGCCGTCGGCCATCCTGACCGACGTCCGCTCGTAGGTCGGCATCGGCGCCAGCGCGACGCCGGGGATCGGCACGACCGCGGGCGTGGGCGTCCCCGCCGCGAGCTCGCCGTCCGGGAGCGAGCGGTCCGGCGTGCCCGCCTCGAAGACATCGTGTGTGCGCCAGAGCCCCCACATGCCCTGCGCGAAATGGGCATACAGGTGGCAGTGGTAGATGGCGTCTCCCACGGAGAGGTTGCGGTTGCCGCCTCCGCCATAGGTGATGTCATACGTGTAGGCGGCCCTCGGGCCGATGGTCTGCGAGTCGATGTACGCGCTCTTCTCGTTGCCCGGCGACCGCAGCCACTGGTGGCCGTGGAGGTGGAAGACGTGCGTCTCGCTGGGGCCGGCGTGGAGGTTCCTGACGCGGACGGGATCCCCGAGGTAACCGTGGGATACGTTCGAGGGGTCGTCCGGATAGAGGGCCTCTGTCGCGTTGCCGGCGTCGTCCCGGTCGATGTTCAGCGCCGGATCCCCGTTGACCCACGAGCTCAGGAAGAACTCCTCGAACTTGCACTCCTCGCAGCGCTTGCTCGGGCCGATCCTCCGCTTGTTGGCGAAGACGGCGCTGCCCAGGCTGGCGGCGCCGTAGTTGATGCCGAAGCCGGTGCGCACGCCGTTGTAGCGCGGGTCCGCCTGGTACTCCGCGATGGGCTGCACGACGCTCAGGATGTCGTGGAAGAGCACCGTGAACTCGCGGAAATAGCCCATGTTCTCGGAGGCAGGGGAGCCGACCTCCGTCTCCTCGCCGAAGCCCGCGATGATGGCGTTGACGTCGCCGTGCACGATCTCGCCGGCGTCGTCGATCATCTTCAGGATCGGCTGACCGGACGCGTCGACCGCGTTGTAGTCGATGCGCGGCGTGCCGTCCGGGTTCGAGGGGTTCTGGGAGGCGGCCGAGAGCTCGGCGGCCGTCACCTGCGAGCGGTAGGCGACCGCGCCCGGCGGCTCGACGGTGACGGCGCCGTACAGCGTCTGGGAGATCCGCCGCCCCGGCCCGGGCTCCGAGCCGACCATGGCGCCGCCGCTGTGCATGAGGAACGTGCCCTCGCGGCCGGCGAAGAGCTCGTACTTGCGCGTCTCGCCCGGCGCGGCCAGCGAGCTCTCGTTCTTCCCGACGTCGCCCGCGAGCGCGTCGATGTTCCGGATCTGGAGCCCGACCACCTGGATCGAGGCGTCACGGGTCGACGCGGAGGTGCTCGGCAGCGCGCCGGTCGCGGGCGTGAGCCAGTTGGTGAACGCGATGGAGAGCCTGTCGCCGGCGTTGACCCGCAGGACGAGGGGCCTCGGGCGCTTGCCCGGCCGCAGCGTCGCGTTGCCAGGACCGATGGGCTTCGACGGATCGGCGGCCACCACGTCCCGGCGGAGCGCGTACACCATGCCCCCAGGGTTGAACGCGCCGAGGCGATCGTAGACGAACATCTGATCGATGGCCACGACGTCCGCGAACACCGTCCTTCCAGACGCGGGTGCATGGAAGTCGTAGCGCACCTCATCCTGGCTCTCCAGGACGCTCTCCTCCTCCGGAGGAGCCCCTTCGGAGCCGGAGCACCCAAGGACAGCCACCATCGTCATGGCCCATCCGGGCCGCCAGGGAAGCCTCATCAGCACGGGGATCTCCTTGCTCCGGGTGGAGCCGAGCAGGAGCGCTCGCGTCGAACGTTTTTCGTAGGAACGCCAGGCACGAGCACGCCGACGGATGCGCGCAATGCAATGCGCGGCCATGCGCCGACCGAAGCCTGGCAGTTGTAATAAAACTCTGTCTCCCGGCCCCCCTCGGGTCAAGAATCTTCGCGATCAGGGGCCCGCCGAGCCGAGAGAACAGGCGGTGTTCCGAACAGACACGCGCGGGACATGCGCTGTCCCCGCGGCGGGCGGAGCTCACCCTTCAGCGGCGGTTCCAGGCGTCAGAAGCCGACACAGACGGGCTCGTCGATACGCAGCACGGATTCCTGGTTGAAGCGAACCTTGTATTCCTTGCGGATCGCGTCGATGGCGTCCGAGGCGACCTGGCCGCCGTCGTGGAGGAGCATGATCAGCCGGCTGTCCTCGCGGATCAGCTTCCCCGTCGTCGCGAGGTACTGGCCGTCGACATCGAACTGGGTCAGCCCGTCCTTGAAGCGCGGGGTGACCGCCGTGTCGACGAACTGCTGCCACTCCGCCTGCGTCACGGGGGGCAGCTCGAACCGGTCCAGGCCGAAGAAGAGCTCGGTCCGCGTCATCGGATCGCCGCGCCCGCAGGCGGCGCCGGCCCGGCCGGGCGTGGGGTGCGCGGCGTCCTTGCGCGCGCCGTGGCACGCCGTGGTCGCGAGGGGCGTCGCGAGGAGCGTCGCGAGGAGCACGGCGAGCAAGGCACGCGGGAGCGTTCGGCTGCGCATGGCGGCGGTCTCCGGGGTGAGGGCGTTCGGGCGCGAGGCGCGCGCCACCGTACCACGGCCCCACGCCGAGGGCGGGCGGACCGGCAGGCCGGTCCGGGGGTCCGACGTCGCGCCGCGGAGGCCGGCCGCAGGCCTAGGTGATGTTGTACGCGAGCAGCGCGATCCCCGCCGCGATCAGGACGATGCCGCCGATCTGAAGCGCCGTCAGCGTCTCGTGCAGGAAGTAGACGGAGAAGACCGAGATGAGCAGAAAGCCGCCCGACGACATGATCGGATAGGCGATCGACAGGTTGATGCGCTTGAGCGCCAGGACGTAGAACAGGATGTTCGACGCGAAGAGCACGAGCCCCAGCACGAGGTGGTAGTTCTTGACGAGCGCGAGGCCCTTCTCGACGAGGGATAACCCCTCCATCGAGGTGACGCGCCGCGACGCCAGCTTCATCAGGATGTTCGCTGTCGCGTTGAAGACGAGGGCGATGATGAGGAAGAGGTAACCTTGAGCCATGGCTGACGTGCGGCGAGCGCGCTCCCCGGGGGAGCTCGCCGTGCCCGGGAGGGCACCGGCGCGGCGCGCAGCAGTAGCAGATCCGGGAGGATGGCGGGAACGACAAAGGGTGGGGCGAGGCCCTCGCGGCGTGGCCCGCGCCTCGCCACGCACCCCCGCTGACGCCCTGCGCGGCCCCTCGGCGCCTCAGGCGGGCGGGGCGCCGCTCTCGTCGCCGAGGAACGCCATCACGGAGGCCACGTCGTACGCGTTCTCCCAGTGCTCCGTGATCAGGCCCCCGCGGAAGCGCCAGACCCCGCAGAACGGCATCGCCAGGCTCGCGCCGCCGAGGTGGGCGCGCAGCACGCCGAACGCGGCGCCGAAGTGATCGTTGGCGAAGATGTGCTGCACGTCCATGAGCAGGGTGCCGCCGGTCATGCGGATCAGCTCGCGCTCGTGGGTGGCGGCGGCCGCCTTGCCGACGACGCGGCCGGCGGCCCTGTCGCGGCAGAGCTCCCGGTGCGCGGTGTGCAGGACCATGTCGTCGGCGACGAACTCCCCGATGCGCGACAGATCGGCGTAGAGGGTGCGCAGCTTCTGGACGTTCGGATGGGCGGCGCTGGTTTGCAGCTGGGTGCTCATGGCATCTCCTTCGTCTGGGCGGACCCCGATTCCGACGCCGATGGACGCCACGTCTTCGCTGCAGCAGCGGCGTCCTCGATGGCGGCCAGCTCGCTCTCGTCGAGCTTCATGTCCGCCGCGCGACAGTTCTCTTCCAGGTGCTTGATGGACGAGGTGCCGGGGATGGCGAGGATGGACGGCGACCTGTGCAGCAGCCAGGCGAGGGCCAGCTGGGCGGGCGTCGCGCCGCGCTCCTTGGCGAGCCCGGAGAGGACGCTGCCAGGCTTGGCGAGGTCGCCGTGTCCCATGGGGAACCACGGAATGAACGCCATGCCGTGCTGCTCGGCGTACCGCAAGGCCTTCTCCCCGGATCGGTCCGCGACGTTGTACAGGTTCTCCACGGCGGCGATCTCGGTGATCTCGCGCGCCTTGGTGAGCTGCTCCACGGTGACCTCGGGCTGCCCGGAGAGGCCGATATGGTGGATCTTGCCCTGCTCCCGGAGCCGCGCGAGCTCGCCGAGCTGATCGGCCAGCGGTACGGCCGGGTCGATGCGGTGGAGCTGATAGAGCTCGATGCGCTCGAGCCCGAGGTTTCGCAGGCTCATCTCCACCTGCTGGCGGAGGTACGCCGGACGCCCGCACGGGACGATGTACGGGCGCCCCTGGACGGTCCAGTCCTCCGGTCCGGAGCGCAGCAGCCCGCCCTTGGTGGTGATCACGAGCCCCGCCGGGTACGGATGGAGGGCGCGGCGGATGATCTGCTCGTTCGTGTCCGGGCCGTAGGCGTCGGCGGTGTCGATGAAGTTCACCCCGAGGTCGACGGCGCGCCGCAGGAGCCGGACGGCCGCGTCCGGGTCGGCCGGCGGCCCCCAGTAGCCCGGCCCGGTCAGGTACATGGCGCCATAGCCCATGCGGTGGACGGGACGGTCGCCGCCGAGCGTGAACCTCAGCGACGGCGTCTTGAGCGATGCGTTGGTCATCAGCCTTCCCTTCCTCTTCTCACACGATTTACATGGCAGAAGCGACAGGACCGCTGTCACGCGGCGGAGGACGAACGCGCTCCGCCCGTGCTCTCGCCGTGATCGTTCACCCAGGAGCCGACGGCCATCTCCGCCGTGATCCCCGGGCCGAACCCCGCGATCACGCCGCGCGCGCCGTCGGGCATCGGCCTGTCCGCGAACAGGCGTCCTAGAGAGTCGAGCACCACCGCGCTCGCGATGTTGCCGTACTCCGTCAGCGTGGCCCTGCTGTACCGGAACGACTCCTGGGGCACCTCCAGGTACTTGCACAGATCGTTGAGGATGCGCGGACCGCCCGCGTGGACGATGTAGAAGTCGAGGTTGCCCACGTCCCAGCCGTGGCTCGAGATGAGCCGGCGCATCACGGGAGCGAGGGGCTTCATAGTCCCGGGAACCCGCTTGTCGAGCCGGAAGTGAAACCCGGTGTCCTTAACGGCGTACGAGATCCACTCCTCGGTGTCCGGGATGAGATAAGCCTCGTTCCGCTCCAGCCGGATGCCTGTGCCTCCGCTGCCCCGGACGACGACCGCGCCCACCGCGTCCCCGAAGAGGCCGTCGGACAGGAGCGATCCGACGTCATCGTCCGTCGGCTGGTAGCAGAGGGAGCAGAACTCGCAGGCCACGATGAGCACGTTGGCCTTCATGTGCGCAGCGCAGAAGTCGTGCGCGCGGCTGATCGCCGCCGCCCCGGCCGCGCAGCCGAGCTGCGCCATGGGTATCTGGCGCGTGTCGTGCCGGAAGCCCATGGCGTTGATCAGATAGGCCGTCATAGACGGCATCATGAAGCCGGTGCACGAGACGAAGATGATGGCGTCGATGTCCCGCGCCGTGAGCTCGGCGTTCTCCAGCGCCTGCCGTATCACCGGCGGCACCCGTCGCTTGGCCTCCCGTTCGTAAATTCTATTTCGGATCTCGAAACCAGGGTGAGCGAGCGCCTGCTCCAGAGGCTGCACGATGTGGCGCTTCTGCACCCCGGTGCCGTTGATGAGCCGCAGCACGAGCTTCAGCTGCGGGTTTCTCGCGTGCAGCCGCTCCGCCAACTTCAGCGTATCTTCCCGCGTGACGATGAACTCCGGAACCGCGACCTCCGGCCTGCACAGTGTGGCCATACTTCCCCCCTACACATGATGAACTCGGAACGTCCGGCGTCGGCCGAGCCGCGGCGAACGGCGCCATGGAGCGGCACACGGAAGCAAGGACGTCGCGTCGATCTACCGCGTCGCCGGCTCTACAAAGCCCGGAATCCCCTCCGGACGCCCATGGCGCCGCAGCGTCGGGCCGCCAACGATTCCATCGAGTACCGCGGGAAACACACATCGTCAATGGAAGGCGTGCGATTCCTAACAAGCTCTGTCCAACCAGCGAACATCCGACTCGCCATCCGTGCTCGACGTCGATTGTTCCTCATCCGCGCACGCGTGCGTCCGGGCTCCCCGGCGGAGCGCAGCGCGGGCGGCCGCGCCCCGCGCCCCGCGCCGCGAGCGCGCCAGGCGCACCCGGGTCTGCCCCGGGCAAGCCACCTCTCGCGCTCGCAGCGCACCGCGGACGGCGCCCCCCGCGGGCGGAGCGTTGGCGCGCAAGTTCAGAGTTGCAGTCTCGCGGGAGCGCCCCCTCGGCGTCGACAGGCGTTTTCCATGTCAGGCGTGGAACGCGCGGTCATCGTGCGCCAGCCCGGTGTGTCGAGTGGCCCAGATCGCTCGCGGCGGCACGAGACCTCGTCAGGCCACGCGAGGATGCCTGAGCAGCGTGGGCGGCGGGGGGCGCCGTGCATCGCCGGCGGCGCGCGAACATGGGTGTTCGCGCGCGAACGACCGATGAAGTGATGCCCTTCATCGGAGCCCTGCTATCGTGGGGTCAGGGGCCGTTGTGGTCCGCCTCCACACTGCCCCGGCAGGTGCCATTCCTGCTTTTACCGTCAACTTCGCCTCGCGACGTAAATCCACCGATGCCTGCCGCTGCGACGAGCGGCATGAGCTCGAGATGAACAGCACCTCTCGCGCGGGAACGAAGGACGAAGGCGAGAAAACCGTTAAACGACGACGGGGATCCACCGTGAGCGCGCACAACATGACATCGCTGCATACGGACAGCACGACGAGCACGACGACGCCCGCATCGGCCGAAAACAACGAAAGCCACGCGATCGATAGGCCATCGCTCCGGAGCGCGGCGCCTCCGGAGCGCGAGCCGGCGCTGCACCGGACGCCCGAGGACGGCCAGGGACGAGGCGCCGACACCCAGATGACCGCGAGCCTCTTCTCGGCGTCGACATCGAAGACGCCGGGAGAGATCGACTCGGCGATGAAGATCCTGGCCAAGTCGGTCGCGCGGGAGCTGAGCAAGCATGGATATGGTCCTCGGGAGGCGATCGTCCTCTCGACGGAGCTCGTGCGGCTCATCTCTGCCGAGCTCGAGCACCGCAGGAAAATGCACCAGGCCTCGCTGCCGAACGGCGCCGGCCAGGAGCGCCTGTCGTAGGCGAGCTCACCCGCATGGCGAGCGAGCGCGGGACCGCGCACAGGCGGGTCGAACCGGTAGCGGCTCGGTCCCTCAGCCCGGTGCCCCGCCGAGGTCTTCGAGGCCGGGGCGCGCGCCCCGGCCCGAACGTGGCTCGAACGTGGCCCGAACGTGGCCCGAACGTGGCCCGAACGTGGAATGAGCGCCGCCCGCGCCTTGTGGGATCACGGCCGCTCGGATAGGCTCCCGCCCGCTCAGCGCCCCGGCGCGAGGAGGATGGATCCGGATGATCCGGCGAGAAGGAGCCTGCCAAGTGCAATTGCCTGTTTCGGGTGTCGCAGAGGTGAGCGCGAAGGGGCGCGCCGAGGTCCCCCCTCCCCGCGCTGTCCGGGCCGCTTTCGCCGGGCGCGGCCTGGCCGCGCTGGTCGCGTCTGCGCTCCTCGCCGGGTGCGGCTACACCGAGTTCGAATGGCAAGCTCAGCTCGACCGGTCCGAGCGCCTCCAGCGCGAGCTCGTGGCCAGCCAGGCGCGCGTCCGCCAGCTGGAAGAGCAGGGCCCGCGCGGCGGCGCCGCGGCCGATCCACACTGGGCGAACGATCCGATCTCGGGCCTCGACGTCGGGCTGGGCGCGACGCCGCGCGGCGAGCCGGCCGGGGCCCGCCCGGCCTCGGAGCGCGACAGCGACGTCCTCAGGGCGTTCCTGCCGGTCGCCGCCGGAGACGTCACGGTCGCGCCGCGCGACGGCCGCGTGGTCATCTCGATCCCGAGCCGGGTCCTGTTCAAGGGGAACCGCGACGCGCTCTCCCCGGCGGGGGAGAAGGTGCTGAGGGACATCGCCGCGATCATCCGCAGCAACGAGCCGCTCAAGGGCCTCGGCTACCAGGTCGTCGGCCACACGGCGAGCGGCACGCCTGGCGTGGCGTGGCGCAACGGCTGGGACGTGACGGTCGCCCAGGCGCGCGCCGTGCTGCTCTTCCTGGCGCAGCCCAAGGAGGCCGGCGTGCCCCTCGCACGGCTCAGCCTGGCGAGCTTCGCCGATCTGCCGCCTGCCGACGCGGGCGGCGGCGCCCCGGCGCAACCGCAGGAGCCGCGCGTGGAGATCGTGATCGAGGGGACAGCTCAGCTCCCGGAGGGCCCCGCGCGACCGGCTGGCGCAGCACCGGCTGGCGCGGCACCGGCTGGCGCGGCACCGGCTGGCGCGGCACCGGCTGGCGCAGCACCGGCTGGCGCGGCACCGGCTGGCGCGGCACCGGCTGGCGAGCCTCGTCCGGGCGGTGCGGCCCGCCCGGCTGGCGAGACCCGGCCGGGAGCCGGCACGAAGGGCGGGGACGATACGTACCCGTGAGACGACGCGAGGGCTGCCGCGACCGTCCGGCCGCGGCGAGCCTGTCATGCGCCGTGCAGCTCCTCGACCTTTAGCCTGAGCGCCTCGGCGTCCCCGAGCTCGCCCAGCAAAGCGCGCACCGCCTCGGGCGCGGCGACCGCCACGGCGTCGCGGACCTGCGCCCGCAGCCGCCGGCCGCCCGCGACGAGGTAGGCCGCCGCGAGCGCCGCGGCCACCTCCCCGTCGGCACCTCCGCGCTGGAGGAGCGACGCGGCCAGCGCGCAGAGCGCCTCGATCGCCTTGGCGACCTGGGCGCCGTAGATGGGGTGGGCCGAGTCGACGCCCTGGTCATGGCACGCCGCGAGGCACAGGGCCGTGCTGGAGATCCGGCCCAGATCGGTCGAGTCGCCGCGCTCCCAGAGCCCGGACGCGAGCTGCTCCTCGAAGAGGCGCCCCAGGCTGTCCCCTTGGGACGGGCTCCCCTTAGGCACGACGCTCGGCGCCGGCGCGGCGGCCGGGGCCGGGGCCGGGGCCGGCGGAGGCACGTGGTACGGCGACGCGGGGCCGCCCGGCGCGGCGGCGGCCGGGGGCGCGACGGCGCCCGCCGCCAGGTCGGCCGAGCCGCGCGCGGCCGCGGCCCCTGCGCTCGGCTGGAAGAGCTGCTTGGCGCGCGCCAGCAGACCGCCCGCGGCCGGCGCCGACCTGGGCGGGGCGGCGGCCGCCGCGGGAGCGGGCGCGGCGATCCTGGACCTCATCACGACGGGGCTGCCCCCCTTCGGGCCGCCCCCGCCCATCGACATCGCGGCGTACACGGCGGCCGGAGCCGCCGGGCCGCGGTGGCTCGACATCCCCCACCCCGCCGGCGCGCTCACCGGCACGGGCCGCGCCTCGGGTTGCCCGTGGGCGCGCCGGTCGCCCGTCCGCCGCTCGATCACCACGAACGACGCGTGCTTCGACGCCACCCGGTGCCGGACCGCGAGGTCCACGATGCGCTTTCGCATCGCCTCGGCGCGCTTGCCGGACAGCCCGCGCTCCGACTCCTCGAGCTCCCGCACCCGCGCGCCCGCCCACAGCGCCTCGAGGCCGGGCCGCGACGCCTCCGCCGCGAGCTCGACCGGCACCTCGAGGTGGAAGCGCTCCCCGCGCAGGGTCCCGCGGAGCGAGAGCCGCCCCATCCCCGGCTGACCGTAGCGGCCGTAGAGCACCCACGGCTCGCCGTCGACGAGCGCGGGGCGCTCGGCCGGCGCGAGCTCGCCGACGTCGATCCCCTCGAAGCGCGCCTCGAGCCCGGTGACCCGGACCGCCGTCGCCCGCGCGAACTGGGCCGTGACCTTCTCGTCGATGCGCTCGCCCGGGTGGATGAACTCCGCTGCGCCCTCCGTCCGGCGCGCGAGATCGCTCACCAGCACGTCGCTCACGTTCGTGCCGATGCCGAACGAGTAGATCCGCACCCCCTTGCCCCGCTGGACGACGCGATCGACGATCTGCGCCTCGTTGCTCACCTGACCGTCCGTCAGCAGCACGACCACGCGGTCTCGCTCCGCGTCGCCGAGCATGCCCACGGCCGCGAGCAGCGGATTCAGCATCTCCGTCCCGCCGTCCGCGCGCAGGCCCTCGACGAACGCGTCCGCGGCCTTCAGGGTCGCCTGCGTGAACGGGGCGAGCGACGGATCGAGCGCCCGGAAATCGCTGGAGAACGCGATCACGCCGAGCCGATCCCCCTCGGCGAGGTGGCGGAGGCACAGCCGGAGCGCGCGCTTCGCCTGGTCGAGCGACTCGCCCTGCATCGATCCCGACACGTCGACGACGAACACGACGTCGCGCCGGGAGGACGCCCGCTTCGCGTGTGCATGCGTGTCGAAGAGGTCCGGCACCACGGTGAGGGCGAAGGTCCCCTCCTGGCCTTTGGTCCTGTCGCACACAACGCCTGCCTGCACGCCCGGCGCGCCCGCCGCGAGCAGCACGATGTCCCGATCGAGCGCGGCCTTGTCGTTCCGGAGCGAGACCCGCTGGCGATACCCCTCTTCGCGGCGCACCGAGAGCGCGTGCGAGGGGCTCTCGATCGCGACGTCGCGCCCGAGATCGAAGACGATATCCACGGTGATCCCGTAGTCGACCCGCGCGATCCCGGGGGAGATGCGGTCGGCGTCGGGCACGTCGCCCGTGGGCTCCTGGACGCCGTGCGCGGTCCGGTCGCCCCCGGTCGCGCCGGGGATGTAGCGGGGCGCGACGAGGGTCGGGATCATGAGCCGCAGCGCCCCCTCGTCGGCCGTGAGCGCCTGCACGAACGTGACCTCGACGACCGTCTCCTCCCCCGGCAGGAGGTTGCCGACGCTCGCCGTGAACACGTTGCGCCGCTCCTCGTCGAGCAGCGCCGCGCCGTGGCCGGTGGCGATGGCCTCGTCGTAGGCCTGGAACGCCTCTTCGCGCTCCTTGACCTCCCCCTCGAGCCTGCGGCCGGCGCACTCCATGGCGAAGCCGGCGATGCTCGCCTCGCCCGGGAGCGGGAAGGTGTAGATCGCCTCGATCGGCCGGCGCTCCTCGTTCCGGTAGCGCTGCCGCACGACGAGCCGCGCCGCGCCGCCGAGGACCTCGCCCGAGAGGGAGACGCCGAGCAGCGGGACCGGGTGGCCCTCGGAGGTGCGAAGACACGACATCGGCGACGGGTGCGAAGGATCGTGGGAGGGGTTCATCGCGAGCCTTTCGGGGCAAGGGTTGTGTAACGAGACTCGATATCGAGGGCGATGCGCCGCGAGCTCTCCGGGGCGTCGGTCCGCACGTGGAGCTCCACCCCGTCGGCGATCTCGACCCGCTCCCAGCGCGCGCCGCGCGGGGCGCCGGCGCGCGGGCTCGACGCGGCGGCCTCCTCCGGGGCGGCGCAGCGCACCTCGAGATCGCCCGGCGGCGCCCCCGCGGCGATGCGCTCGATCTCGTCGAGGCCCGCGGCCGAGAGGCGCGCCTGGATCTCCTCCAGCGGCAAGTGCGCCTGCTGGAGGACCCTGATGGCGCGGAGCCGCGCGAGGTGCTCTCGCCCGTAGGAGGTGTCCTTCCCGCGGAACTCCGGCGCCGGAAGCAGGCCGCGCTGCACGTAATACCGCACCGTGCGCGGCGCCACCCCCGCCTCGCCCGCGAGCTCGTCGAGCTTGTACGTCATCACGAGGTGTATCGTGCATCGAGACACTACAACTGTCAAGTATACAGCTTCAGTTCGCCTGCGCCCCCTGCATCTTCAGCAGAAAATTGAACAGGGAGGCGGGGAGATCTGGGATTTTACTCCTCGTCTCCTCGTCTCCCTGTGAATTTTCCCGAACAAATTCGAGGAGATGCTTCAGAGCAGGTACTTGACCGCGAATCCGAACTCGATGAACCCGAGCCCAGCCGGGTCCGAGACGACATCGTCCTTCTTGCTCCAGAGGAACTTGTAGCGATAGCAGGTGCCGTCGCACCCCTCCTGATCCTTCTTCTTGAAGGGCGCCGAAAGGCGCAGGGAAGCGCCGCCGGAGACGACGAGGTGCTTCGAGAGGGCGGGCACGCCGACCATCGCCTCGATCCGAGGGGTCACCGCGTTCAGGAGGACACGGCCCGAATCCTCGTACTCGACCGCCTCCGAGCGCCGGAGCGCGAGCTCGCTCAGCGGGGCGAGGAGGTCGATGAAGGAGGGTTGGAGGGCGAAATAATAGGCATCCGTATAACGCACGACGCCGCGCAGGTTGAGGGTGTTCGCCGACGGCACGATCCTCGGCGATCCGCCCTCGCCGTCGATGTAGCTCGGGCTCCACGACACGCGCAGCGCCATGTCGGGCCTGTAGAAGGCGTGACCCCACGGGCGATCCATGCCGCCCCCCGTGCCCAGCTCCCGGAGCACCTCGACGGACGCCTCCCGGAACGCGGCCCGGTCGGCGTCCGAAGGAATCTTGTCGTCGACCGTCGCGAGGACGTAGACGATGACCGCCTCGGCGAAGCGCCGGTAGATCTCGACCTGATCCCCCTCGCCTCCGGGCCGCGAGGAGAAGAACGTCCTGATCGCGCGGCTCGCGGCCTCCCCGTGCTCGCCCTGGCTGGCGAGCCGGATCGCCGGCCAGAGGTCCGCCTGGAGGTCGCCGATCTTCGTCAGCGCCGAGGACTGTCGCTCGATCTGGGCGCAGACCTGGCCGATCAGGTCCTTGTCACAGAGATCGCGGAGCGCGCCGCCGGCGGCGCCGATGACGTTCACGAAGCTCACGATATCGAGGTTGTTCGCGCCGCCCCGCGTGCCGATGTTCCACTGGACCCGGAGGCGCTCGAGGTTGCTCAACCTCGAGCGCAGCTCCCGGGCACGAGCGGCTGCATCTGCCTCGGCGGCGGCGGACGCGGCGGACGCGACGGGTGCGGCGGACAAGAGGACAGGGAGGATCTCGTCGAGCTTCTTGCCGCCGCGCAGGACGTCTCTCGTGACCAGGACCGCCTCGTCCAGGAGTCTTCTCCTCACGGCGTCGTCCGTCACCTCGAGGGCCTTCGCGGCGGTCGCCCCGACCACGACGGCGGCTGCCCTGATGAAGTGCTCCTCCGCCAGGGCGTCTTTCCTCTGGAGAATGGCGCGAACGGCGAACGCGAGCTCACAGGCGTAGCTGGTCCCTGACGCTGCGCTCGCGCCGCAGTCCTCCTCGAGCGGCGACTGCGCCCCAGCGCCGGTGACGCCGACGGCGAGATCTTCCTTGAGGACGGAGACACAGAGGTTCAGCGACCGCGGGTCGAGCCTGGTCCACGTCAGCTTGCTGGGCGCCGCGCGCTCGGCGCGAGCGTCGTCGGCGCTCGCGAACTTGTGCAGGAGCTCGATGCTCTGCGTACCCTGCGGCCTTTTTATCTGGCCCTCGTTCGACGTCAGCCCGACATAGACCATGTGCCCCGCGAAGCCTGCGACCTCGTCCGTGACGCTCGTCCGGATCGCGCTGAACTGCCGCCGGAAGACCCGCTGGAGCGTGAGGGGGAAATAGGTGAGGATCGGGAACCCCCTCCTCAGGATGGGCCTTAGCTCGTCGCGCCGCTTCTCGAGCGCGTCCTTCTCCGGGCCCGCCGCCGCGTCTTCGAGCTTGTCGACGATCCCTGCGTATTCTTGCAGGTGGTGATCCGCGCTCGCCAGGCGCGCCGTCTGGCACACCAGGTTGGGGGCGACCGCCTCGGCGACCTCCCGCTGGATCAGATCCTCGATGACGTCCCTCACGTCCTCGTAGACCGCGTCAGCGACCTGCGCGCGCGCCGTTCCCGCAAAGCCGGTCACCGCCATCGCAGCGGCCGCGCACGAGATCGCGATCTTCCGGTGATGTCTCGCCATGGCGCTACAGCTTCCCGAGCGACGCCCGCACGTGCTGGATGAACACCTTGATCTTCGGTATCTCCGACAGCGCCCCCGGGACGCTGAGCCGCACGGGCCGCTCCTGCCCGACCACGTCGGGCAGGACCGGCACGAGCGCGTCCGGCCCCACGTCCGGGTCGGGCACGAGCGCGTCGGGGACGAGGCCGATGCCCAGGCCGGAGATGCAGCAGTGCCGGATGAAGTGGATGTCCGTCGCGATGAGGGCCGGCTCCACGGTGAAGGGCGCGCCCCGCCATGTCCGCCAGGTGCGCGCGTCCTCGCCCGGGGCCTGCCACGCGAACAGCTCATGGTGCTTCAGATCGTCGATCGTCTGTGGCGTGCCGCGCCGCTCCAGGTACGCGCGGCTGGCGATGAGCCACTCGCGGACGCGCAGGACGACGTGAGATATCCAGTGTCCGCTCGGCGCGTCCTCGCCGAAGTGGACAGCGATGTCGATGTCCGTGAGCGCCTCCCCGAGCGGATCGTTGCTGAAGCGGCAGTGGACGTGGAGCCTCGGATACGCGCTGCGAACGGCGGCGAAGAGCGGCGTCATCATGTGCGGCGGCAGCCCCACGGGCAGGATGACCCGCAGGGTGCCCGAGGGCGCGTCGCCCACCTCCCGGATCGAGGCCAGGAGCGCGGCGGCCTCCTGCACCATGCCGCGCCCCTTCCGGGCGAGCACCTGCCCGGCCTCGGTCGGCACGACGCCGTTCCGCACGCTCTCGAGCAGGAGGACGCCGGCGCGCGCCTCCAGCGACGCGACCTGACGCCGCAGCGTCGTGCGCGACGAGCCGAGCGCGCGCGCCGCGCCAAGGAAGGAGCCGGCCTCGACCACGGCGAGGAAGGCGCGAAGCTCTTCGAGATCCATACACCCTGCCACTGTCCGCATTCTAGCCAGGGGTGACCGTCTTCGGCCATCCACATGCGGCGCCGCTCGATAGTGTCGCGAAAGGAGGAGACAAGTTGATGGCACGAGACGATTCGCACGCGCTCACGCGCACAGGCCCGCTCGCGGCGCTGGCCATCTCCCTCGCGGCGCCCGCAGGCTGCGGCGGAGGCGAGGAGACGAGCACGACGAGCACGACGCCGCAGACGACGTCCACGTACGAGGACCCCCCCGAGCTCCAGCCGGGCGCGGATGGAGCGTACGAGCTGCGTTTCGGCCCGAGCGAGGTCGAGATCGACGGGCGGCGGTTCTGTCTCCGTGCGTACAACGGAATGACGAGCGGCCCGACGATCCGCATTCCGAAGGGCGAGGATCGCAAGGTCCACGTGACCCTGCATAACGACTTCACGAAGAGCGACTTCCGCGAGATCGCGAGCATGATGGGCCATGGCAACAGGTCGTGCCACGACTTCAACCTGACGAACTTGCACGGCCACGGCCTGCACGTGCAGCCCAACTTCGCGACGGACGATCCCGCGGACCCGTGCGAGGGGGACGGCTGCGCGCCCGAGGGGAGGTATTTCGGCGACCACGTGCTGCACGAGGTGGGGCCGGGCGAGAGCGCCCGGTACCGCTGGGACCTGGACGAGGACGGGATCCACCACGAGGGCACGGACTGGTACCACCCTCACATCCACGGCTCCACGGCCATCCAGGTCATGGATGGGGCCGCCGGGGCGCTCCTCATCGAGGGCGCGCTCGACGAGCTGCCCGGCATCGCCAGGGCCAGAGAGCGGGTGATGGTCATGACGCAGGTGCCCATCGATCACGCGAACACGGTGCCCTTGAAGGAGGGAGAGGCCTGCACCGAGGACAACCTGTCGGTGACCGACTTCCTCGCGGTCGAGTCGCTCCGGGCCACGCTGATCAACGGCAAGCTCAGGCCGCGGCTCACGACGCCGCCCGGGCAGGTGGAGCGCTGGCGCATGGTCTACGCGGGCAGCCCGGACGAGATGGGGATGAAGCTCCACGCCGCGAAGGACGCCTCGTGCTCCGATTTCGACAAGGCGCCCATCGAGACGACGCAGATCGCGCGCGACGGGCTGACGCTCCCGCAGTTCTACAGGAGCGACACGGTGTGGGTCTCGCCCGGGTACCGCGCCGACGTGATGGTGAAGATGCCTGAAGGCAAGCAGACGCTCTGCCTCGTCGGGCGACGGCCGAACGATCTCCTGGGGAGCGTGATCGCGATCGTCGATGTGGATCCGAGCGCGGGCGAGCCGACCGAGGTGAACCTGCCCGCGGAGGCGGACGTGGCCGCGCTCGCGCCACCCACCTCGTGGACCGGCACGGTCGATGGCAAGGAGATGGAGGTGAGCTGCGATTCGGTCGAGGCCGTGCACCAGAAGGTGGTGCTCCTCGTGCCCACGCCGGGGAGCCAGCCGCCCGATCTCAGCAGCGATGTGGCGCTCATGTCCTGTGACCCGGGAGAGCACCCGCACGAGGTCGATCCGGACGCGCCGGTGTGCATCTGCCCGGATCCGAACATCAGCTGCCGCAAGTTCGACGAGCGGCGCGCCCGCGGCTACCGGAGCGATCGGGTCATGACCGTCGGGAGCCCGGAGCGGTGGGAGATCCGCGCGTTCGACGGGCACCCTTTCCATATCCACATCAACCCGTTCCTTGTGTGCCCCAACAAATCGAACAAGGAGCCCAACTTCGCCCACTGGCGAGACACCATGTGGGTCCAGGTCGAGGACGGGCCGCGCGACGTGATCATGAACCCCAGGAAGTTCACGGGCCAGTTCGTGGCGCACTGCCACAAGCTGAACCACGAGGACGAAGGGATGATGGAGCTCGTGGAGATCTGCGACCCGGGAGATGAGGAGTGCCTGTGTCAGGGGACGGACGAGAGCGGCGCGTGCATCTCCCAGGCAGGGTGTCAGCCGGACGATCTCGCGTGCCAGTTCGCGAAGACGGCGACCGACGCGTACCCGGCGCCGCCGCCGCCGAACCTCGAGCTCTGCGGGCCGTGATGGCGCGGCGGCGCGCCGCGCCCGGGACACGCGCCGCGAAGCCCTCGAGCCTGGAGCTCTGGCTCTACCTTCATCGCGGGTCGCTCGGCGCCGCGCGCATAGCGCACGCTCGCACGCGCAGCCGCGGCACGCAGCGCGCGGCGCCGCGAGGCGGCACGTTTGTCGCACGGCGCGCAGGGTCGAGCTCACGTACGAGCTCGGACTGGGGGAAATCATGGCCCAGACCGTCGGCGAGTTCCTGCTGAGGCGCCTCGTCGCGTGGGGTGTCCGGCGCGTCTATGCCTATCCAGGCGACGGCATCAACGGGATCGTCGGGGCGTTCCACCGCGTTCCGGACCTCCGGTTCATCCAGGTGCGGCACGAGGAGATGGCCGCGTTCATGGCGTGCGCCCACGCGAAGTTCACCGGCGAGGTCGGCGTGTGCCTGGCGACCTCGGGGCCCGGCGCCATCCACCTCCTGAACGGGCTCTACGACGCGAAGCTCGACCACCAGCCGGTCGTGGCCATCGTCGGCCAGCAGGACCGCGCCGCGCTCGGCGGGCACTACCAGCAGGAGGTCGATCTCCTGACGCTCTTCAAGGACGTCGCGCACGAGTACGTGCAGATGGCGTCCTCTCCCATGCAGATCCGCCACCTCATCGACCGCGCGATGCGCATCGCCAGGGCGGAGCGCACCGTGACGTGCGTCATCGTCCCGAAGGACGTCCAGGAGCTCGACGCCGTCGAGCAGCCCCCGCACGCGCACGGCACCGTGCACTCCGGCATCGGCTACGCCTCGCCGCGCGTGGTGCCGAAGGAGGAGGACCTGCGGCGCGCGGCCGACGTGCTGAACGCCGGCAAGCGGGTCGCGATGCTGATCGGCCAGGGCGCGCTCGGGGCCGCGCCGGAGATCGTGCGCGCCGCCGAGATCCTCGGGTGCGGCGTCGCGAAGGCGCTGCTCGGCAAGGCGGCGCTCCCCGACGACCTGCCCTGGGTGACCGGCGCGATCGGCCTGCTCGGCACCAAGCCGAGCTGGGAGATGATGGCCAACTGCGACACGCTCTTCATGGTCGGCTCGAACTTCCCCTACCCGGAGTTCCTGCCGGAGGAGGGCAAGGCGCGCGGCGTCCAGATCGACATCGACGGCCGGATGCTCGGCCTGCGCTACCCGATGGAGGTCAACCTGATCGGCGACAGCGCCGAGACGCTGCGGGCGCTCATCCCCTACCTCAAGCTCAAGACGGACCGGTCGTGGCGGCGCAAGCTCGAGGAGAGCGTCGCCGACTGGTGGAAGGTGCTCGAGGCGCGGGCGATGAACGACGCCGATCCTCTGAACCCGCAGCGTGTCTACTGGGAGCTCTCGCCGCGGCTGCCCGACGGCTGCATCCTGACCGCCGACTCCGGAACGTCGGCGAACTGGTACGCGCGCGACATCAAGATCCGGGCGGGGATGATGGCCTCGCTCTCGGGGACGCTGGCGACGATGGGACCCGCGATGCCGTACGCGGTCGCGGCGAAGTTCGCCTTCCCCGACCGCCCGGTCGTCGCGATGGTCGGCGACGGCGCGATGCAGATGAACGGCATCAACACGCTCATCACCGTCGCGAAGTACTGGCGCGAGTGGAAGGACCCGCGCCTCGTCGTGCTGGTGCTCAACAACCACGACCTGAACATGGTCACCTGGGAGCTGCGCGCCATGAGCGGCGATCCCAAGCTCGAGGCGTCCCAGACGCTGCCGGACTTCCCGTACGCGGCCTACGCCGAGGCGCTCGGGCTGCGCGGCGTGCGGATCGACCGCCCGGACCAGGTCGCGCGCACGTGGGACGAGGCCTTCCGGGTCGACCGGCCGGTGGTGGTGGAGGCGATCACCGACCCGGAGGTCCCGCCGCTGCCGCCGCACATCACCCTGAAGCAGGCCGCGATGCTCACGTCGGCGCTGCTCCGGGGCGACCCGGGCGGGCGCGGGGTCATCCGCCAGGCGTACCGCGACATGATCGAGAGCTGGATCCCGCACCGGGGCTGACGGAGCGCGCCGGCCGGCCCCGAGGCGGAGACGCTCGCGGACGAGCTCTCGCGCGCGATCGACGGCGATCCGCTTCGCGCGGGCGACCGGGCGCTCCACGCGACCGATGCGTCGAACCGGCGAGCGCCCTGGTGCACCGGTGGGGAACGGCGATTGCAAATGCAGAACCCATGGAACCATCCGGTGTGATCCGGTTCGATCTGGAGAGGGTCTCCCGTTCCCTGGGCGAGCGCGGTCATGTCCGCGCCGAAGCCGCTCCCGCGGCGCCGCCAGGCCTCGCCGAGCCGATCGAGCGCAGCGAGGAGCGGCTCGCGTGCGATCGGGTCACGGCGAAGGCGAACCTGCGCGTCATCGAGGGCGGCGCCGCGCCCACGGCCCGGCGCCTCGCCGCCGCCGCGGCCGTCGCGCTCGCCCTGGCGACCGCCGCGGCCGTGGCGGCACGCGCACGTCGCGAACACCGGCGCCTCTGGTGAGGGGCACGAGGCCCAGACGAGGTCAGGGAGCGCTGAGCCAGGGTCACACCGCCGGCGGCTCGGTCTGGCGTTGCCACGCGCGGTGCATGGCGATCGCCTTGACGAACGCCGGCGCCGCCGCGGCCACCGCGTCGTCCGGCAGGACGAGCAGGCCCGGGTCGGCCCCCGCGGCGGCCTTGATGCCGGCGGCCTCGGCGAGCGGCGCGGCCGACGCTGGCACGAGCAGCGGCTTGCAGTGGCGGTACTGGAGCTGGACGAACTCGACCGCGAGCCCGTCGCGCGCCAGCGCCGCCGCGCCCCTGCCGGGCAGCAGCGCCGCGGCGTCGAAGAGGACGCTCGGGGCCGCCTCGACCGTGACCTCGACCGGCAGCTCGTCGCCCTCGGCGGTGCGCACCACCCCGAGGCGCGCGCCGACGTAGCGGGGCACCACGCCCGCCACCAGCAGCGCCTCGTAGAGCGCGCCCGCCTCCGCCCCGCTCACGCCGTCGGCGACGAGGAGCGCGACGCGGCGGCCGAGGATGCGGCCATCGCCGGGCCGGGCGAACAGCGACAGGGCCGGCGACGCCACGACCTCGGGGTCCTTGACGGGCGGCGCCACGATCGAGAGCGGCTCGGGGAGCGGCATGCCGAGGTCGGCCGCGACCTGCGCGGCCAGCCCTTCGTCGACGTTCCGCAGCATCCGGACCATGCGCTCGCGGATGGCCTGCGTCTGCACGCGCGTCAGCTCGAAGCGGAAGGCGCGCGCGATGTGCGCGCGCTCGACGGGCGTCTGGCTCGCCCAGAAGAGGCGCGCCTGCGTGTAGTGGTCCGCGAACTTCTCGGGCTTCGCGCGCAGCTTGCTCGGCTCGGTCGCCGCCTGCTGCGCCAGGAGCCGCTCGGCGACCGAGGCGAAGCCGCGCGCGCCGGCCTGGAACGGGCAGCCGCCGGCGAGCGAGTTGGGCTCATAGTTCACGCGGCCGCGGTTGATCGCCTGACGGTGGAAGCCGTCGCGCTGGTTGTTGTGCACCTCGGCGACCGGCGCGTTGATCGGGATCTCGTGGAAGTTCGGCCCGCCGAGGCGCGAGAGCTGCGTGTCGAGGTACGAGAAGTTGCGCCCCTGGAGCAGCGGGTCGTTCGTGAAGTCGATGCCGGGCACGATGTGCTGCGTGCAGAACGCGACCTGCTCCGTCTCGGCGAAGAAGTTGTCCGGGTTGCGGTTCAAGACGAGCCGGCCGACGGTGCGCAGGGGCGCGAGCTCCTCCGGCACGATCTTGGTCGCGTCGAGCACGTCGAAGCTCCACCGCTCGGCCTCGGCCTCCGTGAACGTCTGGATCTGCAAGAGGTACTCGGGGAACGCGCCGCCCTCGATGGCCTCCCACAGATCGCGGCGGTGGAAGTCGGGGTCGGCGCCCGCGATCTTCACCGCCTCGTCCCAGTCGAGCGAGTGCGTGCCGAGCACGGGTGTCCAGTGGAACTTCACCAGCGTCGCCTCGCCGGCCGCGTTGACGAGCCGGAAGGTGTGCACGCCGAAGCCCTGCATCGTCCGGAAGCTGCGCGGGATCGCCCGGTCGCTCATCTGCCACATGACCATGTGCATCGACTCGGGCATGAGCGAGATGAAGTCCCAGAAGGTGTCGTGCGCGCTCGACGCCTGCGGCATCTGGTGGTGCGGCTCGGGTTTGACGGCGTGCACCACGTCCGGGAACTTCATCGCGTCCTGGATGAAGAAGACAGGGATGTTGTTGCCGACAAGGTCCCAGTTGCCCTCTTCGGTGTAGAACTTCACGGCGAAGCCACGCACGTCGCGCACCGTATCGGCGCTGCCGCGCTCGCCCGCCACGGTCGAGAAGCGCACGAAGACCGGCGTCCGCTTGCCGACCTTGGCGAAGGGCGCGGCCTTGGTGAGCGAGGTGATGTCCTCGGTGCACTCGAAGTAGCCGTGCGCGCCCGAGCCGCGCGCGTGCACCACGCGCTCGGGGATGCGCTCGTGATCGAAGTGCGTGATCTTCTCGCGCAGGATGAAGTCCTCGAGCAGCGTCGGGCCGCGCAGCCCCGCGCGCAGCGAGTTCTGGTTGTCGCCGACGGGCACGCCCTGGTTCGTCGTCAGCGCCCGACCGAGCGAGTCGACCCGATGCTTCTGCAGAGGCCCCTGGTTCGGATTGGCGCCCGGCGCCGCCTTGGCGCCGTTCTTCTCGGACTCGTTGCTCTCGGTGATCGTGCTCGCGGTCGCGTCGAGGTTCTCGGGCTTCGCCGTGGCACCTTGCGGCGGCTGTGGCATTTTGCCGCGTAGCGCGTACTCGGCGCCTTTGTTCACGTTCTCGGGGATCGCGGCGACGAGCGCTTCGGTGGCGTCGACCTTCGCGTCGAGGCGGTCGGCTGCCGCCACGTGGCGCACCCGGGCGTCCTCGCTGCTCGTCCCGCTGCCGAGCGCGGTCGCCGCGCGCTCGAGGAGGCTGCGTTTCGTCCGTGCCGCCCGCGGCTTGGCCGACGGGCCGCCCATCGATTGCTTCGCGCTGCCCGCGCCCTTCTCGGTCGGCGCCGGCTCACTGGACGACGGCTTCGCGGGGTCTTTGCGTTCGGTCATGAGATGTCCTCCCGGAGAGCCGGGGTTTCAGCAAAGGGCGCACCAACACGCGTCCTGGCAGGGCGGCGGCCACAGCCGGATCGGGCCGTCACCCGCAGGCTGACGCTCACCTCAATCGGGTACACCAGGCGGCATGGAGCCTGCGTCCTGCGCCGTTGAAGTGCAGCACGCTCGCACGTCCACCTCGCCAGCGCGCGCCGCCGCCGCCGTCGGGCTCGGCGCGCTCGGCGTGCAACTGCACGTTGTAGGAAGGGTCGAGCGCGGCGCCGGCGCCGATGCTGGCGAGGGCGAGGTTGAGCGCGGCCTTCTGGCGCCACCGGACGTCGCGGCGCCCGTGCACCCATTGCGCGATCCCGGCGGAGGAGCGGAGCCACCCGTCGACCGCCTCCAGACCCACGCGGTCGGCCACGAAGAGCCCGTCGTTCACGACGTGGGGATACGCCGCGAGGGCGGGGTCTCCGCGCGTGAGTGAAGAGATCTCCCCTGCGGTTCCATGATAGATCGACGTGAGGGCAGCGCCGAGGCTCGCAGGGCCGCCGGGCATGGACTCGGGCGCGATGAGCACTTTCCCGGCCGGCAGGCGCGCGTGCTGCTCGAAGAGCTCGGCGAGCGAGTCGAGCACGAGCAGGTCGGCGTCGAGGCAGAGGTACTGCCGCGCATCGACGGCGCGGGCCATCGAGTAGAGCACGCCTTTCAGCGCGGGGGACGGCGCGCGCGTCGCGCGGCATCGCACGACCTCGGCGCGGTGCTGCGCGGCCACCCGCTCGCAGCCCGGCGACCCCCCCTCGATGAACACCACCTTCAGCGCGTCCGGGATGCAGCCGCGGCGTTCGATGGAGTCGAGCAGCGCGTCGAGAAGGCCCGCCTGCCCCTCCCCCGCGACGACCGCCACGCAACGCTCCGCGCGGAGGGGCGCGGAGGGGCGCGTCACGTCCGCGGCGTCGAGGCAATCGCGGAAGGCGTCGCGCCCCGCCGGCGGCGGCACGTCGCGCGCAGGTGCCGCCCCCGAGGCAGCGGCGCGGTACCGCTCGACAGCGGCCTGCGGCATCGTCGGCGGCGCCTCGACGCGGCGCCAGCCCGAGGTGTCGAGGAAACGCCCCGCGTCGAAGCGCCACGCGTTGCGCCCGTGGCGCACATACACGAACACGCCGCCGTTCCCCACGCGCTCGAGCCGAGCCCCGCGGGTCGTGAGCGCCCGGAGCAGGGCGGCGTCCTCGGCGAGGTTCGTGTCAGGATACCGGGCGCCGCCATCGAAGAGGGACCTGCGGAACATCAATGTCCCTCCGTGCACGTCTTCCACGAACATCCGCTGGTGGAGCCGCCTCGACGTGCCCCAGAACTCCCCCTCGGGCAGCTTCAGCGTGTAGGCGTTCTCGAGCCCCGTGACGTCCGCGCGCCCCGCAGCGATGGGCTCGGCCTGGAGGCGCAATCGCTCGGGGCCGTACCAGTCATCGTCGTCCCAGTGGGCGATGAGCTCCCCCGTGGCGCTCTGGCACGCGACGTTGCGCTTCGCGCCGATGGACATCTTCTGCGGGAGGCGCACGTAACGCACGCCGGAAGCGCCCTCGCAGAGGTCGCCCACGGGATCGCCGCCGTCGTCGACCACCACGAGCTCGCGATCGGGCAGCGTCTGCGCGGCGAAGAGCTCCAGCGCGAGCGTCACGAAGGGCCTCCGGTCGGCCGTGGGCATGATGCACGACACGCGAGGCAGCATCGGTGAACGCCGCGGCAGTCCGTCCGCGCCCCTCGCCGAGGGCAGCGCGTCGGGGTCCACCCGCGTCCACGCGCTGCTCGCGGGGCGCTTGGGCGACACGTTGCCCGGGTGCACCGTGGCGACGCAGAGGCCAGGATCCGCGAGGTCGACGAGGCGCCCGCGCGGCACCGAGCGCACGAAGCGGGTGTCCTCGCCCACCTGCACCTCGGCGAAGGGGTTCTTCTCCCAGAAGGCCTTTCGATACGCGAGGGTGGTGCCCGTGACGTACGCGTCGGCGCCGCGATAGTCATAGCGCCACGCGCGCCCCGTCGCGGGCTCGTGGAACCAGACAGTGCGGCTGCCGCACGCGTCGGCGTCGCGCGAGCGCAGCGCCTCGAGCTGAACGCGCACGCGCCACGGGGGGTACCAGTCGTCGTCGTCCCAGTGCACGATGACCGCGCCCCGCGCCTCGCGGCAGAGCGCGTTGCGCTTTTCGCCCAGCGAGAGCTTCGTGGGATGGCGCAGGTAGCGTATCCGCGGGTGCTCGGGCACGAGGTCTCTCACCGCGTCGGCGCCGTCGTCGAGGATCACGAGCTCGATCGCGTCGATGTCCTGCGACAGAAAGCCCTCAATCGCCCGCGGCACGAAGGCGCGTCGATCGTGCGTGGGCATGATGCAGGTGGCGAGCATCGGTCGGCAGCGTCGGCGCTCCGCTCACGACGGCGTGGCGGCCTCACGGGTGCGGCGGTTCTCGATCACGGCGAGACCCAGACGGTCATCTTCGTGCATGCCGGATTCCGCCGTCCACAGGCGCGTGACATCATACCCCGCGGCCTGGATCCGCAAGAGGGCTTTGCCGACCGTGCCGTGCGCATAGATCGCGTCGTGGATCAGGATCAGGCCTCCTGGGCACACCAGGCGTGACGCCAGCTCGAACTCGGCCCAGACGTGCTCCTCGGTGTGGATCGAGTCGAGCAGCGCAGCCTCGTACCGCTCCCCGGCCTCCAGCGCGGCGGCCATCCCCTCGAGCGAACCCACCGTGCGCTCCTCGATGCACCGACGGATGGATTCGGGCAGCATTTTCCACAGCTCGCTCCGCTCCGCGTGGCGATAGGGGTCGAGGGTGACCACCCGGCCCTCGGCGCGATGAGCCACCGCCGATGCGAGGCAGGCGGCGGAGATGCCGCGGGCGGTGCCCGTCTCGAGGACGCGCACGCATCCGTTGGTGCGCACCAGGTAGTGGAGCAGCGCCAGCAGAGGGAACGTCGAGGGGTCGGCCACCCGGGCGGTGGTGGCGTCGGTGACGCCGTAGAACGACCAGGCGAGCGATGCGAGCCCGAAGCGCCCGACCCACGCGCGCAGCGCGTCGAGGAACGCCCCGTAGTGGTCGCCGCCGCCTCCACCCGTGAGGGGGTCGGAGACCCGCACGAACTGGTTGCGCTGCTCCGGGTACTTGCGCCGGCCCACGCCGCTGAAGTGGAGCACCCGCACCGGCCGGCCGTGCCACTCGGCGCGCGCGCGGCCGTCGCGCTCGGCCCACTCCACGTCCTGCGCGTGGAGCTGGAGGTTCCAGGTTGGATCGAGCTCGACGGCGCAGTCCAGCCGGGCCAGCGCCAGGTTGAAGATGAACTGGTTACGCCACCAGTTGTCGCGTCGCTGGTCCACCCACGCGACCGCTCCAGGGAGCTCTCTGATGAAGCCGTCGAGCGCGAGCATCGCCGAGCGTTCGGCCGCGAACAGCCCGTCGTTGACGGCGAGCGGGTACGCGAGCTCGGCGTCGGTGATCTTCAGCGCCTTGAGGTCGTTCGCGTTGCCCCAGTACGCGTCGCGGAACGCCTGGCCGAGGTTCGCGAGCCCCCGGCTGTTGCCCTCGCGGCACACCAGGATGCTCCCGCAGGGCGCCGCCTCGAGCGCGGCGAAGATCGGGCGCAGGTCGCCCAGCACCAGCATATCGGCGTCCAGGCAGAGGTACCGCTCCGCGTCGACCACGCGTGCGACCGTGTAGAGCAGCGCCTTGCTCGTCGCGTTGATGCGCGCGTGCGACCGGCAGGGGATGAGCGTCGCGCCGTACTTACCCGCCACCCTCACGCACTCCGCGTCGGCGTCGAGCGCGAACACGACGAGCAGCGCGTCCTGGCAGCCGCCGTGGGCGTACAGCGACCCGAGCATGTCGTCGAGCAGCTCGGTGTACCCCGGAGACACCACCGTCGCGATGCAGCGCCGCGCGGACGGCACCACGCGAGGCAGGGTGATCTCGGCGCGTCCCAGGCAATCGAGGAGGTGCTCCGCGGCGCGCGCCGGCGGCGCCTCGTCGAGCACCGGGTCGAGCCAGACCGCGTGGCAAAACTCCCAGCGGCTCGTGCGGATCTCGAGCTCCAGGGTGTTCGCGCCGCGCAGGTCGGCGACGAGCTCCCGCGGCGGCGCTCCCGCGAGCACGTGAGGCACGACAGCGACGAGGCGGCCATCGGCGAATACCGAAAAATCCGCGGAAGAGCGGCCTGGCGGCACGTCGTCGTTGAGCGCCACGTGGCAGCGGAGAGCGCCGTAGCGCCCGCCGAGCGGGAAGCGCACGCGCGAGGGCGGGTGCGCGCTCAGGGCGTGCGAATACGAGCGGTCGGCGACGCGCACGGGCTTGTTCTCGTAGCCGAGGCTGCCGTGAAGACCGAGCTGGCCATAGCCGACACGAACCTGGGTGGGCGTGAGGTCGGTGAGATACACGGGAAGGGGCTCCATCGCCGCGGGGCGTCTCTTGACGCCGATGGTCGTTGAAATGCACCTCGCGTTCAAGCCACAAGGTGCTCTCGGCCCGAGCTTGACCGCGGGCGTGACGATGCTTCCCGCGGGCTTCGGCGACGGAGGGAACAGCCGCGCGGCGCCGGGTCGTGCGCCAGCGCGGGGTGCCGCGCGCTCATGTCGAAGCGAGTGGCGCGATCTTCGAGGAAGACCGTGTTGAACGCGGACCGGGACGCCCCCTCGTAGTCCCCATCGATGAAGGAGCGGGGGTCATCATGGATGACAGCTGCTCTGCCCTCACCCGTCGCCATCCGACGGCTCCTCGAAATCGAGGTGGAGGTCGTCGTACAGATCCTTCAAATACGAACGCGCCTCCGCGTCGTTCACGACGAAACGGTTGGCCTCGTCCTGCACCAGCTTGGTGAGCGTGCCGGAGGGCAGGGTCGTCGACAGCACCTCTCGGAACGCACGTGACAGGTCGACGCGGTAGGGGTGGTTTGGCGGAAAGAGCTCTAGCACCCGCGTCGTGCCCAGGATGTCGAGCTCGTACTCGTGATAGTGCGCGCGGAGGAATATCTCGAGCAGCTCCAATGCTTCTCTCTGAGCGTCCGTCACCTTACCACCTCAGGCGTGCGGCCACGCCGTCTCCACCATGAACAGCTTGTTTGGGGCGTCCGAGGCGCGGATGATCGCCGACACCTTGGTCAGCGGGACGCCCAGCTTCACCACCTGCATCGTCGAGTCGAGCTCGTATCCAATGCCCAGGTTGTTCGGGAACGCGTGCGTGACCTTTATTTCCTTATTCGAATTCGCCGTCAGCGCCGCGTCGATCTCCGTGATGTTCTTGTTGACGGTATTGACGACCGCCACTTCCATCTCGTGATTGTCGTTGAAGCGTGTCTTGGACGGATCGAATATGTTGCGCGGCCCGCCAGCCACCTTGCCGCGCCACTCCTTGGTCATGCTGGCGGCCGCAACGGCTGCTCGATCGTTCGGATTGACCGCTGCCCAATAGGCATATTTGGGGGTGTAATCCGCACTCAGCTGATTAAGCCTCACCTCCTTGTCCAGGCGTGCCTGCTGCTTCTCAGGGTCGGCGGGCCAGTTCTTTCGGTTCTCCACGAGCGCTTCGGCGACGAATTTCTTCTGCGCACCGTAGTAGTTCTCCAGTGCTGCTCGGCCGGCCGCAAAGTCCTGCCGCCGCTTGACCAAATCCGCCTGCATGTCGGCATCGGCCATGTGCTGGCCGTGCCTGGCTATCAGATGCACTTGCTTATTGTTGACGAGGACCGCGTTCTCATGTGCCTTGATGCCACCCGGCGCGAGCTGCCATCCACCGGGACCCACCAGGGGCGCTGGCACGGTGTCACCCTCCGGGTTTATCGCGCCATGCACGTGCACCACGTCGTGCTTGGGTCCACGGCTGTCGACCACGATGTCCAGGGCCGTCATCTGGTATTTCTTCTTGATCGCGGCGAGCCCGGCTCTGATCTTGGGCTGGGGCTCCTTGCTCCGGAGCAGCGCGCTCGCTTCCGCCAATGCCCGATCGAGATCGCGCTTCTGCTCCGCCTCGGTGCGCTTGTCCTCCTTCTGCCCCTTGAGCTTCCCGATGATCTTCTTAGCGAAGTTGAAGACCTTATCGATCACGAAATCCACGGCCTTGCTGACCTTGGCCTGCACCTTCGTGATAAAGCTCTTCACCTTCGCCGCAAGCCCCCCGAGGCCGAGCAGGCTCGCGAGGAACCCGATGAGGATCGGGATCATCCTTGAGAGCGCCTGCTCGATCCACGCCGCGGCGCCGCCCACGTCGCCGTTGGCGATGCGGTCGACCGAGTTCACCACCGACTCGATGAAGTCGAGGATGCGGCTGAGGTTCGCCGCCAGCCACGCCCCGACGTTGTAGACCATGATGATGGCCTGAATGATCGCGCCCGCGGGGTTGAACATCGACGCGATCTTGGTGATCGCCGACGTGATCACCTTGGTGATGACCCAGTCGAGGATGGCGTCGATCACCATCCCCTTCAGGTTGCCGACGAACGCCTCCATCTCCGCCCAGAGCGCGGCCGGCCCGGAGGTGAAGAGCTTCATCAAGATCTCGACGACCTTCTCGAGCACCGAGACGGCGCGCTCGCCGATCTTCTTGACGATCTTCGGCCGGATGTTCGCCCACGTCAGGCCGAGCACCCCCAGCACGAGCTTCAGGATCGACGGGAGCGTCAGGTCCGACGGGATCTCGACGCCGGCCTTCGTCAGCTCGCCGAAGAGCCATGTCATGAAGCCCTTCTTGATGTGCGTCCAGATGTTGCCGACGAAGCGCGAGATGCCCTGTTTGATCGCCGAGAGCAGGTTGCCGAGGAACCCGATGGGGTCGGCGACGATCTTCTTGACGACGCCGGCCGCCTTCTTGAACAGCGACACCACGCGGTCGGCGAACTCCGCCAGGATCTTGACGATCTCGCCGATCTTGTCGGCCAGGCCCTTCAGCGCGCCCTTGTTGGCCTCCTCCATCTCCTTGGCCGCGGCGTCGGCCTTCTCCGAGGCGTCCTTGTATTTCTGCGCGAGCTTCTCGGCGAGATCCTGCGCCTTGTCGTCGATCGACTGCTTCAGCTCGTCGAACCTCGACTGCACATCCGCCTGGGCCTGCAGCCCCACGGCCCTGAGGCTCGGCGACAGGCCCGCGACGTAGGTCTTCACCTCGGCCTGACCCGTGGCCACGATGGCCTTCGCCTCGGCGAGCCGCTGGTCGACCATGCCGGCCACCCGCACCGCGAGCGCGTCCATCTGCGTCGTGAAGCGCTGGCGCGCCCGCGCGATGATCGCCTTGATCTCGGGCGGCGTGTCGCGGAACAGGTCGGCGATCCAGCGCGCCCCGCCCGTGATCCCGCTGTAGCGGTCGGACTTGAAGCGGTCGATCTCCGCGTTGGCGCTGCTCTTCATCGCCGCGAGCGCCGCGTCGGCGCCCGCGTCGAACACGGCCATCACGTCGGTCTCGAGCGTGCTGAGCTTCGCCTCGACCTTAACCTTGGTCCTGTCGAAGATCGCGGCGATCGTGTCGGTGACCTTCTTGCGCTCGGCCTCGTCCTTCTCCTTGGCGAGCTGCTGCCTCGACTTGGCCTTGTTGCCCGTCGACGCCTTCGTCGCCGTCAGGGCCGCGAGCCCCTTGCCCGAGTCGCCCGTGGCGCCCGCCTTCGCCTGCACCAGGGCCTTCTGCTCGCTCGCGCGGTACTTCGCGGGCCCCGCTGCGGCCGTCTCCTTGGCCTTGTCCCGGACCGTCAGCACCGCGCTGAAGCGAGGATCGTTGGCCTTGGTCATCTGCGCGGAGGTGAGCTCCGCGTCCTTCATCTTCTGGTCGGCCGAGGCCGACGCGTCCTTGGCGGTCTTGTCGACCTGGGCCTGCGGCTTGGGCGCGGGCATCGCCTCGGCGCCCGCCACCGGCGGCGCGACGGTCGCGGGCTCCGACGGGAGCGGCGTCACCTCCTTGCCCTCGACCTTGCCCGTGTCGGGCGGCGCCTTCGTTGCCTGCTCCGTGGGGCCGGAGGCGCCCTCCTTCTGCTGCTTGACGTTGCTCGCGACCGAGCCCTTGATCTGCCCGCTCTCGCCGCCCTTCATGAACTTGTCGGCGTCGTCGAGGTTCTTGGGCATCACCTTGTCGATCTCGGCGCGCAGCACGGCGAGGAAGCCGCCCGTCGTGGGCTTCTCCGCCTTCGCGTCCTTGATCTCGTCGACCTGGTTGGCGCGCGCCCCTGCCACCTTCTCGTTCGCGGGCGCCTTCGCCGCGGCCTGCGCCTCGGCCGCCTTTCTCGCGGCCGGCGGGCGCTGACCGACCTTCTTGGCGCTCGCCTGCAGCTGCGCCATCACCTTCAGGAAGCGCGGGTCCTTCGCGGCCTTCACGACCCGGACGCGAGGCGAGCGCACCGCAGGCGTGACGATGCCTCCCGCGGGCTTCGGCGACGGAGGGAACAGCCGCGCGGCGCCGGCCATGGGCTCAGCGACCCCCTTGCCTTGCGAAGTCCGAGAGGTGCCGCAGCGGGCACTGCCCGCCCGACTTGCGGTATTCGCGCACCACCGCGGCCTCGATATGTGGGTTGCTCACGAGCGCGTTGACCTCCGCCGCGAGCAGCGCGGCGTGGAGCACCGCGTTCCGGATCTGTCCCCCCGTGATCTGGCACCGAGAGGCCACCTCGGCGAGGAGCGCCCCGTCGACCGCGTGCTCGGGCGGCAGGTGAAGCTGCCAGAGCGCGTGACGCTCGGAGGCGTCGGGCGCGCGAAAGTCCACAACGACATCCATGCGGCGCTGAAAGGCCGTGTCGATGTGCGAGCCTGCGTTGGTGGTCACCACCACGATGCCCTCGTACGCCTCCAGCCGTTGCAGCAGGAAGTTGGTCTCGAGGTTGGCGTAACGGTCGTTGGAGCTCTGCACCCCCGTGCGCTGCGCGAGCAGGGCGTCGCCCTCGTCGAGCAGGAGGATCACGTCGAGCTCCTCGGCGAGGGTGAACACCTGGTGCAGGCTCTTCTCCGTCTCGCCGATGTACTTGTTCACCACCGAGGCCAGGTCGACGCGGTAGAGCTCCATGCCGAGCTCCGCCGCGAGGACGCGCGCCGCGAAGGTCTTGCCCGTGCCGCTCGGCCCCTGGAACATCGCGCGAACGCCCGGGTTGAGCCCGCTGCGCAGCACCGGCCCCACGCGCTCGCGGATCGTCTCCCGCTGGCGGCAGCGCGCCTCGAGATCGCGCAGGTCGCGCAGCGTCTCGGGAGGCAGCGCGAGGGACGTCCACGCGCCCTCGCACGTCACCCTGGCGGCCAGCGTGTCGAGCGCCTGGCGGTGCAGCGTCTGCGCGGCGCGGCGCACGTCATCGAGGGCGACCTCGCGGCGGCCGTCGAGCCGGGCGAGCGAGCGCGCCACCGGCGCGGCGCGGCGGATGTGCCCGCTCGTCATGCGGAAGCGCGACGCGAGGTCGTCGAGGGCGGGGCAGGGCGCGTCGCCGAGCGCGGCGCGCCAGTGGGCACGTCGCTCGCCGGCCGCAGGCATCGCCAGCGTGAGCGTGAGCGCGCCCTCGACGCCGGGGCCCCGCGCGCCCCCCTGCCGCCCCATGACGACACCGAGCAGCTCGCCTCGCTCCGCGAGCGACGGGACATCGATGGTCTCGCCGGGACCCGCGTCGAAGACCGCCACAGGGACGGCGTTCAGGAGCGTCGCCAGGGACCCGAGCGTTCGCCAGCGGTCGTCGTCACGCGCGAGGCCGCGCGCCTCGAGCACGCCACGCCCGACGGCGTGCGCGACCGCGCCGAGGAGCGTCCGGCGGCCGCAATGGCGAGGGCCGCGGACGAGCAGCGCCCTCACCTCCCCCGAGGCGAGCAGCTCGGGCAGGCGCGCGAGCTCGCGGCGCAGCGCCTCGGGCGCGATGAGCCCTCCGAGCGGCACGAGCGCCTCGCGAGGGCGATGCGTGAGCCACGCCGCGGCGCCGTCGCTCGCCTCGCCGCGGAGCGCGTCCCACACGGGAGCATGCACATGGAGCTGCCATTGCGTGCGCGGCGCGTCGGGGTTGAGCACGCCGACGAGCCCGAGCTCGCGCAGGCGCCGGAGGCGGGCGCGCACCTCTCCGCGATCGACCTCGCCACGCCACCACGCATTGACGAGCCCGAGCGTGGGGCGCTGCTGCCCGGAGGTGCCCTGCGCGGCGTCGAAGAGCAGACCGAAGCGCGGGTCTTCTTCCTGAAGGCCCAGCAAAAGGAGCAGCGTCAGGGCGTCATGGTCGAGCCCCGCGGCCTCCCGCAGCGCGCGCAGCGGCAGGTGCTCGCCCGTACCGCGCTCGAAATCGGCGATGGCCGCGGGCCACCACGCGGGATCCTCGATCGAGCCCTCGGGGAGCTCGTCGCGGTACCCCGCGAGAAAGGGGAGCTGCTCGAGGAGCGCGTCGACGCTCTCGAAGCCGCGGGCGGCCTCGCCGATCACCCGCGCGACGGCCGCGAAGAGGTGCAGCCGAAAGTGCTCTGCGGCTCCCTCGCTCAACATCGATTCCGCTACCCCTCCCATCCGCACCGGGCGCTTGAAACGCCATCGTTATGCCCCGTCATTCTACGGCCGCACGAGCTCCCAGGGCCATCAGGTTCATCGCCGCGGGTCATGAAACCGATTGACCGGGCGCAATCGAATGTGGCACGGTGACCGCCGACATTCAGTAGGTGAAGAGGGTTCTGGGGCTTCACGACCATCGCCGGGTGCTGCACCTGCAACGAAGCGCAGGCGACGAGGTGTCGATCGATCGGGACCGCCGGAGCCTCCTCACGGGGTGCAGGGTTTCAGCTCTTGCGAAGGAGACGAGCGAATGGCCACGGTGTTCCCGCGCGTTCGGCCGGGCGATCTCATCACCGCCCAGCAGTTTAACCTCCTCCTCGATGCGCTGGAAGCCCTGGCCTCACGCGTTGAAAAGATCGAAGGGGAGGAACCGACGGCCGTGCGCATCGACGCGTTCGAGCCCCCCGGGCAGCAGGAGGTCGGGCGCAACGTGACGATCCGCGGCGCCAATTTCGTGGTGCCCATGTACGATCCGGTCCTGGGCACGCTGCGCAATATCATCCGCATCAACGAGGTCCCGATTCCCGTGGAGAGCTATGTGTTCACCTCCACGGGAACCAGCGCGTCGAGCCTCACCTTCCGCGTGCCGGATACGGTGCTGTCAGGGGTCGGCGCGTCGGGCGCTTCATTCGCCGTTTCGGTCGAGAACGAGAACGGACGCGCCTCACGCAACTACGCCTTCGTCCGATCGACCGCGACGCAGCCCTCGCCGACAATCAGCGAGGTGAGGGGCCCCGGCTCGGGCACCAACCTGATCATCGGCCAACCGGTGACGGTGCGTGGGACGAACTTCGCCGGCAACCAGACGCGGGTCGATCTGCTCTTCGTGGAGGGCACCACCGAGGTCGTCTACCCCGCCGCAAGCGAGCAGCCCATTGCGGTCACCGTCAGCAGTACCGAGATCAGCTTCAATTTTCCCGACACAAGGCCACGGATTAACGTCAACCTGACCGGCCGCGATGTGTCCGTGCGGGTATCGGTCACGGGTGCACCGCAATCCGCCCAGGCAGACGCACGAGTCTTCCCTTCAGGCTAGGAGTCCACGAGGTCCCATGCGGTCGCTCAAAAAGTTCCTCGTTCTCACGCTCTCGTTCCTCGCGGCAGCCTCGGGGGCTGCGTGCGCCAAGAACCTCCTCAGGGTCACCATCCCCGCGCGCGCGGCGAACAGCGCGTCGATTCACGCGGTCGACATCTGGATCGACCAGACGCCCCTCCGATTGGAAGATGGTGGGCCCTTGAGCACGGGCGACGACGGCACGCCGTTCGAGGGCCCGCTCAGCATGGAGATCAAGGACCATACGGGGAGCGGACCCACGCAATTCCTTCCTGGGGGCTCCGACTTCGCCGTGAACTATGGCGCCTCGACGGTCACGGCGCTCTTCGCGAGCGGCGCGAGCGCGGTGTTGATCCCTCCCGCGAACATTCCCGCGGATAGCCCGACCAACAACACCCGCCGCAACCGCTACCGCCTCAGGCTCACCCTGGCTCACACCACGCGCAACGATGGGACGTGCGAGATCACCAACCCAGCGCCCCCTCAGAACTGGGAGATCGTCCTGAAGAGCACCGTCCCGAGTCGGTTCTGCGTCGTCAGCATGGCGCCCGCCGGACCGCCCTGCGCTGGTGAGCCTGTGGTGCTCGACAGCGGGAGCCTCGCCGGGCTCCAGGTGATGCAGCTCGAGAACAGCAGCGGCCCCATGCCTACGATCCAGGGCGTAAACAATTGCTCGGACGTCCTCGCCGACAATCCGCTGCCCCGCTGACGCTCACGCCTCGAACCAGAACGCCACGTACCTCCCCGCCGCGGGCACCCAGCCCACGTCGCGGTCGATCCCCGCGCGCCTGACCTCGATCGGCAGGTCGGCGAGCGACATCGTCACATCCACTCGGCTCGCCGTCGCGCGCACGCGAGCCCTCCGCAGGAGCATCACCTCGGCGACCTCGCCCCGCGACACGCCCAGCGCCTCGGCGAGCCTCGCGCGCACGTGCGGGATCAGGCCCGCGATCCAGCGGTCGATCGCGCGCCCTCCCGCCGCGCTCGAGCTCTCCGCCGGCGCCACGCCGTCGTCCACGAGCCACTCGTCGGGGAGCGTCCACCCCTCGGGCGCCTCGAAGCCCTCCCCGGGCGCCTCGAAGCCTGCGCGCCCCGCGAGCGCCGCGAGCAGACCCCACACGGGGTCATCCTCGTGCCCCTCCCCGAGCAGCGCGCGGCCGGCCAGCGCGAGCCAGTCCCACAGAGGGAGCGAGATACCCGGCTCTCGCGGCGTGAAGCAGTCGCCATAAAGGCCCAGCCTGATACCCACGTAGACAAGGAAGAACACGCCCCCGAGCGCCGTCTCGATCTCCCATGCATCGATGGCCTCGTAACTCGGCTCCTCGTCGCCGGGCCCGGCGTGCTCGGGGCGCTCCTGCGCGCGCGCTGGCCTGGGGCCCGGTCCCACCGCGGGCTCCGCGCCCCTCCCTGCTGCAACGTCGTCTCGCGCCCTCTCGCGAGACCGCGAGACGCCCGCGGCGGCCTCGACAGCATCGCTCCTGGGCGCCCCCCGGACGCTGTGCGCTTCGCTGGTCTCTCGCGCGCCTGCCGCCGTCGGCGGCGGCGCCGCGGCCGCCTGCTCCGAGCGATCGCCGCGCGGCGCGACCTCGCGCGCCCGGTCGACCTGCATCGGCGCGGCGGCGCCCGGCGCATCCTCGGGGCCGCTCGCTGCCGTCCGCCCGTCCGTCGCCGTGGACCCCGCGCCCTGGCTCGTATCGCCGGGCTCGCGCGCCTCCGCGCCCGACTCGCCCGCGGGGGAAAGGGCGCGCGCGGCGGCGCCCGCGCCGCGCTCCGGCCGCGCGCCGTGCACCCACCGCCGCGCGGCCTCTGCAAAGGCGCCGCTGCGCACCCGCGACGGCGCGCGCACCAGCATCAACCCCACCAGCACCAGCGCGTCCGCGTACGTCTCCCCGGTCATCCGCTCCGGCACCACGGCGCGCCACGCGAGCTCGCCTCGGTCCTCTCCGGGCGCGCGCTCGCTCGTGGCGCCCTCTGGCGCCGCTTCGAACACGGCGCGCAGCGCCGGAAGCCCGTGCACCTCGAGCATCGGGAGCAGCACCGCGCGTCGCTCTTCGACCGTCAGCGCCTCGACGAAGCGCACCGCGTCGCCGCTGCGCGCGAGCACCGACAGCGCTCCCGGGACGTGCTCCGGCGCCTCGCGAAAGGCCCCCGCCACGAGCCGCTCGGCGCCGCCGGCGTGGAGCCGCCCAGCCCACCACCAGCGCTCCGCGATCACCCCGTCACACGCGTCGCGCGCGAGGCACGCGAGCATCTCCGCGTGGTCGTTGAAGAGCACGGCCTCGGCCCCCGCAGGCACGGCCTCGCGCGCGGGCCGCGCCGCGCCGCGCGCCACGCGATCGACCTCGGCCTGGAGCGCCCGCTCCCAGGCGCGCAGCACAGACGCGTCGACGCCGCGGTCGAAGACGGCCGACGAGCGCACGCGCAGCGAACGCACGATCAGCACCGCCGCCGGGGGCAGCCACGAAGGGCGCAGATCCACGGCCCCGAGCAGGGACTCTGCGCGAAGGCGCACGGCGAGCGGATCGCGGGCGCCGCGCACCCGCATCCGCTCGACCGTCATCGCATCTCCGCGCAACAGGGCCATATCCCCCCGAGGTTATGAGTACGTGGCGTAGCCCCAGTGAGCCACATTGAATGGCGCGCCGCCATGGTAGGGGACGGCCCCGCGCGCGAAGATCACGTAGGGCTGCACCGCGCTCCCGGGCGCGCGCACCGCCTGGATGTTCTCGCGCACCTGGTAGATCCAGAACATCTCGTCGGTGGCTGTCGACACGGCCGCGTGGCGCAGCGCCTCTTCGAGGAGCCCGCGGACCCGCGAGCCCTCGATCACCGTGTGCGCCTCGAACGCCGGCGGCCCCTCGGGGATCGCGCCGCCCGTCGGTCGGAGCGTGAGGCCGTGGAAGAACTCCGCGACGGAGAACCCTCCCCGGGAGGGATTGCCGACGACAGGCAGCACGCCCACAGGCGGGAGGTGCGTGAAGAACCGCGACGCCCTGAGCTCCTCGGCCCTCACCTTGCGCTCCGCGAGGCTCATGTGCAGTAGATCGTCGATCTGCTCCTGAAACTGCACGAGCAGCGCCTCGGACTCCGCCCTCGACGCGTCGGAGAGCAGCGGGCTCCAGCGGTCGCCGCGGTCGCGGAGCGCGATCCGCCTGCGCACCGACCATCGGTCGACGAAGACGAACCCTACCCCCGCCTTCCAGTAGAAGACCGCGAGCGGCACCTCGGCGTCGGGGATCACGTTTTCCGCGCGGAGATCGTCGACCAGCCGCTGTCTCGTCGGCGTGCCGAAGGGATCGCGGGCCATGTCGAGCGCGTGCTCGTGATCGAAGCACCGCGACGCCAGGCGGCTCCGCAATCGCTCTTCCTCGTCGGCGCCGAAGGCGCTGGCCGAAAGGCGCCTCGTGATGCAGCGCGTCCGGAAGGTCACGCCGTCGATGAGATACTTCGCGTTGCACGCGCCAGCGCTGCTCCCGAGGCCCGTGACCGGCGCCCGGCCGCGTGTCCCTTGCGCAGGCCCGATCGTGACGATCCAGAGGTCGCGGCCGCTGAGGTAGTCGCCGCGCGCGGGCTCGTCGCACACGTGGAACAGCCCCGCGCCGCCGTCGCCGGACACGGGGCTCACCGAGGACTGGGACGTGGGGGAGAGCGAGATCTCCAGGCCCTCGGGGACGTGCAGCGGCACCCCCTCGCGGTTCACGGCCAGGCCGGCCTCGACGCGCAGCACGGGCTCGGTCGCGGCGCCCGCGCGCGAGACCTCGAGGCCGTGCACGACGCCGTCGCCCAGGGCCACGCCGAGCAGCGCCCGCGCCTCCCGCTGCGCCTGCTGCTCCTGCTGCAGGTCCTCGGCGGAGAGCAGACGCCCATTGAAGAACTTGATGGACTGGATCCCGCCATCGAGCAGCGGTTGCAGCAGTTGCGCGGTGTTCATGACGCTGGTTGCCTCCCGCTAAGGCGCGATCCTCCACGCCACGATGTCGACTTGTAAGACGAGCTTGGTGACGTTCTCGCCGTCGCGCTGGCACCGCAGCTGGAACGTCCCGGTCTTCTCTTTGTGTTCGAACGGCTGGACGATGTTTACCGTGACGTTGGCGCTTCTTTCTTCCCTGATGTCGATCACCGGAATCGCATGCAGCGCGAAAAAGAACCGCGCTGGGTCGGTCGCCGCCGGGTTGAATTCGAACTCGATCAACACGAACGGCCCCTGTGGCCCGCTCCCGACGGACGTGGCCCGCATTCCATTCACGGCCGGTCCATCCACGATGACGTTGCCAGCCGTGATCGTCACCGTGCGCGAATCCCCAGCTGGACCGGTATCGCCCGTGGCTCCGGTGGGCCCCACAGGTCCCGTGGGCCCCGTAGGTCCAGTCGCGCCAGCGGCCCCTGGCGCGCCGTTGGCTCCGGCAGGCCCAGTGGGCCCGGCAGGCCCCGTCGCGCCGTTGGCTCCGGCAGGCCCCGCAGGTCCAGTGGCCCCGGCAGGCCCCGTAGGCCCGGTGGGCCCCGTAGGCCCAGTCGCTCCAGCGGCCCCTGGCGCGCCGTCGGCTCCGGCAGGCCCCGTAGGCCCAGTGGGCCCCGTAGGCCCAGTCGCTCCAGCGCCCCCCCCTGGCGCGCCGTCGGCTCCGGCAGGCCCCGTGGGCCCAGGGGGCCCGGCAGGCCCCGGCACGCCCGGCCCCGCGCTGCCCTCGCGCATCACGTCGGCCGTGCACAGCAGGTACTCCTTGTAGAAATCCGAGTGCAGGAGGAACGGCCGCTCGCTCTCGTCGATCGTCACCGAGAGCGGGTCTGCCGACAGCTCCCAGCGCGCCGCGGCGTCCAGCATGTTGCGCACCACCTGCACGTGCAGCGTCGCGAGCAGGATCCCCGAGGGCACGTTGCGCTCCCGCGAAGGGGGCTCCCCGGTCGCGTCCTGCCCCAGCGCGAGCCAATCGGCGTTCGACCGCAGCTCGGTCACGTACAGCCTCAGCGCGGCCCGCAGCCAGCGCTCGGCCTCGCTCCGCGGGATGGTGAGGCCGGCGGGCGGCGGCGTTTGCATGAACGGCGGTCCCGGAGGCGAGCTCGCGGCCGCGGCCGCGCGGATCGCGTCGAGGAAGTCCTCGAGCTGCCCGTCGACGGGCGACGTGTCGACGATGGGGACCCTCGCGAGCCAGCACGCGAAGCCGTGCGCCCCCTGAAGCTCGATCTGCTGCGGTGGGCGGAGCGAGAGCGTGAGCGAGAAGGCGTCCTTGATGCGCGAGTCGACGAGCACGTCGTCCTCGCTGCGGCACGGCTCGCCCGGGATGGGTCGCTTGTCGGTCGTGCACTCGGCGTAGTCGAGCACCACGTAAATGGTGAGTGCGCCGGTGTCGGCGGGAGAGCCCGCCACAACCGCCTCCGCCACGGCATTGCGGTGCGCGCTCCGCTCTCGCTCCGACGCATACCCCCCTGACCCGAGCCAGGTGTCGAGCTGCGCGCACTGCTCCGCGGCCACGCGCACGATCTCGCCCCGGGGCGTGGCCGCGACCCCCGGGCGCACGATCACCTCGAGCGCGCTCGCGGCGCCCCGGGTCGTCACCTTGAGCCCGCGCACGGTCCCGTAGCCCACGAGGTCGCGCACCACGTGGCGGAGCGACTCGGCGTGCCAGGTCTGCTCCTGCACGAAGTCGTCGACGCCGAGCACCATTCCCAGCGTGTAGTTCACGCGTTTGTGGGGATCGATCACGATGGGCCTGAGCCTTGACGACGGTTCGAACACACTCATGCGCTCGTCTCCTGTGAAACCCCTTGAACCTTCTGAAGCGTGCTCTCCGAGATGCGCCTCCGGTCGACGGCGCCGTCGGGCAGCGCGGTGGCGACGTACGCCTGCGCCAGGTAGCTCCTGCCAGCCACCGCGGGGGGCAGGAGGTCGGGCGCGCGCCCGCCGAGATCGACGAGGGTGTCGTGCCCGAGCCGCGCGCGCCCCACGCGGAACATCGCCCAGTAGAACATCACGTTGAAGGTCGTGTGGGCGGGCTTCTCGAGCGCCACGACGCGCTCCGCGACCCTGAGCCGCTCCCGGAGCGCGGCCTCGTCCGCGGCCCCGCCCGGCGGCACCGGGACGAGCACCGTGAAGCGATGGGCCGTCCTCCGCGTGGGGCGCACCGCGGACTCGTAGCGATACCAGTCGTCGAGCAGCCGCGCGTTGCCTGCCAGAGGGTCCGGGTACATCACCGCGCCGAAGCCCGCGACGCCCGTGCCGTGCGCGGCGCGGAGCGCATCGATGCTCCGGTACCGGCTCTCGAGGTAACCGCGCCAGCCAGGCTCATCGACCCCATCGGGCAGGTCGGGCAGCGCCAGGACACCGCGCACGAAGGCCCGCCACGCGTCGGCGTCGGCGTCGCCATCGCGCGCGCGCGTGGGAAAGGTCTCGGGGATGGGCGCCTCGGGCTCGCCAGCGCGGCGCGGGCCGTCGGACGGCTCACCTCGGCGCCAGCGGTCGAGGAAGAGCCCATAGCGCTCCAGGAGCGCCCCGAGGCCGTCCGAAGGCTTCCAGGGCTCGCCCGGGTCCACGACGACGAGGGTCTCCTCGGGGTCGCGGCCGCTCGCGTCGCCCAGCAGCGCCCCCGGGAACTCCCTCGCCCTGAACTGCTCGACGACCCGCACCCCGAAGGGCCCGTACGCGTCGGCCCCCTCGTCCGAGAAGAGCCGCTCGTCGACGCATTCGCTCGTGGCGAGCGCGACCGCCGCGCGCAGCCCCCGCACCGTGCCCCGCATCTGGAAGAACTGCATCGCGTGGCGGATGAAGAGCCGCCGGCGCCGGTCGTCCCACGTCGGGTCGAGCAGCACGCCGAACCACGAGGCGAGCCAGTCGAGCGCGTCGGGCGGGCACGAGCGCACGTCGAAGAGCATCTGCCCGGCCGCGATGCGCCCCTCGATCGCGGTGAAGGTGCCCTCGAAATTCGCCATGAAGCGCTCGAGAAAACCGCTCACGTCGTGATCGCGGTACACCCCCGGGAGGTATCGGTCCCGGTACGAAAACCGCGGGTACCATACCCGCAGCGCGCGCAGCGAGGGCGACCGCACCCCGTCGCCCGAGAGGCGCAGGCGCAGCTGGAGGTACCGCCCCCGGGCGTTCTGCAGGAGCACTTCCCATGTCCCCTCGCCCTCGCGCTTGCCCTGCGGCACGAAGGGCAGCTCCGAGCCATCGCGCCGCCTGTACGTGAACGCTGGCTCCCGCTGCCACGCGCCGAGCGCGAGCGCGTCCTGCTCGTCGTTCGCCCGACTCCACACCTCGACCGAGGCCCCGCCGGGAATGGCCCCGTCGAGGTCCAGCTTGTGCCACACGCACCCGGGCTCGCGGCTGTCGAAGCTCCGGGTCTCGATCTCGCCCTCGGCTTCGAAGCGCGGCCGCTGCTGGATCACCAGCGGGATCCAGCGCCCGCCAGAGTCGTAATGCACGCGCCCCGCGGCCGTCACGAGCCCGAGCCCCGCGTGGAGGCGCATCGGCACATAATCGGTGTGCGCCACGAGCCGCACGGGCGGCGGAGCGTCCGGGGCGTCGGGCAGAGCGCCCGCGGGTCGGTCGACCTCGAGCCTCACGCGAAACGCCTGGTTTCCATGGCTCGACGTGAGGAACACGTCGCCTGTCCACGGCCACGGGCAGCCGGCGTCGGGGACGAACGCCACGTCGAACGCGTGCGGCGTGAGCTCGGGCACGTCACCCGGCGATCCCATCGCCTCGTCGCGCGTGCCCTCCCAGAGGAGCTCCTGGAAGCGCGAGATCGAGAGCTCGGCCACCTGGGCGCTCGTGACGGCGCCCCCGCTCGTCATGTGGCGAATCAGCCTCACCCGCGACTCGGGCCCGCCATGATCGAGGACCATCACCGACCCGTCGGGCAGCCCCTCGATCGCGATCGGATCGCCCGAGAGCGCGTCGAACGCGTCGCTCGCGTCCACCGGGCGCGCGGGCTCGACGCTCTGTTCGCTCGACGCCGGCGCCGGCGTCGACGGCGAGAAGCCCCCCGGCGCCGAGGCCGTCGAGGAGGCGCGCCGCACGACGCGGAGGTGGCGGTCGAGGCGCCAGTAACGGCCCTCAACCCCTCGATCAGGATCACCCCTGTCGAGGATCCACAGGCCGCCTTGGGGCGCGAGCGCCATATCCCGGATCCGGAGCGGCAGCGCGCTGGGCCACAGCATCTGGATCGGCTCGCCGCCGCCGAAGAGGTCGAACACGAGCAGCCGCACGGAGCCGTCGTCGCCGTGCGCGCCCACAACGAGGTAATGGTCGTCGGTCACCGCGAGGCCCGAGAGCCTCCAGCGCGGCGGCGCCGCGTCGGGAGCCGCGGGTCCGAACGCGCCGGTCTCGCGCTCCGCGCGCGCCTCGGCGGGTACGGGCCAGAACGTGGCTGTCTCGCGGCTTCCCGACGAGGTCACAACGATCGCGCGCTCGGAGGGATCGATCCAGTACCAGTTGCCGTAATGGTCCATGGCGGCGCCGCGGTGGTCGCTCACGCTCGGGATGCGGTCGCTCCGGCCTGTGCGAAACCTGAATGTCTTCGCCCGGAGCGAGACCTCGTTGCGCGCGCCATTCCACACGACCCGATCGCTCGTGAGCGGCGACGACTCGGTGCCAGGGACGCCCCAGTCGTCCTGCCCGAGCAGGAGGTGGTACCTCGTTCCGTTGACGTCCTTCATATCAGCCGCACACCTCGGGCACGACGGGCACAGGCAGGTACTCGCCGCTGGTGGTCGGCCCGCCTCGCAGCTCGCTGAGCGGCAGCGGATCGCCGTCGATCACCGAGAGCGCCGCGAGCCTCGGGAGCTGGAGCCCCACGAGATCCACCGAGGGCGCCGGCGTCGTCTCCGCGCCTCGCCCGAGCACCACGGGCTTGACCAGCAGCACGCCGGGGACGCGGCTCGCGACCGCCATGATCTCGAGCGCCAGCACCGATTTCCGCAGCGGCCAGCCGCGGCGCACCTGCAGGAACGTGGGCTCGGGGGGCGCGAGCAGCGCCACTTCCTTCTCGATGTTCTCGACGCCGGGCGCCGGCAGCGGAGAGAGGAAATCCCTCACGGCGAGCCGCACTGCCTCGACGACATCGTGAACGCTCGCGCCGGGCACCGCCTCGACACCGATCGAGACGGTCACGTCCACGTACTCGGGGCCCCTCAAGATGAGCTCGGTGGTGACGAGCCTCCGCGGGTCGAGCCACGCGCACACGGCGTCGATGAAATCGCTCGTGGCCTCCGGGGCGTCGGCGTGCAGCGGGTCGAAGCGCGGCACCACCATGACGGTCACCACGCCGGGCGCGTCGGTGATCGGCTCGCCGCCGCGCACGGGGCGGAACGACGGCAACACATCGACGCGGCCGATCGCGACGCCCGGGGTGCGCCACGTGATCGCCTCGAAGTCGGCCACGGTGACCAGGCGGTCGCGGTGCTGGAGGTACCGCGTGATCTGCTTCTCGCCGTCGTCGACGCGCTCGGCGTCGGCGCCCCCCCAGGTCGCGACGGGGTTCGAGACGGTGACCCCCGCCGGGAGCGCGGGCGCGCTGCTCACGGCGAGGGCGCCCACGTTGCCCGCGGCGCCGACCGAGCACTCGTAATCGACGACGAGCCTGGCGCCGCGCGGCGGCCTCGCGCCGCGCTGGCCGTCCCCGAAGCGCAGCTCACCCGCCTCGGCGTCCTCGACGAAGACCTTCGACGGCGCCGGCGTGACCTGCCGCCGCCCAGGCGGGAGCCTCGGATCGGGCGCCGGCACCTCGGGACCCGCCGCGAGGAGGTCGTCGATGGCCGCCCACGCCTCGAACGCGCTCGCCGTCGGGGCGCGCACGCGCAGCCGCACGCTCCCCGGAAGAAAGGGCCTGCGCGCGACCGTCACCGCCTGATCGGGCTCGCCCGTGCCGTCGGGCAGCGTCTCGTTGAGCACCCGCTCGCGCTGCGCCACGGGCACGGTGTTGATCCCGGCCCACAACACGCGCGCCGCCGCGGAGCCGACCATCCGCACGCGGAGCCAGGTGATGAGCCGCTCATCGAGGGTCGTGTCCTCGAGCGACGGCGGAAATTCCCCGACGCCGGCCTCCGTGGGCTCGATGTCGTCCCACATGCCGAAGCGGCCCTCGGGCGGGAGCATGACCTCGACGACCCCGGGATCGAGCAGCACGTTGCCCGACGGGCTCGCCGTCAGCGGCCTGTACTGCGGCGTGCGGAGGCCGCCGATTGTCTGCACGGCCTTGTTGTTCTCGTCGATCCACGGCACCTCGTAGAGGAGCCTCGCCGTGGAGGCGGCGCCCGCGCCCGCCATCGGCGTCACCGCGCGCCCTGCGTCGTCGACGACAGGCACCCAGCCCAGCGTGAGCACCTTGCCCGCGATGAGCCTTCTCGCCTGCTCGACGTCGTCCTTGGGGCGCGCGAGGAGGGCGATCCAGAGCGCGTGGCCCACGGTGCCCCCGAGGTCGACGCCGGAGGGCCCCGCGCTCTCCAGCGGCGTCGTGCGGTAGAAGCGCGCCGCGGCGCCCGATCGCTCCTCCGTGGCCGATCGGTAGAGATCTTCGTAGTACCCCTTCGCCTCGGCGGAGAGGTCGGTGACGTCGGCTTTGTAAAATGCCTTGGCTTCGATCGGGAGCACGTCGACGCCGCGCCCCGTCACGAAGGGCACCGCGCCCGCGCGCACCTCGACGCCCCGGGTGAGCGTGTGCACCGCGAGGGGGCCCTTGTCGTTGGCGAAGGCCACCAGGCCCTGCGCCGCCGACGCGGGCTGGAGCGGCACCCCGAGGAGCGACAGGAACTTCAGCCGATTGCGCTCGGGGATGAGGTTCGCGCGATAGAGCAGCGACTCCGTGAGGAACGCGAAGACCTCGATGAGCGTGACGCCGGGGTCGCTCTTGTTGAAATTGGTCCACTCGGGGTTGTGGACGGGCACGCGCGCGAGCGCCTCGTCAACGAGGTCCTGGAACTTGCGTTCATCGATCGTAGGAATGCGAACAGGCACCGCGCGCCTCCTCTTATCCAGCCACGCCCACGCTGAGGCTCACGCGCTCGACCGCGCTGGTCGCCACGAGCCTGTAAGTCACCGTCGCCAGCACCGCGCGCGGGTCGTCGGGCTCTTCCTCCACGGTCACGGACTCCACGGCGATCCTCGCCTCCCAGTCCTTGAGGGCGACGGTGATCGCCTCCTCGATGGCCCTGCGGGTGGTGACGGTGTTCGGCTCGAAGAGGAAGCGCCTGAGGCCCGCGCCGAAGTCGGGCCGCAGGAGCCTCTCACCGGGCTCGGTCAGGAGGATCACCCGGATCGCGTCGCGGATGTTCTCTTCCCCCACGGACCACGCGACCCTCCCGTCCTCGCCCACGCGAGGCGGGAACGAGATGCCACGACCATAGAGTTTCCCTGCGTCCATGACCGTCGTCACTTTCTCTTGATGATGGGGAAACAGAAGCGCAGCAGCGGGAGCCACCAGAACACGAAGTTCAGGACGATCATGAAGATCATCAGCACGATGAAGGCGCACAGCGTGATGATCGGGATCGAGAACGAGCAGATCTCGCCGAGCGTGAAGGGCTCCTCGGAGCCCGCTTTGCCGTCGAGGAGCTCCTTCATGTTCGACGCCTGGCTCATCTGCTTGCGGAGCTGATCGGACAGGAGGAATGCCACGCCCTTCCTGAACTTTCGCAGCCCCTTGAGCGACGTGTCGACCGGCAGCGCGATGCGCACGGCCCGCGCCGGCGCGTCGGGATCGAAGAAGGGCGCGATGGTGAACTCCGCCGATCGCGCGCTCACGAGGTCGGGGTGCGGGGGCCGGCACCTGGTCCGCCGGTACACGCAACGGAGGACGTAACGCGCTTCGCTGTCGTCGAGCTGCGGCAGCTCCATGGCCCCGGGGCGCGCCGGATCGCCCCCAGCGGGCGTCGGCGCCGGCGTGGCCGCGAGGCGCTCCTTGATCGCCTCATCGAGCGCGCGCGCGAAGGTATACACATCGAGCGCGACGTTCCGGAGGTTCACGGTGATCGAGCTCGTGCCCTCGCTCTCGCCGGTGATCTCCTTCCACTGCGAGAGCGCCACCGCGAGCTGAGCGCGCACCCCGGTCGCGGGGAGCAGGTCGTAGAGCGCCCGAGCCTTCGGGGCCGTGGAGGGCGGTCGTGAGGAGCCCATCACCGAAGGCGCGTACCTCGTGAGCAGGTCGGCGAGGTCGAGGAGGAAGAAGCGCGTGACCTCCTGCTCCATGAGCTCCTCCGCGTGCCGCTCGGCGGAGGTTTGCGCGAGCGTCGTCCGCGGGGTGACGAGCGCCTGGAGCCCGCCGATGACGCGCGCCCGCGCCTCGACGAGCTCGGGGTCCGTGAAGGGCGGCTCGGGGACGTTGGGATGCGGCGCGCCGGGCGCCGTCGCGGCCTCGTCCGGGAACACCTCGGGCACGGCCTCGCGCGTCGCCACGAACGTCTCGCGGCTCGACGTCGGGATGAGCCCCGCCCACAGCCTCCGCGTGCGCCCGTTCTCGGTGAAGGGCACCATGAACAGCGGCAGGAGCCGCTCCCCCTCGGCCACCTCGTGGAGCTTCGCGTCGCCCACGATCGGCGACCACGCGTGGCGCTTCTGCGCGTCGGTCACCCAGGCCATCTCGCGGGCGTCGCTCTTGCGGAGCCGCCGGAGCACGAACCACGCCTCCTCGCCCTTCGCCGGGTCGACGCCGTGGTCGGGGAGCCCCGGCGTATGGCACACGAGGCTCGCGATCACGAGGTTGAAATGCCCGTGCACGGGTTGATAGAGCCGGAGCGCGGCGGGCGCAGGGGGCCAGTCCCCCGGCGCCCCGGGCGGCCTGGCGCGGTAGGTCTTCTTCGTCGCGATCTTGCCGGCGAGATCCGCAGGGCGCTTCGCGAGGAGCGCCGTGAGATCGTCCATGAAATCGTCGGAGTCGAAGCGCAGGAGATCGGGGGCCGCGATGACCCCGGGCGCCACCGCGCGGCCTCGCCACAGGGGCGCCGCGGTCACCCATCCGATCTCATGCTTCGTCGTCACGCGCGCCTCACCAGATGTTCCCCGCGCCGGGCGTATACGACGCGCTCACGGTGGCGTTGGTGATGTTCGTGTCGGACTGCACAACCCCGCTGAACTTCGACATCCCCGCGTTGACGTTCACCATCCCTGCGGTCACGTCCATCTTGGCCCCCGCGTTGATCGTCAGCTTGCTGGCCGTGAGGGTGACCCCGCTCGCTTCCATCTTGAGGGTGTTCCCGTTCCCGTCCGCGATCTCGACGGTGCCGGGGCCGTCGCGCATCGTGAGCTTGCAGCCGCCGGGGGTCTCGAGAATGAGCTTCTCCTGCCCGTCGGTGTCATCCATGGTGACCTTCACCCCGTTGCGCGATCGGAGCACCTTGAGCGGGTTCTTCCCCGCGCCATCCATCGACTCGGGCGGGTCGTCCTTTCCGTTCCAGAGCCCGCCGATCACGTAAGGCCTGCGCGGGTCGCCGCCCTCGAAGGCCACGAGCACCTCGTCGTCGAGGTCAGGGATCCACCACGCGCCTCGTTGCCTGCCCGCGCCCATCGCCGCGATGCGCGCCCATGCCTCGTAGCCGTCGCTTCCCGACGGATCCGGCGACCACGGGAGCGCGACCTTGACCCGCCCCTTGCCCGCGGGGTCCTTGATGTCGCGCACCTGCGCGGGGTAGACGCCGTACCACCGACCGCCAAGCCCCGAGGGGATGCGCTCATCGATCGTCGACTCCAGAGGGTCACGTTGCGACATCGGTCTATGGCCTCCCAATCCCAGCGCGCTCGGCGCGAAACTCCACCCTGAGCCCGCCCTCGTCGAAGAGCCATCGCACCTCGGCGAGGTGGTAGGTGCCGTTGAACAGGGCCCCGAGGCCATCGAGCTTCACCCTCGCCCCTGCGCGGAGCTGCGCGTCGGGCGCGGCCACCCCCTCGCCGACGACGAAGCGCCTCGCGCCATGGCGGAAGTGCGCTTCGGCGCGCGCCTGGGTCTCCCCGTCGCTCCAGGTCACCCCATGCGCGACGACCTCCTTGCGCTCCGAGAGCTTCGCGCGCAGCACGCTCGCGCCGCTCTCGTCGTTCCCGAGCTCGGCCTGGATGGCGCTGTCGGTGGCCTCGTACGAGAGCGCCCGCTTGTCCTCTGGATCCCACCCCGTCGCCTTCACCGCGGTCCGCTGGTGGGCGAGATCGGCCGTCACTTTGAACGACCGGAGCGCCGCCCCATAACTCAGCTCGACAGGGCTCGACGACGCGCGCGCGCGCGACTTCGCCCGCAGCGTTCGCCCGTCGACGTGAAGCTCGGCGTCGATCGCGCGGGCGCGCCCCTGCAAGAACGCAAGATCGCTCTGGTTGACCTGCGCGAGCACCTTGTGGGTGGGCCCCTGGAGCTGCACGTCGGGCTGCAGCCCGTGGTCCTGCGCGACGCGCTGGAACACGGCGGCGTCGCTCATGTCCTCGAACACCCGCGAACGGCGGGTCATGCGGAGATCCTGGAGCCTGTCGTCGGCGAGCACGATGATCTCGGGCGCCGAGCCCTCGGGGAAATGCCCCTCCAGCGCCATGATCCGCCCGTCGAAGACGGTGTCGGTCCCGTAGCGCACCTGCATCCCTTTGCCGAAGTCGAGCGTGCGGCGATCGAAATACAGAAAGTCCTTCGTCTGATCCTTCGTGCCCCAGTTGCCGAAGGTGGCCTCGCAGCGCGAGGGGCCGCCGGCCTCCTCGATGATCGAGAGCGCGATGAGCCCCCGGCCGAGCTCCACCTCCTCGCTCCCCTCGATGAGGAACGTCGGCCGAGCATCCTTGATCGTCGCAGGCGCGTTCATGGCGGCTCAGTACGCCCTCACGCGCAGCGCCCGCCGCGCTTGCCAAACGAGCGCTCGCCGCAGCTCGTTCGGATCGACGGGGGGCGGCTTCCCGGGCGGCGCCGCCTGTGACGTCGGCGCGGGCGCGGCAGGCGCGGGGGCGACCTCGAACTCCTTGATGACGACCGACATCAGCGCTCCCTCCTCAACGCCTCAGCCCCACGCGCGGCGGCTGCGGTAACGGCGGCTGCGATGCCGCGATCGACGGCGGCTGCACCGAAGGCACACGCACGTTCAGGTCGAGGAGCGTCCCTGGCGCGAGGCTCCTGGGATTCTCGATCTTGTTGGCCGCGGCGATCGACTGCCAGTCGTTGCCCTTGCCCTTCGCGGCCGCCATCTGTTGCACGGACCCGTTGCTCGGCGCCGCGTCGAGCGGCTTCTGACCCAGGTTGGGCGCGCCCGGGGGCGCCGACGCCGCCTTCGCGCTGCCGAACGCGAACTTCGTGATCCGTTGCTGCGACAGGGTGAAGGTCACGCTCGCCCGGAGCGGCCGCCCGTCGTTGGAGAAGAACTCCAGCGACTCTTCGAGCGACTCCATGATCCCGTCGTATTGAAAGGTGCCCCACCCGAAGCGCGCCTTCGGGGGCACGAACTTGTTCTTGTCGCTCTTGTCCTGCTCGGGCGTGATGAAGGCCGCGACCTTCTGGGTCAGCTTGCGCACGTCGTCGACGCCGTCGGTGCGCACGGTGACGTCGAACCAGAGCTGCACGGCGAGCTTCGTCGTCCCCGCGCCGACGAACTGCTGCGGGTCCTTCTCGCTCTGGTTGCCGCCGCCCTGGGGCTGGGCGATCTGGTTGGCGAAGCTCACCTTGAGGCTCTCGGGGTTGAACTGCACGACGACCCGCTCGCCCTGCTCCTTGCCCGCCGTGTCGACCGCGACGAGGAAAGCCTTCTCGAGCACCACAGGCGCTGGCATCGCTCAACGTCCTTCCTGCCCTGGCGGCCGGAGCCGCAGGGACTCGTATGCGAGCTGGAACTCCTCGATGGCGACCATCCCATCGCGCGCGTTGAGCGGCGGCGCCTTGAGCTTCACCGGCACGCAGCGCGACAGCTCCCACGACGCGCTCACGGCCCGCTGGGCCTCCGGGCTCGCGGTCTGTCCGGCGGCGTAGAGCACGACCACGGCGTCGGCGCGGAGCCCGGGGCTCTCGACCAGCTTGTCGAACCACGTCCACAGGTCGAAGTTCGCGGTCATCCCGCGCTTGAGGGTGAGCGTGCCGAAGCCCATCGGGCCCGTGAGGCGCACCTGCCGACCATTGTCGCCGCCCTGGCGGATGGTCTTCACGTCCATGGTCATCTCGAGCCCGTCGCACTCCGCGAACGCCGCGTTGCATACGCGCGGCACCGTGCCCGGCACCGAGATCTCGATGGCGAAGGCGAAGCCCATGAAGGGCCGCGCAACCTGGTCGGTCTCGCGCTCGGCCATGGCGTCAGCGCACCTCCGCGACCGCGGTGACGTCGCCGCGCTGCGTGAGCCGTACAGTGATGAAGCTCAGGGGGATCGACGGCGCGACCTTGAGCTCGATCACGAAGCGCCCTTGATTGACCGCCGACGGCGGGTTGAGCGTCGTGTCCGCCCGCACCTGGTACGCGCTCTCGGGGCTCCGCCCCGCGAAGGCTCCGGCGCGAAAGAGCTCGGAGAACAGCCGCTCGAACGAGCCGATCACCTCGCGGCGGAAGAAGTCGTCGTGCGGCTCGAACACGTACTCCGCCCCCTTCTGGAGCGCCACGCGGCGCAGGAAGCAGAGGAGCCTCCGGGCGGTCACCGACACGAGGTCGGGGTCGTCGGAGAGCGTGTCTGCGCCGAGCGCCACGAACCCGCGCGCCTCCTGGCGCAGGACGTTGACCCGCGCGTCGAGGAGGGCCTCCCACCGCGACGGGGAGAGCGCGGGCGAGAGGGCTACCACGTCGGCCAGGGCCTCGTTCGCGGGGGAGATCCACGCTCCCCGGCGGATCGCGCGCGAGGCCAGCACGCCGGACGCGGCGCCGTCGGGCGGCGTGCGCCGGGCGTTCCCTCGGTGCGTGGGCTCGAGCACGACGGGCCAGGGGTGGACGAGCATGCCGTAGCTCAGCGCTTCGGGGGGGAGCCCGGCGCGGTCAGCGGGGTCGTCGTAGGAGCGCAGCCGCGCCGCGTGCTCGATCGCCTCCGCCTCGCGGAAGCGCTCGGGCAACGAGAGCACCGCCAGCAGGTCGCCGCGCGCCGCGCACATCCTCAGGAGCACGCGCTGCACCCGCGCGAGCGCGTCCCCCCCGTCGTCGACGTCGCTCAGGAGCGCGCGTTCGGGGGTCGTCACCCTCACCGAGACGATGCTGGACCAGCGCCCGGCGACGCCGTCGACCACGGCCCGCACCTGATAGTGCCATAAGCCCGGCGAGCGCCCGAATACGGGGAGAGCGCGCACGTGGGCAGTCGCATCGATGCCCGCGCCGGGTCCATCGTACAGGACGATCGGGTCGTGGAGGCGGATCTCCCCATTCCCACGCTCGAGCGTGGTGCTCTCCCGCACCACGTACGTCGCTCCATCGGTATGCGTCCAGCGCAGGGTGAACGCGCGCGCGCCGACGGGGAGCGCGACCGGACCTTCGGGCGGGCCCTCGCGCGGCTCGACCGTGAAATTCCGGGGGGCGGCGGGCCCGCGATCGGACGGGCCGAACGCGCCGGCGGGCGCCTCTTCAGGGGGGCATCGCGGCGGGGTCGGCAATCGGCTGTCGTCGCAGCCGCAGCGCGCGACCACGGGCGGCTCGCTGGGCGTCGCGACGTCGAAGCCGAGCGCGAGGTCGACGGGCGCGGAAGCGGCTTCCCAGCCGCGGTGAGCCGCGTCGGGCGCCGCGATCAGCGTGACCTCGTCGACCGCCCAGATCGCGTGCACGCCCTGGAACGGCGCGCCCTGCGAGCGGTCGTGCGCGCGGAGCACGTGTTCGGCCTCGAGCGCCACCTGGTGGGGCAGGAGGTCCGCGAGGCCCTGAGCGACGAAGACGGCGGCGTCGAAGCGCGCGAGGCCATCCCGTGCCAGGGCTGGTGCTGCGTGTTGGAGGGGGGCGCCGTACGTCGGCCACGGCCCCATGGCGAGGGGGAGGGCGGCCGTGTCCGTCGCGCCGACATCACACGGGCGGCTCGACGCGAGCGGGAACCTCGGCGCGAGGAGCTCGCGGCGAAAGGCGGCATGATGCTCGAAAGGCCACGGGTCATCCCGCTGGAGCAAGTCGAGATCGCGCGGGAGCGCCTCCCACCACCGCGGGTGCGCGCGGTGGAACCCGAGACCGCCGAGCCTGAAGCGCTCCTCGCCTTCGATGCGCACCCTGAGCTCCATCTCGACGCGGTCGATGCGCACCACGGCGCCGGGCGGGAGCGCCGCCGGGGCGCCGGAGGGGGTATAGGTCGCGGGCGCGTCGCCGCTCGCGGCCGCGAGGCGGGTGAGCCACCGGGCGGGCGTGGCGCCCACGATCTCGATCCTGCGCGAGCCCCTGACCGCGCGGCGATCTTCCTCGATGCGATCGACGAACAGCCACGCTTCCCAGCTCGACGTGGCGCCGGGCCAGTGCGAGAGGGTGACGCGCACGAGGTCGCCCGGCGAGACGCCCGAGGCCGCGTCGACCACGAGCGCGAGGCGGGGCGTGGAGGCGGCGATGGCAGCGAGCCATGAGGCCGTCCCCGGGGCGTAGGCGGGGTCCGGGCGCAGCGCGGTGGCCTCGAGCGAGGCGCCCACGACCACCCGGTCGGACCAGCTCCCAGGCGACCGCGCCTGGAGGGTGATCCCTGGGCCCGTGGGGTTGTTCATGTCGATGAGCCCCGGCACCGCGAACTGGTTGGTTGTGGCCTGAGCGCCTGTGACGCGCACCACCCAGCAGCGCTGGCCCCCATTGCGGAAGAAGTCGCGCACGGCCGCGCCGAGGCGTGAGGTCACGACCTCACCGCGACGGCCGTCCCACGCGAGCTCGAGGTCTTCGCCGAACACGTCGGCGAAGCGCCGAGGGTCTTCGATGAGCACGGGGAGGTCGCGCGGCCCCGACGCCGCGAAGCCCACGAACGCCGCCACGTCCATGCGCGGCAGCGCGCCCGGGCGGGGAGGCGGCGCTTCGAAGCGTACGCCGGGCAGACGTCGGGGCGCGCGGGAGCTCATCCTCGGGTCAGGACTCCAGCACGAGCTGTTCGAAGGCGAGGGTCATCTCTTCCATCGCCACATCGCCGCCCTTCGCGTTGAAGGGCCCCGAGACGTACTTGATGATCCTGGCGTTCTTGAGGGTCCAGGTCATCACGGTCTCGTGGGCCTCGTTCTGGAGGCTGATGGTGATCGACGGGCGAACGGCCTCCTTGTCGCCGCGGCGCACCTGCTCGACCCAGTCGTAGAACGACCGGTACCCCACGATGCCGCGCTTGAGGGTCACGTCGGTGGCCTTGTTGAGGCCAGTGTACTTCCGGACGTTGTTCTCCTTGTCGTTGCCCGCGCGGTACTCGGCCACGGCGAACTCGGTGCCGAGGTTGCTCACCTCCTGGAACGCGGCGTCGGGCCCGTCGGTGCCCGTGCCGAGGTCCACGAGGAAGTTGAACTGCATGTACGGTCGTTCACGCTGCACTGGCATGGATCTCACTCCCTCCGTTGCGAGCTGGCATCAGACCTTGCGGTCGCCCGTCCACTGCCCGATGCGAAAGATCACGAACTCCGCGGGCCTGAGCGGCGCCACGCCGATGAGGCACACGAGCCGCCCGTTATCGAGGTCGTTCTGGGTCATGGTCGACCGGTCGCACTTCACGAAGAACGCGCGCTCGGGCCGGTCGCCGAGGAGCGCGCCGTTCTGGTACTCGTTGAAGAGGAAGTCCTCGACGGTGCGCCGCACGTTGGCCCAGAGCCGCTCGCCGTTCGGCTCGAACACGGCCCACTGCGTGCCCTTGTCGATCGAGTGCTCCAGATAGGCGAAGTAGCGCCGGAGATTGACGTACTTCCACTCCGGATCCGAGCTGATCGTGCGAGCGCCCCAGAGCCGGTTGCCGCGGCCCTCGAAGAAGCGAAAGCAGTTGACGCCCTCGGGGTTGAGCACGTCCTGCTGGCTCTTGTTGAGGGTGACCTCGAAGCCGAGCGCGAGGCGAACCACCTCGTTGGCGGGGGCCTTGTACACAGCGCGCTCGACGTCGTTGCGCGCGTAGATGCCCGTGACGAACCCGCTCGGCGGGAGCGCGATGGGCGCCCGCGTGATCGGGTCGAGCACCTTCACCCAGGGGTAGTAGAGCGCTGCGTAGGTCGAGTCGAAGCGGGCCCTGTACGCGCGCACGGCGCCGATCGCCTGGTTGTTCATGCTGTCGAGCACCGCGATGCGATACCGCATGGTCGCCGCGTGCGTGACCAGGTGGCCCGCGATGGTCGCGGCGACGTCCGAGTCGGTGCCGAACGAGGACCCAGGCGCCGCCACGATGGAGATGTCGTCCAGGTCCTCGAACTGCTTGAGCCCCGTCTTGCGCGCGTTGGCGGGGTTGTCGAGGCCCTCGTACTCTCCGGGCTCGGGCAGCGCGCCGTCGTTGCCGTGCTCGAGGGTGACCTCGAGCGCGCCGTGGTCGGCAAGCGCGTTGACGTACGTGGTCACCGAGTTGGCCGCCGCCAGCGCGGAGGAGAGGCCGAGGTTGCTGTTGATCAGGGCCTCGGTGATGCCGACGCCGTGATCGAGCGCGGCCCCTGCGGTGATGACGATAGGAATCGCGCGCAGCGGCGACGGGTCGTCGGCATCGAAGGCAAAGCGCGATGTGATCGAGTCTCGGGCCCCGTCGCGCTGGTGCGAGGGGTCGAGGGCGAGGCCGTCCCAGGTCTCGTCGGCCCCGGCGCCGTACGACACCTGGACGCTCACGGTGACCAGACGCACGTCGCTCGCCGCGGTCAGCGACGTGAGCAGGATCTCGCCAGGCCCGCGCTCGCCGTCGCGCGTGAAGGCCCAGACCCCGTCGGCGCTGCGGCGGGCGATATAGAAGGGGCTCTGGCCCGGGGAGAGGGGCGCATTCGCGTTCTCCCACAGGAGCACCACGTCGCGGTCGGTCGCGCCGCGCAGGCGCGCGTCGGCGCCGCTGCCGGTGCGCACGTTCTGCCCGGCGCGCAGCGTGAGGCGAACGCGGACGTTGCCGCCCGATCCTGGGTACCGCGCGCGAATGGTGAGATCGTCGTCGACGGGGCTGCCCGCGGCGAGGGTCGTATGCGCGATGCCGTCGTCGGTCGTGGACCTGGGCCTGAAGATGCGGGAGACGTAGAGCCGCCGGCCCCCCTCGGCGAAGAACGCCCTCGCCGCGTGCCAGAGGAAGTTGTGCCGCTCGTCGCTGCCAAAGTCGAGCTTCTGGCCGTCGCCGTAGATGCGCTCGAACTCGCCCAGGCTGGTGACGATCTCGGGGACGAGGTCGAGCGGCCCATAACGCGAGGGGCCGACGAAGCCCGCGGTCGAGGTGCTCACGCCCTCGATCGACTTCGACCGGAACGATGTCTCTTCGACATAGACACCGGGTGACAGGTACTCGGGCATCTATTCTTCTCCCTCGTCGATGAATGGTCAGATCACGGTTCGAATCCAGAGCCGCCCGTCGGAGGCGCCTTCGGTGCGCAGCACCTGCTCGTCCCTGTGGCGTAACTCGAAGTCTCTCAAGGGCTCCTCGGGGCTCAGCCGGAGGAGCGCCGTGGTGGGCGGCTGCGCGAACACCGCGGCGAGCTCGGGCGCGTCGCCGCGGCGCGCGCCGGCGACCGCCGGCGCGTAGCGAACCACCACCTCGATGTTCCAGCGCCATTCGGACGGGCTCGCGCCCGCCGAAGGCGACCCGAGCGGGGATCCCGACGATACGACGAGCGTGTCGGGATACGGGAAGATCACGGCCACGCGGCCGCGCTCGTCCGACATGCCGCGTCCCACGAGGCGCCCCGAGGCAAACACCTCGACGAGGGCGCTGGCCGCGGGCTCATCGCCGTCGACCGCGAGCTCGGCGCGCACCACCGCGAGCGCGCGAACCGGGCGCGAGGGCGCGACCGGCAGCGGGATCACCCCGGGCGGCGCTCCCGCGGAGAGGGCGCGCGCCTCGGCCGCGAGCCCCGCCGCCGCAGGCCAGTCGTAGAGCCCTCGCACGGGCAGCGTGACGCGCAGCCGCACGGGCAAGAAGCGCCCGGCGGTGTCGCGCACCTCGACGACGAACGGCCTGCGCGGGGAGAGCGCGGGGTCGGATCCCGACGCCACCGCCTCCCAATACCTCGCGTCGCCCGCGCCTCGCTCGAACGCAGCCATGAGGGCGAGATCGTGGAGGGCCCACACCCCCGAAGCATTCACGCTGGCGGACCGAGGGCGCGAGGGCAGCGACTCGGGCCACGCGGAGACGGCGAGCCCGTCGCGCACGAGATCGCGATTCACCTCGTCCCAGAAGCGCAGGCCGAGCGGGGCGACGCGGGTCATCACGTCGGCCGTCACGGCGACACCTGCGGCCCTGCGACGAACTCCCTGGTTTGCACCGGGCCGTGACGCGATTCGGTCTCGGTGGTCTCGATGGGCACCGCGCGCGCGACATAGGCCGCGGAGGTCTGCATGCTCGCCTTGGCGACCTCCCAGACGTTCACGTGGTCCTGGAGGGTCAGCGGCTCGAACGTGACCTGCACCTCTTCGTCTTCATGAAACGGAGCTGCGGTGGTGCCGTAATGGTGGTTCAGCACTGCAGCGCGGAGCGGGCCGAGATCTTCGAGCTGCCGCATCATCCACACGAGCAGGGCGCCCTGCTCCCTCGCGTCGCGCCCCCAGGCCGTCACGAGGTAATGGAAGTCGATCGGCAGCGGCGCGCGGAATCGCTGCCCCTGGGGGTTGGTGCGTGCCTGAAAGTTGTGCCGAGACGGGCTAACAGACACGCGGTAGAGGTACACCGTCGCGCCCTGCGCGGGCGGGCTGCGGAGGTCACGCACGAATGTGAATGGCGCACGCTGAAACGTCTCGGAGCTCTGGAGGGCTGCGCCCTCGAGGAGCTTCGCGAGCGTCTCGCCAATCGCGGCTGCAGCGTGGTGCGTAGCCAAACCAGCCCCGCCTTCCAGAGAAAGGACTACCCCCGCGGCGAGGTCTCACGATGACCTCGCACACACACTCAGAGCTGTCCGCCATGTAACGTGGGGAGCGCGCTTGGTGTCAACCATGAAATCGTCAGGACGGACACCCGTGACTCGATGACGATGACATCCGCCGCCCCGAGCGGGTCAGCGTCTCCGCAATCGCAATCGCAAACGCCAGCTGGCCGCTGTCGGGTTCAGGTAGGTGGTTTGCGATCCGCTGCCTGGGCGAGGACGCGAGGGTCCGCCGCATTCGGGGTCGCGATCGGCTCGGCGTGCCGACCTGGATGGGCGCGTTCGATGTCCGTCGCGGCAAGCCGTCCGGCTCCGTCTCCGAAAACCACAGCTGCATGACGTTCGTCGACCTGCCCGACGTCACCGATGCCTATTTGCACAGAAGGCGACGGCCACCTCCTCCGCGACGAGCAATCCGCTCACGATACGAACGACGTGATCGGCGGGAGCGACGACCCCACCCGGTGAAAGCGCGATTTCGATGCGCGTCCGCAGGCAGCTCGCCCGTCGGGCCGCCCCCTGGCTTGCTCCGCCGGCGCGGAGGCGGCGGCACCACGCGCTCGAGCAGCCACGGCCGCGCGCGCTGCACCTCGCCGGCCGGGTCCTCCAATACATAGCGGTTCCCGCCGGGCCCACGAGGAAGCGACGGCAGGCAGCGAAGGCGCCGCGCCGCTGGAAGGAGCACCTCACCGCCGCGGCGGGCCATGGGCAGATCGAGCAGCCCACAATCGGCCCATGGCCCGCGGGCCCGTTCTCGTAAGTGCCCGAAATCCTTCGGCACCCCCGGCAAGAATTGAACTTGCGACCTTCGGTTTAGGAAACCGCTGCTCTATCCACTGAGCTACGGGGGCAGGGGCGACAGCCGCTACGGGCGCCGGACCCTGGCACACCTCGCCTCACGCATCAAGCCAGATCCCCAGCCACGCCTTCGTCCAGCCCGCTCTTCCGCCGCGCCTCACCGGCCCGCGCTCCTCCGCTGGCCGCCATCCCGCGCGCTTTCGCCTTCCGCTGCGCGCCTCGATCACCTCCACACCTCGCCCCAGAGCGCCGCCCCGATCGCCAGCGCGCCCGCGCCCCGCATCAGCCCTGCCCGCAGCGCCGCCACGGCGCGCTCGCGGTTCCCCCGCACCACCCGGGCGATCTGCTGCGCCCCCCGGTAGGCATGGGTCGGCCTCACCACCTCGACCTGCACCTCGTCCCCGAGGCCGAGATCGATCCTCTCCCCCGTCCCCTTCCCCCCGGTCCGCGCAGCGCTCGCCGCTCCGCCGTCCTCTCCCGCCGCCATCGCCCCCGTCGCCCCGGCCGCGATCTCCGCTGCGATCCGTTCGGCGACCTCGTCCCCCACCCCGCTCCGCTCCCGCGGCAGCTTCAGCACCCTCGTCATCGCCACCGCGTCGACCATGCACAGCCCCCCGACCACGGCGAACGCCATCGCCGCCACGAGGCGCCCCAGGTCGGGCGCCGCCGCCCGCGGTAGCCCCGACCCGAGCTGCAGGGCCACCGCGATCACCGCCGCGGTCGCCGCCCACACCGCCCGCCGATCCGAGAGCGCCACGATCGAGCCGGCGCGCGCCCGCCCGACGCGGTTCGCCGCGCTCAGCACCACCGCGAGCGCCGGAACGAACGGCAGCGCGAACACCGCGCCGAACGCCGCGCCGATGATCATCCCTGCCGGCCCCGCCACGAGCCCGATGGTCATCCCGTTCACGACGCCGGCCACCACGATGGCCCACAGCGCCAGCACGCCCGCCACGAACGGCCCCCGCCGGGTCCACTTCCCCGGCGCGTCGACCCACGGCAGGCCGTCCGCCGGCGCATCGCCCGCGCCGAACGCCATCGATCCATCGCCCCAGACGCCTCCGATCCGCGGCGTCAGGTAGTGACCCAGCAGCGCCGCGACGATCGGGGTCACACCCGCGAGCAGGAAGCGGGGCACGAGCTCGTCCATCTCGAGAACGTCGGCCGTGAGCCAGCCGCCCACGAGCCCGATCGCCCCGCAGGGGAGCACGAGCGACACGGGCGCATCAGGCGACATGGAATCGGACGTTGAACGCGGCATCTTGAAACCCTCCGGCTCGTTCGTTCCCCTTCGACGCGCAGGCCCTCGAGCAGCTTCCAGGTCCCTCGCGCGCCGCCCGACCTTCCATCATCTCACCACGGCGCTCCACGCGCACTGCACACGGTCCGCGCCATCAGCCCGGCCCCGCCTGCGGGTGCGGGTAGTGACTGAGCGCCACCAGGTTCCCGTCGGGATCGCGCGCGTACATCGTGTAGGCGCTCTCCCGCTCGACGCCCACGCCGCCCGCGGCCAGCCGGCGGCGCCACGCCTCCCGCTCGGACGGCGCGATCCCGAGGGCGACGCAGTGCCAGCCTGGCGCCTCGTCCGCGCGCATCGGCCCGGCGGCGCCCGCCCGCTCCACGGCCAGAAAGGCGCCGCCCCCGAGATCGAGCCACACCGACCGAAGCGCTCCGGCCTCGTCCGTCCAGCGCCGCACCACCGGCAATCCGAGGACGCCCGCGTAGAACGCCTCGGCCCGCACCAGGTCGCGCACGACCACGGCCAGATGATGGACCGACAGCGACGCTACCGTCCCGCTCATACAGCGCCCTCATTTCAGCGCCTTTCACGCGGCGACGCACCTGAAAAGCCACGCGGGCGCCGCGCAGCCGACGCCTCCCCGACGCCGGGCGCTCGATCGGCCGGCGCCGGGCGCTCGACGCGCTCGACGCGCTCGACCTGTCTTGCCCCGGCAGGGCGCCTCGTCTATGGTCCCGCTCGCGGACGCGCTCTGCCCGGGGAGTCGCACAGTCCGGTAGTGCACGAGCTTTGGGTGCTCGTTGTCGCGGGTTCAAATCCCGCCTCCCCGACCCTCTCCGACGATCCTCGCCCCTCGCGAGCCGGGCCGCCCCGGTGGCCCCGGCGCTGCGGCTCAGCTGGATCGCCGCTCGCGTCGCCATCGCACCCGCCGCGCGCATCGAACTTGGCCTCCTCGGGTCCGCTGCGCATAGTCCCGCCGATGTCGACGCCCGTAAGACTCCTGCTCGGCGCATGTCTCTCCCTGTCCGTCGTCGCAGGGTGCGGCGGGCCGCAGACGGCCGCCCCGGCAGCGGCTCCGGCGCCGCGCGCGCAGAGCGCGGCGCCGCCCAAGCAGGCGGTGCCCGCCGGGCAGCTCGCCCGCGCCGACGTCGACCGGGTGCTGCTGCAGGGGCCGCCCTGGATCCTGCGGCGCGTGCCGGTCGAGGAGGTCGTCCGGGCGGGCGCGTTCATCGGCTGGAAGATCCTCGCGCTGCCCGCGGACTGGAGCAGCATCGAGCTCAAGACCGGCGATGTCGTCACCCAGGTCAACGGCACGACCCTGGAGCGCCCGGACGACCTGTTCGCGGCCTATCGCGCCCTGGCCAGCGCCAGCGAGCTCAAGATCACGTACGAGCGCGAGGGCGCCGCGCGCGAGCTCGTCGTGCCCATCGTCGGGGCCCCGTCCAAGGAGACCGTCGAGACCTTCGCGAGCGACAGCCCCCCGCGCCGCGCGACGACCGCCCGGCCGCGGGGAACGACGGTGATCGAGGAAGACGACGGCGGCGCGCCGCTCGACGGCAGCGCGCCGTGAAGCGCGTACCGGCGCCGCGCGCGCATCGCACGGCGCCGCGCCTCACATGTCGAAGGCCAGCCCCAGGACCCACGTCGAGGTGCCGACGTGCATCTGCGGGCGCGAGCCCAGCCCGTCGAGGTTCGCGAACATCCACTCGCCGAACAGGTACGTGTGGTTGATGCCCGTCGTCTCATCGAGCTGGGAGGCCGAGCGGCGGTCCAGCCAGTTGAGCGCGAGCATCCCGCCGAACGCGAGGTGCGTGCCCCACGTGATGCCCTCGCCCCGGACGCCAGCGGGCAGCGGCGTGACAGGGCCCGACGTCGAGGTCCATAACCCCATCCCCAGGCCCACCTTCGCGTAAGGCACGATCGGGACGCCCGTCTTGCGCATCAGCTCGTCGGCGCGGAGGACGGCCGACAGGTGCATCGGCATGATGGTGAGCGAGGTCTCCTCTGCCTCGGCCCTGTCGTCGCTGCCCGCCACGAAGGCCTTCGCCGACGCCGACGTGTACCCCCAGCCGAACCCTGGGCCGATCGCGCCGACGTACGGGATCCGGAGCGGCAGCCAGTCGACCTCGACACCGAAATAGAAATTCTGGCCGTCGCCGAAGGTCTTCCCGTAGGGGCCCGCGCCGGCGAACTCCTCGTCGACCTGGGGAGAGTACGGGGCGAAGCGGAGCTCGAACGCGAAGCTCTGAGGAGACGCATAGCGCTCCTCTCGCTGGATCCTCGAGCGATCGTGCTGCCGCCAGTCGCCCATCCCGTAGCTCGTTTGCGCGCCGGCGACGGAGGCGGCGAGGAGCGCCGCGCTGCCGGCGAGGCAGGCGGCCGCCTGATGACGGAGATGACAGCTCATTCGCTCTCCTGCGTGAAGGAACACGCGTGCGCGCGCGCGTGGCGTCGTCGACGGCTCCTGCGCAACAACCCGAGCGCCGCGCCGGCCGCGACGGCGGCGAGCGGCGCTGCGGCCCACCGGCCCGCCCCCACCGGCCCTTCGATGCTGCAAAAACCCCCACCAGCTTGCCCGCCGGCGTCCCGGTACTGCTCGAAGAACCCGTCGACGTCGGTCGCGGTCGCACAGGAGATCGCCGACAGTGGCCCGGCGTTGCCCACCTGGTCATAGGCCGCGACGCCGACGGCATACGATCTACCGTTGACGATGTTCTCCGTGGCCTCGCCACGGCTGGCCCTCCCCACGCTGCCGCACTGGTACTTGGCGTCCGGGATCTCCCCCGAAACCAGGAGCGACGACTGACAACCGGCGCTGCCGCCCCCCGTCGCGCCGCCTCCGGCTCCCCCTGCGCCGTCGCCGCCTCCGGCTGCTCCGCCTCCGGCTGCTCCGCCTCCGGCTCCCCCTGCGCCGTCGCCGCCTCCGGCCGCTCCGCCTCCGGCGCTGGATCCCCCCGCGCCATCGCCTCCTCCGGCTGCCCCTGCCCCGCTCGAAGCTGCAGCGGACTGCCCCCCATCATCGCAGTAGAGGTAATAGCCCTGCACGTCCTCGTCCTCGTTCTGCTTATAGTCGACGAGGAGACGACCATCCCCGGGGTGCGCCGCCACGCCGGTCGGCGGCTTCGGGCCCTGGAGGTCCATCTTGCTGGTATCCCACTTGGCGTGATCCGGGTTGTCCTGGTCCGAGGAGACGAGCCGCAGGAAGTAGATGTTCAGCGGGACCGCGCCGGTGCTGGCCCTCGTGCTGTCGCAGCCCTCCGCGCCGAGGGCCTCCGCGATCGCCTTCGCCGACACCTTGACGACCATCGTGTCATCCAGGTTCGACTCGGCCGACACCTGCTTGCACCGCGTGCCGGTGTCGCGGTTCGAATACGCAAGGCAGTCCAGCGACTCGCTGACCCAGACGGCGAGCGTATCGCTGGTCGAGAAGCCGCTCAGCGTGAGCGTGAACTCGAGATCGTTGTTCGTCAGGCAGTCCTCGCGGCTGATCCAGAGCGGGTACTGCGCGTCTGGCCGCTGCAGCTCGGTGCGCTTCACGTCGGTGCTGATGGTCACCGTCGCGCCGGCCTGTCGCGCGCCTCCAGCGAGCGCCGCCGCCGCGAGGGCCACCGCGCACAGCCGGGGGAGATGCCGCCGCCCTCGCGGCCGGAGCCGGACGGGATACCTTGTCGTGTCCATGGGCGCGTCCTTTCAGCACAGCTCGTACCACGCCGCAAATGCCTCGCACAGCCCTTCGAACGGCGCGGAAATCGTTCGTGCGCCCGCGCCGGATACCGCGTCGAACGCGCCCTCAGAGGCCCCCGCGGTCCCGTCGGAGGCGTCCTTGGAGGCGTCCTCGACGCCCCACCTCGGAGGCTCGGAGGCGCGCCGCATGACGAGCTGGCCATGGTCGCCGTCCGTTCCTGACAAGTTGGCATCGGCGCCGCGGAGCAGGGCGAGCGGACCGCCGCGCAGCGCCATGGGCCGATGGACGAGCTGCGTGGCCCGAAACACGCGCTCTTCGAGAGAGCTCGGCTAGCTTGAGGCACGTGGATTCGACCGACGCCGCTCCCCCGCAGCCGGGCTCGAAGGCAGGGCCGAGCGCGAAGGAGCGCGCCACGGCGCCGGAGACGGTGCGCGCTGGGCAGCCCAGCCAGCCCAGCGCGCGCCCGGAAGGCGCGCCCGCGTCCCCCGCCTCCGGCGCCACCCCGTCGGTGCGCCCGACCTCGAGCCGGCCCAGCCGGCTGCAGCCGAGCGGCGCCGCGCCTGACGCCCACACCGCCGTCCTCGGCGTCCCCCTCACCCGCGTCGAGCTGCACCGGACCGCGCTGCTCTTCTGTCTGCTCTTCCTCGCCGCCCTCCTCTTCGTCGTCGGCCGCTCCGCGCGGGACGCGCTCTTCCTCACCAGGTTCCCCGTCACCTGGATCGCGCCGATGTGGATCGTGTACGGCGTCGCCTCCGCCGTCGCCGCGCTCGCCTACGACCGCGTAGCCCGCCACCTGCCGCGCGCCCAGCTGTGCGTCGCCTTCGCCCTCTTCGGCGCCGCCACGTTCGCGCTGCTGCGCGTCCTCATCGGCCAGGAGGTGCGCGCCGCGACCCTGGTCTTCTACATCTGGTCCGAGATCATCGCGAACTTCACCGCCGTCCTCGTCTGGGCCGTCGCCCAGGACCTGCACGACCCGCGCAGCGCCAAGCGCCTCTTCGGCCTGATCGGCAGCGGGCGCGTCGTCGGCACCGTCGCCTGCGGCTTCGCGACGGGCGCCGTCGTCCGGTGGATCGGCACCGAGAACCTCCTGTTCGTGCTCATCGCGGCGCTCCTCGCCATGGCCGCGCTCACGACCGCGCTCGCGCGGCGCTACCCGCTCGGGCGCCCCCCGTCCGGCGACGAAGAGCTCCTCCAGGCCCGCCTTCCGCGCATGGACGTGTGGCGATCGCGCTACGCCCTCACCGTCGCGCTGCTGACCTGCCTCCTCTTCACGGTCCTCACGATCGGCGACTACCAGTTCAAGGCGATCGCCCTCACGGCCTACCCCCACGTCGACGACCTCACCCGGTTCATGGGGTTCCTCTACGGCGCCGTCGGCGTGGTCGGCCTCCTCGTGCAGCTCGTCGCGACCCCCCGGGTCCTCCGGCGCCACGGCGTGCTCGGCGGGCTGCTCGCCATGCCGGCCGCGTTCACCGCGAGCACCGTCGCGCTGCTCGCGGCGCCGTCGCTCGCCTGGGGCGCGATCCTCAAGCTGAGCGACAACGCGCTGCAGCTCACGATCTACGACGCGACGATGCAGCTCTTGTTCTTCCCGTTCCAGCCGGCGCTGCGGGAGCGGGTGCGGACGCTCGTCTCCACGATCGCCAAGCCCCTCGGCTACGGGCTCGGCGCGCTGATCCTGCTCGCCGTGGCGCCCACCGCCGCGACGGGCGCCGCGCTCGTCGAGGAGGCCGCGTGGATCGGCGTCTACTCCCTCCCGCTCTGCGTCGCATCCATCGCCCTCCTCCCGCTCGTGCGGCGCGGCTACTTCGACGCCATGCGCCGGACCTTGATGCGCCGCCAGCTCGAGCCGGACAGCGTCGCGTACGGCCCCCAGACGCGCGCGATCCTCAAGGAGGCGCTCTACAGCCGCGCCATGGTGCAGGTGCTCTTCGCGGTCGAGCAGCTCCAGCAGCTCGACCCGACCCTCGTGCGCGAGGCCGTGCCCGCGCTCGCGCGCCACGGCTCGGCCAGGGTGCGCGCGCTCGCGGTGCGCCTCGCGGCCGAGCTCGAGCACGAGGAGGGGGCGAGCATCGCGCGCGCGGCGATCCGCGACCGGAACACCGACGTCCGCGTCGCCGCCGTCGCCGCGCTCGCCGCGCTGCTGCGGGAGGACGCCCACGACGAGCTGCTCGCGCTCGCGCGGGAGGGCGCCGCGCCCCGCGCCGCGGCGGACGCGACCGGCGGCGAGGCGCTCCGGGCCGCCGCGATCGCCGCGCTCCTGCGCTACTGCGGCCTCGACGGCATGCTCGAGGGCGCGCCGCGGCTGCGCGCGCTGCTCGACAGCCCGTCGCCCCGCGATCGCGTCGCCGCCGCCAGGATCCTCGGCCTGGTCGGCCACGCGTCGCTCCAGCGCGCCCTCGCGCGGCTCATCGGCGATCCCGACCCCGCGGTGCGGCGCGCGGCCGTGCGCTCCTCGTCGAGCGTCGCCGACCCGCGCCTGCTCCCCCTGCTCGCGGACGCGCTCGCCGAGCGCGCCCTCGCGCCGGCCGCGGCCCGGGCCATCGAGGCGCTCGGCGACGACGCCATCCCGGAGCTCGCGGCGCGCCTCGGCGACGACAGCACCCCGCGGACCGTGCGGCTCGCGATCCCGCGGGTGCTCGCGCGGCTCTGCAGCCACGACGCGCTCGACGTGCTGCTCGCCCGGATCGACCACCCGAACGAGGCCCTCCGCCAGAAGGTGCTCGCGTCGGCGTCGCGCCTGCGCCTCGCGCTGCGCGCGCCGCCGGCGCCTCTCCGCGTGATCCGCGCCTGCATCGACGACGAGACGGTGGAGCACGTCCGCACGCGCGAGGCGTACATCGCCGTGCGCCCCCGCGTCGTCGGCGCGCTGCTCGATCAGCACCTGCTCCGCCGGCTGCGGAAGGGGCTCATCCGCGTGCTCCGGCTGTGCGAGCTCGCCTACCCGCGCGAGGTCGTCGCCCTCGTGCGCACCCACGTCTTCGGCCCGGATCCCGCGCTGCGGGCCAACGCGTTCGAGGTGCTGGAGTCGCTCCTCGACCGCCCGCTGCGCGAGCGCCTCGTCTCCCTCGTCGAGCGGCTGCTCGAGCTGTCCGCGGCGTTCCCCCGGAGGCCCCTGCCGCCGGAGACCGGGGTCATCTCCTGGATCCGCCACGAGATCGTGCGCGGCGACCCCTACAGCGCCGCGCTCGCGCTCGATGCCGTCGCCCGGAGCTCCATCTCCGGCGCCGCCGGGGACGCGCTCGCCGCGACCTACGATCCGGACCCGCTGGTCCGCGAGGCGGCCGCCATCGCGGTCGCCGTCACGTCGCCGCCGGGCGCCCGCGAGCGGCTGGACGCGCTGCGGGCCGATGAGGATCCCGCGGTGGCCCGTTACGCACGATACTGGGCGGTCACCGGCGGCACCGGCATCGACCCCGAGGACGAGATGTACACGACGATCGAGAAGGTCCTGTTCCTCCAGCGTGTTCCGCTCTTCTCCCGCGTGGCCGGCGACGATCTGGTGGCGCTGGCGCGCGGCTCGCTCGTGGTGTCGCTGGCCCGGGGCGACGTGATCTTCCGCCAGGGCGAGCCTGGCGGCGCGCTCTACTCGATCATCTCGGGCGAGGTGAGCCTCACGCTGGACGGCCGCGAGATCGCGCGCCTCGGCGCGAACGACGTGTTCGGCGAGATGTCGCTCTTCGACAGCGAGCCGAGGGCCTCGACCGCGGTGGTGACCGAGGACGCGGAGCTGCTCCGGGTCTCCGCCGAGGATTTCCACGAGGCGGTGCGGGAGACGGCCGAGATCGCGGACGCCGTGATCCGGGTGCTGAACCGGCGCCTGCGCGAGGCCGACCGCAAGCTGGCCGACGCGCACGCGCGGCTGTCGCTCCTTCCGAGGCCGCCGGCGCTGCCCGGGAGAGCGCCGCCTCCGGGGGACGAGACGCCGGCGCTCGACGACAGCGACCTGGACTGAGGAGCGCCGCGCGCCACCTCGATCGAGCGAGCGCTGCCGTTGCACGCCGCGTGGAGCGCCGGTGCGGGCGATGTGGAGCGCAACTTGCAGTGCAGCTGCAATATTCGAGCACCCAGGGACGTCCAAGGGCGGCCGAAGAGGTCTCGGGACCCCGAGCCGAGGCCAGCCTGACCTCTCCCTGGCACCTCTCTCCAGAAGGACCCGCATGGCATTGCTGCATTTCCCGCTGTTCCCTTCCCTTTCGCGCCCTTCGGCCGCGGCGCCGCGCCTCCTCGGGGCGCGGCTTCGCCGGCTCGGGGGCGCGCTGCCGCTGGCCGCCGCGCTCATGGCCGCGCCCGCATGCGCCGCCGCCGAGGGGTATCCGCAGGGCGCGAGCTACGCCCCGTACGGCGCTGACGAGACCTTTCCTTCACAGCCCGCCGCGACCCGGCCGGTCCAGGTCGAGGTCCACGTGAGCGCGCAGACGCAGCTGGAGGCGGACGAGTACGACGACACCGATCCGAGCGCCCTGATCGAGTTCTACCGGCCGCTCGCCCCCTACGGCACCTGGGTCGACGACCCGAGCTACGGCAGGGTCTGGGTGCCTTCCTGGTCCGAGGTTGGCCTCAATTTCGCGCCCTACCAGACCGACGGGCACTGGGCGCTGACCGACGAAGGCGAGTGGCTCTGGGTCAGCGACTACGCGTGGGGTCACATCCCCTTCCACTATGGCCGCTGGATCCGGACGACCGGCCACGGCTGGGCGTGGATCCCGGGGCGCGCGTACGCCCCGGCGTGGGTCGTCTGGCGCGTCGGCGGTGACGGCTACGTCGGCTGGAGCGCGATGCCGCCCACCTACGCCTGGCGCAACGGCGTCGCGGTCTCGCTGAGGGCCGTTCCCCCTGAGGCGTATGTCTTCTGCCCGACGACGCACGTATTCCACGATCACGTCGACATGCATGTCGTCCGCGATCGCGATGAGATCCGGCGCATCACCAGGCGCTCGCGCACCTACAGGCCGGCGCTGCCGACCGCGGGCAGGCCCGAACGCAGCTGGGCCCGCCCGGATGGAGCGGAGCGATCGAGCTCGTACGACGGGATCCGTGCTGGCGGCTATCGCCCGGCGTCGCCCTCGCTCGTCGAGATCGGCATTCCGTCTTCGGACGCGCCGAGGTTCCGCGGCAGGCCGGACCCGCGCGCTCTTGCCTATTCGCGCAAAGCGGCGACGCCGAGCGCGCACGTCGCGCCGGCGCCGGTACCGCGTCTCTCGGCGCCCCCTGCTCCCTCGGGCGGCGACCGGCCCCAGGCGCGCACGCTGCACGCCCCGCGGACACCCGCGTTTCCGGCCCCGACCCCGGAGCCGCGCGTAGGCGCCACGCCGCACGTCATCGCCCCGCCGCGCGCCGCCGCGCCGCGGGTCGGTGCCACGCCGCGCGTAGGCGCCACGCCGCCCGCTGCCGCCGCGCCGCGGGTCGGTGCCACGCCGCGCGTAGGCGCCACGCCGCCCGCTGCCGCCGCGCCGCGCGTAGGCGCCACGCCGCGCGTCGTCGCCACGCCGCGCGTAGGCGCCACGGCGCCCGCTGCCGCCGCGCCGCGGGTCGGTGCCACGCCGCACGTCATCGCCCCGCCGCGCGTCGGCGCCGCGCCGACCACGTCACACGCGGTCCCGCACCACGCGCCGTCGGTCTCGGCGCCGCGACCGATGCGACCGGCGACACCGGCGCCGCACGCGAGCGCGACGGTCGCGAAGCCGCCTGCGATCCCGAGCGCGCCGTCGTCCCCGGCGCGCCCCAGGATTCGCATCCCGTCAAGCCCGGCTGCGGAGGAGGCGGCGCCTGCGCCTGCATCCGGTCGCCCGCAGTCGAGGTGACGCGTGGTCCACGTATTGCGACGTCCGCGCGCAGGAGAAGAACCGATGACTGCTCCCGCCGACTTCATGAAGCGTCGTTCCGTGGGGATATGGTCGTTCCTGCTCGTCGCTGCGCCCCTCGGCTTGGGCGGCTGCGTTCTCGCCGACGACGAGGATGCCCGCCGCGATGAACCCCAGGTGCACAACGGCGACGAGGACGAGGGGGACAGCCGCGTCCCTCCGCCACGTGCACGTGCGGGCGACCCCCGGCTCGTCGCCATCGATACGGGCGCGGTCCTGAGCAGCCCGCCGGGCGAGGGCATCGGCATCTTCCTCGAGTACGCGCCCGGCGGGACGTGGAAGCTCTGGACGACCTGCGACACCAACACCTCCAAGGTCATCTGCAGCTTCGATCTCTATGTCTCGGTGGACACGTCGTCCCAGCTGTTCGACATCGTGGGGATCGAGCTCGAGACGAAGGACTCGACGCGCCTCGTGAGCGATGGCGTCGCGCATCTCCACGCCGAGACCGGCTCGGACATCGACGCGATGGAGTTCACCACGACCCAGGGCGCCATCATCCGGCTGGAGGCCTACGTCGACGGGGTCCTGCAGCCTCGCTTCGTCTACTGGTTCGGCGATGGCGTCCTGCACCAGGGCGCGCCCACCAACCCGCTCGACTTCAAGCCGACCGCGCCCTGAGGGCGCGATCCCGCTGCCCGCGCTGCGGGAGGAGCCCCGGCGAGGGCGCACGCCGCTGCCTCAACCTCGGTCGGACGCCGCTGCCTCAACCTCGGTCGGGGGCCGACACCTCAACCTCGGTCGGACGCCGCTGCCTCAACCTCGGTCGGGGGCCGACACCTCAACCTCGGTCGGGCGCCCATGCCTCAACCTCGGTCGGGGGCCGGTCGGGGGCCGACACCTCAACCTCGGTCGGGGGCCGACGCCTCAACCTCGGTCGGACGCCGCGGCGCATGGCACGCAAGCGCGGCGCTCCGGATGGTGGCCTGCAATGTGCAATGTCGGGCGCGCAGGGACGTCTGAAGAGATCTGAGGGCGCCCGAGGCCAGCCCGACCTCTCCCTGGCACCCCCCTCCAGAAGGACCCATCATGCTGCCGATGCCTTTCCCGCTGTCCGCTTCCCCCTTGCGCCCTGCACCCGCGGCGCCGGGCATCCCCGGGGCCCGGCTCCGCCGGCTCGGCGGCGCCCTGCCGCTGCTCGCCGCGCTCATCGCCGCGCCCACGAGCGCCGCCGCCCAGCCCGCCGAGCCCCCGTCGGTCCAGGTCGACGTCCGCGTGAACGCCGAGTTCGAGGCGGACGAGTACGAAGACACCGACCCGAGCGCCCTGGTCGAGTTCCAGCAGCCGCTCGCCGCGTACGGCACCTGGATCGACACCCCGGGCTACGGCACGGTCTGGGTGCCTTCCGCGGTCGTGGTCGGCCCGGATTTCGCGCCCTACCAGACAGCGGGCCACTGGGCGCTGACCGACGACGGCGAGTGGCTCTGGGTCAGCGACTACGCGTGGGGCCACATCCCCTTCCACTATGGCCGCTGGGTCTGGATCTCCTCCCACGGCTGGGCCTGGATCCCGGGGCGCACGTACGCCCCGGCGTGGGTCGTCTGGCGCGTCGGTGACGCCGGCTACGTCGGCTGGGCCCCGATGCCGCCCACCTACTACTGGAGCAGCGGCGTCGCGGTCTCGCTGTGGACCGTTCCCCCTGCGGCGTACGTCTTCTGCCCGACGACGCACGTGTTCCATCGCCACGTCCACACGCACGTCGTCCGCGATCGCGCGGTCGTCCGGCGCATCGCCGCGCACTCGCACACCTACAGGCCGGCGCGGCCTACCGCGGGCAGGCCCGGGCGCGCCGACGTCCGCCCGGGCGGCGATGGGGACGCGGGCCGCTCGAGCCCGCCCCACGGCATCCGTCCTGGCGGCTACCGCCCGGCGTCGCCGTCGCTCGCGGAGGCCGGCGTTCCCTCCTCGGCCGCCCCGAGGCACCGCGACAGGCCGGATCCCCGCGCCCTCGCTTACGCGCGCAGGAGCACGACGCCGAACGCACGCCTCGCGCCCCCGTCGGCGCGCCGTCCGGCGTCGCCTGCAGGCGACGACCGTCGCGCGGCGCCGGCGCTGCGCACGCCGCTGCACCCGCGGGGGACGCCCGTCGGCGACGCTCCGGCCCCGATCGCCAGGCCCGGCCTCCCCGCGCGGGGCGTCTCCGACGCGGGTGCGCTGCCCCGCACCGGCGCGAGCCCATCGCACCGGACCTCGCGGCCCACGGTCACGCCGCCGTCGCCCGTACCCGCCCCGGAGCCGCCGGCCGCCCCGGCGCCGCGCGCCGTCGGCACGCCGGCCGCCACGCGTGCCCTCCCGCACCGAACGCCGTCGGCCACGGCGCCGCGGCCGCTGCCGCAGGCGACGCCGACGCCGCAGGCGATCGCGAAGCCGCGCGCGCTCCCGAGCGCGCCGTCGTCCCCGCCGCGCCCCAGGATCCACCTTCCGTCAGGCCCGGCTCCGGGGAAGACGGCGCCGACGTCCGGTCGCCCGCGGTCGAGGTAGCGCTTGGTCCACGTCTTGCGACGTCCACGAGCAGGAGCAGATCCGATGACTCTTTTCGCTGACTTTGTGAAGCGTCGTTCACTGGGGCTGTGGTCGTTCCTTCTCGTCGCTGCGCCCCTCGCCTCGGCCGGCTGCATCATCGTCGACGAGGACGGCGACCACGATGGCCATCACGTCCACGACGACTGGGACGACGGCGACGACGACACCGTTCCCCCGCCGCCCGCGGACGACGTGCGGCTCGTCGCCATCGACACGGACGCCACCCTGAGCACCGAGCCGGGCGAGGGCGTCGGCATCTTCGTCGAGTACACGGAGGGCGGGACGTGGACGCTCTGGACGACCTGCGACACCAACACCTCCAAGGTCGTCTGCAGCTTCGATCTCTATGCCTCGGTCGACACGGCGTCCGAGCTCATCGACCTCGCGGGGATCGAGATCGAAAAGACGGACGCGACGCGCCTCGTCGACATCGGCGTCGCGTACTTCCACGCCGAGACCGGCTCGGACATCGACGCGATGACGTTTGCCACCACCCCGGGCGCCATCGTCCGGCTGGAGGCCTACCTCGACGGGGCGGAGGAGCCCCGCTTCGTCTACTGGTTCGGCGACGGCGTCCTGCACGAGGGCGCGCCCAGCAGCCCGATCGACTTCGAGCCGACCGCGCCCTGAGGGCGCGATCCTGCCGCCCGCTCCCCCCGCTGCCCGCGCGGCGGGAGGAGCGCCCGGCCAGGGCGCGCGCCGCTCAGGGCTCTTTCTTCGGCTGGATCGGCTGCCCCTCGACGTCCCACGCCTCCGGCTCGCCGAGGCCGATCCCCTGGAGCTGCGGCAGGATCTCCTGCCGCGGTCCCACGACCACGACGGTCGCCGTCTTCGGATCCACGGCCCTCGCGAGCTCCGCGAGGCTCGCCAGCGTCGCGCTCTGCCGCGCCTTGCTCGCGTCGCCGTCGAACGTCTCCGGCAGCTTCAGCCGCGCCAGCGTCCCGAGGCGCTGGGCGGTGCGGTTCACGGTCTCGTAGGCGGAGACGAGATCCGCGCGGTCCTGCGCCTGCACCTTCGCCAGTTCGTCCCGGGTCAGCCCGGAGTCGGCCATCTTGGCGAGCTCGGCGAGCATCTCCTTCAGGGCGGGTCCGGTCGCCTCGGTGACGACGGAGGCCCGCGCCACGAACGCGCCCGGCAGCCTCGTCTCGGTGAACGCCGAGCCGGCGCCGTAGGACCAGCCGTGATCCTCGCGCAGGTTCTGGTTCAGGCGCGACGTGAACGAGCCGCCGAGCGCGGAGTTGATCAGCTGGAGCAGCGGCCGCCGAGGATCGCTCGCCGCAACCCCCTCCCGCACGGCCGCGATCACCGACTGCGGCGCCCCCGGGCGGTCGACGAGCACCAGCCGCGGCGGCTTCCACGCCGGCGCGGCGGCCGCCGCGCCCTGCGCTGCGGGCGCGCCCTTCGTGGCCGGCGCGGCGCTCGCCGTGGCGCCCTTCGCCGACCACGTCCCGAGATCGCGCGAGAGCGCCTGCTGCAGCTCGTCCCGGGTGATGTCGCCGACCACGGTGATCACCGCGCGGTCCGGGCGCCACGCCGCCTTGTAGAACGCCTTCACGGCCGGGAGCCCGATCGACTTGGCGTCCGCGACCAGGCCGTCGACGGGGTGCCCGTACGGCGTGCCCGGCCCGTGGAGCGCGGCCATCGAGACCAGCCCCGAGACCCGCGTCGCGTCGTCACCGCGCTTCCTGAGGTCGTTCTGCCAGAGCTCGCTGACGCGCTTCCACTCCTTCGCCTCGAACCGCGGGCGCGCGACCACGTCCGCGAGCAGCGAGAACGCCTTGTCGAAGTTCTTCTTCAGCACGGAGAGCGTCGCGACGCTGCCGTCGGCGCGCGCCCCGACCGAGAGCGTCGCGCCGAGGTCGTTGATCGCGCTGGACAGCTCCACCGCGCTCCGCGTCCCCGCGCCCTCGTCGAGCATGTCCGCGGTGATGTGCGCGAGCCCCGCCGCGCCCTTCGGATCGTCCGCCGATCCCGACGCGACGCCGATGGACACGGACACGATCGGCAGCGTGTGGCGCTCGAGCAGCCACACCTTCGCGCCGTTCGGCCCGTCGAGCACCACCGGCGCCGGCGGCGTGAACGGCTGCGGCTTCGGCAGCTCCGGCTTGGGCCCGAGCGGGTCCGCGGGCTTCGCGGCCGCCGGCGGGGCGCTCGGACGCGGCGCCTCCGCCCGGGCAGCGGACTGCGCCGGCGTCCTCGGCTCGCAGCCGAGGGCCGCGGCGACCAGCGCGATCATCGCGCCTGCGTGTCTCGCTCTCATTTCGTCACCGCCTTCTTCGCCTCTTCGCTGCCCTTCGGCACGACCCGCAGGATCACCCGGGCGTTGGGATCCAGGGTGCTCTTCGCGTACGCCTGCAGCGACTCCGCGGTCGCGTCGCGGTAGCGCTTCAGATCCTGCTCCACGAACCCGGGCTGGCCCTTCGACGTCTCGTACCGGTTGAGCATCGAGGCCCGGCCGGCGACCGACTCGAGCGCCATCACGAAGGCGGTCTCGTACTGGTTCTTGGCCCGATCGAGCTCCTCGCGGGTCAGCTTCGCGTCCCGCACCTTGGCGAGCTCGGCGTCGATGGCGGCCTCGACCTTCTCGAGCGGCACGCCTGGCCGCGCGATCGCCTCGACGGTGAACGTCGAGCCGAGATCGCCGGAGCGCTGCACGGCGCTCACCTCCTGGACGAGCTGCTTGTCGTAGACGAGGGCCTTGTAGAGGCGGCTCGCCTTCCCCTGCTCGAGCGCCGTGGCGAGGAGGTCGAGCTCGGCGTCGCCCGGCGCGAAGTGCGCGGGGCTGTGCCAGGCCATGATCACCTTGGGGAGGTTCACGTTGTCCTCGATCGTCTTGCGCACGACGCCGCTCAGCTTCACGGGCGAGGGCGTGGTCGCCGCGGGGACGGGCCGCTCCGGGATGCCGCCGAAGAGCCGCTCGATGAGATCGCGCGTCTTCTGCGGATCGAAGTCGCCGGCCACGACGAGGGAGACGTTGTTCGGCACGTACCACCGCCGGAAGAACGTCGTGACGTCGTCGACGGTCGCGGCCTGGAGGTCCTCGTGCGAGCCGATCACGGGGTGGTGGTAGGGGTGCCCCTCCGGGTACATCAGCGAGGGCATGAGGAGGTCGACCTTGCCGTAGGGCTCGTTCTCGCTCGTCTGACGCCGCTCGTTCCGCACGACGTCGCGCTGCGCGTTGAGCTTCGGGAGGTCCATGCTGTCCGCGAGCGACGAGAACCGATCGGCCTCGAGCCAGAGCAGGAGCGGCAGCGCGTGGGCCGGCGCCACCTCGTGGTAGGCGGTGCGGTCCTCGCTGGTCCACGCGTTGTTCCAGCCGCCCTCGGCCTCCATCCAGGCGTCGAACTGCTTCGTGGGGACGCGGCGCGTGCCCATGAACATGAGGTGCTCGAACAGGTGCGCGAAGCCGGTGCGCCCCGGCTCCTCGAACCGCGAGCCGACCTTGACCATGAGGTTCAGGGCGACCATCGGCAGCGCGCGGTCCTCGTGGAGGATCACGGTGAGGCCGTTCTTGAGGGAGTACTTGGTGAACGGGATGTCGAGCTTCGGCGGCTGGGAGGCCGCGGACTGAGGCGCGGTGGGCGCGGACGCCGGGGCCGCGGCCAGCGCGGGCGCCGGGGCCGCGGGCGGCGCAGGCGCCGGGGCCGCAGCCGGCGCGGACTTCGGCGGCGAGGACGTGGCCTCGGGCGGCGCTGCCGGAGCGGGCTTCGGCCCGGACAGAGAGAGGGCCGCGGCCACGGCGACCAGGATCGGCCCGGTGGAGCGCGGGAGCGGCGGGTGACGCGCGCGGGTCTGCATGAGCCCGAGGGTTGCGCCGGTCGCGGGCGGGGCGCAAGCGGGCGGGAGCATGGGCACGGAGACGCGCCCGGCCAACGGGTGTGGTTGTCAGTTTGTCACGAAGGACGAACGCACCACAGATGCGGAAGGAGCGTGCGACGCGGACGGGATAGGGTGGGGTTTACGAGGGCTGAGCGCCGGCCGGTGCCGCGGACGCCGCGGGCGGAGGCGGAGGCGCTGCCCCCGGGCGGTTGCCGGCCACCTTGCCCTCTGCGGTCTTGCGGGCCTTTTCCCGCCGCGCTGCAGCGCGGCGGCGCCGCTCGTAGGCGCTCGTGACCTCGCGGACGATCTCCGGATGGCGGCGGAAGACGTGCGCCGCCGTCTTCCGGATAGCACCGACGCGTTCGAGCATGAGATGAAGGAGCTGATTGCGAATCGCGGTCGCGGCGGCCGAGGTGTCGCCGTCGGGGATCGTCTCCAGCGCTCGCCGTTGCAGGTCTTCCGCGAGCTTCCTGGCCTCGACGATGAGGCGGACATCGAACTCCTCGTCTGCCTCGACCAGGCGTTCCTCGAGCGACGCCGCAAGCCCCGCGTAGTCGCGGAGCGCCTGGGAGAGGGCGCTGGAGCGTTGGCCGTCCTGCGCGTGAAACTCTTTGATGCGCGCGAGCTGCGCGTCGGCGGGCTCGTCGACGTCATCGTCGAGCAGGAACTCGAGCGCCGACTCGAGCTCATCGACCACGAACCTGGCGCGCTCTCCGAGGTCGGCCACGGCGGGGTCGACGATGAGGAGCAGCCGAGTCTGCGCCTCCTGCACGGCGTGCACGATGGAGAGCAGATCGTCGCTGCTCGAGGCGGGCAGGCGGCTCTTGACGCGCTTGAGGCCCGGGCGAGCGCCGTCGGGCTCCCAGTACTTCTTCACGAACGCCGCGGCGGCGACCGCCTCGCGCACGGCGACGTCGTACGGCAGGCTCAGCGGGTTATCGGTCCGCCCCTGCTCGGCGGCGGCCTTGACCCAGCGATCGTAGTCCTTCCCCTGCTTTGCCATGATGATTGCTTGACCCCTCCTCCTGCGTCCCTCGCCCCCTCCGGGCGCGGCGCGGAGACGCGAAGATGAGTCCGCTCGAAGCACTGTCCAGAGCGGACGCACGATCCGGACGCGAGCGGCAAGCGCCGGAGCGAGAGAGTGAATGTGGGATGTCCTGATGGCCGGCCAGCGTGTCCTGATGGCCGGCCAGCGTGTCCTGATGGCCGGCCAGCATGTCCTGATGGCCGGGTGGCATGTCCTGATGACCGGGTGGCGCGTCCTGATGGCCGGGTGGCATGTCCTGATGACCGAGCCGGGCGCAGCTCAGAAAAGTGATGGGCTAGTTCAACCGCACGAGCCGCCCCACGAGGCGGAAGAGCCCCCGTGACACCGCGTTGATGGTGCCGCCGACCAGCTCGATATCGCCGCTCTCGTGGATTCGGAGCGCACCGAAACCCGAGCGAAGCAACACTTCCTTGCTGCCCTCGATCGAGATCTTCTCCCCGCGGAGGCGGAGCTCGCGCGGCCTCCGCGTCCTGAGCGCGGCGATGATCAGCGGCGGCTCACCCTCGCAGATCTCGACGAGGACGGCGTCGCCGTGCGCGCGCGCGTCCTCGATCACCTCGAGATCGACATCGGGCGCGATCTCGGCAGGCACGGGCACATTGGCGCCCCGGGAGAGGATCGACGCTCTCCGCGTCTTGCCCTCCACCGATACGACACGCGCCGTGCACGTTGCGACGGCGGCGATCGCCGGCGCCTGTCGTTCCGGGAGCACCGCCGCCGTCGTCTCGACGATCTCGTCCAGCGTCACGCTCGTTGTCGCGAGCTCTCCGGCCGCTTCCGCCTTGCCCTCGGTCTCCGCAGCGCCCGGCGAGACCAGCTCCGTCTCGGAGCGAATGTTCCAGGTGCTCATTCCCCTACCTTGAAGGCACGCATCAGAAGCTCCAGTTTCGACGCGGCGACGCCTGCGCCAGCGTACAGGGCCGTACCGCTGCCGGCCACGACCGGCTCGCTCCTGCCGCATCGAACCACAGCCTCTACCGTTGTCCAGCCGTTTGGGTCGCCGTGCCACCGGTGTGCTTGACAGCTCGGAGGAGCTCGGGCCTGCTCCGAGCTCCTTACCAGAGGTGCTCCCTTGGCGAGAACCGCTCCCGTACCCAACATCCCCGCGATTCCCGGCATGAACCCCGGCATCTTCGTGATGGGCGGAGGGGGCAACGGAGGCGGGAGCGGGTCGGGGGGCGGCAAGGGGTCGAAGAACGGCCAAGGCTCCGACGGCAGCGGCGGAGGCAGCGACGCTGGCGGTGGCGGCAAGAGCGCCTGCGGCTCGCCAGGGAAGGATGGCGGCGGATGCCCGCAGCACCACGGCGGCAAGAACAGCGGCGCGGCGTCGCACGGCGACCCCATCGACGTGATCACCGGTCGCGTGTTCACCGCGCCCGTCGTGGACCTCGACCTGCGCGGGCCGCTGCCGCTCGAGATCGCGCGCTCCTACTCCACGACGAGCCGCGAACGGGACATCGGCCTAGGGCACGGCTGGACGCACACGTTCGCATGGGAGGTGGAGCTGAGCCGCGGAGGGAGCGCCAAAGTCTGGACGGAGGACGGACTCGACGTGCCCTTCGGCGTCGTCGAGCGGGATACGGGCGTGATGGGGCCGCACGGATGGGTGCTCCACCGGCACGAGGAGGGGTTCGCGCTCGACATGCCCGACGGCACGCGGCGGATCTTCGAGCCGGACCTGGGCGAGCCGGCGCGCCGGCGCCTCCGCCTCACGGCGGTCGAGGACCGCGCCCGGAACCGGATCCAGCTCCACTACAGCGGGGCATCGCTGTCGCGCATCGTGGACTGCGTAGGCCGGACGATCCATCCTGACGACCCGCGAGGGGCGGATGGCGGCGCTCGAGGTCGTGTGCGCCTCCGGGCGCGTCGTTCGCTTCGCGACGTACGAACACGATCCAGCAGGAAACCTCGCCAAGGTGACCGACGCGGACGGGCACGCGACGGCATACATGTACGATGGCGACCATCGCCTCGTCTCCTATCGCTTGCCGACTGGCCAGGTCTTCTTCTTCCGCTACGACGACGAGGGCCGCGGCGTCGAGTCGTGGGGCGAGCATGAGAGCGGCATCGACCCCTGCCTCGCGGACGACCTGCCCGAGCTCCTCGCCGACCGGCGCACCAGGGCCAAGGGCATCCACCACGTCAAGGTCGAGTATGGCCCTCACGGCTACAGCGAGGTCGCCGATGCGGCGTGCACATTCCGGTACGTCGGCAACGAGCACGGCAAGGCCGACAAGGCGGTAGCGAACGGGCGCGTCTTCGCCCGGACCTACGATGCGCGCGGCCACCTGACCTCGTACACGGACGCGATGGGCGCGACCACGCGCTGGGAACGCGATCTGTTCGGCAACGAGACGCGTGTCGTCGACGCGCTCGGGCAGGTGACGTGCATCGAGCGCTTGCCGAACGGCGACATCACCCGGATCCTCGATCTGGACGGCGGCGAGACGGTCGTCGAGTACCTGAAAGACGCGCTGCTCATCAAGGAACCGACGGGCGCGCTGTTCGAGGTGCGCTACGACAAGCGCGGGTTGCCCATCGAAACGTTCGCGCCAAACGGGCGAGGGCGGCGCTATCGGTACGACGACCACGGCAACGCCGTTGAGGCCTCGGACGAGCGCGGCGTGGTGCTCTGGCAGGCGACATACGACGAGCTCAGCCGATGCACGTCGGTGCGCGATGAGGCCGGCGCGGTCACCCGCTACCGGTACAGCGAGAAGGGGCTGCTCCTCTCGGTGGAAGAGCCTGGGGGCCTCATGTGGCGGTTCAAGCACGACGGTCTGGGCAACATGATCGAGGAGGTCGATCCCAGCGGGCGACAGACGGTCCTCGTGCGGGGAGGTACCGGCTCGCTCGCCGAGACGCGGCTCCCCGACGGGAGCACCGTCCGGCTGCGCTACGACCGCAAGGAGCGGCTCGTCCGCATCGTCAACGCGCACGGAGAAACGTATGCGTTCGAGCTGGGGCCGACCGGCCTGAAGCTGGGCGAGCGCACGTTCGACGGGCGCGAGATCCGCTACGATCACGACCTGGCGGGCCGCGTGGTGCGCGTGTCGTTCGCGAACGGTCACGAGGTGTTCCTCGAGCGCGATCTCCTCGGGCGGATCGTGAAGCGGACGCGAGCCGACGGCAGCGAGGAGACGTTCGAGTACGACTTCCGTGATGACGTGCTGGCCGCCGAGAATGCGTCCGGTAGGGTGGAGTTCGTGCGCGACGCCGGGGGCGCGATCATCAAGGAGCGGCAGATCGTCGACGGCGAGGGGTTCGAGGTCCACGTCGAGAACGACGCCATCGGCCTCCCGGTGCGCCTACGGACGTCGCTCGGCCACAGCGCGGAATGGCGGCGGGACTACGCAGGGCGTCGCTTCACGGTGCGGCTCGACGGGACCGAAGAGATGGCGGTGCGGCTCGACCTCGCAGGGCGCGAGATCGAGCGCGCGCTCTCGCGCGGCGGGCGTGTGCTGCTTCGCTACGATCTCGCGGGCAGGCTCGCCGAGCGGTGCGTGACGTCGCCGGCGCTGGAGCAGCGCACGCGCCCAGGGGAGCCCGCATGGATGGGCGCGCCCGAGGCCGGGGCGACCATCCATCAGCGCATGGAGTACAACGGGTCGTCCGAGCTCACAGCCCTGTGGGACGCGCGCTTCGGATTGACCCGCTACCAGCACGACGCGCTCGGACAGCTCCTCGCCGCGGTCCCCGACGGCGCGCGCGGCGAGCTCTTCGCATACGACCCAGCGGGCAACCTGCACGACGCGAGCAGGACTGGCGCGGGACGGGAATACCACGGCGGAGACGTGCTCCTACGCGCGGACGCGACGGCGCTTCTTTGGGATGAGTTCGGAAGGCTCGTCGAACGGCGCACCCAGACCAGCGCGGGCGAGCGCGTCACATCCTACAGGTGGGCGGCGGCGGGCACGCTGTCCGAGGTGACCCTGCCCGACGGGAGCGTGGTCAAGTCGACCTACGACGCGTTCGCGCGGCGGCTCAAGAAGGAGGTGTACCGGAGAGCGGTCGACGGTCGCTGGGCGCTGCTCCGACGCACACGCTTCTACTGGCACGGAAACACGCTGCTGCACGAGACCGTCAAGACCGACACGGTGAGCTTCGAGCGGCGCTACAACTTCGGTCCGGACGGCGAGCCGTGGGCGCACCGGGAGATCGTGCGGCGCGGCGGCGAGGTCCACGAGGGGGCGTGGGTCTACTACGTGAACGATCTGGCGGGTTTCCCGGAGCGGCTCGTCGACGGAGACGGCCAGATACTGGCCGAAATCGCAAGGACGGCGTGGGGAGCAGCCGCGATGCGGGAGGGGGCGCAGGCGGCGACGCCGCTCAGGTTCCTGGGGCAGTACGCCGACGCGGAGACGGGGCTCCACTACAACCGCTACAGGTACTACGACCCCGCGCTCGGCCGGTACATCTCGCCGGATCCGGCGGGACCGCTCGGCGGACTCAACGCGTTCGCGTACGCCAGGAACAACCCGTTCGATTACGGGGACCCGTGGGGGCTCGTCTATACGCGCATCGTCGACAACAGCACGCGGCCGGCGACCGTGCTGTACGAGGGATACAACATCGGGGAGGGTGGGAATAGGACCCCAGACGAAGGGGGGCACATCCCCCATGACTACCACAAGAACTCGTGCGCTGAAACCCAAGCGATACAGCGCATGAAGAACGATATCATCCGCGATATCACGGAGGAGCAGGACACCGCAAAAAAAGAAGGGGACGAGGCGACAGCCGTTTCGGAGAATGTCGGACTCGGAAATCGACGCAGAGGCAACCCGCAGGCTAGAAGCCAGGTTCGACAACCCTAACCTCTCAATCGAGACATTTCAGCGCAGAGGAGGCAAGCCCGTCAACCCTTGCGACCTGTGCCAACAAATGTTCGCGGATCTCGGGATCAGCCACGCGGTCGTCGGCGAGGGCGGAAAGCGTGGCAAATTCGGCCCGTACAAGCCGAGATGGTAATTCGTTCTCAGGAGAACCCGATGAAGCGACGGTTCTTTGGCAAAGGTCAGTCCAGAGCGTTCGAAGCCCTGCAATCCTGGCGCGAGGCGGGCCATCCGGCGGCATGCATTGTCCATGGTTTGCCCGGCGCGGGGAAGAGCACAGTGGTTGAGCAATTCTTCGGCTCGATCACCGGCCCTGGAATGCTGAAGCTCGTCGTCCACGCTGGACGCGTGTTCGGCGCTGCCTTCGAGGAAGAAGCGCTCGCGAGGCTTTCAGCAGGTCCGTGGCCCGAAGGCACAGGGTTCAGCGAACATGCCTTCGGCGTCCGCACGAGCCTCGTGAACCGGATCATGAACTGGGACGGCGACGACGGGCAGCCGCAGCTCCTGCTCGGTCTCATCGCGCCTGACGCGTGCGTGGACTGGCCGGAGAACCCGCGCCTTTCGGTGCTGGACGAGCCAGGGCCCGCCGCGCGCGTGCTGGTGGCGGTATCCGGCACGCGCGATGTCGCCGAGCGGTGGGCAGAGCGCCTCAATTTCCGCACCGAGCGCGTGACGTATATTCCGGTCGACGGGTTCCGCATCGATGAGATCGATCCAGCTCTCCGCGACAAGCTCGCCTGGGCGGCGGTCGACGGTCCAGGTCCACGCGCCCATGTAGAAGCGATCGCGACCTCGCTTCGCGACCGTGGTGCGGTGGGGTTGGAGACGCTCATGGCGATCCTCGCGTGCGCGTTCGCGCCGCTCGACATCTCTGCGCTGGCTCTGCTCCTCGATGCGCAGGTGCCTGAGGTGACCGGGTGGCTCGATGCGCACCGCAACGCCCTGGATTCGGTGATCGAATGGCATGAAGAGGGTCACCGGATTCGCTATCGTCACGAAGCTTTGCGCGCCGCCTGGGCAGCCGCGAACCAGGAGCACGTGGCGCTCGCCGAGCGACGGTTCGCTGAGGCTGCCCGAGCTCTCGTTCGCACCTGGGAGGGCGTCGACAACGTCCGATCTCGCGCGCTGCTCTACCTCCGCCGCTATGCCGGCGATCACCTCGTCGCGTCGGGAGCGCCGCACGCCGATCTCCTCCGGCTATGCGACCCGCGGTGGGCCTGGCCGCGCTCCCGCGAGGATGTCGCCGCGCGCCGGATGGAGCTGGGGCGCGTGCGACGCACGCTGACGGCGCCGCTTGACGTCGCGGACGCCATGGGAATCCCGTCCGAAGCGCAATCGAGCTTTGTGAGGCTCGCGTTAGCGCAGGGCGCGCTCGCAACGCTGCACCACGCGTGGCCCCCTGAAGCGGACGAGCCCGGCAAGGAGGCGTGGAACGACACGGAGCGAGCGCTCGCCGTGGCGCTCTTCGCGCTCGCGGCACACGCCTCACCATCGCTGCGCGCACACATCGAGGCGCGCGCGCTCGACGTTGTACGTCGGACCGGCTCCGCGTGGCGCGGCGATGGGTGGGAAGATGCGCTCGCATTGCTCACCGCGGCGCGTGCTGCATCCGGGGGCGAGGCGGCGATGTGCGCGCGCTGGGCGGTCTCCGCCACATGGCGTGCGGAGAAAGGGCCCGGCATCTACTTGCACGCGTGGCTCACCGCAGCCAGCTTCCTGCCTCCGTCTGAAACGGAGGCGCTCGTTCAACAGGCCATCGAGCGCGCGCTGTCGAGCGCGAAGCCCGGATACGCGCTCGGGCGGCTAGCCACTGCGGAGGGGCTCGGCCAGAACCAGGCGCTCGCCCTCTTTCGCGCGGCAATGCCCCTTGCACCGAGGTCGCGCGCAAACGCCCTGGCACCGCTCTTGTCGAAGCTGCCCGATGAGGAGCGGGCCAGAGCCGCCTCGGTGGTGCTCGATGCGTTCTTCGTCGACTATAACGCAGACGCAGAGCGGATTGAGAACGAGACCTGCACCGCGGCCGTTGTTCCCCTCCTCGGCCCAGCCGAGCTCTCGAGGCTGCTAGACGAGGCTCTCCCGCCGCCTGGCGTCCTGGCCGTGCGGTTCGCCGAGCTCGGTGCACCGGGACGCGCGCTCGACGTCATCCGACAGCTCTGTGGCGGCGGCATCCACGGCGCTCGCCCGCTGCTCTGCGCGGCGGCAACCGAGGGCGGCCGCTCCCTCGTGCAAGCCGCGCGCAAGGCGGTGGCTGAGCTCGATCCCGCATGGGTCGCCGCGAAGCTCGTCCGCGAACACCCAGCCGAAGCCATCCAGGTGCTCGGCCTCGATGCCGCGGTCGAAATCGCCGAACGGGCAGGCGGAGATGGCTCCGAAGCCGCGCGCATCATGGCCCTCGCGGCGCTCTGCCGCGCTGGTCCCGAGCCGTCGCGCCCCGCGCTCGCCGCGCGCGCCGTCGCTGCCTACCACGACGACTCGGGCACCGAGGGGCTGGAGAGCGTGGTGCGCTGCGCGCCCTGGATGTCACTGGCGGACGCAGCGAAGCTGTTCTCCGTGAGCCTCGGGGACGCAGCCGAGCAGGTCACGCTCGTCGCGACCCTGAGCCGCTGGGGCGGCGTGGAACAGCTCGCGCCCCTCATCGCGCGCATCGGCGGGGACGACGCGCTCGCCGCCGTCGCCGACGTCCTGCCCGAGGCGCTCCGGTGGATCTCACGGGCGGCGGCCGGCTAGCACGTCGACTCGGACCCGCACCCCTCGCTTCGGGTCCAACGACGCGAGACGCGACCGCCGATGGCGAAGCGCCCGTAGCCTGCTGTGAAGAACCCTGCGCGCCTGGGTAATGCATTGCCCCCCAAGCAGGGGTCGCCGCGCTGACCGCTTCGCACCTCGCCCCCTCGAAGAAGTCGGTACGTTCGGAATTCTCGGAATTTTTGGAAGCGCGGCGCGCGCTCCGACAGCGTGTCGCAGGGCACGACGCGTGCTTTATCGCCTCGAGCGCCCGCGAAGCGCCTGTTGAATCGCTCGCGTACAGCGCGGGCGGCTTTGCCGCCGTGGAGCTCCTTTGCCTCGTGAGGGTGCTTTGAGACGACGTCCGCCTCGGATTCACGCGTTGCTCGCCCCCCTGTCGGCGGCGATGCTCTGGTCGGCGCCTGCTCGCCCCGCTGAGCCGCCGCAGCTCTCCTGGGACAAGCCGGTTCGCTGCATCCGGTCGCCGAACGGCGGCGCGGTGCGCGTTCAATGCGAGCCAGGCCCGGACGGCGAGCGCTGCCTCGTCGCGCCCGATCACCTGGCCCACGACGGCGGCGCGCTCGACAAGGTGCAGCCGTGCAACGTGGTTGAAGACACCGAGGCTTACCGGGCCCTGACCGCGCGCGGCGCCCGCCTCGTCGCCGCGATCCCCGAGGCGCCGCCGGGCTACGCGCGCTCGGCCGAAGGCAAGGCATTTCAGGTCAAGTTCGATCTCCTGAACCGGCTTTACCTGGGCGCGTCCTGGCTGCCCACGTTCCATGGCGAGAACGGGCTCCCCGTGCCCGCGAGCTTCCCCCTGGGCCGCGGGAGGGCCGAGGCCGGTATCCATCTCAGCGTTCTCTCGACGCGCTCCCGCGCCCGCCATGACCTGCGCATCCTCGAGGGGACAGCCACGTTCGACGATCTCGAGCTCTCCGGGGTGCTCCTCAGCTACGATTACCAGCACCTGCACCGGCGGCCGGCCCACTGGCTCAGCACCTTCGTTGGCAAGCCGCGGCTTCACGCGATCTCGCCGCGGATGGGCTGGGGCTTCCGGGTGGTGTCGGTGAACGATCGCCCTCCCGCGCGCCGCGACACGCTCGACGTGGAGTTCGGCGAGGTCCACCTCGCGTGGAATCCGTGGCAGTCGAGCGACATGTACAGCCACATCCGGCTCGAGGCGGGCGCCGATCTCGGGGAGTACTGGGAGCGCCGATCGGATATCGACGACGGCCTGGACACCGGCGCTCTGTACATCGGCCCGACGAGCGCCATCAAATCGCGCTTCAGCCTCGGCGAGGGCGGCCTCCACGCGCTCTCGACCGCGTTCACCTACCGGCGCCCGAGCATCGCGGCCGGGAGCGGGAGGGGAGAGGTGATGAACCGACTCGAGGCCACCATCGCCTACGAGGGGATCCTCCTCGCGATCAACGATCAGCCCATCTCGCTGCGGCTCGCCGCGATGGGGGTGAGCCGCAACGACCTCGACAGCGATGTTCGCGACGTGGAGATCAAGGCCGCCGCGGGCCTGCGCGTGTCGTTCTGGGCTCCCCCGCGGGTGTTCGAGCCGATGCCCGTCTTCGAGGACCCGTGACGGCTCGGCGCCTCGCCGCGCTGCTCGTCATGGCGGCGGCCGCGGCGCTCTCGCCGCGCACCGGCCGCGCCGAGCCGGCGCGCGAGGAGAGCGAGCGCGCGGGCGGCGGCGATACCGCTGTTTCCGAGGAGGGCCGGCGCTTCCGCGTGCGCTTCGACCCGGCGAGCCGGGTGTGGCTCGGTGTCGCGTCCGCGCTGCACCGGGGCGCCGGCGGGACGATCGAGATCGAGCCCGAGATCGACGCGGGCCTGTCCTACCGCGCGCGCAGCGTGACGGGCTCCGGGCCTGGCCGCGTGGTCTGGCAGGCGGATCACCGCGTCCTCGCCGGCCGGGTGTCTCCGGCGGGGCAGGCGCTCGACGGCGTGCCCGCGCTCGACGCGGCGCTGTACGGCGCGTCGTTCTTGCGGCACGACGAATCGCCGCGGGTGGTCTTGCCGATGTCGCCGCCGATCGCGGTCCCCTTCCCCTTCGACATCGGCGTGGAAGCCGAGGTGGGCCGGGTGAGCATCCCCTCGATCCCGCGGCGCCAGGGCGACGGATCGCCGGCGCCGCTGGTCCGGCTCGGCGTGGCGCGCGCCACGGCGATGCTCGATCCGTGGCGCACGGGCGAGGCGGGCCGCAGCTTCGAGATCGGGCTCGGGGTCCGTTACGACATCGACGCTTACCCCGAGTCCCCCTCTCCCCAGGCCGCGCCCGCGCGCCGCACGCTCGGTGAGCCCAGGGTCGTCCACCGGATCGCGCCCATGACCGCGGGCTCGCTGCGGCTGCGGCTCCAGAGCGGCGACGGGCTGACGGTCTTCGATGGTCGAGGCGACGTCGTCCCGCACTGGACGAGCGAAGAGCGCTGGCGAGTCCTCGTGCGCTCGGCCGCGCACGTCGAGAGGATCCTGGCCGCGATCGACGATCAACCCATCGCCGCGGTGATCGAGGGCGAGTACCGGCTGCTGCCGCCCGCCCTGGATGTGCAGGCGGTCCATGATCTGCGCGTGAGCCTCGGGCTCGCGTTCACGCTGGCGCTACGCTAAGGCGACGACCGGGTTGAAACCGCCTGACGACCGCGTCTCGCCCCCGCGCCCGTCCCCCGCGGCGCGCAGCGGGCGATCCTTTGCAGCTCACCGCCGCACACCTCGCGTCGGATGAACCATGGCGCTCGCGCTCGTCGTGGGGTTCCTGCTCGGTTATCTCGGCTCGATCCCGGCGGCGGGGCCGCTGGCCGTGCTGCTGGTGGCCGCCGCGCTCGCGGGGCAGCCCCGGCGCGTCTTGATGCTCGCCCTCGGAGGAGCCCTCGCGGAGGGGCTCTGGGCGCTCGCCGCGGCGCGCGGGCTCGGGTGGGTCCTCGAGGCGCACCCCGCGCTCGATCACGCGCTGCGGACGGGCGGCGCCGCGCTCGTCGTGGCGATGGGCCTCGCCCTGGCGCTCGCGCCGCGGCGCGCCTCGGAGGCTCCCTCCTCCGGGCGCGCGACCTCGGCGCTCCTGACCGGGTTCGTCCTCGTCGCGCTCAACCCGTCGTTTCTGGCGTCGTGGATCGCGTCGTGCGCCGTGCTCCGCGCGTACCCTGCGCTCGCGCCCGCCGTCGCGCCGGCCCACGCGGCCGCGCTCGCGGTGGGCGCCTCCGTGGGTGTGGTGAGCTGGTTCGCGACGCTCGGGCGCCTGCTGGCGCGCTACCGCGAGCGGCTCGGCGCATGGCACGGGCATCTGGTGCGCGGCCTCGGCTGGGCGCTGGTGGCGCTGGGGCTCGCGGGGCTCCTGCAGCGGCTCGCGTGAGATCCGTGCCCTGTATGGACGCCGGTCGCGCGCCCGCATAACGTCGTTCGGATGCGGGTAGGCGCCGGCAGCCTGCGTCGTCCGGTCGTATGAACGCCCTTCATACCCCGGCCTCGGACCGCGCGGCGAGCCCTCGGTCGCGCGCCTCGGACGCGTCGCCGCGCGCGATCTACCGCAGGCTGCGGGCCGGCGAGCCGGCCCCGGGGGATCTCGCGGATGAGCCCGCGCCGGAAGCCGCGGCCCCCGGCAGCCTCGACGCGTTCTTTGCGGCCCTGACCGCGCTCCGCGACGAGGAGGAGCGAGGCGGCGCGCCCAGCTCCGAAGGCGTCGACCCCACGCGGGTCCTGCTCGGCTACGCGCCGACCGCGCTGCTCGACGGGTGCTGGCTCGCCGCGGCCGTGCGCGTGCGCCACGCGGACGGAGCGCTCGGCGCGGCCTGCCTCGACGCGTTCTATCTCGAGTGCGGCGAGGGCGACCCCGCGCGGCACCACGGCGCCCTGTACGGCGCCGCGCTGGCCGCCGCGGGGCTCGCGTTGCCCGATCTCGGGAGCCCCGCATTCGAGCGCTCCGTCTGCCTCGCCGACGCGGACTTCGCGCTCGCGATCCCGGGCCTCCGCGCCGCGCAGCGCGGGGACGCGAGGCTGCCCGAGGCGCTGGGCCACCACGCGGCGGCCACGGTGCTGGGCCCGCCCGCCGCGGTGCGCTGGGCCGCGTCGCGCGCGCGCTGCGACGGCCTGTACTTCGCCGAGCACGCGGAGGGCGCGGAGACGGCCCGCCGGGCCCGCGATCTCGCGCGGCGGTGCCTCGAGGCGCACGCCGCGGGCGGGGCGCCGGACTGGTCGCGCGTGTGGCGCGGCGCGTGGTCGCTCTGGGCCGCGCGGCGCGCGTGGCTCGCGTCGCTCCGGCCCGCCGCCGCGCCGTCCGCATGGGAGGCGATGCTGACGCTCGTCGAAGCGAAGGCGCGCCACGCGTTCGGATTTCACGGCCGCGTCCGGATCGACGGACAGGCGCTGGATGACGCGCTCGATCCGGCGCGGCTCGACGCCCGCCGCATCCTCCTGCGCCTCGCGCGTTCGCCGTGGATCGTTCCGGGGAGGCCCGACGAGAGCCCGCTCGTCACGCGCTCCGTGCAGTTCGGCGGGCCGATGTTCGGCGTGTTCACCGACGCCGAGGTCGACGTGATGCGCGCCTGGATCCGCGCGCTGACCGAGACGCCGGAGCCTCCGGCTGCCCTCCGCGCGACGCGCGGCGCGGAGGAGCGTGAGGGCTCGCCGCGCGTCGATCACGACGGGGCCTCGATCGACGGGAATCGTCGAAGATCCGCCCCTCACGCGCAGGTGCGCGCAGGGCTTCCCCTGCCGGATCTGTACCACCGGCTGCTCTGCGCCCGCGGGCCCGGGGACGTGGACCGCGAGGCGGGCGCGCTCGCGCGGGCACACGTCGAAGCGATGCTCCGAGAGGTGCACAGCGAGGTGTCCCCCGCCCGGCTCGCCGCGGATGGGCGCTGGCCCTGGTCCGCCGCCGGGCTCTCGCGCTGGGTCGACGCGCGGCTGCGCGAGCAGATCTTCGAGGAAGGCCACGCCCACGCGCGGTCCACGGTGGGACCGCACGCGGCCGCACACCCCGCGCGCGACCGCACGCAGCCCACGGACGTCGCGCACGAGATCACACGCGACGAGGCCGTCTGGCTGCTCACCCAGCTCGCGCCGGCGGCCGTGATCGACGGCGCCTGGCTCCAGGGCATGACGGCCCCCGGCGCGTTCCACACGCCGGTCGCGTCGCTCCTGCTCCGGATCTACCGCGACGAGCTCGGCGCGGGCGTGCCCGCCCAGCACCACGGCAACGTGCTGCGCAGGGCGCTCGCGGAGCAGGGCGTGACGCTGCCGCCGTGCGACGCGCGCGCGTTCGTGGAGCGGCGCGATCTCCTCCCGCAGGCGTTCTCGATGCCCGTGCTCTGGCTCGCGTTCGCGCAAGGGTCCACGGAGCTCTTGCCCGAGCTGCTCGGCCTCAACCTGGCGATCGAGATGGCCGGCATCGGCCGCGGGTACGCGATGGCCGCCGCGCTCCTGCGGCGCCACCGGATCGACCCGTACTTCTTCGACCTGCACAACACGATCGACAACGCCGCGTCGGGCCACACCGCCTGGTCGATCGAGGCCATCACCCGGTTCATGGACGCCTGCGCGGCGCCCGGCGACGCGCTCGCGATCGAGCGCGCAACGCTGCGGATCTGGCGCGGGTACGCGGCGTACGCGCGCGCGAGCCGGCCGCTGGTCTACGCCATCGCGGTGCGCCTCGGCCCCCGCCTCGGCTGGCGCTGGCTCCGGCGGCATCTGCTCGGGGACACGGGGAGGTAGCGCTCGATCATGTGCGGCATCGTCGGAGCGCTGGACCTCGCCGGGCGACGCACGTTCGATCCGGCGCGCCTCGACCGCATGGCGGCGAGCGTGCGGCACCGCGGCCCGGACGACGGCGCCTCCTTTTCAGCGCCAGGGATCGCCATGGCCACGCGGCGCCTCGCCGTCGTCGACGTCGCGGGCGGCCGCCAGCCGATGGCCGACGCGGGCGGCCGCGTGTGGGCCTCGTACAACGGCGAGCTGTTCAACCACGCCGAGCTGCGTCGCGAGCTCGCTGCGCGCGGGCACACGCTGCGCACGCGGTGCGACACCGAGCTATGGCCCGGGCTCTACCTCGACGCGGGCGAGGGCGCCTTCTCCCGCGCGCGCGGGCAGTTCGCCGTGGCGCTCTGGGATCGCGAGGCGCGCACGCTGCTGCTCGGCCGCGACCGGATCGGGATCTGCCCGCTCCACTACGCGGAGGCGGACGGCTGGCTCCTCTGGGCCTCGGAGATCAAGGCGATCCTGGCGAGCGGGCTCGTGCGCCCCGAGGTCGATCCAGCGGGCATCGACCACGTCTTCTCGCTGTTCGCCGCGGGCACGCGGCGGACGTGCTTCCGCGGCGTGCGCTCGATCTGGCCGGGGCACTACCTCCGCGCGCAGGGCGGCGCGGTGGAGGAACGGCGCTACTGGGACCTGGATTTCCCGGCCCAGGGCGAGGAGCGGCGCGTCGCCTCGCTCGACGCGCTGATCGAGGAGACGCGCGCCTGCCTGCGCGACGCCGTGCAGCGCCGCCTCGTCTCCGACGGCCCGGTGGCGACGTACCTGAGCGGCGGGCTCGACTCGACGCTGGTGCTCGGCCTCGCCCGGGAGGCCCGCGGTGACGCGCCCATCGCGTCGTTCACCGTCGGCTTCGACGGCGCCGGGCCCGACGAGCGCCGCCGCGCGACCCGCAGCGCGGCGCGCCTGGGCGCGCGGCTCGAGACCCTGGTGCCCTCGCCGACGGAGATCCTCGAGACCCTCCCGCGCGTGGTGGAGGCCGCCGAGGGCCCCGTGATGGACACGGCCGACGGGTGCGTGCTCCTGCTGGCCGAGCGCGCCGCGCGCCGGGGGTTCAAGGTCGTGCTCACGGGCGAAGGCGCGGACGAGGCGATGGGCGGCTACGTCTGGCACAAGACCCACCGCGCCATGGAGCGCCTCGCGCGCGTCCACCCCGCCCTGCCGCGCGCGATCCGCGACACGCTGGCCGAGCTCGCGGCGCCCGGCACACCCGCGCCCACGTTCCAGGACCACTTCGGCGACGTTCGCCCGAGCCTGCTCGACCTGTACGAGCCGCTCTCCCGCGCGCGCTGGCTGTTCTATTCGGATACGATGGCCGAGCGCGTCGCGGGCCACGACCCGTTCTCCGAGCTCGACATCGCGCCAGCGCGGATGCGCCGCTGGGATCCGCTGAATCGGTCGCTCTACGTGGAGTACAAGCTGATGCTGGCCGGACACCTCCTGGTGGGCAAGGGCGACCGCGCGGCGATGCGCTCGGGCGTGGAGCACCGCTACCCCTTCCTCGACGAGGCCTTCGTCGACCTCGCCAGCGGCCTCTCGCCCCTGTACAAGCTCCGCGGGCTGCGGGAGAAGTGGCTCCTCCGCGAGGTGGCGCGGCGGGTGCTCCCGCGCGACGTCGCCGACCCGCCCAAGGGCATGTTCAAGGCCCACGCGCTCTGCGCGCTCGGGCCCCAGCCCCGCTGGATCGCGCAGCTCGTGAGCCCCGAGTCGCTGCGAAAGACGGGCTACTTCTCGCCCGCGAAGGTCGCCCGCGAGCAGCGCTTCCAGCGGATCCTGCCTGCGCTCGCCCCGCGGCGGATCGTCGCCGACGGGAGCTACACCGCCGTGGTCACCACGCAGCTGTGGCACCACCTCTTCCTCGGCGGCGGGCTGTGCGAGCTGCCCACGTGGTCGCCGCCAGCGCCCGCGGCCGCAGACGAGCGCGCGGCCGCAGACGAGCGCGCGGCCGCAGACGAGCGCGCGGTCGCGTCGACCGAGAGGACGGTCCCATCGTGAGCCTCCAGATCTCCGCCGATCCCGCGCTCTCCGGCCACGAAGGCAGTTCTCGGACGCCGTCCCACGACGGAGAGGCCGCCGCGAGGGAGGACCGGCTCCACACCGCGGTGCGCCGGCGCTGGGACCGCATCGACTGGACGCGCCCGATCCCGCCCGATGCGCTGGTGATCCCCGAGGCGCACTACATGGACGTCGCGGGCCTCGGGCTCACCGAGCGCCAGCGCGTCGCGATCAACCGGCTGTTCGCGTGCTTCACGTGCGAGCTGTTCATCCACTTCGAGGGCTACGTGATCCGGTACCTCGAGCGGTCGGCCCACCGCGCGCCGTACCTGTCCGCGCCCGTCGTCGCCCGCTTCATCGCCGAGGAGCGCACGCACGCGGAGATGTTCCGCCGGCTCCTGCACAGGCTCCGGCCGGATCTCTACCCGACCGACGCGGCCTCGCCGCGCTTCCTGCGCTGGGGCCGGGGCGACGACGCCGCGCTGCGCCTCGCCCCGGCGGGCACGTTCTTCCTGCTCGCGTGGTATTTCGAGGAGATCACGCTCTTCGTGCCGCGGGCGATCGAGGCCCGGCCCGACCAGAGCGCGGCGCTCGTCGCCGAGATCATGGCCCTGCACGCGCGCGAGGAGGCGCCGCACGTCGCCATCGACGAGCGCGTGCTCCTGCACCTGAACGAGCGCTGTCCGCGCTGGCTCGCCGCCATCCAGACAGCCCTCGCGCTGCCCTTCCTGGTGTACGTCGACGGCGTGGTCGGCGACGCCTGGGGCCGCCTTGTGGCCTCGGCCGGCAGCGAGCTGGGCCTCGACGCCGCGCAGCGGCGGCGGCTCGGCGCGCGCGCCCCGACGCAGTCCGATCGCTGGGGCACCGAGAGCTTCACGCGCAAGCTGGAGGGCCGCGGGCTCGCCGGCGCGCCGGCCCTCTGCTGGGCGCTGCGGCGCGCGCTGCGCATGGATCCCGCGTGAGCTCCGGGCTCGCGTACATCGGCGACAGCCACGGCATCCTCTCCGCGTGTCGCGACCTCATCGAGGCCGCCGAGCGGAGCGTCGTCCTGCAGATGTACCTCTTCGCGGCGAACGGCGACCAGACCACGCTGCTGCCGCGCCCGGGCGCGTTCCCCTACGCCGACACCGTCGCCGACTGGCTCATCGCCAAGAAGCGCGCGCGGCCCGATGTGACCGTCGTCGTGATCCTGGACAGCAACACGCCCGCGAACCCCGCCCTGACGCGCCGCCGCGGCGCGCTGGTGCGGAGGCGCCTCGCGGACGCGGGCGTCCTCGTGCTGAACGCCTGCCTGTTCGGCGCGCGGTTCGACCGGCGCCGCCGGCTCCTGCCCCGGATGAACTTCCACCTCGACCACGCGCGCGTGTCGATCGAGGACTGGGTCGAGCACCAGAACCGCTGGCAGGTGCTGCACAACGTCGAGGATCACCGGAAGAACCTGGTGATCGACGGCGGGCGCGCCGGCGCGATCACGTCGCACAACTTCATCGACGCGGCGTTCGACTGGCACGAGAACCTGTTCTGGCTGACGGGCGCCGTGGCCCGCCGGCTCTGGCGCGTCGCGATGGCGGCGATCGGCGAGGCGCTCACCATTCCGCAGGCGATCGGCGCCGAGGGCCGCGCCGCGCTTCACGCGCTCACGTCCGACGCCGCGCGCGCGGCCGACGATCCCGGGACGGAGTGTGCCTCCCCGACGCCCACGCTCGCGCCTGTGCCGGGGTACGCCGGCGGCCTGCGCATCCCCCTCCCCCCGCCCGGCGCGCTCACCGCCGCGGGCGACGAGACGTGCGCGCTCGTCGAGCACGAGGCGATCCGCGCGCGCCTCGCGGACCTGTTCGACGGCGCGGAGGCGGGCGACGAGCTCCTCGTCGCGACCACGTACCTCTCGGACCTGCCGATGCTCGAGGCGCTCGAGCGCGCGGCGGCGCGCGGCGCCCGGGTGCGCGTGCTGATCGACTCCATCGACGCGCTCCCGCTGCCGCCCGCGGCGGCGTGGCTCATCCGCAGCCTGGTCAACCACCACGGGATCACCCGCGCGATCGAGGCCGAGGCGCGGTGGCCGGAGCGCTTCACGCTGCGCGTGCACGACTCGCGCGGCGGGGCGATGATGCACCTCAAGACCGCGGCGCGGCTGGGCGCTCGGCCGATGCTCGTGGGCGGCCAGGCCAACTTCACGCCCAACTCGTTCTCGCGCGCGTGGCTCGAGACCGACCTCGAGACCCGCGATCCGGCCTTCGTGGCCGCGTTCGCGGCGCACTTCGAGCGGCTCTGGGATCTGCCCGCCTCGCGGCGCACGTCGAGCGGCCGGGGGTCGTGGGCGCGCTCGGCGCTGCTGGGCGCGTTCGAGCTGCTCGGCCTCCGGCCCTGACGCGATCAGCGGAGCATGCCGATCACCAGGGCGGCGATCGTCGCGTCCGCGACGATGTGCGCGAGCACGGGCGCAAAGAGCCCGCGGGAGCGCTGCCGCAACAGGCCCAGCATCACGGCCCAGCTGCCCGCCAGGAAGACGCCCAGCAGCCCCCGCGGGAACCCGTGCGCGTGCTGCGCGCCGAACGAGGCGGCCTGCAGGACCACCGCCATGCGCGCGCCCCACGCCGCCGCGAGGCTGGGCTGGAGCACGCCGCGCCAGATCACCTCCTCCAGCGTGGCGTTCAGCACGGCGAAGACCGCGCCTCCCGCGATGAGCACCGGCGTCGACACCTGGAGCAGCTCCGAGCCGGTGATGTCGCGGAGGTCGGGCCGGGCGAGCGCGAGCCACCCGACGAGCGCGACCGGCGTGACGCCGCCGACGAGCGCCGTCCAGCGCTTCGGGAGCCCGCCGGCCGCGCGCCAGCCCTCGGGCGGACGCAGCGCGGGCGCGAGCCGCACGAGCCCGCCGTAAGCCGCGAGCGCCAGGATCATGGCGAGCTGCCAGACGACGCCGAGGCGCATCGCCACCACGATGCACGCCACGAGCGCCGCGACGGCGCGCGCCGGCCCCTGCGCCACGCGGGCCGCGAGCAGCGCCACCAGGGCCGCGGCCGCGGCGACGGCGAGCGTCGCGCGCGGGAACGCGGGCGCGTCGAGCGCGGCCTGGAGCGCCAGGAGGCCGAGGGAGACCAGGCTCAGCGCGCGGTCGGCGCGCGCCTTCGGCTCGGAGAGGGCGGACGTGGGCTCTTGCATCGGGATCGCGCGGACGAGTCCAATCTACCTGGTTCCACCCGCCGGAGGTCCGGACAGAGAGTTCAACGCAAAGGCGCAAAGAAACCAGGACACAGGGATAAAGAAGAGGGGGAAGCCGGGATGGCCCTCTCCCTCATCTCTTGGCGGCCCTGGCGCGCTTGGCGGTTCTTCTGCTGATTCGGGGCAACTTCCCGCAGCAATGCTACTCGCGCGGCACCAGGCGCGACAGGACGACCCCCGGGATCGACGCCGCGAACGCGATCGCGAAGAACGCCGTGAACCCCGCGCTGGCGGCCAGGTAGCCGCTCGCGCTGCCGGCGAACGTCGCAGAGACCGACATGAGCGCCGACCCGATCGCGAAGTGCGACGACTTGTACCCGTCCACGCAGCGCCGCATCAGGAACACCGCGAGCACCGCCGTCCCGACGCCGGCGGCGAGCTGCTCGAGCGTGACGAGCGCGACGACCCACGGGAGCGCCGGCCGCGCCCACGCGAGCGCCACGTACAGCAGGATCGCCAGGCTCTGCACGAGCGCGATCGGGAAGATGGTCCGCGCGAGCCCCCACCGCTTGATGATCACCCCGCCGAGGATCGAGCCGGCGATCGAGGCGACCGTCCCGACCCCGCCCACGTTGCCTCGCGCCGCCGTGTCGAGGCCGAGGCTCTTCAGCAGCGGCGACGACATCGCGAACATGAGCGCGTCCCCTGCCCGGTAGCAGAGAATGAACGCCAGGCTCGACGCGATCTGCGGCTGCCGCAGGTACACACGGAACGGCTCGATGTAGCGCCGCAGCCCGGTCGCTCCTGGCGCGGCGCCGGCTCCGGGCGTCGCGGCCGGGCGCGGCAGCCCCGCGGCGTGCCCGATCGCGAGCAGCGCGAGCCCGCCTGCCGCGACGGCGAACGCCGCGCCAAAGGACGCCCAGCCCGCGAACGCGACAAGCAGCGCGCCCGCGAGCAGCGCGAGCCGGTACGCGCCGACCCGCAGCCCGGAGAACGCCGCCTGCGCGTCCTTGTCGAGCGCCTGCAGGTAGAAGCCGTCGACCGCGATGTCGTGCGTCGCTGCGGCGACGGCGACCGCCCCGAACAGCGCCGCCACGAGCCAGATCGCGCCGCTGTCCGCCGCCGCAGCGAGCCCGAGGACGATCGCGGCGAGCGCGATCTCGACCGCCACGAGCCAGCGCCGCGGGCTGCCGTGGAGGTCGACCAGCGGGCTCCAGAGGAACTTGAGGTTCCACGGGAGCCCGTAGAGCGACGTCAGCCCGATGATCTCCAGGCTCGCCCCCGCCGCCGTGAAGAACTCCCCCGCCACCTTGTGCGCGATCGCGTACGGCAGGCCCTCGGCAAAGTAGGTCGACGAGATCCACAGGCCCCGGCTCGCCCCTCCCGCCACCGCGTCGGGCGCCGCCGCCACGCCGGACGACGCCGCCTCACCAGGCGCCTCCTCGGAGGCGTCACGCCTCGGCGCCTCCGCTCCCGGCTCGGGCAGCGCGGCGCGCGCCGGGGCCGCGGGCTCGACGGGCTTGTGGGATGTAACGGCAGCCTCCACGCCTTCTCCGCACCCTTACACGATGCGCCCCGGGACGGAGCAAGTTCCAGGACGCCCGACCGCCGCGCACGACCGTGGAAGCAAACACGACGCCGTGAGGCCGCGACGCCGTGAGGCCGCGACGCCGTGAGGACGCGACGCCGTGAGGACGCGACGCCGTGAGGACGCAGCGGACTCCATCGCGAGCGACGCTGTGGTATCGGTCCGGCATCTGGTTTAAACGGTGAACTGCATGCGACGGGCTCACGCTCCTTCGGTGTCCCCCTGCCGTCACGGCGGCGACGCCGATCGTGGCGCTTCGTGCCGCTCCGGCCGTGCGGCCGCGCTCGCGCGCGCCGACCGCGCGCCGACCCGGCCGGCGCCTTGCCCATCTCCGGTCTTTCCGAGGGAGCCAGCGTGAACGAGTACACCCGGCGCGAGGAGGTCCGCGCCACCTTCATCGCCTCGGCCATCCTCGTCCTGTGCATCGCCGTGGCGGTCCTCCGGCTCGTCACCGTGGAGGGCAGGCTCGTCTCCGACCCGGGCGCGCGGCGCCAGGCCGAGGAGTCCGAGGCCCGCGTCGCGCCCGCGCGGGCGTGCGCCCTCGCCGGCGAGAAGCTGATCGTCGAGATCGACCTGTTCAAGGCGGCCGCGAAATCGGCGCGCATGCCCGACCCGGGCGAGGCGCCCCCCGCGCCGCCCCCGCCGGCGACGACCACGAAGGGGCGCCCGCCGCGCAACGCGCCGCCGCCGCCGAAGCCCAAGGAGCCGGACAAGCAGGGCGCGTGGGCCTCCGCCCAGCCGCTCTACAAGCAGGTCAAGACCCTGTCGGGATGCCGCGAGGCGACCGAGGCGCTCCTGGGGGCTCGGGTGAACGCCATCCCCGCCTGGGAGGCCATCGCCAAGGCGGCCGCGATCACGCCGCCAGGCGCCGCGGAGGCCGAGCAGTTCGAGGCGGCGAAGCAGCTGCTCTCGCTCGTCGCCGACATCCCGGCCGACAAGGTCGCGCAGGCCACGAAGGACGCCGAGGCGGCGTTCAAGGCGAACGCGGAGCGCGACCGGGAGCGCGCGCTCACCGCGATGGTCCGCGAGCCGCTGCCTCAGGGCGTCTTCTCGCGGCGCGTGGCCGTGAGCGTCGGCGTCGGGCTGACGGTCTGCGCCCTCTTCATCAGCTACCTGGGCGTGCGGGCCGCCTCGATGCGCCGCCTCGCGACGCTGCTCCCGCTGCGCGACGCGGTCCGCAGCGGGCGCCCGGGCATGCAGGCCGCGGAGATCTTGAAGACCGCCGCGGCCCACAACAGCGGCGAGCCCGGCCTCGTGATCGGCGCCGCCATCGGCGGGTTCTCCGCGGCCCTCCTCGCCCCGAGGGACGCCGACCTGTTCGTCGCGGGCGTCATGGCGGGCCTCCTCATCGGCCTCGGCGCGCAGTGGGCCTTCCGCCTCGCCCTCGGCGCGGGCCGCTGGCGCGCCCGCACCACGGAGCTCGCCGAGGTCGAGAAGCCGGCCATCCCCATCGTGCTCGTCCTGAGCGGCGTGAAGCCCGGCCTCGAGCTCGAGTTCATCCAGTTCCTCCGCTCGCTGCCCCCCGCCGACGCCGCCGCGGCGGTCGAGAAGCTCGCCTCCCAGGCCGAGGAGCGCATCCTCGCCGCCGCCGACGCGGGCGCCGCCCTCACCCACGGGAAGCCGCCGCCAGGGTGACGCCGGCAGCGTGACGCCGGCCGGCGCAGGGGGCGCGCCTGCCCCCTGCACGACCACAGAACTCCCGCGGGGTGTCCCCGCGAACACAGCGCGGCGACGGCCCTGCACCGAGCGCTCGATCCGCACGCCGTTCCATGGAATGGAGGCGCTCCCGACATGAGACACCCCCTGCAGGCCCGCCGGCCGTCCGGGCGATGGGCGCTCCTCTCGCTGCTCGCCGCCACCTGGTGGCTCGCCGCGCCCCCTGCAGCGGCGCAGGACACGGCCGCTCCGAAGGCCGCCGCGCCGCAGGCCGACGACGTTCCGCCCGCGACGCACGTCGCCTCGCTGCAGGCCGACGGCCCTCCGGCCGCCGCCCAGGCCGCCACGCCGCAGGCCGACAGCCCTCCGGCGGAGGGCGGCCCGCCCCCGACGGACGGAGCCGCCGGGGCCGGCGCGCCGTCGGGCGGCGCCGGCGGCGCCGGCGGCGCGGCCTCGGACGCGCGCGATCCGGCCGAGCGCAGCGCGGCGCGGCGCGACAGGCCCGGGGCGACGAGCAGCCGCGCCACCCCCTCGAAGAAGCGCCGCGGGGACATCAACCCGTGCATGACGCCCGATCCGGGCTGGGGCGTCTACGACCGGTGGTCCCGCGCGCCCTCGATCGGGCAGATGATCATGCCCCACCGGGGCGGGGTCACGAAGCGCGGCGGCTTCGACGTCATCATCCACTTCCACGGCCACGAGGCGCTCCGGAAGGAGTTCGTGAAGACCGCCGAGGGCGCCGTCCTCGTCGGCATCGATCTGGGCATCGGCTCGGGCGCGTACTCGAGCGCGTTCTCGGCGCCGTACGTCTTCGAGAACCTGCTCGACAGCATCGAGCGCGCCGTCGCGAAGAAGACCGGCAAGAAGAAGGCCTACATCCGCAAGCTCGGCCTCTCGTCGTGGAGCGCGGGCTACGGCGCCGTCGAGCAGATCCTGCGGCAGCCGGCCGGCAAGCGGGTCGACGCCCTCGTGCTGCTCGACTCGCTCCACGCCGGGTACGCCGACGAGCAGCAGCACAAGCTCAAGGTCGCGCAGATCGAGCCGTTCATCGCGTTCGCGAGGCGCGCCGCGGCGGGCGAGGCGTTCATGTTCATGAGCCACTCCTCCATCCTGCCGCCCGGCTACGCGTCGACGGCGGAGACGGCGGACTTCATCGTGCGGCAGCTGCGGGGCAAGCCGAGGGGCTCCTCCCGCGCCGACGTGCTCGGCCTCGACATGATCCGGCGCTTCGACCGCGGCGACTTCCACGTCCGCGGGTACACCGGCGACGACAAGCCCGATCACTGCGCCCACATCGGCCTGATGGCGGACGTCGTGCGGGTCCACCTCAACCCGCGGTGGAAGTCGCCGCGAGGCCGGCGCTAGATGGGCGGCATCGGCGTCATCATCAACCCCCGCTCGCGGCAGAACCTGAGCGATCCCCGCGCGGCGGTCCGGCTCGCGCGCGCGCTCGGCGACCACGGCGTCGTCCGCGCCGCGCGCTCCCGCGAGGACCTCGCCCGGATCGCGGAGGACTTCCGGAAGCTCGACATCGACGTGCTCGGCATCTCCGGGGGCGACGGCACGAACCACGTCACCATCACCGGCTTCCTCGACGTCTACGAGAACGAGCCGCTGCCGCCGATCGCCTTCCTGCGCGGCGGGACGATGAACACCGTGGCGAACGCCGTGGGCGTCCCCCGCGGGCGCCCCGACGGCCTGCTCGCGGGGCTCATCGCCCGCTACACCGAACGCGGCCGGCACCCGCTGCGCTGGATCGAGCGCCACGTGATGCAGATCGGCGCCCACTACGGCTTCATCTTCGGCACCGGCTGCGTCCACGGCTTCATCGCCGAGTACAACCGCAGCGACGAGCGGAGCGCGCTCTGGGCCGCCAAGGTCCTCGCCCGCGCGAGCGCCGCCGTGCTCCTCAACACGGGCACCCAGGTCGCCGCGCGCTGGCAAGGCCGCGTCCACTTCGAGGACGGCTCGGCGTTCCCGGACCGCGACTACCTCGCCGTCGCCGCCGGCACGGTGGACCAGATCGGCCTCGGGTTCCGCCCGTTCCACCGCCACGACGAGCGCCCGGAGAGCTTCCACATGCTGGGCATCCACACCTCCGCGCTCGGCTTCGTCAGGAAGCTGCCCGATATCTGGCGAGCGCGGCCGATGGGCGAGGCGCACACGTTCGAGAAGATCGCCCGGCGCGCGGTGCTCGAGGCCAGGTCGGGCGTGGTCCACTACGTCTGCGACGGCGACGTGCACGAGCACGCAGGCCCGCTCACCGTGCGCATCGGCCCGCGGGTGAAGATCCTCGTGGAGCACAAGTCCGGCCATCGCCCCGCCGGCCCCCGGCGCACGTCGCACGATGTGTGCGCCCGCGGCGAGCGCGCGCATCCCTGCGGAATCGTACGCTGATCATGCACGGATCACGCGCTGACCATGCACCGCCGGCGCGCCGGCGCGCGGGCAGGCAGCGGCGCGCGGGCAGGCAGCGACGTACGGGTGCGCGAGACCATGGCTGTGAGAGGCCAGCAAAGTTAGACTGCGTTCGCTCCATGCCGCCGCGCTCCTCCTCCGCGCCCGCCTCGTCGACGGACTCGACCCCGCGGCCCGAGAGCGCGAGCCGCTCGTTCGCATCGTCTGCGGCGTTCCCGCGCGCCAGCGCTCCGGACTCGCTCGACCCGGAGCTGATCGATCCGTCCCTCGTGACACCGCCTCCGGAGGCCAGCGCGCCGTCGCCCGCTCCGGGGAAGGCGGCGCGGCGCATCTACCGCGAGGGCGACGTGATCGGCGGCAAATACCGCCTGCGCTACGTCCTCGGCGAGGGCGGCATGGGGATGGTGTGGCTGGCCCACAACGACATCCTCAACATCGACGTCGCCATCAAGTTCATCCGGCGCGAGGTCAACTCGACCGAGGCGACGGTGCGCCTCCACCAGGAGGCCCGCGCCGCCGCGCGGATCGATCACCCCTCGATCGTCCGCGTGATCGACTTCGGGGAGTCCGAGCACCGCGACCCGTACATCGTGATGGAGGTGCTCCGGGGAGAGCAGCTGGTCGAGGCGATCGAGCGCAGGAAGCGCTTCTCGCCCACGGCGGCGCTCCGCATCCTCCTGCCCATCGCGAGCGCCGTCGCCGCGGCGCACGACAGAAGGATCGTCCACCGCGATCTCAAGCCCGAGAACATCTTCCTCGTGAAGAACGATCGCGGCGACATCACCCCGAAGATCGTCGACTTCGGCATCGCCAAGGTGTGGAGCGAGACGGCGAGCGGCGAGATGACCAAGGCGGGCACGGTGCTCGGCAGCCCCGATTACATGTCGCCCGAGCAGGCGCGCGGCATCACCGACGTCGACGGGCAGACCGACGTCTGGGCGTTCGCCGTGGTGCTCTACGAGACGATCACCGGCCAGAAGCCGTTCCAGGGCGGCAACTACCACGACCTCGTGGCGGCGATCCTCGTCAAGGATCCGACGCCGATCACCGCGCTCGGCGTGGGCGACGAGGCGCTGTGGGCCATCATCGCGCGCGGCCTCGGGAAGGAGCGCTTCAACAGGTGGCGGACCATGCGCGAGATGGGCGTTGCGCTCGCGCGCTGGGCGACCGAGAACGGCGTCGTGGAGGACGTGACCGGGACCTCGCTCGCCGTGCACTGGCTGAGCGACGGCGAGCAGCGGCCCCTCTCCGAGCGGCCGGCGGTGCGGGCGCAGCAGCGGCACATCTCCGAGCGGCCGGCGGTGCGGGCGCAGAGGAGCAGCGAGGACCACCAGGAGGTCGCTGTACACCCTGTCCACCAGGAGGCCGCTCGCCCGACCGGGGACCGGCGGCGCGTCGCCGTCGTCGCGGCGGCGGGGCTGGCGACGCTCGTGATCCTCGGCGCCGCGCTGTTCTCCTTGCGCGCCATGACCGCGCGGGACGGCAGCGCCGAGCCCGCGCCTTCGGCGCCGCTCGCTGCGTCGCAGGGCCAGCCGCAGGCCGCCGCCGCCGCACCATCGACCGCACAGGGCCTCGCGCCCGAGAGCCGCCCCGAGCCAGCCCGCACGGCCGAGCCGCAGCCCTCGGCCGGCGCGGCCCGCCTCGGACCGGCGGAGAGCCCCACCGCGAGCGCCCACGCGCGGGAGCCCGCGCCGGCGCCCCGGAGCGCCGGCTCGCGACGGACCGCGCCCTCGCGGGCGGGCGCGAAGACCTCTGGCGCTGCCTTGCCGGTCCCGGCCCGGCCGAACTTCTAGCGTCGCGATGTCTTCCCAGGAAAGCCCCGCTCGCGAGACGCGACATCGAAGGCCCACGACCGGCGCGCGCTGGCCGCTGCTGCTCGCGCTGGCCGTGCTCACCGGCGCCTGCTCGCTGCTCGCGGAGAGCGCCCTCTCCGACAAACCTTCCGAGGGCGGCCAGGACGCGACCTCGACGGGCGGCGGCTGCGCGCCCGACTGCCCGGACGGCGCCTGCTGCGGCGGTACGTGCGTCGCGCTGGACAAGGACCGGGAGCACTGCGGCGCCTGCGGCAACGCGTGCGGTGACGGGGAGTCGTGCTGCGGCGGGTCGTGCACCAACGTGCTGAACGATCCGTCGCACTGCGGCGCGTGCGGCGTGCCGTGCCCGCACACCCTCTGCGTGGGCGGCCACTGCTCGTCCGAGTGCGTCTTCGGCTTCGACAACTGCGACGGGAACGTCGTCACCAACGGCTGCGAGGTCGATCTCAAGAGCGATCCCGAGCGCTGCGGCGGTTGCTCGCTCCGTTGCCCCTCGGGCGCGATCTGCGACGCGGGGCAGTGCGCGTGCGCGCCGCCGCTCCTCGACTGCGACAACCTCCACGACACGGGGTGCGAGATCGACGGCTCCTCGGATCCCGCGAACTGCGGCGCCTGCGGCGTCACCTGCGGGCCGAACATGGAGTGCCGGGCCGGCGTGTGCGGGTGCGCGCCGGGATACGCCGACTGCAACGGCTCACCCGACGACGGCTGCGAGGCCACGCTCGGGACAGAGGCGGACTGCCGGGCCTGCGGGGATGCCTGCGCGAGCGGCATGATCTGCGACGGCCGCAGCGGCTGCGCCTGCGCGAGCGGGCGCCTCGACTGCGACGGCGCGCCCGGCTGCGAGGCGATCACCATCGACCCGACGACCTGCGGCGCGTGCGACGTGCGGTGCGCGCCGGAGGCGGCCTACTGCGACGGCGCGGCGTGCGCCGCCGGCTGCGCCGCCGGCCTCGCCGCGTGCGACTCCTCGTGCATCGACACGCAGGTCAGCCCGTTCCACTGCGGCGCGTGCGGGGTCGCCGCGGGGCCGCACCAGCGCTGCGACCGAGGCGAGCTGGTGTGCGACGAGGGCTTCGCGGACTGCGACCCGGTCGCCCCGGGCTGCGAGTCCGATCTCACCAGGGATCCGCGGCACTGCGGCGCGTGCAGCACCGCCTGCAAGCCGGGCGCCGTGTGCGTGTCCGGCGCGTGCGCGTGCGGGGCGCTCACGCCGCACGACTGCGGCACGGCGTGCCGCGCCTGCTGCTCGGACGAGGACTGCTCGGACGGCGACGGCTGCACCACCGACGTGTGCGAAGACGGCGGCGCGAGGTGCAAGAGCACGGGCTGCGCCGACGGAGAGCAGTGCTGCAGCCTCGTCGCGTGCCGCCAGTGCTGCACCAGCGCAGACTGCAGCGGGGGCGAGATCTGCTCCGGCGGCGCCTGCATCCCGCCCTGCGGAGGCGGCCTCGTGGCCTGCGAGGGCGAGTGCGTCAGCCTGGGCTCGGCCGATCACTGCGGCGCGTGCGGGAACGCCTGCCTGAGCGGGCGCGAGTGCCGCACCGGCCAGTGCACGCCCGCGTGGGCCCCGATGACGAGGACCGGCGCGCCCGCGCCGCGGCAGATGGCCGCGGCGACCTGGATCGGGAACGCGCTCTTCCTGTGGGGCGGCCGCACGTCGGTCGGGGACGTGGGCGACGGGGCGCTCTACGATCCGGCGCGCGACACGTGGTCGACGCTGGGCAACGAGGGCGCCCCCTCGCCGCGCGTGCTCGCGGCCGCGGCGTGGACGGGCTCCCGGGTGCTCGTCTGGGGCGGCGGCTCTTTCGGGAGCCCGCTCGGCCTGTCCACCGGCGGCGTGTACGACCCGGCGGCGCGGACCTGGCGCGCGATGAGCACCACCAGCGCCCCCGCGGCGCGGCGGATGCCGATCGGCGTGTGGACCGGCACGCGCCTCCTGATCTGGGGCGGCTCCGCGGGCGGCGCCCCGGTCGCCGGCGGCGGGCTCTACAACCCGGTCGCCGACGCATGGACGCCGGCCTCCAGCGCCGGCGCGGCCCCCGCGCGCGAAGGCGTCGCGTGGGCCTGGTCGGGCACGGAGCTCTACCTGTTCGGCGGGCGAGCCGGCGAGGCGACCACGAACGAGGGGTACGCCTACAACCCCACCACCGACGTCTGGCGGTCGCTGCCCAGCGCCGACGCGCCGAGCCCGAGGACCGAAGCGTTCGCGGTCTGGATGGGCGATCGGCTCCTCGTCTGGGGCGGGCAGGACCAGGAGGGCGTCGCCCGCAAGGGCGGTGGGATCTACGATCCGACGGCCGACGCGTGGCGCGGGATCGACGACAAGGGGGCCCCCTCGGAGCGCAGCCGCGTCGAGCGGCGCACCGGCTGGACCGGGTGGACCGGCGCGCACGCTCTCGTCGCCGGCGGGCGGAGCGGCGTGACGCTCAGGCGAGACGGGAAGCTGTACGATCCGATGACGATGGCGTGGGGAGCGAACATGTCGGCCGCGGGCAAGCAGCACACCTACGGCGTGGGCGTGTGGACGGGGACCGAGCTCATCTTGTGGTCCGGGCTCGAGGGGTTCTCGCTGGTGCCCGACGGGGAGCGGTTCAGGCCGTGACGCCTCGGCGGACGCGCGCGCTCTCGGGCGTCCTGGCGCTCCTCGTGGCGGGCGCGATGCTCGCCGCGCCCGCGCCCGCCGCGGCCCAGAGCGCGGCCGACGTCGCCGTCGCGCGCGAGATCTTCATCGAGGCCTCCGAGCTCGCCAGGCAGGGCCGCTGGGAGCAGGCGCGGGAGCAGTACGAGCGCTCGCTCGCGATCAAGCGCGCGCCGATCACCCTCTACAGCCTCGGGGTGGCCCAGCAGCAGACGGGGCAGCTCGTCGAGGCGCTCGAGAACTTCCGCGCGTTCCTGGTCGAGCCGTCCGCGCCCGCGACAAAAGGGTACGAGAAGCTCGCGCGGCAGGCGATCCAGGAGCTCGAGCACAAGGTCGCGGCGCTCGAGCTGCGGCTCTCCCCGGGCGACGCCGTCGGCCTCGAGGTGAAGATCGACGGCGTCGTGGTGCCCGCGGCGGCGCTCGATCGCCCGCGCCCGGTCAACCCGGGGGATCACACGGTGACCGCGAGCGCGCCGGGCTACCGCGAGGCCGAGCGGAGCGTCGCAGCGGCGCCGGGGAGCCGCGCCGTCGTCGTGCTGAGCCTCGAGCGCGAGGTCGTCGCGCCGGCAGCGCCCGCCGGGCCGAGGGTGTCCTCGACGAGCGCTCCAGCGAGCGTCGCTCCGGCCAGACCGGTCCTGCGCGGCGCCCCGCCGAGCTCCGCGCCCGACGCTGCGCCGAGCCGCGTGGTGCCGATCGTGCTGCTCGCCGGCGGTCTGACCACCGTGGCGGCCGGCGCGGCCATCGGGCTGCTCGGGGTCGCGAGCGCGTCGGACGCACCGACGCGGGACGGGGACGCGGCCGACGGCGCGCGCGCCCAGGCGCTCGCGGGCGACATCGTCGCCGGCGCCGGCCTCCTCGCGGCGGGCGTCGGCGTGCTCGTGATGGTCTTCGACCGCGATCCCGCCGGCGCCCCGCGAAAGCAGCCCCCGCCGCGCGCCGCCCTCGATCCGTTCCGCCTCACCGTGCGCTTCTGACTTCTGACGCGGGAGCTAGGCCTTCGGCATCTCCCTGCGGTCGAGGTTCACCACCACGAACGCGCCGTAATTCAGGACCGTGAGCGAGTCCTCGTCCACGATGAGCACGCGGACGCACTGGGGCGGAGATGGCGCGAGCAGGTCGACGTACGGATCGAACGGCGCCTCGTCCACGGGCGGCAGCACGGCGTGCAGGAACTCGTGGAGCCGCGCGCGGTGGTCGACGATGATGCTCGCGCCCGGCGCCTCCGCGCTGCCCCGCGCGTCGATCCGGAAAAACACCCGGCGCGCCGCCGGGGACACGACGAGGATCGCCGCGTCCGTCACCTCGATCTCGCTGGACGTGCACAGCCGCTCCACGCGACGGCTCACGGCCTCCTCCACCGTCTGGAACAGCCGCAGCCGCCGGCGCTGCCCTTCCGTGAGGCCCGGCTCCTCGATGTACGCCTCGAGGCTGCACCCGCGCATGTTCCGCTCGCACCCGTACGTCATGCGTCTGCACCGTGGCTCGGCCTGCTCACCCGCCTCTGGCAGCCGGGTCGGACAGCCGTCACGCCTCCCCGCACGGGCGCTCATGCACGGGACTAGCCAACACCCCCAGCACCGCGGCGCCGCTCCAGGGTTGGTCGCGGCCTCCATGGTTTCCACGGCTCGTGGGCAGCGACCGGGACGCACGCCTGCGTCCTGGAAGGCAGCACGGCCGCGCGGCGGGAGATGCAGGCGCGAACGCTCGCACGGAAGTGCACAGCCACCAGGGCGATGCGCTCACACCGCCCGATGCGCGAGAGCCGCTCCGTGTGCCCCGGGCGGCAGGGCGTGGCCCTGGCGAGAGCTGCCGCGCCCGCCCAGCGGACCGGCGCTACGGCGCTGCCGGCGACGCGAACTTCGCGGTGAGCTCCACCTGGGCCACGCTGCGCTGAGCGGCCTGCTGGGCGGTGGCGCCGGGCGGCACCAGCAATGCCTGGAGCCGCTGCGAGGCGTCGGCCACGCCGGGCGCGAAGCTCGACGGCGACCAGGTGAGCGTGCCCTTGCCCGAGGAGTCGAGCCGGTCGATGGTCATCGTGATCTCCCCGTTCGGGCTCGGCAGCTTGAGGTCGGCCCCTTCGGCGTACTGGCGCGTGTCCACGCTGAGCGAGACGACGCCTCCCTCCACCTTCTCGATCTTGAAGACCCGGTACCGCAGCACCGGCAGCTGCGCGCCAGACGCCACCACGCGATCGGTGACCATCCAGTAGGCGCCTGCACCGACGGGCTTGTCCGGGAGCGGCGGCGTGAGGAGCGTGATGGCCTCCCCGAGCGCGCCGATCAGCGGCTGGAGCCCTGGATCGGCGTCCTTGGAGAGCTCGAATTGGAGGTTGCCGACCGCGTTCGCCGGCGAGAGCTCGTACCGCAGCGCGCTCCCCTTCAGCTTCGCGAGCGCGTCCGCGAGCTGCTTCGGCGGGCCGCCGATCGACATCGAGGCGAGCGTCGCCGACGTGATCTTCGCGATCACCCTCGTCGGAGCCGCGCTCGCCGCGGGCGCGGCCGCGCCCTCCTTGGGTGCGTCCGCCGGCTTCTCCGCCTTGAAGCTCACGCCGAGCTCCAGGTTCGGCAGCCCCTGCGGCCCGCCCATGCGCAGCCCGAGCGTGATGTCGAGCTTCTGCTCGGATTTCGGGTCGATCTTCGGGGCGAGCCTGGCCCGCGGCTCGCTGCCGTCGCCGATGACCTCGATCTTGTAGGGAACGTCCTTCGGCAGCGCAGCGGCCGCTTCGGACGCCGAGAACACGCCGCTCTCCGGCGGCCCGCCCGCCGCGCCGCCCGCCGCTGGCGCCTTCTTGTCGGTGCCGCCCGCCGCCGCCTCCGCGAGCGCCGCGCCGAGCTTGCCGCCGACGACCGGCAGCGGCGGGCCGGCGTCGAGCGCGCCGGCGTCGGCGGCGACCTGCGCCTTGCTCTTTTCCCCCTCGCAGCCCGCGAGCCCCGCGAGGGCGACCGCCGCGAGCGTCGAAGCCATGACCCAGCGCCACCGAGTGTGCATGACGGCCGGGTGTAGCCAAATCGGGCGCCATCTTCCAGCGCTCCGTTGCGTTGCGCCGACGGACGGCTCCCGTCGGGGCGGGGGCCCGCGTCAGGCCCGCCGCGCAGCCTTGAGCCCGCCGATGTGCTCCAGGAGCTCGAGGGGCCGGAACGGCTTGGCGTAGTAGGCGGTCGCGCCGAGCTTCAAGGCGCGGGCGCGCGCCTCGTGATCGTCGAGGGCGCTGATCACGATGATCGGCAGGCTGGAGGTGCCCGGGTGCGCGCGGAGGCGCTCGCAGACCTCGAAGCCATCCATGCTCCCGGGCAGCATCAGGTCGAGCAGCAGCACGTCGAAGGGCTCGGTCAGGGCGCGCTCCACCGCCTCGCGGCCGGTGCCCACGCCGATCACCTCGTGACCACTCGCTCCGACCAGCGCCTCGATCATGCGCCGGATCGCGTCCTGATCTTCGCAGAGGAGGATTCGCATGGTCGCGAGCACGGGGAGCGTCGCACCCGCCCCATCGCGCGGTCAAGCGGGAACGCTACGCGCGGCGAGGGCGGGCCTCTCTGTCTGCTCGGTCTGCTCTGTTGCCTCCGCCTGCTCCGCCTGCTCTGTCTTCGCTGTTTGCTTCCCTGTCGCGTCGCTGTGGGCGCGTGGCGCTGGTTGGCGGACGCAGCGCGAGCTCGATGCCGACGCGCGCCCCGCCGCCCTCGCGGCGCTCGGCGAACGCGCGGCCCCCGTGCGCCTCGGCGATGCGCTTGCACAGCGCCAGGCCGAGGCCGAGCGAGCCGCGCTCGGCGCCGCTCTCGCCGCCCTGCCCCCGATCGCGCCGGAAGAACGGCTCGAAGATGCGCGTCTCCTCCCCGTCCACGAACCCGGGCCCGCGATCCTCGACCTCGAAGACGACGCCGCGCTGGCCGCCGGGACGGACCCGCAGCCGCTCGGCCCCGCCAGCGTGCGCGCGCGCGTTCTCCAGCAAGTTGGCGAGGGCGCGCGCCAGCAGCGTCGCGTCCGCCTGGAGCGCCGGCGTCCCCTCGACGACCTCCAGCAGCGTCGGATCCAGCCCTGCGCGCTCCAGGGCGCGGATCCCGGCCTCGGCCGGGTCGAGGCGGGCCACGGTGAGGGCCGCGAAGTCGAGGCGCGAGCTGGCCAGGAGGTCGCCGACGAGCGCGTCGATCTCCATGACCTCGCGGTCGAGGTCGTCGAGCACGCAGGCGCTCGGTCCGCCGCCCTCGCGGGCCATCTCCGTCAGCAGGCGGATGCGGGCGAGCGGCGTGCGGAGCTCGTGCGACACGGCGGCGAGGAGCTCTCTCTGGTCGGCGATCTGGCGCTCGATGCGCGCGGCCATGTCGTTGACCGCCTCGGCGACGATGCCGACCTCGCCCTGCTGCCCGTGGCAGTCGAGCCGGACGCGGCTCGACAGCTTGCCGGCGCCGATCTCGTGCGCGACGTGGGCCAGATCGACGAGCGGGCGGGCGAGGCGGCGCGCGATGAGGCCCGAGGCCCCCCACATGACGATGGCCACGGCGAGCAGCGGCAGGGCGAACCGGAGCGATCCGCCGGAGCGGCCGCGCGCGGGGCAGAGGAACACGGAGCCGAGCGGCCCTCCTTCGTCGCGGACCGGGGCGACCAGGGTCTGCGCCCGGCAGGGCTGGCCGTACCTGGCGAGCCGCCGCCCGGTCGCGTCGACGAGCTCCAGATCGATCTCGAGATCCTCGGCGAACGCGCGGGCGAGCACGTCGCGGGCCGCGGGATCGGCCCATACCCGCTCGAACTCGTGGGCCACGAACGACTGGGCGCGGGCGTGCTCGCGCCGCCAGCCGGAGTTGCCGACGCGATCGATGGCCCCGATCGTGGCGACCGCGGCGAGCGCGGTGATCAGGATGGTCGCGCCGAACCACATGAAGATCCGGCGGTGCAGCCGCGCGCTCAGGAAGCGGCCGATCGAGACCTTGCGCCCGTTCTCGTAGAGCCAGGACCGGTACCTCCTCCTCACACGCGGTCCTTGGCGAGCACGTAGCCGACGCCGCGCACCGTCTTGATGAGCCTCGGCGATCTCGGGTCGTCGGACAGCTTCTGCCGCAGGTGCGAGATGTGCACGTCGACCGTCCGCCCGCCGACGTTGACGTCGCCGCGGCCGGCCTCCTCCAGGAGCGCCTCCCGGGCGACGACGCGGCCGGCGCGCCGCGCGAGGGCGACGAGGATGTCGAACTCGATGCCGGTGAGATCGGCGGGCTTGCCCGAGACGGTGACGACGCGGCCGGGCACGTCGATGGCGATGTCGCCGGCCACGATCCGCTCGCCGGCGGCGTCGGGCGTGGCCCGCCGGAGCACCGCGCGGAGGCGCGCGAGCAGCTCGCGCGGGCTGAAGGGCTTCGCGATGTAGTCGTCGGCGCCGATCTCGAGGCCGACCACGCGATCGGCCTCGTCGCCGCGGGCGGTGAGCATGAGGATCGGCATGGAGCTCTTCTGCCGGATGCGGCGGACGACCTCGATGCCGTCCATGCCCGGCATCATCACGTCGAGCAGGACGGCGTCGAAGGTGCCCGCGGCGAGCGCCAAAAGGCCGCGGGCGCCGTCGCACGCGACGGTCACCGCGAACCCGTTCTGCTCGAGGTAGCTCGCGAGCAAGGCGTGGAGCCGTGTGTCGTCGTCGATGAGCAGGAGCCGCAGCGCCATGGAAGGACCCGGGGGGCAGGTGCGGCGGCGACCGGCCGCCGCTCACCCCTTGTATAGCTCAGGGGCCCGCGCCGGTGTCGGCGTCGGCCGCCGCGGGCGCGTGGACCGCGCGCGCGGCGCCCCGCGGCCAGGAGCGCTCGGCCTCCCGCGCGGCGTCCACGCAGATGGACGCGACGTGGCGCTGGAAGGCGTCGCGGCGGGCCTCCGCCCGGCAGCGCAGCGAGGAGAAGCCGGAGGCGTAACCGGCGACGGTGCCGAGCGCGAGCAGCGCGATGGTGATCTGGCGTCGCATCATGGTCTCATCCCCCTCCTTCACGCCCACCGGCCGTGGGTCCTGTAGGGATCGTCGCCGCGCCACCCGGCCCTGCCGGACCACATGTCGCGGAACGCGGCCGGCCCGATCTCGATGAGATCGGCGAGCTGCTCGCGCTGGCGGTCCTCGAGCACGGCGTGGACCTTCCCGAGCGCGCCGACCGAGGCCCTGCGCAGCGACTCGATGGCCGTGTCGTGGCGCGCGAAGAGCTCGCCGAGGCGCGTCTCGTCGAAGCTCGGGCTCCGCATCGCCGCGGCGACGTCCGCGCGCGTGCTGCGGATCTCGCTCCGCTGCGCCTCTGCGGCGGAGCGGAGCTCGTCGATGGCCGCGACGATGACCTTCTCCTGCGTCGGCGTGGTGCCGAGCCGATCGAAGAGGAAGGACAGGAAGAAGCGACGGCGGAAGCCGTGCCCCCCGAAGCCGCGCCGCCCGAAGAAGCGCGGCCCGGCGCCCCAGGGCGCGCCGCAGTCGTACCTGCAGCCGCGCTTCAGCGTCATGACGAGGCCTATCAGACAGGCCGTTCCAACCACGAATCCCAACATGATGCGTACCCTCCGTGAGCGTCTCCGCCGTCGATCCGTGCACGGGGCATGTGCGCGCGGCGTCGGTTCGTCCGAACGCCGGCGCCGCCCCGGGCAGCAACGACCGGAGCCGCAGACGCGCGGCTCCGGGACACCTCGAAGCTGCGCAGCGCGTGTGAAGGATGTTCAGGAGCGTGTGTGAAGAAACATGAAGACCGCCGCGGGCAGCGCGCGCGGCGCCATGAAGGAGCGGCGCGCCATCCGCTCGCGGACGGCGCTCCGCGCTCCGGCGGCGCTACTTCACCGACTCGACGTCGCCGATGTCGTCGAGGTCGTCCTTGGGCTTCCCGTCGCCCGAGGTCGCCCACGGATTCGTGCGCTCGCTCTCGGGCGCGCCGCGGTCTCCGTCGGCATCGTCCTCCTCCTCTTCGAGGTCGTCGAGCGACTCGACCTTGGCCCCGTCCGGCGAGGCGCTCGGCGCAGGCGGCGTCGACGCGCGCGTCGCCGGGGGCGCGGGCGGCGTCGACGGGCGCACCGCCGGAGGCGCGGGCGGCGTCGACGGGCGCACCGCCGGAGGGGGCGGCGTCGATGCGCGCGCCGACGAGGTGCCAGGGTCGCTCGGGAGCCTGTTGCGCGACGGCTCACCCCCCTGCGGTGAGACCGCCGCCGCGGCGCCCGCCGCTGCGAGCGGCCTCGCGGCGATCGCGCTCGGCGGCGTGATGCTGCCGGCGGCCTTCGTCCCCGCGGGGGAGCCGGCCGGCGGGCTGCTCACCGACGCCACGAGGCCTCCCGGCGGCGAGCCGGCCGCCCCGGAGGGCGCGGCGCTCGCGGCGGCCTTGCCGGCCTGGCCCGCGTCCGGCGCGCCGCCGGACGAGCCGGAGGCAGGCGCCGACACGGGCCCGCCGCCGGACGACACGGGGGCCGACGCCGCCGGCGCCGACACGGGCCCGCTGGACGCCGACGCCGGCTTCGACACGGGAGCGGAGCCCCCCGGCGCCGATGCAGGCGCAGCCCCGGCCGGCGGAGCGGCAGCGGGCGCGCCGCCGCGGCCGGACGACAGCTCCACCGGCGCCGCCGCCTTCGGCGCGGCGACCCGCGGCCCGTCGAAGCGCATCGCCTTCTGCGCGAGCTGCACCACGGGGAGGATATCGCGCGGCGGGATGTTCGCGGCGATGACGTCCGGCCCGGCGATCGCGAGCTCACCGTCGGCGTGGAACGGCACGCCCGGGCGCTCGCGCTCCTGCTTGAGCCGCGCGTTGTCGATGGCGACGCGGATCTCGAGCGGGATGCGGGTCTGCCACAGCCGACCGTCGATCGCCGTGCGCACGTCCCACGGCGTCAGGATCGGCGTCCTGCCGATGCCCTCGAACGGGCTGCGATCCGCGAGCAGCGCCTTGAGCAGCCAGGCGACGATCTCCTGGAGCTGCGGCGTGTCCTGATCCCACGGCATCGAGTCCCGGAAGAACTGCCAGTAGCCTCCGGCCGGGCCGTACACCGCGAGATCGCGCGGGTCGAACGCGTCCTCGAACGCGCGCGGGGTGATGTCGCCCTCGTCGATGACGGAGTCGATGAGCGCGCCCTGGAAGTCGGGCGTCTTGCGGCGGGCGGCCTTGGGCGAGAGGCCGGTGAGGGACGTCGTGATCTGCTGGCGCACGTCGCTGCGCTCGCGGAACCACCCCATCCGCTCGACCGCGCCGAACTGCTCGCGCAGCTTGACCGGCGTCCACCACGGCAGATCGAGCTCGCGCAGCCGCGCGACCAGCTCGGCCACGAGCTGCAGCGCCGGCTCGCTCGCGAGGTGCACGCGCGCCTCTCTCCTCAGCGTCTCGTCGTCCTTGCTATCGGGATCCCGGTGCTGCAGCGATCGCTCCGCCATCGTTCCTCCGTGCTCCCCCGGCCGCACTGCTCAATACCAGAACCGGATCCGCGGCGGACAGCCAGCCCACACGCGGCCGCGAAGAGCGATCCGCGCGCCGCGGCGCAGCACTCGACGCGGCACGGCGCGCGCCTTCAGCAGACCGTCGGGATGTCGTTCTGCAATGGCACGCGAACAGCCCGTCCGCGTGGCCGCGCCAAGCGCCCGGGATCACCCGACCACGTCGCGCGCCGCCTTCGACCTCGGCGCTGCGTCGATCCGGGCTAGGCTCTCGCGGCCATGCAAGAGGACGGGGGAGGGAGCGCGCCCGAGCGCGCCGCGCGAGGGCTCGAGCGGTGGGAGCGCGCCGGGCGCGGGCTCTCGCCGTGGGCGCGACGCGTCGCGTGGGCCGCCGCCGAGGCGATGCTCTGCGACGAGGACGAGCGCGGGGAGCTCGCCCCGCCGGGCGCCGAGGTGTGCGAGCGCGCGGTCGCGGCGCTGGATCTCGCGCTCGGGCAGGGCAGCCCCGAGACCCGGCGCAGCTTCGCGCTGCTGGCCGCTTGCCTCGAGCTGTTGCCGCCCTTCGTGATCGGCGCCTTCGGCCGGATGAGCCGGCTCTCGCTCGGCCGGCGGCTCGCGTACCTGGAGGCGCTCGAGTCGAGCCGCTCCGGGCTCCTCGCGATGCTGCTCCTCGCCTTCAAGGTGCCGATGTGCATCGCCGCCTTCGAGGAGGGCGCGGAGCTCGCGCTGACGGGCTTCGACCGCGAGAGCACCGCGGCGCGGCGCAGGCTGCCCGGGCTGGGCGCCGGGGGCGGCGCGTGAACGGCGGCATCGCGTCGAGCGAGCCGATCGTCAGCGGGCGCGACCTGCCTGCGGGGTTCGACGAGCCGTGCGACGTCGTCGTGGTCGGCTCCGGCGCCGGCGGCGCGGTCGTCGCCGCGCTGCTCGCCGAGGCGGGGCGGCGCGTGATCGTGCTGGAGGAGGGCCCCCACGTTCGCCCTGACGACTACCAGCGCTGGAAGCCCAGCGAGTCGGTGCGGCGGCTGTTCCGCGAGGCCGGCCTGTTCACGGCGTTCGGCGTGGGCCAGACGCCGATGATCTCGCTCACCCTGGGGCGCGCCGTCGGCGGATCGTCGGTGGTGACCGGCGGGGTGTGCTTCCGCATCCCGGGCAGCGTCCACGCGCGGTGGACCCGCGACCTCGGCCTCGACGAGCTGTCGGAGCGCGCCCTCGAGGCGGCGTACGACAGCGTCGAGCATCGGCTAGAGGTCCGCGAGGTCCCCGAGGCGCTGCGCTCCGCCTCGACGGCGCGGCTCGTCGAGGGGGCGAGCCGGCTCGGCATCCCGATGCGCCCGCTCCGCCGCAACACCGGCGACGCGTGCGAGGGCAACGGCCGGTGCAACTTCACCTGCCCCGCCGGGGCGAAGCGCTCGGTCGACGTCGCCTACCTGCCGTCGGCGACCGCGCATGGCGCGCGCGTGGTCGCCGACGCGCTGGTCGAGCGGATCACCGTGAAGCGCGGGCGCGCCGTCGGCGTCGAGGGGAGGCTGCTCGGCGGCGAGCCGGGGGCCCCGCCGCGCCGGTTCCGGGTGCGCGCGAAGGCGGTCGTCGCCGCGTGCGGCACGCTGCACACGCCGCTGCTCCTCCGCACGGCGGGCGCGTTCGAGGCGAGCTCCGGCCTCGGCGACGGCGTGACGCTGCACCCCGCCGTGCGCGTGGTCGCCCGGTTCGACGACGCGCTGAACGGCTGGGACGGCGCGCTCCAGAGCGTCTACTCCGACCACTTCGAGGCCGAGGGGATCAAGCTCGTCGGCGTCTACTCGGCGGTGAACGTGCTCGCGGCGGGCCTCCCTGGCGTCGGGCCCGCGCTGCGGCGTCGGGCCGCCGCGCTGTCGCGCTGCGCCGTCTTCGGCGCCATGATCCACGACGAGGGCGGCGGCCGCGTCCGCCCCGGCCCCGGCCGGGAGCCGCTCGTCTCCTACGCGATGGCGCCGCGCGACCTCGCGCGGCTCCGCCGGTCCATCACGATCCTCAGCGAGATGGCGCTCGCCGCCGGCGCGCGCGAGGTCTACACCGCGCTGCTCGGCGCGCCGCCGGTCACGTCGATGGACGCCGCGCGCGCGGCCGAGCGCGCGGGCGCCACGTCCATCGACGCGCGCCGCATCGAGTGCATGGCGTTCCACCCGCTCGGGAGCGCGCGGGTGGCGAACGATCCGCGGCGCGGCATCGTCGATCAGAGCGGCGAGTGCTTCGCGCTGCCGGGGCTCTTCGTCGCCGACGGCTCGATCCTCCCCACGAGCATCGGCGTGAACTCGCAGGTGCCGATCATGGCGATGGCGACGCGCATCGCGTGGCGGATGGCCGAGCGGTTCCCGCGGCTCGCGGCGGCGAGCCCCGGGTAGCGGGCGCGGCGCCGCGTAGCGGGCGCGGCGCCACGCGGTGCTACAACGTCGGTCGACGCCGACCGCCGAGGTTCCAGGATGCAAGCGACGATCGATCTCCGCTCTGACACCGTCACCCGACCGACCGCGGCCATGCGCGCCGCCATGGCCGCGGCCGACGTCGGCGACGACGTGTACCGGGAGGACCCTACCGTGCGGGCGCTCGAGGAGCGCGTCGCGGAGCTCACGGGCAAGGAGGCGGCGCTCTTCGTGCCGAGCGGGACGATGGGCAACCAGATCGCGCTCCTCTGCCACACGCAGCGCGGCGACGAGGTGATCGCGGGCGAGGGCGCGCACTGCGCGTTCTACGAGAGCGGCGCCGCGCCCGCCTGGAGCGGCGTGCAGTTCGTCTTCGCCGGGCGCGGCGGCCTGTTCAAGGCGGCCGACGTCGAGGACGCGATCAAGCCGCCGCAGTACTACCTCCCGCGCACGCGCCTCGTCGCGATCGAGAACACCCACAACCGCGCGGGCGGCCGGGTCTTCCCGCAGGAGGACGTGCTCGCCATCGCGTCGGTCGCGCGCGCGCACGGGCTCGCGCTGCACCTCGACGGGGCGCGCCTCTGGAACGCGGCGGTCGCCACCGGTCGAACGCCCGCCGAGCTCGCCGCGCCGTTCGACACGGTGAGCGTCTGCTTCTCGAAGGGCCTCGGCGCGCCCGTCGGCTCCGCGCTGTGCGGCAGCGCCGACGTGGTCCGCGCCGCGCTGCGCTTCCGGAAGATGCTCGGCGGCGGCATGCGGCAGGCCGGCGTGCTCGCGGCCGCCGCCCTGTACGCGCTCGCGCACCACCAGGGCCGCATCGCCGAGGACCACGAGGCCGCGCGCGCCATCGCGCGGGCGATGCGCGCGGCGGCCCTTCGCGCGATGGCGCCGCCCGCGACGGGCGCGCCGCCCGCGACGATCGAGGAGCCCGAGACGAACATCCTCTACATCGAGACGCCCGGCATCCCGGCCGAGCGGCTCGTCGAGGCCGCGCGACGGCGCGGCGTGCTCGTGGGGGCGACGGGCCGGAGCGCCGTCCGCGCCGTGACCCACCTCGATCTCGCGCCGGAGCAGGTCGCGCCCGCGGCGAGCGCCCTCGCCGAGGCGCTCGCCGAGGTGCTGGCGCTGCCGCGCGATCGCGGCGCCGAGGGCGCGCGCGCATGAGCCGCCGCCCCAGGAACGCCCCCGCGCCGGCGCTCGCCGTCGCGATCGCGATCGCCGCGCTGCTCGGCCCCGCGTGCGCGCCGGTGCGCGGCGACGCCTACCTCACCGCGATGACCGCCGGCGAGCGCGCCTACCACGCGGGGCGCTACCGCGAGGCGGCCCGCTCGTTCGACGACGCCGCGTCGCAGGCGCTGCGCGTGAAGGACCGCGACGAGGCGCGCCTCATGCAGGCGCGCTCGTTCGAGCGCGCGGAGTCCTGGGGCGAGGCGCGCGCCTCGTACGAGCGGCTGCTCGCCGACTCGCCGCGCGGGCCGCGCTCGGAGCGCGCGGAGTTCGAGCTCGCCGATCTCGCGATCGAACACGGCGACGCGGACGCGGGCTACGCGATGCTGCTGGCGGCGACGCTGCGCCGCCCGTCGCACGGGCTCGCGCGCAACGCGCTGAAGCGGCTCATCCAGCGCGAAGAAGACCGCGCCGGCGCGGCGGGCGCGCTCGCGTGGCTGCGGCAGCACGGCCCCGCGCTCCGCGGGACGGAGCTCGATCAGGACGTCGCCTACCACACCGCGCTCCTCCTGGAGCGGAGCGGCGATCGCGAAGCTGCGCTGCGCGCGCTCGTCGCCGCCGCGCGCGCGCACCCGTACCCCGTCGGCAGCTTGACTGACGACGCCCTGTTCCATGCGGCGGAGCTCGCCGCGTCCCTCGGGCGCCCCGAGGAGGCCATCGGCTACCTGAGGGAGATGCTCTCCGCGCGCGAGCCGGCCGTCACCGGCAGCTACGACCGCGAGAAGTTCGACGACGCGCAGCTCGAGATCGCGCGCCTCTACCGCGACGCGCTCGGCGATCGCGCCGCCGCGCGCCGCGAGCTGCGCAAGCTCTATACGGACCACCCCGCGTCCATCCTGCGCGACGACGCGCTCTGGGCCGAGGCGAAGCTGTGGCGCGAGGAGGGTCGGAGCAAGGAGGCGTGCGCCACCGCAGCCCGGATCGTCCGGGAGCTCCCCGAGTCGCGCTACGCGCGCTGCGCGCACGCGATATGTCCGTCGCTCCCGGCGGCGCCTCGCCCGTGCGCGGACTACATCCTCCGCGAGCTCGACGAACGGAAGGACCCCTGACGCGGGGACGCCGCGCGGCGCGCCGCCGCGGCGGCGGGCCGACCGCGCTCAGTCGTCCTCGTCGTCCTCGGACTCCAGCTCGGCGTCATCGTCGTCGCCGTCCTCGTCCTCGTCGTCGGCAAGGTCGTCGTCGTCGGCCTCATCGAGGTCGTCGTCGTCCTCGCGCGGCTCGTACTTCAGATCGATGCCGATGTCGCCGAGCTGGGTCTCGAGGAGCTCGAAGAGCTCGTCCACGTCGTCGCCCCCCCACTCGTCGAGCACGTCGGTCAAGAACTCAAAAAAGTCACCGCTGTCCAGACGACGCTCGATCTCTTCGACCTGCTCCTCCGAGAACGCCTCGAGGACGTCCTCGCGCAGCGCTTCGGTGTCGCCTTCCTCAACGGCATCCGCCGCAGAGAGGCGGATCTGCTTTACGGCACGCTTGTCGAGGTGAATCTCCATGAAGGTGGCTTCGTTTAGGCGACCCTCGCAGCCGCCGTCAAGCGGCGTATGGCGTCGAGCTTCAAGAGACCGCTCGCCTCCCCCTTCCGTCGCGTCTTTTCCCGGGGGCGCGGCGAGGCGCGGACCTTCCCCAGGCGGCCGCGCGCGCGCCCACGTCGGAGGTCGGCGCGGGCGCGCCCCAGCGCCCGCGCCGCGGAGGAGCGTTGCCGGCGGCAGATCTCTCGCGTATCTCAAACAACTCGTGCGTTTGCGATCTCCGCCCGGCGCGCTCTGGGCCGCGACCATCGCGGTCAGCGCCCTGCTGTCCTTGACAGCGCGGGCCGCGCCTCCGCACCCCCGGGCCGAGGGCGCCCTCCACGGCGCCGCGCCAGGCGCTCCCGCCGGCGACCGGACGGGCGAAGGGGCCGAGGACGGGCGCGCCACGTCCGCCGGGAGCGCTCGGCTCGACGCGGCGGGGGACGAGGCCGCCGCCGAGCAGGGGCCATCGCCTGCCGTCAAGCCGCGCGTCGAGCTCGCCTCGCGGCCGCCGCCGCTGCACGTCGAGTACGTGCAGTACGGCGTCGCCCTCGTGGCCGAGATGAGCCTCGATCCTGGCGCTGCCTGCCCGCGCTCCGGACCCCTCTACGCGTGCATCCTGGGCAGCGGAGGCGGGCTCGCGATCCGCGGCGGATACCGCTCGCCGGGCCCCTGGTACTTCGGCGGCGCGTACCAGTTCACCAAGATGGACTCGAGCAACCTCTACCGGCTTGGAATCTTCCAGCAGCTCCGGGCCGAGATGAGGTACCTGCCGGACATCGGCTACCGGGCGGCTCCCTACTTTTTCGCCGGGATCGGCGGCGTCGCCTACGGGAACGAGTGGGGCGTCGAGACGGGCGGCGCGCTCATCTTCGGCGGCGTCGGGGTCGAGCTGGAGGTCTCGCGCCGCGCGGTGCTCGGCGTCAGCTGCGTGTACCGGCCGGTGCTGCTCGCTGGCTGGAGGGACACGGCCAACTACGAGCGGGCCACCGCCATCGCGCAATTCGTCGGCTTCGAGCTCCTTCTCGAGGTGCGGACCGAGGTAGGCCGGCGCTGAGCGGTTCCCCTGTCCGCTCGAGAGAACGCACCGGCTACTTGACTCGACCGTCGCTCCGCGGTCCCCTCGGCAGCGTGATCTGCGATGTGTGCGGCCGCGACAACGCTGGCGATCTGACGTTCTGTCAGGATTGCGGTCGACGGCTGAAGGCTCGAGAGGCGCGGGTCGTTCCGCCGACGCCGCCGAGCGGCTTGCCGCAGGTGTCGCTCCCGGCCCTGCCGGCGCCCGCGCAGGCCGAGACGCCGCCGGCGAACGACGCCCGCGCGACCGCCAGGGCGCCGGGGCCTCGCGGCGCGCCGGGGCGCCTTCGCCCGGAGGCGCCCGTGTTCTCCTTCAGCCCTCTCAGCTCGGCGAGGACGGAACCAGCGATGCCGGCGGTGCACGGCCGCGGCGAGGGCGCCTCGCGCCCGGCGCGCGAGGGCGCCGCGACGCCGGCTGCTGGCGCGCTGGACAGCGCGATCCAGATGGTGCCAGCCCTGCAAGGGCCGAGGGTCACCGAGCGGGGTGACGCGCCCGCGACGCCCGCGACGCCCTCGATCACCGACGCGATCCTGGGGCTCTCCTGCGCGAACTGCAACGGGGAGAACCCTCCGGGCTACCGCTTCTGCGTGACGTGCGGCGCGGCGCTGAACAGGAGAGATGGCGGAGCGCCGGCGGGCGCCCCGCAGCCGGTGAGCCAGGTGTCGAAGCGCGCCAGGGGAGAGCGCGGCGAGCCAGGCACCGCGCTCTCCCCTGGCGCGCCGTACATGGCGCCCCCGCCCCACGAGGAGATCGGGACGACCGCGCGAGGTCTCCACGACGTCACGCCCGCCGCGCTCCGGCACGCGCCGCCCACGGAGGCCGCGCCGCCGCCAGCGGCGCGCGACGAGCGCTCCGACGCCGGAGACGCGCCTCAACGGGTCGGCGCGCCGGCCAGGCCGGCTCCGCCCCCGCTGCCCCCGGTCGCCCTGCCCCCAGCGCGGCTGCCCGCGGCCAGCGGGAGCAACGCGGACAAGATCGTCGGCTCGCCGGTGGTCGACATCGCGTCGTCGCAGCGGGCTCCCGTCCCGCCGGTCGAGTGCGCGCGCTGTCGCGGTCAGTGCCTGGCAGGCACGCGGTTCTGCAAATATTGCGGTGCGCCCCTCGAGGGCGAGCGGCCCGCCTCCGAGCGCCCATCCAGGGCCGCCTCCGAACGCCCGCAGCCCGCGCCGGCGCTCGCCCCGGACGCCCGGCGCGACCCGCAGCGGCCCCCGCAGACTGCCGAGCCCGCCGGGCCGATCTCGAACGAGGCGAGCAGCGCGCCGCCAGCCTCCCAGCGGCCGCTCGCGCCGCTGCGCGCGTCCCTCTCGGTTCGCCCGCCGGCGTGGGTTCCGGCTGACACCCAGCCGACCCGAGCGCTCGAGGGCAAGCTCATCGTGATCGTCGAAGACGGGACCGAGGGAAAGAGCTTCCCCCTCGCGGGCCCGCAGATCGACATCGGCCGAACCGAGGGGGATATCGTCCTCGAGGACGACCAGTACGTCTCGCCGCGGCACGCGCGGCTCATCCCGCAGGAAGGGTCCTGGGTTCTCCGTGACCTGGGCAGCGTCAACCGCATCTACCTCCGCATCCGGAAGACGCACCCCCTCCGAGATGGCGACTTGCTCCTCCTGGGCCTCGAGGTGTTACAGTTTCAGACCGTGAACGACGGCGAGCGAGGCCTCGGCCATGCCATCCAGCATGGAACGTTGCTGTTTGGCTCGCCCGCCATCCACCGCCGGGCGAGACTCTGCCAGCGGACGGTGGAAGGCGTGACGCGGGACGTGTACCACCTCTACCGGGATGAGACGGTGATCGGACGGGAGACGGGAGACATCGTATTCACGGCCGATCCGTTCCTCTCGCGACGCCACGCCGCCATCCGGAGGAACCCGGCCACGGGGGAGTTCACGCTCAGCGACCTGGACTCGTCGAACGGGACCTACGTCGCCATCCGCGAGGACGTCAGCCTCCTCGATCGCGATTTCGTGCGCATCGGGCAGCACCTGTTCCGCGTGGATCTCCCCCGATGAGCGATCAGACCGTCCGCGAAACGCCGACCGAGGCGCTGGAAGTCGAGGGGCTCCCCGGCGCGACGTCCGCAGGAACCGACTCGAGCAGCCACGCCGGCAAGGCGCTTCATGACTCCCCGCACGGCGCCGCGTCGCTCGAGTCCGGCAAGGCGGGGTCTGTGGAAGCAGGCAAGCCCGTGAACTGGAAGCCCCCGCCGCCCAAGACGCGTCCGGCCTCAAACGCCGCGCACAAGGCTGGCATCGCCATGAAGCCCGTGAAGGCGCCCAGCACATCGAGCCCGGAGAAGGTCGGGCGGAAGCTCCCTCCGCCGCCGCGGGTGCGGCTCACCGCCGGCGGGTCGCGCGAGGAGGACACGGATGGAAGCGCCGCACGGTCGGACGACCTGGGAGACGCTGTGACCCCCGATGCTCCGCCGGCCGCCGCTCAGGCGCACGCCTCCCCCGCGGCCGCGTCGTACGACGGCGCGCTCGACGAGACCCCCGCCGCGGAGGCCGCCCACGGCGGCGCTGCCGGGCGCTTCGCGGGCGAGGCGCCGGGGGGTGGCGAGCCGGACGAGGGCGGGCAGCGCCCCGACGGCATGGACGGCGCAGCGACACCGCCCGACGAGCCGCGTCGCCCCGAGGTCGTGCTGCGGCTGTTCGGCCGGACCGATGTGGGCCAGGTCCGCGAACACAACGAGGACAACTTCATCGTCGCGGATCTCACGAAGGCGAGCCGCGGCCTGATGGAGATGGATCGCTACCAGGTCGTCGGCGAGCGGGGCGCCCTGCTCGGCGTGTGCGACGGCATGGGCGGCGCCGCGGCCGGCGAGGTCGCGAGCCAGCTCGCGGTCGACATCATCTACCAGCGGATGAGCGTCGCCGGTCCCCCGGAGAACCACGACGAGCTCGCGGCGCGGCTGGTGCAGGCGATCGAGGCGGCAGGCCTCCGGATCTTCAGCGAGGCGAAGCTCGATCGGACCCGGCGGGGGATGGGGACCACCTCGACCATCGCCGCGCTCATGGACGATCACCTGTTCCTCGGCCAGGTGGGCGACAGCCGCGCGTACGTCCTCCGCGGCGATCGGCTCGTGCAGGTGACGCGCGACCAGTCGCTCGTGAACCAGCTCATCGAGGCGGGCCAGCTCACCGAGGAGGAGGCCGAGACCTTCGAGCACAACAACATCATCCTCCAGGCGCTCGGCACCGCGGACTCGGTGCAGGTCGACCTCACCTTCGTGGAGCTCAAGCGGGGCGACACGCTGATGCTCTGTTCCGACGGGCTCTCGGGCATGGTGCGGAACGAGGAGATCCGCGAGGTGCTGCGGAGCGTCGACGATCCGATCGAGGCCTGCAAGGTGCTGACGGATCGGGCCAACCAGGCCGGCGGGCACGACAACATCACGGTGGTGGTCGCCAAGTTCGACGGCGACGGGCTCGCCCTGCCGGAGCTCGAGGACATCGAGGACCTCCGCTACCAGAAGTACGCGCTGCCCGAGCACCTCCTGGCCCAGAACGCCGCCGCGTCCGAGCCGGCGCGCAAGGTGAAGGAGCTCGACGAGAAGAAGATCTCGCAGCGGCCCCCCTCGCCGAAATCGTGGCTGAGCAGCGCGGACAGCGACATGGACGACGACGGGGACGACTACGACCACGTCGCCTCGCCCCTGCCGGCCGACGACGCGCTGGACGAGCGCAACGCCCGCGCGCCCGTCCAGGGCGACGAGCCGATCATGATCCCGACCGACGGCGCGCCGCAGTGGCTGGTGATCTTGATGATCGTGAGCGCCGTCGCGTGCGTTACCATCGCCGGCTACTACCTGCTTCGTTAGGGTACGCGTAGCGCACGTGCGCGCGCCCCCCACCGCGATGCTGCGCAGCAACGACAAGCGTGACCGGCAGACTCCGGCCGCCCCGCAGGAAGAGTGGCCCCCCGGGCGCCCGGACGCGGACGGCCGCGTCGACGTCGAGACCGCGCAGCGCATCGTCAAGGATGCCGTCGTGCAGGCGATGCGGCGCGAGGAGAAGGCGCTCGCGCTCGTGCGCGCCAAGGCGGACGAGGCGAGGCGCAAGGTGTCGCGCCACAACCTGATCCTCGGGCTGGGCGTCGCCGCGGCGCTCGTCGCCGTGGCCGTGGCCTTCGTGGTCACGTACCGGTCGCGCCAGGCGGCCGACGCGCTGGCGCGCGAGGTCGGCCTCGGGATCGCGCCCGCGGCGCGCCCGTCGGGCGCGATCCCGGAGCAGGTGCTCTCGGGGCGCGCCATCTTCGAGCAGAACAGGCTGGCGCTCTACGTGATGGGCTACAAGGTGGACAACCGCATCGGCGGTTGCTGCTCGGCGTTCGCCATCGCGCCCGATCTGCTCGCGACGAACGCTCACTGCGTCCGCGACTGCCGCGCCCGCGGCGGCACCTCGATCGTCACGCAGAACGACTCGATGGGGAAGATCCGCTTCCCCATCGTCGCGATGTCGGCCCACCCGGCGTACAAGCCAGGGCAGGCGGGCGCCGGCTCGCCGGACGTCGCCCTGCTCCGGATCGCCGGCAAGGCGACGCGCACGGTGAAAGTCGCGAACGACGCCGAGCTGCGGGCCATCGGGCCGGGCGACGACGCCTATGTCATCGGCTTCCCCGGTCGCTTGATGGACCCGCTGAGCCCCTCGGCGACGTTCCTGGAGGGCCGCATCGGGCGCGTGACCGGCATCGACGAGGAGGCGACGACGCCGGACCGAGCCGTCCTGATCCAGCACGACGCCGTCACGCGCGGGGGCAACAGCGGGAGCCCCATCTTCAACCAGTACGGGCACGTCATCGGCGTCCACGCGGCGCACATCGACGACGAGGACAACGTCACGATCGACGGCCGGAAGGCGACGGTGACGCAGAGCTCGCCGTTCCGCATCGGGATGCGGATCGATCTGCTGCAGGGGGTCCCGGCGCCGTGATGTTACGCGTCGTACATACCTTCGGGCGCAACGCCGGTTCTGTGGAGATCCATGACCGGCGCGCGGTGCGCTTCGGTCGAGCGCCGGACAACGACGTCGTCTTCGACCCGAACCACGATCGCGACGCGAGCAGCCACCACGCCGAGGCGCGCCTCGAGGCGGCGGGCTGGGTGCTCTACGACCTCGACAGCCGCAACGGGACCTACGCGGGCGGGCAGCGGATCAAGCGGCACCCGATCGCGTCGGGCGACGAGATCACGTTCGGCGCCAAGGGCCCGCGGGTGCGGCTGGAGCTCGTCGAGCGCCGCACGTCGGGTCCACCGCAGGCGCACGCTGTGGCGCATCACCCCTCTCCTGCCGCGGCTTACCCTGCGCCAGCGACGGGCCATCCCGCGCCCGCCGCGTACCCCGTGCCTACTGCGGGCTACTCCGCGCCCGCCGCGTACCCGGCGCCCGCCGCGTACCCCGCGCCCGCCGCGTACCCCGCGCCCGCCGCGTACCCCGCGCCCGCTGCCGCCCCCCCTGGGCACGTCCTGGCCGCGCCGCCGGCCGGAGCTCGGCGGGTCGGCGAGCGGACGATCGCCATGATGATCTCCTCCGCCGTCGCGGCCGCCACGGGGCGCGCGAAGCCCCGCGGCACCGTCGAGATCAACGCCATGCTCCACAAGGAGGTGCATGCCGCGACGGCAGGCCAGCGCCGTACGACCTACATCCTCGCCGCGCTCCTCGTGATCGCGCTCGCCAGCCTCGCCGCGCTCATCGTCTACAACCGCTCCTCCCACGACGAGATCAGCCAGCTGCGGGAGGAGCTCGCGGGCCTCTCGCCGGAGGACCCCCGGCGCAAGGAGATCGAGCGCCGCCTCGGGACGCTCCACCCCTCGAACGCCAACTTCGGGCGCAACCTCCACGACCGCTCCAGGAAGGGGATCTTCATGCTCGCCGCCGGGCGCGAGGGGTTCTGCACGGCGTTCGCGGTGCGGCCCTCCGTCCTCGTGACGAACGCCCACTGCATCACCGCGGCCAAGCGCCGCGGCGGCGCGATCGCGGCGCTCGAGAACGAGGGCCGGGGCCAGATAAGCTTCGCCGTGACCGGCATGCGGACGCACCCGCAGTACCGCGACAGCGCGGATCAGCTCACCCCGGACATCGGCACCGTGACGATCGCGGGGCGCGCGGCCGCCGTGCTCGAGCTCGCGACCCGGGAAGAGCTCGCCGCGGCCGGCGCCGGCGACGACGTGTACCTGATCGGCTTCCCGGAGCGGCTCACGGACACCGCGAACCCCGTCGCCACGTTCCTCGCCGCCAACGTCGGCCGGATCACGGGCGCGAACGGCCGGCCCGCGCCCGCGGGGGAGGCCTGGCTGATCCAGCACGACGCCCGCAGCACGAGCGGCATGAGCGGGAGCCCCATCTTCAACGGCCAGGGCAGGGTCATCGGCATCAACGCGGGCGGGTACCTCGAGGGCAACGACGAGACGATCTCTGGCCAGAAGATGGAGGTGGTAAAGGCCTCCCCCTACAAGTTCGGGATGCGCATCGACCTGCTCGACGCCATCTTGCGCTGACTCCCGGCCGAGAGAGATGCTCCGCCACGCGCTCCGCAGGCTCCTCTGGACGCTGCCGACCCTCGTCGGCGTCTCGCTGCTGACCTTCTTCGTGCTCTCCTTCGTCCCCGATCCGACGGACGATCCGCTCCTCGCCAGCTCGCTCTCCAGCGCGGAGCTCGCTCGGCTCCGCCGGGAGCGCTTCCTCGACCTGCCGCGCTTCATCAACCTGGAGCCCCGCGACGTGCGCCTGCGCGCCCTCGCGGCCGCGCAGGCCATCGCGGCCGGCGGCGACGACGCGGCGGCCGCCGCCGACGAGCTGCGGCGCCTCGGCGGCGCCGCGCTGCCGCACATCCTGCCGCTCGACGCGCTCGCGCCCGAGCCGCGCACCCGCGTCGCGCTCGCGCTCGCGCCCGTCGCGGCGCGGATGGGCCTGCCGCGGGCCGACGACGCCGCGGACCCGGCGCACGCGGTCGCGTTCTGGACGCGCTTCTGGGACGACCGCGGCATCGAGTTCCGGAGCGCGTCGGTCCGGAGCGCCGTGCGGCGCCTGGTCCGCTACGGATCCGCGTCGCGCGCCGCCGAGCTGCTGGAGCTCGACACGTTCGCCCTGCAGGCGGTGATCGCCGCGCTGCAGCCGCCGCGCGACGCCGCGACGCTCGAGCAGGCGCGCGCCCTCGTCGACGTCGCGGCCCACATCGCGGAGATCGACGACCGGATCGCCCCGGGCGACGACCTCGCGGAGGCCCGCGCGTGCGTCACGCGGTGGAAGTCGTTCTGGAACGTGTACCGCAGCGACTTCGAGGTGTTCACCGGCCCGGCGCAGCTCGCGGCGACCGTGCTCGAGACCCGCTACGGCAAGTGGGCGCTCGGCGCGGTCACCCACCGGCTCGGCGTCGCGGCGACCGGAGAGCCGGTGCTCGACGAGCTCGCGCGGCGCGCGCCCGTCACCCTCGCGCTCGTCTTCGGGGCGATCGCGCTGGCCTACGCCGTGGCGATCCCGCTCGGCGCGCTCAGCGCGGCCTCGCAGGGCCGGCGGAGCGACTCCGCGATCGCGGCCGCCGTGCTCACCGCCGCCGTCCTCCCGACCGCCGTCGTGGCCGTGGCCGCCGCGCTCCTCTCGGGCGGCGCGCGGTCCCTGCTCCTGCCGACGAGCATCATCGCGCTCTCGCTCGTCGCCGCGCCGACGCGGCAGCAGCGCGCCGCGCTCGTCGCGGTCCTGACGCAGGACTTCGTCCGGGCCGCGCGGGCGCGCGGCGCCGGCGCCGCGCGCGCCATCGCCGTCCACGGGCTCCGCAACGCCGTGCTCCCGGTCGTGACGCTCGCCATGCTCGAGCCGCCGATGGCGCTCGGCGGCGCCTTCGTCGTCGAGCGCGTCTTCGAGCTCCACGGGCTCGGCGAGCTCACGCTCCTCGCCGTGCAGGCGCGCGACGTGAGCTGGCTCATGGCCATCTCGATCGGCGCCGCGGCCATCGCCGCGCTCGGCGTGATCGCGACCGATCTCGCCTATGTGCTCGTCGATCCGCGGCTCGGCCCGGCGGTGCTCTCGCGGAGGAGCGAGGCGTGACCCACGCGACCGCGTTCCTCCGCCGGATGGTGGGCAGCAAGCGCGTCGCCATCGGCGCCGTGCTGCTCGGCGTCCTCGCCCTGCTCGCCATCTTCGCCGAGCTCCTCGCCGCCCCCGCGCCCATCGCCTGCTTCAGGCCGGGCCGCGCGGAGATCCTGCCCGCGGTCACCGAGGGCGCCGCGCTCGAGTCGCTCACCGAGGCCGAGCTCAGGGTGCGCTTCGAGGGCTTCGCGATCTGGCCGCCCATCCGCTACGGCCCGGAGCAGCGCACCGACGCCGGCCCGAACGCGTCGCCGTCCCTCGACCACCCGCTCGGCACGGACTTCGAGAGCCGCGATCTCGCCGCGCGGCTGATCTACGGCGCGCGCACGGCGCTCGGCCTGTCGCTCAGCGCGGTGCTCGTGGGCATGTTCCTCGGCGTCGTGCTCGGCGGGCTCGCGGGCACGCTGCGCGGCTTCTGGAACGACGGCCTCGTCCGCCTCGTCGAGACGGTCGACACCTTCCCGGCGATCCTCGTCGTGGCCATCGTGCGGGCGATCGAGCGCGAGCCCTCCGCGCTGTCGCTGGTGCTCGCGGTCGCCTTCGTCCGCTGGGCGGAGATCGCGCGCCTCGTGCGCGCCGAGGTGCTGCGCGCGTCGAGCGAGGAGTACGTGGCGGCCGCGCACGCGCTCGGCAGCACCCGGCTGCGCGTCTTCTACCGCCACATCCTCCCGAACGCGCTCGGCCCCGTGATCGTGAGCTCGGTGCTCGGCGTGGCGTCCGTCGTCCTGCTCGAGGCGGCGATCTCGTTCCTCGGGATGGGCGCGCCCGCGCGCGTGGCCTCGTGGGGGGAGACGCTGGGCCAGGCGGCGCGGCACCCGAGCGAGATCCGGCTGCTCGTCTTCCCTTTCGTGCTGCTCCTGGCGACGGTCGGCGGCTCTTACCTCATCGCCGACGCCCTGCGCGACTCCATCGATACACGCACCGTGCGCGCGCGCGTCCCGCGCTGACGGGGCGCGACGCGGGGGCCGCACGTCCGCGGACAGCCGCCGGCCGTGCAGCGCTCTCGCGCGCCGAAATTGCGCTGAAATCGCGTTCATCTCCGCGATCTCGGCGGCGGAGCCCTCGCGCCGCTCGATCTCGCAGGAAAGGCCCGCTATGAATTCGCCCGCCATGGCCGTTCCCGAGATCAACGAGCAGGAGTTCGAGCGCGAGGTGCTCCGCAGCGAGTTGCCCGTGCTCATCGATTTCACCGCCACCTGGTGCGGACCGTGCAAGACGGTCGCGCCGGAGGTCGACGCCATCGCGCGCGAGCTCGAAGGCAAGGCCAAGGTGGTCAAGGTCGACATCGACCGGTCGAAGCGCATCGCCACCACGCTGCGCATCCAGGCTGTCCCGACGTTCATGGTCTTTCATCGAGGCCGCCCGGTGGCCGCCGAGCAGGGCGTCCTCAACCGGAAGCAGCTCCGCGAGCTGCTCGATCCGTTCCTCCCGCGCGCCGAGGGCGCCATCCGGGCGGCCGAGCTGGCGCAGCTGATCCGGGAGGGCCAGGTGGTCCCCGTGGACACGCGCGAGAGTCCCGCCTACGGCCGCGCCCACATCCCGGGCGCGGTGCACATCCCGATCGAGGAGATCGAGGGCCGGCTCGCCGAGCTCCACATGCTGGCCGGCGCGCCCGTCCTCTATTGCCGCTCCGGCGACAAGTCGAAGGACGTCGCCGCGAAGCTCGCCGAGGAGGGCGTGCCCGTCGCGTTCCTCGAGGGCGGCTTTCTCTCGTGGGAGGCCGAGGCGCTCCCGATCCAGCGCCCCGACTGACCGCTGCCGCAGGGTGACGCTGCGCCGCTCGGCGAGCTCGGCGCCGCGCGGCAGCACCCTGCGCGGCGCGGCGTCACCCCTTCGCGGCCGACAGCGCCGCCGAGACGACCTCGCGCACCGGCACGCCGTGCGTCCTCGCCGCCGCGGCGCAATCGTCGAACTCCGGCTTGATCTGCGGCGGCCCGAACGGCCCCTCGCTGATCTTCACCCGGATGGCTCCGTACGCCGTCTGCACCGTGGTGATCCGCCGCGGCCGCTCGGTGCGCGCGACAGGGATCTTCCGTAGCCCGATGCTGGTCGTCTCGCGGAGCAGCGCCGTCGCGACGGCGTCGGCCTGGGGGGCGGCCGCGAGCGCCGCGATCGTCAGGGCGGGGCGCCCTTTCTTCATGGTGATCGGCGCCGCCCAGGCGTCGAGCGCGCCCGCCGCGAACAGCGCCTCGATCGCGTGCCCTGCCACCTCGCCCGTCAGATCGTCGACGTTCGCCTCGACGATCACGTGCGACGCGCTGCCGAGGCTCTCGTCTCCACCCGTGCGCGTCCCGAGCACGACCCGCAGCAGGTTGGGGCGGTCCGGCAGCTCGCGCTGACCGGCGCCGAAGCCGATCCGATCGGGGGCGAACGTCGGCCAGCGCTCGAACCGGGTCGCCAGCGTGGCGATGATGGCCGCGCCCGTGGGCGTGACCAGCTCGGCGTCGAGCTCGACGCCGTAGGTCGGGACGCCGCGGAGGCACGCGACCGCCGCGGGCGGCGGCAGCGGGAGGATCCCGTGCCGCGCCTTCACGAACCCGCGCCCCATGGGCAGCGGCGATCCGACGACCTCCGCCCCGATGTGCACGATCGCGGCGGCGGAGCCCACGATGTCGACGATCGCGTCGACGGCGCCGACCTCGTGGAAGTGAACGTCTTCCAGGCGGATCCGGTGCACGGCGGCCTCCGCCTCGCCGAGGCGCCGGAAGATCCGGCGCGCCAGCGCGGCGACGGGCGGATCGAGCGGCGCGGCGGCGAGCATGGCGTCGATGGATCCGTAGGTGCGCTCCGGCTGCGGCGCCTCGACGTGCACGTCGAACGAGGTCGCCACGATGCCGCTCCGATGGGCGTGCCCGCGGTGCAGGTGGAACCCATCGAGCGGCAGCGCGGCGACGGCGCGCTCGATGACGAGGAGGGGCACCCCGAGATCGAGCAGCGCGGCGATGGTCATGTCGCCCGCGATCCCGCTGAAGGCGTCGAAGAACAGGACCTTGCCCGTGCCCGCGCCCTCCTCGAGGAGCGGCGCGCGCGGATGGTCGTGCGCGTGCCCGTGATGGCCCTCGTGCGCGTGCCCGTGATCGTGATGGCCCCCGTGCGCGTGCCCGTGATCGTGATGGCCCTCGTGCGCGTGCCCGTGGTGGTGCTCGTCTCCGTGCGCGTGGTCGTGATCGTGCCCGTGTCCCATCTCTCGCCTTCTCCGTTCCCCGGGCGCCTTCGCGGCGCGGCGCTCCCGCGGTCGCGCTCGTTCCGAGCTACTCCTTCGGCAACATGCGATGCACCACCATCGCCGCGCCGAAGCCGCTATCGATGTTGACCACGGCGACTCCGGAGGCGCACGACGTGAGCATGGCGAAGAGCGCGGTGAAGCCGCCCAGGGCAGTGCCGTAGCCGACCGACGTCGGCACCGCGATCACCGGCGCCGCCACGAGCCCGCCGACCACGCTCGGCAGCGCGCCTTCCATGCCCGCGACCACGATCACGGCCGACGCCTTGCGCAGCTCCTCGACGCGATGGAGGAAGCGGTGCAGCCCCGCGACCCCCACGTCGTACAGCCGCTTCGCCTCGAGGCCCACGGCGCGCAGCGTCTCGATGGCCTCCTCGGCGACCGGCAGATCGCTCGTGCCCGCGGTCACGACGGCGACCGCCCCGGCGGCGCGCTTCGGCGGCGGCGCGACCTCGATGCTGCCGGTCCGCGCGAGGGGCACATAACGGAACGCGGGCAAGAGGGCCGAGACCGCCGCGCCCTTCGCGGCGTCGACCCGGGTCACGAGCACGTTCTGCCCCGCCCCCGAGATCTCCCCGGCGATCAGGGCGATCTGCTCGGGTGTCTTCCCTTCGCCGAAGATCACCTCGGGGACGCCCTGCCTGAGCGCGCGGTGGTGATCGACGGTCGCGACGCCCAGGTCCCGGAAAGGCAGCCCTCGGAGGGCATCGAGCGCCTCCTCGACGGCAAGCTCGCCGGTCCGAACGCGCTCAAGCATTTCCCGGACGAGGCGCGGCTCCATGTGCGCAGCCGCTTAGCGCGGCGGCGTTCCCAGAGCAAACGTTCCGCCCAGCCTGCCCAGCCGCGCCCGGAAGAACCCTGGCGTGGGCCGCTCGAGCCGTCCTGGTCAGGAAAAGGTCCAGGCACTTTGCTCAGGAGGGGGCGACAGGACTACTTTCGGCGCCGCGTGCCCGCCTTCGTCGCTCCCCTCGTCGGCTTTGCTCTCGGTGCGCTGCTCGCCTGGTTCAGCGCTGCAGCCCCTCACCGCCTGGGCGCGCTGCGCGCGTCGGAGCCTCGGCTTGCGCCGGGCGCGCGCGCTCGGCCGCTCGCGCTCGTCTCCCTGTTCGCCTGCCTCGTCTTCGCGCCGGTCTGCGCGTACTTCCTCGTGTTCGCCCCTGACTGGAGCTTCGCGTACCTCGTCGACACGCGCCGCATCCCGTCCGCCGTCGACCTCGTGCTCGTCCTCGTCAATGCCGCCTCGGTGCCCGCCGGGTTCGCGGCCGCGAATCGCTTCGCCGGGAGCGCTGGCGGCAGGTGGACCGCGCAGCGCGCGGTCCACGCGCTCGCCGTCCTTGCCGGCGCTCCGCTGTCGATCGCCTTGGTCGCCGTCCTGGCCCTGTCCCGGCGGCTCGCGCTCGACGGCACCTACCGGCAGGTCGAGGGCGACTTCGGCGTCCACCCGGTCGCCGGCGGTCCGCTCGGTTATGCGCTCCTCTGGATGTACACCATGCTGGCCGCCGGCTTCGCGGTCACCGTGAGCGCCCTGCTCCGGCGCGAGCCCGCGGGCGGCGCGCCGAAGGCCGAGCCCTCCCCCGGCGCGCGCCCCCGCGCCGTCCCGAGTGAGCCAGCGGCCGAGGTCGTTCCGCCCCGGCCCGCCTCGACACGCCCTCAGCGGCGGCTCGGCGTCGGCAGCGGCGGGCGCTCCAACCGGCCGGGCTGAGACGCCCCTCGTGCGCGCGGGGATGCGCGCGGGGAGGCGACCGCGCCACCGCGTTGACGGAGCCAGCCCGCTCCACCACCCTGTCGCCCCATGTCCGAACGAGCCCGCGTGGAGCAGCAGGTCGAGGAACTCATGGAGCTCGCCGAGCAGGTGGTGACGCGCGCCAGGAAGGGCGGCGCCGACGTCGCGGAGGCGATCGCCCGCTCCGGCTCCGAGCTCACCACCAAGGTGCGCCTCGGCGAGCCCGAGCTCGTCGAGGAGGCCGTCCACAAGGGCCTCGGCATGCGGATCATCAAGAAGCAGCGCGTCGCGCTGACCTCGACGTCCGACCTCACGCCCCGCGGCATCGATCGCTTCGTGGCGGACGCGCTCGAGCTCGCCGACATCTCCCAGGAGGACGCGTTCGCCGGCCCCGCCGATCCGGAGCTCATCGCCAAGGGACCGTTCCCCGCGCTCGATCTCTACGATCCCTCGGGAGGCGAGGTCACGGCCGCGCAGGCGATCGACATCGCGCGCCGAGGCGAGCAGGCCGCGCGCGACGCCGACCCGCGGATCACGAACAGCGAGGGCGCGACGTTCTCGCGGAGCGCGGGCGCCTTCGCCCTCGTCCTGTCCGGCGGCTTCCGCGGCGGCTTCGCCGGCTCGTACGCGCAGCTCGTGGTCTCCCCGATCGCCGACGACAGCGGCGACAAGAAGCGCCGCGGCTTCTACTTCACCGGCCGGCGCCACCTCGCCGACCTGGACGCCCCGGACGCCGTGGGCCGCGAGGCGGCGCGCCGGACGCTGCGCAAGCTCGGCGCCCGCAAGGTGGCGACCTGCGAGGCGCCCGTCGTCTTCGACCCGGACGTCGCCCGGTCGATGCTCGGGTTGCTCGGCTCCTGCATCATGGGCAGCTCGATCTGGCGCAAGTCGAGCTACCTCGTCGGCCGCGAGGGGACACGCATCGCCAGCGATCTCATCACGGTCGTCGACGACCCGCTGATCCCGCGCGCGCCCGGCTCGCGCCCGTTCGACGGCGAGGGCCTCCTCGCCCGGCGCAACGTCGTGGTCGAGCAAGGCATCCTGAAGACCTACCTCTGCGACAGCTACAGCGGCCGGAAGCTCAAGCGCCCGCCGACCGCCAGCGCCTCGCGCGGCGCCGGCGGCGGCGTCGGGCCGTCCACGTCGAACTTCCTCCTCCAGCCCACCTCCACGCCGGCGGCGGAGATCGTGCGTTCCACGCCGCGCGGGCTGTACGTCACCGAGATGATGGGCTTCGGCTTCAACGCCGTGACCGGCGACTTTTCCCGGGGTGCGTCCGGCTTCTGGATCGAGAATGGAGAGCTCGCCTATCCGGTGAGTGAGGTAACCATCTCACTGAACCTGGACGAGCTCTTGCAACGGATCGACGCCGTCGGGGATGATCTGGATCTCCGGACGTCGACGTGCTCACCGACGTTCCGGGTCTCCTCCATGACCATCGCTGGAAGCTGAAGCGCCTCCGTCCGAGGAGCCATGCTCCTCGGGCGCGTCTTCCTTCAGGAGACTCCGAAGCGGACTCGACAGCGGGGTTGCGAGCGACCCATCAACCGGCCCCGGGTTGTGCTGCAGGAGGGGTTCTGACCTCAGCGGTTCGCTCTGCAGTGCTGCGGCTCCTGGCGGAGCCTCCTCGGGCGCGACCGGCCGTCCCAGCCCAGCCTCTTCTGCTGGGCGTAGGACGGCCGGGGCCCTGGCTCAGCGCGAAGACCCGCCTGCGGCGAGGCTCCGCGGCGGCTCTTCCGACGCCGGACCGCTCGCCGCCTGGAGGGGCGTCGCCGCCTGCGCGGCCGCTTCGGGCACGAGGAAGCCCTTCAGCTGCTGCGCGTCGCTCCGGCCGATCCGGCCGACGAACGACGGCAGGCTGATCGGCTCATCCGACAAGGCGACGAAGGTCCCCTGCGAGTTCGCTCGGTGGAGCGCCTCGAAGAGGGAGGGGACGTCCACGTCGCTGGACACCGCCCGCACGTCGACGATGTACACGTCCGCGGGGTCCGCCCCCGCGAAGATCAGCGCGTCATACGGGTGGCTCGCGTGCCGAATGGGCACGCCTTCCCCGAGGGCTCGCGCCACGTGGGCCATCGTATCCTTGGTGCCGATGGCCATCATCGACTTGGAGGTCGCCTTGGCGAGCTCCCTGGGCACCGAATAGCCCCATGCACGGAGGAACTCGGCCACGTCCGCAGCCTTGAAGCGCAAGTGTCTCCCCGGCGTACGGAAATGGGCAATCCTCCCCCGATCTACCCAGTTATGGATTGTCTTCAAGTCGACCTCGCACAAGGCTGCGAGGTCCGATGCCGTCAACAGCTTTTCACGAACACCAGCCATCGCCGAACTCCACGCGAAAGGCACCTGCCGCACAGCTCGCGTTCACAGCGCGGCAGCGTCTCCTCAGGTGGCGGCCCCCCCACCCGTCTGTCTACTCGATTGAAACCTAGCTCTCATAGACGGGTCCGTCACCCGCTTTGCTCGAATTTTCTCAGCCCCATGGCGAGTTCGCCCCGCGCGGAGGCAAACTCCCCATCCTTCAGGGGATCTCCTGGTTCATTATGTTCACGCGACCGGGCGTCGGCCAGCTGGTCGTGAAGGAGCCAGCCGAGCCGTCTGGAGCGCGCGGAGCGACGCGGGCCAGGCTCATTCCCGGCTTTGGCACGGGCGCGGCGGGCGACCTGGACAAGACAGCACCTCCTCGATCCTTCAATTTGAGCGGTTCTCCCGAGTTCGACAGCCCGTGGCTGCCAAGTTTGGGGACGCGGAGAAGAAGCGTCTCGGGAGGAGGCGGAGGGTCGAGCTCATCATCAGAAACGTAGTCCTCGTTGACGACCAGAGCGTACGCGCCGGGCATGAACGAAATAGGGGGCAATTCGGTCTCACCCCCCACATCGGCGAGTACAACCCCTGTGAGCTCAGCAGGGACGTCACCGTCATTGTAGAGCTCGACCCACTCCTGCCCTGGCTCTGGCCCGACGGGGTTCGCCAGCACCTCGTTGATGATCACATGGGGCATGGGCGCGAGCGTCATGGCCGAGAACGTCCGGCGCTCCACGACCCCGGCGTTGTCGACGGTCGCAATGGCGAGCTCCACGGGGCTCAAGGGCGGCAGGGGAGCGAGGACGAACGGCTCGCCCGGCGGTAGCGCGAGGACTTCGTCGAACCCCACGCCCGCGATCGCCCAGAGCAGCGGAGCATCCGCCGAACGAACGAGGATCCGATCGTCGGCGACCCGAGCACAGCCCGGCCCGAGCGCGAGCTCGTCCGCCGCGCACGCCACCGCGATGGCGGGAAGCGGATCTGATTCCAGCATGAACGGACGCGGATCGAGGCTCACTGCTGTCGGCTCGCCCGGGAGCGCGACGGGAGGCCCCACGAGGCGCACGCCGTCGGCCTCGGGCGGCGCCGTGGCGGTTGGCTCCCCTTCGAAGCGCAGGCAGCGCGCGCCGATGTCGTCGACGGCGCCGCGGCGCAGCTCGCCCGCCGGTCCGCCAGGCGCGAGCGTCGCCGCGGCGATCACCTCCGGGAGGGGAGCGTCACCGCACCACACCCCCAGGCCGAAAGTCGCGCCTGCGTCAGGCGGCGGCCAGAGCCGTGAGAGCACGGGCGGCGAGCCCTCCGTGGCGATCTGGATGTGGTGCGAGAACACAGGGCTGCCACTCGCGATGGCGTAGGTCTCCCCGGGGGCGAGCGGGGCGAGCGGCGCCACGGTCAGGGAGAGGTCGTCAGGGGGAGTCCCGTTCAGCCAGGCGATCGAGGGGACGACGCGCTCCGACAGCGCCGTCGACAGCTCGCCTCGCTCTATCTGCCGGAGGTGCGCCGCGCTGAGCTTGCCGCGGACGAGCAGCGCACGGGCGGGGTCGACGCTCCCGAGAGCGGCGCCGGGGAGGAGCACGCGCGCCCGCAGCACCGGAGGCGCGGCGTCCAGCGGCGCGGCGGGCTCGATCTGGAGCTCGGGGCCCGGATCTGCGGGGCCGGCGACCTCGGCGTCCTCTTCATCACCGCCTTCATCGAGTTGTGGGGGAACGACGAGCTCCGGCGCGCAGGACAGGGGTGAGGCCACGAGCGGCGTGAGCGCGAGCGGCAGCGCGCGGAGCGCGCGGGGAGTCCACGAGGGGCGAATCGGGCAACGATGGGTCATGACGCGGAGTTCGGCAGGAGCTCGCTGCCGGTTGCTCGACGTCGCTTTCTTTTTTCGAGGCCGCTACCCTCGCCCCGCATGGCCCCCGAGGACATCAAGAAGCTCCGACAGGAGCTCGGCTGCACGGCCCGCGAGCTCGCCGGAGCGCTGGGCATCGAGCAGGAGACCGTGCTCGCGTGGGAGCACGGAGATCTCTTTCCCACGAAGCGCTTCGTGGGAATGATGGAGGAGCTGCGACGAAAAGGTCCGGAGGCGATCCCCCGCAAGAAGAGGAGGCAGGTCGCCACCTCGCCGCTCCAGGTGCTCGCCGATCCCGAGCTCTGGCGGCTCTTCCGCAAGCTCCTCGCCCACCCCGAGCTGAGGAGCGCCGCAACGAAGCTGGCCGAGGCCTATCCGGATCCGACGGATGCTCCACCGCCGTGAGCGACGGGGCGACGCGCTGGACGTTCAGACAAGGGTGAACGTTCAGTCCTCGTCCTCTTCGTCGTCCTCATCATCTTCGTCGTCCTCATCATCTTCGTCGTCCTCATCATCTTCGTCCTCGTCGTCTTCTTCATCCTCGTCTTCGTCGTCCTCCTCGTCTTCGTCGTCCTCCTCGTCCTCGTCCTCGTCGTCTTCGTCCCCGTCTTCCTCGTCCTCGTCCTCGTCCTCGTCGTTCTCGTCGTCCTCGTCGTCTTCGTCCTCGGCGTCTTCGTCATCCTCGTCGCGCCGTTCCTCCGCGACGTCGTTGGCGTGCTGGAAAGCGTCCTTTTCAGCAGGCTCACCAAGCGCTGCGTCCGCTCCCACGACAGAGATCTCGTCAAACACTTCGTTTTCCCTTGCTTCCATCGCGATCTCTCCCTCCCGCGGCGCAGCAGACGACGCGCCGACGTCTTCCGATAGGTTCTCGCCCGCACTGGCGACGCTCGTCCGGAGCGATCCTTCCGCGCCGGCGAAGCTCTCCTGTCCCGATGTCACCACCCCCGTCTCGGGCGGCTCTTCGCCGAGCTCACGCTCATAGGCACGGCGCGACTCCTCGGTCAGCTCGGTGAACTCGCGCAGGGTGGGCAGCTCGCCGAGCGCCTTCAGGCCGAAGAACTCGAGGAACTGCGCCGTCGTGCCGTACAGCATCGGACGCCCAGGCTCGTCCTTCTTGCCCAGGATCCTCACGAGGTCACGCTCCAGGAGCGACTTGAGCGCCGCGCCGGAATCCACACCGCGGATCTCGTCGATCTCGGGCCTCGTGATCGGTTGCCGGTACGCGACGATCGCGAGCGTCTCCGTCTGGGCGCGAGACATCTTGACCGGCTTCTGCTCTGTCACCTCGCGAACGAAGGGCGCAAATGCAGGGCTCGTTCGAAAGACGTACCCTCCGGCGACCTCGTCCAGACGAAATCCTCGTCCGTCGTACTCCGCGACGAGCTCGGCCAGCAACTCTCGCACGACGCGGTGCTCTGCGTTCGCCGAACGCGCGAGATCACGGGCCGGCACCGGTCGCTCCGCCACGAAGATGAGCGCTTCCAACACGCCCTTCAGGTGCTTGCGCGCGACGGCAGAGAGCCCGGGCGCCGTGGTTGCGCTCCGGACAGGAACGTCGGCGCGGCGCGCCGGATGACCGAGCTGGTCCCACGCGCCAGCGCGGAAGCGAGCGACCGGATCTTGCCATGTCCCTTTCGGTGCGCGCGGCTCCTTCTTCGCGCCCCTCGGCTTCTTCGTTCCGCCGAGCCATGCGTGCGCAGCCGCCCTCAGCCGCGCGGGCGTGGTCTGCGCGCTCGCCTTGGCCGGCGTGCCCTGCCCTGCCGTCTTCGGTGCACGCGGCTCCTTCTTCGCGCCCCTCGGCTTCTTCGTTCCGCCGAGCCATGCGTGCGCCGCCGCCCTCAGCCGCGCCGGCGTGGTCTGTGCGCCTGCCTTGGCCGGCGTGCCCTGCCCTGCCGTCTTCGGTGCACGCGGCTCCTTCTTCGCGCCCCTCGGCTTCTTCGTTCCGCCGAGCCATACGTGCGCCGCCGCCCTCAGCCGCGCCGGCGTGGCCTGTGCGCCTGCCTTGGCCGGCGTGCCCTGCCCTGCCGTCTTCGGTGCACGCGGCTCCTTCTTCGCGCCTCTCGGCTTCTTCGTTTCGCCGAGCCATGCGTGCGCCGCTGCCCTCAGCCGCGCCGAGGCGCCCTGTCCTGTCGTCGTCTTCGCTATGCGCCGCCGCTTCGTCGCGGCATCAGCCACCGTCACGGCCACTCCCTGCGTCTACTTCATCCACCTCTGTCGGCGGCGCTGCGAAGTCCTCTGCGGTCGAGTGCGCGTTCGGGCCCACAACCGCATCGCGCTCCGCCTCTTCCGGAGCCGGACCGGCATCGGCCTCCATCGCGTCCACCAAAGGCTCGCCCCCGGCGACGTCGTGCGCACGGCTCCTCTCCTCCGCCGTCCCAGGAAGCTCCGTCCCCGATGCTGCGCCGCTCGATTCCTCAGCTGGCTCGGCCAGCTCCGGGTCCGTCGGTTCGCCGGTCGGTGGCTCCACGGGCTCCGCCAGGTCCGCGTCACTCGCCTCGACGTTCCTCTCTTCCACGGGCTCGACCAGCTCCGACCACGCCGGTTCGCTGCTCGACGCCTCCGCTGCTTCCGCGGGCTCCGGTTCTGCCTCCGCGACACTGACGTCCTCCACCTGCTCCACAGGCTCGGCCGGCTCCGGCCACGCCGGTTCGCTGCTCGACGCCTCCGCTGCTTCCGCGGGCTCCGGTTCTGCCTCCGCGATGCTGACGTCCTCCACCTGCTCCACAGGCTCGATCGGCTCCGACCACGCCAGTTCGCTGCTCGACGCCTCCGCTGCCTCAGCGGCCTCCGGTTCTGCCTCCGCGACGCTGACGTCCTCCACCTGCTCCAGGAGCTCGACCGGCTCCAGGCGCTCCGGTGCGCCGCTAGGCGCCCCCGCGAGCTCCGCTTCCGACAGTTCTCCGCGCGCCTGCTCGGCCGGCTCGACGAGCTCCGACCCAGCCGGCTCGCTTCGCCCCACCTCGACGGCCTCCGCGACCTCGCCCTCGGCGGCAGCAGGCGGTACTCCTGCCTCCTCGCTCCCCGCTGTCTCGATCCGCTCCGCCACCGGCGCGCCGTCCTCGAATCCGTCATCCGTCACCGGCGCGCCATCGGCTACCGCGAGCTGGATGTGAATGGGCGCCAGCGAGTCCGTCTGATGGACCCGGATGAGCCTCAGCTTGCACATCTCGAGCACGGCCAGGAACGTGATGACGACCTCGAAGCGAGGGATCACTCCCCCCTTCGAGACGCTGTCGAGCAGCAGATCCTCGAACCGCATGGCGCGCCGCGCGGAGAGCTTCTCCGTGAGCTCGACGATGCGATCCGTGATGCTGATGCGATCGAAGACGACCTCATGATCAATCTGGACGTTCGTCCGCTTCAGCACGCGCTCGAACGCGTCCAGCAGGCTGAAGATGGCCGTCTGCGCGAACGGAGCCGGGCCCTTCGGCACCTCGCTCTCGCTCATGCCGCGCGTGAACACGTCGCGCCCGAGCGTCCCGCGCTCGGCCAGGTCGGCCGCGGCGACCTTGTACTTCTGGTACTCCAAAAGCCGCCGGACGAGCTCCTCCCGCGGATCCTCCTCCTCACCCGGCATCCCGTCGTCGTCCTGCCCCGCAGGCACGCTCGGCAGGAGCATCTTCGACTTGATGTGCGTCAGCGTCGCCGCCATCACGAGGTATTCGCTCGCGAGGTCGATCGAGAGCGAGCGCATGATCTTCAGGTACTCGAGGTATTTTTCCGTGACGAAGCTCACGGGGATGTCGAGGATGTCGAGCTCGTGCTGCTGGATGAGGTGCAGCAGCAGATCGAGCGGCCCCTCGAACGTGGGAAGCGTGACGACGTACTCGCCCTCGCGCGGCCCTGCATCGGCCGCCGGCGAGGCGACCTCCCGGGGCGGCGAGGCGGCCTCCCGGGTCAGCGAGGCGGCGGCCTGGCGCGCGGCGGGCGCAGGGGTGGCACCCGCGTTGCCGCGCCCTTTCCCGCTGCGCGCCCGTGCTGCACCCGCCTTGGAGCCGCTCACGCCGCGACCGTAGTCGCAAGGCGCCGGTCGGTCCACGTCCGAGCGTCCTCGGGCGCCGCGGCGCGCCGAAACGCCGCTGCGTCCGAGAATTTATGGCGGGAGCGGTGCTAGGATCAGCGCCGTCGATGGAGCCGTCCCCCGCGAAGAGCTGCCCCTCGTGCGGCGAGCGCTACGACGCGGGCGTTCTCTACTGCCCGCGCGACGGCACCCCGCTCGCGAGCTCGCGCAAGAGCCCCACGTTCGGCGCCGCGGAGCGCGACCCGTACGTGGGCATCACGCTCGGGGGGCAGATCCAGACCCGCCACCTCATCGGCATCGGCTCGATGGGCCGCGTCTACCGCGCTTTCCAGGCCGGGATCGAGCGCGACGTGGCCGTGAAGATCCTCCACCGCGAGCTCAGCAGCAACGCCGAGCTCGTGAGCCGCTTCCACCGCGAGGCCAAGATCTCGAGCCGGCTCGTCCACCCGAACGTCGTCCAGGTCCTCATGACCGGGAGCGTGCCCCCCACGGCCGACCCCCGGATCGGCGGGGAGCTCTACCTCGTCATGGAGCACCTCGACGGCATCTCGCTGCTCTCCGCGCTCGCCGCGGCAGGGGCAGGCGGCGAGAGCGAGGCGCTGCCGCTCCCGAGGGCGCTCCACATCGCCCTCCAGGTGTGCGACGCGGTCGGCGAGGCGCACGCGCAGGGCATCGTCCACCGGGATCTCAAGCCCGAGAACATCATGCTCGTCCGCCGCGGCGAGGACCCGGATTACGTGAAGGTGCTCGACTTCGGCATCGCCCGCCTCGACTGGGCCGACAAAGCGATGACCACCCAGGCGGGGCTCATCTTCGGCACCGCCAAGTACATCTCGCCCGAAGGCGCCGAAGGACAGCGGGTCGGTCCGCCGGCGGACGTCTACTCCATCGCGACGATGCTGTACCAGTGCCTCGCGGGGCGCGCCCCGTTCGAGGGCGACTCGCCCGTCGCGCTCCTGGTCCAGCACACGCACGCCCCGCCGGCGGACCTGCGCAGCATCGCGCGCTCCAGCTACGTGCCCGAGCCCATCGCGCGGATCGTGATGCAGAACCTCGCCAAGAAGCCGTCGGACCGGGCCCCCGACGCGCGCGCCCTCGGCCGCGACCTCGCCCTCGCCGTCCGGGCGAGCGGGCTCGACCCCGATGAGATCGCCGCCCAGCCCGGGCTCCTGCGCGCCAGCGCGGTCATGAAGCTGGCCTCGAAGTCGCGCACCAAATCGCTCGATCTCTCCCCCGCGCTCGCCGCCCAGATCGGCGGCATCGCCGCGCCGACGCTCGAGAGCGCCCACATCGGCGACCTCGATCCCCGCCTCCCGGGGGGCGAGGCAGCGCGCTACAGCGACCCCGCGTCGCACCGCCGCGAGAGCGACCCCGCGTCGCGCCGCCGCGAGGAGGAGCGCTCCTCCTCCAGCGGCGTCGAGCGCGCTTCGTCCAGCTCGATGAGCTCGGCGCCCTCCTGGACCACGCCGCTCGCAGCGCCGTCCCAGGCCGAGCGGCCTTCGAGCGGCGCGCGGTTCGGCGGCGCGTTCGCCGAACCGGTGGAGCGGCTCGACGCCGGAGCGCGCGCATCGTGGAGCGCCGCTCGCCACGGCGGCGCGGCGGACGAGCCCGCGCGCACGGCGATCGGCCTCGGCATCGATCCCATGCGCGACGCTGCGCCCGTCCCGTCGACCATGCAAGGCGTCGAGTCCGCGGCGCGGCCGCTCCCCCGTCGGGCGATGATCGCGCGCGCGACCGCCCTGCTCGCGTGCGCCAGCGCGGTGGGGTTCGTCGTGTTCCTCGGCGGGCGGCACCTCGGCGCCTTCGGGGGGCCGGCCGCGCGCGACACCCTCGAAGCACACATCGAGCGCGCGCGCGACTGCATGGGCAGGCACGCCTGGGACACGCCGCCCCGCGAGAACGTCAAGGAGATCGTCTCGCAGGCGCTCGCGCGGTGGCCAGGAGACGCGCGCCTCGCCGAGCTCCGCCGCGAGTCGTCCGAGCGCATCGTCGCCGACGCCCTCGGGCGGAAATATGCCGGCGACAGGGCCGGCGCCATCCGGCTGGCGAAGCTCGCGCTCGAGCTGCAGCCGGCGCTCACCACCGCCCAGCACCTCGTCGCCGAGCTCTCCGGCGGCCCGCCGGGCGCCGCCCCGGCGCCGCCCCCTCAGGTCGCCCCGCAGAGCGCGGGGCCGCAGGCCGCAGGCGCCGACCGCAGGCCTGCGCCGCGCCGCCCCGCGCCGGCCGAGGTCCGCGGCGCTCCCCAGGGCCAGCCGCCGGCGCCCGTCCCCCGGGGCGCGCCGGCCCCGTCCCCGACGCCGGGCGGCGCGGGTTCGCCCGACAGCACAGGCGCCGCCTCGCCGCCGGCCAGCGCCGCACCTGCGCCGGTCCTCCCGCCCTCGCCGCCGCCGCTGCCCACGGACGCCGCCTCGCCGCTCCCCTCGTCGACGGGTCCTTGGTTATAATCCAGAGAAGGTGAGTCCAGCCGGCCGGTACCCGATGTCGCAAGCGCCCGCCAACGCCCGCGCCGGGCAGGGCGGCCGGGCAGCGCCGGCGGGGCGTGGCAGCGCGCGATCGCCGAGCGCGCGCGCGCTCGGCGCCGCATGCGCCGCCGCGCTCGCCGCGCTCCTGCTCTCCGCCCCCGGCCGGGCCGACGAGAGCAGGGCCGCCCGCCGCGCGGTCGCCGCGCGCGAGCGCGGTTTCCCCTACACCATGGTGGAGGTGAGCAGCGGCGTGATGACGCTCCCGGGCGCCGACGTCTGCCCCGTTTCGCTGTCTCCGGGCGCCTGCGAGCAGGGCGAGACGAGCGTCTCCCTCGGCATCCACAACCTCTACCGCTGGCGCGACATCGGCTTCGGCGCAGGCATCTTCTGGGCGGCGACGCTGACCTCCGACGCCGCGCGCGGCGCGCGCGGCCTCGAGCGCGATCACGCGCGCAGCTACTTCATGCTCGACGGGCTGTTTCGCTACTACGCCCTCCGCATCCGCAGCTCGGAGTGGTGGGCCGGCGTGACGGTCGGCGGCGTCGTCGTCAACGACTCGTGGTCGGTCGAGGCCGATCGCAACCCGTACTCGGACACGGCGTATGTCGGGCCCAGGGCGGCGACGATCGGCACCGAAGGGGTCGCCGCGGGGCTCGCGATCGGCGGCGACTGGGCCTTCGCCGACAACTGGAGCGTCGGGAGCCACATCCGCTACTCGAGCTGGTTCCTCCCCGAGCAGCGCAAGGTCTCCCCGACCGGCGATCTCGCCTCGCTCTCCGAGCGCGTCGACATGTTCAACATCGGCGTCCTGATCGCGTACCGCCTCGCGCTCTGACGCCGCGCCAGGCGCCGCCTGCGGCGCCTCACGCCCTGACGCCGCGCTCCGCTCGGCGGGCGGCAGTTGACGCGACATCGCCAGGTCGGTACGCCTGCCCGGCCGTTTCCATCCTGCGAGGAGCCCCCGATGCCGCTGAATCTCTCGAAGGTCGGCTACACGACCCAGCCCAGCGCGTTCACCTTCAACTGGAAGACCCTGGCCACCTACGCGCTCGGGATCGGCGCCAAGCGCGAGGAGCTCGAGTACCTGTACGAGGGCACGCCGGGAGGCATGAAGGTCTACCCCACGTTCGGCGTGATCCCCTCCCAGGGGACCGTGTTCGAGGCGCTCGAGGTGGCCGGGGCCGAGCTGGCGCTCATCGTCCACGGAGGGCAGACGCTCCGGGTGCACCGCCCGCTCCCGACGAGCGGGACGCTGTTCACGACCGCCACGCTGGCGGCCATCTACGACCTCAAGAAGTTCGCGCAGGTGATCGTCGAGACGAAGACCACGCTCAACGACGAGCCGCTCTTCGACACGGTGTGGTCGATCATCGTGCGCGGCGTCGGTGGCTTCGGCGGGCCGCGCCCGCCGCACGCCGAGTCGGAGGCCCCCGTGCCGAAGGACCGCGAGCCCGACTGGGTCGTCGAGCAGGCGACGGCGCCCGAGCAGGCGCTGCTTTACCGGCTCTCGGGCGACGAGAACCCGCTGCACGCCGATCCGGAGGTCGCTGCGAAGGCGAGCTTCACGCAGGGCCCCATCCTGCACGGCCTCTGCACGTACGGCTTCGCGGCGCGCGCGATCATCCAGAAGGCGGCGGGCGGCGACGCGAGCCGGCTGCGGGCGTACGGCGCGCAGTTCCGCAAGCCGGTGTGGCCGGGCGACACCCTCATCACGCGGGGCTGGGCGCTGGCCGGCGGCAAGGTCGCGGTGGTCACCTCTGTCAAGGATCGCCCCGATCCGGTGCTCACGAGCGCGTGGGCGGAGATCGGCTGACGGCCGGCGCGGTCGCGTGCTAAGGGCCGAGGCCCGGATCAGGGAAGCGTTATGAGCAAGAAGACCGAGAAGGACAGGGCCAAGGACGACGAGGACCTCGACGAGGCCGGGTCGACCGACGAAGGCAACGACGACGGCGAGGAGGAAGAGGCGAAGGCCACCGCGGTCCGCGGCCGTGGCCACGGCCACGCGCACGACGACGACGACGCAGAGGACGACGGCGCCGAGCCGGAAGATCCGTACTGGTGGGCGCCGCACGCCGTGCTCAGCGCGCTCGTGCTGATCGGGCTCCTCGGCTTCTTCGGCATGTTCAACAAGACGCCGCTCGCCCGCCTCGCGGCCCCCGTCGCCCCGGAGCCCGACGAGCACGAGCACGCGACCGCCGCCGCTCCGCCGCCCGCTCCCACGCCCCGCCCGGCGCAGTCGGCGCAGGCGCCGAGGGAGATGTTCGGCGCGAAGCACCTGCTCGTCATGTACAAGGGGAGCCGCCGAGCGCCCCCGACCATCGAGCGCACGAAGGACGAAGCCAAGGCCCGCGCGACCGAGGCCATGACGAAGGCCAAGGCCGATCCGAGCAAGTTCGCGGACGTCGTGAAGGCGTACTCGGACGAGCCGGGGGCGGACAAGCGCGGCGGGGACCTCGGCAAGTTCCCGAAGGGCGCGATGGTCCCGGAGTTCCAGGCGGGCCTCGAGAAGATCAAGGTCGGCCAGGTGAGCGACCTCGTCGAGACGGCGTTCGGCTACCACGTCATCCTCCGCACGCAGTGAGCGCGCGGCGCCGCCGGGGCCGCGGCGCCGCAGCGTCGCGAGCCCCGGGCGGCTCGACCCCTCCCGCTGCGGTCAGCGCGCCGGCGCGCTGACGAGCTTCTTCAGCCTCGCCGTCTTCTCTTCCTTGGTCAGCGTCAGCTTGGCGTGCTCGTCGGCCGTCATGCCGTTGCGGAGCACGCGGGCCTCGTCGCCGATGCCGTAGACGGTCTTGTCGGCGCGCGCGAAAATCCACTCGGTCGCGGAGCCCTCGCCGTCCTTGTTCATGAGGCGGACCGAGCCGTCGCCGATGCCCTTCTCCCTGGCCGCGCCCGGCAGCTTCGCCAGCGTCGACACCACGTCCTTGGCCTGGTCGACGTCGTCGCGCACGACCGCGACCACCCGGTAGCGCTTGTCGACCTCCTTGTAGTAGCCGAACGCGCCGGGCCCAGCGCCATCCACCCCGAGCACGTCCTTGGTCTCGTAGCGGATCCCGAGCTGGATCATGTTGTCCCTGGGCAGCGCCGCCGCGGCAGGCGGCAGCGACGGCTCGCCGGGCAGCTTCGCGCCCATCTCCTTCACGAGCCCGGGCAGGACCTTCTCGCTCGACGACTTGAGCGCCGCCTCGGCCAGCGCCTCGTCGTTGTAGGTGATCTCGGCGAGGTACTGCCCGCGCCAGAGGTACGCGTTCCCGACCCCCATCGCGGCCGCGCCGCCCCCCTCGATCACGCGGGGCGTCGCCTCGTCGGCGGGGTCACCGTCGCCCACGGTGCGCTTCGTGAACATCCCGTAAGCGCCCTCCGTGGATCCGAATTTCGAGAGGTGGACGTCGACGGTCGCGGAGCCGCCCTCGCCGCTCACGTACCGCGCCTCGACCACCCGCCGCACGCCGAATCCCTTGTAGATCTCGCACTCCCCGTCGAACATGTCGCAGATGCTGTCGAGCGGCAGGGGCGCCGATTCTCCGAACGTCTTCTCCCCGCCGTTCGGGTCGAGGCAGAACCCGCCCGTCGTGCGCGGGAAGAACGGCGCGCTCGCCGCGTCGCTGATCGTCCCTCCGCCGCCAGCGCAGGCGGCCGGCTTCGCGGCCGGCGGAGGCGGCGGCGGCGCGCCGAGGGGCTCTTCCTTCTTGCTGCAGCCCGAAGACAGCGCGGCCACGAGCGCGCCGGCGAGCAGCGCGCAGCTCCGCGCCCGGGAGCGCGACGGCCTCCCGGGGCACGCGCGCGTCGCGCGAGTCGCGCGGGTCGCAGCTGACACGCTGTGGTCCAATGGGCCTCTCGGTGAACACCTTTCGGGCGGGAATCGCATGGCCTGTTCGCCTTGCACCTTTTTTCATAGCGCCGCAATCGTTAGCGCCCGCGGCGAATCGCTTTGAGAGATTCACCATGAAGTTCCATGGCTTAGCGCCCCCCGCCGAGGGCATGCAGCTTGCCTTTGCCGATCCTTTGGTGCGTCCTCCCTCCTGTTCGCGACCTCCTCCTCGTGATTCCGATCGACCGCGGGCCTGCTCTCCGGGGCAGCGCGCGCTGCGCCGCCGTGGCGCGCGCGGCTTCACCCTGCCGGAGCTGCTCGCGGTGGTGGTCCTCATCGGCATCCTGGCCGCCGCGGCGTCGCCGAGCTTCGTGAGCGGCATGCGCGATCGCCGCGTGAACCGCACCGCGATGGAGATCAGCGGCATCTACCGGCTCGCGCGCTACCAGGCGATCGGGCGCGGGGCGGCGGTCCTCGTGCGGTGGACCGCCTCGACAGGCGTGTTCCAGGTGCGGCAGGCAAACGTCGACAACATCGCCGCCGGCTCTCTGATCGCGACGAGCTGCCTCAGCGTCGCCAACTGGATGGACCCGGCCCTGACCGAGCCGGTCACGACGCTCCAGACCATGGGCATCGAGCTGGCGGCGATGCAGCTGCTCGATCCCGCCGGCGCGGCGCGCGACGACGCCGACGTCTGCTTCACGCCGCGGGGGCGGACGTTCGTCCGCTACGACCCCGCCGGGGCGTTCGCGCCGCTGCTCGGCGCGCTCCGGGTGAACGTGACCAACACAAGGACCGGCCTCCAGCGCTCGGTCTTCGTCCCGCCGAACGGCGTCGCGAGGCTCGGGCTGTGAGCGCGGCGCGTGCGAGGAGGGCGGCGAGCCGCGGCTACACGCTCATCGAGGTCATGGCGGCGCTCGGCGTGCTCGCGATCGGCGCCACCGGGGTGCTCGCGCTGCAGAAGGCGACGCTCATCAGCAACACGAACGCGCGCAACCTCGCGATCGCCAACAGCATCGCCATGACCTGGGCAGAGCGGCTGCGGGTGGACGCGCTCCAGTGGAACCAGCCCCTGACCGACCCCAACACCGACCTCGGTACCGACACCGCCTGGCTCGCGCTCAGCACCACCGCCCCGTTCACGACGGTGACCCCCACGGAGATCATCGCGCTCGGGTCGCCGAGCGCCGACGTGCTCGGGGCCGACATCTACCCGGGCGACACGTCGGCGTCCGCGTTCTGCACGCACGTGCGCTTCCGCCAGTTCACCGATCCCGTGTCGGGCACGCGGATCTGGGACAGCCTCATCCGCGCCGAGATCCGCGTCGTCTGGGAGCGCAGCGGGAACCCGATCAACTGCACGATCATCACCCCGTTCGACGTCGACACGGACCCGGGGCGCTTCGGCGCGGTCTACCTGACGACCGGCGTGCTCCGGAACACGAGCGAGCGATGAAGACGACCCGACACATCATCCACCACCCCGCGCGCGCGCGGGCCTCAGGACAGCGAGGCTTCACGCTCGTGGAGCTGCTCGTGGCGATGGCCGCCGGCCTCGTCGTGTCGCTGGCGGCCTTCCTGCTCTCGAAGAACGCGACGCGCTTCTTCCAGAACGAGGCGAGGGCCTCCGCCTCGCACCTCGCGGCGACGATCGGGCTGAACCGGCTCACCGCGGACCTGCAGCGCGCGGCCTACCTCTCGTCGCCCAACATCCTCCAGGACCCGGAGGTCTGTCAGGTCCCGCCCTCGCCGGTCGGCCTGAGGCGCCTCGCCGGGATCTCGATCCTGCGTCAAGGGTCGGAGTTCCTCCACGGGTCGGAGCTCAGCCAGAGCTCGGTGGCCAACGACCTGCATCCTGACTCCATCATCATCGGCGGCAGCTTGAACAGCACCGAGCTGTTCGAGTTCAGGAAGATCAGCGATGAGACGGGCGACTGGGTCGTCGAGCTCAACCCGAACAGCACCGCCGTGCAGCGCACGCTCGCGCGCGCGCAGGGCGGCGGGCAGAGCCTGACCCAGATCTTCGCCCCTCACCGCTTCCTGCGCATCATGGTCCGCGGTCAGGAGAAGTTCCTATATGGCGTCATCGATCAGGTCAACGTGATCGGCAATCCGCCCATCCAGATCTCCATCCTGCTGAAGGCTGATCCCGGCCTGCCGACGCTGGTCGGGCTCGCCGATTGTGGCGTGACCCCCGGCGGCTCCACCGGCGACGGAGGATGGGTGAACGTCGTCTCCCGCGTCCGCTACGACATCCGGAGCCTCTACAACAAGGGGACGGCCTACGACGCTCTCGTGGCGCCCGTCACGCCGGCGCTCACCGGCGACAACGGCCGCACCGAGCTCGTGCGGGTCGAGCTCGACGAGAACGATCAGGAGCTCCCGGACACGCTCGAGCTCATCGCGGAGTACGCCGTCGATCTGAAGTTCGGGATCTCCGTCGCAACGCAGGGCGCCGTGCCCGGAGTGACCAATCCGCAGATCACGCGGTTTCCCATCATGGCGACCGACAACGCGCTCGTGTACACCAACGCCGCCGCGAACGACCAGCCAGGGGCCAATCCGGAGCGCGTGCGGTCGGTCCAGGTCCGGCTCTCGACCCGCACCCGGGCGCCCGATCGCGACGTCGGCCTCCCCGTCCCCGTGGGCCCGGATGGCCGCAGGCTCAGGTTCCTGATCCCCGGCATCGCCGCGGGCGCCAACACCTATGGGAACACGGCGCCCTCCGGATCGCCGCCGGTCTACGCCCGGATGCGCACGCTCTACGCCGACATCGCGCTCCCCAACCAGGCCTACGTCCCATGGTGAACACAAGCATCGCCCGGTCCCGACGGCGCTCCCGCGAGCGGGGCGCCGCCGTCTTCATCGTCGTGCTGGTCATCACGATGCTCACCGCGATCGGCCTGTTCGCGGCCCACGCGGCCACGCTGTCGACCATCGCCAGCGGCCACGAGCGCCGGATGACGCAGACCCACTATCTCACCGAGTACGCGATGCAGCTCGCGATCGCCGAGATCGAGCAGAAGGGAGGCCTGGAGATGATCCCCAGGTCGACGAGCTGCTCGGTCATCACCGACGCGTGCTGGCCGCTCCTGCCGCACACGTTCGACGCGACAGAGCCGCTCCTGGAGCCGCCCGCGGCCGGCCCGCCGGAGACGCCCGGGAGCCTTGGTCGCGCCGACGTCCAGTGGATCGCCAAGGTGGAGATCACTGATAAGATAAGGCCTGCGATAGGGAACCGCGCCGGCAGCGACATGGGCGGCCCGAACCCGGTGAGCGTCGATTACTGCACGGTCACCATGAGCGCGCGGCTCATCGCCTGGCCCGGCGGCTCCGCCATCGCGACGGCGGGCAGCCAGGAATCCATGTCCGTCGTTGCCGATATCCTCTGCTCGAAGTGACGAACCGGAGCGCACGATGCGAAACCTGACGAAGGTCCTTGTCACCATGAGCTCCGCGGCGACGCTCGGCCTCGTCGCGGGGCGCGCACGCGCGCAGGCCATGGATGTGGAGCCGCCGCTGCCCAACGTGCTCTTGCTTGTCGACACGTCGGGCTCGATGGAGAACACGGTGGCGGGCGGGGAGCCGGACTGCAACCCAGGCACTCCCCCCGCCTCCGAGGCCCTGAAGAGCCGCTGGATGAAGCTCGTCGAGTCGCTCACGGGCCCGATCCAGGACTTCAGCTGCGTCGCGCAGCCCCGCACGAGCACCGCGTTCGTCAACGAGTTCAGCCTCGGGGGAGAGCCGCCCTACGACAGGAACTACTACATCCCGTTCCATCGCATGATCTCGGGCCACTGCACGAAGGGCCCGGGGGCGACCTACGATCTGGTGGGAGAGCATCGCTGGGACAACGCGGCCACTCCTTGTACGACGCCGTTCACGCAGCTCAACTCCGGCTTGCTCGACGTCTATCAGGATCGGATCCGGTTCTCGCTCATGACGTTCGACACGCTCCCCGACGCGAGCACCGGGCTCCTCTCCGGGGCTCCCGATCCCGTGGGCGGCATCGAGGGGATGTGGAGCTACTTCCTCGGGTTCGAGACCGGCGCAGGATACCCGGCGCGGGGCAACCCGCCCGCCTGCGCTCCCGCGGACATGGAGGTCGGCGCCAGGAACCCGTCCGCACCGCTCTGGGAAGGGCCGCTCATCCCCTTCCCGACCTACACAGCGGACACCACCGAGATCCGCAGCGTGAACGAGAGCATCCAGAACGCGCTCATCGCGATGCGCCCCTACGGCGCGACGCCGCTCGCCGGGATGCTGTCCGACGCGCGCGACTACATCCTGAACGAGGCCTCGACATGGGAGAGTCGGCCGCTCGGGCCGCGCGACGATCCGTTCATCAGCGGCGGCTGCCGCAAGACCTCGATCGTGCTCATCTCCGACGGCGAGCCGAACCTCGACCTGCGCCCGACCTGCACACAGGGCACCGGCCCCGGCCCCGATGGGACGGGCTGTCCCTACGAGGAGCCGCACGTCCTCGCCCAGTCGCTCAACTCCCACGTCAACCCGAACCGGCGCGTGCCTACCTATACCGTCGGGTTCGGCCTTACCACCCAGGCGCGGCAGGAGCTCGGCGATCCGACATTCAATTGCGCGACGATCTCCAGCGCTGATTTCCTGCCCGCCGGGCGCTGCGACAACGCCGCTGGCGCGGTCAAGGCGTGCTGCACGCTCTCGCGCATCGCCATCGAGGGCGGGACCGACCGCGGCTATTTCCCGGACGACGCCAACGAGCTCTCCGCGGTGATGTCGCGGATCTTCGCGCAGATCGCCGCGAACTCGACGAGCCGCACCCTCCCCGTCTTCGCCAATGCGACCACGACCGCGAACAACGGCAGCACCGACGAGGGGGTCGCCTACCAGTTCGCCTCCTCGTTCAGCCCGCCGCCGGACGGCTCGCTCTGGAGCGGCAACCTCGAGCGCAAGCGCTTCGTCTGCGAGGCCGTGAGCGGCGTCATGACGACGCAGCTGAAGGACATCGACCCCGGCAAGGGCGATGACTTCGCGGCCAACGTCAACTCGAACACCGGGCAACCGCGGCAGTTCTTCACCGTGATCGGCGAGCTGGACACCACCGCGCAGCGCATCTGGTCGAGCCGAAGCATCCGCCCCGCCACCGTCGCCACGGACGGGCTGGGCAGCTACACGGGCACGGTGACCGGCAGCGGCGCGCCCGCGCAGGCGACGGCGTTCGCGACCGATCTCTCCAGCGCGTCCCGCGCGCTCGACCTCGATCCCAGCGCGGCCGTCCCGCCGCAGTGCTCGGGCGGGCTGCAGGCGACCAACGCCGCGGACTGCGCCCGGCGCCTCATCGAGTGGGAGGTCGGCGCGCCGATGCCCTCGGGCGTCGCCTCCCGCGAGGGCAACGTGCTCGGCAGCATCTATCACTCCACGCCGGTCGTCGTGGGGCCGCCGAACGACTACATCCCCGACGAGTCCTACCGGGCCTTCGCGGAGCACCCCGATCAGGCGACCCGGCCGCTCGTGCTCTACACGGCGACGACCGACGGGCAGCTGCACGCCTTCCAGGTGACCGCGGCGACCGCGTCGGACGCGCTCAAGGTGGACAAGGTCGAGAACAACGAGCTCTGGTCGTTCCTGCCGCCTCACGTGCTCCCCCGGTTGCTCGCGACGTTCAACCAGCAATCGCTGCTGCTCGACGGCGCGCCCGTCGTGAAGAACGTCGTCTTCGAGCGCACGTCGGCGCAGGTGAGCAGCGCCAACGCGACGTGGAACACCGTGCTCCTCGCCAGCGGCGGCGCGGGCGGCAGCTTCTACTACGCGCTCGACGTGACGAACCCGAAGGCGCCGCGGTTCCTCTGGCAGCTGTCCACCGACGACGCCGGCACCCCGCTGTTCGGCGAGGCGACGCCGACGCCGGCGATCGGCATGGTGGAGATGCAGGACGGCGGTCACATCAAGGAGATCGCGGTCGCCATCCTGCCCGGCGGCTCCGCCCCGCTCGATACGAGCCAGCCCGCGTGCAACCGGAAGAACACGGCGCACCCGCTCTTCTATCCGACGGGCACCCTGGCGGTCCGCGACTCGGTCCGGTGCTGGGGCAGCGCGGGCACCGGCGGCCCCGTCGGCCCGGCGCGCTCGCTCACGATCGTCCGGCTGGACACGGGCGAGATCCTCCGCACGTTCCGCGGCCTCCCCTCCGAGGCCCCGGCCGGGATCGCCTCGCGGACCACGGAGGTCGACTTCGACTCGCCGATCACCGGCGTCCCCGTGCCGTTCCCGGCGGGCGTCGGCGAGGTCGCCGAGCGCATCTACGTCGGCGACGCCGACGGGACGCTCTGGCGCGTCAGCCTGACGAGCACCAACCCGGACAACTGGACCGTGGACCTCGCCTGGGACGCGTACTCGTTCCCGACCGACAGCGCGGCGAGCAGCCAGCCGATCCAGACGACGCCGATCGTGAGCACCGATCCGCTCGGCAACAAGGTCATCCTGTTCTCCACCGGCGATCAGGAGGCGTTCACGGCGAGCGGCGCCATCGAGACGCGGGTCTGGTCGATCACCGAGCGACCGCACAACACCAGCCTCCGGTTCAGCGAGAACTGGGTCGTCCCCTTCACGGGCGGCCAGCGCGTGACCGGGCCCATCTCCCTCTTCAACGGCTGCGCGTACTTCGCGACGTTCACGCCCGTCGCGCCCGGGACCTACGCGTGCGCGGACGGGCGCGGCGCCATCTGGGGCGTCGACTACCTGCTCGGCAACACGGACTCGCCCGCGCTCCCGAACGGCTGCCTCGTCGTCGATCCGCTCGCGCCTCCGGAGCGCTTCGAGCTGCAGTCGCCGGGCACCATCGTCTTCGGCGTGGCCGTGACCCAGAAGCCGACCTGCGTGGATACGGAGAACTACACCGATCCGTACTTCGGCCCGCAGACGATCGTCCGGCACTCCACCCCGCCCGAGTACCAGCTCGTGTTCCACACCGGCGCCGCCGGCGACGCGGACGCCCAGGGGGGCGCGACGCGAACGAGCACGAGGACGCTGCAGCGGCCGCGCAAGGTCGTTAAGATCGACTCGTGGGCCACCCTCATCGAATGACGCGAGCCAGCCTGTCGCGCGCCGGCGGCGCGCTCGCCGCGCTCGTCGCGTGCGCTTCGGCCGCGCCCGCCTGCCGCAGCGACGCCGGCACGTCGGCGCCGGCGCCGCAGGCGAGCGAGGCCGCGGCGCCGAAGCCGCCGGTCGACCAGGCGCTGCCGGGCGAGCTCGCCGAGGGGACCGAGCAGGCGTTCGGCCTGCCCATCCCGCGCCGCATGAAGGTGCGCGCGCGCTTCGCCGATGCCGTCTTCGCCGTCGGGGAAATCCCTGCCGAACGGGTGGCGAACTACGTGCGCACGCGCGTCCTCGCCGGAAATGTCGAGACCGGGCCTGCGAAGACGATCTTCTCGCGCGCCACCGTGAAGAGCGCGCCGCAGCGGATGATCCGGATCGAGGTCGTCTCGCGCGCGCACGTCTCGGAGCTCGTCATCCGCGACGAGACCCGGGCGCCCGCGGAGCAGGGCCTGTCGGTCGAGGAGCGCTGGCGCCGCAGCGGGCTCACGCCGGACGGCAGGGTGATCGATCCCACCCGCCTCGAGTGAGCGCGGCGGCGGCGGCCTCGACCTCCAGCGCCGCGGGGCCGCTGCGCCAGTCGGCGCCAGTCGACATCTCCGACCTTTCGAAGTAGATCGCGGCCGTGTCGACCAAGCCGCTCCCCACCGCTCCGCTCCGAAGGACGCCGCTCTACGACGAGCACATCAAGCTCGGCGGCCGCATGGTCCCGTTCGCCGGCTGGGAGATGCCAGTCCAGTACAAAGGCGTCACCGAAGAGCACAAGGCGGTGCGCACCGCCGCCGGGCTGTTCGACGTCTCGCACATGGGCGAGATCATCCTGAGCGGCGAGCACTCCGGACAGGTGGTCGACTACCTCGTCACGAACGACGTGAAGAAGCTGGAGGACGGACACGCGCTCTACACGTGCGCGTGCAACGAGGCCGGAACGATCCTCGACGACCTCATCGTGTACCGGATCGACGCGCGGCAGTGGCTCATCGTCTGCAACGCGTCGAACCGCGACAAGATCGCCGCCCACATCCGGGGCGCGGCGCAGGGCCACTGCAGCTTCGAGGACGCGTCGGATCGCACGGCGATGATGGCGCTCCAGGGGCCGAAGGCGCTGGACATCATCGCGCTCGCGGGCGGTGACGGCCCCGCGCTGCGCGAGCTCGCGCCGTTCCACTTCCGCGACGCGACGCTCGCCAACGTGCGCTGCACCGTGGCCCGCACCGGCTACACCGGCGAGGACGGCATCGAGATCTTCTGCTCGCCGTCCGACGCGCAGCGGCTCTGGCGCGCGCTCGTCGAGCTCGGCGGTCCGCTCGGCCTCGAGGCGACGGGCCTCGGCGCGCGCGACACGCTCCGCCTGGAGGCGCGCCTGTCGCTGTACGGCAACGACATCGACGAGACGACGAACCCCATCGAGGCGGGCCTCGGCTGGGTGGTGAAGCTCGACAAGGGCGATTTCGTGGGGCGCGCTGCGCTCCAGCGCATCAAGGACGAGGGCCCCGCGCGCAAGCTGGTCGGCTTCGAGATGACGGGGCGCGGCATCGCGCGCCACGGCTACCCGCTGCTCGACGTGAGCGGCGCGAAGGTCGGCGTCTGCACGAGCGGCAGCCCGGGGCCGACCGTCGGCAAGAACATCGGGCTCGGCTACCTGCCGGCGCCGATGGCGGCGGTAGGGACCGCCTTCCAGGTGGACTGCCGCGGGCGCTCGGTCGAGGCGGTCGTGGTCAAGACCCCGTTCTACAAGCGGGCCTGACCCGCGCCGAGGCGCGCCGCGGCGGGCCGATCCGAGCGACCGCACGCGGCGACCAGAGATCCAGGTTGGCAAAGGGAGAAGAAGTCACATGGCGAGCGACAATGTCCGAACGGACCGGCGGTACACGAAGGACCACGAGTGGGCCAAGCAGGAGAACGATCTCGTCGTGATCGGGATCACCGCCTTCGCGGTCGAGCAGCTCGGCGACATCACGCTGGTCAACCTCGACGTGAAGCCGGGCGACACGATCACCGCGGGCACGGCGTTCGGCACGATCGAGAGCGTCAAGACGCTGAGCGATCTGTTCGCGCCGGTGAGCGGCAAGATCCAGCGCGTGAACGCGGATCTCGAGAGCCGCCCCGAGCTCGTCAACGACGACTGCTACGGCAAGGCGTGGATGATCGAGGTCGTGCCCTCGGACCAGGGCGAGCTCGGCACGCTCATGGATCCCGACGCGTACACCGAGCTCCTGAAGACCGCGGCGCACTGAGCGCCGCGCCCCTCCGCGTTCCGCATCACCCTTCCCGTTTCCCGCTGCACAAGACCATGCGCTACCTGCCCCACACGCCCGAGGAAATCAGCGAGATGCTGCAGGCCGTCGGCCTGTCGTCGATCGAGGAGCTCTACAGCGCGATCCCGAAGGAGGCGCGCCTCACGCGCCCGCTCTCGATGGAGCCTTCGCTCGACGAGGCCTCGCTCATGCGGCACCTCGAGGAGCTCGCCCAGAAGAACCGCGCAGGGCGCATGCTCTCGTTCCTGGGGGCCGGCGCCTACGAGCACCATTTCCCGCCGGCCGCCGATCAGCTGCTGCTCCGCAGCGAGTTCTACACCGCCTACACGCCGTACCAGCCCGAGGTCTCCCAGGGCACGCTCCAGGTGATCTTCGAGTTCCAGACGATCGTGAGCGAGATCCTCGGGCTGCCGATCGCCAACGCGTCGATGTACGACGGCGCGAGCGCGCTCGCGGAGGCCGTGCTGATGGCCCGCCGGCTGACGGGGCGGGAGCGCACGGTCCTGTCCGGGGGCGTGCACCCCGACTACATCGGCACGGTCGAGACGTACGTGCACGGCATCGGGGCCGGCAAGGCGTCGCTGGTCGGGGTCGACGTCGGCCGCGACGGCACGGCGGATGTCGAGGCGCTGACGCGGGCGATCGACGAGACGACCGCCTGCGTGGTGGTCGGCTATCCGAATTTCTTCGGCGTCGTGGGCGACATCCGGAAGGTGGCCGAGGTGTGCCACCAGAAGGGCGCGCTGCTGATCACGGTCACGCTGGACCCGTACGCGCTCGCGCTGCTCGAGTCGCCGGGCGCGCTCGGCGCCGACATCGCGGTGGCGGAGGGCCAGCCGCTCGGGCTGCCGCCGCAGTACGGCGGCCCCAACGTCGGGCTGTTCGCGTGCCGGAACGACCGCAAGTACCTCCAGCAGGTGCCCGGCCGGCTGGTCGGTGAGACGGTCGACAAGCACGGGACCCGCGGGTACGTGCTGACGCTCGCGACGCGCGAGCAGCACATCCGCCGCGAGCGAGCGACGAGCAACATCTGCACGAACAGCGGCCTCTGCGCGACGGCGGTCACGATGCGGATGTGCATGCTCGGCAAGCGCGGGTTCGTGGAGGCGGCGAAGCAGTGCCTCGCGAAGGCCGAGCACCTGAAGCGGGAGATCGCGCGGCTCGACGGGTACTCGCTGCCGATGGCGGCGCCGACGTTCCACGAGTTCGTCGTGAAGGTCCGCGGCGGGGACGCGGGGAGGCTCACGCGGGCGCTGGCCGAGCAGGGGATCATCGCGGGGCTCGATCTCGGGCGGATCGACGCGCGGCGGCGGGACGAGCTGCTGGTCGCCGTGACCGAGCGGCACAGCCGCGCGGATCTCGATCGGCTCGTGGAGGGGCTCGCGGGGTTCACGGGCTGAAGCGGAGGAGCGCTCCCCCGCCTTCGTCAGCGCGAGGCGACGTCCTGCCCGCGCTGCTGCGCGGGGAACGGGTTCGGCCACAGCGGCAGGAGCGACTGCCGGTAGACGGTGAGACGCAGCAGGTCGATGCCCGCGATGGCGGCGAACGCCATCGCATTGTCGGTCCCGTAGCTCCCCTGGAGCGAGAGGCTGATGCCGAGCGGCGCGCCCAGCGTGAGCGCGCCGGCCACGCCCGTGGAACCTGCGCCCCAGAAGCGGCGGTAGCCGCCCGCGTCGAGGGCGAGGCCCAGCTGGCCAGCCTGGAAGCCGCGCGTCGCGACCCGGGCGAGCAGCGCGAGATCGATGCCGCTGTCGAGGATCGGCGTCGCGCGCATCAGGCCGCCGACGATGACGGGCGCATCGGGCGTGGTCCCGACGCCGACGTCGCACGACAGCGCGCCGTCGAAGATGAAGTCGCTTTCGCCCTGCTTCCAGCCGACCGCGCCGGCGCCCACGAAGGTCCACGCGGAGGCGTCCGCGCGCGACGGTGATGACCAGGCGAGCGGGGCGAGCAAGGCCCCGAGGGCGGCGAGGCAGGCGATGGACGAGCGCACGCGAGCGAGCTACCACGAAGCGCCGAGCGGGGATAGGTCAGCGCACGGGGCCGCGCCGCTCGACGATGTGCCGCGCCACGAGCGCGGCCACCTCGGGATCGAAGAGGAGCGTGTTGTGCCCCCGCCCCTCCATCACCCGCACCTCGCCGCCCGGCAGCGCGTGCGCGATGGGCGAGCGGACCAGCGTGTCGGCCCCCGCGATGATCGACAGGTGCGGGATGCTCGACCGCGCCGTCCCGAGGAGGACGCGCCGGAGGACCGGGCTCGACGCGTCGAGATCGCGCGCGCCGCCGAAGCCGAGCAGCGCTGCGCGCGGGATGCCGCCGAACGGGCTCGCCATGGAGATGGTCTGCACGACGCGCGGATCGCCGACCTCCTGCGCGAAGAAGCGGCACACGATGCCGCCCATGCTGTGGCCGACGAGGTGCAAGCGCGCCCCGTCCGGCAGCGACGCGACGAGCGCCGCGAGGCGCGCCGACAGCGCCTCGACGCCGGGCCCCGGCGCGTAGGACATCGTCGCCGTGTGGACCGACCACGGCGGCTCGGCGCGCGCCGGGTCCGTCTGACCGCGCGCCCGCGAGGCGCGAGACATCGCGGCGTGGCGCTCGATCGCCGTGCGCAACGGCCGGAGGACGCCGGCGGAGGCGAAGAGCCCGTGAAGGATGACCACCACCTCGTCGCCGTCGCGCGCCCCGTCAGGGATCACCGGCGCGAGGGTGTCGTACGGCAGGAGGACCGCCTGCCTCGCGAACGAGGCCACCTCCCTGCCAGCTGTCGCCGCGAAGGCCGACGCACGGAACCACCTCGCCACGTGGTGGCTCTTACCATGGATCCGTCGCGCGACGTCCTCGCGGCTCGCGACGCGCTGTGTCGCGGGCGCGCGCCACGCGGACGCCGCGCGGGCGGCAAGGAGGCCGATCACGGCCGCAGCAGCCAGACATGGAAGCTGCGGAACGTCCCCCGGAGCGCGCGGATCCGGACGATGTCCCCCGGCGCGACGTCGCGCAGCGGCACCCGGATCTCGGACCAGCGATCCAGAGGGCGCTCTGGCACCTCGACGCGCGCCTCGTCCGCGGCGCGCTCGACAGCCACGCCGATCGCGATCGGGCCGCCCCCGTCGGTGCGCAGCGCGAGCACCGCGGGCCCGCGGGCGCTCGCGGCGGCCGCGGCGGCCGCGGCGGCCGCTCTGATTGCGAACGACTGCTCGCGCCCCTCGGGGATGATCCTGCCGGCGTCGAACCGCGGCGCACCGCCGCCGTCGCTCCCGTCGCGCAGCACGGCGCCGACGACCCAGCCGCCGCGCGGCGACGGGAACGCGTAGCCGTGCGCCCGCTCGTCGACCAGGTCGGCGATGTCCACCTCGTCGATGGCCTCGTCGCGGCGCTCCCCCGGCGGCGCGAGCGCCGACCAGTCCGCCTCGTAGATCACCTTCTCGTCCGCGGCGCACATCACGTTGTCCTCGATCTTCACCGCGTCGACGCGCCGGCCGAAGACGTCCGCGAGCCCGCCCCACCACGAGGGGTACAGGGCGAAGACGTCGGGCCGCTCGGCGGCGTCGAGCCGCTCGATGAGCTCGACAACGGCCGGGACCCCGTGCACCGAGGCCCGCGCGAACGGCATCCCCCGGTATCCGCCGAGCCCGAGCCCGTCGATGGCCGGGATCCCCGACAGGTACGGGATCGCGCCCGCGTCGCCGAGCAGCACCCGCCTCGGCCGCGGCGCGCGCGCGGCGAGGCGCCGCGCGACCTCGACCTGCTGCCCGGCGATGTTGGCCGAGGAGCGGGCGAAGTGGTCGATCTGCCGCGCGAACCACGCGGAGGGCGCCGCGAGGGCCGCGAGCGCGAGCGCGGCGGCGACGCCGGCCGCGAGCCGCCCCCGCCGCGCGAGCGCCTCGGTCCCGAGGGCCGCCGCGACGAGCAGCATCGCGAGCGCCGGGGCGGCGTAGCGGAGGTTCTGGTAACGCGCCGTCGCGTTGAGCGCGACGAGGAGCAGCGAGCCGTAGGCGCCGATCAGGAGCGGCACGGCGAGGCGCCGCGCGCGCCGGTCGAGCGCCGCGATCGCGCCGAGCAGCGGCAAGAGCAGGGCGTAGGACGGGCCGCCGAGCGCGCTCTCCAGCGCCTGCACCTGCAGCGCGGCGAGGTTCTTGATCACCTCCAGCGCCTTCTCGAGCGGCGCCGGGTACGGGTTCGAGAGGATGAGCTTGCGCACCGCCCCCGCCGCGCTCCACTCCCCCGTGAGCGCGCGGTTCGCGGCGGCCTGCGCGGCGAGGAGCAGCGCGGTCGGCAGGGACGCGCGCGCGAGCGACGCCGCTGCGCCCAGCGAGCCCGCCGCGTGGGCCACGGCGACCGCGAGCGGCGCCGCGAGCGCGACGGCCTCGGGCCGCGTCGCGACGAGCAGCGCGGCGAGGAGCCCTGCCCGGAGCTGCTCGGCCGGGCGCTGCGCCGGCGGGGCGAGCTCGGCGCGCCGCACCGCGACGAGCGCCCGGCCCATCACCGCGCCGAGCAGCGCGAGCTCCATCCCGGAAAACCAGCTCCAGTCGAGCAGCGGCACGGCCACGACGAAGAGCGGCGCGACCCAGGCGACCCAGCGGGAGGAGGCGGCGCCCGGCCCGCCGCGCGGATCGAGCAGCCACCGGAGCGATCGGCAGAGGTCGAGCAGCGCGGCGCACGCGAGGAGCGCGGCGAAGAGGCCGAGCCACGCGCCGCGAAACCCGAGCAGGTACCCGGGCGCCAGGGCGAGGGGGTACGCCAGGCTGGTCCCGCCCGAGGAGTAGCCGTTGCCCGGGATCCACGAGAACGGGTGGCCCAGGGCCGCGGCGCGGGCGAACCCGAAGTGGATGTAGACGTCGTCGAGGGGCGCCGGCCAGACGCCGCCCGTCCTGGCGAGCGCGGGCCCGTAGAACGCCGCGGCGGCGCCGAGCACCGGGATCGCGGCGCTCGCGTGCCACAAGAGCGGCCGGATCCACGGCGGGCGCCTCACCGCCCGGCCGGTACCACGAAGGAGCCCAGGACGGCGCGCCGAATCTGGCTAGACTGCGGGCCATGGTGCTCAGAGCCGTGGTGGACGAATCGGTCGACGCCGCCCACTGGGAGGCCGTCGAGGAGGCGGCCGAGCTCCTGCAAGAGGAGCAAGTCCAGGAGGCGCTCGTCGCGCTGCGCGACGTGATCAAGGCCTCCCCGTCGAACCCGTACGCGTACAACCTGCTCGGGCACGCGCTCTACGAGCTCGGCCAGCTCGAGCCGGCGCGCGACGCGTACCGCGCCGCCGTGCGGCTCGCGCCGAGCTTCCTCGGGGCGCGGGTGGCCCTGTCGCACGCGCTCCGTCGCCTCGGCGACACCGACGGCGCGACCGCGCAGGCGAAGGAGGCGCTCCGCCGGTTCCCGAAGGACGGCGAGGCGATGCACGCGATGGGGCTGGCGTACGCGGCCCGCGGCAACCGCGCGCTCGCGCGGAAGCACCTCCAGGGCTTCCTGGACGCGGGCCCGGAGGTCGAGGCCGCGATGGAGGTGCGGCAGATCCTCGAGATGCTCGGCGTCGGGGGCGACGACGAGCCGCTCCAGTTCGAGTAGCCTTCCCCCGGCGCACGCGCGCGCTCGGCGCGCCGGAGGCAAGGAACTCGATGGTGACCACCCCGCACTTCGATCTCATCATCCTCGGCACGGGGCCGGGCGGCGAAGGCGCCGCCATGACGGCCGCGAAGCACGGCAAATCGGTCGCGGCGATCGAGCGCTACGCGCGGGTCGGCGGGGGCTGCACCCACTGGGGGACGATCCCCAGCAAGGCGCTGCGCCGCGCGATTTACCACATGAACCTGATTAACCAGAGCCCCATCTACAAGCGGATGGATGTGGTTCCGGAGTACCCGTTCGCCGAGCTCCTCGCGACCGCGAACCGCGTCATCGACGAGCAGGTCGATCTGCGCGAGAGCTTCTACGACCGGAACCGCGTCCAGCTCGTTCCGGGGCAGGCCAGGTTCGTCGATCCGCACACGATCGAGGTGGAGAGCGACGGCGGCCAGCGCCGGCGGTACACGGCCGACAGCTTCGTCATCGCGACCGGCTCGCGCCCGTACCGGCCGGCCGACATCGACTTCAGCCACCCGCGCGTCTTCGACAGCGACACGCTGCTGCGCATGGATCACACCCCCCGGAGCATCACCATCTTCGGGGCGGGCGTCATCGGCTGCGAGTACGCGTCGATGCTGCGCAACATGCAGGTCGCCGTGAACCTCGTGAACACGCGCTCCCATCTCCTGGAGTTCCTCGACGACGAGATCACCGACGCGCTCGGGTACCACTTCTGCGACAAGGGGATCCGCGTCCTGAACGGCGAGGAGCACGAGGCGGTCGAGGCCACGAAGGAGGGCGTCGTGCTCTCCCTGAAGAGCGGGAAGAAGCTCCGGAGCGAGGTCTTCCTCTGGGCCAACGGGAGGTCGGGCAACACGGCCGATCTCGGCCTGGAGAGCGTCGGCATCACGCCGAACAAGCGCGGTCAGCTCGAGGTGAGCGAGACCTTCCAGACGAGCCAGCCGCACATCTACGCGGTCGGCGACGTGGTCGGCTTCCCGGCGCTCGCGAGCGCGAGCTACGATCAGGGCCGGTACGCGGCCAGCCACATCTGCGGCCAAGCCGACGACAAGCTGGTCCGGGACATCCCCACGGGCATCTACACGACGCCCGAGATCTCGTCGCTGGGCAAGAGCGAGCGGGAGCTCACGGCGGAGAAGGTGCCGTACGAGGTGGGGAAGTCGACGTTCAAGACGCTCGCGCGCGCGCAGATCACGGGCCAGCAGGTCGGGATGCTGAAGCTGATCTTCCACCGCGAGACGCTCGCGCTGCTCGGCATCCACTGCTTCGGCGAGAACGCCGCGGAGATCATCCACATCGGACAGGCGATCATGTCGCAACCTGCGCCGCACAACACGATCCGGTACTTCGTGAACACGACGTTCAACTACCCCACCATGGCCGAGGCCTACCGCGTCGCGGCGCTCGACGGGCTGGGGCGCGTGTTCTGAGGGCGCGCGGCACCCGAGCGCCCCCGGGCCGCCCCTGGCAGCGTCCGGCGAGTCCGTGGCGTGCGTAAGGGCCGTCGAGGAGGGCAGCGGCGCGCGGGCGCTCGGATCGGCGGTTGCCAGCGCGCGGCGCGGGGGTGATACTCCCCGGAGGAGCACGCTGTCATGGCCGCCGCTGCACCCCTCCTCGTCCCCCCTGCCGGCGCCGCCGACGCGGGCGCGGCGAACGGCTCGGAAGACCAGCTCTTCGTCGTTCATGACGTCTCGTGGGAGGAGTACGAGGCCATCCTCGCCGCCCTCGGCGACCGAGCGGGCGTGCGGGTGACGTACTGCGAGGGAGTGCTGGAGCTGATGAGCCCGGGCGGACCGCACGAGGGGCGGAAGACGATCCTTGCCCGCCTCGTCGAGGCCTACGCAGAGGAGGCGGAGCTGCCTCTCAGCGGGTACGGCAGCATGACCGTCCGCAAGAGGCTCGCGGAGCGGGGCGTAGAGCCGGACGAGTGTTACGTGCTCGGGACGGTCGACGACGGCGAGATCCCGGAGCTCGCGATCGAGATCATCGAGAAGAGCGGGACAATCAACAAGCTCTCCGTCTATGCGGGGCTCGGCGTGCCCGAGGTCTGGTTCCTGAAGAAGGGAAAGCTCTCCATCCACCTCCTCGGCCCGGACGGCTACGCGGAGGTGGGGCAGAGCCGGCTCCTGCCGGGGCTCGACGTCGTGGGGCTGACGGAGTTCATGCTGCGCAAGGGGGATCAGACGACCGTGGTGCGCGCGTGGCGCGCGAGGCTCCGGGAGCGGGGCGCCAGGTGAGCTCGGTCCGCTGAGCGACGAAGCGCCGTCCACCGAGGCGCTTCGCGACCAGCCTCCTACCCCCCGCCGCTCGCCCGCGCCGCGCACGCCGCGGCGATCGCCTCCGACCCCGCCTCTCGCGCCACGATCTCGCACGCGCGCCACGCAGCGAGCCGCTCCGGCCCCGCGGCGCCCCGCGGCGCCGCCGCGACCCGCGCCTCGACCGAGCGCGCGAAGGCGTCCAGCGCCGCCTCGTCCCCGCGCTCCGACAGGAGCGTGCCCAGCGTGAGCGCCGCGTGCGCGACCTGCCGCTCCGCGCCCGGGTACATCGCCTCCGCGAGCGCCTCGACGAGCGCCGGGAGGTCGCGGCGCGCCGCGGCCTCGCGCGCCCGCACCTCGGGCGCCGCGGCCTCGGCCCCTGCGACGCCGAGGCGCCGCTCCAGGTAGCCGACCACCGAGCGGGCGACGCGCTGGAACGAGGCGAGCCCGTCGGTCGGCGCCTCGAGCACGCCGCCCCCGGCGCGCGCGCCCGCGACGTCGAGGTCGAGCACGATGACGAGATCCTCCCGCTCCCCGATGACCAGGAGGTCGCGCGCCCAGTCGAGCGAGCGCTCCTCCGCGAGCCACGCCGTCGCCCGCGCGACGTCGCCGCGCGGCAGGATGAGCGTGCCGTCCGGGAGCGCGATGCCGTCCGCCGCGGCGTAGAGCGCCGCGAGATCCGGCGGCTCGGCCAGCGCGAGGGACCACGCGCCCGCCTCCGCCGCCGGGGGCCGCGCCTCCACGCCGGCGCATGCGAGCAGCGCGGCGACGCGCGACGCGAGCGCGCCGGCCGCGCTCACGGCGCCCGCCGGCAGCTGCAGCGGCAAGCCCATCGCCACGGCGTGCATCTCGGTGCCGCGAGGCTGCGCGAACGTGTCGCCGGTGCCATCCGGTTGATGCTCTCGGTCATGTAGATGCTCTTCGGCGCGAAGCCGTCGCGGGGCGCGACGAACAGGCGCGCAGCGTAGTAGATCGGATCGACCACGTCGACGATCGACTGCGCGAGCGAGATCGCGGGGTGGAGCTCGTGCACCGCGCTCCGGCGAGCCCGGAAGAAGCCGTCGAGGACCGAGTCCATCTCGTGGATGTACTCGTCCAGGATCCTGAGGCGCCGCGGGTTGTGGTGGCCGTCGAGCCGGACCATGCCGCCCTCGCGGCGCAGATCGTTCGGCCACGCCCGCTCTGGTCTTCGTCCATGCTCTCCACCCACTACGTTCCAGACGAGCAAGGAGAGCGAGGAGAGCGAGGAGAGCGAGGCCGAGCCGCGCGTTCCGTCGCGAGGTGGCCGACTCCGACCTCAGCGAGCGGGCGCCGCAGCGCGCGCCGACGAGGGTGACTTCGGCTTGTGCTTCATATATATATGATTTAGGTGCTCCGGATGTCCCTGGAAGGCAGGATCGCGCTCGTCACGGGTGGGGGTCGCGGCATCGGCCGGGCGATCGCCGAGCGGCTCGCGCAGGGCGGCGCGCGCGTCGCCGTCGCAGGCCGCACGCAGGCCGAGATCGAGGAGACGGCGGCGGCCATCGGGGGCGTCGCCGTCCGGCTCGACGTCGGCGATCGCGAGGGCGCGCCGCCGGCGATCGCCGCGCTCGAAGCCCAGCTCGGGCGCATCGACGTGCTCGTCAACAACGCGGGCGTCGCCGAGAGCGCGCCGTTCGACAGGACCAGCGACGCGCTCTGGGACCGCATGCTCGCGGTCAACGTGACCGGCGCCTTCGCGCTCTGCCGCGCCCTGATCCCGAAGATGATCGCGCGCGGGTTCGGGCGCGTCGTCAACGTCGCCTCGACCGCCGGGCTCGTCGGGTGCGCCTACTCGACCGCGTACTGCGCGTCGAAGCACGCCATGGTCGGAATGACCCGCGCCATCGCGCTGGAGATCGCCCGGACGCCGGTGACCATCAACTGCGTCTGCCCCGGGTGGGTGAACACGAGGATGGCGGACGAGGCGATCTCCCGCATCGCCGAGAAGACCGGGCGGGGCGAGGACGCGGCGCGGCGGTCGCTCGAGTCGATGTCGCCTCAGGGCCGGATGGTCGAGCCCGGCGAGGTCGCGCTCGTCGTGGCGATGCTCTGCAGCGACGAGGCGCGCAGCATCCATGGCCAGGCGATCCCGGTCGACGGGGGGCAGGTGATGCGGTGAACGGCGATCTCGAGATCGTGCAGCCGGCCGGGTGGCCTGCGCCGCGAGGCTACGTCAACGGCGTCGTGACGAGCGGCAGGACGCTGCACATCGCGGGGCAGATCGGGTGGGATCCGGCGTCCGGGCGGTTCCGGAGCGACGATCTGGCCGAGCAGTTCGCCCAGGCGCTCGACAACGTGCTCGCGGTCGTCGCGGCCGCCGGCGGGGAGCCGGGCGACGTCGCGCGCATGACCGTCTACGTGACCGATCTCGAGGCGTACAGGGGCTCGCTCCGCGCGATCGGCGCCGCGTGGCGGGCGCGGTTCGGCAAGCATTTCCCGGCGATGGCCCTCCTCGGCGTCGCGGGGCTCGTCGAGCGGCGCGCGCTCGTGGAGATCGAGGCCGTCGCGGCGCTCGACGCGCGCGGCGGGGGCGGCCCGTGAGGCGCGGGGCGCCGGCGAGGCGGCCGCTCGCCGTGGTCCCCCCGCCGGAGAGCGCGCGCGGCGACCAGGCCGCCGTGCGCGCCTGGGTGCGCATCCTCGCGGTCCACAAGCGCGCGCTCGCGGCCATCCGGGAGGACCTGGAGCACGAGATGACCCTCCCGCGCTTCGACCTCCTGGCGAACCTCGTGCGCAGCGACGGGCAGACGCTCGCGTCGCTCTCCCGCAGCATGCTCGTCACGGCGGGCAACCTCACCGGGCTCGTCGATCGCGCGGCGCGCGACGGCATGGTCGAGCGGCGGGCCGACCCGAGCGACCGCCGCGCGTGGCGGGTGCACCTGACCGCCAAGGGGCAGCGCGCGTTCCGCGACGCCGAGCGGCGGCACGCCGCGCGCGTGGCGAAGGTGTTCTCCGGGCTGAGCCCGGCCGAGCTCTCCACGCTGACGCGGCTGCTCGACAAGCTGCGCACCACGCTCCGCGAGCCGGACATGCCCGTCCCGTCGCGCCCCGGCAGCGCCCGCGCGCACGCCGAGCGAAGCGCGCGGAGCCCCCCGCGGCGCACGCGGACGAAGCCCTGATCGCGCGAGGCTCGCGTCCGGCGCGCGCCGGACCCAGGAGATGCCCATGACCCTCACACCCCGCTCCTTCCAGCTCGAGCTCAGCCGCGGCGTCGCGGAGATCACGCTGAGCCGCCCCGACCGCCTGAACGCCCTCACCTTCGAGGTCTACGGCGAGCTCACGGCCACGTTCCGCTCGCTCGAGCGCTCGGCCGCGCGCGCGGTCGTGCTCACCGGAGCGGGGCGCGGCTTCTGCTCGGGCGGCGACGTCGAGGGGATCATCGCCGAGCTGTTCGCGCGCGACGCGCGGGGGCTGCTCGAGTTCACCCGCGCGACGGGCGCGCTGATCCAGAGCATCTGCGAGCTCCGGCGCCCGGTCATCGCCGCCGTCAACGGGGTCGCCGTCGGCGCGGGCGCGGTGATCGCCGCCGCCTGCGACCTGCGCATCGCCGCGGCGAGCGCCCGCTTCGGGTTCATCTTCCCCAAGGTCGGCCTGTCCGGCGCCGACATGGGCGCCTCGTACCTCCTGCCGCGCATCGTCGGCCAGGGGCGCGCCGCCGAGCTGCTCTTCTTCGGCGATCTCATCGGCGCCGACGAGGCGCTACGCATCGGCCTCGTGAACCGCGTCGTCGCCGACAGCGACGCGCTGGGCGTGGCGCGCGGCTGGGCCGAGCGCCTCGCGCGCGGGCCGGCGTTCGCGCACGCGATCACCAAGCAGATGCTCGAGAGCGAGCGCACGATGCCCCTCGCCGCCGCGATCGAGGCCGAGGCGCAGGCGCAGGCCATCTGCATGGCCCACCCCGACTTCCGCGAGGCCCACGAGGCGAACAGGGCGAAGCGCCCGCCGCGCTTCGAGGGCGCCGACCGGGGCGACGCGCCGGCCGCGCCCGGCGACGCCGACGCGCCCCCCACCCCGCGGTCCACCGGCCAGGAGACGCCCCGCGTATGAGCGGGCTCGCGCTCTCCTCCGCCGAGCTCCCCGTCTTCTTCGAGGAGCGCCACGCGGCGCTCGCCGCGCGGCTGACGCCCGAGGCGCTCGCGCCGCTCGCGCGGCTCGCCAAGACGCACGACGCCGCCGCCGTGGCGCGCAGCATGGGCGAGCCGCTCGGGCTCTACGCGCACCTCGTCCCCGAGGCGCTCGGCGGCGCGCCGAGCCCCAGCGGCCTCCCCGGGGACGCGACCGCCATCGACGTGCGCTCGCTGGTCCTCATCCGCGAGGCGCTCGGCCAGGTCGCCCCGCTCGCCGACGCGATCTTCGCGGTGCAAGGGCTCGGCTCGTACCCGATCGTGCTGGCTGGCAGCGACGCGCAGCGCCGCGCGATCTTGCCCGACGTGCTCTCGGGGCGGCGCATCGGGGCCTTCGCGCTGACCGAGCCCGAGGCGGGCAGCGACGTCGCCTCGCTGAGGACCGAGGCCCGCCGCGAGGGCGACGGGTGGGTCCTCGACGGCGAGAAGGTGCTGATCTCGAACGTGCCGCTCGCGCACCACCTCGTGGTCTTCGCCCGCACGGGCGCGCCGCCGCGCGAGGGCGGCGGCGCGGCGGGCGAGCGCGGCGGCGGGCGCGCCGCGATCACGGCGTTCCTCGTCGACAGCGGCGCGCAGGGCGTCGCCTCGGAGCCGCTCCCGATGTCGGTCCCGCACCCGATCGGCCGGCTCCGCTTCGAGGGCTGCCGCGTGCCGGACAGCGCGCGGCTCGGCGAGGTGGGCGGCGGCTTCAAGCTCGCGATGCAGACGCTCGACGCCTTCCGGATCTCGGTCGGCGCGGCGGCGAACGGGATGGCGGCGCGCGCGCTCCGCGAGGCGATCGCGCACGTCACGCGGCGGAGGCAGTTCGGGGCGCCCCTGTCCGAGCAGCAGATGGTGCGCGCCTACCTCGCCGAGATGGCGACCGAGCTCGACGCCGCCCGCCTGCTCGTCGCCCGCGCGGCCCACAAGCGCGACACGGCTGCGGCCGGCGCGGCGGCGCGCGTCTCGACCGAGGCGGCCATGGCGAAGATGTTCGCCACCGAGGCGGCGCAGCGGATCATCGACCGCGCGGTCCAGCTCCACGGCGGCATGGGGGTCATCGAAGGGACCGAGGTCGAGCGGCTGTACCGCGAGATCCGGCCGCTGCGCATCTACGAGGGGACGACGGAGATCCAGAAGCTCATCATCGCGAAGGGCATCCTCGAGCGCGCCGCCGCGGAGCCCCCTGCCGACGAGCGCGCTCGCGACGGGGCGCGGTAGCCATGTGGAGGCCGCCGGAGAGGATCCGCCACGCGCTGCCCCGCGAGGAGCCTAAGGCCGCGGGCGAGGCGGCGCGCGCGCGCCTCTTCTCGCCGCTCCGCCTCGCCTCGGGCCTCGAGCTCGCCGAGCGCTCGTGGGTGCCCGCGATGGTCCCGTGGCGCGCGACGGAGGAGGGCGTCGTCACGCAGGACGTGCTCGACTGGTACGGCCGCTTCGCCGAAGGCCAGCCCGGCGCCCTCGTGGTCGAGGCGACCGGGATCCGCGACGTGCCGAGCGGCCCGCTGCTCCGCGTCGGGCACGATCGGTTCGTCCCGGGGCTCCGGGAGCTCGTCCGGACGGTCCGCGCGCGGAGCGCCGGCAGGACGCGCGTGTTCCTGCAGCTCATCGACTTCCTCCGCATCCGCAGGCGCCCGGCGAAGGACAGGTTCCTGCGGGAGTTCCTCGAGATCACCGGCGCGCACCGGCGCGCCCTGTCCGAGGCGCTCGGGGAGCCGCCGCTCCGGGACGCGCCGGAGCTCGAGGTGCGCGAGCGGCTGCTCGCGCTCGACGACGCGCGGCTCGAGGCCGTGCTCGCGCCCCGCGAGCTCGAGGCGCTGCGCTTCGGCGAGCGCGAGCGCGTCACCGACGTCGCGCTCCCTCACATCCGCGATCTGCCGCGGACGCTGCCGGGCCTCTTCGCCGCGGCCGCCGTGAGGGCGCGCGAGGCGGGCTTCGACGGGGTCGAGCTCCACTACGCGCACGCCTACACCATGGCCTCGTTCCTGTCCGCGCTGAACACCCGCCCGGACGGCTACGGCGGCGATCGCGAGCGCCGCGCGCGCCTCCCGCTCGAGGTCTACGCGGCGGTGCGCGCCGCCGTCTCCGCTCGCTTCACGGTGGGCTGCCGCTTCCTCTGCGACGATGTCATCGCGGGGGGCAGCCGGGTCGACGACGCGGCGTTCTTCGCGCTCGCGTTCGCGCGCGCCGGCATGGACTTCCTTTCGCTGTCGACCGGCGGCAAATTCGAGGACGCGAAGCAGCCCAAGGTCGGCGAGGCCGCGTACCCCTACACCGGCCCGAGCGGGTACGAGTGCATGCCGACCGCGCTCTCGGACGCGGCGGGGCCGTTCGGGCGGCAGGTGCCGAAGCAGGCGCAGATCCGGCGCGCCCTGCGCGAGGCCGGCCTCGGCACGCCGGTCGTCGTGGCGGGGGGGATCTGCACGTTCGCCCAGGCCGAGGCGATCCTCGCGCGCGGCGAGGCCGATCTCATCGGGGCCGCACGGCAGACGCTCGCGGATCCCGACTGGTTCCTGAAGGTGCGGCTCGGGCGCAGCGGTGAGGTCCGACGCTGCATCTATTCCAATTATTGCGAGGCGCTCGATCAGCGCCACCGACCCGTGACGTGCCAGCTCTGGGATCGCGAGGGGCTCGACGAGCCGGGGATCGCGACCACGGAGGGCGGAAAGCGGCGGCTCACGGCGCCGCGATGGAGGCGAGAGGAGGCGTGACGATGACCGCACCGACGTTCCCCGACGAGCTCAACCTCGCCGACTACTTCCTGTTCGATCGGCTGCGCGAGGGGCTCGGCGACAAGGTCGCGCTGCTCTTCGGCGATCAGCGGCACACCTACGCCGACGTCGCCGAGAAGGTCCGGATGCTCCAGGGGCACCTCGCCGTCGAGGGCGTCGCGATCGAGCAGCGGGTGCTCATCGTCCTGCACGACTCGCCCGCGTTCGTCTGGGCCTTCTTCGCGGCGCTGAGCCACGGCGCCGTCGTGGCGATGGGCAACCCCGAGGCGCCCGCGCCCGACCTCGCGCACCTCGTCGAGTACACGCGGGCCGCCGCGGTCGTCACGATCCCGCGCGTGGCCGAGGCGCTCCAGGGCGCGCTCGCGGCCACGAACGTCCGCACCGTCGTGCTCGTGCCCGAGGTCCCGACCGGCGGCGATCTCGAGGCCGATCTCCCGGTCTCGCCGGCCCTCGCGGCGCTGCGGGGCACCTCGCTCCGCGGCGCCCTCGAGCAGGGGCGCGCGGCGCTCGCGGCGAAGCGCGCCCCGGCAGGCCCCCGGCCCACCCGGCGCGACGACATCGCCATCTGGCTCTTCACGTCCGGCTCCACCGGCAGGAGCAAGGCGGCCATGCACACGCACCGCGACTTCGCCTTCAACACCGAGCGCTACGCCAAGGCGACCGTGGGCTACCGCAAGGACGACATCACCGTCTCGGTGCCGCGCCTCTTCTTCGGCTACGCCACGGGCACCAACCTGATGTTCCCCTTCGCCGTCGGCGCGACGTCGGGCCTCTTCGTCGAGCGGCCGACGCCGGAGTCGCTCGCGCGGTACATCGAGCGCTATCGCCCGACGGTCGTCACCAACGTCCCGACGATGATGGGCAAGCTGCTCGATGACGACGACGCCCGCGCGGCGCGCCGCGCGCCGCGCCTCGACCTCTCCAGCGTCCGCTTCCACCTGTCCGCGGGCGAGGCGCTGCCGCCGGCGCTCCTCGAGCGCTTCCGCGCGCGGTTCCACGCCGACGTCTATGACGGCATCGGCTCCGCGGAGATGTTCCACATCTACTGCACGAACCGCCCTGGCGACGTGCGCCCGGGGTCGCTCGGCCGCGTCGTGGAGGGGTACACGATCAAGATCCTCCCCTCGGACGCGGTCGGGCCGGGCGCGCCCGAGCTCCCGCCCGGCGAGACCGGCGTCATGTGGGTGAAGGGCGACTCGGTCGCGCTCGGCTACTTCCAGGATCGCGAGAAGAGCTGGGGCACCTTCCACGGCCACTGGTGCCGCACCGGAGATCTCTTCCGCATGGATGCCGAGGGCTACCTCTGGTTCAGCGGGCGCGCCGACGAGCTGCTCAAGGTGGGCGGCGTCTGGGTCGCGCCGGTCGAGGTGGAGGAGTGCCTGACCGAGCACCCGGCCGTCAGCCTCGCCGCCGTGATCGGCGCCGAGGAGGCGGGCCTCGTGAAGCCGAAGGCGTTCATCGTGGTCCGCGACGACGCGCGCGGCCGCGTCGCCACCGACGAGGGGAGGGCCGAGCTCGCCCAGGAGCTCAAGGCCTTCGTGAAGGACCGGCTGAGCAAGCACAAGTACCCGCGCTGGGTCGCCTTCGTCGATGACGTCCCCAGGAACGATCGCGGCAAGGTCGATCGCAAGGCGCTCCGGCAGCGCGAGGTCGCCGGCGAGAACCCGGCGGGCCTTTAGCCCATGCAGGCCGCGCCGCGCCTCGCGGAGCTCACGACGGAGGAGCTCGCCGCGCTCCTGTCGGGCGGCGCGCCGTGCGTCGCGCTCGTGCCGGTCGGGTCGGTCGAGCCGCACGGCCCGCACCTGCCGCTCGGTACGGACACGCTCATCGGCGAGGCCGCGGCCGAGCAGGCCGGCCGCCGGCTGTGGGCGCGCGGCGTCGCCGCGCTCCTCGCCCCGCCCATCGGTTATGGCGTGACCGACTTCGCGGCGGGCTTCGCCGGCGCGATCTCGATCCCGGCGCCCGCGCTCACCGCCTTTCTGCGCGCCGTCGCCGAGGCCTACCTGTCGGCCGGCCTGTCGCATGTCTGCTTCATCAACAACCACCTCGAGCCGGAGCACGACCGCGCCGTGCGCGCCGCCACCGGCGACCTGCCCCTGGGCCGCGCCTCGGTCGCGTGCCCGCTCGCGCGCCGCTGGGCGCGGACGCTCTCCGCGGAGTTCCGGAGCGGCGCCTGCCACGCGGGCCGTTACGAGACATCGCTCGTCCTCGCCGCGGCCTCCGCGCTCGTCCGGAAAGACATCGCCCAGGACCTGCCGGACCTCGACCTGAGCCTGTCCGAGGGCATCAAGGCAGCAGCGAAGAGCTTCCGCGCGCTGGGCATGGACGCCGCCTACACTGGATCTCCGCGCGAGGCGTCCGAGGACGAAGGCCGCGCGCTGCTCGATCTGCTCGCGACGATGATTGTCACCGAGGTCGAAGAAGGCCTCTCCAGCGCTTCCGCCCACGAACCCGCGCGAGGAAAAAGCACCAGGTAAGCCGACGAGCGTGCAGGTAGACAAAAGCGGGCATCTCTGCCCCAGCACCACCACCCCTCACGCTCGCCTGAACGGCAGAATCCGCCATCGACTCACGCGCCCCGGCAAGCTGATCACCGGCGGTTCAGGCGGATGTAGCTGCTCATATCGCGCGGCACGCGCAGAACGTGAGCGACACGTGAGCGACACGTGAGCGAAACCTGAGCGAATGTGAGCGGCATCGCAAATGCGCCTCGCGGCGCTCGACACTTACCAAGGATTCGAGCAATAATGCTTAGTTTTGCTCCGACATCACAAGCAACATCAACAGATTTTTGACGGCAAACCTCTATTCCCAATTGACGCGTTCAAATCAAAGCCGTAAAACGGTATCGTTTTCCTCGCGCGCTGTTTGACGCCAGAACGATCCGACGGCTGACCTGATGAAGGTGATGCTTTACGGCGCGCAGGCAGATGGTGGTTTTGGCGGGGGCGCTCTCTGGCGTTCCTGCGCGACGGCATCACACGAAGCCTCGCGGGCGGAGCTGGCCCGACGACGCGGATCGGAGAGCATCATGAGGAATCGAACGATCATGAGAGGGTCTCGGCATCTGCTCCTGGCCTCTTTCGCCGCCGCCTCCGGCGCGGCGCTCGCCGGGTGCGTCGGCGCACAAGACGAAGGAGACGAGCTGCTCGGTGAGGCGCAGCAGGCCGCGACCGTCTGTGTGACTCTCCAGCGCACCGGGACGACGGGCGTGGTCAAGGATGCCCTCATCAATTCGACCTATCCCACCTACACACCCACCGGAGCCGACATGTACGCCGGCAGGACCGGCACTGCCGAGACCGGCTTTACCTACATGCGTGCGCTGATCGCGTTCGATCTCTCGTCGATCCCTGCCGGCGCCTCCATCGTCTCGGCGTATCTCTACCTCAACATCGGCGCCTTGACCCCCGACGTGATGCGCGTGCACCGGATCACGACGCCCTGGGACGAGAACACCGTGACGTGGAACTCGCACTCGAGCGCCTGGGATCCCACGGTCCTGGGAACCCTCACGGCGAGCTCGGGATACACGTACGCTTACCACACGGTCAGCCTCACCAGCACCGTGCAGAGCTGGGTGAACGACCCCACCACGAACAACGGTGTGTTCTTCGAACAAACCATGAATCGCACCCACATCCGAACGAGCGAGAGCTCGCTGGATCGGCGGCCGTATCTCCGCGTCTGCTACGACAGCGAGACGGGGGGTTCGACGGCGACGTCGAGCAGCTCCAGCTCCTCGACGACCTCCGCCACGACGTCGAGCTCCAGCTCCTCGACGACCTCCGCCACGACGTCGAGCTCCAGCTCCTCGACGACCTCCACCACGACGTCGAGCAGCTCCAGCTCCTCGACGACCTCGACCACGACGTCGAGCTCCAGCAGCGGGGGCGGCGCCGGGGGCGCGGGTGGTGCCGGCGGCGCGGGCGGTGCGGGGGGCGCGGGTGGTGCCGGCGGCGGAGGCGGGGGCGGCGTGCCTGGACTGCCGATCAGCTGCAACAGCGGCACTCCTGGCGCAGGTGCCAATTGCGGCGTCGAGGGGGGCGATAACTGCTGCTCGACCCTTCCGGTCCCGGGCGGCACGTTCAACCGGCTCAACAACGCGGGTCTGCCGGCGACGGTCAGCAGCTTCTACCTCGACAAGTACACGGTCACGGTGGGGCGCTTCCGGCAGTACCTCGAGCAGACCGGCGGCCCGACCCAGGCCAACCCGCCGGCCGCCGGCGCGGGCGCACACCCGAAGATCCCGAACAGCGGCTGGGACCCGACGTGGAACATGTATCTCGCGGCCAACACGAGCGCGCTCAAGACGGCGCTCATCTGCGATCCCTACGGATGGCCGTCCTGGAGCGACATCCCGGGAGCCAAGGAGAAGAAGCCGATCGTCTGCGCGACGTGGTACGAGCTGTTCGGATTCTGCGCGTGGGACGGCGGCCGGCTGCCGACCCAGGCGGAGATCAACTACGCCTCTGCCGGCGGCAACGAGCAGCGCATCTTCCCGTGGGGCGGCTCGAGCGTCGAGAGCATCATCGGCGTCAACCAGGACGGCTCCACGGATGTCACACGGTATGCCTCCTGGTGCTGCCAGGGTGACGGCACGGTCGCGGGTGATGGAACGAACCGCTGCCTGGGTGAGCCGTACCCGAGCAACTATCCCTGCGCGCACACGGATCTCACGGACGTCGGCAAGTTCCCCCAGGGCGCCGGGCGGTGGGGGCAGCTCGACCTGGCCGGCAACGCGTACAAGGCCACCCGTGACGGTTCGGATAACTATCAGCTGCTGATGCCCTGCAACGACTGCTCGCGGCTCGACAACACCTCGAGCGGACGCTTCATGCACGGCGGCAGCTTCCTGGCCGCCGGGTACAAGCAGACGACGGACTTTCGGGCTTCCTACGCGGGCACCTCGCGGCGCTACTACGTCACGGCGACGTGCGCGCGCGATCTCCCCACGCCGTGACGCCGCTCCAGCCGGCGGCCCGGCGAGGCGACGGCGCGCCGCCCTGGTGAAGCCGGCGGGCGAGGATCCGCCGCACACCGCGCCAAGGCGCCCGCCGGCCCTGCTGGGCGTCCAGGCGGACGCCTCCTGCCGGCGAGCCGCTCGCTCCTGTGCCCTCCCGCTCTCCTGAACCCCCCTTGAACTTGGCCCTCGCCGGCGCCTCCTGATACGCGCGCTCCATGCGCGTGAGAGGTGGTTTCCTCCTGCCGGCGATAGCGCTCGCGACGCTGAGCGTGAGCTGCCCGCGCCCTGCCTCCGAGCCCGCCGCGACCTCCCCGGCCCCGGCGCCCGCCTCCGCCGTCACCGCGCCGCTCGCCGCAGCCGCGCCCGCCGTCGCTGCCCCGGCGCCCGCCGCTGCCCGCGCGGAGGACGCCGCGCCGCCCAGCGCGGAGGCCGCGAGGACGCCGGGCGCTGTCGCCGCGGGGCCGGGCGGCGACCCGCTCGCGTTGCCGGCGCTGCCGCCGGAGCTCGTCGATGACGGATCCGACAAGCTGCCCGAGATCGATCCTCCCCCGGCCACCTCGCCGACGGCGGCCGAGGAGGAGGTCCACGAGCTCGCGAGCATCGCCAGGGAGACGTGGATCTTCGCCGAACCGCGCTGGACCAGCCGGCGCATCGGGTACCTGCGCGCCGGCGCCGTGGTCGCGCGCAGGCCGGAGCCCTCCGGCAGGACGTCGTGCGCCGAGGGCTGGTACCGCATCGAGCCGAACGGCTACGTCTGCATCGGCGCCAGCGCGACGCTCAACATTCACGACCTGGCGGTCGAGGCATCGTCTCGCCGCCCTGTCCGTCGGTTCGCTTCGCCCACCTCGCCGGTCGTTCGAGGCGAGGCCGCGCCTGCCGCGGCGCAGCCGGGCGAGACCGCACTTGCTGCAACGCAGCCGGGCGCAAACACACTTGCCGCAACGCAACCGGGCGAGACCACACTTGCCGCAACGCAGCCGGGCGAGACCGCATTTGCTGCAACGCAGCCGGGCGAGACCGCATTTGCTGCAACGCAGCCGGGCGCAAACACACTTGCCGCAACGCAGGCAGGCGACGCGACAACCCTGCTCGGCGGCCTGCCCTACACGTACGCGATGTCTCGCTCCCCGACCCCGCCGCTCTATGCGCGCCTTCCGGACGAGGACGAGCAGCGCGGCGCCGAGCCCGACCTCGCCGGGCACCTGCTCCGCGCCGCGACCGCCGCGCGCGCGCCCGACTTCGTCGCGCCGCCGCCTCCGGACGCGACGCCCTCGATCCTGCTCTATGGACGGCCGGCGCCCGGGCTCGCCGGCGATCGCCGCTCTCCCGACGCGCTCGTCCTGGGCCGCGCCCGGACGCGCTCCGGCTTTGCCTTGCTCTCGACGTTCGATCACGACGGGCGCCGCTTCGGCCTGACGACCGACCTCGCCGTCCTGCCGCTCGACCGCACCCGCGTTATCCGGCCGAGCGCCTTCGCCGGGCTGGCGCTCCCTGAGGGCGTCACCTTGCCTGTGGCCTTCGCCAGGCGCCGCCACGCCGCGCGCCTCGTCCCGGGCGAGCGCGGGGGCGTCACCCGCGCCCCGCTCCGCTTCCGCGAGACGATCCCGCTGTCCGGCGCCTCGCGGCGCGTCGGCGGCATCGACTACCTCGAGGCGCGGGACGGCTCGCTCGTCCGCTCGGACGAGGTCGTGCGCGTCGACCCGCTCCCCCGGACCCCTGCGTGGGCGGTGCGCGGGCGGAAGTGGATCGACGTCTCGATCGACAAGCAGAGCCTCGTCGCCTACGAGGGCGCCCGCCCCGTCTACGTGACGCTCGTCTCGACGGGGGCGGACGGCCTCGGCGATCCCAAGACGACGCGCTCTACCATCCAGGGGCTGTTCCGCATCCACACGAAGCACGTCACGGTCACGATGGACGGCGACGAGGAGGACGAGGATCCGTTCGACTTCCGCGACGTGCCTTTCGTCCAGTACTTCACGGAGGGCTTCGCGTTCCACGCGGCCTACTGGCACGACGACTTCGGCACCCCGCGCAGCCACGGTTGTGTGAACCTCTCTCCGCTCGACGCCGCCTGGCTGTTCGAGTGGACGACCCCCGAGGTCCCGGCCGAATGGCACGGCGCGCTCTCGCTACGGAAGGGCACGCTCGTCTCCATCCGCCCCTGAGCCGGCGGCCCGCCGGCGCTGCCCCTTCCGCGCCGCGCGAAGGCACGCTACACGCTCGCTCCATGGCCATCCAGGAGCCCCTCTCGCTCGATCAGCTCATGGCGATCGATCCGCTGCTCTCCGAGGAAGAGCGCATGATCCGCGACGCCGTCCGTCGCTTCGTGCGCGAGCGGTACCTGCCGCGCGCCGCGGACCTGTTCGCGCGCGAGGAGTTCGCGACCGACCTGATCCCCGAGATCGCCGCGCTCGGCCTGCTCGGGGGCTCGCTGACCGGCTACGGCTGCGCCGGCATGAACTCGGTCGCTTACGGCCTCGCGCTGCAGGAGCTCGAGTATGGCGACAGCGGCCTGCGCAGCTTCGTGAGCGTCCAGGGCTCGCTGGCGATGTATCCGATCTGGAAGTACGGCTCCGAGGCGCAGAAGCAGCGCTGGCTGCCGAAGATGGCCGCCGCCGAGCTGATCGGGTGTTTCGGCCTGACGGAGCCCGACAGCGGGTCGGATCCGAGCTCGATGAAGACCCGCGCCCGGAAGGACGGGAGCGCGTACGTGCTGACGGGCACGAAGATGTGGATCACGAGCGCGCCGATCGCGGACCTCTGCGTTGTGTGGGCCAAGGTCGATGACGGAGGGGCCGAGTCCATCCGCGGCTTCGTGGTGGAGCGCGGGATGAAGGGGCTGGAGACGCCGCTCATCCACGGCAAGATGAGCCTGCGCGCGAGCCCGACCGGCGAGATCGTGCTCAGCGAGGTGCGCGTGCCGGAGGAGAACGTGCTCCCGGGTGTGGTCGGCCTGAAGGGCCCGCTCGGCTGCCTGACCCAGGCGCGCTTCGGCATCGCGTGGGGCGCGCTGGGCGCCGCGCGCGCCTGCTACGAGACGGCGGTCTCCTATGCGCGCGAGCGCGTCCAGTTCGGCCAGCCGATCGCGTCGCGGCAGCTCATCCAGTCGGAGCTCGTCGAGATGGCGACGGAGATCGCGAAGGGGCAGATCATGGCGCTGCACTTCGGGCGGCTGAAGGACACGACCGGCATCAGCCCGGTGCAGGTCTCGCTGTGCAAGCGGAACAACGTGGGCTGGGCGCTCAAGATCGCGCGGACCGCGCGGGGCGTGCTCGGCGCGAACGGGATCTTGCTCGATTACCCGGTCATCCGGCACATGCTCAACCTGGAGAGCGTGTACACGTACGAGGGCACCGACGAGGTGCATTGCCTGATCCTCGGCAACGCGATCACGGGGCACAGCGCGTTCTGAGGGGATGCCGGCGGGTATTCAGCGCGGATTGACGGCCAAGGACGCCAAGGAAGAGAGGAAGCTCAGGATACCTCTCTTATCGGCTTTTCCTGAACAGTGACAGGCGTCTACCCCGTCTTCCCCGCCGCCTTCCGCTTCAGCCCGACCAGGAAGATCTCCACGCTGCTCGCCCGCGTCCCCTCGGGCCGGATGCTCCGGACCTCCTCGCAGAGGTTCCGCAGCGCGTCTCGAGCCTTCACGAAGTCCTCGCTCATGAAGATCTTGCCGACGAACGCCCCGCCCGGCGCGAGCAGCGCCTCGGCCACGGCCACGGCGCGCATGAACAGCTCGTAGCTCCGGGCCTGGTCGGCGATCTTGCTGCCGCTCGTCGCGGGCGCCATGTCCGACAGCACCACGTCGTACGGCGCGAACTGCGCGAGCGCCTCGTTCGTGAGCGACAGCGCGTCCCCCTGCACCACCGTCGCCTGCGGGCCGAACGCCGCCGTGATCGGCGACAGATCCACCGCGAGCAGCTTGCCCCCCGCGCCGATCCGCTGCGCCGCGTACATCGACCACGACCCCGGCGCGGCGCCCAGGTCGAGCACCCGCTGGCCGGGGCGGAGCAGCCGCACCCGGCGATCGATCTCCTCGAGCTTGAAGACGCTGCGCGCAGGATAGCCCTGCGCCTTCGCCGCCTTCGTGAAGGCGTCAGGCCGCTTGTACGGGTTCTTCGGCTTCTGCGACACGGAGGGACACTCGGCGGGCACGACCGGCGGGGCGCTCGCTCATGGGAGCTGCCCCGCCGGCGGCCGGGATCAGCCGCCCTTCTTCTTGCCGGTCGGCTGCTGCACCGGCACGATCCCCTTGCCGCCGCGCTTCTTCACGGCGCCGCGGATCGTCACCACCTGGTTCTTCGGGCCGGGGACCGGACCCTCGATGAGGATCAGGTTGTCCTCGGGGAGGAGCTTCACGATCTTGAGGTTGAGCGCGCTCACCGTCTCGTCGCCGTAGTGGCCGGGCATCTTCAGGCCGGGCAGCGTGCGGCCGGGGGTCATGTTCGTACCGATCGAGCCGCCGTGGCGGAAGTACTCGTGCGTACCGTGCGAGCTGACCGCGCCGGCGAAGCTCCACCGGCGGATGACGCCGCTGAAGCCGCGGCCGCGCGAGCGGCCCTGCGCGTCAACCCGCTGGCCCACCTCGAAGATCTCGTCGACCTTGAGCGCGGTCCCGATCTCGTACTTCGCCGCGTGCTCCGGGCTGCAGCGCAGCTCGCGCACGATCCGCTTCGGCGTCTGCCCCGACTTCTTGTACGCGCCGGCGACCGGCTTCGTCGTGTGCTTCTCCGCCCGCTCGCCGAGGCCGAGGATGAGGGCGCTGTAGCCGTCCTTCTCGAGCGTGCGCTTGCCGATGACGACGCAGCCCGCCTGCACGACCGTGCAGCGCAGGACCTCGCCCGTCTCGTTGAAGATCTGCGTCATGCCGATCTTCTTGCCGATGATGCCGGGATGCTGATTCATGATGGGATCGCCTTGCTCGCTCCGTCTGGGGTGGCTGAAACAGGCTCCGCGCGGCGCGCCGCCAGAGCGATCCCCTCGGCGCGCCTCGTCACGAGCCGGTTCGGAGCGAAGAACCGGGGCGGCTTCCCGCCGGGCACGTTGGGGGGCGCAGAGCTTACTCACGGGGCCCCCAAAGGGAAGCGAAAACCACCGCCACAACGGTAATACAGACAACATTCAACCGAGGCGCGTCGCGTCACGTCCACTCGGACATTGTCCTTCTGAGCAGACATTTCCTGTCTCTCCCTGCCATCGAAGTTCGAAGGAGCGGGCCTCACATTGGGTCGTCGGAGGTCAGGGATGACAGACATCATCGCTCACGGTGAGCCGCGCGACGTCGAGCGCCTCATGGATCGTTACTGGTTCCTGCTGAGAGGCGAGGCGCACGGCGCCGGCGAGGACAGCACGAGCGCGGCCCGGACCCGGGTGGTCCGCGACGGCGAGTTCGTCGTGGTGAGCATCGAGGCGTCGGCGCTCGGGTGGCCCGAGGGGACGCTGCTCTTCAGGTTCCGATCGGAGGTGGCCCCCTGCGCCGAGTGCGTCGAGCGCGCGGCCGCGATCGCGCGCCACCGGACGCGCGGCATGCTCCGCTCGGGCGACGTGCGCGAGATGCTCCGCTTCGCCGTCGCCCGCTGCGCCGCCTCCGGCATCGACCTGGCCCACGCCGGCGCGCGCGCTCGACGCGACGGGGCGCGCCGGGACGACGCGCCGGGCAGCGCGGGGGAGCCCGCCTCGGGGAGGCGCCGCGCGGCGCAGGACGCGGGCGGCGGCGCGAAGCGCTACGACGCCGAGCTCTGGCTCATGCTCTGACGGCGCGCGCGTCTCGCAACGGGCGCGGCCGCGTCACGAGCCGACCACGTTGATGGTCGCCTTGACCATCGCCATCCAGCACTGAAGCACCATCTTCCCCTCCTTCTGCGGGGTGATGGCCACCTCGACCTGCGTGTTCAGCGGCAGGTCCTTCTCGATCTTCAGATCGGGAATCGCGATCGCCTTCAGACACTCGCTCTTCGTCGTCCGCGTGAAGCGCAGCACCACGGGCTCTCCCTTCTTCAGCTCGATCGTCGACGGGGAGAACCCGCTGTCGTTCACCGCGATGTCGACGCGCTTGACGTTCGCCGGCGCGGCGAGCTCGGCGGCCGCCACCACCGGCGCCTCCTCGGCGGGCTTGTTGCAAGCGAGCAAGGAGAGCGATGAGAGCGATGAGAGAGAGAGGGCAAGCGTGGCGACGAGGAGCTGCAGGCTCATGGTCAGCGCGTTCTTACCCGGCCCAAATGGCGCGTCAAGCCGCCCTCCAGCCGTCCGCCCCGGGCGCGAGACCCAAGGGAGGTCGGCGCAGACGGGCGCGCGCCGCGACGTGAACGCAACGCGGCCGGCTCAAACGTGGCGGCCCGAGAGGATCTGCAGAATCGACGAGAAGAGGTTGATGAAGTTGAGGTAGAGGTCGAGCGCGCCGCCGACCGGGTCCTCTTCGCTCGAGTGGAGCAGGCGCGACGTGTTGTAGAGGACGTATCCCCCGAACACGAGGACGGACACGCTGGCGATCGCGAGGCCGAGGAGCGTGCTCCCGAGCAGGGCGTTCAGCAGCATCGCGCCGAGGACGACCATGGCGCCCATCACCAGCCCGCTGGCCATGAACGACAGGTCCTCCCTCGAGAGGAAGACCCCCAGCGTGAGGCTCCCGAACGTGAGGACCGTCAGGATGAAGGTGTCCCGCACCGGGGCCGACGACAGGGTGCCGCCGAGGCCCGCCGCCGCCTGGGCCATGTAGAGCGCAGGCGCTGCGGTGACGCCCAGGACGGCCGCCATCCCGAAGAGCGCGAGGACGTTGACCCCGGGGATCTTGCGCACCGCCCGCGCGCCGAACATCACGCCGAACACGACGCCCATCGAGAGGATCGGGTGCTGCGCGAAGAGCTCGACGAGCGGCGGCATCTCGCGCCCCAGTGTCCCCTCCTCCACGTCCGGCGCCCCGATGTACAGCGCGCACATGGCGCCCAGGGAGGAGACGACCAGGCTCGCCGTGAAGAGCCCGTACACCTTCTTGAGAAAGTCGATCCGCAGCGCCAGCTTCGGGCTGGCCGATACGCTCGCCCCGAGGGGACTCGCCTGGCGTGAGTTCATCTGCTGCGCCCCTCCTTCAGGGCGTTTCGCCGCGGCTGCACGAGCGCCTAGTCGTGCACCATTCACCACGGACATGCAACACCGCCATGGCGAAGCCCTCGGGCATCTGCCGCCCGCAAAAAAATCACGTTCCAGCGGCACCGCGCGCGCACGGAGGGGCCGGCGCGGCGTGAACCGGCGTGAACGACGCGCCGACATCGTGTAGCTTCCGGCGAAGAGCAGCCCGGATCCAGAGAAAATCCTCTCGATTCCGGCCATGGTAAGCCCACATCCAGAAAATCATCTCTCGGTTCAGGCTAAAAGCAGCCTGTATCCAGAGAATCATCTCTCGATTCAGGTTAAACACGGCCTGAATCTAGATAAATACTTCTCGATTACGGCGAAGAGCAGCCCGGATCCAGAGAAAACGCTCGGCTGCGACGACAACCCGCTCGGCTGCAACGCCGGCGCCGAGCGACAGCGCCGTCGACCTGGCTGCGCGCGCAGTGGGAAGGAAAGCAGGAGAACGAACTCCTGTCTTCTCGGAGGTCCGGGAGAACGACAGCGCACGCCTCCCAGCGGACCCGGAGCACGACCGATCACGACCCATCACCAATCGATGCCTCGGAACAAGCACCTTGCCGGGCCCCAGCGCTCACGCCGGGCAGCAGAAATGTGCCGCGCCCGGGCGCGCTCCGTCCCATGCAGCGACGCCGCGGTGGGCGCCTGCGCGCGGCCCGTTGTCGCGCGCCGCACGCTCGTGTACGAAGGACAGCGAAGGATCACGAGCGCGCCGCGCAGGCTTGGGGAGGACGAGGTCTCATGAACGTCACGACGATCGCCGTTGCCGACGTCGAGCCCGCAACGGCGCCGTTGCCGGGGTTCGATAGCGAAGCTGCGGTGCAGAGCCTGCTCGTCTCGAAGATCGAGGCCTCCTACCGCCACCGCCTGCCCCTCGTGGGACGCACGGACCTCCACCCGCTCGTCCAGGCCGCCTATACCGCCTTCACCCAGCGCTATCCCCTCGTGCTCTCGCCCGACGTGGTCTGGCTCTGCCTGGCGCGCGGCTTCACGTTCCACCTCGCCGCGAACGACGAGCATCGACGCCGCTTCCTCCCCGACGATCACGAGTTCTCGCTCGTCGTCGATCGCCCGGACTTCACCCTCGGCGAGGTGAACCCGTGGCCAGCTTTGTTTCCGGACTTTTCCAGGCAGGTTTCCGGGCGGGTCGGCTCGCTGCGGGACCTCGTGACCTCCAATTTCTCCACCACGGGGCCTGTCGAGCGGGTGTCGTCGGAGCTCACGGTCGCGACCCCGCTCGCGCCGCACTACGCGTGGGAGCCGCCGTTCCCGGGCGACATGGTGTTCCCGCAGCGCGGGATCCCGCGCGTTTACCTGCTCGGCACGTCCGACGACTGGCGCTGGGTGCGCCAGCGCGTGGCGATGCTCGGCTCCGTCGGGCAAGATCGGTGGACCCGCGCGCTCCTGCCCGTGCTCGACCAGATCGCCGCCTCGGCGGAGGGGCGCGCCGACACGATGTTCTGGCGCGCGTTCTTCAGGTACGAGAGCTCGGCCGACGAGCTGACCGGGTGGATCCACGTGCTGTTCCCCTACCTGCGCGCGTGGCCCAACGACTACTTCGCCCCGAATCCCTATCTCGAGAGCTGGCACGAGCGATGGCTGACGGCGGAGGCCCGGAGCGACGCGCTCGGGGGCCTCGGGAACCCGCAGGGACCGGGGCTCTCCGAGCTGCCGCCCGGCCTGACCAGCGCCCAGCTGCGCTTCATCGACGGGAGCAGGCGCGAGCACCCCATGGAGTTCATCAGCGGTCTCATCGGCGTGACGCAGGATCCGCACTCCCTCGCGCTGCTGCCGGAGTTCGTCTGGGCCATCGCGCACCAAGCCCCCGAGTCGGCGGCGCAGCGCCCCGCCGAGGCCTCGTGAGCCACGCGGCCCCGTGAGCCGCGCGCTCGATCACGACGATCGCGGCGAGCGGTTCGGCGTGGACGGGCGGCTCCCCCTGACATAGGATTGTGCGGTCCGCGACACGGCGACGCCATGCGTCGTCGATCACGCTCGGAGGCTCCAGTGTCCGGAGGCAAGTTCGCGCTCCTCGAAGTACCGGATCTGAATGGTGGGGAACCGTCCTACCTGCGCCTCGGGGCCGCCGCGCCGCTCGGCGAGAGCGCGGGCGACGATCTCGCCGAGCGGATTCAGACGTTCACCGACGACGACCGCAAGCGGGACGGCTCGCCCAATTTCGTGCCTGTGGGCGAGCGAAAGGCCGAGACCGCGAAGCTGCACACGAAGGGCGGCTGGCGCGATCACACCGACGGCAACCGCATCTCGACCACCAAGGGCGACAAGGTCGAGGTGATCGGGGGGAACTACCGCCTGCTCATCCTCGGCCGCGGGGAGCACCAGGCGGGCTGGGACGTGTCGGGAGGACACGTCACCGAGGTCAGCGAGACCTTCGGCGGCGGCACCACGATCGAGTGGGTGCAGAACTACGGCGGGACGTGGAAGGTGGTCGAGACGACCATCAAGGGCGAGGTACACACGCTCTATCACGGCGACGTCTACGACTATTACTTCGGGAAGATCAAGGAGAGCCAGACCGGCACGGACACGTTCCCCACGCTGAATGTCACCGACGATTTCATCGATGACAAGAATCCGCCCTCGCCCCAGGCGATCCCGACGGAGAACCCCACGATCGTCGACAGGACGTGGGCCAAGAGCATCTCGTCCTATACCGGCTCCGCGAAGCTGCCGGTGCCGTCGATCACCGACGAGACCTGGGCGGAAGTGATGGTGTCGAAGACGAACGCCACCTCGATGACCGACGAGACGACGGTCAAGGCGGAGTCGAAGTCCACCATGAAGGCCGCGTCGATCACGTCCTCCACCAAGGTCGACGGGACCATGGATGACCACACCGAGGCCGACATCATCAAGAGCTACACGAAGGCGAGCAAGATCATCTCCGAGACCCACGCCGACACCGAGGACGATATGTACGGCGACGCGGACTCCTACACGAAGGGCGACAGCAAGACCGTCGTCGAGGGGATCGAGACGACGATCAACCTCGGCATGGTCAACGAGGTCGTCCTGGGGGGGATGATCGAGGCGACGCTCGGCGCGGAGGTGACCTTCACGGCCGGCGGCATCGTCGACGTGACCGTCGGGCTCAAGGCGGATTTCAGCTTGACCGGGAGCATCGACGTCTCTGCCGGCCCCACGCTCGAGATCAGCCCGGCGGGCGTGGAGCTCCACATGAGCAAGACGGAGATCGCGCTCGCCAACAAGATCGTCTCGGCGTTCAACCTCTTCGTTTGAGGGCGCGAGCACCACGCTCCACGCGCCACCGGATACGGAGCTCCCATGGCCGGCGATGGCAAGTACGGTATCCTCCATGTGCCTGATTTCGGCGACGGCATGTCGTCGTACCTGCGCATCGGCGCGGCCGAGGGCGACGAGTACACCTGGCGAGATCACACCGACGGCAACCGGGTCATCACCACGCGGGGCGACAAGGTCGAGGTCATCGGGGGCACCTACAAGATGACCGTCCTCGGTCGCCGCGAGTTCGAGGGCGGCTGGAAGGCGGAGGACGGGCAGATCAACGAGAAGAGCATCACCTTCTACGGGTCGGGCGAGTTCGACTTCATCCAGGGCCCCCGCGGCGAGAAGCGCCTGCGCGAGAAGACCGTGAAGGGCGAGGTGCACACCACCTACCACGGCGATGCCTTCGAGTTCCATTACAGCAGCAAGATGGAGAGCGTCACCGGACACGACAGCCCGCCGCGCAACCTGGACGAGATCACGGACGCCTGGGGGCTCCCGCCCTCAGGCGTTCTCGGGGAGAACCCCACGATCGTCGACAGGACGTGGGCCAAGAGCATCTCGTCCTATACCGGCTCGGCGAAGCTGCCGGTGCCCTCGATCTCCAACGAGACATGGGCGGACACGATGGTGTCGAAGACCCAGGCCACGTCGATGACCGACGAGACGACCGTCGAGGGACCGTCGAAGTCGACGATGAAGGCGGGGTCGATCACGACCTCGACCACGGTCACCGGGACCATCGATGACCACACCGAAGCCGACATCATCAAGAATTATACGAAGGCGAGCAAGATCATCTCCGAGACCCACGCCGACACCAAGGACGAGAAGTACGGCGACGCGGACTCCTACACGCAGGGCGACAGCAAGACCGTCGTCGACGGGATCGAGACGACGATCAACCTCGGCATGGTCAACGAGGTCGTCCTGGGGGCGATGATCGAGGCGACGCTCGGCGCGGAGGTGAGCTTCACAGGCGGCATCTCGGCCAGCGCCACGATCGGCCTGGAGGCGTCCGTCACCGTCGCCGCGTCCCTCGATGCCAGCATCGGGCCCACGCTCTCGATGGGGACGGAGAAGCTGAAGGTCACCCTGGACCGGGGCAAGGTCGTGCCCGTCCGCACGAACATCGCGGCAGTCCACCTCATGACGTGACGCGCACGCGCGACGACCCTCACGGATGGCGAACAAGAATCTCACCCCGTTCCTCTTCGGCAGCAAGGTCACCTCGCGGAGGCCGCCCCAGCCGGAGATGACCCTGATCGTCCGGGCGAAGTTCACCCTCACGCCCGGAGCGCCGCTCTCCCTGCCCGAGGGCCACCCGGCGCTCGCGCAGGAGACGCTGCGCGGCGACGTGTTCCACGACGACGATCACGAGCAGACCGGCGAGTGCCTGTACCCGAGCGATCTGGCGGACTTCAAGCCCCACGCCGACGTGCTCCTGATCGGCACGTGCCACACGCCGGGCAAGGCGCGCATGACCGAGTGTCCGGTGCGGTTCGGCGTCGGGTCCTGGTCGAAGATCCTGCGCGTGGTCGGCGAGCGCGTGTGGATGGATGGCCTGCTCGGGCCCGCCATGAGCGATCCCGTGCCGTTCGACCGGATGCCGCTCGGCGATCGGCGCAGCTTCGGAGGGCCTGGGCACCCGCTCAACCCGGTGGGCAGGGGCCAGGGGACGCGCGAGCTCCCCAACGTCGAGGGCGCGGACGATCTGCTGCTGTCGCGCTCGGATCGGCCGGCGCCCGCGGGGTTCGGGCCCCTGTCGCCGAACCGGCCCGATCGGCGCGCCCGGGTCGGTAAGAACTACGGCAAGGCGTACCGCGAGAAGCGAGCGCCCTACTTCGCCGACGACTTCGACTGGACCTATTTCAACGCGGCCCGGCCCGACCAGTGGCTCCCCTATTTGCGCGGGGACGAGGAGCTCCTGTTCCAGAACCTCCACCCCGACGCGGAGGTCTTCCGGTCGCGGCTGCCGGGCCTCCGGATCCGCGTGTTCGCGAACGACGCGGAGCGCGGGTTCCGGGAGGTGCCGATGCACCTCGACACGCTGCTCGCCAACCTGGACGAGGGGGCCCTGTTCCTCACGTGGCGCGGCCTCACGGAGGTGACCGACGACGACCTCTCGCGCGTCACCACGCTCGTCGCCTCCGAGCCGCTCGACGGGCCGGCGCTGCCCGAGGAGCATTACCGGGAGATCCTCGCGCGCTTCGAGGCCGATCCGCTCGAGATCGAGGAGCAGCTCGCGCCGGAGCTCAAGGAGGAGTGGGGGGCGCTGCAGGCGCTGCAGAAGAAGGGCGACGGCGCGGCGCCGCGCGACGGCGGCGGCGCGGCGGGGCTCGACCCGCTGTCGGCGCTGCTCAAGGCGCGGCTCGGCGACGTCGCGAAGCCGCAGCAGGAGAGGATCGGCCGGGCGATGGCGGCGCTCGCGGGCATCGCGTTGCCGGGGGGCAAGGTCCTCGGCAGCGTCATCGCGGAGGCGCTGCGCAACCTGCCGAAGGCCTCGCAGGCCCTGCCGCCGATGAGCTCCGAGGCGTCGCCCGTGCTGATGGACGCGGCGCTCCGGACGGCCTTCCGGCGCGTCGCGCGGGCGGTGGAGGAGGCGAAGGCGCTCGCGGCCGCGCGCGGGGCCCAGGTCCCGGCGCTCGCGGCGTGGGACAAGCTCGCCGGCGATCCGAAACTCGCGTCGATGGGCCTCTCCATGGCCCCGCCGCGGCCGCCCGGGCAGATCGGGCCGGGGAGCGACCTCCGCGACCAGGACCTGAGCGAGCAGGACCTGAGCGGCCGCGACCTGACCGGCGCGGACCTCACGGGCGCCCTCCTCACGGGCGCCAACCTCCGGGGCGCGAGGCTCACGCGCGCCCTCCTCAAGCAGGCCGTGCTGTTCGACGCCGACGTGAGGGAGGCCGATTTCACGGGTGCGGACCTGAGCCTCGCCACCCTGCAGGGCGCCTGGGCAGAGCGCGCCGTCTTCCGCGGCGCCACGCTGGAGGGCACCACGTTCGACGGCGCGCGGCTCATGGAGGCCGATCTCTCGGGCACGCAAGGGTCGCAGCTCGTCTTCTCGAGGGCGGACATGACGGGGGCCGTCGCGCGCGGGGCGGCGTGGGCCGTTGCCTTCCTGGAAGGCACCGTGCTCGAGCGCGCGGACCTGTCGCAGGCCTCGCTCACGCGGTGTTTCGTGTCCAAGGTCAAGGGCGCCTCCGCCACGTTCGCGGGCGCCACCCTGACCGGCACGTCCTTCTCCGGCTCCGACCTCACCGGCGCGGTCTTCACGGGCGCGCGGGGCGACGGGAGCGTGTGGATGAGCGCGACCCTCACCGGCGCGGATCTCAGCCTCGCCGTGCTGACGGGCGCCCTCTTCAGCGAGGCCACGGCCGACGGGGCGAGCTTCTTCGGGGCCAACGTGCGGGGCGCCCGGTTCGACCGGGCAAACCTCACGCGCGCCGACTTCACGCGGGCGAACCTCTTCGAGGCGGACCTGCTCAAGGCGCGGGTCCCGGAGGCGAAGTTCGTCGACGCGAACCTCTACGATGCAAAATTCTACGAGACCTCGGGATCCGGCTGTGATTTCAGGGGGGCGAACCTGAAGAAGTCGACGCTGGAGCGAGATCGATGACCCCGGACGAGCTGAGGGCGCTGCTCCAGGCGGGCGAGGCGCTCGAGGGCAGGACGCTCGGCGACATGGATCTGCGGGGGGCCGACCTCCGCAAGGCGCGGCTGCGCGGCGTGAAGCTCGGGCGGGTGCAGCTGGAGGGCGCGGACCTCTCGGGGGCCGATCTCCGCGGCATCAAGATGGCCTGGTGCGCGCTCCGCGGCGCGGACCTGTCGGGCGCCGATCTCCAGGGCGCGGCCATCGCCCAGAGCGACCTCTCGGGCGCGAACCTCGCCGGGGCGAACCTCACGGGGGCGAGCCTGGTCCGCGGGCAGCTGACCGGGGCGAACCTGCGCGGCGCGCGGCTCCAGGAGGCGAACCTGGCCGAGTCGAAGCTCGCGGGGGCAGAGCTGTCCGGCGCGACCCTGAAGGGCACGCGGCTCGACCTCGCCGACCTGTCGGGCGCGGCGCTCGACGGGGTGACCGTCTCGCAGTCGTCGTTCACGCGGGCGGACCTCTCGGGCGCCTCGCTGTCGCAGGCGCGGATCGAGGGCTCGTCGTTCGCCGAGGCGAACCTGACGCGGGCCGATCTGTCGGGCGCCGAGCTCGACACGGTGGTGTTCCTGAAGGCCGATCTCCGGGAGGCCGTGCTCCCGAAGAAGCTCACGAAGACGGTGTTCGACGGCGCGCGCCTCGGCCGGCTCGACCTCTCCGGGGCGGACCTCGCGGGCGCGGCGCTGGAGGGGATGGACTTCGCGGGGGTGAGCTTCGAGAACGCGAACCTCACGCTGTCGTCGCTCCAGGGAACGGACCTCCGGGGCGCGAGCTTCCGGGGAGCGACGCTCGACCAGACGGTGCTCGCGAGCTGCGACCTCACCGGCGCGGACTTCCGGGGCGCGACGCTGAGGTCGTGCATGCTGTACCGGGCGCGGCTGCCGGGCGCGGATCTCTCGGGCAAGGACCTCGAGATGGTGGTCTTCAAGGAGGCCGATCTCTCGGGCGCCGACCTGTCCGGATCGCGGCTCGTGCGCTGCATGCTGGAGGGGGCCAACCTGACGGGCGCGAACCTGACGCGCGCGCTCGTCTCGCAGACCACGCTGCGGACCGCGGTCGTGGAGGGCATCACCTTCGAGAAGGCGATCTTCGACTGCGTGGACTTCTCCGGCGTGGACCTGACGCGGGTGTCGCTCTCCGGGCTGACCATCTCGCGGTGCTTCTTCGCGCTCGGGGACCTCTCGGGGATGGACCTCTCGGGGTGCAACCTGTCGAACTGCGACTTCACCTCGTGCAACCTGGAGCGGACCCGGCTCGACGGCGCCATCCTGGCGAACGCGAACTTCAAGGGGGCGAACCTGCGGCAGGCCTCGCTGGCGGGCGCGATGGCGAAGGCCGCCTTCTTCGGCGAGGGCGTGCTCGCCGGCGCCGGGCTGACGCAGGCGATGCTCCGCAATGCGATCTTCGTGAAGGCCGATCTCTCGGGGGCGAACCTCGCGGGGGCCGACATCCGCGAGACGGTGATGCACGAGGTCCGCGCTGCCGGGGCGCTGTTCGTGGGGGTCAAGGCGCACCACGCCGATCTCTCGCACGCGGACATCTCGGGCGCCGACTTCACCGGCGCGGACCTGCACTGGGCGAACCTGCACCACGTCCGCGACGAGAAGACACGTTATCTCGATGCCAACCTCGCCACGGCGAGGCGCACGGACGTCGATCGGCTCGAGGCCGAAGCATGGATGCCGCCCGAGCGGCGCTCGCAATGAAGGAGGAGCGATGTCGATGGGAGCCATGAAGGAGAGCGATCGCGCGGCGGCCGTGCGGGTGGATGCGGCGGCGGGCGAGGAGCACGCGCTCCGGGCGTACGGCGCGCACGGCTCGCGCGGCGCGGACGTGCTTCGGATCGGCCTCCCGCGGGCCGGGGGCGCGGCGGCCGACGACGCGGGCCAGGACGGCGCCGCGGCGCTCCCGAGGGAGTACCTGGGCCCGGGCCGGGTCACGGCGGCGGAGGGGGGCGCGATCGCGGTGGAGCTGCCGGGCGGCCAGCCGGTCGCCGTCGAGATGGCGCTCGCGCTGCCCTACGAGCCCGCCGTGGGCGACACGCTGCTCGTCATCGGCAGGGAGGAGCGCTACTACGCCATCGGCGTGCTCCACGGCGCGGGTCGGACGGTGCTGTCGCTCCAGGGGGACGTGGCGGTGCACGCGAGGGACGGAGAGCTCTCGCTGTCCGGGGACAAGGGCGTCGCGATCCGGGGGCCGGAACTCGATGTGCAGGCGGGCAAGATCCGGATGGTGGCCGACGCCGTGGTCCAGAGGTTCACCTCGATGGTCCAGCGGGTGAGCGCGCTGCTGAGCGTTCAAGCGAGCGAGTCGCACACGATCGTGGAGAAGACGGCCTTCACGAAGGCGAAGAACGCCACGATCCTGACCGAGGAGACGGTCACGGTGAACGGCAAGCAGATCCTCTTGGGATAGGAGGCCGGCGCGATGCTGCCTGCGAACAACAAGTGTACCGGCATGAGCGCCGGGTTCCCCGACGTGTGCATGTCGCCTGCGCTCGGCCCGTTCCCGTTCCCCAATTTCGACCCGAACGCGGTGAAGTTCCCGTTCTCGTTCAACGTGTGGTTCTCGATGGGGCCTGCGCTGAGCCTCCTGGCGCGCGCGATCCTCACGATGGGCGACTGGCTGGGCACGCTGCACTGGACCTTCATGGGAACAGGCCAGTACACGTTCGGCAACGTGCGGGTCTTCATCAACTATGCCCCCGCCACGTCGCTGCTCTCTCCGAGGGCCGGCAACAATTACAACTGCTTCATCGGCGTCCAGGTGTTGCCGAGCGTGACCAACGTCTTCATCACGTACAACGCGGGGAGCGCCGGGGGCGCGCGGCCCGCCGGCGCCCCGATGCTGGCCGATCTGGACGCGCTGGTCGCGTCGCTCCACCCGTGCGGCGGCGCGTCGCCCGTCGAGAGCGTCCAGCTCGAGCCGGGGGTCGGGTACGTGAAGATCCGCACCTTCTCGCTGGACGTGCCCGCCCGGATCCACACGGCGGTGAGGGCGCTCGAGGCCGAAGGGCTGGAGACGCTCGTGCTGGATCTGCGCGACAACCCCGGTGGGGAGCTGACGGCGTTCCTCGAGCTCGCGGGCGACTTCCTGGAGCCGGGGAGCGTCCTCGGGAGGGCGATCGACGCGGACGGCGACGAGATCGTGTACCGGTCGAGCCACCGGGATCCGTGCCGCGCGCCTCTGTGGATCCTGGTGAATGGCGGGACGGCGTCGGCGGCGGAGCTCTTCGCCGGCTGCCTCCAGTGGCACGGGAGGGCGGTCGTGGCGGGGGAGCGCACGTACGGGAAGGGGACGGCGCTGAAGGTCGCGGCGGATCCGGAGGATCACGCGCCGGTGCTCGCGCCGGCCGCGAGGATGGTCCTGCCGGGCGGAGAGCCGATCCACGGGACGGGGATCCGGCCGGATGTCGAGCTGGGATCGATTGAAGGGGCCGATCGTGGCGGGGAGCGGCGATCGCTGATGGACTTGATCGCCGGCGCAAAGGCCTGAGCGCGATCTTCAATTCCCCGCCAAAAATGCCAACCATGGAGGGGATTTGTCAGGGGCGTACCGCGAGGTACACGGTGCTCCAGAGCTGCACCGCGTTCGACTCGTCGTGGTGCAATCGCTCCGCGCCGAAGGGGACCAGCTTGTAACAGCCGCCCTCGAAGGCCCAGCTCCAGAGCTCCCGCGTGCTCGCTTCGCGCGTCGCCGCGATGACCTCCCAGAGCGCGCTCCGCGCCCGCTCCAGCGCGCCCCGCGCGCGCGGCGGCAGATCGCCGCGGCCGAGCTGCCGCTCGACGCCCGCGGCCAGCATCGCCTGCTGCCACGACCACGTGACCGTCCCGTGGTAATGGGCCGCCGTGAAATCCCTCTGGATCGCTGGATCCTGCGCGAACGCGGGGTTCGCGACCAGGATCCCCACCGGCGTCCGCAGGCCGGCAGGGAACGGGCGGATCAGGCGGCCCGCGATCTCCTCCAGCGCAGCGGGCGGCGGCTCCGTGAACAGGAGGACGAAGCTGTCGTCGGAGTGCATGATGGGAATCGGCTTCCCCTGGTCGTCGAGCGCGACGGCAGGAAACGAGAGCGTCCCCGAGAGCGACGCGAGCGCCGGCGCCGCGTCCAGGCCCAGCGACGCCGCATAGGACGACACGCGCCGCCTGGCCTCGTCCTCCGGCAGCTCCACACGGAAGAACACGCCGGCGTCCTTCCACGCGCGCGCGAGCCGCTCCGCCCGGCCGGCGCGCTCCGCGTCCGCGCCGAGCAGCGGGCTCGCGAGCAGCCGCGCCGACGCGCGGAGCGCGGCCGGAACCAGCGCGGCGTTCACGTCGTAGGGGATCCGGCCGCCCGCCAGGCCCTCCTGGCTGTCACGCCACTCGCCCACCTTCGTGCCCGCCTTGAGCCCGATCAACGTCATCGGATCCCCCGTCTCGGCGAACGGGGCGGCGAGGTGGAGCACGAGCGCCACGTTCCGCGCGAGCGCCTCCGCGTACGTGTCGCCCCCCGGCGTCCGGCGCGACAGGAACGCCGCCGCGCGCTCCCGGCCGGCCGCGCTGCCGAGGAGATACTCCGCGGCGACCGGCGCGAGGAGGAAGTCGTCGTCGATCATCTTGTAATCGTAGACGGGCTCGCGCAGCGCCCCGGGGATGCCCGAATCGAGGTGCATGAACGCCGCGTACTCGCCGATCGCCTCCTCGTGCGCGACCTCACCGGTCAGGCTCAGCCGATCGAGGACCGAGCCGATGCCCGCCTCGACCACCGCCGGATCGAGGACGGGCAGGAGCATCCTCACCGCGAGCAAGGTGTCCCGGCCGAAGTACGTAAGGAAACGCCAGGACCCGGCCAGCAGCTTCTCCCGGTACGCGAGGAAGCCGAGCGCCTGTCGGTGGCGCGGATCGTCGCTGGCGCGCTCCGTCACGAGCTCCTCGAGGGGCACCGGCGTGAGCGGCGCCTCGTCCGAGAGCGCCGTCACCCGGACACGGAGGCCGCTCGGCCCTGCCGCCAGCTCGATCCGGCCGTCGCCCCCGAGCGCGGCCGTCGTGCCGTCCTGCGGCTCGATGAGCAGCTCGAGGTGATGATCGCCGTCCAGCATCGTGCGCCGCACGGCGATCGCCGCTCCTCGCTGCGAGGCGAACGCCTCGACGTCGTTCCCGAGCCAGGCCGGAACCTCGGCGTCGCGCCCCACGTCGCGGAGCGTACGGACACTCCCTAGGAGCACCCGATGGACACGCAGCACCGGCGCCTCGCTCGCAAGGAGCGCCGACACGCCGCGCATGACGCCGGGCCGCTCCACGCGCTCCACGTCAGAGACGTCCCCCTCCACCGAGAGATCGACCGGCGCGGGCAGAGAATCGAACCACACCGCGATTCCCATGTTCCCTGCCGGAAAAGCGATGATGAGCCGCGGCGACACGCCCGACGTCGTCAAGAGATGGGCGGCGATCTGACCACGACGGAAGAAGTGGTTGTCTATCTGGCCTTCTTGCAGCTCGAAGGCCAAGAGCTCAGCAGGCGGCGCGGAGGGCGCCTCGCCGTGCGGTGCGCCGGAGACACAGGAGGCGGCAAGCAGCGTGGACAAGGTGGTCCCCCTCAGAAATCGCTCGATCTTCGTGGGCCTCGTGGGCACCGCGGGACCGTACCCAGCCGGGGCGCGCCTGCCAAGGACCAAGGGTCTTCGGTGGCCGCCAGCTTACGTCTCCGACGCGCTGGCCGTTTATCGCGAGTTTTCAGCGAATTTACCCAGGTAGAGCGGATTCGGCAGGACGCGTGGGAGGGCGCCACCACGACCTCACTCCGCGCGGCACGTCTGGCCCCGGGAACGGACGCAACGAACGCGACGGACGCAACGGACGCGACGGACGCAAGGTGCAACGGACGCAACCTGCGCAACCTGCGCAACCTGCGCAACGGACGCGACCGACCAGAGCACCAGAGGGCGCGATCGCGATGACGAGATGACGAAGAAAGAGTTCACGCCTTTGTTGCCCTGTGATAACCCATCCGAGAACTCAGCTGTTGATAGTGGGTTCGCAGCAGGCGAATGGCCTGCGAGCCATTTTGAGGAAGGGGGTTCGAGATGGACGAAAGCATCTCCGGCCAAGCCGCGGCCGGCAGCAATGGTTCTGAACGCGCGAAGCTCAGCGTTCCGCAAGAGGGCCTGATCACCACCTGGGTTGATGGCAGCCTCGGCGTCGTCGAAGAGGTCGTGCGCGCGGGGTTCGGCTTCCTCGAGGACGTGCGCGTCGAGACGCAGGAGCGGCTCGGCGCCACGCTCGACCTGCTCGAGGGGGTCGATCGGAGCATGTTCCGGGTTGCGCGCAAGACGCTGGCCCGCGTGGACGGAATCACCGAGCGCGCCATTTCGAGCAGCCAGCTCGGCTGGTTCGCGCTGCTCGGCGCGATCCGCCGCACGTCGCAGGGCGCGGCGGGGCTCGCCTCCGAGACGGTGGTCGCCGTCGTGGGCGAGCGCAAGGCGACTCAGCAGCTCATCATGCGATCATCGTGAGCCCGACGAGCCCAAAACGCCGTTCCATCCGCCGGCGATAGAACCCTCTTCATAGCGGGGTGCAGCTTCGTGGGATGCGGGCTGAGCCGCCAGGCAGGCGAGTGAGGCGTACGCCGGTCAGCGCCCCTCGGTCCCCCGCCCTGGCTTCCCCCGGCGGTAGAGCCCGATGACCAGCGCGAGCACGGCGGCGCCCAGCCCGGCGGCGGCGATGAGCCGCGCCGTCGTGCTCCAGCGGCCGAACGGCCACGGGCTGGTCTGTCCCGCGCTGTCCGCCCCGCCTCCCGCGCGGGGGAGCGGGACGAGCGCGCGGCGGGCCGCAGCCGCCTCGGCGAGCGCGCGGCGGACGCCGGCGGCGTCGAGCGAGGCGCCCGCCGGGATGAGCGCGCGCAGCGCGGAGCGCGCCCTGAAGAACGGGGCGCCGTCGCGGCTCCACGCCGCGGGCGCGCTGTCGAGCGCCTCGTCGAGCGCGGCCGGGATCACCTCCTTGACGATCGCGTCCACCGCGCCGGGCGACGCCGACCTCGCGAGCGCGATGTAGCCGGCGTCCTGGATCCCGCGGCGAAGGCTCTTCAGGCGCATCGACGGGAACACGCCGGGAAAGCCGACGGATCGGGAGGAGAACGCGCCCCGCTGCGTCCCGGGATAGAGCAGCATGCCGTCGCCGAGGCACGCGTCGCCGTCGCGGTTGTGGAAGTTCTCGGCGACCGTGAACGGGTCGATGGGCCCTTTGCCGCCGCGGTTGCCGTCGTGCCAGAACGCCGTCTCCCACAGGAACCAGCGGTCCACCTCGTGGGAGGCCGCGATCCAGCCGTCGGCCATGAGCCCGGTGAGCGGCGCGTCGATCATGAACGTGCCGGTCCTCGGCAGCGCGCCGTTGTACACCCAGAGCCGCTGGCCCGCCTCGCGCGCGGCCCGCGCCCACGTGGAGTCGAAGCGGTTCGCCGGCGTGAGCACGAGGTCGACGTCCTGCTCCACCGGAGGGACCTCGCCGCACGAGTGCCCCACGAGGACGCGCGACGACAGGCGCGAGCCGCGGATCAGCCGGCGCCAGCCGGGCCCGCGGGGGCTCTCGCACTGCTCGTCGATCGCATAGAGCATCACGTCGTCCACCGCCGGCGGGAGGAGGTCCGCGACCGCCTCGACGCGGTGGAGGGTCGCTTCCCCGGGATCGCCGAAGCTGCCATAGGCGCCGAGCGCCACCGCCCCGGGCGGCACGCCCGCGCCCGGCCCCCGGTAGCCGCGCGCCTCCGTGAAGAGCGAGCCGTCGATCGCCGCGCGCAGCCGCTCGACCTCGGCGGGGCTCCGGACCGACGCGAAGCCGTCGACGTGGTGCTCGTGGAGCAGCTGCCAGAGCTGCTGCTCGACGGCGGGCCCGTCGCCGACCCGCTCGGCGACGTGATCGGCGTCGTAGAACGCGATGAAGTCGACAGCGCCGTACGGCAGCGCCGGCGGGGCGACGTCGAGCTTCAGATCGAGCGACGCGAGCTCGCCGTGCGACGCCGATCCGACCACCACCCTCCCCTCGTAAGCGCCGGGGAGGGCGCCCTCCGGGACGTGGAGATCGATCCAGACCGCCCGGGTCTCGCGAGCGCCTACCTCGAGCGGGTACGGCGCCCAGGGGGGCGCGAGCTCGACCGGGATGAGCGCGTCGGGGAGGAACCCGAGGTGCACGTCGTCGGGCGGCCGCGCCGCAGGGCTCCACCCGAGCGACTCCAGGGGGCGCTGCTCGTTGCGCGAGCGCCGCGTGATCTCGACGTAGTGCTCGACGAAGCGGCGGATCGAGATCGTCCCCGCGGGCGCCGCTCCCTGCCCCTGCGCGGGCTGCTCGTGCGCCTTGGCCGGAGCGCCCGGGCCGGCCGCGGGGCCGAGCGCGGAGAGCTCGACCGTGACGCCGCGCACGGGCTCGGCGCCGGCCTCGACGACGACCTGGAAGGCGACGACCTCCGCGCGGAGCGCGCCGAGCCGGATCGGCTCGCCGGGCCGGAAGACCGCGTTTCCTTCGCCGCGCGAGAGCGGCAGGCCGACATCCTCCCGGCGGACGCGCGTGCCGTCGTCGGCCACCCAGACGCGCGCGCGCTCGGGCTGCCCCTCGCTGGCGGCCGCTTTCGCGAGCGCGCCGCACGCCATGGCGGAGAGCAGCGCGGCGGGGAGGTGCGGGAAGGATCGCGGCATGTCGCTCGGCTCTCCGAGGAGGAGCGACCGCCAGGGTCGGCCGCCATTCCATCCTAGGGGCGCCGCGCCCGCCCCCTCAAGCGCGGCGGTTGACAGGCCGGCGGGGCTCGGGCGATCTCGCGCCGTGGATCTGACCAGAGCGGCACTCCTCGCCGGCGGCGCCGCCGTGGCCGGCGCCATCAACGCGGTGGCCGGGGGCGGCACGCTGGTGTCGTTCCCCGCGGCGATCGCGGCGGGGCTGCCCCCGCTCGCGGCGAACGCGACGAACGCCGTGGCGCTCACGCCGGCGTCGCTCGCGTCGGCGTGGGCGTATCGCCGCGAGCTCTCCCGGGACTACCGGGTCCTCGGCGTCCTGTTCCTGCCCTCGCTGCTCGGCGGCGTCGTGGGCTCGGCGCTCCTGCTCGTGACGCCGCAGCGGGTGTTCGACGCCGCGGTGCCGGGGCTCGTGCTCGTCGCGACGCTGCTCCTGCTCTGGCAGAACCTGCGCCCGGCGAAGCCCTCCGCGGCGCCATCCTCGGCGGCGGATCCCGGCGCGGAGCGCTTCGCGCTGCCCTCCCGGCCGTGGCTCGTGTTCCTGCTCCAGTTCCTCGTGAGCGTCTACGGCGGCTACTTCGGCGCGGGCATCGGCATCATGATGCTCGCGCTGCTCTCCTCGTTCGCGGGCGACGTGGACATCCACCGGCTGAACGGGATCAAGACGGTGCTCGCGAGCCTGATCAACGGCGTGGCGGCGCTCGCGTTCCTGTTCGCGGGCGCGGTCGACGCGGTCGCCACGCCGATCATGATGGCGGCGGCGGTGGTCGGCTCGCTCGCCGGCGCCGTGGTCGCCCGCCGCATCGAGCCCAGGAAGGTGCGGTGGTTCGTTGTCGCGCTCGGCCTCACGCTCACGGCCAAGCTCGCGTGGGACCGGCTCGGCGCGTAGCCCGGGCGCTACGCGACCCGCGGCGAGCCTCGAGTCCCGATCACGTCTCAGCCGGCCAGGTCGAGGATCACGAAGCGCGAATTCTGATAGACGACCTTGCCGGGCAGGTCCCTCTGACGGCCACGGGCCACCACCACGTAATCGAGCTTGTATTTCTTCTGCAGCGGGTCGAGCCGGGCGGCGTCGAGAGCCCCGTAGCCGTCGGACAGGTCGTCCGAGCGCCGGAAGCCCTTGCGCCCGGAGACGTCCTCCAGCCGCCGGTACCATTCCACCAGCTCGCTGGGCACGTAGGCGCTGCTCTTCCAGTCGACGACGATGGCGCGCTCGCCGAGGAGCCGGAAGCGCTCCAGCTGCGGCGGCGTGAGGAACACCGCGTCCTTCGGGGTGTTGGCGCGGATCCACGCGTACATATCGGCCTCGGGCCCGCGCATGCCCTTGATCACGCTGGACCGCTCCCGGTAGCCCCTCACCTTGGGCACGCCGACGCGGAGGCAGGCGAACGCCGCGTAGGCGACGACCACATAGGCGCCGAAGCGCAACAGAAATGCGCGCGCCGGGGCGAGACGGACGCGCCGGCGCGCGAGCAGCGGCGCCGCCGCGCCGACGAGGGCGCCCGCGGCGCCGGGCGCGAGGGCCAGCACGAGCGGCCGCCCCAGATCCCCCTCCTTGTCGAGCATGGCCAGGGCGACGAAGCCGCCCAGCGTCAGCGTGAGGCCCGCGGGCGGGATGCGCCGGAAGAGGGAGGGGCGGGCCGCGATGCTCGCCGAGGCCGCGCAGGCGAGCAGCTGCATGAGGAGGTCGAGGAACGGCGCGAAGCGCCACACGAAGAGCTGCGCGACGCGCGGGATCTGCACCCAGGTGGTGAGCAGCGTCCCGGTCCAGATGAGGATCGCCAACGCGAGCACCACCGCGCCGAGGCGGCGCCCGCGCCCCTCCCGGCCGCGCAAGAGCCACCCGCCGGCGCCGAGGCCGAGCATCTGCCACGCCGCCACCGGGAAGAAACTGCCCTTGTAGGTCGTGGGCGCGTAATGGTGCGGAGCGCGGATGTTGAAGAGGATCTCCTGCGCGAACGCCGCGTCCGGCGAGCGCACCGAGCGGAGGATGAGCGGGGAGAGGAGCAGGAACACCGCGATGGCCGGCCCGACCTGCATGGCGATGCGCCGCGCCAGATCCTTCCAGCCGTCCCTCCAGCCGAGCAGGAGCTGGGTGAGGCCGAAGGTGCCGATCCCGAGGACGAGGTAATTGGCGTGGAACAGGCCGCTCAGGCCGAGGAACACGCCCGAGAGCAGGTAGCGGCCGGCCACGAGGGGCGGCAGCGCCGCGAGCAGGAAGAGGCTGCCCAGGGTGGAGGGCTGCAGGGTGAAATCGAAGATGTAGCTGACCGCGACGCTGTCGGTGCGGGTGACGAAGGCGATCGCCATCACCAGCAGGAAGGTGGCCAGCGCGAGGCGCCGCTCGTTCAGCAGCTCGACCGCGAGCCAGTACACGCACATGGCGCCGAGCGCCGCGGTGACCACGAGGCCCCAGCCCACCGCCGCGCCGCCGCGGTCGATGGCGAGCAGCAGCCAGCCCACGTAGGAGAACGCCGGGTGGTAGTTGGCCGAGCCGGTCGCGTACCAGTCCTTCGTGAGCACGCTGGGATCGAGCAGCCGGAGCGCGCCCAGCATGTACGCCGTCTGGTTGCTGACGCCGTAATTGACGCCGTAGCTCAGCCCGAAGCAGATGGAGACGACGAGCGCGATGAGCGCGGCCGGCAGCTCGCGGAGGAGCGGCGCGAGCCTCTGCCGCGGCGAGGGCCGCGCCGGCCCGGCCGCCTCGGGCCGCGCGGCGCGCGGAGAGCACTCCTCGCCGTCTGCGCCCTCCGCGCCGGAGCTCTCCTCGCCGTCTGCGTCGGCGGTGATCTCGTCATCCGCGCCGGCGGCAGCGTCCGTGTCGGCCTCGGCCTCGGGCGCCCCGGGCCCGGTCCCGATCTTGGTCCTCATCTCGGGGCGCGAGCCCTAGCATAGGTGGCAAGATGGCGTGCGTGAAATCTTGAAAGCGCGCGGCGGGTTCGACCAAGTTCCGGCCGTGATCGCGGAGCTGTTCCGGAGCCGTCGTTCATTCCGATCCTCCGGGTCCGTGGAGGCGCCCACCTGCCCCATTCCCTCGTTCTCGGGCGTGCGGGCGCGGTCTTCCTCGACGTGCAGGCCGAGGAGGGCGTGGAGTCGTCGTGGGGCGTGCGCACCAGCGAGGCGCGCATCTTCTGGTGTACTGGGCCGTCAATGCGGCCGGGATCTGGATGGTGTGCCGGGGCGCGGGCGTCTCCGGGCTCACCTTCGGCCAGGCGTGCGTGGTGATCGGCGTGCTCGCGCTCGGGGTGCTCGTGCCCAACGCGCCCGGGTTCTTCGGCGCGTTCCAGATCTCGGTCTACGCCGGGCTGTCGATGTACATCGCCCCGCGCGACGTGATCGGCCCCGGATCCGCCGCGGTGTTCTGGCTGTACGTGCTGCAGATCGGGGTGACGTTCCTGGGCGCCGGAGCGGCGCTGCTCATCGAGCGGATCTCGGCGAAGGACGCGCTGGCCGCCGCCGGGGATCGGCAGGCCGGGAAGCCGGGCGCCGGGCCGGCCTGATCCCCGCCGTCGGCCTCCTCCTTCCTCGGCCTCGTCAGATTACCGGCGGCGACGTGACGACGGCCCGGACCGGCCTCGGGCCCACCAGCACCGGATAGAGGGCGCCGGCGAGCACGCCGCCGGCGAGCGGAGCCAGCCAGAAGAGCCAGAGCTGAGACAGCGCCCCTCCGCCGACGAACAGGGCAGGACCGGTGGAGCGCGCCGGGTTCACCGACATGTTCGTGACCGGGATCCCGATGAGGTGGACCAGCGTGAGCGCGAGCCCGATGGCGATCGGCGCGAACCCGCGCGGCGCGCCGTGATCGGTCGCGCCGAGGACCACCATCACGAAGCCGAACGTGAGGACGATCTCGGTCAGGAGGCTCGCGAAGAGCGAGTACCCGCCGGGCGAGCGCCCGCCATATCCGTTCGACGCGAAGCCTGCGTGCACGGCGAACCCGGCGGCGCCGCTGGCGATCGCATAGAGGATCCCGGCGGCGACGATGGCGCCGGCGATCTGGGCGAGGACGTACGGCAGGAGGTCTCGCGCGGGAAAGCGCCCGCCGGCGATCAGGCCGAGCGTCACGGCAGGGTTGAAGTGCGCGCCCGAGATGTGGCCCACCGCGTAGGCCATCGTCAGGACGGAGAGCCCGAACGCGAGCGCCACGCCCAGGAAGCCGATCCCCGGCCTGGGGTACGCCGCGGAGAGCACGGCGCTCCCGCAGCCTCCGAGCACGAGCCAGAACGTTCCGAGAAACTCTGCGGCCGTACGCCTGGACAACGACATCTCCATCTCTTCATCTCCCCCTGCGGCAGGCCCCCTCGGCGCGGACCGAGGCGCGGCAGCGGCCGCGCCCGACCGTGGAGCCATCCGACGGCTGGCGCAGGCCGCACGGTCGACCGGCGGGCACCCCGCCGAGACGACGCGCTCCACACGCCCTTCGTCGATTTGGATGAGCCCCGGCCCACCGCGTTGCGGTCGGACCGTTTCGATATCGGCTCGCCTGGTCGAGCACGCCTCCCCGGCGGCGCCCGGACAAGCCGCGTTGCCGCGTTGTCCACGAAGCACGAGGCTCCCGCCGGCGGCGCCTTCGGGAGCCTCGCGCTGCGGACCATCGCCGCAGCGACCTCGCGTGTTCGGGCCGTTTTACAGGCCGACGAGCTGCGGCGGGCAGCTGTACGCGTTGCCCATGTGGGTGACGTCGGTCTGCTGGCCAGAGATGTTGCCGCGGTCGCCGGAGATGGTGGTCCCGGCATTCGTGTTCTCCAGGACCACGTAGTTGCCGCCCAGGCCATGGGCCTTGTTCTTCATGTCGTTGACGGCGCCCTCCTGCAGGTTCGCATTGCTGGTGAACGCTCCAGACACGGAGCCGCCCTGCTCCCCGATCACCGTCCCCAGGAACCGGCACCCCTGCGGGGCCGACTGCTTGGTGACGATGACCTTCTCGGCGCCCGGGTTGAGCTCGACGGCGGCACACGCGGGCAGGGTCAGGCAACACAGGAGGAGAGCGAACGCAGCGTGGATCGATGTCTTCATGGCAAGCACCTTGTGTCGATTGCTACGTGCGCAAGCGAGCGCTTCTTCCTCGCTGAACCGCCGGGACGGCAGGATTCCGACAGGCCTCGTCCTCGGTCGGCCTGGTGTCGATCTCCCTCGTGAAGTCACGGTTCGAGCGCCCCTCACCGGTGCTCGATCCTTCGCAGCCGGTACGCCCGCGCGTCCCACAGCGAGAACGCCCGCTCACCGCTCGCGAGGACGTCGAACCCGTGGCGGGCGGCGAGCCGCGCGACGTCGGCCGCGTCGCGCGCGGGGTCGCCGCGGTACGAGTAGCCCAGGACGGCGAGCTCCCCGCCCGACCGCAGCACCCGGCGCGCCTCGGCGACGAGCCGATCCACGACCTCCGCGCCCGCGGCGACGACGTACGGGAACGAGTCGACCGCGTACACGAGATCGAAGCGGGCCGACGGCGCGTCGCCCAGATCGACGCCCGACGAGGCCGCGAGCACGACGTTCGAGCGCCCCGCGCAGCGGCGCCGCGCGGCCTCGATCATGCGCGGCGAGACGTCGAGCCCCCACGCCTCGCGCACCCTCGGCGCGAGCGCCGCCTCGAAGCGGCCGATCCCGCAGCCGATCTGCAGGATCGCGCGGTCCTCCCCGATCGCGCCCCACCGCTCGAGGAGCTCGACCACCTCCCGCGTCGCGCGCTCGAGGATCTCCGGATCGCCGAGCGAGTACGCGGCGACGCTCGCCTCCTCCGAGCGCTCGCAGAGCTCGTCGAACAGCCGCGCGGCGGAGCGACAGGCCCCCCGCGCGTCCGCCCCGGCGAGGCCCGCGTCCCGGTGCGCGCCCAGCATCGCCGCCACGGTCGCGCACGCGGCGCGCCGCTCGTCCAGGCAGCGGCGCAGCGCCTCGAGGCGCGCCGCCCGCTCCCCCTCCGCCGCCGCCGGCCGCGCGGCGTGCGCGGCGTCAATCGCGCGCGCGGCGGCCGCGAGGTCCCCCGTGGCGCCGAGCAGCCGCACAAGGCCGACCTCCGGCGACGCCTCGCCGGACATCACGGCCTGCACCGCGCCCTCACCGTCGCTCTGCCCGCCGTCCTGCCCGGGCCCGCGCGCGCCCCGGCGCCGCAGCCGCCGGCGGAACGTCCAGCGGTCGACGGCGCCCCAGTCGTACTTGTACGGCTCGCGGCCGCGGAGGAAGTCCACGGTCCGCGCGCCCTCGCGCGCCGCGTGCTCGATCGCGCTGGCGAGCATCACGAGCCCCGGGCTGTACCACGCGAGCTCCGGATCGAAGCCGGTGATGTACGACGCGAGCCCGCCGCGCTCGGCGAGCCCGTAGAGCGACGCGATGATCCGCCCGTCGAGCCGCAGGCCGAAGAGCCGCAGCGCGCCCCGAGCGCACAGCGCGCGCGCGGCCTCGCGGTGGAACGGCCGGAGCGCCTCGTCGAGCACGCCCCCCTCGCCGCGCGAGCGCCAGCGCGCGTTGTGGTTCGCGAACAGCGCGTCGAGCAGCTCGTCCACGCTCGCCGCGTCGGCCACGTCGAGGCGCAGGTCCCCGGCCCGCGCGAGCCGCTTCCGCGCGCGGGCGACGCGCGCGCGCATCCCCGGCGGAAACAGCTCGTCCGGCGCGGCGCCCTCGGGGATCGTCACCGCCGGACATGCCTCGTGCTTCTCGACCTCGTCCGACCAGCCGGGGGGCGCCTCGGCAAGGAGCAGCGGCGACGACGCGCGCAGGTCGTGGAGATCGGCGACGTCCCACGCGTCGGCGCGCTCTTCGAGGCAAGCGAGCGCCGCGTCCGCGACCGCGCGCTCGTACCCGGACGCGGCCAGGACATCGTTATAATCGGTGATCCCGGCGCCGAGCAGCGCGACGACGCGCTCGTCGCCGATGCGGTGAACCGCGAGGGGCGCGAGGCCGACGAGCCCCTCGTCCGACCGGAAGACCAGGGCGAGCACCTCCTCGGGCCCGAGCGCGCGGCACCACGGGATCAGCCACTCCGGCCGCTGGAACGCCGTCGCCGCCGGGCAGCGCTGCCACAGCGCGCTCCACGGCTCCCGCAGCGCCTCGAGCTCCTCGCGGCGGCTCAGCACCTCTACGTCGAGTCGTTCGCTCACCTGCCCTCCGAGCGGCGGGCTCAGCGCTCCTCGGCGCTCGTCGGTCGTCGTCGAGCGCGCGCGGGCGCTCACCCGGCTCCCCGCCCCTGCCGGCGCCGTATCCTCGCAGAGGGGCGCGGCCACGCAACCGGCGCGCGCTACCTCGGAGAGGGCTCTGGAGAGCTCGAGCCGGCCGCCCGTCGCCTCTGGCCGCCGGTTGCCGAGCTTGCCAGCCCCCTCCGGGTCAGGCGTGAGGACGACGAGGACATCCGGCAGGCCCTGGCCTTCGCCGGAGGATCGACCTACCAAGCCCCTCCCGCGCGCGCCACGGCGAAGATCAGGTGACGTTGCAGCCGGATCCCCTCCGGCGCGCGGCGGCGCTCGAGCTCGGCCGCGAGCGCCGCCTTGACCCGCGCGGCCTCCGCCGGATCGAGGTCGGACAGGAAGTTGCCGAACGAGCTGGCCAGGTAGAACGCGATCACGTCGTCCGTGTCCGCGAAATGGTCCGTGAAGGAGCGGATCTGGAGCCTCGGATCCTCGAAGCCGGCGAGCAGGAGGGTGCTCGCCAGCTCGTCGGAGGTCACCTTGTAGGTCGTGCTGCCGAGCGTCTCCGCGGTGCCGGTCAGGCCGAGAGACGACAGCACACCCTCGATCACCTGCTCGAACTCGTGCGGGCGCTCCCTGGCAGCCGAGCTGATGCCGAGACGCCCTCCCCGCTTGAGCACCCGGCGCGCCTCGCGCAGCGGGCCGAGCTTCTCGGGCAGCCAGTGGAGCACGCTGTTCAGGAACACGACATCGAAGCTCCCGGCCGCGAACTGCGAGAGATCCTCGGCCTGCCCGACGCTGGCGCCGAAGTTCGGCCGGCGCTTCTCGTTCGCCAGCTCGACCCGGAGCGGCAGCGGATCGACGCCGGCCACCGCGCCGGAGGGGCCGACCAGATCCGCGACGTAAGCCCCGAGCCGGCCCGTCCCACACCCGACGTCGAGGACGCGTTCGCCCGGGGAAATCTGGAGATCTTCGATGAGCAGCTTTCCGTGGTTGAACTGCCGATCGCTGACGCGATCATACGTCTCGGCCAGGACAGCTGAATCGAGCGAAAGGCTGACCATCATGGCTCCTTGGGAGAGGAGGTGGAGATCGGCGAAAGACGGGTCCGAATGGAGGGTCTCCCCCCGAGCGCCACGCGTCTGTTATCGAGGACAATAGTCCGTCATAACGGACCGAGCAAGCGTGATCTCGACGGCTGCGCGCGATGGCGGCGATGCGTCCGAGGCGCGCGGTCCCGGGGGTGCGCGCCGGCCGTGACGCCGCGGGCGATAGCGGCGTTGCTGGCCAGGTTTCGCCGTCGCGGGCGGGCGTGGTAGCGTTCGCGCCAGCTCTCGAACCACGAGGAGTCGCTCATGAGCTGGATCGACCAGTACCGCGCCTTGGCTCGCTACAACCGGTGGATGAACGACAAGCTCTTTGCGCTGGTCGGCGAGCTCGACGACGCGGAGCGCAAGCGCGATCGCGGGGCCTTCTTCCGGTCGATCCACGGCACGTTGAACCATATCCTGCTCGCCGACCGCATCTGGATGGGGCGCTTCACCGGCGACGCGGAGCGGTTCACCTCCCGCGATCCGAGCGGGAAGGCCATCGAGTTCACCGCGCTCTCGCAGGAGCTCTACGCGGACTTCGGCGATCTCTCCCGCGAGCGCGCCAGGACGGACGCGGATATCCTCGCCTGGGTGCACGAGATCGATGACCGGGCGCTCGCGGGCGACCTGACGTACACGCGGAGCGGGACGGTCTACACCTCTCCGCTCTGGTGGTCCGTGGGGCACCTCTTCAATCATCAGACCCATCACCGCGGTCAGGTGACCACCCTGCTCACACAGAGGGGAATCGACCCTGGCGCGACCGATCTGATCGCGATGCTGCGGGACGAGAGCCGCGGGCGATGACGCGCGCCTCGCCCCGCGGCGAGCGCGGCTGTCCGGTGGTCTGATAGCACCTTGGGCGGGCGAGCGAGGCCAACCCGGGATCACCGGGCGGCGCGCCGCCGGCTGTCCTGTCGCGCCAGGCTCGCCGCCCTGACCTCGACGAGCGGATTGCGCGCCTCCGCGGCGCGCAGCCGCTCGAAGCGCTCGATCCTCGCGCGGTTGCCGCTCTGCCGCAGCGTCCGCGCGAGCACGACGCTCTTGGCGAGCCGGATGAACCGCAGGCGGTGGGCCGAGTCCACGTCCTCGACGTCTCTCCTGCCCGCCCGGGGCCCGAACTCGCGATCGTAGGCGGCCCGGAGGCGGTGCTCTCCGTGGAGGCCCAGCGCGTCCGAGAGCCCCTCGAGCGCGGCCCGCTCCGCCGGGGTCGACCACGAGAGGACCCTGGAATAGGGCGTCGCCATGGTCTCGTGATCGGGCTTGTTGACGAAGCGGCGCAGGAACACATCGGACGTCGCGACCGGCACATCGCCCGTCTCCTGGTGAAGGAGGGCGTACGCGAACGCCTCGTTCATCCCCACGAGCTGGTTCCGGTCGTAATCGGCGCCGTCGACGCGCTTCCCGAGGCGATCGACGCCCGAGAGGGCGGCGAAGAAGAAGCTGCTGAAATCGGTGTAATCGGCCTCGTCGATCTCGGGCGTGCAGCCCGACGCGGGGCGGTCCCGGGTCGCCGCGAAGAAGCCGACGATGTCGCGCTCGACCAGCTCGCCGTCGGGCCTGCCGCCCTCGAAGAGGAGGTTCGCGAACGAGCCGGAGTAGCACTGGGCCATGACGAGGACGACGGGAGTGCCGTCGGGCAGCTCCTTCATGCGGGCAGCGAGGTCGCGCACGGACAGCGCTCCGCCGCCCCAGAGGTCAAATACGTTGTTGTCGAGGTCGTGCCCTGGATCCGGGCTCCCATGGCCGGCGAAATACAGCAGCAACGGGTCGGCGGGGCGCGCGTGGACGAACCTGCGCCAGATCGCGTCGAACCCGGGCCGGGTGGTCGCCCCGTCGATGCGCGGCAGCCTGGGCGCGCGGTAGCGCGTCTGGTCGCCGTCGAGGAACTGCACGCTGCGCGTGCCCCGGCGCCCGTCGGCGAAGAGGACGCGCCGCTCCGCCCTGGCCGGGAGCAGCGACTGGAAGTACCGGATGTGGCCTTCGATGGCCACCTGGTTCATGGGCGGCCTCGGGCCGCCGCCCACGACGAGCGCGCGCCAGGCCGCGGGCTCGGGGGAAGCCGCGGAAGGCAGGGCCGGCGGGGCGGGCGAAGCCGGGGGCGCCTGCGGGGCGGCCGGCGAAGGGCGCGGCGGGCGCCCCGGCGAGGGGGCTGGCGCACGGCGCGGCGGGCCCACTGGCGAGGCCGCCGGCGCGGGGCGCGGCGGGTGGGCCTGCGGGGCGGCCGGCGCGGGGCGCGGCGGGCGCGCGCCCGCCGTCGCGGCGGTCGCCGTGGCGACGACGATCACAGCGACCCGGAGGAGCAGATGGTGCGCGGCGGTCACGTCCTCGGCCTCGGCAGCGCGCGCATCGCGGCGCTCGATTCTAGGTAGCACGACCGGCTCCCCCGCGTCGACACGCGCTCTCTCGATCTCTCGGCCGCCCAACCGGGTTGGCCCGGCGCACGTGGGTTCCATCGAGCGCGAGCTACACTGGGGACGCCTGGTTCCGTGGCGAGCGCCACCGGGATGCCCTCACTGCGTACACGTGTGCCTCCATGAGAGCGCCGCGCGTCGCGTGTCGGTCTGTTTCTGTCAGCCAGGCAGTCTGTCTGTCAGCATTCAAGCAGGCAGTCTGTCGGCCTGTCTGCTTCAGGTTCAAGCGGATCCAGGGGAACGCGATCTCCGACGAGGACCTGCGCCGGCCGGCAGCATTTCGCCGCAGGCGGGGCAAATTGCATCGCCGAGCCCATCCTCGACCACAGCAGAGCTCCCCTGCTTTCACCCCGGTCTCCGCCTGGTGACCGCGACGCGTCGCAGGCACGACGGCACGGTTGTTCGGCAGCGCGACGGGCTCCGCGGCGCGCCGCGCTCGGTCCAGGGAGCCGCCGTATGGCCGAGGTCGTCCATCGCGTGCCCGGATCTTCTCATCGACCTCTGGCATGCAGATTGCCGGTCCCCGCGCCATCGATGCACGAGCACAGGAGGGAAGACCATGTCGGCCAGCTCATCGAAGACAACCATCGATCATGACGAGATCCGCCAGTGGGCCGAATCGCGCGGAGGCCGCCCGGCGACGGTGAAGAGCACCGAGGAGGGCGGCGAGCCTGGCATCCTCCGCATCGATTTCCCCGGGTACAGCGGGGAAGACACCCTGGAGGAGATCTCGTGGGAGGACTTCTTCGACAAGTTCGAGGAGGCGAACCTCGCCTTCGTGTACCAGGAGAAGACAGCGGACGGGCAGCCGAGCAACTTCTCCAAGCTGGTGAGCCGCCCGGACGACATGGTCCAGAAGGGCAAGCCGACGTCGCGCGCGGCGAAGGGCAGCACGGAGAAGGCGAGCAGCGCCAGGGGCGCGAAAGAGGAGCGCGAGAAGGAAGAGCTCGACGTCGAGGTGGAGGTCCAGATCGATCTCGACGGGGAGCCCGGCGGCGCCGAGCAGCGTCCTCGCGGGAAGCAGACCCGCCAGAGAGGCGCCGAAGGCGACCACGCGTCCCACATGACCATCGACCATGACGAGATCCGCGCGTGGGTCGAGGCGCGCGGCGGCCACCCGGCGACGGTGGCGCGGACCGAGAAAGAGGGGGAGCCCGGCGTCCTCCGGATCGACTTCCCGGGGTACAGCGGGGAAGACACCCTGGAGGAGATCTCGTGGGACGATTTCTTCGACAAGTTCGAATCGTCCAACCTGGCCTTCGTGTACCAGGAGGCCAAGGCCAGCGGCGAGCCGAGCTACTTCTCGAAGCTCGTGAGCCGCCCGGACGACGTCGGCGGCAAGAAGGCGAAGCAGGGCAAGCAGAAGTCGAGAAAGGCGGCCTGAGCCCGGAAGCCAGAGTCCGGGAGGGAGACCGGCAGAGACCGGCAGGCGGCAGGAAGAGCGATAGCGATGCCGGGGCTCAGCGCCGGCGTCGGGGCGGCGTCGGGGCGGCGTCGGGCGCGCTCGACGCGCCCGACGCATGATTTCTCTGCCACGCCGCGGCGTGCGCGAGCAGCGCGTCCCGGAGCTCCGCGGTCGCGCCCTGGAGCTCGCCGCCGCGCCGGCGGACGAGATAGAAGACCTTGCGCGGCAGCTCGGGCAGCGGGCGCGCGACGAGGCCGCGGGGGAGGCGGCAGCAGGCGTTGACCACCGCGATGCCGACCCCGAGCTGGACGAAGTGGAGCATCAGCTCCCAGCCGTTCGCCTCGACCGCCGGCTCCCAGCGGACACCCGCCGAGAGCAGCGCCTGCGCGAGCAGGGCCCGGTGGGGCCGCGACGGGCCGGGGACGACGAGCCGCGCCCCCTCGAGGTCGCGCAGCCGGATGTGGCGCTTCCGGGCGAGCGGGTGGCCGTCGGGAACGACCAGGACCTGCGCCACCTCGGTGAGGCGATCGGCGGCGAGCCCGTCCGGCGCCCCCTCGAGCGGCGCGACGCCGAGGTGGGCCTCGCCCGCCGCGACGGCCTCGAGCGTGCCCTCGCGGTCGCGCGTGAGCAGCCGGAGCGGGGCGGCGGCGCGCGCGGAGAAGGCGCGGATCCCCTCGCCGAGCAGGTAGAGGTACGAGCCCTCCCCGGCGCAGAGCACCACCGGCTCCCGGCTCTCGCCGTGGCGGAGCACGTCGAGGAACGAGCGCGTCCGCTCGCCGACCTCGCGCCCGAACGCGGCGACGCGCTTGCCGTCGGCCGTGAGCTCCAGCCGCTGCCCGCGCCGCTGGTAGAGCGTGACGCCGAGCGCCTCGCCCAGCTTGCCGATCTGGGCGTGGAGCGCAGGCTGCGAGACGTGGAGCGCCCGCGCCGCGCGCGTGAAGTTGAGGTGCTCGGTGAACACCACGAAGGCGCCGAGCCAGTCGAGGTTGAGCATGGCGGCAAGCTATCGCGAAACGCGATAGCGACTCCAGAAATACTTCTTCCGGATGATAACCGGGCGCCTATTCTTTCCTCTTGCCGATTCCCTTCACGGTTTCGGTCCCGGTCCCTGCACCGTCCAGGGACCTTCCGGAGGCCTCTGCGTGCCCGCGCGAATCGCGGGCTGCGGCTCCGGCTCACGACAGTTCGTGTCCTGCACAACCATGGTGCGGCGCATGCGCCGCGCCGCCGTCCTCCTACGCCGCCCCGCCCCCCCGCCGACGCCCCCCTTTTCTGTGTCCTTCTCCCTCTCGCGCGCGCCCCGCGGGCGGTCCCATGGGACGTCCAGCTGGAGCACGCGGGCCCCGCGCGCGTCACCTCGACAGAGCTTCATCTTCGGCAATGGCGACGGTCCGACCTCGCCCCGAGGCAGCCTGGGTGCATTGGGCTCGGAGGGGGCACGCGCCACACTCCTCGGGATCGAACTCGACCATGTCGCCTGGCTCGAATACTTCGACCTGTCCCGCCGGACACGTGATCGTCCTGGCGCTCAGGCACCCGCGCGGGCGGAGCGGCCGCCTGGATCGTCTCCTATCCTTTGACCGTGACGAGTGGCCACAACCGCGCCACACGCCGCGCGATCCCTGCCTCCTCGACAGAGCGCACCACCGGCGTGATCGGTTTGTAGGCGTAGGGCGCCTCCTCCTTCCTCCGCTGGTGGTACTTCGACATTTCTGGACCTGCCGGCAGGCATCCCGAGCGCTGACACATTCCGCCGGCCGAGGTCTTCGCCACGCCGCGCAGGGCGCAGGCGACATGGCCGAGGCGCGGGGGCTCGGGGGCGCCGCCCCCGACGATACGGTGTCAGAGCTACAGTAATCTCGACCAGTTGGTGTCTCAATTACATTGACACATTCCGCTTTGCCGAGAGCTCGAGCGGCACCCTGGCCGGCCTCTGTCGATCGAGCACGAGGGCCCGAGGGCTGGGGATGTGCATCACTCGCTCACCTATATTTCTCGGGCTTTCGAGCTACTCGGGTACGAGCCCGGCGTGCGCTGGGAGGACGGGCTCGGTCGGACGGCGGACTACCTCTCGGACTTGCAGAAGAGCGGGCAGAAGAGCGGGCAGAAGAGCGGGCAGAAGAGCGGGCAGAAGAGCGGGCAGAAGAGCGGGCGCGCGGAGGCGAAGAGCGGGCGCGCGGAGGCGGCGAGGCGTGCCCGGGGGGGCTCGGGTGAGGCCTCGGGGTCTGTGATTGGTCGTTGACATGGCAAGCTTATCGGGTAGCATGCGCGGGTAGCATGCGCGAGCCGCGCCTGATGAGCGTCAAAAAGCCTGTGCTTTATGTGGTGAGCCCTTGCTACAACGAAGCAGAGGTCATCGGCGCATTTTACGACGCGCTGAAGGCTGTTCTTTCTTCGCTGAAGGACATCGATCACCGCATCCTGCTCGTCGACGACGGCAGCAACGACGCGACGCTCGACGAGCTCAACGCCCTCGCCGACCGGGACGAGCGGGTGCTCGTGTACTCGTTGTCCCGCAATTTCGGGCATCAGGTGGCCATTTCGGCGGGCATCGCGAAATCGCGCGGGGACGCGACGATCGTGATGGACTCGGATCTCCAGCATCCGCCGACGCTGATCCCGGAGATGCTTGTTTCGTGGCGGGCGGGGCATGACGTCGTATCGGCCGTCCGGAGGAGCACGGACGACGCCACGCTCTTCAAGCGGCTGAGCTCGGATGGGTTTTACACGGTCATCAACTGGCTCAGCGACACCCGGATCGAGCCTGGCGCGGCTGATTTCTGCTTGATGTCGCGCAAGGCGCGCAAGGTGCTCGCCGGTATGCCCGAGCGGCACCGGTTTGTCCGGGGCCTTGTCGCGTGGATGGGTTTTCGCCGCGCGTACCTCCCGTACGTCGCGCCGCCTCGCGCCGCGGGGCGTTCGAAGTATTCGTTGCGGAAGATGCTGCGGCTCGCGCTCGATGCCGTCTTCGCGTTCTCCGTCGCGCCGATCCGGCTCGCGACCCGGGTCGGCGTGGGGATCGCCGCGCTCGGGGCGCTCTACCTCGTGTACGTCATCGGGCGTGCGTTATGGCTGCACGACACGGAGCCCGGCTGGAGCTCGCTGCTCGGCACGCTGCTCATCCTGGGCGGGCTTCAGCTCGCGTTCACGGGGCTCATTGGTGAATATCTCGCGCGTATATTCGAGCAGGTGAAGGGCAGGCCCCTTTACGTTTTCAAACAAACCCCCGAAGAGCGCCCGAGGCGCGCGACGTCCGCTGCGGCCAAGAAAAACGCACGGACGGAGGCGCCCCTCGAGTTCGCGAATGAGCAGGGATGACGATGTCAAGCCGCGTGCCCGATCAACGAGAATACTCCCACGACCGGCTCGGTGATCGCTTCGAGAGAGCGCTCTCCCAGTACGATACGCGGCGCCGCGTCGAGACGCTCGTCGACGAGTTTCTCACGGACGAGATGGTCCGCGGCAAACACGCGCTCGACGTCGGCTGCGGCCTCGGGTACTTCAGCGAGGCGCTCGCGAAGCGCGGGGCTATCGTCACGGCTTGTGATCTCGGCCCGAACCTCGTCGAGGCCACGCGCAAGAGGGTCGGCTGCGAGGCCGTCGTCGCCGACGCCCTCCGCCTCGTCGATCAATTCGGCCGCGATCGATTCGATCTCGTGCTCTCGTCCGAGTGCATCGAGCATACCCCGGATCCGCAGGCTTGCCTCCGGCAAATGGCGGGGGTGCTCAAGCCCGGCGGGTATCTCTCGCTCAGCACGCCGAATCTTTTGTGGCAGCCTGTCGTCCGCCTCGCGTCTCGCCTCGAGCTTCGGGCTTTTGACGGCCACGAGAATTTCAGCACGTGGGGGTCGCTCGCGCGTCCTCTCGGGGACGGGGGGGTCAAGATCATCCGGCGCAAGGGGCTGCATCTCTTCCCGTTCCAGTTTGGCCTCCACGAGCTTTCTCGTTATTTCGACGAGCATTTGCAGGTCGTCTCCCGGCTCATGATCAACCTCTGCATCCTCGGTCGCAAGGACCCTGAGTAGGGCTTTGGCCCGTGGCGTCGAAGAATTCGAAGGATTCGCGGAGGAGGCTCCTCAGGCTCGGTATTCAGCTCGTGGGGCCTCTGCTCCTCGTGCTCGTTTTCCTTCGTATGCGCGACTCGCGCGTCGCGCTCGACGCCTTGCTCGCGGCCGACGTCACGCCTCTGCTCCTCGCCCTCGCCGTGAACCTCGGCGTTTTATGGTTCAAGGTGCTCCGCTGGGATGTGTTGCTCGCGGCGCGTGGGCTTCGCCTCCCTCGGGCGCGGGCCTGGACGTCGTTCCTCGCCACTGTCTACGTCGGCCTGATGACCCCGGGGCGCGTGGGCGATGTCTTGCGGGTCCAGTATCTCCGGCACGACATCGAGATGCCTTATTCCGAGGGAATGGCGCTCGTCGTGCTCGACAGGCTCTTTGATCTCTACGTCCTCCTCGCGTTCGTCGCGGTCGGCATTGCTCGTTTCTCCAGCGTCATCGCCGGGGATCTCGCGAAGATCACCTGGCTCGGCGTGGGCCTCGTCGCGCTCGGGCCGTTGGTCCTTTTCTATCGTCCGCTCGCTCGTCGCGCGGTCGGCGCTGTGTATCGGCGCCTGCCCGGTGATTTCTCGAGCGAAGGGTTCGAGCGTTTCCTCGCCGCGCTTCGGGCGCAGCGGGCGCATCACGTCGGGCTCGCGCTCTTGCTCTCGCTCTCCGCGCTGCTCTTGAATTTCCTCCAAGGTTACTGGCTGGCTGGCGCGCTCGGGGCTCCTATTGGTTTTTTCGATATCTGTTGCCTGCTCGCCGTCGCCAGCCTGCTCGGCTTGCTGCCGATCTCTGTCTCTGGCATCGGCGTGCGCGAGCTCTTTTTTTCGCTTGTTTTTCCGGTGCTCGGTTATGCCTCCGAAAAGGGCGTGGTCTTCGGGCTTGGCGTCTTCCTCGTCATTTACGTCGCCGTGGCGGTGTTGGGGGTCCTGAGCTGGCACCTCGCTCCGCCGCCCATGGGGGAGCCTCTCGCTCGTTTGCCGGCGCCGGAGTCGTTCCCCAAAGACGCGGCCAAGCCTTCGTGACAAAGGGCGCCGTCGACCAGGACGACCGAAACCGAAGAGGCGTCGCCCCCCCTTTCCGAGGACGCGACCGCGAGCTGTGCCTCGAGGACGGCGGCGTGCGCTCGCCATGACGGGCTCGGGCGGTGTGCCCAGCTACGCCGCATCGAACCCGAACGCCATCGGTTCCCACGTTGGGTCGCGTGCGGGTGCTGCCGTTCGCGGGGGTGCCAATTTGCAGCCTCATGGGGCCATCTGACGCGTTTTTTGCAGGGTCATGGGGCCACCCCAAACGCAGGAGGAGGGGCCACCCGCGCGGGGGCGTGACCCAGTTTTTTTACGCGTATCGCGCACGCATCGAGGCCTGGCTCGCCCAACCTCGGCCGCTGAAGCTGACGAAGATCCACCTGCTGCTCGAGCGCGACCACGGCGTCAGCGCGAGCTACGACACACTCCGGCGCTTCGCCATGGAGGAGCTCGCGTGGCGCAAGAAGACGCCGACGGTTCGCGTCGCGGACACCGAGCCCGGCGAGGTCGCGCAGATCGACTTCGGCCTGATGGGTAGGCTGTTGGACCCAGCGACGCAGCGAGCTCGCAATCTGTGGGCGCTCGTGGTGACGCTCGCGTACAGCCGCTACCAGTTCGTGTGGCCGTCGTTCGAGCAGACCACTGCGGCGGTGTGCGCGGGCCTGGATGCGGCGTGGTGGTTTTACGGCGCGATGGCGCGCGTGATCCTCCCGGACAAAATGAAGGCCATCGTGCTGCGCGCCGACGAGCTCGCCCCCGTGCTCGTGCCGGCGTTCCTCGACTACACGCAGACACGCGGGCGGTTCGTGGATCCTGCGCGCGTCAGGTCGGCGTGAGCAGCCGGAGCGGGGCGGCGGCGCGCGCGGAGAAGGCGCGGATCCCCTCGCCGAGCAGGTAGAGGTACGAGCCCTCCCCGGCGCAGAGCACCACCGGCTCCCGGCTCTCGCCGCGGCGGAGCACGCCGAGGAACGAGCGCGTCCGCTCGCCGACCTCGCGCCCGAACGCGGCGACGCGCTTGCCGTCGGCCGTGAGCTCCAGCCGCTGTCCGCGCCGCTGGTAGAGCGTGACGCCGAGCGCCTCGCCCAGCTTGCCGATCTGGGCGTGGAGCGCAGGCTGCGAGACGTGGAGCGCCCGCGCCGCGCGCGTGAAGTTGAGGTGCTCGGTGAACACCACGAAGGCGCCGAGCCAGTCGAGGTTGAGCATGGCGGCAAGCTATCGAGAAACGCGATAGCGACTCCAGAAATACTTCTTCCGGATGATAACCGGGCGTCTATTCTTTCCTCTTGCCGATTCCCTTCACGGTTTCGGTCCCGGTCCCTGCGCCGTCCAGGGACCTTCCGGAGGCCTCTGCGTGCCCGCGCGAATCGCGGGCCGCGGCTCCGGTTCACGAGACGGGAATGGAGCTTGACGATGGGCCGCGATCGCTTGACCGACACGAGCAAGAAGCTCTCCTGGCTGCTCCGCCACGCGGCGCCCTCGCAGGGCGTCGCCATGGACGACGCCGGCTGGGTGGCCGTGGACGACGTCCTCAAGGCGCTCCGGATCTCCCGGCCGGTGCTCGACGAGGTGGTGGAGAAGAACACGAAGAACCGCCTCGAGATCCGCGGCGACCGGGTGCGCGCCTCGCAAGGGCACTCGCGCGACGGGATGCCGGTGACGCTCGCGGGCCTCGAGGCGTCGTGGGAGGAGGTCCACGGCGACGCGTCGATCTGGCACGGCACCAGCGTGGACGCCGTGAGGGGCATCGCGCGCGACGGGATCCGGCCGGCGGCGCGCACGCACGTCCACTGCACCGACGCGCTGGGCAGCGCCGTGGGCAAGCGCGCGAAGGTCGACGTGATGCTCGAGATCAGCCCGGCGAGGCTCCGGGCGCGCGGCGTGCGCGTGTTCCGCAGCCAGAACGGGGTGATCCTGGTGCGGGAGGTGCCGGTCGAGTGCCTCGTGGGGCTGATGCCCATCGTGGCGCGGGCGCAGCGGGAGGCCGAGGCGCTGCGGGCGATGCTCTTCGGCGACGGGTCGCGCGGGGCGGCGTGATGGCCTTGTCCCGCGGGTCAGAAATCCCGCCAGAGAAACCGGTCGAGACGAACGGCGGCCGGGAACAGTGGCGATTTTCGTAGCTTCCGCCTGCTTCGCCGCCGAGGGCAGCTCCGGTGTGGCCCAACGGGGCGCCCTGCGCCGCAGCGTCGCCCACGGTGAAGGGCTCGCGGCATCACCGATCGGGGTCGGCGCCTAGCCCGGCGGCGCAGCGCCAAGGGATTCTCCTTCGCTCGCCGCCCTGTTGCCGGACCCTTCGATGCGCTGCCGCCTGTTTCGGGATCGTGCCTGCGTCCCCGCACTCTTCCGGCTCAACGATTGGCCGCTCTGCCGCGGGCCGCGCTGCTGCGCGGAGCGAAGCTGCGCGGGCCGTCAGTCAGCAGCGGCTTGTTCGGCGGCGTGCCTGGCCATCGTCGTCACCCGAGGCACGCGTCCGACAGCGTGCCATCATGGGCAGCGGTAAGTTCGTCCATCGTGCAGTTGCTACGAAGCCATAGTGCAAGCTCGTGGTTCAGTCTGCGCAGCTGTCGGAGATTTACATGGCCGAATTTGCACAGCTCCGCGATTGCGGTTCGGTCCGAGATGTCTCGCGTCGTGAAGGCGACGAGCGGAGGCGTCGATGCTGGCGGGTCGGGCCGATTGACCACGTTCGAGAACGCGTACGTTCCCGGCTCTACCCAACCCACGAGGCCAATGGTCGACAGCGTCAGCAACGGCTCCTCCTTGCTCACGACGCAGCTGGCGTATTCCGTGTACACCGAGTGAAACCAGTGCCAAGCGTCCTTCGCGCTCCAGTCCCCATCGACGGAGCCGACAGCCTCTTCATATGCTTTCCACGCTGCGCGGACGACCCGACGCACGCACTCGTCCAGCGTGCCGAAGTCCTCGTTCGTGAAGGTGGCCCACTTCTGGTACGGGCTTCCGAGACTGGAATTCTGAAGGTATGGTTCGGTCAACGTGAGCGGGAAGTAGTGGCCCAGGGCCAGCTCGGCAGCGTTCGCCATATCCCCAAGCAAGTGGTAGACGACGAGCGCCAGTGAGCCACAAGGGCGCCCCCGCGCTACCGTACTGATGCGGATGACGTACTCCGAAAATGCGGGGAGCCCTTCAAGCATCATGTTCCTGCTCTGTGATGTCGTACGAAACGGAGCTCTGCCCGATGCAGGGTGTCCCCCCCCACGAGCTTCGGCATGTCGTCTGCCGCCGGACGACTGGCCGCTGTGCCGCGGAACCGGGCAGCCTCGCTTCGCTCAGCAGCCCGGTCCATCGGAACCAGCGTTTTGTTCGGCGGTCTTCTCGGGAACCGCGAGGGAGCAGTAATCATTTGCCCCACCGAAGCTGCCAGTTGAGCCGGAGGCCGTGATGAAAGACACTGGAGTACCCCGGAGCGCCGACGAGGTGCTCTCGCTCGTAATTTTCGAGCTCCCCTTGAACGATTGACAGGTTCATGCCGCCCCAGCGCGTAAGTAGATCTGGCACGTTTTCCACAGCGTCGAGCAACTCTGCGACTTGAGGGGCCCGCTCGTATGCTAGAAGCTTCGCGTCGATAAGGATCTCGCGGAGCACGGCAAGGTAGCGGAGCAGCATCTCCTCGTCCGGGAATTCATATTCCATCGTCATTCTGTCTCGCCGAACACCTATTTGTGCGCGGTGAATGCTTGGGCGTGGGTCGCGCGATGTGTAACGAGCCAGTCTGACAATCGAAGATCATACCCCTCCATTGTTCGCTCGTAGTCCCACATCGAGCCCCGCAAGATCAGGCGGCCCGGCGGACGTCGAGGAAGCTCCGACAGCTTGGTGGGAAACTTCCCTGTCGTCGCCTTGTAGAGTGCCAGGGCATCTCGCAGGGATTCGCCAGACGCGACGCACTCGTTGAACGCAGCGGTGGCCTCTCGGCGACCGGCCCACCAAGCGACCCAAAACGAAGCGACCGCAGCAGCGATAGCGACAGCACGCCGCAGCCGGCGCCTCACCGGAACAATGGCGGCGGCGCCCCCACTTGCCGCGGTCCACATCAACGTGGTCCCGCTCGGGAGCGGTCCGACGCGCGCCTCGCCGGACCACAGGCCCGCCACCGCCGCGACGAGAAGGACAAGCGCGAAGAGCACGATGGCGGGCTTGGTCATCCAATCCTCCTTCCGATCAGAGCGGTCGACCGAACGACCGGGCTTGCTGCCGCGGCGCACAGCGCCGCCGGCAGCAAGCCCTTGTTAACCAAGTGCTCACTTTGTGTAGTACAGGGTGTAGCCAGAGTAGACCAGGTCACCAGCTGCTTTCGCGTCCTCGAAGGTGTGCTCGAGCTGCTCCTCACCGCGACCGCCGACGTCTGCTTGAGCCCATTCGAGGCTGCTCGAAGGACGCGGTATGCCTGCACGTTCCAGCAAGGCAACGGCCTCTGCGACCTTTGCACGATAGTCCTCGATGAGCTTGGCAAGGCGCGGATCCACCGGTTTAGCCTTGTTGCACCGGGTTGGTCGGTTTTCTCATGCTACTGCTGCTGCCCTTCGCCGAGCGACCGTCGCACGTCCTCTGCCTCCGTGGATAACCCGAGACGGGTATATAGGCGCTCGAGACGGGTCAGTGCCGCCACTCGTGCGACTGTCAGCTCGGGCGCGGATGCCGCGATGATAGCAACAATCTGCCGCGAGACCGCGACCGATTTGAGGTCAAAACCGCCTCGCTCGAGGGCGTCGGCAGCCGACTCATAGAGCTCGACCGCCTCGGACCAACGTCCGGCGCGCATCAACGAATCTGCACGACGCAGCAAGTCTCTCATGGGATCGACGAAGATTTGGCTAGCCATCCGTCGATTGGTCAACCGAAGCCGCCGGACCAGGTCTATCTAGGCCATTGCCTTTTGTGACCTCCCCTACGAAAAATCTCACGGATCGGCTCTGCGCCGCAAGGCCCAAATGCTGTCCAGCGCCCTACGGTAGATCCATCTAACTCCGGCGGGATGGCGGCAAGGGCTTGGTTCTGGGTCGAGGCGCTGACGTGCTGGTCGGTCGCCAGGTGCGTGAGGAACGCCTCGACGTGGGCCGGGCCGAGGTCGCGTGGGTGGCGGCGGTCATGGAAGAGAATGAAGCGCCGGCTCCAGGCGCAGTACGCCTCGTCGGTGCGAGGGCTGTAACGGCGGTCCGGATCGCCTCGCGCACGCGTTCGAGGAGGCGCGGGGGGTGCGGCGTAGGCGCTTCAGGGGTCCGGGGCATGGTGGCGCTCTCGGCAGGCGCCGTGCCAGGCGCGAAGGCCCGGTCTGTCGGGGATCGGCGGCGGCCTCCGGTTTGGTCGGCGCCAATTCCGCCATGGCGGCTGTCGGGGGTTCGGTCAGACCCACCCCGCCCAGACCGCGTGAGCGCGAACTCATGCAGGCAAGCAGATATTCTTCATTGTAATGCTTTGGATCAGCCAGTCCGGCAGCTAAACGCTTGCCCGCATGCAGCCACTGCGCGCGGGCGATCTCAGCAGAGCCCGCGGGCGCTGTCGTCCCGCCAGGAACACCGGTCGATGACGAGCGGTCGCCGGAACCAGTAGCAATTCGTAGTTTCCGCCTGCTTCGCCGCCGAGGACACGGCGCCGCCGCCGGGGCGTTCAGGGGGCCATCGTGGCGACGAAGACGTCGGTGCCGGCCGCGTACGGTACGGGCCCGCTCCCGAAGTCGGTGGCCTGCTCGACAGCGCCGGTGAGGGCGATCGTGCCGTTCGGGGAGAGGGCGATGTCGTTCGCGGTGGCGTCGAAGCTGCTCGTCCAGAGGGCCGTGCCGCTGGGGTCGAGCCTGGAGAGGCCGTCGCCGGCGATGACGATGCCGCCCGAGGGGTCGAGGGCGAGCGCGTCGCCAAAGGGGATGGGCTGGCTGAAGACGTGCTCGCCCGCGGCGTCCAGCTTGATGAGGACGGGCCCTTCGGGGAGCACGCCGCCGCCGAAGTCGACGGTCCCGTCGGTGTAGGCCGTCAGGAGGATCTCGTCGTCGGCGTCGACCGCCAGCGCGAGGGCGGACGTTCCGATGCCCGTGTCGGCTGGGTCCGAGGGACCGAGCTGGCGGCTCCAGACCACGTCGCCGGTCGGGGTGAGCTTCTGGACGGTGAACCGGTGATCGCAGGGGCAGGACGGGTCATCGGCGATGGACGCGCTGGTGGACGCGCTCGCCGTGATCACGAAGCCGTCGCTGTCGACCGCGAGGAGGACGTTGTCGCTCTGATGCTGGTCGTCGACATGATACGGGAACCCCGCCGTGAGCGGCTTGCTCCAGAGCAGGTTTCCTGCACTGTCCAGCTTCGTGACGGAGGGCCTGGATGGATCCCAGTACCACTGGGTCTGGAAGAACGCCACGTAGACGTCGCCGAGCGCGTCGACGGCGAGCTGTTCGAAGAGCTGGCGCACGCTCTGGTCCAACACGGATCGCCGGCTCCAGATGAGGTTCCCCTCGGGGTCGAGCTTGGCGACGAAGACTGTTTCGTCACCGGGTCCGGGCAGGGGCTCGCAGCTGCCAAAGCCCATGCCCGAGTTTCCGTCGGTGTTACTGTCGGTGCCGGCCAGCAAGACGTTGCCGCTCCCATCGACGGCGACGGCGCCGCCCGCCTCGGCGTAAGCGCTGCCGAAGCGCTTGCTCCAGAGCAAAGCGCCGGAGGGATCGAGCTTGAGGAGAAACACGTCCGTGAGGCCGGCGCTGGTCAGCGGGCCGGCGCCGAAGTCGACGGTACCTTCGAAGGAGCCGGTGACATAGTAGTTGCCGGCGACGTCGCTCGCGATCGACCAGCCCACGTCGGCGCCGGTATCGCCGTATCCTCGCGCCCACGGCGGCTGCAGAGGACAGTGGGGCTCGCCGTCGCAATCCTCGTCCTCCGGCGTCGCGCAGACCTCCGCGGCGGGCGTCGCCTCGCCGACGCAGGGACCGTACCCAGCACCGTCGGGAAGACATGTCTGCGTGCCAGGAGCGCAGGGCCCGACGCCCCGGGTCCCGGCGGGGCCGGTGTAACACGCGACGACGGAGCCCGGCATGCACGTCGCAGGCGGGTCACCGCCGCCCGTGCCGGTCGACCCTGCGCCGTCGCCGCCCTCGCCGTCGTCGTCGCTCCTTGGCGGGTTGAACGTGGCGACGAAGGCGTCGGTGTTCCCTCCTCCATAGGTGATCGGGCCGGTTCCGAAGTCCACGGGGCCCAACGCGCTGCCGACGATGCCGACAGCGCCGTTCGGGGACAACGAGATATCCGCCGTAGAGGCATCGAAGTTGACCGACCAGAGCTCCGTCCCGCTCGCGTCGAGCAGCGCGAGGCCGCGCCCCGCAACGATGATGTCGCCGGCGGGATAGACCGCGATCTCGCTGCCGAAGCGGACGGAGCGGCTGAACATGGGCTCGCCTGCGGCATCCAGCTTGACGAGGGCGAAGCCGGCGGGGAGGAGCCCGCTGCCGAAGTCGACGGATCCGTCCGTCCTGCCCGTCACGAGGATCTCGTCCTCCGCGTTGATCGCCACCGAGAGCGCCGTCGCGCTGCCGCCCAACTCAGGGTCCGAGGTGGATTGGAAATCTCGCAACCAGAGCCGATCGCCTGTCGGAGAGTACTTGGAGATGACGAAGCTCGTCGGAACGTCTGTATCGGGGTTCGGCGGGTCCGCCACGGGGCTCGAGCCGACGTTCACCACCGCCGCCACGGGGTTACCGGCGCTGTCGAGCGCGATCTGCGCGCCGATGACGTAAACTCCTGGTAGCCTCTTTGTCCACCGGATGTCCTTGGTCGCTGCGTCGATCTTCACGAGGTAGGCGCTCGCCCATTGGTGGTACACGACGTACATGTCGCCGTGAGCATCGACGGCGATCTGCTTGACGGAGTACAACTCCCCACCAGCATAGGGACCACGGCTCCAGATGTGGTTGCCGTCGGGATCGAACTGGGCAACGAAGAAGGCGGAGCCATCGGGGAGGAGAGGACACCCGTGCAGATCGAGGCCCGGCCACACGTGGTCGTACCTGCCGGCGAGGAGGACGTTGCCGTTCTCGTCGACCGTCACGACGGCTCCTTCCTCGTAGTCCTCGCTCCCGAAGCGCTGGCTCCAGAGCACCGAGCCCGCGGCGTCGAGCTTGAGCAAGAAGATGTCCGACCGTCCGGCGCTGGTCAGAGGGCCGGTACCGAAATCCACGGTTCCTCTGAAGGAGCCCGAGACGTAGTAGTTGCCGTAGGCGTCGCTCGCGATGGACAGGCCCGTGTCCGCGCCAGGTCCGCCGAAGCCCCGCGCCCAGGGCGGCGGCTGAGCGCAGCGGGGCTCGCCGTCGCAGCTCTCGTCCTCCGGCGTGGCGCAGAGCTCTCGAGCGGGCGTCACCTCGCCTGTGCATGGGCTGTAGCCGAAGCCGTCGGGGCGGCAGGTCTGCGTCCCGGAAGCGCAGCGCCCGACACCGTTCGTCGTGGCAGGGCCGGTGTAGCAGGCGACGACCGAGCCCGGCACGCACGTGCCCGGCGAGCCGTCACCGCCGGTCGAGCTGCTGCCGCCGCCAGTGCCGGGCGCGCCGCCGGTACCGGGCCCGCCGCCGGAGCCAGGTGCGCCGCCGTCGCCGCCGGAGCCAGGTGCGCCGCCGTCGCCGCCAGAGCCTCCCGCGCTATCCGTGACACCGCTGCTGCTTGCTCCCGGAGAGCCGCCGCTGCCGCCTGAGCCCGCTCCGTCGTGGAGGATGGGCTCGCACGCGGTGAGGCCAGCAAGGGCCGCGATGGTCAGGGCGGACGCGACCCACGGACGACCCCCGGGGCTAAGACCACCAGAATCGATGTGTTCGCTCATGCCCGCTTCGTTGCACGACAGGAGCGCCGCATTCATCCGGCCCGGCCTCAACGCCGGTAGAGGCTCTCCCCAGCTCCTCGGGGAAGCGACGGCTCGGGACGGTTCATCCCCGCGGAACAGTCCCGCCAGCAACACCGCTCGATGACGACCGCGCGCTCGTCGCGCTCCCCGGCGCCCCTCCCGCGCGATGGCTTCAGGACGATCGCGCCGTCGTACCAAGCGTGACGAGAAGCTCATCGAGCTGCTCGAACGTCTCGCCCATCCCGCTGTACGCGCCCGAGGCCAGGGCGGCGTCGCGCGCTTGCTTCGATCGATAGAGCTCGTGCAGCACCTGCAGCGTCTTGCCGCCTTTTTCCTCGAGGGTCACGGTCGTGACGGCGCCATCGTCGCCCGCTTCGTCGTTCGTCCACACGATGCGCGAATGCGGTGTCACTTCGAGGTACGTGCCGAAGAACGCCATCGGCTGCGCGGCATCGTGACCAAAGACCAGGCGGTAGCTGCCGCCGGCGCGAATATCCGCTTCGTAGGAAAGTAGAGGCACGGGCATCGACTTCGGTATCCACCACCGCCTGAACAGCTCCGGCGTGGTCCACGCCTGGAACACGATGCGCGCCGGCGCATCGAAGGTCCGTGTGACGACGATCTCGCGCTCGGACTTCGGTTCCACCGTCGTGCGATTGCTCGTCAATTTGGGCTCACTCTCTTTACTTGCGTCCATCGACGTTCTCCTTTCGTTTCAGCTCCTCGATGACCTTGTCCAGCTCGTCGAAGCGTGCGGCCCAGAGCTGGCGGTACCTCTCGATCCACGCCGTCTCTTCGTCGAGCCGGCGCGGGCCGAGCTTGCAGGTACGCACGCGGCCGACCTTCTCGGTGGTGACGAGCCCGGCCCGCTCGAGGACGCCGACGTGCTTCTTCATGCCCGTGAGGGTCATGTGAAACTTCTCGGCGAGGTCCGTGATCGAAGCGTCGGCTCGTCCGAGCTGCTCCAGAACGCCGCGCCGGGTCGCGTCGGAAAGCGCAGCGAAGGAAGCATCGAGGCGGACACTCGAAAACTGAACCATGTGGTTCAGTATCTAACGCGCGAGTCGGCGTCGTGCAAGAGAGATCGAGCGCGTGCTCCGTCGCGAGCCGACTTTGATTCAGAAATTTGCGACCATTTGCAGTGATAGCGGAATTCGGCTCGGCGCCGCCACCCCGCCTCGCTGGGCCAACGCGCCCCGCCGTCTACCTCGACCCCACCGCGCTCCTCGAGCAGCGCCCGCTCATCCCCGCATCCTCCGCGCCCGCGGCGCTCTCCCCGCCGATCTCGACGACCTCACGCAGGACACCGTCCTCGGCGCCTGGCGCAGCATGCGCGCCGGTCGCTTCCGCCCGTCCCCCGCTCTTCCTCCCGCCGACGCCCTCCGCCCCTGGCTCGCCGGCATCGCCTCGCGGCAGGCCTCGCACTACCGCGACAAGGCCCACCGCCTCCCTCTCGCTCCCGCGCCCCACGGTCGCCACCCGCCCCCGCCTCGCGCGCCGCCTCTTTGCCCGCGCCCTCACCCGCGCTCGGAAAGTGCCACGCGCGGCTCCGCACCCTCCGTGCGATCAACGAGCGCGCCACGATCACAAAGATCCTCGAGCACCTCGGCATGCCGGTGGATCCTCCACCGGTCAAGCGATGGCGAGACCCTACCTGGAGCGAGGCCCCGCCAATCGGGGCCGACATGTAGACGACGACCCGGCATGCCGCGCGTCAGGCGGAACGCTCTCGAGCAGGCCCGGGTGGCGAGAGCCGCCCGAGGAGCCGTCGATGCCGGACACGGTGCGCTGCGGGGTCGTGCGTGACGGCGTTTGGACGAGCTCAGCGTGGTGTAGACAACATTGCACAGTCGAGTGAACTCGTTGGATCTGTTGGTTTTTATAGGGGATCAGTGGATCCGTACTTTTTGTACGTGATGTCAACTGCCGGTCGTTGGCGGAAGATTCTTGACAGGCCGAAGTGGCTTTGCGCGAGCGATACTCCTGCTCGCCAGGGCATAGCTCCCGATGACGAGCGGGACCGTGCGCGATGGCCGGCGCATGGTGACCGATTCTACCACGACGTGCTAAGCGCTCGGAGATGGCTTCGGGAATGGGGGGATTGTGCTGCACACCGCTCGCCTTGGTCGTCGCCTGCGCGGCCGAATCCTCGCGCGCGCCCGTCGACGCGGGCACCGACGCGCCGCCCGCGGGCACCGTCACCGCGCCCCCGCCGCTCCCCCGTGAGGCCGCCCTCGACGCACGCTTCGTGAAGATCACGCTGCACCGCGAGTTCTACTGCGAGGGGGCGAGCTTTGCGGACTTCAATCACGACGGGGTGACGGATGTCATCGCGGGCCCGGATTGGTACGAGGGTCCGGGGTATGGCACGAGCCATCCCGTCTGGCCGAGGGAAGCCTTCGATCCGCACGGCTACTCGGATTGCTTTTTCGAGTTCCCCTACGACTTCGACCACGACGGTTTCACCGACGTCCTCGTCGTCGGCTTTCCGGGTGTGCCCGCGGCTTGGTACCAGAACCCACGCGACGGCGACGCGCTCTGGGCTCGTCACGACACACTGCCGTGGCCGATCGATAACGAGTCGCCCCTGTTTTCCGACATCACCGGCGACGGCGCGCCCGAGCTCGTGCACATGTCGGGAGGCGTGCTCGGAACGTCGTCGCCCGGCGTGGACCCGACCGAGCCGTGGGTCTTCCGGGCGCTCACCGAGAATCGGGGGTACGGCGCGTTCACGCACGGCCTCGGTGCAGGCGACGTCAACGGGGACGGCGCAAGCGACTTGGTCGAGGCGAGCGGCTACTTCACGCGGAGCCCAGAGTCGCCCGACGGCTTGCCGTTCACGCGCGTCGAGCAGCCGTTCGGTGCCGGGGGAGCGCAGATGCCGGTGGTCGACGTAGACGGCGACGGGGATGCGGACATCGCGACCACGCTCGCCGCTCACGGCTACGGGCTCTCCTGGTTCGAGCAGGTTCCGAACGCGGCCGGCGCCGCGTTCGTGGAGCACGTCGTCGTTCCGGGGACCACACCCGATGCCGCGTCGAGCGTGTTCATGCACGAGCCGCACGCGCTCGCTCACGCCGACATCGACGGTGACCGGCTCCAGGACCTCGTGAGCGGCGAGCGCTTCTGGGGTCATGTGCCTGCCGGCATGCCGGACTTCGACGCGCCGGCACGGCTCTACTGGTTCGAGCAGGCGCGAGCGGCGGAACGCATCGACTTCCAGCCCGTTCTCATCGACGACGATTCGGGGGTAGGCACCCAGCTCACGGTCGCGGACGGCGACGGAGACGGCCGGCCGGACATCGTCATCTCGAACAAGAAGGGCGCTTTCGTCTTCCTACAACGCTAGGGCAGAATCCTCGCGCCGATCCAAGACGGCCTCCCACCGGCGCGAAACTTTCGAAGCGACGGAGGCGAGGGCTTGGTTCTGGGTCGAGGCGCTGACGTGCTGGTCGGTGGGTGTCAAGATTGCTGGCCGCTGATTTGGTCACATCCTCGTGAGTGCGTGAGCCTCGTGCGTGTGGGGGGTTGAGAGTCACGGGACCGATGGGAGTCCAGTTGCGCCCTCCGGGCGGCGTCGCGCGCGTGGACGAGCGGCGCGGGCATGAAGGCCGCTCGCTGACCACCCGCAGCCACGCGCCATGAGGGGGCAGCTGCCCGCTGACTTGCGATCACGCCCTGGCCCGTCTCGCACGCGACGAGGGGACGCGCGCTCTTCATGAGCCCACGACGGCCTCTGCTCCGGGCGGCTGCGCCTTCCCGCAAACCCGGGACGTCGCTACGCTGCCTCTCACCATGAGACAGCTTCTCGGTGCATCATCAATCCTTCTCTTCTCGGTCCTCGCGGCCTGCGGCGGGTCCGGCGAGCCCCCCGCTGCCCCGGGCGAAAGCGGCTCCGGTGGCGACAGCCTCGGCGGCGGAATCGACGCCGATGGCGGCTTCGATCTCACCCCCTGCCGCGACCTCCCTTCGGACGCCAAGACCGTCGACTTCTCGGGTGACGGCAAGCGCCTGCTCGTCGGCGACTCGCTCGGGACGAGCGCGATCGACACGCGGATCTGGGCCGTCGAGCGCACCGTGGCGGATCATCGCGGCACGGTCTACGACGCCGTTCTTTCGTCGGACGGCCGCGTAGCCGCGAGCTTCGGAGAGGACGAGGTCGTGCGAATCTGGGACGCCCCGTCCGGCGGGCGCCTCGCCGAGAGCCCGAAGATCACCGGCATCGCCGCGTTCGCCCGCTCCGAGGAGGGCGGCGTCATCCTGGTTGGGTTCGGCGACGGCACCGTCAAGGCGCTCGACCCCGCCTCGTGGGAGGAGCGCTGGTCGGTCGACGTCGGCGAAGGCCCTGTCGCGCCCCTGATCGCGTCGCCGCGCGGCAGCCTCTTCGCTCTTGGCAAGGACCGCGGCACCCAGCTTCGCGACGCCACGGACGGGAGGCTCGTCGGGGAGACGACCTTCGGCGATCGCGTGGGCGCCTTCTCCCCCGACGGGATGCGCTTCGCTTGGGCCGAGGACGACGACGTGATCGTCTTCGAGGCCAAGGAGGGTATCCCGGAGCTCGCGGAGGTGCGGGCGCGCAACGTCGTCCTGGCCCTCGCGCTGGGCCCTGACACCGGCGCCGTCTACGTCGCCCACCCGAGCCACGTCGAGCGGCTCGCCCTCGAGGGCGGCGCGGTCGAGATGGAGTATCCCGCCCGGTTCCAGCCGCGCCAGCTCGCCGTGTCCCCTGACGGCTCGCGCCTCGCGGTCGCGTCGCAGAGCCTTCACATCTACGACACCGGCTCGGGCGAGGTCATCTACGAGCGGATCGCCAACGGCTTTGTCTGGAGCCACGACCTGGACAGGACACGACCCTTCGTCGCGTTCGCGGGCGCGGGGCAGCCCGCTGAGGTGTGGGACTATGAGACGGGCGTCCGCCGGCGCGTCTTTCCGAGGCCGCCTGGCAATCAGCACCTCGTCGCCTTCCACCCTTCCGGCGAGCTGCTCATCAACCATGATGGCGTCGGTCGCTACTACGACCTCGAGAAGGGCGACCCGACGCGGACCGTCACCTATGAGACGGACGAGGACCTGCCCACGACCTCGTCCTCGGACCCCGAGTGGTCGGGAGACTTCAGGATGTCCCCCGACGGCACGTTGATGCTCGGCACCCATGACGCCAACACGAGGGGGATCTTCCCGGTATTTGACGCCGCGACCGGCGCGCGCGTCGCCACCTTCCCCGGGTTCGACGGCGGTCAAACAGCCTGGGTCTGGTCTCCGGATCAAAGGCTCATCGCGGTCGCGGGGTTTGCCTCGAGCGACGACTCCACCATTCCCACGACGTACACTGGCATCGCCGTCCGCATCCACGACGCAGCGACGACCGAGGTGCTCCACGAGCTCGCCGGCCACGAGCACCCAGTGCGGACGCTCGCCTTCTTCCCCGACAATCGACGCCTCGCCACCGCCGACGAGCAGGGCAGCATTCGCTTCTGGGATGTCGAGACCGGCGATCCGATCGAGGAGTTCCTCGAGCGGAGCAGCGGCGGCACAGGCGACATCGACATCCACGACGGCGAGATCGCCCTCTCGCCCGACGGTCGCTATTTGGCGAGCGCGGCGACGAACTGGGGCCTCACACCCGGTCACACGGGCACGATCACGATCTTCGACATCGAGAAGCATGAGCCTGTTCGTCGCCTGTACTCCTTCGCCGAGGCGAACATGGGGAACGTGAGCTTCTCCCCCGACGCGCGTCACGTCATCGTGGGCGTGGCCCCCGGCGTGCGCGTGTATTGCCTCGGTGACTCGCCCGCGCATCCATCTCCTGCTCCCCCGCCGCGCTGAGACAGCGTAGCCGACGATCGCCCCTCGTCGTCGAAGGCAGCGTAGGAAGCGGGGTGCGCGCCGCCGCGCGGTCTCCCCGGATCGTCCGCCGGCGCTCACCGACCTTCGATGACCAGATCGCGGAGCGTGTCGTCGAACTCGGCGCGCGCCATGGCCACGTCCTCGACGCGCTGGGTGATCTTCGCGCCGATCTCCTCCGACTGTCGGGCCACCTCGGCGAGCCGGTCGAGCAAGGTTTGGCGGAGCTTGCCGGCCTGGGGCGTGCGCTCGATGGTCCTCAGGCTCTCGCGCAGCTCGGCCGCGCGGTCGATCAGCTCGGCGCGCCTCCGCCGCAGGGGGTCGAGCTCGTCGTTCGCCGCGTCGAGCGCGCGCCGGAGCGCGAGCGCGCGGTCCAGCCTCGCGCGGAGCTCGGCCGGGAGGCTCGATCCCTTCAGGTACATCGAGAGCTGCTCGCTGTCGGCCTGGACGAGCGGGATCTCGCGTTGAGACAGCCGCGTCTCCTCGACCACGACCTTCTGGGGCGCGCCGGGCGCGAGCTTCTTCTCGACGAGGCAGGCGTCCGGCGTCGCGTCCGTGCACCCCGGGAGGCCCTGCGGCTCGAAGCCAGTCGCCCTCGCGTGGCGGATGAGCAATGTCTCCGGCACGTCCCGGCCGGGCCTCACGTCGTAGACCGTCACGCGCCGGTACCGATCCTCCACGCGCAGCGCGCCGCGGGACAGCGACACGACCCGCACCGGCACGTCCGTGGTCATGCTCGTCGCGCGCACCTCGGTCGAGCTGTCGATGGCGTACGGGATCGTCGCGCTCTCCCCGGGCAAAAGGCGCGTGAGCACACCTTCGCCCACGAAGGTCCCGCCGGAGAAGATCGACACGGATCCGGGCTGGAGACCGAGCGCGCTCCGGTTCTCGATCTGCGCTGCGCGGAAGGGGTGGGTCGCGCTCGCGGGCGCCGCGGGATCGGGGCGGAACAGGAGGACGTCCTCGCCCGCGACCGGGCGGTTGATGAGCGTGATCAGCGCCGACGACTTCTTCGGGAGCGTCACCGGGTTCGCGATCGCGTACCGGAAGGCCCCGGCCACGGCGTCCACGCTCGCCGCGCCCTCCGGCGCCTTCGCCATCGCCTCGGGCGTGACGGCCGGCGCCTCGCGCCTCGGGCTTGGGGCCTGCGCCTGTCTGACGTCCGGGGCGCGCAGGAAGACGCGGCGGTTGCGCTGCCGAGCTTCCTCGGTGTCGCCGGCGACGAGGGGCATCTCGGCGCCGTGCGAGCGCGTCACGAGCTCGGCAGTGACCCCGAGCTGGAGGAGCGCCGCGCGCACGGCCGCGGCGCGCCGGGCCGCGAGATCCGCCGCGCCGGCCTCGTCGGACGACGCGTGCCCCTCGACCTCGAACGCGCGGAGGTGCGGGACGCTCTTGATCGTGCGCGCGATCTCCTCGATGAGCGGCCTCGCGCGCGGCGGGATGACGTCTGAGCCCTTGTCGAAGAGCACGGGGGTCAGGATCTGGATCTCGCTGCTGATGGCGCGGACCGCCTGCGGGCAGCCGTGCCGGTCGGGTTGCGGGCTCGCCGAGCCGGGCTCGCGCGGGCAGGCGTCCTCGTGGTCGAGCACGCCATCGCGGTCGGCGTCGGGCCCGGGCGAGCTCTCCGCGAGCACCGGGGCGAGCGCGCCTCCCTCGCCGTCGTAGACGCCCTTCAGCTCCGGCCTGTCGAGCATCGCCGGCGCGCGCAGGTTCGAGACGTAGGAGAGCGGTGCGCCCGTCGCGAGCGTCACGTTGACCTCGCTCCAGTCCTCGTCGCCGATGTTGCTGATGAGCGCCCAGGCCTGGAGGAGCGCCCGCTTCTCCTTCTGCCCCTTGGCCGGCAGGATCACGCGGTAGGTCGCCTTCCAGGCGGCGGTCGGCACCGCATACGCGATCGACACGGGCCTCCTCGCGGCCGGCGAGAAGACGAGCTCGATCTCGGTGGGATCCTCGGGCCCGCTCGCCTGTTCGGAGCGCGGCAAGAGCGCGCTCACGGTGGAGGGGGTCTCGTTCGGCCCAAGGTTTTGCTCGACGACCACCATGCTCTTCAGCACGTCGTCGACCTCGCGCTCCCGGAACCGGAGCGTGAGCCGCTCGCCCGACATGACGCCGGTGCGCTCGAAGTAACCGAGGCCGTTCTGGTAGAGGACGACGTGCCGCAGGCGGAGATCGACCGACGGCCCTTTCGCCAGCGGTCCGGCACACGCGCTGAGGGCTAGCGAGAGCGCCGCGAGGAACGCGTGCTTCATGGGGGCGAGCTTTCTGTGCAGAAGTAGGTGGAGGCGCTGGTGCGCCGGCAGTGTACCCGAAGCAGATCGACGGCAAGCGGTCGAGCACGGCGGCGGCGCAGCAGCTCCCCGCTCGCCCGGCCGCAGCGAAGGCGCATACCGCCCGGCCTATCCCTGCCGCCGGACCCGCAACCGCTGGGCCGCGGCCCCTGCTCACCGGATTCGCGACAGATTTGTTGCTCCCAGGGGCGCTGCCCCTGCGTTACACCTTTCGTTGCCGGCGGACGGCGCGTGAGCACGCGTCCCGCTCTCCGCGGAGCGGCACGAGCTCCCCTGGATGAAGATCGAAAAGGAGTACGTCTTCGTGGGCCGAGCGGCCGCGCGTCGCTCCGCGATTTGTTCGAGAGACCGTCGTCACGTGGACGCTCACAAAAGTCCACGACGGCACCCGGATTCGCCTGGTGCATGCCGGTCCCTGCACGACGAGGAATGATTTTCGCTCGAGAGCATGAGCGAAGGGTGGCCGAAGGTCGTCCGAGGATCGGCGCCATCTCCAAGGAACACAACTCCACAGAGGCAAAGAATTCAAATGGACAAGATCACCGTCACGGGATTGCCCTGGGCCCCGCCGTTCGCGCAGGGGCTCGTTCGCGACTTGCGCGTGCGCTGGGCGCTGGAGGAGGCCGGGCTTCCCTACGAGGTCAGGCTGATCGATGGCGGGGAGCGGAGCTCGCACGCATACCGTCAGAAGCACCCCTTCGGCATGGTGCCGGCCTTCGAGGCGGATGGTCGGGGGCTGTTTGAATCGGGCGCCATCGTGCATCACATCGCTGCGGACTCCGAGGCTCTGATGCCCCCCGATCGGCACGACCGCGCCAGCACGGTCGCCTGGATGTTCGCCGCGCTCGACACGGTTGAGCCGCCGATCCAGAACCTCTTCGCGATGGACCTGCAGCACAGCGAGGAACAGTGGGCGAAGCTGCGGCGCCCCGCGGCTGTGGATGCGGTGAAAGTTCGGCTGGGCGCGCTCTCCGCTTGGCTCGACGGGCGCGACTACCTGGTCGATCGCTTCACCGCGGCGGACGTCCTGATGACGACCGTGCTGAGGTTCCTTCGCCACACAGACCTGGTGACCGAGTTTCCCGTGCTCGACGCCTACGTCAAGCGCTGTGAGGCGCGGCCAGCCTTCCAAAAGGCCTTGCGCGACCAAATGGCGGACTACGCTCGTAACGCTCCAGCCGCAGCCTGAGGCTGAGTTGACCATTGGGCCCGGGTTGGGCCCACGCCTTCCGAGGGGCTGCGATCCGTCGTCACGCCCTCCCATGATCCGAGCCCTGCCGCCGCGCGGGCACTCACGGACTGATCGCCGTCCCGACTGTCCCGTTCCCGACTGTCCCGGTCGTCCCCTTGACGCCAGGGTGTTGCCGCACGACCTTCCAGTGGCAATAACACAGGTATGGCGGATTGATGCGGCACTCGAACCTGTCGACGCAGTACTGAGAGAGCCCCCAGCAGTCTGACGACAGCGTTCCACCCTCGCACGTGCAGGTTCCGTCGTCGCCGCACCACCAACCGAGCGAACCAGCACCGCCTCCGTTGTTCACGAGCGCCTCTGTCACGGCGGTCGTCTCATCCGGAGTGCTCGTCTCGTCGGGGGCTACGACGCAGCCGGCCAGGAGGCCGGAGGCAAGAGACAGGATGGCGAGCGCGGCGCGAATGGTGTTCTTCATCTGAGCAGCTCCTTGTGAAGGTTCGCTGTTCCCTCAGAGCAAGGCCGGTGCCCGCGCATCAACCCCCCGCATCCTCGGGCCATTCCCAGGGCCGGGGCCGCCGGACGCCTGCCTGTGACGCTGCCTCCTTCGTCGCGATGGGGACTGAGCAAAACCTCGCTCACCTTCGCGCGTGGTTGAGCGAAACCTCGCTCACCTTCGCGCGTGGTTGCGCATCGCCGGCGCTGCCGGTCCCGGGCTGCCGTCGCGAGCTCGAGCCCCGCGGCATGCGCGTTGTTTGAAGGACCGCGAGCTTCGGGGTCAGCACGAGCGTGCCCGCCTCGTGCTGCAGGCGTTCGAGCGTTGGCTCAGGGTCAGGGGGAAGGAGGATGGAATCGACCATGGCGATGGCGCTGCGGCCGCGCTGGCGCGGTCGCGTTCGAGCGCCTGCGATCTCCAGCCGGCTCGATGAGCTCCCAAGCTAGAACGCACGCAAGGTGCACGCAATCGCGAGCGAGCTCAGCGAGGACAGCAGCAAGATCGCGGGAGAGCCAGTTTTACTGTCGCTTGACAGAGGCGAGAGCAGGGCGCGGCGCCTCAGAAGGCGGCGTCACGGAGCTTCGCCTTGTACTCCGCCTTGTACAGATCATGGCAGGCCTTGCAGCTCGCCTTGGCGCCGTCGATATCGCCCTTCTTGGCCTTCTCCGCGCCGTCCTTCGAGATGGCGACCCACTTCGGCATCCCGGGCGGCGGCTTCGACGCCACATAGTCCAGCGCCGACGCGATCTTCGCGCCGTCGCCGCTCGTGGTCGCCGACTGCATCACCGTCTTCATCCAGCCCTGCATCGGACAGGCCTTCTGTCCTTTTGCGCCGCAGCCGAAATCCTTCCCCTCGGCGACCGACGCGGGGACGTCCGCCTTCTCGCCCGCGGCCCATGCTGCGCTCGCAAAGCCGCCGGCAGAGCCAATGCCGACGCTCATGATCATGGCCCCCATCAGCTTCATGCTTATCGACATCTGGCGTCTCCTGATCCGGTGAAAGGCAAGCTCAACCACCCCATCGCAGCTCGAAATGTGATCGTTCACATCAACGACGTCAATCAAAATCGGCCGATGATGGGGCGAGCTCTTGGCCGGAGCGCGCGCTCGAGTCGTCGCGCACAAGAGGCGATACCCGGGGCGCCGGCCGCCTGCGGCATCGAGCGCCAGCCGTCCGTGCGCAGGCCGGCATCGAGGCGTCAGCCGTCCGTGCGCAGGTCGGCATAGAGCGCATCGAGCCTGCGATCACCGCGGTCCGGCGCCCGCCCGCCCCCCGTGACGCGGCGCTCCGGAAGAGCCCGCCAGCGCAGTCCTCCCTTCGGGATCGAGGATCCCGCCCGGGCCGGTCGATTGGGTTTGACACCAGGAATGTGATCGTTCACATTTCGAAAGGGTATACTTGTGCTTTGCCCTGGGGGGGCCGTCCTGCGTGCCTTTGCGCGGGCTGTCCTCTCATCTGATGGCGCCTCCGTCGAGCCAGCACCAGGGGTGCGGGGCGCCGGCAATTTCGCTCGCGAGAGGATTCAACGTGCGCTTAAATACAACGTTCTACCGAGCAAGAAGAATGACCCTGTCGGCGATGGCGCTGGGCCTCGTCGCCGCGATTCCGTCCCCCGCTCGGGCGGACAACCCGATCGTGCAGACCTTCTACACGGCCGACCCCGCTCCCATGGTGCACGAAGGCACGTTGTACCTCTACACGTCCCACGACGAGGACGTCACGGTGAGCAACTTCTACACCATGAACGACTGGAGGTTGTACTCCACCACGGACATGGTCAACTGGACGGACCACGGCTCGCCCGCGGGCTACAAGACCTTCCGCTGGGGGACCGACAATGCGTGGGCGCCGCAGGGTATCGCCAGGAACGGCAAGTACTATCTGTACGTGCCGCTGAACAACAACACCGGCGCGAAGATCGGCGTTGGCGTATCGGACAATGTGGCAGGCCCGTTCATGGACCCGCTGGGAAAGGAGCTGGCCGTGGCGCCCGGAGGCGGCAACATCGACCCGACGGTGTTCGTCGACGACGATGGACAGGCCCACATGTACTGGGGGAATGCCAAGCTCCGGCACGTGAAGCTGAACTCGGACATGATCAGCACCTCGGGAAGCATCACCGAGGTGCCGTTGAGTGGCTTCACCGAGGGGCCGTGGTTCTACAAGCGAGGGTCGCTGTACTACCTCGTCTACGCCGCCATCGCCGGGACCGAGAAGATCAGCTACGCGACCAGCAACAGCCCGACCGGGCCCTGGACCGTCCGCGGCGACATCATGGGCGCTGGCCGAACCTTCACCAACCACGCCGGCGTCGTCGACTACAAGGGGCACTCGTACTTCTTCTATCACAACAGCGCATTGCCGGGCGGCAGTGACTTCAAGCGCTCGGTCTGCGTGGAGGAGTTCACCTACGGCGCCGACGGCAGCATTCCGAGGATCATGATGTCCACGAACGGACCGTCCGCCGTCGACACGCTGGATCCGTTCAAGCAAGTCGAGGCCGAGACCATCGCCTTCTCGTCCGGGCTCAAGACCGAGGTGTGCACCGACACCGGCGCCGGCATGAACGTCACGTCCATCAGCAACGGCGACTACATCAAGGTGAAGGACGTCGAGTTCCTGGACGGCGTGACCTCCTTCGAGGCGCGGGTGTCGTCCGCAGCCAGCGACGCGAAGATCGAGCTCCACCTCGACAGCCAGAACGGCACGCTGCTCGGGACGTGTGACGTCTCGGGCGCGTCGTCCTGGACCACCAAGACCTGCGCGGTCAGCGGGGGCAGCGGGAAACACGACCTGTTCCTGAAGTTCGTCGGTGGCGGCGGCGATCTCTTCAAGTTCAACTGGTGGCGGTTCACCGGACCCACCATGCCGGGTGACGGGGGCGACGGCGGCGGAGGCGGTGCCGGCGGCTCGGACCCGGGAGCGGGCGGCAGCGGTGGCAGCGCCGGCGCCGGGGGCGCGCCCTCGGGCACCGGCGGCGGCGCCGACGCCACGACCTCGAGCAGCGGCGGCTCGGTCACGGGAGGCACCGGCGGAACGACCGGCTCCGCCGGCCCGGGCAGCAGCGGCAGCGCCGGCCCCTCCGGTGGGAACGACGCGGCCGGCGACGACGCAGACGGCTCGTGCGCTTGCCGGACGGGCGCGAGCACCGGGGGCGGCGGACTCGCCGCCGCTCTCTGGCTGGCCGCTTCTGCGCTCGTTCTTGGGCGTCGGCGCCGGTAGTCGCTCGGCAGGTGGAACCAGGAGCCCGCGCAGGTCGGGCACCCGCTCGCGATCGGAACCATCGTTCCGATCGCGTTCCCTATCCCTTGACCGTGACGAGCGGCCAGAGTCGCGCCACGCGCCGCGCGATCCCTGCCTCCTCGACGGAGCGCACCACCGGCGTGATGGGCTTGTAGGCATACGGCGCCTCCTCCTTCATCCGCTGGTGGTACTTCGCGAGGATGTCGCGCCGCCGCCGCACGTGGGGCGCGTCGGGGTCGAGCGGCGTCACGACGTGCAGCTTCTCGACCGCGCGCCGGTAGACGTCCTCGTCCGCGTGCGCGGAGCGGCCGCGCGTGAGGCTGCGGCCCGCGCCGTGGCACGCGCTCGAGAGCAGCGCCGCGTGCCCTGCGCCCGCGAGCACCCAGCTCGAGTCGCCCATCGAGCCGGGGATGATCACCGGGTCACCGGTGTACGAGAACGCTCCGCCCTCGCCATCGGGTCCCCCGGCGGGCGTCGCGCCCTTGCGGTGCAGGTAGCGCGGCTCGGCCCCGTCGGGCTCCCAGATGAGGTTGTGCGGCGCGTCGTACACGAGCGTGCTCGCGACGTGACGGCCAAGGACCTCCCGCATCGCGCGCACCACCATGAGGCCCAGGAAGAGGCGGTTCGCGAACGCGAAGTTCGCGGCGTTCCGCATCGCGTCGAGGTAGACGGAGGCCTCGTGGGCGTGGGGGCCCACCGCCGGCAGCACATAGAAGCCGTGCGCCGGATGGGGCACCCCCGCGGGGTAGAGCGCGCGGGCCCGCTCGTTGAAATAGCCGCCGACCGCGTGCCCGAGCCCGACGGAGCCCGCGTGGGCCATGATCGTGACGGCGTTCTTCGAGAGCCCGAACGAGCGCGCCGTCGCGCCGTCGACCAGCTCGTCGACGGCCTGTATCTCGACGAAATGGTTGCCGCCGCCGACCGTGCCGATCTGGATGTCACGCCCGTCCGCCCGGCCCGACGCCTGGATGTACGCGTCGAACGCGAACGTCCCACGCGCGGGGAGCCCGCCGTGGAAGTGCACACGATCGAGATCCGCGCGCTGGGCGCGAGGATCGTAGTGGGCCCACAGGCCGGTGCGGGCGTTGTCCGCCGCCGTCTCGTGCAGCCCGGACAGGCCATCACGGAGCATCGCCGCGCGCTGGCGCGGCGACATGGGGATATCGCGCTGGCCCTGGAAGAAGATCGCGCGGAGCCGCTGCTTCAGGGCGCCGATGTGCGGCGCGAGCTCGTCCCGGTCCACGTCCGTCGCGAGCAGGCGCATGCCGCAGCAGACGTCGTTGCCGACGGCCTGCGGCACCACGAACCCGCGGGCATCCACGACGGTGCCCACGGGGATGCCCGCGCCCTTGTGAAAGTCGGGCGTGAGCACGATGGAGCGGATCTCGCCGGCTGTGCCGCCCCAGAACGGGGCAATCCTGCCGGCCTTCTCCCAGGTCTGAAGATCGCGGAGCGTTCCTTCAAGCGAGGCGAACCGGAGGAGCTCCTCGATGCCGTCGGCCTCGACGACGACATCCTCCCTGGCCACGAGGGTGATCGGAATACCGAACGGATTGTCGATGCGGGCCGTCGCGCCATCCAGGCGACGCACCACCGCATCGAGATGCAATTTGCCAACCATGCTGCTGTCCAATCCACGAAGACGCACGCGGCCGACGCGTTCACGCGACGGGGCCGCGGCTCACTCTCCCCCGATTTGGACCCGGCGCGCGAACGAGGGGATCGCACACCGCAGCAGCGGGGCTCACTATAAACCAGGAACGCCGGTCGTCAAGCGGCGCCGGCCAGCTCGACCTGCCCGGCTGGCGCGGGGCCCGGGCGGCGCGTTCGGTCGCCGCGGGCCCCGCGCTCATCGCGGTTCAGTGGACGCTCAGCAGCGGCAGCCGCAACACCTGGAAGGGCGGGATTCCAATGCGGAACGAACACGACTGGTTCGCGAGGCTCGCGAGAGCCTGCTTGCGGTTGTCCATCTCCGCGAACGAATGGCTGAGCCCACGGTTGTCCGTCACCGTCAACGGACCTTGCAGCAAGGCCGAGATGCTGGGGACGCCGCCGGGGCCCGCGGGGCGGATGTGGTAGAAGAGCGTGTCCGTCTCGCCCGTATGGCAGCCGCTGCACGTGTTGGACGAGAACCGGAAGCGCGCCTCGAGCTCCGCCGGCGTCGCCAGGTCCGGGTGATCCCAGAAGGTCCCGGCGTTGTAGGTCGACGCGCCGCCCATGAAGGGCACGCCCCCGGGGGCCTCGGGCATCGTGTAGCCGGGGCTCATGGAGGCCAGGATCTCCGTGAGCAGCGCATCGCTGCCATTCAGATCGATCGGCGCCGGGGTCGTGCCCGGAACCGACGTGAAGCTGGCCTGGTGCTCGCGGGGGTTGTTCTTCGTGGTGGTCTGTTGCAAAGGCCCGCTCCCGGGGCGGATCACGAACTCGCGCATCTGCCAGATCCCCGTGAGATCGATCTCGTTCGTGCGCAGCTGGTTGAGCGCGTTCTGGTTGGGGTTGCCCGGCGCGGCGCCGTTCCTCACCACCTGCTCGGTCAGCGCCTCGAGCGACGTGCCGTAGGCGGGGTCACCGGGGAGCAAGGCGCTCAGGTTGACCCACTTGTTCGCCCAATCCTTGATGTCGCCGCAGCTCGTGATGGGCACTCCGTACTCGAAGATCGCCGCGGCCTCGATCGGCTGGCAGGTGTCCACGCCGTCTCTGGCGTCGCCGTCGCGATTTCCGTCGCGGACCTCCATCAGGCCGAAGACGAAGCGGAGCTCGCCTCCGTTGTTGCCGGCAGCCCCGCCGAGGTAGGGCGAGCTCTGCGCGAGGTCGGGGCGATACAAGATGGCCTGCAGCCGAAACGGCGCGATGCTCAGGTTCAACGCGCCCCCGCCGCTCCTCTGGCGCCAGGGGTTGATGATCATGCTGTCCACGCTCGCCGCGGCGGCCGCGCTCGTCGCATCGAGGACCAGGCTGCCCGAGCTCGCGTTGACGATCTGCTGGGTGCGCCAGGAAGCCAGCCACTGCTCGACGAACTGGCTCGCGGTGAGCCCGGACCCGATGGCCATCTGTTCCATCAGGTAGCCGAAGGTCCACTTCTTGAGCGGGGCGTTCGCGGCGCTCGAGTCGCACGGGTTCATGGTGCGCGCCGGGTCCTCGATCACCGGCAGCGAACGGATCAGCAGCGATTTCTGCGGGTTGATGGCGGCCGTGGTCACGCCGCCGAGCGTGCGCAGGGGGCCGAGCTCCGCGAGGTTGGGCAAACGGATGGTCGCGCCCTTCTTCAGCGCCTCGATGTCGATCGCGTTGGTCTGCGAGATCTCGATGGGCTTGGCGGCGAAACGCGACCCCGGCTCGAACGTCTGGAGCGTGCGGGTCTTGAGCTTCGAGATCTCGCTGTTGATCTGGCTCAGCCGTTCCAGGTCGATGGGGACCGCGGCGGAGAACAAGCCGTCTCCGGCCTTGAGATCCGGCTTCGTTCCCGAGTCGTTGAAGGTGACCGCCTTCTCGCGCGCATCGAGGCTCAGCTGGAACGCCGCGCCCTTGTTCTCTTCGATCACCCGCTTACGGTCGCCCGGCGCGAACTCGAGCGAGAGCACCCCGACGCCATCCGACGTGACCCGCAGGTACAATTGATCGACCTTGGGCGCCCGCTTGGAGGGCGCCACGATGAGCGAGTCGCTGTTCGATCCGGCGAGCTCCGGCTCTTCCGGCTGTTCCGGCTCGGAGCCGCAGGCGGTGAGCAGCAGGGCGCAGGTCAACGCCGCGCCTATCGTTCGATTCTTCATGGAATTCTCCGTCGCTGGTCGTTGGTGCGCGCGGCGCGAAAGGCGCGCGCGTGACAAGGAGATCCAGACGTCTGCAATCCTCACGCAGAGCTGGACGTATCCCCCGCCCCTGGTCGCAGATCCCGGGCCGAGTGATGGCTATCCGGGCGCCTGACCGCCCGGGCGGGGAGACGCTTGCCCACATTGCAGCTCCGGTGCCAACCGGACGGACGGTCACGCGTGGCCAGAGCTGGCCCTTCAAGCGCGTGCCAAACGGGGACGCCCGCGCCTCGACGGGGTGATGCCGGAGGGCTGGACGTGCCGTTTTATGGCGGCGCATCGTCCGTGGCTTCACGCCGAAACGGACCGCCGGCCCGGCGCATCGGTTACCGTCGCCGTCCTGTGACGCCCCCCTGGCTCCGCGCCGCGCGGTGCAACAGCGGGGCGCCCGACCTGTTACGGGGAGACGTGCGCGCCGAGGTTCTCCGCAGCGCAACACGGTGTATCACCGGCGTAACACCTCGTTTTATCGCCGGCGCCGGGCTCACCGCGCCGGCGCTCTGCGCTGCCTCGATGGGACGGCGAACGTGCCGCCCGCTGTCAGATCCAGGCATCCAGCCATGCTGGTAGGCAAGGGCGCGCAGCGCACACCGTGGCATGAAAGATGCCTCGCCGGCGGCAAGAGCCATTCAGCACCGATGGAGCCAGCTGGCCAACCGCCGCACGTCCGTGCCAGGATGCGCGCCCACGAGGGGCGCTCACCTCGCGACTCGAGTTCAGGAGAAGGAGAATGCCTGTGACCATCAGCCGTTTGTACATGGCGCTAGCCTGCATCGGCGTGGGTTCTTTGCTGGGGTGCGGCGGATGCATCGTCACGGTGAATCCCAACGGGCCTGTGACGCCGGCGTCCACAGGTGGGCCAACAGAGCCGGTCGCTCCCCCGGGGCAGCTGCCTCACAACGGCATGCCCAAGAACGGCATCAGCGCGGAGGCGCTCCGCGCGAACAGCGAATTGCTCGAGCGCCTCAAGGTGAGCAAGCTGAACAGCCTGAAGCTCGACGATGTCAAGCCTTTCAGCACGCAGGACCCGACGCTGGAGCCTCGCGCCGTTCAGCTGATGCACTACATCGTATCTTTTGCCCTGAAGGAAGGCCAAAAGGTGTCGGCCCGCGTGGGGAACAAGCGCTATGAGTGGAACGGGCAGATCGGGGCATGCGCCAGCGGGGGACCGCTCGGGGACTGGTTCAACGACCTTCCCTCCCCGGAATGCCTGCAAGCGGTCTCCGCCGGCGTGCTCGCCCGGGTGAACGCGCTCAACAAGGTGGTCGTGGTATCCATGCGCGGCCCAGGGGATCTCGTCGCGCTCCATGACAAGGTCCCCGCCGAGACCAGGTCTCGCGAGAGGAACACCAGCACAGGCGAGGCCACGAAGATCGAGAGCTTCGCCGCTTGCAACCCTCCCGGCGGACCGCGTCGGGCGACGAGCGACTGCGGGTGGACGGCGCGTTACGTCGGGCAATGCCTGGCGCAGCGGCCAGGCGATAGCGGGCCGAGGAAGGTCACGCTCGAGCTCAACTCGGCCCACGCCAGCTCATCTCCGGTGTTCGTGCGTGTATGCGCGGGCATCCATGGATGCAACCATGAGGACTACGCTGCGGCAGATCCTCGGAGCAGGTACATCAAGCACATCAAGAGCGACGCGCTCGACGGTCCTGGCGATACGGTGGAGTTCACGTGCCCCTCGAATGGCCCTGCTGGCGCAGGCATTGTTGACGAGGCGAGCTCCACCCACGAACGAGTTGGGTACTTCAGCGTGATGCTATCGGAGCGAAATTTTGCGGTCGACGTAAAATTCGAGAGCTCCGAGGCAGTGAGATATCCGGCGAAGGAGGTGGAGCTGTTCAGGTACCGCGAGGGCGGGTTCTACGGGAACATCTTCGATTCGAACCCCGGGGGGGCTCGGCCCGACGGGGTGCTCTTCGACAAGCAGTACGCGTGTTATGGCGAGGACTGGAATCAAGGCATGGCGAACCTGGCCGACAGGCTCTGCGCTCTCCCTGCGTCCGATGCGGCAGCGCAGTGCTTCGTCCATGAACCGAAGCCATGCTCTCCTTTCAACGGGAATCCAGGCGCTTGCACCCGGTCTGCTGGCGCCAGGCGATCCATCTACACGCCGTGCGACGAGGCGGGCGCGCAGTGGAGATACCCTGTCACGGTCTACCTGAACCATCCATGCGATCTCAGGAGCGACTCCCGGTGCTCTTCGTTCAAACCCTGGTTGATCGACCGTTCACTCAGGTAGCCTCGCCACGAGCCGCCTCATCGACTCGACCGCCGGAACGGGGGCGTCCACCGCGGACCAGGCCTTGATCACCTGCTGGGCGAGCGCGAGGGCCCTCTGCCTGTCCCCGCGCCTCGCCGCGCGCTCCGCCTCGCGCACCGTCTTCAGGCTCGCGCCGTTCAGGGCCTCGCTGTCGTCCGGGATCGCCCGCTCCAGCCGGTCGACCAGCTCGCGCTCCCCCTCGCGCTCATAGGTCGCGATCATGGCGTCGCCGAGCACCTCGACGAACGGCTCAGGCTCCTGCAGCAACGGGCGCCACGCCAGCGCGGCGCCCCTCGGGTCTCCGCTGGCATAACGCTCAGCTCCGGTGATGAAGCTCTCCGTGTTCGGCAGCTCGCCTTCCGGGAACCTGCCCCGGAGCTTGCGAAGCCGCTCGAAGCAACGCCGCGACACCGCCCGGCTGGCGCGGGCGCAGACGGCTCCCATGCGCAGCGGGACGCTGATGTGGGTGCCCTCGAGGAGGGGTGGCTCCGGGTCGAGGAAGCGGGCGACGATGAGGTCGGCCATCGCGCGCTCGCGCCCGAGGACGAGCGCGAGCTCCAGGGCGCGCCAGGCGATCTGGAGGCGCTGCACGCGGACGAACCCGGAATCGAGAGGGGAGATGGCCATCGCGCGCGTCGCCCGCTCGAGAGCAGCGCCGATGCTGGCCTCGCTCGCCTCGACGCGGATGAGGAGCAGCTCGCTCCCGACCTTGTGGAGCACCTGGCTTCCCTGAGCCACCGCGAGCGTTATCCCGCGCGCCTCCTGGCGCGCTCCCTCCTGGAGCAGCCGATCGACCAGGGTGTCGGCCACGTTCATGTCCAGGGGAGAGAGGACATAGGCACGCCGCGCGAACCGGAGAGCGCGCTGGCGAGCATCCTGCGCTGGGCGCTCGGCGGCTCCGGGATCGGAGTCCTCCCACAGCCATCCATACGCCTCCCACGGCATCCAACCCCGCATCCCCCGCAAGGCGCTCGTCGCGCTCGGGGTTCCGTGGGTCACCGTCGCCAGCTGCAACCAGGGCGCGCACCACTCCCCGAGCGGGTTCTTCGGCTCGGCCTGCACCGCAGCGAACGCCATGTCCTTGGCGAGCGTCGTCGTCTCGGTGGCGCGCTTCTCATCGGGCGACGGCAGCAGGCAGGATATCGTCGCTGCGAGGGTCGAGCGTCCCCAGGCCGACGTCTCGCGATCATAGAGGCGCTGGAGCTCACCCACCACCGACGGATCGACGGCACGCCGCACCATCAGGTCGACGCGTGCGCGCGCGGCGAGCTCACCCGGTGAGGCGCCGGCGCTGGCCGGTGGGAGCGCGACCGCAGGAACGGGCTCGCCGAGCGTGTAGGCGCAGCGGAAGCGCTCTCCCGGTCCCATCTCCGCGAGCCCGCCGCCGCGCGCCTCGAACCGGGCGCACTCCTGTCGGAGCCCGCCGGCGTTGTGGGTCATGGCCAGCGTCAGGTCGAGCAGATCCAGCGCCCCGTCGACCGTGCGCGCCCTCGAGAAGTCGGCCACGGCGTCGTCGAGGCGTGGGGCCTTTGGCAACGCCCCTGCATCGACCCAGGGGTCCATGGCGTTCCTCACGGCTTCATAGAGCGCGCTCGCCCTGCCGACCGAGGACGCGAGCTCCCTGCCGTCGGCGGCTCGCAGCGTGACCGTGAGCTGAAAGGAACGGGACGGCTCCAGGACGATCGTCCCGTCCACATACGCCGCTCCCCGCCGGCGCGCCGCCTCCAGCGATCGCGCGCGAGCCTCGGGTCCGGCATAGGGGTCGATCGGAACCGTGTCCGCGTGCGGCCGCGGGAGCGAGAGCAGCTCCGCAGGGGCCAACGTGCGCGCCGCGCGGCCTCCGAGGAGGACACGAGCCCGCTCGCACAACGTCGCCGCCGCGGCGGCCCCCAGCCACCCGGCCGGCTCCTCGACCCCGGAGGCCTCCAGGATCGGGCAAGCGAGCACCATGCTGTCGGGCTCCAGCGGAGAGCGCACGACGGTGGGCGGTGGAGCAGGCTCGGGCCGGTGAGGGAACGCCCACCGGACGGCGCCCAGACCGATGGCGGCCAGCAGGAGGATCGAGGCCGCTATCCAGCGTCGCCGGCGCGGTCGATGCACGATGGCCTGCTGCTGAGGGGAGGTCGGGTTCGGTGCATCACCCTCGGACCCGGAGCGAGGCGGCTCGGTGCCGGTCCCCCATGCGCCGGGGCCCGCCGAGTCCGTGCGCCTCGCTGCCTCGCCGCCGCCCCATCGGCCGTCGGATGGGAACGTGTCGGTCCGCGTCGACGGCTCGCCAGCGGGCGGCGCCCCCTCACGAGCCTCGCCCCCATCGGCCTGCTCGGCGGACAGATCGTGGCCTGGCACGCCGAGCGCTCGCGCGAGCGCCTCCACGGCGGCGCCCGCCGTCGAGAAGCGCTGGCCCGGCGCGAGCGCCGTCGCGCGAGCAAACCAGGCGTCGAACGCGGGCGGCAACGTCACGCCGTGACTCGCGGCGCGCTCGCACGCAGGGTCCTTGGGGCCTTGCAGCGCGATGAGCGCGAAGGCGACGGGGCTGTCGCCAATCCCCACTTCGTCCTCCCAGTAGGGTCTGCCGACGAGGAGCGTGAACGCGATCATGCCGAGCGCGTAGATATCGGCGGAGCGTGTGATCCTGCCGCTCTGGAACTGCTCCGGCGCCATGTAGATCGGCGTCCCGACCGCGCCGGTCGAGCCGCGGGTCGCGCCCTCGCGCAGCACCTTCGCCACGCCGAAATCGAGGATCTTGAGGCGCGGGGCGTCGTTCTCTCGCTGCTCCAGGAACAGGTTGCTCGGCTTCAGGTCGCGGTGGACGATGCCGATCTGGTGCATCTTGTCGATGGCCGGCGCCGCTTGACCGAGATAGGCGAGCACCTCCTCCGGCGGGTGGCGGCCCACGCGCGAGAGCCGCTCACTCAAGGTCTCCCCCCGGAGCAGCTCCATCACGAGGAACGGAGTCCCCGTGGCGTCATCGACGCCCGCGTCGACGACATCGACGAGCGCGGGGCTGTCGACCTGACCGGACACGCGGGCCTCCAGCGCGAATCGCTCCCTCAGGTCGGCGCGCTCGATGGTGTGGGGGTGCATCACCTTGAGCGCCCGCCGGCGATCCGTCTGGACGTCGATCACCTCGTAGACAGCGCCCATCGCGCCCGCGCCCAGCCGTCGCACGATGCGGTATCGGGCCGCGACGACCGTGTCCGGCGTCACGGTCGCCTCATCCCACGACCGCGGCGCAGCGCCTCACTGGCGGAAGTCATCGGGGTCGATCTCATACCGCTTCAACCAGCGATGGATCTGCATCCTGGCTTTGCCCATGGCGCGCGCCACGCCAGCGATGTTTCCGCCGTGCGCGCGCAGGAGCGCCTTGAGCTCGTCGGACCGCGCGGGCTCGTCTCCCTGGGCCGCGGCGTCGGCGGCGCAGCGCCTCAGCGCGCTGTTCAGGTGATCGAGCTCGATCGTACCCCGCTGCGCCAGCACCGCCGCGGTCGTGATGCACTGCTCGAGCTCGCGCACGTTGAGCGGCCAGCCGTACGTGACGAGGGCGCGCGCCGCGCGCGGGTGCAGCTGGATGTGCTCGGCGCGCTCTCCGTCGGCGCGCCGGAGGATCGCGCCGAGGATGAGGCCGAGGTCCTCCCGGCGAGCCCGGAGCGGCGAGAGCTCGACGGCGTGACCGGAGAGCCGCGCGAGCAGGTCGGAGCGGAAGTCGCCCGACGCCGCCATGCGCTCGATCGGCCGGTGTGTGGCCGCCACGACGCGAAGGTCCACGGAGATCGAGCGCGTGCCGCCCACCGGGCGCACCTCGCGCTCCTGGAGCACGCGGAGCAAGGCCACCTGGGCGGACAAGGGCAGGTCGCCGATCTCGTCGAGGAAGAGCGTGCCGCGATCGGCGCTGCGCACGAGCCCGGGGCGATCCTCGGTGGCCCCGGAGAAGGCGCCCTTCCTGTGCCCGAAGAGCTCGCCTTCGACGAGATCCCGCGGCAGCGCGCCGCAGTTGATCGCCACGAACGCGCCCGGCCTGCCCGAGAGCGAATGGATGGCGCGCGCCACGACCTCCTTGCCGGTGCCCGTTTCGCCCTGGATCAGCACGGGGATGGTGGAGGCCGACACCACCCTGAGCTGCTCGAACATCTCGAGCTGCGACGGGATGAGGGAGAGCAGCCCGGGGACGTGCGCGGCGAGGCTCGACGCCTCCAGCAGAGTGACCTGCTCGGCGCCGCGCGGAATCGCCGCGCGGTAGAGGAAGAACGTGCGGCCCAGCTCGAGCACGTCGCCCTCCGCGAGCTCGGCGTGCTTCCTCGGCGCCCCATTGAGGACGCTGCCGTTCTTGGAGCCGCAATCCTCGAAGCACCACCGGCCGAGGACCCGCATGATCCGCGCGTGCCTCGACGAGAGCCATGGGTCGTCGAGCCGGATCTCGACGCGCCGGCGTGAGCCGCTGTCCACGACCTCCAGCCTCCGGGCATTGCCGCGGCCGATGACGACCTCCTCCACGTCATCGAGGGCGATGCGCGCCGACGACGCGAGCGGCCGATGGCTGTCCGCGATCAGAAACAAAAAGCTGCCGTTGCCTGATTTGTCCAGATACCGCTGTCCGCCCGTGGCGGATAGCGTTCGTTGTTCAGGTTCACCAGGCACGAACCCAGTCGTACCCAGTCGGGCAGACGCGGTCAATATGCCACGGGCGGCATTCCGAGCGGCTGGCGCGCGGGTTGCTCGTCCTCCACGGGCGTGCGCTGCATCTGGTCGTCGATCGACCAGAAACGCCGCGAGCACCTTGCACGGCGCGGCGCACAGGAGCACCCGATCGGGGGCTCGATCGACCCGTGGTCAGCGCTGCGCGCGTTCGTCGCGAGGGATCGTTCGGGGAAGCTCGGGCAAGGCCTCGACGCGACGAGCGGAGCGCGTCGGGAGGCGAGCGGCTGGCCGATTCGACCAACTCCCTGGCCGGCGCGACCAGGCCGCCCCTGAGGCCAATCGCTACATCTGCCTCATGTCCAGCCGCGAGGCGCGCGTCGCGCCTCGCCGGACGCGTGGAGGCTCAAAGCCATGATCGGTCGAATGGAACTCTCGCGAAATTCAAGGAGGGGCTCAATGGCCCTCGCGCTAGCCACCACCCTCGCAGTCGCAGGGGGCTGCCCCATGTCGGATGATGATGGCGCCGGCGGCAGCTCGACGAGCGCAGGGGACGGCGGCTCGTCGGCCTCCGGCGAGGGCGGCTCGTCGAGCGCCGGTGAAGGCGGCTCATCGAGCTCCGGTGAAGGCGGCTCGTCGAGCTCCGGTGAAGGCGGCTCATCGAGCTCCGGTGAGGGCGGCTCGGTCCGCTGCCCGGTCGCGACGCACAATGGGATCATCTCGATCCAGGATGTATCGATTCAAGGCGCTCCGCAGGCGGGCCACGGCCTCACGGTGCAAGTCCTGTTCACCCCCTCCAGGCCTCCCGCTTACGAGCAGATGCCCGGGGAGATCGAAGGGTGCAGGGCGTGGGTCTACGACACGCAGGACAATCCGCCGCCGGCGCTGACGGATCAGGGGGTGATCTCGATTGCCGGCCTCGAAGGCGGGCCCCTCGCGTGCCGCTTTGCTGGCTCGGGTTATGTGTGCCCGACGTCGACGGGAGCAGGACAGGCGAGCGTCGCTCCAGGGCAGACGGGGACCGCGGCCTACACGATCGAGGGCGCGACCTTCTCCGCAGCGGATGTCGGCCGTTACCTGCGCGTCACCGGCGCGGCGAACGCGAAGAACCAGGGCGCGTTCCCCATCGTCGCCGTGGAGTCGAGCACGACGGCGATCGTGGTCAACCAGGGCGCAGCGGAGGAAGCCTTCGCGGCCGAGTACACCGTGCTCGCCGGGGCGGGGCCCGTTCCGAACAACCCCGTCGACCCGATCGAGGGCGGCGACGAGGTCGTCGTGGGCATCTCGCCCGGCGGCGAGATGGCCTTCGACTTCCCCGACAGCGCGCCGATCGTGGCCGGCGAGGCGTTCACGCCCGACACGGCGTCGGCGGCCGCCCTCGTCGCGGTGCCGCTCGACGGCAGCCCATTGACGCTCGGCTGCGGCGGCCCGGGGGGCAGCTGCGGGCCAGCGCAGGCCACGGTCGTGCGCCTCACCAGCACGGACGGCGACGTCGAGGGCGCGTCGCCGTTCGCGATGCCCCCGCCCGCGCGCAAGCAGGTCGAGATTCAATGCGTCGCGCTGGGAGGTGATGGCACGCTGACCATCCCGGCGGAGGCGATGAAGCTGCTCCAGGAGGCCCACCAGGTCTCCCCGATCTCGCGTATCCGGACGGCGCTGATGCGCGAAGGATGGGCGGGCCCCGCGAACGCCGCCTCCCTGCCCCCGAACGTCACGACCCTCCTCGTCGGCCACGGGCTCCTCGGCTTCACCAGCCCCTGACGCCCGCGGTGCATGCGCCCTGATCGGCGCGTCAGACCGCGCTCGCCCCGCCGCGCTCTCGCGCCGCGGCGAACACCGGCGAGCGACCGCCGGTGCGGATCCTGCATGATCCCGGGCGCATGCACCGCCCGCTGCCCACCGTGATGACGTCCGTGGCCAGGCTGGTCGTCGACCTCGGGCTCCGCGACGGCATCCGGCTGGGCGCGATGGAGCGCGCCGCGCGCCTGCCGTCGCTCGCCGCCGATCCCGACCGGCGCATCGAGATCGACCGGCTGCTCGATCTGTGGACCTATCTGGGTCAGACGCTGGACGACCCGTCGCTGCCGATCCGCGTCGCGCAGCGGGCGACGGTGGAGGACCTGCACGTGCTCGGCTTCGCGATCATGAGCGCGCCCTCCATTCGCCATGCGTTCGACACCGCGGCGCGGTACAGCGCGCTCCTGACCGACTCGGGCCGATGGGAGGCGATCGAGAGCGGGAAGCGCGCCGAGGTGCGGTGGCATCGCCTGCGGCCGCTCACCCTGGGGCACCGCCTCTCCAACGAGACAGCGCTGGCGCAGAACCTCGGCTGTCTGCGGCAGATGGCGGGCGACGACCTCACGCCGCTGGAGGTGAGCTTCCGCCACGCGGCGCCGCCGCGCCGGACTGCGCACCTGGAGTTCTTCCGTTGCCCCGTGCGGTTCGACGCGCCCTGGGACGGGATGGTGTTCCGCCGCGAGGTCCTCGACATGGTGCCTGTGGGCGCGAACCAGAGGTTATGGGAGTACCTGTGCCGGAGCGTGAGCGCCCTCTGCGAGCAGCTCGCGCCGCCGTCGAGCGCGGACGGCGTGCGGCACCAGCTCGCCCGCGCGCTCGCGAGCGCCGAGGGCGGGATCCCGACGCTGGACGACGTGGCTCGGTCCCTCGGCACGACGGAGCGGACGCTGCGCCGGCGCCTGGAGGCCGAGCGGACGAGCTTCCGGAAGCTGGTCGAGGAGGTGCGCCGCGACCGCGCGGCCGACCTGCTGGCGAGGAGCAGCGTGACCGAGACGGCGCTCCGGCTCGGCTTCTCGGACACGACCGCGTTCAGCCACGCGTTCCGGCGCTGGTTCGGCTGCCCTCCACGCGAGCTCCGGGGCGCGAGGGGGGCTGCGGGCCATCAAGGGGCGTGAGCGGGAGCGAGCCTGGGATGGCGTGCGCGGCTGCGTCGCGAGTTACGGAGTTACGATGCGACAGGGGTGAGCCGCCGCTTCACGTGCCCACCCGCCGCTGTCGCGCGCGCTCGCGTCCTGCCGTGTTGTGGCGCCTCTGGATCTCGCCGCCAGCCGATGATCTCCTGAAAGGCCTGGCCGCCTGCGCGAGCGACACACGGCGGTGACGCGAGAATGGGGCGAGATTCCCGGCGACCGTGACGAGCTGCACAAGGCTGTGTGGCGATGCGCGCCGCCGGGGTGACGGGCGGCCCGGACCACGTGTTCAGGCTCGCGAACGACCGTGGGCCACTTCGACATCGGCGGGATCGTCCAACCCGGGCCGGGTCACCATCCCGGGTAGAGTCGCGGCATGACGTGATCGCCACAGAGCCCTTGGTCCGCCGATCGTCGCGCGGGTGGCACCCCCGGCACGTCGTCATCTCGCGGACGCCGCCCGCCGCCCGCTCCCGGGCGGTCGGTTCACCGCGCCCCCCAACAGGCGCCCCCCAGCTCCGCGGAAAGGCTGCGACTGACGCCTGCGTCGGATGGATCTACCCTACGGCGCTGGACCGCACTCGGACTTGCGGCGCAGCGCCGCTGGTGAGATCCTCCGTGCAGGAGGTCACCAGCGGCGCTCGAATAGACGGACCTGGTTCCGGCTTCGGTTGATCAGTGGATTACTCGTTTGCCGGACACTCGCTACCGCAACGCGTGCCCTGCAAAGTTCACTCTGAAGGAGCTTCCATGGACGACAATTCGCGCCGAACATTGGACGATCTGAGCTCGAGCGGTTTGAGCTCTTCGACGACAGACAATAGCGCGTCCACTCGCGCCCCTTGCCCAACCCGACGCTGCACCGAACGGCGCTTCGCGCCGCCGATGAGCGCCAGCCGTTGGGCGGAGCAGTGTGCCGACTCGAGATGGGGCATAGGAGCGCCATGAACATTTTGGATTCTCCCTTCCCGTTGGGCTGGTATACCGCGGGCTCGCACGAAAGCTTCTGGGGGTGCGGGAATACCTACACGTTGATCCCTTACGATCAGCTTCCTGAGCTCGGACGGAGCCATTGGGATGGCTCGTTTCGCTGGCTTCCCGCCCCGCCTGAACGCGACACGGTTCTGGACGTTCACGAGGAGAGCAACGACAAGCGGCTGGATGTTAGCCAACTGCACAGGGAGGCACAGCAGGCAGGGTTCAGGATTCCTGATGCCTTCGCCGCGTTCCTGACGACGCCGGAGATTCACCGTCGAGTTCCGACGTGCACAGCGTGTTATCTCGAACTGTCCGCGCGCCTCCTTGAACCCCCGAGCAACCAGCCGGGCCGCCTGCTTCGGTTCATGAACGACCAGCAGGCGTGTGTACTTTGGTACCTGTACCTCCCGCCGGGCGATGTGCCTGCTGTTGTCGCCGGAATTCCCGAATGGCTCGATGACGACTCTGAAGGCTCGCTCGACGACATCGTCGTGTTCGAACAGCTTGTGTTGTGCGCTCCAGACTTCGAAACCTTCATGTATCGCTTCTGGATCGAGAACGCGATTTGGTACGCGCTGGCCGAGCGAAGGCCGCTGACGAGCGCGCAGAGAGCATATCTCGACGCGGTTCAACGTGCCCGGCGGCAATCGAGGACATGACTCTGCTCCGTTGCGCGCAGGATGCAGCGCCGTGCCAGAGCGACAAACGGGTTGAAACCACGAGAGAAAGCAGGAATTTCACAGGGAGGCGGGGAGGCGGGGAGCGAGAGATTCATTTTTTCTTCCTCCCCGCCTCCCTGTGAAAATTCTCCGGGTTTCAACGCAAGGCGCTCAAAAGCTATGACCACGTCGCCCATCGGCGAGCTCGGGGTAGCCCGACAGGCCGCGGCGACCGGCGGCGCTTCGGGCAGCGACAGACCTACAGGTCGTTGGGTCGACTAACAACGGGCGATCGATGAAAGCTCTCGAGCCTCTGCGGTTTCTCTTCGAACTCGCGAACTCGTATCGAGTGCCGGCAGGGATCGTCGCCGCCATCAACATTGCCCTCGCGATTGGCGCGTACTCGGTGCTTCCGAAGCGTGCCGCCGGCTCCACCGCCCGTGTCGGCGCTTTCGTCCTGGCTGGTCTACTTGGCGGGCCAGCGGCTGTTGCGGAGACTCTCATCGCGATCGAGCTCCATGATTTCCAGCACGAAGCCGCCGGCTTGGCCCTCGCCTTCCTTCCGGTCTTGCTGGTACCGACGACGGTAGCCGTCCTCGTCTGGCTTTTCGGCGACTCCCTCGCCGGTGGCAGCAGGCGCCCCGCCTTGACCCTGCTGGGCGCGATCCTCGGGGCCACGACCTTGGCACCCCTGTTGGCCGTCGCGCTCGAGCACCCGCCGCCGCTTCTGCGCGAGCTTTCGCGATTGCTTTCGGAGGACGTCGTACCCTTCGCGTGGTACGCGTTTCTCGCGCTTCCAGTGGCCGCTGGCGCGGCTTGTGGGTCCACCGTTCTACGTCGCGCGTCTCGCTAAAGGCACGACCTCTCGGCCGTCGTGGGTCGTCAGGCGGTTCACGGCTCCCGATCGCGGCGGAGCTCCGCGAGCGCCGCGAGCAGCCCTCGCCTCGCCTTGGGGCTCAGCTTCGCGAGCGACGACGCGTGGACCAGCTCCTTTTGAAACCGGCTCACCGCCGCATCGCCCGCCGGCGTTCGCGCGATCCGCTTCACGCGCCGGTCCGCCTGGTCGACGGTGCGCACGACAAGGCCCTTGGCTTCGAGTCGGTCCACGAGGCCGGTGACGTTCGACGCATCGCACCCCATGCGCTCGGCAAACTGCCGCATCGAGGCGGGCTCCGAGAGAAGCGTCAACACCATCGCCTGGGGCGCGGTGAGGCCCGCCATGGCCGCCGCCTCTTCGTGCTCGCCACGCAGCGTCTCCACCAGCTGGTAGAGGGCCGTCGCAAACGCGGCGAGCTCGTTGGCCTCGACGGCATGGGTCTTGGATGAGCGTGGCATGAGGCCACGGTACTCGGAAACCCCGTCGAGCTCAAAGCTTGACAACCTCAAGCTTCTGCATATGCTTGATGTGCTCAACTTTTGAGGTGGGCCATGAAATCCGGTGGTGACGATAGCCGACTCATGCGACTCGGCCGGACCTCGCTCCAGATCCCTCGGCTCGGGGTAGGCACGATGAACTGGGGGGATCCGTCGCGGCTGAGCCGCCTGGATCTCGGGCAGGCGGCGTACGGCCCGATCGGGGGCATGGACGAGCAGCGAGCAGCTGTCCATGAGAGCATCGCGAGCGGCGCCGGCCTGTTCGACACTGCAGGGATGTACGGCCACGGCGCCTCGGAGCGCGCGGTCGGAGAGCTGACGCGAGACACTGGTGCCTTCATCGCTACCAAGTTCCCGTCGCGGCTCCGGTCCTCGGGCGCAGGCCACCTCGGCGCCGAGCTCGAAGGGAGCTTGATGCGCCTCGACCGCCGCTCCGTGGAGCTCTACCAGGTGCACTCCCCTTTCCCCTGGCTATCGATCCCTCGGGTCATGACCCGCATGGCCGACGCCGTACGGGCGCAGAAGATCGGCGCGGTCGGCGTGTGCAACTTCTCCGCGGCGCAGATGCGCCTCGCGCACCGCGCGCTCTCGGATCAGGGAATCCCGCTCGCTTCGAATCAGGTCGAGTACTCGCTCCTGCACCGGAAGCCGGAGACCGACGGCGTGCTGGAGGCCTGCAGGGAGCTCGGTATCACGCTTATCGCCTACATGCCATTGGCCATGGGCGCCCTGACGGGGAAGTACGCGGACGGGCGCCGGCCTGCTGGGTTCCGGCGCTTCATGAAGGTGTTTCGAGCGAAGCACGAGCCGCGGGTGTCGCGCACCATCGGCCTGCTCCGGGAGATCGCCGAGGCGCGCGACAGGAGCCCTGGCCAGGTGGCTCTGCGCTGGTTGATCCAGAAGGACGTCGTCCCGATACCGGGAGCGAAGAGCAGCGCGCAGGCGAGGCACAACGCGGGTGCGCTCTCGTTCGCGCTGTCGAGCTCGGAAATCGAGGCCCTCGAGCGTGAGACGGCCGCGTGGCGGGAATAGGAGAGCGATCGTGCACACATCGGACCTTTACCTCGCCGTCCACTGGACAGCTCGCGCGTCCGCCCTCCTGTTCGCCGCGGCGCTCGTGGCGCCCGCCTTGTTCCGGAGCTCGGGGCAACGCTCGCAAGGGTTCTACCTCGGGTTCATCCTCGCCCACACGATCCACTTCATGTTCGTGATCGGGCTCGTGCGGGCGACCGGAGGCGCGAACATGTTCCCGGGCGGAAGGAGCGTCGCTGACGTCGGCGGATGGCCCGCGGTCTTCGGCATCTTCGCCCTCTTCTATGCGCTCGCCTTCATCGCGTTCGCGGCAAGGCGCATGGGGGCGCGAGCGCGATCGACGCTACGCGTCGCTGGCAGGCTTTCGACGCTGTTCCTCGGGTACATGTTCGTCAGCACGTACGTGCCGCTGGTCTCGCGATCACGATGGTATGCGCTGCCGGCGGCGATCGTCGCGACGGCCGTCCTCGTGGATGCGAGCGGACGACGTCTCCGTCGCGAACCCACGCACGAAAGCGGCGCGCACACCAGAGCCGGTTGCGCCCTCTGATCCTGACCGCGGCTCGCCGGACAGCGAACCTACACCGCCCGCCACGGGGTCTTCCGCTTTTCTGGACCGGGCGCTCGCGCAGGCGGCGGAGCAGCGGATAGCGTGGAAGGATGAAGAACCATCTGCAATTCCCGCTGGTGATCGCGCTGTTCCTCGCCGCTTGCGACTCGACGCCGGGCTCCGGCGGCGACGGCGGCTCAGGGCCTGACGTGCCCTCGCCGCACCCCGACGGCGGCGGACCGAACGATGGCGGCGGGGGCGGCGGAACGAGCGATGGCGGCGGGGGCGGCGGCGACACGTCGCCGTCCGGCACGCTGAGCGAGCGCTACCCGGACGACGTGGGGCTCGCCGGTGACCCGGCCGTGCTCTTCCACGACGACTTCGAGCAAGGCTGGGGGCGCTGGGACGGGCCCACTGCCGACACGCGCTATCTGCACATCGAGGCCGACGCGGCCACAGCCCACGCCGGGCAGGGCTACCTCCGCTCGACCGTGACGACCGCCGATCTGGCGGAGGAGACGTACATCTCGTCGTCCACGTGGGTCACCCACGAGCGCGTCGACGCGCTCTACTGGCGCTTCCATGTGCGCTTCCCCGAGCTCGCCCCGAACCCGCACCACTGGGTGCGCATGGCGGCGGGCACCGAGAGCTGGGACAGCAGCGGCCTCGCGAACACGGTGCCGCCCGGGGACGAGGGCTTCTGGTTCGACTTCGACACGACCACCGACGACGTCTTCAACTTCTACGCCTACTGGTACAAGATGCGCTCCGGGCGCTGCAACGATGGGACCGCCACCCCTGGCTGCGCCGGCGATCAAGGCACGACGTACTACTACGGGAATGTCTTCCAGCCGCCGGGTCAAGCGCCGTTCCCGCGCGACCGATGGTTCTGCGTCGAGATGCACGCGCGCGCCAACACGGTCGGCCAGAGCGACGGCGCGCTCGCGTTCTGGATCGACGGCGTGGCGATCGGCGACTACCGCCCCGGCTACCCCGACGGCACCTGGCTCCGCGCCCAGTTCCACACGGGAGGGTGCGACTTCAGCGCGTGCACGCCGCCCGAGCCGTTCGGTGGCTTCGACTTCCGATCGAGCGATGACGTGCGCTTCAAGAGCTTCATGCTCGACGCCTACTACGAGCGCGACTCCGACGCGCGCCGGCGGGCGGAGATGGAAGAGCTCGGCATGACCGTCTCCGACACACACACCATCCTCTACGACGATGTCGTCGTCGCGACCGAGCGCATCGGCTGCCGCCGCTGAAGCACGCTCCGCGCTCGGCCCTCTCCATGGTACCCTCCCGCGCATGGGTACCGCGAACGCCCCCGCCCCCCGACGGCGCTCGGCCCTGCGCCGCGCCGCATGCGCGGCCCTCCTGCCGGCCGCGTGCGGCCCCGCGCCCACGCTGGCCGAGCCGCGCGCGCCGGAGCCGCCGCCCGCAGCCGAGACGGTCTACATCGTCCTCCAGGATCCGCCCCCGGCGGCGGCGATAGCGGCGGCCGACGGCTGGGTGCCAGAAGAATTCCCCGGCGACAACCCGTTCGAGCGGACGCGGACCTGGATCGGCGATTACGACTGCCCTCAGGGCACGACCGAGATGACGTTCCGGATCCTGGAGGTCAAGGGCGACAGGATCAAGGCCGTGTTCGGCTTTCATCATGCCGAGTCCGGCGCCGCCGGCAAATACCTCATGAGCGGCCGCTACGACGCCGAGACGCGGACGGCATCGTTCTCGCCCGGCGCCTGGCTCGAGCGCCCGCCCAACTACGTCACCGTGGGCATGAAGGGCGACCTCGCGTTCGACGGCTCGCTCTTCGCCGGACGCATCGAATACCCCGACTGCGGCGCATTCCGGCTCCGGCCGGCGGGGTAGCGCCGCCCCTCGCGCTGCTCGTCGCCAGGCCACGCCGAGCGACGAGCAGCGCTTCCGTCATGTGGGCAGTCGCGCGAGCGAGGGGCGCGGCGCGACCCTCAGGGTGTGCTCGACGGGTCTGCCGGGTCGCTGCCCTCGTCTTCCTCGTCGCCGTCGCGGAATCCATCGCCGTCGCGATCCAGCCCGATCCGCTCCCCAGAGCCCGGCGGCGCGCACGTGTACGTGAGCTCGCCCCGATTGCGCGAGGCCCGGTGCCGCAGCGCCGCGTCGCGGATCGGCGCGTCGCAGAGCCGGTCGCCGACGAACAGGCCCGCGCCGACGTAGAGGAACCCCGCCGCCTCATGGTCGTGCGATCCCTTGACCACGAGATCGCACTCCCCTGCATCAGCCCGCGCGCGGAGCAGATCGATCCTCGGCCCGACCGCGGCCGCGTTGTGGCGGGTGAGCGTCACCTGCTGCCCGACGATCGGCGCCAGGTTGCTGTCGAACGCGAGCAGGAACTGCTCCACCTCGCGCCGCATCACGTCCCCCTCCGGCCCCGGCGGGAACCCGCCCGGGGTGAGCGGCGACTGGTTGAACCCCATGTCGGGGGTCGCCGAGCTCACGAAGCGGAAGAGCGTCGGGACGCCCCCTTCGTTGTTGAAGCCGAAGCCGCGGACCTGGTCGCCCAGGAACGCGTCGCTGCCCGGGAAGAGATCGTTGTTCGCCATCCCGAACATGCCGACCTTCTGGTACAGATTGCGGAAGTGCGGCGATTTGAAGGCCTCGGTCTCCAGGTCGAACGTGTACCGGCCATCGCCGCCGAAGAAGCCCGGCGCATCGACGCCGAACTCCTCGTTCGCGTGGCGGTCGAGCACATGGCACGAGACGCAGGTGCCCTCCTCGCTGAAGTCGGACACGTTGTTGAAGAAGAAGCTGCGCCCGGCCTGCTGCGCCGGGGTGAGCGAGTTGTCCAGCGCCCGGTTCGGGTTGGGCGGATAGGTGACCTGCAGGATGAAATCGGCGAACGCCTGCATGTCGACCTCGGGGATGAACTCGCTCCTCCCCAGGAGATCCGTGAACGCGGCCTGGAACTCCATGAACGCCGTCACCTCGTCGAACGTCCCGCTGTCCGGGTGCGCGCTCGGCTCGTCGTCGCCCCCGGTGCGATCGCCGCGCCAGTGCATGGGCCCGTGGTTCGCCATCCCGCGGAGGCTCTGCGTCGTCATCGGCCCCTTCATCGGGTGGTGGGTGTCGGGTATCCCGAAGTCCAGCGGGTGTGACTCGAACGGCCCCGGGATGTCGACGACCACCCCGTCCGGATTGCCGAGATCCCAGGCCAGGCTGTCGAAATCGCCGTAGACATGGCAGCTCGCGCACGACGAGTCGCCGTGGCTCGACTCGAACGACGCGTCGTAGAGGAACCGGCGGCCGGCGACCACGCTCGGCGGCTCCGGGTTGTGCATCCGCACGTGCGCGATCTCGGACTTGGTCGTCGTGCTGAGGATCGAGATCGCGTTGTCGAAGCGCGTGATCGTGTACAGGCGCCGCCGCGCCTCGTCGAGCAGGAGCCCCGTCGGCCCGCCGCCCGGCACCGGGATCTGCCTGGAGGTGCTCGGCGTGAAGGTGTTGTTCTCCAGGGCGGCGGTGCTGAACACCCCGATCTTGGACGAGCCTATCGTCGCCACGTACAGCGTCTTGCCGTCGCTCGTGACGGCCATCTGCTGCGGGAGGGCGAGGCTCTTCTGGTTCTCGGCGTTCGGGACCGGGGCGCAGCACGCGTCGTAATCGATGTGTTTGTTGAGGTGCCTCGGCGTGACGCTGCCCGCCGGGCCGAGGACGGTGATCCTGCTCTCGTGCAGGTGGCCCCGTGTCGTCTGGCCGGCGAAGATCCCGGGCCCCTCGAAGCGCTTCTCGTTCCCCGCCTCGGTGTTCGACACGTACACCTTCCCGCTGACCGGGTTGACCACCATGTTGTAGAGGATGGTGCCGACGCCGGTGTAGAACCCGGCGGCGCCGGGCAGCTGCCTCGGCGGGCTCGCGTTCGCGTCGATGACGAACACGTCCTTGTCGGGCAGCGAGAGCCGGACGGAGCTGTCCCAGACGCGGTTCAGCTCGTCGACCCAGTGGGAACCATTGAACTTGACGATGAGCCCCGTCTCCGGGTGCGGGATCCCCTCCGCGTTGGTGGCCGGCCCGGGCACGCCCCCCGCCGCCTCTCCGCCGTTCGGGATGATGCCCTCGTGGAGCGCGGTTGTGCGGTTCCCGGAGTGGAAGGCCGCCGCATACACCTTGCTGCCGTCCGGCGTCACCGCCAGCGCCCTCGGGGTGTCGCTGAACAGCGTGACGATCGTGAGGGGCGCGCCGGCGAGCGTCGAGCCGAGGTGGGCGGCGTCGAAGACCCATACGTCCGCCCGGCCCACGCCGGGGGTCGTGAGCTGGGGATCGAACGGGATGTTCTGTCCGCGGTGCGCCGTCGTGATGAACGCGCGGCGTTTTCCGGGACCCGCGAACACGATATCGCGCGGCTCGTCGCCCACGAGCAGCGTCCGCACGACCCGGCCCGAGCGCGCCCCCTGGGTCAGCTCGACGACGCTCACGCTGTCCGACAGGTGGTTGACGACCCAGACCTCGGTATCGCTCCGCGCCGCCACGGCCACCGGCTCGAGGCCGACGGGGATGGAGGCGCGGTGCTCGATCCCCTGATCCTTGACCCGATACACCTCGAGGTGGTTGTCGGGTGTGTTTACAGCGAATAGCAGCTTTCCGTCGGGCGAGAGCGCGAGCGGACGCACATGACCGCTCTCGAAGAGGGTGAAAGACGACGCCGCCTCGGCGGATCGGCCGGCCGCGAGGCCCACGAGCAGCGCCGACGCCGCGACGAGACGGGAGAGGACATCGCGCACGACAAAGTACGAGGCCATGAGTCACCTCCGGTGAGTGGGGTTCTCTTCACGTGATTTCGAATGGCAAGCAGACGATAAGGCGCGAAGGTTGAGTTAAAGGGTAGTCGTGGCCGGCTCGCATTGCAATATCGCAATGGTTTTGCTTCAGCAATCGATGCCTTCGGCACACCTGCGCCGAGCTACCTACCGAGGTGTCACGACGGTGCGAGGCAGTCCAGTCGGGCAGACGGCGCCGGCGACCTCGAGACGGCCCCCCGGATCGCCGTGATCCGGTCGCAGAGCATCGCGGCGCCGCGGCGGTTCATGGTAGGCTGCGCAACATGCAGGGGGGCCTCGCAGTCGGGCCGTCGTCTCGGCGCCGGGAGCACGGCGCCGGTCGCTCGATCGGCCGGCATCGCGCGCGGCCGCGTCGCCGCGCGGGGGGCGCGCTGCCCGCGCGGCGCTGCGTGCGAGAGAGGACAGCCCCCGGACCCCCGCCGCGCGCCCCTTCCCGCCGGCGCCTCGCGCGCACGTCGAGCGCCGCCCGCTTGACGCGCCCTCTCCACGATCCCGAGAAGGAGCCCCGAGAGACCATGAAGACATCCGCTGTGCGTCGCACGATCGGCTGGCTCGCGGTGACGGCGCTGTCCCTGCTCGCCTCGGCGTGCCAGCCGGAGCCCTCGCGCGGCGATCGGAGCAAGGAGGCGCGGCCGCCGCTCCGCGTCGGCCACGGCTACTGGGTTGGGTACTTCCCGATGTCGATCGCCAAAGAGAAGGGCTTCTTCGACCAGCAGGGCGTGGACGTCGAGCTCCTCTTCAACCCGGACCTGTACGGCATGATCTCCGATTTCACCGCAGGGAAGGTCGACGGCCTGCCCTGGACCATGGAGGTCGTCGTGCGCGTCCTCGCGAGGGAGCCGGACGCGCGGGTCGTCCTCTACCTCGGCCAGACGGCGGGCGCCGACGTCGTCATGGCACGGCCGGAGATCGAGAAGATCTCGGATCTCAAGGGGAAGAAGATCGCGGCCAAGACCGGCGCCCTGGGCGAGATGCTGGTCGGCGAGATGCTGGAGAGGAACGGCCTCGCCATCGACGACGTGACGCTGGTCAACGTGAGCGAGACGGACGTCGCCCCGTTCCTGGCGAACAATACGATCCAGGCCGGACACACCTGGGAGCCCTACGTGACGCAGGCGGCGAAGTCCGGCGCCAGGCCGATCTTCTCCAGCAAGGAGACGCCCGGGCTGTTCGCCGATTTCATGATGTTCCGAGGCACGGTGCTGCGCGACCGGCCGGACGACGTCCGCGCCTTCATCCGGGGCTGGTTCCAGGCCGTCGAGTTCTGGAAGGCCCACCCGCAGGAGAGCAACGAGATCATCGCGAAGGCGCTGAAGATCCCGGTCACGGACATCAGCATCGACGGATACGAGCTCTTCTCGCTGGAGGAGGTCCGACAGCGGTTCGCGCCGAACAACGACCCCACGTCGCTGGCCCCGCTCGTCAACAAGCACGTCGATTTTCTCGTCCAGGACGGGCAGCTGGGGCGCCGCCCGGACATCAACAACATCTTCGATTCGTCCTTCCTGCCTCCCGTCACGAAGCGCGAGTGATCGAAGCGGCGCGTGGAGCACCTGGAGAGCACCACCACGGAGGTTCGACGAACGCTATGAGTCGCGCAAGGCAGCAGCTGCCGGTCCCCCTGATCACCCTCCGCATGAAGCTGATCGTGGCGCTCCTGACGGTCGCGCTCGCGCCGCTCTCGATCCTCACGCTCCTGAACAAGCGGACCAACGAGACGGTGCTGACCGAGAGCGCGAACCAGGCGCTCGCCGCCGCCGCGTCGCAGGCCGCGAACAGCGTCGACGACTTCATCGAGAGCAACCTCGACGCCGTCCGCGTCGAGGCCCGCCTGCCCGGGCTGACCAGCTACCTGAGCCTCGGCGAGGAGGCCCGGAGGAGCGGGACCGAGGAGCACGCGCGCGCCTCGAGGACGCTGCACGGGCTCATCCGGAAGGACACGATCAACATTCTCTCGTACGCGCTGCTCGATCAGCGCGGGCAGAACGTCCTCGACACGGTGCAGACGCCCGTCGACAGGGACGAATCCAAGCGGGACTACTTCGTCGGCGCGGTGGAGACGGGCCTGCCGTACGCGTCGTCGGTCGTGTTCGCCGGCGAGGTGCCCCAGCTCGTCTTCAGCAGCCCCGTCCGCGACGCGCTGAACAAGAAGAAGACGATCGGCGTGCTCCGGTGCACCTACAACCTGTCCGCCGTCCAGCGGATCATCCTCTCCCAGACGCGCCTCCTGGAGGCGTCGGACGCGTTCGCGATCCTCCTCGACGAGCACCACGTCCGCCTGGCGCACGGCCGCTCCCCGGAGCTCGTGTTCAAGTCGCTGGTGCCGCTCGCCCCGGAGCTCGAAGGCCGGCTCAAGGCAGAGCGGCGGCTGCCGGACAAACCGGCCGCGGAGCTGTCGACCGACGTGCAGGCCTTCGACGAGGGGCTGCGCCGGTTCGAGCGCGAGCAGGACCCCACCTCGACCGCGAGCCGCTTCCTGCAGGCCCGCATGGCCGCGAGGGACGCCCCCATGAGCGCGGTGGCCCTCGCGCGCGTGAGCGCCTTCGACGGCATGAAGAAGCCGCCGTGGACCGTGGCGTTCGTGCGGCCGGAGGCGGCGTTCCTCGAGCCCATCGAGGAGAAGACGACGCGCGACGCGCTGCTGCTCGCCTCGCTCATCGCCGCGATCGTCACGGCGGTCGCCGTCCTGATGGCGCAGGTCCTGACGAGGCCGATCACCCGCCTCGCCCAGGCGGCGTCGCAGCTGGCGAGCGGGAAGCTCGACACCGCGGTCGAGGTGCGATCCCACGACGAGATGGGCACGCTGGCGGAGTCGTTCAACCAGATGGCGCGCCAGATCCAGGGGTCGTTCGAGGAGCTCGAGCACCGCGTCGAGCAGCGCACGGCCGAGCTGAAGGAGGCGAAGGTCGCCGCGGACGCCGCCAACAAGGCGAAGAGCGACTTCCTCGCCAACATGAGCCACGAGCTCAGGACGCCGCTCAACGGCATCCTCGGCTACGCGCAGATCCTCCGGCGCTCGCGGGGGCTGAGCGAGCAGGACCTGCGCGGGATCGACGTCATCCATCGCTCCGGCGCCCACCTGCTCACGTTGATCAACGACGTCCTCGATCTGGCGAAGATCGAGGCGCAGGCGATGGAGGCCCACGCGAACGACTTCCACCTGCCCTCGTTCCTGCGATCGACGGCCGAGATCTGCCGCATCCGCGCCGAGGAGAAGGGCATCGCGCTCGTGTATACGCCCGATCCCGAGCTCCCCACCGACGTGGTCGCCGACGAGCGGCGGCTGCGGCAGGTGCTGATCAACCTGCTCGGCAACGCCGTGAAGTTCACCGAGAAGGGCAGCGTCTCCTTCACGATCAAGCGGCTGGGCGAGGGGCCGCGCCCGCCGCACGGCTCCGCGCCGGACTCCGCCGCGCTCCAGAGCGCGCCGCGCAGGACGCACCGGGTGCGCTTCGAGATCGAGGACACCGGGACGGGCATCAGCCCGGATCAGCTCGACCAGATCTTCCTCCCGTTCAAGCAAGCCAGCGACGGCAAGCGCCGCGTCGACGGGACGGGGCTCGGGCTCGCGATCAGCCAGCGCATCATGAAGCTGCTCGGCAGCTCCATCGAGGTGAGGAGCGAGCCCGGCAAGGGGAGCGTGTTCTGGATGGACGTGATCCTCGCCGAGTCGCCCCGGCGAACCCAGCCCACGGCGCTCCGGCCCGCCTCGGCGGTCGTCGACTACGAGGGCAAGCGGCGGCGGATCCTCGTGGTCGACGACCAGCCCGAGAACCGCGAGGTGCTCGTGAAGGTGCTGCAGTCCGTCGGGTTCGAGACGTCCGAGGCCACGGACGGCAAGGAGGGCCTCGCGGCGGCGTCGGAGCGCGAGTTCGACCTGGTGATCACGGACCTCGCGATGCCGGAGCTCGACGGCTGGGAGATGATGCGGCTGCTCCGGAAGGCGCCGGATCGTGCAGGATTGAAGATCTTCGCGTCGTCCGCGAGCGTCTTCCTCTCCGATCAGGACAAGAGCCTGGCCGCGGGCGCCGACGATTTCCTCCCGAAGCCGCTGCAGCTGGAGGAGGTCTTCGACAAGATCCAGCGGCACCTCGGGCTCTCGTGGATCTACGAGCAGCAGGGCGATCCTGGCGCGCCGGGCGAGGCGCCCGCCGGCGCCCACCGCGACCCGAGCTCACCCGAGCCTGCCGGCGGCGCAGATTCTCCGATGACCGCCCCCGCCGCCGAGGATCTGCGGCTCCTCTTCGATCTCGCGCACAGGGGGCTCTTCCACCAGCTCCAGAAGCACCTCGACAGGCTCGAACGCGCCGATCCGAAGCTCGCGCCGTTTTGCAGGCACCTGCGCCGCCTGATGCAGGATTTCAAGATGGAAGCGGTTGAAGATTTCATCAAGATGCACCTACGCGATTGACGTTGCTTGGACGGCGCGCGCCTTGGTCGCGGCAATGGGAGCGCGCGCTTCCTGGAGGGTAGAACGATGGATGCCAGTGAAGCCGGTACGATACTCATCGTGGACGACAACCCGAGGAACCTCGGTCTCTTGTCGGATACCCTGACGGGCTCAGGCTTCGAGGTCGCGGTGGCGGTGGACGGCGCGCGCGCCCTCCGGCTCGCGAGGGAGGGGATGCCGGATCTCATCCTGCTCGACGTGAAGATGGATGGGATGGATGGATTCGAGACGTGCCGGCGGCTGAAGGGAGACCCGGCCACGGCCGCGATCCCCGTCATCTTCATGACGGCGAGCACGGACCTGTCCGCGGACCGGGTGAAGGGCCTGAACCTCGGGGCCGTCGATTACCTCGCCAAGCCGTTCCTGGACGAGGAGCTGCTCGCGCGCGTCCGGGTGCACACCAAGCTCAGGAGGCTGACGATGCACCTCGCCGCGCAGGTGGACGAGCGGATCGCGGCGGAGGCGGCCTTGCAGCGGCTCACGCAGGAGCTGGAGAGGCGCGTGGGAGAGCGCACGGTCGCGCTGGAGCGCGCGCTCGAGGGGCTCACGCAGGCGCAGGCGCAGATGGCGACGGTCATCCGCGCGGCGCAGGCGGTCTCGGGCGAGATCGTCCTCGACGACGTGCTCGACCGGCTGATGCGGCTCACGCTGGAGCACGCCGGCGCGCGGAAGTGCGTCCTCGTCCTCTCGCGCGAGTCCGGGCTGGTGATCGAGGCGTCGATCACGAGCGAGCCGGACACGGTGGTGCTCGGGCTCTCGAAGCCGGTGGGCCCGGGCGCCGATCTCGCGGCGTCGCTCGTGGAGGAGGTCGCGCGGGCCCGGCAATCGATCTTCGTCTGGGACACGAGCCGCGACGCTCGCCCGGAGGACGCGCGGTACCTCGCCGGGAAGGGGCCGAGGTCGATCCTCTGCCTGGCCATGATGTGCCAGGGCGAGCTGATCGGCGTCCTCTACATCGAGGGCGACGCGGCGCCGGAGCCGCTGCTCGCGGCGCAGCTGGAGACGCTCGGGCTTCTGGCCTCCCAGGCGGCGGTGGCCGTGAAGAACGCCCTGCTCTACGGGCACCTGGCGGACATGACGTCCGAGCTCCGCCGCTCGAACGAGCGCCTGGAGACCGAGGTGGCGCGCCAGACGGAGGAGCTCCGCCAGACGAACGAGCGCCTGCAGCGGGAGCTCGTGGAGCGCGCCCGGGCCGAGGAGGAGCGCGCCGCGCTGCAGGCGGAGGTCATCGACGCGCAGAGCGCCCGGCTCGCGGAGCTCTCGACGCCGCTCATCCCGATCACCGATCACATCATGGTGATGCCGCTCATCGGGACGATCGACTCCGCGCGAGCGGAGCAGGCGCTCGAGGCGGCGCTGAACGGCGTCCAGGCGAACCGGGCGAAGGTCGTCATCATCGACGTCACCGGGGTGACCGTGCTCGACTCGGCGGTCGCGAGCACGCTGATGAGCACGGCGATGGCGCTGCGGCTGCTCGGGTCGAAGACGGTGATCACCGGCATCCGCGCCGAGCTGGCGCAGACGCTCATCGATCTGGGCGTCGATCTCGGCGCCGTGGTGACCAAGGGGACGCTCCAGAGCGGCATCGGCTATGCGCTCCAGCAGGCCGGCGACGGCGTGGCGGGCCTGCACGTCAACGGCAAGCACGCCCGCAACGGCGCCGCTCCCGGGCGCAGGAACGGCCATTAGAGCGACGGTCACCCGCTTCGGATACGGGCCCACCTCGACGTTTTCGGTGCTCAGCGCACCTGAGTGCGCTTGCGCGCCGAAACGCCGATCTGGGCCCGTCTCCTGTGCGGGAGACCGCCGCTCTAGCGACCGGCGGATCGCGGCCATTCGCTCGCCGCGGCGGGGAGCGCCGCCCGGTACCCCAGGTAGCGCCCGAACGCGCGCATCGCCTGGTTCCAGTGCTTGGGCTCCTTCACCAGCATCTCCTTCACGCCGACGTCGGCCAGCGCGTCGCCCACCTCGATCCACCGCGGCTCGCGCGTCAGCGCGTAGGCGGCGCCGAACACGGGCACGATCAGCAGGTTGAGGTCGGCCGTCCCGCTGTCGTCGTACGCGTCGGTCTCGCAGCCCCACAGGTACCGGAACGCGCGCCCGTCCGAGGTGATGGCGCGCTCGGCGAGCCAGCCTGCCGCGCGCGCCACCACCTCGCGGACGCGCGGGTCGCCGGTGAGCGCGTGGTAGTCCATGAGCGCGTCGACGAGCAGCGCGGTCATGAACGGCGAGCCGCCGCGCGGGCCGCGCTCGCACTCCGACGGGTCGGCGCGGGTCAGGTCGTGCTCGAACGCGCCCGACGCGCCCTGCTGCTGCCACGCGACCGTGCGATCCGCGAGCCCGCGCAGCGTCGAGAGGAGCTCCGGCCGCGGGTCGAGCGCGTAGTAGCTCGACAGGGTCATCATCACCCAGGCCATGTTGCGCTCGGTCACGCGCAGCACGTCTTCCCTTCCGCCCGTGAGCGCGGCCTGGTTCTGCCGGAGGGCCTCGCCCATGGCGAGGACCGCCTCCCTGGCCGCCGGATCGCCGGTGAGCAGGTAGTCGTCGACCATCCCCTGGCCGAGCATGCGCCGGAGGACTTGCCAGGAGAGGGGCGCCGCCGGGCTCCAGTCGTCGCGCTCGCAGACGTGGACCGCGAGGCGGCGATCGGGCGAGAACCTGAGCTCGTGCTGCCGGTACCAGACGGCCTCGGCGCGCGCGCGCCGGTAGCGCGCGGCGTCGCCGTTGCGGAGGAAGCGCTGGTAGAGCGCGTGCGGGCCGTCGTAGTACGTGCGGTACGGGGCCGCGCAGCTGACGCCGTACGCGTCGTAGGCGGGCGTCATGCGGGCGAGCGCGCCCTCGATGCCCGCCTCGAACCCGGGGAAGCGGCGATCGTCCATGGCCGGGAGCTGCGGCCCGGACACCAGGCTCGCCGCGTACCACGACGGCGGCAGCACCGCCGCGATCGGGCCGTCCGGGTTCGGCAGGAGCGCCTCGTCGAGCACGGCGCCCCGAGGGATCTGGAAGGGCCGCGGGACCTGGGTGAGCCGGGGGGCCGGGGGGGCTTGGCGGTCGGCGCGCTGCGAAGGTGACGATGGCGAAGGGGCGCCGAAATCCAGCGTGTAGATCGCTCGTTCTCCGCGCGCGAGCGCGGCGCGGAAGACGAGGAGCGCGCTGCGGATCGAGCGGCCCCTGGGCCAGACGGCGAGCGGCTTCGCGCGGAGCGGGACCGCCGCGCCGCGCGCGTCGCGCAGGCGGATGAACCGGACGTCGCGCAGCGCGCCCGGCGCGAACGGCACGGCCGCCGACACGACGGCTTCCGGCGCCGGCAGCGCCGCTCCCGGCGGGCGCTTCGCGGGCGCGGGCGCGGGCGCACTCGGCGCGGCGTCGGCGACGAGCAGCAACGGGACCGATTCCGCGGAAGGCGGCGCCGGGAGCGCAGGCGCCCCGTGCGCCTCCAGGACGGCCCGCACGCGCGGCTCCACCCGGCGGGCGGCGGGCGCCCGGCCGCAGCTCGCCAGGAGGAGCGGCGCTGCGAGGAGCAGCGCCGCGAGCGGGCGGCGGGCGGCGGGCCTCGCCTTGGCGCGCTGCGCATCCATGCCGCATCCGATGCTCTGCGCCCGTCGCGCATCGCGGCAGAGCCATCGAGCGCGCGGCCGCGACGAGGCGGGCTGCTCGGCACGGCGCGCTCGCCCGATCGCGCTCGCCGGCGCCGCGGGAACGAGGGCAAACAGCGCGTCGAGCCCGCTCGGCAGGCCGTAGGCCCGAACGCCTCGGCCCCTCGCCGGCATCGAAGGGGAACCTGCTGCGATGCTGTGGGCTGTCCTGAGCGTGTTCGTCGGAGCGCTGCTGGCGCCGGCCCTCCACCGCGGGCTCGGGCGCCCCGCCGGCTGGCTCTTCGCGGCGCTCCCGCTCGCGGTGCTCGTGTTCGCGGTGCCGTTCGTCCCGTGGCCCTTCGCCGAGGGGGAGGCCCATCACGCGTCGCTGCCGTGGATCCCGTCGCTCGGCGTGGAGCTCGCGGTGAGGCTGGATGGGCTCTCGCTCGTGTTCCTCGGGCTCATCTGCGGCATCGGCGCGCTGATCTTCGTGTACGCGAGCGAGTACCTGCGCTCGCACCCGCGGCTCGGGCGGTTTTACGCCTACCTGCTCCTGTTCACGGGATCCATGGCGGGCCTCGTGCTCGCCGACGACGTCATTCTCCTCTTCGTGTGCTGGGAGCTCACGAGCGTGAGCTCGTATCTCCTCATCGGGTGGGACCACGAGCGGCCGGAGGCGCGCAAAGCCGCCTTGACGGCGCTCCTCGTGACGGGCGGCGGCGGGCTCGCCATGCTCGCGGGCCTCGTCCTCCTCGTCGTGGTCACCGGAGAGACGCGGATTTCGCGGTTCTCGGGGGACGTCGTCCGCGAAGGCCCCCTCTACCTGCCGATCCTGCTCCTCGTCCTCGCGGGGGCCTTCACGAAATCAGCGCAGGTGCCGTTTCATTTCTGGCTCCCTCGGGCGATGGAGGCGCCCACGCCGGTCAGCGCTTATCTGCATTCGGCCACGATGGTGAAGGCCGGCGTCTATCTGCTCGCGCGCCTGCATCCCACGCTGGGCGCGACGCGCGAATGGTACCTCGTCGTGACGGGCTTCGGCGCCGCCACGATGGTGGCGGGCGCGGCGCTCGCGGTCACGCAGAAGGACCTCAAGCGGATCCTCGCCTATTCGACCGTGAGCGTGCTCGGCCTCCTCACGATGCTCCTCGGCATCGGGACCCGGGCGGCCGTCTCCGCGGCGGTGGTCTATCTGGTCGCGCATTCGCTGTACAAGGGCGCGCTCTTCATGACCGCGGGGACCCTGGACCACGAGACCGGGACCCGCGACGTCACCCGCTTGCGGGGCCTCGCGCGGCGGATGCCGATCACCGCGACGGCGGCCGTGCTGGCGGCGATCTCGAGCGCGGGGGCGCCGCCCCTCCTCGGTTTCCTGTCGAAAGAGCTCTTCTACGAGGCCGTCCTGGCGCCGCCCTCGACGACGGCGGTCCTCGCGGGGGCCGCGGTCCTGTCGAGCGCCCTCCTGGTCGTGGTGAGCTTGGTCGTCGCCCATCGCCCCTTCTTCGGGGGTCCTCCGGCGGCGCCCGCGCTCCCCCACGAAGCGCCGCTGTCCTTGTGGCTCGGGCCAGCCACGCTCGCGGCGGCGAGCCTCGTCCTCGGGGTGGCGCCGCGGCTCCTCGGCGACCTCCCGAGCGCGGCGGCGACCGCGATCCTCGCCCGGCCCGCGCCGCTCGAATTGCACCTGTGGCACGGCCTGACCCCCGTACTCGGACTCAGCGTCGCGACGCTCCTCGCCGGCCTCGGGCTCTTCCGCGTCCTCTCCGGCCGCGAAGGGCGCCTCCTCGACGCCGCCACGCGCCTCGGAGCCTGGGGCCCTGCGCGCGTGTACGACGCTGCCTTCGCGGGGCTCCTCCGGTTCGCGGAGTGGCTGACCGGGCGGCTCCAGACGGGGCATTTGCGCCGTTATCTGCTCATCACGGCCCTGACGACGGTCGTGCTCGTCGGGACGCCTCTGCTCCGGAGCCTCCCTTTCACGATCCCGTCGCTCACGGTGGAGCTCCCGGAGCTCGTGCTCGCGGGCGTGATCCTCGCGTCCGCGGCCATGGCGACGCGCACGCAATCGCGCCTCGCCGTCGTCGCCGCGCTCGGCGCGATCGGCCTCTGCGTCATGCTCGTCTACGTGATCTTCAGCGCGCTCGATCTCGCGCTGACGCAGATCATGGTCGAGGTGCTGACGGTCGTCATCTTCGTCCTCGTCCTGCACCACCTGCCGCGCTTCGTGCCCCGATCCCCCGCGCGCGTGTGGATCCCGGACGCGATCGTCTCCTTGATCTTCGGGGCCACGGTGACCCTGTTGATCCTCATGTCGTCGACGCTCTCCCCGGAGCCGATCCTGCGCGAGTTCTTCGTGGCGAAGGGGTACCCGGAGGCCCACGGGCGGGACATCGTCAACGTGATCCTCGTGGATTTCCGGGCGATGGACACGCTGGGCGAGTCCACGGTCCTCTGCGTGGCCGGGATCGGGGTCTATGCCCTGCTCGCGACCCGCACGCGGAAGGGGGCCTGAGCCATGCCCTCCTTCATCCTGCGCGCCGCCACGCCGGTCTTGATGGTGCTCCTGATCATCGTCTCGATCTACGCGCTCCTCCGCGGTCACAACGAGCCCGGGGGCGGGTTCCTCGGCGGGCTCATCATCGCAGCGGCGTTCTCGCTCCACATCCTCGCTCACGACGTCCCCTCGACGCGGCAGCTGCTCCGCGTCGCGCCCCAGACGCTCATGGGGCTCGGGCTCTCGACGATCCTGCTCTCGGGCGTCGTCGGGCTCGTGGCCGGCGGATCCTTCCTGCAAGGCGTGTGGGCGACCGTCCCCGTGCCGGGGCTCGGCGACGTCGCGGTGGGGACGCCGGTGCTGTTCGACGTCGGCGTGTATGCCGCCGTGATGGGCATGGTGCTCATGATCCTCCTCATGGCCGCGGAGATGAGCTCATGACGGTGCTCCTCGCGATCGTCGTCGGCGGGCTCTATGCGTCGGGGCTGTTTCTCATGCTCCGGCGCAGCATCGTGAAGCTCGCCTTCGGCCTCGTGCTGCTCGGGCACGGGACGAACCTCCTCATCCTCACGGCAGCCGGCGTCGTCCGCGGCCGTCCCCCGCTGATCCCCGAGGGGGAGGGGGCCTTCCACGCGCCGCCGGCCGATCCCGTGGCCCAGGCGCTGATCCTGACGGCGATCGTCATCAGCTTCGCGGTCGTCGCGTTCGCCGTCGTCCTCCTTCATCGCGTTCATCGGACGATGGGCAGCGACGACATCGACTCTCTCGAATCGACCCGCCCATGAAGGTGCTCCTCGTCCTACCCGTCCTCGTCCCCCTGGCCACGGCGGCCCTCTCGCTCCTCTCCTTCCGGCGCGTGGGGAGACAGCGCGCGCTCGGGCTCGTCGGGAGCGTCCTTCAGCTCACCGTCGGGTTCGCCTTGCTCCGCGCCGTGCACCGGGGAGGCATTCAATCGACCCAGCTCGGGGGCTGGCCCGCGCCGTACGGCATCACCTTCGTGGTCGACCTCTTCTCCGCGCTGATGGTCCTGCTCTCGGGCGTCATCGCGGTCGTCACGTCGATCTACTCCCTGTCGGACATCGACCGCGGACGGCGGGCGCACGGGTTCTACCCGCTCATGCACGCGCTCCTCATGGGGACGAACGGGGTCTTCGTCACCGGCGACCTCTTCAATCTGTACGTCTGGTTCGAGGTGACGCTGATCGCGTCCTTCGTCCTCCTGGTGCTCGGCAACGAGCGGCCGCAGATGCAGGGCGCGATCAAGTACGTCGCGATGAACCTGATCTCGAGCGCCCTGTTCCTCACCGGCCTCGGCATCCTCTACGGATCCGTGCACGCCCTCAACATGGCCGACCTCTCGCTCAAGCTGCCGAGCCTCGCGCCGCCGATCCGGTTCACCCTCGCGATGATCTTCCTCGTCGCGTTCGGCATCAAGGCCGCTGTCTTCCCCCTCTTCTTCTGGCTGCCGGACTCGTATCACACGCCCCCCGTGACGGTCACCGCGCTGTTCGCGGGGCTCTTGACGAAGGTGGGTGTCTACGCCCTCGTGCGTAGCTTCACCCTCCTTTTCGTGGGCGACGGGGAAGCCACCCACGCGCTCCTCCTCGGGATCGCGGCCTTCACCATGGCCGTCGGCGTGCTCGGCGCGGTGTCCCACCGGGAGGTCCGGCGGATCCTCGCGTTTCACAGCGTGAGCCAGGTCGGCTACATGGTCATGGGCCTCGGCCTGTTCACGCTGTCGTCCCTCTCGGGGGCGATCTTCTTCGTCCTGCACCACGCCATCATCAAGTCGAACCTCTTTCTCATCAGCGGGATCATGCGATCCGACGGGAAAGACGTTTCCCTCGACCTCCAGGGCGGGCTCCTCGCGCGGAGCCCCGGGCTCTCCGCCTGCTTCCTCGTCACGGCCCTCTCCCTCGCCGGCATGCCGCCCCTGTCGGGCTTCTGGGCCAAGCTCATCCTGGTGCGATCGGGGCTCGAGGTCGGCTCGCGAGGGGCCGCGGCCGTCGTCGCCACGAGCCTCGCCGTCGGCCTCGTCACCCTCATTTCGATGACGAAGATATGGAACGAGGCCTTCTGGAAGCCCGCGCCCGCCGAGGCCGACCTCGCCCCGCGCGAGAGCGGGGCGCGGCGTCGCGCGCTCCTGTACGTGCCGGTCGTCCTCTTGACCGCGCTGGGCGTCACGCTCGGAATGGCGCCCGAGCCGCTCCTCGCCGTCGTCCGGCGGGCCGCCGCGCAGCTCGCCGATCCGACCGAATACGTGCGCGCCGTGCTGGGGGAGGGTCACCCATGAGAGCCCTCGTCCTCAATCTGTTCCTGGCGATCGTCTGGGTGGGCCTGACCGGCCGCGCCACCGCAGGGGGCCTCGTCCTCGGCTTCCTCGTCGGGTACCTCTTGCTCCTCTGGCTCCGGCGCCTGATCGGCCCCACGACCTATTTCGAGAAGCTGCCAGGGGTGCTGTCGTTCATGCTCTTCTATGCGAAAGAGATGGTGCGGGCGAACCTCAGGGTCGCCCGCGACGTCATTTCGATCAGGCGAAAGAGCCGACCCGGCATCGTCGCGGTCCCCCTGGATCTGACGACCGATCTCGAGATCACCGTGCTGACGATCCTCCTCGCCCTGACGCCCGGCACCTTTGGCCTCGACGTCTCGGGCGACCGCACGGTCCTCTTCGTCCATGCGATGTTCGTGGACAGCGCCGACGCGCTGCGCGCGACCATCAAGAGCGACCTCGAGCGCCGGGTGAAGGAGCTCTTCCGATGACCCCGCTCTTGATCGTCGCGATCGCCGTCGTCACGGTGGCGTTCGTCGTCGCGTTCATCCGCCTCCTGCTCGGGCCGAGCCTGCCCGACCGCGTGGTCGCCATGGACCTCATGGCGACGGTCGGCAGCGGGGGCATCGCCCTCTACGCGATGGTGACCGACCACGGCGTCCTCCTCGATGCGGTGATGGTGCTGTCGCTCATCTTTTTCCTCGGCACCATCGCGTTCGCGCACTACCTCGAGCGGCAGGGGGAGACGTCGTGATCCTCGAACTCGTCGAGGGCGCGCTCCTCGTCGTCGGATGCATCTTCATGCTGCTCGCGGCCGTGGGCATCCTGCGCATGCCGGACCTGTTCACGCGACTCCAGGTGACATCGAAGGCCTCGGTGTTCGGGATGACATGCATCATCTCGGCCTCCGCCCTTCATTTCTACGACCCGGCCGTCACCACCCGGGCCATCGTCATCATCGCGTTCGTTGCGCTGACGATGCCCGTGGCGACGCACTTGCTCGCTCGCGCAGGTTACACGACGAGCACGCCCCTCTCGCCGGAGACCGTGGTGAACGAGCTCGCGGCGCATTACGATCCAGCGACCCACACCCTCGCCGGCACAGAGCCGAGGACCCGCACGTTCGAGCTCGTGCCCGGGGCCGCCATCGTCGGCAAGCGTATCGCCGAGCTCGGCCTGCCTGCCGGCGTGCTCATTCGCGCGATTCACCGGGAGGGCGGGACCGTCGTGCCCCGAGGGCAGACGATCCTCGAGGCCGGCGACAGGCTCGAAGTGCTCGTGGAGCCGGCAGAGCTCGGCCGCGTGCGCGAGATCTTCGAGGCCTAGCGCCGCAGCCGCACCTCGACGCCCCCGGCGCTCCGCGGGAAGGCGTGTTTGCCAGGCTCGTCATCCTATCCTATCCTGTGCGGTTCGTCCGCTTGCGCCGCTTCCATGCGGCGAGCCGGGACGAAGGGGGGTTGTAATGAACAGAATGATGCTGGTCGCCGGGTCGCTCCTCGCGCTCACGGCGTGTGCCGGGAACGTGGACGCTCCCGGTGCAGGCGGAACCGACGATGCAGACGGGTTCGAGACGGCACCCGGGCCGCTCCGGGCGGGTGACGTCATCGCGTATGCGGCCGAGACGTCCCACCCGTACGCCGGTGGCTGGAAGCAGGCGATCACCTCGCCGGGCGCCACGTTCGTGCGCGTTCACTTCAACGACTTCTCTCTCGCGAAGGGCGATTATGTCACCGTCTCGAGCCCCGACGGCGCGCAGTCGTTCCGGTACGAGGACCGCGGCCCGAACGGGGACGGCGACGTCTGGGCGTTCGCCATCGACGGCGAGACCGCGATCGTCGAGCTGCACAGCAGCACCGGCGGTGGCCACGGGTTCTCGATCGCGGACATCGGCCACGGGACGATCGCGATGGCTCCGGAGCCTGTGACATCGGGCGAGGCGACGCCGCACAGCGTCTCCCTCGAGAGGAGGCCCGGCGGAGGCACGCCGGATATCGTGTGTGCCACGGAGGGTCGCGAGAACATCGCGTGTCACAGCGAGCTCAACGAGCAGCAGGGACCTGTGGCGCGGCTGAGCTTCGTGAGAGACGGGGGCATGTACCTGTGCACGGGTTGGCTGATCGCCGGGTCGAACGACAACACGCTCATCACCAACAACCACTGCATCAGCACCCAGGTCGAGACGGCGAGCCTCGAAGCCCGCTTTGGCTATCAGAACACGACCTGCTCGGGCCCGGTGGCGGCAGGCGTGAGCGTCAGGGGCGGCTCCCTCCTCAAGACGAATAGCCGGACCCGCGCCCGCTCCAGAGGCGGCCTCGATTACACGCTGATCACACTGCTGGCGCCGAACGACTTCGAGGAAACCTGGGGCGAGCTCATCCCGACGACGGAGGCGCCCAGCGTCGGCGCCCACATCAATTTCATTCAGCACCCGGGCGGGAGGCCGAAGCAGGTCGGCTACTGGAGGGATGCGGAGCATACCCTCCGCTGCCAGATCGACGCGATCGATCAGACCTACTCCGGCACGCTCTCTGGATCGCAGATCGGCTACTCGTGCGACAGCGAAGGGGGCTCGAGCGGGTCGCCGATCATCGATGCCGACACGGGCCTGGTGGTCGGCCTCCATCACCTCGCCAACGTCGGCTGGTTCACCTGCAGGAACGGGGGAACAGAGATGTCCGCGATCTGCGCGGACGCGGGCGCGCTCCTCGACTGCAGCCCTTGAGTCGGACACAGTCGTGTCGCGCCTCCGCCGCTCCAGGCCAACGGCGCCGGTGTCGAGCGCCTTGAGGCCGCTCGCCCCCCGAACGGCGGTCGGGCGACGGCGGCGATCGTGCGCGCCAGGCGCCGTGTTAAGCGTCGCCGCACCATGCAGGCGCCCGACACCGATCCCCCCCCGCCCTCGGAGCCGCTCCAGGACAGCGCCCTCCCGGCCGAATCCCCCACGCTCGCCAGCCGCGGCGCCGCCTCCGCGCGCCCGCCCGCGCGCCGCTGGGCCGTCGGGCTGCTCAGCGCCCTGCACGCCCCCGTCTTCGCCTGGGCCGCGCTCTCCCTCCCCTTCCGACCGTGGACGCTCTTCGCCGTGGTCACCGCCGCGCTCGCGCTGCTCCACGCCGCGACCGCCGTCCTCTCGCTCCTCCCCCACCCGCTCGCGCCCCGCGCCTTCCGCGCGACGTCGTTCTGCTCGCTCGGCTACCTCGCCTTCCTGAGCTTCGGGCTCCTCTCCTCCGCCGTCTACGTCGCCTCGCTGAACCGCGGCCTCGGCACCGGCATCGCGGCGGCGCTGCTCGCGGTCTGGGCGGTCGTCGCGCTCCTCACGCTGCCGTTCGCGTGCTGGGGCGTCGCCTCGACCGGCGGCCTCCGCCTGCTCCGCGCGAAGCGCCGGCCCTCGCCCGCGCTCTCCGCGCTCGCCGCGCTGGTCGTCCTGGCCGCCCTCTCGCTGCTCTTCCGCCACCGCGTCGCCAAGGCCGACGTCGTGCCCGTGCCGGGCGGCGCGCCGTCGCGCACCGGGGCGGCGCTGCGCGAGGCGCTCTCTTCCTTCGACGCGCTCCCGCCGCCGCCGGCCAAGGCGCCCTCGCTCATGACCACGGCGCCGGCCGCGTGCGCCGCGCCCCCGGAGCCCGACCGCCCCACCCTCGTCGTCACCCACCTCGCCCCCGGCCGCGACCCCGAGCGCGCCGCCGTCGCGACCCGCTGCCTCCAGCCCGCGCCGGGCGAGGACGCCGCGGCTGCGCTGCGCGGCGCGCTCGCCGAGGCCCTGCGCGGCCCGCTCAAGATCGACGTCGTCTCGGCCGCGCAGCCGCTCGCCTCCCCCGGCCCCGGCCTCGACGGGCTGTCGCTGCGCCCCGGGCTCGACGGCCTCTGCCTCGCGGAGCGGTGCCTCATGCCGTGGCAGCTCATCGCGCTCGACGCGTTCAACACGAACGCGCCGCTGGCCGGCGTCCCCGACTTCCGCTTCGGCGTGGATCTCGCGGTCCTGCGCCGCGCCCTCGGCGAGCCCGAGCCGCCCGGCGGCCCCACCGCCGGCGGCGCCGCGCTGCGGGACGGCCTCGTGCGGATCGAGACGCTCAGCTATGCCGTCGACGCCGACGGCGCGCTCCACCTCCTGTCGCGGATCGGAGAGCCGTCGGTCCCGCTCACCGAGGCGACCGCGCAGCAGGCGGCGGCCGCGGCCCAGCGCTACATCCTCGGGGCGCAGCGGAAGGACGGCATGTTCCGCTACATCGTCGATCCGTTCACCGGGCGCGCCTCGTTCGACGGGTTCTCGATCGCGCGGCAGGCCGGCACGACGCTCGCCCTGTGCGAGCTCGGGGTCGGCGCCGAGGGCGTGCCCACGTCGCCGGAGCTCGCGAAGGTGGTGCAGCGCTCGCTCGGGCTGCTCGCGAAGCTCGAGCGCAGGGCCGGCGAAGACAACGCCGTCGGCGCGCTCTTCTACCCCAAGGACAGCCCCGGGACGATCGCGGGCCTCAACCCCACGGCGCTGAGCCTTGTCACGTTCCTCTCGTGCCGCGACGCGCACGGAACGCACGACGCGCTCATCGGGCGGCTCGCCCGGATGGTGCTCGCCACGCAGCGGGACGACGGCGGGTTCGCGCCGCAGCTCGACCTCGCGCGCGTCGCGCCCGTCCTCGGCCCGACGCAGCTCTACGAGGGAGGCCAATCGGTGCTCGCGCTGACGCTGCTCGAGGCGCTCGCCGCCCGCGAGCCGAGCCCCGAGTACCCGCCCGCGGCCGCCGTGCGCGCCGCCGTCGATCGCGCCATGGACTACTACGCGAACCGCTACTGGGACCATTTCGCGAGTGATTTCGTGTACATGGAGGAGAACTGGCACTGCCTCGCGGCGCGCGCGGCGCTCGGGCACCACCGCCGCGACGACTACGAGCGGTTCTGCCTCGACTACGTGGCGTTCAAGTCGCGGCTCGTGCTCGACGAGGACAGCGAGGTGACGCCCGATCTCGTGGGAGGGTACGGGTTCGGCAACGTGCTGCCGCCGCACAACACGGCGACGGCGGGGTTCGGCGAGGCGCTGGCCGCGGCGATGGCGGTCAAGGAGGCGCGCGGCGAGGACCTCGCTTCCGATCAGGCGCTGATGCGGCGGGTGCTCGGGTTCCTCGTGCGGCAGCAATGGTCGCCCGCGACCTGCTTCGCCTGCAGCCGCGACGTGGTCATCGAGGGCGGCTTCAGCGAGAGCATGGCGTCTCCCCGGATCCGCATCGATTACGTGCAGCACGCCTGGGCCGCGCTCGGCCACGGGGGCCGGATGCTCGGGCTCGTGCCAGGGCGGAGCGCGCCGGCGGCGGGGCCTCTGTGAGCGCGGGCGGCGAGGGAGAGGCCATCGCGAGCGCTGGCGCCGGCGGTGGACCGAGCCCGCAGGGCGGCGCCGTGGGCGCCGGGGCCGGCGGTGGATCGAGCCCGCGCGGGGCCGCTCGCTTCGGCGAGCGCCGGGCGTACGCGTACGGCGTGACCGCCGCGTTCCTGCTCCTCATGCTCGCCCCGCTGTTCCGCCGCCCTCCGGTCGACAGCTTTCCGCTGTCGACCTACCCGATGTTCTCGTGGGGCCGCCACGACGCGCGGACCGCCGTGGAGCGCGCCGTCGGCGTGGACTCCCGGGGCGGGCGGCGGCCGATCCCGCCGCGCCTCGTGGGCAGCGAGGAGGTGCTGCAGGCCAAGGCCACGCTGGCGCAGAGCATCCGCCAGGGCGCCCGCGCGGCCCGCGCGCTCTGCCGCGGCATCGCGGCGCGCGTCGCGGCGCAGGACGGCTACGCGGATGTCGTCGCTGTCGAGATCCGGACCGACACCTTCGATGCCGTCGCGTTCTTCGAGGGGCAGGAGGCTCCGATCGACTCCAAGCTCCACGCGACGTGCAAGGTGGGCGCGCGATGAGGCGGCTCCTTGCGCGGTTCGACCGCGCCTTCTTCGCGGAGGCGCCCGCCGAGCGGCTCGCGCTCTTGCGGCTCCTGGTCGGCGGCTTCGCCCTCGTGTACCTCTGCGTCCGCGCGGTGCACTTCCAGCGGGTGAGCCACCTGCCTCCGGAGAGCTTCAGGCCCGTCGGCGTGGTCTCGGTGCTGTCCGCGCCGCTCCCCCTCTGGGCGGTACAGAGCCTCCTTGGCGCGGCGATCGCCGCCGGCGCGGCGTTCGTGGCGGGCTACCGGTTCCGCGTCGCCGGGCCCGCCTTCGGCGCGCTCCTGCTCTGGGTGCTGAGCTACCGGAGCTCCTGGGGCATGGTGTTCCACACCGAGAACCTCCTCGCGCTCCACGTCATCGCGCTCGGCCTCGGGGCCGCGGCGGACGCGCACTCGCTCGACGCGCGCGCGGCGCGCCGCGCGGGTGCCCCCGCGCCGGCGCCGGACGGCCGCTATGGCTGGCCGAGCCGGCTATTCTGCGCGATCACGGTGATGTCGTATTTCATCGCCGGGGTCACGAAGCTCCGGAACAGCGGCCTCGACTGGGCGACGAGCGACATCCTCCGCAACTACATCGCTTACGACAACGTCCGGAAGATCGCGCTCGGCGACACGCACTCTCCGCTCGGCGGCGCGCTCGTCCGCTACGGGTTCCTGTTCCCGCCCCTCGCGCTCGCCAGCCTGGCGATGGAGCTCGGCGCGCCGCTCGCCCTGTTCAGCCGGCGCGTCGCGGTCGTCTTCTGCGGCGCCGCCTGGCTCTTCCACCTCGGCGTGCTGCTCACGATGGCGATCCTGTTCCCGTACCCGCTGCTCGGCGTGGCGTTCGCGGGGTTCTTCGAGCTGGAGAAGCTGCGCGATCTGAGGCGCCCGCGCCGCGCGTGAGCGCAGCCATCGGGGACGGGAGGTCGTGAGGGGCGCTCCCGGGCTCGCGCGCCGCTACGAGGGCTCGACCGGCTCCTCGTCGAAGGGCTCGCAGACGAGATAGACCTTCTTCCCGCTCGGATGGATCGCGAGCGTCGCGTAGCGCGGGCAGGCGAAGCACTCCCGCGCGTCCACCGTCGCGGCCCGCCGCGGGCAGCGCACCCTCCGTGGCTCGGTGCCACCCCCCTCGACCTCGATCCACACCAGCTTGTCCGATTCCTCCAGATGACAGGCCATGGCGCCCTCCTCCCGCGGCATCCGCCGATGAAAGGAGGTTTGCAATCATCGAGCCGGAAGATGTCGACCCGCGGCGCCGCCATGGCGAGCCGCCAGGACCGCAACCGGCTCGCGCCTGCTGCCGTCGATTCCCATGCTTCTTCACGGCTCCTCACGTCGTCGCTCGGCGGCGGGGCGGGCTGCTGCTCCTCGCCCGGGGCTCCGGGGCGCACGCCCTGCGCCGAGAGGCGCGCGGAATGCATCTGCGATGCACGAGGGACGGTCCCTGCCGCGCCGGCCGGGCCCACGCCTCGGCGAAGCGCGTGGCGCACCCCTTGCTGCGTCGTACCTGCTGCGGTGGACGCCGCAGCGCTCTTCACAGGGGGTCGCGATGGCAGACTGGCTCGTCGTGCTGCTGGCGGCTGCTGGAGGCGTCGCGGCGTTGATCGTCGGGACGAGAAGCCTGCTCGCCCGGCGGCATTACCACACCTCGGAGACCACCCTGGTCTGTCCACGGACCGGGGCTCCCGTGCGGTGCCGACTCGTCGTCGACGGCCGCTCCGAGGAGTCCGTCGAGGTCGCACACTGCTCGCTTCTCCCCGGCGGGCGGCCCACGTGCGAGCAGGACTGTGTGAAGCTCCTGAACCTGGGCATCCGGCTCGCGCCCATCGAGCCGGCGCGTCCACCACGAACGCACGAGCGCCCTGACGCGGGCGAGCCCGGCGCCGGCGAGGAGCCCGGTCCGCCCTCGCGCTGATGGGACCAGGGGCTCGTGACGCGCAAGGCGTGCGCCGCACCGCACTCCCTGCATCGCGCAGCGCGCCGGCCGGCCCGCCGCCGCCCGGGAGCCGTGATGGCATATCGCGTGCTGTCATGGCCGGAACCATGGCTTTCCAGATACCGAAGATGACGACCCGCTCCTCGGCCAACCTGCCGATCGCGATGGTCCTCCTGGGGACTGGCTCCCTGCTGTGGATCCGCGCCGCGCTGCGCACGCCGGGCGCGCTGGACATGACCCCCAGCGTCGACGGCTGCCTCACGGTGGGGATCGTCGGCGTGCTGCTCGCGTTGCTTCACGGCGTCACGTACCCGACAGCGCTCCTGTCGATCGCGGCCCCGATCGCCCTCGTGCAGCTCCTCGCCACCGGGGGTTCGGGCTTCGCTTTCCTGCCCGTGCTGGGGATCGAGCTCACCGCGCTCGGCCTCTTCGGCCTGCCGCTCTCCCGGCTGCCTCGCCGCCGCCCTGCTGCGACGGCGCCGGCCCGCTCGCTGAGCGCGGCGCACCCGTCGCCCTCGTGAGCCGCCAGCCGCTTGCGGGTTGATCGACGCGCCGCGGTGTCGCCGCGGCGAGGTCAGACAGGCGTCGCTCCGGCCCCGCCCGCGCGAGCGGGGCCGTCGCTTTCGCCGCGGATCAGAACTCGAACTTGTCGAACGAGTTCAGGTCCTTGCACGCGTCCACGAGGCGCGCCGCCACGCCCTTCTCGCCGAGGTGGAGCCAGCCGCGCGGGTCGATGTACTTCTTGTTGGGCTTGTCCTCGCCCTCGGGGTTGCCGAGCTGCGACTTCAGGTAGGCGCCCTTGTCGTCCATGTACTTCTTGATGGGCTGCGTGAAGGCCCACTGCGTGTCCGTGTCGATGTTCATCTTGATGACGCCGTAGGACACCGCCTCGCGGATCTCCTCGCGCGACGAGCCGGAGCCGCCGTGGAACACGAAGTCGACAGGCTTCGGGCCCGTCTTGCGCTCCTTCTGGATCGCGTCCTGGGAGTTCTTCAGGATGGGCGGCCGGAGCTGCACGTTGCCCGGCTTGTAGACGCCGTGCGTGTTGCCGAACGACGCGGCGATCGTGAAGTTGCCGATCGGCTTCAGCGCGTCGTACGCGGCGAGCACCTCCGCGGGCTGGGTGTACAGCTTGGAGTTGTCGATGCCGCTGTTGTCGACGCCGTCCTCCTCGCCGCCCGTGACGCCGAGCTCGATCTCGAGCGTCATCTTGAGCGCCGCCATCTGCCGCAGGTACTTCTGGCAGATCTCGAGGTTCTCGTGGAGCGGCTCCTCGGACAGATCGAGCATGTGAGAGGAGAACAGGGGCTCTCCGTTCTTCTCGAAGAACTTCTTGCCGTGCTCCAGCAGGCCGTCGATCCACGGCAGGAGCTTCTTCGCGGCGTGATCGGTGTGCAGGATGACCGGCACGCCGTAGGCCTCGGCCAGGTTCCGCACGTAGTGCGCGCCCGCGACGGCGCCCGCGATGGCGGCCTTCTCACCCTTGTTGTCGAGGAACTTGCCGCCGAAGAAGTGGGCGCCGCCGTTCGAGAACTGGATGATGATGGGGCACTTGGCCTCTCGGGCCGCCTGGAGCGCGGCGGTCGTGCTGTGCGAGCCGATCACGTTCACGGCCGGCAGCGCACACTCGACGCTCTTCATGTACTCGAACAGCTCCTGAAGAGCGGAGCCAGTGATCACGCCGGGCTTGAGCTTCATCTTGGACATGGCACCTTGAATCCTTGTTCCTTGCTCGGGTCTCGCCCGAGCATGCAACGCGGCGAAGGAAAGCGGAAGGGTGGATCGGATCCGCAGGGCGGGCGGGTCCGGGTACCATCGCCAAAGCCCAGGGAGCAAGCGGATTCTCCGCTGGCTTCACGGTGGAATGATCACCCCACGGCGGGCTTGCCCTCGCCGAGCAGCCGCCCGGAGATCCGCATGCAGGCCTCATCCATGTCGCCCGAAGAGCTCCTCGCATCCCTCGCGGAGGCCGCGCAGGGCCTGCTGTTCCCCAGCGAGTCCGATCACGAGCTGCGCCCGTTCCGGTCGCGCGGGGACGCGTCCTCGCCGGCCGCGCTGCTCGCGGCCGAGGGCCTCGGCGCGGCGACGCCGGTCGAGGTCACGACGGCGGGCGACCTCTTCGCGCCGGTGATCGACGTGCCCGGGGACGCCGGCGACGCGGCGCTGGCCGAGGCGGGGCGGTACCGGCGGCTCGTGGACCTGCTGGAGCGCCACCTGACCGACGTCCGGGTCTACCGCGTCGGGCGCGTCGCGATCGATGTCTACGTCGTCGGCCGCCATCCGTCGGGCGCGTGGCTCGGCCTCGTGACGAAGGTCGTCGAGACCTGAGCGCGCCGCTCAGCGACCGCCGGCGGGCCCGTCGTCGACGCGCGCCTCCAGCGTCCGCTGCGTGGCCTCGGGGAGGGCGGTCATGAGGTCGTAGCCCGCGCGCCGCTCGATCTCGTCCACCGTCGTCCGGTACTGCCCCCAGCCCTGATCGAGGATGCCCGTCTCGTTCGGCATCACCACCGCGATGACCCGCGTCGCCGGGCCGATGTCGCCGGGCCCCTGCCCCGGCTCGAGGACCACGGCGACCTTGAAGAACGCGTCCGGCACGGCGACGTCCTTGCCGATGGTGGCGGCCGGTCGCTCGCGCTCGTCGAAGAGGCCGCCGGCGATCAGGAACAGCACCCGCCGCTCCTTCTGCGCGAGCTCCTGGCACGCCTCCTCGAGCCTCAGCCACGGACCGGCGTTGAGCTCGTGCCGCTGCGGCAGGATGTTCGTGAGGAGGAACGTCGCCTTGTTGTCGTCGGGGTTCCGCGTCCGCTCCTCGGAGCGGACCATGTGGCCTCGATCGAAGCCGGAGCCGGTGTAGTCGTCGTGCTGCACGCGGTACCAGCCGTCCGGCAGCGCGCTGTCGGCCAGGAATTTGCCCCGATGGCGGGGCGCGTCCCCGAACGACGCGGCGTCGAGCCGCCAGCCGACCCAGTTCGCCACGTTCCTGGAGCGGTTGTAGGAGAGGGCGTACTGGGGCTTGATCATCAGGTGATCGTCGGACGCGTCGGCCCGCGCGGCGCGCGCTCCCGTGCGGGCCGGGACGCCGAGCTCGAGATGCGGGCTCGGCGCGGGCGGGCGCGAGGAGGGCGCGTCCTTCGGCGGAGCGCCCTTCGGCGGAGCGCCCTTCGGCGGCGAGGCGCTGCCGGATCGGCCGGGCGTCGGCGATGGCCTGGAGGGGCGGTCGCCGCCGAGGTCGAGGCCGAGCTCCTCGAGCACGCGCTCGAGGCCGCACTTGACCCCCACCGCGCTGAGCCCGGTCACGAGGAGCGCGACGAGCACGCGCGAACCCCAGGACTTCTGTTGTCGCTTCCTGTTCGAGCCCACGTCGACGCTGCCAGTTATCTACGGCAGGGACGGCGCGGTCGTCCAGCGCGACCTCGGCGAGGCGAGCAGCGCTCGGCCCGAAAGGCGCGTCGGTACGTTTTGCTTGAGCGTGCCGCCGCGACTCTCCATGGTTTCCGGAGCGCCGATGGAGGAGCCGGAGCACAGCGATCTGCGACGCCGGAGGACGCGCGGCTCCGCGGCCGTCGCGGTGGCCGCGGCGACCGGCGCCCTCGTGGCCTTCACCGACGGCGAGGCCACGGCGGCTCCCGCGCCGGAGCAGGCCCCTGCGGCGCCCGCGGCGGCCACGCAGGGCGTCCGGGTCACGATGCCGTCGCCGCTCGGCCCCACCGAACCGCCTTACCCGCCCGGCGGCGTCGGCGATGCGACCGTGGTCGCCCGTATCACGGTGTACGCGGACGGCACCGTGGGCGCGGTCGAGGTGGAGGGCGAGGAGCCGTTCGCGAGCGCGGCCGCGCGCGCGGCGCCGTCGTGGCGGTTCGAGCCCGCCCGGCGCGACGGGCGGCCCATCGGCGCGCGCATCCTGTTCCCCGTGAAGTTCCGCGATCCTCGCGCCGCGACGCCGGCCGCGCCTCCTGCGGCGCCCGCCGGGCCCGCGCCGCCCCGCGGGAGCGTCGCGGCGGTGCCGCCCTCGCCGCCGGCTGCCGCGCAGGCCATCGACGTGGTGGTGGTGGGCGAACGCGCGGCGCCGATGACGACCTCGATGACGCGCGAGGAGGTTCGCCAGGTGCCCGGCGCGTTCGGCGATCCTTTCCGCGCGATCGAGGCGATGCCCGGCGTGACGCCCATCGCGTCCGGCGTGCCGTACTTCTTCGTGCGCGGCGCGCCGCCGGGCAACGTCGGCTACTTCGTCGACGGCGTGCGCGTCCCGCTGCTCTATCACGTGGCGCTCGGCCCCAGCGTGATCCACCCGGCGCTCGTCGAGCGGGTCGATCTCTACCCCGGCGGCTTCCCGGCGCGCTTCGGGCGCTACACCGGCGGCGTCATCGCCGGCGAGACCCGGGAGCCGGCGCGCCTGCTCCACGGCGAGGCCAACCTCCGGCTCGTCGACGCGGGCGCCCTGGTCGAGGCGCCGTGGGCCGACGGCCGCGGCACCGCGCTCGTCGGCGGGCGCTACGCGTACCCGGGCGCGCTGCTCGCGCTCTTCTCGCCCGGCATCGAGCTCGGCTACTGGGACTACCAGGCGCGCGTCACCTACGACGCCTCGCCGTACGACCGGGTCGGCCTCTTCGCCTTCGGATCGCACGACTACCTCGCCCAGATCGAGGACGACGGCGACACGGACGTGGTGCTCGCCGGCGACTTCCACCGGCTCGACCTCCGCTACGACAGGTTCTTCGCGCGCGGCGGCCGCCTCCGGCACGCGATCACGCTCGGCCACGAGGAGAGCGAGAACCAGGACGGGGAGCGGGCCGGGCGCGCCCGCCTCGTCGGCGCGCGCGTGGAGCTGTCCGCGCCGGTCTCCGAGCGGCTGACGGCGCGCGCCGGCGCCGACGCGCAGCTGGAGCGGTTCGACATCGACATCCGCGAGAACGACGGCGACTTCCCGACCCGGAACGACAGGGCGCTCGCGCGCCTCTTCACGAGCCGGGAGGACCTCGCCGCGGGGCTCTGGGCCGACGTCGTCGTCCGCGCCGCGCCCGGGTTCGAGGTGGTCCCGGGCCTGCGCGGCGACCTCTTCGCGTCCGGCAGCGCGACGAGGGCCACGGTGGATCCGCGGCTCGCGACGCGGCTGCAAGCGACCCCGCGCGTCGCCCTGCTGAGCGCCTTCGGCGTGACCCACCAGCCGCCGAGCTTCCTCGGCGCGGTGCCCGGCCTGCAGGTGGGCAGCCTGCGCGGCGGCGTGCAGACGGGGCTGCTGGCGAGCGCCGGCGTCGAGCTCCGCCTCCCCGGGGAGATCAAGGCCACGATCACCGGGTTCCGGAGCGGCTTCTTCGACCTGAGCGACGCCCTCGGCAACCGGCCTCCCGGCACCGACGCTGGCCTCGCGCAGCGGGCCGAGCTGCGCGGCGAGGGCAGCGCCCATGGGCTGGAGATCCACGCCCACCGCAGCCTGTCGAAGCGCATCGGAGGGTTCGTGTCCTACACCCTCTCCCGCTCGGTCCGCCATGTCGGCCGGGAGAGCTTCGACTCGGCGTTCGACCGCCGCCATGTGCTCAACATGGCGGCCGCGGTCGACGTGGGCCGCGGCTGGAAGCTCGGGGGCAGGGCGGTGTTCTACAGCGGCATTCCCATGACGGTCGATTACGACCTCTGGGACAACGACGGCGTCGACGGGCAGCGCCCGGATGGCAACGACGACCGCCCCGACACGGAGCAGGACATCCGGCGCCGCGAGCAGCTGCGCGAGCGGATCGCCCAGGTGGTCCGCCGGCTGAGCCTGCCGGAGCGGCTGCCGGCGTTCTTCCGGCTGGACCTGCGGCTCGAGAAGCGGTGGATCCTCCGCGAAGGACGGACCCTCTCGCTCACGGTCGAGGTGCTCAACGCCACCGCAGGAAAAGAGACGCTGCAATACGAGTGCTCGCTCCTGCGCGGATGCGAGCCGGAGACGCTCGGACCCATCATCCTACCGAGCATCGGCGCCGAAGCGACCTTCTGAGCGGCATTGACGTCATCGCGCCACGAGCAGCGCTCGCGCTCACCAGGGGCGCCGCGGCTGCGCGCCCGCGCCGCGCCGAGGATCGCCGGGATCACCCGCGGGGGCGCGATCGCCCGTGCACCTGCGATCACAGTGCAGCAGAGCCACAAAAATCCCATATCGATTCATCAAACGACTTCCGTGCCGCGATGGCGTCTCCTGGCCATGACGTCCGGCAAGAGCGATAAAGCACGGGGAGATTTGTTCGCCAGCACAGAAGTCGTCGTGATGACGCCTTCCCTGGCACATGTGCCGGGACCGGCAGCCGGCGTCACCCCCGTGCAAATCATTGCGGCATCACGCAAAGACTCGTGCAGCGTCCACTCCTCACGACGGGCCGCGAGGGTCCGCGCGAGCCCACGGTCAACGCGCTGGAGACCAAACAGCGCTCCGAAATGGCGGCGAACGGCGGCGCGGGCGGAGATCGTGCGCTATCCTGTTGACGTAGACGCTTTCTGGTCCAATGTTTGCGAACATGGCGTGGCGGCGCTGGAGCTGAGAGACCACGGGATATCGCACCGCGATAGACGTTGCCTCACCTCCAATCACCTGCCGTAACCATGAGGGTCAATTCATGAACTTGTATTATCGCGCACTCAGCACGGTACTCTTCTCGGCGACGCTCGCGGCCGCCGCGCTCTCTTCGGGCGATGCCGAGGCGTCGTCGTCGAGGCAGCCCACCAAGGTCGAGCGCCTGGTGTTCCCGGTGACCCTCTCCGACGGCAACACGTACGACGTCGTCGGCTACCTCTACTATCAGGGTCACGCCAAGTACCGCCCCCTTCAGGTGCTCGTCCACGGCCTGACCTACACGCACGAGTACTGGGATCTCCCGTCGTTCGGCGGACACGATTACTCCTATGCCCGTCACATGGCGAAGGAGGGATATGCCGTCCTGGCGCTCGACATGCTCGGGGCCGGAGAGAGCAGCCGGCCCGACGGCGACTCCCTCGACCTGGCCCAGACCGCCGACAGCGTCCATCAGATCATCACCGAGATGCGCACGCCGGGCGGCGTCTACAGGACGCCTTTCACGCGCGTCGCGCTCGTCGGTCACTCGAACGGCGCCATCATCAACACGTTCGTTCAGAGCACCTACAATGACGCCGATGTCCTCGTGAACACCGGTCTGGCCTTCACGCCGCACCCGATCCCGGTCCCCCCGGAGGCGATCTCTGCGCTGCTGCAGGCGCCCTATATCGCGATCCCGCCGGAGATGCGCACCGCCATCTTCTACGACACCGCGAACGCGAACCCGGCGCTCATCGATTTCGACAACGCCACCATCGCCGACACGTTCACGCGCGGGCAGTTCCTGAGCCTCCTCGCCGTCTCCGAGGACCCGACGCTCGCCGGCATCGACGAGGTGACGAGCCCGGTGTTCATCCAGTTCGGGGAGACCGACGCGCTGCAGCCGGCGTCGTACGCGGACTCCGACGCGGCGCTCTATGCCAGCGCCGAGAGCGTCACGACCGCGATCGTCCCCGACACGGGCCATATCCTGAACGCCCATTACCGCGCGCGGGTCGGCTGGCAGCAGATCGACTGCTGGGTCCACCACAACATGGGCTGGTAGGGCGCGATCGGAGCCTCGGGCAGCGCCGCCTGCCCGGACCGCCGCGGCCGGCGGCCGCCGCCCTCCCGCGGCCGGGCGGCGGCGCGCAGGCTTGGCGGCCGCTGTCCGGAGCCTATGCTGCCCCCATGCGCGAACAGCTCGCCAAGACGCTCGGGGAGGTCTTCTGGACCGATCTCCGCACCCATACAGCGCGCGACGCGGTCATCGTCGTCGCCGCCGATCTCGATCTCCTGGACGTCGGCGAGGCCATGGCCGCGAACGACACGGCCGCGGTGGAGGCCTGGATCGCGGCCGGCAAGCTGACCAAGCCGACGGCCGCCGATCTCGCGCGCTGGCCGCAGCAGCACGATCTGCGCTTCCTGTCGCTCGTGGTCGCGCCGTTCGTGCTGATCCGCCGGCCGCCCTCGCCGCCGCCCTCTTGAGGCGCGCCGCCGGCGCGACGTGATATCGTCGCCCGCATGCGCCGGTTCGAGTTCGTGCAGGGGACGAGCGCCAAGTTCTGGATGGCCGACGTGGACGACACGACGTTCATCGTCGTCTACGGGCGGCTGGGGACAGCCGGGCAACGCAAGGAGAAGGCGTTCCCCACGGCGGAGGCCGCGCAGCGCGAGTGCGACAAGAAGATCGCGGAGAAGCTCAGGGAGGGCTACCAGGAAGTGGCCGCCGCCGGGGGCGGCGCGCCCGGCGGCGGCGCCCCCGCGGCCACCCCCGGAGCGGCCGCGCCCCCGCAGCCGCCGAAGCTCGATCTACCGCCGCGCGTCCAGCCCGGTGAGGCCACCGAGGCGCGGCGCAAGGCGGCCGTCCACGCGCTCGCCGCGGTCTCGGCCGCGCGCGGCCGGCGGAGCTGGGTGCTCGGGCGCGCCGTCCGACGCGCCCGCCGGGCGCTCGAGTCGCTCGGCGGGCTCGATCCCGCGACCGACGGGGCGCTGTCCGCCGCGCTGGACGCGCTCCTGGACCGCGTCGTCGCGCCGAGCGCGCGCGATCGCCTGCCGCTCGTGCGCGCGATCGAGCTGCTCTCGGAGCTCGACGCCGCGGCGTTCGCGCGCGCGGTGCGCGACACCTGGAAGGCCCCGCCAGCGACCTCTCCTGCCGCCGGAGCGCTCGCCCTCCTGAAGCGGCAGCTCGAGGAGCTCGACGATCCCGAGCTCGGCCTCAGGCTCGGCGCCCTGCTCGTGGATCGGCCACACCACGGCTCGATGAGCGCCGAGGCCGGGTGGGCGCGCCGCTGGAAGGCGCTCTCGCCGCACCTCGAGGCGCACCTCGCCCACCGCGGGCGCTCGCTGAAGGACCTCCTCGCGAGCATCGACGCGGGCGGCGACCCGCACGTCGCCGAGCGGGTCGCGCGGATGCGCGCGGCGTGAGCTGCCCGGCCTGAGCTGCGCTGACTGAGCTGCGCGGCCTGAGCTGCGCGTCCGGCGCGCGCCTCGAGGCAACGCTCCGGGCGCCGCGCGGCACCCCTGGCATCCGCGAACACGCCCCACCCACAGGCGCACACCGCGAGAAGCGACGACGCTTCCGTCATCGTCAGATCGACTCTGGCTTGACCTGCACCGCGGGGCTCGCGATTCTCCCAGGCCATCCCGCCGCGGGAGGGCGCCTTGACGAGCTCACCGAATCCGATCGACATCGCGAACGTCAAGCAGCTCGCCACGAGCGGCTCACCCACCCTGGCCGAGGTCGTCGAGACGTACCTCGGGCAGCCAGATCCCAAACCGGAGACGCCGCCGCGCGAGGGGGCGCTCACCTTCGCGGCGTTCCTGCAGCTGCTCTCGCGCGCTCAGGGCATGCGCTCCCCCGAGCAGCGGCGAGAGCAGTCGACCGACGCGTGGAAGCGCTTCCTCGCCCAGGTCGACGCCGCGCCGCCGCCGCGGCTCGAGCTCGCGGACCTGCTCGTGCGCATCTACGAGGAGGGCACGGACGCAGGGCGCAGCGCGCTGCGCGACATCGCCACGAGCGCGCCGCTGGTCTTCGGCGCGTGGGGCGGGCTCAAGCGCATCTACAAGCTGGCCGAGGCGCGGCTCGACGCGGAGCTCTTCGGCGCGCTCGCCTTCCGCTTCGACGTCGAGCTCTCCCGCAGCCGGCGGCGCGAGGTCTCCAAGGGGACGTTGATCTACATGCGCCGCCGCGCGTGGCGCTTCCTGCGCGAGCTCGGCCGGAGCACGCCGGAGCTCTACCCGCAGTTCGCCGTCGAGGTCCTCCGCCACTACGCGCCAGGCACGGGCTTCAGCGACCTCTGGGTCGCGAACCACATCTGGGCGCACGGCACGGGCAAGTACGACGGGCGCTCGTTCCACGGCAACGTCCCGCCGAACGACCTGGTGAAGCACCGCGCCTTCGACGAGGCGTGGAAGCGATCGCCCGATCCGCTGATGCTCCTGCTCTCGGCCTGCCAGGCCGATCCGCCGGCCAAGTTCGCGATCCAGGGGCTCAAGAAGGACTTCGCCGACACCCTGCGGAGCGTCACGCCCGCGTGGCTTTCGCGCCTCGCGTACCGGCCGCTCGCGAGCGCGCACGAGTTCCTGATCGAGACGCTGCTCGGCTCGCCGGAGCTCCACCAGAGCAAGCTGCGGGGCCTCGGGCTGCACGACGCGGCGCTCGCGCTGCTCGGCTCCCCGAGCCCGAAGGCGCGCACGTTCGCGATCGAGTATGCCCGGGCGCACGCGACGGACCTCGACCCGGAGCGCCTCGCCGCGCTGCTCGACTCCGAGCACAAGGACACGCGCGCCTTCGCGGCGTCGGCGCTCCAGGGCAAGAGCCCGCGCGCGCTCGGCCACGCGTTCCTGGGGCGGCTGCTCACGCACAGCGAGACCGAGGCGTGGGCCAGCAAGGCCCTGAGCGAGAGCTTCGACCGCGCCGAGCTGCCCGAGGGCTTCCTCGTCGACATGCTCTACGGCGAGTCCGAGCAGAAGAAGTGGGCCGCCGCGTACTTCAAGGCCAAGTACCGGCCCGGCGAGCCCGGGGCGGGCTTCTGGGTGCGCGTTCTCGACGATCCGCGCCACGAGGACGACTACCAGGCGACGAAGTCCGCGCTCGACGCGCTCGGCAAGTACCCGATCGCGGCGATCGGGACGCCGTGGCTGCTCGGCGCGCTCACGCGCAAGCGCCTCGGGTCCACGGTCGCGACCTGGCTCCAGAAGGCCGACGCCCTGCCCGACCTGACGGCCGAGGGCGTCGAGCGCCTGAAGGGGCTCGTCTTCAGCGCCGAGACGCGCGCGGTCGCGCTGGAGGTGCTCGGCAACCCGAAGATCGTGCCGCCGCGGCAGCTCACGCTGCCCTGGCTGCTCGCGCTCGCGCGGCGCGCGGATCCGACGCTGAACGGCTTCGCGCGCCGCTACCTCCTCTCGCACATGAAGCCGCAGGACTTCGACGCGGGGCAGGACGCGAGCGGCCGCGGCGACCGCGAGGCGGGCACGGCGAGGCTGTTCGCGCTCGCGCTCGGCGAGAAGGAGCCCGAGCCGATGCGGGCGTTCGCGCAGACGTACCTGCGCTGCCACCACCCGGTCCTCGGGCCCGAGCAGAGCGAGGCCAAGGAGCTCGAGCTGAAGCCGGCGCTCAAGCGAGGCGCGTTCACCGCCGAGCGCATCTGGCCCGCGCTCTCCGACAAGCGGGACGACGTCCGGCGCTTCGCCGCGCTCATCACGCGCGCCGAGCTCCGGGCCTGGGGCTACCAGACCCGCGTCTACGAGCTCGCGCACAGCGACGCGAAGGAGGTGCGCAACATCGCCTTCGACGCGCTCCGCAAGGTCGGCGATCCGTCGGCCGATCCGGCGATCGCGCTCACGCCGGAGGAGCTCGATCCGGCGCAGGTCTTCGCGCTCACGGAGAGCCTGAAGAAGAGCGCGCGCGAGCTCGGCCTCTCGCTCATCCTGAAGCACTACGCGCGGCTCGGCGGCCCGGAGCGCCTCGGCTGGCTGATGCAGAGCGCCGACCGCGAGGTGCGCCTCTTCGCCGTGCGGATGCTCTGGGAGAAGCACCGGCCGCGCGATCTGCCGCCGGGCTGGCGGCCGCGCGGGGCGCGCGGAGACGACGCGCGCCCCGCGGCGGAGCTGCCCGAGGACGCCGGGCGGTTCGCGGACGTCGAGGCGCTCCGGCGCTTCCTGCGGTACGTGCTGTCCGGGATCCCCGCGGGGCGGTCGCCGGAGCCGGGCGACGACGCGGGCTCGCGCAGGCGCCTCTCGGCGAGCGAGGCCAAGCGGCACGTGATCGAGGTCGTGCGCGATCTCGCGGTCGAGGACGCGGCGTTCGCGGCGCTCGTCGCCCCCGTCATCGCCGAGTTCACCGGGTCGATCGCGAAGGGCGAGTGGCAGGCGTGCCTGGCGGCGCTCCTGCGGCTCAGGCACGCGCATCCAGGGCTCGAGATCGAAGGCCTCGGAGCGGCCGGCGAAGGCCGGGCGCTCCCCGGCGTCGGACAGGAGACCGCATGAGCCACGCGATCGGCCATTACGAGAAGGTCCGCGCGCTCGCGATCGGCCCCCGGCTCCTCGCGGTCGGCGGCGTGCGCGCGCCGGCGCCGGGCGGGACGCGCGAGACGCAGACCGCGCCATCCCCCGCCAGCGCGAGCCAGGTGACGCTGTTCGATCACGTGGCGAACAAGCCGGTGCGCTCGATCGACGTGCCCGCGCACGTGCTGGGCCTCGCCTTCGCGGGCGACCTGCTCGCGGCGGCGTGCTCCGACGGGGCGCTGCGCCTCGTCGCGGGCGGCGCGGCCGACGTGCGGGCGATCGACGCGCACCCGGGCGGCGCCACGGCGATCGCCGCGGCGCCTTCCGGCGCGCGCCTCGCGACCGTGGGGGTCGACGGCGCGCTGCGGGTGTTTCGCGTCGGCGAGGCCGCCGGCTCCCCTGCCCCGCAGCCCGGCGCCGCGGTCGAGATCTCGTCGTTCGCGCTCTCGGCGGCGCCGCTCCGCGCCGTCGCCTTCGATCCCGCCGGCGAGCTCTGCGCGGCGGCAGGCGACGACGGCATCGTCCGCGTGGTCACGCTGTCGACGGGCGCCGTCCGCGCCATGCCGGGCCACGACGGGCCGGTCACGGCGCTCGCGTTCACGCCGCGCGACGGGCGGCTTGCGTCGGGCGGCGACGACGGCACCGTGCGCCTCTGGTACCTCGTCGGCGACGTCGAGTGCGAGGTGCGCGGCGCGGACGGGAGCGGTCACGCGGGCGGCGTCCGCGCGCTCCTGTGCCTGCCCACCCCGCCGCCGCAGGAAGACGGCAAGGAGAGCGGCGACCGCCTGCTGTCCGCAGGCGCGGACGGCGCGATCCGCATCCACCGGCTCGAGGACAAGCGCAAGCCGCGCACGCTGGAGACGAGCGCGCTGGCGCTCCACGCGCTGGCGCTCGCGCCGGCCGCCGCGCGCAAAGGCGCGCGCGGGCAGGCCGCCCGCGGCGGCGCGGACGCGAAGGACGGGCTCGGCGCCGTCTTCGCCGCAGGGGACCGGCGCACGGTATGGCGCTTCCCGATCGACGCCGCCGGCGCGCCCGCGGACGGCACCGCCGAGCTCGCGCACGGCTTCGATGTCCTCGCCCAGGCGCTCTCGGGCGCGCGGCCGGCCCGCGAGAGCGCCGTCAAGACGCTCGCCTCGCTCGACGAGCCCGAGGCGCTCGAGGCCGCGCTCTCCGCGCTCCGATCGGACCGCGACGCCGAGGTGCGCGCGCTCGCCGCCCGCGAGCTCGGGGCGAAAGGGCGCCGCGGCGCGCGCGCGAAGCTGCGCGAGGCGCTCGACGACGAGAGCCCGAACGTCCGCATGGCCGCGCTCGAGGCGCTCCGCGCGATCGAGCGCGACGCGCCGCTCGCCCCGCTCCGGGCGGCGCTCGATGCCCGCGCCGCGGACGTGCAGCGCCGGGCGCTCCTCGAGCTCGGGAAGCTCTACGGCAGCTCGCCGCTCGTCCCGGGGCTCATCGCCGAGAAGCTCGCCGGCCGCGACGCGTCGGTGCGGCTCACGGCGCTCGACCAGCTCCAGCAGATCCACCCGGACGGCCCGCAGCCGCTCCGCGCCGCCTTCGAGCGCGGCCCGGCCGACCTCCGGGTCGAGGCGCTCATCCGGGCGGCGCTCGCCGGCTGGCTCTCGGCGCCGGAGTTCGCGCCGATCGCGGCGCGCGCGCTCGACGACGAGGACGCCGAGGTGCGCCGCATCGCGTTCGCGGCGAAGGTGATCGAGCGGCGCGCGCTCGCCCACGCGCTCGAGGCGCGCGACGAGGATCTCGGCCGCGCGGCGATCGACATCGCGCGGCGCGCGGCCGAGGTCCTGCGGCGCGCCGGCGCGGGCGGCGCGGAGAAGCCCGCGGCGAACGCGAAGGAGGGGGCGAAGGACGGCGCGAAGGCGGCCGACGAGGCGGCCATCAAGGCGGCGCGCGCCCGGATCCCCGGCGTGGGCGGCCCGGGGGCCGAGCCCGCCGAGGCCGACCTCGAGCCGCTGCTCACCGCGATGGCGTGCCGCACGCCGGACACGGCGGTGCGTGGGGCGCGCGGCCTCGCGCAGCTCGGCGACACGCGCGCCCTCGGCGCGCTGCTGCAGCTCACGCGCGAGCAGGACCCGTCGCTGCGACGGCAGGCAGCGACCGCGCTCGCCGAGCTCCGGGACACCCGCGCCGAGAAGCGCCTCATCTGGATGCTCGACGACGCGGACGGGGCGGTGCGCGCCGCGGCGCACGACGCCTACGCGCGGCTCCAGCCGTCGGCCCCGCTCACCGTCGCCGAGGCGTCGCTCCGCTCGTCGCAGGAGGACATCCGCGTCCGCGGGCTCGACCGGCTCGTGGCGCTCGCCGGCGAGGGCAAGGGACCGAGGCCGCCCGAGGCCGAGGCGCTGCTCGCCGACGCGATCGAGGACGAGTCGCCCAAGGTCCGCCGCGAGGCGTTCCGGACGCTCTGGTCGTGGCACGCCTCGGATCCGCAGACGGCGCTCGACCGCGCCCAGCTCGCGCGCTTCCCCGATCTGCGCCTGCGCGCCGTCGAGGAGCTCAAGGCGCACGGCGAGCAGCCGTGGGCTGCGGAGCGGCTGCACGCGGCCATCGGCGACCGCGACGCGGGCGTGGCCCAGGCCGCGTACGACGCCGTCGTCAAGCTGCGCGGCAAGGAGGCCGCGGAGCCGCACCTCGCCGCGATGGCGTCGATCCACCCCTCGGTCCGGGAGAGCGGCGCGCGCGGGGCCGCGCACATGCCGGCGGGCGACGACGCGCGCAACGCCCTGCTCCGGCTGCTCGCCACGCGCGTGCCGGTGGGCGAGGCCGCGCGCAGCGCCCTGAGCAAGCTGCTCGAGGACGAGCACGCGGGGCCGCGCATCGCCGCGATCGAGGCGCTCGACAAGCTCCTTCCGGGCGAGGCGGGGCCGCTCCACATCGGCCTCCAGTCGAGCCACCTCGACCTCCGGGTGCGCGCGGCCGAGCTCTGCGCCGTCCGGCGCGACGAGCAGCTGATCAACCCGATGCGGGCGCTCCTCGCCGATCAATCGCTCTTGAACGCGGGTCGGGGATCCGCGTTCGCGGTCCCCTCCGCGCAGATGCCGATCCAGGTCCTCGGCCCGCTGCGCGCGCGCGCCGCGACCGCGCTGGCGACGCTGGGATCGCCGCGCCTCGTCAAGTACTTCGCCACCGAGCTGCTCAAGGACGAGTACCCCGACGTGCGCGAGCAGGCCGCGCGCGGGCTCGCGATGGCCGCCCGCCGCGGCGAGGAGGGCTACCTGCTCGACGCCATGGGCCACGCCGACGTCGCGGTGCGGTCGTGGGCCGCCGACGGGCTCGCGCGGCTCGGCGACGTGCGGGCGCTGCCGGTGCTCACGGGCACGCTGCGCCACGAGCACCCGCCCATCCGCGTCGCGACGATCATGTCGTTCGCGGCGCTCGGGCCCGAGGGCTACGGCGGCATGCTGCAGGGCCTCGAGGACAGCTCGCGCGAGGTCCAGGAGATCGTCTTCGCGATCGTGCTCGCGCGCGACCTCAGGGCGTTCCGCCGCGGCGACCCGCCGGACCTCCTGACGAGCGCGCTCTCGTCGCAGCGCTCCGACGTGCGCTTCGCCGCGGCGCGCGCGCTGGAGCTCCGCACCGATCCGGAACTGTACCTCGCCCACCTCATCGAGGCGCTGATGCCCCCGCGCCCCGACACGGCGGAGCAGGGCCGCGCGGCCGACGGCGAGAAGCCCGCCGGCACGAAGGACTGGCCGCCCGAGGTCGCGCGCGGGCGCATCCTGGTCGGCCTCGCCGAGGCGCTCGCCAGCGACGACCCGCAGCAGCGCTACGCGGCCGCGCAGGTGCTCCGCATCCGGCGCAAGCCGGTCGAGTACTTCCGCGAGGCGAAGCGCGTGGCCGCGCTGCGCCCCGCGGGCGCCCACGTCGTGGCGGACACGACCCCGCGCGCCGCGGAGGAGAGCGACACGAAGCCCGCGAAGGGGTGGCTCCGCCGCCTCTTCGCGCAGCCCGAGCCGAGCGGGCAGAGCGGCCAGAAGCAGAGCGACAAGCCGGCCGGCGACGCGGTCCCGGAGGGCGAGCAGCGGCGGCTGCGCTGGCTCGCGTTCGGCGCGTACATGGGCCTCCTCCGGCAGGTCTCGGCGGGCGACGACGAGGCGCACCGCACGCGCCGCGACGCCATCGATCGCATCGTCGACGTCTGCGCCAGGGGGCACGTCAGCAGCACGGCGGCGATCCCGCCGCTCGTCCGGGCGCTCGACGACCCGCACCACCTCGTGCGCAAGGCGGCGTTCGCGGGGCTCAAGGCGCTCTTCCCGGCGGGGGCGGGCGAGCCGCTCGCGCTCGGGCTCGCGTCGGCGTCGGCCGACGTGGCGCGGACCGCGCTCGACGAGATCGCCGCGCGGGACGGCGACGCCCGCCCCGAGATCGTGCGCGCGCTGAGCTCCGCGCTGCCCGACGTGCGCCGCTACGCCTTCGAGCTCCTGGAGCGGCTCTCTCCGAAGGGCAGCCTCGATCCGCTCCTCGCGGCGCTCGGCAGCGAGCACGCCGACCTCCGCCTCGGCGTGCTCGAGCGCCTCGCGTCGTCGAGCGATCCGCGCATCGTGCCCGCCCTGTGCCGCGCGATGGAGAGCGATCACGACGACCTGCGCCTGCGCGCCGCGGAGCTCCTCGCCCGCAGCCGCGACGATCGCGCGGTCGACGTGCTCTCGGCGTTCCTGCGCGAGGGCGCGGCCGCGCCTTCGGCGCGCGCCCGCAAGGCGCTCGTCGCGCTCGCGAGCGACGCGGCGGTGCGGGCGCTCGCGGCGCGCATGGATGAGGCCGCCACGCCGGCGGACCGCGCCGCGCTGGCAGGCGCGCTCGGGAGCACGCGGAACCCCGCGGCCACCGGCCCGCTCGCGGCGCGCTTCGACGACGAGGCGGCCGAGGTCCGGAGCGCCGCGCTCAAGGCGTGCCTCGAGATCGTCGACAAGGGCCGCGAGCGCGAGAAGCGCGAGACGGCGCTCGCGCTCGCCTTCCTCGCCGCCGCCGCGCGCGCGAAGGACCCGGCGCTCCGCCTCGCCGCGGCGCGCGAGCTCGATCTCGGCGACGATCCCGCGCAGAACGACCTCCTTGTCGCGCTCTTCGCGGATCGCGATCTCCCCACGCGCGTCGCGGCCGTGACGTCCTACGCGAAGCGGGTCAAGGACAAGGGCGCGCCCTCGGGGCCGCTCGAGGCCGTGCTGCGCGCGGGCGCGCGCGAGCTCGTGCTGCCCGCCGCGGAGGGGGTGGCCGAGCGGGGCCTCGCGGCGGCGCTCCGGCCGCTCCTGCTCGTCGTGCGCGCGGGCGAGCCCGGGGAGCGGGAGCGCGCGCTGCTCGCGCTCGGCACGCTCGGGGACGCCCGCGCGCTGGAGGAGCTCGAGGCGGTGGCCGCCGGCGGCACCAAGGAGGCGCCGATCGAACCAACGATGCAAGCCGCCGCCACGGAGGCGCTCGGCCGCATCGCCCCGAAGCTCGGGAGCGCCGAGCTCCGCAAGCGCGCCTCGGAGCGCGTCGAGCAGGCGCTCCACGCGGACTCCGTCGATCTCCGCGAGTCGGCGGCGAAGGGCGTGCGCTGGATCGGCGGCGAGCGCGCCCGCGTGCTGCTCGAGGAGCTCGTGCGCGCCGGCGACACGCCCGACAGGCTCCGCGTCGTCGCGGTGAGCGAGCTCGGCCTGCTCGGCGACAGCGCGGCCGAGCCCGCGCTCGCCCGCGCGCTCGACGCGCGGAGCAGCGAGGTCCGCAAGAACGCGCGCAAGGCGCTGGAGAAGCTCTTCCCTGGCGAGCGGACGCGCGTCGAGCTCCTCGCGGTCGGGAGCGAGCACGACGACATCGCGGGCCCGGCGGCGAGCTACCTCGCCGCGGAGGCCGACCCGGCCGAGCTCTTGCCCCGGCTCGCCGCGCTCAAGGACGAGGACCTGCGGCAGCGCCTCGCCATGGGCCTGCTCCGCCGCGGCGCGCTGCCTGTGGCCGCGCTCCTGCGCATGCTCGAGGACGAGCGCGCCCCGGCGCGGCAGGAGGCCGCGCGGCTCATCGCCGCCGGCACCGTGGCCGGCGATCGCGGGGCCCTCGCGGGCGCGCTCGCCGCCGCGGCGCAGCGCACCGCGGAGCGCTGGTCGGCCGCGCACGGCGACGAGCGCAGCGCCGAGGCCGCGGCGTGGCGCGAGCTGCTCTGGGCCGCGGGGCGCGCCGGCGCGACCGCGATGGCGCCCGCGCTGCGCGCGCTCCTCTCGAACGACAGCGCCCCCGGCGAGGTCCGCCGCGAGGCCGTACGCACCCTCGGCGCGCTCGAGTCGGCCGCGAGGTCCGCAGGGGCCGCGCCGCCCGCGGGCGCCGTGGAGGCGCTCACGGCGGCCCTCAAGGACATGGACGCCGGCGTCCGGGCCTCGGCGTCGGCCGCGCTCGCCGCGCTCGCGCCGGACGGCTCGGCCGCGATCGCCGTGGCGGTGAGGCCGTTCGACCCGGTCGCCTTCGGGCCGACCGCGCGCGTCGCCTCGCCCGAGGCGCTCGCGGCGCTCGCCGCGACCGAGCCGGGCCGGCGCCTCGCGCTGCCGTCGATCCTCGCGCGCCACGACGCCGCCGCGCTCGCCCCGCTGATCTCGCTCGCGCAGGGCAGCGGCGGCGACGCCTCCGCGCGCCTCGACGCCATCGCGGCGCTCGGCCGCGCCGGCGGCGAGCGCGCGCTCGAGGCGCTCGCCGCGCTCGCCTTCGATAAGGAGAAGGCCAAAGAGAAGGCCGACGTCGCCGTCCGCAAGGCCGCGTACCGAGCGTACCGCCGCGCGAAGCGCAAGGCGGCGGATCCCCGCGCGGCGCGGCTCGCGGCCGCGCGCTCGTCCAGAGAGCCCGAGACCCCCGAAGGAGTCAACGCATGACGGCCGCACTCGCCCGCCCGATCCTCCTCCGGTACGCCGCGCCGAGCGAGCTCGCCGCCGCCCCGCTCCACACGAGCGTGCGCCTCTCCCTCGACGGCGCCCGCGGCCCGGTCGGCGTGCGCGGCACCGTCCGCGACGCGGCGCTCTTCCGCGACGCGATGGCCGCGCTGGCGACCATCCTGGAGAGCGATCTCCGGTACAAGGGCCGGGATCGGACCGCGTACCTCGCCTACCTGATGAAGCAGGGCAAGAAGGCGACGGCGGCGATCTGGGAGGCGCAGAAGGCGTTCCTGGAGGGCGCCTTCCCCGACGACGCCGCGGCCCAGGGCGACGGCTCCGCGGCGAAGCCGAGGGCCTCCGGCGCGCTCGATCCCGTGCTCACGGTGCACCCGGACGAGGTCTCGATCGAGGTCTTCTCGCGCGACGAGAGCGCCTACGCCCGGCTCGCCTTCTCCAGCGACCTCTTCGAGGGCCGCGAGGCGGCCCACGGCACCGCCTTCGTCGATCTCTCGCCGCGCATCGTCGAGCAGATCGATCGCCTGCGCGCCTACGCCAAGGTGGAGCTCGACGCAGGCGCGGCGCGCGGAGACGCCGCGGCGCGCGCCACGCCGATCGAGCGCTCGCTCGAGGTCCCGACGACCTGGCTTCGCGGCTTCCTGCAGGTGCAGTCGGCGGCGACGCTCCCCGCGGTCTCCTGCGAGCTCGCGCCGATCGATCTCTACAACGCGCTGTTCGTGCTCCGCACCCGCAAGGCGAAGAAGCCGCCCCGAGGCCTCCGCTTCGAGCTCGTCCCCGGCAAGCCGCCGCGCCTCATCCTGGAGCCCTGGGAGATCTTGATCGAGGGCCACGGCCCTCCGTACGAGGGCCCGCCGCGCGTGGTCCGGACCTTCGGCCGGCAGCGGCTGCTCGCGCTGTCGCGGCTCCTGCCGCACGTGCAGCGCGTGCGCGCCGAGCTCCGGGGCCCCGGGCTGCCGGTCTTCTGGGTGCTCGATCTGGGCCGCGCGACGCTGACGATCGCGCTCACGGGCTGGACCGACAGCAGCTGGGCCAGCGCCGCCTCGTTCGACGCCCTGATGCCTCGCGAGGGGAAAGGCGGCGACAAGGCGCGCGCGGCGCTCGACGCGCTCGCGGGCAGGCAGCTCGCGCTCCTCCGCGAGCGGGGGCCGCTCCCGCTCGCGTCGCTCGCGGCCGGCGGCGGCGCCGAGGACGCCCGCGCGGCGCTCCAGCTCGAGTGCCTGCGCGGCCGGGTGCTCTACGACGTCGCGCGCCGCGTCTACCGCCCGCGCGAGCTGTTCGCCGATCCGGTGGACGAGCGCGACATCCGCTACAGCTCGCCCCGCGAGGCCGCGGCCCACCGCCTGCTCGGCGCGCCCGGCGCGGTGAGGCCGACCAAGGTGCACGAGATCGCCGGCGAGGGCACCGAGATCCACGGAGAGGTCGCGGACCGGGAGGCGCACCGCGACTTCGCGCCGCGGTTCACGATGGATCTCGAGGGCCGCGTCTCCGACGCGTGGTGCAGCTGCCCCACGTTCCGCCGGAGCGGCCTCCGCGAAGGTCCGTGCGAGCACATGATCGCGCTCCGCGTCGCCTACGCCCGCGAGCGCGCCGAGCGGGACGCCCTGCGCCAGACGGCCGAGGGGCGGTCGCTCATCCGCGCCGAGACGCGCACGTACGTGCGCCGCGAGGCCTCGGGCGCGGAGGTCGTCTACCGTGTCTCCCTGGACGACCGCGTAGTACACCTGTCGTGGGGGGCGCGCGCCGAAGCGCCTCGACACCAGCGCATTTGGTTTGACACGGACGGCGAAGCGCGCGACGCGTATTTCAAGAGACTGGATGCATTGACGTCCTCCGGGTTCGTGGACGCCGACGCGTCGTCAGCATGAGAAAGGAAAGGAGGTCAAGAAAAAGAGATTGTTCGTGTTGCCAGGAGAGGTTCTGAACGCACCAGCCTCCACGCCTCGAGCGTAGGAGCGGCGTCGCGCCGCTCTGGAGGAACCGCCAGTCACTCTCCGCAAGGTAGCCTGTTCTTGGTTCTCTTCGGCTAGACGAGCCCTACGGCGTCGGGAGAGCTGAGACAACCTCGCAAACGCCGTTTCTCCCGACGCCGTAGGGCTCGTCTAGCCGAAGAGAACCGGTGAGGCTACCGTGCACCAAGCGATGAAGGTGATGCGCTTGGAGCCTCTCTTGGCGACATGAGACAGCGATCGACGGTCCGGCCTCCTCAGGACAGATCGCTTCCATCGTGACTCACCACCACGCTCCCACCGAGACATGACCGCGAAGATCGACGCGACCGTTCAAGCCCGAGCCCCCGTCGTTCTCCCCATCACGACGCCGCCTGCCCCCGGCGGCGCGGCGGCCCGCGGCGTGGGCGCAGAAGCGCGCCGGCTCGCCCACGAGGAGCGCGTCGCCCGCTGGAAGGCGATCGACGAGGCGGGCGGGATCGACGCGTGGGTGAGCGCGGAGCTCACGTCGAAGGGCGCCCTCGCGACCGGCGATCCCAAGGCGATGTCCGACCGGGAGCGCGCGCAGTGGAAGGAGCGCAAGAAGGTCGAGGCGAGGGAGCGCCGCTCGCTGCGCCGCCTGGCCTGGGAGGCCTACGTCGCCACGCACGTCAACCACCTTGGCGCGGGCGTGCACTGGAGCGACCGTGTCGGGCCGGACAGGCTCGATGTGCCCGGGCTGAGCGAGCGCGCGCGGGCGCACGGGCTCCCCGACCTGCCGGGCGCGGCCGAGCTCGCGAGCGCGCTGGGGCTGTCGATCCCGCGGCTCCGCTGGCTCGCGTACCACCGCGAGGTCGACACGGGCACCCATTACCGGCGGTGGCACATCCCGAAGCGCGACGGCAGCGCGCGTACCATCTCGTCGCCGAAGCGGGATCTGAAGCGCGCGCAGCGCTGGGCGCTCCGCAACCTGTTCGAGAAGCTGCCGGTCCACGCCGCGGCGCACGGCTTCCTGGCGAGCCGATCCATCGTCACGAACGCCGCCGCGCACGCCGGCGCCGACACGATCGTCAAGGTGGATATCAAGGACTTCTTCCCGACGATCACGTGGCGCCGCGTGCGCGGCCTGCTCCGCAAGGCCGGCGTGGCCGAGGGTCCCGCGACGCTCGTGGCGCTCCTCTCGACGGAGGCGCCCCGGGACGTCGTGCAGTTCCGAGGGCAGACGCTCTACGTGGCGACGGGCCCGCGCGTGCTCCCGCAGGGCGCGCCCACCTCCCCGGCGATCACGAACGCGATCTGCCTGCGGCTCGATCGGCGCGCGTCCGGCCTCGCCCGCAAGCTGGGGCTTCGTTACACGCGGTATGCTGACGATCTCACGTTCTCCTTCCGCGCGCCCGAGGCGCCCGGCCTCGCCGACGCCGCGCGGCCGCGCGCGCCGGTGGGCGCGCTGCTCCGCGGGCTCCGGGAGATCCTGAGCTCGGAGGGCTTCCGGCTGCATCCGAGCAAGACCGTGGTGATGCGCAAGGGCAGCCGGCAGAAGGTGACAGGCCTCGTCGTCAACCAGGCGAGCGAGGGGGCGCCGGCGGCGCGCGTCCCGCGCGAGCGGGTGCGCGCGCTGCGCGCGGCGATCCGCAACCGGGAGCTCGGGAGGCCAGGAAAGGGCGAGACGCTCGCGCAGCTCAAGGGGCTCGCGGCCTTCGTGTACATGACGGATCCGGCCAAGGGGCGCGCGTTCCTCGGGCGCATCGAGGCGCTGGAGCGCAATCAGCCGGCGCCTGCCGGCGAGGCGGGCTCTCCCGAGGCGCGCCCGGTGCTCACGTAGGGCGGGCTACCCCGCGGCTGAAGAGCCCCGGGCCAGCGGCGCGGCGTCGGCCGTGCGCCCGCCGCCTCCGCACGTGCGCATGGGGTGATCGAGCGCCGCGCGCCGGTAGGCCGCGGGCGTCGTGGCGAAGTGGCCCCGGAACAGGCGCGTGAAGTGGCTCGTGTCGCGGAAGCCCCAGCGCGCGGCGACCTCGGACACGGCCTCGAGCGGGCGGAGCGAGAGCTCGCTCGCCGCCCGTTCGAGCCGGCGCCTCCGGATGTGCGCGGCCAGCGAGCAGCCCAGCTGCTCTGCCATCACGCCGTCGAGGTAACGGCGGCTCACCCCCTGCGCCCGCGCGATATCCGCCGGCTGGAGCGTCGGATCTCCGAGGCGACGCTCGATATCGGCCAGCGCCCGCTCGACCCTCGCTTGCGGAAGCGCGGGCGCGCGGCCGCACATCCCGATCGCCTCGAGCACCACGCCGACGGCCGCCACGCAATCGCGCTCCGACAGCGACGAGCTCTCGCTCAGGATCTGGCGCAAGAGCCCCGCCACGACCCGCTCACCCGCGTGCTCCTCGCCGCGCGTGACGGCCGTCCGTAGGTCGACCCCCGGGTGCCTCTGCTGCACCGCCGACAGCGGCAGCCGCAGCAGCAGCCGCCGGCCCCGGCTCATCGTCAGCTCGAAGGGGGTGTCCGACTGAAACCACGCGAACGTCCCTTCGCGCAGGAGTGCCCGGCGCCCCGCCTGCACGATCACCCCCTCCCCCTCGGCCACGGCGACGATCTTGAGCAGCCCCGTGGAAACTCTGGGCTCGCAGCGGACCTCGAACGGCTCGGCGCCGAGCCAGAGCAGCTCGCCAGGGCCGGCCCGCACCGCGCGCTCGAGCATCGACTCCGGAGGTGTCGCCACGTGGGTCAGTTCCATCGTGGACCATCCGTCGCGTCGAATCGGGCCAGGCGAGAGGAGCCCCGACACACCACCTTGAGGCCAGGCGTTCGGCGCCGGAGGAACATCATGTCTGCCGCCCAGATCATTCGCGTGCCCATTCTACCCTTTCGCATGCTCAACGCCCACCTGCTCGTCGGCGCCACCGGTTGCGTCCTTGTCGATGCCGGCGTGACGGACGCGGCGCCCAGGGTGGGCGAGGCGCTGGCGCGCGCGGGCCGCGGCTGGTCCGACGTGAAGGCGATCGTGGTCACTCACGCCCACGTCGACCATGCCGGGAGCGCCGCCGAGCTGCGCGAGCGCTCCGGAGCGCTCGTCGTCGCCCACGAGGCCGAGGTCGAGCACCTCAACGGGCGCGCCCCGATGACGTTCTGTCCGACGGGTTGGTTCGGCCGCCTGTTCGTCCGGGCCCCTCTCGTGCACGAGCGCTATGCGCCCGTCGCGCCCGACATCGTGCTGTCCGGCGACGAGACGCTCGACCTGGCTCCCTACGGGGTCGCGGGTCGCGTGCGCCACACCCCCGGGCACACCGAGGGCTCACTCTCGGTCGTCCTCGAGTCGCGCGAGGCGCTGGTCGGAGATCTGGTCGCCTCGGGGCTGATGCTGGGCGGGCTCGCGCGGCTCGGCCACGCTATCCGGCCCCCCTTCGAGCTGGACCCGCGCGCCGTCGGCGTCGAGCTCACGCGGCTGGTCGACGAGGGAATACAGACCTTCTACCTGGGCCACGGAGGGCCGCTCGGCGCTGACGAGGTGCGGCGGCACGCCCGCGTGTTGGCCGGATCCATCGCCGGCGTGCCCCACCTGCAGCGGACTCCCCAGCTGCGGTGAGCGACGAGACATCAGCACACATCGTCTGTCTTCACGCGCCGGTGATGCTCGGCGTGAACCCCACGGGCTGGTTCTCGATCGCGGTGGCCGGGGCTCGTCTACGATCTCGGCATCGGGTTCAACTTCGGCGGGCTGTCGAGCTACAAGGACCTTCAAGAGCCGATGTGACGCGCCAGCCGGACTAGCGGGCTGGGCCGGTCGTCGAGAAGAGGCGGATCGCGTCCTTCGGGGTGCGCATCGTGACCATGCTCGACAGATCGATGCCCAGCGAGGTCATCGTGTGCGCGACCGCTGGCTGGATCCCCGTGATCGCCGCGCGCGCGCCGAGCAGGCCTATCGCGCGGACGATGCCGACCAGCCGGTCGGCGGTGCGCGTGTCGATCGTCTCGAGCGCCGAGAGGTCGAGCACGACGCTGCGCACCTGCCGCGTCGCGATGATGTTGAGAAGGCGCTCGGTGAGCGTCGCCGTCCGCTCCTCATCCATGGCGCCGATGAGCGGCACGCCGACGACGCCATCGGCGACCTCCAGGATGGGCGCGGAGAGCGCCAGGATCTGCCGGTGCTGCGCCTGGATGACGGCGAGCCTCCGGTCGAGCTCCGCCGCGAGCGCCGACTTCTCGTCCGCCTCGCGCCGGGCCGCCGCGGCCATGGTCTCGAGCTCGCGCGCCGAGCCCTGGAGCGCGTCCTGCGCCCTCTGGCGCTCGGTGACATCCACGCAGAAGCAGGCGACCTGCACCTCGCCGCTCCTGCGGACGATGGGCTTCTTGACCGTCTCGTACCAGTGCACGTCGCCGTTCGGCCGCGTCTCCTTCTCCTCGATGACCACGGGTTGTCTCGTGTCGATGACCTGCCGGTCGACGCTTGTGAAGCCTGAGGCCTCATCGACGCTCGCGGTGAGCTCGTGCTGGGACGCGTGGACGACCTGCGCCGGCGTCATCCCGTAGCAGCTCGCGAGGGCGCTGTTCGCCATGACGTAGCGGCTGCGCCGGTCCTTGATGAACATGAGGTTGGGCGCGAGGTCGATGAAGTTGCGCAGGAGCTCCAGCTCCTCGGCGAGCGCCTCCTCGCGGCGGCGCTGCGCGGCGTCGTCGGCCGCATGAGCGTGGACGAAGACGAGCGGCTCTCCCTCGGATCTCGAGCACCGCAGGAGCGTCCAGCGCTGCGGGCTCGCCCCGTTGCTCGCCGTGGCGTCGATCTCCGCCCGGCTCTGGGCCCCGCCGAGCACCGCGCGAGCGGCCTCCTCCGCCTCGGGCACAAGCAGCGCCGCCTCTCCAAACGTGTTGCGCCAGGCCAGGTTGGCCTCCCGCAACCGGAGGTTCGCGTCGAGCACCGCGAGCGGTTCAGGAAATGCGTCCAAGTCTGCGTGCATCCATACCTCCCCCGCGGCCCGTGCGGCGCAGCAGACGCACCATGCCGCATCGTTGAAGATGCCTGTGCTTCAGCGCCTTGTCTACGGCGCGCGCCGGTGCCCGCGACGAAAGCCACCGTCCCTCACATCGGAGGTTCCGTGAGTGACGGACGGGCGAGCAGCGCTGGACGGACTGGGCCTGGTTCGTGATCGTGATGTAGAGCGACAGAGCATGAAGGGGCAGGACTCTGCCCGTCCACGGCGTTCCCATCGACGGCTGTAGCGTACGTCGTGGGCGTGGCGTGGGCGTGCTCGCACCTGCGCGAGCCAGGAGAGCGACACCCGCGTCGGGCTCGCGATTGCCAACCACGGCGCTGCCGGGTGGGGGGCCTGGCTCCCCTTCAGGGGCAGCCGCGCCGCGGGATCGCATGAGCGCGCGGTCGGCCGTCCGGTGGACGTCGTACGGAACGGCGCACTCTTCAGCGTTGCCGTTCCACGCTCCGGTGGATCGAGGCGGCGTCGTCGCCGCCGGCTTCCAGGAACTTGTCTCCCTGCATCAGCTCACGGCAGCTCGACCTCCGGATAGAACGGTACCCGGCCGTACGAGCGCTCGCAGGACTCGTAGCCCCGACGGGCGTCTTCGTCGCTCTCATCGAGGTAGGTCCGGCGCATCTCGGGAGAAATGCAGTCGCTCGTGGCGGCGCGAAGGGCCTGCCGAAGCGCGTCGGCAGAGATGGCCCACACCCGCGCCGTCTTGTCCGACGTGGTGACCACGCGCTGCCCGTCGGCGCTGAATGCCGCCGAGAGAAGCGAGCCCTCATGGCCACGGAGCACGACGGGCGCGCCGCTGCCATCTGCGTTCCACACACGCGCCGTCCTGTCGTGCGAGGCCGTCACCACCCGCTGCCCGTCGGCGCTGAACGCCGCGAAGCTGACCCCTGCCTCGTGGCCGCGGAGCACGATGGGCGTCCCGCTGCCGTCCGCGTTCCACACACGCGCCGTCTTGTCGTGCGAGGCCGTCACCACCCGCTGCCCATCAACGCTGAACGCCGCGGAGAGCAGCGAGCTCTCATGGCCCCGGAGCACGACAGGCATGCCGCTGCCATCCGCGTTCCATACCCGCGCCGTCTTGTCGTGCGAGGCCGTCACCACCCGCTGCCCGTCGGCGCTGAGGGCCGCGGACCAGACCGGGGCCTCGTGCCCCCGGAGCACGACGGGCACGCCGCTGCCGTCTGCGTTCCACACACGCGCCGTCCTGTCGTGCGAGATGGTGATCACCCGCTGCCCGTCGGCGCTGAACGCCGCGGATCTGACCCAGTCCTCGTGTCCCCGGAGCACGACGGGCGCGCCGCTGCCGTCTGCGTTCCACACACGCGCCGTCCTGTCGTTCGAGGCCGTGACCACCCGCTGCCCGTCGGCGCTGAACGCCGCGTACCCGACCCCTGCCTCGTGGCCGCGGAGCACGACGGGCCTGCTGCTGCCGTCCGCGCTCCACACACGCGCCGTCCTGTCGTGCGAGGCCGTGACCACCCGCCGCCCATCGGCGCTGAACGCCGCCGACCAGACCGGGGCCTCATGGCCCTGGAGCACGACGGGCCTGCTGCTGCCGTCCGCGCTCCACACACGCGCCATCTTGTCGTTCGAGGCCGTGACCACACGCTGCCCGTCAGCGCTGAACGCCGCCGACCAGACCGGGGCCTCGTGGCCCCGGAGCACGACAGGCATGCTGCTGCCGTCCGCGCTCCACACACGCACCGTCGTGTCGTTCGAGGCCGTGACCACGCGCCGCCCGTCAGGGCTGAACGCCGCGGAGCTCACGCCGCCCTCGTGGCCACGGAGCACGATGGGCACGCCGCTGCCGTCCGCGTTCCACACCCGCGCCGTCCTGTCGAACCCGGTGGTGACTACCCGCTGCCCATCTGCGCTGAACGCCGCGTACCCAACGCCTACCTCATGGCCGCGGAGCACGACAGGCGCGCCTCCGTCCTCCGCGTGGTCGTGGTCGCAACCGGTTTGCGCGTGCTCGGACTCATCCGCGTGAACAGGGCCATTCCGGGCACTCCCGGCGTTCCACACCCGCGCCGTCTTGTCGTTCGAGGCCGTGACCACACGCTGCCCGTCAGCGCTGAACTCCGCGGAGCTCACCTCGCCTTCGTGGCCCCGGAGCACCACGGCCGTGCCGCTGCCATCCGCGTTCCACACCCGCGCCGTCTTGTCGTTCGAGGCCGTGACCACACGCTGCCCGTCAGCGCTGAACTCCGCGGAGATCACCGCAGCCGCGTGGCCCCGGAGCACCACGGCCGTGCCGCTGCCATCCGCGTTCCACACCCGCGCCGTCTTGTCGTGGGAGGCCGTGACCACACGCTGCCCATCCGCGCTGAACTCCGCGGAGCTCACCTCGCCTTCGTGGCCCCGGAGCACCACGGCCGTGCCGCTGCCATCCGCGTTCCACACCCGCGCCGTCTTGTCGTGGGAGGCCGTGACCACACGCTGCCCATCCGCGCTGAACGCCGCGAACACAACCGCGCCCTTATGGCCCCCGAGCACCACGGCCGTGCCGCTGCCATCCGCGCTCCACACCCGCGCCGTCCCGTCGCCCGAGGCCGTGACCACGCGCTGCCCGTCGGCGCTGAACGCCGCGAACATGACGGCGCCCTCGTGGCCCCGGAGCACCACGGTCGTGCCGCTGCCGTCCGCGTTCCACACACGCGCCGTCTTGTCGCCCGAGGCCGAGACGATGCGCTTCCCATCGGGGCTGAAGTCAGCAAGCAACACGTGGCCCCGATGGCCGCGCATCGTGAGCATCGAAGGAGCCGAGGCCAGCACATCACGTGTCAGATCGGTCCAGCCACGTACTCCGTCCGCGTCCCTTACCTCGAGCAGCAGCTGCACCGCTGACTCCGGCTGGTTTCGCGCCAGCAGCTCGCGAGCGCCGGCCATCAGCGAGAAAGCTCGCGCTCGCGCCGCCTGGGCCACCGCCTCTCGCTGCGCATCCTCCGCCCTTCGCGCGGCAGCTTCCGCATTCCGTGCCACGCCGCGCTGCTCCAGCGCCCAGACGGCGACCATCAGCATCGCCACCGTGGCGGCGACGACCGCAATCGCCACCAGCCTCCGCCGCTCCTCTTTCTCTCCCTGCTTCAATTTCGCCTCTTCCCGCTCCCGTTCCTTCCTTCGCTCGCCCCCTCGCTCGCCTGAAGCCCAGCGAGGCTGCACGCGCCGAGGTGCTTCGCCCCCAGCTCCGGGCCGAGCGGGTGAGCCGCCGTCTGCTCGCCCCGGCTGCCTCGAGCGGAGGCCCGCACGTCGCCTCCGGTGCCGTCGAGCACGATCTCCAACCATGGGGTGGGCGCCCCGGGTCGCTGCATGCCCATGGACGTCACACAACCGCTCGAAGCGTCAGCCCCCGCGGCCGCGCCAGGAGCCCGGTCGGCGCCGGAGGTGCATCACCGCAAGCACCACGATGTGCTCCGGCGCGATCGCGTACAGGACACCGTACGGGAAGCCGTGCAGGAGCACGCGCCGCACGCCTCGCTCGATCTCGGGCCCCTGCTCGGGGATCTCCGTGATGCGGTCGAGGGCGGCGAGCAATTCCGCCTCGAAGCGGGCGCCTGCACGCTCGTCCCGCTCCCGGTACCAGAAAAACGCTTCGTGGGCTTCGCGCTCCGCCTCGGGCGCGAAGGACAGGGTGCATCGAGCCACGTCAGCCCCGCGCGAAGATGCGCTTCCGGGCTTCCTCCCAGGGGATCGGCCGGGTGCGTCCTGCGCGGAGATCCTCGAGGCGACGCAGGGCCTCCTCGGTCCACGCGCGCTCGATCTCCTCGGGCGGCTCCTCGCCCACGCTGTCGAGCAGGCGGAGCGCGATGACGCGCCGCTCGCTCTCCGGGAGCTTCAACGCCTCGTCGAGGAGCTTCTCGGCCGGGTTGCTCATCGAGCTCAGTGTAGCAGGATCGGCCACGCCTCGGGGGGCTCTCGGGTCGGGCGAGCTGAGCCCCTGCGCTGCGCACCGTTGCAAGCGAGCACATCGCGCGCCGCAACATGGGATGAGCACACCGCAACCTGGAATGCGCCCCGCTCTCGCTACCCGGAGCGCCCCACGTTCCGCCGAGCAGGGTTCCGGCCCCCCACGCACGCACCGCGAGGCGGCCGAAAGGGTCCCAGACCTCCAGCGAGCGCTCTGTGTTGCGGTCCAGAGGGTTCCGGACCCCCGGCAAGCGCTCTGTGTTGCGGTCCGGTGTCGCAATGCGTTGCGGTTGTGCCGGTACCGGCCTCCCTCACCTGGCACAGATCAGGGGCGGGGCGCACACACGCTCCAAGCGCCGCGCTCTCGGGGACACTACCGGCTCGACGTCTGGCGGCTCGCCACGAGCCTCGCCCTGGTCGCGCGCGAGAACGGCGGCTTCAGCCTCGCCAACCAGAAGGTGCGCGCGATCGCGCTCGATTGCGCCGGCCAGGTCGCGCTGGATTACGCGAGCTTTTGCGCCAGCTTCTGATCGGCGCGCTGGCGGCGTCCGCCCAGGCTCAGGCGGACCGCCGCCGCCGGGGAGCCTTCTGCACGAGCGGCTCGAGACGGCCGGCGCCGGCGAGCCGGACGATGCCGCGAAAGCGCGGACACTCCATGTGGCTCGGCGCGGTACACGCCGCCGCGTGGCGCAGGCCGTCGCGCAGGGCGACCAGGCGCTGGATGGTCCGGTCCAGCTCCTCGGCCTTGGCCGTCAGCCGCTCTCGCTCGATGCGCGGCCGCCCGTCGGACGAGAACATCCGGGCGATCTCGTCCAGCGAGAACCCCGCCACCTGGCCGAGCGCGATCAGCGCCAGGCGCTCCAGCACCGCGGGGTCGAACAGGCGCCGCAAGCCCCGCCGCCCGGTGGACGCGATCAGCCCCTTCTCCTCGTAAAACCGCAGGGTCGAGGCGGGCGCGCCGGAGCGCCGGGCCACCTCCGCGATGTCCAGCCGTTTCACGCTTGACCTCAAGTTGACTTGAACTTGCAGACTACGGCACATGAGTTCCGACTGCAAACCGAAGGAGACTCCGATGTCCGAAGCCCATCCGCCGAATCGCGACCAGGCCACGCTGTGGAACGAAGCCAGCGGGCGCACCTGGGTGGAATTGCAGGAAGTGCTCGACGGCATGCTGGCGCCGCTCGCGACGCCGGTCATCAACGAGGGCTTCCCCGGCGACGGCGGGCGCGTCCTCGACGTCGGCTGCGGCGCGGGCGCCACGTCCCTCGCGATGGCCCGGCGCCTCGGGCCAGCGGGCCTCTGCCTCGGCGTGGATATCTCCGGGCCGCTCGTGGCGGCCGCCAGGGCACGCGCCGCCGCCGAGGGGCTGGCGTCCGCCGCGTTCGTCCAGGCGGACGCGCAGACCCATGCGTTCGAGCAGGGCACGTTCGACGCGGTGATCTCGCGCTTCGGCGTGATGTTCTTCGACGATCCCGCGGCGGCGTTCGCCAACATCCGGCGCGCCGCCCGGCGCAAGGCGAAGCTCTCGTTCGTTGCATGGCGCAGCGCGGACGAGAATCCGTTCATGACCGAGGCAGCGCGCGCAGCGGCCCCGCTCCTGCCGAGCTTGCGCGTCCCGGACCCCGACGCACCCGGCCCGTTCGCCTTCGCGGACAGAGAGCGGGTGCAGCGGATCCTGGACGCGAGCGGCTGGACCGACGTCGACATTCGCCCGATCGACGTGCCGAGCGGCCTCGCGGAGAAGGACCTGCTCGCCTACGTCACCAGGCTCGGACCGGTGGGTCAGGCGCTGCGGGACGCGGACGAGCCGACGCGCGCCCGGACGGCCCAGGCGGTTCGCGCTGCCTTCGACGCGTACGTCCAGGAGGGCGCGGCCCGCTTCACCGCGGCCTGCTGGCTCGTGAGCGCGCGCGCCTAGAGGACCGATCAGGTTGATTTTGCGATAATTCTGGTCGCTTCGATGCAAGGCTCGACGGTCTCGTCGGGCCATGATCTCGTCCGCGTCCGGAGGTGCACGGATGGAACGATGGTCGCCGCCGGTGGAGCTGTCGCGGCAGGAGCAGGCGCTGATGAAGCGGCTGACGCGCGTGAGAGCACTGTTCGGCTTTCTCAGGCAGCACCGGCACGAGCTGTTCGATGAGACGTTCCAGGAGCAGCTGGAGGGCATGTACCGGACGACGGGGGCAGGCGAGGCGCCGCATCCACCGGCGCTGATGTGCATGGTCACGCTGCTTCAAGGCTACGTCGGCGCATCGGATGCCGAGGCGGTGGAGTTGTGCGTTGTCGACCTGCGCTGGCAGATGGTGCTCGGCTGCCTGGGTGCGGCGACGCCGCCGTTCTCGCAGGGCGCGCTGCAGGCGTTCCGAGAGCGGATGGTCGCGCACGAGATGGACCGGATGCTGCTGGAGCGGACCGTAGCGCTTGTTCGGTCCGGCGCGATGACGGAGGGCGAGAGGCGTGCGGTGTCCAAGGCGCTGCGCGTGGCCATCGATAGCCGCCCTTTAGCGGGGGCCGGGCGGGTTGAGGACACGATCAACCTGCTCGGCCACGCTGCACGCAGCATCGTCCGCGTCGTGTCGAAGATCACGGAGCGTCCGCCCGAGGAGATCTGCCGCAAGGCGGGCATCCCGCTGCTTCTGGCTCCCAGTATCAAGGCCGGGCTCGACCTGGACTGGAGCGACCCGAAACAGAAGGCGGCAGCGATTCAGATCCTGGAGCGGCAGGTCTCGTCGCTGCAGCAGTGGGTCGACCGCCACCTGGACGACGTCGTCGAGCAGCCGCTTCGCACCTATCTGGACGCGGTCACACAGGTTCGAGACCAGGACCTGGAAACAGCCGAGGATGGGACCGTTCGCATCCGGCAAGGCGTTGCGCCTGACCGCCGTGTCTCCATTGAAGACGCCGAGATGCGCCACGGTCGCAAGAGCCGCTCGAAGCGCTTCGACGGCTACAAGGAACATATCGCGCGCGACCTTGACCTTCCGGTCATCGTCGCCTGCGCGATCACGCCGGCGAATCGGCCCGAAGAGGAGGGGGCCGCGCCGATCGCCAAGGACATCCAGCATCAGGGGCTGCGCCTGGGTGAGCTGCACATCGATCGAGCCTACGTGAACAGTCCCGTCGTCGATGACGTGATCCGAGCGGGCGGCCAGGTGTTCTCGAAGCCTTGGGGGCAGCGGGCTCGCAGCCCGGAGCTATTCAGCAAGCGCGACTTCAAGATCAACCTGCGCGCCAAGACAATCACGTGTCCAGCGGGGCAGATCGAGGTGTTCGAACCGGGCGATACGGTCGAGTTTGATCCTGAGGAGTGTGGCGCGTGCCCCCTCCGAGCCAAGTGCACGCAAGCTGCCTCGGGGCGAGGGCGGACCGTGTCCATCGCCGAGGATGAAGCTCTGCAGGGCAAGTTCCGGAAGTTGCAGCAGACCGGAGCAGGACGCGCCGTGCTCCGGCAGCGGACAGCTGTGGAGCATGCGCTCGCCCATATCGCGGCGCGGAAAGGACACTGCGCGCGCTACATCGGCGCCAGGAGAAATCTGTTCGACCTCCGGCGCACCGCAGCCATCCAGAATCTTGAGGCGGCCCAGCGGCTGATCCAGGAGGCTGCATAACATATCGAAATTAGACGATTTTCAACATGTTCGGCGTTCTAGAGAGAATGCTGCCAGACCACCGGTCGATGACGAGCCGTCGCCCGGCGCGCCGTGCCCGGCGACGGGCCGAGACCGACATGCCGCGCATCGCGAGGCGCCGGGCCGCACCTCAACCAAGATCGCCGGTGAAGCGGATCGGCACGCGAAACGCCGCGAACATGGCCTTCACGTGCTTGGGCGAGAAGAGCGCGCCGAGCGTCGTGTCCTCGACCCCGCGGCGCTGCACCAGCTCGTGGAGCTCGAGCAGCGAGTACGCGCAGAAGAGCTCGAGGCGCTTTCCGATGTGCTTCAGGATTCTGCCGCGATTCCTGTAATACGGCGCGTAGTCGCCCTTGTACCGAAGATCGAGCGCTTCGATGCGGACCTCGTACTGCACGTAGGAGCGCTCCCCGAGCGCGCGATTGCAGAGGAGCTCGGCTTCGACGTGCGCGCCGGTGTCGTCCACCACGACGCCAGGCCCATCCCCGAAGACCCAGAGCCCGTCGAAATGGGGCGCCTCGGCCTCTCGCGGCTCCTCGTGCGTCTTCGGGTGTCCGGGCGACACGGAGAAGCACGCTCGAAACTCGTCGCGTATCTCGGCGCTGCGCGCGCAGAGCGCCTCCATCTGCCGCTCTTTCGGAACCGAAAACAGTTTGGCCGTTTTGCCCATGAGCCGTGCTCCTCAGAGATGTCTCGCCCGCAGCCCGAGAGTGCCCGATTCAGAACCTCCCATTCTACCCGATCGCAGAGGGCTGCGAGCGCCGAGCCAACGCGTCCCCGGCTGTTTCCCGTCCAGGCGACGGGCGGATCAGGTCACCGCGCCGCGCCGGTGGAATTCCGGCTTGTCCCAGGCGCCGCTCTCCAGAAGGTCGCGCAGCGCTTCCACCGCATCCCAGACGTCGACGAAGCGGGTATACAGCGGGGTGAAGCCGAAGCGCATGATGCGCGGCTCCCGGTAGTCGCCGATCACGCCACGGGCGATCAGCGCCTGCATCACCGCGTAGCCCTGCGGGTGCTCGAAGCTGACCTGGCTGCCGCGGCGGGCGGCGTCGCGCGGGGTGACCAGGGTGAGCGGATGCTGGCCGCAGCGGGCTTCCACCAGCTGGATGAACAGCTCCGTCAGCGCCAGCGACTTGGCGCGCAGCGCGGCCATGTCGGTACGGCGGAAGATGGCAAGCCCGCACTCCACCAGCGAAAGCGCCGTGATCGGCTGGGTGCCGCACAGGAAGCGGCCGATGCCGTCGGCGGGGGTGTAGGCGGGTTCCATCGCGAACTGCCGGGCATGGCCGAACCAGCCGGACAGCGGCTGCCCGAAGCGGCTCTGATGACGCGGCGCCACCCACAGGAAGGCCGGCGCGCCGGGTCCGCCGTTCAGGTACTTGTAGGTGCAGCCGACGGCGAAGTCGGCGCGGGCGCCGTGGAGGTCCACCGGCACGGCGCCCGCGGAATGCGCCAGGTCCCACACGGTCAGCGCGCCGGCTGCGTGCGCGAGCGCCGTGACGGCGGCCATGTCGTGCATGTAGCCGGACTTGTAGTTGACGTGGGTGAGCATCAGCACCGCCACGTCGCCGCTGATCGCCTGCGGCAATTCCTTGGGCGAGTCGATCAGGCGTAACTCGTAGGCTGCGCCGCCCATCTTCAGCAGCTCGGTCAGGCCCTCGGCGATGTACAGGTCGGTGGGGAAATTGTCGCGTTCCGACACGAGCACCCGGCGCTCGGGCGCGGTGCTCTGCTGATGGCGCAGGGCGGTGGCCAGCACCTTGAACAGGTTGATGGACGTGGTGTCGGTGACCACCACTTCGCCGCTGCCGGCGCCGATCAGCGGCGCCAGGAGGTCGCCCAGGCGGCGGGACAGGTGCACCCAGCCGGCCGTGTTCCAGCTACGGATCAAGCCGTCGCCCCATTCCGCTTCGATCACTTCCCTGACACGGGCCAGCGAGGCCTTGGGGAGGGCGCCCAGCGAGTTGCCGTCCAGGTAGATCACATCGCCCGGTAGCGCGAACTCGTCGCGCAGGTGGCGCAGCGGGTCGCTTGCATCGCGGGCAAGGCAGGTGTCGCGGGTGGTTTGCAGGCTCATGTCAGGCGTCCTTCGGTTCCGCGGGGCAGGGTTGCGCAGCATGGCACGGACCGGACTGGCGCCCAGGTGGCCAGCTGGAGCGGCAGGGCGATCCGTCCGTGGTCGCGAAACTACCGTTCGCCGAGGCGGGCGGCGAGCGCCTCGGCGAGCGCGGGGAGCCGCGCCGGCGGCGACGCCGAGGCCGCTGGTCGTCGCTCATCCAAGGTCAGGGTTGGATGGTGACCTTGGTCCCGACCGGCACGAGCGCATAGAGCACATCGGCATCCTCGTTGGTCAGGCCGATGCAGCCGTCGGTGGGCCCCCAGAGCTTCTGAAGACCGGCGGCGTTGGCGAGACGGATCCAGGCGCGCGCCAGGCCGGCGAGGCGGGGGTCGCTGCCGTGGATGCCGATCGCGCCTCCCGGCTTCTCGATGCCCTTCGCGCGGGCGCGATTCAGGTCATCCACGTTCGGGTACGAGACGCCAAGGAAACGATAAAACCGCTTGCTCTCGCGCTTGCCCGTACGGGAGCAGCGCGACCACGGCCGCGGGCCCGCACGTGAACGAGCTGGTAACGGCGCGCTCACCTCGTCCGCTTCAGCGCCGCCTTGAGCACGTGCTCCGCGATGAGGTAGCCGAACCCCTCGCCCTCGATGCGCCGGATCAGCTGGTCGCGCGTGGTCCGGAGCGCCGACGCCGTGGCGTTCAGGTTCCACCCGTGCGCCGCGAGCTGCTGGAGGAGCCGGGCGCGCCTCACCTGCCCCGCCGCGAGCCGGTACGTCTTCGCGTACTCCAGCGTGCCGTCCTCGCGCACGATCGCCTCGCCGATGTGGTTGTCCAGCGACGGATCGAGCTCGGTCATGAACCGCTGCAGCGAGAACGGCCCCGCCCGGTACACGCGCTCCGCCGCGATCGGCCGGCCGAGGAGCCCCGCGGCCGTGTCCACGTGCAGCGCGCCGGCCTCCGCCCGCGCCCGGCCGAGCGCGGCCCGCAGGTCGTCGAGCGAGCCGATCTGCGCGGCGTCGAAGGGGTGCTCGAGCGCCTGGCTGTCGCCGTTGTGGCGGGCCGCGTAGAGCAGCGTCTGCTCGTAGAAGTCCTCGATCAGCGTGCGGTGCAGCGCGCGGTAGTCGTCGGGGTGCGACACAACGAACACCGACGCGAGCAGCTCGCCGACGAAGAGCAGGACGCCGCACTGGCCCTCGTGGATCTCGAAGACGCGCAGCGCGTCCTCCAGGCTCGGGATCGCCCGGCCGGAGAGCGATACCTCGGTGCGCGGGTCGAGGCCGCGGGAGATCGCCCGCCGCGAGTACTCGGACCAGGCGATCTCGGGGGCGTTGAAGTGCAGCGCGAGGAAGCCCTCCATCGCGAGGTGCAGCGGCAAGAGGCGCAGGCGGTTCCGCTCGGCCGGGTCTTCGCCGCGCGCCTCGCGCCGGGCCATGCGGTGGAGCAGCTGGACACCGCACCCCCACCTGCTGAGTGGGTTTCGGACCTCCGGCCCCGCGAGCGCCGCGCCGTAGGACGCGACCGGCGAGCCGTCCTCGGTCCACCCGATCACGAGCGCGTGCGGCACGTAGGAGCAGTAGGCCGTGCCGTCACCGAGATCGACGATCGACCAGGCGTCCTCGTGTCTGCGGCCGGCGATGCGCAGGTCGTCCCGCGGCGCGTCCCGGAGGAGCGGGACCAGGCGCACGCCCGCGAAGACCTGGGCGTGGGTTGCGGTGAGGCCCCGGAGCGAGAGCGATCGGAGCAGGGTCGGCGCCTTGGCCATCAGGGCACCTCGAGCGCCGCGGCGGGCGCCGCTTCTGCGGGCTCGGCGGCTGCTGCCGACTCCACGGCGTCTGCCGGCTCCACGGCGTCTGCCGGCCCCGCATCCGCAGCTGGCTCCGCGGCGCCCGGCGTCCGGGCGTGCCGCGAGAGCAGCGTGGCCGCGCGCTGCGCGAGGTAGCGCTCGAGCTCCGCGAGCGGCGCCGTGCCCTCGGCAAAGCGGGCGAAACCGAGGACCGTCGGCAGGTCCTCGGCGTCGCGCAGGCCGACCGTCGGGATCGACGGGCCGAGCGCGCGGGGCGCGTAGCGCTCGCTGTCGAACACGGGGTTGATGTGGACGATCGACGTGCGCTGCCCCGGATCGAGCCGCGCCCGGAAGCAGCGGGCAACCTCGGCGGCGGCGCCGGGCGGGTCGTTCTCGAAGCCGTCCGAGAGGACGACCACCACGTCGGGTCGCCAGGCGAGCGCGTCGAGCAGCGGCGTCGCGAGATCGGTCTGGCCGCGCGCGCCGACGAGGATCTCGTCGGGCGTGGGCGCGGTCCAGAAGGCGCGGTACTCGCGGGCGCCGGCGCGGAGCAGGTAGCTCACGCCGAGCGCGACGGCGAGCGGGCGGCGGCGCTTCTCGCTCGATCCGGACGCCGAGTAGCTCCGGTCGAGCACGGCGGCGACGCGCCCGAGCGCGGCTGGGCTCTTCCTGAGCGCGCGGGCGGCGGCGCGCTCGAGCGCCGCGTGGAGCTCGTCGCGGCGCTCGCGCCGGACCTTCTCGGGCAGCGAGAGCGCATAGAGCGCGACGCGCGTGAGCGGGGCGCGGCCGAGGTCGACGGCGAGGTCGACGTCCTCGCGCCCGGCGGCGCGCTGGAGCCGGAGGCGCTCGCCCTCGGTCATGCGCGGCGCGGCGCGGCGCAGGAGCTCTTCGCGAGAGACGCCGCGGGCGGCGGCGAGCCCCTCGGCGACGGTCAGCGGCAGGTCGAAGATCGCCTCTTTCGCGTAACGCGCCTGCCGCGCGCGCTCGAGGAGCGGCGTCTCGAAAGGCGCGCGACGCCCGGGCTCGAACAGGAAGGGCCCGACCTCGCCGGGGAGCTGGAGGTGGGCGTGCACCGCGAGCGCGCGGAGGTGGGCGCGGTACTTGACGGCGTCGAACGCCGGGTCGGGCCGGCCGGCGAGGTAGCCGCGGATGACGGCGCGCGCGCGGCGGTTGTTCACGCGGCGCTCCCGGAGCTCGCGCAGCGCCCGGAGCGCGCGCTGCGGCGGGAGCTCCCGGAGGGCCGCCGCGATGAGCGAGCCCTCCTCGCCCCGGTCGGGAGCGGGCGTCTCGGCGCCGGTCGCGAGGAGGTTCACGGCGATGCGCGCCTGGTTGAAGTGGTTGATGCCGGCGGCGAGCGTGCGCGCGTAGAGGCGGCGGTAATTGCCGAGGATGTACTCGTGGAGGAACTCGATGGAGACCGCCTGGCCTCCGGAGGTGCCATAGAACTCGGCCTGCCCGGTGCACGCGAAGCAGGCGTTGATGAACATGACGAGGTCCTCGCGCTCGACGCGCTCGGTGTGAAAGCGTGCGGGGGGCGCGGTGGGGGCGGGGGGCATGGCAAAGAGCCGCCCGGGGAATGGTGGGGCGATCAACCTACGACAGTTTCCAGACTGGGATCGGAAATCGCCCCGAAGTCCCACGGGCGGCAACCGGCAGCATACACCTGAAGGGGCACCTCGAAGGACAAGATCCCCCTTGACGACAAGATCATCGCTGGCAGCGCTGAACGTCTCCACCCTGCCTGCCATGTCTTCGTCCCCCGCTCCGAATTCAGTCAGGGCAAGGGTGGCGAACAACGGACAGACATCCACCTCACGAAGCAGGCCCTCATCGCCTGGGAGGGCACGAAGCCTGTGGTTGCGACCTTGATGTCCCGCGGACTCCTTGTCCCTTGATCGCTTTCCCCGAGGGAGGCAACGCGGCGTGTGGGGCGAGCCGCCCCTGGCACGCGTGCCCGCACGGAAAAGTTCTTGGTACAGCGTCACTTTTCCAGGAGGAGGCGAATCGAAGATTTCCTATGTCAACAGGCACGTGCGGCGTGGCTGTACGATGAGAACGTTCACACGGGGCGCTTGACATTCGGATCGCATTTGGATTCTCTAGCCCTTCGGATCGAGTTTGGATTTCCTCGCCCTGTTGCTCCTCGGAACGCCTGAGGCGTAGTTTTGCATGCCAGCTGCTGCGTGGTGCGCGACCCGTGCGTCGGCACGTGCCGCTTGCTTGGGACACCACGGTGACAATGCCAAATGCGCCAAAGCGCTTGTAGCGCGGTCCATGGAACTAGCGCGGGCCATGGAACTCGAGTTTGAGTTTTACCCACGTTGGAGGTCCCCATGCCCTTAAAGAACTGGCCTGCTGTCCTTTCGCTCTCGGTCATCTCTGTCCTCCCCGCCGCGGTGTATGCCAGCGACCCCGCTGATCTTCCCCTTCCGCCCAGGGGCTTCGATGCCAGGGACGCCAACATTCCCCATGGAAAGGTGGACGTCTCCGTCAGCTATCCGACCCGAAACTACGGAATGCGGAAGGTGACGGTCTACATGCCGCCGGGGTATTCGACGAACCAGAAATATCCTGTCGTTTACCTGCATCACGGAATCGGCGGCAATGAGGTCTCCTGGATCGGCCAGGGGAGCAACGAAGGCAATGCCGACAATATCATGGACTATCTGTACTCGAAGCAGATGGCCAAACCCATGATCGTCGTGATGCCCAGCGGCAAGATGGACGGAGCGGACGATTTCGCGCGCTTCGCAAACTTCGGGGACGTCCTGCTCAACGACCTGATCCCCTGGGTCGAGAGGACCTATTCCGCCGCCACCGACGCCGATTTGCGGGCCATCTCCGGCCTGTCAATGGGCGGGGGGCAGACCTTCAACTTCGGGTTCCCCAACACCGATGTCTTCCATTACATCGGACCGTACTCGGCTGCGCCCAATACCCAGCAGCCAAGCCAGACCATCAAGGATGTGGCTGCGGTCAAGAACAACGTGAAGCTCATCTTCATCTCTTGCGGCAGCACAGACGGCCTGATCGGCAATAGCAGAAACTATCACGACTTCCTGGATCAGAACAACATCGACCATATTTACCAGATCGAGCCGAACGAAGGCCATACCAAGACCGTCTGGAACCGCAGCTTTTACAACTTCGCCCAACGCATTTTCCTCGACGGGGGCGCGACGGGCGCCGGTGGGGCGGGCGGGGCCGGTGGGGCGGGTGAGACCGCGGGCAACGGCGGTAGCGCAGGGGACGGAAGCGGAAACGGCGCAGGCGCAGGGGACGGAAGCGGAAACGGCGGTAGCGCAGGGGACGGGAGCGGAAGCGGCGCAGGCGCAGGGGACGGAAGCGGAAACGGCGGGGGCGTGCCCGGTGGTGCCGTCACGACAGGCGGTTCTGAAACGGCTGGCGGGCAGGTTTCGAGCAGCGCGAGCGGCGGCACCGACCAGGGTACGCCCGTGACGGAGGACTCTGGCTGCAGCGTCTCGGTCCCCGGGTCCGAACCCGGAACGCCGCCTTGGCGCTTCGGGATCCATCTTGCGGCGATCGGAGCCATGCTCTTCGGAGCGCGAGCAAGACGGAATCGAGGCTGAGCGGCCGAGCGTCGCTCGAGCTCGCACAGCGTAGAAGACGGCGGATAGGGGAGGTAGCCGACTTCGTCGATGCAGGATGGCGAGCACCTCCCGAAGCCAGGGCTTGTCGGCGAGTGGCTGGAGCGCCCGCGCGATGCGGCGCGCGGAGCCAGTTTCCGACGTCGGCGTGAGACCATCGGAAGCGCGCCCACATGATACCCTCGCGCCGGCCAGTGCGCGGTCGGGGCTCCCTCTCTCTGCTCGCAGCATTCCTCCTCCACGCGGGCGGCGTCGTCGCGGCTCGTGTGCTCGTGCCCGAGAGCCTCGATGTGCCGGCACGGGCCGGCGCGGGCGACCAGCGCGATTCGCTCCTGGAGCTGGCCCCCGACGTCGTGCTGGACGAACCCAGGACGCCGGAAGCCCGGGCGGCGGAGCCCCGCCAGGGCCTCGCCCTGGCAAGGGGCGTCGATCCCGGCTTCTCGCGTGCCGCGCCGAGAGAGCGGGGCAGAGCGCTGCCCGAGGCGCCTCCTGCACGAGCATCCCGCTCCGGCGCGGCGACCCACGATCACGCGCCGCCGGACGCGGCTCACGCGCTGCCGGACGCCGCCCACGCGCCGCCGGACGCTGCGCACGCGCCGCCGGATGCTGCACACGCGCCGTCGGACGCCGCCCACACGCCCCCGGGCGCGCCCGACTCGCCTCCCCCCGCCGCGGCACCTCCAGGCCTGGGCGGCGCGCCCATCTGGGTATTGCCAGGTGTCTTGCCGGTGGAGCCCCCAGCGCGTTCCCGTGCTTCCGAGCGCCCCCTCGCCCCGGTGCGCCCCGTCCCGGAGCGCTCCGCACGGAGCGACGCGGCCAAGGACGGGCGACAGCCGGTCCTGGTCTTCCCCGCGGCGGGCGTGCTCGCCTCTGCTGTCGCGGAGGAGGTGTCGTCGTCCGCCGTGCCGCCGGACTCCGAGAGCTCGTTCGAGCTCACGCTGGACGCGAAGGGACGGCTGGTCTCGGTGCGCTTCCTGGAGGCGAACACGGGGAACGGCGACGACTTCCGGCGCGTCGCCCAGGCCGTGTTGAAGCGCTTCTCCGCGCGTGCGCTGGCGATGAACGGCGACTTTACCGCCGGGAGCAGGGTGACGGTCCACGTGACCAGCCGGGTCGTCATGCCGGATGGGACGTCGCACGGGATCCCGACGCCGACGAAGAAACCTGGAGACGGCAGGTCGATCATCCGCGAAGACTCGCTGGACGATCGCTTCAGGTCGCCTCATCTCGCGCCGTCGCCCGGCGTGAAGCTGCCCAAGCTGACGTTTCGCTTCGATCTCGCGAACATCGGCGCGCAGCGCCGGAGGGTCGTCAGCACGCGGGTCGAAGCGGTGCCCGCCGCGCTGCCCTAGCGCGAGCAGGCCTCTACTCCGGCCAGACCTCGATCCAGACGAACAGCACCTGTCCGGCGGCCTGGTTGTCGACCGCCACCGGATAGACCGTGCGCGCTCGGAGCGCCTCGACGAGGTGACCGTGGTGGATCGCGAACCGCCCGATGAAGTCGTCGTTCACGAGATCCCTGTCGATGAGCTCACCGCTCAGGCGGACATCCGGCGTGAGCGGCACGCGGTACCAGGTCGGCGGGCCTTTCCATCCGGGCGTGCAGGTGTCGCGTTGCCCCGGGCGATCCAGCGCGCGCCTCCCGAGCGACCGGCCGCCCGCGAACAGCTCCGCCGAGCCGAAGGGCTCCGGCGGCTCGGTCCCCGCCCCTGCCGCCTCCGCCGCGAAGCCGGCCACGCTGGCGGCCGCCGCGACAGGGTGCTTCGTGCGGAGCAGGCCGCCGATGGCGGTGAGCGCCTCCGCCGGGACCGCGCCCATGCCGTCCCATTGACGGCCGTCCGCCTTGGCCGGGCTGATGACGGCGCCGTCGATGGAGATGCGGACATGCGCCGGCAGCGGCGCCGCCGCCGGCTTGCACGCCGCGCAGCCAAGGGCGATCCCGCACAGCGCGGCCGCTCCGAGAGGACGTGACGCCATGCCTCGAGAGCGTATCCCGGCGGCCGCGCCGCACCAACACCGAAGCGCGCGCGGGGGCGCGGCCTGGTGCGCTGGTCGCGCCGCGGCATCTCGCGGCGAGCCTGTCAGGACGTCAACCGCGCTGGAGCCGGACGAGGCGCTCCAGCGCCTCGACATCAGCGCGATCCTGAGGTCGATCTGCGGCCCGCTTGTTCGCGATGAGGTCCTCGATCGCGATGACCGGACAACGGACGTTCTCTGCAAACGCGACCTCGACGCGGCGTGGCCACGCCTCGCCAAACTCGACGCCGGAGATCTGCGTCAGGACATCGATACGTCGCGGCGGCACGCCCATCATGAACCCGATGCCCGGCGTAGCGAGCTCCTGCTCCGTCAGCTCCGAGAGCGGTGCCCCGAAACGACGCAGGGCATCCATCACTCGCGCCGCGTTCTCAGGGCTCGCTTCGACCCAGATATCGAGGTCCTTGGTCGCGCGCGGGCGGCCGTGCACGCCAACGGCGTAGGCCCCGATCACCAAGAACTTCGCGTCAACGGCGCACAGGGCGGAAATCAGATCGAGGAAGTCTTCGTTCATGGGCGGATCCCGGGAAGGCCAGCTCGAACAGCTCCTGACTCAGCTTCCAGGTGACCTCGGCACGCTGGTGGATGGGGATGGAGCTCCAGAAGAGGGCGTCCGCTTCGGCTTGCGCCTCGTCCTCTCCCGGCCGAAAGACGCGCATCATCCAGCCTGCGCGAGCCAACCGCCGCGCTTCCGCAGCCTCGTCACCTGCGCTCATGGCCACACTGTACCATGCCGCTTGGCGGAGCCGATGGACAGGCCAGCGCAGCTGCGACCGCATCGACCCGGCGGACGTCCACAGCGCCGTCCACGCAGCTTCCGCCCGCTCGGCGGGCTCTCCCTCGCACGCTACCAGGCTGTCAGCCGGCGCAAGCGCTGCTCACCGGCGGCTCATCCGCCCGATCGCCTCGACCAGCGCGCCGTCGTCCGCGCCCTCCGCGTCGCCCGAGAGCGCCTCCTCCGCGGCGGCGAGCGCCGCGTCGCGGAGGCGGTAGAGTTCGGGCTCGGGGATGCGCTCGCGCGAGGCGAGGACGCCCGGAGGGACGCCGCGCAGCATCTCCAGGACCAGGCCCAGGCGGCGGCGGGCCTCGGGCAGCGGCGGCGCGCCCAGGCCGAGCCGCCGCCGCGTGGCCCGCGGCCCTCCGGCGAGGCGGCGCGCGGCGGCCTCGGCGACATCGGCGGCGAGCGCGTTGTACGCCGGCGGCGACGGGAGCCGCGCCTCCATCCAGACGAGCAGCCGCACGAACTCGCGCGCCCCCTCGAACGCCCGCCGCCCGTGCAGCATGCGCCGGTTGTCGACGACCAGGATGTCCGCCGGGCCGAGCGACAGCTCGATCACCTCGCGTCGCGACGCCTCGACGAACCGCGCGAGGCGCGCGGCGATCGCGTCCCCCGGCGGCACGACCGGCGCGTGCGTGAGCGCGAGCGCGCCGCCGCGGAGCGACACGGTGGGCCCGAAGAAGTCGCCGAAGACGAACGGGATGCGCCTGTACACCGTGAAGAGCGCGCGGAAGAGCCCGGGATCGGCGCGCTCGATCGTCGAGAGCAGCGGCCAGCCGTCGAGCAGGAGGCAGCCGCCGCCGCGCTCCGCCGGCCTGACGCAGGCCATGATCTGCACCGCCGGGGGCGCGCCCGCGAAGCACTGGCTGTCGGTGTGGAGCGGCGCCGCCGCGGAGCTCGCGGCGAACGACCTGCCGCCCGGCACGGCCTTGATCGGCTGCCGCTCCACCAGGAGCGGCCTCGCCCCGAGGAGCCGCTCGGCGAAGCTCCACGGCGCCCGCGCGGCCTCCTCCGGCGCCAGCGCCGCGTCGCCGCGGAGGACCGAGAAGCCGCGCGCCGCGAGCTCGTCGAAGAGCCTCGCCGGACCGCCCTCCGGCCCGGGCCAGATCCATCGCTCGCTCATGGGCGCGCTCCGCGAGGGGGCTCGAAGGGCAAATTCATACCATCTATCCAGCACAACCAGGCCCGCTGGCGGCGCCGTCCACCCCGCTCACGCATCGAGGAAGCGGGCCTCCCGGAAGCCGGCCCGGAGCAGATCGCGCGGGATGGGCACGATCCGGAGCAACGGCGCGCCCTCGGGCACCTCGATCGGCGCCCCGAGCCGGCGCACATGGAACACCGCCGGGGTCGCGAAGAAGGCGTCGGTTGCGACCACGCCGCGCATCACGTCGTAGCCATCGCCGTGGACACCGTCGAGCAGGCTCGACCAGCCCGGCGGCGTCCGGGTGAAGGCCCACGGCTTCACGAAGAAGTGCGGCTCGCCCGGCGGATGCGGCGTGAAGTACTTCGTCAGGTACCAGAGCGCCCCGCGGTTCGCGGCGAGGAAATCGTCGCCGAAGGTCCGCGCGAACGCGCGCTCCACCGCGGCCGCCCCGTCGGCGAGGCGCGGCGCCTCCGGCGCGACGGCGAGCGTGTGCCCGTCGAACGTCGCGCGGAACGGGACGGCGTTCCTCACCACGATCGACGCGAGCCGCCGAGCACCCCCGCGCCAGGGGACCGGATCCGGCCCGGCCGCGGTCGTGACCTCGGTCACCTCGGTGATCTCCGGCGCCGCCGGCCCGGCGACGACCAGCCGCACGCGCGCCGGCCCGGCGCTCCCCTCGCGCGTGCTCCCCTCGCGCGTGCTCTCCCTGCCCGCGCTCCCCTCGCCCGCGCTCGCGTTCCGCCCACCCGCCGTGCCTCCGACGAGCCGCCGGTACTTGCGGGTCACCTGGCCCTTCTTCACCGCGAAGTACTTCGCGTCGTAGAACTCCGCGTGCGCCCGCCCCACCTCGGGCGCATCCGCGAGCGAGCACGCCTCGATCTGCACGTCGGGGAGCACGGGCGCGATGCAGCCGATCTCCCCCTCGAGCTGCAGGCGCTGCGGGGCCTCGTCGCGGACGCGCAGCTCGACCACCAGCGGGACGAACGCGCCGTCGTCGGCGAGGTACGCCTCGCTCACCTCGATCAGCGCGTTCCGGCGGTTGGCTGCCCCCGCGACGCGCAGCCACAGACCCGGGTCGGGGCGCACCAGCAGCCCGGTCCAGAGACGCAGGCGGGGCGGCCCCAGCCCCTTCCGGCACGTCCAGGCGAGGCCGCCGCGCAGCGCCCGGTGCCATGCCCCTTCCGGCGCCAGGAAGCCCTGCGAGACAAGCCGCGTCAGCGCGGCGCGGTGGGCGCGGGCGAGCGCCTCGCGGTGCTCGCCCGCCGGCTCGGCGCGGAGCGACCCAAGGCGCCGCCGCACCGCGATCGGCCGCGCCAGCGTGATCTGGAGCCCGAACGCGTTGCCCTCGAGCAGCGGCACGCACGCCTTCGCCACCCGGAGCGGCACCGCGCCGTCGAGATCGCCGGTGCGCCGGGTGAGCCGGCACAGGCCGAGGGCGTCGAGCACCTCGAAGCGGGCGTCACCCGCCGCAGCCACCACCACCGCCGCAGCCGCCTCCACCGCCGCAGCCGCCGCCGCCCCCGCAGCTCGACGAGCTGCAGCTCGATCCGCCGGACGAGCCGCCCCCCGTCGAGACCGGGGGGGGCGGGGTCATCGCGTAGACCATCGGCCCGAAGAGCGGCGACATCGCGAGCGCCGCCGTGCCGCTCGCGGCGACCGTCAAGCCGATGTCCACCGCCTCCCGGCGGCGGCCGCTCGCGACGTCGGAGCGGAGCGAGACGGTCGAGTCGTCGAGCCACCTCAGGTAGTCCGACTTCATGGTGCTGTAGGCGCTCGCGGTCCGCGCCACGATCCACGTGGCGACGAGCAGCGCGATCATCTCCACCACAAGGAACGAGTAGGGCCGGTCGAGCTCCTCCGCGCGGATGGCGCGGATCAGCCCCACGCCGAGCAGGCCGACGCCGACCGCCCACACCACGGCCGAGAGGGCCGTCATCGTCCCCCGCGGGCGCAGCATCCCCGCGGCGGCGAGCTCGCCGCGGAGCTCCTTCTCGAAGCGGGCCGCGATCTGGTCGGCGGAGGCGCGCACCTGATCGAGCGAGAGCGTCACCGTCTGCTGGCCGTGCGCGCCCCTCGACGAGAGCGAGCTGAAGAACGACGCGAGCACCCGGTCCGGCGGGGGCGAGCCGACCAAGAGGTGGAGCGCCTGCGGCGCGTCCTTCGCGTCCCCCGCGGGGACGAGCCAGCCCGCGCCCATCGCGACCGCGATCAGCGTGGCGGCGACGCCCTTGTTCCCGTCGCGGAGGTACGCGATCGCCCAGTACTCGTCCGGCTGCGGGATCCAGCCCGCCGAGAGCCGCTGCCGCCACGCCGGTGAGCGGTACGACGCGCCCCCCGCGGGGACGCTCGCCTGCCCCGCTCGATCCAGGGAGGCGCCGACGGCGCTGCGCACCAGGATGGCGACGACGAGGCCAGAGACCGAGAGCGCCAGATAGAAGAGCAGGAACGCCGGCCCCGACGCCATGTTGAACGGGAAGAAGTCGAAGATCTCGTGGATCATCGCGCCGCCTCCGGGTGCTCCAGCCGGTCGACGTCGTCGACGGCGCGCGCGAGCAGCTCCGCCAGCGCCGCGTAGGCCGGGCCCGGCGCCTCGTGGACGCGCTTCAGCGGGGCCACGTCGACGCCGAGGAGCTTGCCCGCTCCCGCGAGCACCGTGCCCAGATCGTCGCCGCCCTCGATCCCGTGCAGGCCGAGCAGGGCGTGGAGCGGGCCGCGGATCTGCTTCACCTTGCGGGAGACCGCGCCCTTCAAGGCGTCGTCCGCGCCCATCCCGTCCACCACCGCGCGCCGGAGGCGGATCTGCGCCTCGCGCAGCTCCTGCTCGACGCGCAGGCGGCGGTTCTTGCCGTCGATCACGAGCGCCGAGAACGGGTCGCGGCCGGAGAGGAGCACGTGGCACCGGCGGATGTCGTCGTAGAGCAGCGGGAACACGTCCGCGGCCCGCGGGATCTCGGCGGCGGTGAGGATCATCGCCTCGATGCGGGCCGCGTAGCGCGCGATCTGGAGCGCGTTGGCGATCGCGTCGAGGCTCTGGCGGGAGGCCTCCCCGAGCACCACCATCAGATCGACGTCGCTCTGCCCGTCGCGGTAGCCGCCCCGCGCCGCGCTCCCGTACACGAGCAGGCACGAAAGCTCGTCGCCGAGCGTCCGCTCCAGGCTCTCCTTGAGCTCGACGAGCCGCGCCTGCACGGGCGCCGGCAACCTGGAGACAGCGCTCCCCGTGGCGATGGATCCCTCGTTCATGGTCTACCTTCGCGGCTCGATGAGCCGGACCTCGGCGCTCGAGCCAATCCCCTTGATCGCCCAGACTACCCGACCTCCCGGCAGCCGCTCTCGTCGAATGAACGGCAGGAGCCTGGGCCTGACGCTCCCGTCGCCCGCGGGCCCGACGAAGCGGGCGCGGAGCAGCAGGCGGTCGACGATCGCCTCGGGCGCGAGCCGGGCGTCGTCCACCGCCGCCGCGGCGATGCGGAGCGCGTCGGCGACCGCCGTGAGGCTCGGGGCCCGCGGCGACGCCTCGACGCACCGGGCCCCGAGGCGCGCGGCCGCCTCGCGGTGAGACGAGAGCCGCGGCAAGAGCGGGAGCGCGTCGTCGACGCGCTTGCGCTGGAGGATCGCCCGCGACCGGGCGACGTCCTCGGCGTCGAACGGAGCCACGGCCTCCGGCGGCGGATCGACGGGTGAGGTGAGCAGCTCGGCCACGCGGGCCTGGACCTCGGCGAGCGCCGACGCCTCGAAGGGTGAAGCATCAAGAGAATTTTGCAGCAAGATGGCGCGAGAGGCAGGCAACCCCGGTCGGGCCGGCGCCAACCTGGGTTCGGCCGGTGTGGGCCCGGCCAACCTGGGTCGGGTCAACGTGGGTCGGGACGGCGCGGACCGGCCGATCGCCCTCGCGGTGGCGATCTCGGCCGCGAGCGCGGCAAAGGGCGGGAAGTCACCGTCGCGCTCGAGGAGGATCGGGAGCGGCCCGCTGCGAGCAACAACCTGGGCCAGCAGATCGAACACCGGCGCGGGGACCGGATGGGCATGCGTGTCGAAGTAGAAGCCGTGCTCCACGACGCCGCCGGCGATGTGGATCATCGCCACGCGCTCGAGCGGGTAGGAACCGACGAGCTCCGCGGGATCGACGCCGGCGTTGACGGCGTTCGCATAGACGTTGCCGACGTCGAGGAGCAGATCGCACCCGGTGCGGGCGACGACCTCGGCATAGAAGTCCCCCTCCCCGAGGGCGTCGCCCGGGAACCGCAGCGTGCACGCCGCGTTCTCGAGCAGCAGGGGGATGTCCGGGAGCGCACGCCGGGCGGCGGCGACGTTCCGCGCGACGGCGCGCGCCGCCTCGAGCGTGTACGGCAGGGCGGTGAGGTGGCCGATCTCCCGGCCGCCGCCGCGCACGAACGCGACATGCTCGCTCACGACCGGGGCCGAGAGCTCCCGGCAGAGCGCCCCGAGGCGCCGCGCGCGATCCATGTCGATGCCCGAGGCGCTGCCGAGCGAGAGCTTCACGCCGTGGGGCACCACCGGCCAGATGCGCGCGATGGCCGAGGCCTCGCGCCGCGCGGCCGGGCTCGCGAAGCAGGCCTCGGCGACGACCTCGACGAAGTCCACCGCGCCGGGCGCGGACAGCAGATCGGCGGCGAGCTCGGGGCGGAATCCAACGCCGACGGCGCCGGCGCCGGAGAAGGGCGAGCTGGGGGCGGGCACGAGCACGCGGGGACCTGCCTCAGTCTGCCCTCGCGGAGGGATCCGGAACAGAGGCCATCGGGATCGGCTAGAAGTCGAGCTCACCCGAGATGAGAGAGGCAGCATCCATGCGCGTGGCGATCCTCGACGACTACCAGGGCGTGGCGCTCGGGATGGCCAACTGGCGGAGCCTCCACCCGGCGGCAGAGGTGCAGGCCTTCACCGACCACCTCGACGACCTCGAGGCCCTGGCCGCGCGGCTGCGCGCCTTTCAGGCCGTGGTGCTGATGCGCGAGCGCACGCCGTTCCCGCGCGCGCTGTTCGAGAGGCTCGACGGCCTCCGGCTGCTGGTCACGGCGGGCATGCGCAACGCCTCGATCGACCTGGCGGCCGCGACCGAGCGCCGCGTCCAGGTCTCGGGCACCGACATGCTGCCTTACCCGACGGCGGAGCTCACCTGGGGGCTCATCCTCGCGCTCTTCCGGCACATCCCGGCCGAGGACCGCGCCGCGCGGGGGGGCCGCTGGCAGACGACGCTCGGCGTCGGCCTCAAGGGCAAGACGCTCGGGCTCGTCGGGCTCGGCAAGCTCGGCGGCCAGGTCGCGCAGGTCGGCCGCGCCTTCGGCATGGAGGTCGTCGCCTGGAGCCAGAACCTCACCGCCGAGCGCGCCGCCGAGGTGGGCGCCCGGCTCGTCCCGAAGGACGACCTCTTCGCCGGCGCGGATGTCGTCAGCGTCCACCTCGTGCTGAGCCCGCGCACCCGCGGGCTGGTGGGCGCGGCCGAGCTCGGGCGGATGAAGCCGACCGCGTTCCTCGTCAACACCTCGCGCGCCCCCCTCGTCGACGAGGCGGCGCTGCTCGCCGCCCTGCGCGCCCGGCGCATCGCCGGCGCGGCGCTCGACGTCTTCGAGCCCGAGCCGCTGCCCGCGGATCCCCCGCTGCTCGCGCTCGACAACACGGTGATCACGCCGCACCTCGGTTATGTCACCGAGGAGGGCTATCGCCTGGTCTATGGCCAGGCGGTCGAGGACATCCGCGCCTTCCTCGACGGCAAGGTGCTGCGGCCCTTGAACCAGCTCCCTGTCGATCCGGCCCCGCTCGGATAGGCTCCGCCGCCGCGCCCCGCGCGTCAGAGGAACTGGCTGCTCCACTTGCGGAACGTCATGATGCCTTTCTCCCCGGCGCACAGGACGGGCTGAGCTCGGTAGATCTTGTTCTCCCAGATCGGGATGTCCTCCTCGACCTGCCGGCAGATCTCCGCGGCGAGGGCCTGGCCGAGGCGCTGCGCGCCGTCGTTGCGCAGCCAGAAGGCGAAGCGGATGTCGACGAGCTCGTCGTCGATCGGGGTGACGGTGTTCACGAAGAGGAGCTCGACGATCCCGGTGAAGCGGATCGTCCCGTACCCCATGCCGTGGCCTTCCCATGTGATCGTGCCGTCGACCACCCGCCCTCCCGGGCCCTTCTGCTTCACCACCGACCGCGATCGGAGGATGTGGCCCTCGATCTCGATCTCGGTCCGGGGCGGCTCGAGCATGGCGTGCACGGCGACGAAGTGGGCCGGATCCACGATGTTCTCGAGGGTCTCCTGGACGTGCGTCCGGACCCTCCAGCGCTTGATCAGGCCCAGGGACCACTCCGTCGAGCGCGCCTCGGCGAGCGGCGGGATCTCGAAGGCGGCGGGCTCGCCGCCGAGCGCGTGGTGGACCAGGATCAGGCCGTCGAGCTCCCGCACCTCCCAGGCGCGGGTCCTCGCTTTCGGCGGGATCGTGTCCGCATAAGGGATATGCACGCACTTCCCTTCGCCGGAGATCACCCATCCGTGGAACGGGCACCGGATGCCGCCCTGCTCGACGCGGCCCCCCACCCCGAGGTGCGCGCCCATGTGAGGGCAGTGGGCGTCGAGGACCCGGGCCTGTCCGTCCTGCGTCCGGAACAGCACCAGATCCTGCCCGAAGCAGCGGAGCGACATGGGCCCGCCCGTGGACAGCTCGTCCGAGGCGGCGACCTGGAACCAGCCTCGGGGGAAGGGCTGCAGAGGGATTCGAGCGCTCATGTGGGTCTCCTCGGCTCAGCGTCTGTCGGGGTCGCCCGCGCGCTCATGCAGCGCGGGGCGGAGGGGCTTCATCGTGCCGGTGATCGCGGCATGAGCTCGTCACTCTACCAGCAAACCTCGCAGGCGTGAGTGCGCCGAGGCACTGGCACGCTCCCGCGCCGCGCGCCGCGCGCCGCGCGCTGCGCGCCTGGCGAGCGGCCGTGCTCCGGCGGACACTGCGGCTCTCCGCCGCGTGTCCGCCGGCCGCCAGGAGGCGAGCTGCTGCGCATCACGGGCGAGCTGCGCTCGCGCCGAGATTTGCCGAGCGCAGTACGCGGATGGCCCCCATGCTCGGCGCGCGGTAGGCTCGTGGGCGTGTCAGGAGCGCGTTGGGCTCGCCGCGCGAGGAGGGCGACGCAGGCCGTCGTCGCGGCGACGGGGCTCGCGCTGCTCGCGCTGCGCTACGTGATCCCCGCCCTGATGATGCAGGCGCATCCCATCGGGTCGACGCCGTCGCCCTACGGATATGTCGAGTACGTGCCGCCGGAGCCGGGGCCGCGCCCGCTCCTGCTCGTGCTGCACGGCGGGAGCAGCCGCGGTGACGGTAGGCACCCGCGCGCCATCATCCACCGCCTGCCGCCGCTCCGCTATCTGGCGCGCGCGCGCCTGTTCGGCACATCGTCCCCGCTCGTCGACGCCGGCGTGCTGATCGCCGCACCGCAGTCGCCCGGCGAATGGGACCCGGCGACGATCGATGCCTTCCTCGACTACCTGCTCGCAGCGCACGAGATCGATCGCGACCGCATCTATGTCACCGGTCCGAGCATGGGTGGATGCGGAACGTGGCGTTACGCCGCTGTCCATCCGGAGCGGCTGGCGGCGGCGCTGCCCATCTGCGGCGCTTGCCCGCAGACGGGTGAGCTCGCGGCGGGTCTGCGCACGCTGCCGGTCCGCGCGTTCCACGCCTTCGACGACGAGGTCGTGCCGAACGCCATGTCCGCAACCTGGGTGTCCGCCATCGCCGCGCTGCGGGGTACCCGGAGCGGCAATCCGATGCTGAGCTATCCGCCGGGGTCCGATTCGACCGCGGTGTTCCATGGCGGCCGGGTCGTCTGGCGTCCCGGCACCGGCGCGTCCGCGGACGAGGCGCTCACGCTCACGGAGTTCGCGCGCGGCGGGCACGCCGTGTTCATCGACGTCTACGCCGAGGACGCGACCTGGCGCTGGCTGTTTGCGCAGCGCCGCGGCGCTCGTGCGCAATGAACGCGCCTGTCAGCGCCCCGCCGAGAGCTGCTCCAGCCCCTCTTCCACGCCGATGATGGGCGCATACCCGAGCTCGGCGCGGGCGCGGGCGGTCTTCACCGTCACCGAATGCGACATCATGGCGACGGCGAAGCGAGTCATCGGCGGCGCCCGGCGGACGCCGATGAGGCGCCATGCGCCCTCGATCAGGGCCGCGAGCGGGAGGGCGACGGCGCTCGGGACGCTGCGCCCGGGCAGCACCACCCCTTGCGTCCGCGCCAGCGCCGTCAGGAAATCGCGAAACGTGCGCGTGCCGTCGTCGGCGACGAAGTAGGCGCGCCCGCCCTGACCGCGCTCCAGGGCGAGCAGCAGCGCGTGCACGAGGTTCGCGACGTGCGTCGTCGACGTGCGCGCGCCGCCGCCGTCGAGCCAGGCGAAGCTCCCCTCCCGCGCCATGCGCAGCACGATGGGCAGCACCGTCGCATCCCTTGGCCCCCAGACGAGGCGCGGGCGAATGGAGACGGTGGTCATGCCGCCTGGTTCGTTCGCGGCGAGCACGCGCCGCTCCGCCTCTGCCTTCGTCTCCGAGTACAGGAAGCGTTGCCTCTCGGGATAAGGGTGCGTCTCGTCGATATCGATGAGATCGTGGCCATCGAAGAGCGCCGCCTCGGTGCCGACGTGGACGAACCGGCGGACGCCGGCGGCGCGCGCCGCGTCGAGCACCCGCGCCGTCCCCTCCACGTTGCCCTCCCAGAACTGCGCGCGCGTCCCCCACTCCTCGACATACGCGGCGCAGTGCACCGCGGCCTCGGCGCCCGCGAGGTCCTCGCCGTTCAGCGTCCCGAGGTCGGCCGAGACCGGCGCCGCGCCGTAACGTCGCACGACATCGGCGCTCCTCGGCGAGCGCGCCAGCGCGCTCACCTCGTGACCGGCGCGCACGAGCCCCTCGATGAGATGGCCTCCGATGAACCCCGAGCCCCCTGTAACGAAGACCTTCATGGCCGCAACGATGCGCGCTCTCTCACCGGATGTCCAACGCGGCCAGCGACGGCGCCGGGACGGGCGCAGTGGTCGCGTCGGCTCGAACTACGGGGAGGAGTTGACTGGATCGCTGTGCCCGCGGTCAATCGGGCATCTCTCCCGGACCCTTTGTCAGACCGTCTCCCAGAATGACGACCTGGGCTTCTGCCGCGCGCGGCCCGATGTCGTCGGAACCACCCGCAGCAAGCGGGTAGAAGTGATCAATCTCCAGCTCGCCTCCCACCGACGTTTCGGAAACGCCGCAGTAACCACACCGTCCACCGAAGGTGGCCCGCACGATTGCGCGCGCTTCAGTCGAGACGGCCATTCATGCAGCGGGAAGCGGCCCACCCGCGACGCGGGCAAGTCCGTCGAGGATGGACGCGCGACGCCGGTCGAACTCTTCGAGGAACCTGCGCGTGTCGGTCACGAGGGCCTGTTGCTGTGCCATGAGCTGGGCCAGTTGCTCGTTCTCGCCCTCGACGCTGGCCAGCTCGACCGCCAGCTCGCCGGCCTCGGCACGCAACCGAGCCATCTCCGGAGCAAGCACCGCCGCCTCCTCCGCCTCGATCCGCGCGATCAGCGCCGCGAGCTCCTCCTGCTCGGGCTGTGTCAGCGTGCCGGAAAGCTCCCTGTCGCGGAGGCGGTCGAGCCTGCTCTGGTCATCCTCGGTCCAGCTCATGGCAGCCACCCTACCCATACCAGGCTGGGAGCGCAGGGGCAACGGCAGGCGCTCGCGACGTGTGGCGACGCGGATGGCACAGCCGCCGTCATCTCCTGTCTGACAGCACGCGCATGCAGGCTGACAGCACACGCACGTGAACCCCTGCGCCGACTCGTTGGTCGCGAGCCACTTATCGTCGGCGGGATCGTCGGAGGGAGTGCTCCGGCGCTAAGACCGGTCCGGTCCTGCCGCCGAGCTGCGCGACCTGAGCGTGGACCAGAGCCATCCCGCCCGGTTGCACGAATGTACATGTTGATGTACATCTATGGAATGGCGCATCGCTACTCCGTCGCAGAAGCTCGGGCCCATCTCCCCTCCATCATCGAGCAAGCGGAAGCGGGTGAAGTCGTCGAGCTCACCCGGCGAGGTCGCCCCGTAGCGGTCGTCCTGTCCCGGGAGGAGTTCGAGCGGCTGCGCGCGGATCGACCGAGCTTCGGCGACGCGTACCGAGCGTTCCGGAAGAGGCACGTCCTCGAGGAGGTGGGCCTGGAGCGCGACTTCGCCGCGTCCGTTCGCGACCGTTCGCCGGGTCGACAGGTCAAGCTGTGAGCCCGCGCTTCTTGCTCGACACCTCCACGATCTCGGAGCCGATGAAGCAGGCGCCCGACGAGGCGATGCTCGCAAAGATCGAGGCCCACGCGCACGAGAGCGCGCTCGCCGCCCCCGTGTGGCACGAGCTGTGGTACGGCTGTCGGCTCCTGCCCTCAGGCAAGCGGCGCACGGCGCTGGAGGCGTACCTGCGCGAGGTCGTCTACCTGTCTTTTCCCATCCTGCCGTACGACGCCGCGGCTTCGGCATGGCATGCCGAAGAGCGCGCTCGGCTCGATGGGAAGGGAACGCCGGCACCGTTCGTGGACGGGCAAATCGCCGCCATCGCGAAGAGCAACGGCTTGATCCTGGTAACGGTGAATATTCGAGACTTTCAGCGGTTTCAGGGCCTGCCGATCGAGAGCTGGTCGAGCAGAAAGAAGAAGTAGGCGCCGAGTCATCGTATCGACAGCGAAGCCAGGTATCGCCGCGCAGCCCCGCGCGGCAGCCGCTCACGAGCAGCGCAGCTCAGCCGAGGAAGTCGAGAACATCCTCGTTGAACTTCTCGGGGTTCTCGAGCCACATGAAGTGGCTGCCCCCCTCGTCCGCGCCGAAGAGGAGGAGCTCGGCGCCGGGGATCTGGTCGGCGACCCACTGCTGGGAGATGGGGTTGAAAATGCTCGCCTCTCCGCCGACGACGAGCGTGGGCACGTCGATCCGCGGGATCACGTCCCTCCAGTCCTGCTCGGCCTGGTCCACGAGCAGCTTGGCGGCGTACGCGCGCGGGAGCTTCAGGTTCTGCTCGACGACCAGGGCGAGCTGATCCGCCGGGTAGCCGGGGGTGAACATGGTGGACACGAGCCCGTAGGTCGTGGCGATCCCGTCGGGCCCGCGAAGCGCGGCGGCCGTCTCGTGGAGCGTCTGCGGGGTGAACAGGGCCCCCGCCTCGGCCGCCTCTTCCGCGGACCAGTCGGGCCAGGCCGTCATCGCCGGGCCCACGTCGACAAGGATCAGGCGGTCCAGGGAGTGCCCCCCGTAGTTGTCCCAGTAGCTGTAGAGCGCGCCGCAGCCCATCGAGTGCCCGAGGACGGAGAGGTGCCTGAACCTCATCCCGCAGATGAATTCGTGAAGATCCCTGCTGAAGCGCGCGATGCGGTAGCCGTGCTCGGGCTTCTCCGACTCGCCATGTCCGCGCCAGTCGAGCGCGAAGACATGGTGGTGCCGCGCGAAGGCGAGGATCTGCGCCCTGTACAGCGCGGCCGACTGGGACCACCCGTGCAGGAGCAGCAGCGGCCTCCCCCTCCCCGCCTCCAGGTAGTTGAGGGCGACCCCGTCGCTCGTCGTGAAGGTCCCGGAGCGGATGCGCGGCGCGGCCGACGCCTCGCCACCAAGCAAGCTCGTGGCGGCCAACCCCGCGCCGAGGCCCACCGCCTGCTTCAGCACCTGGCGGCGGGTAGGGGTCGAGCTGGACGGAGGTGCTCCTTGCTTCTTGTCGGTCATGGCTCTTGATCTCCACTGCCGGCCGCGCGCGCGAGGCTGCCCCTCGATCACGCGCTGTCACGGCCAAAAGGAAGAGTTCGACGCGACCGCGGCGATCGCCGGGATTGACGATCATCTCGGCCGCGCCGTCGAGCTGATTGTTCACAAACGGACCAGGGCCGCAAGTAAATACTAGTTATAAACGACCTGAGCAAATCCCCGACGCCGGCGTGTGTCTACGCAGGAGACAGGCCGCGCGGCGCCGCGATCGCGACGGCGCGCGCCGTGTCATGCCAGGAAGCGGATTGACCGGCGCTTCCACGGTATTCTGAGCCATGCAACACGACCTCCTTGCCAGTCTCGCGGCGCGCGCCGTGCCATTCTTCTTCTCCCTCTCGGCCCTCTCGGCGAGCTGCTCTCGCGGCGCGCCGGAGCCCCCGAGCGTCGGCGGCACCGGCGGACATCCGGCGACCGCTGACGCGACCCAGGGCAGCACGCACGCGTCCGGGACTGCAAGCGAGGCGGCGGCCGGCGCCAGCGTCCCGGGTGACGCTGGCCCGGACGCTCCCCCTGATGCGCCTGACGATCCAGGCGACAGCACCTGGAGAGCCACGCGTTGGCTCGAAAGGTGCCAGATCGACGTCGCCGACGAGCCCAGCAAGGCGCTGCCGCTCTTGCGCTGGGAGCAGTGCCCGGGCAGCGCTCCGGGCTGCACGTCGCTCGTCGTCGACTGGGACGCCGGCAAGTATCCATGGACCGCCTCGCCGACCGTCGTTCGATGGGGCGACGGCTACCGCGTCGGGCTGTATTTCGAGCACCGGGGTGAGCGACGGACCGGCGTCTACGACGCCGACGGGACACCGCTCGCCGCATGGCGTTTCAAGGACCTCGAGCCGACCGTGCCCGAGGCCGACCCGACACAGGAGTACTGCGTACCGACGGTGCCCAGCGTCGGTCATGAGCGGGTCTGGCTCGGCGCGCAGAGGGTGAGCGTCGAGGCGCCCGGCTCGGCCTACCTCGTCTCCGGCTACGACGCGCTCGCCACCGCGAGCCAACCCATCCCGGTCGACGCGCTGAGCCAGGGCCTCCACACGACCGACGACACCCTCGCGCTATCGGGGCCCGGGCCCGGCACGGTCAACATCTACGACAGGATCAGCAACCAGGCCAAGAGGTTCGGTCGCCAGTCAGGCAACGGCGCGCCATCCTTCCGCCAGATGGTTCCAGTCGGCGATCATGCGCTCGGCCTGGCGACCCTCGAAGACGCTACGTCCGAGGGGTGGATCTGGAGCCGTCAGACCCACACCATCGAACCGCTGCTCCGGGCGGAGTCGCCTCGGGTCATCGCCGACATCAAGAGCGACGGGCAGACGCTCGTGTGGCTGGAGGCGGAGCCCTACTCCGACGACGGGCTCTACGGGGCGTCCAGCCTCTGGACAAGCCCCTTCGCGGCGACGAAGGCGGATCTCGCGCCGAAGGAGCGCCGGCCGGGCCCTATCATCGGATACCCCATCTCGGCCGCCGGGGAAGGCTTCTATGCCGTCTACGCGATCGGCGAGAAGGTGATCCACGTCTACCGCCTGTCAGACGCCCATCACTGGTCGTTCACGACGCCCCCCGAGCTCTTCGACATCCAGGACATCGCTCACGTGGACTCCCGCGAGGTCTGGGTCTGGGTCCGGGGCGGCATCGTGCGCCAGGCGCTCTCGGAGCTCGGCGCCGGCGATCCCGCCCCGTGATGTCCGACCCCCACCCCCGGGACGAGCCTGGACGATAACGCGGCAAGTCCCAGGCGCGGTCCGCCTGCCCGTGCCAGGGCGCACCACCCTGGCGCCTGCGGCCGCGCAAGCGGCGGTACGCGTCCAGGGATCGCGCGCTCCCGCGACACCTGGCTGGCGGGAAGCCTGCCTGGCTGGTAGTAGCCTCGAGCTGGTAGCAACCTCGTGAGCCCCTCCTCTCCACCACGGCGTCGTGGGAATGCGCATCACGCCGCCCGCTGGCTCGAGCGGAGAGGGGTTATTGCCTTGGAGAGCAGACATGTTGAAGGTGGCGATCATCCTGGGGAGCACGCGGCCGGGCCGCAACGGCGAGGCTGTCGCGAAGTGGGTGCACGACGTGGCGACGAAGAAGGGCGGCGCCGACTACGAGCTCGTCGATATCAAGGATTTCGACCTGCCGTTGCTCGACGAGCCGGCGCCCCCGTCGATGGGACAGTACACGAAGCCTCACACCAAGGCGTGGGCGGCGAAGATCGATTCGTTCGACGCCTTCGTGTTCGTCACGCCGGAGTACAACCACGGCACCTCGGGCGCGCTCAAGAACGCGATCGATTATTTGTACAAGGAGTGGAACAACAAGGCGGCTGGCTTCGTGAGCTACGGCAGCGCGGGAGGCTCACGCGCCGTCGAGCACCTCCGGCTCGTGATGGCCGAGCTCCAGATCGCGGACGTGCGCGCGCAGGTCATGCTCTCTCTGTTCGACGACTTCGAAAATTTCAGCGTGTTCAAGCCCCGCCCCCGCCACGAGAAGTCCGCCTTCGCCTTGCTCGATCAGCTGCTCGCGTGGGCCGGAGCGATGAAGACGCTGCGCACCGGGTGAGCAAGGCGCGCTCGCGGAGCCTCGAGGGCCCGACGACGCCGATCCGCAGCGGTTCTCGTGGCGTTCGCCGATTCTACCGCGGACGTTGCAGGAGGGTACCAGGAGAACCCCGTGGAGGGGAAATCGACGCCTGAGACCGCCGACAGGAAACCAGCGCCGACCTCGATTGTGTAGGGTGTCAGATGGCGCAACTCTTGGTCGGCTCGTGGGGCTTCACGGCGGACGGGACCCTCGCTGGGAGGCGCCGGTGAACCTCGCCGCGCGACCTCATTTCGAGGGCCAGACCCGGGCGGAGGAGCTGCTCCCCCCTCCGGGGGACGGAGGCCGGAGCGCTCCGCCGGACGACATCGCCGTGCCTTCGGAGCGGAAGCTCCCACCCGCCGTGACGCAGCGCTCCGGCGAAGAGGCGCACGATATCGCCGCGCTCTACCGCAACCACCATCGCTTGGTGTACCGCCTCGCGCTCCGCTACGGCCGCGGCAACGTGGCCTGGGCAGAGGACGTGACGCAGGACGTCTTCCTCGACCTGATGAAGGCGCTCGAGACCCTGACCGAGCGAGACAACCTCGAGGGGTGGCTGTACCGGACGACCTCGAATCGCTGCCTGAACCGCCTGCGCCGGGACCGATTCCTGGCGCTCCCGCCCATCCGCTGGCTGCTCGGGCAAGGCGAGGGCGAGCGCAGCCCCCTCGATGAAGTGACGATCGCGCGCGACGATCTGCGCCGCGCGCTCGAGACGCTGGGCACGCTGCCTCCCAAAGAACAGGTCGCTTTCTCGATGTTTTATCTCGACGGCAAGGAGCAGGAGGAGATCGGGAAGATACTCGGCCACTCCAAGGGATACGTCTGCAAGCTGATTCAAAAGGCGGTTGCGCAGCTCCGCGACGCCGGATGGGAGGTGGGCCATGACGCGAAACCGTGATCTGCTCGCGTTGCTGCGCGAGGTGGACGAGCAGCTCGCCTCGGTGAAGCCGTCGCCTCGGCTCGAGGCGCGCCTCGTCGCGGAGCTCGACCGGCGCGGGCGGCGGCCTTTCCTGGGCGGGAGCGGGGGGCGCTCGCTCGTGCTGGCGCTGGGCGCCAGCGCCAGCGTCGTCGCCCTCGGCACCGCGCTCCAGGGCGTCACACCCGGCTCGATCTTCACAGAGCGCCCCGTCGAGCCAGCGATCGAGCTCGTGGGCGATCCGCCTCCCACGGACGGCGGGCTCCTGGAGCGCACGCCGGCCCACGGCCCGACAGCGCCGCCTCCCCGGATCCGCGCCCCGCTCCTCCAGGAACCTCCCCGCCGGCTCGCTCCTGCGCCGCCCGTGCCGCGCAGCGCCGTGCCGCCGCGGGACGCGAACGACACCCCAGGGCTCCTGGACGACAGCCGGCTCCCTGTCGACCGCGCCTCGCCTCCGCCGGCGCGCGTGCGCGTCGAGCCGCTGACCCCCCCGCAGACGCTGGGCCGGAGATGGGTTGATGGCCCGGAAGGGCTATCTCCTCTCGCGCAGCGCGGCCCTCACGCCGCGCTGCGCCGAGGCTCCGGAGGCGTCCCCGCGGAAGCGGCCGCGCACGAGGGCGAGAGCGGAGAAGGTAACCGAGCCACGGACGCCGAAGGACCCGCGATCGAGGATCCGGCGGCCCCGCGGGACGAGGCGCTCTGCCAGACGGCGGACGCGTTGCGGCACGAGGCCAGGGCGCAGTGCGAGGCGCGGAGCCTCATCGTCGCGGACTTGACGCTGCTCGATCCCTGCGGTCACGGGAGCTACCTCGACGCCGAGTACACGTGCGGGAGGATGGCGCTGACCACATGCTGGAAAGGGGTGCTCGGCGACGGCGTCACGTGCTTCGACACGACGTATGTCAAGGACGAGGTCTGGAGGATGTGCAGAGACAGGGGCACGGAGCTCCGCTCCCTCGATCAGGAGCAGCCCGACCGGGACTGCGGTGACCACGAGACGACCAGGGTCTACTACGAGTGCTGCCCCTCGGGGGATCCGCTGCCTTCGCCGTCGTGCTGGACGAGCGAGATCGACTTCGGTGAGGTGTGCCAGCCGTACGAGAGGCTGGATGCCGAGGCCACGGCGCTCTGCAGGGGCAATGGCCACTATCTCTTCCGTCGCGTGTTCGGGGACAAACACGTCGCCTGCACCGACGCCACGGCCACGAGCCTGAGCTACACCTGCTGCCCCTTCTGATCGCGAAATCGCCCGCCCGAGGAAACCGCCGGCCTCGTCGCGGTTGGTAGATGGAGAGCGACACGACGGAGAGGGCGCGCTGACCCGAGCACGAGCAGCGCGCGCTCGGAGCTGTCCGGCGCAACGCCGGCTTTCACGGAGGATCACGATGCGGACTTCCCTTGCGATAGGTCTATTGCTCAGCGTCTCGATATCCAGTCTCCTCGTCGGCTCCGGGTGCACCATCACCATGGCGCCGGATCCCGATCCACCAGCGGGCTCGACGGGCGGGGAAGGCGGGAACGCGGATCCTGGGGCGGGCGGCGGCGAGGACCCGGGATCAGACGGCGACGGGGGACGCTTGCCTCCCCCGCCCTCGGCGTGCTGGCTCGGGGATATGGGCGACGGATTCACGTGCCACGACACGGCCACGCTCCGGGATCACGCCCAGGCGAGGTGCGCGAGGATGGGCGCGGAGCTCGCGAGCTTCGTGAGCGACACCCTCAACCCGAGCTGCGCCGAGCACGAGAGCAGCGAGGTGGTCTTCGAGTGCTGCGGCGGCGATCCGCCGCCTCCGCCGCCGCCGCCGAACTCGTGCTGGAAGGGCGAGCTGGGCGACGGGTCCTCCTGCATCGACCTGGGCGCCATCAAGGATCGGGCCTACGCGATGTGCGAGAGCGCGGGCGCCACGCTCACCTGGCTCGACGCGCTGCCGGACCCCGGACGCTGCGGTACGAACGAGGCCACCAAGGCCACCTTCGAGTGCTGCGGCTCCACGCCGCCGCCCCCTCCGCCGCGCGCGTGCTGGAAAGGCGAGCTGGGCGATCGCAGATCCTGCGTCGACCCCTCTGTCCTCAAGGACCAGGCCTATGCGGCGTGCTCGCGCGCGGAGGGAGACCTCACCGTCTTCGATTACGAGCGGAACAACCCGAGCTGCGCGGCCCACGAGACCAGCTGGGGCTACTTCGAGTGCTGCGGTAACGAGCCGCCGCCTCCTCCGCCGCCTCCTCCGTCCGGCGCGTGCTGGAAGGGCGAGCTGGGCGATGGCCTCTCCTGCGTCGACCGCTCGGTCATGAAGGATCGGGCCTATGCGACGTGCACCAGCGCAGGCGCCAGGTTCACCTCCTTCTCTTACGAGGAGGAGAACCCGCGTTGCACCGGCTACGAGACCAGCAAGGCCTCCTTCGAGTGCTGCGGCGCCGAGCCGCCGCCTCCTCCGTCCGGCGCGTGCTGGAAGGGCGAGCTGGGCGATGGCCTCTCCTGCGTCGACCGCTCGGTCATGAAGGATCGGGCCTATGGCACGTGCGTGAGCGCAGGCGCCAGGTTCACCTCCTTCTCTTACGAGGAGGAGAACCCGCGTTGCGCCGGCTACGAGACCAGCAAGGCCTTCTTCGAGTGCTGCGGCGCCGAGCCGCCTCCGCCGCCGGAGGCCTGCTGGGGCGGCTCTCTCGTCGACGGCTCGTCGTGCATCGACGCGTCCGCCCTCAAGGAACGGGCCTACGCGACGTGCGCGAGCGACGGCGCCGTGCTCACGGCGTTCGACTACGCGAACGATGGTCGCTGCGCCGCCCACGAGGCGAACTACGCAAAGTTCGCTTGCTGCGCTTCGACGACGCCGCCCCCTCGGTAGCGCCGGCGCGACCGCGCGGAACCCCGGGCGAGCGATCTCGATCCTCGAGCGGCGCCGAGCGAGCCCATCGAGACGTGCGTACATCCCAGGGTCGTACGGCCGACAGCGGCCGCTCGGGATCGCGTCGCTGGAGGAGGCATGAGCAGCCCGCGACATGTGCTGGGCGCAGCAGGGCCGGGGCGCGAGCGGCACATCGCACCTGCACCGCACAGCTCGCCCGGCGCGGCCAGCGCGGCCCGCGCGCAACGTGTTTGCACATCGGCGCGGCATCGGCTCTGATGGTCGAACTTCTTCCGAGGTTCTCATGGCCGTGGCACCGCCCCTCGTCCGCGCACGACTCACGATCGATGGACTCAACACCTCGCTCGAGGTGAAGGAGCTCTCAGGCGCGGAGGCGATGTCGGAGCTCTACGCCTTCGATATCACCGTCGAGTGCGCCGACACCGACCTCGACCTCGACGCGCTCGTCGCCGAGTCGGCCGTGCTGACGCTCGATCACGGCGCCGGCGCCCGCCACCTGCACGGGATCGTCAGCCGGTTCGAGCAGGTCCACACCTCGGAGCACCACGCCGCCTACCGCGCCACGCTGGTGCCGGAGGTCTGGCTCCTCGACCAGCGGTACGATTGCCGCATCTTCCAGGGCGTCACCACGGCCGAGGTCATCGAGCGCGTGCTGAAGCTCGGCGGCGTCCGGCGTTACCAGATCGTGCTCCAGCGCAGCTACGAGGCGCGCGACGTCTGCGTCCAGTACCGCGAATCGGACTGGGCGTTCCTCGGCCGCCTCATGGAGGAAGAAGGCATCTTCTATTACTTCGAGCACGCCGACGCTGGCGCGACCCTGATGATCTCCGACACGGCGCAGGTCCACTCGCCCATCTCCCCGAAGGAGCTCCGGTATCGGCCGGTGACGGGGGCGATCCACACCGGAGAAGGCATCGACTCGTTCCGCTTCGCGCAGCGGGTCCGGCCGGGGAAGGTCACGACGCGCGACGTGCCGTTCGAGAACCCCGCCTCGGTCGTGGACACGGCGGCCGAGAAGGGGCGGCACACGGACCTCGCCGTGTTCGCGTACCCGGCCAGCCCCGGCGCGGAGGTCCGCCTCGACGCGCTCCAGGCGACCGCCGCCGTGGGGCAGGGCGAGGCCTTCTCCGTGCGGCTCGCGCCCGGCGCGCGGTTCCGGCTCGAGGATCACCCGAGGGAGAGCTTCAACGCGGAGTACCTCATCACCCGGCTCCAGCACGCGGCCCGGTTCGACGGCAAGGAGGGGTACCGCTGCACGTTCGAGTGCGTCCCTGCCGGCGTCGCCTTCCGGCCCCCGTGCAGGACGCCAAAGCCGCGCATCGCCGGCCCGCAGGCCGCGACCGTCGTCGGGACGCAGGGGGCCGAGATCGAGACGGACAGCGACGGGCGCGTGAGGGTCAGGCTGCACTGGGATCGCAACGGCAGCGCCTCGGAGAACGCGTGCTGGGTCCACGTCGCTCAGATGGCGTCGGGGGCCGGCTACGGGGCGATGCACATCCCGCGCGTCGGGAGCGCGGTGCTCGTCGAGTTCCTCGACGGCGATCCGGACCGGCCGATCGTGACCGGGCGGGTGTACACGGTCGTGAGCCCCTATCCGTACGCGCTCCCTGCCGAGAAGACCAAGTCGGCCTTGCGGACCCAGACCACCCCGGGAGGCGGCGGGTACAACGAGCTCCGCTTCGAGGACCAGTCAGGCCGGGAAGAGGTCTACCTCCGCGCCCAGCGCGACCTCAAGGTCGAGGCCCTGAACGACGCGCGCCGCAACGTCGGCGGCGACGACGCGCTCGCGGTGACGGGCGACCGCACGAAGACCGTCGGCGGCGCGGAGACGGTGACGGTCGCGGGCGCGCGCACCGTGACCGTGGGCGCGGCCGAGACCAGAACGGTAACAGCGGATCAGACCACCTCGGTCGGCGCCGACAGCTGGCTCTCGGTCGCGGGCGATCACACGGCGAGCGTCGTCGGGGACCGCCGCGACATCGTCGCCGGGGACCGGAGCGCGTGCGTCGGCGGGGACGAGTCGGTCAAGGTGAGCGGCGATCGGACGGTCATCGTCACCGGGGCGCACGCGATCTCGTCCCTGGACGACGAGTCGAGGCGTGTGACGGGCAACCTCACCCTCTCGGTCGGCGGCACGATGCAGCAGGTCGTCGACGGGCACTGCACGCTCAGCGCGGGCTCGCTCGAGTGGGCGGTGACCGACGGCGCGCTGGAGATGACGTGCGCCGGAGAGGTGCGCGTCGAGTCCGAGCAGGAGGTCCAGATCGGCGGACCCGATCTCGCCCTGTTCGCCGACTCGACGATCCGGATCCGGGCCCAGAAGAAGATCATCCTCGAGATCGGCAATTCGACCGACGCCGAGGGCAAGTCCGCGAAGATCGAGATCACCTCGGACGGGATCTACGTGACCAACGGGAGCGCCACGGAGAAGCTCGACGGCGGCACCGTGCGCCTGAACTGCTGAGCGCGGCGCCGCGGCGGAGAGGGCTCGATCCGTGAAGCTTCGCAACGAGACAAGGCACCCGGCGGTGCTCCTCAGGACGGCGTCGGCGCGCAGCGACGACCACATGCTGGGCTGCGCGATCGCGCGGCCCACCTTCCGGGTCGCCGGCGGCGCGCTCGTCGCCACGCCCGACGAGCCGTGGCCGATCTCGGGCGAGCCCGTCGCGACGGCGCTCGGCAAGATGCCGGGGGACAAGCCGTTCTACATGGGCGGGATCGACGTGCTGCTCGGCGGGAAGGTGCGCCAGCCCGGCGGCGCGGCGAGGCCGCGCCTCGACGTCGAGCTCGAGGTGGGCCGGACCTTCCGGCGGCGGATCACCGTCTTCGGCGATCGCTCCTGGGTGCCCGGGGCCGGCGGCGCCCTGGTCCCGAGCGAGCCGGAGGCGTTCGTCTCGATGGAGCTCGACTACGGGCGCGCCTTCGGCGGGACCTGCCCCACCGACTACGGGCTCGACATGCCCTTCACGCCCAACCCGGCGGGGCGAGGGTTCTACCTCGACGCGAAGAGCGCGCTCGGGAAGCCGCTGCCCAACCTCGAGGACCCGAACCGGCTGCTCCGCTCGTTCGGCGACGCCCCCGATCCCGTCGGCCTGGGTTACTACCCGAGCGAGGGCGCGCTCCGCGTGAAGGCCGCGACGAGCGCTGCCGCGCCGGACCCGAGCCGGCTCACGCCCGACAGGGCGCCCGAATTCAAGGTGGGGCACAGGGACATCCTCCCCACGTTCTTCAACATGGGGCACCCGGGCATGATGATCGAGGCAGGCGGCGAGCCGAGGCCGGGCGACGGGATCCGGCTCACGCACGGCCTGCGCGGCGGGGATCTCGCGTTCGCGATGCCCGACCTGCGGATGCACATCCACGTGCAGCTCGAGGAGCGGGAGGTTGTCTTTCCCATGCACCTCGATCAGATAGGGATCGTCGCGGGGGAAGGGCGGGTTTTCTTCTCCCTCCGCTGCGTGTTCGAGTACCGCGTCCGCAAGGAGGAGCGGCGCACGGCGACGCTGTACGACGGGCCGCCGCCGGCGGTGATCCCGGGGAGCTACCGGGTCGCGCACGACCGGTGAGGCCGGCGGTCGAGGCTCGCCTCGAGGCTCCAGAGGTGGACGGTGTCACGGCGCAGCCTGACATGTGCGTTCGGGTCCGCTTCAGGAGCCGACTCGATGATCACCACCATCGCTCACGGCGGGCCCCCGCAGGGTCCGGGGCCGAGGTGCACGGAGATCGCGGACATGGGCCATTTCGCCCCGATGCAACCTCGTTGTTCGCCGGCCGCCTGGGGTCGGCGGCACGCTCAGCGACGGAAGACCGAACGGCGCGCTTGCGGACGGCGAGGCACCGGGCTAGGATGCCCCCCTCACGATCGTCCCTGGCCCTCTATAACGACGCTTTCCCTCTTCCCTCGCCCGTGAGGGAGATTGCAGCTCGCTCGGACGACTGGACGACGCACCGTGTGATCGCGCGGGAGTTCCGCGCCGCACGTCTCCGTTCGATCCGTCACGGCTTCGTCGGATGGCAGGCCGGGTCCGCCGCAGAGCGCACCAGAAGGCCGTAAAAGAGCAGGATGGCATGGGAAATCGTCTCTACGTAGGAAATCTTTCGTTCAACACCACCCGCGAGACCCTCGAGTCCGCGTTCGCCGCGGCCGGCGAGGTCCGTGAGATCGCGATGCCGACCGACCGCGAGACGGGGCAGCCGCGCGGCTTCGCGTTCGTGACCATGGGCACGGCCCAGGCCGTGAACAGCGCCATCTCGCAGCTGAACGGCGCCATGCTCGATGGCCGCGCGCTGAAGGTCAACGAAGCGCAGGAGCGTCCGGCGCGCGGCTTCGGCGGCGGCGGTCGCGACCGGTACTGATCACGGGCGCGGCGCGGCGGCGCTCGTGCGCCGCCACGCCTGCGCTTTCAGGACGCACCATGAGGTGCTGAAGAACGCGCCCGGAGGCGCCGAAAGGCCGGTTCGGCATGCAGAGACAGGGAGCATTGAAGCGGCAAAAGGAACGCGAAAGGCAAGAGAAGCAGCGCGAGAAAGACGCGAACCGTCTCGCGCGCCGCACGGGAAAGGGCTCCGCCGTCAGCGGGACGCCGGGAGAGGATCCGGACATCGCAGGGATCGTCCCGGGGCCTCAGCCTGCGGTCACCGAGTGAAGCGCGCAGCGCCGAGCCAGGGCGCCGAGCGCGCCCCGTCAGAGCCAGCAACCGACCAGAACGGCTCGGCGCTGGCGGCCGTGCGGCAACGATTCATCGAGCAGAGCGCAAACGCGCTGGGCCAGGCGTGGGCCAGGCGTTGGCGTCAAGACCTCCATCGAGAAGGCCGCCCCGCCGCCGGCGGATGGCCCGGCACGCTGCGTGAAGCACGAACTCAGGTGGAGATCACCCTTCCCGGGGAGCTGTGCCATCGCAAGATGCCCGCCATCACCGGCGTGGAGCGCGAGCTCGCCGCCCGGACCGCCTACTCAAGCGCACGGGACGAGTGGCGAAGGCACACCGAGCCCGAAATCCCCTAGTCGGGTAGGCGGGGGTCGACTACCCCCCGGCCCCCCACAGATCCGGACGTGCGGAATTCGCGCATCCGGATCTTCGGGTGGTGGGCGTCAATCGTCTTCGTCGGAACCATCGATATCCCGGCCGACGACACACGGTAGCCACAAGCGCCCTCTTGGTCCACGACATGGCCACAGCCATGATGTCCCCCCCTCGTGCTCGCCGAGCCCGGCACCTACTGTCCGCGACCGATACCGGCTCGCGCATCGCGCGGCGAGCCGGCTTCTTTTACTTGCGCGCCGGGATGCGGAAGACGAATCCGCTCGTGCTCGGCGACGCGACGGGGCCCGAGCCGACGTCGATGGAACCGTAGAAGGTGCCGGCGACCCAGAGCGTACCGCCGGAGGTGAGCGCCATGCCCTCGGAGGAGCCGGCGCTCGACGCGTAGCGCTGGAGCGCCGCGACCTCCGAGGACGCGCTCGCGCGCAGCGCGAACGGGGTGTAGTCGAAGGTGACGAGATCGTCGTAGCGACCCGCCGCGTAGACGCCGCCGGCCATGTCGGGCGCGAGGCCGTACATCGTGCCGCTCGGCTCCGGCGTGATCACCCACTCGGCCGTCCCGCTCTCCGTGAGCTTCGCGACGAACGGCGCGCCCTCGAGGTCCGCGTCCACCGTCGTCCCGAGCACATCGCTCTCGCCGCTCACCGTGCCGGCGAGGAACGTGCCCTCACCGACGGCGATCTCGTTGCCCATGTCGAACACCGGCCCGCCGAAGCGCAGCGCGAACCGGGCCTCCCCCGCGCTCGAGAAGCGGGCGACGAAGCCCATCATCGTCGAGCCAGCAGGCAGCGACAGCGCTGTGCCGTCGATGGTCAGCGCCCCGTCGGCGTAGCCCGTGATCGACACGTCGCCGCCCTCGTGGACGGCGATGCCGGCCACGGCGCTGCCGGCGCCGCCGGGGTTGTTGAACACCTTGGCCCAGGCGACGTCGCCGTCCGGCGTGAGCTTCAGGAGGAACGGGGACTCGCCATCCACCGCCAGGAGGCCGTCGCCAAAGTCGATGTCGTCGTCGACATAGCCACCCACGTACACATTGCCCGTGGCGTCGGTCGCGATCGCAAAGCAGCGATCCGCGGCCGTGGAGGCGAAGCGTTTCGCCCAGAGCACGCTGCCGTCGGCGTCGAGCTTGGCCACCATGGCGTCGGGATCATCCGTCGCGCCGGACAGCTTCGTGCCCCCGATCGTGACCTCGCCATAGAGCTCGCCCGCGATGAGCACATGGCCCGCTCGGTCGACGGTCACGGCCGTCGCCGAGGATTGCTGCGCCGTGACGATGGGCGCCGACCAGAGGAGATCGCCCTCGGGATCGAGGCGGACGAGGAACGCTCCCAGCTTGGTGATCGTCTGGTCGCCCAGCTTGATCTCGCCGAACCCCTCGCCGCTCACGTAGGCGCCGCCGTCGTCGGCTCCGGCGATCGCGATGTGAAACACCATATTGGTCGTCTCCCCCGCCGGGTGGAGGAAGATGGCGTCAGGCGCGGCGAGATCGACGCCGACGCCCGCCCCTCCACCGGTCACGTCGCCCCCGGCCCCCGCGCCGCCGCCGCCGGTGCCGGCGGCATCGCCGCCGCCGCCCGCACCGCCGCCGCTGCCCGCGGTCGCCGCGGCGGCGCCCCCGGCTCCGCCTCCTCCCGGGCCGGACGGATCGCCGTTATCACCACACGCCGCGCACAGGAGCCCCAGAGTCAACCAGGTCAAGATTCTCATCCACGCACCGTAGACGAGCGGAGCCCGCCCTCGCGCGTCCGTTGCGCCCCGGCGCTCGACAGAGCACGTTTGCCGCGCCAGATATCGCTAAATTTTGTCAGCGAGGGTGAAGAACCAGGGACAGACGCGCACCGGTGATCGATCTCGGTCTGTCGAGCCTCGCATCGGGCGCGTGCGTGAGGAGCGGGAGCGGCTCGAGCCCTGGCAGCGCCGGGAAGTAGGACGCGCCGCGTCCCACGACGAGCAGCTTGAAGACCGAATTCCCCACGAGCTCGGCGAACGGGCGCTGATCGGTGGACGCGAGGACCCGAGGAAACTCGCGGCCGGCGATCGCGCGTTCAGGACCGAAGTAGACGTGCTCGAGCCCGGCCTCGCGAGCCGCCAGCGAGAGATCGGTGAAGTTGACGTCGGCCGTCAGGTCCTGCGCGCCCGGACGCGAGTACGGGGTGTTGGGGCGCGGAAGATAGCTCCCTTCATCGCAGTAGATCCGGAAAGGAAACTGGCCCTGCCTGGCCCCCTGGATCAGGCCCCAGGTCGCGTCGCCGTAATCGATGGTGAGGACCTGGCCCAGGCGCAGGACCCTGGCGAGCTCGCCGATGAAGCGGGTCGCGTGAACGTTCACATAGGTGATGACCCCGGACGGCTCGGCCGCCAGGGCCCGAGCCATTTCGGACGCGCCACGCTGCAGGACCTCCGCGAGCGAGCCGAAGCTGGCGGCCGGCACGAGCACCTCGTCGAACCAGACCTGGTCGATCAGCGGTTCACGCTGGCCCGCGGGGAGCTGGTAGAGCGCGGCCATCAGATCTCCCAGACAGCTCCGATCGAGCAGGAGCTCACCGCCGTGGCGGCTCTCGCCGATCAGCTGACGGAGACGCGCGTCGGCCTGGCGGCAGGCGCCCCGGAGCTCTGGGCGGAGCACTTCGAGGAGCCGTGACTCGATGCGCGGGACGACCAGGACCGCCTCGGCGTCCCCGCTGGCCGAGAGACGGACCTTGTGGACTCCGAAGGCGTCCGGCAGCTCGTTGGTGACGACGAGCCCCACGAGTCCGTCAGGGAAGTCGCGGCGCAGGCAGTCTGCCGGCGCCCGCGCGTCTCCCTCGAGCACGCGGGCGTCGGCGCCGAGCAGAGCCTGCTGCTTCTTGCGCAGGGGATCCGAGATCTCGTAGATGCGATAAGCGAGGACCTCCCTGAAGCGACGCCAGTCGTCGCTCGATCCGCTCAGGCTCCGGACCGCATCCAGGACGTCGCGGGCAAGGCGTCCGTTGCCCGCGCCGAACTCGACGAGCGAGAAGGGCTCATCCCGCCGCAGCTTGCCGCTCACGCAAAGCTCTCTCCACACCTCGAAGGCCCAGGCGGCCACCCAGCGGCCATAGTGCGGCGTCAGGTTCTCGGGATGGGTCGAGAAGTGACCTTCTTGTCCGATGACGACGCGGTTGGCGTAGTAGCCCCAGCGCGGGTCGTGGAGGGCGTCGTCCATGAAGGCCTCGAAGCTGGGCAGGAGCGACACGGCCGTGGCGAGTGCGTCCGGCGCCAGGCGCCGTCCTCCGAAGAGCTCTGGATTGGCCAGCTCGCGGGCGGGGCGAGCGCGGGGCCAGCGATCGAGAGAGGCGAGCGTGCCCTCCTCCTCGGCGGGCGCGACGCCTGGGCACAGAAGCCGGCTCGGCGGCAAGGCGGCGAGGCACGTCAGGCGCGCTTCGAGCTCGGCGCGACTCCGGTAGGGCCAGCGCTCGAACCAGGTGTCGGCAGCGGACGCGCGCGCATCGGCCCTGACGCCAGCGCTCTCGAGCAGGTCGAGCACCTCCCTGCGATCGACGTCGTTGACCGAGGGCGCCGTGCCGGCGTCCGCGGGCTCGGGGACGCCGACCACCCCGAGCAAACGTTCGATGAGGGTGCTGAGCGGCGCGGCAGCTTCCTCGCCGCGCTCGAGCCGCAATCGGTCGCGGCGTTGTCGCAGCTCGACCAGGTTCCACCAGGGTCGCCGCGGATCATCGGACGCCAAGGCCGGTGAGGAATGGGGATCGCGGTAGCGCTCGACCCAGGGGCGATAGGCCCTGCCTTCTCGAGAACGTGCAAAGGAATCGAGGAGCGCCTGAGCCTGCGCGACGCCGCGCGCGGGATCCTCGCCGAGGTCCAAGCAACGCAGGCTCCTGCCCCGCGTGAAGCCTGCGAACGCCGCCTCGGGATCGGTGAGCGGAACGGGGAGCCCGAGCAGATCGCCGTCGACCTCCCAGTCCTCGTACGCCATGAGCTGCATGAGATAGAGCAAGAACCGCTCGGGGCCGACGCCGCTCTCCAGGGTGCGCGCCGTCGTCCAGCGGAGCGCGAAGCTCCCGTCGCGATCCCGCTTCAACAGGAAGTCGCCGTCGTTGATCACGACGTCGGCGATCATCGTCCCGCTCTCGAGGTCGTAATGGTAAGCCATGGCCGCGCAGAGCTCGACGAGGATCTCTCGAGTCGAGCGTGCCCCGAGGCTGATCCCCCAGGCACCGTCCTCGCTGATGACGTCGACTCGGGCGCGACCCAGGCCGAAGGTCAGAGGGAGATAGCCGCTCGGCAGCCGAAAACAGGCCCCCGCCCCGGCGCCCCGGGCTTCGACGAGCTGGTCCGGAGCCAGGAGATAGCGATCCAGCCGGCGCTCGGTAAAGGTGCGCGCGTGCTCGAAGCAGGCCTGAGGCACGCGCGCCTTGCTGCGTCCGCCGACGCCCGCCTGGTCGATGCCGAGCGGCAGGACCAGGTGGACGGGGCCGCGCCGATCCCGGCCGCGGACGTTCCAGGACAGGACACCGAGGTTCGCCTCCTCCACCTCGAAGTCTCCGAGCACCGAGGTCAGCGCGTCGACCTGCTCCTGCAGCTGCTCGACGCCGACGCGTACCGAGAAGGGCCCGGTGTAGAGGCGAGACGGATCGGGGGTGATGAGGTTATCCCGCGACCAGCGGCTCGAGAGGAGGGCCGAGGGAACCAGGGGCACGAGCCCTTCGCCGGGTTGAGCCACGGAGGCGATTCTACCGAGATCGCCCGGCGCGGGCGAGCGCCTGGATGTTCGAGGTCCGGGATCGAGAGGGCTCAGTGTGCGTGTAAGATGCCTGAATCATTGGAGTCTCGGAGTCGCGAGCGTGGAGCCAGAATCAAGCTCCAACGAACAGGCGTTTGCGGCACTGCGCCCGAGCCGCAGCGGGGGCGAGGTCCCGGCGCAGTCCCGCAAACGCCTGTTCGTCCTGCCAACCCGGAGCAGGTCCCGCGATTGGGGCTTGACGTCTCCGAAACGTTTGGATTTCCTTCTCCCGGATGGATATGACGACGCTCTCCCTCCCTCGGACGACGCTCGCCGATTCCGTGGATCAGGTCCTCCTCCGCGGCGCCCGCGCGGTCCTCGAACAGCAGCGGACCGACGGGGCCTGGCAGGGTTTCAACGACGCGGGCGTCGTCTTCACGAGCGTCGCCCTCGTGCACGAGCGCTGGCTCGGCGCGCTCGACGAGGAGGACGCCGCGCTCGGCGTGAAGCGCCTCCGCGCCGAGCAGCGCGACGACGGCTCCGTGCCGCCCTGGCCCAGAGCGCGCGCGGGCCAGCTCGACGCGACGTGCATGTGGTACGCGGGGATGCACGCGGCCGGCGTCGATCCGGCGGATCCCGCGTTGAGCCGCGCGCGCTCGTTCATCACCTCCAAAGGCGGCTTTGGCCGGGCGAGCCTCTCGGCGCGCATCACCCTGGCGCTCGCGGGCGTGATCCCCGCAGACACGCTCCCCGATCCCGGCCTCGCGTTTCGCTTGTTGCCCGGCAGCGAGCGTTTGCTGGCCAAGGCCCTCGGTGTGAACACGCTCGTGTGGATCCACCTGGCGACGGCGGTCTTCGACCTCTTGCACCACGGCCCTGGCGAGGCGAAGGGGCACCCGATCCGAGCGCGCGGGCGGAGGAGCGCAATCGAGTACTTCACGAAGAGGCAAGATCCATCGTTTGGGCTCATGGGCGTGGGCCCAGCCACGCTCACGGCGGCCATCGTCCTCGCGGGCTTCGGCGTCCCGCGAGACGACCAGCGAATCCGCGGCGCGCTCGCCTACTGCGATCAGCTCAAGCGGAGGACCGAGGCGGGGCTCGAGGTGAGCCCGTTCCTCAGTGATCACTGGGATACGGCGCAGCTCGTCCACGCGCTCGTGAAGAGCGGTATTCCGGCGTCGCACCCCGCGATCACCTCGGCGATCGGCTTCCTGGTGCGCGGGCGCGCGACGCAGCCCGGGCCCACGGACTGGCAGACACCTCCGCGCGGCGCGCCCAGGACGGGCGGTTGGGCGTACCAGCGAGGCAACGGGCGCAATCCCGATCTCGACAGCACGGCAGAGGTGCTCGCCGCGCTCGCGCTCGCGTCACCACGCCAGATGTTCGGAGACGTCATCCACGCAGGCGAGGCGTGGCTCGTGGCCATGCAGAACCCCGACGGCGGGTGGGGCTCGTTCTCGACCGGCCGCCCGGCAGCGCCGCCCGGCCCGCTCTACATCGATCCCGCGTCGCTCCCCGCGTCGCTGCGCCCGCGCACGCCGGTCGGCCGCGCGCTGCGCCGCGCATGGATGCTGCAGGCCGAGGCGGGCGATCCCTCGAACGCCGACATCACAGGGCGCGTGCTCCGCGCCCTCGGCGCGCTTGGCCACGACGCGACGAGCCCGCCCGTCGCGCGGGCCATCGCGTTCCTGCGAAGCCACCAGGTGCCGGAGCTCGGCGCGTTCTGGGGGCGGTGGGCCTGCAACTACCTCGCGGGTACGGCGTACGTCCTCGCCGGGCTCGGCGCCGTGGGGATCGATCACCGCGCGCCGTGGGTCGCGCGCGCCGTCCAGTTCGCGCTGTCGCGACAGAACGCGGACGGCGGCTGGGGAGAGGACATCGCGAGCTACGCGGATCCCGCCGAGGCGGGCCGCGGCCCGTCGATGCCCACGCTCACAGGCAACGTCCTTCGCGGGCTCCTCGCCGTCGGTCTCCCGCGAACGCCGGAGCTCGATCGCGCGGCGAGCTTCCTCGTGGATCACCAGGAGGCCGACGGCCGCTGGGTCGACGACAGCTGTTACACCGTGCTGTTCCCGCACGTCGCGTACGGCCGGAATCCGACGCTCCCGCTCTGCTTCGCCCTCGAAGGGCTGAGCGCGTGGCGGGGTGCTCGATAGGCCCGGATCACCGGAGAGTTGGGGGGAGTCGGCCGCGCGCGCCCGCGCGGAGAGGAGGAGTGTGCATTCATGACGACGAACCCGAGACCGATCGCGCGGCCCGCGGACTGGCCTGCTCCCGGGCCCATCGATCTCGACGTGCACGACCGGCCCCACGTCTCATCGGATCTCGAGTGGTGGTACGTGAACTCCTATCTGGAGACGGAGGGCGGCCGTCGCCTCGGCGTCTTCGCGGCGTTCTTCCGGCACCGCGTCGCGGATTCGCGGCACGCGCACTTCGTGACCTGGGCCCTGACGGGAGAAGACGGAGGGTACGCCGCCACGGTCCGCGTCGACGACGCCACTCGCGAGCTCGCGCTCCTGAAGGTCGATCAAGCGAGGTCGCTCGACGAGCGGAGTCGCCGGGCGCTGCGCGAAATCCTCGCGCGCGGCGCCGTCCCTCTGCCGACGCGCCGCATCGACGGCGCCGCGCGCGTGGACGACGGCTCGCTCTCCTTGTCTTATGGCGCCGACAGCTTCAAGAGACGAGCCGACGGCGACTACGAGCTGACGCTGCGCGACGACCAGACGGATCTCCGCGTCGATCTCGTCTTCCACCCCGAAAAGCCCCCTGCACGGCAGGGCGATGACGGGGTGATCCGCGGCGCGGGCTCGGAGCAGATGTTCTATTACTTCATCCCGAGGTGCGCGGTCCGCGGGACGATCGCCGCGTCCGGGCGCGAGGAGGCCGTGGCGCGCGGGAGCGGCTGGTACGATCACGAGCTCGGCTTCGTCCCGGAGGGCTCGGCCGCCGGCGGCGAGAACGCGTGGACGTGGGCGTCGCTCCAGCTCGAGGACGGCACCGACGTGAGCATCTATCTGATCCGCCCGGCCGAGCGCGGGGGGTTCGTCGAGGACTGGGTGGTGGTGAGCGACGCGGCGGGGCGCGTGCGCCGCTCCCGGCGCGTGTCGATGCGCGTGGAGTCCGCATGGCGGAGCTTGCGGACCTTCGTCGAGTATCCCGTTCAGGTGACCTTCACCTGCGAGGAGCTCGATCTCGAGATCGGCGTCCGAGCGGTGCACGCGGATCAGGAGGTCGTCACCATCCTCTCCGAACCGTCGTTCTGGGAAGGGCAGGTGGTCGCCGTCGGCTCGCTGCGCGGCGCCGCCGTCCGCGGGCGTGGCTGGGTCGAGCTCCGCGGGTACGGCGCCCGGGATCTCGACGCATTCCTCCGCTCGGTGGGCGACGAGGTGCGGCGCGTGCTCGCCGAGACCATCCCCTCGCGCCCCGCGGAGGACCGCCTGCGAGCGCTCGTGACCGGCTCGCACGCGCGCCCGCGCGACGGCTTCGATCGCGCGACCTTCGAGGCGAAGCTGATCGCGCCCATCCGCGAGATCCTGGACCGCGGCGGCAAGACGTGGCGCTCGTTCGCGATCCTCGCGTGCGTCGAGCTCGTCGGCGGCGACGCGCGCCGCTTCCGTCACTGGCTGGCGGTGCCGGAGCTCATCCATACGGGCTCGCTCATCGTGGACGACGCCGAAGATCGCTCCGTCGTCCGGCGCGGCGGCCCGACCTGCCACCTGATGCACGGCGACGCGACGGCGATCAACGCGGGGACCGCCGCCTATTTTTTGGGCGAGCCGCCGGTCCATCGCGACGCCATCCCGGATCGCGACAAGCTGCGCGTCTACGCGCTCTACTTCGAGGCGATGCGCGCGGGGCACGCCGGACAGGCCCTGGATCTCGCCGGCCTCGCCCCGACGACGCTCGACGACGACGAGCTGGCGCGGCTCTCGAATCGCCTCCTCTCGATTCATCACCTGAAGAGCGCGGTGCCTCCGGCGTCGATGGCGCGGATCGGGGCGATCCTCGGCGGCGGATCGGACGCGCAGGTCGGCGCCGTGGGCCGCTTCTTCGAGGCGCTCGGCCTCGCCTTCCAGATCGTCGACGACGTGCTGAACCTGCGCGGCTTCGCGGGCGACCTGAAGACCCGCGGCGAGGACGTGATGCACGGCAAGCTCACGCTCCCGATCCTCGACGCGCTCGGCTCGCTCCCGCGCGCCGAGCGCGCGGCGCTCGCTGGTGCGATCCTCGTGCGCCCGACCGAGGGCGACGAGGTGGGTCGTATCCTCTCGATCGTCGAGGCGGCAGGGGCCAACGAACGCTGCATGGCGCGCGCGCGCGCCATGGTCGAGCTGGCGTGGGCGGAGCTCGATCCGCTCGTCCCGGATTCCCAGGCGAAGATCGCCGTGCGCGCGTTCGCCTGGTACCTGCTGGAGCGGCACTACTGAGCGTGTGCGGCTCGGCTCACGCGACCCGGGCTCGACGCCGGCCGGTGTTCTGGGGTGAGTCGCCCGGGGGAAGGCGATGTGGGCGTCGACGGCGTGAAGCTCGACGTGGACGCAACCGGTGAGAGGGGCTTACGCGTCCAGGCGCCGCCCTTCTTCACCTCCCTCTTCCGTCCCTTCTCATATCCCGTGCCACGCGCCTCGTCGCCGCACGCCAGCCGCGCAGCGGCGCTGGCAGAGAAACTTACCGGGGCGAGAAGAAGAATGTCTCTGCTACCAGAAGGTTTGTTACGCTGGCGAGCACGATGGCCCGTGTTCTCCTCGCATGGATCGGGAAGACAGACCTCAGGGCGGCGTCGGGCGACGCCGCGGTCGGCGCAGGCCCCATCGCGCACGCCGTCGCCGAGCGCGAGTTCGACCACCTCGTCCTGCTGAACAACCATCCAGGAGAGGAGGTCGCGCCCTTCACGCGATGGCTCAGGAAGAAGACGAAGGCGAGCATCGTCCTCCGGCAGGAGACGCTCTCCACCCCGACGCACCACGCGGACATCTACCGCGCCGTCATGGAGGCTGTGGCTTGGTCGATCGAGCAGTACGGGAAGAGGGCCAAGCGGACCTTCCACCTGAGCGCGGGCACGCCGGCGATGGCGGCCATCTGGATCCTCGTCGCGAAGACGCGCTTCGAGGCGGAGCTCATCGAGTCATCGCCCCAGACCGGCGTCCAGACCGCCGACGTGCCCTTCGAGCTCGCCGCGGAGCTGATCCCCGCCGCGGTCCGCCGCACCGAGGAAGACCTGGCCCGCCTCTCGGGCGGCTTCCGGCCCGATGAGCCGGGGTTCTCGGACATCGTCCACCGGAGCGAGGCGATGAAGCGGCTGCTCCACCGCGCGCGGCAGGCCGCCGGCACCACGGCGCCCGTCCTCATCCAGGGCGAGTCCGGGACCGGAAAGGAGCTCCTCGCCCGCGCCATCCACCAGGCGAGCCCACGCGCCGCGGGCCCGTTCGTGGCCGTCAACTGCGGCGCCCTGCCCCGGGAGCTCGTGGACTCCGAGTTCTTCGGGCACACCCGGGGCGCCTTCCCGGGCGCCGCCGCCGACCACCAGGGGCACCTCGGGCGCGCGACCGGCGGGACGCTCTTCCTCGACGAGGTCGGCGAGCTGCCGCCCGATGCGCAGGTGAAGCTGCTCCGCGCCCTCCAGGAGAAGAAGATCCGCCCCGTCGGCGGCAGGCAGGAGGTCCCCGTCGACGTGCGCATCATCGCCGCGACCAACAGAGATCTGATGCGTGAGGTCGGCCAGGGTCGATTCCACGAGGATCTCTTCTACCGGCTGGCCATCCTGGTCCTGCACACGCCGCCCCTCCGCGAACGCGAGGGCGACGTGGGCCTGCTGACCGACCAGTTCCTCGCCCGCCTCAACAACGAGGCGCGCCCCGGAGGCATCCAGAAGAAGCTCTCTCCCGCCGCAAGGAACCACCTGCTCCGTCACCCCTGGCCGGGGAACGTCCGGGAGCTCGAGGGGACCCTCTGGCGCGCCTTCGTCTGGGCGCACGGGCCGGTGATCGATGTCGTCGAGGTCCGCGAGGCGCTGTTCGTCCGCGAAGACACGCCGCGGGACGCGGTGCTGGGCCAGCCGCTCGGCGACGGCTTCAGCCTCGAGGAGACCATCGCCCACGTCGTCCGGCACTACCTGGAGCGGGCCATGAAGGAAGCGAACCACAACAAGACGCGCGCGGCGGCGCTCATCGGCTTCAGGAGCTACCAGCGCCTGAAACAGTGGCTGGACAAGTACGGGGTGGAGGCGTGATGGAACAGGCCGCGCTCGGCCGAAGGGCGTGGTCTCCGCGATGGTGGGCGGAGGATTGGACGCTCTTCTGACTGTTTGCCGCTCTAGCCGTAGGTCGCGACGCCAGCGGCGTAGGTGATCGTCCCTTTATCCCCGAATTTGCGCCCATGGTTCGCGGCGTAGCCGGCATGATCCCCCGTGATGGTCACCGTGATCGTGCGGTTAGCGGACTGGTCGAGGAAGAGCTGATGGCAATCGTGGTGCCGCTCGCCCGTGCACGGCCAACCGTTCATTTCCACGTCGAGGTTCCCTTGACGCTTGACGGAAGCGAACATGACCTCTTCCGCGTGGTAATGACCGTCGCTCTCGTACGTCTTGCCTTTGACTGTCACTGAAATCGGCATGTTACCCCTCCAGGATGCTTTCGCATTCGAAACGATGCCCTTGTCGTGCATTGTTTCGTCGCAGTGCATAGCATCTCAGGCTGGGTTGCGAGGGTAAAGCAAATTCGAACCATGGTCTGTTCGGCGCAAGGCTCGTGCGCTTGGGCGCTGGTTCCGGCCCGCCTGGTGTTGACGATCACCATCGTCGATGCCGACGGCGCACCTGGATCCAGCTCTTCGATGGTGGGCGGTCGGCTTGCCGCGGAGCGCCATCGTCGACACGTATTCTGCCCCACATCGACGGTTCCTGGGGCGGAAATTTCTGTGGGTTGATGTCTTGTTCCAGCTCGCAGTCTCATGGGGCGGCCTGACGGTCGTCTGGCAGGCGAGCGCCTCTCTCGGCGCGGAGCCCTCCGCCGCAGGCCATCCCTGCTCGCGCTGGTTCTCCAGGGGAACAGGTGTCTCCTTCAGAGAGACAGGGAGCGCGGCGGCCCCGTGCTCTTCTCCGGAGATCACGGGAGCGATGAGCCTCGTTTTCGGCGCGGACACGGGGGCTCCTCGGGGGGTGCGCGACCCGCTCGCCGTGGCATGACGCTTGCGAAACCTGTCGCTGTACGCCGCGCTTCTCGGCGACAACGCCCCTTCGACCACCGAGCCATGCACGTCGTGCGTGGGCCGATTTCACCCAACGGAGATGAACATGAGGTTCAATCGAACGATCGCGTCTGCTCGCGCCAAAGATCATGCGACCGGCAAATCGCTCCTCGTTTCTCGGCGCACGATCCTGGGCCTGCCGCTGCTGGCCGCGCCGGCGCTGCTCACAGGCTGCACCGCCGAGACGCTCCTCAGCGCCGGGTTCACCCAGGACACCGCATCTCAGCCGCCGAACGCACAGCAAGCGGTCGGCACCGTCGCGACGGCGCTCGGCAACGGCAACGTGACGGTGGCCGCTTCTCCGGCTGGCGAGGCCAGCGATCAGTGGGTGCTCGTTCAGCACCCGAGCTTCAACGACGTGACGTCGATCCAGGGTCGCTTCAGCGCCTTTCGCGGAGATGGTCAATACATGGCGACCGCCAGGCTCTTCATTCCAGGCGCGGACGGCGGAGTCCCGACGCTGCAGTTCGAGGGCTTCAACCAGCCGCTGAGCGACTTGAACAGCTTCTTGCACCTCGACTTTTCTCACGAACGGAACGGTTCGCGTCAACGACGACAGCAACTTGATCTTCGGGACGTATCAGCGCGGGCAGGTGTTCAGCGTACAGGTGACGTTCAACATCGGCGCGAGCGCGGCGACGGCGACCATCACCCTCCTGGGGGCGGCATCCGGCAGCCTCGACGTCGCGATCCCGAGCTACTTTCTCAACCAGGCGCGGAACTTCGGCGCGGTCAGAGCCTGGATGGGCGCGAACTCCACGGGCGACTTCTACGTCGATGATCTCTCGGTCATCTTCGTGATACCGTAGGCGTGCCGTGAGGGACGCGTGAAGAGCGCGATGCCGAGCGCTCCTTCGAGCGCTCGAAGGTGGCGCCCCTCGGCAGGGAGCAGCGGGCACCCCGTCGGTACGGCCGGATGACGCTGGCCGGACTCCTGGTGGGTGGAGCTACGCGCCGGAGGTGGCGGCGTCGCTCATGATCCAGGCAAAGCGGTCGTCCACACCCGCGCTCCCGCCGCTCTCCTCGCGCTGATCGGACCACGAGAAGCGCTCGCTCACGCGCGCCTTCGCGCTCGCGTCGCCCCTCCAGGCGAACCGATCGCCAACCACGGTCTTGCTGGTCTCGTCATCATCATCATCGTTGTCGCCCGTGTCCCCCACGGGGTCCCCGAGGTCGTCGTAAACGCCGCTCCTGCTCCCGAGCGCGAACGGCCCGAAGCTGTACCCGTCCGAGCCAGCGTCGAGATCCCCGAGGTCGTGGTACTGCGCGTCGATGGAGCTGTAGACCTTGCCGCCGATCTTCTTCGAGTATTTGAACCCGTTCGCCAGGGCCGTGTACTTGAGGATGCTGCTCACCTTCCGCGACTGCAGGAGGTTCTGCTCGGTCACCTTCTTCCACGTCTTCACGGCGATGATCGTGTCCTTCACCGACTTCGCCGCGGAGCCAAGGCTCTTCCCGAGCTTCTTCATGCGATCGGCGGCGCTCTCGCCGAGCTCCGCGGCGCCCTGCTTGAACGACTTCCACACGCTGCCGTCAGCGGCCTCCGCGAGCTCCTCGAGCAGCTCGTCGCTCTGCGATCGCAGCCGGCTGAGCGAGTCCGAGAAGCTCTCCGCCGCCTGCTTGCCCACCTTCGACGCGACGTCGTCGGCCGCCTCCTCGGCGGACTCCTTGAGGATCTTCGCGAGCGTCTCCTCGGCGCTCTCCCGCGCGAGGGCCTTGCCGGCCCGCTTGAAGAACGGCTGCGCGAGGTCCGCGCTCCTGGCGGCGGCCATCTTCGCGCCCTTCACCAGCCCCTTCCCCGCGGCCTTCGCGCCCTTCCACAGCTTGCCCGCGATCTGGCCGCCGAACTTCATCAGGATGTCCATCGCGATCTCGATCGCGATGTCGACGAGGCACGCGATGAAGTCGGTCCAGGTGAAGCCGGCCTTGGCGGTGCCCCAGACGATGGTGAAATCGAGCGGCAGGCTGACCGGGCTGTTGCACGCGAGGTGGAGCGAGAACGGCACGGTCTTGAACGGCGAGCACGCGAGATCACAGGTCGTCTCGCCGAAGATCGGGTTGTCGCATCCGATCGTGACCCCGCTCGTCCCCCAGACCGAGATGGAGCTCCCGAAGAGGATGGTCCAGGGCAAGAGCGGATTCCACCCCTGGACCACGTCCACGTGCGGGACGACGAGGCTGGCGTCGCTCCCCCGCCCCATCCAGTGCACGCCGTCGAGCTGTATCTCGTGCTTCTTCTGCTCCGACCAGAACGAGAAGAGGTGCGTGCCGCTGACAAGCCCCGTCTGGAAATGAGGCCAGTACTTCTGGGGCACGTAAGCCCCGGGCGGCGGCATCGGCCACCAGAACAGGGCCTCGTGCCACGAGAGGCCGAGGAACACGTTCCACCGCGTGACGGTCAGGCAGCCGTACGACATTGTTCGCGCTCCTTCATCGAGCTCATCGAGGCGCCGAGGTCCAGCGCACCTCGCGCCGCAGGTTCGTCATCTGCTCCTCGGTGAGATCCAGGGCCACGGGGGCGCGGGCGCTCCAGACCACCACGACCTCGCCCGGGACCGGCCGCACGACCACCGAGCAGAGGTGGGACTCCGCCTCGGTGAGCGCCCGGCCGGGCGCGAGCTCCAGCATCACCCGGGGCACCTCGCCGGGCAGGTGGAAGGAGTAGACTTGCCGGTTCGGGTGCACGTGATGCAGCTCGAAGTACTCGTCCGGCGCGAGGTCGGAGACGCTCATCCCGGGCGACGCGACCTGCGCGTATTCCAGTCGTAGCGGGGCGCCGGGGTCCTGATAAAGCGGCGGAATCGAGAGGACATCCCGGGCGGCCCAGCCGCGCTCGACCTCGGCGAGGAGCTTGCCGTCGCTCTGGCAGGTCGGGGCGAGCCCGAGGTAAGCGAGCCGGGGAAACCAGGCCATGGACTGGTAATCCCAGCCTGCCGGCAGCGGCGCATGGATCCACCGGTACGGCTTGCCCACGGCGAGGCGCTGCGGCGTCAGCGGGTCGAACGGGAACTCGAGGTTGGGGATCGGCCGCCCCGCGAAGCCCTCGGCGTCGAGCTCCATCAAGTACCCGTAGCCACAAGGATTTCTCGGGTAGTGGTACACCGTGTCGGCGAGCCGGTCGATGCCTCGGCGGGCATCCTGGACGAGCTGGCCGAGGAGGTCGCCGTTCCGGCCGAGCGCCGTCAGATCGACGCCGCCGTACGCGTAGTCGTAGCGGATCGGGACCACCTCGATCGGCGCAGGCTCGGAGAAGCGCGGCCGGCCCGCGCGGTCGATCTCACCCACGCGGTCGCCGTGGACCACGATCTCGCGGTGGTGCTTGCCGAACCGGACGCTCGCGGTGAGCGTGCGGGTGTCGGGCTTGTAGGCGTGGGCGAAGGCCTGGATGACGACGTCGGTCGCGCGCCGGAACGGGAGCATCTCGTCGACGGCGATGGGCGGAGAGACCCGCGGCGGCTTGCGATCCTCGCTGTACGGGATCTCGTCGTCGTGCAGGACCTCCTGCTGCGCGGGGGCGTCGAGCTCGCAGCGCCCGTTGTGGATCCGGTAGGTGCGCTTCGAGATCCAGGCGATCCACCGCCGCCCGTCGGGCTCGCCCTGCAGGAGCAGCTCGGTCTTGCGGCGCGGTCTGCGCGCCGGGGCGCGCGCGGCGGGCGGCGTCGGGTCGTTGCTCACGTCCGCTGCTCCGCGCTCACTCTGCCTCGTAGATGCGCCACCGGCCCCGCCAGAAGTTCTTCTCCGGCTCCTCCGCGTCGCCTGGCTGGCGCCGCGTGTCGGTGAGCAGCGGCTCCATCTGATCCCAGAAGCCCTGACCCACCGCGGGGCCGAAGATCGCCATCACCGTGTCGCGCATGAGCTCGTGGCGCTGCGCCTCAGGCAGCACGTGAAAGGGGTCGGTGAGCCGCTTCATGCGGTCATGGTACTTGGCGCGCGCGGGCGGCCACTCGGTATTTTGTTTTGATCTCCCGCCGCCGGCGCGCCCCCTGGCCGAGCTCGGCGGCCAGGTTCCGAGGCCATCCGCGCACCGCCACACACCGACGACGACTCCAAGGGTCGTTGCGGCCCGCGATCGCTGGATGAGCCCTTGACCTCGGGAGGCGCGGTTGCGACCGTGCACGACGGGGACATGAGCGAGCCGAAGGGGACACTCCCGGTCGACGACGCGCAGGCCGCGCAGTTCGCGGCGCGCGCCTTGCCGTTCTTGCCAGGCACCGCGGGCGGCGTCGCGTGCGCGTCGCTCACGCCGGCGGCGTCGGCGACGGCGGCGCAGGCGACCGTGGACACGGTCCCCTGGCGCCACGAGGGCAAGCTGCGGCTGACGGTCGTCGTGAAGGCCAGCTTCTCGCTCGACGCGTCGCCGATGCGGCCGGCGGAGGTGGCGGCGCCGTTCCAGGCGAAGGATGTCCACGACCGCCGCGGCCCGATGACCCACGTGACCGCGGCGAGCGATCGGGTGCCGTACCGCCAGTACGTGGACGTGACCGCCCTCGGGCACGCCGCCGCGCCGGGCGGCCGCCCCGTCGCCGAGATGAGCGCGCGGTTCGCGCTCGTCCAGCGCGAGGCGCCGGGCCTCGACAAGACGGTGCGCGTCGTCGGCCACCGCAAGGAGGCCGGGGCGGCGCCGGAGCCGTTCGTGCGGATGCCGATCGTGTACGAGCGCGCCGCCGGCGGCGTCGGCGTGCCCGAGAACCCCCTGGGGTGCAGCGAGCGCGACGGCGAGCTGCCGAACGTGCTCGACCCCGTCGATCCGCAGCGGCCCGCCGGCTTCGGTCCGCTCGCGGCGGCGTGGCCGGCGCGCAGCCGCCGCCTCCCGGCAGGCGCCCGCGCCAAGCTCGACGCCGAGGTGATGGAGGTGCCGGGCGCCTTCGACTGGTCGTACTTCCAGTGCGCCCCGCGCGACCAGTGGGTCTCCGCGTTGCAGCCGGACACGGTCGTCGTGCTCGAGGGCTTCCACCCGGATCGCCCGCGCATCCAGAGCGCGCTGCCGGACGCGCGCGTCGCCGGCGCGGTATACGGCCTCGACGACGCCGATCCCGACGCCCCGGCGCGGCTCGCGTTCCACGCCGACGGCCTCCACGTCGACGCGGATCGGCTGCTCTGCACGATCACCTGGCGCGCCCACGTCGAGCTGCGCGACCCGGCGCAGCGGGAGCGCCTGGTGGCCGTCGCCGGCGTGGGCATCGGGAGCGCGCCAGCGGTCCCGCCGCGGCGCCCGCCGGTCCAGCGCCCCGCGGCGGCCGCGCCAGCCGCGCCGTCGCGCTCCGGCGAGCCGCGGCGGCGGGAGGGGTCCGGGGGCGGCACGCTGGCGCTCGACGGGCCCGGCAGCGCGCCGGGGTCGGGCACCTTGCCCGCCACCCCGCCGCCCGCGGCCACGACGCCCGGCCCCGCGGCGGGAGCGGTGCTCGCGGCGCTCGACGTCGACGGAGCTCCATCGCAGCCGCCCGCCCCCGCGGGCGCCGCGCCGCGCGCCCCGGCCCCCGCGCCGGCGCCGGCGCCGCAACCGCCGGCCCCGCTGAAGGAGCCGCCGGCGCCGAGCGCAGCGCGCCCGGAAGAGTCGGTCACGATCGAGCGGTACGCCACCGTCTGCGCGGAGCTCGCCGAGCGGGGCGCGCTGCGCGGCGAGGTGCTCTCCGCGCACGACCTCGACGAGGGCACCTGGCGGAAGGCCGAGCGGCGCTGGCGTGACGAGCTCGAGCGCGCGCTGAAGCACGGGGACCGCGCGCTGCGCGAGCGCTTCGACGACGCCTACGTGACCGCCTGGGAGCGGCGCCACCCGGACCGATTCGGGGCCGAGCAGTACGCCCGCCTCGTCAGGGCCGAGCGGCGGGGCAAGCTCTCGCTCGAGATCGCGGAGCAGGGGCTCGACGCGCCGCTCGGCCTGCGGCTGAAGCGCGTGTGGCAGCGGCGCGTCGCCGCGCAGGCCGCGCTGGCGGGGCAGGTCGAGCGCGCGCTCTCGGCCCTCTGATGCGCGGTCGACCCGCGCGCGCCGCCCGCGGCACGCCGTCTCTACGCCCCGCGCCGCGCGCGCCGCTCAGCAGTTCAGCTTGATCCGCTCGCCGAGCAGCTGCACGTCATCGTTCGCCGCGATCTGCACGTCGCCGCGCGTGGCCTCGAGGTTCACCTGACGGGCCTCGACGCGCAGCTCGCCGCGCGCCCGCGTCGTCACGTCGCCGGCGACCGTCTGCGCGAGGTCGCCGCCGGTCTCGTGCACGATCCCGTGCTCGGCGCGCACATGGAAACGATCGCAGTCGACGCGCACCGCGCCCGGCGACTCGAGCTCGAGCTCCGCCGCCCGGATCCGCAGCACCGGCCCGCGCTCGGTGAGGCGCACGTCGAGCTCGATCTCCCCGGACGCGCTCCGGATCGTCACCCGCTCCTCGTCCCCTGCCGCGGATCGCACCTCGACGACGCGCCCCGACGGCAGCTCCACCCGCCGGCCCTCGGCATCGCGCCGCGTGTGCTCCGCGATCCGCTCGATCAGCGCCGGCAGCTGGTCCACCTGCTCGGGCTCCGTCACGATCTCTGGTGCACGAGCTTCGTACGAGGGCTTCATCGCGGCGCGCTCGCGGGAGAGTCTCCCGCTTCCTGGATCGAAGGAGAGCGCACCCGGGCGCGCCGGGCAATCGCAATCTGAGCGTCCCGGGGTGCGACCGCGGACACCACGGCGCAGGCCCCTTCCAGCGCGTTCCCGAGCTTCACCACACGCTGGTTCGTCGCGCTCAGGCGAGCTGGATACGTCGTGAGCCGCTCTGGACTGCCCAGCGGCTCGCCCGTCTCCACCTTGAGCTTCTGCGTGTGCAGCGGCGCAACGGCTCGGGAGCGGAGGTGCTCGACAGTGCCCAAATCAACCGGCTGTGCCTCGCCCACGACGAGTTCCTGCCCTGTCTGTCCATCGGCGGAATGACCGAGGTCTTCCTCGCGCAGCGCACCGAACACGGCCGGCCCGCCTTGCAGCTCCCGGCATTGTGAAACGTGGGTGCCTCCCCGGCAAAGCCGGGGCACTCCCGCAATTCTAGACAGACCTGGTCCGGTCGCTTCGGTAGAATAATCGTAACTGCCGGCCAACGCCATCGTAACCACCCCGTTAGAACCGCTTCTTCCTGCGGCGCGATGGTGCCTGGTAACCGGCACCTCCGGGGTGGTCAAGATCGCCTTGGTCGGACCGACACTGCGCGGGCGGCAGCCTTTCGGCGGACGCCGGGCGTTTCGGGAAGACGACAGCATCTTCCGAGCGGCCTGTCCGCATTCAGCGTCAAGACCACGACAGTGTCTTGCCTCCCGAAACCCGCCGCCCCGCCGCCGTGTCACGCACACGCGTAGAATCCCGGTCGTGTCAAAGCGCCAATGCTCCGGGAGCATGGACCCGTTTTCCGGCGATCACGACCGTAGGTGAAAATGTTTTGTATGGTGCCTTTCAACTTGTAGGCGTCCGCTGATGCCATTCTCTCGCGCCCATTGGTTGGCGTTCGTCACCACGACGGGGTCGGCAAAAAACGTCAGGCTCGCGCCGGCTCGCAGGAAGATCTGCGCAGCCTGGAGAGCTCTTTCGGCGTTATAGCCATCAGTCCCATAGTCTCCGACCTCGATGGGATCGACGTCTGCATCGATGCCTTGGCGATGCGACCGGTGGGGCATGGCCTTCCCACCGTGCTCGTAGGACATGTCCCCTACGTAAAGGCGCCGGCGCGTAGCGTTAAAATACTCGACACATGCGCGGCGCACAATTTCGACTATCGGATCTAACCCAAACTTCCGCGCCGAGAGCCCATAACTCTCATACGGGAACGCATCCGACGACGGTGGGAGCGGGAGAAAACTCGGAAACGAGTCGAACGTCGTCACCATCGCATCAATCTGTCGCTGAGCGTTCGCGACCGCTTGTCGAGTCCGGTCGGTGGCAGGGACCTTTGCCAAGAAGTCGTTGAAGACTGGGATCATGTCCTGTGCCACGGTCCGGAGCGTCGCTCGGAAATTGAGATACCCTTGGAGGCCATCGATCTCTTCCCATCGTCGAAAGTGGTCGTCGCACTGCGCCTTCGCCGCTTCGAACCGACGCGCCTCCGACTCTACGCTCTGCTGAATCTGCTCAAAGGCACGTAAGAATGCCGAGCGAGTATCACCGAGCGAGCGCTGCCAAGAGTCGTTAAATGCGGAGATTCGATCCGAAAGCGTCCAAATTTCTATGCTCCACCCTCGGACCCAATCGTTGTATTGATTAAACGGCGCCACGACGCCGCGAAAATCACGACTGCTCGTATCGATCGCATCGGACTCGCGCTTGACCGACTCAAGGAGAGGAACCGCGGCACTCAGAAAGGTCCCGAAGTTCGCCTCAAAATCCGTCACGCCACGCTCGACGAGTTGGCTCGCCGCGTTGATGATGGATTGAAGATTGTCGAAGGCGTCGCGATTGTCGTCGTTGATGCAGAACTCGCCAGGCAGCGATCGGAGAAATACCGCATAATCACGAATCGCTTGGGCAAGGGGCCCCATACGAAGCTCGCGAGCGCCGATCGCGCTCTCGATCGAAGACAGCGTAGCTTGATGGCTGCTTGCCTGCGCGGCGTATCCTTCAATGTCCCTCACCGGCGTCGGCGGCGAGCAGTCGAACCTGGGCAGCGGCATCTTCCTGACGGCGAAGAAGTGACACGAGTAATGCCGCTCATAATGCATATAATCAGGGGAATATATCGATGGGTCGAATACGCAGGCGAGCGTCTCCAGGAGCGTCCCGGAGTTGAGCGCGAACATCTCACTCGGCATCGCGAGCTCTGTGAGACCGTCATTCATGTGTGCTTTCATCGTATCGGCTCCGGGTCGATGCTACGGCGGTCATCCGAACCGAGGCTCACGGTCGGATATGGTGATCATCTCGCTATCGTGATTCTCCAAGCTCTCGACCGCGTCAGCAACTGCCAGCGCAGTGCTGGGCTCCTTGGATGCAGGCAGTTTCGTACAGGCCTTCGTACTCGTTGTAGCAGTAATCGGTAGCGTTATGTAGAGCATCGCTGTACGGGACGCCAGCGTCTAGATTGGTGCAGAGGATCCAGCGCCCTTCGTCGCAAGCACTATAGTAGGCGCCGCCGTAATTATCGACACAAAAGCTACAGCTGGAGGGGGCCACCTTCTTGGCTGCCGCTGCTGCCCAATGGACCCTATTATCGTTGAATCGATATGGACACGTCGAAGCGGCCACTGTGCTGGGCCGCGTCGTAACGCAGGCGAGCAGAAGCGCCCAAAGAGGAAATCGGTGGATACTGGTCGTGCTCATCGTGGTCCCCCTCTCGAGCGATCACTAGCGACGCCGCTCCCTGCTCGCAAGTCGAGACGCCTGTTCGTCAGTCTGTCATCGAGTCGGGGGGGGTGAACGTGTTTCCCGGCAAGCTTCGGAAAGAGCAGAGACGTCCGCGAGCGCAACCTCCTCGACCTCGCGCAAGCGCCCGGCACCGCTCGGCAAGAGGCGAAGGCGGCGAGCAACTCCTCTTCCCCGCGTTCGAAATCGAGTTCGGGTGGGCGTTGTAAGACAATGCGCCATGAACAGGGAGCCGGCACAACCAGACATGCAGGGATCGGCGACTTCCGCTTCCGGTACTGCCTCGTTGACGTCTCCTTCCGCGACTCCCGTTTCCGGAAGCGACGGCAGCACTCCTCCCGGAGGGCCTCTTGGCCTGGAGGTCGCCGGAGGACACGCGCACTTTCCGCTCCTTCGCGTTCGTGAGGACGGGGATGCTTTCCTCGAGTTCGACTGGCGTGTACGGAAGCGTCGCCTTGCCTCGTTCTGCGGCGATTTGTGCGCGAGATCGAGCTCGCTCTGCTTCTCCGGGCCCATCAAGATTGGCAATAGAGTCCCGCCGCCGCGCCAAGTCGAACTCTCAGCACGGCGCCTCCGGTTGAGCTCGCCGAGCGCGGCGGTTCTGCCGACGGCGCTTACGCTCGTTGATCGCACGGCAAGCTTATGTCCCTGGCCTGCTCGACGTCAGGATAGGCTCTATTGAACGGCTGACATATAAACGTACTGCTGCCGCATAGGATCGTGGCAGGACGTCGTCGAGCCAACCTTACAGCCAACTCCGTGGTTGAAACTGTGACTGCACGCGTTGAGAACCTGGTCTCCGGTGCTGGCGCATCGGGACTATCGCAACCAAACCAAACCTGACAGGCGTCCGTGTAGCCAAAGTCATACTCCCCAAACAGATCATTTCGATAATTGAAAATTTCCCGGCTCTCTCGAATGCTCCTGATAGGGAGACCGACCGCGCATACATGCACGACCTCGATCCAAGGGGACCACGGCGCTCCGTCGACAGCAACAGGAAGTCGGGCGTTGCGTGAGGCGTCTTTGGTCACGTTCAGGGCGGCGCGCTCGTGCATCGACGCGCTCGCCCCAGCAGCCGTCCATGTACGTGATGTGCAGCTCGCCTTCGCTCGTTGGTTCTTTGTTGCTGCCGGCAATCAGTTTCGAGAACGGGCGCCCCTTGACATACGTGTAGCAGCAGCGCGTTCAAGAAATAATGATGTGGTCATCTCCCTGGGTGATGTCGCGGCTGCCGCCCTGAACATCGGAGCGGTCCAGGTACGCTGCTGACGCCACGCTGGCAGCAGAGGCGAACTACATGGGCGGAGCATCGACTCCGCAGCTGCGGATGTGCAGGGAGGCCTTCATGGATTTTGTCTCGATCCGCATCATCACGGATGCCGCCAGACGTTTGGTCACGTTCTACGAGCATGTCACGGGTGTCGCAGCAACCTGGTACACCGAAGACTTCGCCGAGCTTACGACGCCTTCGTGCACCCTCGCCATCGCGCACCGGCGCACCATGGAGCTCTTCGCGGCGGGAGCAGCGCACCCGGCCGACAACCGCTCCGTCATCCTCGAGTTTCGCGTGAGCGACGTCGACGCGGAATATCGAAAGCTGGCGCCTGTCATCGGCAAGGTCGTGCAGGAGCCGACGACCATGCCCTGGGGCAACCGTTCGCTCCTCTTCCGCGACCCGGACGGCAACCTCGTGAACTATTTCACTCCCGTCAGCCCGGAAGCGATCAAAAAGTTCGACCGGCTGCGCTGATTCGCCCGGCGCGAGCGCGCGAGGTGGGCCAGCGAAGCGCTCGTCCCCCCGACGTCCGGCGGCTCCTTGGCGATCGGGGTCGCGCCCTGTCGCAGCACGACGCTGCAGCGCGCGCTTAGCTGCGCGCCATCGAGACGTTCGGCGCCGCCCTCGAGGGCTCGGGCCGGCCGGTCCGCCCGGCTTCCGAAGACGCCCACCGAAGCCACGTTCCCGCCGCTCAGCCTGGACCGCCGCGGCTTCCAATTTGTCCAATACGGCGGCGCGCGCGGGCAACAGAATCGGCACATGAAGATCATCCTCAAGATCATCCTCATCCTGGTCATTCTCTCTCTCGGAGGCTGCATGTCCCATACCACCGGATCGACCTCGGTCATGGAAGGCCCCGATGCCACCTCGGCCGTCGTCCGCTACCAGGTCACGGACGTCGATCGCGCCGTTCGCTTCTACACCGAGCGACTCGGCTTCACGCTCGACCTGCAGGCCGGCACGGCGTTCGCGACGGTCTCCCGCGGTGACTTGCGCTTGCTCCTGAGCGGCCCCGGCAGCTCCGGCGCGCGCCCGATGCCCGATGGCCGCGCTCAGGTCGCGGGCGGCTGGAACCGCATCGTCCTCTACGTCGACGACTTCGCCGCGCTCATCGAACGACTCCGCGCGGCCGGGACACCCTTCCGAAACGACATCGAAAGCGGCGTGGGGGGCGCGCAGATTCAGCTCGAGGATCCCGACGGCAACCCGGTCGAGCTTCACGAGGCGCCGGAGGAATCGACCTCGGCCGCGGAAGGCCCCGATGCCACCGCGGCCGTCGTCCGCTACCAGAACACGGACGTCGATCGCGCCGTTCGCTTCTACACCGAGCAACTGGGCTTCACGCTCGACCTGCAGGCCGGCACGGCGTTCGCGACGGTCTCCCGCGGTGACTTGCGCTTGCTCCTGAGCGGCCCCGGCAGCTCCGGCGCGCGCCCCATGCCCGACGGCCGCGCTCAGGCCGCCGGCGGCTGGAACCGCATCGTCCTCTACGTCGACGACCTCGCCGCGATCATCGAACGACTCCGCGCGGCCGGCACACCCTTCCGAAACGACATCGAACGCGGCATGGGGGGCGCGCAGATTCAACTCGAAGATCCCGACGGCAACCCGATCGAGCTTCACGAGGCATCGGCGGGTTGATCATGACGACTCGGAGGCGACCGGGTTCGTCGCCGGTAGCGCCGCGATGCGTCCCGACACCGCGCTGATCCTTCGCGGTCATCGGGTCGGGACGCATCGGGATCGCGCGTGTTGCCGGTCCCTTCCGCGCGGCCCATCCAGCGCGGCTGGCGCGGCGAGGGCGATGTGGTGCAACTTGACGCGTTCGCGGGAGGAGTGGGCGATGAGCGCGGTCGGCGAATTGCCGGACAGCGCCACGAACTCGCGGATCAGGTGCGACTGGTCGCAGAACCCTGACACGGCAGCGAGCCGGGCCCAGTCCGGCTCGCGCTCCCTCTCGGCCTGCGAGAGCGCCCGCCGAAAGCGTGTGATCCGGGCGAAGGTCTTCGGGGCGAGGCCGGTCTCGGCGGTGAACACGTCGACGAGCCGGCGGTGGCTGATGCCGAGCGTGGCCGCGACGTCGGCGACGCGCCTTTCGCCTCCCTCGAGCGCCGCGATCGCGTGCGGCACCAGGGGATGACCGGGGCGCGCAACCGAAAGGCGGTCGAGCAGCGCGCGCTCGAGCAGCGCGAAGCGAGCGCGCGGCTCCGGCGCCGCGCACAGGCGGTCGCGGAGCTCCGCCGCTCGCTGCCCCCAGAGCTCCGCGAGGTCGGCGTGCGTGTCGGTCAGCGCGCCGGGCGGCGCGCCGAGGAACGGCCACGCGCCGCCGGGGCGGAACTGGACCCCGACCATCGACGCGTGCTCGCGTGTGTCGACGCCGAAGGAGGACTGGTACGCGCCCGACACGACGGCACCGGAGTAGCGGCGAATGGCGGGGCCGTCGTAGACGCGAACCTCGTCCTGGTCGAGGTTGACGACCAGCTGGAGGGTACCGGAAGGCAGGATGCGCTCGGCCGCGTGAGGCGGAGCAGCCGAAAGGTACCAGAGCTCGGCGACGTGCGCCGAGAGCGGCGGACCCGGCACGTGGCGGACATACAACACGTGGGCATTATGGTCGACGATCACGCCGCCGGCCACATCGCCGCGCGGCGGTCGCGAAGCCCGAGCACTCCCGTCGCACCTTCGCCTATGCTGGCGTGAAGCGCGCGAGGTCGGCCATCCCGAGCGCCGCCTCGAGCTCGGCGACCTCAGCGACCGGCGTGTCCAGGTTGACGAGATTACGACGATGGCCTACGCGCTTCGAACCATGATCTCGACGGCGCATCGTGAGATCCGGGTGGGCCTCTGGAAGATCCACATAGACACTCCCTCGACAAGGGCTGGAATGAATAATGAAACACCTGCGCAAGATGCTCGATTCCCAGGCGCCTGCGGCGACGCTCCTTGTCCGTCTCTCGGTCGGGGCCGTCTTCTTGTCCGAAGGGCTCCAGAAGTTCATCTATCCAGCGGAGCTCGGCGCCGGACGGTTCGTCAAGATCGGCATCCCCTGGCCGGAAGCCATGGGACCTTTCGTAGGGGTGGTCGAGATCGTCTGCGGGGCGCTCGTGCTCGCGGGGCTCCTGACCCGGTTCGCCGCCGCTCTGCTCGTCATCGACATGGTCGTGGCGCTGCTCTCGACCAAGCTTCCGATCCTGCTCGGCCGAGACATCCTCGGCTTCCACGTGCGCAAGCTGCCGCAATACGGCTTCTGGAGCATGGCCCACGAGGCGAGGACGGACTGGGCGATGCTGCTGGGTGCGCTCTTTCTCGTCGTCGTCGGCGCGGGGCGCTGGTCCTTCGACGCGCGCCTGGCACGGCGCCGGAGCGCGCCGTGAATGAATCAACACCTCTCCCGCGTCGGTCCGGCGCTGGACGGGGCTGACCTGACGCCTGGGCGTCGCTCGCGAGCCCTCGTCCGAAAGACAAGAAGAGGGACAGCTGACGCGCGTTCGGCTTCAGGCGGCCGGGAGCCTCCGGCAGAGCAGAGGTCCTATCCTCGATGACGGGAGGCATGCATCGCGACGGCAATGCCGTCCTGGAGCGTGCCCTTCGTGACGATGCCTTGCAGCGGTGCGTCGAGTTGCACGAGCGTTCGGGCCACCTCCGAGCCTATCCCGGTGATCACCGTGCGCGTCCCCAGGAGCCGCAGGCCGCTGGCCGCGACGAGGAGCATGGCGGCGACGCGCTCGTCCACATGTTTGAGGCCGGTGATATCGATGATGACGAACTCGGCGCCTCGGCTGCTCGCGCCGTGGAGCATCGCATGGTTGGCCTGCTGAGCCCGGTCGCTGTCCATCGTACCGATGAGCGGCATGACCAGGATGCGATCCGTGATCGGAATGAGCGGCGTGGAGAGCTCGAGGAGCCGGCTGCGCTGCGCGGCGATGATCTGCTCGTGCAGCGCGGTCCTCTCCGCGTTCGCGTGCCCCTTCTCGACGAGCTCGCGCTCGAGCCCCTCCTTGGCCTCGCGCAGCTCGTCCGTACGGGTCATGAGCTCGGCGAGGAGCGCCTCGCGCGCGGCCTCGACGGCGACGCGCTGCCGAACCTCCGACTCCAGGCTGGCGTTCTTCTCCTGCAATGCTCGCGTCATGCGCCGGACGGCGATGTGCGGGCGTATCCGCGCAAGGAGCTCCTCCGTATCGAAGGGCTTGCTTATGTAATCCACGGCGCCCGCCTTCAACCCCTGCAACCGGTGCTCCCGATTGTTCAAGGCGGTCATGAACACGACCTGGGTGTCGGCGGTCTGCGGGTTGGCCTTCAAGCGCCTGCACACCCCGAAGCCGTCGATATCTGGCAACATGACGTCGAGGAGCACGAGATCCGGCTGCTCGCGCTCGATCAAGCTGATCGCCATGTTGCCATCCGTGGCGACGGCGAGGTCCAGATGCTCGCCCGACAGTACGTCGAGGAGCGTGTCGAGGTTGGCGGGGTTGTCGTCGACCGCGACCACGAAACCATTGAATTGCGTCAAAATCTTCCCCCCAGTGCCTGAAAAACGCGGCGTGGACGTTATCAAGGCGCGCGACGACTGTAAAGGGCCAAGCATGCAGCGTCGCTCCGAGGAGCGCGGCTCCGACGATCCCTGCTGAGCGCTGACACGACGTATCTGTAACTCGCTTCACGTCGATGAGGCCAGGGCAGATCGAACTGTACGTGTGCCGACGTATGCGGCCTCGCGTGACGCTGGTCACGACCTGGAAACGCCGTAGGCAGCGTGCGCCCGCGCACGCGCGTGGGGTGCGCAAAGGTGGCAGTCGCGAAGCATCGTTCACAATTGCATTGACTTGCGTTGCCCTGCCCAGGCTAGTTTAGCGCGCACTCGGCTATCGTGCCGCGGTGCAGATACAGGGGAGGGGTTCGGGCATGGAACTGACGGAGTATGCGCTGGGGGATATCGCTTACGAAGGAAGCGAGACGCGCGTCTGTCGCGCGGTGCATCTCCCCTCGGGCGCGCAGGTGGCGATCAAGTTTCCGCTCGCCGAGGTGCCGAGCCCGCGCGTCATGGGGCGGCTGGTCCACGAGCATCAGGTGCTCCGGTACCTCGCGGCTGTGCCCGGCGTGGCGCGCGTGCATGCGTTCGAGCAGCGGAATGGCACGGCGGCGCTGGTGCTCGAGAACCCTGGAGGGAGCTCGCTCGATCAGGTGCTCGCCAGGCAGGGGCGTTTGCCGGTGGCGGCCGGGCTGCGGCTCGGGCGCCGCCTTGCTCGGGTGCTCGAGGGCGTGCATGCCGCCGGTGTGATGCACAAGGACATCAAGCCGCAGAACCTGCTCGTGGATGAGACGTACGAGCAGGTCACCCTGCTCGACTTCGGCATCGCCTCGCTGCTGTCCCAGGAAGCGACCGAGGCCAGCATTCCCGAAGCGCTGGAGGGGACGCTGGCGTACATCTCGCCGGAGCAGACGGGGCGCACGGCGCGCGCGCTCGATACGCGCACGGATCTCTATTCGCTGGGCGTGACGCTCTTCGAGGCGCTGTCCGGGCGGCGGCCCTTCACGGACCGCGATCCGCTCTCGCTGGTGCACGCGCATCTCGCCAAGAAGCCGCCTCCGCTCGATACGATCGCACCGGAGGTGCCGGCCGCCGTGTCGGCGATCATAGCGAAGCTCCTGGCGAAGGATCCCGAGCGGCGGTACCAGACGGCCAGAGGCGCGGCGGAGGACCTGGAGGAGGCGCTCCGCGCGCTCCACGAGCGTGGTACGGTGGAGCCCTTCCCGCTTGGAGAGAAGGACTTCTCACGGAAGCTGCGGTTGCCGCAGGTGCTCGTTGGGCGGGAGCAGGACGTCGAGCGGGTAGGCGAATCGTTCGCCCGCGCCGAGCGGGGCGCGGCGGAGCTCTTGCTCGTCGGCGGACCGTCGGGCATCGGCAAGACGGCGCTGGTGCGCACGGTCTACCACGACATCGCGAAGGCGGGGCGCGGCCTCTTGATCGCGGGCAAACACGACCAGCTCGCGCGGTCGACGCCGTACGCCGCGATGGCGCAGGCGTTCGGGGGGCTGATGCGTCAATGGCTCTCGAGCCCGAAGACGGTCCTGGAGACATGGCAGGATCGGATCCGGAGCGAGGTCGGGGACAACGCGCGGCTGATCGCCGATGTGGTGCCGGAGCTCGACCTCGTCATGGGCAAGCTGCCGCCGGTGCCGCCGGTGGAGGGCGAGCAGGTGCTCAATCGGCAGAAGCTGACGTGGCTGAACTTCGTTCGCACCGTCACGGCGCCGAACCCGCCGCTCGTCATGTTCCTGGACGACATGCAGTGGGCAGACAGCGCCACGCTGATCATCCTGCAGACGCTGCTGACGGACGTGGAGCGAAGGTCGCTGCTGGTGATCGCAGCCTACCGTGACAACGAGACACCGCCCGAGCACCCGCTGTGGAAGCTCGTGGAGGCGGTGGAGGCGAGCGAGGCCAGGGTATCGAGGCTCACGGTGGGCCCCCTGTCGGAAGAGCAGGTGCAAAAGTGGGTGTCGCGCACGCTCGAGACCGAGCCGAGGCGCGTGGAGCCGCTCGCGCGTGTGCAGTGGCAAAAGACGCGTGGAAACCCGTTCTTCCTGGAGCAACTGCTGCTCTCCCTGCACCGGCAGGAGCTGCTGGTGAGGGACGCCGAGAGCGGGGAATGGCGCTGGAACCAGGCGGATCTGGAGCGAGCGCAGATCACCGACAACGTGGTGGCGCTGCTGACGGACAAAGTGCGAGACATGCCGGACGCGACGCAGCAGCTCATGGGGCTCGCCGCATGCGCAGGGCACACGTTCCATCTCCACGATCTGGAGCGGTTGAGCGGGTGGGCGTGCGCCCGGGTGACGGAGGCGTTATGGCCGGCGCTGGAGGAGGAGCTGGTCGTGCCGGTCGACGGGGCTTATCGCCCCGCGCAGGCGCTTGGAGGGGTGGGCGACGGAGCGCTGGACGCTACGTACCGGTTCTTGCACGATCGCGTGCAGCAGGCGAGCTACGAGCGGATCTCGCCGGAGCAGCGCGTCCTCGCGCACCTCGAGATCGGCCGGCGGCTCTGGGCGCGGTATCGAGCAGAGGGGGGCACGGCTCAGCAGCTCCTGGAGCTCGCGCGGCACATGAACCAGGGCGCGGCGCGGCTCACGTCCGCGGAGGAGCTCAATGACGTCGCGCGGCTGAACCTGGAGGCCGCTCGCGTCGCGAAGGCCGCGAGCTCCCATCGACTGATGGCCAGCCTGCTGGAGAACGCGCGGGCGCTCCTCGGCGAGCGAGCCAACAACGAGGAGCGAGCGCTGTCGGTGGAGATAGCGCTGGAGCACCTGGAGGCGGCGTATCTGTTGCGAGAGTTCGACGACGTCGAAGCGCGCGCTCTCGACTTGCTCGCGAGGCCTCTCGGGGTGGTGCCCTGGCTGTCGGCGCAGGAGATCCGAGTCCGCTGCTGCCTGGCGGCGGGCCAGTATGCGCGGGGGATCGGGCTTGGTATCGCGGCGCTCGCGGAGCGGGGCTTCACCTTCCCCGACACCGACGAAGCGTGTCAGCCGGCGCTCGTCGAGGAGTCCGCCGCGCTGGATCGATGGCTGGAGCAGGACCTCGGCGCGTTCGATCGGATGCCGCCCGATCAGTCCCCGGAGCACCGGCTCATCGACGACCTGATGACGCGGACGCAGCTCTGCTCCATCTACGGCGGCCGGCCGATGCTCTACACGCTCATCATCGTTCGCATTGTCTCCGAGGCGGTGCGACGGGGGGCCCTCACGCCGGCTGCCGCCCTCATGATCAGCAGCTTCTCCAATGTGTGGTCGGTGGCCACAGGCATGTATCGCCGCGCCTTGCGCTGGACCGAGCCCGGGGTACGCGCTGCGGAGCGCGTGGGGTCCCCGATGCTTCCCGAGTGTCTGGTGCTCCATGGTATCTACCTGCTCTATTCCAGGCCTATCGACGAGACGGGCGTCTTCTATGAACAAGCCATCGCGGCCGGCCTGAAGATCGGCTCGTTCACGGGCACGAGCTGGGGCCTCCTGTCCGATCTGCTCTATTACCGCGTCTGGCGCGGCATGCCGCTCGGCCAGCTCGACGCGCACATCAAGGCTCGCTGGGATCTCGTGCAGCGCGCGGGGGACGCCGTGGGGAGGCACCACTTCGAGGCGGTCGCGTCCTATTGTGAGGTGCTGACGACCCCTGACGGCGCCCCGAAGCTCCTGAAAGACGAGCCGCTGCCGCGAGGTTCGCTCTCCCTCCTGGCCGACGGGGACGGGTTCACGGGAGGGCTCGCTCGGACCCTGGAAGTCTATCTGTTCTGTGTCACTGGCAGGTGGGAGCGAGCGCTATCCCGGGCGCGGGAGGCAGACCAGTTTCGAGCAGACATCCTCGGCATGCCGCAGGCGACGGATGTCGCGTTCTACCTCGCGCTTTCAGCGGCGAAGTGCTGGCATGACGCCGCCGGCGCCGAGGAGCAGGCGCGGCTGCGGGAGCACCTCGAGCACGGCCTCCAGCGGATGCGCTACTTCGCGGAGGGTTGTGCGCCGAATTTCCTCCACAAGCTGCGCCTCGTCGAGGCCGAGTACGCCCGCGTCCTCGGCAAGACCGAAGAGGCCATCGCCAGGTACGACGAGGCCATCGAGCACGCGCGCGAGCACCGCTTCCTGCACATCGAGGCGCTCGCGATCCAGCTCGCCGCCGAGTTCCGACTGCAAACGGGCACGAGCCACATCGGTGGCATGTACCTGCGCGAGGCTCGCGACGCTTATGCGCGCTGGGGCGCGGTCAACGTGGTCGCCCACCTGAACGCGAGATACCCTGCCTTGCTCAGGGCGTCCATGCACGGGGCGGCTGTCGAGCGCACGATGACGGCGGCGGGGACCACGACGACCACAGGCGCCTCCGCGGGCGCGAGCCTCGACGTGAACACCGCGGTGCGCGCGGCGCAGGCGCTCTCGAGCGAGCTCGACCCGGAGCGCGTCGTGGGCCGGCTGATGGAGCTGCTCCTGGAGAACGCGGGGGCGCAGCGCGGCGCCCTCGTGCTCCGCGAAGGGGAAGCGCTCTCCGTCGTGGCGCGGCTGTCGGTGGAGGGGGCTCGCATCGAGACGGGGCTGTCGGAGCCGCTCGAGCAGAGCCACGACGTGCCGGTGACGATGGTGCAGTATGCGGCCCGCACGGGCGAGCCGGTGGTGACGGGCGATGCGGCGAGCGAGGCGCGCTTCGCCGTCGACCCTTACCTCGCGTCTCGCGCGGTGCGCTCGCTCTTGGCCCTGCCCTTGACGCACAGGGGCCATCTCGTGGGCGTGCTGTACCTCGAGCACCGCGACGTGCCGTCGGCGTTCCCTCCTGCGCGGGTGGAGTTCCTGTCGGTGCTGGCCTCGCAGGCGGCCATTGCCGTCGAGAACGCCGTCCTGTACCGGGACCTGGAGGCCAAGATCAAGGAGCGCACGGCCGAGCTCCAGATCGCCAAGGAGGCGGCCGATCGGGCGAACCGGGCGAAGAGCGATTTCCTCTCGAGCATGAGCCACGAGCTGCGCACGCCGCTCAACGGCATCCTCGGTTATGCCCAGGTCCTCTCTCGCGCGCCCGAGCTCTCCCTGAAGAGCCGTGATGGGGTGCAAGTCATCAAGCAATCGGGCGAGCATCTCCTTTCATTGCTGGAAGACGTGCTGGACCTCGCGAAGATCGAGGCCGGCAAGATGGATCTCGTCGCGACGAAGTTCGATTTCCAGGCCCTGGTGCGCACGGTGGTGGATCTGTGTCGCGTGCGCGCGGACCAGAAGGGCATCGCCTTCACCCATGAGATACGCGGCGGAACGACGTCCGCGTTCTACGGCGACGAGAAGCGCCTGACGCAGGTGCTGTTGAACCTCCTCAGCAACGCCATCAAGTTCACCGAGCGAGGAAGCATCGCCCTCGTCGTCGACGCGCTGAAGCGCGGCCCCGGTGAAGGGAGCACGTTGCGGTTCCGGGTCGAGGACACGGGCCCCGGGATCGCCGCGGAGCACGTCTCGCGCATCTTCGATCCCTTCGAACAGGTCGGAGATCACAAGGCGAAGAGCGCCGGCACAGGGCTCGGCCTCGCCATCACGAAGAGAATCGTCGACCAGATGGGCGGCACGATCGAGGTCGAGAGCGAGCTCGGCCGAGGCAGCGCCTTCACGGTGACGCTCGCGCTCGCGGAGGGGCCCGCCTCCGCGAGCGCCGACAAGGCCCTCGGATGGCATACGATCACCGGGTATCGCGGAGAGCGCCGCACGATCCTCGTCGTGGACGACAACCCGCATAACCGTGCCCTGATCAGCGATTTGCTGGTCCCGATCGGCTTCGAGGTCGTGGAGGCCGAAGACGGTGAGGCGGCGCTCCGGCTGGCCATGGAGCGGAGGCCGGCGCTCGTCTTGATGGACCTGGTCATGCCGGGCATCGACGGCCATGAGGCCACGCGCCGCCTGCGGCAGATGCCCGAGCTCGGCGAGGTCGTCATCCTGATCTCGTCCGCGAACGTGTCCGGAGCCGAACAGCAGGAGGACGTCCGCGCCGGCTGGAACGACTCCCTGCACAAGCCCGTGCAAGCGGGCGAGCTCTTCGACAAGATCCACCGCTTCCTCGGCGTGGAATGGATTCACGCCGAGGAGAAGGCCCCTGTCGCGGCGGCGAGGGAGAAGGGTCCGCTGGTGCCGCCTTCGGCCGAGGAGCTTGCCCTTCTATCGCGGCTCGTGGCGTCGGGGCGCGTCCGGAACGTGGTGGCGGAAGCGGTGCGGATGGAGGAAACCGACCCGCGGCTCGGCCCGTGGCTCGAGCAGCTCAGGGCGCTCGTGCGGACGTACCAGATGCGAAAGCTGCAAGAGTTCGTCGATGGGTATGCCGGAGGCACGGCGCTGCCCAGGAGGAGCGCTAGCACTCCGGCAAATTGACCCCCACCTCCACCGGCAGCTCGAGCACGTTGACCGCGAGCCCCCCGCGCGCCGTCTCCTTGTACTTCGACTCCATGTCTGCCCCGGTGTCGCGCATCGTCTTGATCACCTTGTCGAGGCTCACGAAGTGCGCCCCATCCCCGTGCAGCGCCATGCGCGCCGCGCTGATCGCCTTGATCGCGGCCATCGCGTTGCGCTCGATGCACGGCACCTGGACGAGCCCGCCCACGGGATCACACGTCAATCCGAGGTTGTGCTCCATCGCGATCTCGGCCGCGTTCTCCGCCTGCTCCGGCGTGCCGCCCAGCACCTCGGCCAGCGCGCCCGCGGCCATCGAGCACGCGGAGCCCACCTCGCCCTGACACCCCACCTCCGCGCCGCTGATCGACGCGTTCTCCTTGTAGAGAATGCCTATCGCGCCCGCCGTGAGCAAGAAGCGGATGACCCCCTCGTCCGTCGACGTCGGCACGAAGCGCCGGTAATAGTGCAGCACCGCCGGGATGATCCCCGCGGCGCCGTTCGTCGGCGCCGTGACCACGCGGCCCCCGGCGGCGTTCTCCTCGCTCACCGCGAGCGCGTAGAGGCTCACCCAGTCTATCGCCGTCAGCGGATCCCGGAGCCCCGCCTCGGGGCTCTCGATGAGCTTGCGGTACAGCGCCGGCGCGCGGCGCACCACCTTGAGGCCGCCGGGCAACACGCCCTCCGCCCGGAAGCCGCGCCGCACGCACTCCTGCATCACCCCCCAGATCCGCAGGAGGCCCGCCCGGGTCTCCGCCTCCGGGCGGAAGACCTTCTCGTTCTCCAGCATGACCTGGCTTACCGACAGGCCGCTCGCCGCGCACGCCGCGAGCAGATCCGCGGCGCTGTGAAACGGATACGGCAGCGGCGTCGTGTCCGCTTCGATCGGGTTTTCCCCCTTCGCCGCCGCCTCGTTCACCACGAAGCCGCCGCCCACCGAGTAATACACGCGCGCGCGGAGCGGCGCGCCCCCCTCGTCCAGCGCCGTGAAGCGCATGCCGTTCGGATGAAACGGCAGGCTCCGGTGCAGGAAGGCCAGGTGTCCTTTCACCTGGAAGCCGATCTCGTGGCGGGAGAGCAGCGACAGCCGGCCGCTCTGCCGCACGCCCTCGACGATCGCGCCCGCCCGCTCGACGTCCACGCCGTCCGGCGTCTCGCCCATGAGCCCGAGGATCACGGCCTTGTCGCTGCCATGGCCGCGGCCGGTGGCGCCGAGCGACCCGAACAGCTCCACCGACACCGCCGCGGTGCGGGCGAGCAGGCCCGCCTCGTCGAGATCCACCGCGAACATGCGCGCCGCGCGCATCGGCCCGACCGTGTGCGAGCTGCTGGGCCCGATACCGATCTTGAAGAGGTCGAAAATGGTGACTGCCATGTGACGTGGAACGCCGTTCAGCAGGATCTCCGGCGCCTTTGCCGGAGCGCGCTCGACGCTCGACGGTACACCCTACACCGGTGCAGGCCGGCGCGCAGGGCGGCTCGCGCCGCGAGCACACAGCACGTCACCCCGCCGCTCCACCACGCGCGCCTTTTGGTATGCTCGGGGACGTCTTCCTGCATTTCCCTCACCCTCCAGAGATGGGGATCCCCATGCGCCATGCCCCGGCCGTGCTCCTCGCCGCCTCCCTGCTCGCCCCCGCCGCCGCGCGCGCTGACGGCCCCTCGCCCCCGCCCGCGCAGAGCGCACCAGCGAGGCCGCCCGCGCTCGAGGTGACGATCGACAGGTCCAAGGTGGACCTCAAGGGCCGCCAGATCGAGGTGAAGCTGTCGCGCGCCGCCAGCAAGGTGCGCATCAAGGTCCTCGGGCAGTCGGGCGCGGTCCTGGCCGAAGAGGAGAAGCCGTTCGGCGGGGCCGCCGCCGGCTCGCCGCTCGCCGTGAGCTGGTCGCCCTCGAGCGACGAGCCGGTCGCGCGCATCGAGGTGTACGGCTACGACACCGAGGGTTACTGGGCGGGCATCGCGATCATCCCCTGGAACGTGAGCATCCCCCACGAAGAGGTGCAGTTCGAGACCAACTCCGACGTCATCCGCGCCCCCGAGGTGCCCAAGCTGGAGGCGAGCCTCCAGAAGATCTCGGAGGTCGTGGCGAAGACCAGCGAGCTCGGCAAGATCACGCTGTTCATCGTCGGCCACACGGACACGGTCGGCAGCGTGGAGCACAACCTTACGCTGTCGCGGAAGCGCGCCCGCGCGATCGCCGCCTGGTTCAAGGGCCGCGGCGTGAAGCTCCCCATCGCCTTCGAGGGGCTCGGCGAGTCGGCGCCGCTCGTGAAGACCGCGGACCAGGTGGACGAGCCGCGCAACCGCCGGGTCGACTACATCCTGTCGGTCGAGCCGCCGCGGCTGCCGTCGGGCGACGCGTCCTGGAAGGCGCTCTGAGGCGAGGCGGCCCCGTGAAGACCACCGTCCTCGCCCTCGGCAGCCGCGGCGATGTCCAGCCCGCGATCGCGCTCGGCAAGGCGCTCGCGGCCCGCGGCCACGCCGTCAGCGTCCTCGCCGGCAAGAGCTTCCAGCCCTGGATCGAGGCGCACGGGCTCGCCGCCATCCCGGCGAGCGTCGACTCGGTCGACATCATGGAGAGCGACCTCGGCAAAGAGTGGGTGTCGCGCGGCACGAACCCGATGGCCCAGTCGAAGATCCTGCAGCGGATCATCGACCGCTTCGGCGCGGAGATGGCCGACGACGCCCTGCGCGCCTGCGAGGGCGCCGAGCTCATCCTGAGCAGCTTCACCTCGGACACGTACGCGGCCTCCATCGCCGAGGCCTCCGGCGCGGTGCAGGTCAGCATGCCGCTCCAGCCCTCCATCCTGGCGACGCGCCACGGGCCGACCGCGCTCGCCGCCCCCGTTCCGCGCCGCGACAGCGTGCTCAACCTCCTGTTCGGCAAGCTCCTGATCGAGCCGACGGTGTGGCGCTGGTACGGCGGCGTGACGGCCCGCGTGCGGCAGAGGCTCGGCCTGCCGCCGCAGGATCGGCGAACGTACATGGCCGCGCTGCGCCGCATGCTGGTCGTCCACGGCTACAGCGCCCACGTCGTCCCGCACCCGCCGGACTGGCCGCCCAGCTACCACACGACGGGCTACTGGTTCCTCGACGAGGGCGAAGCGTACAGGCCGCCCGAGGCCCTCGAGCGGTTCCTCGCGGCGGGCGAGCCGCCCATCGCCCTCGGCTTCGGCAGCATGACGTCCCACGATCCCGGCGCCACGACGAGGCTCCTCGTCGACGCGGTCGCGCGGAGCGGCCAGCGCGCCATCCTGCTCTCCGGCTGGGCCGGGCTCGGCGACATCGCGCTGCCCGACACGATCCTCCGGATCGACGCCGCGCCGCACGACTGGCTCTATCCTCGCGTCGCCGCGGCGGTGATCCACGGCGGCGCGGGCACCGTGGCCGCGTGCCTGCGCGCCGGGCGGCCCGCGGTGGTCGTCCCGCACCTCGCGGACCAGCTCTTCTGGGGGCGCCGCGTCGAGGAGCTCCGCGTCGGCCCGCGCGCCATCCCGCGGCCACGCCTCACCGCCGACGCGCTCGCGGCCGCGATCCGGACCGCCGCGACCGACGCCGGCATGAAGCAGCGCGCCGAGGAGCTCGGACGCAAGATCCGCGGCGAGGACGGCGCGGCGGCGGCGATAGGCCACATCGAGCGGCACCTCGCGGCGCGCAATGGCGTGACAGCGTAGGAATCCGCCGTCCGAGGACATCGGCCCTCGGCCGCCCACGCCGTCGCGTGAGCCTCGCGCGTCCACACTGTGGGCGGCGAGGACGCGCTGTGAAGGAGCCTTTCCAAAGTCCTCGTCGCCGGGGTCCGGGCGCATGTACTCTCGTCCGATCAGCGCAGCGGGCGCCCCGTCCGCCGAGCGGCTCGGATACCGCCCTTCCTTCGGATACGCCCCTTACCTTGACGAGGCCATGATGCAGCCGGATCTTCTCTCCAGCACACCCGCCCGCGCCACCGCCCGCGCGAGCGCGCCGCCGTCGGCGCGTGGCTTTCCGCTCGTCGGCGTGCTCCCGCACCTGCTCAAGGATCGGCTCGATTACCTCGTCTCGGCGAGAGAGCAGCTCGGCGATCTGTACACAATCGATCTCGGGCTCGCGCGGATCGTCGCGCTGAACCACCCGAGGCACGCGCAGCACGTCCTGCGTGACAACGCGCGCAACTACCGCAAGGGAGGCGCGATATGGGCAGGACGGACGCGGCGGAGGCAATACGATGTATTCGGCCGCCTCACCGGCATCGCAAGCCCGGCGGCGCGGCGCTGCGACGGCGCTACGACGACGGGGCACAGCAGTCCATCACCATCCACGAGGATGGCGCGCGCACGATCCAGCGCGAAGGGGAGCGCGGAAAGATCGAGCAGGTCGACGAGGCAGGCCGCGTGACGACATGGTCGTTGAACGCCGCGGGCCTGGTGACCCAGGTCGACCATCCCGGCGGCGCCACCGAGACGTTCTCGTACGACGCGCACGCGAACCTCGCGCGCCACGTGGACACGATCGGCGTCACCTTCGAATACACGTGGGATCTGTGGGGGCTGCCCGTGCGCATCAAGGGCGAGAGCGGCCAGACCTACGAGCTCTTCTACGACAGCCGGAACGAGGTCGCGGAGATCGTCGAGGAGAACGGCAGGCGCACTACCTTCGTGACCGACGCGATGAGACAGATCATCGAAGAGCGCACCACCGAGGGCGCGATCACGACGAGCCGCTATGTCGCAGGCGCGCTCGTCGAGCGGATCCGCCCGGACGGCGGTCGTTTCCGCTTCGGATACGACGGGCTCCTGCGCCTGCGATGGATCGAGAACCCCGCCGGCGAGCGGTACGAGCGCGAGTACGATGCATCCGGCAACATCGCGTGGGCGAAAGGCGCCGAGCGGCAGGCGCGAGCGTTCGAATGGATCCGGCTGGGCCCGCTCGCCAGGATCATCGATGCGCAGCGCGGCTCCCGCCGCTATGCCCTCGACGTGATGGGGAGGCCGGTCGAAGCCGAGGGGCTCGAGGTGCGCGAACGGTTCACCTACGCGCCGCAGGGCACCGCCGTGCCAGCCGACGTGCCCTTCGCCCTCGGGCGCGATGGGCGGCCTATCGCGAACGGGCGAGCTCGCCTGAGCTGGGACAGCGCCGGCCGACTGGCGGCGCGGCATGCGGACGATCCGCTGCAGAGCTGGCAATACCGCTATGACGAGAACAACCAGCTGATCCAAGCGGTGCGCGGCGACGGGCTCGAAATCCGCTATCTGTACGATCCGTTCGGCCGCCGATTGGCTGTGGGCTTCAACGACGGCACGAGCGTCTGGTTCGGCTGGGACGGCAACAGCATCGTCGAGGAGCTCCCCTCCTCGGGCGCGCCTGTGCGGCGCGTGTTCGCGGACGATGGCTTCACGCCGCTCCTGGAAAGCGGGCCCGACGGCGCCTGGCAGCTCGTGCTCACCGACGCCGCGGCGGCGCCGTGGCTCTACGCGGCGCCGGATCTGCAGTGCTCCACGATCGAGATGAGCACGTGGGGCGAGGTGGCGTCGAGGACGGGGCAGCCTGGGCAGCTGCGCTTCGCGGGGCAGCGCGCCGATGAGCTGACGGGCCTCCATTACAACAGGCATCGTTACTATGCGCCGGATCTTCACGTCTTCCTGACGCCCGATCCGCTCGCCCTCCTCTCCACGCTGCAGGACGTGGGGTACGTCCCGAACCCGACGATCTTCATCGATCCGCTCGGACTGCTGACGATTATCAATGGATCGCCGGGCGATCCCGTGATGAAAGATACCATCCGGCAAATGAAGGCGCAGTATCCGGACGCGAAGGTCATCCGGAGCGACAAGCTCGGCAAGTCACCCTCAATCTGGCAGAGGCTCTCGGGGACGGGAAAGAACGCGAACATGATTGATGCCAATGAAAACCATGTATTCGTCACGACGCATGGAGCGCCTGGACGCGCACAGTGGAAGGGCAAGAAGGGTGGCTACGCCACGGGTGACGAGATCGGCATGCAGCTCAACAAGGCGGGGTTCAAGGGCAAGGGCGTGCGCGTGGACACTACCATATGCAACGGCGCGACTCCCGGAGAGAACGACGCGCCTAGCATCACCCAGGGAATTGCAAATCAGACGGGAGCGACGGTGTGGGGCGCTCTGGCCGATGATCCCGGGGCGGCGCGGAGGGGAACGCCGATGACAAAGCATCCGATCACCTTCGTCAAGCCGCGGCCGTGGTACAACTTCTGGTCTCCGACCGCGAAGCAGGGTGACGGCTCCGACTTCGTCATCGAAGACAAGGAGTACATCACCGACAAGCAGGGTCACCTCTACTACGGCACGATGAGCGGCACACCGAACAACCCAACGGTGCACGGCGGGAAGTACGTGCCCACAGCGCCGAAGCGATAGCCCTATGCCTGTATGGCCCATCCTGCCTTCGCCGCCTCCGCAGCAAGCGGATGTGGACCGCGCCCTCGGCAGCGCGACGGCGGCGTGGCTCGTCGCGAACGATCGCCGCCGCGTTCGCGTCCCTCGTTCCGAGCTCGACGCGCTTCGCCCGCTGCTTCGCCTCCGCGGGAATACGCCTCCGCACGGCGAGGGCGCAGATCTACTAGAGGAGGACACGCTGGGGCCGGTCACGGTGGAGCTCGAGCGCCATGGGCGGCCAATCGCCGCGCTGCGCGTGGGTGCTGACCTATCGATCCAGCTTGCGTGGGATACCGCCGCGCACGTGGACGCGCCTGCCGCGCTCCGCGCCTGGCTCACCGCGCACGGTGTAGCCGTACCGCGCCCCGAGCCAGGACGCGGCCAAGCGCCCGCAGGCTCGGCGTCAGGAGGTGCGCTCGTTCCTCCGGGGGCGACCCTCATTGCCGCAACGTCGTCGTCCTATCGCCGCCTTTGCACGGATGGCAACCGGGTTTTCGCCATCGACGGCTGGAGGCTCGTGCGGCTGAAGAAGGATCACGGGGTCCTCGAGGTGTGCCCCGTCTTCAGGCCAGACACACCCCTCGCGATCCGCAATCGCGCGGTGCTCTTGCTCGACCCGAGCGGCAGGCGCTGCGTTGTGACGGAAGAGGATGAGTCTCGCCCAGCCCTGCGACCGCTCTGTGGCCTGCCGGCGTTACGCCTTCGCCATGCGCTGCCACGCTTCACGGAGGCGCGCGACGCGGCGCTCGCCCGCCTCGTCCCGAACGACGCCGACCTGCTCCCGCTCGACCCCGGCTACGACGCCTGCGACGCCTACGAGGCATTCGGCGGCCCGCTGCCGGCCGCGCTGCGGCTGCGCTCGTTCTGGGGCTGCGACGTTCCGCGCGGGCTCCTGTACGAGGCGCCGAAGCGCGGCGCTCCCCGGAACGTCGCGCTCGGCGGCCGCCCTGTCTGGCTGGGCGCGACCAATACGGGTGTGCTCGTCGTCGTGGCGCGCGCAGACAACGAGGTGGCCGTGCTCGCGGTCGACGAGGGCGGCCCGGCCCGCTCGCTGGGCGCGTTCTGCGGCCGGGCGGACGACGTGCTCGCCGTGCTGCGCGTGGGCGGCGAGGCGTGGCTCCACCTCGCTGCGCCGCTCGGCGACATCGTCGTGGCGCTGGAGGACGCCGCAGGTAGATAGCACAACTGCGGGAAGTTCCCTGGTTCAGCAGAAAAACCTCCATGGCGGTTCGCTTCCCGTCCGACTTCCCGCAGCAGCACGTGTTTCGCTTCATCGCGCAGCGCCGCGCGCAGCCGGGGCGGGGCGGCGATCTGCTCTCGATCCTGCTCGCCACGGTGGACGCCGAGACCGGCGAGCAGATGTCCAACCAGCAGCTGCGGGACGAGGCGGTGTCGATGTTCCTCGCCGGGCACGAGACGACCTCCGTCGCCCTCGCGTGGGCGCTCCACTTTCTTGTCGAGAACCCCGACCTCCTGCAAGCGCTCGCGGCAGAGGTCGACGCGGCGCTCGGCGACAGGCGGCCCGCCTTCGCGGACGTCCCCAGGCTGCCGCTTGCGCTCGCGGCAGTGCATCGGCAAGGAGTTCGCGCTCATGGAAGGGCAGCTCATCCTCGCCCGGCTCCTCCAGCGCTACCGGGTCAGCGCGGTGCCGGGGCGGACGACGCGGCTGCACGTCGCGACCACGCTGCGCACGTCTGGCGGCGTGTGGCTCCGGCTGGAGCCGCGCCCGGGAAGGTGAGATGACCGAGGTGAGCGAGCGCCGAGCACGGCGCCTCCGTCTATCCTGATGGCGCCCTACGTCGAGATCGTCGGCGTGAGTTCGCGCAGGTCACCGCGCCCTGACCAGCTGCAGCTCCTTGTTCTTGAGGGTGACCGGCGCGAGCAGAACCGGGCCGTAGTGCAGCTCCCAGACGTCATCGACGATCCCCCTTGAAATCGGCGTACCATGCGTCATTCGGCTGGTCCGCTGGAGCCAGCGGCGACGCCAAGGGGTGCGCCGAGCGTCCGGACTCCAGCGCGGCGTTCGGAGTTTCCTGACGACCTCACGCGCCTGCACACCCAAGAGTCGCACGAGCTGGGCGTGGGCCAAACTCCGCCGGTGCCAGGTCACACCCTTTGGAATATACAAGTGACTGGTTGTCGTGCGTCGCATTGACGAGCGAGCGAGCAAGGTTTTCGATGATCGTCGAGAGAGGCTACGCGCTCCGCGAGAAGATCGAGGAAACCGCCGACTTTACCCTGTACCGCGCGTGCCGCGAGGGCGACGACGTTCCGGTCTTGCTGAAAGTCCTGCGCGCGGAAAGATCGACCGGCGCCGAGATCGCGCGCTTCAAGCACCAGTACGAGCGCATCGCGCGCATCGCCTCGCCCCGCCTCGTCGCGCTGCGCGGCGTCGAGGCGCTCGCCGGCTCCTTGATCGTCGTCCTCGAGGACTTCCCGGGCCGCGATCTCGCGCGGATCCTCGCCGCGCGCCCGTCACGCAGGATGCCGGTCGGCGAGGCGCTCGATCTCGCGGCCGCGCTCGCCGAAGGTCTCGCCGCGGTGCACGCGGCCGGGCTCGTCCACCGCGATCTGCGCCCGAAGAACGTGCTCGTCGGCGCGCGCGGCGCGGTCAAGATCAATGGCTTCGGCGTCGACGCCGAGGTCACCCACGCGCACGAACGGCTCTACGCGCCGGCGGTCATCGCCGACGTGCTGCCCTACGTCTCCCCCGAGCAGACAGGCCGCATGAACCGCGGCGTCGACCACCGGACCGACCTCTACGCGCTCGGCGTCATCCTGTACCAGATGCTCACGGGTCAGCGCCCCTTCGAGGCCCTGGACCCGATGGAGCTGATTCACGCGCACCTCGCCCTCGCGCCCGCGCCGCCGTCCCGCGTCGACCCGACCATCCCCGAGGCCGTTTCCGACGTCGTGCTCAAGCTGCTCGCGAAGAACACCGAGGAGCGTTACCAGAGCGCCGAGGGCCTGCTCGCCGACCTCGAGCGCTGCCGCGAGGCCCTGCGCGGCACGGGGACGATCGAGCCATTCGTCGCGGGCCAGCGCGATCGTCAGGACCTCTTCCGGATCCACCAGAAGCTCTACGGCCGCGAGCAGGACATCGAGGCGCTCACCGCCGCGTTCGTGCGCGCGCTCGAGGGGAGCCGTGAGATCGTCCTCGTCTCCGGCTACTCGGGGATCGGGAAGTCCTCGCTCGTGCACGAGATCTTGAAGCCACTCGCGCGGCAGAAGGGCTATTTCACGAGCGGCAAATACGACCAATACAACCGCGACGCGCCCTACAGCCTGGTGATCCAGGCGTTCGACGGCCTCGTGCGGCAGATCCTCACCGAGAGCGATGCGCGCATCCTCCGCTTTCGGAGCGCGCTCCTCGAGGCGCTCGGGCCAACCGCGCAGGTCGTCTGCGACGTCATCCCGTCGCTCTCCCACCTGATCGGCCCGCAGCCGCCCGTCCCGGCGCTCGGCCCGATCGAGGCGCAAAACCGCCTGAACCGGTGCTTCTTGCTGTTCGTCTCGGTGTTCGCGCGGCGCACGCACCCGCTCGTGTTGTTCCTCGACGATCTTCAGTGGATCGACCCCGCGAGCCTCGGGCTGCTCCGCGCGCTCCTCGCCGACGACTCGCTCGATGCGCTCTTTTTCTGCGGCGCTTACCGTGACAACGAGGTATCGCCCGAGCACCCGTTCGTCCTGGCGATCGAGGAGCTCGAGCAAGCCGGGCTCGTCGTGCGCGACATCGCCCTCGCCCCGCTCGCGCGCCCGCACCTGATCGAGATGCTCTCGGATAGCCTCAAGCGCAGCGACTGCGGGCCGCTCGCCGATGCGATGCAGAAAAAGACCGGCGGCAACCCGTTCTTCGTCAAGGAGTTCGTCCGGTCGCTGCACGACCACGGCGCCCTGGCGTACGCAGCCGGATCAGGCTGGCGCTGGGACCTCGCGTCGATTGACGCGCTCGGGTACACGGACAACGTGGCAGACCTCATGGTGCGCACCATCGCGCGCCTGCCGCCGGCGACGGTGAAGTCGCTCAACCTGGCCGCGGCGATCGGCAACCGGTTCGACCTCGACGTGCTCGCCGTGGTGAACGAGTGCTCGCCGGAAGACGCGTACGCCCGCCTCGATCCCGCCATGAGCGAGGGGCTCGTGATCGCCGGGCGCGGCGGCTACCGCTTCGCCCATGACAAGGTCCAGGAGGGCGCCTACGCCATGATCCCGGAGGCCGACCGACCGGCCTTCCACCTCCGGATCGGCCGGCTGCTCGCGGACAAGCTGGATCTCTCGGAGAGCCAGAGCCTCTTCGACGTCGTCGGCCACCTGAACAGCGCAGGCGACCTCGTGTCGGACCCCGTGGAGCGCCTGCACCTCGCCCGCATGAGCCTCGAGGCCGCATGCCGCGCCGAGGACTCGGCCGCCTTCGGCGCCGCGCTGCACTACCTGCAGCTCGGCCTCCTGCGCCTTCCGGAGGACGCCTGGGCGTCACAGTACCCGCTCCGCCTCGAGTACGCGAAGAGAACCGCCCTGATGCTCTCGCTCTGCGGCCGGCATGACGACGCCCTCGCGATCCTCTCCGACGGCCTGGAGCGGGCCGCGAGCCGGCTCGATCGCACCGAGGTGCTCCGGCTCAAGATGAACGTGCAGGTGCTCAAGAACGACCTGCCAGCCGCGCTCGCGGAGGGGCTCGAGGCCCTGCGCCCGTTCGGGATCGACCTGCCTCCCTTCCCGGACGACGTCATGCTCGACGCCCAGGTGCGGGCGACGATGGATCTCGTCCGGGAAAGGACGCTCGAGGCGCTGCCAGGCCTGCCGCCGCTCGCGAACCCGGAGATCCTCGCCATGCAGGACGTGCTCCAGGAGCTCTTTCTCCCCTGCTACTTCCTGGCCACGAACAACCTCGGCATCACGGTCGCGAAGATCCTCGAGAACACGCTGCGCCACGGGCTCTCGAAGAACTCGATCTTCGGCTGCATGAACTTCGGGATGCTCCTCTGCGCCCGCGGCGACATCGCGCTCGGCCACCGCTTCGGCCGCGCCGCCATCGACCTCGCGGACCGCTACACGGACAAGAAGTCCGAGGCGATGCTCTGCAATATGTGGGGCGCCTTCGTGCAGCATTGGCGAGAGGGCTACGCCGCCTGCAAGGCGTCGCTGGTCGCCGGGATGCACGCCGGGCTCGAGACGGGCCAGTACATCTGGTCGTTCTACAACACGGTCAATGGCATCACGAACAGCCTCCTGCGCGGCCTCCCGCTCTCCGACCTCCTCGCCGAGGCGCAGAGCTACCAGCCGATGCGCAAGCTCGACGAGTTCAATGCCATCACCTGGGCGGTCGGCGCGGTCGGACAGATCGCGCAGCAGCTCTCGGTCGAGGCCGAGCGCCCCGCCACGCTCAAGGGGACGTGGGTCGATATCGACGAGGTGATCGAGGAGTCCCGCCGCATCGACAACCAGGCCTCGTTCTTCTTCGCCCACTTCTACATCGTCGTCCTCTGCGTCTTCCAGGGGGCGTTCGAGGAAGCGGCGCGCGCCGCGCTCTTGCCGAACATCGAAATCCCGGCCGTGGCGGCATGGCATGGCAACCCCGCGTTCCATTGCTACGCAGGCATCGCGTTCACGCAGGCGGCGGACGTCGTCTCCCCAGAGGAGCGCGCGCTCTTCCTCGCCCGCGCCGAGGTCTCCGCCGAAAAACTCTCGCGCTGGGCGGACCTCTGCCCGGAGAACGTGGCGCACCGCCGCGCCCTCCTCCTCGCCGAGCTCGAGCGCGCCCGCGGCGACGCGCGCGCCGCCGGGGACCGCTACGACGAGGCGATCGCGCTCGCGCAGCGCGGCGGCTATCTCCACGACGAGGCGCTCGGCAACGAGCTCGCGGGCCTCTGCTTCCGCGCGCTCGGCAAGACCACCATCGCCGGCGCCTACCTCACCAAGGCGCACAGGGCGTACGGCCGCTGGGGCGCGACGGAGGCGATGCGGCGCCTCGAGCGCGCGTACCCCGACCTCGTCCCCGGCGAGAGCCTCCGCGGCGAGAGGAGCCCGCAGGCCGGCGCCGCGCTCGACGTCGGCTCGGTGCTCAAGGCCTCCCAGGCCATCTCGGGCGAGATCGTCCTCGACCGCCTGCTCGACGCGCTCATGCGCATCATGGTCGAAAACGCCGGCGCGCGGCGCGGCGTCCTCCTGCTCCTGCGTGACGGACGGCTCGTCGTCGAGGCCGAGCACCACATCCGGGATGCGTCGGTCCACGTGCTCGGCGCGGCGCCCCTCGAGGGCCGCAAGGACCTGCCGGACAGCGTCGTCACGTACGTGGCGCGGACGCGCGAGACCGTCCTGCTCGACGACCTCGCGATCGACGGGCCGTTCGGGCGCGATCCCTGCTTCGCCGGCGGTGCGCCGCGCTCCTCGCTCGCCGCGCCCATCGTCTACAAGGGCCGCTTCGCCGGCGTGATCTATCTCGAGAACGACCTCACCCGCTCTGCCTTCACCCCCGATCGCGTCGAGGTGATCCGGCTCCTTTCGGCCCAGGCGGCCAACTCCATCGAGAATGCGCGCCTCTATGCGGATCTGCAGCAGGAGAACGCGGAGCGGCGGCGCGCCGAGGAGGTGCTCCGCCATTCCTACTCGCTCCTCGAGGCCACGCTCGAATCGACGACGGACGGCATCCTCGTCGTCGACCTCGAGCAGCGCGTCGTGCGTCAGAATCACAGGTTCGCGGCGATGTGGCGCATCCCGGACGAGATCCTCTCCACCGGGTCGGACGACACGTTCCGTACGTTCGTCTGCGACCAGGTCCTCGATCCCGAGGCGTTCCTGCAAAGGATCCGCGCTCTCTATGCCTCGCCCGAGGAGTCCGGCTTCGATGTCATCCCGTTCGCGGACGGGCGCGTCTTCGAGCGTTATTCGCAGCCCCAGCGCCTCGGCGGGCGCGTGGTCGGGCGGGTCTGGAGCTTCCGGGACATCACCGCGCGCGTGCGCGCCGAGCAGCAGCGCGATCGGCTCCTCCTGGACGAGCGGCGGGCGCGCACGGCAGCGGAGAAGGCCGTGCACCTGCGGGACGACTTCCTTTCTATCGCCTCGCACGAGCTCCGCACCCCGATCACCAGCCTGCAGCTCGCCATTCAATCGCTGGGGCGAAGGCTCGCGCAGGGCATGGACGTCGAGCGCGTGCGATCCGCGGTCGCCCTCTCTGTCCGCCAGGCCAAGCGCCTCACCGACCTCGTCGATATGCTCCTCGACGTCTCCCGGATCCAGGCGGGGAGGATCGAGCTGGACACAGCGCCCGTCGAGCTGCGCGCGCTCGTCGACGAGGTCGTCGCCCACCTCGGCGATCAGATCGCGCAGTCAGGCAGCGCGGTCGCCGTGCGCGCGGAGCAGCCGGTCATCGGCCGGTGGGACCCGCACCGCCTGGAGCAGGTCGTGACCAACCTCCTCACCAACGCGATCAAGTTCGGGGAACGCCGGCCGATCGAAATCGCCATCACCCGGGAAGATCGGGTCGCGCGGCTCTCGGTGACGGACGGTGGGATCGGGATCCCGGCCGAAGTGCAGGCCCAGCTCTTCGAACGATTTCGCCGCGGCGTCTCGTCGAAGCATTACGGGGGGCTCGGGCTCGGCCTCTACATCACCCGCACCATCGTCGAGGCGCACGGCGGCCGAATTCGCGTGTCGAGCGAGGTCGGCCGGGGCTCGACCTTCTGCGTCGAGCTGCCGCTCTCGACCGAGCGCGCGGGAGATCTGTCGTCGTAGCGGTTGCCTCGAGCGGCCTCGTGCGTGATCGTGCATCACGACAGAGAGGAGCGGCTCACCGCGAGGCCGCTGCGCCGAGGTGCGCTCGAACGTCGGCACCATTCACGACGGCTCGCGCTCCAGGTTCTCGCGCAGCTTACGCAGTCCGTCGCGCGCTCGGCCGCGCATCACGCGGCGCAGGAGGGGGACCACAAGCCAGCGAAACCACCACCGCTGGTTGCGGCTGACCATGCGCCACTCGACGCGCGTCTCGTCGTCGGAGAGCGCCTCGAAGTCCACACGCATGCGGGCCAGGAGGAAGCCCTCACTTTCGGTCAGCAGACGCTCCCCGACGCGCGCCTCCTTCACCTCGATGTCGATCGTGCCGGTGCGCCCGAAGGGCATGCGCACGGTCTCCCGGTAGCGCTTGCCGACCTGCCCGTGCTCCAGCGTGTCGAGCTCGCGCATGGCTGCGACGCCCGGGAACCAAGTCGGGAAGTTCTCCATGTTGGACACGTACGCGAACGTCTCGCGCAGGGGCCGCCCGATCTCCACCGAGCCCTGCGCCAAAAGCTCCGGCTGCGCGCCGCTCACGAGCGCCTCCTCGGTGCCGTCTTGATCTCCATCGGCCTGAGAAGGCTCTGCTCCACGCTCCGGCGCATCGCGCGGACGTAGCGCGGCCGGGACCAGCTCCGCTCCTCGATGAGCTCCTGCCAGTTCCCGATCGACAGGAGGGTGGCCAAGAAGTCCGCCGCATCCGACGCCGACCATTCGTCGGCAAGCGCGCCTTCGGCCTGGAGCCGCGCCACGAAGCCCGCGCAGACGCCCGTGAAACCACGCATGCGGTCGCGCCACGCGAGCTCCGCGTCCTCGTCCGTGGCCCGTGCCACCCGCATGGCCCGCGCCACATCGGTGATGTGGGCGACGTAGCCCGCCCACGCGCCGATGAACTCGGAGAGGACCGCGCGCGCGTCGGGGAGGCGCTCGCACTTTCGGACCAGGTCGGCGAACCCATGCACCTCGTCGACGTGACGCACCAGCGCGACCAAGAGCTGGGTCCTGGTCTCGAAGTGCAGATAGACCGCTTGGCGCGACACCCCGGCCGCCGACGCGATCTCCGCCATCGAGACGCCGCGACGCCCCGGCTCGGTCACCAGCCGGCGCGCGGCCTCGAGAATCACGGCGCGGGTTTCCCCGTCCTTGCTTGACATGGTGTCAACATGGGGCATAGTTTACACTGTGTCAAGTTCGCCGGGCGCGCCGGCGCGGTTCCTCGACGCGCTCTTCGGCCATGCGAGGAAGGGGCGAGAGGGACGACGTTGCGGACGCCACGTTCCCCTGATGCCCTTGACCTCCTCGCGCCTCCGCTCCCGTCAGGGCATCGGGTACACGAGCGAGAGCCCGGCGACGCACATCTCGTCGAACGTATTCCCCTCGCCGTAGGCCACGTCGATCGTCGAGATCAACTTCGCCTCCTTGAGCGCCTTGACCACGTACGGGTTCTCCGTCGAGTTATTGTACGTGCACCGGATCCGGAGCACGTCGCCCGGCTCGAGCGTCGGGAGCGTCTCGATGGGCGCGTCGTACGAGTACGAGCGCTGCCAGCCGAACTCCCACTTCGGCGCGTGCGCCAGGCACTCCTCCTTGGGTTGATCGGGTGAGCCGTTCGCCCGCGTGACCGTCACCTTCTCGTCGAAGCCCAGGTAGTGCATGTGCAGAAAGTCCCCATAGATGCGCGTGCCCGGCGGGAACGGCATCTCTTGCGATCCGGGCGAGTCCGGGGCCGGGACCGTGAACTGCTCCGTCTCCACGTGATCCTTGCTGTCCGCGGGGATCAGGAACTCGACGCCGTTCTTGTCGCCCGGCCCCGGTAGCAGCCCGAAGCCAAGCTCGCCGACCGGATCATCGAAGTTGCCGATCAGGTGGTACAGGAAGCCGTACTTCGGCTTCTCTTTGGTGAGCCTGAGCTGGATGCGCGTCAGGTCCGGGTCGGCCGTCGTGCCGGCGGGGTGGTAGTGGATCTGCATCATGATGAGCGACCCCTTCGGGATCAGCTGACCCACCCCCTCGGGCAGATCGACCGGGTCGGCGCCGGGAGCCCAGGCTGTGACCATCTGGAGCGCTCCAATCTCCGCGCCATTCGCGACCTCGCCGGCGCCACACGGAAAGCTCCCGTCGGGGCCGGCCAGGCTCGCGGACCTCCCCTCCGGATCGATGGAGATGATCCCATGGTGAACGACCTTGTGGTTGCCGGGCACCATCTGTAGACCATTCAGGTACTGGTCCTCGGTGAGCCCGGGATCGATGATGAAGCAGCGGAACTCGTCCTGCTCACCGGAGGTGACGTAGGGCTCGTTCGGATGAACCTCGAGGGTCATGCCCGGCAGGTCGGGGCTCTTCGGCACGAACGAGGCGGGCGCGTCCTTCGGATCACCCTTGGGAGTGCCGGCATTGCTCCAGGCCTCCAGCGTGCTGATCTCCTCCTCGGAGAGGCGGATGTCGCCCTTCCACGCGTGACGGGTCGAGCACTCGTCCGTGTCACGCACGGCGAAGGGCGGCATCGTGCCCGCCTTGGTCGTCTGGACCATGAGCGCCGCGACAGCCCTGGCGTCGTCGTACGCGGTAAGGCTGAAGGGCGCGATATTGCCCGCGGAGTGGCAGCCCATGCAGCTCTTCTGCAGGATGGGCTCGACGTCCTTGTGGAACGTGGGGCTACTCCCGGTCGCCTGGGGCTCCGTGGGCCCGTCGCCCGCGGAGCAGCCGGTGAACGAGGCGGCGGCTGGCAGGGCGAGGGCGAGGGCGGACAGCGAGGCTCGGGCGACGGAACGCGAACGTACTGAAGCAGGCATGAGACCTCCGGGCAGCCGGATCCTTCACGAGCGGAGGGCCCGGGCGCTTGGTAAGGAGCCACGGTTTGTTCGACCGCGTTTCAGATATGTGTACTATGCATATAGTCACCCCCTCCGGAGCGTCAAGAAAATTTGTGCAAAATACACACATTAAAAAAAGAAGCTCCGCGAGCTCCACGGAGCGGTGGCACGTGTTTCGCTTCATCGCGCAGCGCGGCCGGGAGAGGCAGAACAGCGCGTTCATGCAGTGCGCGACCGCCAGCGGGAGGACGTTCCAGCAGACGATCGATCCGATCGCCCAGTTGGCGCTCCGCCGCGCGAGGGCGCGCCCACGAGGCCGAGGAGTCCAAGGGGCCGACCGGCCAGCTGCTGTCGGAGTTCCTGACGCGATCGAAGCCCTGACCGGGGCGTCAGCGCCCCGCGCGCCGGCGACGATCGATGAGCGCGGTCACGATCGGGAACAGCGGCAGCGCCATCAGCACGTAGAACCCCGGCTCATCGAACGCGGGCCCCCGCGGCCGGTAGATGCCGCCGCTGAGCAGACACGTCGCGAGGTACGCCGCCAGGATGGCCGCCCCGCACAGGCTCCAGAGCCGCAGGTCGATCGGTGCTGGTGACGAGGCACGCGCGGCCCGCAGCGTGGCGTCCGGCGCGTCGAGGACGCCGCGCCACCGCTCGACGTCCCACAGCACCAGCCCGACCAGGCCCGCGAACATCAGCGTGACGACGATCGCCGTCGGGACGACCGCCGTGCTCCAGCAGAACGCCAGGATCGCGCCCGTCACCGGCAGCGCCATGAATGCGCCGGCCGTCGCGAACCGCTGCGTCATGAGCAGCGTCGCGGCCACCAGCTGGACCACGCCCACGAACGTGTAGAAGTGCCCGGTCGCGTGGAACGCGTGCAAGAACTCGTGGAACGGGCCGCGATTCCCCGGATCCGTGAACGGCTCGCCGAGGATCTTCTTCAGCCCCGCCGGCAGGAACGCGAAGCCGATCAGGATGCGCAGGTTCACCACGGCGAGGTGCGCCCACCGGCGCTGCCGGAACCAGGCGACCGTCGCCTCGATGCGGTCCATCACGGAGTCCACGGGCCGCGCAGTGTAGCCGCGCCGCGCACCGGCGCGAGCTCCAGCCGCGCCGCTGGGACGGGCTTCGCCGGCCCCAACCCGGACCGGGGCCCCGACGGACTCAACCCGGGTGAGGGCTTCGCGTGGTGGGAGGCCACGAAAGGCAACGAACTGGTGGACTGTTCGACAGATCTTTCAACATCATCCGCGGTGGCCAGTCGACCCCGCACACCGGCGGCGAGCCGCGATCGGACGGCTCTGCTCCACGACCATGTTGAACGACTTACCGAACTGTCCACTGGACAGACCTCGTCCTGCGGCTACGGCCGACCAATCGACTGATAGTTAGACAAACTAACCAACCTGCGCATGAAGACGACACAAGCACCGCTACTCGTGATACTGCTGTTGCACGCCGGCTGTGCCCGAAATGGTCCGTCGCCGCTGCCCCACGGCTCTGCAACTCGACCGCCCGCCCCTGCCCAAGAGATATCAAATAGTAGCTTGCCTGCATCGAAACAGCCAAGCCCGCCAAGCGTTGCCACCGATGGGCCCTTCGCTTATGCTCAGATCCCACGGCCAAACGCTCTCTGTTGGACGAAAAAAAGGCCAAAGGCTGGACTCTGCCTCGGCAGTGGATCTGGAGATTTTCATGACGACGCTGCAGGAGCTCCTTGGAGTCGATCTTCCAATCATCCAGGCCCCCATGGCCGGCGTGCAGAGCAGCGCGCTCGCGGTCGCGGTCTCCAGCGCGGGTGGGCTAGGTTCGCTGCCCGGCGCCGTGCTGGGCCCGGACGCCCTGCGCAAGGAGCTGGCGGCCATCCGAGCGCAGACCACGAGGCCGTTCAACGTGAACTTCTTCTGTCACACGCGGCCCGAGCCCAACGCCGAGCAAGAAGCGATCTGGCGTGCCCGGCTCTTGCCGTATTTCGCTGAGCTCGGCGTCGACGCAAGCGCCATCCCGACCGGCCCCGGCCGGTTGCCCTTCAGCGATGAGGCCGCTGATGTGCTCGACGAGCTCAGGCCTGCTGTGGTGAGCTTTCACTTCGGTCTGCCCTCGGAGGCTTTGCTCTCGCGGGTGCGCCGCTCGGGCGCGAAGATCCTGTCCTCTGCGACGACGGTCGACGAGGCGCGCTGGCTGGAGGCGCGCGGCGTCAACGCGGTCATCGCCCAGGGCATCGAGGCGGGCGGTCATCGCGGCAGCTTCCTGTCCGACGATCTCGGCGTCCAGCTCGGCACCTTCGCGCTGGTGCCGCAGATCGTGGACGCCGTGAAGATCCCCGTCATCGCCGCGGGCGGCATCGCGGACGCGAGGGGTGTCGCAGCCGCCATCGCGCTCGGTGCGGCCGGCGTGCAGATCGGGACGGCCTACCTCTTGTGCCCGGAGGCCACCACGAGCCCGGTGCATCGCGCGGCCCTCGCGAGCGGCGCAGCCAGCATCACGGCGCTCACCAACCTCTTCACCGGGCGACCCGCTCGGGGCATCGTGAACCGCCTCATGAGGGAGCTTGGGCCGATGAGCGGCGCCGCGCCAGCTTTTCCCTTGGCGACGTCGGCCATCGCCCCCCTGCGCGCCAAGGCGGAAAGCCAGGGCAGCGGCGACTTCTCGCCGCTCTGGGCGGGGCAAAACGTCAGCGGATGCAAGGAAGTGCCAGCGGCCGATCTCACGCGACAGCTCGCGGGCGCGCTCCCACGCGCACGCTGACGCCGCCCAACTTGCCGGTGGATCCGACGGGCGCCCGCGGCGCATCGGCCGACGTCAGGCCGCAGGAGGAAGCGATGAAACGCACGTGGACAATCATCGGTGTTGCTGATGTTGCTCGTAGTTTCAAGTGGTATCAGTCGCTGTTTGGTCAACCGGAAACGAACCCCGCCCATGATGATTTCGGCCAAATACTGGACTCCGATGGAACGGTCTTGCTTTGCGTTCACCAGTGGGGAGCCCACGAGCATCCACCACTGATCAGCCCCGATCACGCTCAGCCTGGCAATGGGTTACTCTTGTTCTTTCGTGTGGACGACTTCAATGAGACGCTGCTTCGGGCACGCGCCCTCGTCGCTGGACTGGAAGAGGAACCCCGTTTGAACCCCAGTACCGGCACCAGCGAATTCGCGCTCCGTGATCCTGATGGGTATTACGTCATGGTCAGCGCGCTCGCCGCGGCCTGACGGTTCACTCCCGTCGAGACGACCGCCGCGTCGTCGGATAGAGTCTGCGAGATCCTCCCAGCCCCGCTCGTCTTGTTCCCGAGCAACTCGCTGCACACGACCGCGCCGGACAGCGCCTTCGAGGAGTATTACCGCGCCCTCTCATCGATGCGGCAGCGCACCGCATCGAGCGTGCTGCTTGATGGTGAGGGGTTCTGCCCAACGAGGCTGGCCATCAAGGAGGATGCTCGCTCCGCGTACGCAGCCCGGGACGACGACTCCGGAGCGCCGCGACACACGACGCATTACCTCCGGCCTCTCAAGATTCTCATCTCCGTTCCCTCTGAGCACGGTTGCGTCGGTTCAAACAAGCCCTTCCCTCGCGGGCGCCCGACTTCCGTCCATCGGTCAAAAATTACCACCCCTCGTCGCTCCCACGCCCGCCTCACGACGGGTTAGGCCGACCGCAGGAGCGGAGCAGCGGCGCGGTGCCGGCCACAAAATAGGCGACGAGGAGACCTGATCTTGGCGGACAGCCTCCTCGTCGTGCTCCGGTTCTTGTGCCCAGGAATCGAAGCGGTCGCAGTGTTATCCAGAGCGCCATCGACATCAAGCGCTGGCAGCAGCAGCCGCCCACGGTCGTCGAAGCGCGGCCTGCGCGTTGCCCCGTCTGCGGCGCTGCGAGCTGTCCGCTGGGCGGCGCCATCCGGCTCCAAGGCCACGGCAGGCGCGAGCGGCAGGTCTGGGGCCCCACCAGCCCGGACCAACGCCCCGAGGTGCTCTCGGTGACAGCTCGCCGCTACCGCTGCCTCAGTTGCCGCGCTGTGCTGCTCGTCGTTCCTCGCGGAGTGCTCGGCCTTCGCGTATACAGCGCCGCCGCGATCGGCTTCGCCCTCGCGCTCTGGGGCCTGGCGCTCGCGACGGCGGCCGAGGTCCGTCGGCGCGTGGGCCCAGCGAAGATCCTCGGCGACAGCGCCGTCGCCGGCTGGGCCACGCTGCGTCGGTGGGCGCGCGACGTCGCGCAGCGACGTCTGTTTTCGGACGCCCCCGACCCAGGCCCGTCCGCCTCGCTCCGAAAGAGGGCAGCCGCCGTCGCGACATCGCTCGCGGCAACCGCGGACCCGACGACCCGGGCGCTGCCGATCGAGCAGCGCGCCTTCTTCGGCGCCGCGCATGCGGCGTGAGGGCCTTTGCCCCCGAGGAGCCCCGATCGTACAGCCCACCTGAGAGGATCCCTGCCAAAAACGCCGCCGATCCCGGACAAGGACCGCGCGCCAGCAAGGCGCAGAAAGGACCTGTCCGAATGGCCCTCGGCCCCGCCGACCACGCCGAGACCGTCGCGATCTATCGCGCCACGGTCATCGGCCCTCTCATGCACCGCGTACTCACTCACGGCCAGCTCGCCGCAGCGCTGCGTGCGCTGAGCGAGCAGCGGTTTCGACCGCCGGGCGCGCACAGCACCCGCACCTACTCGGTGCCCACGCTCGAGCGCTGGCTGTACGCGTATCGCTCCGCTGGCCTCGACGGCCTGCGCCCACAGCCACGCAGCGATCGCGGCTTCGCGCAGGACCTGTCGGAGGAGCTGCGTACGCTGCTGCTCGACATTCGGCGCGAGCATCCCGACGCCTCGGTGCCGCTCATCCTCAAGACGCTTGTGGACGAGGGGCGACTCGAAGCCACCCAGATCTCCGAGCCCACCGTACGGCGACTGTACGCGGCGCACGGCCTTCGCCGCCGCGCCGCGCGCGCCGAGGGAGAGCCGAAGACGCGGCTGCGCTGGCAAGCCGAGCGCCCCGGCGCGCTCTGGCACGGCGATGTCTGCCACGTGACCGGCTGCACCGTCGGCGGCAAAGCCATGCCGCTCCGCATCCACGGGCTGCTCGACGACGCCTCTCGTTACGTCGTGGCCCTCGAGGCGCACACGACCGAGAAGGAGGTCGACATGCTCGCCATGACCGTCGACGCCCTGCGCCGCCACGGCAAGCCCGACGCGCTCTATCTCGACAACGGCTCCACCTACCGCGGCGACATCCTCAAAACCGCGTGCGCGCGGCTCGGCATCACGCTCCTGCACGCAAAGCCGTACGACCCAGAGGCGCGTGGCAAGATGGAGCGTTTCTGGCGCACGCTGCGCGAAGGGTGCCTTACCTATCTCGGCGCCTTGGCGTCGCTCGTGGACATCAACACGACGCTCCGCGCCTTCCTCGACAGGCGTTACCACCCGGCGCCGCACGGGGGCCTGCTCGGCCAGACCCCGGCGAAGGTCTACGCGGCCCGCCCCGCCGCCGAGGGCGGCGTCGACGAAAGGGCGCTGCGCGTCGCGCTCACCGAGCGCACCCGGCGCCGCGTCTCGGGCGACAACATCGTCTCTGTCGACGGCGTCGCCTGGCAGCTCGATCAAGGCTACCTCGCCGGCCAGATCGTCTCCGTCGCCCGATGCTTCGTCGCGCCCGACGAGCCGCCGTGGGTCGAGCACGAGGGCAAGCGCTTGGTGCTGCATCCGGTCGACCCGCAGCGCAACGCGCGCCGAAAGCGGCTGCCGTGCGGCGGGCCTGCGGTGAACAAGCCGACTCGCCCCGTGGACTTCAACCCCGCGCGGACGCTCGGCCGCTCGATAGGCACTGGCGCTGACACGAGCGAGCGCGGAGGAGAGACGTGAGCGAGTCCTACGTCCGCTTCTTCACCCTCTCCGCCGCACCCTTCTCCAAGGAGATCCAGGACGGCGAGCTGTGGCTGCCGCCCTCGAAGGAGCAGCTCGTCGAGGAGGTGTGCGAGGCCGTGCACGAGCACGCCCAAGTGCTGCTGGTCGGCGAGCCCGGTGCCGGCAAGACGTGTGTGCTACGGGCCGTGCGTCATCGATTGCCGCAGGCCGGCTTCCGGCTGACCTACTGCCACAACGCCACGCTGGGCCGCCGCGACTTCTATCGCCAGCTCTGCCATGCCCTCGGCCTCAACCCCGCTGCGACCGCGGCGGCCGTATTCTACGCTGTCAGCGCGCATATCGAGACCCTCGGCCGCGAGCGCATCCACCCGGTTTTCCTGCTGGACGAAGCGCACCTGCTCCACCAAGACACGCTCGATCATCTCCACATCTTGCTCAACTACGAATGGGACAGCCGCGCCCTGTTGTCGCTGATCCTGGTAGGGCTCTCTGACCTCCAAGACCGGCTTGAGCTGCGCAAAAACCGCTCGCTATATTCCCGCATCGAGCGGCGTCTGTCCATTGGTGCGATGGTCCCCGACGATACCGGAGAGTACGTGCGGCTCCGGATGAGCCGTGCCGGCGCCGATCGCGACGTCTTCACCGCGGACGCTCTGACGCTGCTCCACGAGGCGGCTGGCTCGAGCCTGCGCGAGATCGACCGCATGGCCACCGCCGCGCTGCGCGAGGCGGCGCGACGGAAGAAGAAACTCGTCGAGCGTGACGTGATGGCGCGCATCGTCGGCGACCTGGGGACGGACGGCAGCTGACGCTGACCCACACGACGGGCGCCACCTCGGCGCTGGTAAAGGGACACCTCGCCGGCGCCGACGGCCACCAACCATGATGGCCATTGCGAGCTGCCCTGCGGCGCGCGTCCGAGCGATGGCCATCGCTCTCCTTGACCGCAACCGTGCACGCCCGCGATGGCCATCAAGCAGCTTGCTCGGCGGACCATCAGCCAGCCTGAGCGTCAACAAGGAGGAAGCCCGGCTTGCCGCCAGCGCAGCGGCTCCGGCTGGACCGCGCGCCGGCAGGTGACCGGGCGCCGCGCCAGGGGCCATGGGGTGAACGGCTCCTGTTCGTGTATCCTGCAGCGACCATGTGCTGCACCTTCTCCCCCGCGAGGCTCTCCAGCACCCTCCTCTATGCCGGCGATGCGCAGTGGAACGGCGCTTACGTCCACGTCCTCGCCTACCAGAACACGGCGTCGACCTCCGGCCCGAACGCCATGATCCTGCCGATCCCGGCCACGCGGATCGGCCCGCAGAACGCGGTCGACACGCGCCCGTTCCGCACCTTCCTCGAGGACATCCGCCAGGCGACGCGCCGGCCGATCCCGCCAAGCTACGGCCCGCCGCCGTTCGCCGCGCCGCCCGCCGCCCGGGCCGTGGTCTTCGACGTGGGCAGCTATGCGGTGGTGCTCGCCGAGTCGCCGCGCGCGGTGCTCTCCGTCCTCGGGCAGGTCCCGGAGCCCAAGCGGCCTGCGCTCAACGACCGCATGCTTCAGGCGTTCGAGGCCTACTACCCCGGCTGGCCGGTGGCGGTCTGTTGCTGGAACGGCAACCTCCAGCCCGAGCCGCTCCTGTGGTGGTACGAGCCCAGGTACCCGGAGTGGCTGTTCGCGCCCGCGCTCGACGCGCACGACGGCAACCCGCCCGATGAGCACGTCCGGCGGCGTGTGGCTCCGGCTGGCGCCGCGCGCAAGCAGATGAGATGACCGAGGTGAGCGGCCGCCCTGCCTGCCTCTGCGGCTGGGGCGGCCGTGATCCTCGTCAAGGCAGCCTGCACACGTAGGGCAGCTCGGCGTAGCAGGGCATGTCGTTCCACTGCTCGCTTGCCAAGCTCGCCAGCTCCACGCAGCGCTCTCCGTGGCCGGCGTTGTTCGGCTCGCCGCCGGTCCAGCGCTCGTCGTCGTACGGTGCGCCGTCAGTCCACTCGAAGTCCCCCCGGACGCCTCGGTGCCCCCGATCCAAAAGGAGCGCGGCCGGACCGCCGCGGCACTCAAGACCATGAGATCCCGCGTCTCCGTGTCGTGGATAGGCACGAGGTGCCCGTCCTGCGCGACGCAGTCGAGCTCCGCGTCCGCCCACGTCCCGGGCGCGAAGCAGAACGCCAGCGTCACTCCTTCGCCACGCACCTGCTGGAAGCCGGCCACGACATCCGCACGCTCCCAGGAGTTCCTCGGCTACCGCGACGTGAGCACGACGATGATCTACACCCACGCGCTGAACCGCGGCGGCCTGACCGTCCGCAGCCCCTCGACGGCCCCTTCGGTCCGAGGTTGTGAACGGACTGGTAGGTGTCCCGCAACCTCCTGACGAGGCGGCCGCGCCGCGTCGTCCAGGCGCGATGCGGAACCACGCCTCTGGCTGCGCGTCCGCCGCGCCCCTGGGCTCCCCGGAAAGGCGGCGACTGCCGCCGGTCTTAGACCGATCTAGCCTATGGCGCTGGACAGCATTTGGGCCTTGCGGCGCAGAACCGATCCGTGAGATTTTCCGTGGGAGGAGGTCACAAAAGGCGACGAGCTAGACAGACCTGGTCCGGCGATTTCGGTTGACCAATCGACTGGGCCGCGAGGCCGGCTCCCGAGCTGCAGCTGGTGGCATGCGCCTTGTATCTGAGGTGACAATATGAAGACGACTAAGCAGGGCTTCCCCATCGTCAAGAGCGACCGCACGCTGTATAGGTATGTCATTAAGAAGCTGCTCGGGTCAGGTGGCTTCGGGGATGTCTACGAGGCCGAACTCTTTGACCTGAATCTCAGCGTGGCGCTGAAACGCTTCAGGGTTAAGCCGGGCAGCACGGCGTCCGTTCTCGAGAGCTGGGCGAACGAGTCTGAGACGCACGACTCGCTCAGCCATCCAAACATCCTTCAGGTGTTCGACGCGTTCGAATGTGAAGGCTTTCTCTACATGGCCACGGAGTTGGCTACCGCCTCTCTCGATCATTGCACGCCCGCGGAGGGTTGGGACGAGTCGGAGGTCATGCGCGCCGGCATCCAGATCGCCAGCGCACTGCACTACATGCACACGGCGTGGGGCGCCGCCGGTCCGCTGATCCACCGCGATGTAACGCCCAACAACATCTTCTATTTTCAGGGGAAGTCGATCTTCAAGATTGGGGATTTCGGTATTGCAAAGCAGCTTGACGGCCAGTACGACGTCGCGGTAACCCAGGTTGCCAATTGGTCGTTCGTCGCACCTGAACTCGCTCGCGGCGACTTCAGCGTTCCGCAATCCGACCTGTTCCAGCTCGGCTTGGTCCTCTACTTCATGGCGCAGGGAGAGTCGGCCATTGATTCTTCCCTGCCTATTGCAAAGAAGAAGCAAGCGATCGTCGACGGTGCAGCCCACCAGTCTGCCAAGGATGCGATCTTTCTTTCCGACAAGCTACAACAGTGCATCAAGAGACTTCTACTGAGGGATCGCGTCAAGAGATATTCCTCTGCAAAGAGTGTCGTTGCTGATCTTCGAGCAGCCCATAAGGAATTCCGAGAACTCTACGAGTCCTGATGCGTCCCAAGAAGCGCTTTCGTTGGGCGGACAGAGTGGGCTGTGTCAGCGAATTCTTACGCAGTTCCGTGGAGACAGTCGTGCCGTGGACTCCGCGGCCAGCGGTCCGGTGCGGCAAGCGACAAAGAACGACCTGCGGCGGCGTATAAGGGGATTGAACCCCACCAACGATCGGGCGTAAGGATCGCGCGGCTCCGCGGCCGCGGGACTGATCGGTAACAGGAGACCCAATGAAACCTTGGCAGACTGGAGTAGGAGGGGCGGTTGGAGGACTCGTGCTCGGCGTGGCGATCGGATGGGTCGCGCACGTGCCCGCGCCAGTCCTCGCGCCGCCAACCCAGGCCGACGTAGTGCAGCCGACCGGCAAGCTCGACGCCGAGAACGCGCGACGGCTCGTGGAGGCGAACTTCGCGAAGGGGCCCGGCGTCAACTGCTATTGGAGGGATCCCCGGCGTACTACCGACAAGACGTGGACGTTCTCCGACTTTGATGAAACGGCGAAATGTGGGGCTGCCTTGGAAAGGGCCGGGCTGATCAAGCGCGGAGATTGCGTTACATCGGGCTGCGGTGGTTGTTGCAAACGCGCCCTTCAGGGCGCCGGAAAGGCCGACCTTGACGAGAATGGACTCTACTTCGCGTGTGGCTCGTTCAAGTTCGTCGGTCTGACGTCCATCATGTCCGAAGGGAACACCGCGACGGTGAGGTATGAGCGCGAGTTCACGACCGACGATGAGCTGCTCCCGAAGATCGAAGCGTGTCGGCTCGAAAAGCCCGAGCCGGGGAGGAAGGAGAGAGAGCGGAAATTCAAGCGGGACGACACCGGCAAGTGGGCGATTGTTCCCGATCGCTAGGAGGCGCGAAAATGCGGTGAAGGACTTCCGGGACGACTGCGATCCCGTCCGGTACCGCGGCGGCGCCGGCCTCGGGGCGAGCAGCCTAACGAACTAGCGTTTTTGCGGCGAAGCGGCGCTCCGACTGGTCGCAAAACGCTGGTTAACAACCCCGCCCAAGAGGCAGCCCCAGGTGACTGGGGACTTCACGCCGGCGGAGGCACGACGACGACCCTGCGAGGACGGAGTGTGGAGGAGCGGCCCCGACCCGGGTTGATGTTGCCGCACGAGAACCTCGGGCCGGTGCCCTACAGCGACGCGTGTGAGTGGGTGCTCGCCGCCGCGGCGCTGACCTCACCGCTTCCTGCCGTCCAGCACGAGGTCCAGCTCGTCCGCGACCGGCCCGACGACCTCGCCGCGATCGCCTCCCGCCGCACCGCGGCGCAGCGCACGTTGGGCCGGCGGACGTCCACGTCCCGCCGTCCGCGCTCAACCTTGACGCCGCTCGTGGATCATGCTGGCGTCACCGTTCGCATGGCGCTCCTCGGTGATCGCACGGTGACGGAAGTACGCGGATCGGGTGACGGCGTGCTCGCCGAGATTGTCGAGGTTACGAGGCTCCCCCCGCGGCTGGTTCGCCTCCGCTTGGATAGTGCCCGCGGGAACGCCCAGCTTCGGAGCGTGTTCGTTAACGAGTGGCCCGATCTTGCTGGCGAGCTCGGCAAGCAGACGGTCGCCGCTGCGAGGACGGGAGAGTACGGCCACAACATCTCCCAGGTGACGACCCTCGATCCGCAAATGGTTGAATTTGTGTTGGATCAGGTCTCAGGCAAGATGCACATCCAGAATGCCTTCAACTTTGCGTGGCCCGGCAAGGTGGATCGTGAAGAACGCGAGGTAGTCCTGAGCGACATCCTCGGCAATCTCCGCGTCGCAACGGTCCGGCACTATGACCTGTTTGGTCAGGTCGCTAGGACGCTCGGAGTCGATGAGAGTGGGGTACGCCTTCGTCTCTCCCGCCATCGCGGTCACAAACTGCTCAAAAATATTTCTCTGGTCGATGTAGTGTCCGCACCTCCTTCTGACGAGCCGGACGTCGAGTCGTCGACGGCAGCGGAGGAGACCATGTTGTCGCAGCTCCCGAAGGATGGCTCCGCGATCGGCAACGGCAAGCTTCGCAATCACCTCGCCTGGGACGAGAGCAAGTACTACTCGGTCCGCGCGAAGTTGCTTGAGGGCGGCTTAATCTGGTTAGGAAAAGGACGCGGCGGCAGTGTCATGCTCGCCTCAGGCTGGACAGAGAGCCGCCGTAATGAGCTCATGGCGCTTGTCCCAGTGGATCGGCGGGAGATTTCGGATGCCACATTGATTCGCCAGCTTGGGTGGGAGGCCGAGTTCTACGACCAAATCAGAGATCAACTCATTGAGGAAGGATTGCTGAGGATCGCTAAAGCCCGTGGCGGTTCGGTCTTTCGTTCTGAGTTGCCTCCGCCGCCAGTACCGCCTGTAGGCGCACGTCCGCACAGTTCCGGTATGGGGCAGACCTCGCCAGCGAGCGTGTTCTTCTGCTACGCGCACCAGGACGAAGCACTGCGAGATGAGCTCGACGTTCATCTCGCTTCTCTTCGTCGCGAGAAACTCATATCGCAGTGGTATGATCGGCAAATTGCTCCGGGCACGGACTGGAGAGAAGCAATTGACGAGCGCCTCGACAGGTCGAACATTGTGCTCATTTTGGTAAGTCCGCATTTTGTCGCGTCGGACTATTGCTACGAGGTCGAAATGACTCGAGCTATGAACCGTTTCGGCAGAGGCGAGGTTTTGGTCATTCCGATTATTGTCCGGCCAACCGATTGGAACGCGGCGCCATTCGCGCGCCTTCAGGCCCTCCCCAAGGACGCGAAACCAATCACCAGCTGGCCTAACCGTGACGAGGCATGGCTGGACGTAGCGCGCGGTCTTCGAACCGCCATTTCAAAGCTCGTTCGGGACAACGGATGACCCCGGTGGGCGGTCGAACGAAAAAGCGTTTTCGTGGCGGCGCTCCGACCGGCGTTAAAATGCTGCTTGAGCAAACCCGACCGGATGGCAGCAACAGGTGACTGGGGATTTCACGCCGGCGGAGGCACGGCGGCACCCCTGCGAGGGCGGTGTGTGGAGGGGCGAACGACGCGGCTGCACGTCGCGACCACGCTGACGCCGCCCAATCTGCCGATGGATCCGACGGGCGCCCGCGGCGCCCGTGGCGCATCCGCCGACAATGGGCGGAAAGGCTCCTCTTCGTGTATCCTGCAGCGACCATGTGCTGCACCTTCTCCCCCGCGAGGCTCTCCAGCACCCTCCTCTATGCCGGCGATGCGCAGTGGAACGGCGCTTACGTCCACGTCCTCGCCTACCAGAACACGGCGTCGACCTCCGGCCCGAACGCCATGATCCTGCCGATCCCGGCCACGCGGATCGGCCCGCAGAACGCGGTCGACACGCGCCCGTTCCGCACCTTCCTCGAGGACATCCGCCAGGCGACGCGCCGGCCGATCCCGCCAAGCTACGGCCCGCCGCCGTTCGCCGCGCCGCCCGCCGCCCGGGCCGTGGTCTTCGACGTGGGCAGCTATGCGGTGGTGCTCGCCGAGTCGCCGCGCGCGGTGCTCTCCGTCCTCGGGCAGGTCCCGGAGCCCAAGCGGCCTGCGCTCAACGACCGCATGCTTCAGGCGTTCGAGGCCTACTACCCCGGCTGGCCGGTGGCGGTCTGTTGCTGGAACGGCAACCTCCAGCCCGAGCCGCTCCTGTGGTGGTACGAGCCCAGGTACCCGGAGTGGCTGTTCGCGCCCGCGCTCGACGCGCACGACGGCAACCCGCCCGATCTCCGGGCGACGGTCGAGGTCGATCACCACATCTCCTTTGGCTCGGCCCTGAAGCCCGACGGACAGCCGGTCCGCTACCGCGATGAGGCGGGGGCGCACCGGCCGCTCTTGCCCTCGAGCGTGCACGGCACGGAGCTGCGGTCCCGGATGAGCAACGGCGATTTCTGGGCGCGGCGCGACCAGCTCGGCGGGCCGGCGCTGCGTTGCGTGCCGGGCGACAGGGCGGGCGCGTCAATCGCGCTGAACGGCTGGGAGGGAGCTCCACCGCCCTGGCTACCGCCGGAGCCCATGGCGTCAAACTGGAATCCGCCGCCGCCCCGCCCGCCCATGCCGCCGCCTCCCGACGGAAAGAGGTACTGCTCGAGCTGTAACTTCCTGCCCGACGCCTCGGCGAAGCTCTGCACCATGTGCGGAGCGTGGATCGATGTCGAGGGAGCAGCCCAGAGCTGAGCTCGACGGCCACGGACGAGCGATCTGAAATCGGATAGAGTCTACGAGATGCTCCCAGCCCCGCTCGTCCTGTTTCCGAGCAACCCGCTGCACCCGACCACGCCGGACAGCGCCTTCGAGGAGGAAGCCCGGCATGCCGCCAGCGCAGGCTTCGACGTCGGCTTCATCGACCTCGAGGTGTTCCTCGGCGGCGACGTGAAGCTCCGCCGGGTGCCGGAAGGCCCGGGCGAGGTGATCTACCGCGGCTGGCTCCTGGGCCTCGATGCTTACCGATGCATGAGTGAGGTCGTCGCCGCGCGTGGCCGGCGGTTGATCACGGAGCCGGCGGCGTACCAGCACTGCTATCACCTGCCGGAGTGGTACGAGACGATCGGCGGCGCCGAGCACACAGCGCGGTCGATCTGGATCCCGGGCTCCACGTTCGACCTCGAAGCCGTCGTCGTTCACGTGCGAGAGGCGTTCGGATCGGGCGCCGTGATCCTCAAGGACTATGTGAAGTCCCGCAAGCACGAGTGGTTCGACGCGTGCTTCATCCCGGCGGCGGACGACGAGGCCAACGTGCGGCGCGTCGTGGGCAACTTCCTCCGCCTCCAGGACGACCACGTCGTCGGCGGGCTCGTCTTCCGCGAGTTCGTCGCGCTGCGACGCATCGGGCTGCACCCGAAGAGCAGGCTGCCGCTGGTGAACGAGCATCGCTTCTTCGTGCTCGACGGCCGGCCGTTCTACTCGGCACCGTACTGGGCCGACGGTGACTATCCGGGTGAGCCGCCGAGCGCCGACGTGCTCGCGCCCGTTCTCGGCCGCGTGCGCAGTCGTTTCTATGCGGCCGACGTCGCCGAGAAGGAAGGGGGCGGCTGGATGCTGGTGGAGCTGAACGATGGCGGGTCGGCGGGCATCCCCGAGGGCGGTGCCGCGGACGCGTTCTACCGGCACCTGCGCGCGGCGCTCGGCTGAGGAGCGTCTCATTGCTCGATCCGAACCATCCGCCGCGAACCGCCCCCCTGCGCACGCCCTGAGCGGGCCGTGAGCCGGAGGGGGCGCTCACGCGAGCTCCGGCGCGCGGCGGCTTGCCCGCGAGGCGCGGCGGCGCAAAGGGTGTCGGCCATGGCGCAAGAGACAGCGTTCGCCCTGTGGCTCATCCCCGGCGGAGCGCCGGCCGCGCGGCTCGAGGAGCTCATCGAGGCGCTCGCCCGGGAGACCGGAGGCACGGCGTTCGCGCCTCACCTCACCCTGCTCGGCGGGCTGCGCGGCGACGGCGGCGCGCTCGCCGCGAAGCTCGGCGGGCTGCGCGGCGACGGCGGCGCGCTCCGCCCCGTCGCGCTCGAGGCGCGCGGCCCCGCCACCGGCGGCACCCGCCACCAGTGCGTGTTCCTCGACGTGACGCCGTCCGAGCCGCTCGCGGCGCTGCGCCGCGCGGCCGAGGCGGCGCTCGGCGCGAACGAGGCCCCCTTTCGCCCGCACGTGAGCCTCGTGTACGGCGAGCTGCCGGACGCGCGCCGCCAGGAGCTCGCCGCGGATCCTCGGGTGCTTGCGCTCGCGCACGGGGTGTGGCGGGCCGACCGGCTCGAGCTGTGGGCCGTGGAGGGGCAGACCGAGCGCTGGCGCTGCGTCGCGGGCGTCGCGCTGGAACGCCGGTGAGATCTCGCCGGCGCGGGTGTCATGCCTGCCCACCACGCGCCCAGACGCACGGCTCCGCCGCAGCGGAAGCGTCGACGAGGTATTTCCGCCCTGCGCGCAGATCGCGGCGCGCCGAAGTATGTGATCTCGTGGATCTCGGCTAGCCTGGGGCCCATGGCGATGGCTCCCGTTGCTGTGGGCGACGTCCTCGCGGGCAAGTACCGCGTGGAGCAGATCGTTGGCGCCGGTGCGATGGGCACGATCGTCGCTGCGTGGCACCTGGAGCTCGATCAGCGCGTCGCGATGAAGTTCCTGCACTCGCTGCGGCCGGACGGCGGCGACCCGGCGGAGCGGTTCCGGCGCGAGGCGCGCGCGCTGGCCAGGATCAAGAGCGAGCACGTGGCGCGCGTCCTGGATGTCGGCTCGCTGGAGGGCGGGATGCCCTACATGGTGATGGAGTTCCTGGAGGGGAACGACCTCGCCCACGAGATCCGGGCGCGCGGTCCGCTGCCCGTGATGGAGGCCGTCGGGTACATGCTCCAGGCCCTCGACGCGATGGCCGAGGCGCACGCCACGGGGATCGTGCACCGCGATCTCAAGCCGGCCAACCTGTTCCTCTCGCTCCGGCCCGACGGCGACCGGGTCATCAAGGTCCTGGATTTCGGTATCTCGAAGTCGCTGCTCGGCATATCGCGCGACCAGGTGGCGCTGACCCAGACAGCGTCGCTCCTCGGGTCGCCGCTCTACATGTCTCCCGAGCAGGTGCGCTCCGCGAAGGATGTGGATACGCGCGCGGATATCTGGTCTCTCGGCGTCATTCTGTACGAGATGCTGACCGGGCGGACTCCGTACGACGGCGACTCCGTCGCTCAGCTCTTCCACGCGCTGCTCTACGAGAACGCTGCCCCGGTCGCCCAGCTGCGCCCCGACGTCCCGCGCGAGCTGGACGCCGTGGTGATGCACTGCCTCGCCAAGGAGCGCGAGCAGCGGTGGACGAACGTCGGCGATCTGGCGGCCGCGCTGCTCCCGTTCGGCCCCGCCACGGGCCACATGCACGTCGACCGGGCGCGCCGCATGCTCGGCAGCTCCTCGGACATCGCGCGGCCGTCGCTCCTCCAGACCGGCGTGCCGAGCGGGGGCGCTCAGGGCTTCGGATCGCGCCCGTCCATACCGCACGGGGGCGCGCCCTTCGCGCCGGGCTCGCCGTCTTCGCCGTCCTTCGCGCCGGCCTCGCCATCCTTCGCGCCGGCCTCGCCGTCCTTCGCGCCGGGCACGCCGTCCTTCGCGCCGGGCACGCCGTCCTTCGTGCCGGTCGCACCAACTGCGCCCAACGCGGAGACGGGGCCGACGGTCAGCTCGTGGAGCAACTCGGGCCATCCGGTGCGAACGGTCCGGCACGGGGCGCGCGTCGTCCTGGCGATCGCCGCCGGCGCCCTCCTGGCAGGGGCCTCGCTCGGCGCCTTGTTCTTCCTGCGCTCCGGGCTCGCCACCGACCAGGAACAGCCCCCCGCAGCCGCGGCGACGCCCACCGCCGAGGCCACGACGGCGCCCACCTCCGAGGCCACGGCTGCCCCCACCTCCGAGGCCATGGCGAAGGGCGACGCGCACGAGGCGCCCGGCACGACCGGCGCCGCGCCCGAGGTGGCCGGCGGTTCGCCAGCCCCGACCGCGCCGGCGGCCTCTGCCAGCGCGCCCGCGCCGGCGGCGGCGTCCTCCGGCCCGGCGGCGCCGCTCGCCGCGCAGCCGGGCGCGCCTCGGGCGACCGCCACGGCCCGGCCCGTCGAGCGCGCGCAGCCCGACGCGGGGGCGCGCCCGGAGCCGACGCGGGGCAATTCGATCAGCGACTTCGGCGGGCGGCGCTGAGCGTGGCGCTCGCGTCGATCCGGCGACGGCCCCCGGGGCCGCCGTGGCCAGCTTGGAGGAGAACACGGGACGTATGAGGCGTACGAAACGTCGTCAGCGAAGCATCGCACACTGCGTCGGCCTGGGTCTGTGCGCGGCGTTGATCTCCGGGGGGCTCCCCGCGCGGGCGGAGCCGAGCGCCGCCGACAAGGCGACGGCGGAGGCGCTCTTCGACGCGGCGCTCGACCTGATGAAGCAGGGGCGCAGCACGGAGGCGTGCCCGAGGCTGGAGCAGAGCCAGCGCATCGATCCGGGCATCGGCACGCTCCTCTACCTGGCCGAGTGTTACGAGAACACCGGCCGCACGGCGAGCGCCTGGGCCACGTTCCGGCAGGCCGGGTCGGAGTCGCAGGCCGCGGGGCAGGCCGACCGCGCCCGCAAGGCGCAGGCGAGGGCGGCCCGGCTGGAGCCGGGCCTGTCGAAGCTGAGCATCGGCGTCGCGGCGGAGAACCTCGCGATCGAGGGCTTCAAGGTGCGCTCCGCCGGAAAGGCGCTCGATCCTGCGGTCTTCGGCGTCGCGATCCCCGTGGATCCGGGCGAGATCGCGATCGAGGCGAGCGCCCCGGGCCACGAGACCTGGACGGCGACCGTGAAGCTCGGGGGCGACAAGAAGGGCCCCGCGAGCGTCGATGTCCCGGCGCTCAAGCGGCTCGAGGGGCCGCCGCCTGCGCCCCGCGATGCGCCGCCTCCCGAGGCGGCGGGCCCTGCGCCGGCGCGCGGCGCCCCTGCGCCGGCGCCGGCGCCCGCGGCGTCCGGGGGCAACACGGCGCGCTTGATTGGCCTCGTCGTGGGCGGCGCGGGCGTCGTGGGGCTCGGCGTCGGGACGTTCTTCGGCGTGAAGGCCATCTCGAAGAACAGCGATGCGGAGGGCTACTGCAAGGGCGGCAGCACGTGTGAGGACGAGCGCGGCGTCACGCTGACCGAGGAGGCCAAGAGCGCCGCCACCGTGTCGAACGTCGCGTTCGGGCTCGGGGCGGCGGCGGCGATCGGCGGCGCCGTCCTCGTGTTCGTCGTCGCGCCGAGGCAGGCCCCGCCCGTCCAGGTGGGGGCGTTCGTGGACGCGCGCAACGTCGGGTTGCGCGTGGGAGGTACGTTCGAATGAGACGCATGACAGGGCTCCTGTCGCTCGCCCTGCTCGCCCCGCTCTCGAGCCTCGCGTGGCTCGGCTGCCAGGCCATCGCCGGCATCGAGGACCGCACCTTCGACCCGGGCAGCACGGAGACCGGGGGCGGGCAGGCGCCCGTGAGCGAGCAATGCGCGTCGTACTGCGCCGACGTGATGGCGAACTGCACGGGAGAGCACCAGGTCTATGCCACGCTGGCGACGTGCCAGGGCGTGTGCGCGCTGCTCCCGGCTGGCGATCCCCTGGAGCCCGTGGACAACACGGTCGCCTGCCGCGCCCGCCAGGCGGAGCTGGCGGGCGCCACCGGCGAGGTCGGGGTGCACTGCCCGGCGGCGGGCCCGGGCGGCGGCGGCGAGTGCGGGAGCAACTGCGAGAGCTACTGCGCGCTGCGGGCCGCGGCGTGCACGCTCGAGGTCGCCACCGAGGAGGAGTGCGTCGCCATGTGCGCGGGGCTCAAGGACGTGGACAAGTTCGACGTCATCGAGAACCACGACGGCGACACGCTGCAGTGCCGCCTCGTGCACGTGAGCTCCGCGACGGTGGACCCCGAGGAGCACTGCCCGCACGCGAGCCTGACGCCGGTGCAGCCCTGCGGCGATCCGGAAGGGACCGAGCCGAGCTGCGAGGACTTCTGCCAGGTGGTCATGACGTCGTGCACGGGCGATCTGGCCGTGTACGAGTCGAGAGCGCAATGCCTCTCGGTCTGCGCGGCGCTCCCTCCCGGCGCGACGGAGGACCGGACCGAGAACACCGTGGGCTGCCGCAAGTACCACGCTTACAGCGCGATGCTGGCGCCGACCACCCACTGCCCGCACGCGGGGCCGGGCGGAGACGGCCATTGCGGGGTCGAGGAGCCGGGCTCGGGCACGACGGGCAACTGCGTGTCGTACTGCACGCTGTTCGAGGCGGCCTGCAAGGAGGCCCTCGGCGAGGCGTACGATGGCTGGGGCGCGGCGTGCCAGGACGAGTGCAGCACGATGACGGGAGCCGCCCATGATTCCCACTACTCCGTGGCGAGCGCCGAGGGCGGCGACACGGTCTCTTGCCGGCTGCTCCACGTGAGCCGCGCGTTCGAGAACCCGGACGAGTGCCTCGCGCTGGCCGACGGGACCGCCTGTCAGTGATGGGGGCGCGGTCGCTCCCCGCATTCGGGAGGAGTGTCGGCGGTTCAGGGGCATAGGCGTTAACTAAGCTCGTTCGTCTCGCTCAGGGCACGAAGCCCGCCCCTCTCCTTCCCACCATCGATCACCAACGTGAACGTAAACGTAAACGTGAACGTTTACGTGGTCGTAGTCGTGGTCGTGGTCGTGGTCGTTCACGGCCTATCGTTGACGACCACGACCACGACCACGACCACGACCACGACTACGACCACGTAAACGTTCGGATGTAGGAGAACGCGGCGCGGCTTGGTTAACGCCGATGGGGGTCCCGGGGCGGGTCGAGGCGCTCGATTCGCCCTCGATGAGGCGACAGGGCAAGCCCCCGCGCCCCGCCGTGGGAACGCGCCGTCATCCTGCTCCCCAGGACGAGCCCCCGCCGCGCGTGCGCGCGATGGATTAGTGATCCCTGCGGCAGGGGGCCATGCACGAAGGAGGGGCTGTCAGGCCATGAAGAGAGCGGAAGCGAGACGGTGGCTTATCCTTGTCGTGCTCGGGCTGGCGGCGGCGGGGATCCTGGGCCTCTTGTTGTGGCTCCGCGCCGGAGGGGCGCCGGCGGACGGCCCCGCGCCTCCGGCGAGCGCCGCCTCGACGCGGGGAGCGCGGCGCCTCCGCGCGAGGGACGCGCCGCCCCCGACGCTCGGGAGCATCGCGGGGCGGGTCGCCAATGCGGCCGGCTCGCCCGTCGCCGGAGCGCTTGTGTGCGCCAGCGCGAGCGGCGGAGCGAGCGGCCTGACGCCGTTCGATCTGGGCGAGCCGACGTGCGCGCCCGCAGGAGAGGACGGCCGCTACCAGATCGCGGATCTCTCCCCCGCGCGCTGGACGATCTTCGCCTCGGCGCCGGGCCACCGCCCGGCGAGCTACACCTCCCCTGCCCCGGACCGCGCCCGCTGGCTCGATCTCCGCCAGGGAGAGGCGCGCACCGGCGTCGATCTGACGCTCGTCCGCGGCGGCGTCGAGGTCCGGGGCCACGTCAAGGACGTCAGCGGCGGGCCCATCGCCGGGGCGCTCGTCATGATTCATGGCTTCCTGGGGTCGCACCAGGGCGCCGCGGTGACCCGCTCCGACGCAGAGGGCTCCTTCTCCGCGTGGACCGAGGAGGGATACTGCCTGGCGCGCGCCACCGCTGACGGGTACGCCGAGGGGTCGCAGCACGGCATGGCGCCGGGGCCGCCGCTCGAGATCTTGATGACGCCCGGCTCGGTGATCGAGGGGCGGGTCGTCGAGGCGGGCTCGGGCGCGCCGATCGCCGGCGCGACGATCCGTCCCGGGATGGCGCAGAGGTGGGGCCCCGGGGAGGTGAAACCCGTGTCGAGCGATGCGGAGGGGCGCTTCCGCATCCCGGGCCTGCCGCCCGGGCGGTACAAGCCCACGGCGCGCGCCGCGGGCGGCTATGGCCAGGCGCGCGCGAGCGTGGTGCTCGGGATCGGCCAGACCGCGAGCGAGGTGGTGATCGAGATGCACCCCGCCAGCAGCGTGGCCGGCCGCGTGGAGGTCGCGCCCGGGGGCGGGCCCTGCGCGAGCGGCTCCGTCACCCTGTTTCACGAAGGGAGCGGCTGGCTCCCGACGGTCCTCGGGGCCGACGGTTCGGCGCGCTTCGAGGGGGTGCTGCCCGGCTCGTACCAGGTGATGGTGCTCTGCCAGGATCACGCGTCGGAGCCGGCCTACCCCGCCGTGGAGGTCGGCGAGGCGGACGTCGAGGGACTCGTGTGGACCGTCCGCGCCGGGCTGTCGCTCCGCGGCCGGGTGGTGGACCGCGAGGACAAGCCTGTGCGCGCCATGGTCCACGCGAGCCCGACCGACATGGGGGGAATGCAGCCGATGCAGCCCGGCCCCGTCGGGCAGAGCGATGACGACGGCCGCTTCGTGCTCCGGGGGCTCCTCCCTGGCAAGCACAGGGTCATGGCGCACTCGAACGATCACATTCCGCCCGAACCGGTGATGGTCGAGCTCGTCGATGAGCGCGCTCCCGAGATCACCCTCGTGATGGATGGCGGGGGCAGCGTCGAGGGCACCGTGACCGACGAGGACCGCCGCCCCGTTGCAGGCGCGGACGTCATGCTGAGCGCGCAGCAGCCCGGGTGGGGCGGCCCTCCGAGAAAGTCCCTCGCGGACGGGACATTCGTGATCAAGGGGGTCGCGCCGGGCGCGTACCGGATCTGGGCCATGCAGGGGGGTATGCCCATGAGGGCGCCTGGTCAGGCCGGCGGCGACGACCCCGGGGTCGCGGTCACCGTGAAGTCAGGGGCGGCCGCGCGCGTGAGCCTTGTCGTGGAGCGCCAGAACGGCGAGATCCACGGGCGCGTCGTCGACGGGAGCAGCAGGCCGGTGGCGGACGCGTTCGTCAATGTCCAGCGGGAGCCCGAGGGCGCGGGCGAGCCGGGCGCCCCGGCCCCTCCGCCCCCGCCGCCGGAGAGCATGGGGCCCCACGCGCCGGTGCTCACCGATCCCGACGGGGAGTTCGTGATCGGGAACCTGGGCCGGGGCACGTACACGGTCCAGGCGCAGCGCCGCGGAGGGGGCCGCGCCGCCGTCGAGCACGTCGAGATCGGCGGCACCGTGACGCTCACGATCCAGGAGACAGGCACCGTCTCCGGCGCCGTCTCCAGCCCCGGCGGCGCGCCGCCCGATCAGTTCACGATCCGCGTCACGGGCCGCGAAGCGCCGTTCTTCCGGAACGAGTCCTTCGCGTTCACGGACGGGGCCTGGACGATGAGCGACCTGCCGGCGGGCGAGTACGAACTCGCAGCCGACGCCCCGGAGGGGACGGCCACGGGGGAGGTGACGCTCGCGCAGGGGGAGCAGCGGAGCGGGGTGGTGCTCACGCTCGCCGGGCGCGTCGCCCTCCGGGGTCAGGTGGTGTCCCTGGAGGACGGCGCGCCCATGGCCGGGGTGACCGTGCACGCGTACCCGCGCGCCGGCGGAATGGCGCCCTCGCCGGTGCAGCAGCACGAGGTCACGGACGGAGCGGGTCATTTTCACCTCGACCGCGTGCCCAGAGGTCCCCTCGTGCTCATGCTCATGCCCGCGGATCCGATGAGCTCGGCGTTCGACGCGGCGATGATCCCGGTCGATGTGCAGCCGGGCGCGGAGACCGACGTCGGGCGGTTGTTCATGGCGAAGCGCCGGGTGAGGCAGGACGAGCCTCCCGGCGATCTCGGGTTCACGGTCGAGCCGCCCCAGTCGCCGATGGATGTGGCCATGCGGCCGCACAAGGTGGTCGAGGTGCGCCGCGACGGTCCGGCCGCGGCGGCGGGCCTGCAGGTGGGAGACGTGATCGTCGCGGTGGACGGCCACGATGTCACCGGCAAGCTGGGGTATCTGGTCGGGTCCCTGCTCCGCGTGCCCGCAGGGACCCGGGTGACCCTCGGTCTCTCGCGCGGGGCGCGCGTGGCCCTGGTGGCCGCGGCGATGCCGCCGCCCCCGGGCGTCGGGCAGGGCGGCATCGAGGCCGCGCCCGGGCCACCGTAGGCGCCGGCCGCCACCTCCCGGTGCCCATGAGGTCTCGGGGATCTCCTCCATGGACCGTACGCGCACGCCGCTCGGGCCCCCAGCGGCGGGTGCCTCTCGGGGCAGCGCTACCCTCCCCGCATGAACGCACCGCCGCTGCCTCGCCTGCGCGCCGTGGACCTGAACCTGCTCACCGTGCTGGACGCCGTGCTCACCGAGCGCAACGTGACGCGGGCGGCCGAGCGCCTCGGCATGACCCAGCCGGCCGTGAGCAGCGCGCTGAACCGGCTGCGCCTGCTGTTCAACGACGATCTCATCGTGCGCCGCGGCAAGGAGATGGCCCCGACGCCGCGCGCCCTCGCGCTCGTCGGCCCGATCCGCAAGGCGCTCGACCTGATCCAGGCATCACTCGCCCACACGGGCGCCTTCGATTGCACGGCGAGCCGTACCTTCAGGCTGGGGATCAGCGACATCGGGGAGGCCCTCCTCTTGCCTCGTTTTCTGCAGTGGCTCGAGCAGCTCGGCGCCCGCGTCCGGCTCGATTTCTGTCGCGAGCCCGGGACCTCCCTGCAAAACGAGATGCGGCTCGGCAAGATCGAGCTCGTCCTGGATCACATCGCCATCCCGGGCGAGGAGTTCCGGCGAACGCGCGTGCTCGACCTCGAGTTCGTCGCGCTGGTGCGCCAGGATCATCCGACCGTGGGACCCTCGCTGACCCTCGACGAGTACATGGCGCTCGAGCACGTGATCATCGAGCCGCGCGAGGGCCAGACCAACCTGGCAGAGCAAATTCAGGCCGTCGTTGGGCGATCGCGGCGCGTGCGGGTGCAGGTCCCGCGCTATCTCTCGATGCCGTTCATCGTCTCGCAGTCGAACCTCGTCTGCACGGTGCCGCTCCCCCTGGCGCGGCTGTTCGAGCAGCACTTCCCCGTGCGGGTGGTGAGCTGTCCGCTCCCCATCCAGCCGATCCCGCTGTTCATGATGTGGCATGCCTGTCAGGACGGCGACCCGGCCCACGAGTGGCTCCGGCGATCCCTCATCGAGCTCTGCAGTCGCATCTGAGACGTCCCATGCGGGCGGGCTCGGCCCGAAAAGAGGCGGGCGGCCATGGATTCGGAGGAATATTCACGCCAGCAATCTGCCTCATACCATTTCCTGATTGGGCTTTTCGGGGGCCGCCTCCATGAAGCCACGTGCAACAGGGAGCCATGACATCGTGAAAGCCATCTCATTCGGCGGCCGGACGAGGAGTCGAGCCGGGACCCTCCAACTCCTGGGCAGCGATCGCGCGGTCCGTATCGAGGCCGGAGAAACGCTGCTCAGCGCAGCCGTGCGCGGGAACATCCCGTTTCCACACATGTGCAGCGTGGGCGAGTGCGGCACGTGCAAGTGCCGCCTCATCAAGGGGCATATCCGCCTCAAGAGCGATATCTCGCGCCACGTCGCGCCCGAGGAGATCTCTGCCGGCTTCGTCCTCGCCTGCCAGAGCCTCGCCGTGTCGGAGGAGGTGGCGATCGAGATCCCGGGAATGGGCAGCGGGCGCTCGACGGATCGAGCGCCGGTGCAGATCGACGCGAGCGTCGCGCGCGTGACGCGGCTCGCGCCCAGCGTCCTCGCGCTCGAGGTCGACCTCGCCGCGGACGTCCGCTACGTGGCCGGGCAGTATGCGCAGCTCACGGTTCCCGGCGCCCCGGGGCTCGGCGAGCCGCGCTGTTACTCGTTCGCCGAGGCGCCGGATCGGGCCTCGCCGCGCAGGGCGCTCTTTCATATCCGCCACGTGCCGGGCGGCGCCTTCACCGGTTGGCTCTTCGGGGCCGATCGCACGGGCGCGCGCCTCTGCTTCTCGGGGCCCCACGGCAGCTTCCGCTATCACGAGGCCGATCGGCCGCTCCTCTGCGTGGCAGGAGGCACGGGGCTCTCTCCGATCAAGGCGATCCTGGAGCAGGGGCTCTCGGATGGGCTCGCCCGCGACGTGACGCTGGTCGTCGGCGCGCGCGCCCGGCAGGATCTCTATGCGCTCGACGCCATCGCCTCGATCAAGGAGCGATGGCGAGGTCGATTCGTCTTCATGCCCGTGCTCTCGCACGAGCCCGAAGGCTCGAGCTGGACAGGGCGGAAGGGGCACGTCACCGACCACCTCCGTGAGGTCGCCGCGAGCCACGCCGATTGCGCGGCCTACGTGTGCGGGCCGCCCGGGATGATCGACGCCGTGCTCGACGTGCTGCGCGGCGAGATCCCGCCGATGCACTTGCATCACGACAGATTCCTGGACCGCGGCTCGGTGGCTCGCGCCGCCGCTGCGGTTGCCTGAGCCAGGCCACGACGCTCGAAAGGAGAGCCCTCATGCTCCACAGCACGGTGTTCGTCCTCGTCTTCCTCGCGCTCTTTGCCGCCCTCGAGCTCGCGCTCGGCCTGTATCGCCGCACAGGCGTGCTCACCATGCGGGAGCTCGGCGCGAGCCTCGTGTCCGTCGGCGTCTACCTCGTGATCCGCGGCGCGTCCTTCGTCGCCGTGACCTGGGCGCTCGGGGCGCTCTGGCCCGGCTCCGAGGGCGCGCTTGCCGGCGTGAGCTCCTGGCTGGTGTTCCCGATCTACGTGCTCCTCGATGAGTACGGGATCTACTGGGTACACCGCAAGAGCCATGAGTGGCCCTGGCTCTGGCGGATCCACAAGCCGCACCACGTGCCGCGCAACATGAACATCGCGGTCACGTACCGGGAAAACTGGAGTTGGGATGTCCTGTTGCCGGGCATGTGGATGGCCCCGCTCGTCGTCTGGCTCGGCCACCCTGGCGTCTATGTCGTGGCATTGGCCTTCAGGACGATGATCGTGCTGGTGGAGCACAGCGATCTCCGCTGGGACCTGCACCTCCAGCAGGGCCGCTTCACGCGCCCTGCCATGCGGGTCCTCGAGCGCATCGTCTCGCTGCCCGACACGCACCATGTGCACCACGGGGTGGGCCGCTTCGGCAATGCCACGAAGAACTATGGCGCCGCCCTCATTTGCTTCGATTGGATCCATGGCACGCTCATGATCCCGCACGCGCGCCAGGAGGGCTTCGGGCTCCCCGAGGGCGCACCGGTCGAGCCCTGGGCCGAGCAGCTCTTCTGGCCGTTCGTGCGCTCGACGAAGAAGAAGTCGGCTCGTCGGCGGCCGATCGAACCGACGCAACCGACGGCCGATCTCGCCATGGCAGAGGCGGTGATTTACACCGCCGATGGCTGCGCTGTCGTCGTGAGGTGAGCCCTGCCAGACGGCGCGCCCGCCGCCCTCCGCCTCACGGCGGCATGACGAACGACGCCGGCCCCGCCACGGCGGGGGACGGGTCCTTCCGGTAGCGCTCTGCCAGCAGCTCGCGCCGGTCCGCCGTCCAGCCGTTCTTCGGCGACGCCGCCTGCACGAGCGCCTCCAGCGCGAGCCGGCGCAGCCGCGGATCGGCGCTCCCCCGGAGCTCCTGCTCGAGCTGCGACGGGTGGACGCAGCCGTGCACCGCCGACATGGCCGCGACCATCGCGTCGTGGTGCAGGAGGTCCCGCCGGCCGAGCTCGGCGAGCGCCTGTCCGAGCGCCTTCCAGGGAAGGAGGCGCGCCGCGAGCCCCAGGTACTGGGGCACGGCCAGGGCGTCCGCCTTGAGCGCGGCGAGCAGCCCCTCCCCGACGGCGACGTGGTGCTTCGCGGCGTACGAGCCGAGCCGCGCCGAGAGCACGGGCAGGAACGCCACGAGGTGCCGGCGCCTCGGCGAGAGCTCCGCGAGCCGCTGGACGACGGTCGCGACCTCCCCGTGCTGCATCCTGGCGAGCGCCGCGGACAGCGCCTCCGCCGCCTCCTCGGGCGCGGGCGCGGCCATGTGCTCGATCAGCCGGAGGAAGAGCGAGCGCGCCTCGTCCCGGAGCGGCAGGTGCGCGGTGCGCCGGAGCAGGTCGAGCCGCGCCTCCGGCTCCGCCCGCCCGAGGATCGCGGCGAGCAGGTCCACCACGCGCCGCTCGGCCTCGGTCGACAGCCTGCCGAGCGGGATGTCCGCGAGCTTCGAGGCCACGATCCAGTCGGGATCCCGCGCGGCGCGGCCGAAGACGTCCCAGGTCTCGGGCTTGTCCAGGTGGTCCCAGAGCGCCCGGAGCAGCGCGATCCGCACGTCGCGGTGGGTCTTCGGGGCGTCCAGCCGGAGCAGGTCGCGGTAGGCGTCGTCGCCGCCCAGCTCGCCGAGCAGGCGCACGACCTCCTTGGCCACGGTCACCTTCGTGGTCGGCACCGCCCGGAGCTCGGCGAGCACCCGCTCCCGGGACATCTCCGCGAACGCCTTCCGGAGCGCGTAGATCGCCCAGCGCGCGCGATCGTCGCCCAGGCACTCGATCAGGACGGGGACGCCCTGGCCGGCGTCGAGCCACGGCAGGCCGCGGATGGCGATCTCGCGAAGGGGCGGCCTCGGATCCGAGGCGAACGGGGTGATCGCCGACGCGTCGACGTACGCGAGCCGGACCAGCGTGGAGAGCGCGAACCGCAGCGTGGGGACGTCGCTGGTCTCGTCGCCGAGCACCGCGCGGAGGCCGGCGGCGTACTTTTCCTGCTGCCTCGCCGTCCAGCGGCCGTGGCCCCCGCCGAAATCGAGCACCCAGCGCGTCTTGCCCGTCGCGAACCTGCCGGTCATGGGCTGCCCACGGTCCAGCAGGGGGTCCAGGAGATCCTGGCGCTTCTGGCTCACGTGCCGGGCGACGGCGCCGATCAGCACGAAGCTCCTGTCCTCGCGCAGCAGCGCGGGCACGAGCCGCGCGAACCGCGGCCTGTCGTGGGCGCGCAGCAGACCGAGCGCGCCCGCCGCGACGCCGACGAACGGGAGCTCGCGGGACAGCCGCTCGAGCGCCTCGAGCAGCGGCGTGACCACCTTGAGGCGGATGCCGAGGCTCTGCGCGAGCGAGAGCACCGCCCCTGCCCGCTCACCCGTGCACCACGCGCCCGCGAGCTGCGCGAGCGCCGGGCTGAGCCGCTCGGCCTCCGCGCGGGTCAGCCCCTCCCCTAGCCCCGCGGTCGAGACCGAGCCGCGCACCGCGAGGATCTTCGCGATCCAGCGCGCCCCCCACGCCCCGTCGATGCGGAACAGGCGGACCACGAGCCGCTCCACGGCCGAGGCCGTGGCGTGGGACAGATCCGCGGCGTCGAGCGCGTCCTGCGCCACGGCGCCCACGGCCTCCAGGTGCTCCTGCGCGAACCGACCGATGGGCAGCGCGGCGAGGGCGCCGATCATCGCCCGCCGCACCGGATCCTGCTCGAACTTGCGGGCGCGCACGTTCGCGAGCGCGTCCGCGAGCGCGCCCCGGTCGTGCACGACGCTCGCGAGGAGCAGCGCCTGCGCCTTCGCCCGCTCGTCGCCCTCCGGGTGCCCGAGGAGCGGCGCGAGCACCTCCCTGGCCTCGGCGAAGGACAGCAGGCGCGCGTAGCTCATCCGCCGCTCCGGCTTCGAGACGAGCGACGGGCAGCTCGAGAGGTGCCGCCTCGCCTCGCGCTCGCGCAGGTCGCGGGGCAGCGCGTCGAGCACCTCGGGCGCGATCGAGCCGTCGGCGGCCTGCGCCGCGCAGGACCAGCGCTCGAAGGCCCGCTCCCGGATCGCCTGCTCCTCGGCCGAATCGGCCTTCACGTAGCGGAACAGGAAGGCGCCGAAGCCCCCGCGCCCTCCGAGCAGGAAGGCCCGGAGGACGGCCTTCTGGTCATCGTGGCCGAGCCGCAGGAACCACCGCGGGCCCTGCTTGCCGTCGCTCAGCGCGCCCCAGGCGTGGCGGATGAGGTAATCGAGGCGCTCGGCGCCGAGGGCGGGCGCGCCTTTGTCGAAGCGCACCACCGCGAAGGCGCCGGGCGGCCGCGCGGGTCGCCCGCTCTCGTGGCGCGCCTTGAGGAGGTCGAACGTGGCGGCCGGGCGCGATCGGGCCAGGAGGTGCAGGGAGCCGGCGAGGAACGAGGGCTCTTCGCCGCGCTCGAAGAGGGCCTGGATCAGCGGCAGCGCCGCGTCGGGCGCGCGCCGGGCGAGCGGGATGAGCAGCGGCGCGAGGCGGTAGCGCAGGCGAACGTCGAGGGACGGGGAGCGGGCGATCGCCTCCCCGAACCAGCGCGCCGCGGCCGCGGGGTGCCTCACGCCGAGCCGATCGAGGCAGCTCGGGCCGCCCGCCTCGTCGATGGCGCGCCGGTGCGCCGACACGAGCGCCTCGGAGCCGAACGGGAGCAGATCCACGATCAGGGGGTCGCGCCCCGCCTGCATGCGCGCGCCGAGGAAGGCGTCCACGGCGGCCTGGCGCTTGCGCCGCGCGAGCTGGGCGACGGTGCGCCGGAGGGTGCGCCGCTCGAGGAGGGCGCCGAGCGCCGCGAGCGCCTGCGTGTCGTCGCAGAAGCGGGCGACCATGCGGCACGCCCGCCGCCGCACGGTGCGGGACGGGTCGGAGACGGCCGCCACGACGCGCGCGCCGTCGCCCGAGCCGTAGACGCTCATGAGCGCGAGGAGGCGCTCGTAGGGCTGAGCGCTGCTCCTGAGCGCGCCGAGGAGCGCGCTTGCTCCGGCGTCGCCGCGCGCGGCGGCGCGGCCCAGCTCCACCACGCGGCGGACACGGTCGTAATGGGTCAGCGGCTCGATGTCGGCGAGGAAGGAAGCGGCGTCCATGGAGGGCGATCATAGCGCCCCGGGGCCGGAGGCTCGCAAGGCCGAGCGCGGCGACGCTCCGGAGCGTCGACACCCTCCGGTTCAGGTTTCATCTCTCCCGGGAGGCTCTCGACAGGTTCAGGCCGCGATGGGTCGACCCGGGTCGGGTCGCGCGCGCCTCACTTCCAGTTGACGGTGGCCCAGCCGCGGGCAGGAACGCTGAACTGGAGCTTCTTGGAGGCCACGCTGAGGGTCGTCGTCTTCGCGGAGCTGCCGGAGTTGTAGATGACCGTGACGATGCTGCCGTCAGGGTTCTTGAACGCCAGCGCGTCGCCGCCGGTCGTGTTGACGCGCATCGCTCCAGGATCGACGTACTGCGAGACGTGGCGGAAGACGTAGTAGGCAGGGGTCAGTACCAGCTCCTTCGTGTCGGCTTTCACGTTGAGGAGCGCGTTCTGGGGCCACGGCCGCTGCGAGTCGATGTTCTTCCCCACCGGGTCCAGCACCATGTTCCAGGCGTTGTACGAGTTCACCCCCGCCTTGATCCAGTCGCGGATGAGCCCCCAGCTCTCCTGCCCGTAGGCGTGATCGTTCGCTGCCGTGTTCGGGTTGAACGCCGGCACGCCCGGAGGGTTCCAGTTGTAGTTGCCGCACTGGTGCTCGGTTTGCACGATCGGCATGTTCCGCGATTTCAAGCCGTTCACGCTGCCCCGCATGTTCCACTGCAGCCCGAAGCCCTTGACGTACTTCATCGCGGTGGCATCGCCGGTCACGGCGCTGAGGATCCCCGGGTCTGCCGCGTCGTTGGACATCGTGCCGAGGAAGATCTGAGCCTTGATCCCGCGCTCTTCGAACAGCGGCCCCAGGTGGGTGCCGATGAACTTGGCCATGAGCTGCCCCGTCCACGCGCAGCTCGGATACCTCGTCTCGTAGGTCGGCTCGTTCTGGGGGTGGACCGCCTCGATGGTCATGCCCTCTGCGGCGTACGCCTCCACGAACTTCGCGAAGTAGAGGGCATGCGCCTTCAGGGTGTTCGCGTCGTCCTTCATCTTGCCACCGTCGAAAGCGCCGTTGCTCTTCATCCAGGTGGGGGGCGTCCAGGGGCTGGCCCAGAGGTGGAGGCCGGGCCTGACGGCGAGCGCCGCCTTGATGTACGGGATCAGCTTCTCCTTGTCCCGCGCGATGGAGAAGCTCTCCATCGTGAAATCATCTTTCTTCTCGTTGAGGCTATAGCGGTCCATCGCATAGTCGCTGGCCCCCATGGGGATGCGCCCGTAGGCGAACCCTGCGCCCTCGTTCTTGTCGAAGAGAAGCTTGATGGCTCGCTGCCGCTCAGCCTCGCTGAGCATCGAGAGCATGTTCCAGCCCATCTCGTTGAACGAGCCGCCGAAGCCATCCCATCGCTGCTGCGTTGCCGCGTCGTCGACGGTCACGTCGGCATTGCCGCTCGTCACCTCCGTCGGCGTCCCGATCTTCCAGTACTCGTTCGCGCCCGAGGTGATCAACGTGGGCTCGACAACGTCGGGCTCACCGCCGCCGGTACCGGAAGACGAGCCGCCGCCGCCGTCTCCGCCCGGATCGCCGCCCGCACCGTCCGAACCGGTCGAGCCGCCCGTCCCCGCGCCGCTGCCTGTCGTCCCGCTCCCGCTCGCGTTTCCGCTCCCGCTCGCGTTTCCGCTCCCGCTCGCGTTTCCGCTCCCGCTCCCGCTCGCGTTTCCGCTCCCGCTACTGCCCGCACCCGCACCCGGGCCACCCGAGCTCTCGGGTTCTTCCGGGCCGCTCGAAGAACCGCAACCCACCAAGAGAAACGCGAGCAATATGCCGGCGGTCGAAGCTCGTGCCCTGTTCATCACAAAAATCCTCCATCCCAGGGGTGCGACCCCTTGGTGGTGCCTGCAGCAGGCGTCAGAAAGTGGCCGTCCTATATGCCCAGAAGGCCCCACGGTGATCGGGCGGGTGGGATAAAAGGCGGCAAGCTCCACGTCGATGACCCGGCGCACGCACGCGCCATGCGCTCGCGTCACGCCTCCCGTGCCGAAGGTCCGCGTCGACGTCGCGGATGGCACGGCGGCACGCGTTCCAGATCGTGCACAGCAGATCCAACCCGGCCGTACGATTGCTGGGCTTCGATGCGCGTGTTAGCGTCGGCCCCCGATGCGAACCGCGGTTTTCGCCCTCGCCCTCCTGGCCGGCTGCGGGGGCGCATCCGGGGCGGCGCCCGGCGCGGCCCTCTCCCCCTCCTACGCGACGAGCCTGGGCTCCACGTCGGCGAGCATGCCCAGCATGCCGTCCGCGCCCGCGTTGCCCAGTCGGGCTTCGGTCCAGGCCGATCTGGTCGTCCGCCCCGACGTGCTCGTCCTTGGCTTCGCGCTCCAGGAGACCGACGCCGATCCGCAGCGCGCCCTCACCGCGGCGCAGGCCGCGGTGGAGAACGTGGAGCGGCAGTTCAAGGAGGCGACCGGCGGCGCATCCACGGTGAGGATGCTGGGCGCGTCGTTCAGCACGGTCTTCACCGAGAAGGCGGAGAGCGAGGGCGACGCCGTATCGGCCGCTGTCGACGGCGTGATCGAGGTGCGCCTCGCCCCAGAGCTCGACTTCTGGGCGAGGAGCCGGCTGGCCGCAGCCATGGCGCAGATCAGGCGCGAGGTGAGCGCCACGGTACAGGCGGCGAAGGACGGGCGGCGCGGGGCCACCTTCGGGCAGCCTCGGGCCGAGGTGAAGGAGCCGGAGGGGCACCGCGCGCAGCTGACCGAGCAATGGCTCCGGAGGGCGCGATCGTTCGCGGAGGCGGCGCAGGCCGCGTCGGCGCCGCTCCTGCTGGTGGACTGCGCGCCGCCGGGGGCCATCGAGCAGCGGCCCATCTCGCTGCTGGAGGTGGGGCTCTCTCTGTCGGTCGTGTGCCGCCTGGACGCGCTCTCCGCAGAACCGAAGCGCGACTGACGGCCTCCGGGCGGCTCACCCCCGGCCATCCGTCGTCGGGCAGGGCGTCACCCGGCGATCAGCCGGAACACGGGGAGCTCTGGCCGACAGGTGAACCGCACAGGAAGGACGCTTGTGCCGACACCGCGGCTCACGTACACCCTGCCATGGGCCGTGTCGTACATACCCGAGCGAAATCGGCCCGATCCAGGCGGAACCCACACCGCTGTTCCGAGCGCTCGGATCTGTCCTCCATGCGTATGCCCCGCGAGGCCCAGATCGAAGCGCGGCGCGCCGGGAGGGAGCGTATCGAAGACGCCGGGCGCGTGCGTGAGAAAGAGCCGAGCCGGAGCGGACGGCACGCTCGCCAGGGCGGCTCGCAGGTCGGCGTTCCCGCTGCAGAAATCGTCCGTCGCGACGATGGAGATGCCGCGCTTCAGCAGCACCGACTCGTTCCCGAGGAGCCTGGCTCCGGCGCGCGCGTACACCTCGCTCAGCCTTTGCAAGGGGACGTGCCCCCAGTGTTCCCAGTTGCCGACGGTGGCGAGGACCTCACGCCCCGGCGCGGCGAGGCTGCGGCAGAACTCCTCCAGCACGCCGAGCGAGCCCTCGCCCTCGATCGAGTCGCCGGTCAGCACGACGAGATCAGGCGCCAGCCCGCGGATGGCGTCGATGGCCTTCTCGTGGACACTGCCCAGCGCGCGCAGGTGGATGTCAGAGAGGTGAGCTATCCGAAACCCCTGAAGCGCGGCCGGGAGCCGGGGGATCGGGACATCGTGCTCGGCGACATCGAGCCAGGAAGGTTCGATGGCGATCCCATCCACGGCGGCAATCCCTGCAGCGCAACAGCTGGCGTGGAGGAAGGCTCGGCGGGTGACCGGTCGGACCATTTCGGAATCTTAGCAAACTCAGCTGGAGGGCCGCGGCTTGCGCGTGAGCTGGACCAGCCGCTCCGGGGAATCGCGCCCGGGATCGGGACCGTCGAGATCCTCCAGCACGAGCTCGAACAGCCCGTTGTCGAACGGCCTCCCCGCGGCCGGCGCGGCGGGCACGAGGCGCTCGCGCTTGCCCTGCGCGGCCAGCGTGCGCGCGCGGAAGTGGCAGTACGGGTTGTTCCCCGGCCGCCCGAAGAGCGCGTGCGCCGTGAAGGTGCACCCGCCCATGCACACCTCCGCGAAAGCGCAGCTCCGGCAGAAGCCCCAGAGGTCGTCGGCCGTGCGCGCCCGCGCGAACGCGAGGCGCGGCGCCTCGTCCCAGATCTCGTGGAGCGCGCGCCCGCGCAGGTCGCCGCCCACGTAGGCGTCGCTCTGGAGCGACGGGCAGCCCTTCACCGCGCCGTCGGACTCGATCCCCAGCACCAGCTTCCCGGCCTGACAGCCGCGGAAGTGGTCGCGGCCGCCCTCGCGCAGCGAGCGCAGGAGCGCCTCCGCCGGGCCGAAGTAGCCCAGGTTGTTGCCGGGCATCACCGTGATCCCGTCCCGGAAGGCCCGCCGCTTCAGCTCGGCGATGCGCGGGAGCACGTCGAGCAGATCGTAGGGCTGGAGCAGCATCGCCGGCCGGTCGGCCGCGCGGCCGAGCGCCGCGGTGATCTGCACCTGCCACGCCGTGATCCCCTGCTCCCGGAGCAGGTCGTAGAGCGCCTCCAGATCGCCCTGGTTCACCCGGTTGAGGTTGGTGTTGGCCGCGGTGAGCAGCCCCGCGCCCCGGAGGTGCCCGAGCGCCGAGAGCGCGCTCCGGTGGCTGCCCGGGGCCTTGCGGATGAGGTCGTGGGCGCGCTCCAGCCCGTCGACGCTGACCGAGACGCTGTGCAGGCCGGCCTCCTTCATCTGCGCCGAGATCTGCGCCGTGATCCCCCGCCCTCCGGTCGTCATGGTCGGCCGCACGCCCGCGGCCTTGAGCGCCGCGATGATCTCCAGAAAGCCGCCGTGCAGGTAGGCCTCGCCGCCGATGAGCACCACCTCGCGCGCGCCCATCGCCGCGAGCTGCTGCACCACGCCCAGCGCCTCCTCGGTGCCGAGCTCCGAGGGCCGCGCGGCCCCTGCCCTGGATCCGCAGTGCCGGCAGGGCTGATCGCAGCGGAGCGTCAGCTCCCAGACCACGTACGCCGGGTAATACTCGCCGGGGACCACATCGAGACGGCGCAGCGCCATGCCGGAGCCTACCGCGAACTCCGCCGCCGGCTCCTGCTCTCGGGCGCCCTTTCGACGCGCGGGGGGGATCGTTAAAGGGGGGTGACCTGCGCACGCGCACGCCGGGCCGCTGCGCCATTCCCCTTCATTTTCCTTGCGCGTCGCCGAGGCGCCTTGCCATAGGATGGGACGGTTTGACCTCCCTGGCTCGGCCTTCCGAGGCGCGCCAGGGCTCGGCCCCATGGCCCAAAGGCGGAGATCCTCATGCTCACCCTCGGCGCTTGTCCTTGCTGCGATGGTTTCCTGCCTCCCGGCGCTTCCGCCTGCCCGCATTGCGGCGCGACGCCCACGGCCGAGCGCGTCACCTGCGCGCAGGCGCGCCACGGGATCGCGGGCCGGCTGCTCGCGGCGGCGTCGGGCGGCATGATGGCTGTCACGCTGATGGCCTGCTACGGCATGCCCCCGTGTGACGAGCCCGCGACCGACGGCGACGGCGACGGCTACCAGGCGACATGCGAGGGCTACGGGCCCGAAGAGGACTGCGACGACGGCAATCCGGACATCCACCCCGGCGCGACGGACGTGGCAGGTGACAGCATCGATCAGGACTGCAGCGGCGACGACACCCCGCTCGGCACCGGCGGCGCGGGTGGCACCGGCGGCGGAGGGGGCGCTGGCGGCGCCTCCTGACAAATCCCCTCACTTTGCTGGCATTTTAACGAAAAAAAATTGAACGGGGAGACGGGGAGATTGATGGGATTTCACTCCCCGACTCCCCGCCTCCCTGTGAACTTCCCGAAAACGGAGCTGCCGCCCATTCGGACAACACACGGCGGACGCGCTCGAGATATCCCCCCTCGCGCACGATCTCCTGGTATCCCGGCACCGCGCCGACCCACTCCCGCATACGCACGTTCGACGCCTCGGTGAGGTACATCGTGGGAAGCCCCATGAGCGCGGGCCCGTCCATGCCTGCGGTCGTGACGCCGAGCTGGCCGACGAGGCCGTGCGTTCGCTTCAGGTGCTCGAAGAACTGCAGCTGTGCCCGGCGCATGTCGAGCTGCCGGAAAGTCGGGTCCTTCCAGAAGAGCGTCATGTCGACCGCGCCGTCGGGGACCTGTGCGTCTCGAAGGGCGTCGCCGGTCAGCACAGGCACGAGCCCCGTGCGTTGAACGAGGTCCGTCAGCTCGAGCAGCTCGGCGAGCGTCGTGTTGCGGTGCGGGTGGTGGATCCCCTCGCGGATCCAGAGCAGCACCTTCTTCCGGCATGACGCTCCCGCGCGCGCTTCCGCGAGCCTGCGATCGACCCAGGCGATCACCGATCCCGGAATCGGCGCGTCCGCCAGAAACGCCGCGCGAAGTCTCCCTTGGGCGGAGGACGGATCGGCCTTGAAGGCGCGCGCGACGATCTCCGTGGTCTGCTTCACCGCGCGCGGGCGCGAGCGGTACGCCTGAAGGTGATCGCTCAGGCCTGCATCGCGGAGAAACGCCTCGGCTTGCGCCGTTCCCGCTTTGCCTGGCTCGACCTGGATCGCCGCGCCCGCGAGGACGGCGGCCGCGGCGACGTACCACCCCTCGCCGAACGAGAAGCCGCCGTCCGTGTGGAATGTATACGCGTGGTTTCGCTCCTCGATGATCCTGCGCGCCGCGCGGGCGGCGACCTCGGCCTCGTGAGCCGCCGCGCGCGCCGCGCGGGCGACCTTTGACCGCGGAGACCCGCCCTCGAGCTCCGAGGCGCTGATGGCGGCCGCGCGGGCCGAGGCCTCTGCGCCGGCCACGATCGCCTCCACGCGCCGCCAGCCGTCGTCGCAAGCGTCGCGCGTCGGCGCGCGCTGCGCGCTCAACGAGAGCTGGCCCGCTCCGTGGAGCGCGTCTGCCGCCCGCGCCGCATGGGCCCTTGCCAGCGTCGAACGGGCGCGCATCGTCGTCGCGAGGATTCGCTCTCTTCCTGCGGCGACCTCATGTTCCTGGAGGGCGGCGCGCTCCTGATCGGCGGCGGCCAGCGCGCGATCCGCCTGCTCGATCGCGCAGTCGAGCAGACGCCGGTAGCGCTCGCGCTGCCCCGGCGTGTGCAGCGTGGTCGCCAGGGCGAGCGCGGCGTCGAGGCTGCTTCCGGCATCGCGCCCGATGTGCTGCGCGGCGAGCGTCTCGGCGACAACCACTCCCATGCACACCGGCTCGAGTCCCTCGATCATCGTGACCTACGCCGGACCGCCAGACCGGTCAAGCGCTGTCGCCCGCTCGGTGTTCCGCGTCGGTGAATCCATCACGGAGTTCCTGGACAGCGCGCTCGCGCGCAGGGGCAAGCCGCCGGGCGCTCGCTGCTGGAACGCCGGCGCGGCCGAGCACCGGCGGCCTGCGTCCAGCGAGGTTCAGTAAGGGTATCCGGGGATGTTCATCTCCATCGCATAGAGCGACGCGCCCGACGTGATGTAAAGGGTCTTTCGATCGGCCCCGCCGAACGCGACGTTCGACACCTCGCCCATCCCCGTGATCGCGCCGAGCCTCGCGCCGCTCGGCGCGAGGACCTCGACGCCGTCGCGCCACGCGATGTAGACATTGCCCGCGCAGTCGACGCCCATGCCGTCGGCCTTCGGCAGGTTCGCCGCGAAATTGGACGAGGCGCCGGGCGCTCCGTCGGCGCTCAGCGTATAGCGGCGGATCCGGCCGGGGGTGAACTCGGTCACGTACAGCACGCTCTCGTCCGGCGAGAGCGCGACGCCGTTGGGGGTCTCCAGCGTGCTGATGAGGCTCACCGCGCCGGACGGGGACACGCGGTAAGCTGCTGTCGGCAACTCCGGCCTGCCGCCGCTGAGCTGAAAATCGGGATCGGTGAAGTAGACGTTGCCGTCGCTCCGCACGACGACATCGTTCGGGGAGCTGAACCGCTTGCCCATGTACGACCCGGCGACCTCGCGCCGCGCCTTCGTGCCGAGATCGAACACGGAGACGCTGCGCGTGTCGTGGGTACACGCGATGAGGTTCCCGTCGCTGTGGATGCCCAGCCCGTTCGTCCCGCTGTTCTCGAGGAACACCTCGATCGTGCTCGGAGGCGTGAGCTTCTGGATCTTCGCCTTCGGCCCGTTGAGGGGCGGCGCGTTCTGCGCCTGCATGTTGATCTCCGAGAAGAACAGCGCCCCGAGCTCGGCGACCCAGACCGGGCCCTCGACGTACGTGAACCCCCCTCTCACCAGCTGCGCCCTGCCGTTCGCCGGCACCGGATCGGCCGCGTACGGGCCGCCTGGGCAGACGGCCGACACCTCATCACCGCCGCCCGCCCCGGCGCCGCCCGCCCCGGCGCCGCCGCTGCCGCTGCCACTCCCCGCCGCGTCGCCCCCGCTGCCGCTCGTCGCCGCAGCGCTGCCCGAGCCCGCGCTGCCCGCGCTGGTGCCGCTGGAGCTCGTGGCGCCCACGCTGCCCGTGGAGCCGCTCGACCCGCCAGCTCCAGCGCCGCTGGAGGCTCCGCCCCCGCCCTCCGACTGGAGCGGGTCGTCGCCGCCGCCACAGCCGTTCGCCGCGACGAGCACGATCCAAGAAACAACGAGCGAGTACCTGATCTTCATAAGCAAGTGCCTCCAAGCGCCCCCGGATGGTGTGCCGATCGGGCGCGCTCATCATCGTCAGCTCGCCTCGCGCCGCAAGGGCCGAGGTGACCGAGCGGCACAGCGCCTCGACCGCGCGCTCCGCGCAGGCCAAGGACCGGCGCGCCGCGGTGCGCCGTGAACGGCGGCGGCAGGCGAGGAGGCGACCGGCGGTCCACGACGATAGGATGCATGGACATCATGAAAATTGCTGTTTACGGCTTCGGATCCATCGGCGGTTTGCTCGGGGCCCGGCTGGCCACGGCCGGCTGCGACGTCAGCGCCGTCGCGCGCGGAGAGAACCTCGCCGCCTTGCAGGAGCGCGGCCTGCTGCTGCAGGTCGATGGAGAGATCACCCGCGTGCCGATCCGCGCTGCAGAGGATCCGGCCGCGCTCGGCGCGCAGGACGTCGTGATCATCGCGGTCAAGGCCACCGCGCTGGCCGACGTCGCCGCGCGCGTAGCGCCGCTGCTCCGCCAGGACACGATCGTCGTCCCCGCGATGAACGGCGTGCCGTGGTGGTTCTTCGCGCCCGAGAACGTGCCGTATGCCGGCGCTCGGCTCCGCTCGCTCGACCCGGGCGATCTCGTGCCGCGCGCCATCGGGCTCCGCCAGGTGGTCGGCTGCGTCGTGCATCTGTCGGGTTCCAGCCCGGAGCCGGGGCTGGTGCGCGCCGGCCTCGGCAACCGCCTGCTCCTCGGCGAGCCGGCCGGCGGACCTTCGGACCGGGTGGGCGCGCTGGTCGAGCTGCTGCAGCGCGCCGGCTTCGAGGCCGAGGCCAGCGCCGATATCCGGACGGACATCTGGTACAAGCTGTGGGGCAACATGACGATGAACCCGGTGTCGGTGCTCACCGGTGCGACGTGCGATCGGATACTCGACGATCCGCTGGTGCGCGGCTTCTGTCTCCAGGCGATGCAGGAGGCGGCGGCGATCGGCGAGAGGATCGGTTGCCCGATCGCGCAGAGCGGAGAAGACCGGATGGAGGTCACGCGCAGGCTCGGCGCGTTCAAGACATCGATGCTGCAGGACGCGGAAGCGGGCAAGTCGCTGGAGATCGACGCGCTGGTGACCGTGGTCCACGAGATAGGCAAGCTGACCGGCGTGCCGACGCCGACCATCGACGGCTTGCTCGGCCTCGTGCGCCTGTGCGGCCGCACGCGCGGCTTGTATGCCGGATGATCCTCCCTTGGCCCCTGCGTCGTCGACGCCAACGCGGCGCCGCCCGGGCGGCGGCGGCGCTCGCCGCGCGGCGCCCGCGAGAACCTACCGGCGGCTCGGGTCACGGGCGCGTCAGAGCGGGTCGCAAGTGATGCCAAGCCGCACCAGCGACACGGGCACGAGTGTGGTTCCGATGGAGATGAGCCGAGGCTCGCCCATGGTTTCGGGGTCATGAATGGATGAGTAGGGGACTTGCTGCTTCGTCACGTCGTGCTCGACGGCGACGGCGAGGCCGAGCTCGAAGTGCACGGGGCCTGGACCGAAGATCCAGCTCGCCCCGGCGCGAGCCCCGACGAAGGTCGTGTCGCCATCGACGCCGGGGCCGCCGTCCCAGCCGAGAGATCCCACCCCTTGGTAGGTATGTTTCCCCAAGGAGCCCGCGAGCGAGAGTCGAAGTCCAACCGGCGATCGCCACGCGACGCCCGCCGTCGCGCCGACGCCGGAGAAACTCTCCCCGAAGAGCTCACCCCCTGTCTCGGCGAAGCCACCTACCTCGATGACGCTGATGCGGTACGTGAGCGCGAGATTGAGGTGCAGCCCATCGCTCTTCGAGCTCGAGTAGACGCCGGCGCCGACCTGCACGTTGAAATCCATGCTCGGCGCGGACCTGCGCGCAGGAGCGACGTCAGGGGCGCTGCCCTCCTGCGCGCGGGCCGCCCCGGCGCAAAGAAAGAGGGCTGTCGCGAACAATCGAGGCGAGTTCGATCGAAGTGAGCGCATGTCGCGCCCTGGAGCATCCCGTGTACCAGGTGCGTCGTATTCATGCGGCCCGCCGCCGAGCGCCGCCGCGCTGGCCTGTCCGACGCGAGATCACGAGTCCTCCATCGCTCCCTCGGCCGCCGGCCGCTCTGGCTCGCCTGCGGGCGTGCGCTGGCGCTCGCGCGGCCCGTGACAGCCTGGTCGCGGTGTCGCTCGAACAGCACAGAGTGTATCGCGATCACAACAACCTGGGTCGGGCCGCTCAGGGCCGGGCTCCACCGCAGTCGCCCGGGCAATTGCAGTCGTTCTCACCCGCGCCGCAGGCGCCGTCGCCGCATTTCGCGCAGAGGTGCGCGTCGGGCGCCGTGGTCACGCACGCGCCGTCGACGCGCGCCATGCTCTCGATGGGCGTGAGACCCGGGCAGCAGGTCGTGAACGACTTGCTCGACGCCATCCCTCCCTCGCCCGAGCAGCGCGACGCGAGCGCTGCGCACGAGCCGTCGGCTTGCTGGACATACCCGGGCAGGCAGTCGCACTGCGGCCGCCGGGGGCGCAGCACCGGCACCGTGCCGGCCGGGCCTCTCGGCCCGAGCTGAACGGTAGGCGCTGCCGGAGACCGCGCCGGCGCAGCGCCGCCCGGGCTCGCCGGCGGCGGGGGATTGGCTCCCTCCGGGCCCGCTGGCCCCGCGGGAGGCGTGGCGATCTTGCCGTCGGGCGTCTGGGACTCGATGGGGATCCAGTCGACGATCTGGCCGTCCGGCGTGACCGTGGTGGCCACGACGTGCTCGCGGGGAGGCCGCGGCGTTCCCCCCGGCGCGCAGGGGTTGTCAGCGCCCGGGTGAGGGGGATCCGCCGGGTCGGGCCCCCTGGTGGCGCAGGCCGTGGCGAGGAGCATCAGGGGGCACAGGAGCAGAGCAGGCGCGTGCATGGGCAGGAAACACGGGAGCCCGCTGGATCTTACGGCGCCACGCCGCCTGCGGCGGCGGAACGGCGCGAAACGGGGGCGGAGCGGCCGGCGTCGCGCGGATGCCTCGGAGGTGACGCAGCGTCGGGGGTGTTGTAGCCGCAATCATCGCTGTGCGGCGCTGTGTACCTGGCCTCGGCTTGCTGATCGCGGGCGCCCTCGCGGGCGCGTGCGCTGCCGCGCCGGACGCGCCCGCGCGGCCCACGGGTGACGTCGAGGCGCCGGCCGGCAGCGCCCTGCCTGGGGCCGCGGAGGCGGCGCGGGTGCCCATGCCGAGGCCGGCGCGGGCGCGGCTCGGGGCGGCGGCGATCGCGAACCAGGCCTGCGAGGGGTGCCACGAGGAGGCGGCGCGGGAGTGGCGCGCGTCGCTCCACCACCGGGCGAACACCGAGCCGGCCTACCGGCGGGCGTTCGCGATCGAGCCGATGCCGTTCTGCCGGGCGTGCCACGCGCCCGAGGCGAGGCCGGAGGAGCCAGAGCCGGAGGCGCTCGGGGCGCTCGGGGTGGGGTGCGTGACGTGCCACGTGACGACCGACGGCGAGGGCGAGCTCGCGGGGCAGGCGGTGGCGCCGGTGCTCGCGGCGCCGTGGGCGGGGAGCGGGGCGCCGCCGGCGGCGCCGCACGCGGTGATCCGGGACGCGCGGTTCGGGGGCGTGGACGCGTGCGCGGCCTGCCACGAGTTCGCGTTCCCCACGGCGCGAGGGCGCTCGGCCGCGGAGCTGATGCAGTCGACCGTCATCGAGCACCGCGCGTCTCCGGCCGCGGACCAGCCCTGCGCGGCGTGCCACATGCCCCGCGGGCCTGGGGGGCGGCGCGGCCACGGGTTCGCGGGATCGCGGGACGAGGCGCTCGTGCGGAGCGCCGTGGCGGTGACGGCGCGGCGGCTCTCGGCGACGCGCGTGGCGGTGACGCTCGCGCCCGCGAACGCGGGGCACGCGTTCCCGACGGGGGATCTGTTCCGGAGGCTCGAGGTGTCGGCCGAGGCGCTCGGGCCCGACGAGCTGGTGCTGGGGCAAGCGGAGCGCTACCTGACGCGGCACTTCGCGCTGCGGCCCGGGGCGATCGGGCGGAAGCTCGTGGCCGACGACCGGGTGCACGCGGAGCCCGTGACGGTGGAGCTCGACGTCGGGGCCGCCGGCGAGGGGCAGACGATCGCATGGCAGGTGGCCTACCAGCGGGTGGCGCACCCGAACGGGGTGGACCTGCGCGACGCGGAGATCGAGGGCGAGATCCGGGTCGCGTCGGGGAGGCTCGCGCCATGAGCGGACGAGGGATCGGCGCGAGGGGGAGCAGGCCGGCGTGGCGAGCGGTCCGGGGTGGTGAGCGGCCGGGCAGCCGGCGGGTCCAGGATGAGAACATGGGAGCGCGGCGCGGCAGTCCGGCGCGGCCGTGCCTGGAGGAGGACGAGCGATGATCGGGCGAAGGGCGTGGAGGGGGCTGGGCGGGCTCGTGATGGCGATGGCAGGGTGCGTACCGGCGCCTGCGCCGCAGGCCGCGGACGGGCCGCGCGCGGAGGCCGCGGCGCAGGGGCCGGGCACGGCAGGCGCGGCGGGCGCGCCGGGCGCATCGAGCACCGCGGGCGCGCCGGGCGCGGCGGGCGTTGTGAAGGCGGACGAGGCGGCGAAGCCGGCGCCGCCGCCGAAGTCGGCGTTCGCGCCGGTGGCGCAGATCCCGGAGGAGGTCGAGCTGCGGCTGCACCCGGTGGAGGGGGCGCTGCTCGTGTCGACCTCCAACCTGACGATGCTCGAGGGGGAGCAGACGGCCGTGGCCGCCGCCGTCGGCGTGCTGAAGGAGGGGAAGATCGAGTTCCCGAAGCGGCTGCACCTGCCGGGGTGGTGGGTGTCCGTGATCGGCGTCCACGGGCGCTATCCCGACCAGCTCGACCTGATCGCGACGGGCACGACGGGCCGCACCGGCGTCGCCGAGCACTACGCGCTGGGGGCGAAGGGCTGGGTGCAGCGCGTGAGCGACGCGGGGCAGTGGTTCACCGGGGTGGCGAGCATGGGCAGCTCGCTCGTGGGGCTGGTGGGGCCGACGATGATCGGGCCCTCGAGGTTCGTCACGCTGCGCGGGCCCAGGGTGGGGCTGACGATCACGCCGGCGCCCAAGAAGGGGGAGTGCCGCGGGTTCGACTTCGAAGGGGCATCGCGTTACTCGGAGACCGAGGTCCGCCCGGAGGCATTCGGGGCGACGCGCGATGGGACCGCGCTGAGCTACGGGCTCGACTGCAAAGGGGAGAGCGCCCTGGAGGTCTGGAAGCCGGGCGAGAGACGCTCGACCATCCTGCCCATCCCGGCGCCCTCCGACGAACAGAGCGCCGACGATGTGCGCACGCTGATCCTGCCGGGCCCCGGCGACGGCGAGGCGTGGATCGTGGACGGGGGCGTGCTCCGCTACCAGGGCGGGGAGGCGAAGAAGATCGACCCGCCGGCGAAGGGCGCGCGCGTGCTCACCGCGTCGGCGGCGCCGGACGGGACGCTGTGGGCGCTCACGGACGGCGCGCTGTTCGCGCGCAAGGGCGATGCCTGGGAGCAGGCGCCGCTGCCTGACGGGGTGAAGGCCCGCGACGTGGCCGTGGGGAGGGACGGGGCGGTGTGGGTCGCGGCCGGCGGGGCGATCCTGAAGCACGGCGGCGCCAGCGAGGCCGCGGGCGCGGCGCCTGGGACCATCCAGCTCCAGAAGGGGCCGCCGCCGAAGCCCAAGGAGAACCGGACCTTGCCCAGGCCCGGCGGGCCGAAATGCCCGCAGAACCTCGTGGTGCTCTACACGTTCAGCAAGACGGCGCCGGACGACTACGACTTCCCGCTGACGCGCAAGGCGCTCAAGGGGCGCACGGAGTTCTCGCCGGCGCGCTTCGTGGTGACGCGCGACATGGGGCAGCGCTTCTTCGCCGCGTTCGTGCCGACCTGGGATCTCGCCAAGAAATTGGAGGAGCGGATCAAGACCGATGTGCAGGGCTCGACGCCGCAGATCGTGTGCGCCAAGCCGGAGGTGGTGCGGGAGCTGAAGCTGGATCTGAAGACGGGAGAGGTCGCGAAGTAAGACGGGTGAAGACGGCGCGGCGGGGGCGCCGGCGTGCGGCGGCGCCTCCGTCGATGGGCCCCCGTCCGCCGCAGCCAGCGGCGGCGTCGTTCACAGGTGGCGGGTCTCTCCCGGCGGCGCGCCCCAGTTGTTGTTGCGTCCGTCGGCGTACCGGATCGGCGCGGCGATGAGCTCCTCGAGATCCACGCCGTCCAGCGAGGCGAGCTGGACCGCCACATAGTCGCCGCCGATCGCCTCGACATACCCGCGCCCGAACGAGCGCACGCCGCAGTGTCGACAGAACAGGTGGTGCCCGAATTTCATGCCGAACTGGTAGTCGCTCAGCGCGTCCTCACCCGCGAGCAACCGGAACGCGTCCGGCTTGAGGATCACGTTCCAGTTTCTCGTCTTGGTGCAGATAGAGCAGTTGCACTTGTTGGTTCCAGCGCTCAGGTCGATGTCGGCCTCGAAGCGGACCGCGCCGCAGTGGCAGCTCCCTGTATAGGTCTTCTTCATGTGCAAACCTCCTGGCAGGATGGGCGTTCGCGTTCGAACGCGCGACCACCTGAAGGCCTGACGGTACCCGAATCCGCACCGGCGGGAGCCCCCTTCGAAGCGCCGCCGCGCGGTCTGGAGGCGCGCTGCGCCGGCGGCGCCGGGGCGTCCATCAGCCGAGCCGCGGGTTCGTCGCCGTGACACACCTGTCATGCCGCTCGGCGGGCGCCTGGCACAAGGCGTCAGGAGCGCCGGCTTCTTGCGCCCGCGCAGGTGGTCTACCCGTTGCTTCGCCAGCGCCTCCATCCACGGCGGTCCCGCCGGAGAGAGGATGGCTCCATGACCTTATCTCTTTTTTCCCTCGTCCCGCTCGGCCCTTGCGCCCGCAAGGCCGCCGCGCTCGCCGCCGGGTTCGCCGTGACCGCCGCCATGGCCGGCTGCATCATGAACCCGAAGCAATGCACCGAGATGGCCTGTAGCGACACCTTCACCATCACCGCCGCGACGGCGAACAAGAGCTGGGCAGCGGGAGAGTACACGCTGGAGCTCGCGGTGGACGGCAACGCGGTGTCGTGCGCCTACAGCTGGACGAACACGACGAACGTCGGCGGCAGCGGCGTGCTCGTCCAGTGCAGCCCGACCGTCAGTGTCTCGGTCAATGCGGTGACAATCTGCACGGAGACGAGGCACGGCGGCGCCGTCTCCCAGAGCTGCGTCCCGGCCCCCGGGCAGTTCACGCAGCAGCTCGCGATTCGTGGCACGCCGGCGCGCGTCGACGTCGTCGTGCGCCGGGACGGCGCCCTCCTCGGAGAGCGGAGCTTCACCCCCGCGTACCGGACATGGTACCCGAACGGCGAAGACTGCGGGCCTGGGTGCCGACAGGACGCGCAGGACTGGGCGCTCCCGTAGCCGCCGGCGCCGGAGGGGCGCCGCAGCGAGCCTGACGACGCGGATGAGCCCGTAGCGCACGAAGATGCGCCCCGCTCTACAGCGGTTTCCGCCCCCCTCTGCACCATCCAGAGCAGAGCGGCAGCAGAGCGGCGGTCTCCCGCACAGGAGACGGGCCCAGATCGGCGTTTTCGGCGCGCAAGCGCACTCCGGTCTCAGGATTGATCACATTTTCCCCGTCTCCTTCGCGGCGCTCCAGCCCTGGACGAGGGTGAGAAGCTGCTCGTAGCCACGTCCCAGGGTCTGCCAGCCGGGTTCGCCATTTCGCCGCAGGTGTCCGCCGAGCGCGGCGATCGCCAGGAAGGCATCGCGGGCCGTGGCGTTCTCGGGGAGCGGCTTGCGGGCGAAGACCCGCAGCACGTCGAGCTGGGTGGGCGTGAGCACGGCGCTCGCGGGCTGTTCCGGAGCGCGCCGGGCCTCGCTGCGCAGCAGCAGGAGCTGCCAGGCGATGGGCGCGAAGAGCGCCAGGACGTTGCGCAAGCCATGCAGGTCCTCGATCTGGCGCTTCTCGTAGGCGCATCCGGTCTTGAGGGCCTTGAAGAACTCCTCCACCATCCAGCGCGCGCGGTACCAGTCGACCAGCTGCGTCAGCTGCTCGTTGGACTCGACTGGCTCGCTCGTGAGCAGTACCCACTCGACCGGCGCCTCGCCTGGCGACGGCTCGAGCTCCCAGACACGTACGACCTGAAGCGAGAGCGTCGCAGGCAGCTCACGCGGCTGCGATCTCGGTCGTCGCAGCGTCACGCGCGTGCTTCCAAGGGCGAGCTTCGCCAGGCGTCCGGCGCGGGAGGGATGCAGCCGTTTCTGTTGAGGGCTGCGGTTGCCCGCCGGCCGCGGGGACAGCTCCACCTCGCGCACGGCCACCGCTTGAACGAGCGCGAGGGCCTGCTCAAGCTTGGCCTCTTCTCCGGGGGCGGCAGCCTCCACCAGACGGTTGTGCGCGAGCCGGATCACGAACCGATGCCCTGCGCTCAGCAGCTGCGCGAACAGGCCATAGTCGTCGCCTTCGCGATCCATGACGTGCACCAGGGCGTGCGGAGCACTGCCCAGGGCCGCGACCCGCTCCACCTGCTCTCCCCAGCGGTCGTGCTCGTTGCCCGTCGTGTGGTCGTCGCGCACGTGCGTGCTCAGCTCGAGCACGCCGAGCGGGCGACGCGTTCCATCGCCGCTGACCGCCAGGGTGAAGTGGGCGAAGAACGTCTGCCCAGAGGAGCGCAGCCGACCGAGTCCCTGCCGCTGGCCGTCGGAGCGGAAGGAGAGGGTCGTGGTGTCGTGGATGGCGAGCACGACCGGCTCGGCCTCCATGCGCGCGAGGGTAGCGCGCACATGGGGAGCCAGGATCGCCGCGGGCGTGACGGCATCGTTGCCGAAGAAGCGGTACGCAGCCTCCAGCTCGCTATCGGACAGCAGCGCGGGGAAGCTCTTGTCCGGCGCCTGCGCCAGCTTCTGCACCAGCTTGGTCTGGCGCTTGGAAAGCCGAGCGTCGCCGAAGTGGGCGTCGCTCATCTCCTCGGCGAGTGCCGCCGCGTGCTCTGCTTCAGGTGAACCCATCCGCAGCTTGGATCATGTCGCCCTGCACACATCAAGCGAGATGTGTAGGATCCTGAGACTCCGGTGCGCTGAGCACCGAAAACGTCGAGGTGGGCCCGTCTCCGAAGCGGGTGACCGTCGCTCTAATCCCAGCGAGCGGAGAGGACGCCTCTCATCCGGTCTATCCGCAGCGCCCTCTCCAGGGCGCGCCCCTCGTAGGCGCTCAGGAGCGCGGGGAGCGCCTGCCGGGCCAGCGCCAGCAGCGCGCGGCGGCGGACCTCCGGATCGAGCCTGCCCTCGACGACGATCTGGCTGAAGGCCAGGGCGAGGATCGCCTCGTCGCGGGTGAGCAGGCCGTACTCGTCCTCTTCGCCGAGCGCCTCGACCTCGGCCGCGCCCACGGCGTCCCAGCCGGCATTGCCGACCTCCCAGCGCTCGAGGAGCGCGTCGAGGAGCTCGATCGGGCTCTTCTTCGGGTGCTCGTCGCGGAAGTCGCGGAAGGCGGTGAGGGTCTCGTGCGCGGTCTCGTTGCCGAACGGAGCGGTCTCGTCGGTGAGCGACCAGAAGAACGGGTCGGCGAGGGCAGCGGCGGCCCGTGGGTGGCAGTCGTCGGGGGAGAGGTCGGGGAGCTCGGGCGCTTCGGTCATGGGAGAGGGCTTTCCGTCGGGTGAGGCGCGGGCGCGCCGCGCCGCCACCTTACCGCGTCGGCGCGCCCCGTCCGAGCGCGGCGCCCTCCTCCCCCGTCATTTCCAGTGCCACCTGCCCTTCCCCTTGCCCTTGTGCTTGTGCTTGTGCTTGTGGATGACGAGGACCCGGTCGTCATCGTCGTCGTGCACCACCACGGTCGGCTTGACGTCGACCTTCACGGCCCACGTGGTCGCCACCAGGATGCCGATCACGGGCGCGCTCGGGCCGACCACGATCACCGCGCCTGGACGGTAACCGCAGAGGACCACGTGCGTGTGCCCGCCTTCCTTGAGCACCACCGTGATCTTGGTCGGATTGACCTTCACGTCGAGCTTGCCGGTGAAGTAGAGCCGATCGGGCCCAGGCGCGAGCACGATGACGTCCGGCCCCGACGCCGTCTGGATCGCGAGCTTGATCTCGCGCTCGCCGATCGGCACCGGCTTGAGGTTGAGATCCAGCACGTACACGCGCAGATCGCCGCTCTCCTTGTCGGCGACGATCTCCACGATGTCGTCTCCGACCGGCTGGAGCACGCCCCCGTTCGGCCCCTTGGTCCCGTCGAGCTGGGTGGTCTGGTGCTCCCTGGCGCTCTCCTGGAGCTCCCGGGTCCCGCCGCGCGGCACGTGCAGCACCCCCTTGAACGGCTCGCCCTTCACCTTGAGCTCGTAGCTGACCTCGGTCAGGTCGTCCTCGAGCGGCGGGAGCTTGGCCAGCAGCACGCCCCCCGACTTGGGCTCCGGCACGAGCGCCGCGCTCATGGGGGCTCCGCCCTTGCCAGGCACCTTGACCGCGACGCTGCCCGACACATCCGCCGCGATGGGCTTGCCGTCGCGATCCTTCACGAGCGCCGTCACCTGCCCGTCCTGGGCCACCGTCATGACGACGGACCCGGGCTCGTGCTGCTCCGTCAGCGCCCAGTTGTCCTCCATGCTCTCCGCCGTGATCTGCGGCGACTTGCTGCAAGCGGACGAGACGAGCGCCGCGGAGGCGACCCCGAGCGCGACGACCATGGACCGGAGACAACGTTGGATTCGCATACACCCCTCTTTGCAACACCTTGAAGGCGCGATCGCCTCATACCTGCTTGCGCGTCACGGACCAGATGAAGCCGTCGTACCAGAAGTGCATCAGCGCGACGGTCTGCGTGATCGACCACAGCGCGCGGTCGTCCGCCGGCGCGAGCTCGGCCCAGACCCCGTACACAAGGACACCCCCGAGGAAGACCGCCACCGCGATCGGCGTTCCGGCCCGGAGCGCGTCGAGGCGCAGCCGGCGGCGGAGGCGGCCGCCCTCCGACCACCAGACGAGCGCCAGGTACTGCACGGCGTGGAACAGGTTCATGATGAAGAAGGCCTGTCCCCAGGGGTTGAAACCCCACGTGTAGATCGAGCAGAGACCCGTGCTGACGAGCAGCCACACCTTGGGGAACGACACCCGATAGCCCCGCCGGCATATCGCGCGGTAAGCGAGCGCGTAATAGATCAGGTACGACGTGCCCGCGGCGATGACGGCCCAGCTGAGGACGCGGTGGCTCGACGTCATCAGCGCAGGGACGGCGGTGAAGAAGGCGGGGCCCACGCCATCGAAGGCGTCGAAGCTCTGGAAGTGGAGGAGCATCGTCGCGCCGCCCAGGACGGGGCCGGCATAGAGGACGAGGTTGAGCCAGAGATCCAGCCGGCGGCCGAGCGCCGGCGCGTTCCCCGCGCGCGCGTCGTAGATGCGCCCGAGGCCGAACGTCTGGAGCGCCGAGTGGTAGACGTCCCAGAACACCACGAGGACCGACACGCAGGCGACGGCCCACATGGACAGCATCATCGCGGCGAACAGGGCGACCGGCGCCACGAGGAAGCGGAGCCGGTGCCGCCGGAAGATGTCCGCGTTGCCGTGGCTCCGGAGGAGCACCGCGGCGAGGTGGCCGTGGATGAGCGTGCCGATGAAGAGCCCCGCCCACGTGACCTTCTCCCCATGAAGCCTGAACGTCGCGTCGGCGAACGGCGTCCCCGCGATCAGGGCGCCCGCGGCCAGCGCGACGAGCGGCGGGAGCAGGAAGAAGGCCCAGTCGTACCAGGGGCCGACGATGTACGCGGCCCGGCCCACACCGAGCAGCGCAGCGGACGCGGGCTCGGCCCGTGCGCTCATGCGGGACGTGGGGCCGCCGCGGGCCGCGGCTCCGGTGCTGCTGGCGAGAAGCCGATCGTCCATCCCTGCACGGCGAGGTGATCGACGAGCGACAGCAGGAAGAGATTCACGCCGAGCATCTCCATCGACTCCTCCACGAAGTCGATGAGCGCGTAGATCAGGTTGTCGCTCCCGGCCCGCTCGGTCCAGTACCCGAGCGGCAGCTCCAGGACGAGGGCGCCGGTGACATAGATCCCGCCCGAGAGGAGGAATCGATTCCGCGTATCTCGCGGGAGGTGCGAGAGGAACTGGAGGTATGCGACCGCGAACATCGCCACCGCGGCGGCCGCCGGGATCACCCAGCTGAAGTACAGGACCCCGCCCAGATCGAGCCAGGAGCTCGCCGCTTCATGGATCTCGACCACCTCGTCGAGCGAGATGTAGAGGAACGCCGCGGAGAGCCCCCACCAGTGCTTCACGAACTTACCCGTGCGGCGGGCGCCGACGGCAATGACAGCGAGCGTGAGTGAGCACACGAACAGCAGCGACGAGGTGTACCACGTGGGCACATTCTGTTCGTAGCTCAGCGAGAACAACGGGACGACGCCGCTCTGGCTCCTCAGGTGGAGGAGCGGCTTGAGCACCTCGACGGCGAGCCCGGCGCCCGCAATCACCGCCATCACGGCGAGCAGCGCGACCTGGAGCCGGGCCCTCGGGAGGGTGATCTGCATCGAATGAGAAGAACTACGCCAGGACGCCGGACACGGTCAACGCGTAAAGCAGCCGACACCGGCGCAGCGGGGCGGCGCAACGCGCCCTGGCGAGCGGCCTCGGGAGCGCTCGCCATGCGCTCTCGAGCCACTTCGGTTCGATGCGGTGAGGGCGAACAGGCTCCCTCCGCCGCGTTCGCCCCTGCTGTCCTGCTGCCCGCAATCGCCGCCGGACGCGCGCTCAAGGAGCGCTGTAGGACACGATCTGGCCTTCGAAGCGGTAGTCACCGCCGTTGGTCCAGAACACGTCCTGACCTTCCGGGGCGAGGATGCGCCAGGCGAAGTGCTGGCCGAGCGCGAGCACGACGGTCGTATTGCTCGCGAGATCGTGGGCCTGGACGCTGCGGTTCCGGCTCATGTCCGTCGAGAAGAGCGTCGAGCCCCTGAGGGCCAACCCCGCCATCGAGCCCCCCCGGTAGATCAGCGTCTTCGCCCCGCCGGCGATCGGCGCCTTGAACACGCCGCCGTCACCGGCGTTGGCCCAGTAGACGAACTCCGCGTCCACCGCGATCCCGGCCGGCTCCCCCTCGTTCTCGGCGATGACGGTCACGTCCCCGCCCGACTTCGCCACCTTGTAGACCTTGTTCGTCGTGGCGCCGCCGGTCCAGTAGATGTTCTCTGCGTCCTGCGCCAGGTGCTCCGGCGCGCCGGCGCCCTGCGCGAGGACGACGGGCTCACCGCCGTCGAGCGGCATCTTGTAGATGTTGTGTCCGTCGCCATCGCCGAAATAGACGGACGACCCGTCTCCGGTGACGCTCAGCACGTAGCCGATCTCGACCAGCGTCTCCATCTCCAGGGTCGATTTGTCGACGCGCTTGAGCGCCGAAGGGATGACCGGATCGTTGTCTCCGCCGCTCGCCCAGTACACGTGGGAGGCGTTGACCCACAGCGCCTTGGGGTCCGGATCCGCGGGGGTCATCGCCTCCACCTCGGTCGTGCCCGGCTTGATGCGATAGATGTAGCCGTCGTTCGAGTCCGCGGGCGCGGTGGACTCGGTGCCGCCGCTCGCGAAGTAGAGGTAGGTGTCGTCGGCGGCGAGCGCCATCGGGTAGGCGTGCTGGCTCGCCATCACCCCCGCCGGGATCATCCCGGCGTAGAAGGTGCCAACGGAGGTGGTCTCCGTGATGAGCTCAGCGGCCGAGACCTCGTGACGCTCGAGCAGCGTGAAGGCGTCGGAGCCCGTCGGCGCGGAGAAGCCGTAGGCATCGAGGACGGTATTCTCCCCGAGCTCCGCCTCGAGCTCCACGGTGATCGGCAGCGTGAGCTTGATCGGCTTGGCGAACGTCTGCCCCTCCGGACCGAGGCGGTACGTGGGGCCTACCGCGCCTTCGCGGGCGTCCACGATGTTCTCGATGGTGAGCTCCGTCGCCGCGCTGACCGCCCCCGGCGGCACTTCGATCTTGAATCCATCATCCCCGGTGAAGACCCCGCCCTGAGCGTCGACAGAGAACTGGGGCTCAGTCTCCTGCGTGGCGTCGTCGCCCGCGTCCGCCCCCCCGCACGACACGCTGCCCAGCCCGCCCGCCACACACGCCAACACCATGAATGAGGTTTTTTTCATCGACTTGCTCCTCCTCGGGCGGTCACCGCCGCCCAAGATGGACAGGGTTGCAAGCAGGGGCACGGCCGGAGTCTCCACGGTCGTGACCCGTCAAGAATCGAAACTGCCACAGCGGCGCCTCTGTGCGAGATATTCGTTGAAGTCCAGGGCGTGTGTTCAGATCAAATGCATCCTATATCGACGTTTCGTCCCGATAGCCAGTGTGCGTGATTCCGCCCTGGCCAGCGTGTGCTGCCCCTGTGGACGAAAACACAGTGAGATGCCTCCGCACGAGCGCTCGAGACCATTGAATCCGCCGAGATCGCTTGCGCGCGGCCGCGGCGTCGCCGTCGCGCCCAGACGCCGGCCGCTGCGCAGTCGACGCCGAACCTGAGCGCGAGAGAACACACCTCCCTACCCTCCAGGGCCATCCCGAACATGCAGTTGCGCCGCGGCTCACCGGCGGCTCATGAATCGACGCGAACGGGACGAGTCCGTCGACCATCGACGTGATGGCGCGGCGCGCGCCGCGCCCCCCTGGGCGGCAGCGGAGAGCGTCGTGCGCCGGCGGCGCGTCAGCGCCCGGGGAGCGGCAGCCCGGCCTGCGCCGAGAGCCGGGCCATCGCGAGCTTCGCGGCGACGAGCGCCTCCTCCGGGGTGCGGCCCGTGGCGGAGAGGTGGCCCATCTTGCGGCCGGGGCGGGCGACCCGCTTGCCGTAGAGGTGGAGCCGGACGCCCGGGATCTCCAGCGCGGCCTCGAACGGGGGCGGCGCGCCGCCGAGCCACACGTCGCCGAGCAGGTTGAGGATCGCCGCGGGGCGGACGATCTCGACCGAGCCGAGCGGCAGGTCGCACACGGCGCGGACCGCCTGCTCGAACTGGCTCGTCGCGCAGGCGACCTCGGAGGCGTGGTAGCTGTTGTGGGGCCGCGGCGCGAGCTCGTTGATGAGCAGGCGGCCGTCCTTGAGCAGGAAGAGCTCGACGACGAGCAGCCCCTCGACGCGCAGGCCGACCGCGAGGTCGAGCGCGATCTGGACCGCTTGCCCCGTCACCGCGGCCGAGAGCGGGCCCGGCAGCAGCGACCAGTCGAGGATCTGGTCGACATGGTGGTTCAGCGCCGGCGGGTAGACCGCGAGCTTGCCGCTCGGGCTCCGCGCGACGAGCACCGAGAGCTCGGCCTCGAGGTCGAGCGCCTGCTCGACCACGCAGCGCTGGCCGCCGAGCGAGGCGAAGAGCGACGCGGCCTCGCCCTCGAGACCGCCGGCGCCGCCCGGCGACGCGTCCCCCGAGAGCCGCAGCTGGCCGCGGCCGTCGTACCCGCCGACGCACGACTTCACGAAGCACGCCCCGCCCATGGCGCGCGTCGCCTCGAGGAGCTGCTCGCTCGTCGCGACCTCGCGGAAGGGCCCCACCGGGAACCCGTTGCGCGACAGCCAGCCCTTCTGGACGCCGCGGTCCTGCACCATGGCCAGCACGTCGGCCGACGGGCGCACCGGCGCGAACCGGGCGGCGGCCACGAGGCCGTCCGTGGCGACCTTCTCGATCTCGAGCGTCACCACGTCGCACTGCGACGCGAGCTCGGCCGCCTGAGCTACGTCGTCGAACGAGGCGACGATGCAGTGATCGAGCACCGAACGAGCCGGGCAGTCCGGGTCAGGGTCGAGGGCGTGGACCTTGTACCCGAGCGTGCGGGCGGCCAGCGCCGTCATGCGGCCGAGCTGGCCGCCACCGAGGATACCGAGCGTGGAGCCGGGAGCGATGGGCATTTCCGGAAGACCTGTACGAGGGGGACCGAAACGAGGCCTGACGAGGCCTGACGAGCTAGACGATGACCGAGTCGCGTAGCACCGCCGCCTCCTGGGCGCCGCGGAAGGCGGCGAGGCGCTCGCGGAGCTCCGGGTGCTTGCCCGACAGGACCGCCGCCGCGAACAGGGCCGCGTTGGCCGCCCCGGGCTTGCCGATCGCCATCGTGGCGACGGGGACGCCCTTCGGCATCTGGACGATCGAGAGCAGCGCGTCCATGCCGTTCAGCGCCGTGGCGGGGATGGGCACGCCGATGACGGGCAGCACCGTCTTCGCGGCGACCATCCCGGGCAGGTGGGCGGCGCCGCCGGCGGCGGCGATGATCACCTCGATCCCGCGCTCCGCGGCCGTGCTCGCGTACTCGAACATCCGGTCCGGCGTGCGGTGCGCCGAGACGACGCGCACCTCGTGCGGGATGCCGAGCTGCGCGAGCAGCTCGCTCGTGACGGCGAGGTGCTCGTAGTCGCTCTTGCCGCCCATGATCACGCCGACCCAGGGCTTCTCGGCCGAGCTCGCTCCCATTTCCGCTGGGGTCCGGCCCTCGCCGGCCCCTCCCTGCGCCATCGTGCTCATCGTTCCACCGCTCACCGGCTCATCGTCCGTCCGTCGTCCGTCATCCGTCGCCCCCCCGCCCGCGTCAGCGCGTGAGCTGATCCAGGAGGCTCAGGCTCTCGCGCTCTTCCTCGCCGATCTCGCCGTCGGACGAGATCATCTCGCGCGCGGCGTTCAGGAAGAGCTGCCGGTGCGCGCGCGGGATCTTCATCGGATCCACGTCGTCGGCCGCGGGCGGCACCTCGAGCCAGCCGCGCACCTGCTTGGCTTCCTCCGCGTCCAGGTGGAGCCGCAGGATCATCTTGCGCACGAACTCGCGCTCCTGGTCGCGCACCTGGAGGTCGGCCCAGGCGAACGAACAGATGAACCGCATCAGCTGGAGGCGTTCTTCGCGAGAAAGCTTGTCGAGCATGGGCGGGGACTCTAGCCCGGATCCGCCAGCGTTTTGTGTGGAAATCAGCGAGCCGCGCGCCGCGTAAGGGGATTCCCGGTTCCTCGCCTTTCCTCCTTCCCGCGCTCGCGCTGCCGCGCTTTCGCCTTCCCGCGCTCGCGCTGCCGCGCCCCCGCATTCGCGTTTCCGCCCGCGCGTCCTCCTGGTGGGCTGGTGGGTTGGGGCCGCGCGCTCCAGCGCGGTCGCCGCAGCCCCCGCCCGGGCGCCCGCTCCTCGCCGCTCAGCGGTACGGGCGGGCGGCGCGCGGGCCGCGCAGGAGCGCCGCCACGTGCAGCTGCTCGCCGAGCAGATCGCGCAGGGTGGCGGGGTCCTCGAGCGGGGCCGGCAGCGTGATCACGATGGCGTGCGGGGCGATCCGGAGCGCGCGCGTGCGGGCCTGCAGGCCCTTGACCGCCTCGCGCGCCCTGGGCGAGGCGGCGCGCAGCTGCTCGGGATCGTCGGGATCGAGCGCCGCGTCGAGGGGCGGATCCACCACCAGCGTGATCTCGGAGCGCTCGGGGTGGGGGCCTCGCTCGAAGCAGGTGTCGACGTGGAACGTGGCGCCGTCGACCTGCGCGTCCCGGATGCGCATGCGGCCCACCTCGAAGCGGCCGTGGACCTCGGCCGCGAACCGCTCCCAGGCCGCGCGCATCCCCGCCATCGGCGTGGGCGGCGGGATGCGCTCGTTCGCGGCGCCGATCTCGGCCGCCAGCGCGGCGAGGTGCTCCAGGAACGCGCCGAGCCAGGGCTGATCGTGGCCCGGCGTCCGCGACCGGACCGACACGTGCTCGTCGTCCAGCCGGACGTCGTCGAAGGCGAGCAGCGCCCGGCGCAGCGGCCCCGCGACCACGGCGCGCACCTGGCCGGGATCGCGCCCGCGCACGCGGTAACGGCGGCCGAAGCCCTCGTCGTCCTCGGACGACAGCGCGAGCAGGAAGCGCTTCACGCCGACCTCCAGGTCGAGCCCCCACGACGGCCAGCGCAGCTCGCCCACGAGCGCGCCGCTCGACGAGGAGCCCGCGTCGATCCACACCGACGCCGCGGCGCCGGAGAGCGTGCCCGAGAGGCGGAGCTCCAGCGCGTCGAGGGACAGGCCGTGGCGCGCGCCGACCGCTTCCCAGACGGCGCGCCACCTCCCGGAGCCGATCTGCCGCCGCATCGCGCCGAGGCCGGGCGGGCTGTCGAAGACGCCGAGCACGAGCGGCGTCGTGTGGACGACGCCGTCCGCGCGCGCGAGATCGACGCGCACCTCGAGCCCCCAGACGAGGGCGACCCAGCCGGCGTCGAACGACGGCGCGACGGAGCGGGGGATCCTGAACCGGAAGGGCAGCTCCCGCCCCTCGTCGCGGCCGTCCGCGCGGCGGAAGGCGGTGAAGCGGTGCGCCTCGGTCGCGCGGTTCGGCGCGGAGCGGTCGGCGCTGAGGAGGCGCTCGACGCCGACCAGCGAGATCTCGATCCCGCGCACGCCGCGGCCCTGCACGTTGCCGAGGGCCACCGCCCCCGAGATCTCGTCGCCCGGCGCGAAGACGCGATCGTCGAGCGAGACCTCGACGAAGGGGCTGTCGCCGCGCGCCGTGGTCCCCGCGGCCGGCGACCGGCCCGGGCGGGTGACGGGGCGGGGCGTGACGAGCACCTCGTAGGACTCCTGGACGTCGAGCCACCACGGGATCGCGATGGAGAGCGTGAGGCCGTAGCGGATCTCGGCGCGCGTGCCGAGGTACGAGCAGGGCGCGTCGGCCGGGACCGGGAAGCTCGCGCGGTAGCGCTGCTCGCCCTCCGGCAACGTCGTCGGCCCCGAGACGCGGGCGACGAGCGAGAGGAAGTGGGGCGGCACGAGGACGCGCTCCTCGACGCGGGCGACCTGCATGCCCTCCAGGTGGAGCTCGATCGCGTCGACCGGCGTCCTCCCGCGGCAGCGGAGCACCAGCTCGACGAGGACGACGTCGCCCGGGTGGACGGTCCTGGACATCCGGAGCTCGACGTCGGGTCGGGTTCGCATGGTGTCCGGCTCAGCGCGGCGGGCGCGGGCTCACTTCACGAGCGGGGCCGGGACGGTGAGGCGGATCGGCCCTCGGGGAGCGCCGCGCTCGAAGATCTCTCCGCGCCGGTCCGCGACGCCGAGGCGCAGGAGCCCGTCCGCGCGCACGAGCGCGAAGGGCGCGCGCGGGGCCGGCGCGTCGCGGACCGAGCCGCCCCGGCCCGCGTCGAACGGGACGATGAAGACCACGACGTCCTCGGCGCCGGCGGCCGGCGCGCGGGGCGGCGCCGCGCGGGCGCAGCGCCCTGCGACCGCGGCGTTCCTGTCCTCGGCGGCGCAGCGGGCGAGCGCGCGGCGATCGTCGTCGGCGCCGCTCCGCGCGAGGTGGTCGGCGGCCGCGAGGCGGACCGCCTCCGCGGGGTCGCGCGCGAGCAGGTCCCGGGCCGCGTCGCCGTCGCAGCGGGCGCCGGCCACGGTGAGGGCCGCGAGCGCGTTGGCCCGCACGTAGGGGCGCGCGTCGGGGAGCGCCGCGCAGAGCGCCGCGGCCGCGCGGGCCGGCTGCCCGAGGCGGCCGGCGGCGCGCCCGATCGCGCCCGCCGCGTTGCCCGCCACGGCGGCGTCGGGGTCCTTGAGGAGCGGCAGGAGCAGCGGCAGCGCGTCCTTGTCCCCCGCCGCGCCCAGCGACCAGATCGCGTTGGCGCGGACGCCGGGATCCGGATCGCCCGCGAGCTTGCGGAGCGCGGCGGCGGCCTCCGGGTGCCCCGCGAGCGCCTCGGCGATCTTGCGGCGATCGTCGATGGGCGCCGCCGAGGCCATCCGCGCGAGCGCGGCGCCCGCGGCCTGCCCCGGCATGCGGCCGAGCCCCTCGATCAGCGCGTCGCGCGCGGCGTCCGGCGCGCTCGCGATCGCGGCCGCGACCTCGTGGACGAGGCCCTTGCCGCTCGCGTCGCGCGCGGCCTTCGCGTCCGCCGCGTCGCCCGCGCCGCCGGCGTCGTCCGCGCGCGACAGGGCGCCCGAGAGGGCGATGCCGAGCGCGCCGCGGTCCTGCTCCGCCGCGACCGTGAGGCGCTGGAGCAGCGGCCGGGCGCTCGCTGGGCCGGCGACGCGGGAGAGCGCGATCGCCGCCCGGAGCCGCACGTCGGCCGACTCGTCGTCGAGCGCCGCGAGCAGGGCGGCGTCCACGGCCGCGCCGAGCTGTCCTGCAGCGCGCGCGGCCCCGAGCGCCTCGATCACGGCGAGGCGGAGCGGCGTGGAGCGCGCCTTGGCGAGCGGCAGCAGCGCCGCCTGCGCGCGCGGCGACCCGGTGCGCCCGAGCAGCTGGACGAGGGCGAGCTTCTCGTCGGGCGCGGTCGCCGGGTCGACCAGCAGGGCGCGCGCCGGGTCCACCGCGCGCCCGTCGGGCCGCGCTGGATCGAGCAGCGCGGTCGCGGCGCGGATGGCCTCCGCGCGGACCGCGGGGTCGCCGTCGCCGAGCAGCTCCAGCACGCCGGGCAGCGCCGCGGGATCGCCGAGCGCGCCGAGGGCGCGCAGCCCGTGCCGGAGCGGGACGACGCCCCGCTGCATCCCCCGCGCGAGCGCGGGCAGCGCTTCCCTGGCCTTGAGCTCGCCGAGCACGAGGGCGGCGCCCGCCGCGGTGTTGGCCGACGGCGCGGCCGCGAGCGCCGCGACGAGCGCGGGGACGGCCGCGGCGCCGGCGCTGACGAGGGCGTCGCGGACCGCCGAGCGCGGCGCCGCGGGGTTGTCCTTCGCGAGCGCCGCGAGCAGCGCCTTCACGGCCGCGTCGGAGCCGATGCGGCCGAGCGCCCGGAGCGCCGCCTCCCGCACGTCGTTGCTCGAGGTGGCGCTGTCGGACGGCCGCGCCCCCGGGAACGCGCCCGCGGCCCCCGGCGACGCCGTGACGAGATCGGCGATCGCCGACGTCGCGTCGTCCGAGCGCAGCCGGCCGAGGGCGGTGACCGCCTCGACGCGCACGTCCTGGGATGCGTCCTGGAGCGCGAGCAGCAGCGCGCTGACCGCGCGCTGGTCTCCGAGCTCTCCGAGCGCGCGCGCCGTGGCCTTGCGGACCTCCGGCACCGAGTCCTGCACCTTGCCGATCAGCGGCACGACGGCGCGCGCGTCGCCGATCCGGCCGAGCGCGCGCGCGACCTCCGCGCGCACCTCCGGCGCGGTGTCGTCGAGGTGGCCGAGCAGCGGCGAGACCGCGTCCGGGAGCCCCGCCGCGCCCATCGCGGTCGCGGCGGCGAGGCGGACGTGCGGGTCGGGATCGCCGAGCACCCGCCCGAGCGCGACGACGGAGCGGTCCGTGGGCGCCGCGCGGATCACGTCGCAGGCCGCGAGCCGCAGGCGCGCGTCGCCCTCGCCGAGCCACTCGATCACGAGGTCCCCCGCGCGCGGCATCCGGAGGCGCACGGCCGCCCCGGCGAGGTGCAGCCGCACCTCGACGTCCGGGTCGCTCATGCCCCGCTGGATCAGCCTGATCGCCGTCTCCGGGGCGAGCTCGCCCACGCGGGTCGCGGCCAGGCGCCGCTCCAGGGCGTCGCCCGACGTGAGCGCACGCGCGATCTGCTCCGGCACGTTGGGCCAGAGGGTCGCGGCCGCTCCCCCGGGCGACGCGACCGCGGCGGCCGAGGCGGCGACGACGAGCAGGACCTGCGGTAGGCGGCGCAGCGGCGAGGACGAACGGCGCACGAGCCGAGCGTAATACAGCGGGCGCGGCCGCGTCATGGCGTTCCAGACGGCTCGAGCGCCGCGGGGCGACGCGCCGCGGGGCGACGCGCCGCGGGGCGCGCTGGCGGGGGCGCGCTCTGGCGGCGGGGCGCGCGCTGGCGGGGGCGCCTCCTCGCCGCGATCGCGCGCGGAGACCGCGCACGAGCCGCGCCGGTCCCCGAGCGCTGCCGCAACCGTCCGTGGCGTGCAACAGTCTGGCGAGGTGTCCAACATGATTCCCTTCTCCGTTCTCGACCTTGCCCCGATCGTCCAGGGCGGAGACGCCGCGCAGGCGCTCCGTAACTCGCTCGATCTCGCGCGCCACGCCGAGCGGCTCGGCTATCACCGCTACTGGCTGGCCGAGCACCACAACATGGGCGGCGTCGCCAGCGCCGCGACGTCGATCGTGATCGCGCACGTCGCCGCCGGCACCTCGACGATCCGCGTCGGCGCGGGCGGGATCATGCTGCCGAACCACGCGCCGCTCGTGATCGCCGAGCAGTTCGGCACGCTGGCGTCGCTCTTTCCTGGGCGCATCGATCTGGGCCTCGGGCGCGCTCCGGGCTCCGACCCGATCACCGCCCGCGCGCTCAGGCGCAACCTGGCCGGCGACGCCGACGGCTTCCCCCAGGACGTCCTGGAGCTGATGGGCTACTTCCGCCCCGCGGAGCCTGGCCAGCTGCTTCAGGCCGTGCCCGGCGCCGGGCTCCGCGTGCCGATCTGGATCCTCGGCTCCAGCCTCTTCGGCGCGCAGCTCGCCGCGGCGCTCGGCCTCCCCTACGCGTTCGCCTCGCACTTCGCGCCGGGCCAGATGACGCAGGCGATCGCGCTGTACCGCAGGGAGTTCCGCCCCTCGGACGAGCTCGCAGCGCCCCGCGTCATGCTGGGGGTCAACGTGGTCGCCGCCGGCACCGACGAGGAGGCGCGCCGGCTGTGGACCTCGCTCCAGCAGGCCTTCGTCAACCTGCGCCGTGGCCGGCCGGGGCCCTTTCCTCCGCCGGTCGACGATTTCGAGCGCGACCTGAGCCCCCTGGACCGCGCCGGCCTGGAGCAGGCACTGGCCTGCTCGGTCGCCGGCTCGCCCGAGACCGTGCGGCGGTGGCTGGACGGCTTCATCGTCCGCACCCGCGCCGACGAGCTCATCGTGAGCTCGCCGATCTTCGACCACGCCGCGCGCGTGCGCTCGCTCGAGCTCACGGCGGCGGTGCGCGACGAGCTCGCCCGCGCCGGGTGAAGCGCCTTGCCCGGAGGCGCGGGCTCGCGCCGGGCGGGGCGCCGGCTCGGCACGCAGCGCTCTCCGTCCGGCTCGTTGGCGGGACGGTGGCAGTGAGCTTTCTCACCGACCGGGGGGCGAACCTCGCGCTCGAGCCCCTGCAGCGGGAGGTGACGGGACTGTTCGGTACCGGTCGACGCAGCCGAGCGATGCGTCGACCCGGGTCGGGTAGCAGGCGGGACCGCAGGCGCTCACCGGGGGCGCCCAGGCGACCCGTTGACGGAGGGATTCGTCGACCGTCGTGCGGGATCTACTGGATGCACATGACGTGGGCCGTCTTGCCGTTGCTCACGGTCACCTTCCACCAGTGGGTGCCGGGGTCATAGGTGACGAAGACGCCGTCGTCCCAGGAGCTGGTCCGGAAGCGTCCAGCGACGCCCGTGAGGAAGCATTGCGTGCCGAGCGGGCTCGTGCCGTGGTCGATTGCCTGGACGAGGTTGTGCGTGGCCGTGCCGGAGCTCGGCGCGATATAGGTCCAGAGCCCGATGCCGGTGCCGGGGCTGACGTCCACGCAACTGCCGTCGCCTATGGCGTTCCCGGTGCCGCCGATGTACCAGTTGGTACCGTCGTTCCAGACCTGCACGCTGTCGCTGGCGGCCTGCCATTTGTCGCCCCCGTTGTTCCACACGCTCATCAGGCCACACCGCCGGTTGGCAGTGACCGGCGCCATGACCTTCGCCGCCTGTCCGGAACTCCACCGGATCTCCCGTCCTGTTCGCGATGCTGGGAACGCAGAGGGCGGTCGCCTTGACCTTGGCGCCCTCGTAGCTGCCCTTCGTTCGAAAATACCAGCGGCCGCTGAAGGTCCAGAGCCCCGCAAAGCCAATGTTGGAGGTGTCGTTGGCATTGAGGTCACCGGCGACCCCGGAGAGGAAGCATCTCATATCGTCGTCCGATCCGATGTCCCATGACGGCGTATCGCCACCTTCCGTCGCCCGCGACCAGCCCCAGTAGCCGCCGAATGCCTGCTCGGCCGTGCCGACCAGCTCGTCGTCCACCAGCTCGTCGCCCGCCTGTTCATCCGTGGCCGCTACGCAGCCGATTCCCATGAATGAGCAGGACAGGGAGGATGCACGAGAGCTTCCAGAGTTTGTTCGATACGTTCTTCATATGTATTCCATCGATAGGGGTCGTGCAGCTTTGACGACGCTTCAAAACTGATCCATGCAGCGGCGCTTTCGTGGTCCGCGCCCGAGCATGCAGCGATATTCGATCGAGCCCTGGGTCACGGTCCCGCAACGCGTGGATCAGGTGACGAGCGCTGCTGAAGGGACAAAGCAACAGGCGCGCCAGCTCTGGCGCCCCGGGGTGCTCGCATGCGCAGCAGCGCCAAACTCGGGTCACCGCGGCGCCAGAGCGTCGCAACTACAGCGGCTGCAGAGCGAGAGGGCTGCTGCGCCACGCGTCGCCAGGCGGAGCTGCGTTGAAAGCTTCTGCTGGACTGTAGCGCATGTCACGGTGCGGCCATGACATGTCACGGCGAAGCCGGCGGCGATCCAGTCAGGTGAGCGGCAGTCGTTTCTGGGGAGTCGACCGAGCTACTCGCGCACGATCCGGACGCTGCTCCTCGAGTGAATCCTGATTGCCGTGGGTCGAGCACGTGCGTGCTCGAAGATCGGCGAGCTCACGATGAGCTCGTCGGCGCGGGCGCGGGCGATGAAGGCGTCCAGCCACCGAGGCGGGCGTAGACGTCGCCCGATCCCGATCCGAGGGTCCGCGACGCGAGGAAGCGGCGGATGCCATCCGCGTCGAGCCACGCCGTTTCGCCGAGGACGAGGCTCTCTCCGCGGGACCAGTTGTAGCGGTAATCCCCCAGCGAGGTGAGCCGCTCGACGCACTCGAGCGCGATCTCCCGCGCGGCAGGCAGGTATTCGAACGAGAGCGCGGGCAGCGGCCTCGAGAGGCCCGAGAGCACCTCGGCCTCGAAGCCTTCGACGTCGATCTTCACGAAGGCGGGAACGCCGAGCTCGTCGATCAGCGCGTCGAGCGTGCGCACCTCGACCTCTGCGCCCTCGGACCATCTCACGCCCCGGAACGACGGATCCCTCCGCACCTTGTCGATCCAGGCGCGCGACAGCGTCGTGACCGTCGGCGCGCGCTCGCTGACGAAGAGGCGCGCTCGTCCCGGCGCCCGACCGAGCGCGGCGTGCAGGACGACGACGTCCCCGTCGCGCCCATAGAGGCCACGAAGCAGGCGGACGAACGCGGCCTGGGGCTCGACGGCGACGACGCGCGCGCCGAGACAGCGGAACGCGCGGATGCGATCCCCCGCGTGCGCGCCGACGTCGAAGCAGAGCGAGCCCGGCGTCACGAACTGCCCGTAAAGACGAGCCATCCGGCCGCCGCGGAGCGGCACGCCGTAATACATCGCGAGCGAACGCGCGATGCCGAACCAGCTCTCCACGCGCGTCATCACACTCCTTACCGCCCCGCGGGTCGAGCCCGGAGCGTCGCAGGCCCCACCCGGCGGCCTGGCGTACCTCGTGTCGTCATTCCGCGGCGCAGCTCCGATCGTGAGCCGCCGCGAGCGACGGTAGCACGGCGCCCGCTCACCCGCCGCGCGCCCGCCGCTCCATGGGGAGCGTACCGATCCTACGTTACCGAGCGGCCGTTACGTCCACGTCCGGCGGGTCCGTCCGCTCGGCGAAGGCGACATCAACGGCTTCACTCGAAGCCGGGGAGGATGCGCGGCGAGGCGGATGGATCCGTAGCGGCGCGCGACGGGTCCCAGCCGCCGGCGTCACCGGCCGTGGTTGCGGGTCCACGGGGCGTCGGTGTTACCCCACCATCGGTCACCAAGGTCGGGGTGGTCGTGCCGGTGAGCTCCTGATAAACGGACGGGCATCGTCCTTGGTCTTCCCATCCCCCCGACACCGTCCGGAGAAACGAGCATGAGTCAATTCGTGGGCTACCGCAGCCTGACCGTTCGAGATCCGATGAACGACCTCTCGTTCCCGGTCCTCGTGATGTACCCGACGCACGTCCCTGCCGAGGTCGTCGCCATGGGGCCTTACTCGCTCGAGGTGGCCCGGAACGCGCCCGCGCACGGCGGCCCTTTCCCCTTCGTGGTCATCTCGCATGGCGGCGGCGGGACGCCCCTCGGGTATCGGACGCTCGCGTCCCACCTCGCGCAGAGCGGCTATGTCGTCGCGATGCCCGAGCACCCCGGGGACAATCGCAACGATCGGTCCCTGACCGAGGCGGTCGAGAACCTGGAGCGCCGGCCCCGGCACGCCCGGCTGGCGGTGGACGCTGTCTGCTCCGACGCCGAGCTCGGGCCTCGCCTGCTGGGCGACGACATCGCCGTCATCGGGCACTCGATGGGTGGCTACACCGCGCTCGCCCTCGCGGGCGGGCAGCCCTGGACGGGGCCGGGGCAGAGGGTCGCGGTCACGAAGGACCCGCGCGTCAAGGCGCTGGTCTTGATGGCCCCCGCGGCGTGCTGGTTCGTGCCCAACGACGCCTTGAAGGACGTCGAGGCGCCCATCCTCCTGCTCGTGGCGGAGCACGACCGCATCGCGCCGCGATGGCAGGGGCAGCTCGTCCTCGACCTCGTCCCTGACCCGGCCCGGGTCACGTTCGAGGTCGTCGAGAACGCGAACCATTACTCGTTCCTGAGCCCGTTTCCTCCCCAGATGCGGCGCCCGGACTTCCTGCCCGCGATCGATCGCGCCGGGTTCGATCGCGAGGCGTTCCACCGTCGGCTCGAGCGCGACGTGCGCGAGTTCCTCGACGCGGCGCTGCGGCGGAGCCCTTCGTCGCCGCCACGTCGACAGCCCGTCCCGGAGGGAGCAGGCGACGCGCCGGCGGCCGTGGAACCACCTCACCCCGGATCGAGCCGGTAGACGCGCCCCGTGTTGAACATCACCACGTAGACCTCCCCGGCCGCGTCCTCGCCGAACGAGGACGGGAGTCCATTCGGGTTCAACGCCGAGGTCAGCTCGGCGGGATCGGTCGCTGCGTTGCCGTCCCACACGAAGGAGAAGAAGCGGCCCGTCACGTAGTCGGCGTACAGGTAACGGCCGCGCAGGCACGGGATCTTCGCCCCGCGGTAGACATAGCCGCCGACGATGGAGCCCGCCTCGCTCCGCGGGTGCTCGACCGCGGGCGGGAGGCCGCGCGGCTTGCACGTCGCGCCGGGAGGGTAGCAATGGGCGCCCTCCATCGCTTCCCAGCCGTAGTCGTTCCTGCCCTGGCCAGGGCGCTCCACCAGGATCTCCTCCCAGCTCTTCTGGCCGACATCGCCGATGTACATGTCCCCGGTGAGCCGGTCGAAGCTGAACCGCCACGGGTTCCGGAGCCCGTAGTCCCAGATCATCGGGTCACCGCTCGTCATGTTGCCCGCCGGCGCCTTGCCCGGCTGATCGACGTCGATGCGGAGGATCTTGCCGAGCTTGGAGGTGAGATCGGCCGCGGGGCTCGGCGATCGCGCGGAGTCGCCGATCGCGGCGTAGAGATGGCCGTCCTTGCCGAAGGCGAGCATCCCGCCGACGTGGTTCCAGGCGCCGTGCTTCACGTCGACCAGCGACCTGACCGGCTCGGGATGGGCGGAGTCGCCGCCCTGCGCCGCGCGCTTCCACTCCTCGATCACCACGTTGCCGCGCGGGGCCGACGAGTAGTGGAGCCAGAAGCGCCCGTTCTTCTCGTAGTCCGGGTGGAACGCGAGCCCGAGCAGGCCGCCCTCCGCGTTCGGCGCCGGAAAGAACACGCGCGAGCGCACGTCGAGGAACGGCGCCTGCTGGACGGCGCCGCCCTTGATGAGCCGGACGACCCCCGTCTTTTCGAGCACGAGGAGGCGCGACGGATCGCCGGGCGGCCCGGCGACATACGTCGGCTGCTCGAGCCCGCTCGCCACCAGGGTGAGCTTCAGCTGCGGAACGCCCCCGCACTTCGCCGGGCGAGCGAGATCCGCGGCGCTCGCGGGCGCCCCCTGCGCCGCGGGGGCGCCTTGCGCGGCGGGCGCCCCCTGCGCGGCCGGCGTGTCTTGCGCGGCGAGCGCCGCGCCAGGCGCCCCCGTGCCCCCCTGAGCCGCCTGGACCGGGCTCCCCGCCGTGGCATGGCCGGGAGGGCCGCCCTCGCGAGGCTCCTCGGGCGGCCCCGCCACCTGCACGCGCCTGTCGCAGGCGGCTACACTGCCTGCGAGCAGGAGGCACCAGGCGGTCCGATGGCACGCTCTCGTCACATAGGCAGCGCGCCCCACGACGCGCCGGTGGCTCGGTCTCTCGGGCAAGCGGGCACCTCCCTCTCCACCTTCACCACGAGAGGCCGCGCCTGGCAAGCCGTGCTCGCATCGCTGCTGCTGGCCGGCTGCGGCGGCTGCGGCGCGCAGGAGACGCCCCGGCCCGAACCTCTCCCCGCCCCACCGGCCCAGACCGGCCCGGCGGCCGCGACCACCACGCGCGCCCCCGGCACAGGCGATCGCCCCGGCCAGGGCGCGGCCCAGGCGCCCGGAGGCCTGCCGCCTTGCAAGGACGGCGACACCGATCCTCACGATCTCCGCTGCACCGGGCTCTACGGCGACCCCGGCGCGCGCTCGCTCGCGGCGGGTGTCCGCGAGTTCAAGCCCGCCTTCGAGCTCTGGAGCGACGGCGCGGAGAAGACGCGGTGGATCTACCTCCCTCCGGGCGCGACCATCGATGTCTCCCGGATGAACGACTGGACCTTTCCTGTCGGCACCAGGCTGTGGAAGGAGTTCCGTCTGCCCGTCGCCGGCGCGAGCCGCCGTATCGAGACGAGGTTCCTGTGGAAGACCGCGGAGGATCGCTGGACGCGCGCCACCTACGTCTGGTCGGAGGACGGAGCGAGCGCGACGCAGGTGAAGGCCGGTGTCCCCCACGTCCCCGGCGCCCCCGACTATGCGATCCCGGCGCAGGTCGACTGCATCCGTTGCCACGCTGGCAAGACCGACAACCCGCTTGGATTCGAGGCGATCCAGCTCGCCGCGCGGGGCGCCGGCGGCCTGACGTATGCCGAGCTCGTCGAGCGCGGCCTCCTGTCGACGACATCCGGCGGCCCGCTCCCCGACGCGGCCGCGCTCGAGGTGCCCGGGACCGCGACGGAGCGGCGCGCCCTCGGCCTGCTGCACGTCAACTGCGGCGTCTCGTGCCACCACCCGCTCGGCGTCGCGACGCACTTCGAGATGCGCCTCGACGTCGACGCTGCCGGCCGGGTGGGCGACGTGCGCGGCACGCGCGTCTACCAGACGGCGATCAACCAGCCCGCGAAGGTCCGCCCGCCCGGAGCGCCGCCGGGAGCCCGCTATGACCGGCTGAGGCCCCTCGATCCGGATCGCAGCGCCGTGCTCCGCAGCATGTCCCGGCGCGACGCGCCCGGCGCGCCGCCCGAGCAGATGCCGCCGCTCGCGACCCGGCGCGTCGACGAGGAGGCCGTCGCCGCGATCCGCGCCTGGATCGAGGCGATGACCCCTGCCGCCGGCTACCCGCGCCCCTCCCCTTGATCGCGATCGCCCGCCGGGGTTGCCCGGCGCGTCGCGAACATGCCATCTCGTGCCAGCACCTCATGCCGCCGTCCGAGGCGCCGAGAGGAAGGGAGCGCCGGAAACGCGCGAAGGGAGCCCGCGGGAAACGCCATCGCGCGCGCGCCGCGCCCGTGGTGATCGCGGCCCTCGAGCTTCATGCTCCCGGCGGGTCGCAGCGCCGCGCGGCCTCGACCGACGTCGCGCTCGCCGCGCCCACGGCGCCGGCGGATGCCCCGCCTTGCCCGGCGAGCGCTCACGACCACGACCGGGGGGAACACGTCACGTGAAGCAGCCGAAAGAGATCAAGACCGCGGAGGGCAAGCTCGGGGTCCTGCTGCCGGGGCTGGGCGCCGTCTCCACGACGACCATCGCGGGCACCCTGCTCGCGCGGCGCGGGCTCGCGGCGCCCATCGGGTCGCTCACCCAGATGGGCACGATCCGGCTCGGCCGGCGCACCGACGAACGCGCGCCCAGGATCAAGGATTTCCTGCCGATCGCGGCGCTCGATCAGCTGGTGTTCGGCGCGTGGGACATCTTCCCCGACAACGCCTACGAGTCGGCGCGGCACGCGGACGTGCTCGAGCACCGCCACCTCGACGCCGTCCGCGAGGAGCTCGAGCGGATCCGCCCGATGCCCGCGGTGTTCTACCCGCAGTACGTCCGGCGGCTCCACGGCAACCACGTGAAGAAGGGCGCGAGCAAGGCCGCGATGGTCGAGCAGGTCCGGGAGGATATCCGCGCCTTCCTGCGCGACAGCGGCGCCGCGCGCGCCGTCGCCGTCTGGTGCGGATCGACCGAGGTCTATATCGCGCCGGCGGAGGTCCACTCCTCCGTCGCGCGCTTCGAGGCGGGCCTCGCCGAGGACCACCCGGCGATCTCGAGCTCCCAGATCTACGCGTGGGCCTGCCTGAAGGAGCGCGTCCCGTTCGCGAACGGCGCCCCGAACCTGACGGTCGATTTCCCGGCCGCGTGGGAGCTCGCGAGCAAGCAGGAGGTCCCCATCGCCGGCAAGGACTTCAAGACCGGCCAGACCCTGATGAAGACGGTGATCGCCCCGGGGCTCAAGGCGAGGATGCTCGGCGTCGCGGGGTGGTTCTCGACGAACATCCTCGGCAACCGCGACGGCGAGGTGCTCGACGACCCGGACTCGTTCCGATCGAAGGAGGTCTCGAAGCTCGGGGTGCTCGAGCACATCCTCCAGCCGCACGTCCACGGCGAGCTCTATGGCAAGCTCTTCCACAAGGTGCGGATCGAGTACTACCCCCCTCGGGGCGACGCCAAGGAGGGGTGGGACAACATCGATCTCGTCGGCTGGCTCGGCTACCCGATGCAGGTGAAGATCAACTTCCTCTGCCGCGACTCGATCCTCGCCGCGCCCCTCGTGCTCGACCTGGCGCTCCTCCTCGATCTCGCGCAGCGCGCCGGGCTGCGCGGCACGCAGGAGTGGCTCAGCTTCTACTTCAAGAGCCCCATGACCGCGCCGACCCTGTACCCGGAGCACGATCTATTCATCCAGTCGATGAAGCTCAAGAACACGATGCGCTGGCTCATGGGGGAGGACCTCATCACCCACCTGGGCAACGAGTACTACGACTGATCGCCCGGCAGCTCCGCGCCGCCCCCGCGGCGGCGTCACTGCCAGCGCAGGTGCACGTCGACGACCGCGCCCGTCCGCGTCGAGGCGCCCTCCGAGAACGTGAACGAGGCCCGCTCGATCTCGCAGTTGCCGCGCGTGTCACAGCGCCGATCGCGTCCATACGAGAGCTCGATCGCGACGAGCCCGCGCGACGCGAGCGGCTCGAGCTCGCCGGCGCTCGACGCGCGGTTCGCGTCGCGGTCGCTCCAGAGCACGAGCCGCGACCACGCCTCGTCCCGCGCCGTGATCCGGCCGTCTCCGTCGGTGTCGAGCTCGCGGAGCGCGGTGAACCCGTTGTCCGCGCGGGCGCCGCTCGAGAGCACCGTCGCCGAGCCGAACAGCTCCTCGCCGCCGTCAATCGCCCCGTTGTCGTCCCGATCGAGCGCGAGCCACGGCGTCGCCGCGGTAGGCCAGTCGGTGGCGATCGTGGCCCCGAGCCCGCTCAGATCGAAGGCGCCGCTCATCGCGGTCACGTACTCGACCGGCCGTTGCTCGAACGAGAGCACGAGCGGCGTGCTGGTGACGCTGCCGCCCGCCTGACACCCGGTCCAGGTCGCCACCCCGTCGATGTTCTCGCACTGCTCGAAGCCCTCCGTCCCGTTGACGGTGCAGCTCCGGGACTCGCCGATCTCACACGCCGCCTCCGCCTCGTCGCCTTCGAGCTCGTCGCCTTCGACCTCGTCGCCTTCGAGCGCGCCCTCGTCGGTGCCCTCACCGCTTTCCCCTTCTGTCACCTGCGCGGCGCATCCAGCGCCGATCGACGCCACGCCGAGGAGGAGCGCAAGCGAGGCAATTCCCACCGAACCGGAGCGAAGAATGGTCAGCTTGAGGTTCATGGCACATGACCGGAGCAAGCGTTGCGCCAGCCCCTCGCCGCCCGCTCATCCCGCGAAATCCCCGGGAGTCGTGGCACCAGGAGCCCCGAAGCGCTCCACCGTGCCACCCTGCGCCAGGAGCACGACGCGAGTCGTGCCAATCTGGTCCAATCCGTGTCGTCTCGCGCCCCGCCGGAGGGGTGAGCCTCATCCGCGCGGCGGCGCGTAGAAATCCACGATCCGGATCGGCTCGGTCAGGCGCACGCGCACCCGCGATCGCTCCCCGCGGACGTCGCCGCCGATCTGGAAGCTCGTCGCCGGGTCCATCTCGATCGTGACCTCATCCACGAAGTAATCGAACACCGTTTCCAGATCGTCGAACTCTCCGCTCCAGATGCTCGAGAAATTCCGCAGGAACGTGAACGGCGAGACCACCGACACGCGCAGCTGCATCCGGTCCTGGCGATCGTCCGCATAGGGGAACATCCGGAAGCCGAAGCCGTAATAGGGGATCGTCGACAGCGCCGCGATCTTCGCCGGCCCCTCGTAGATGACGCCGCCCTTCTTGATGGGCGCCCCCAGCATCGCCCCCTTCTCGCCGACGCGGATCGCGTCGTTGCCCTCGTTGATGATGCGGCAGTGCGGTGTGCGCCGCACGAGGTAGCTCGGGATCGTCCGCGTCGCCGCGGCGACGGCGTACGCCACCGGCCCCGGCGCGAGCCGCTTCAGCGGGCCGCGCGCGAGCGCCGACTTCACCGCGTTGTAGTCGCGGAGCATCACCGCATCGATCCCGAAGCCGCAGAACGGTGACAGGATGTCCTCGGCCTCCACCAGCCGCAGGTTCCGGCTCCCGGCCTCGGCGCGCAGCCGCTGGAGGTCGACCGCGAGCCCGGGCTTCGCGCCCGCGCCGCCGGACGCGCCGAGCACCCACGCCAGCGAGTTGCCCGTCCCCAGGCGCAGCAGCCCGAACCGCGGCAGCGGCAGCCCGCGCCGCTTCGCCTCGTTGACAACGGCCGTCACCACCACCGTGAACGTCCCGTCGCCGCCCCCCGTGAGGATCGTGCCGTAACCCCGGTCGACCAGGATCCGCGCGATGCCCTCGCTCTCCTCCACCCGCCGCGAGACGAACAGATCCCCCGTGTCAAGGATCTGATCGAGCGTCTCGATCACCTCCGCCGTCACGCTCTTGGCGTTGCCGTTCACCACCACGGCAATCCGGCTGCTCGCCGCGCCTCGTGGTATTTCGCTCGCACGACGCGGCGCATCAGCGACCACGGCCTTGGGGACGTCATCGGCGGGGCCGCGACCGGCGGGCGGAGAGGTCATACACCGCGATCTACCACGACCCACCCCTGCGCTTGGAGCGCGGGATGACGCGGGATCGCGCGGGACGGCTGGCTGGATGGATGGATGACCAACCGCCCGGCAGGCGACCGGCGCGCGACAGGCGTCGCGGGCGCGGCTCTCGCCGGACCCCAGCGCCGAGCCCGCCGGGGCCGGCGATTGTGGGCCGATGTGGCCGACGAAACCCAGCGGTCCCGCCGGACGACCAGCTTTCCGGGAGGCCCGATAGCGTGCGATGCTCGCTGGTTTTGGCTCCCGGACCGATCTTGGGTCATGCTGCCCTTCGGGAAAGCGAGGAGCCTCCCCGAAACTTAGTGGACGGGGTGGTCGATTTTTTGGTAAGGCGACGACCTGGTGAGCCAATCGGGCTTGACAGCCGTGCGGGTCTTTACCGCCGCGCGGGCGGCGCGCGCTTGAGGCGAAGGGCCGCGACGATCTCGTACCCAGCGGGGGACGCAGCGACATGCCGAAGATCACAAAGCAGGGCAGCTCCGAGAAGGCGACGGGTATGAAGAAGAAGGCCTCTTCGAGCAGCAAGGGGGGCGCAGAAGCTCAGCTTGCGAAGCCCGTGAATCCGGTAATCAAGGAAGATTCGAAATCGGCGTCGAGCGCGTCGAAGCGTAAGCTCGGCCTCCGTGGCGCTGCGCCCTGGGCTGCGCGGCACGCTGCGAAGCACGCCGCCGAGGCGCGGGCCCGGGCCGCGGAGCCGGCGCCCCCTGGCAGCGCCCGGGCGACCATCCGCGTGCCGAGCGGCGCCGAGGAGATCAAGGCGAAGATCGCCGAGCTCCACAACCAGACCCAGAAGATCCGCACGCTCCGCAAGCGGCTCGACAAGGGGTTCTTCGATATCGGGGTGGTGCTCGCCGAGATCCAGCAGCAGGAGCTGTATCAGGCGAAGGGCTACGGCTCGTTCGAGGCGTTCCTCGAGCGCGAGATCGACCTCGGCAAGCAGACGTCGTTGCGCCTCATCAAGGTCGCCCACGTCTTCCAGCGCGAGGTGGCCCTCGACTACGGCATGGACCGGCTGTTCGTCGCGCTCGCCGCCCTCGAGGGCGAGGTGCCCAAGCCCGCCCCCTCCGCGATCCCCTCCGCCCCTGGCTCCAAGCCTCCCCTCCCCCTGAAGCCCCCCATGCGCATCGTGGGGTGAGCGGCGCTCGGCGGTGCGCGTTCCGGGCGGCGAGTCAGACGCCAGCGACGCGGGGGGGTGACGAGCCGATCGGGCGCTCGACGGGCTCGGGGACGAAGCGGGGGAGCCTCACCCGGACCGTCGTGCCGTCGGCGGCGTGCGCGTCGACATCCACACGGCCCGCGTGCTGGTCGACGATCTTCCGGACGATCGCGAGCCCGAGGCCCGTGCCCGCCGCCTTCGTGGTGAAGAACGGATCGAAGATCTCGGCGAGGATCGTCGGCGCGATCCCCGGCCCCGTGTCCCCGATCGACAGCCACACCTCGTGCGCGTCCCCCGACGCGCACGCCCGCAAGACCCCGCCGTCGGGCATCACGTCGAGCGCGTTGACGACGAGGTTCAAGACCACCTGCTTGAGCTTCTCGACGTCGCCCAGCGCGAAGCAGTCGTCCGCGAGATCGCGGACGACCTCGACGTGGTGGCTCGCGAACGCCTCCTCCTCGAGGTCGAGCACGTCGCGCACGACGCGGGCCAGATCGACGGGCTCCCGGTGGGGCGCGCGCGGCCGGGCGAGCTCGAGGAACTCGCCGAGGAGCCGGCCCAGGCGGGCGATCTCCGCCTCGACGATGCCGACGCGCCGCTTCATGGGCTCGCGGATCGCCTCGTCGGAGAGGCGGTCGATGCCGCGGCTGAGCAGGTGGAGCTCCAGGACCGCGGCGTTCAGCGGGTTCCTGATCTCGTGGGCGAGCCCGAGGGCGAGCGGGGCCATGGCGTTCAGGGCCTCGGCGTCGGCGGCCCGCCGCTCGAGGGCGCGCCGCTCGGTCACGTCGATGCCGATGCCGTAGACGAGGTCGGTCCTGCCGCCGCGCCCGCCGCCGCGGACGCCGGAGAGGTGCCAGCGCACGCGGCGGATCGCGCCCACCGCGTCCCGGACGCCGACCTCGACCTCGGCGGCGGCGTCGCCCTCGACCACGCTCAGGAACGACTGGTTGAACCGGCGCTGATCGGGCTCGTCGACGAGCGCCTCGCAGAACGCCATGCCGAGCGCGGCGTCGCAGGACACGCCGGTCAGCGCGGTCAGGCGCGGGTTGAAGAGCGCGACGCTGCCGCCGGCGTTCAGGCCGAGGATGAGCACGTCCGCCGCGTCGATGATCGCCCGGTACCGCCGCTCGAGCTCTTCCCGCTCGCGCTTCAGCGAGATCTTCTCGATCGCCTGGGCCACGGTGGAGATGAGCTCCTCGGGGCGGAACGACTTGAGGATGAAGGCGAAGGCGCCGGCGCGGAGCGCGGCCATGGCGGCGTCGACGGTCGCGAAGCCGGTCACGAGGACGATCTCGCCGTGGGGGGCGGCGGCGCGGAGCGGGGCGATGAGCTCGAGGCCGCTCGCGTCCGGGAGCTTGACGTCGACGACCGCGACGTCGAACCCGTCGCGCCGGGCGGCCGCGAGCCCCTGCTTGCCGTCGGGCGCGAGGGCGACCTCCACGTCGAGCTCGCGCGCGCCCTCGAGGACCTCGCGGAGGTTTCCGGCGAGGCTCGTGTTGTCGTCCACGATCAGGATTCGAGCGGGCACCTGGGGTCTCCTGGGCGAGCGGTCAGGCGGGCGGCCCGATGCGCGGGGCGCCCTTCCGCTTTGGGGTCTTTCCTAAATTGTATGCTATGAGCCGCCGTCATGCGGTTCGTCGATCGGTGCCGTCTGAAGGTGATCGCCGGGGATGGCGGCAATGGAGCGATCGCATTCCGTCGTGAGAAGTACATCCCGTTCGGCGGCCCCGCGGGTGGAGACGGCGGCCGCGGCGGGGACGTCGTCTTCGTGGGCGACGGAGGCCTGTCCACGCTACTCGACTTCACCTACGCGCGCACGCTCGAGGCCGACCGGGGCGAGCACGGGATGGGGAGCGACTGCCACGGGCGCGCCGGCGCCGACCGGGTCGAGAAGCTCCCCGTGGGGACGCAGATCTTCGACGCGGAGAGCGGCGAGCTGATCGCCGACGTGACCGAGCACGGCCAGCGGGTCATCGTCGCCCGCGGCGGCAAAGGGGGCCGCGGCAACCTGCACTTCAAGTCGCCGCACGACAGGGCTCCGCGGCGCGCCGAGCCGGGAGAGCCGGGCGAGGCCCGCGAGCTCCGCCTCGAGCTGAAGGTGCTCGCCGACATCGGCCTGCTCGGCTTCCCCAACGCCGGCAAGAGCACCTTCGTCGCGGCCGTCTCGGCGGCCCGGCCCAAGATCGGCGACTACCCGTTCACGACGCTCACCCCGATCCTGGGCATGGTCGAGATCGGCGGCGGCGTCCGCGCGGGCGGGTCGAGCTTCGTCATCGCGGACATCCCCGGGCTGGTGCCGGGCGCGAGCGAGGGGGTAGGGCTCGGCATCCAGTTCCTGAGGCACGTGGAGCGGACGCGGGCGCTCCTCCACCTCGTGACGCTCGACCCGGGCGAGGGCCGCGAGCCGCTCGCCGACTACCGGGCGCTCCGCAAGGAGCTCAAGAAGTTCAGCCCGGAGATCGCGGAGCGCCCGGAGATCGTCGTCCTGACGAAGGCCGATCTGACCGAGGTGCGCGAGGCCTACCCGAAGCTCAAGGCGCGGTTCGCGAAGGCGAAGGTGAAGCTCCACCTCATCAGCGCCGCGACGGGCGAGGGGATGCCGGAGCTCGTCCGCGAACTCGCGGCGCTCGCGCGCAAGCGGGAAGAGCCGGCAGAGCAGGACGGCTGAGCGCCCCGGCCCGGACGGGCTGGCGCGGCGCGCACCGACGGCGCGGCGTGAGCGCCGCCGCCGTTGGCGCATCGTGACACGGCAGAGCCCGCTGGCTCGCTGGCTCGAACGGACGCTGGCTCGCGGAACGCGGAAGACGCGAAAGAACGCGAAAGAACGCGGACGGCGGCGCAGAGCCGGCGCGGTGCGCCCCTTCGTCATCACATCACCCGTCATCCGGCGCCCTGGAAAAAGGGGATCACCCGCCTCCGTGCGTACAGACACGAAGTGTTCTCACGTGGGCTGGTCCTCCACATCCGTCGTTATTTGGTTCGAGCGGGCGCGCGCCACCTGGACAGGAGAGCAAAACTCGAGTCCAATTTACGATCCGGACTCACGTGTTCTGTCGGAAGGAGAAGCCCTATGCGCTGGTCGACCCCCAACAAACCGTCTTCTCTCGCGTGGCGTGTGGCCCTCCTCGTGGCGCTCGGCACGGGCGGGGCGGCGCGCGCGGAGGTGGTGCAGCCGAACGGCACCGTCGTCCCCGTGATCACGAGCCGATTGAGCGATCTGCTGAACGGCTCGACGAAGAACGACATGCTCGACGAGATGATCGACGTCGTGGCCGACGCCGCGGTGGAGCCCCAGGTGTTCTCGCCGCTCTGCGAGTTCAGCGGCAAGTACATCGAGAAGGGGGGCGGCGCCAACTTCGCGGTCGGCTGGTACAACGTCGACGATGGCCGCGACAGCGGCGACCCGCCGCTGTATGTCCCCGTCGACGCCGGAGCCAACCTCAGCACGCCGGCGCCGGAGAGCGATATCCAGATCCTCTTTCCGTTCTCTGGCTCCCTGCCGCCCGCCGAGAAGCGCGAGCTGACGGCCGTCTCGATCCGGGAGAACCCCGCCTACGCGGGAGGCCTCATCGGCTTCGTGCTGATCCCCAACCCGAACGGCACCGGCAACGGCAACGCCACGCAGTACCATTACACCGAGCACCGGTTCAACGTGGAGTGTACGGCGTGCGAGAGCCCGGGGCCCTGGTACTCCGATCTCATCTACAGGTCGAACCAGCTCGCCAACACGTTCTACCTGGGGTTCGAGGATCTCGATTTCCGGAACGCCGCCGGCAGCGCGGGCGTCAACGGCAATGATCTCGATTACGAGGACTTCCTGTTCCGCTTCTCCGGCATCACGTGCCCCGCGGCCGGCCAGCCGTGCGAGGTCGAGGAGAACGTGGGCGCGTGCCGCGCGGGCATCTCCGACTGCGACGCGCAGGGACAGGCGATCTGCACGCCGATCGTCGAGCCTGGCAGCCAGGCCGAGCAGTGCGACGGCATCGACAACGACTGCGACGACATCGTCGACGAGGAGGCGCCCTGTCCGGAGTACCAGGTGTGCAGCCGCGGCCGCTGCGTGAACCGCTGCGGCTCGGCCGAGTTCCCGTGCGAGCCGGGGCTCGTGTGCGTGGAGGGCCTGTGCGTCGAGCAGGCGTGCGTCGACGCGATGTGCGATGTCGGCGAGGTGTGCCATGACGGCGAGTGCCGCGCGCCCTGCGACGGCGTGGTTTGCCCGCACGGCCAGACCTGTCGCGGCGATCGCTGCCTGGATCCGTGCGACGGCGTGACGTGCGGCGCGGGCGAGGTGTGCGAGAGCGGCGTCTGCGTGGTCCAGTGCGGCTGCCGGGGCTGTCCGTCGGAGGACCGCTGCGCGGCGGACACCGGGAGGTGCATCGAGGCCGCGTGCGCCGACGTCGCGTGCGGCGCGGGCACCACTTGCCGTGGCGGGGCGTGCGTCGACCTCTGCGACGGCGTCGTGTGCCCCGCGGGCGAGCGGTGCGTGGCCGGCATGTGCGCCGAGGAGCCGCCGGCTCCTGCCACCACGACGGCGGGTCCGACGCTCGACGTGGCCGCCTCGGTCGGCGCGGGCGACGCCGGATCGGGCGCGGGCGGGGACGGCTCGGGCTCGGGTGGGGCTCCCTCCACCGGCGCGGGCGGGGACGCGAGCGGGAGCGGGGAGTCGGCGGGCTGCAGCTGCAGCCTCGGCGGCGACGCGCCGTCCGCCGGCGGCGTCGCCGCGCTGCTCCTCGCCGTGAGCCTCGGGCTGCGCCGCAGGAGGGGCGGAGACCCGGAGCGCTCGGCCCCGGGCCTCCGTATCCGTCGTTCAGGGTGATTCGGACGTCGGCCCGAAGAACTCGACATCATCGATCTCGATGGTGCCCGAGTCGGCCTTGTCCTTGCCGAGGAAGCCGTTCGCGCGGACGCCGTTCATCTCCGCGCTGAAGGAGAGGCCGACGATCGACCGGAGCACGTCGTTCACGTCGTCGCCCGGATCGCGCCCCTGATCGATGGCCCAGCCGGGGAGCGCCATGTCGGCGAACCTGAGCTCGATCAGCGTCGGCTCCGCGGTGAGCCGCACGTCCCATCCGTGGCGAACGCCCGAGAGCCCTTCGCTCTGCGCCGGGCTCTCGACGTCGAAGCGCATCCCGCGCGCCGCCTCCGCCCGCGCCCAGAAGCGGACCCCCTCGAGCGCCGTCGCGTCGATCATGCCCTCGGCGAGAGGCACCCCGAAGTACACGTACTGCCCCCAGGGAGACGCCTCGTCGCGGAAGTCGAAGCGGAGGAGCATGCTCTGCGCGCCGTTCAGCGGATCTTCCTGCGAAAGGCCCTGCACGGCGCTCGACGCGTTGTTGGTGGACAGCACCGTCCCGACGTACAGCCCGAGCGTGTCCGCGGCCTCGAAGTCGTTGATCCCCGTCGCGGTGAACGAGAAGGGCGCGAGCGGCGTGCCGCTGGCGAAGCGGCCCAGGCGCTCTCGCAGGATCGGCAGCTCGTTCCTGAGGCGCTCCACCGCGGGCTCCCACCCGGCGAGCCCGGGCCCGAGCGGGTCCTCCTCGACGGCGGTGCGGATCAGCGCCGCGTACTTGTCGACCTGCTCCTCGAGCCGCCCGTCGCTGAACGGGCCCTCATGGAGCGCCTGCAGCGCGGCCTTGTAGCCCGCTGCGTCCTGGTTCAAGGCGGCGAACAGGGCGTCGCAGCCCGGCGGGCGCACGTGCTCGGAGCCCATGAACACCGGGACCACGGCGCTGCAGTCCGTCGGCGTCTCCGTCCATCGCGGCACGTGACCGAAGTAGGTGCTGGGGCCGAGGGTCTGATCGAGATCCCACGGGATGAGGTGGAACTTGCCCGAGGACGGCTCGTCGTAGAAGTAGAAGTTGTGGTTGAACGCGGCGCCCGCCTCGTTGGCGTAGTAGGTCGTGACGCCGTCCCAGTTCACGATCGCCTCGTCGACCGCCATGTAGCGCTGCAGCTGCTCGATGTCCGTCCACTCCGACAGCGCGGTGAGCCGCTCCGCGCCCTCGACGGACGCGAGGGCGGTCGAGAACGCGATGAATCGCTCGTGCGTGGCCACGTCTTCGTTCGTCTCGATCCGCTCCGCGTAGTAGCCGGCGTCGTCCGAGACCGGCCACGCTTCCTTGTAGAGATCGCCGTCCGGAGCCTCGGAGAAGTGGTGTTCCAGGAAGCGGCCGTCCACGTCCTCGACCATCGAGAAGAGCCCTTGCGACTCGCCGTTCACGTTCAGCGTCGCCCACGCGCTCCGCGGGGCGGCGACGCCCATCTCCCGGAACAGGCCATAGGCGATCCGCTCGTGGAGCCGGGTGGGGTCCCAGATCATGGAGTGGAAGTTCAGGCGCTTCTGCGCGTAGAAGCGCTGTCCGCCGACGACCTCGTCGAACTTCACCTTCATGCTGAGCTTCGGACAGGTGAGGTTCCCCTCCCCGTCGAAGCACATGTCGAGGGTGCCGTAACCGCCCTTGAACCGCAGGCCGACCACGCCCAGGCTCTTGCCGTTGTAGCAGGCCTCGGCCTCGACATACTGCTCGTCGCGGGCGTTCGCCTTGAGCTCCGCCCAGCGCTCTTCCGGAAGGTAGAAGTCGAAGCGCGGGACCTCCTCCGCCGCGTACAGCTCGTCCGCGTCGCGGTCGGCCAGCGCGGGGTCGGACGGCTCGCACCGCGGCGTCGGGGGCTGCCCGCCGCTCCCGCCGTCGCTCGTGCCGCCCTCTCCGCCGGCGCCTCCGCCTCCAGCGCCTCCGCCTCCAGCGCCTCCGCCTCCAGCGCCTCCAGCGCCAGCCCCGCCCGGGCCGCCTGGCCCGAGGCCGCTGCTCGCGCCTTCGTCATCACCGCAACCTGCGCCCACCGCGGCGGCCGCAAGCGCAAGCACCATCCAATACCCAAGCTTCATCCAACGATCCTCCAAGATCCTCGACCCTAGTCGCGGCCATCCCGTCCGTCGATGCCTGATTTTCACGGCAGGCATGGACGCCTCGCTGGACATCGTGCGTCGCCGCGCCGCGCCGTGCAGGCGCGCCGCGTGACCTCGCGACCCCGCTCATGACCCGGCACGAGGCGCGCGGTGATGGTAGTTTTCCAGGCGTGAGCCAGCGCCCGTATCCTGAGCCCCAGGCAGCCCGCCTCTTGTCCGTCGCGGAGTGGGCAGCGCTGCCGGAAGACGAAGCCGGTGAGCTCATCGATGGCCGCCTGGTCGAGGAAGAGATGCCCGATTGCGTCCACGAGCTGGCCGTCGCCTGGCTCATCCACACCCTGCGGGCCTGGCTCATCCCGCGCGGCGGCTTCGTCTTCGGCTCCGAGGTGAAGTACGCGCTCAAGCCGCGGCGCGGGCGCAAATCCGACGTGTCGGCGTTCCTCCCGACCTCGCGGAGGCCCCCGGCCCGTGGCGCCGTCGGCATCCCGCCGGACATCATGGTCGAGATCGTCTCCCCCTCGCCGCGGGACAGCCGGCGCGATCGCGTAGAGAAGCTCGAGGAGTACGCCACGTTCGGGGTGCGCTGGTACTGGCTGCTCGATCCGCAGCTCCGCACGCTGGAGATCCACGAGCTCGCGCGCGGCGGGCTCTACCAGCACCGCCTCACCGCGCCCGGAGGGGTGCTCCGGGAGGTTCCGGGCTGCGAGGGGCTGACGCTCGATCTGGACGCGCTCTTCCGCGAGCTCGACCGGCTCGACACGACGGAGCCGCAGGACCCGCCGCAAGGCACCGCGGACGACGAGGCGTGACAGCGCGGGCGGCGAACGGCGCGGCCGCGCGGCGGTTCACCCGCGATGCCAGCGCGGCTCACCCGCGGTGCCGCGGGGCGCGCTCACTCGCGGCGGGGGCCGGCGCCTCGGCCTCGGCGGCCAGGCACGCCTCGAACCCCTCGATGTAGCTCGGGTAGAGCAGCGCCATCCCGAGGGCGCGCTTGATCTTCGCGTTGTCCACGGCGCGATCGTGGCGGAGCGTCTCGTGCAGATCCTCCCGCGGCGCGCCGGCCGGCAGCGCGAGGCCGAGCCGCGCGCAGAGCCAGCGGACGACCTCGATCTGCGGCACGGGCGCGTCGTCCGCGACCAGGAAGGCCTCGCCGGGGGCGGCGCGCTCGACGCGCTCCAGCGCCGCGAGCGCGAGGCGCGCGAGGTCCTCGACGTGGATGCGCGAAACGACGTTCCTGCCCTGCCGATCGCCCTCGCCGGTCATGCGGAAGTCGCCGCGCAAGAGCCGCTGGTGCAGGCCGCGACCCGGGCCGTAGATCCCCGCGGCGCGCAGCACCACGGCGCCGCGCGCGCGGTACACGTCCTCGGCGGCGAGGCGCGCCGCCGCGCGTGGGCCGTCGGCCGACGTAAGCGTCGCCTCGTCGATGCGCCCCGTCGCGTCGCCGTACACGGCGGTCGACGAGACGTACGCGATCGCGCGCGCGCGGCGGAGCGAAGGCGCGATCGCGGCGTCGGTCGCGCCGTCGGGCGGGAAGGCGACGAGCACGTCCGCGCCGTCGGTCACGAGCCGGTCGACGGCCTCGGCGGTGAGCGCCGGGAGGACGCTCACCTCGATGCCCGCCTGCGCGAGCTCCGCGGCGCGCTCCGGCGAGCGCGTCGTCGCGACGACGCGGCCGCCGGACGCCCTCCGCAGGCCGGCGACCACCACGCCGGTGAAGCCGCAGCCGAGGACGATGAGCGGGGGGGAGGTGTTGCGCATGGGTGCTGGGCGACGCTTCTACCAGCAAGCGCGAGAGGACGCCTCCGCGGCGCGAGAGCGCTGCCGGCCGCGCCCGAGGTGCACCGAGGCAACGGCCGACGTGGCGCGTGGCGACGCTGGCCGGAGGGACCGGGCAACGACCAGGCGAAGAGGCTGAGCGAGCGCGGCGAGCACGTCTCCGCGCTGGCATCGTGGCCCCTCGATCTCGCAGGTCGACGGCCCGCGTCCCGGGGCCCGCCCCGGCCGCTTCCACGGCCGGGACGGCGCGGAGCCAACGGAGGGTCGAGAGCCCACGCCGCGTCTGGTAGCCTGGTCGGCAGGGAGCGGGCGGCCGGGACGCAGCGTGCTCGCCGCAGCGACGCTCCTCTGCGCATGGCGGTCCACGTCTTCATCTCCTACGCCCCCGCGGATCGGTCGCACCTCGAAGCGCTCGAGGCGCACCTCGCCTCCCTGAAGCGGCAGGGCCTGGTGAGCACCTGGCACCGCGGCCGGATCGGCCCAGGCGCGATGCGCGACGAGTCGATCGCGGCGGAGCTCTCCTCCGCCGAGGTGGTGCTGCTGCTGGTGAGCGAGGCGTTCCTCGCCTCGGACAGCTGCTACGAGCGAGAGCTCGGGCGAGCGCTGGAGCGGCATCGCAGCGGGGCGGCGCGCGTGGTGCCCATCCTGGTGCGCGCGTGCGACCTGGAGGGCACTCCGCTGGCAGAGCTCCAGGCGCTGCCGCGGGACGGCGCGGCGGTGACGAGCTGGGCCAACCTGGATGAAGCGTGGAAGGATGTCGTCCGAGGCATCCGCGCGACGGTGGAAGAAGCCGCTGCGAGCGCGCAGCCGGAGGCACCGGTCAACAAGCCAGAGCCGCCCAGCACGTTCGCCTCGACCCTGCGCGAGGCCGAGGACGCGATCCGCGCGATCGACAAGAGGCTTGCGGCAGCGCAGCAGCGCAGGGTGAAGCTCCAGGCCGCGTGTGCGAGCACCGCGGAAGTGGACGGGGAGATCCTCGACCTCCGGCGTAAACGCCGGGAAGGCGGCCAGCTGCACGTGGGCGAGGAGCTCGGCGAAGGCCGCTATCTGCTGCTCGAGCGGATCGGTCGAGGGGGGTTCGCGACCGTGTGGCGCGCGCTCGACGCGGGGCGGGGCGACCTGCCCGTGGCGATCAAGGTGCTGCACCCGAACCTCGCGGGCGACGAGGTCCGCCGGGAGCGGTTCTTCCGGGGAGCGCGCGCGATGGCCGAGCTCGACCACCCCGGCGTGGTGCGCATGCTCGATCCCAAGGGCGAGGACAGCGGCTGGCACTACTTCGTGATGGAGCTCGTCCATGGCGAGGACGTGCACAGCGCGGTCATCGGGAAGCGGCTGCCAGCGGAGCGGGTGATACCGATGCTCCTCAGCGCTGGAGAGGCGATCTCGTTCGCCCACGGGCAGGGGCTCGTGCACCGGGACGTGAAGCCGGCAAACATCCTGCTCGACGCGGACGGGCTGCCCCGGATCACGGACTTCGATCTGGTCTGGGCGCGCGACACGACGGGCGGCACGAGGAGCGGCGCGCTGGGGACGTTCCTCTATGCGGCGCCGGAGCTCATGCACCGCCCGCACGAGGCGGACGCGCGCGCAGACGTGTACGGGCTCGGCATGACGGCGGTGTTCTGTCTGCACGGAGCGGAGCTGCCACCGCTCATGATGCGCTATCCGGGGCGGGTGCTGGAGCGGCTTCCGTGCAGCGATGCGGTGAGGAAAGTGCTGGAGCGAGCGATCGAGTTCGAGGCATCGGAGCGATTCCCCGACGTAGCGGCGTTCTGCTGGGCGCTCCTGGACGCGGTTTCCACCGCCCTCCCCCCGCCGGCGGACGAGGTCGAGGTCGATCCCTGACATCGGCCTCCTTCTCTCCCATAGGCGTCAACCGGGCTTCGCCCCATGTCGTCCACGTGGACAGGAACGCGTGACGGCCGCCGACATTCACGCTCGGCCCTATGGCCTTGCCACGAAACATGAACACAGCCCGGCGGCAGGCCGAGGTGATCCAGGCACAGTACAGGAATTGTGCAGAGAACGCCGCGAAGTGCCTGTACCGCCTATGCCCTCACCCCCCCGGCTTTCTCGTATACCGGTGCTTCACCCCGAGCGGGAAATACTCCGGATCCCCCGCCGCCCTCAACATCACCCGCGGCGCCCGCTTCCCGGCCGGCACGTAGCTCCTGAACTCGCTGTTCAGCCGGACGAGGTGCTCCTCGATCGACCGCGCCGCCGCCTCGCGCCGCGCCTCGCTCTCCCCTTCCCCCGGCGCGAGCTCGACCACCACCGACAGGTACACATCCCTGTCCGCGCCCTCGCGGACCTCCAGCACGAACTTTCCGGTCACCCACTCCTTCACGCCGGGCTGCTCGATGCCCACGACCACGTTCTCCGGATAGATGTTCGCCCCGAAGTACGACACCGTGAAATCCGAGCGCCCGAACACATGGACGAACGGGAGCTCCCTGGCCCCACGCTCCCCGTCGAGCTCCCGCCGCGGGTCGAAGCCGAAGCCGGCCAGGGCCGCCATCATCTCCGCGTGTGAAGTGACGCCCCCGCTGTCGAGGATCGCATAACGGACGAGCGGGACGCCGTTGTCGCCCGAGAACAGGAGCATCCCGTCGCGCTGCTCGAAGAACCTCTCCGCCGGGTCGTACTGCACCAGCGTCGGGAGCCGGTCCTGCCCGAACAGGGCGCGCGCGGCGTCCGGCCTCCCCGCGAGGAACCGGCGGATCGCGACGCTGAGCGGCGTCTCGTTGCCCAGCACGCCGGCGTCCGCCGTCCCGTACAGCGAAGCCGAGTCGTAGCAGGGCGACGCCGACCCGACGCGCTCGCCGACCAGGGTGCGCCACTCCTCGCTGAACACCTCCCCGGCCATCACGAGCTTGATCCGGAAAGGCGCCCAGTCGACGCCCCGGGCCCGCCCCGTGTCGATGACGTCCTTCAGGAACGGCGGATAGCCGAGCAGGACGACCTGCTCGAACGCCGGCCCCAGATCCTGCACGACGCGGAAGATCTCGTCCTTGTTGTTGCCCGGCGTGACGACCGTGATCGGATACCCCTTCGCCGCGAGGTGACGGCAGCACGCGGCGGTGTACATCCCGCCGACCCACGAGCCGAGCGCGAAGCACACGACCGCGAGCGTGCGGCGCGTGTCGGCCCGGAAGCCGTCGTGGAACACCTGCTCGAAGCGCCGGGCGACCGGGAGCTCGTCCGTGACGGAGCGGGGCCAGAACGTCGGCTTTCCGGTCGAGCCCGAGGAGACCGCGATCATGTCGCACGGCTCGACCCGCCCCCCGCGGCAGAGATCCGCGATGGGGTGCCGGAGCACGTAGTTCTGCTTCGTGATCACCGGCAGCGCCGCGAAATCCACGGGCGTCCGGATCGCCGCCGGGTCCACGCCGTGCTCCGCGAGGAAGCGGCGGTAAGCAGGGACAGCGGCGGCGACCTCGTGGAACAGCGCGAGCGCGCGGTCGGCCGGATCGGCCTCACGGTGCCGCGACAGCGCCGCGTCGAGCGGCGTGCTCAGGAAGGCGTCGATGGCCGCCAGGACCCGCTTGGGTTGCACATCCTGCATCGCGAGATCTCCCTCCGTCCGATGGTTCGCAGCAAGCGGACGCCGGTTCAACGAAAGCGCCCGCCTGCCTCTCTATCCGCTCGCGGTCGAAAGCGCCCGCGCAGGGTCAGCGCCCTCCACCCCCCGCCGCGCCGGCGAGCTCCGCCGCGAGCGCGATCTCCTCGGCGCGCTTCTCGTAGCCGTCCGGCGGCTCGGAACGCGGGTTCGCGAGCAGCGACGTGATCACCGTCTCCAGCCAGCGCCGGAGCGGCGTGTGCTGGAAGCCGAGCTCCGCCCTCGCCTTCGCCGGATCCAGCATCGACATCCAGCGGTCGCTGAACGGCGACATCGCGACCGGATCGATGCCGCGGGCCCTGATCGCCGCCGACGGGATCGGCGCGAGCCGCGCCGGCGCGCCGAGCAGCGAGGCGATGAGCTCGAGCAGCTCGGTGAGCGTCGGCGTCTCGTCCATGCAGAGGTTGTACGCCTCGCCGAAGGTCGACGGCACGAGGAGCAGCTTCACGATCGCCCTGACGACGTCACCGCTGTAGACGTGCCGCACCGGGTGTCCGCCGCCGTCCGGGACGAGCAGCGGACCGCCGTCGAGCATGCGGACGATGTACCGATCGAGGCGGCGGTAGGGATCGCGCTCCCCGTTCACCATCGGGATGCGCAGGACGGTCGCGGGGAAGCGATCCCTCTGCCAGGCGGCGGCGATCTCCTCCTCGCAGCCGCGCTTGTTCACGCCGTAAGACCACGCCTCACGGTCCTCTTCGCCCGCGGGCTCAGGGAGGAGCGCGCCGTGGTAGTCGCGCTCGCGCGACGGCCGCGGGCACGCCTCCCGGACGAGGTACACCGAGCCGGTGCTGATCATCACGTAGTGGCCGATGCGCCCGCAGCCGAGCGCCTGGGCCGCCGCGCGGCCGTCCGCGGCCGTGTACGCGGTGAAGTCCACCGCGGCGTCGAACTCGCGACCTCCGAGCGCCCGCGCGAGATCGCCGGCCGCGCGATCGCAGCGGACCCGCGCTACGCGATCGCCGAACGCGTCGGGCGTCGCGCCGCGGTTCAGGAGCGTGACCTGGTGGCCCGCCGCGAGCAGGCGATAGACCAGGAAATGACCCATGAATCGAGTGCCGCCGAGCACGAGGACGCGCATGCGCGGCAACCTATCACCGCCGCGCGCAATGACGATGACGAGGACGCCATCATGCGCAGGTAAGGAAGCCGCCGCCGGGCGGCCTCGCGCGCGGCGCGGACCGGGACCAGGTCGACCCCCGGTCGTGCTAGATAGCGGGCCGTGCCGTTCTCCCACATCCTCGGCCAGGACACCGCGGTCGGCACGCTCGTGCGCGCGCTCGAGGCGGGCCGCGTGCACCACGCCTACCGCTTCGAGGGCCCGCCGGGCGTCGGCAAGGAGCTCGCGGCCGTCGCCCTCTCCCAGGCGCTCGTCTGCACCGGGGGCGACCCGCTCGGCTGCGGGCGCTGCGACGCGTGCCGGCGCGCGGCCGCGCGCTCCGACGGGCGCCCCGCGGCGCCGCTCCATCCCGACGTGCAGATCGTCGCGAAGAACTTCTACCCCGCCGCCGTCATCGGCCGGAGCCGCGACGAGCTGACCGAGATCTCGGTCGATCAGGTCCGCGCCATCGTGCTCGCCCGCGCCGCCTACCCGCCCCACGAGGGGCGCGCTCGGGTGTTCATCGTCCGCGACGCCGAGGACCTCAGCGTCGGCGCCGCGAACGCGTTCCTCAAGACGCTCGAGGAGCCGCGGCCCGGCACCCACTTCATCCTCTTGACCTCGCGCGGCGATCGCCTGCTCAACACGATCCGCTCGCGCACCCTGCCCGTGCGCTTCGCCCCGCTCTCCGAGGCCCTCATCCGCCGCATCCTCCGCGATCGCGGCGTGCCCGAGGGGCGGCACGACCTCGCCGTCGAGCTCGCCGCCGGCAGCGCGTCCACGGCGCTCGATCTCGCGGACGAGGAGCAGACCGCCTCGCGCGACGCCTTTGTAAAGGGTGTCCTCGAGGCCGCGGCCGCCCGGGACCTCGGGCCCGCCGTCGCGTTCGCCGAGTCGGTGGACCGCGACAAGGGCGCCCTCAAGGACGACCTCCGCGCGCTGAGCGCCGCGCTCGCCCGCGAGGCCCGCGCCGCGGTCGCGTCCGATCCGCGCCACGCAGGCCTGTCGGCCCGGCGTTACGCGGCGGTCTCCCGCGCCGTGGCGCAGCTCGAGCGCAACGCCTCGCCGAGCCTCGCGATGGCGTCGCTGATCGCGGAGCTGCGCAGCGTCGTCGGCTGACAGGTGCCGCGCGCCCACGTGGCCGCGCGGGCCGGTGTCAGCCCTCGCCGCCTCCGCCCAGCCGCTCGTATCCGCCGTCCTCGATGCGCCGCCCGGCCCACGCGTGGATCCGCCCCTCGCTGGCGAGCACCACGGCCGCGTCGCGCCCGGGGCCGTCGTAGAGGGCGATGATCCCTGCGTCGCCCACGGGGGGCGCGCCCTGCCCGCACCGCTCGAGCGCCGCCGGCAGCCGCGCCCGCCGCCGCATGGTCGCGCCCGCGATCTCGAGAGTCGCCGGCGGCTCGTCCGGCGAATCGGCCGCCGCGGGCGCGAGCCACAGGATCTCGCGCCGAGGCGCGGGGAAGGCCACGACCGCCCCGTGCGCGCCGCCCTCGGGCGCGAGGAACACCGCGGCGACGATCTCGCCCCGCTCGCGCGCGACGATCGCGCCCGAGAGCCAGCGCTCCTCGCTCCCGGCGAGGACCACGTCGCCGAGCGCGAACGGCAGCTCGTGCCACCGCGCGTCCCCCGGGGGCGCCGCCGGCGCGTCTCCCGCGCGCTCGCCGCCGTTCGCTCCCGGCGCCTCCCGCTCGCGGCGCGACGCCATGTAGCCCACGGTCGCGGCCACCGCGGCGGCCGCCGCGAGCAGCGTGAGGCTCATCGCGCGCCCCCGTCCACCGGCGCCGCGCGCGCGCCCGCCAGCGCGAGCGCCTGCTGGAGCGCCCGCGCCCGCGCGCTCACCTCCTCGAGGGCGCGCGGCGCGGGCGTGCCCTGATCCGGCAGCAGCGCGGCGATGATCGCGGCGGCGGAGCAGCGCGCGCCCACCTCGGCCGCCCTCTCCAGCGAGATGCCGCCGATCGCCACGACCGGGAGCCCGGGACGCACCCGCTCGACCAGGGCGCACAGCGACGCGAGCCCCTCGAGGCCGACCACGGCGTCGGGGCGCTCCTTGCTCGAGGTCGCGAAGATCGGCCCGATGGCGACGTAGTCGAGGCGCTCGAGGGAATCGCCGGAACCACCGGCATCGCGGAGCTCGCTCGACGCCCGCAGCGCGGCCTCGATCTGCGCGGACGTGTGGGTCGAGAGCCCGACGCGCAGCGGGACGGAAGCGCGCTGCGCCAGCCTGCGCACCGCGGCCACCGGGAGGTCGTCCTGGCCGACGTGCACGCCGTCGCAGCGGGCGAGGATCGCGAGATCCGCCCTGTCGTTCGCGAACAGCGGCACCCCCGCGCGCGCGGCCAGGGGCTGGATCGCGCGGAGGAGCGAGAGCGTCTGGGCCGCCCCGCCCCGCTTGTCGCGCAGCTGGATGGCCGCGGGGCGCGCGTCGAGGACGGCCTCGGCGAACGCCGCGGGATCGAGCCCGCGGCGCGCGAGCGAGTCGGTGTCGACGATGGCGTACAGGCCGCGCATGACCACGCTTCGAGCGATGGGAGAGCGCCCGGGCGCTCCGGAGGAGGCCAGGCTCGCTGGCTACGCTAAGGTTGACGCCCCCGGAAAGAAAGCGGAAGCGTTCGCTCCCGAACGGATCCTCCATGCGCACACGTCTCGTCCGGATCGCCTGTCTGTTCACCTCGATCGCTCCTACCGCAGCGGCCGTGATGGGGCTCGCGTCGAGCCCTGCGCCCGCGCTCGCGGAGGAGAAGTCGAGCCCCGCGCAGCAGAGCGAGGGGCCGGGCTCCGCCCTGCCAACGGAGGGGCCGAAGGCTGGCGCGGCCCCGCCGCCTGCAGGGAGCAAGGTCGCCGCGCCCAAGGCGAGCGTCGGCGCGCCCAAGACAAACGCGAAGAAGAAGGCGCCCGAGTCCCCGCCGCTGCCGCCTTCGCCGGCGCGCCTGTGGCTCATCGCGCCGTCGCCTCACGGGCCATGGACGCTGCGGATCGACAACGAAGGGGAGCGGCCTATGCGCATCCCGGCGGACGTGCGGCTGCTGCGCCTGGAGGTCGACACGCTGAACAAGCGCACGAAGAAGACGGTCCGCTGCGCCGCGCCCGCGGGGCTCAAGCCGAGCGGCTTCCCGGAGCGGCGCGCGCTGCTGCTGGCGCCCGGTCAGTCGTACATGGAGCATTTCGACCCGCGCCTGCTCTGCTTCGGCAAGGACGAGGCGGCGCTCGCCGGCGGCTCGGTGGTGAGGACCTGGTACGGCTGGGGTCCTCCGCCCAAGTGGTCGAAGAAGCCGCCGGCGGCGCCGTTCGCTGCGGAGTCGACGGACGATCCGCCGGCGTTCGCCCCTGCGCCCGGCCTCGCGGCGCCCACCGTCGTGCTGAGCTACGGCCTACCCCCCAAGGAGGCCGCCGCGAACGATGCGGGCGGCGCCGAGCCAGCCTCTCCGGTGGACGAGACGGCTCAGCCTCCGGCTCCGGGCGACAAGGCAGCACAATCCTCGGGCGACAAGGCCGCTCAGCCCACGGGCGACAAGGCTGCTCAACCCAGGGACGAGAAAGCGGCCCAGACGTCCGCGGACAGGCCAGCTGGCGAGTCCCCGGAAAAGCGCGTTCCGTCGGACAAGAGCCACAGCGCCGGTCCGCCGATCAAGCCGATCGTGGACGCCAACGCGCCTCGCCTGGAGCTCACGAGCGAACCCTGGTCCGACGCGGCGAGCCCTCGCTCGATCGTCGTCCGGGTGAGCGCCAAGAACGCTGGCAGGCGCCCAATGACCGTCGCCATCCGGTCTCGGATGCTCGAGTTCCACGTCGCCGGCCCGAACGGCGAGACGAGTTGCGCGGCGGCCCCGCCGACGGGGGCGATCCCGCGCGATCTCTTCAGGACGCTGAAGCCCGGCGCATCGGCCGACGTCTCGCTCCTCCTCCGGGAGGTCTGCCCCGCCGACACGTTCAACCGCGAGGGCCTCTACGAGGTCACGGCCACGCTGCACGCGAACGAGCCGGGCAGCGAGCTCGGCCTGGACGCGTACACCGCCGTCGTCCCCGCCAAGAACACGACGCTCCTTCGCGTGAAGAGCGCTCCCGAGCCGTTCTACGCGGCCGCGCCGCGAGCCGTGCCGACGCCCAAGCCCGAGGCCAGCCAGGCGTCGGAACACGAGGCTCACGACGAGTAACGACAGGGATGCGCCGGCGCGCGGCTGGGACCCCCTGAGGCCGAGCACCCCGTCCCTGGCTCCCTACACCGGCAGGATCCCCCGCTTCTTCTCCGGCCGCTCCACCCGCTTCTTCCGCGCGAGCTCCAGCCCCCACGCGATCACCCTCCGCGTGTCCCGCGGATCGATCACGTCGTCGATGAGGCCCCAGCCGGCGACCTTCATCACGTCGATGTTCTTCTGGATCGCGTCGACCATCCCCTGCTTCACCTCCGGCGGCGGCGGCGCGTCACCGAACATCTTCCTCGCCGCGATCCCGAGCATCCCCTCCGGCCCCATCACGCTGATCTCGGCGGTCGGCCAGCCGACGATGAGGTCCGGCTCGTACGCGCGCCCGCACATCACGTAGTAGCCCGCGCCGTACGCCTTGCGCACGACCACCGTGATCTTGGGCACGGTGGCCGCCGCCATGACGTGCAGCATCTTCGCCCCGTGGCGGATGATCCCCTCGTGCTCGACCTTCGAGCCGATCATGAACCCCGGCACGTCCTGCAGGAACACGAGCGGGATGTTGAACGCGTCGCAGATCTGCATGAAGCGCGCGGCCTTGTCCGACGCGTCCACGTCGAGGATGCCGCCCATCTGGGTCGGCTGGTTGGCCACGACGCCGACCGGCTGGCCGCCGATGCGCGCGAGGCAGGTGATGATCGACCGCGCCCACCGCGGCTTCAGGTCGAACCGCTCGCCGTGATCGACGATGGCGTCGATCAGCTTCAGCATGTCGTAGGCGCGCCGCGGGCTCTCCGGCAGGAGGTCGAGCAGCGACTCCTCCCGCCGGTCGATCGGATCCGTGATCGGCAGGCGCGGCGGCTCCTCGTCGCAGCTCGAAGGGAAGAACGACAGGTACCTCTTCACCGCGGCGATGCACTCGGCGTCGCTCGGGTACTCCGCGTCCCCGACGCCGCTCTTCGTCGCGTGCACCTTGCTGCCGCCGAGCTCCTGCTCGGAGATGTCCTCGCCCGTCATCGCGCGCACGAGCGCGGGGCCGCCGAGCGCCAGCGAGCCGACGTCCTTGACCATCGGCACGAAGTCCGCGAGCCCCGGGATGTACGCCGTGCCCGCGGCGCCGGGCCCCACCATGGCCGCGACCTGCGGCACGACGCCGCTCATGTGCACCTGCTCGCGGAACAGGTGCCCAGAGCCGGCGAACAGCGAGATGCTGTCCGGGTGCATCGAGCCGGGATCGATGCGCGCCCCGCCCGAGTCGATGAACCACACGATCGGCCAGCGGCCGCGGAGCGCCATCTGCCGCAGGCGGGTCACCTTCTCCTCGCCCGTCTGCCCAATGCTGCCGCCCTTCACGGTGAAGTCGTACGCCGCCGCGCAGACCATCCGCCCGTCGACCTTGCCGAACCCGCAGACCACCGCGTCCGCCGGCGGCCGGTCGCTCCCGTCCGGCCCGGCCGCGAGCCCCATCTGCGTGCCGTGCATCCCCACCTCGAAGTGCACGCCGTCGTCGAAGAACGCCGCGAGCCGCTCCCGCGCCGTCATCTTCCCGCGCGCGTGCTGCTTCGCCACGCGCTCCTCGCCGCCCATCCGCCGCACCTGCTCCCGGCGGGCCTCGAGGTCCTTCACGAGCTCTCGCATGTTCACGGGCCACCTCTCCCTGCGCGCCCCGGCGCGCCTACTTGCCCGACCAGCGGGGCTTTCGCTTCTCCAGAAAGGCCAGGAGCCCTTCCCGCGCGTCGTCCGTCGCGAGGCAGCCGGCGAGCCGCTCGCGCAGCAGCGGCAGCGCCGACTCGAGGTCGAGATCATCCTGCGCCGCGAACGCCTCGAGGCCGAGGCGCACCGCGATCGGGCTCTTCGAGGCGATGGCGGAGGTCACCTCGTCGACCGCGGCGTCGAGCGCGCGCGGCTCGACCACCTTGTTGAGGAGGCCGCACTGCGCGGCCTCGTCGGCGTCGAGGCGCTGCCCGAGGAGCATCATCTCCAGCAGCTTGCGCCGGCTCACGTGCCGCTGGAGCACCGCCATGATCATCATCGGGAACAGGCCGACGTTGATCTCCGGCGTCCCGAGCTTGGCGCCGCGGGCGCCGATCGCGAAGTGCGACGCCGCGACGAGCCCGAGCCCGCCGCCCAGCGCGTGCCCGTTCACCCGCGCCACGATCGGCTTGCTCGAGTTCGCGAAGGCGAGCAGGAGGTCCGCGTAATCGCCCTTCATCTCGGGCGGCGGCGCCCCCTCGGCGCCCGCGATCTGCGCGAAGTCCCCGCCCGCGCAGAACGCGTCGCCCGCGCCGGTCAGGACCACGCAGCGCACCGTCTCGTCCGCCGCGCCCGCCGCGAGGGCGTCGAGGAGCTCGCTCACCATCGCCGGCCCGATCGCGTTCTTGCGCCACGGGTTGTTCAGCGTGAGCCGGAGGACGCCCCCCGCGGAAAAGGCCTGGATGACCGTGTACGCGCGCTCCGTCACGAGGCCGCCCCTCCTGCAGCGCCGGGCGCGCCGTCGTCGCGCAGGCCCAGGATCTGCCGGGCTTCCTCGACCGTCGCTGGCCTGCGGCCGACGTCGCGCACCATGCGCACGGCCACCTCGCAGAGCTCTCCGTTGCTGCGCGCCATCTCGCCGCTCGGCAGGTAGAAGTGGTCCTCGAGCCCGCACCGCACGTTGCCGCCGAGCACGAGCGCCGCCGCCAGCATCCTCCACTGCCCGTGGCTGATCCCGATCACCTCCCACTCCGAGCCGGGAGGCATGATCCTGGTCTGGAGCTGGAGCGACTCCACGTGCGCGGGGATGCCGCCCAGCACGTTGACGATGAACGAGAACTGGAGCGGGGGTTTGAGGAGCCCCATGTCGACGAGCGGCCAGGTGCCCTGGGTGTGCCCTGTATCGAAGCACTCGAGCTCGGGCTTCGTCCCGGCCTCGTTCATTGCGTTGAGGAGCTTGCTGATCTTCGCGTACGTGTTGGGAAACACCATGTCGAAATCGAAGGTCTTCCGCGCGCGCGAGTACTTCGAGTAGTTCATGGTGCCCATGTTGAGCGCCGCGATCTCGGGGCGGCTCTCCCGGAGGGTCGCGCACTGCTCGCTCACGTCGTCGAGGAGGGTGCCCGTCGAGAAATTCAGGATCACCGGGCAGCGCTGGCGCACCTCGTCCTTGATCCGCGCGAACACGGCCGGAGAGAACGTCGGTGATCCGTCGTCGTTGCGCGCGTGGATGTGCACCGCCGCCGCCCCTGCGTCGTAGGCCCGCTTCGCCTCCTCGGCGATCTCGACCGGCGTATAGGGGATGGCGGGGCATTGCTTGCGGCCGGCGAGCACCCCTGACAGCGCGCAGGTCACCACGCAGATATCGGGATCTCGTCCGTTCGGATCCCTCGGTTCCCCGGTGAACGTCGGCTTCTCTCTCATGCCCCCTGCCTCCCTTTCGCGTCCTCAGCGCCGTCGCTCTTCTTCTGTCCGGCTCTGTCCGACCCGCGAGACCACCTGTTTCTGCAGCTTCGTCAGGATCCGGAGCAGATCGCGCAGATCGGTCGAGCTCAAGCTCAGCAGCGCGCTCCGGAAGATCTCCATCGGTTCGACCTGGATCTCGCGGGCGAGCCGCGCCCCCTTCTCGCTGAGCCGGATGTGGACGACGCGCCGGTCGGCCTTCGAGCGTTCGCGGCGGACGAGCCCCTCTCGTTCCATGCGATCGACTATCCCGGTCACCGTGCTGTTCTGCGCCCGGATGCGCTCCGACAGCGTGGACAGCGACAGATCCTGGAACGACTCGAGCAGCTTGAGGATGGTGAGCTGTGGCCCGGTGAGGCCGAATCCGCTCGCCATGCCCTTCGTGAGCCTGCGCGACTCCGTGTAGAGATAGATGATCATCTCCACGATGGCGTCGATCTCCGGCCTCTCGGGCGGCGGCAGGGTCGCTGTCACGATGCTTCGTGTACGAAATATTCGCTCCCCGGGGGTGCGTCAAGCTCCCGCGCCCCCCTCCGACCGAGCGGGCGCTGCCCCACCCCCCGGCGCATCGGCGTTAACCAAGCTCGTCCGGTCACCGAAGCCCGCCCCCACCATCGGTCACCAACGTGGACGTTTACGTGGTCGTGGTCGTGGACGTTTACGTGGTCGTGGTCGTGGTCGTCAACGATAGGCCGTGAACGACCACGACCACGACCACGACCACGTAAACGTCCACGTAAACGTTCGGATGTAGGAGAACGCGGCGCGACGTCGGATCTACCGCCGCTTCTCTGACCCCCGGTCTGCCCGGAGCTCCCGGATGCACCACCTCAGCGCCTCCTGGAGGTCCCGATGCACCTGGACGGACGAGAGCTCGACACCGAGCGACGAGGCCGTCTGCGCCACCTGCGGCTGGACTCCGGCCACGACCCCTTGCGCGCCGAGCAGCTCGATCGTCTGGAGCATGCTGATGAGGTGCTGCGCCGTCGTGGAGTCGACCTCTTCGACCCCCGTCACCTCGACGATCGCGTAGCGCGACTTCGTCTCGACGATCGTGCGCAGCAGCTTCTCCGTGATCTCTGTCGCCCGGTGGCGATCGATGCTGCCGACGAGGGGCAGCACGAGCACGCTGTCCCAGACCTGGATGATCGGCGTCGACAGCGTCTCGATCGCGGACTCCTGCCGCGAGATCACCGCGCGCATCGACTCCTGCTGCTCGACCACCTCGCGCAGCGACTCCTCGGCGCGCATGCGCTCCAGCGTGATCGCGAACATCTCGCCGATGACCTGGAGCAGCGCCCGGACGCTCTTGTCCCACGCGCGGGTGGATCGCACCGCGTCGAGCCCCACGACGCCCACGAGCCGCCCCGCGTACGCTGCAGGCATCCGGACGAGCGAGGCGATCCCGAGCTCCGCGAAGGCCCGCCGCTCGCTCGCTGCCTCATCCGGCAGGTCGGCCACGCGCGGCACGTCGCACACCTCGAGGCGGAACAGCCGCTCGACGAGCCACGGATACACGTCCCTGGACACGACTCCCCGCTCCGCGCGCAGCGACGGCACCCCGTCGGCGCACCACTCGTGCGTGTTCAGGAACCGCCGCCCGTCCTCCGCGAGGAGGAAAAGGCTCGTCCTGTCGGCGCGCAGCGCCTTGCCGAGCTCCGCGAGCGCCGAGTGGAAGCCGCGGTCGACGTCCGAAAGCTTCACGTTGATGAAATGGGCCGAGATCGACGCGACCAGCATCTTCGTCTCGATCCGCTGCATCAGCGCCCGCTCGAGGCGCTTCTGCTTGCCCACGTTGCGCGCCCACCCGTACACGAGCCCTTCGCTCGGCACCGAGAGCATCGACCACGACAGCCAGACGTAGAGGCCGCTCCTGCTCCTGCACCGGTTCTCCAGCCCGAGCGTGACGGGCCCCTGGAGGAGCCGATCCATCTGCTCCCTGGTCGCGACGACGTCGTCCTGGTGCACGAGATCGAGGAGGCTCCGGCCGACGAGATCCTCGGTCCCCAGGCCGAGCGTCCGCTCCCAGGCGCCGCTCACGCGCAGGAACGATCCATCGCTCCGCAGAACACACAGCGGATCGGGACAGACAGCGAAGAACCTCTCTACGTCCGCTTCGTTCGCAGGTGTGTCCATCGCCGGTCGCCTTCCCCAGCCCACACCCCCACGCCTAGGTCTCCTTGACGTCCTCGAACGTCGTCCGCGCGGCCACGTGCTCCTCGTTCAGGTTGAGCAGGATGGGCAGCGTCTCGTGCTGCCAGTCATCGTCGAGGATCCGCCGCACGGTCACCCGGCCGGGCACCAGGTTGTACACGGCGTCCACGATATCCATGATGACGTAGAAGCCGTTCGAGTTGCAGAACCGCATCTTCACGAAATCCATCACCGTGGACGTGATCGGGTGCTGCGGGAGGACTCGAGCCAGCTCGTCCAGGTAGCTCGACAGGTACCGGTACGGGTTGTCGATCCGGATAGCGCCCTCGAAGGTCAAAACGAGGCGGTTGTCGTCATCGAGCCGGGCGACCGACTGAAAGACGCTCAGCCCGCCATCCGTGATTTCGCCATAGCTGAGAGCCTTCATACGCGACCTTTCGTGAAAAACATACGCAGCCTTTTCAAGGGAAAGTAGCCTGGACGACGAGGATTCCATCGACGTACTGCGTCGAGAGATGGAATTTGTTCTCGGCGGTCAACCGAATGAGCCCTAGACCGCCCCTGCGTCGATCGTTGCGCCGCTCGCGCACCGTCCTGGCAAAGAGCTCTCTCGGGTCCTCCGCGGCGAAGATCTCGTCGAATACCGCCTTGACGGTCCGGTACTCTTCCGGCGTAACGCGGTTGGATACCTTGATGAGCAATCGATCCGGATCGATGCTCAGATCGAGCCGCACCTCGCTCTCACGCTCGGTCCCGTGCTGGAGCACGTTGGTGACCAGCTCCGTGACCACCACGTTGACCTTCTGGCAGATCCGTCTGGGATAGAACCTCACCAGAAGCGCGTCCAAAAAGTTCGCAAGCAGGCCGGCCACGTCGCCCGTGATGTGATCGATCGGAGAGATATATATCGATGCACCGACCGACGTCTGCGAATGATTCTTCTCGGGCTTCATCAGGCGCACCTTCGCAGGATGATCAGTGTGATGTCGTCGGCGTCCGCCACCCGGAACCGCGTGTAGTCCTCGATGCACCGGTCGAGGATCACCTGCACCGGTTCCTCGCTGTGCTTGACGACGATTTCGTTGAGACGTTGCACGGAATATATCTCCCCGCTCGCGTCCTGGGCCTCGAACATCCCGTCTGTGTACAAGGCGAGGACGTCATCCTCCTCGAACGGCAGCTCGAACTCGTGAAATGGCTTGATGCGCAGACCGATAAAGTTGCTCACCCGGTTGAACGAGCGAGGCGTGCCGCGACGGACCAGGAGCCCGTACCCTCCGCCCGAGACGTAGCGGAGGAATCGGTCAGTAAACATGACAAAGTTCACCGTCGCGTACCGGCGAACCTCCCGCAGGAACGAGTAAGCGCTCCGGTTCACCCAGTCCACGATCGCCCCAGGGCTATCTAGCCGCTTGGTAGCGTGGGCGAACTGCGCCTTCAGAAACGCCATGATGAGCGCCGACGATACTCCGTGCCCTGAGATATCGTAAACCCCTATCGCGTGGCGCTCGCCGGGAAGGTAGAAGAAGTCGTAGTAGTCTCCTCCGACCTGGGCGAGCTGCTTGTGGAAGATGGCCATGTCGAAGGACGAGGCGATGGCCCCGCTCGCCTCCGGAAGCAGGGCGCGCTGGACCTGCCGCGCCACCGCGAGGTCGTCGTCGATGGCCCGGTTGTACCCTTCGAGCTCGTTCTCGATGCTGGTCGCGTGTTCCAGGATCGCCTCGTGCACCAGGGAGAGGTCGTCGAAGTCGAGCTTCAGCTTGTCGACGTACTCCAGCAGCGCGTTGCAGCGCTCCATGAAGTCTGTGAAGTTCCCCTCCTCGCGGAGCAACGTGTTCCACGCTTGCCGCTCCTTCACGATCGCCCTGATGGCATCCAGATTGCTCTGCTTCTGCAGGAAGCCTCTGGAGTGCATCGAGCTGATGTCCTTGGGTGCAGTCATGGCTCGACCTGGACGCGATTCGGGTTGGACGGAAGAACCCATCCGATCTCAATCACAGAGTATCATCTCGAAGTTCTGATTGAACTTCTTGAGGTTGGGCAGCGACTTCCCCTGCCACGGGATGGACTTCGACCCGCGGACGATGAGCTGGAGCTCACCCTTCTTCCGGGTGGCGATCGCGAACTTGTAGAGGACGTTGATCCCTGAGCTGTTCAGGAAGTTCAGCGCCCTGACGTCGAGTGTGATGGTGGGAGGGTTCGTGGCCAGGACCTTGTCGAGCAGCTCCTCGATGGGGGCGTACTCGGTGGTGCCGCCAAGACGAAGGATTCCTTCCAGGTACACCACCACCTCAGAGGGATCGTACCAAACCCGATAGTTACCACCCTTGATTTCCATTCTCGACCTTTCATTCAAAATAGGAATCCTGGCCATCGTCTTGATGCTGAAGCTGTTGACCGAGATCGGATCCAGCTTCCAACCAAGACTGACACCGTAATCATTCATGATGATGAGATACCCGAGCCCCGACCCGGCGTTCTCCGCGTCCTCGGCGTTCGCCTCCGCCTGTCGACGCAGGAGCTCCCCAGGGTCCTCCTGTGTGAGCTCTAGGAGCTTCTCACGAAGCGAGGGGACGGCGGCGTTCGTGATCTGGTTGCTGACGAGACACACCAGATCCTCACGCCCGATACCCACGGTCACGGTGATGTCACCGTGCTGATTGAACTTGACGGCGTTCTCAACCAGTTCGTTCAGAACGTACCCGATGGCGCCTGAGACCTCGTCTCGGCTGATGAGCCTGTCCTCGCCGTCTATCTCCGGAAAGAGCTCGCCGAAGTACTCGGCCATGAAATTGGCCGTCAGGTTACAAAGGCTCCATCTCACCGCGAACGAGTCGGGGTACAACGTCAGCGACATGTGTTCGCTGAACGAATCGTCTAAAGAGTAGACGCCGATGATTTCGCTCATGGTAATGCCCAGTCTCCCCCTTGCTCATACCCTCTTAATGACAAGTACAGTGATGTCATCATGGATTTTGTTGTAGCCTACGTGCGCCAAGACGTCCTCGATGATAGCGTCCTTGATCTCCCGCGAGGTTCTTTCGTGGTTTCGTGAGATCACCTGACACAGACGGTCGATTCCGTACTGTTCCTCTGAAGAGTCCTCCGCCTCGGTGATGCCGTCGCTGAAGAGCGTCACGACGTCCCCGGGCTCCAGCTTCACCTCGATGCTACCGATGAAATCGCTGATATCCAGGTCGATGCCTATCGGCAACCCGAGCCCCATGGTCTCGACACGATCGAGGGTCCCGTCCTTCCGGACGATGATCAGATCCTCGTGCTGGCCGGTGAGCTGGAGCCCGCCGTCGCTGTAGTCGAGCAGCGTCAAGGACAGGTTCTTGTCCGACCGGATGCGCTGGATGTTCTGGTAGATGACCTTGTTGACGATGCTCAGGAACTTCTTCGGATCCCGCTCGTTGGCCGCGAGCAGCGTCCGGACGGCCGTCTGGACCATGAGCATCAGCACGCCGCTCTCCAGCCCGTGGCCGGTGACGTCGCCGATGCCGATCTTGACGAGCCCGTCGCTCCGGAGCACGTCGTAGTAGTCCCCGCCGACCTCGTCGGCAGGGGCCATGTAGCCCGCGATGTCGAGGCCCGGGATCTCCTGGAGCTCGCTCGGCGCGGGGAGCACCATGAGCTGGAGCTGCCGCGCGACGTTCAGCTCGGCGCCGAGCCGGATGTTCTCCTGGGCGAGCTTCGCGTTCAGCTCGCTGATCTCCTCGTTCGCCTTCTCGAGGGCCCTCGTCCGCTCGCCGACGAGCTCTTCGAGGTTGTTCGTGTAGGCCTCGATCTCGCTCGCCATCTCGTTGAACGCGACGCCGAGCTGCCCGATCTCGTCCGCGGAGTTCACGTCGATGCGAACGCCGTAATCGCCCTCGCGCATCCGCGTCGCGCCGGTCGAGAGCGCGACCAGGGCGCCCGTCATCTTGCGGGAGATCAGGTAGACACCCAGCATGAGCACGAGGAACGAGGCGATCGTGATGAGGACCTGGGTCCCGACGATCACCGTCCTGCTCTTCTCGATGCTCTTCTGCGCCGCGAGGAGCGAGGCGTACATCTCCTTCTTCGGGACGACGAAGCCCATCGTCCACCGCTCCTTGGCCACGCGCGCGTCCGGCCCGGCCCAGCCGTTCACCGGCGCGAGCCGCTGGAGGGCGATGATGTACGTCTCGCCCGATATCACCATCTCCCGGTAGTCGACTTTATCATCGTTCGGAAGGACGATGCCAGACACCCCCGAGTCCTCGCTGTCCTTGAAGAACCGCTGCAGCATGCCGACGCCGGAGTTCTGGCCGGCGCCCGCGTCCGTGCGCAGCCGCAGCGTCTTTGCGCCGAGCTCGTTGACCGCGAAGACGTTCCCGTCCGCCTGCGCCAGGAAGGCGAAGCCCGCGGTGGCCAGCTTGACGTCCTTGATCGACGCGATGAGCTGCGCGAGCGTGAGATCGAGCCCGACGGATCCCACGAACGTCTTGCGGTCCTTCGCCCAGAGCGGGTGGAACGCCGTCATCACGATGCCGCCGCCCGCCGCGTCGTCGTACGGCGCCGTGACCGTGGTCTGATCCGGGTGCGCGCCCAGCCCGGCGGGGTCCTTCGCCCACTCGTTCCAGCTCTCGGCGATGCCGGGGAAGAAGAACTTGTACCACCCCTGGTCGTTGTGCCCCGGATACAGCTTGTCGAAGGTCGACGCCATGTCGGTGTACGGCGTCAGCCGCACATACGGCTTGTCCTCAGGACCGATGTAATAGATCTGAAGCTTGTCGGCGCCGTACTTGCCGAACGAGGGCAGGATGAGATCCAGAAACGCGGTCTCGTTGACGGCCCGCTGGACCTCGGGCAGGATCGTCCCGTCCTTCCCCAGGTAGCCCCAGACGCTGACGACGCTCGGCTCGCTCGGATCGTTCTGGTACCAGTTCCCCTTCGGGTTGAACTTCATCTGATCGCGGAAATACGGGAAGTCGGCGGCCGTCCGCAGGAACGGGGCGACGTCCTCCTCGCGATCGATCACGGTCTGCAAGACGCCGGCGAGGGTCTGGAGGTCCCTGTACGCCTCGCCGAGCCTGAGGTTGACGTGAGTGGCCTTGTCCTCCAGGTGATTGGTGAGGTACTCGCGGTTCGCCGAGTTGAGGCCGGCCTCGATCTCCGCGGCGGCCTCGCTGCTCAGCCGGTGGATGCCTTGCCGCCCGACGACGACGTTCCACACGGCACCGAGCAGGACGCTCACGCCCGTCACGAAGATGATCTTGGTGCTGAACTTCCTGAACCTGAAGAGCAGGCTTTGAGGCCGCTGTTCGCCAGAGTTCCGAGGTTGAACGCTCACGGCTGGCAATCTCCTAACGGCACGGCCCTGGGCCACTCGATCGGCATCACGACGCGGCGGAGCATGACGACCCGGCCTCCCCTCACATGACCCGCATCGGCTTGCGGCCCGAGCCGGCGTAGATCGGCCACGAGGCGAGGCCGTGCGGGTGCGTGATGGCCGCCATGTGAGCGCGCAGCCCGGTGCTCAGCTCGGCGTGGTAGTCCGGCGGGGCGCCGGCGGTCCGGGCCATGTTGGCGGTCACCGAGATCCAGCACTCGACGACGCGCGCGAAGTCGAAGCAGTCCGTGTTCATGTTGTTGATGTCGATCAGGTTGACGCGGATGTCCTCGAGGCCGGCCTCCCCCAGGATCTGCCGCGTCTTTATCCCCGTATCGAGATCCATCCCGATCGACCTGCCGAGCTCGACGAACCGCTTGTAGGTCGCACGGATGAGGTCCTGCTCCGGATAGCCGTACGCGCACGACAGGAGCTCGTTCGTGATGTAGATCCGGCCGCCCGGCTTGCAGATGCGGTAGAGCTCCTGCATGATGCGCTCGGGCTGCGGAAAGACCTGGAGAGACAGACGGCAAGACACGAAGTCGAACGAGTTGTCCGGCAGGAGCAGCGCCGCGGCGTCCCCGTACTGATACTCGACGTTCTCCAGCCCGAGCCGCCGTATGTGGTCCTGCGCGTAGCGGAGCGCGGGCCGGGAGTGATCGACCCCGGTGACGTGCTCCGGCTTGAACTCCTTCTGGAGCAAGATCGCGAAGTCGCCGAAGCCGCACGCGATATCGGCGATCTTCATCCCCGGGTAGAGGCCGTGGTTCATCAGCCCCGTCTTCTCGTGCTCCCAGATGATGCGCTCCTGGAGGCGGAGGACGTCGATGAACTCGGCATCTTCGAGCATTCCCTGGCTCGGGTAGAACGCGACGTCGTAGATCTCGACGGAGACGCTCGAGTAGATCTCCGCGATGACCTGAAACTTGCGGATCGCCCAGGGGATGACGCTGGAGATGATCAGCCTGATCTTGAGGTTGGGACGCGCCTCGACAGCCCAACGGACAAACCTGTTGATCTCCAGGAATGCCACGTTGTTCATGTACTTGAGCCGCTTGAAGTCCAGGCAGAGCTCGCCGCTCGCGTTCTTGGCCGCGGTCTCCAGCGTGCCGCGGATGGCCCTCATCTGATCGGCACCGAACGGCCGCAGCATGCCCGAGAGCGCAACCTCCTGGTCGGTCTGGTCGACGCGCATGCTGAAGGTCACCTGCGAGCGCCACGAAGGCAGGCCGCTCGCAGACGAGGGCGGTACGGCGGATTCGCGACCGATCGGAGCTGTCATAGTTCTTCTACCTCAGTGAACGGGAACTGAATCGCCAGAAGGAGCCAGTCCCCGCTCGTGGGTTCGGAGATACTGAGCTTCGAGCCGTAGACGACCGCGAGTTCGAGCAGCCCGAGCGCCTGAGCGTCATCATCCGGAACGTCGTGCTCGAGCTGCTCTCGATACCAGGCCATCGGGTCCGGCTGATTGGCCAGCTGGACGGCGTGGTTGTAGAACTTGGCGCTCTGCTCGTTGATCGGGACCTCCGCCTCGACGAGGATATGGTTCTGCTTCTTGCGGAACCGCATCTTGATCTCGCCGGTGGAGCCGTGATTCCGGTATATCGCTTCCAGCAATTCGTTGAAGAACGTCGAGAGCAAGGTCGCGTGGCGCTCGGGGTCATCCTCATTGGCGCTCGCGTACCTCGCGAGGAAATTGGCTAGCTGATGACAGTGGTTCCACCGTTTACTGAAGCCACCGACCGAGAAGTTCGCGGAAATGACCATGCCGTCCGCCGGTAACGCGGGCGGCGGTCGCAAGGTCGGAGCTATGTCGGCCTGCTTGGAAACGGACATCAAAGCCTCGGGGGTTGGTTGACAAGTGAGGCACGAACGAGGTTACCCGGGTTCGGGGTGCCCCGTCGAGTGCATCGCGAGGTTTCCAGCGAGCGCCATCCGGGCCTTCACGCGGCAGAAACGTCAGCGACCGCCCGGGCGGTTGCACCAGGCATGCCACCGCGCGGCAAACTTTCTGTAATACAGCTCGCATTTATCGAAGATCACTGGTCTCATGACCAGGTGAACCGATGTAGGGCGCCGGCTGCTGGCCGACGGCTCCGTTCGGTCGTTGCGCGCATATCCGGGTGAAACGGGCTCCGCTTGCCTCAGCACGCGATGTTCGTGGGTCACCACGACAGGCAGACATTTTGTCCACAGAGCACCCGCGCCGGCGGCGCCATTTGTAATTCGCTACACATGTGCTCCCCGCTCGCCTCGGCGGGGCGCACAGTCGTTGACCATCAGACCATTTGGAGCAGCAGAAGAGAGGTAATCGAAAGTGCGTCGCTGCTGTCAACCCCTTCCTGCGCGCGGCGGAGGTGCGCTCAGGCATCGTGTGGTCCAGCGAGTCGCCGCGGGAGTGCGAGGAGATCCGTGCGCCCACCTACCACGTGGCCCATCGCGCGCCGGAGCCGAGTGCGTCTCTCGGGCGCGGATTCGGTATGCGGCCCTCTCGCGCGGGAGTCGGCGTCTCGAGGCAGCGCCGCGACGAGCCCCACGCCGGGCGAGCGCTCGCGGCTGGCGCCGGGTGTCGTCAGGCGTCCGGGAGCGCTTCGCAACATCGATGGTCCCGCAGCCCTCGTCCCGCAGCTGGGCGCCGCTCGACCGAGCGCCCTCACCTTCGCCGCGAGCGGCGCGAGCGGCCCAAAAACGCGCGAGGTCGGACATCGCAACGATTGAGCTTGACAATCATCCATGCAGGCCGCGTGTGTTCACCGTCGCGCTGTCCGGCGCGGCAGCGCGCCGCCTCCCGAGCGCGGCACGCAGCGCGCGCCTGACCGCTGGCCCGCGCCGCGCAGCGCCGCTGTGGCGCACGCGACCGGCGCCCGGCGTCACCGCGGCGGAGCGCCGCGCCGCTCGATGGCGTCGAGCTCGTCCATCACCGCCTTCACGCGCGGATCCGTGGGATCGACGGCGCGCGCCTTCTCGTACGCTGCGCGCGCGTCCTTCAGCTGGCCCGACTGCGCAAGGGCGTTGCCCAGGTTGATCCAGGCGCTCCCGAGCTTGTCGTCGAGCTTGAGCGCCTCGCGGTAGAGCGCGGTCGCCTTCTGCAGGTCGCCGCGGAGGTGGTACGCATACCCGAGGTTCGATCGGTAGGTGGCGCGCGCCGGGTCGCGCGCCACAGCCGCCTCGAGGTGCGGAACGGCGCGCGCGGGATCGTTCGCGGCGAGGAGCGCCGTCCCGAGGTCGTTCTGCAGGCGCGCGTCCGCCGGCGAGAGCCTCGCGGCGCGCTCGTAAGCGCGGATCGCGTCGGCCGTCCTCCCCGCGGCCAAGAGCGCTGTCCCGAGGTTCGCCTGCCGCTCCGCGTCCCCGGGGGCGAGCTCCGCCGCCCGCGTCAGCTCACGGACAGCGTCTTGCAGGTTGCCGAGCGCGAGGTGCGCGACGCCGAGCGCGGAGTGCGCCTCGGCGTCGCTCGGGGCGAGCTCCGCGGCACGTGTCAGCTCACCGAGCGCCGCGTCGGCCCGGCCGAGGACAAGGAGTGTGCGGCCGAGCTCGAGGTGCGCGAGCGCGTGGTCAGGCTCGAGCGTCACCGCACGCTTCAGCTCAGGGAGCGCGGCGAGCAGCGTCCGGTCGCCCGGCGCCCCGTTGTAGTCGGTGGACACGCCTGCCCTGGCGATCGCCGCGCGCTGGGCGCCGACGATCGCCGCCGCGTCCTTCTTGTCGAGCTGCGCGGCCGCGCGATAGGCCCTCTCGGCAGCGGCGAAATCGCCGCTCGCATAGGCGGCGTCGCCCTCTTCGAGCTTCCTGTCCGCCGGCGTGCCGGTGCCGCGCGCGACGCGCGGAGGAGGGCTCGCCGCCGCTGCCTCGCTGGTGGACGGCGCGTCGAGCGGGACGCCCGAGCCGACCGGCTCGCCCGGGGCAGCGCCACTCCCTGGAGGCGGCGCGGGCGCCGCGTTCTCCGTCGGATCGAGCCGGGAAGGCGGCGCAGGGGCCTCCGTCGATGGTCGCGGCGCCGGCGAGCGCGACGCTGGCGCCGCCGGGGCGCAGCCGGCGAGCGCGAGCAGGACGCCGAGCCGGCGGATCGCTCCGCAGGCGCTCACAGCTTGTACGGGGTCATCGCGTGCTCCTTGCCGTCGTACCGGAGCAGCACAGGCTTGTTATCCATCTTCGTCGCCACGCCGACCGGCCGCTTCCAGCACCGGACGAGCGCCACGAGCGTCTCGCGCGCGTAGTCGGCGCGGAGGTCGAAGCCGCCGTGCACGTGCTCGAGCAGGAGCTCTCCCCGGTTGCCGTAGTTGGCGTCGACGACACGGATGTACGGGTCGCCGAAGTTCGTCAGCTGGAAGAGGAGCTTCTCCTTCACCTCCTTGAACTCGCGGCTCTCGATCTCGAACCTGTCGTTCCGCCCCGAGAAGCCGAACGTGTACATCTTCTGCTCGATCACGAACTCCGGCGTCAGGAACTCGTCGATGAAGGTCACGTCGTTGTAGAGCGCGCGCACCTGGAAGATCTTCTCGCGGCCGAGGCCGAGCCGCATGTCCCAGGTGCGCTTCGCGTCGAGGTCCGCGCACTCCTCCCACTCGCGGCCGAAGCGGCCCTTGTTCCATCGCTCCTCGATGTAGCGATAGAGCTCCACGCCGACCTTGTAGGGGTTGAAGCGCCCCGGCGCCGTCGCCATGACACCGGCGTTGTTCTCGGCGTAATCGATGATCTCCGACGCATCGAGGACCTTCTCGGTCATCATCTTCGAGTGCCAGTACGAGGCCCACCCCTCGTTCATGATCTTCGTCTGGCGCTGGGGGACGAAGTAGTAGGTCTCCTCGCGGATGATCTCGAGCACGTCGCGCTCCCACCGATCGAGCGGCGCGTGGTCAAGCAGGAACTTGAGCACGTCGCGCTCCGGGCGCTCCGGCACCTTGCGCTCCGGCTTCTTCTGGTCCTGCCGCTTCTTCCGCTGCGCCGCGAGGATCTCCTCCGGGTTGATGAAGGAGTCCATGTACTCCTTGGCCCGGAGCTTGTAGGTGTCCATCGGCTCCTCCGTGGGCTCCTCGTCCTCCTTGGCCACAGGACGGCCGCTGAAGGGGGCCCACGGGTCGATCAGGTTCTCGAGCGAGAGGCAGTGGTCGACGAACGCCTCGACCTTGTTGATGCCATAGCGCTCGATGTGCCGCGACACGCGCGCGCCGTGGTTCGCCATCTTGTCGATCCACTTGCGGTCCGGATCGTAGGCCTCGCTCTTCCGCACCGGGTCGAGGATCGGGCCGCGATGGTCGAGATCGGTGGACCGGAAGCAGAAGTTGTTCTTGAAGAAGTCGACGTGCGCGTACACGTGCGCCATGACGAGCTTCTGGTCGGTGAGCGAGTTGCCCTCGAGGAGGTAGGCGTACGAAGGGTTGTTGTTGATGACCATCTCGTAGATCTTCGAGAGGCCATACTCGTAGCTCTTCGAGAGCTGCTCGTACTCCATGCCGAACCGCCAGTGCGGGTAGCGGCTCGGGAAGCCGCCGTACGCGGCGATCTCGTTCATCTGGTCGTACGTCAGCATCTCGAAGATGACGGGGAAGAAGTCGAGCCCGTAGTCCCGGGCGATCTTCTCGATGCGCTCCTTCTCGGTGCGCAGGTAGCGGGGAAGCGCGGTGTTCAGGGCGAACTTGCTCATACCGCTCTACTTCCCCTTCCCCAGGAAATCCTTGATGCTGCCCACGATGGCGTCCTTGTCCCTGATCTCGCTCACCACCACCCGATCGTCCTGCGAGAAGTGTTCTTTCAGATCCTTGATGAACTGGCCCGAGCCGTACGGGCTCTCGACCTGCCCGTAGGCGAACATGTTGACCCGCGGCAGGATCTGGGTCTTGAGCACGTCCACGCAGGAGAGCGTGTCGTCCATCGACCAGTTGTCGCCATCGGAGAAGTGGAACGGATAGATGTTCCACTCGTCCGGCGGGTAGTCGTTGTCGATGATCTGCGAGCACAGCTTGTAGGCGCTCGAGATCATCGTGCCGCCGGACTCGCGCGTGTGGAAGAACGTGTCCCGGTCGACCTCGCGGGCGATCGCGTCGTGGATGATGAAGCGCGACTCGAGGCCCTTGTACTGGCGGGTCAGCCACGCATCGATCCAGAACGACTCGATGCGCACGATCTCCTTCTGCTCGTCGCCCATCGACCCGGAGACGTCCATCATGTAGATGATGACCGCGTTCGCGACGGGCTCGGTGATCGTCTTCCACGAGCGGTACCGCTTGTCGTCCGGGACGGGGACGACGACGGGCGCCGACGGGCGGAACGTCCCGCTCGAGATCATCCGCTTCAGCGCCTCGCGGTACGTCCGCTTGAAGTGGCGCAGCGACTCGGGGCCCACCCTGCGGATGCCGGAGTAGCGATCGTGGGCGTTCGAGATCTTGCTCTTGCCCTTGTCCTGGATGTCGGGCAGCTCGAGCTCCTCGCCGAGGATGCCGGCGAGCTCCTCGAGCGTGACGTCGACCTCGAGGAGGTGGTCCCCCTCGCCGCTGCCCGCCTGCCCCTGGCCGGGCTGCTTGTCGTCCGAGCCCCCCACGGGATCGCCGGGGTTGCCGTCGCCCTGCCCCACGCCGCCGCGTTGCTTGTCGCCGAAGCGGAAGCGCGGGATGTCGATCTGAGGGATGGGAATCGAGACGAGGTCCTTCCCCTTTCGTCCGATGAGCTCGCCCTGCGAGATGTACTTGCGCAGGTTCTCGCGGATGCGGCCGCGAACGATCTGACGGAAGCGCCCGTGATCCTGGTCGATCTTCAACGACACGCTCGCGAGTGTAGCATCGGAAGCCGCCTCGGGTCCGCACGTTCGGCGGGCCGCCGAGGTCTCCCGCCGCGGCGGCGCCGCTTCCCCGCTTCCGTTCGACATCTCCATCTCCACTTCCCCACGTCCTCGCCGTTGCCCCACCGCCACGCCCGCCCGTCGTGAACTGCCCCCCGTGTTAGCCTCCGCGCCGTGCTTTTCCGAGCGCGCTCCCTCCTCGTGTTCCTCGTGCTCGTGGTCCTCGCGGCGCTGGCCCTCGGGTGCGGCTCCCGAGAGCAGCTCGTCGGGCTGCCCGATCTCGCGGGCGCAGGGGGCGCCCCCGACGCGCCGCCCCCGGACCCGCCGGTGTGCCGGGAGGACGGGCTCCCCTGCCAGGGCGCGGCGGACTGTTGCAGCGCCGCGTGCGCGCAGGGGATCTGCGGCGGCGACAGCTGCGCGCGGGACGGCGCGCCGTGCGCCGCCCCGGGCGACTGCTGCGCCGGCCTGTGCACCGGCGGGCTCTGCGGGCAGGGCTGCTCGGCCGACGGGGCGCCATGCCAGAGCGCGGCGGCGTGCTGCGCCGGGGTCTGCATGGGCGGGGCCTGCGGACGGGGCTGCTTCCGGGACGGGAGCGCGTGCGGGTCCGCGGGACAGTGCTGCTCGCTGAGCTGCGTGGAGGGCGCATGTCGCGCGCCGTGCATCCCGAACGGCGCGCGCTGCAGCGCGGGCGACGCGTGCTGCAGCGGCGCCTGCGTCGCGGGCGTCTGCGCCGAGGCGTGCGCGCCCGACGGCTCCGTGTGCGACCAGAGCGTGGACTGCTGCACCGGGCGCTGCAACGCGGGCATCTGCGGCGGGTGCAGCTCGGACGGGGTCGCGTGCGGCTCGGCCGACGCGTGCTGCTCCGGCGTCTGCGCGCAGGGCGTGTGCGGGGGCGCGGCGTGCTCGCACGCGCCCTGCGAGATCGGCGCGCCGCTCGCCGCGGACTGCGGCGGGTGCGCGGCCGAGCTCTGCCGGTTCGACCCGTTCTGCTGCACCACCAGCTGGGACGAGATCTGCGTCGGCGAGGTCCCCAGGCTCTGCGGGCTGGTCTGCGTCGAGTGCGCCGCAGACGGCAGCCGCTGCGCGTCCGGCGAGGCGTGCTGCAGCGGCGCGTGCGAGGACGGCGTCTGCCGGCCCCCGGGCGCGCGCGACGGCCAGCCGTGCGCGGACTCCGGCGAGTGCTGCAACGGCAGCTGCCAGAACGGCCTCTGCGGCGGCCCCGCTTGCCCATCGGACGGGACGGGCTGCGGAGGATGCGTGGCCGAGCGCTGCTGCGCGCAGCTGAGCCAGTGCCTGCTCAGCCCCACCTGCGCGGACGACGTCGCGTGCTTCTTCGGCTGCCTCGACGAGGGCAGCGGCCCCGCCGTCTGCGGGTTCCAGTGCATCCACAGCCCGGAGACGTTGCAGCTGCTGCGCTGCGTGGGCAGGAGCTGCGGCGGCGGCACCTGCTTCTGACGCGCGGCGTGGGGCGCGATGGCGGCGCGAGGGGAGCGGGTCTCACGCGGGCGTGCGGCTCGCCGCGCCCGCGGGTCTGGAGCGCGGATTTGCCGAGCGCCTGACGCGCAATAGGCGCTTCCGCCGGGGTTGGCTACAGCGGATCCTGATTTCGATTCCGGTGCTTCCCGCCGACTTTCCGACCGGGAAAGAGGGAAGGCTGTGGCACCATGAGTCCACGAGCGAGCTCATGTCGAGAGAGCTCGGGGGGAGGGCGCAATGCCGAGAGGCGAGACATCAAAGGATACGTCCAAGCAGAGGAAGCGGGTCCAGAGCGGCGAGCGCGAGCAAGCTGCGCCCGCGATATCCCAGGGCGAGGCGGGTCGGAAGGCTCCGCGCAGGCGGACGAAGTCCGCTGCCGGCGCACGGATGGCCGCTGCGCCGACCCGGCGGGTGACCCGGGCGAAGAAGGGAGCGAGCAAGGCAGGAGCGAGCGCCGCGGCGCGGCCGGGCACGGCGCGGAGCACCGCGGCGGCGGAGAAGAAGAAGACCAGCAGCGCGCCGAGGAAGGCGACCGCCGGACAGACGAGCCGGCAGCAGAGCGGCGCGGCCAAGAGGGCGGCCACGACGAGGAAGCGGACCGCCACCGGTAGCGCGGCGGGGCGCGGCCGGAGCGCGGCCGGCGCAACGCCGGCCGGCGGGCGCAAGACGACGCGCGCCGCGGGCGCGACGCCGGCCGGCGGGCGCAAGACGACGCGCGCCGCGGGCGCGAAGCGCGCGGCGCCGCAGCGCGCAGCAGCGATGAGGAAGCCGTCGGCCAGCGCCCGCGTCGGACGCGGAGCCGCGCGGCGAACCAAGGCGGCGCAGCCGGGCGCGCAGAGGGCGGGGCAGAAGCGCGCGACCGCCGGCAAGCGGTCGGCGGCCAGCTGAGCTGCAGCGTCGGGCGCGCCGCTCGCCGCGGAGCGCCCAGTCGCACCTTTCCCATCACATCCCATCCCAAGAGGGCGCCGGCAGATGCTCGGCCGTCGAGCCTCCGCGCGAGGCCCCCACCTCCGGGCGCAGCGGCACGCCAGCCACCTTCGCGGCCAACGGGAGAGGTGGGCGCGCGCCCGCTCCGCCGCGCTGGCGACGAACGCTCCCGGAGCGCAGCGTCGTGCGCTGCAGCGCGGCTGACGCGCACGACGCCACGCCCGCGCGCGATCAGGGCGGTGACGGCAAGGGCTCGCCGACCATGAGGACCACCCAGGTGGCGGCCAGGAAGGGATACGGCGCCCCGCCGAGGCCTGGCATCGTCGACCGCGCGCGCCGCGCGCAGAGCGGGCAGCCCGCGTCGCCGCGCCGGCTGAACAGGTACCGGCGCGAGGACGGCGGCGGCGGCGCAGGACAGACCTGAACTTCATCGCCCTCCATCACCCCGCGCATCCCCCCCATCTCGCCCTGCAGCGGAAGCGCCTCCGTGCGCCCCGTCTCCTGCGACGCCCCGCGCAACCGCGGAGCACGACCGCCCTCGCGAAGCCAACGCTCGATGGTCCGACATGCAGCCGCTGGCTTAGGGCGATGCTGGACCATCGTAGGAATGTTCCTTCTGCCGAGCCGAAGACCAGCGACCCACGCTCCGGATGTAACCCCGCACTGCGGGCGAGATTCATCCTAGCAGGATCCCCGGACCATGCATGGATGACATTCCGTATCTGCGTGGTGCTTCCCACCGCGACAGCGTCTTGTCTCGGCTGTCGTCATGATTGTCGTCTTCGTACGCCTCCGTCTGCTCAATCGATATCTCCGAGGCGTACGCGGAGCGCAGCGCGGCGAGATGGCTGCGCAGCGCGGCAGCGTGTCCCGTCGTCGGCGCGGGCGATGTAGCCCAGAGGCTCCCCGGCTCGTGGTCTCCCGCGATCAGGCGAGGCGGATAGCAACAGGACATCCCGGAGAGGAACGAAGGCGAACCCCGATGGCCCGCGGCGCTCGCCGGATCGAGCGGAGAGGACGCTCTCCGCCCATCATCAAGGATCGTTTGCGGGGCAGCTCGGGATGGAGACGACGTAGTTCAGGAGAATACCGACATGCGTCCTTCAGCGCCGGCGGGGCTCCGGAGCCGGCGCGCGGGCGCCGGCGGCGCGGTGGACGCGAGCGAGGCGGGTCACTGCGGGATGGGGATCGGCGGCGGCTCGTCGTCGGGCACGATGCAGGACGACAGGTCGAACAGCATGAAGAGCAGCGCCTTCTCCTGAGCGCTCAGCTCCTCCGTGGAGCACCCCTCCGGGAAGGGCGGGCCCGTGAGGTCCGCCGCAGAGACATGGATGTCCGTGAATACGAGACGCCCGCACTGCTGATCTTCTGGGACGTCGACGGGCGTGTTGAATGTGAAGTACTGGACCCCGGCCGGCTCGGGCTCGTTGTAATAGATCCACCGGGTCGAGATGTCCTCGGTCACGTCGCTCACCGTATGCTGCGCGCCGTTGATCACGATCTCGCCGGGCACGTCCGACGCGCCGACATTGACGAGCCACTCCGCGAGGGCTTGCCCCTTCGGGAGCGTGGTGTCCACGAGCGCCGTGAGAGGGCTCTCCGGGTCCGTGACGTCGTTGTCCCAGACCGCCGTGTCCGGGAACGGCGCCGGCCCCCGCTTCAGCCAGACGTTGTGCCAGTGGGACGCGAACACGCGCCCGCCGAGCGAGGTATAATCGAACATGGCCTGGCGCGCGGGCCCGGGTTTGTCTTCCACGTACGGGTCGCCCTCGCAGGCGAGGATCACCATGTCGTACTGGCTCAGGGCGTCGACGGTCCCCCAGAGGCTCGTGGCCGGCGTGAACTCCACGCCTTGATTCAGGCGATCCGCATACCGCGTCGTCACCTCGTGATCGACGTCCCCGCGGCCGGCGAACAGGTTGATCCGCCCGGTCCCGGTCTCCGGCGTGAACTCGCTCTCATCGATCCCGAGTTTGTGCAGCAAGCACTCGAGCGGATCGGCGCCGCCCGTCGTGAGCGCGATCTTCGGGATGTGTCCCTCCGATTGGTTGCGCGGCAACCGGATGATCCCGGCGTCCGTCTCGGTGTCCTCGCATCGCTCGACCACGGGGAGCGTCATCTCGCGGCGCCATTTGCCCACCTGCACGACGAGCGGGATGTTCTCGCCGACCGGCACGTCCTCCAGGACGAACTTTCCTTCCGTATCGGTCAGCGCCGTCACGAGGGGTGAGCCGGAGAGCGTCGCGCTGCACTGATCGCAGGTCGCACCGTCGGGGATGGGCTCAAGCGGCGCATTGGGGACGTAGACGATCACGTTGTAGAGCGGCAGTTTGCCCGAGGGGTCGTACACGGTGCCGCTCACCGTGGTCTTCGCCCCGTTCTCGCATTCGACCTGCTGGCATTCGAGGCCCTCGCAGTCGCCTTCGCCTCCGACACCGCCCCCGCTGGCGATCGCCGGGAAGCCGCCGAAGCCACCGCCAAATCCACCGCCAATTCCACCCCCACCGCCAGGCCCCGCGCCGCCGGATGCTACAGGCGCCGTGCCCCCGGTATCTCCGCAGGAGCAGCCAGCCATGACGCCCGGTGCTACAGCGATCGCAGCCATCAAGACTCCCGCCTTGCCCGACCAAGTCACCATTTCGAGCCTCCCGGCGACGCGAGCAAAGGTGCTCTGCTGCCGCCCAGTCTCTATCGTATGCCAGACTGTAGAAATCGGGAAGTATGTCCAGCAAAGAGCAGGAATGGAGCGATGGGTTATTAGGGCGAGCCCTGATACCTCTGACTACCGCGTCCGCGAAGGACATGCGTGTCGCGCGGTCGGACGGCCTGGACAGTGAATCTCCGTGCGTCCGACATGGTGCGTGACGCAATGACAAGAAGGATTGACGGATCGATGATTCGTGACGAGCGCGTTTCTCTCTGGCGACGCGCTTTGCGCAATTGCGCCGCGAGCGAGGTCCCGCGACGAGCGACGCTCGCGCCTCCGGCTCGCCTGAGCCTACTTCGGGCCGGTCCGGCCGATTACTGCGGATCGACGCGGGTCAGCCCGAACCAGAGCACGGCGTGCCACCGCTCGTGCCACTTCAGCAGCATCGGCCCGATCGCGAGCCCGGCCTCCACGGTCCGCAGCTCGTCCTTGACCGCGCTCACCGGCCAGGGATTGCCGAACGCCTTCTCGCCATACGTCAGCGCGAGCGTCGGCTCGCCGTCGAGCTCCGACGGGATCAGCTGCGCCTTAAAGCGGCAGATCCGGCTCCCGAAGACCACGTTCGTGCCGGAGTTGCCGCCATGGTCGAACTCGTTCCCTTTCCAGGGCATCCAGCGCGACGCGAGCGCCGTGATCAGCGGGCGCGTCGCCAGGTGGATCCCGGCCGTCGGCTGCAGAGCGAGCAGGCGCCCTCGCGGCAGATCGCCGAGCTCCGCCGGATCCGCCGGCTTCCCTGCCTCGTAGAACTGCCTCAGCGCACCCGGGTGCGCGCCGACGAGGCTGTCGAGGGAGGTCGTCCCGGTGACATGACGGTGCCCGACGGACGGGCGTGCGCTCTGCTCGCTCTGGGTGGTCATCGGAACGCCTGGCATTCCACCGCGTCCGACAAGGGTCAACGGCAACCGTCAGCGCTCGTCTTCGCCCGGCTCCCCCGATTCCCCCGCGCTCGCCGTGTTCGCCTCTCGCGCCTCGCTCGCCTCACCGAGAGGCGCCGCGCCGCCCGCGACGATGGCCGCGTACGCCCGGCGTACGCGCTCGGTGATCGCGCCGTAGCGCGCGAGCAGCTCGCGCGCGGCCTCGGCCGCGGTGCGGCCCCGGATGCCCGTCCGACGCGCGAGGGTCGGCACCCCGGGCGCGTCCTCCTCGAGGAGCTGCGACGCGTCCGCGTGCACGATGCGGATCCGCTGCTCCAGCTTGCGCAGGAACGCGTGGCCGTCCCGGAACGTCTCGGCGTGCTCGGCCGAGAGGTGTCCGGCCGCGGCGAGCGCGTCGATCGCCGCGAGCGTCTCGGTGGTCCTGACGCGCGGATCGGCGCCGTGCCGGATCTGCAGGAGCTGCACCGCGAACTCGATGTCCGCGAGGCCGCCCCGCCCGAGCTTGAAGTCGCGGCGGCCGCGGCGCTCGTGCGAGAGCTCGCGCTCCATGCGCAGCCGGAGCCGGTGGATCTCGTCGGCGATCCGATCGAAGTCGTCCGCCTGGAGGTACGCGGCCTCGTGCGCGATGGCGATCGCCTCCGCCCCGAGCTCGGGATCGCCGGCCGACGCGCGCGCCCGGATCAGCGCGAGCCGCTCCCAGATCGCCGCGCGCATGTGCCGCGCGCCCGGCGACGACTCCGGCTCCGCGGGCGCCGGGGAAGCCGCGTCGGCGCGGCGGATGCCGTGGTAGCGAGCGAACGAGTCGGCGGACGTGACGAGCAGCCCCTGGCTGCCCGACGGGCGCAGGCGCGTGTCGAGCTCGTAGCCTGGGCCCGCCGCGTGCGACATGGAGATGAGCCGGATGATCTGCCGCGCGCGCCGCCCGTAGTACGTGCCGGGGTCGGACGCTGCCCCCTGCTCGCCGGGCGGCGCGCACGCCGGGTCGAACAGGAAAAAGACGTCCAGATCCGAGCCGTAGCCGATCTCGCGTCCGCCGAGCTTGCCCATCGCGATCACGGCGAGCCCTCGCACGGGCTCGCCCGGCGGCGTCCCCAGCGCGAAGCGCGTCGCGGCCTCTAGCGACGCGTCGGCCAGATCCGAGAGCGCGAGCGTCGCCTCGCGCGTGCCGACCTCGCCGCTCAGATCGGCGAGGCCGACCTCGATGGTGACGCGCGCCTTGGCGCGCCGGAGCGCCCCGATGAGCGCCTCCTCCGGATCCTCGTCCGGCGACGCCTCGCTGAGGCTGGCCTCGATCGTGTGTCGGATCAGCTCGGCGCTCGGCGCGCCGCGCGCGAACAGGACGGCGTCGACGAGCTCGGGGTACCTCACCATGGCGTCGCCGATGAACGCGCTCGACCCGAGCGCCTCGACGAGCCTGCGGAGCGCGCGCGGCTCGTCGCCGAGCATGCGCGCGTAGACGGAGGAGTGCCTGATGCGGGAGAAGCACAGCCGGAGGAAGCGCGCGGCCTGCTCCGGATCGGCGGCGTCGACCACCGCGGCGAGCAGCGTCTCCGCGAGGGACGAGGACGCCTCGCGGCTGCGCGCCCCGAGCAGGCCGTCCGGGTGGCGGGACAGCTCGAAGAGATCGTCGGCGACGTCGCGGAAGCGCGCCGTCAGCGAGGCGTGCGGCTCCGGCGGCGCGGCGAGCCCGGGCGCGGCGCCGTCGGCGGCGGCCGCCGGCTCGCCGCCGAGGACGAGCACGGCGTGCTTCGCCAGCGCCTCGGCGAACGCGTCGCGATCGCCGTGGTCGAGCGCGGCCATCGCGTCGATCCACCGCGACGGCCGGGCGCTCCCCTTCGGCAGGAGCGACAGGAGCCGGGCCTTGATGCGCCCCCGGCGCTGCGCGGTGTCGGCCAGGAACGCCGCGGCGTCCTCGAAGCGCAGCGTCCGCGCGAGGCGCGTGATCTCCGCATCGCTGTCGGGGAGGAGGTGCGTCTGCACGCCGGTCGCGGACTGCACCGCGTGCTCCGCGCGCCGGAGCGCGAGGTAGCCCTCCACGAGCTCCCGCCCCTCCCGGTCGGTCACGTACCCCAGGGTGCGCAGGCGCCGCAGGCCGTCGAGCATGCCCTGCGCGCGCGCGCGGGGCTCGCGCCCGCCCCAGATGAGCTGCAGGGCTTGCACGAAGAACTCCGCCTCGCGGATCCCTCCCGGGCCGAGCTTGAGGTCGCGCGACGCGTCGTGCGGGAGCTCCGCGCGAGCGCGATCGACGAGCTCGATCATGTCGACGGCGAGCTGCGGATCGACCTGGCGCCGCCACACGAACGGGCCGAGCACCTCGAGCGCCTCGGCGCCAAAGTCGAGATCGCCGGCGATCTCGCGGGCGCGGAGCAGCGCGGCGCGCTCCCAGAGGCGGCCGAACGACTCGTAGTAGCGCTCGGCCGCGGCCAGGGAGTTGACGAGCGGACCGCTCCGGCCCTCGGGGCGGAGCCGGAGATCCACGCGCCAGACGAAGCCGTCCTCCGTGACCTCCTCGAGCGTCGACGTGAGGCGGCGCGCGACGCGGGCCCAGAAGTCGTGCAGGGTGACCGAGACGGCGCGGTCGCCGGGCAGGCCCACGTGGCCGTCGTCCGTGTCGTAGAGGTAGATCAGATCCACGTCGGAGCCCGCGTTGAGCTCGTCGCCGCCGAGCTTCCCCATCCCGAGCACGACGAACTTCGAGCGCGCGCCGGTCGCGGTGCGCGGCTCTCCGAACCGCGCGGTCACGGCGGAGACGGCCTCGGCGAGCGCGACCTCGATCGTGGCCTCGGCGAGCGCGGTGAGCTCGCGCGCGGTGACGTCGATGTCCGCGCCGCCCGCCGACGGCGGGAGCAGCTCGCGCAGCGCGACGCGGATCCGCTCCTCGCGCGCCACGCGCCGGAGCTCCCGCCGGACGCGGTCCGTGTCCGAGACGTCGCCGACGCGGCTCCGGATCCGCGCCAGGTACGTGGCGCGATCGCGCGCCGTCTGGTGGCCTTCCGCCGCGAGCCGCTCCACGATGTCCGGATTCGCCTCGATGATCGCGCCGATCGCGGGGTAGGCGGCCGTCAGGAGCGCCGCGATGGCGAAGGCCATCGTCCCGGGACGAAGCCGAGACGACAGCCGCTCGGCGCGGTCCTTCACGCGTTGCTCATCGATCGCGCTCGCGATCTCCAGGAGCCTCGAGACCTGTTGCATGGCGGGAGGCTAGCAAGACCGTGGGGGCGTGAACGGCGGTTCCGCAGGGCCCGACCGCCGGTTTATCGCGACCTGGCCCCACCTCGCGCCTTGGCGGCGTCGCTCTCAGATCCTATGCTCGCCGGGTGCGATTGCTCTGCGTCTCGGATATTCACGGCCACGCCGACGCGCTCGCGGCGGTCCTGGCCACGGCCGAGCGCCGAGGGTACACCCAGCTCCTGGTCGCCGGAGATCTCTGCTTTCCCGGCCCGAAGCCGCTCGAGACGTGGCGCCGGCTCACCCAGGCCAAGGCGGTTTGCGTACAGGGCGTATCGGATCGCGCCCTGGCGACGCTGGACCTCGACAAGGTCAGGGCGCGGAGCGAGCACGAGCGAGCGCGGCTCGATCGCCTGTCCCAGACGCGCACCGAGCTCGGCGAGCTGATCCTTGCGCGGCTGGCGCGGCTCGCCCCGACGTACCGCCTGCCGCTCGAGGACGGCGGCGAGCTCGTCCTGGTCCACGGCTCCCCGGCGGATCCGCTCGAGCCGATCTCTCACGACATGACCGATGAGGAGGTGCTCTCCCTGCTCGGCGACGATCCGGCGGATGTCGTGATCTGTGGTGGCTCCCACGTCCCGTTCGATCGGATGGTGGGCGGCGTGCGCATCATCAACGTCGGCTCGGTGGGTGAAGCGCCGTGCTCGCTGCGGGGCGACGTGCGGGGCACCGTCGATCACGTGCGTGTCGGTGCGCGCGCTCCTGGCGAGCTTGGCGAGTTTGTGCGGAGCGGTGCCGTCTCCGCGTATGGCACGGGGCACGCCGACGCGACGTTCGTCGAGCTCCGAGCGGGCGAGCTCTGGGTCGAGCAGCTCGTGGTGCCGCTCGGCAGGGCTGCGTGAGCGCGCAGGTGCGCGGGAGCGCTCCGTCGGGAGCGCGCGCAAGGGGTGGGAAACGCTCGATCCGCGCGAAACGCGCGACGCTCCGTCACGCACCCTACCCGACAGGGAACATCGCCTGTGCCATGCCCTCCCGCTTGAACCTATTTCAAGGATTTAGGATCATCCTCAGGGAGCATGGGCAGCTACCTCCCCGACGATGACTTCGAGGCCACGCGGGTGGCCAACGTTGGGGAGCTCCACAAGGAGATCCCGGCGCGCTCGCCGAAGGACCGCGCCTACCTCATCGTGCTCGCTGGCTCGAACGTCGGCGAGATGTACCGGGTCGAGGGCGCCGAGATCGTCATCGGCCGGGCATCCGGGGCGACCATCCGGCTGAACGACGACGGCATCTCGCGGCGCCACGCGCGCCTCCTCCAGATGGACAGCCAGGTGCTGATCGAGGATCTCAACAGCTCGAACGGGACGATGGTGAACGGCGAGCACATCACGCGCGTCGCCCTGCACGACGGCGACAAGATCCGCCTGGGCTCGACGACCATCCTCAAGTTCACCTACCACGACCACCTGGATGAGTCGTTTCAGCAGCAGATGTACGACGCCGCGCTGCGCGACGCCCTCACCAAGGCCTTCAACAAGAAGTACTTCCTGGATCGACTCGAGACCGAGGTCTCCTATGCGCGGCGGCACGGCGCGCACCTGTCGCTGCTCATGTTCGACGTCGATCATTTCAAGAGGATCAACGACACCTTCGGGCACCTCGCCGGCGACTACGTGCTTGCGAGGATCGCCAAGATCGCGAGCCACACGGTGCGGACCGAGGACGTGTTCGCGCGCTACGGCGGTGAAGAGTTCGGCATCCTGTGCCGCGGCGTGGGGCTCGAGAACGCGGGCATCCTCGGCGAGCGGCTGCGCATCCTCATCGAGGGGTCGGTCTTCGAGCACGAGGGCGTTCGCATGCCGACGACGATCAGCGTCGGCGTCGCGGCGCACCCCGAGCTCGCGGTGCAGACCGGCATGGAGCTCATCGCCGCGGCCGATGAGGCGCTCTACGAGGCGAAGCGCACCGGCCGCAACCGCGTGCTCCTGAAGTTCGGCCCGAAGCCGTAGAGCGGGGCGCGGGTTCATCCCAGCGCCGACCCGCACAGCCGCGGCAGGGCGCCGCGCCGCCCGAGTGGCCGGTGAATGGAATCGTGCGCCCGCAGAACGCGGGCGACGGGGCGCGGCCGCCGGCGCGCGCCTCAGTCGATCTTGAGGAGCTCCTTGACCTTGGCGATGACCTGCGGGGCCTGGATCGGCTTCGTGATGTACGCGTTCGCGCCGAGCTGCAACGCGCGCTGACGATCCTCCTGAGACCCCTCGGTGGTGATGATGATGATCGGGGTGTCCTTGTGGACCGGATCCGTGCGCACGCGCTTGACGAGCTTGAGCCCGTCCATGATCGGCATGTTGATGTCGGTGATGATCACGTCGTACTTGGTCGAGGCGAGCTTGCGGAGACCGTCGACGCCATCGTCTGCCTCGGTGACGCGGAGGTTCTTCACGCGCGCCAGCGCGAAGACCAAGAGCTGCCGCATCATGGGCGAGTCTTCAACGATCAGACACGAGTACTCGGCCATGATCAGTCCTCCAGGTCCAGGAATGCCTGGACGCCAGGCACCTTCCGGCCGGCGTCGGTGAAGAGCCGCGCGTTGATGAGGGCGGGGGCGGCCTGGGCCCCGAGGAGCTTGAAGAGCTCGGTGTCCACGTTCACGAACTCCGTCTTTTGCGGGAGCGTGCTGAAGATCGCGATGACACCCACGGTGCGCCCGTTGAAATCGAGCGGGATCACTGCAGCGGGATCCTCGATGCTCCCCTTGGAGACGTCCTTGGTCTCGTCGAAGAAGATTTCCCCCTTCGAGAATGCCTGGCCGACGACGCCTTCGGTCACCGGCATGCGCACGATCTCCTCGACCGCAACGCCTTCGCTCGCGATCGAGACGAGCTCTTTACCATCGGGAGACGCCAGGTACACGGAGAAGGCGCCCGCCCCGAGGAACTGCGCCAGGAGCTCCTTGAGGTTGCGGAGGACATGGCGCACGTTGCGCGCCGCATGCAGCTGCGACAGCGCGACGTACAGGTTCGCGAGGTTCGCGAGCTCTCCCTCCGCCTCCGAGTAGCGGCTGTTGAAGCGGTCCGAGGCCGCCACCATCCGCACCGACTGCGTCACCAGGTCGCGTTTCTCCTGCTCGAGCTCCTCGATCTTGCGGAGCAGATCGCGGATGGCCGAGTCGCTCGCGAGGTGCGCGCGGAGCTTGCCGTTCTCCGACTCGAGCTCGGAGATCTTGTCACGAAGGCGCTCGTTCTCGCGGAGGAGCTCCTCGGTCAGCTGCGCCCCCTTGCGGAAGAATTGCTGAATGAAGGCATCGCGCTCCTTCTTCAGGTCCTCGGGGGGACGATCGCTCGGACGCCCTTTTTTCTCCGTCATTTTATCCCGGGGTTCTCCAGAGCTTCGGACCGTATCATGCGGGGCTGACCGGACGGAAGCGTCGAGCGCGCGCCAGAGGCGTGCCCGGCGCCCCCGCCAAGGACAGCGACCGCTGGGCGCCTTGTCGTCCCCGCCGACAACGTCGGTTCGGCCCCGCCGGCCTTACCCCGGGGACCGGACCCCGCCGTCTCGGCCCCCCTACCCCCGTTGCCCCCACCGCCACGACTACGCCCTCTCCATCTGCTTCATCTGCTTCAGCAACCGGGTCCACCTGCGCAGCTCCCGTCCGAGCAGCACGGGTGCCTTCTGGAGCGACGCGACGTCGCGCGCGCCGACGAGCAGCATGACCGCCCGGAGCTCGGCCTCGACGCTCTCGAGGTACCGCACCGCTGCGTCCCGTCCCCCCGAGACGAACGCCTGGAGGACCGGGCGTGCGATCCCGGCCGCATGCGCGCCGAGCGCGAGCGCTCGAGCGACGTCAAGGCCGCTCGTGATGCCCCCGGTCGCGATGATCGTCTTGAAGCGAGGACGGATAGTACGGGCGATGAGCACCGAGGCGGCCGTGGGTACCCCCCACTCGCGCAGCGCCTCACCGAGGGAGCGGGCCGCACCTTCGGCGCGGGCCGCCTCGACGGCGACCCAGGAGGTGCCTCCAGCGCCGGAGACGTCCAGGTCGCGAACGCCCGCCCGGACCAGGCGGTACGCCGTCCCTGGGCCGATCCCGCAGCCGGTCTCCTTCGCGACGACCGGCACGCTGAGGCCGCTCGCGAGCCGGCCCATCGCATCCAGCGCACCGGCGAAGTCCCGGTCGCCGCCCGGCTGGACCAGCTCCATCGCGGGGTTCATGTGGACGCAGAGCGCGTCGGCGCCGACCTGGGCCACGAGCTCGGCGACCGCCTCCGTCGACAGCGATCGCGCCTGCACGGCGCCGATGTTCCCGAGGACGAGGGTGGTCGGAGCGTGCGCGCGGACCTCGTAGGTGGCGGAGACGTCGCCGTTCAGCATCGCCCGCTGGCTCCCTAGCCCGAAGCCGTACCCGCGCTCCTCGGCGATCTGCGAGAGCTCCCGGTTGATCGCACGCGCGCGCTCCGTCCCGCCGGTCATGGCCGCGATCAGGAGCGGGACGCGGAGCCGCTTCCCGAGCAGCAGCACCGAGGTGTCGATCGCGTCGAGGGAGAGCTCCGGCAACGCGTCGTGGATCAGCTCGACCTGCTCCAGCAGCGTGGTCTTGGCGCGGAACCCGACATCGCCGGTCGCGCAGAGCTCGATGTGATCCGCTTTCCTCTCGGAGATGCCCTTCGCCTCTTCCGTCATGGGGGCACAACTTTACGCGGTCGCCGACCGCCGTCGAAAAGGAAGTGGCATGGACAAAAAAACGCCAAAATTCGCGTCCCCGAGCCAGGCCTTGCCGCCCGGCCCGCCTTCCGCTGCCGCTACCTGGGAACTACCGCGCGACCGCCGCGCAGCGGTGGCATACAGTAGCTGGATGGACCTCCCGGACGAACCGCAGATCCGCTGGATCCTTCGTACGACCGCAACGCTCCTCCAGCACGGCGCGGAGCCGGTGCGCGGGCTGGTGCAGCCGACGGCCGAGTTCTTCCCGGACGCGTTCGACGGCTCGCCAAAGACGGTGGCCGCGCTGATGCTGCGGGTCCAGGAGCACGCCGGGCTCCAGGATGTCCCGGTGGAGCTCGCGGTGGTCACCCCCGAGGGGCAGGCCAGCACGGTGAGCTGCTCGAGCGGCGCATGCGGCGGGATGGCGCTGGAGTCGAAGCTGGAGCGCGTCGCCCCGCGCGGCGACGGCGGGTACCGGGTCGCGCTCTCCGCGGGCGAGCTCCGCAACCCCACGGTGCTCACGACGGCGTTCGTGCGCGCCGTGGCGTACATGTTCCTGAGCGAGGCCGGCGCCTTCGACGCGCTCGCGCCGTCGGACCGCGAGCCCGCGGTGGATCTCGCCGCCGTGCTGCTCGGCTTCGGCGTCCTCGCGACGAACGGCTCCTACCTGTACGCGAAGGGCTGCGGCGGCGTGCAAGTGCACTCGGCGACCAAGATGCCGGTCGACGAGCTCGCGCTCGCGCTCGCCGTCTACTGCCGGCTGCACGACGTGCCCGATCGGACCGCCGCGCGGCACCTCGACGTGACGCCGCGCGCCCACTTCGACGAGTCCGCCGTATGGGTCAGCTCCAACGCCGCGCTCGTCCGGATGCTGCGCGCCGCGCCAGACCGGATCGCCGCGGACGACTACGCGATCGGCGAGTCGAGGAGCTGGTTGGCCCGCGCGCTCGGCCTCGGCAAGCGCCGGCCGGCGCGGACGGCGGAGGACGAGCTGCGCGAGATCGAGCGAGAGCTCGCGCCCGCGGCCGGCGCGGCGAAGCCGCGACCGCTGGACGAGGGCAAGGCCAAGAAGCTTGCCGAGATCCGTGCTCTCGTGGACGAGAGCCTGGGGAGCTGAATGAGCGTACGACTGTGGGACAAAGGGGGCGCGACCGACGCCCAGATGCTGCGTTACACCTCGCGCGACGACTGGCAGCTCGATCAGCGCCTGCTCGCGTACGACCTGCGGGCCACGATCGCGCACGTCCGCGGGCTCGCGCGGATCGGCGTGCTCAGCGAGGCGGAGCGGGACGCGCTCGTCCGCGAGCTCGAGGTGCTCGCGGCCCAGAACGAGGCCGGCGAGCTGCGGCTCACCGAGGACGACGAGGACGGCCACAGCGCGATCGAGGCGGCGCTGGTCGCCCGCATCGGCGACGCGGGCAAGAAGGTGCACACCGGCCGGAGCCGCAACGATCAGGTGCTCGTCGCCACGCGCCTGTACGAGCGCGACGCGCTGGACGAGCTCGCCGAGAACGCGACGGCCGGCGCCCGCGCGCTGCTCGATCTCGCCAGGCGCGAGGCGGAGACGCCGATGCCCGGCTACACGCACCTGCAGCGGGCGGTGCCGTCGTCCGTCGGCTACTGGGCCGCCTCGTTCGTCGAGGGGCTCACCGACGCGATCGACGTGGTGCGCGCGACGCGGGCGCTCGTCGATCGCTGCCCGCTCGGGGGCGCCGCGGGCTTCGGCGTGAACCTCCCGCTCGATCGCGTCGGCGTCGCGCGCGAGCTCGGGTTCGCCGGCGTGGCGCTGAACCCGCTCGCGTCCCAGACGTCGCGCGGCATCATCGAGGCGCAGATCCTCGCCGCCGCGTGGCAGGTGATGGCCGTGAGCCGCCGGCTCGCGTGGGATCTCAGCCTGTTCGCGATGAGCGAGCTCGCGTTCATCCGCCTCCCGGAGGCGTTCACGACCGGCTCGTCGATCATGCCCCAGAAGCGCAACCCCGACGTCGTCGAGCTCATGCGCGCGGCGTGCTCCGTCGTCCAGGGGGCGCTCGCCGAGGTGCAGTCCATCGTGGCGCTGCCGTCGGGCTACCACCGCGATCTCCAGCTCACGAAGGGCCCCACGATGCGCGGGCTCGACGAGGCGCTCGCGACGTCGCGCCTCTTGCCGCGGCTCGTCGAGGGGCTCGCGTTCGATCGGGAGCGCATGGCCCGCGCGATCACGCCGGAGTGCTTCGCCACGGATCGCGCCGTCGAGCTCGCCGTGGAGGGCGTCCCCTTCCGCGAGGCCTACCGCAAGGTCGCGTCCGAGATCGCGGCGCTCCCGGCCGGCGACGCCGCGGCGAGCCTCCGCGCGCGCGTGTCGCTCGGGGCTCCGGGCAACCTCGCGCTGGACGACCTGGCCCGCAGGCTCGATCGCCACGCGCGCTAGCTCCGCCTGTCAGAGGTCCCGCCATGGGCGGGCGCGCGCCGCGCTGGCGCCGCCCGCCCGAAGGCCGTGTTCCCTGGCCCCGCGTGCCAGCGATCCCCGACGGGATTCGTGACGCGCGGAGCTAGCGCTGACGCGTCAGCTCGCGGACGGCGCCCGGGTCCGCCACCAGCACGAGGGTCGCCATGTCGAGGAACAGCCCCGTGTCGACGACGCCGGGGATCTTGCGGATGCGCGCGTCGACCGCTGCGGGCGCGTCCATCGGGCCGAACGCGGTGTCGAGGATCCAGTTGTGGTTGTCGGTCTGGAAGGGATACCCGTCCGCGTTCCTGCGGATCGCCGGCTTGCCCCCGAGCGCGATCAGGTGCCGCGTGGCCGTCGTGCTCGCGAAGGGCACCACCTCGACGGGGATGGGCACGCGCGAGCCGAGCTTCTCGACGAGCTTCTCGGGCGTGACGAGGATGATGAACTGCGCGGCTTCGTAGGCGACCACGCGCTCGCGGAGGAGCGCGCCGCCGAGGCCCTTGATGAGGCCAAGGTCGGGCGCCACCTCGTCCGCGCCGTCGACGGCGACGTGGAGGCGCTCGACCTCCTCGAGCGACACCATCGGGATGTTCTCGCGGCGGGCAAGCGCCTCCGAGCGCTCCGACGTGGCGACGCCCTTGATCTGGAGCCCTCGGCGGACGCGCTCCCCGAGGCGGCGGATGAAGGCCTCGGACGCCCGCCCGGTGCCGAGCCCGAGCAGCATCCCGCTGTCCACGCGCGCGAGCGCGGCGTTGGCGATTCGATCGAGGTCGGAGGGGTCCGGTCCCGCGGTGCTCATGCGCTGCTCATCGGCCATCGGGACCGTCAGCGCAACGGGATTTTGTCGAGCTGGTCGAGCGGCCCCGGGCAGAGCGGCCGGAGCCTGCAGCCCTTGCACTCGGCGCCCGTCCAGATCGCCTCGAACGTCGCCTGCATCTCGTCGAGCAGGAGGTCGTCGTCGGTGAGCACGCCCGCCTCGAAGTTTCGCCGCCCCTCGCCCTTCGCCCCGAGCCCGGCGCCGGTGAGGTTCGCAGAGCCCAGGTAGAGGAGCGCGCCGTCGACGGCGATCATCTTCAGGTGGACCCGCGGGCAGCGCCGCATCTCGATCGGCGGCCGGGGCCGCCGGCGGAGCTCGGCGCGGAAGGCGCGCGACGGGACACCGGCGTGCAGCAGGCGCAGCTCGACCCCCCGGGCGGCGAGCGCGTCGAGCAGCTCGAGGAACGACATGTACCGGCCGCGCGCCCGCGCCCTCGATCCGATGGGCGCCTCCACGCGCAGCTCCTTCACGTTGGCCGTCGCGATCCACACGGAGACGCGCGCGTTCGCGACGGCGCCCATCACGAGCGCGTCGTAGTGCGCCCTGTCGCGGAGGAGCGTCAGCTCGACGCGCCGCTTCAGCAGCGATCGCGCCTTCGCCTCAGGTTCAGTCCTCGCGCGTGCCCGCGCCCGCGGGCGCGTCGGCCGCGCGCTCACGCCCGTTGACCAGCGCTGGAGGGCGCCTGCTCGAGCTCGAGGTGAGCGCTGAGCAGCGCCCGGACGTCCTCCGGCATCGGGACCGACACCAGCTGCACGAGGTCGGTGGTCACCACCGTGTGCCGTAGCTCCGCCGACAGGACGCCGTCATGGGCGCGGTGCATGCGGTACCGGAGCGTGGCGCTCCGCCGGCCGATACGGGCGATCGACGTCTCGATCCGGAGCGCCTGGCCGTAACGCACCGGCGCCGCGTAGTCGGCCTCGACCCGCACCGCCGGCAGCCCGATCCGCCGCTCGAGGATGAGCCCGGCGTAGCCTCCGTCGAGCGGCGCGAAGAACCGCTCCATCGCCTCGTGCGCGTAGTTGAGGAAGCGCGCGAAGAAGACGATGTTCGCGGCGTCGACGTCTTCGAACTTGATCGGGCGCTCGAGGGAGACCATCGCGGCTAGGACAGGTCCTCGGCGAGCTTCTCCAGGGTCGCTCTCCCGAGCGGTGCCTTCACCGCGTAGCGCGGGTGCCCGACGACGAGCGATACCGTCGCTTTCTTCGCCTTGATCGCGGCCTGCGCCTCGGCCGGGAGATCCGCCTTGAGGTAATGCACGGCCGTCGTGCGGTCTTCCATCGATCCGTCGCGCTTGCCGAGCGCCCGCGCGGCGACGCCGTCGACCTCGATCGACACGGTGTCCTCGAGGCCCACCAGATCGATGAGCATCCGGTCGCGCAGCGCTCGATCGGGGATCTCGACGAAGAGCGTCAGGCTGAGCTGCCCCGCGCCCGGGATGAGATCGTTGTACGTCTCTATCTCGTGGAGGATGCCGCTCTCGCTCGTGATGCGCTCGGTGCGGAGCATCTCCTGGATCTGGAAGAGCACCGAGTCGCGGTTCTCGAACACCGCGGTCAGGTGGTCTCCGATCCGCACGCGGCGGGGCCGCTTCTCCTCGATGATGCGGCTGCGGAATCGCTCGCGGATCGCCTCGTATTCGCCGATCCCGAGCACCTCGTTGCGATCGATGGGACGCATGACGCTCCTCTCCTTGACGATTTCGGACCGAGGTTCACGGCGTCGGGCCGAGCCCGTACGCGTGGGCGAGCGCCTCGACCGGGTGCAGCACCTTCGCGCCGTTCTCCTTGACCATCCTGAGACCCGCGAGGGTGCAGTCGCTGACGATGACGTCCGCGCCGGCGACGCCGCGCACGAGCTTCGACGCGTACTTGCGCCCGGTCTCGTAGTGGGCCGCCTTCATCCCCCACGTGCCGTCGACCGCCGAGCACTGCTCGATGACGCGCACGTCCGTGTCGGGGACGACGCCGAGCACCCTGGCGCCCGGGAAGCCGATCTTCTGCGCGCGCAGGTGGCACGCGGCGTGGTACGCGATCGTGCCGAGCCCCTTCTTGAACTCGCGGTTGAGCTTCTTCTCGCGGCCGAGCTGGACGAGGAACTCCATCATGTCGACCGTCGCGGCCGCGACCTCGCGCGCCTCCGCCGTCTGCAGGTACTCCGGCCACTCCTTCTTCATCGTGTAGCCGCACGTCGGGCCGATCACGACGATCTTCCTCCCCCTGCGCACGTGCGGCAGCAGGAGCGCGACGTTGTGCTTCACCTTCGCGGTGAAGGCCGCGAGATCGCCGCCGTCGAGGTTCGGCATCCCGCAGCACGTCAGCGCCCCCGCAGGGGTGTCTCGCGGATCGTCCGCCGAGGAGCAGCCAGGGACGTGCACCGCGTAGCCGTTGTGCTCGAGGACGCGGACCGCCGCCTCGGGGACCGCGGGCGTGTTGTACTCGCCGTAGCAGGTCGCGAAGAGCACCACGTCGCCTTGCTTGCCGGCGCCGGCCGCGGCGCCGTGCTCCGCGAACCAGGACGAGAACGGCCTACGCGCCATCTCCGGGAGCGGGAACTCCGACGAGATCCCGGTCACCTTCTCCTGCACCTTGCGCAGCAGGCGGCTCGCCTGCACGAAGTTCGCGAGCGGCGCGGCGGCGCCGGAGCCCAGCTCGCCGATCAGCTGCGGCTCGCCGAGGATCCTGTCCACCAGCGGGATGCCCTCCCGCTGGGCGCGCACCGCGCGCTCTCGCGCGAGCACGCGCGGGAAATCCAGGAGCTCGTACGCGTGCTCGTCGGCCGTGTACGGGCACTTGATGTAGCAGAGCTTGCATTGCCAGCACTCGTCGCCGACAGCCTTGAAGTCATCGTAGGTGAGGGCCTCGGCGCCTTCGGCGACGCCGGCCTCGATGTCCCTGTCGACGCGCGCGAAGAGCTCGGGGAACGAGCCGCAATAGCCGACGCACATGCGGCACTCGTGACAGATCTGGAACGTCCGCCGCAGCTCGGCCTCGAGATCGCGGGGCTCGAGATATCGCTCGTCGTTCGGCGAGGTCGCCGGTGGACGGTCTGGTGCACGCCGGATGACGCTCACTGGTCGGTTCCTCTCAACATCGTCAACATGGGGTACGGCGCGAAGGGACGGCTCGCCGCGCGGCCCGGCGCCGGACGGCCTTCGGGGGCGCGATGGCGCGCGCGCCCCGGGTCGAGTCGCCGTCGGTTCGGCGCGCCCCGGAGCGCTCGCGCGCTCGCGTCGGTCGATCTCAGAAGTCGAGCGACTGCAGCGCCTTCGTGAAGCGCCCGGCGTGAGACTTCTCGGCCTTCGCGAGCGTCTCGAACCACTCCGCGATGTCGTCGAAGCCCTCGTCGCGGGCCTCCTTCGCGAAGCCCGGGTACATCGTCTCGTACTCGTGGGTCTCGCCGGCGACGGCGGCCTTCAGGTTCTTCTCCGTGCTGCCGATCGGCAAGCCGGTCGCCGGGTCGCCCGCCTGCTTGAGGTAATCGAGGTGGCCGTGCGCGTGGCCGGTCTCGCCGTCCGCCGTGTCCTTGAAGAGACCGGCGACATCGGGGCGACCTTCGACGTCGGCGACCTTTGCGAAGTACAGGTAGCGGCGGTTGGCCTGCGACTCCCCGGCGAACGCGTCCTTCAGGTTCTGGTGCGTCTTCGTGCCCGTAAGCTGCTTGCTTGTCATGGGTTCGCTCTCCTTCCTTCGGTTGAACGGCTGGGATGATGAGTCCCTGGTGCCCGCGCAGGTCGGCTCGGCGGCGCGGTGGATCCGCTAGACACGCCCAGGGCGCCGCGCCCCTCGAGCCTCTGCAGGGCGGAGTCGACTGCTCGCCGCGCTTCGCCGGGCGTCTTGCGCCTTGCCCCGCGCGCCTTCGCCACCCCGGGTGCCCTTCGCGCAGGCAGCGCAGAGCCCCCGGTAGATCCGCTCGACCGCGCGGACCTCGAAGCCGGGCGCGGCCGTGAGGGGCGCGGGGGCGATCTCGTCCGAGCGCTCGGCGGATGGGCCTACCGGCTCGCACGGCACATCGCGGACGAGCCCGCAGCGATCGCAGACCGCGTGATGATGCGCCGCCATGTTCGGGTCGAAGCGCGAGGCGCCCGGCGACAGCGACAGCGCGACGCACAGCCCCGCGGACGCCAGCGCGTCGAGCGTGTTGTAGACGGTGGCGAAGCTCATGGTCGGCAGCGCCGGCCGGAGCCGCTCGAACAGCTCCTGCGCCGTCGGATGCGTCGGATCCGCCGCGAGCTCGCGCACGATCGCCAGGCGCTGCGGCGTCAGCTTGAGCCCCGAGGCTCGCACGCACGCCAGCATCGAGGCGCTCCGGGTATCCTCCTCGACCGCGCTGCGCTCGAAGCCGACCGCGCGCCCCCGGACATCGCGGGGCGCGGCCCCCTTTCCAGCAGCTGTCCGCGAGGTGGCCACAGCGAGATGTGTACTTAGAAAGTTTCTCAGGTGCAAGTCCCAATAATTACCGACGGACAGCCGAAAAATCCGGGGCCTGATGCAGATTTCGGCGGAACCTGGCGAGCCAGACGAGCTTGGCGAGCCTGGTGGAACAGGCGGGGCAGCTGAAACAGGTGGAACAGGTGAAACCACCGAAACAGCCCGGACGTCGCGCCGCGACGTCATGCTCCGCGGCCGTCGGGAGGTCTTGCGAGGCTAGAAGGCCTCTGCCATAGTGCGCGCCCCGCGATGCCGGCCCCCCGCCGGCTTGCATTCTGCCCGCCAACTGGGCCAGTTTTTTTCCCAGCAGAGGACGCTTCGAGACATGCCGACCGACGCCATTCAGTGCAAACCGCTCGAGGTCGCCGTGGGCGACAAGGGTATCGAGCGCGCCATCAAGCATCTCAAGAGGAAGATGGCCGCCGAGGGGATCCTCCGCGAGCTGAAGCGCCGCCGGCACTACATGAAGCCGTCCGTGAAGCGACGGAAGAAGGCCTCGGAGGCCGCTCGCCGCCGTCGGAAGCGGTCGAAGATGGACATGGTCGCATAGAGCGACCGCCCCTCGCGCGAGAGCAGCTGGCCAAGACGCAGAAGACGCACACGGACGCTTGATTCGAGCGTCCGCGGCGTGCTCTGCGTCTTGTCATTTTGTTCGTCCAGCAGTTGCCCCGGCAGGGTGATGCAACCGCGGCTGCGCGCCTGAGCGACGCGGAGGCGGTGCCCGCGCCGCGTCCAGCCTGGTGAGGTCCCCATGCGCGCCGTGGTGGTCACGACGTCCTATCCGGTCAGCGAAGAGGATCCCTCCGGCCATTTCGTGCGGTCGTCGGCGGAGGTGCTCGCGCGCAGCGGCGCCGAGGTCCACGTGATCGCCGCCGGCGGCTCGATCCTCGATCCACCCTCTCGGGACGGCCGGCTCGTCGTCCATCGGGCAGGCGGGGGCGCGCTGTTCGCGTGGCCCGGCGCCGTGGCGCGCGCGCGGGAGTCGCCGCTCCGGCTGCTCTCCATGGCGCCGTTCGCGGCCGGCGTGCTCGAGCGGCTCCGTGAGATCGGGCCTGTCGATCGCGCGGTGGCGCACTGGATCATCCCGTGCGCGTGGCCGCTCCTGCTCGCGCTTCCGCGCACGCCGCTCGAGGTGCACGCGCACGGCGCCGACGTCCGGCTCCTGCTCCGCGCGCCGCGCGCGGCGCGCGGCGCGGTGGTGGGCGCGCTCCTCCGGCGCGACGCGCGCTTCGTCTTCGCGGCGCGCGCGCTGCGCGACGCGCTCGCAGGCTCGCTCGCTCCGGAGCAGGCTCGCGCGCTGGACCTCGCCTCGCGCGTCGAGCCCCCCGTGTTCGATCTGCCGCCGGTGGCGGGGCGCGCTGCCGCGCTCCGTCGCGAGATCGTGAAGGGCCCCGGCGAGCGCCTCGCCGTCGTCGCGTGCCGGCTGATCCCGACGAAGCGGGTCGAGCTCGCGATCGAGGCGGTGCGCGCTGCAGGACCCGGGTTGCGCCTCGTCGTCGTCGGAGACGGTCCAGAGCGCGGCGCGCTCGAGCGCCTCGCGAGCCACGGCGACCTCGATGCAGGGAGCTCGCGCGGCGCGGGCATCACGTCGACGAGCGACGGCAACGCGGCGGTGCGCTTCACGGGCACGCTCCCGCGGAGGGAAGCGCTCGCATGGATCGGCGCAGCAGACGTGCTGCTGCACCCTTCATCGCACGAGGCCGCCCCCACGGTGATCCGCGAGGCGCGCGCGCTCGGCGTGCCGGTCATCGCCTGCGACGCGGGCGACGTGGTCGCATGGGCCAGGTGCGACGACGGGATCCTCGTCGCGGACAGCACGGCGCAGGGCCTCGCGGCCGCGCTCCGCAGCATCTGACCGCGCCGCTCGGATCGCGCGCCCGCGACGTCGCGCGGAGAGCCCCGGCATTTTCGTCGGACGATCCGCGCCCCGCGTCCGGCTGCATCCAGCGCCAAACGCCCCGTCTGGAGCGAGTCTGCGATCCTCGATGCGATGCCCTTGCAATTCCCAAGGCTTCGACTACGGTGCGCCCTCGCTCCGCACCGAAACGTGGCGGCGGAGTGGCTCGGGGCGTAGCGCAGCCTGGTTAGCGCACTTGACTGGGGGTCAAGGGGTCGGTGGTTCGAATCCACTCGCCCCGACTGGTCCGGCGGAGAGGTTCTCCGGCGGACCTTTCGGCTTTGTAGGGCTTCAGCTTTTGTCGACTGTGGACGCGCCGGACAGCGACCGCGCGGCGGCATCATCGAGCTCCGGTGTCGTCCTGGTCAGCCGGCTCCCGGCGTTCGCCGCGTCATCCGGCGAGCGAAGGCGGTGAGACAGGCGTGACGGGCCGATCGGCCTCGCCGGCGAGCTCGTCCTCGATGGCGATCATGGCGGCCATCACCAGGTGTTCGGTGAAGGGGAAGCCGACCACCTGCACCCCGACGGGCAGGCCCACGCTCTTCGCATCGACCTCGGCGGCCCGCTTCTCCAGCCGGTCGCGCGGCCGCTCGCGGCGCGCCTCCTCGGGCCGCACGCGGGTCACGGGGACGACGCCAGCCGGGAACTGCGTGAGGTTCCACAGCATCGCGGCGCTGCCCGCGAGGACGAAGTCGCGCGACGCGGCGTGCGGCAGGGCCGGCGTGGCGTACGGCGGGCAGAGCAGCAGGTCGAGCGCTTCGGCGCGCATCGCCGACGCGATCGCGGCGCGCGCCTCGCGCAGGGCGTGCGTGGTGCGCCAGAACTCCGAGACCGACTTCGGCCCGGTGACCTCGAGGAGACGCTGGAGCCGCCGCTCGCCCGCGAGACCAGCGACGCGCGCGGCGGCGCGGCGCGCGAACGGCGGGAGCGAGGCCATCGTGCGGAGCGAGCGGAGCGAGACGTCGATGTCCGTCCCCTTGCTGCCGTCCTCGCCGGCGTCGAGGAGCGACAGCGCCGTCGCGCCGCCGTCCGCCGAGAGCGCCGCGAAATACGCGTAGACCGCGTCGGGGATCCCGGGCGGCGTGAACGGCACGACCGTCGCGCCCCGCGCACGCAGGGCCGACGCCGCCTTCGCGACCGCGCGGGCGACGGCGGTCGAGGGAGGCACCAGCCCGTCGTCGCAGTAGAACCCGACGCGCAGGCGCGCCACCTCGACGCTCGCTGGCTCGACCATCGGGAGCGGCGGCACGCGCACGTCGAGCTCCGCCATCGACGCGGGATCGAGCTCGGACATGACGAGCGCGAGGTCGCGGGCGCTCCTGGCCATCGGTCCGATTTGCGCGCGGATCGCCTCCTGTCCGAGGAGCGCCGTGTTGCTCCCCTTGTTGGTCCAGCGATCGAGCGTGGGCTTGAGGCCGACGATGCCGCAGCAGTGCGCGGGGACGCGGATGCTGCCGCCGATGTCCGTTCCGATGCCGAGCGGCGACATCCCCGCCGCGATGGCGGCCGCCTCGCCGCCGGACGAGCCGCCCGGACTGTGATCGAGGCTCCACGGGTTCGCCGTCTGCCCGAAGAGCGGGTTGCGCGCCTCGTTGTACAGGAGCAGCTGCGAGACGTTCGTGCGCCCGAGGATCACGGCCCCCGCGCGTCGGAGCAGCGCGGTCACCGTCGCGTCGCTGGTCGCCCGATGCCCCCTGCGGGAGGCGACGCCGAGCGTGGAGGCCATGCCGGCCATGTCGAGCGACTCCTTCACGGTGATCGGGAGCCCGTGGAGCGGGCCGCGGATGTCCCCGCGACGGCGCTCCTCGTCGAGGCCGCGGGCGGCCGCGAGCGCCTCGTCGCGGAGCACCTGGGTGAAGGCGCGGAGCCGCGGATCGAGCGCCTCGATGCGCGCCAGGTGCGCCCGCGTGAGCTCCTCGGAGCTGATCTCGCGCGCCGCCAGGAGCGTGGCGAGCGCGGTCGCTGAAAGATGGGTCGGATCGGTCGATGCGCTCACGGCAATTCGACGAGTATCACAGGTCCGCGCGCGCCAAGGATTGCTAGGCTCCGCTGCCGCGCGCCCATCGCGCGGAGAGCGCCGAAGCCATGCAGCCGCTGCCGATCGATCCGATCCTCCCCGATCTCTGCGCGGCCCTGCGCGCGCGCCCGAGCGTGGTGCTCGAGGCCCCGCCCGGGGCGGGCAAGACGACCCGCGTGCCGCGCGCGCTGCTCGACGCGGGCTTCGCGGAGCGCGGCGAGATCCTGGTGCTCGAGCCGCGGCGGCTCGCGGCGCGCCTGTCCGCGCGGCGCGTGGCCGAAGAGCTCGGCGAGCGCGTGGGCGAGACCGTGGGCTACACGATGCGCTTCGAGGAGGCGTCCAGCCCGGCCACGCGCGTCCGCTTCGTGACCGAGGGCGTGCTGACGCGGCGGCTCCTCGTCGATCGCGAGCTCCGGGGCGTGAGCGCCGTGGTGCTCGACGAGTTCCACGAGCGGCACCTCGCCGGCGACGTCGCGCTCGCGCTGCTCCGGCGCCTGCAGCGCGGCGCGCGGCCCGATCTCCGCCTCGTGGTGATGTCCGCGACGCTCGACGCCGGGCCGATCGCGGCGTTCCTCGGCGGGCCGGAGGCGCAGCCCGCCCCGGCGGCCGAGGCCGAGCGCGGCCACGAAACCACAGCGGCGGGGGCCTCGGTGGCGCCGACCCTGCGCGCCGAGGGGCGGATGTTCGACGTCGCGATCGAGTACCTGCCGAGCGCCCGGGTGAGCCCGTCGACGCACGCCGCGGGCGACCGCCGCGCCCCGGCGCACTGGGGCGACAGGACGCTCGAGAGCCTTGTCGCGTCGTCGGTGCGGCAGCTCATCGAGGAGGGGCTCGACGGTGACGTGCTGGTGTTCCTGCCCGGCTCCGCGGAGATCAGGCGGGCGATGGAAGCGTGCGCAGCCATCGCGAAGAGCGAGGACCTGCTGCTCCTGCCGCTCCACGGCTCGCTGTCCGCGGCCGAGCAGGACCGCGCGGTGCGCCCTGCCGATCGGCGAAAGATCATCCTCTCGACCAACGTGGCCGAGACCTCCGTGACCATCGATGGTGTCGTCGCGGTCGTCGACAGCGGCCTCGCGCGCGTGGCCGCGCACGCGCCGTGGTCGGGGTTGCCGACGCTCCGCGTCGCGCCCATCGCCCGCGCCTCCGCGGCGCAGCGCGCGGGGCGCGCCGGGCGGACGCGGCCCGGCCGCTGCCTCCGGCTCTACACGCGCGGGGATCTCGCCTCTCGGCCGGAGCACGAGGCGCCCGAGATCCGCCGGCTCGACCTCGCGGAGACGGTGCTCGAGCTCTGCGCCGCCGGGGTCACGGATCTCGAGGCGTTCGGGTGGCTGGAGGCGCCGCCCGCCGCCGGGCTCGCCGCGGCCGAGGCGCTGCTCGTGCGGCTCGGCGCGCTCGACGAGGGGCGGCGCGTGACACCGACCGGACGGCGGATGCTTCGCTTCCCGGCGCACCCGCGCCAGGCGCGGATGATCGTCGAGGCCGAGCGGCGAGGCGTCGCCGGCGACGGGTGCACGCTCGCGGCGCTCGTCGCGGAGCGCGACCTCGGCGCGCCGTCGGGCGCGCGGGAGCCCCATGGTCGGAGGAGCGACGCGCGGCACAGCTCCGACCTGCTCGCCGCGCTCCAGGCCTTCGAGGAGGCGGATCGCGCGCGGTTCGCGGCGGACCGCCTGCGGTGGCTGGGCGTGGACCCGGCGCGCGCGCTCACCGTGGAGCGGACGCGCAAGCAGCTCTCGCGGCTCGCCGATCACCGGAGCGCCGCGCCGCCGGAGACCGTCGAGGCGCGCGAGATCGCCCAGCGCATCGCGATCCTCTCCGGATACCCCGACCGGGTCGGGCGCCTCCGCCGGCCGACCAGCGCGACGGGTCGGACCGGACGGGAGGTCGTGCTCGCCGCCGGCGGGACGGCCGCGCTCTCCGAGGCGAGCGTCATCGACGAGGTCGATCTCGTGGTCGCGGTCGACATCGAGGAGCGCAGCGAGGGCCGCTCGGCGCGCACGGTCGTCCGGGCGGCGAGCGCGATCGAGGCCGACTGGCTGCTCGACCTCTTCACGGACGCGATCCGGGACACGACGGAGACGACGTGGAACGCCGCCGCGGAGCGCGTCGAGGTCGTTCGCCGGCTGTCGTACGACGCCCTCGTGCTCGACGAGGCGCGGCCGGCCGCCGGCGCCGGCGGTCCGCTGGCGGAAGCGGCGGCGCGGGAGCTCGCGGCGCAGGCGAGGGCGAAGGGGTGGCGAGCGTTCGTGAAGGGCGACGCCCTCGATAGCTGGCTCTTGCGGGTCGCGTTCGTGCGCGCGCACTGCCCCGACGCAGCGCTACCCGACGTGGGCGAGGACGCGGTGCTCGCCGCGCTCGAGGCGCTCTGCGACGGGCGCAGGAGCTTCGCCGAGCTCCGCGACGCCGATCTCTCGAGCGCCGTGCAGGCCTCGCTGGGCCCCGCGAAGGCGCGAGCGCTCGCTGAGCTCGCCCCCGAGTCGATCGTCCTGCCCGGCGGCCGGCGGGCGCGCCTCGAGTATGCGGCGGGCGCGCCGCCGTCGCTCGCGTCCCGGCTGCAGGACTTCTTCGGCATGGCGGAGGGGCCGCGCGTCGCCGGTGGCCGGGTGCCTGTCGTGCTGCACCTGTGCGCGCCGAACCAGCGCCCCGTGCAGGTCACGACCGATCTGTCGGGGTTCTGGGCGCGCCACTATCCCGCCATCGCGAAGGAGCTCCGCCGCCGCTACCCGAAGCACGCGTGGCCGGACGACCCCGCCCACGCCGCGCCGCCCTCGCGCGCGCCGCTCCGCAAGGCTTGAGTCAGCGCACGAGCGCCACGCTCCGCACCGTGTCGGCGACCGTGCGGAGGAGCATGCGCACGATCCCCTCGCCGAGGGGCAGCGTGAACGCGACGTCGCTCTCGCGCTGCGCGACCTGCATCGGAGGGACCGAGCCGTAGCCGAAGCCCCACGAGGAGAGCAGCGTCGCGATCCTGGCGATCTGCTCGAGGTTGCGAAGCGCGACGGCGCCGTTCGCCGCGCTCTGCGGGTCCGTGTACGTGAGGGCGCCGGCGAAGTTGACCCCGGGCGGCTGGAAGTTGCCGATGACGCGCACGTACTGGAGCCCCGCGAGGAAGGGGAACTGCCCCGCCGCAGACGCGACCGCCGCCTGGCTCGAGAGGTCGCCGGCCACGGCGAACGACGCTCCCTTGGTCCCGAGCAGCTCGACCATCCACGAAGGCACGGAGCGCGTCAGCTTGCCGGAGCGGAGCCGATCGAGGGCCCGCCGCATCCCGGTCTCGTTGCCGGTGAGGATCGTGTGCGGCGTGAGCACGACGAAGCCGACGTTGCCGGCCGTGAAGAGATCGTTGTCCGCGTAGCGCGTCTTCACGAGCGGCGCGCCGATCACGGTGACCGACCTGGCGTCGGCGGAGCGGCGGATCGCGTCGACGTCGAAGTTGCCCTGCATCACGGCGCAGAAGTCCGCGCCCTGCATGGCATAGAGACCGCCGTAGACCTTCACGATGTCGCGCGACGGGACGAAGTTCGACTCGGGGCCCAGCGGGAGCAGGCTCGTGACGATCTGGTTGACCTCGCCTCCCAGGCCGGACGTGAACATGGCCGCCGCGTCGAGGTATCCGAGCATCACCGCGCCGCTCGGAAGGACGGCCAGGGGGTCGCGATCGATCGCCGTCGCGTCGATCTTCTCTCCGCCGACCAGCGCGAGGCTGTCGTCGGCGCCGCCGCAGCCGCCGAGCGCCTGGAGGGCGAGCGCCGCGATCGCGATCGCGCCCGCCGCGCGGCGCAGGGCGGCAGCGCCTCGGGAATGGAACAGCGTCCGCACCATCACGCTCGTCATCAAGCTCGCTCGTGCGGCGGGTCGGGGCGCTCCAGCGGGAAGGAGCCGATGATCTTCAGCATCTTCGTCTCGCGCTTCACGCCCTCGAGCGCCGCGACGAGCGCCCGATCGGTCGTGTGTCCGCTGACCTCCACGTAGAACACGTAGTCCCAGCCCTCGCCGGGCACGGGGCGGGAGTGGACCCGCCGGAGGTTGCAGCTGCGCTCCTTGAAGTGCTGGAGGATGTCGTGGAGCCCGCCGGGTCGATCGTGGACGCTGAAGAGGACCGCCGTGGCGTCGTGGCCCGAGCGCGGCGACGGGAGCCGGGACAGCACCGCGTAGCGGATCCGGAGCTCCCCCTCGTCGCCGACGTTCTCGCGGGCGACCCTGAGCTCCTGCCCGCCCGCGAAGCCGCGGGGGACGATGGCGGCGCTGCCCTCGTTCTCCGCCGCGAGATCCCAGGCGGCCTGCGGGCCCCGCACGTCGAGCACCAGCGCGCGCGGGTGCTGGAGCTCGAGGTAGTTCACGCAGGCCACGTGGTCCTGAGGAGAGGAGTACACCCGCTCGACGTCGGCGAGGTTGCCCGTCCGGTTCACGAGGTCGAGCGCCTGCACCAGCTGGCGCTCGCCGACCACCTTGAGATCGGCGCCGCCGATCGCCTGGATCGTCGGGAAGATCGGCCCTTCCTTGAACGACTCGTACGGGACCACCGCGAAGTCTGCGCGCGAGCGCGCGACCTCCTCGATGGCGGCGAGGGGGCTGTCGGCGCGGACGAACTCGCCTCCGATCCCGAAGTGATCGTGCGCCGCGGTCCAGCCATAGTCGCCCTCGGCCCCCAGGTACGCCACCCGGGGCGCGACCTCGAACGCGCGCGAGGCCGCGTCGATGGCGACGAAGATCGGCCGCACCGCGCGCTGCGGGAACGGCGGCGTCGCGGCGCGCTCGAGCGCCTGCATGTGGGCTGCGTCGGCCGTGGGGGCGAACCGGGCCGTGCCTGTCCTCAACTTGGCAAGCTCGTGCGCGATGCGAGCCCGCCGCTCGATGCTGCGAAGGATTTCTTGATCCAGCTCCGTGAGCTGCCGGCGGAGCTCCTCAAGTCGCTTTCTCTCATCCATCCAGGGCACCCTAGCACCGCGCCCGGCGCCGGTGGGCACGCAGCACTGCCGGCGCACCACGACGGCGCCACCGCGCGCTGCGCCGCGCTGGCCACACCCCCGTCGCTGCTCGCCGAGTTGGCGTCAGGCCGCCGCGGAGGGGGACGACGCGCTGGAGTCGCTCTTGGTGTTGCCGCTCGCCGGCGAGGCGCTGCTCGACCCGGAGTCCGAGCTCGCCCCCTCCGACCCTGAGGAGCTGCCCGACCCCCCGTCCGACTTCGCGGGCGGCTTGTTCGACCCCGAGGCGTAGAGGTCGGAGTACCAGCCACTGCCCTTGAGGATGAAGCCCGTGCCGCGCGAGATCTGCCGCCGGGCTGTCGCGTTGAGGCACGACGGGCACTCCGAGAGCGCGGCCTCCTTGATGGACTGCTCGGCCTCCCATTCATGCGCGCAAGATGTGCAGGCGTACTCGTAAGTGGGCATGATGTTTCTACTCCTCGGAACAACCCGAGGAGTATGGCCACGTTAGCCACCTGTCAAGGCGGCTGCCAGAAGCACACCTTGCGCTTCGGACATCGCTGCACCAGCGGGATGCGCAAGACCTGGTCCTCCGTGCGCGTGAGGAGCCAGGATTCCGCTCTTGCCGCGCGGCGCCAGCCCACGTAGACCCCGAGACGCCAGTTGTGACGGTACGTGGCGTGCTGTGACGATACGTTTAAGCCCGCCCGGCCGGTCCCGGGGACGTCATGCGCATTCGTAAGCTCGAGATCAGCGGGTTCAAATCGTTCGTCGACCGGACGGTGGTCCATTTCGATACGGACGTGGTGGGCATCGTCGGTCCCAACGGCTGCGGCAAGTCGAACATCGTCGACGCCATCCGGTGGGCGATCGGGGAGCAGAGCGCGAAGCACCTGCGCGGCAAGTCGATGTCGGACGTCATCTTCAACGGCTCCGAGACCCGCGCCCAGCACGGGATGGCCGAGGTGACGCTCACCTTCGACAACAGCGAGCCGACGGCGGCGTCACAGCTGCCGCTGGAGTACCGGGACTACGCGGAGATCGCGGTGACGCGCCGGCTCTTCCGCGACGGGACGAGCGAGTACCTCATCAACAAGACCCAGGTCCGGCTCAAGGACGTGACCGACCTCTTCCTCGGCACCGGCGTCGGCACGAAGGCCTACTCCATCATCGAGCAGGGAAAGATCGGGCTCATCGTCTCGGCGCGCCCCGAGGACCGGCGAATGCTCATCGAGGAGGCCGCCGGCATCACGAAATACAAGGCCAGGAAGAAGCAGGCCGAGCAGAAGATGGACCAGACGCGGCAGAACCTGCTCCGCGTGGGGGACATCGTCTCCGAGATCCAGCGGAACCTCGCGTCCTTGAAGCGCCAGGCGGCCAAGGCCGAGCGGTACGTCAACTACCGCAAGGAGCTGGAGGACCTCGTGCTCCACGAGGCGTCGCACAAGCTCCTCGAGATCACGGTGCTCACGCAGCACGAGTCGCTCGGCAGGGCCGCGCACGCGGAGCGCGAGCAGGCGTCGCGCACGGCGCTCTCGGCGCGCGAGGCCGAGATCGAGGTCACCCGGCTCGAGGCCCTCGCCTGTGAGGAGCGGGCCGAGCGCGCGCAGAACGAGGCGTTCGCGGCCGACAACCAGGTGCGCACCCACGAGGCGGAGATCGCGCGGGCGCGCGACCGCCTGCGGCACCTCGAGGAGCGGCTCGTCACCGCGGCCAAGGAGCAGGGGGAGCTCGAGAAGACGGTCGAGGAGCTCAGCGCAGAGAAGGCGCAGCTCGAGGCGCAGCTCGCCGGCGTCGACGAGGAAGAGGCGCGGGAGAGCGAGCTCGCGCTCGAGCAGCACGAGCGGCTCGAGGAGCTGCGCCACGGAGAGCGGACCGCCGAGCACGAGGTCGCCGCCCTGCGCCGACGGGCCGCCGAGGCCACCGCGGCGGTCGCGGCCGCCGAGGCGTCGCTCGCCGGCTTCGATCGGCGCATGACGGAGATGAGCCAGCGGCGGGCGAAGCTCGAGGACGAGCTCGGGCGGCTGATGTACGAGTCGGAGGAGCTCGAGCGGCGGCGCTCGTCGCTGACGCGCAACGTGGCGGAGCTCGCCGACGGGAAGCGGATCTCGGCGGAGGAGCGGACGCGGCTCGACGCAGAGATGAAGGCGCTGCGCGAGCAGGCGGTCTCGAGCGACCGCGCCGTGGAGCACGCGAAGAACGAGCTCGGGCAGCGGCGCAACCGGCTCCGCGCCCTCGAGGAGCTGCACGCGCGGCTGGAGGGCGTCGGCGCCGGGGTGAAGAACCTCCTCAAGACCAAGGACCCGGCGCTGCTCGGGCTCGTGGCCGACCGGATCGAGGCGCCGGCCGAGCTGACCGCGGCCTTCGCGGGGCTGCTCGGGGACCGGCTGCAGTGCGCGGTCGTGAGCGACGTCGAGCGCGGGATCGCGCTGCTCGCGGATCTGTCGAAGAACAACCGCGGGCGGGCGAGCGTGATCGCGGCGCGGCCCTCGTTCGTGGCCGGCGCGGCGCGGCGGCCGCCGCGCGGGGAGGGCGTGCTCGGGCCGCTCGTGGACCGGCTCGTCTTCGCGCCCGAGGACGAGGCGCTGGCGCGCGCGCTCGTGGGAGACGCGGTGGTCGTCGCATCCGCCGAGGTCGCGGCGCGGCTCGCGGCGGAGGGCGCGGGGTGCACGCTCGTGACGCTCGACGGCACCGTCCTCCGCGAGGACGGCGTGGTGAGCGGCGGCTCTGGCGACGCGGTCGCGGCCGGCATGATCGAGCAGAAGCGGGAGATGCGCGCGCTGCACGAGTTCGTCGCGACCAAGTCGGAGGAGGTGACGGCCCTGCTCGACGCGCAGCAGAAGCTCCGCCTGCGCATCACCGAGGTGGGGACGGCGCTGGAGCGGGCGCGGAGCGAGGCGCACGAGGGAGAGCTCGCCCTCGTGACGGCCGAGAAGGATCTCCGCCGGGCGGAGGAGCAGCTCGCCGCGGCGCAGAAGCGCGAGGGCGTGGTGCGCTCCGAGCTCGAGGACCTCGCCGACAACCTCGACGCCGGCGGGAGCGAGCAGCAAGCGGCTCGCGACAAGCTCGAGGCGGGGCGAGCGGCGCGCGAGGCGGCGGCGGCCGGCCTCGAGCACGCCGAGCAGGTCGCGGCCGAGTGGCGCGAGCGGGTGCTCGGGCAGCAGTCGGTCGTGACCGAGCGCAAGGTGAAGCTCGCGCGCGTGCGCGAGCGCGCCGCGGCGGCGCGGGGCACGGTCGAGCGGCTCACGCGGTCGTGCAACGAGCTCCGGGGCCGGATCGCCCGGCTCGACCAGGAGCGGACGGAGAGCGCCGTGGGCGCGGGGAAGGCCGCGGCGACGATCATGATCGCGCGCGAGGCGCTGGTCTGCGCCGTCGCCGAGGCGCACGCGGCGCAGGCCGCGCTGACCGAGGCGCGGCGCTCGCTGGACGAGGCGCGGCAGGCGCACGGGGTGCGCGAGGCCGACCTGCGCGGGCTGCGGCAGGAGCTGGCCGAGGTGTCGGAGCGGCTCCGCAAGCACGAGCTCGCGCTGGAGCGGCTGCGGGTCGAGCACGACCACCTCATCGAGGGGGTGCGCGAGCGCTTCCGCGGGCTGGAGCTCGCCCGCGTGGTCGGCGACTACCACAAGCGGCCGCCCGCCGACGCCTCGCACCGCGCGCGCATCCAGGAGCTGACGGAGCTGCTCGACCGCATGGGCCCCGTCAACCTCGACGCCGTGCGCGAGCACGCCGAGGCCGAGGAGCGGTACACGTACTACTCGAGCCAGAAGGCCGATCTCGAGAAGGCGATCGACGACCTCGAGAAGGCGATCGCCCAGATGAACCGCGAGTCGAAGCGGCTCTTCAAGACGACGTACGACGGCATCAACGCGCGCTTCAAGGCGCTGTTCCCCAAGATGTTCCGCGGAGGGCAGGCGGAGCTCAGGCTGACGAACCCCGACGACATGCTGGAGACGGGGATCGAGATCCTCGCGCAGCCGCCGGGCAAGAAGCTCGGGAACATCGAGCTCATGAGCGGCGGCGAGAAGGCGCTCACCGCGGTGTCGCTCATCTTCGCGATCTTCCAGTTCAAGCCGTCGCCGTTCTGCATCCTCGACGAGGTCGACGCGCCGCTCGATGAGGCGAACGTGGCCCGCTACAACGAGGGGATCCGGAGCATGACGAGCCACTCGCAGTTCATCCTCATCACGCACATCAAGCGCACGATGCAGTCGGTCGACGTGCTCTACGGCGTGACGATGCAGGAGCCCGGCGTCTCGAAGCTCGTCAGCGTGAAGATCAACGAGACGGCGAAGCGCCCGGAGCGCGAGGCGGCGCCGGCGGCGGCGGTGGCGTGAGCGCGGACGGGGCGGCCGGGCGGCGCATGTCGCGCGGCGCCTCGGGGCTCCGGCACCTCCGCTGGGCCCGCGAGGTGCTGGCGACGCTCGAGGCCCACGTCGAGCACAACCCGGCGCTCTCCGGCGCCGATCGCGAGGCGCTCCAGGGCGAGGCGAGCGCGCTCGCGGCGGCGGTGCAGGCGCTCAGCGGGGCGGTGAAGCCGTACCGGGATTTCCTCGAGCGGACGCGGGTCCGCTACCGCGGGCGCGTGCGCGTCGCGGAGTACCTGGTCCGAGAACCCGACGCGGGCGAGGCGGGCGGCGCGGCGCGCGCGCGCCTTGCGGAGGCCGAGGCGGAGCTCGCCGGGATGGAACAGGCGCAGCGCCAGCCGCTCAAGGCAGCGCTCTCGGCCGAGATCGATCGGCTGCGCGAGGCGATGGCGCGGATGGATGCACACCTCGCGGGGCGGCTCTCCGGGAAGTTCGTCGAGAGCCTGTACCCGCCGCTCACGGACGGCGCGACGAGGGTCGCCGACGACGGCGATCCGGACGACGACGCGACGGCCAGCCCTCGATAGCCGCGCGAAGCGGGCGAGCCGACCGGCGGGCGCGCGGCTCGAAGGAGACCGGCGAGGCGCCTGGCAGGCGCAGCGGAACGGATCACCATGCCTGCACGCCGGGATGGAGATGCGGTAAAGGATCTTCGAAGGACTCCTGAAACGGGTCTTCGAAGGACAGCTGAGAGGACGTCGATGGGCTGCGCGGAGCCGGCCGCCATCCTGCTCCTCCGCGGGCGCGCCGCGGCGAGCGAGCGATTCGAAGCGCTGATCCGACGTCACGTGCCGGACGTCGGCGTCACCTCCGATCCCGCGCGCGCCCTGGAGCGGTGCCTGAGCGAGGCGCCGCCGGTGCTCGCCGTCGACTGGAGCGAGCCCGCCAGCGCCGCCGCGTTCTGCGGCCGCGTGCGGGCGCAGCCCGGCGGCGATGCGGTGTTCGTCCTCGCGATCACCGAGCGCGACGGGGACATCGACGGCATCCTCGCGGCCGGCGCGAGCGATTTCCTGCTCGCGGGCGGCGACGGCGCGGGCCCCCGGGCGCGGCTCTCCGTCGTCCGGGAGCGCGCCGCGCGCGACGCCGCCTCGCGCCAGGCGCTCGCGCAGACGCAGGCCCGCCTCGTCGGCGCCGGCCGCATGGCGAGCGTCGGCACGCTGGCCGCCGGCGTCGCCCACGAGATCAACAACCCCCTCGCGTTCGTCATCACGAACGTCGACGCGGCCATCCGGCGCATCGGCTCGCTCGATCGCCGGAATAGCGCTGCGCGCGGCGGCCCCTGGGCGCGCTCTCACGGCGACGGCCGCGCTCCATCGAGCGAGCTCTCCGACGTGCTGAGCCTGCTGGAGGACGCGCGCGAGGGCGCCGAGCGGGTGCGGCTCATCGTGCGCGATCTCCACAGCTTCTCGCGCGCCGAGGAGGACCGACGCGGGCCGGTCGACCCCCGGCGGGTGCTCGACTCCTGCGTCCACATGGCGATGAACGAGATCCGGCACCGCGCCCGCGTCGTCCGGAGCTTCCAGGAGGTGCCGCCCGTCCAGGCGAACGAGCCGCGGCTCGCGCAGGCCTTCCTGAACCTCATCGTGAACGCCGCGCAGGCCATCCCCGAGGGGCTCGCCGAGCAGAACGAGATCGAGCTCTCGACCCGCTGCGACGCCGAGGGGTCGGTCGTCGTCGAGGTGCGCGACACGGGCGCCGGGATCGTGCCCGAGTCGCTCGAGCGGATCTTCGAGCCGTTCTACACGAGCAAGGAAGCTGGCGAAGGGCTCGGGTTGGGGCTCGCGATCTGCCACTCCATCGTCACGGCGCTGGGGGGTCGGATCGAGGTGGACAGCCGCCCCGGCAAGGGGAGCACGTTCCGCCTCGTCCTTCCCGCCGCCACGGCCGGCGAGGCGCCCGCCTCCGCTGCGCCCGGCTCGTGCGCGTCGAGGTGGCCGTGCGAGAACGGCAGCCTCGACGCGCTCACGCCGGAGGCGGCGCAGCGGCAGCGGGTCCTCATCATCGACGATGAGCCGCTGCTCACGCGGGCGATCGCGGGGACGCTCGAGCCACGGCACGAGACGATCGCGACCGCGAGCGCGCGCGACGCGCTCAGCCGGATCCGCGCCGGAGAGCGCTACGACGCCATCCTGTGCGACCTCATGATGCCCGATATGACGGGAATGGATTTCTACACTTCGCTTGCCGAGTACGCGCCCGAGCAGCAGCGCCGTGTCGTGTTCCTGACCGGAGGCGCCTTCACGGAGCGCAGCAAGGCGTTCCTGCAGCAGGTCAACGCCCGGCTGCTCCTGAAGCCGTTCGACGCGGCGACGCTGCTCTCGCTGGTCGACGAGGTCGTCGCCGCCCGCTGACGAGCGCGCTCGCGTCGACGAGGTCGTCGCCGCCCCTCTGACGAGCGCGCGAGCTCTCCTCACGCGCCGCCGATCGCCCCGCGGTCCGGGAGCGCGACGTCGGCGCGCCCTCAGCGGTAGTCGCGCGATTTGAGCGCGATCTCCTCGCCGCTGGGCAGCTCCAGCCGATCGAGCTCGCGCGCGAGCACGTGGATCACCTGGCCCTGCCGCTCGATCCGCCCGGCGACGAGCAAGAGCGCCGCGTTCCTCGCCACGTGCTCGTACTCCGCGAAGACCTGCCGCTGGACGATGACGTTGACCACGCCGGTCTCGTCCTCGAGCGTCATGAACGTCACGCCGCTCGCGGTCGCCGGCCGCTGGCGTCCCACCACCATCCCGGCGACCCGCACGCTCTCCCCGTCGCGCGCTGCCTTGATCTCCTCGGCGGTCCGCACGCGCCCGGCACCGCGCCGCCGCTTGAGCGCCCGCCGCACGTGCCGCATCGGGTGGTCGTGCAGCGACAGACCCACGCGCCCGTAGTCCAGCGCGAGCTGCTCCAGCGGCCTGAGCGGAGGGAGCCCGACGTCCCGGTCCTGCTCGATCGGAACGCCCTCGAACAACCCCTCCACGCGGGGGGCGCGCGCGCGCCAGAGCGCCTCTCTCCGGGCAGGCACCAGCGCGGCGAGCGCGCCCGCTTCTGCGAGCGCCTCCACCTCGTTCTTCTTCAGCTCCGTGCGCCTCACGAGATCCGGGAGGCTCGTGAACGGCGCCTCCTCGCGCGCCGCCACGATCGCCGCCACGGCCGCCTCACCGAGCCCCTTCACGAGCCGCATGCCGAGGCGCAGCGCCGGGCCCGCCGAGGGCTCGGCGGAAGGCTCCAGGGTCGCGTCCCACGCGCTCTGCACCACGCACACAGGCCGCACCTCCACGCCGTGCCGCTGCGCGTCCTGCACCAGCGCCGACGGGCTGTAGAACCCCATCGGCTGCGCGTTGAGCAGCGCGCAGGTGAACGCCGCCTGGTGGTGGACCTTGAGCCAGGCCGACGCGTACACGAGGAGCGCGAAGCTCGCCGCGTGCGACTCCGGGAAGCCGTACTCCCCGAAGCCCTGGATCTGCTGGTAAAGCATCTCCCCGAACTTCGCCGAGATCCCCTGCTCGGCGAAGCCCTGGATGAGCCGCCCGCGGTGCCGCTCCAGGCGCCCGTGCTTCTTCCACGCCGCCATGTCGCGGCGCAGCTGGTCGGCCTCGCCCGGCGTGTAGCCCGCGCCGACCATCGCGATCTGCATCACCTGCTCCTGGAAGAGCGGAACGCCGAGCGTGCGCTCCAGGATGGGATCCAGGCACGGGTGCGGGGACACCGGCGGCTCCTGCCCCGTCCGCCGGCGCAGGTAGGGGTGCACCATCCCGCCCTGGATGGGCCCGGGGCGCACGATCGCCACCTCGATCACCAGATCGTAGAACTTGTTCGGCTTCAGCCGCGGGAGCATCGCCATCTGCGCGCGGCTCTCGATCTGGAACACCCCCACCGTGTCGGCCCGGCCGATCGCCTCGTAGACAGCCGGGTCCTCCGGCGGGATCTGCGCGAGCGCCGCGATCGGATCGAACGCGGCGCCTCGGCCCGCGTGGAGCGAGGCCGCCGCGGGCGCAGGATCCCCTGCCGCGTCGACCAAGGAACCCGCGGACGCGGGGTCCCGTGCCGCGTGGACCAAGGGACCCGCGAGCCCGGCGTACCGGTCCGAGTGGATCAACCCGAGCGCCTTGCGGATCGCCGTCAGCATGCCGAGCGCCAGGACGTCGATCTTGAAGAAGCCGAGATCGTCGAGATCGTCCTTGTCCCACGGGATCACCGTGCGGCCCTCCATCCGCGCAGGCTCGACCGGAGCCACCTGATGCAGCGGCTCCGACGACAGCACGAAGCCGCCCACGTGGATCGAGAGGTGGCGCGGGAAGCCCTCGAGCGCGCTCGCCATCATCACGGCCTGCCGGACGCGCACGTCATCCGGATCGAGGCCCGCCTCGCTGACCCGCTGCTCGGTGATGTCCGCCTCGTGGTGAAGCACGAGGCCGCTCAGCCGATCGACCTGATCCGCCGAGAAACCGAACGCCTTGCCCACCTCGCGGAGCGCGCTCTTGCCGCGGTAGGCGATCACCTCCGAGACCATCGCCGCCCGGTCGCGCCCGTACATCTCGTAGATCGCCTGGATCACCTCCTCCCGGCGCTCGTGCTCGAAATCGACGTCGATGTCCGGAGGCTCGTGGCGCTCCTCCGACAGGAAGCGCTCGAAGAGCAGGCTCGACCGGGCCGGGTCCACCGCCGTCACGCCGAGCACGAAGCACACAGCGCTGTTCGCCGCGCTCCCGCGGCCCTGGCAGAGGATCTGCCGCGCGCGCGCGATCTTCACGACCTGCTGCACGCTGAGGAAATAGGGCGCCACGCCGAGCTTCGCGATCAAGGCGAGCTCCTTCTCGATCTGCGCGCGCACCGGAGGCGGCGCCCCCTCCGGGTAACGGTCGCGGCAGCCCTCCTCGGTGAGGCGGCGCAGCGCCTGATCCGACGTCTCCCCCGGCATGCAGAGGGCGTCGCTCGGGAAGCTGTAGCGGAGCTCGGACAGCGAGAAGCGGCAGCGGGACGCGACCTCCACCGTGCGCGCGACCCAGGCCGGATGATCGCGGAACAGCGCCGCCATCTGCGCGCCGGACCGCACGTACGCCTCCGCGTTCGGCGCGATCCGCGTCCCCGCTTGATCGAGCGTGGTCTTGGTCCGGATGCACGCGAGCACGTCCGCGAGCGGCTTGCGCGACGGGTGATGATAGAGCGGGCGCGCCGTCGCCACCACGCAGGGGCCGTAGCGGCGCTCCGCCGCGAGGGCCGCCGCGACGCGCTCGCCGTCCCGGCGGTCGAGGTGCTTCCAGGTCGCGACGAGCGCGCGCTCGCCGAACGCGTCGCGCAGCGTGCCGAGGAGCGCGCCGGAGACGCCCGCGGGCACGAGAGGATCGAGCGGCACGATCGCGGAGAGGCCCCGCTGCGCCGCCGCGATCGCCTCCGCCGAGATGCTCGCCATCCCCTTCTCGCACTCCGCGTGCGCGATCGTGAGCAGGCGGCAGAGGTTCGCGTAACCCTCGCTGTCCTCGACCAGGAGGACCACCGACGGCCGGACCTCCGGCGCGCGCTCGGCGCCCCCGCGCGGCGCGCCCAGCGTCAGCTCGGCCCCGACGATCACCCGCTGCTCGACCTTCTTCGCCGCCGTGTGCGCGCGCACGCTGCCGTAGATCCCGTCGCGATCGCAGAGCGCGAGCCCCTCGAGGCCGAGCTCCTTGGCGCGGTGCACGAGCTCCTCGGGGTGCGAGGCGCCCTCCAGGAAAGAGAAGCAGGAGCGGCCGCAGAGCTCCACGAACGGGACCGACGCGCCGGCGCTCACTCGCACCACCCCTGCAGGAAGGCCTCGCCCGTCGCGCGGTCGACGTAGATCCACGCTTCGCCGCAGGAGCTCGCGCTCGCGCCGTCTCGAGGAGGGCGCAGCTCGCCGAGGCGCGCCGGGGCGGCCTTGCCGGACGGAGAGCCCGAGACGAGCCAGGCGCGCGCGTAATCGCGCGACGCCGGCGTGGGCGTCCACCACTCCACCGCGTCGATCCGCATCACGAAGGAGAGCCGCTCGATCGCGTAAAGATGCCGGTCGACGGCCACGATCGCCCCGCGCCCCACCCGGCCGAGCGGGATCGGCTGCGCGAGGAGCCGCGCGGGCTCCAGCGCCGGCGCGTCGGCGCCCCCCGCCTGCTCCGCCGCGCCCCGATCCGCCGCGGCGCGCGCGCGGGCTGCGGCGGACGCGCGCGTCATGGCCGCCTCGCCTGAGGCCGGCACGAGCCGCGAGCGCGCCTCGGGGCGGTGCGCGTCGGCGATCTCCAGGATGCCCACCCGCTCCTGGCCGATCTCCGCCGAGAGCTCGGCCAGGAGCGCCGGCAGGCTGTCGGGATCGGCCGACCGGTCGCGCGACAGATCGAGCTGCACCCGGCGGGCCCGCGCGATGCGCGAGGCGATGACGTGGACCCCCACCGCGGGCGCCGCGAGCTCGATCCGCTCGAGCCTCGCCTTCAGCGGGCGGAGCAGATCGCCCGCGTCCGAGAGGGGCACCGGCATGTCGACGTGGAAGCGCAGCGAAGGGCCGCGCCCGTCGTCTTCCAGGAGCGCCGCGGCGGCGCCGTCGTCCTCGCGCTCGCCGAGGCGGAGCCGCGCGATCGAGCGATCGTAGGCGATCGCCACGTTGAGCCGCCCGCACGCCTCCCCGCGCGCGGCGAGCCGCGACGCGATCCGCGACGTCATGCCGCGCAGCACGAACAGGAGCGACTCGGCGCTCTCGATCGGCTCGTCGAAGAGCACCTCCTCCTCGAGCAGCCGGGGCACCTCGAACGGCAGGAGCGGCACGGGATCGCGGCCGGCGAGGAGCTCCATCACGTCGGCCGTCCGCGGACCCAGCCGCGCCGCCACCTGCGCCCGCGGAAGGCGCGCGAGATCCTCGACGCGGAGCACGCCGAGCCGGACGAGGAAGCTCGCCACCTCGCGCTCGACCGGGAGCGCCTGCACCGGCAAGGGCCCGATCGCCTGCGCCCCCTTGCCCGGCGGCGCGATCGGGGCCTCCGCCCCTCCCCCGCCGTCCGCGTGCGCGCCGAAGCGCGCGAGCGCCTGCGCGAGCCGCGGCCCGTCGGCGATCGCGAGCCGCGCCCGGTGGCCGAGCGCCGCGACGCGCTCGCCGAGCTCGCCGAGCAGCGCCTCCTCGCCGCCGACGAGGTGCGACGCCCCGGTGATGTCCAGCCACACCGTGTCGTACGGGCCGTCGCCCCAGGGGCTCCGCGCCTCGCTCGCGGCGCGCTCGGGAGCGCGGCTCGCCCGCGCCGCGCCGGCGCGCGGGGCGCCCTGCTCGCCGAGCTGGATCGCCGCCGTCGCCCCGAGCCCGAGCGCCACCTCGGCGACCCGGCCGAGCGCCGCGTCGATCTCGGCGAACGTCACCCGGTGGATCGCGAGGTGGGCGACCAGCGCCGCCGCCTCGACGACCTTCTGCCCCGGCCTCACCCCGTACCGCCTCGCCTCGTCGTCGACCACGTCGATCACCGCCGCCGGCGCCTGCGGCTCGCGCTCGGGCTGCAGCGCGAGCGCCGCGCGGCGGTCATCCTCGCCACCGAGGATCACCGCGAGCGGCGCCTTCCCGCTCGGCGAGACCGGCCCACGCTGCTTCACCAGCTCGCACGCGAGCTGCGGGAGCACGATCGCCACAATGCGCCTCACCGCCATCGCCTCTCCTCCCTCACGCCCGCGACAGCGCGGGCCGCGGCTCGCCGCCCGCCGTCCGCTCTGCCTTGTCCCCGAGCCGCTCCCCGAGCACCACAGGCGTCGGCGAGGTCACGCGCCCTCGGCGGTCCTTGGCGACGCGGACCATCAACCGGTTCTCGGCGACCTGCTCGAGCTCCAGCCGCATCGCGACCGGCAAGGGCATCGGCCGCGCCGCCTGGCGATCGGTGAGGAGCAGGATCGTCCCGTCGCTCCCCTCGATCGCCAGGGCGAGCTTGCGCACCACGTTGACCCAGCGCGCGAGGTCCTCCTCGCCGCGCCCCGCCCCGGGCGCGCTCCGCTCCCCCTTCCCCGCGCCCTGGCCGAAGGCCCCCGGGACCCCGGCCACGTCGATCACGAGCACCGCGAACGCCCGGCTCATCGCCATCCGGACCGCGACCTTCGCGAGCACCTCCGGCGGGGGCCGCACCACGAGCAGCCGGCTCAGATCGACCTGCGCACGCGCGACCGCCGGCGCGAAGAGCGAGCCGCTCGGGTCGATCCACGCGCACCACGCCCCCGCCGTCGCGCTCGTCCCGCGCAGCCGCGCCTCCGCTTGCGCCGACGCGCACGCGGAGAGGGCGAGCGAGGTGGACCGACCCAGCCCCCGCGGCGCGGCGAGCTCCACCACCCCCCCGCGCGGCAGCCCCCCTTCCGGGAGCGCGTCGTTGATTTCCCGCAGACCGAGCGGGAGCGTCTTGGCGCGCGCTTCGAACTCGGGGAGGGTATGGCGCAGGAGGTCCCGGGCAAGCGGAGCGGCAAGAGCGGCGGACGACATACTGAACACGATAACAGTGCCCCGCGAGGCTGCCAACTTTGCAGGACGAACAACGTCCTACCTGCGCCCGGCGCGTTCTCCTTTTGTCCTTCCAGGGCTGTGGAACGGCCTCTCCGGCAATTTCTGTGCGGATAGGATGGCAGGACGGCGGGGAGGAAGCGAATGCCGTCACGGACTCTTCAATAAGTCCGACCTGGGCAGGTCGACCTCATGGCCGGCGGCGACGAGCGCTCCTGCCAGCAGCCTCGCCGCGCACGCGGCGGGCCCGACGCCTCAATGCGGCGGAGCTACCGCTCCGGGGACGCCCCCGACGTAGCGTGAGCTCGGGCGAATGAGCCGCCCCGCGCGCCGTTGCTCGTCGATGTGCGCGCACCAGCCCGCGACCCTGCCCACCGCGAAGGTCGGCGCGAAGAGCGCGCGTGGCAGCCCGAGCGCGTCGAGCAGCACCGCCGTGTAGAACTCGACGTTCGCGCGCAGCGGGCGCTCCGGGTGCCGCGCGCGGAGCGCGGCCTCCGCCGCCCGCTCGACCTCACGCGCCAGCGCGAGCCGGGCGCTCCGCGCGCCGCCTGCCGTCCGCTCGAGCCGCTCGATCGCCCGCTCGAGCACCGCCGCCCGCGGATCCCTCACCCGGTAGATCCGGTGGCCCATGCCCATGATCCGCCGGCCCGCCGCGAGCTCGGCCTGGATCCAGCGCTCGGCGCAGCCCGGGGGCGGCGCGCCGCCCTCGCCCGCCTTCGCCGCGATCGCGTCCAGCATGTCGAGGACCGGCCCGGGCGCGCCGCCGTGGAGCGGCCCCTTCAGCGCGCCGATCGCCGCGACAACCGACGAGATCGCGTCCGACCCCGTCGAGGTGACCACGCGCGCGGTGAAGGTGGACGCGTTCATGCCGTGATCCGAGACCGTCACGAGGTACGTGTCGAGCTCGCGCGCCTCGGCCTCGCTCGCCGCGGCCCCCCGCGCCATGCGCAGGTAGTCGGCCGAGAGCCGGAGCGCCGGATCGGGCGCGACCGGCGCCTCCCCCGCGCAGCACCGCGCCCACGCCGCCGCGAGCGTCGCGACCGCCCCGGCGATCGCCGCGGGCGGGACGTCGCCCGAGAGGTGCGCGACCGCGGCGCGGAGCGCATCCATCCCGTCGCCCGCCTGGAGCGCGTCCCCGAGCCGCCCGAGCAGCGCGAAGGCCCTCGTCCGCCCCTCGGCGATCGCTCGCCGGATCGACTCCCGCTCCGCCGCCCCGGGCAACGCGCCGCCCCAGAGCAGCCCGCACGCGTCCTCGAAGGTCACCCCGCCGCCGCCGGCGAGCGCCTCGACGTCGTGGCCCGCCAGGGTGAGCCTCCCCCGCTCTCCGTCCACCTCCGAGAGCCGCGTCTCCGCCACCACCACGCCCTCCAGGCCGCTCGCGAGCGGCGCCGCCACATCCCTCATTCCGATCACCTCCGCTGACGACATCTTGGGCACCGCACGAGGTTGATCAATCTTGATTGTACAATCAACCATGCACGGTCTCGAAGCGCGTCGAGGAAGAATCCCGGAGGAAGCCGAGGAGGGCGGTGTTAAGAGGGACGGGTGTCGCCGGCGCGCGCGACGCTGGCGCCTCGTGCATCGGAAGACAGGATGGATGCAACGTTGATGGGCGCTCATGGTGGATCTACCTGACTCGGGGCAGCGGCCCTCGGCATACGTGACCGGCGCCGAGGCGGCGGAGCTTCTCGGCGTGAAGCGGGAGACGCTCTACGCGTACGCGAGCCGGGGCGTGCTCCGGGGGGTGCCCGGCGGGCGAGGGCGCGCGCGGCTCTACCTCCGGGCGGACATCGAGCGGCTCAAGGCGCGGCACGACGCGCGCGCCGGCCACGGCCCGGTCGCCGCCGAGGCGCTCCGGTGGGGCGAGCCGGTGCTCGAGTCGGCGCTCACCGCGATCGGCCCGCGCGGGCCCGTCTACCGGGGCAAGGAGGCGGTCGCGCTGGCGCTCGACGACGTGCCCTTCGAGGCGGTCGCCGAGCTGCTCTGGACCGGCGAGCTGCCGGCGGAGGGCGCGCCGACGGCGCGGCCAGGCCGGCTGAGCGTCCGCCCGGCCAAGCTCGCGGCGCTCCTGCCGGAAGGCGCGCCGCCGTTCGTCGCGCTCGCGCTCGTGGTGCCCGCGCTCGGCGCGCACGACGCGACCCGCCACGTGGGCGCGCCCTCGGGCGACGGGCGCATCCCCACGGGCGACGCGGAGCGCGCGCGGGCGCGGGCCCTCGTGCGATCGCTCGCGGCGCTCGTGGGCCTCGGGCGGGACGCGCGCAGGGCGACCGACGCCCTCGAGGCCGACGGGGCGGCGCGGCGGCTGCTCATCGCCCTCGGCGCGAACCCCTCGAAGAAGGCCGAGCGCGCCGTGAACCGCGCGCTCCTGGTCTCGGCCGATCACGAGCTGAACGCCTCGACGTTCGCGGTCCGGGTGGCCGCCTCCACCGGCGCCGACCTCTACGCCTGCGTCAGCGCGGGGCTCGCCGCGCTCTCCGGCCCGAGGCACGGCGGCATGACCGACCGGGTGGAGGCCCTGGTCGCCGAGGCAGGCCGGCCCGAGCGCGCCGCCGCCGCGGTCCACGAGCGGCTGCGCCGCGGCGAGCCCATCGCCGGCGTCGGGCACAGGCTCTACCCCGAGGGCGACCCCCGCGCCCAGCTGCTGCTCGACACGGCCCGCGCGCTCGCCCCGCAGAGCGCGGCCTTGCGCACGGTGCTCGCGCTCGTCGACGCGTTGCGCGACGCCGGCCTCGATCCGCCGTCGCTCGACCTGGGCCTCGTCGCGATCGCGGCCGCGCTCGGCCTGCCGGCCGGCACGGCGGCGGCGCTCTTCGCGGTGGGGCGCGCCGCCGGCTGGATCGCCCACGCGTTCGAGCAGCGGGAGGCGGGGTACATGCTCCGGCCGCGCGCACGGTACACGGGGCCCTGAACCCCGCGCCCACCCCTAAAAATCGACCTGCATTCCGAGCTCGACCACGCGGTTCGGCGGCAGACCGAAGTACGCCGTCGCTGGCCGCGCGTTCCGCGAGATGAAGGCGAACAGCCCCTTGCGCCACCGGGACATCTTCGAGCGCCCGGTCGTCAGCAGCGTCTCCCTGCCGAGGTAGTAGCTCGTCCTCCCGAGATCGATGTCGAGCCCGTGCCGCTTGCACCCCTCGAGCACCGACGGCGCGTTCGGCGTCTGCATGAAGCCGTAACACGCCGTGACCTGGTAGATCCCCTCCCCCCGCGGGATCACCGTCGTGCGCCGCTCCGCCGGGACCTCCGGCACGTTCGTCACCTGGATCGAGAGGAGCACCACCTGCTCGTGCAGCACCTGGTTGTGCTTCACGTGGTGCAGCAGGATCGGCGGCGTGCCCTCCGGGCTCGACGCCATGAAGACCGCCGTCCCGCGCACCCGGTGCGGCTTCACGCGCTTCACGTCCTCGAGGAACATGTCGAGCGGCAAGATCGCCGACTTGATCGCCGCGGCGAGGTGCTTGCGCCCCGTCTTCCAGGTCGTCATCACCGTGAAGATCGCCGCGCCCATCACGATGGGCACCCAGCCCCCGTGGAAGAACTTGGCGCTGTTCGCCGCGAAGAACGCGAGATCGATCACCAGGAAGAGCCCGGCCAGCGGGAGCGACTTCCAGACCGGCCAACCCCACGTCTTCCGGGTGACCACGTAATAGACCACCGTGGTGATCCCCATCGTCCCCGTGACGGCGATGCCGTAGGCAGCCGCGAGCGCGCTCGAGTTCTTGAAGGTGAGGACCAGCACGATGCACGAGATCAGGAGCCCGCTGTTCACCTCGGGGATGTAGATCTGCCCCGCCTCGTCCTTCGACGTGTGGACCACCGTGACACGCGGGAAATACCCGAGCTGCACCGCCTGCTGGGTCAGCGAGAAGGCCCCGGAGATGAGCGCCTGGGACGCGACGACCGTCGCCGCGGTGGCGATCGCCACCGTGGGGTAGAGCGCCCACGACGGGACGAGCGCATAGAACGGGTTCGCCGCCGCGGTGGGGTCCGCGAGGAGCTTGGCGCCCTGGCCGAAATAATTGATGAGCAGCCCGGGCCAGACGATCGTGTACCAGGTGTATTTGATCGGCACGCGGCCGAAATGCCCCATGTCGGCGTACAGCGCCTCGCCGCCCGTGATGCAGAGGACGACCGCGCCGAGGATCAGGAAGCCATGCAGTTGGTTCTCGACAAAGAAGCTCACCGCGTAGGTCGGTGAGACGGCCCGGAGCACTCCGGGGCTGCGGATGAGCTCCTTGGCCCCGAGCAGCACGAGCGTGACAAACCACACGAGCGTCACCGGCCCGAAGATCGACCCGACCCCGGCCGTGCCGCGCTTCTGCACGAGGAACACGGCGAGCAGCACACCGCAGGTGATGATCGGCACGACGGCAGGGTCCAGCTTCGGGATCGCGATCTCGAGGCCCTCCACGGCCGAGAGCACCGAGATCGCAGGCGTGATCACGCCGTCGCCATAAAGGAGCGCCGCGCCAAAGAGGACGAGGAGCACGAGGAGGCCGCGGCCCTCGCCCTTGCGATCGCCGCTCGGGACGAGCGCGAGCAGCGCGAGGATGCCGCCCGCGCCCTCGTTGTCGGCCCGCGTGATGAACGTCACGTACTTGACGGTCACCACCATCATCAACGACCAGAACATCAGCGAGAGCACCCCGAGCACGTTCTCGGGCGTCGGAGCGACGTGGTGCGGGCTGCTGGGGCTGAAGCACTCCTTCATCGCGTAGAGCGGGCTCGTCCCGATGTCGCCGTAGACGACCCCGAGCGCCGCCAGCATCAGCGGCCACATCTTCTTCGAGCTCCCCAGGTGGGCGCGCTCGGCCATCGGAGAGGACGCGGGGCGCTCTGCGGCAGGGACCGGTCGTGGGCTCATCGTCATCGCGGGCGAATCCTACTCCATCGAGAGCGCGCCTCGCGAGGAGGCGGCGCGCGCCGGCTCAGCCGAGCGCGCGCGCCGCCACGGTGAGATCCTCGATGAAGCGGGAGAGCTCGGCTCGCCTCGTCGCTTCGTCCGGCATGCGGAGGATCGACGCGGGGTGCACGGTCGCCAGCACGCGCGGCGCGAGCGGCGAGGCGACGATCCTGCCGCGCTCGCGCGTGACCCGGAACGAGCCGCCGAGCAGCGCCTGCGCCGCCGTCGCGCCGAGGCATACCACGATCGCCGGCTGCACCACCGCGATCTCCGCGGCGAGCCACGGCAGGCACGCGCGGATCTCGCGCGCGTCCGGCTTCATGTGGATGCGGCGCTTGCCGCGCGGCTCCCACTTGAAGTGCTTCACCACGTTGGTCACGTACGCCCGGCGCCGCTCGATCCCCGCCGCCTCGAGCGCGCGATCGAGCAGCTGCCCCGCCGGGCCCACGAACGGCTTGCCGGCCAGATCCTCCTTGTCGCCCGGCTGTTCGCCGACGAGGAGCACGTCCGATCGCGCCGCGCCCTCGCCGAACACCGTCTGCGTCCCACGCTCCCAGAGCGGACACGCCCGGCACCGCGCGGCGGCCTCACGCAGGCTCGGCAACGAAGGAGGGCTGGGGACGAGAGCCGCCGCCGTCGCCTCGCCGACGCCACGCCCTGCTGCATTTCGTCTCGCCACGGTCGCCATGACCGCCTCCGCAGCATCGCTCGTGCCATGGGCGACGCGGCGCGGTCGAACGCGCCGCGTCGCGAGGAGCGCGGCCGACGAGCGCCTTGACGGCTTCCGGCAGCCTTCCCATAGTGCCACGGTCCTCCGACGTTGACCGACCAGTCAGAATGCCCCGCCTTGCCGATCGCCGCGCCAGGATCGAGCTGCTCCGCGCCGCCGAGGCTGCCTTCACCGAGCGCGGCCTGGCCGCGGCGAGGGTCGAGGACATCACCGAGCGCGCAGGCGTCTCGAAGGGCGCGTTCTACCTGCACTTCCAGAGCAAGGACGACTGCTTCAAGCAGATCGTCGAGACCTTCATCGCGCGCCTCGCCGACTGCGTGGAGCCGCCGCCCATCGTCTTCGAGGCCGAGCGAGCGTCGGTGAACGAGTACTTCAAGCGGGTCCTCGCCCACGACCTCGAGGTGCTCGAGTTCTGCTGGCAGAACCGGGCGCTCCTCAGGATGATGCTGGCGGGAGGCGGTGGGACCCCGTACGCCTACCTGATCGACGAGTTCGCCCAGCGCGTCGCGCGGCAGGTGGAGGGCCGCCTCCGGTACGCGATCGACATCGGCCTCTACCGGCGCGATCTGGAGCCCAGCGTCATCGCCGCGCTCATCTCCGGCGCCTTCGATCGCCTGGTGCGCAAGCTCATCGACGCGCCGTCCAGGCCAGACATCGCCGCCTGGGCCGCGCAGGTGCTCCAGCTCTTCACGCACGGCCTGCTCGCCCCGGAGGTGCGCGCCGTCGCTGACCTGTCGGTCATGGAAGCCCCCCCGCGCAGCGCGCGGCAGGCCGCCGCCCCGCCACCTGCCTCGGCGTCGAGCAGCGAGCGCCGTCGTTCCAAGGCCAAGACGACCTAGGTGACCTAGGTGTAGGGCTTTGCCTGAATAAACCGGCCGGAGATTCAGCGGTACCAGGACAGCTTACAGGGAATCCCTGACGAACGATTCCATATCGCCCTAGCGGTCGGTCGGGCAGCAGCTGAGCTACAGCTAGCAGTCAACGGGATTTTCGGCGGGACAGTGAGGGGGTGGAGCGGGGAGCCGGAGGGGGAACCGCTCGGGCAACTCGGGAGGAGCGCAGCCTTGGGGAGCGGTCCTGCTCGTTCAATCGCGCCAGGCTGACCGTCGCGCGCTCTGGCCGGTCGCAGGCACTCTCTGGACGGCTCTCCGCAGAAGAACGGAACTGTCGAGGGGGGGCGGAATGGGCAACCAGACGGGTCGTGATAGACGGTTAATCCAGGAGCTGCTCCGGCAGACCTGCCGCTCGATCCAGTGGCGTGCGGACACCGCAAGGTCGATTGCGGACAGGATCGAGGTCGCCCTCGCCGAGCACGCGCTCCACGTCTCCACGCCGGACGTCGACCTGCGCGTCCGGCTGACCAAGGACTTTGCGCTCGCCATCGCGATACGCGTGCTGTCCTTCGGCGAAGACGCCGAGGAGTCGCTGAGCAAAGCCCTGTGTCAGGACAGGTCGCTCATGGCGGAGCTCGTGAAGGCAGAGTGGCAGCTCGTGCGCACCGCCTGCAGAACAGCCGAGCAGACCGCCGGGAGGCTGGTGCTGCTGACGGCGGTACCGGAGGCGTGAGACCGCAAGCAGGACGCGCGCCCAGAACTCGCGCCCTGGGCTCACGGCGAGAGATCCGTGAGAACCTCATGGAGCAGGGGGCTCGCCCGCTCGGCCCGGCGCCATGGCGAGCTGCACCCCGGAAGCTGCTGTCAAGAAGAGCGCAGACACCACATGACGCGACCGGGCCCACGAGGCGATAGAGATGGCGCCCCAGACCAGCTACAGCATTTACGTTCGCTTCCGGGGCAGGCGGCTCGCGCTCACGAAGCACATCCGCTCGCTCGAGACGGCCCGGTCTGCGCTGCAGGCCTTGCGGGCAGAGCGGTTCCACGACGCCGATCAGGTCTTCCTCGTCAACGACGCGACGAAGCAGATCGTCGACGAACGTGGGTGGGAGGACGCCGGGGGGCCCGCCGAGGATCAGCAAATCAGCGTCAACCTCCGCCTTCCGACCGATGGCAAGCGCACGGAGCGCACGCAGGACGCGGGGAACAGCGAGGCGGATCGATCGCCGCGAGGGGCGCAGGCTCCCGCGCTGCTCGCGGCGCCCGAGGTGCTTGCGCCGCCGCTCGCGGCGCCCGCCGATCACCTGGCGCGAGCCGAGGGCGAGGCGCGGCACGTCTCACCGGAGAGGAGGTGGTCCGGGGTCGAGAACCTGGAGCCGCCGCGCGCACGCCTGCGCCGCGCGATGGCGGCAGCCCAGGTCGCCCGAGCGCGCCACGATGCCGCGCTGGAGGCCATGACCAGGCTCCAGCCCGGCGGGAGAATGGATGAAATGACACTGATGAGGCTCAACGATTCTGCCCGAGTGGTATCCGACCGATCCGCACACATCATCGAGCGGCTCGAGCAACTCCTGAAGCGCCTGGAAGGCGCGCGCTGATATGGTGAGATGACCGTGAGGCGCCGTGTCCCATGCGCGACATGGACGACGACAGCCATCGTTGACCGACCGCCCACCGGAACCCTGGCTTAGTCCCTGTCAGGCTCTCGCCGTCGCGAGACGCGTGAGAGAGCGCCCAACCGTTCAAGCCAACAATGCCCGAACAGAAGAAGTCACGCCGGACGCAACTCGGGGCACCGGGCCCGAGCGACGCCGCGCCCCAGGCCGGCAGGGCATCCGCGCCGGGGCGCGCGCCGGTCCCGCCGGAGGACGCCGGCGAGAGCGCCGCGGCGGGCGAGCCGCGCCCCGAGGGTGAGCTGCGCTTTCCCGTCGTCTGTGTCGTCGCTTCGGCGGGCGGACGCGGCGCGATCGCGGAGCTCCTCCGGCGGTTGCCCAGCAGAGATACCAGCCTCTCTCTCGTCCTGATCTACAGCGCAGATCCAGGGGAGCTCCCCCTCCTCGAGCTCGTGGCGCAGAGCAGCCCTCTCCCTGTGGCCGAGCTCCGATCAGGGATGAAGCTCGCGCCGGGTCGCGTCCAGGTCCTGCCCCCGGAGGCGCAGGCGACGCTGGCGGGGCTCCGCGTCGAGCTCGCGCCGCGGGGCGAGGGCGGCCCGGGCCCTGGCGATCTCTTCCTGCGCTCGCTCGCGGGCGAGCTGGGGTCGGGCGCCGTGGCCGTCGTGCTGTCCGGCGCTGGGAGCGACGGCGCGCTGGGGCTGAAGGACGTGAAGGCCGAGGGCGGGGTCACCTTCGCGGAGAACCCGCGCGGCGCGGAGCGGCCGGCGCTCCCGCGGAGCGCCATCGCGGCCGGAGGCGTCGACTTCGTCCTCAGCGTCGAGGAGATCGCGGCGGAGCTCGTGCGGATGGGTCGCCCCGGGCACGTCCTCGCTCCATGGCTCAGGCAGGGTGCGCCCCTCGGCATGGACGCCGAGCTCAGCAAGCTCCTCAGGCTGCTTCACGCCGCGGTGGGCGTCGACTTCAGCCAGTACAAGAAGAGCACCCTGAGGCGGCGCATCCAGCGGCGAATGACGCTCCATCGGCTCGCCACCCTCCAGGATTACCTGGATCATTTGAAAGCGCACCCCGGCGAGATCGAGGATCTCTACCAGGACCTCCTCATCAAGGTCACCACGTTCTTCCGCGATCCGGGCGCCTTCGCCGCGCTGAAGACCCACGTGTTCCCGGTGCTCATGCACAGCAGGCCGCAGGACTCCCCTGTTCGCATCTGGGTGCCGGGCTGCTCGACGGGCGAGGAGGTCTACTCTCTCGCGATCTCGTTGCTCGAGTTCCTCGAAGCCGACGCGACCGATCATGCCATCCAGATCTTCGGCACCGACCTGAGCGAGGCCGCCATCCAGCAGGCGCGGTCCGGGATCTACATCGAGAGCATCTCGATGGACGTCTCTCCCAGCCGGCTGCGCCGCTTCTTCGTCAGGGTACAAGGCGGCTTTCAGGTCAACAAATCGGTCCGCGATCTGTGCATCTTCTCGCGCCACAACGCCGCGGCCGACCCGCCCCTGTTGAAGCTCGATCTCACCAGCTGCCGCAACCTGATGATCTACTTGGAGCCGAGCCTGCAGCGCCGGCTGCTGCAGACGTTCCACCAGGCCCTCAAGCCCACGGGTTTCCTGCTCCTCGGCTCGTCCGAGAGCCTCACCACGGCGCCCGATCTGTTCGGGGTCGTGGACAGGACCCACAGGATCTTCTGCAAGCGCGCCGCGTCGGAGGCGGCCCACTCGCTCGCCCTCACCGCGCCCGCTCTGCCCGGCGCGCCGGTGGTCGCGCTGGCGTCGGAGAGGCCGCGGGAGCCCGAGGGGCTCGGCATGGATGCGGTGCGCAAGGAGGCCGACGCCTTCGTCATGGCGCGCTATGCCCCCGCCGGCGTGGTCGTGGACGAGGAGATGCAGATCGTCCAGTTCCGGGGCAAGACGGGGCCCTACCTCGAGCCGTCGCCGGGCGACGCGAGCCTCCACCTCTTCAAGATGGCCCGAGAGGGGCTCGTCCTCGGCATCCGGGCCGCCATCGACGCGTCGATGAACTCCGGGGCGATGGCCCGCAAGGAGCAGATCAAGGTCAGGCAGGACGAGAAGATCCGGTACGTCGACGTCGAGGTCTGGCCGCTCAAGGTGCGGCTCCCGCAAGGGCGCTGCTTCCTCGTCACCTTCTCCGAGTCGGGCGCCGCGCGGCTGGACCGGCCGGGCAGCGACCCGGCCCCGAGCGACGCCCAGAAGGATCTGGAGATCGTCCAGCTCCGCAGGGAGCTCGTGACCACGAGGGAGTACCTCCAGTCGCTCATCGATGAGCTCGAGGCGACGAACGAAGAGCTCCTGTGCACGAACGACGAGATCCTCGCGAGCAACGACGAGCTGCACAGGGTGAACGACGCGCTCGCGGGCGCCCACGACGAGATCGAGTCGGCGAACCAGGAGCTGACGACCATCAACGAGGAGCTCCGCAGCAGCAACGTCGCGCTCGGCCTCGCCAACGACGAGCTGCGCAAGCTCCTCGGCGGCATGAACATCCCGATGCTGATGGTCGACGCGGACCTACGGATCCGCCGGATCGCAGGCGCCGCCGACAAGCTGCTCGGCCTCGCCGCGAGCGACGTGGGCAGGTCCATCCTCGAGGTGAAGTCGAGGAGCGTGGCCGACATCGCGCCGGTCGTCGCCGAGGTGCTCGGCACGATGAGCACCGTCGAACGGCACGTCGAGGACCGCGACGGGCGCTGCTATCTCATGCGGGCACGCCCTTCCCGGACCACCGACGACGAGGTCGACGGCGCGGTGATCTGCTGGCTGGAGAGCGAGGCGCCGAGGCGCGCGGCGCGCGAGCTCGCGGGCGCGCGCGACGGCCTCTCCGCCGTCTTCGAGGTGCTGCGCCATCCGTTCCTCCTGCTCGACGGGGAGCTCCGGATCCGGGCCGTCACCCGGCGCTACTGCGAGCAGTTCATGGTCCCGCTCGGGGACATCGAGGGACGATCGCTCTCGGCCATCGATGCCGGATGGAACACCCCGCAGCTGGAGCAGCAGCTCCGGGACGTGCTCCACCGCCGCGCCGCGCTCGTCGACTTCCGCCTCGAGGCCGTGCTCGCGCACGCCGGCCGCAGGACGCTCTCGTTCTCAGCCTTCCGGCTCCAGGCCGACGAGGGCGAGCTCCCGGCCCTGCTGCTCGTCGTCGAGGACAGGACGGCGCCCGAGATCGACCCGGCCGGTCCACCCGGGCTGCGGCCAGCGCGCCGCGCGGGCCCCGGCTGACGCGCTCATCGCCGCCGTGTCCGCCAGTCCCCCGAGGCGATCCGAGGCCACCCCAGCGCCTGCCCTGCGGGCATCAGGTAGGCCTCGCAGAGCGCGCCCCCGTCGAGCTCGATCGGCTCACGGTTGAAGAGGTTGGGGCAGTCCTCGTAGAGGTCGAGCGAGGGCAGCGCCTCCGGGTCCGGTTCGTACAGCTCCCCGAGGACCGCGACCGAGCCCCCGCGCACGAGCGCCGGGTAGGCGCCGAGATCGGCGAGCTCGAACGACGGGGCCGTGCGGGCGGGCCCGAGGCACCGCGCGCGCCCGAGCAGCGCATGCGCGCGCTCGCCGCGCATCAGCGTGCCGTAGACGAACAGGCGCGCCGTCACCGGCAGTGCTGTTCGACCGCGGCGAGTAGCTGCTCGAGGTTGATCGGCTTTTTCAGGAACTGCGCCGCGCCGAGCGAGGACACGAACTCGTCGCGGCCCGTCGCGGAGATGATCACCACCGGGATCGCGGCGAGCTCCGGATCCTTCTTCTGCTCCGCCCTGAACTGCCAGCCATCCATGATCGGCATCATGAGATCGAGCAGGATGAGCCCGGGTCTCGGATCCGTTCTCAGCGCGCTGAGCGCCTCGCCGCCGTGCGCCGCCGACGCGACGGCGTACCCCTCCTCCTGCAGGAGCTCCGCGAGGGTCTCTCGAATATCCGGATCGTCATCGACAACGAGGATCCTCTTCAAGGGAGTGGCAGGCACGGTGCATCAACCACTATGCGAAAGCCTGACGTCACGGCGAAACAGGGAAAGCCCTGAATCCCTGCTCGGGTTCCGCTTGATGAGGCTCTTTCTGCGAGGAAGGGGGCTCATGAAGGTCTCTCTACGTCTCTCTCCGGCAATCAGCGCCGCAAAGGCGCCTCGGAGCGGAGCCCGCTCCCGCGTCGCCCGTGCGGCCATACAACCACGCGGGGTCGACGTTGGTTGAGCCGGCAGCTCTGGCAGGCGGGTACGGGCGTACGCATTACGGCGATCGATCGTCGGCGGTCGAGCCCGATGTTACAGCACGGTGGCGCTCCGGCGAAGCCGCTCTGTGCCCGATCTGCGGCCAGCCAGGGTGAGCGCAGCGCGGCTTGGTCGCCATCCACGTCATGAGCGGCGATCCTACCACCGGCGCCGGAGGGCGCAGCAGCCCGGCGTCCGCCGGAACGACGGCCCGAGGCGCTCGCGACGTGGTCCGAACGGGCAGCGTCAACGGTCGATATCTGTTGAGCCGAGCGAACCGAGCACCACCTTCGAGAGGGTGCCCAGCAGGACGTCGATGTCCACCGGCTTCGGGATGAGCGCGGCCGCATGCAGCCGCTCGGCGATCGCCTGCATCTCGTGAGGGAGGCGGGCGGAGAAGATCATGAGGGGCGAGGGCGTGCCGAGCCCCTCGATCTCGGAGACGAACCGGTCCGTCGTCATGCCTGGCATCGTCAGATCAAGGAGGACCGCGTGGAAGCGCCGCTCCGCCAGCGCATCGAGCACCGCGCGCGCGGTGGCGGTCAGCTCGACCTCGTACCCTTCCAGGGTCAGGAGTTCTTCCAGCATCGTCGCGGTGTCAACGTCGTCCTCCGCAACCAGGATCACGTGCTTGCCACACATGGCTCCCCTCGGCTTTCTTCAGTAGCGGGGGTCGCTCGCCAGGGCAGCGCGCCCTCTCTTCCCATGCTGGGGGAGGACGGGATGGGCGCTCGACGCTGCCCGAGCCTCCGCTGGCCAGCAGCCAGCGCAGCGCGAGCAACCTCGGTGATGCCCCCGGTGTGACGAATCGCCCGGACACACCGGAGCGCTCGCCGCGGTGCGCCACACGTACGACCACGCCACCAAGTGCGCAGCCCGACAGTCCGCCGCTGTCTGCCGATCCGGTACGTTCCGTTCCCCCTCTCCCGCCCAGGGCAATATGAAAGCCCGACTGCGCGCCGGATGCAACTCCGGGTAGTAAGGAGCAACTCCGGGCGCAAGGAACCGACCGGGGGGCGGGGAGCGAGAGCAGACAGAGAGCGCGAACGGACTCCCCGACAGGGGAGACACCCTGGTAGACTCTCATGGATGCCTGGCGAACGCCGCGTCGCGCTACTCGCGATGGAGCCAACCATGCCGGACGGTGGGGGAGCGCCGTCCAGCCATGGAGTCCGTCGTGTCGAGGCCTCCTTGCTCGCCGATCCGGACCTCGCCGGCGTGCCGATCCACGTGATCGACGCGCAGACGAGGGATCTCGACGCGTGGGTCGCGGAGGTCGAGACCGTGGACGCGGACGTGGTCGGCCTCGCCGCGCACGTCTGGTCGTTCCCCACGTTCATCGAGATCGCGCGCCACCTGCAGCGCAACCGGCCGGGGCGCACGATCGCCCTGTGGGGGCCCCTCGCGCGCCCCGCGATGTTCGCGCTCGCGCCCTGGCGCGACGCCACCGCTTGCATCGACGCCCTCGTGCACGGCAACGAGCTCACGTTCCGGGACATCGTCCGGCTGAGCGAGCGCTCTCCCGATGCGCTGCGCGCCGTGCCGGGGCTGCACGTGTCCACCGCCGGCGGCTGGGTCTCGACGGGCGACCCCCTCTACGTGGCGCCCGACGCGCTCCCCTCGCCGATCCGGATGAAGCTGCTCCCGACCGATCGCATCGTCCCGCTCGAGATCTGCCGCGGGGGCGCCATGAGCTGCGCGACGTGCGGCGTCTCCGCGGGCGACGCTGGCAGCGTCTTCTCCGAGGCCTACCTCGTCGAAGAGCTAAGCGCGCTCCGCGCCGCCGGCGCGCCGGGCGCGCAGATCGTCGACGCCCCGCTCAACCTGAGCGCGGAGGCGTTCCGGAACCTGGTGGCCGCGGAGAAGCAGGTCGGCTTCTTCAAGCAGGCGACGCTGACGGCATCGATCGATCCCGAGCACGTGCACGACGAGCACCTCGAGTTCCTCCGCGGCGTCGCGCGCGTGTCGCTCGACGCGCGGCTTCCGCCGCTCAACAAGGAGACGGGCGACGGCACGCAGCGCCCCTTCAGGGAGTCGAAGTTCGCGAAGGTGATCGAGGAGCTCTCGACGTTCACGGACATCGAGGTGGACATCCTCCTCGGCCTCCCGGGCGACGGCCCGATCACGTTCCGGCGCACGCTCGAGCGTGCGCGCGAGCTCCCGTGCAAGGTCCGCATCTTCCACAGCCTCGTCCTTCCGGACGACCTCATGGTCCGCGCGCCCGCCTCGTTCGAGCTCCGCTTCGACCCCTTCACGCTGATGATGCGCTCCTGCCTCGGCTGGTCCGAGGACGCGCTCTCTCGCGAGCGCAGCCGCCTCATCGAGATGGCCTACCGCGAAGGCGGCGAGATCACGCCGGACATGTGGTCGTTCCCCGGGCCTCGGGAGATGCGGCGGCCCACGATGCCGCTCGGCAGCGGCGTGGTCCCGCCGGGCGCCGAGATCCGGGTCGAAGGCGCGGCGACGCTCGCGCCGGCGGGCCAGGACTTGCAGCGCGTGCTCGAGCTCGGGATCAAGGAGGCGACCTCCGGCGGGTGGACGTTCGTGGAGGCCTCGGCGCGCCCGGGCGAGATCGTCGTCATCATGAAGACGCGCGACGGCGCGCTGGTCGTCGAGATGCGCCCCGCCTCACCCACGGAGAACGCCTATAAGGTCGTGGACGGCGTCGCGTTCGGCTACCGCTCGCCGCGCGGCGTGAAGATGAGCGACGGCGCGCTCCGCCTGCTCGATCGCGTCCTCCAGCGCCTCCACGCGCCGGCGCGCACGGCGCTCGGCCTGTCGACGCAGGACGGCGGCCCCGGCTCGGCGCGCGTCCGGCGCTTCCGCGCCACGCCCTCGTGACCCTCTCGCCCCGATCGCGCAGCGCGCCGCGAGCCTTCAGCTACTCCTTGCTGCGCAGGGCCGCCGGCGCCCGCGGCGGCATCGATTCCATGGGACGGACCCTCGAGAGGAGCTCTCTCCGGAGCTCGCTCAGGCGCGCCGGAGACAGCTCCATGTAGTCCACGATGTAGGGGTGGACCTGGCGGCTCTTGCCCCGGATGCTCAGCGCGCCGGTCGGCTGCGCCGGGACGCAGTCGTCGAGGGTCGCGTACGTCGTCTGGCAGATGATGATCTTGGAGCCGAGCTCCTTGTTGAACTGCTCGAGGCGCGCGGCCGTGTTTACTGTATCTCCGATGCAGGTGTACTCCATGCGCTGGAGCGAGCCGATGTTGCCGGAGATGACGGTGCCGGTCGCGATCCCGACGCCCATCTGGATCTCGCCGCAGCCGAGGAGCTTCCGCTGGTTCATGCGCTCGAGCGCCTGCACCATCTCGATCGCCGCGATCACGGCGCGCTTCGGCGCGTCCTCGACGGAGAGCGGCGCGCCGAACACCGCCATCAGCCCGTCGCCGATGTACTTGTCGAGGGTGCCCCCGTAGCGGAACACGATCTCGACCATCTCCGTGAAGTACTCGTTCAGGAACGAGACCACGGCCTCCGGCTCGACCGACTCGGTGAGCGGGGTGAAGTTGCGGATGTCGGTGAACATCACCGAGACGTGCCGCCGCGTGCCTCCCAGCTTGAGCCGCCTCGGATCGGACAGGACAAAGTCGACGAGATCCTTCGACAGGTACCGGCCGAGCTCCTGCTTCTCGCGCTCGAGCCGGAGGCGGGCCATGGACTCCACCTCGGCCCGCACGACCAGGTTGCGCGACATCCGCGCGATGATGCCGGCGACGACGCCGGGGAGCGCGATGAAGAGGATCTGCTGGCACTGGTCCGCGATGTTGATCGCGTTCTCTCCGTAGACGGACACCGGGCTGATCGGGACCGCGCCGGAGCCGACCGTGACGGCGAGCACGACGGAGTTGAAGAGGGCCGACAGCCCCGCCGAGTACAGGCACGCCGCGAGGCTGTAGCGGAAGCCCGACATCAGGTTCCAGAGGACGTAGACGGTCGCGAGGTAGCTCGTGAAGTACTCGATGATCCCGGAGTGGTTCCTCGCGCTCCCCAGGGCCGTGAGCGTCAGGAGCGCGAGGTCGACGAAGATGCTCACGTACTTGAGCCAGCCCGCGTAGACGCCGGGGCGCAGCCGGAAGAACGCGTAGAGCACGAGCGAGTAGGCGAGGTACCCGCCGGTCAGAATCGCGAAGATCTGGTTGGCGGCCGGCGTGTTGATCGTCCACACGTGCATGAACGTGGCGGCGCTGAGCAGCGCGAACGCGAACCGGATGTGGTTCACGATCTGCTCGCCGCGCATCTCCTGCGCCTCCATGATCCGCACGATCTCGGGCGACTTCTCGATGCTCATGTGCGCCGCTCCCCCCCGCGCCGCAGCCGGGACCGCGCGGCGGCGAGCCCACGCGCGCAGAGCGCGGTCGTCAGCGCTCTGCCCTGGTGGTGCCCCTCGCGACCGCGCTTCATGGGCACCCGGTAGAGCGGCTCCGCTGGCCAGGAGCCGTCCACGAGCTGGCGCTCGCCGAGGTAACGCATCCCTCGCTCGAGGAGCAGCGGATCGGGCCGCTCCCTCGTCGCGGCCCCCTCGAGGCACGCGGCCGTGCAGAGCGGCGCCCCGAAGCCGCCGTCGAGCCGCTGCGATCGGAGCATCCGCGACAGCGTCGCGGCCTCGACCGCCGCGACCTCGTCGGCCCACCGCGCGTCCCCCGCCCTCCCCCGGTAGAGCCGCGCGAAGCGGAGGAACGCGAGGTCCGTGTACGAGGCATCGTAGAAGCAAGCGCCCTCGAACCCGCCCTCCGAGGCGGCGTCGAGCACGCGCCGCGCGTTCGCGTCGATGAGCCGCGCGAACCGCTCAGCGTCGAACGAGAGCAGGCCCACGAGCAGGTTCAGCCGGACGGCCGCGCAGTCGTCGCCGGCCCACGCCACGCCCGGCGTGGTCGGCCCCGCGGGCCCGCGGTAGAACCAGGTCGGAACGACGCCGTCCTCACCCACGTTGGCCAGCATGACCTCGATCCACGACTCCGCCCGCTCCTTCGCGGCGCCCGTCTCGGCGACCAGCTCGAGCACGACGCCGAGGAGGTCGGCGTCCGGCGGGACGTCACGGAACGCGGTGAAGTAGCGGAGCTCTCCCGCCGGGATCTCCTCGATCAACGCCGCGGCGTCGGCGCGGACGTCGCGCCCGACCTCCCCGATCTCGAGCAGCGCCCTCAGGATCGTCGCCCGGACGAACCAGTGCCCGACCGGCTGCTCGCTCGACCCGAGCACGCCGAAGCGCTGCACTTCCCAGGACTCGCGCCACGGCGCGGCGTCCAGGAGGAACGCCACCGCCGCCTGCAGATCCGCGCGCGCCTCGTCGGGCGGCGCCGGCTCGCCCTGCGCGCGCGGCGGCCCGAGCGCCGCGCCGGGGCCGAGGAGATCGCGGAAACACATCAGCCCCTCGAAGAAGCGGAGGCGCTCGCCGAGCGCCTCGAGGAATTCGCGCTGCGCCTCGGCGAGGCCGCGGGCGCTCGGGCTCGTTCGAGGGGAGGTGGCCACCACCTCACGGGCGGACGCGAGCGTCTCCTGCATGCGCGCGGCGAGCGCGGCGCGGTACGGGCGGGTCGCGAGCAGGCTGTGGATCTCGCCGCGGCGCACGCGGGACGCGCGCTCGCCCGAGAGCGCGCGGAGCAGCGGAGGAGCGAGCCCCGCGCCGCGCAGCCAGAGCGCGAAGAGCGGCGTGAGCGTCGGCGCTGCGAGGTCAGGCGCGATCGGATCGATCCAGAGGCGCACGAGCCCGTCCAGCAGCCAGATCGGCTCGGCCACGGCCTCTCCGAAGCGACGGGCGGGCGCGAGCTCGTCGCCTGCGACGAGCGCGGGCGCCGTCCAGAGGGCCACGGCCTCGCGCGCGCCGGCGGCGGTGGGCGCCGCCATGGCGCCGGAGCCGTCGATCTCGATCACTGGGTTCTCGCGCCACGTAGCGTCCGCCAGGTCGGCCAGGCCCAGGAGCCACCTGTACGCGCGCGCGTCGTCCGCGTGCTGCGCGAGGAGACGCGCGGCGAGCGCGCCCCGCGCGAGCGCGTCAGGAGCGCCTTCGATGCCCCCGGCGGCCACCGCGGCGACCGCCATGGCGACGTCCGCGGCTGCGTCGCGCGCGGACACCCGCCCGCAGAGCCGCAGCGCCCAGCTGGCCCACGGGACGCTGTACCCCGGCGGTGTGCCCACGCTGCGCTCGATCGCGAGCGCTCCCCACGCCGGTTCACCGCGCTGAAGCGCCCCCTCTGATGACAGATGCGCCGACCAGGCGCGCTCGCACACAGCCCGGTCACCCGGGTCGAGCCATGGCCAGGCGGCGGTCACCCCTCCAGCAGGGGACAGCGTCACATACCGACTCCGCCCTCACGCGCCGCGGCCGAGATGGCCGCATCGACCGCTTCGGGCGTCGAGGTCGCGGCATCCCGGATGCGCTGGAGCGTCTCCGCGCCGACGTCGTACCCCTCCGCCTGGATGGTGCGCTCGGGATCGGCAAGGAGCTGCTGGCGGAAGCTCGAATCCACGACGGCACGACCGATGAGCTCTGCCTCTGATTTCTTCGACGTCACGACTCCTCGCTTTCTCGCTCGGGAGGCTAGGAGACCTCCAAACGGCGAGCAAGTACAAGCAGGCGCGTCCGCGCGTCCTCGCGTCCTCGCGTCCTCGCGTCCTCGCGGGGTGTTGCGTCCGCGCACGACACCCCGGTTCACCGCGGCGCGACGGCGGGCTCGCCGGCGAGCGCGCTGAAGAACGCGAGGAATACCCGCCGCTGGATCGCGACCATGTACTGCTCGCGCTCCCTGCAGAACCGCGCAGCCTCCGGTAGCCCGAGGGCCCCCGCGGCGACCTCGGCGCGAGCCAGCTCACAGCGCGCCTCCTCCAGGATGGCGTCGAAGCCGCCGCGCGCAAACAGCCGCGCGCGCAGGGCCGCCGCGCTGCGCATCTCCTGAGCGCGACAAGGCCCCCTGCCGGAGACGTCGGCCCCGCTCGGCGACGCCGCATCCGCCTCGGCAAGCGCCCAGAGCCGGGAGAGCACATACGTTGTGTTGCCGAACGCACGATCCTTCTCTGCGTGCAGCAGGTCCGCGAACAGCTGATGCGCTGCAACAAGGGCGGAAACGAACTCCTCGAGGGCGGCCAGGTGCTCGGCCTGCGACAGCGCGAACAGGGCCGCCGCGGCCGGGAGCACGAGCGGGCGCGAACGGGCAAGCACCCGCCGGAACGTGGCGCCGTCCCGCGGGCCTGCGCCGCGGTGGAGCCGCCGCTCGAGGAGCATTGCCTCGCCATACCCGAGCCAGACGTCTTCGAAGAGGCCCCAGAACGCGCTCCCGCCGGGCAGCGAGCGGGCGAGCAACGCCTGATGGCGAGCGAACAACGCCCCGGACAGGAGCACCGTCGCTCCAGGCTCACCGACCCCTTCGTCCAGCAGGTCGTCCTCGATCCGGACGTGCAGGTACCCGACCGCTGCTGCCTCGGCGAGGTCGACGGCGAGCGGCGGAAGCGCCGGAGATCCAGGGTCCAGCGCAAGCGCCGGCCCGCCGGGACGCGCCGCGACCCAGAGCGGAAGCTCGAGCACCGGGAGCGCCGTCGGGTGCGAGAAGTAGCCCTCGCCCGGCTCACCCTCGAACAGCCTGAGGCGCGCGGCGAGCTCATCGAACAGCGCGCCGAGCTCGCTCCCCAGCCGCGCCCGGAACGACGCGAGCCGCTGCAACACCTCGGCCTCGAGCGCCGCCTCGATGGCGCCTTGCGCGCCCTCGCCTGCCCCTGCGCGGCTGTCCTCGCTCATCCCACCTCCGGACGGCGCTGGCGGCGCCGACTCGGGCGACGCTAGCACGAGCAGCCTCGCCCGAGGGGGCGGGCGCCGCCGACTTTGCCCCGCGCGCCGCCCGTGCGACACTCAGCGACTTCACGAGATCAGAAACCATGATCGATTCCGAGCGTTTCGCTGGGCGTCACGGGGACATCACGACCGACGCGCGCGCTGACGTCCTTGATTTCCGCGACACCCTCTATCGCCCCACGATGGTGGAAGTGCCTCCGATCATGCCCCCGGAGCGCTTCGTGGAGTACGGCGTGCCCGTGCTCGACCAGGGCAAGAACAACGGCTGCACCGGCTTCACGGTCGCCACCGTGGCGCACTACCTGCTGCGCAGGCGCCGGGTCTCGCCGGACCGCAGCCTCGTCAGCCAGAACATGGTGTACACGATGGCGCGCCGCTACGACGAGTACCCCGGCGAGGACGACGCGAGGGGATCCAGCCTGAGGGGCGCCATGAAGGGCTGGCACAAACACGGTATCTGCTCCGATGAGCACTGGCCGTGGGACGCGAACGATCTCCACGGCACGCTCACCCCGGAGCGCGCAGTGGACGCGATGCTCCGGCCGCTCGGCCTGTATCAACGGGTGAACCACAGGGACCTCCCGGCGATGCACAGCGCCCTCGCGGAGGTCGGGATCATCGCGGCCTCGGCGCTGATCCCGTTCAACGGCTGGTATTATGGGACCCAGAGGAACGGCATCATCCCGACGGTCGACAGGACGAACCCCTTCATCGCTCCCTGGGGAGGTCACGCGTTCGCGATCATCGGGTATGACGCGGAGGGCTTCTGGCTCCAGAACTCGTGGGGTGTCGGCTGGGGCAAGGGCGGCTTCGGTCGACTCTGTTACGACGACTGGCTTCAATACGGCTTCGACGCGTGGGTCGGGCGGCTCGGCGTCCCGATCCGCCTGAACCAGGCGCGCTCGCTCCGCCCGCTCACGTCCACCAGCCGGACGTTCGCCAGCCTGCGGCCGCACCTCGTCAGCGTCGACATGCACGGCCAGCTCCAGCAGCGCGGAGCCTACGGCACGTCGTCGGACGACGTCCGTATCATCATGGAAGAGGATTTCCTGAGCGCAACCGCGACATGGAAGCGCCGCCGGCTCGTCCTGATCGCGGGCGGCGGGCTGCGCCGGCAGATCGACGCGATCAACCGGATGTCGCGCCTCCGGCCGAAGCTGCTCGGGCACGAGATCTACCCCATCGAGCTCCTCTGGGAGACCGACCACTACCCCCGCCTCCTCGAGATCCTCCATCGCGCCACGGAGGGGCGCCGCCACGACGGCTACGATCCCAGGGCGTTCGGGTTCATGATCGATCGGCGCGACGACGCCCTCGAGCCGCTCGTCCGCCGCATGGGCGGCAAGGCCGAGTGGGACCGCATGAAGCTGGCCGCGGGCGACGCGACGATGGACGCCGACCACGGCGGCGTCCGCGAGATGATCGGCCGCCTCGCGTCGCTGATGGACAGCGATCCGAAGATCGAGCTCCACCTGGTCGCCCATTCGAGCGGCACCTTCCTGCTCGCGCCGCTCGTCCAGCTGGTCACCTCGGAGAAGGGCAAGAAGATCGAGGGCGGCCCGATGCGAGGTCAGCTCGGGCTCGGTCTCCCCATCGAGTCGCTCTCCCTGCTCGCGCCGGCGAGCGCCATCGACGCGTTCCGCGACACGTACATGCCGCCTATCAAGAGCGGCATGGTGCGCCGGTTCGCCCTGTTCACGCTCACGGACGAGGCCGAGCTCCAGGACCACTGCGAGGTGTACGGCAGGTCGCTCCTCTACCTGGTGTCGAACGCTCTCGAGCGGCGCCCGCGGGTGCCCGGCACGAGCGGCGTCTCGCTGCTCGGCATGGAGGCGGGGCTCCTCGATCCGGAGAACGCCGACGTCCTTTCGCTGCTCACGGAGACCAAGGACGACCGGCCCGTCGTGTTTCCGAGGGCGGAGTGGATCAAGGGGCCCAACACGAGGCCCCCTCCCCACGGCTCCGAGGCGCGGCGGCATGAGGACTTCGAGAACGACATGACCACGTGGAAGTCCGTCATCGCCCGCATCCTCAACCAGCCGTTCGCCGATCACCTGCCGCCCATGTCGGCGCGGGATCCGTGGTGAACGCGCGCCCCTCACCCCTCCGGGCGGCGCCGCTCCACTGAGCTCAACCCGCGGAGCGCCGGGGCGCCGAGCCGCCCGGGCGCGAGCGGCGGCGCGCTCGCGCCGCTCAGGAGGAGCGCGAACGACGCCCGGATCTCCTCGCCGAAGTTGATCCGGAAGAGGCCCATATCGGGGCGGCTGCGGATATCGCGGATCACGTCGCTGGGATCGCAGACCTGGCGCATCCCGATGAGCAGGGCGTACATCCGGATGAGGGTCGGGCCGCCATGGCCGGGAGCGAGCGACGGCAGGCACCGCTCGAGCAGCACCCCGGTGCGCTCGACGTGACCCAGGAGAGAGAGCTTGAAGCGGAGCGCGGCCTCGTAGCTGACGTTCTGCTCGAGCACGCTGTGGAGGATGCCGAGCAAGCGTGTCATCGCGTCGCGCGCGGCGAGGGTGGTCGACAGGATCGAGGCGACGCTCGCCGACGCGTCCTCGGCAGGCGCCCCGGGCGCGCCGCGGCGGGCCCGCGAGGGCCGAGGGCGCGCCGCGCCCGCGTCACCGCGGGAGGCGCAGAAATGCGTCAGATGGATATCCACATCGTGGAACCACTTCGCGAGCTCTTGATCGACGACCGCGAGAAAGAGCTCCTCTTTCGTGGTGAAGTAGAGGTAGAGCGTGCCCTTGGCGAGCCTGGTGCGCTCGGCGACCTGAGCCATGGTGACCTCGGGATAGGGGGTCTCCTGGAACAGCTGCCAGGCTGCGTCGATGATGAACCGCCGCCGCTCCTCCTTCTGCTCCTCCTTCCTCGCTCTCCGCGTCGGGCTCATAGACTTCTCGGTCTACGATGTCTCCAGAAGCGCCGCAATCCAGACTCAGCGGTCACCACACAGCGCAAATTCGAGCCGACGGGCGCGACCAGCGCTCGCCGCGATCGCTCAGCAGAGCAGCGAAACGCATGTTGCATCCGCGGTAACCGCGTTCATCACATTTCGCCGGACACGGTCACACCGAACCCGTGCAGACCAAGGAACATCGGGGTGATACCCGAACGCGCCACCCGCTCGACGGTCCTTGAGAGGGCGCGCGCGACCCGCGCCGGGAGCCAGCCCGAGCCCTCGGGTACGCCGAGAGGCGCGGCGGCGCGCGAGACGCGCGAGACGCGCGGCGCGGGCAGCGCGAACAGGCCAGCGCCATCGTTGCAAGGCAGCGCGAAGCAGAGAGGAGAAGAGACGAGGGTCGCCGCCACGACGACCACCAATCCCCTCATGATCGCCGAACCAGCGCTCACTCCTGCACCCACATCCAACCTAGCGCTGCCACCGGCGATTGTCGTGAGCGGCAGGGCAGCAAAATAACGCTGTTGCTGTCCAACGATGGAAGTTCGACATGGAGAGTCGCCCTTTCTGCGACATCCCACCTACGCCACGGCCGCGCCAAGTCGGGCGCTCCCTGGATCGCGCCGTTTCAGCCGGCGGCCGCCATCGCCAGGGCTTTATGGATCACGCGGAGCGCGACGTCGGTGAGGCCGTAGGCCGGCAGCTCGGGGACGGGCACGAGGGCCACCTCGGAGGCGTCGTCCCCTGGAGAGAGGGCGCCTCCGATCGACTCGCACAGATAATCGAGGATCACATAATGATAGGGAGTCGCCACGATCTCCACGACCTCCACGAGGGGACCGACGCGGACGTCGAGGCCCGTCTCCTCGCGGATCTCGCGGGCAACGGCGTCCGCGAGCCGCTCTCCGGGCTCCACGCGCCCACCCGGAAGCGACCAGGAGCCCGCTAGGGGAGGACGAGCGCGCTTGACGACGAGCACGCGCGGCGCGTCAGGCGCGTCCGGCCGGCGATCGATGACGACGGCGCCCACCGCGACGCGCGGGGGCGAGAGGGCGCATGCCGGCGCGTCGCTCACGGGGCGGCAGCTTCCGTGCGGCCGGCCTTGCAGCGGACGTCGCCCGGCGTCGCGACCGCGAGATCGTACTCGCCCAGCGCGAAATCGCCGGGGATCACGACGGCCCCGTCGTACCGGCCGCGGTCGTCGGTCGACAGCGAGCCGACCGTCACGCCCTGCGGCGCCGCGGTCCCCGTCAGGATCACGTCGACGCGGACGTGCCCGCACGGCGCCCCGGCGCTGCTGACCTGTCCCTGGAGGTGGAGGGGAAAGCCGCGGCGGATGTCCTTGTCCAGCGCGGTCACGACGACGTCGGTGCTCTCCGCCGCGCGCCCGGCCGCATCGCTCGTGGGCGAGGGCGCAGGGGGCGGCGGCACGGCGGCGCCGCTGCTCCCGGCCCCTGGGCCAGCGGGCCCCGGCTGCGTCTGCTCGGCGCGCGTGCGGTCGGCGAGATCCTGGCCCGAGTCGCGCTGCTCCGGCCAGCTGTAGGGATCCGGCGGCGGCACATGCGGCGGGCGGCTCGGATCGACCTCCTGGTCCATGTTGAGGGCGGCCCCCCCGAGGTCGATGCGGTGCCAGAGCGAGCCGTCGAAGACCTCCACCCAGGCGTGCGCCTCGTTGACGACCATCCGCGCGGGGATCCCGATGTGCAGGGCGGTGACGAGGAACGCGAAGGCGCGGTGGCGGCAGACGCCTTTTCGCGAGAGCGCGAGATCCAGGTAGATGTCGCCGTTCCCCTTGGGCGGGTCGTCCGACGGGGCGAACGACCGGAAGTACTCGACCATCTTCTGAACGACGTCGCGCGGCCGCATCGCGGACGAGATGCCGATCGCCTGGGCGACCTGCCTGAACGCCGCCTCGTGGGAGGCCTCCTGCGGCCCGCGGAAGGGCTCGAGCTTGCTCCAGCCGACGTCGGCGAACTCGCTGCCGAAGGTCGCGCGGGCGATGGCGAGCTGCACGATGAGCCGGACGCGCGCGCTCTTCGTGCCGCGCACGAACCAGTTGTCGGCGCCGTCACGCAGGACGACGACCGGGGTATCGGGGTTCACGTGCATCCGCACGAGCCGCGTGTCCGGCCCGACCGTCGGGATCCGGACCGGCTCGTTGGGCACGAGATCGACCGCGATGTCCCCGTAGAACGCCTCGTCGCCCGCCGAGACGGCGCTGTCCGCCTTGACGGTCTTCAGGCTCCGATCTCGGACGATGAGCGAGTAGTCCGCCCTCACGGCGTCGTACGCTTGCAGCCGCTTGAACGGCGCGGTCGCGGGGGAGAACGGATCGTCGTAGCGCTCGACGTTCGGCCGGCGGGTGTCTCGATCCGGCTCGTAGGACGCGTCGGGGCCGGCATCGGATCCGACGTTGCTGTAGACCTGCTGCTGGTTCGACGGCGGGCGCTGCGGGTCGGGCGCCGTGGCCAGGCCGCTCGGCGTCTGGATCGCCGCGGGGAGCCCGCCGTCGAGCGTCGTCGTGGCGAGCGACACGTCCTCCGCGGGATCCGGCGCGATGAACTCGTGCAGGAGCGACGCCTGCGCATCGGCGAGCCGCGACACGGCGCAGGCGAGCGCGAACACGAGCAGGCTGCGCGCCGAGCCGCCGAACCGGCGCCTGGACGCGGGGACAGCCGGGGGAGCAGCAGGGCGCAGGCGTGCGACCGGAGAGGACATCAGGGGCCTCTTATGAAACCAGAAACCCCGGTGATGTTCCACGGCGGCTGGTCGGTTGCCGTCAGCTACCTGCCCGACGGCCATCTTCGATCGCGCCGGGGGCGCCGGCGGCCCCCACGTCGCCCACGTCGCCCACGTCGATCACCGGTCAGCGCCGGAACTGCGCGGCGTCGGCGTGCTGGCGCCGCGGGTGCGGGGCGGAGCGCAGCCGGTCGATCGCTTCCGTCGACTCTCCGCGCGCGGTGAGCTCGGCGGCGAGCACGTCGAGGGCGGGCTGGAAGATGTCCGTCCGCGCGAAGCGGCCAGCGCGACCGCCCACGAGCCTCGGCAGGACGGCGACGATGCGCCGCATGCCGTCGGCGTAGCGGCGGGAGATGGCCAGCCGGTCGATGAGAGGCTCGAGGAAATCGGCGACCGCCGCCGCGCGGTCGCGGACGCCGTCGCAGGCCTCCTTCATCGGCTCGAGGAGCAAGAGCGTCCAGAGGACCGTGTCGTCGAGCGGCCGATCCGCCGCGGTGCGCCGGTCGACGTAGTCGAGCACGCGCCAGAGGCGCTGGCCGGGGCCGTCATCGCCGCGATCGTCGTAGAGCAGCGCCGAGACCTCCGGCAGGAGGACGTCGAGCACCCCGGTCTCCCACGCGAGGTAGATGGTGCGGCGCGCCTGGCCGCCGCGCAGCAGGCGCAGGATCTCCTCCGAGAGGCGCGGGCGCGCCGCGAGCGCGAGCGCGTCCCGGCAGTAGACGACCGCATCGTAGACGTCGGGGGTGATCGCGAAGCCCAGCCGACCAGCGAATTTGAGCGCGCGCAGGATGCGGATCGGATCCTCGCGGAAGCGCGTCTCCGGATCGCCGATCGTGTGGACCACCTGGCGGCGCACGTCCTCCATGCCGCCGACCCAGTCGAGGATCTGCCGCGCCTCCACGTCGTAGAAGAGCGCGTTGATCCGGAAGTCGCGGCGGAGCGCGTCCTCGTGCGCGACGCCGAACGCGTTGTCGCTGCGGATGAGCAGCTCGCTCCCCTCCTCGGAGTCCTCCTTCGGGTTGCGGCGGAAGGTCGCCACCTCGATGACCTTCCCGCCCTGGAAGAGGACGTGCACCAGGCGAAACCGCCGGCCGATGATGCGCGAGTTGCGGAACAGCTCGCGGACCTCCTCCGGCCGCGCGCTGGTGGCGACGTCGAAGTCCTTCGGGCGCCGATCCAGCAGCAGATCCCGCACACAACCGCCTACCAGGTAGGCTTGGAAGCCGTGGCGTACGAGGCGTCGCACGACTTTCTGGACGTCCGGATCGATCCGCGCCTCGTCGAAGACGACCTGGTAGCGCCGCGGGGTGGGGATGTCTTCGTCGACGAGCTCGACGCGGAACGGATCTTCGTCGAGGGCGCCTGTGTCCGTCGGCATGAGCTCGCCCTCGGGCCCAGCGCGTGGCCCGAAGGCGCTGCGGCTCTCGTACATCGGGAGTTCGGCGTCTTGAAACGCCGCTGTACCGTTATCAGGTGATGGGGTCGCGCGACCCATAGTCAGCAACCGAGAAAGCGCCAGGCAGAGCCTGGAGGGAGTGGAGGACGACTGGCGCGCGATTCTGGGATTCCAGTACTCGCTGGAGAACCGACCCGCGCAGATGAGGCCCGCGCCCGCGGACCTCCGAACCGCGCCGGCTCGCTCGCCGCGGCCAGTGTCGGCCTGACGAGCGGATCCGGCTGTCGCCCGGAACAAGAGATGGTAACGGCCGTCTAGCAGGGCTTCGCCGTGAGAGCAAAGCCGAGGCGCAGGGAGGCCGACGGAAGCCTCCGGAGCGAGCGGGCTTCACGGTTTGGTGCCCCAGTGCCCGACGCCGGGGGGCGGCGGCGCGCCGGTGTCGGGCGGAACGGCGGACGACGTCCCGGCGCGGGCCTCGGGCGTCGCGAGCAGCGCATGCCGCAGCTCCGCCATCGAGGCGAACCGGCCGCGGGGGTCCTTCACGAGCGCCTTGCGCACGACGGCGTCGAGCTCGCGCGAGATGAGCAGCCCCGGGTGTACCCGGTGCAGCGGCGGCGGCGGCTCGCGCCCGTGCTTCTCTGCGATGGCCGGGTACGGGCCCTGAAAGGGGACACGGCCCGCGAGCATCTCGTAGAGCACGATGCCCAGGGAGTAGACGTCGGCGGCGGGCGCCGCCGGCGCGCCCTGCGCCTGCTCGGGCGCCATGTACTCCGGCGTCCCCACGACCCGGGGGAGCAGCGGGCCTTCGGCGCCCTGGCCCTGGATGCACGAGAAGCCGAAGTCGAGCAGCTTGACGATCTCGCGCCCGTCCGCCGCGTGCACGAGGAACACGTTCTCCGGCTTCACGTCGCGGTGGATCACCCCGGCGCGGTGGGCGGCGTCGACGCCCGAGGCGAGGTCGGCGGCGATCCGGACCGCGCGAGACGGGACGAGCGCTGGGGTGAACGTCAGCGTGTCGGCGAGATCGAGCCCGACGAGCAGCTCCATCGCGAAGCACGGCGCGTCGCCGGCACGCTCGAGCGCATCGACGCAGAGGACGTTGGGATGACGGACGCGCGACGCCGCGCCGGCCTCTCGCTCGAACCGCGCGACGAGCAGCGGATCGTCGCGGAGCTCTGCCCGGAGGACCTTGACCGCGACGCGCGACGCCGCGGCCTCACGCGGCCTGCCGACGCGATCCGCGAGGTAGACGTGCCCGACCCCGCCGCTGCCGAGCAGCTGCACGACGCGGTACTTGTCGCAGAGGAGCTTGCCCACGAGCGCTTCAGCGGCGACGCGAGCGGGAGGCATGGGATCGATCGTAGCGCAGTCGCGCCTGCCGAAGGGCACGGAGGGCACACGGACGCGACGGCGGCGGAGAAGAGAGCGCTGGCCAGCCTGCGCGCATCCAGGAGAGGTTCGCGCCCGTACCATCGGGCGGCCGCATCGCGCGCCCCGCTGCAGCGCAGCGCTCCGGCCGCGACCGTTCCCACCGACCGGGCCGACGCCACAGGAGGACCGTGGCGCAGCGAGATGACGCGCAAAGTCATCGGTGTGCGCGCAGACCTGGTCGAGCCTGCAGCGGGCGTGGTCAAGGGTCCCGGGGCCAGGCGAGCAGCACACCGCCACCGCAAGGCCGCGCGCCGCCCAGCAGCGCGGCGTGCGCTCCTAGAGCACGGCGAACTGCCCGTCCTGAGCGCAGGCGCACGTGGATCGCTTGAGCGGCGACGAGGAGGCGGCCACGCTAGGCGCCGCATGACCGACGACCGTCGATCCTCCACCCCGAGCACGCTCGACCTCGACGCCGAGCTGGCGCCTGCGGCGACGAGCTCCGCAGAGCCGAGCGCAGCAGCCGTTTCGCACCCGCCCCCGCTGCGATGGCAGAAGAACCTCGCGCTCTTCTGCCTGACGGTCGTCTCGGTGTTCGTGGCCGGCACCCTCTGGACCCCGATCACGCCGGACGACGACAGCGCGCTCTCGTTCGTGAAGGCGCTGCCGCAGACGTGGCCGTTCGCGGTGCCGTTCCTGTCGATCCTGCTGGCTCACGAGTTCGGGCACTACTTCGCGGCGCGCGCGCACGGGGTGGAGGCGTCGCTCCCCTACTTCATCCCGCTCCCGGTGGTGAGCCCGCTCGGCACGATGGGCGCGGTGATCTCGATGAAGGGCAGGATCAAGTCGCGGAACGCGCTGCTCGACATCGGCGCCTCCGGCCCGCTGGCCGGCCTCGCGGTGGCGCTCCCGGTCCTCTTCGTGGGCCTCATGCACTCGGAGGTGCACGCGAGCTCCGGACCTGCGCTGCAGGAGGGGCGCAGCCTCCTGTATCTCCTGCTGAGGCGGCTCGCGGTCGGCCCGATCCCCGAGACCCATGACGTCTTCCTCGGCCCCACGGCGATGGCGGGGTGGGCCGGGCTGCTCATCACGGCGTTCAACCTCTTTCCCGTCGGCCAGCTCGACGGAGGGCACGTCGCGTACGCGTTGTTCGGCAAAGAGCAGGACCGCTACAGCCGCGCCGCGCACCTCCTGATGCTCGCGCTCTTCGTCGGCAACGTCGCCTATTTCACGCGGCACTTCATCACGGAGGGGCTGTCCGACGCGCTCATCTCCGCGGTCGCGAACGGGATGCCTTGGCTCACGTGGTTCGGCTTGGTCCACCTGATGTTGCACGTCGGTGGGCGGGAGCACCCTCCCACGGAGGCCGGCGAGCTGTCGCCGGCGCGCAAGATGATCGCCGTGGTAACGCTGCTCCTGTTCGTGCTGCTGCTGATGCCGACCCCGTTCGGCACCTACTGAGCGCGCGGGCGCTCAGGGTTTCGCGGCGCCGAACTTCGCCCGGAGCGCGTCGCAGACGGCGGCGGGCGCGTAGTGGCTGACATCGCCGCCGTGGCTCGCGATCTCGCGCACGAGCGACGCGGAGACGAAGCCGTAGTGGGTGCGCGTCGGCAGGAACACGGTATCGACGCCGGGGAGCATGTCCGCGTTCGCGTGGGCGATCTGCAGCTCGTACTCGAAGTCGGTCGCCGCGCGCAGGCCGCGGACGATCACCCGCGCGCCGACGCGCTGGCAGTACTGGATGAGGAGCCCCTCGAACGAATCGATCCGCGCGTTCGTCACCTCGCTCGTGGTCTGGCGCAGCAGCTCCAGCCGCTCCGAGTACGTGAACAGCGGGTGCTTCGTCGGATGCCGGCCGACGGCGATGATCACCTCACCGAACAGCTTCGACGCCCGCTGGATCAGATCGAGGTGACCGAACGTGATCGGATCGAAGCTCCCCGCGTAAACCGCTAACAGATCCTTGGACATGACGCTCACTGGTCCGGCGTCCGCTTGGGAGCGCTCGCGGGCGGCGCCGACTTCGGAGCGGCCGCAGGCGGAGTCGACCTCGGAGCGGCCGCGGGGGGTGCCGCGGGGGGGGTCAGCGGCGCCTGGAGCGCGGGCCCCTGGGGCGCAGGTGAGCCGGGCGCGCCTGCTGGACCGGCGCCCTCTGCTGGCGGCCCGGCGGGGGCCTGCCCTTCGTTGACGGGCGCCGGCGCGCTGCCCCGGAGCACCTTGTTCACCGCGGTGTCGTCCTCGATCCACATGAGCCGACCGCCGTCGCCGAAGGTGACACGGAAGTAGGCGAGCAGCCCCGCCCCGATCACGCCGTCCAGATCGAGCTGGAGCTGCTTCTCGACCGCCTGGAGCGGCGCCCCGTACACGCCCGGGACCTTGGGGATCTCCAGCGCGCCCAGCCGCAGCATCGGCACGACGCCCTGCTTCAGCTTCTGCTCTGGATCCTGCTCGACCCGCTTCAACCCGTCGGCCTCGAAGCCGGCCTTCTTCCAGCCTTCCTTGTCGAGCGCGATCGGGAACGTCATCGACGTGTCGATGAGCAGCGGCCCCTGCACCGACTTGTCGGGGCCGAGGCTGCTCCGCAGCACCATGCCGCCGCCCTTGATGAACGCGACGTCGACGCGCGTCGCGTCGGGCGGCGCCGGCGGGGAGAAGCTGCGCACGACGAACTGCCAGCCGCTGTAGTCGATGGTCGCGTTGAGGCGGCGGAGCAGGTTCACCCCGAGCAGCGCCTTGACCGGCGCGCCGATCTGCTTCGAGACGCCCGACAGGTCCTGCGTGAGGGCGGGCACGTCGTTGATCTCGAGCTTCTTGCCGAAGCGGAGGGAGACCCAGCTCGGCTCCTTGCGCGTGCTGCTGTCGAGGACCACCTCGCCCGTGCCGGTCGACACCATCGCGAGCGCCGACTCGCCGTCGATCTCGAGCGGGACGACGAAGAACGGGGCCGCGGGGCTGACGTGCTGCATCTCGATCGCCGCGAGGAGCGCGCCCGAGACCGTGAACGGCGCGCGCCCCGCGCCGCGCCTCGCCAGCTTGGCGATCGACTTCGCCCACTCGTCGACGACATCGGGATCGTCGAGCATCGCCTCGAGCTCGTCGGCGGCGGCGTCGAGATCGCCCTTGTACCAGAGCGCGCGCCCGCGGAGCCCTGCGGCCTCGGAGCCGGCGACGCCCTTGAGGAGGCGCAGCGCCTCGGCGTAATCGAGCCGGGCCAGCGCGATGCGCCCCGCGAGCAGCCGGGCCTCGGTGTCGGTCGGGACGATCGTCAGCGCCCTCGAGACCGCATCGCGCGCGTTCTCGACGTCGGCGGACTGGAACTCCTGTCGAGCGCGGGCGAGCCATTTCTCGGCCGCCGGCGGGCGGGCGGACTCCGGGCCGATCATGCTCGAGCACGAGGCGAGGAAGGTCGCGGTCAGGAGGCCGCCGAGGCGGACGGCGAGGGAGCTTCTCGTCGGCGAGGTTCGGTTCGAGTGGATTCGCACGTGGATCTCAGGCCTTTTGCGGCACGCCGTCCGGCCCGAGCTCTCCCGGCGAAATCGGCTCGATCGCCAGGATGCGATCGGCCCGTAGCTCGCGACGGCTGCGCGACGGGAGCAGATAGCCGAGAACCCGGGGTGGGTCGAGGTCCGTTCGCACCCCCGTTACGCACACGACGAGCTCCTCCGGCCCCCGGCGCGCCGGACGGTACCTCACGCGCACGGTGGCGGCATGCTCGGCCGCGCGCACCGCCGCTGCCACCAGCGCCGGGCGGGCGTGGCGCTCGCCGATCCGGACGTGCCACAGGTCGCGCGGCGTCCGCGGCGCGAGGACCTCCACGATCTTGCGGAACACGGCGCGCAGGGCATGGACGTCGTCTTCGGCGCGGTGAGCGCGCTCGCGGTGCACGCCGAGCTCCCTGCAGAGGGAGGCGAGGCTGTGGCTCGGCAGGGCGAAGGCCCGGCGGGAGAGGACGAGCGTGTCGAGGTAGCACGGGAGGCGCCTCGCCCTGCCCGCCCGCGCAAACTCGGCCTCGAGGAACGCCACGTCCCATGCGGCCGCGTGCGCGACGAGCACCGCGCCCTCCGTGACCTGGTCGATGCGATCGCAGAGCTCGGCGAACGTGGGCGCGCCCGCGAGCTCCCGCGGATCGATGCCGTGCACGTGCGCGTTGCCGAACACGCCCGGCTCGGGCCGCACGAGCGACGTGATCGCGTCCTCGCACGCATCCCCCCGCGTCCGCTCGGCGCAGACCTCGATCACGCGATCGCTCTCGGGGCGGAGGCCCGTCATCTCGAGATCGAGGAACACGAGCGGCGCACTCTCGATCGGATCATCCCATGGCGAGCCTGCCGGGGGCTCCGCGCCGGTCGCCCGCTCGGGCCCCACCCGTTCGCGCTGCTCCGTCATCCGACCTGCTTCCCCACCACGGCGGCTCGACCCAGGAGACGACCGTCCCTCGACATGGACGCGTCTTAGCGAATACGGCGCCCGATCGAAAGCGATCCGCGCGGAGCGTCGCGCGCGGCACGCCCGGCCCGTGACGTCCGGGCTCCGGCGCGCAGCCCGAGCTTCGACAGGGCGGGCGCCGGGGGTTCGAGGCGATGCCCTGACGGCTCAGGGCGCGGCGTCGCGCCCGATTCGCCGCGCGGCAATGGCAGAGATCCAGCAGAAACGCCGCCGTGCAGCGCCGGATGTTCACCGGAGCTTTCGTTGCTACACTGCCCAGCGTGCCGGACGGGGTAGCTACAGTCCCGGGGGGCTCTCCTCACGAGGAGCTCGATCTCGGCGACGGTTTTTCTGGGTTCCGCTACGAGCGTAGGACCGAGCCGCTCGATCTCCCGGTCCTCGTGGTGAACCGCTTCTTCCAACCTGTGCAGATCACGACGGCGCGTCGCGCTTTTCTGCTGCTCTTCGGCGGGGCCGCCCTCGCCGTCGACGAGGTCGGCGATCTCCACGATTTCTCGGCGTGGCGGAGCTTGCCGGTGCGCGAGAAGGACGATGGCCTCCCCGTGGTCGGCGGCTCGCTCCGCGTGCCGCGCGTCCTCCACCTCCGCCGGTACGACCGCATGCGGCGCCCGACGATCCGGCTGACGCGGAAGAACGTGATGCTCCGCGACACGCACCAGTGCCAGTACTGTGCGCGCCGCCCGCCCGTTCGCGATCTCAACATCGACCACGTGCTCCCCCGGTCGCGCGGCGGCGAGGACACCTGGGAGAACCTCGTGACCGCGTGCCGCACATGCAACCTCCGCAAGGGCTGGCGCACGCCGGACGAGGCCAGCATGCGGCTCATCCGCCAGCCTCTGCCGCCGCGATGGTCAGCGACGATGCAGATCCTGATCGGCTTGCCGCATTCGTTCGACGAGTGGAGCCCCTTCCTCAGGGCCGGCTGACGGGCTCCCCCGTGGGTCTCTCCTCGGCGCCGAAGGCAGGCGCCGACGAGCTGATCGTTCACGGCGCCACGGTCACGCGCCCTTGCTCGTCGCAGTAAGCGATCGCTCTCCACCCCTCCTCGGTGCAGAGGAAGAAGTCGATGCAGCCGGTCCAGCACGCGGTCCCCACGCAGGTCTCCGCGGCATCCGCCGGGCAGTCCGGCTGCTGCAGGGCGGGCGAGCAGCCCGCGGCCTCGCCGCTGCGATCGAGCGTCACGACCTCGCACGCGCCGGGGCCGCCACCCGCGCCCGCATCCCGGTCCCCGGCAGGCTCACCGGCGGCATCGCAGGCCTCGGCCTCCGTCCAGGCCCCCTCGAGGCAGTCGTAGAGCGCACGACACGCGGCATCGTCGCAGGTGCCCCCCCGGCCGACGGGGCACCCTCCCTGGGGGATCTGGCCGCACAGCTGCGGCTCCGCGATGGGATCGCAGCCTGCCGGCGCGAGGACGGCGACGGCGGCGGCCGCGATGAAGCACAGCGGGATCTTCAAGACGGCCGTCGAGGAGAGCTCAGATTGCCGGCGGGAGGGGAGAAAAACGCAAGGCGCCTCGCCTCCGCTCAGCCGAACCGTTTAGTATGCGCGCCATGCGTCCCTGCGCCACCGCCAGCGCCGTGTTCACCGGAGTCCTCCTCGCCGCGGCCCTGTTCGCTGCCTGCTCGAGCGGCGCCGCGCCGCCGCCTTCGCCGCCTGACAGCGCGCCGCTCGGCGCTTCGCCGCCGCCTGCCTCGCAGCCGACGTCCCCTGGCGCCGCGGACCCGGGCGCCGCGGACCCGGGCGCCGCCGCGCCCGCGCAGCCGGACCGGCCTGCGAGCCGCAAGAAGGCCCCCGAGACCGTCGAGGACTGCAAGGTCATCGCCTCCGAGATCACGAACGATCCGCCGGACGGCGGGGTCGTGATGAACAACGCGACGACCTCCGCCGACGCCGGATCGAGCGATCGGCTGCAGCCGCTCGTCGACGCGATCAAGGCGAGGCGCGACGGCTTCCGCTGCTGCTTCGATCTCTACGCCCGCAAGCACCCGGGCGCGCAGGGCAGGATCACGTGGCAGCTCAAGCTGAAGCCCGACGGGACCTTCGAGGAGGCGGGCATCGTGCGCGACAAGAGCGACGTGACCGCGCCGCAGGTCGAGTCCTGCATGGAGGAGCTCGCGAAGTCGATCACCTGGGCGCGCTCGCCGAGCGGCAAGGAGACCGTGCTGACCTACCCCTTCGACTTCAAGCGACGCAACTACTAGCAGCGCGCCGCCTGCGAGGAGCACGTCAGTGTCGAGCGACGCTTCGGGGATCCTGCGCGGCTCGGGCCACCCCGGCCGCAACGCCTACGCCGAGCTGCTCCGCGACACGCGCGGCCTGAGGCGAGAGCAGCAGCAAGCGCGCGAGGCGTGGTTCGCGCGCCTCGCGGCCGACAAGAAGGACGAGACGCTCTTCGAGCTCGAGATCCTCCTGAAGGGCGTCGCCTGCTTCGCGAACCCGCGGAACCACCCGGGCGCCGGGCGGCGCCAGACGATCGTCAGCCACGACTTCCGCGAGCACCTCCAGCACGCCCGCGACGGCATGGCGCGCGTCGTCCAGCTGACGCGCACCATGCTCGGCGATCGCGATCGCGCCTTCGTCTTCCAGCGCTACCTGGAGACGGTGCTCCCGGAGGACACGGCGCGCACGCGCCTCCTCCACGCGACGATGGCGCAGGAGTCGCCGGAGTCGAGCCTCTTCGTGCTTCGGCACGGCTTCACGAACCTCATCGAGGTCGCGGGCGGGCTGCTCCGGTTGCCGAGGGTCAGCTTCAGGCTCTTCTACGCCCACCTCGCGACGGCGATGCGCGAGATCGCCCAGAGCACGTTCTTCAACCCGCTCCACGCGCTCGAGTTTCGCCCGGAGTTCGATCGCATCCCGTCGACGCAGGTGCTCGAGCTCATCCACCGCGTGCCCGGCGAGCAGGCGCACCGGCTCGTGGCGCTCACGTTCCTCGCGCTGTTCAGGATGCTCAGGTACCTCCGCCTGCTCGACGCCATCGCGCTCGATCACTCGGATCACCGCGTGGCGGGGCGCGGGTACCTCGTGCTCGCGGTCCTGCGCAGCGACGCCCGCGCGCTCTCGAACTACCTCCGGCGCCGAGCGGGCGCGCTGCTCGCGGACAGCTTCGAGCGCGATCTGCTGCGCGTGCCCGCGAGCGACATCGTCGCGCGCCACGACGAGCTCGCCGCCGAGGGGCACCGCCTCCTCTCCACGAAGGCCGCGCTGAGCGGGCTCGCCGCCAACCTGCGGCTCGAGATGCGCCGCGCCTTCGAGCACGACCTCCCGCCCGCCGACGCGCTGGTGAGCGAGTCCGAGTACCGCGTCCGCCTCCGCGCCGTCTCGCACGGCCTCCGCCCCGCGCTGCAGAACGCGATCCTGTTCCTCGGCAGGTCGCTCGGCGCGAAGCTCGAGGAGGGCCGCGTCTTCGACGATCAGGCAGCGCGGCGCGCGACGAGCGATCGCCTCCGACGCGACGTGTGGATGTTCGCCCAGATCGCGCGCGCGTTCGCGAGCAAGGCGCGCAACACGGGCCCGGCGCCCGATCGATGGACCGGCATCGCGAGCTTCGCGTTCGTGCGCGAGTTCCTCTCGTATTTCCGGGCGATGGGCTACCCGCTGCTCCGGGTGGGCGACTATCCCCACGTCGACGCGTTCGTCTCCGCGATGACGGCGCTCGAGGAGAGCGACCTCCTCGATCCGCAGCGGCTCGACGCCGCCATCCGCGAGTGCGAGGCGTTCTTCGAGTTCCTGATGAAGCTGTTCGAGCAGATCTCGAAGCGCGAGGACCTCGCCGGCGTCCCGTTCGATCGCAAGGGCGCCGCGCGCGCTCTCCGGCTCTACCTCGGCGAGCGCACCTGAGCGCCCCTCGCGGGCCGCGCCGCCGCACCCTCAGAGCGCACCGAGAGCACGAGCGCCGCTCGCAGATCCTGGGAGCTCCCCCGCAGTCCGCCGTCGCTGAGCGGGGCGCGCGCGCCCCACCCGCCGCTCCGGCACCCCGGCGAACAGGCGCAGCGCGCCGCACGCCGATGCCGGCCACCGTGGCCGCAGGCGGCGGCGCAGCCGCGGGGACATCGTCCACCCGCGCGCGCCTCCGGCCTGGACCCGCGCGTCCGGATCCGCGGCGTCCTCACCCCCCGATGGTCTTGTAAGACGGATTATCTGGTCGCAATCGGCGGGTCGGCTCGCTGCGCCTCGTTCTGTTGGAAGACCCGAGGCGCTCCCGTGTCGTGTCGCCTTATTCCGACTCGTCGGACGGGCCGGTGCTCGCAGGAGCAGGCGCCGGCGTGCTCTTGCGCGCGCCGCGGGTGCTCGCGCCCTTGGCCGGCGCGCGCTTGGCGGCGGCGCGTCCTCGAGGAGCAGCCGCCTTCTTCGGCGCAGCCGCCCGCTTGCCGGCGGCCTTCGCCTTGCGCTTCGGAGCGGCCTTCTTCGCGGCCGGCTTCTTGGCGGCGGCGCGCTTCGGGGTCTTCTTGGCGGCGGCGCGCTTCGGGGCGGCCTTCTTCGCTGCCTTCCGCGCCGGCTTCTTCGCGACCTTCCCGGCCTTCGCGGCGGCCGGCTTCTTGGCCGACTTCGTCACCTTCTTCGCAGGCTTCTTCGCGGTCTTCTTAGCAGCCATTGGAAATCCTCCTGCATTCGCCCCGGCACGGCACGGCGGACATCGCCGAACGTCCTCTCCGCTACAGTTTCCTTACCGAGGCAACAGATGTTGCACGACGTATATTGCCACGCATGGTGATGGTCAAGGAAAATCTTGCAGGCCCTAAACCGATGTATCCCGTGTGTTCCAGGCAAACTGGTCCGCAAGCGTTGCGAGGGTAAACGTCGGAGCAGGCCGTGGTGAAAGCAACCAGACCGAACCGTACGATTGATTTTCGTTGACAACTTATCGAATGTCTGTCTTGCCCCTTCGCGCTCCTTCCTGGCGATCGCGCGCCTGCACGGCGCGGCAAACGGCGCCGGTTCGCTCATGGTCGCACGGAGGTCCAGCGTTGCGCAGGCTCTAGAGAGCCTTGTGCGGCGCCATTCGCCTCGCTACGGTCGCGCCGCCTGCGCGGCGCCCCTCATGGCCGAGCGCCGCGCTGCTCTAGGCTGCTCTAGGAGGAAAGGTATGTTGGTTCGTCGCTCGACGTCGTGGTTGTTGCTTGGCGCAACGCTCCTTGCGGGTTCGGGGGCGCTCGGGTGCGGCTACTCGGAGGAGGAGATGCAGGCGAAGATCCGCGAGATCGAGGGCCTGAAGACCCAGCTGAGCGCCGAGCAGGCGCAGAACAAGAAGGCCAAGAGCGAGCTCGACGAGGCGGCGGCCCGGATCGAGCAGCTCAAGTCCCAGCTCAAGGCAGCGGGCGTGGACATCTCCAACCTGAACGCGAACCTCGAGCAGCAGGCGCGCGCGCTCGAGGATTTCCGCCGCCGTGCCCAGCAGCTCGAGGACATCAAGAAGCGCTTCGAGGTCCTGCGGGACAAGCTCCAGGCCCTCACCAAGCTCGGGCTCAGCGTGACCGTTCGCAACAACCGGATGGTCATCCAGCTGCCCGGCGACGTCCTCTTCGACTCGGGACGGGAGACGCTCAAGAAGGAGGGTCAGGAGATCCTGCTCAAGGTGGCCGAGGTCATCCGCAACGACTCCGGCCTGTCGGCGCGCTCCTTCCAGGTCGCCGGGCATACGGACAACGCGCCGCTCGCCGGCGGCCGCTTCAAGGACAACTGGGGGCTCAGCGTGATGCGCGCCCGCGAGGTGCTGGCGTTCCTGCTCCAGCCCGAGGACAAGGCCGGCGGCGGCCTCAAGCCCGAGCGGTGGAGCGCCTCCGGCTACGGCGACACCGACCCGGTGAAGCCCAACGACACCCCGGAGAACAAGCAGGCCAACCGGCGCTGCGAGCTCGTGGTGCTGCCGAACGTCGAGGAGATGCTCGACCTGAAGACGCTCACCCAGTAAGGCTCGGGGCATGAGCGTCGCGGCCATCGACATCGGCACGAACTCGGTCCTCCTGCTCATCGCCGAGCGCCGCGGGGGTGAGCTCGTCGCGCTCGTCGAGCGCGCGACCATCACCCGGCTCGGCCAGGGGGTCGACGCGGCGCGCGCGCTCGCGCCCGAGGCCGTGGAGCGCACGCTCGCCTGCCTCGCCCGCTACGGGGAGGAGCTCCGGTCCCGGGGGGTCGAGCGTGTGGACGCCGTCGGCACCAGCGCGATGCGCGACGCCGCCGGCGGCGAGGCGTTCATCGCCCGCGCCCGCGAGCTCATCGGCGTCGCGCCGCGCGTGATCTCCGGGCCGGAGGAGGCAGAGCTCACGTACGCCGGCGCGCTGACGGGGCTCGACCTGCCGGCCCGCGGTCCCACGATCGTGGTCGACGTGGGCGGCGGTAGCACGGAGATCATCGTCGGCGGCGCCGGCGGCGCGGTGGAGCAGGCGGTGAGCCTCGACGTGGGGAGCGTCCGCCTGACCGAGCGTCACGTGCGCACGGATCCGCCGGCCGCCGCGGACCTCGAGGCCGTCCGCGCCGACGTCCGGGCGGCGCTGGCGACGCTTCCAGCCGTGCCCCAGCTCGCGGCGCCCACCCTCGTCGGCGTCGCGGGCACGGTGACGACCCTCGCCGCGCTCGTGCGCGACGTGGCCCCCTACGACGGCGCCCGTGTGCATGGCGCGCGGGTATCCGGGGCAGAGATCGTGGACATCACGTCCCGCCTCGCTTCCCTGCCGCTCGCCGCGCGCAGGCAGCTGCGCGCGCTGGATCCAGCGCGCGCGGACGTCATCGTGGCGGGCAGCGTGCTCATCGAGGAGATCCTCGCGTGGGCCTCGAGGTTCGCCGGAGCTCCCGTCGATCTCGTCGCTTCGGATCGCGGCGTCCGCTGGGGGCTCGCCGAACGCCTCAGCGCCGCCTGAGCACCCCGGCTCGTTTGAAGGCTGGACGGACTCAGTGCCCCAGGTCCGTCGCGTCCGTCACATTTTCGAGTCATCCCACCCAGGTCAGGTCCGCCACCTCTCCCGGAGAGGCCCGCTCTGCCCTAAACTAGGCGGGTGAGCCGGCGCGCACCCACGCCGATGCCTCCATCGGTACACACTGTCACCCCGCCCGACCTCGAGGAAAAACCAGAGTGATCACGCCACGATGGCTCAACCACGGGGATTTTCGTTGACGTATCTCGGCCGGCTCACTAGAGTGCGCGCGCCTGGCGCAAACCGGCCCTTTTTCAAGAGGGCCGTTCCCCCAACCTCAATCCCTTCCGCCCGCAACCGTCCGCTTCAACCGCCGTTTGTCAAGATTCCGCCGTGCACGCCAGAGCACCGACCTCTCGCGGGTCATGGAGGGTGCTCGCGTTCCTGCCTCTCGCACAGCGGTCTCGAGCGGCGGCTCATGGCTCTTTTCTCGAAATTTTTCTCGGAATGCGTGACGGTGTGTGTCGGTTCTGCGGGTCCAGGTTCAACCGCATGTGCAGCGTACGCCCCTCGAAGGGATTTCGGGAGGCAGACGAAAAACTAAAAGGACGGCGGGGTGGAAGGCAAAGGAGACGATATGCAGGCTCGTTCGGAGATCCAGTTCAAGGTGGGCGACAAAGCCGTCTACCCGGCCCAAGGCGTGGCCGAGGTGGTCAACATCGAGGAGAAGGACATCGCTGGCAACCGTCAGCGATTCTATGTTCTCCGCATCTTGGACACGGATCGAAAGATCATGGTTCCAGTCAGCAACGCGAGCGCGGTCGGCCTTCGCCAGGTCATCTCTGAACAGGAAATTCGAGAAATTTTCGACATCCTCCGCGAGCGTACCATCGCGTTCGACAACCAGACCTGGAACCGTCGGTACCGCGGCTTCATGGACAAGATCAAGACGGGTTCTATTTACGACGTCGCCGAGGTGCTACGCGACCTCTATCGCTTGAAGACGGACAAGCAGCTCTCGTTCGGTGAGCGCCGCATGCTCGACACCGCCCGGACGCTGATCGTGAAGGAGATCGCGATCGCCCGAGGTCAGACGGAAGAGCAGGTGAAGACCGAGATCGAGGCGATCTTTCTCGCCAACTGAGGCGTTACCTCATGGTTAGCGGCCTTGCGGCCGCTGCCGATGGAGGCCGGCACTGCCGGCCTCCGGGCTTTTGTGGGCCGGGAATTCCGTGCACCATCGGTCCGGGCGCGTTCAGAGATCGCTGCCCGGTCGCTTCTGCACGGGAGGGAGCGGGGGCAGCGCCACATCGACGCGCCACCCCGCGTCCTCGTAGACGCAGGGCACCTGGACGCGCTCTCCCGGGAGCAGGCCGGCGATGTCCACGAGGGCGTGGGCGCCGGCGATCTGGGCGGTGTAGCGCTGCGGCTCGAAGCGCAAGAGGAAGCGGGACGGCGTGATCATCGCCTCGGGCGCGATCGCCTTGCCGGTCGCGGCGCTGTAGCGCTGCGCGCGCGACGCGAGGTTGTCCCGAGCGCGGCGCGACAGGAGCTCGAAGGCAGCCTTGGCGTCAGCCGGGTCGCCGTGCAGCTGGCGCAGGCGAGCGACCAGCTCCCGGACGGCGCCGTCGGGCGTGCCGCTCGGAGGCCGCCTGCTGCATCCGGCGGAGGCGAGCGCCGCGACCGAGAGCGCGACCGCCACGCCGGCACGCACGAGGCGCGCGCCCGGCCGTCGGGCGTCCTGTCGCGCGGGTTGCCGGTGCATGACCATGCGGCCCTCTCCTTAGAACGACGCGTCGCCGACGTCCACGGCGCGCGGCCGCCGGCCCCAGGGTGACGTCGCGGCGGATCGCGCTCTTACCGGATGTTGCGCGCGCCTACGCGCACGCGCCGTCACCCCGGCGCGGCGCTGGCGAGCGCGCCCACCTGGCGGAGCGCCTCGTACAGGACGATGGACACCGCGTTGGCCAGATTGAGGGAGCGCACGGGACCCAGCGTGGGAATGCCGAAGACGTCGTCCGGCATCCGCGCGAGGAGCTCGGGGTCGAGGCCTACGCTCTCCTTGCCGAACACCAGCGCGTCGCCAGGCCGGAAGTCCGCGTCGAGGTAGCTCCGCGGAGCCACCGCGCTGAAGAGGCGGAGCCGAGCCTTCGGGTGATGGTGGCGAAAGTGGGCGATGTCGAGCTGCTGCTCGAGCGTGACCAGGTGCCAGTAGTCAAGCCCCGCGCGTCGGACACTCCGCTCGTCGATGCGGAACCCCAGCCTCCCGAGCAGATGCAAGGGGCTCTGCGTCGCAGCGGCGAGCCGCGCGATGTTGCCTGTGTTCTGCGGGATCTCCGGCTCCACCAGCACGATCCGGAACGGCGGATCGAGCGGCGCCGCACGGAGCCGGGGGCGACCATCTTTGAGCACGCCCTCTCTTTCCGCGACGCGACCGCGCGCCGCAACCCCCGAGCGGGGGATCGCGCGCGCGGCCTGGCTCGCCAGCGCCGCCTCGACAGATAGCCGGCCCACGCGGTCGCGCGGAAAACGCGAACCGAACGGACGGAGGCCCCTCTGTTCGCTTGACGGCTGTACGAGCGGACACGTAGCCTCCCGCCTCGGAGACACGGAATGCGCGCATCGTGCTGGATCGCTTCGGCTATTGCCCTCGCAGGAGTGGCGTCGTCCTCGCTCGCGGCCGCCGACGCCATGGATCCGGCGCTCGCGCGGCTCGTGCGCGACCCGGAGCCGAGCCTCGGCGGCGCCGCCGTGCCCTGCCGCATCACGGGGCCGGAGGGTGGCCTCTACTACAACCCCGCTTCCCGTTATCAACGCTGCCTGACCGACGACGCTGCGTTCGCCAAGCTCATCGCGCAGTACGGCTTCGCGGTGGCGCCATCGGCGATGCACTCGGCGCGGACCACGGGCTACGGCGGGTTCGAGATCGGCATCGAGGCCAACTACACGAAGATTGACAGCGACGCCGATTATTGGAAGCAGGGCACGCAGGGGCCGCAGGATCCGACCAGCAAGAACTTCTCCATCGAGAACCGGAGCCCGGACTCCTTCCTGCAGCACTACTCCCTCAAGGTCCGCAAGGGTTTTCCGTTCGGGTTCGAGCTCACCGGCGCCGTCGGGTTCCTCGCCAACACCAGCCTCGTCAGCGCGGGCGCCGACGTGCGCTGGTCGCTGTTCGAGGGGTTCCGCCGAGGGCTCCCCGCGATCCTCCCGGAGCTCGCCGTCGGCGGTAGCGTCCGGAGCGTCACCGGGACCGAGGAGTTCCAGCTGACCGTGGCCGGCGCCGACGCAGTGATCTCGAAGCCCCTGCCGATCGCCGGCACGGTCGTGATCACCCCCTACGCCGGCTATCAGTGGCTCCGGATCTTCGGAGACTCGGGGCTCATCGATCTCACCCCGAACACCGACGCCGTGAACTTCTGCAACTTCCGAGGGGTGAACTCGCCTGCCAACCCGGTGCAGGGGCAGGACGGCAACCCGCTCCCGCACGACGGCCAGCCGGTGTGCGATGGCGGCTCCCAGGCCGACTTCAACAACACCGTGGTGTTCGACGCCGTGCGCATGAACCGCCACCGGCTCCATTTCGGCGCGCAGCTGCGGTTCCAGATGGTCAAGCTCGGCGCGCACTTCATCACCGACATCGTGAGCCCCGAGGACGCGAACCAGGGCGAGGCGAACGAGATCGACGGCGAGAACAAGTTCGCCGGGCTCGGGTCGCAGTGGACCCTCGGGATCGATCTCGGCGCGATGTTCTGAGACCCGCTGCGCCGGGGACGCTCGCCAGGAGCCCTCCGGCGCAGACCCGCTTCGAGCGGACGCGGCTCGCTGCGCTCCTCAGCGCTTCGAGCTCAGATCGGGCAGCGCGTAGCCGAGCTCGGTGAGGAGCGCACGGAATGCGCGGTCCTCGTTCCGCGCCACGGTGAGGTGCTCCATGAACTTCTTGAAGTTGCCCTGAGCCGCCGCGTCGGCGGCGCGCTCGCTGTTCTCGAGCACGAGCAGGAGGTGCGGGTGCGCCTTGGAGACGGAGCTGGGGCACTCCATCTTGCTCGCCACCCGGGCGCGCGCTTCCGCGAGCGCATGCACCACCATGACGAGCTCCTTGTCATGGGTCCGCGGCAGGAGCATGTCGCCCTCCCTGCGCGCCTCGTCGAGCAGCAGGCTCGCCCTGTCCAGGTAGCTCCCGGCCCAGGCCGGCAGCGCGACGAAGAGCGAGCAGAGCGCGACGGTGAAAGCAAGCATCAGGTGACGGATCATCGACTGGGTCCTCGGTCGTTCACGGTTTGCTCGGAGGACACCTCGCCGGATGGCGGGCCCCCCCTGCCCTCGGGCGCACCTTGCAGGGCCTCGGCGGCTGCCCGTCCATCGGATGCTGCGGCCGAGGGCTCCGGCGCGGCGCACGAAAGGAGCGCGGCGCGCGCGGCCGCCTGCTCCGCAAGCTTCTTCGACCGGCCCCGGCCGGTGCCGATGACCTGGCCGTCGACCTCGACGGCGACGAGAAACGCGCGGTCGTGGTCGGGCCCCTCCGTGCCCATCAGGCGGTAGCGCGGCGACGCAGCGCCGCGCGCCTGCACGCGCTCCTGCAGCTCGCTCTTCGCGTCACGCCCGAGCAGGCTGCCGCTCGCGAGCTGCGCGAGCGGGCTCGCGGCGATCTTCCGGCTCAGCGCCCGCGCGCTCTCGAAGCCGCGATCGAGGTACAGAGCCGCGACGAGCGCCTCGGTGGCGTCGGCGAGCACGTTCGTCTGGTCGCGCTCCCCGGCGACCTCCGCGCCGCGCCCGACCCGGAGCGCCGCGCCGAGCTCGATCCCTCGCGCCCACGCCGCCAGCGCGTCCGTGTTGACCAGGGCCGAGCGCATCATCGAGAGCTCCCCCTCCCTCGCCCCCGGAAAGCGCTCCATGAGGAGCTCGGTCACGCACAGGCCGAGCACGGCGTCCCCCAGGAACTCGAGGCGCTGGTTGTCCACGCGCCGGCCACCTCGCTGCTCGTTCGAGAAGCTCGGATGCGTCAGTGCCTCCTCGAGGTGCGGCAGGTCCCCCTCCAGCCCCAGATCCAGACGTTGCAGCAGCTCGCTCGGGAGCATCCCCAGCACCTTGCCCACGCGCAGCGTCAGCCCGCGCTCAAGCGGTCGGTCAGCTCTGCCAGCTCCAGGTCGAGCGCGGTCAGACCGCCAGCGTCATGCGTGGACCACGCGACCCGCACCTTGCCCCACGACAGCGCGATCTCCGGGTGATGATCGCGCCGCTCGGCCAGGAGGGCGATCTGCATCACGAACCCAACGCCGGTGCCATAATCCGGAAACGAGTAGCTCCGCTCGATCTGCTCGCCCGCTCGCACCCAGCCCGGGTGAGCAGCGACGAACCCGGCGATCTCATCGTCCGAGAGCCGATCACGCTTGCCCATGGGACGCAACTATGGGCTAAGCCCCGCCCCGGTGGAACCCCGGAATGCGTCCCCCGCCCCGCGCGGCGTCTCCCGCGCGCGCCGTTCGTCGTGCGCTATCCTCCCGCCTCGATGACCGGGCTTCACGCCTGCCCCTTCTGCCGGGAGATGTTCGAGGCGAAAGAGGCGTCCACGTGCCCCGCCTGCGGCCTCCGGCTGGAGGCGCTCGCGAAGCTTCCCCCCTCGTACGACGCGCTCCAAGAAGAGCCTGACGAGCCGCTCCCGCCGCACATGGAACCGCTCCCGTGGACCTACGCCGGGCGCGGCCGGGGCGCCCTGCTTGCGCTCGCGCTCCTCGGGCTCGCGGCGTTCTTCGCGCCGTGGATCCACGAGACGGCCCCCGAGCTCCGCGACCTCAGCGGCTTCGGGCTCGCGCGACGGCTCGGCTGGATGTGGGCCCCGGCGGTCGCGTTCTTCGTGATGATCCCGCTCGCGCTGACCCGGAGGTCGATCCACAAGATGCGCGGCGCCCGCGTGGCCGTCGCTTTCCTCGCCGCGGTCGCCCTCGTCACCGTCGCGATGCGCCTGATGTTCACGCCGGGCAGCACGCTGCTCCGTCCCATCCGCTTCACGTGGGGCTACGGGCTCTACGCGACCGGGGCGATCGCGCTGCTCGCGCTGTTCACCGCGGCGTTCTTCGGCGGAAGGATCGACGACCTCCCCACGGGGCAGCGGCGGCGGGGCAACGAGGTGCTGCACTGAGCACGCAGCGCGCACGCCCCGCGCGTTGACCGATGACGACCGGTGTTCCGACGTCGCCAGGTCGCCGGGTCGCCAGGTCGCCAGGTCAACCGAAGGCCGTCTTCCGCGATAAGACGCCTTGCGCGCGCGCCAACGCAACGCCGACGCCGATCGGAGCCCGGAGGACGCGCCGGAACCACGCGGCGCGGGAAGCTGGAAGCTGGCGGAGAGAACGCGCCAAGCGCGTGGCCGGTGGTATCTCGGGTCGACAGGCTCGCCCGCGCGACGTAACCTTGATGGGAGTGGCCTTTGTCCGCTGCTCGAAGGTGCGCAATGGCCAAGCGATCTGCCAGCGGACGCCGTGAGCTCTCGCGGGACGACGAGACGTTCGATGTCCCCGCGGCGGTGCTCTGCGCGTGCTGCGGACAGCCCGACTGCGCCGGGTGCTCCGCGGCGAGCGACGAGGGCTCGGGGGTCGTCGCGATCGTCCCGTGGGAGCGCCCGATCGGCGGGGTCTGGTCGCGGCTCTGGGCCACCTCGAGGGCGACCACGCTGGGAGCCGAGACGTTCTTCGCGACGATCCCCGACGGCGCGCTCCCCGCGGCCATGCGCTTCGCCCTGCTGGCGGAGACGCTCGCGATCCTGTCGATGATCGCCGCCCTCCTGCCCCTCGTCGCGCTGGCGCTGCCGAGCCTCACGCTGGAGCTGGCTCGCAACCCGGCCGCACGCGCGAGCGCCCTCCAGTGGCTCGCGATCGGCGTTCCGGCGGTCACCGTGTGGATGGTGCTCGCGCACACCTTGCACGGCGCCGCGCTCGACCTCGGGGCACGGCGCCAGGGCGCGCGGCCAGAGCGCCGGCGCGCGCTCCGCTTCGGGCTCTACGCGTGCGGCTGGGATCTCATGGCCGGCCCGCTCGGCGCGCTGGCCATGCTCATCACGGGCGGCACCAAGGGAGCCGAGCAGGTCCTCTCCGCCTCGCTCCGGGTACCGGGCAAGGCGTCCATGGCGCTGCTCCTGGGCGTCTACGCGCTCCACCCCGACGCGGCGGAGCGCGCTCGACGCGCCGGGAGCATCGCCGCGCTCGCGCTCACCATCGCCTCCGGCTTCGCCGCCATCGCGCTCGCCATCGCCTTCAGCTGACACGCCGTTCAGCGCCCTCGGGGGTGTCGCCCTCGGCGGCGTTGCCCCCGCGGGTCTCGAGCGCCCATCCGTGCGCGCCGGCAGCCTCAGCGCATGTCGTGACGCGGCACGGGCGAGGGCGGAGGCGCGCCCGGACGCCGACCGCTCGCGAGGGTGCCCGGGCGCCTCTTCGGCTGCAGATCCCCCGTCGAGGTGATGTCGATGAGGTCCACGAGCTCGGGGGCGTGACCGGAGACGTCCTGCACTCGCAGGCGATCGAGGAGCTGCTTCACCTGCGCCTCGGCCTTGCCGTGCGCGAGGATCTGACGGATGGACGGCGCCTCCTGCTCGAGCGAGCGGCTCACGGGTTTCCTGCTCTGGCGCCGCCACAGCACAGCAAAGCCATCGCCCTCAGGCACGGGCTCGGGCACGAGCTCCGCGTCTTTCACCCCGGCGGCAGCCGAGAGGAGCCCCGGGTCGACCTTCAGCCCCGGCTCGGACGTGGTGCCATCGGACGCCACGAAGCCGAGATCGCCGCCGCGCATGCTCGTCGCCTTGTCGAGCGATTTCTCGCGCGCGATCTCCTTGAAACGCTGGGGTGACGGGTCCTTCTTCAGCTCGGCCAGGATCGCCTCGGCCTCCCCGCGCGTCGGAACGAGGATGCGCCAGAGCGCCACCATCGCCGGCGAGCTGAACCTGTCGCGGTGGGCCTCGTAATAGGCGCGGACCTCCTCGTCCGTCACCGGGGAGCTCGCCGCCGCCTCCGCCTGGATCCGCTGCAGCAGCGCGGAGCGCAGGACACCGCGCACGCGATCCTGCACGTCGGCGCGCTCCGTCAGCTTCTGCGCGGCGGCCCCCTGGGCGAGGAGCAGCTCGCGCACGAGGACCTGGTTGACGAAGTTCTTCCGGATCTCTTCCGGGGTGCGCCCGAAGGTCTGGAGCTGAAACGGCGGGACCTGCGCGAGCCTGCGCTCGACCTCCGACGCCATGATCGCCGCGTCGCCGACGCGCGCCACCAGGGCGTCCGCAGCGGCCGCTGGCTGGGCCTCAGCGCGGAGCGACAGGCCGGTCGACGCCGCGCACACGACCGCCATGGCGGCCGCGCCGAGGTGGAGCTTCAGCGTTCTCGCGGGCATCGGAGCGGGTTATCCCCGCGCCGGCAGGCAAGGTCAAGCTGCCCCGCGGCGCGCTGCCTCGGCGGACACGCCACGCTCGTCCCCGCGTTCACCTCCGCGCTCGCCGCCCCGCAGCACCCCGGCCTTCCGCAGCGCGTGCGCGTCGAGCCCGACGAACCGGTACACGTCCGCGGAGAAACCGTAGGCGCGGTGGAGGTGCCTCAGGCCCTCCACGAGCTCGGCGGTCACCTCGACCGGGGGCGGGGGCGGGTACGCCTTGCGGATCGAGGCGAGCGGCTCGCCCAGCTCCAGGAGCTCCTCGACGCGCGACAGCACGTCGATCGGCTTGAGCGCACGCTTGCCTCGCCGTGCGACGCCCTCGGCCAGCTCGGCGAGCAGGCGTTGGCGCCGGCGCTCGGTACGGCCGTCTCCGGCGCGGCCGCCGCCGCCCAGGAGCAGCTCGTTGAACCGGCGCGCGGCCCGGCGCTTCTCGACCGCATCCGGACTTCCCCGGCGGTTCTGCGCACCGCCACCCCGCTTGGCTGGACGTGGCGCTTTGGTGGACCCGGCCGTGCGGGCCGGCGAGCTCTTCGTCTTCACGATCCTCGGCAAGAGCACAGCGCGCTCGAGGAGCCGGTATTCCCCGGCACATCTTCTTGCTGTCCCGGCAGTATAGACAGCTCATCCTCCCGCTTCGAAGAAAGCGGCGGGCGCACGGTCATGCTCGCCCCGCGCGGCGCTGGACGTCAGCGCCCGCCTGCGCACCACGCGAGGGCCGTTCCGACGGCCGCGATCAGCCAGGCCGGCCACGTCGCGCGCACGAAGCCGGCGACGTCCGACAGGGCGCCGCGCCGGGCGCGCCGCACCGCCTCGGCGTGGCCCACCCGGCGCAGCTCCTCGCGCGCGATCTGCTCGCGCTCCTCGTCGTCGAGCGGATCGCTGCCCGCCAGATGGTGCAGGTGATGTGTCACCTCGTGGTCGATCGTCTCCTCGATCTCCGCGTCGATGTCGAAGCCGGGATCCTCGCGGGCTTCCGACCGGAACGTCCGGTAGAAGATCCGGATCTCCGGAGGATGGGCGATCCCGAGCGCATCCGCGGGTGTCCCGGGCGTGTAGCAGCCGAGCAACGGCTCGCCTCCGTCGTCGCAGGCCGGCACGCCTGCGTCGATGAAGAGATCGATGTTCCGCACGCCGCGGGCCTCGTAGATGCGCCCGGCCGCGGCGCGGACGCGCGCCTCGAAGCCGTCGAGATCCGGAAAGGCGCTCGAGGGGCTCGCCCGAGCCCTCGTCCCTGCCCTCGTCGAGCGGGGCTCCCCGAGCGCGTCCGCGTCCGCTCCGGGAGCGCGCAGCGGGGCGCGCGCGAGCTCCCGCGCGAGCGGCACGTCGAGATCGTTGCGGGCGCCGCAGCCCTGGCAGCGGTGGACGGCGAGGAGCCGCGCGGGGTAGCGCGCCTCGTGGTAGAGGTCGACGATCGCCGCCCACGCCTCGTCGGGAGCACCGGCGAGCGCGTCGGCGATCACCGGCGCGCGGCGCTCGCGGCCGAGCGCCGCGATCCCCATGGCCACCACCAGCGACGGCGTGACGCGCAGGACGCCGTCGTCGGGCAGGCGGAGGAGCGGCATCGCTTCCTCGACGGTGCGCTCCACGAGCCGCACGACGCGGCAGACGGCGCGACCCACGCGCAGCGCCGGGATCGGGTGCGACACGCCGAAGTCGAACGGGAGATCGAGCTCGGGATCGTCGAGCTCGCCATCGGTGAACGGCCCGATCTCCAGCAGGCCCGACGGAGCGACCTCGAACGGAGCGCTGCAGTTCTCGCAGGTGTAGGCGCCTGGCTCCTCGGGCACGACGCCAGCAGACGCGAGGAGCGCGCGCAGGACATGGGCGTCGGTGAGCGGGAGGCCGAGAGGATCCAGCGGCGCGCCGCGCGCGTCGGCCAGGACCGACGGGCCCGCGAGGACCTGCACGTCGAGCGCGCACCTGCCGATGGATGCGCGCTCGCCGCCGCCGCGGCCTGCGGGAGCGCCGAAGACGGACGAAGCGCGAGCGCGCGCGGCGGCGTCCGACAGGCGCGCCACGCCGCCGGAGGGGAGGTGGACCTGAGCGGGGAGCAGGCGTCGCGCGGGCGCAGGCATCGCGGCGGCCTATATAGCGGGTGGCTCGCCTCAGGGGTCGTCGGGACGCGGCGGGCCGCCGACGGCGCCCTCGTCGGTCGGAGCGAGCGATCCCCACGGTTCGCGATCCCTGTCGGTCTCGGACGGCTCGCTCGCCGCGCGGCCGACGTCGAGGCCGGCGGCGCTGGCGAGCTCGGCGGCCACCGCCGCGGAGAGCGAGCCTCCGCTGAGCGGTGAAGCGCCGGCGACGGTCGAGATGGGCGACGGCTCCGAGGATGGGCGATCTCGGCGGCGACCGCGCGCGAGCACCGGCGCGCGCTCCCCGGCGCCGGCCGGATCCGGCGCGGCCGCGCCCACGCGATGGACGGTCGCGCGCAGCTGCACGCGCCCGAGCGACAGGCTCGCCGCGCTGGCGGGCGGCACGCTGGACGAGAGCTCCGCGCCCACGGGCACGCCTGTCCCGAAATCGAGGTAGCGGGTGATCGCCAGGGCGTAGATGAGCTTGCGCACGGTCGGCTCCGGCGCGACCCCCGCTCGGAGGAGCGCGGCGAGCGTGGGCGTGGAGCTCTCCAGCGCCTCGATCACCGCGAGCTCGCCCTCGCGGAAACCGAAGCGGCCAGGCTCGAGGGCGGGGTGCAGGCGGAGGGGCACGGCCCCGATCCGCTCCAGGGTCCGCTGGAGGCGCGTCGAACGCTCGCCGTGCTCGCGCAGCCCCGCCCAGAGGAGCGCGAGGGGATCGACCTTCGCGGGATCTCCCCCCCACTCGGCCAGCGCGTCGAGGCCGTCGAAGTAGCGGTACTTCGTCTCCGGGGGCAGATCGAACAGGCGCACCATCCGCCGCACGAACTGGACCTGGGCGAGCCAGTCGATGGTCGCGGCGTCGACGCACCCCGACAGCAGCAGCACGTCCCCCAGGAGGCCCCTTGTCGCGAGCGCCTCCGCCAGGATCTCGGCGGTGATCACCCCCTCTTCGAGCAGGATCTCCCCGAACCGGGCGTACCCGTCGCTCGGACGGATCTTCACGGGGTTCCCCCGGACGATCCGCAGCGTGTGCTCGGCGCCCGTGGGCTCCACCAGGATGAGCGCGCCGGTCAGCCGATGCTCGACGGCATAGACGAAAAGATGAGCGAACGGCGTCCGCTCCAGATCTCCTTCCGCCGTCGCGAGACCGTCGGGAGACATCCTGGGCCAAGCTACCATAGCGCGCGCAAGCCGGATCCCCCTTTCTCCACGCGCGGCGGCGCGGAACCTGGTCCGGTGGCGCTGACGTCGCCGGTCCCGGAGCGCGCGGTGCACGCGCCGCCACACGCCGCCACACGCTGCCTCGGGCGTCGGGTCGCCGCCATGGATTCTTGCCGCCGCCGACGCACGCTCGACGCACTCCACGGCCGTTTCACGCACGTTCAACGCCCGTTCACGCACGGCTTCCGGCGGAGTGCGCCTGCGCTCCGGCCGGGTGCTCCGCGCTCCAGCGTCAGGCGCGCAGCCGGCGGGCATCGGCCGCGGCGGTTCCGCGCTACGGTGGCAGACATGCCGCGCGGACATGTGCTGGTGCTCGACGACGAGCGGGCGATCTTGACGACTCTCCAGAAGGCCCTGTCGCTCGAGGGCTACACGGTCGACGTCGCCGGCGGCGTCGGGGTTGCAGAGGAGAAGCTCGCGAAGCGGAGCTACGACATCGCGCTCTTCGACGTCTCGCTGCCCGACGGTGACGGCGTGGAGCTGCTCCAGCGGATACGCGCGCTGGGCTCGGAGCTGCCTGTCGTGATGATGAGCGGCCACGCGACGGTCGACGCCGCCGTCCGCGCGACGCGGCTCGGGGCGATCGACTTCCTGGAGAAGCCGCTCTCGACCGATCGGCTGCTGCTCGTGCTCGAGAACACCCTTCGCCTTGTCCGCGCCGAGGCCGAGGCGAAGGCGCTGCGGACGCAGACCGGCCAGGTCGGCGAGCTCATCGGAGCGAGCCGGGCGATGCTCGACCTGCGCGAGCAGATCGCGCGCGCGGCGAAGGCGACCGCGACGGTCTTCGTGACGGGCGAGCGCGGCACCGGCAAGGAGCTCGTCGCGCGCGCGATCCACGGCGCGTCGAAGCGGGCGCGCGGGCCGCTCGAGAAGATGAACTGCGCCGCGGTCCCGAGCGAGCTCATCGAGAGCGAGATGTTCGGGCACGAGGCCGGCGCGTTCACGGGCGCGACGAAGCAGCGGCGAGGCAAGTTCGAGCGAGCGAGCGGCGGGACGCTGTTCCTCGACGAGGTCGGGGACATGCCGCTCGCGATGCAGGCGAAGCTGCTCAGGGTGCTCCAGGAGCGGGAGATCGAGCGCGTGGGCGGGCACGAGACGATCAAGGTCGACGTGCGCGTGGTGGCGGCGACGAACCGCGACATCGAGGCGGCGTGCCGGGAGGGGCAGTTCCGGCCGGATCTCTACGATCGGCTGAACGTGCTGCCGCTGTCGCTGCCGCCGCTCCGCGCGCGGCGCGAGGACGTGCCGCTGCTCGCGCGGCATTTCCTCGCGCTCGCGACGCAGGCGAACGATCGGCCCGGGATGGCGTTCACGGACGGCGGGATGAGCGTGCTGGTCGCCTACAGCTTTCCGGGGAACGTGCGGGAGCTGCGCAACATCATCGAGCGGCTGGTGATCCTGACGCCCGACGAGGCGATCGACGAGGGCGACGTGAAGGTCTGCCTCGGAGGGCAGCAGGCCGCGATGAAGGGCGGGCTCTTCCGGCCGGGGGTGCCGTTCCGGGTGCTCGCGGAGGAGGCGGAGCGGGCGATCCTGGAGGAGGCGCTCGGCCATCACGGAGGGCAGATGGCCGCGACGGCCCGGGGGCTCGGGCTCGAGCGGAGCCACCTGTACAAGAAGTTCAAGGCGCTCGGGCTGCGGGGGGACAAGGGCGAGGCGGAGGACGAGTAGGGCGCCACGGGAGGCGGCCCTCCCGGGGGGCCGCGCCGAGGGGAGGGTCTGCGCGGCGGCCGCGGGTGGGCGCTCGGCCATCCGCCGAGACGGGAGCGCGGAGCTTACGCTGAGAACACCGCCCGGCATGTCTCCCTTCGGGCCTTGCCTCCTGGGACGTTTCGTCGCGCGCCACACAAGGCGCGCCTGAGACGTAGAGCCTGCTGGGGACCTTATGGCACCTCGGTCGGTGCTCGTCGCGCCCACCCGCGGCCGCCGCGCAGACCCTCCCCTCGGCGCTACGGGAGTGGAGACGCGGGACGGGACGGACGACGCATGGCCTGGACCGCGACGGGTGTGGTACGCGGAACCAAGATGCTGCGATCGCTGCACTTGGAAGGCGTGGGGCCGGCCGACCAGCTCGACTTGGGGCTCGGCGAGCGGCTGAACGTGCTCACAGGAGACAACGGGCTCGGCAAGAGCTTCGTGCTGGAGGTCGCCTGGTGGGCGCTCACCGGAACGTGGACGGAGCGGCCCGTGCTGCCACAGCCGGGTAAGGAGGCGAGCGCACGCATCTCCGGGGAAGCCAAGCCGGGCACCGAGTTCGAGCAGTTCGAAAGCAAGTACGATCGTGTTGCTCAGCAGTGGCGCGACAGGTTCGGTCGCGACATGGGCCGCAGCTGGACCAATACTCCTTCCGGGGTGGTCATATCTTCGTGGATGCGCGGCCTGGTCCCGGTACTCCACGTCCGTACGAATGGCGCGTGCTCCGTCTGGGATCCCTGTCGAAATATTCCCTCGATGGGCAGCGCTCTGTACCGGCTCTCGTCGTCGCCTTCGCCCGATCCGCAGCCCTATCTCTTCGAGGAAAGACAGCTCTGGGACGGGCTCGTTCACGAGGGAAAACCCGTCTGCAACGGGCTCGTCCAGGACTGGGTGACGTGGCAGCTCGAGGCGGCGGACAACGACGGGGCTCACCCGTTCGAGCTCCTCTGCCGCGTGCTCGATCAGCTTTCTCATCCCGAGGAGACGATGAAGCCCGGCAAGCCGGTGCGGCTCTACCTTGACGACGTGCGCAAGTTCCCGACCGTCGAGCTGCCGTACGGCACGATCCCCATCATCCACGCGTCGGCCGGGATGAAGCGGATCCTCGCGCTCTCCTACCTCATCGCGTGGTCCTGGTCGGAGCACGTGCAGGCGTCACGCCTGATCGGCTGGCAGCCCTCGGAGCGCATCGTCGTGCTGATGGAGGAGCCCGAGACGCACCTGCACCCCAGGTGGCAACGCCACATCGTCCCTGCGCTCCTCGGTGCCCTGAGCGGGCTCTCCCCGTCGATGCGCCCGCAGGTGCTGCTGACGACGCACTCGCCCCTCGTGCTCGCGTCGATGGAGCCGCACTTCAAGCCGGCCAGGGACAAGCTGTTCGTGTTCGAGCTCAACGGCACTGACGTGACCGTGCGCGAGCTCCCCTGGGCGAAGCGCGGCGACGCGATCGGGTGGCTCACGTCCCCGGTGTTCGGCCTGGAGCAGGCGCGCTCGATCGAGGCGGAGCGGGCCATCGAGGCTGCAGAGGCGCTCATGCGCGGCGAGACCAGCGCTCTGCCGGACGGGCTCAGGACCGAGGAGGAGATCCATCGGGAGCTCATGCGCCTCTTGCCGGATCAGGATCGCTTCTGGCCGCGCTGGATCGTGCGCCGGGAGCGGGCGGGCGCATGATCCCGTTCGAGCGCACGCCTGAGCCCGCGGACTTCGATGTCAGAGTGCGACAGCCCGGCCAGCGGTGGCTCGCCGAGGGCGGCGCCAAGAGGATGCCGGACTACTGGCGGCGCGCTGCGCGCGACCTCCGGGCAGCTTTCAAGGGCTTGTGCGGCTACACCGCGATGTGGCTCTCGACCCCGGGGACCGTTGACCACTTCATCTCGCGCGATGAAGATCCCAGCCTCGCGTACGAATGGGCCAACTTCCGCTACGCGGCGGCGTGGATCAACAGCAGCAAGAGCGCGCTCCGCTCCGACCAGGTGCTGGATCCATTCGAGGTCGGAGACGGCTGGTTCGAGGTGATCCTCCCCTCGTGCCAGATGGTGCTGACCGATCGCTGCCCGCCCGAGCTCCGTGATCGCGCGCAGACCATGCTGAAGCGGCTCAAGCTCGGCCATGGCGAGGAGATCGTCTCCGTCCGGCAGGAGTGGTACCGGATGTACTGCGAGGGCGAGCTCAGCCCGGAGGGCCTCGCGCACTGGGCGCCCCTCATCGCGCGCGCGGTGCGGAAGCAGCGGGAGCAAGCAACCGCCGAGCCGGCGGCAAGCGACGGTGCCCCGCGCTCCGCGCAAGAGGAAGCGTCGAGCGCATGACTGCTTGCCGCGCGGTGAGAATCGGCCGTGGAGAAATGTTCGCCCAGCAGCGTCTGCCCCGGAGCGGCAGACGACACACCAGAGCCTGTCGCATAAATCGCCAGCCAGGCTTCAGAAGGCGCTGTGCCATCAAGTAAGGCGGTACTGTCGACCGTTTCCGGTTCGCCGAAGGCTCCCAGCTGCCTCCTCCTAACCGTTTCCGGTTCGCCGAGGGCTCCCAGCTGCCTCCCCCAGACCGTGTCCGGTTCCTCGAGGGCTCCCAGCTGCCTTCCCATAACCGTTTCCGGTTCGCCGAAGGCTCCCAGCTGCCTCCTCCTAACCGTTTCCGGTTCGCCGAGGGCTCCCAGCTGCCTCCCCGTAACCGTTTCCGGTCCGCCTGCGGGGCCGGACCCCGCGCATCTTCACCCAGCGCGCGGCGATTTGCTCTGGCACCACGTGAGCGCCGGAGGGGGTCTCCGCGCGGCAGGGCGCGGGTGGGCGCGGCGAGCACCGACCGAGGTGCCATAAGGTTCCAGCGGGCTCCACGTCTCAGGCGCGCCTTGTGTGGCGCGCGACGAAACGTCCCAGATGGCATGGCCCGAAGGGAGACATGCCGGGCGGTGGTGCATGCGCAAGCTCCACGCTCCCGCCTCGGCGGATGGCCGAGCGCCCACCCGCGCCCTGCCGCGCGGAGACCCCCTCCGGCGCGTGCAGCCGGGATCTCCGCCCTCCCCTCTCCCATCGCCCGAGCCTCAATCCGGCATCGCCCGCGGCGCAGGCGGCGACGCGCCCTTCATCGCCTTCTGGTACTCGAGCGCCTGCTTGGCGTAGTCGTCCCGCTTCATCTTCGCGTACGCCTTGGCGAGCTCCCCGTAGATCTCCGCCGCATCCCCCGGCTTCGGCCCGGACAGGAGCGCGCTGTTCAGCTCGTAGATCGCCGACACGTGCCGCCCCGTGCGCGCCAGCGCCCGCGCATAGAGCCGGTGGATCTCCGGGTTCGCCACGTCGACGAAGATCGCGCCCTCGCCGACCTTGCGCGCCTCCTCCCACGCGCCGCGCTCCACGAGCAGCCGTAGCAGCCGCCGCCAGACACGACGATCGTGCTGGTCGAGGAGCGCGAGCCGGCGCAGCGCCGAGAGCTCGCCCGCCGCGTCCTTCTGCCGGCGCGCGAGGTCGTAGAGCCCCTGGAGCGGCTCGGCCTGCGTGGGATCCTGGCGCGACGCCGCCTCGAGGTTCGCCTTCATCTTCGCCGCGTCCTTCTTCAGCTCGGCGAGATCGGCGAGCTTCATCCGCACGACGTAGCCGTCGTTCCCGTCGGCGATCATCTTGCTCAGGAGCCTCGCCGCCTCGTCGGGCTTCTTCTCGGCGAAGGCCGCCCGCACCTTGAGGTAGGTCGCGTCGGGCTGCTTCGGGTCGACCCGGATCGCCTCGGCGAGCACCGCCTCTCCCTCCTGGCGCTGCCCGTCCTCGAACAGCGCGAGCGCGAGCTCGACGAGCCGCTTCGCGTCCTTCGGAGCGCGCGCCGCCGCCTTGCGCGCCTCGTCGAGCGGCGGCGCGTGCAGATCCGGGACGTACTGCTTCTCGTAACGCTCGAGGCGGGGCTTCAGCCACGCGCGGAAGCGCCGGTCGAGCTCCTCCGCGCTGATCCCGAGCGACTCCTTCACAACCTCCTGCGTCCGCTTGCCCGCGGCCCACCGGGGCAGCATCGAGACCACCTTCGGGAAGCCGAACTCGCCCGCCATGAAGACCACGATCTGGCTCGCCGCGAAGTAAGCCATCGTCACGTCCTCGATGTCGTCGACGTGCGTGAACGCCCGGTTGAACCCGTCGACCGCCGGGATCCTCCCGCCCTTCAGGGCGGCGAACAGCGCCGGATCTTCCTCACGGTGCCACTCGGGCCTCCGCACGATCGTCTCGTACTCGCTGAGCCCCTCGGTGAACCAGCGCGGGACGTGGTTCTTCGAGAGCTGGATCGCGAAGACGTGCCCGAGCTCGTGCCACAGCACGTTCCCCCAGTTGAACTCCCCCGCCGCCGGGCTCAACGCCGCGAGCGTCTGGCCGAAGCAGACGCCCTGGATGCCCACGTTGGGCAGGCCGCTCGTCCTGACGCTGAAGTTCTCCGTCGACGCGTAGAGCTCGATCGAGACCGGGACCTTCGGCGTGAAGCCGTACCGCTTCACCATCGAGCCCCAGGCCTCCTCGAGCATGCGCGGCACGTACCGCTCGAGGATCGCGCGCTCCTGCTTGTGGTAGCGGACGCGGAACGTCTGCCCCTCCACGGTCACGTACTGCGCCGCGATGTCCTTCTCGTAGAGGTTCAGCGTGTTGAAGACCCGCACGTTGAAGCGGTCCTTGTCCCACGCCGTCTGGAGCGAGAGCACGCCGCTCTTCTCGTCGCCGGCGCGGATCAGGTTCAGGCCGAGCGTGGCGTGCGCCTTCGCGTCGTTCGGATCGACCTGCGTCGCCTCCCCCATCATCTTGACGATGTCGTCGTAGCGATGCTCCCACTCCGCGAACTCGCCGACGATCTGGAAGAACCGCGAGAACTCCGGGTTCAGGCCGAGCACCTTCGCCTTGATGGCCTCGAAGCCGGCCGCGTCGTCGGCGAGGAAGCGGCCCGCCGCCTTGATCGAGAGCAGCGCGAGGTCGTTCGGGTTCACCTTGAGCCCGCGGTCGGCCGCGGCGTCCGCGGCGTCGATGTCCATGTCGCGGAGCGCGAGCCCGGCGCGGACGAAATACGCCTCGGCGAGGTTCGGATTCACGGAGAGCGCCTGCGCGACCTCGCTGTCGGCGCCGCCGAAGTCCATCGCGCTCTCGAGCTTGACGCGCGCCATGGCGACGCGGCAAAGCGGATCCTTCGGGGTGAGCTTGAGCGCCTCCTTCACGACCTGACCGGCGTGGCCGGGGTCGTATTTGTCGAGGAACAGCTCGGCCCGCCAGAGCAACGTCTCGACCCGTTGCTTGCCGCCGACCTTCTCGGCCGCGTTGAACGCGTCGTTCGCGTCGCGCGCGCTCCGGAGCAGGTGCGCCGCGCGCCCGACAAGCGACAGCCCCTCCGCGTCGCTCGCGGTGATCTTGTCATCGTTGTAGTCGTCGATGATCGTCATCAGCGGCGCGCGCGCCTCGCCCCGCTTGCCCGACTCGATCAGGAGCTCGCCGAGCACGAGCCGCGCGCGGCGGGCCTCGTCCTCCCGCTCCACCTCGCGCACCGCCGCGATCGCCTCGGCCATCCTCCCGCGGCGCGCGAGCGCCTGGGCCCGGAGCGGCGCGGCGGCGATCCGCGCCTCCTTGCCGAGCGCGGCGGCGGCCTTCGCCGTCTTCGCCGCGTCGTCGTAGCGGCCCGTGAGCAGCTCGATCCGCGCCTTCGCGAGCAGCGCCGCGGCGCGCTCTTTCCCGCCCTGGAGGCTGAGGATGACCTTCTCGGCCTCCGCGTAGTCGCCCTGCGCGAGGAGCGCCTCCGCGCGCGAAAGCGAGGGGGACGGCTCGCCGGAGGCGGGAGCGGCGGCCGCGCAGGTGGCGGCGACGAGGAGAGCGGCAAGAGAGCGGCGGATCGAGTGGTTTCGCATGTCACCCCGTGCGCGACCGTTCGTCAATCGTGCACGAACGCACGCAAACGAACGCAAACGAACGCAAACGAACGCAAACGAACGCAAACGAACGCAAACCTACGCTGAGACGCGGCGCCCGGTCGAGCCCGGGTGAGGCCATCGTAACCGACGCCACCGGCGCGACCGAACGGCGAAAGGCCGAGCATGAGCGAGCGCGCGAGGGCGCGCCAGGGCGCGCGCTCCCGCGATCGTGGTATGCGGGCGTCCATGGCAAGCAAGCTCGCCGGGCGGGTCGTTCTCATCACGGGCGCGTCGTCGGGGATCGGCGAGGCCCTCGCCCGGGAGGTCGCCCGGCGCGGCGGCCGGGTCGTCCTCGCGGCGCGGCGGGCCCAGCGGATCGAGGCGCTCGCGACGGAGATCCGGCGGTCCGGCGGCGAGGCGCTCGCGACCCCGTGCGACGTCACGCGCGACGGCGACGTGGAGCGCGCCGTCGCGCAGGCGAGCGAGGCGTTCGGGGGGCTCGACGTCGCCATCGCGAACGCCGGGTTCGGCGTGGCGGGGCGCGTCGAGGAGCTCGCGCTCGACGATTTCCGCCGGCAGTTCGAGACCAACGTCTTCGGCGCGCTGCGCACCGTGAAGGCCGCGCTGCCGGAGCTCAAGCGATCACGCGGCGGCGTCGCGCTCGTCGGCAGCGTGATGGGCTACCTCGCGGTCCCCGCGGTGGGCGCCTACACGATGAGCAAGTTCGCGGTGCGCGCCCTCGCCGAGACGCTGCGCGCGGAGCTCCACGCCGAGGGCGTCGCGGTCACGCACGTCGCGCCGGGGTACGTGGCGAGCGAGATCCGCCAGATCGACAACGCGGGCAACCTGCACGAGGGCACCCCGGACCCCGTGCCGCGCTGGCTCGTCATGCCGGCGCAGACGGCGGCGCGACAGATCATGGACGGCATCGCCGCGCGGCGCGCCGAGGTGATCGTGACCGCCCACGGCAAGCTCGGGGTGTCGCTCTCGAGGCACGCCCCGGGGCTCCTCCGCGCGACCGTGTCGAGGCTCCCGCGCAAGCGCCGCGTCAGCGAGCGCTGAGCCGGCGCGGCGCCGCCTACGGCGCGGCCTGCGCGAGCTCGCGCCGGACGAGCGCCTCCAGGGCGTCGATGAAGCGCGGCCGCGTGTTCACGGCCGGCGCCCGGGAGAGCCGCGCGAGGCCCGCCTCACGGGCGAAGACCTGCGCCTCCACGTCGAGATCGTAGAGGGTCTCGACGTGATCCGCGACGAAGCCGATCGGCGCGATCAGCGCCTCCCGCACGCCGCGCGCGGCGAGGCCGTCGAACGTCGACCGCAGATCCGGACCGAGCCAGGCGTCGCCGGTCATGCCCTGGCTCTGGAAGGCGACGAGCACCGGGTTCCCGCGGGCGGCGATGCGGCGCTCCACCTCGGCGGCCATCGCGCGGAACTGGCGCTCGTACGGATCTCCGGCGGCGATGATCCGCTGCGGGAGGCTGTGGGCGGAGAGGATCACCGCCGCCTTCGCCCGGCCCTCCTCGGGGATGCGCGCGAGCGCCTCGTCGATCACCTCGACGAAGGCGTCGATCAGCGCCGGCTCGAGCCCCCACGCGGGCACGCACCGGACCTCCATGCCGCCCTGCTCGGCAGCCGCGTCGCGGACGACGGCGTGGTAGACGTCGACGGACTGCGGCGCGAGCGGCAGCGAGACGACGCGCCTCACGCCGCTGCGGTGGAGCGCGCCGAGCACCTCGGCCGGATACGGGTGCCAGAGGCGCCCGGCGATGGCGACCGGGAGACCGAGCCTCGCAGCGAGCGCGTCCGCCTGGGCCTGCGTGATGCGCATGAGCGGCGAGCCGCCGATCGCCTGGAAGCGGCGGCGGACCTCGTCGATCACCTCCGGCGGGGCGGGCCTGCCGCGGCGGATGTTGGTGACGAATGCGGGCAGATCGTCGAGCCGCTCGACGGTGCCGTGGCAGCTGAGGAGGACGGCGGTGGTCACGGCGCTACTCTACATCGGCGCCGCGCGAGCAGCGCAGCCCTCGCCGGCGCGTGAGGGCGCCGCCGCTCGCTGGCGCTGGCTCAGTCCGCGTCCCAGGCGACGACGACGCGATCGTGGCCGATGAGGCCGTTCTTCTTGCGGGCCAGGTGCTGCGCGACGACCCGATCGCCGGCCGCATAGACGCGCACCTCCATGTACGCCAGCCCCTCGTCGGTCTCGATTCCGTCCAGGATCTCCGTCGTGTCGAGCTGGCGCTCCCAGCCCGAGACCGGATCGCGGAAGAGGTCGCTCTTGAGCCGCTCCAGGATCGCGTGCCTCCCGCTGGTGACGCTGGGGTGGGCCGGCGGATCACGGCTGCTCACCTCCTCGATCACGGCGTCTTCCGCGTAGATCCGGGAGAGGGCCTCGATGTCCTTGCCCCTCAGGGCACGGGTGATCTCTGCGAGCAGTCCACCGTTCACCCGCTGGGCCGAGGGTCGCGTCCGCGCCGAGCCTTCCATGCCTGCTTGCATGGGACGCAGCGGCGCAGGCGTCGAGCCCGTGCCAGGGCCGCGCGGCAACGGTGACGGTGATGAAGGATGAAGCGCCGCATCCCGGCAGCGACATCGGGCCGCGACGCGAGCGTCACGGATGGGACAGACGGGCGCTGAGCTCGGTGGAGCGCTGAGCTCGGTGGGCAGCCCTCGTCCACATGGCCACCAGCCGAGATCGCGTGGCTGGCGGCGAGTTGCAGCGCCTGGACGGACGTGATGGATAAGGAAGGTTATGACGCAGCGCCGCACAGTCGTGCTCGCCGATCTCCATCTCGTGCGCCAGACGCCGCGCGACGTGACCGCCGATCTTGCCCGGTTCGTGGAGGCCCACCGCGGGGCACGCATCGTGGTCGCGGGCGATCTGTTCGATCTCTCCTCCGAGTCGCCCTGGATGCCCCGGCCGCGCGCGCTGCGCGAGGCGCTCCTCGCGCACCCGACCGCGCGGGCGGCGCTCGCCGAGCACCTCGACCGCGGCGGCGAGCTCTGGCTGGCGGGTGGCAACCACGACGCCGAGGTCGGGGCGCCCGACTTCCCCGTGGCGCTGGCAGAGGCGCTCGAGGTGACCGGCGAGGCACGGTCGCGGCTCCGGACGACGCCCTGGTTCTTCCGCGAGGGGGCGATCCACCTCGAGCACGGCCACCTGTACGATCCGGACAACGCCCCGGCTCACCCGCTCGTGGTCGGCGAGCGCAGCCTCGGCGTTCACTTCGTCGAGGAGTTCATCGCGCCGACCGGCGCGCACCGCTATCTGCAGGCGAACGATCAGACGCCGCTCAGCTTGTTCCTCTCGGCGTTCACCTGGTACGGCCCTCGCGCGCCCTACGTCATCTACCGCTACTTCCACGCGGCGATCGGCGCGATGTTGAAGAGCGGCCCGCTCTACCGCGCGGGAGGCGAGGCCACGGTGGGCGCCGCGGCCATGGAGCGCTTCGCGCACGAGCTCGGGGTGCCGCGCGCGATGGCAGACGCGCTCGTCGGGCTCGGGGCCACCCCGACCCTGGAGAGCGCAGCGCGCACGTTCACGCGGCTGTACTTCGATCGCGTGATCGCGACGCTGTCGATGGGCGCCGGGATCGCGGCGCTCGGGCTCGGCGCGCGGGGGACCGGCGCCGCGGCGCTCGGGCTCGGCGCGCTGCTGATGGGCGCGAGCTGGGCGAACGGGCACAACCGCTACGCCGGCACGGTCACCGAGCGCCTGGCCGAGAGCGCTGGCCGCGTCGCGAGGACGACCGGCGCGAAGCTGGTCGTCTTCGGCCACACGCACCGCGAGGCGCTCGGCGACGGCTACGCGAACACCGGGAGCTTCTCGTTCCCTCGCGCCGCGCCCGGCCGGCCCTACGTGGAGATCGAGGGGCCGCTCGAAGCACCGCGCGCGATGACCCGCTTCTGGCGAGCCGTGGCGTGACTCCGAACCACTAGAAGAGCCGCCGAGCGGCGGCCGCCCGCGCAGGAGACGGGTGGCCGTCGGTCGCTCTAGCCCCCACTCGCGTGCGCCGTGAGCGCGCCCTCGACGAGGTCGAGCGCGAGCGGGACGTCCTCTTCCGGGATCGGCGCGCCGCCGAGCATCGCTGCCAGCAGCCGCTCCCTCGGCTCCGGCCGCAGCACGACAGGACCGCCGCCACAGGCCCGGCAGACGAGGCCGCCGCGCGCCGGGTCGGCACAGGCCGACTGCGTCGTGTCGCAGGCGCGCCCGCAACGGACGCACTGCGCGAGCTCGAGGCCCCAGCCGAACGCGACGAGCAGGCGCAGGCCGGCCTCCACGAGCAGCGCCTGGGGAGGGGCCGTGGACACCTCGTCGAGGCGGTCGAGCAGCTGGTTCAGCTCGCTCCACGCCGCCTGCTCGGCCGTGTGCGCCGGCGCGATCTCCCGCACCCAGCGCAGCGCGCGCCCGGCCACCTCGAGGCGCCCGAGATCCCCCGCGAGGCGCAGGCGCGGGCGCTCGATCGCCGCTTCCGTGAGCTGGGCGAGCTCCGCGCCCGGACGGATCTCCAGCGTCACGCGGAGCAGGTGCATCGGCTCGAGCGCCGGGAAGCGCTTGGCCGAGCGGCGCGCGCCGCGCGCCGTGGCAGAGATGAGCCCCCCCTGCTCGGTGAAGAGCCCGACCAGGAGGTCGGCTTCACCGAAAGGGACACGCCGGACCAGAAGCGCCCCGGTCCGGAGGCGCTCCGTCCGCGGGCGAACCGATCGAGGCATGGGAGGTACCGGCGGTTATGGCGCGAACCGCGCGCGAGCGCCCGGCGAAAATTTGGCCCTCAGGCCGAGAGGGAGGTACGAGCCCTCGCGAGCGTGCCCTCCGACAGCTCCGGCGGCATGTCGTGGCCGCGGGGCCTGAGCACGATGCTGAGCGCCAGCGTGAAGAGGATGAGCAGCAACACGAACGCGATCGCGACCCCGAAGCGCCTGCTCTGGGTGCGGCGCGCGGGCGCCGCGATGGGCAGCGGTGTCACCAGCGCGATCCGGCGGCTCGCTGTATATCGGGCCAACACCTCCTCCATCGGGAGCGAGACCGCGCGAGCGTACGCTTTCAAGAACCCGCGAACGAACACCTCGCCGGGCAGGTCGTCGAAATGATCTGCCTCGATTCGCTCGATGGAGATCACCGGGATGCGCGTGGCGCGGGCGACTTCCTCCACGCTCATGGCTCGGGCCTCACGCGTGCGTCTCAGGTAGCGTCCGATCGACTCCATCCCATTCCACCCATCGTCATTCGGTCGTCACTCTACTCACCCTGAGAACCGTTGCTCAACCCCCTAGCGCACCCCGCGGTACTTCTCGGAGAGCGGCGCGCCGAGGCCCTATTGCAACGTCTGTAACTGTGCAGCGCAGCGCTGCCCCACGGGCGTCGTCGCGTTGATCTCCCGGCACCGCTCGAGATCGGCGCGCGCGTCGTCCACAAGCCCCCTCTTCTCGGCGATGCGGGCGCGCGCGTCGAACGCGTCCTGCAGCCGCGTGCACTCCGGCTGGTCGGTCTCGACCGCCCTCGTCAGCGCCTCGCGCGCCAGATCGAGCTCGCCTCGCTTCTCGTAGGCGAGGCCGAGCCGGTACTGCCCCACGCAGAAGAGCGGCTGCGCGGCAATCGCGCGGCGTAGCGCGTCGATCGCCTCGTCGTTCCTGCCCTTGAGCAGGTACGCCCAGCCCAGGTTGCCCCACGACTTCTCCGGCGAGGCGTACAGGATGTCCTCGGTCAGCGGCTTGAGCACCGCGATCGCCTCGTCGTAGCGCCGCTGATGCACGAGGATGACGCCGAGCGCGTTCTTCGCGTCCCGCATCTCCGGGTTCGCCTCGAGGGCCCGCCGCGCCATCTTCTCGGCGCTGTCGAAGCGGCAGTCGCTGGAGTGGGCATCACCCGCGCAGAAGCCGAGCAGGATCAAGGCGCCGAGATAGGACGCTTCGGCGTTGTCCTCGTCGTGCGAGAGCGCCTGCTCGACGTGCGCCAGCGCCTCGCGCAGGCGGCCGCGCTGGAACGAGTCGCGCGCGAGATCATATTCCGCGAGCGACCGCGCGTCGCTCGTCTGCGCCGAGGGCTGCGCGCCACCGCACGACGCGAGCGCGAGCGGCGCAATGGACGCGACGGACGCAAACGACAACAGCGACCCCATCGACACGACAGCAGCCGCGCTGGGGATGCACCCCGCGCGGGTCGCTGCTGTCCTGTGTCGCTGCGAGGTCATGTGCGATCTTGAATCCGCTGCCGAACGATGCCGCGGCGCGGCACATTGTCAGGACGGGACTTCGCCTGCCCTGCGGGGAACCCTGAGTAAACCAGGCCGCTTGTCACGTCAACCTGCGAATCTCCCAGGAAGACGCGGCGCGTTCTCAGGATCCCGATTCGGCTTCCAGCAATTGTCAGGTCGGCGTAGGATGGTGGCGCAGGCGCTTCCTGCTCGTCACTGTTCGCCACGGATCTCGTCCTTGAGACCCAGCAGGCCGAACAACCTCCGCAGCGCTTCGATATCCGGGATCTCGAGGCGCTCGTCAGCGACGCGCAGGTACTGGCCCTCCCGGAGCTGCTGGACGGCGCGCTTCACCGTGTCGACGTCGAGGCCGACGCGGGTGGACAGCTCCATCGGCGAGATCGCGAACGAGGCGCCGTTCGATGCGGCGCCGCCGGTGGCGCGCGACTGCTGCGCGAGCTTGAGGAGCGCGTTCACGACCTTCGACTGCGTGTCGTTGAGCATCATGATCTCGATCTGGTCCTCCGCGTCGCGGAGCCGACCGACGAGCTGCTTGATGATACGCAGCGCGACGGCCGGGTTGCGCTCGACGAGGTTCTGCAGCGTGCCCTGATCGAGCGCGAGCGCGACCCCGCGGGAGAGCGCGATCGCCGTCGACGAGCGCGCCGCGCCGCCGAGGAGCGCGGATTCGCCGAACAGATCGCCGGGCTTCAGGACCATCAAGCTGCGCTCGGCGCCGCGGACCTTCTTGATGAGCCGGACCCGCCCTTCCTCGAGGAGGTATGCCTCGGTCCCGGGCTCGCCCTCGCGAAAGATGACGTCGCCGGCCTCGAACGGGCGGCCGAACCGGGCGCGGAGCCGCTCGGGATCGGGCCCCGGCTCGGCCGACTCCACGGGGGCGGACAGGGCGGCGGGCTCGTCGCGCGACGCGGCGGGGACGGAGGGAGAGCCAGCAGGCTCCGCTGCCGCGGCGAGCGGCGGAGCGCGCTCCGCGTCGCTGGGGCTCGAGGCCTCGCGCTCCGCGTCGGGTGCGACGCCGTCCCCTTCAGGCGAGCTGATCATCGGGGCGGAGTGTATCCCAGCTCGGCCGGCTTCGCGTCCGGCGCGCGCACATAGAGCGGCTCCAGGAGCGCCGGATCGTGCGGGGCCGCCGCTGGCCCGCGCTCGCCGCCCGCGGCGGCCGCCCGGAGCCGGTCGATCGCGAGGCGTCCGATCCATGTCGCGTCGGGAAAATCCAGGGCGTCGCCCCGCGCGGCGAGCGGCCGGAGCGCCTCGATCTCCTCGGCGACGGCGCCGACGACGACGATGCGGCGCCCCGCGGCGAGCTCGGCCACGACATCGAACACCGCGTCGCGCGGCAGGTGGCGCGGCGGGATCGAAGGCGCCGCCGCGGGCGCATCGAAGGCGGCCAGGAAGACCTCCCCCTTCTTGGCGTCGATCAGCGGGACCAGGAGATCGCCGGGGCCCGCCGCGCCAGCAGCGAAGGCGGCGGCGGCCATCGCCTCGAGCGACGTGACGCCGGCGACCGGGACGTCCAGCGCCAGCGCGACGCCCTTGGCCGCCGCGACCGCCACCCGGACCCCGGTGAACGAGCCGGGCCCCACGTCGCAGCCGAGCGCCTGCACCGCGGCGGCCGGTAGGCCTGCCGCGGCGAGCACCTCGTCGACGGCTCCGAAGATGCGCTCTGCGTGCCCGTGCAGGTCGGCGTAGGTCGTCGCCGCGAGCAGCCGCGCGCCGGCCGCCGGCGCCGCGGCGAGGCCGGCGGTGGAAAGCGCGCCGCCCCGCGACGCCGCCGCCTCGGCGTGCAGGTCCACGTCCGCTGCTTCGAAGAGGGCGGCGCTGCCGCGCGGGGTCGAGGTCGAGAGGGCGAGGAGCTTCAAGGCGCGCTCGGGAACGTTGCAGCCGCGATGCTGTCTGGCAGAACCTCGGGCCAAGGGCAACGAGCTTCGGCGAGGCGCTGGGGCCGCTGCGCGTCCGACTGGGCCGAAGGGCGGGGTGCGAGCCGATGCGCGATCAACGAGCGATGCTGCCGGCGCTCCTCGTATCGGCGCTCGTCCATCTGGGCGCGTGGAGCTCGGCGCGGCTCGGGCCGGAGGTGCCCGCCAGCGATCCCGCCGAGCCAGCGGCGGAGCGCGAGCCGATCGATCTCTGGACCGGGCTCACGGCCGCGCTGCCGGGCAGCGGTGGCGCGGCGCGCCCGAGCGACGCTCGCGGCGGGCGCGACGAGGCCGGCGAGCGCGGCGAGCCGATGAGCATGCCAACGGCGCGCGCTCCGGCCGATGCCAGCCGGCCCACGGCGCCTGCAGAGCGCCCCGCAGAGGCCGGCGGCGAGCCGGCGCCGCCCATGGCGGCCGCGCCGCGCGGCCCGGCAGCGCCCCGGCCCAAGGCGACGCCCCGGCCCAAGGCGACGCCCCGGCCCGCAGAGCGACGCCGGGAGCCCGCGGTGAACGGGGAAGCCGGCGCACCGGCGCGCTCCGCCGCCGCGCGGACGAGCGCTGGCGCCGGAGAGGACGGCGAGGGCGACTTCGGGGCGGCCGGCGTCAGCGCTGTGCGCAACCTCGGGCGCGCCTTCACGAGGGCCATCCCGCCCGCGTGCCAGGCGGACCCGATCTGGGCGACGCTCCCGCCCGGAAGCGCGGGGAAGGCGCGCTTCGTGATCGACATCGACGACGCCGGGCACATCGCAACGTGGCGTCCGGAGCCCGGAGGGGAAGAGCCCGCGCGACACCTGAGCAACCTGGCGAAGCGGACAATCGCGCTGCTCGGCGGCGGGACGTTCGCGGTGGCGCGGGGCGCCGTGACGGCAGGGAAGCAGACGCTGGAGGTGAGCGCCGTCGTCCGCGTCGGCGAAGGCGCGGGAGAGACAGGCGCCCCTGCCGATCTGGCGTGGCGCTTCGAAGGGGGGCGCGGCAAGGCGTCGTTCGTCCAGCCCGGCGGTCGCCTGGTGGAGGTCGTCGTCCAGGTGGTGCGCACGGAGGCCGCGCGAGGCGCGCCTCCTGGCTGAGCGGCCAGCGGGCCGCGCGTGCGCCGCCTCGTCCGGCCCACGGAGCAGCTCGGCCGCGGCGCGGAGCGCTTTCCAGCGGCCACTCCTTGCGCGCTTGCGGTCGCGCCTCGAGGCTCTACGTCCGGCCCGTGGGACGGCTCCGCGCTGCCGCATGGGCGTGTGTCGGGTTCCTCGGGACCGCACCGCTCGCTGCCTGCGACGACCGGGCAGCCGCGCTCTCGCCCCCTCCATCGCCCCGCGGCGCGGCGAGCGCGCCGTGCTCGGTCCTGCGCGCGGAATCGCCGCCCGAGCCGCCAGCGGCCCGCGGCGCGATGACCCTGCCTGCGCTGATCGAGCAGGTGCGGCCGGTGGTGGTGACCGTCACCACCCTGCGCGCGCCCTCGTTTCCGGACGGGCGCGCGGGCCCGGCGCTCCCGTTCGACGGCCGTGTGCAGCGGGTGGAGCGGGCGATCGGATCCGGGTTCGTGATCGCCGAAGAAGGGCTCGTGCTGACGAGCGATCACGTGATCGGCGACGCGTTCGGCATCGAGGTGCAGCTCTCGGACGAGCGCGCCTTCGAGGCGACCGTGGTCGGGCGGGATCCGACGCTCGACGTGGCGCTGTTGAAGCTGCTCGGAGCGGGGTCGCTGCGGGTCGCCTCCCTCGGATCGAGCGCGCCGGTCCGGCCTGGCGACGGCGTCATCGTGATCGGGAGCCCGTTCGGGCTCGGACCGACCGTGACCCGGGGCATCATCAGCGCGACGTCGAGGCCCATGGGTACGGGGAACCTCGACGGCTTCCTCCAGACCGACGCCGCCATCAACCCGGGAAACAGCGGCGGGCCGCTCTTCGACGCCACGGGGCAGGTGATCGGCATCGCGACGGCGATCCACGCCGATGGCCGCGGCATCAGCTTCGCCCTGCCGATCGACGAGGTGCTCGAGATCCTGCCCGAGCTGCGGGAGACGGGCCGCGTGGACCGGGGGCGCATCGGGATCAGCTTCCAGGAGGTGACCTCGCAGCTCGCGCGGGTGCTCCGGCTGCCAGGGCGGATGGGCGCGCTGATCACGGAGGTCGAGCCGGACGGCCCCGGATCGCGGCTGGGCTTCAGGCCGGGCGACGTGATCACGTCGGTCGAGGGGCACCGCGTCGAGCACGCGCGCGAGCTCGCGCGCATGCTCCGGCGAGCCAAGCCGGGAGACGAGGTGGAGCTGATCTACAAGCGCGACGGCGCGGACCGGCGCGCGACGATGAAGCTCGATCCCTCGGCCCCCCACGAGCCGTCGTCGAGCTGGCGCGCGCTCGAGGATCGCGCGCCGAGGGACGCCGAGCAGCCGCCGTTCGGCGTGCTGGCGAGCGACGCCCTGGAAGGAGCGCGCATCGAGTCGATCGCGCCTCGGAGCCCTGCGGCTGGCCGCCTCGAGGTGGGCGACGTGGTGCTCGACCTGAACGGCGCGCCGGTGCGGGGCGGCGCCGACCTGACCGCGCGCCTGGGCGCGGCGGCACACAAGGATCTCCTGTTGCGGGTACGACGCCACGGGGCGCCCCGCTACCTCGCGGTCCCGGCGCGCTGAGCGGGCATCGCTCCAGCGACCTCGGTCCAGCGCGCTGGGCGCGGGCGACACACTCACCGAGCGCTGGCCACATGCCGGCGAGCGCGGGCCCACTGCTCACCGAGCGCGGGCCCACTGCTCACCGAGCGCGGGCCCACTGCTCACCGAGCGCGGGCTACATGCCCGCAATGGACGCTGCTACCTTACGCCGCATGGGAGCTTTGGCAGGCGCGAGGTGCCCGATTTGCCGCAAGTCGGCGGGGCCCAGGCCCGAGAACCCGGTCTTTCCGTTCTGCTCGCCCCAGTGCAAGCTGGTGGACCTCGGCCGCTGGCTCGACGGTGGCTACCGGGTGCCTGGCCCGCCCGTTTCATCCACAGGGGACGCCGAGACCGTGGAATCGACGGGACGAACCGACGGGCTCGACGGGAACATCCAGGAAGAGGACGAATGATCTCTCGTCGCGCGCTTTGCCTGCTCACCGTTCTCACGTCGGCCTCCATGACGTCCGCGGCCCTGGCACAGCAGGGGCAGCCGCTCTTGGGGAACTCGCCGAGCGCCGCCTCGCCCGCCGGCGCCGCGGCCGCGCAGCCGAACCCGTACGATCCATCGATGCAGGCCGGAGGCCTGGCGCCGCCCCCTCCGATGACCACGCCCGAGCCGGAGCCCGCCGCCCCCGACGGCACAGAGCAGCGCCTCGACGAGGCCAAGGAGCGGGACTCGGGGCGCGGCCTCGAGATCGTCTGGCTGAACGTCGAGGGAGGCTACGAGAACGTCGGCCTCCAGACGTTCAACATCGACGAGGACGACTTCACGGCCGGGTTCGTTTCGAGCGCGGCCAACGGGGGTGTCATCGGCGCGGGGGCTGGCGTCCGGCTCCTGTACTTCACGCTGGGCGCCCGCGGACGGGTCGGGTTCTTCAGCGACTGGCAGCTCTTCACCCTGGGCGGCGAGGTCGGCATGCACCTGCCGCTCGGGAAGCTCGACCCGCACGTCGATCTGGGCTTCGGCTACGCCGGCCTCGGCAGCGTCAAGAGCGCGGTGAGCGGCGCGGCCGACGCCATCGCGATCCGCGGCTTCTACGGAAGGGTCTCCGGTGGGCTCGACCTCTACCTGTCGCCGGTCTTCTCGATCGGCGCGAACGCGAGCTGGGAGCTCCTGGCGCTGACCAGGCCGGGGCTCTCCTCGGCCGCGATCGAAGGGATCAAGGGCGGAGCCGCCGCGCCTCAGCAAGCCAAGGCCGATCTGCTCGCGGCCGAGGGCTCCAGCGTGGGCTCGGCGCTCGCCCTGACCGCGGTCGCCGGCCTCCACTTCTAGCCGCAGCGAAGCCAGCTCCACCGCCCCGCCCCTCGCGCCCATGAACGCCGCCGCCGCGCTCCTCTGGCTCGCCACCGTCGCAGCGCCGCTCGGAGGGCTGGCCGCGCTCCTCGTCTGGTCGCAGCGCCTCTATGGCAGGCGCCGGTTCGCGGTGGGGACGGCGCTGCTCGGCGCGCTCGCGTTCGTGCCGGCGCTGCTCATCGAGACGTTCCTCCAGCGCTGGCAAGGCGTCGACAAGGTCGCCAGCGCGCTCGACGCCGTCACGCTCGTCTACATCTTCGTGGTCACGGCGCCGCTGGAGCAGGGCCTCAAGGTGGCGGCCGTCGCGCCGATCGCGCGGCTGCGCGCGGTGGAGGAGCCGTTCGATGGGCTCGTGTACGCGGCCGCCGCGGCGCTCGGGTTCGTGTCGGCCCACAACGCCGTGTACCTGTGGGGCCGGCCGCTGGAGCCGCTCGACATCGCGCGGGCCCTCCTCGCCGTGCCGGGGCACCTCTTCTTCGCCTCGCTCTGGGGCTACGCGCTGGGCCGTGAGCGCACGCGGCCGCTGGGCGGCCGTCGCTTCAACGCCGCGTGGCTCGGCGCGATGGTGCTCAACGGCGCCTACGACTACATCGTCTTTGCGTGCCGCCCGGTCGCGCTCGTCATCGCGGCGCCGGTGCTCCTCGGCACCGGCCTCGTGACCTTCCTCGCCGCCCGCGACCTGCTCCGCCGAGGCGCGTCGCCGCACAGCTCGCAGCGCAGGGAGCGCCGCTTCCTCCCCCGCATCGCTCCGCCGTCGCTCGGAACGTTGCGTGAGGCGCTCAGGCGCACCGAACGACCGGTGACGCTCACGTGGATCGCCTTCGGCGCGCTCGTCACGGTCGGGGTGATGACGACCGCGCTCGCGATCGCGATCGCGCTCGGCCATCGCTTCGGCGTCGACTTCGCGGCGGTGGACAGGGGCGACGCCTCGGCCGCCGCGGCGGCGCCGCTCCTCTTGCTCGTCGCAGCGGCGATCGCCGCCTTCCCCTTGGCTGGTTATCTCGTCGCCCGGGCCTCGTCGACGGGCAGCGTCCTCGAGCCGGCCGCCTCGGCGGCGCTCGCCATCCTGGGCTCTCTGGTGCTGCTCGGCCTCGCGGCCCCCGTCGCCGTCGTGTTCGCGGCCGCGCTCGCCCCCATCGCCTTCAGCCTCGCGTGCGCGGGCGCCTGGATCGGCACGACGCGCTGAGCGCGGCGCACGCTCGCGCCTGGCGCTAGAAATCCTGCCAGTTCGGTGGGCGTCGGCTCTGCGACGAGCCCGCGCGACCCCGACCTCGTCGCCACGCAGCGCCGCCCCGCGCCGCTGCCGCCGCAGCGCTGGCCGGAGCTCGAGCGACCAGCAGACCTACGCGGTCGCCGCCTTCGCCGCCGGCTGGTGCTTGGCTACCTCGTCCTGGAACCTGCGGAGCAGCTCCTGCGCTGCGGGCGACAGGTTCCGCGGCACCTCGACCTGGATGACCACCTGGAGCGCTCCGCGGCCGCGACCATCGATCCGGGGCGCGCCCTTGCCCTTGACCGAGATCACCTCGCCGGGCTGCACGCCCGCCGGGACCTCGACGTCGACGACCGTGTCGTCCGGCAGGTCGATCTTGACCGTGCTGCCGAGAGCCGCGTCGGCGAAGGAGATGGGCGCCCGCGTGATGAGGTCGAGCCCGTCGCGCTCGAAGCGCTCGTCCGCGGCGAGATCGACGTCGACGTACAGATCGCCGGGCGGCGCGCCCTGGGCGCCCGGCATGCCCTGGCCCGGCACCCTGAGCCGCTGGCCGCCGTCGATGCCGGCTGGGAAATTGACGACGACCTTCCGCGTCTTCTCGACCGCCCCGAACCCCTTGCAGGTGGCGCACGGCGTCTTGATGACCGAGCCCTCGCCCGAGCATTCAGGGCACGTCTGGGTGAACATCACGAACCCGCGCGAGGTCGAGACCTGCCCGGCGCCGCCGCACGTACCGCACGGCTTGCGTTTCGTCCCTGGCTTCGCCCCCGAGCCGGAGCAGTCGTCGCACGCCACCGGCGTCCGCAGGACGACCTCCCGCTTGCAGCCGAGCAAGGCGTCCCGCAGCGAGAGCCGCTGCTGAACCCGGATGTCCTGGCCGCGCGCGGGCCCGCGCCGCCGGCGCTGCCCGCCGCCGAAGCCGCCGAAGAACTCCGAGAAGATGTCCTGGAAGTGGGAGAAGATGTCGCCGTCGGCCGCGCCGCCGATCCCCTCGAGGCCGGCGTGCCCGAACTGGTCGTACCGCCTGCGCTTCTCCTCGTCGGAGAGGACCTGGTACGCCTCGGTGGCCTCTTTGAAGCGGGCCTCCGCCGACGCATCGCCGGGGTTCCGGTCCGGATGGTTCTTCAACGCAGCCTGACGATAGGCCTTGCGAATGTCGTCAGGCGTCGCGTCTCGCGCGAGGCCAAGAACTTCGTAGAAGTCGCGCTTTTCACTCATGAATCGTGGACCGCCGCGTCGATCCTGCCCGACAGCGGGCACAGGTGCCGGCAGACCATAAGTCGTCGTGCGCGCCTGTCAACGCGTAATACAGCGTGAACGCCCGCGGTGGCTGCGCGCCGGGACGCCTTCCGTGCAGGCTGCGGCGCTTCTACTGGCCCCGGCGCTGGAACGCGGGCGTGTCCCAGTCGGCGTCGAGCGGAGGGACGAAGCTCGCGCGGTCGCGCGGGCTGCCGCCTGCCGCCTGGACCTGCGGCGCGGGCCGACGGGTGGTCGGATACGCGACCTCCTCGTGCCGGTGCGGCTGGCGCTGCGTCATGGGCATGGGAGGAGCGCTCGGGGCGGAGCGGCCCGACATCGGCCCGGCCGCCGCGGCCAGCGACGCTCCGATGGAGTGCGCGGTGGCGCGCGGCTGCGCGGCGCTCGCGAGCTGCTGCGGGACCTCGGCGACGAGGTGGTCGAAGCCGGTCGCGATGACCGTCACCTTGATCATCTCGCCCATGTTCTCGTCGATCGTCGCGCCGAAGATGATGTTCGCGTCCTCGTGCGCCTGCTCCTGCACGAGCGTCGCGGCCTCCTCGATCTCGCGCATCCGCATGTCGGGGCCGCCGACGATGTTGATGAGCACGCCGGTCGCGCCCTCGACCGAGATGTCGTCGAGCAGCGGCGAGCTGACGGCCATCTCGGCGGCGAGGCGAGCGCGGCCCTGCCCCTTCGCGCAGCCGGTGCCCATGAGCGCGCGGCCCATGTTCGACATCACCGTCTTCACGTCCGCGAAGTCGACGTTCACGATCCCGTTCTGCGTGATGAGATCGCTGATGCCCTTGATCGCCTGATAGAGCACCTCGTCCGCCTTGCGGAACGCCTCGACGAACGAGAGGTCCTCGTCGCCCAGCGAGAGGAGCTTCTGGTTCGGGATCGTGATGAGCGTGTCGACGTGCTCCGCGAGCATCGCTAGGCCGAGCTCGGCGCGGCGCGAGCGCTGCTTGCCCTCGAAGAAGAACGGCTTCGTCACGACGCCGACGGTGAGGCAGCCCTCCTCGCGCGCGAGCTGCGCGATGACCGGCGCGGCGCCCGTGCCCGTGCCGCCGCCCATCCCCGCGGTGACGAACACCATGTCCGCGCCCTGGAGGCACTCCTTCACCCGCGTCACGTCCTCGAGCGCCGCCTTGCGGCCCTTCTCGGGATCGGCGCCCGCGCCGAGACCGCGCGTGACGCTCGCTCCGATGTGGAGCTTGGTCGGGGCGAGGCTCGATCCGAGCGCCTGGGCGTCGGTGTTGACGACGATGAACTCCACGCCCTCGAGGCCGAAGTTGATCATCGTGTTGACTGCATTGCCGCCAGAACCGCCACAACCGATGACCTTGATCCGGGCGTCGTACCCGGTGTGCTCGTCGGCAAACTCGATGGAGAAACTCATGAACTCCTCCCGGGGAAGTACAGCTAGCCGCTCGGCCCGGCGCCGACCCCTACGGAGGTCGAGCGGCGCGGAACCCTCAGTGCGCGAGGACGTCCTCGCTCCGGACGGCATTCGGAGGGGCGCCTCTTCCCCTTCGAACACCGCGTTTCAAACCCTCTTGACTTCGCGTTCAAGAGGGATCGCCAGTGCGCTATCGGATCCTCTCAAACCCAATTCTCTAACAACTTTCTCTTGCCACGTCATGCCTAGAATGCTGCTCGAAGCCAGTTCCAGAACCTCCCGCTCGACCTCTTTTCAATCGCCATTTCTTCGACGACATCTCGACGCGACTCGCGCTCGCGGAGCTTCTCGCGACGGATCTCCGCGCGCCCGGCGTGGCCGGCGTCGAGCGTCACCGGCGTGAGCGCGCGCGCCTGCGCGAGTGCGTTGGCGCCGTACTGAACGAGGCCCACGCCCGTCGCGTACTGCGGGCCGGCCACGAGCTGCGTGATGCCTCGCACGCCGACCGGCACGCCGAGGCGCACGGGCATCCCGAGGATCTCCTCGGCGAACTCTGTCATCCCTTCCATGAGGACGCCGCCGCCGGTGACCACCGCGCCGGCCGAGAGCTGCTCGAGCATCCCGGTGTCCTCGATCCGCTTGCGGATGACCGCGAAGATCTCCTCGACGCGCGGCTCGATGATGTCCGACAGGACGCGGCGCGCCGCCTTGCGCGGCATGTGTCCGCCGACGCCGGGGACCTCGATCTCCTCCTCGTCGCCCACCATTCGGCCAAGGGCGCAGCCGGCGTTGCGCTTCAGGCGCTCGGCCTCGCCCATCGGCGTGCGCAGCCCGGCGGCGATGTCGGCCGTCACGTTGTTGCCGCCCGCCGGGATCACGCTGGCATGCGCGATTCCGCCGTCCACGTAGAGGAGCAGGTCCGTCGTACCGCCGCCGATGTCGATGATGGCGACGCCGATCTCCTTCTCGTCCTCGGAGAGCACCGCCTCGGCGCTGGCGAGCGGCTCCAGTACCACGTCGGCCACGGTGAGGCCGCAGCGCTCCGCGCAGCGGACGACGTTCTGCACGCACGAGGTCGCGGCCGTGATCAGGTTCACCTTCACGCCGAGCCGGACGCCGCTCATCCCGACCGGGTCGCGGATGCCGTCCTGGTTGTCGACCGTGAACTCGCGCGGCAGGACGTGCAGGATCTGACGATCGGCGTCGACAGGGATGGCCCGCGCGCCCTCGAGGACGCGCTCGACGTCCAGACGCGTGACCTCGCCGCCGGAGACCGCGGCGACGCCGTCGGACTGCTGGCAGCGGATGTGGCTGCCCGCGACGCCGGCGTACACGGTGCGGATCTCGACGCCCGCCATCGTCTGGGCGGCCTCGATCGCCTCGGCGATCGAGCGCACCGTCCAGTCGATGTTGCTCACCACGCCCTTCCGCAGGCCGCGGCACGGGACGTTGCCCACCCCGAGGATGGTGATCCCATCAGCGTCGATCTCGCCAACGACCGCCGAGACCTTGGTCGTCCCGATGTCGAGTCCGACGACGATCTCAGTAGTCTCCATCCGGCTCTTCATTGCGTGCACCACCTCATGCGGGGACGAGCCCCATGCGCGTGTAAGGCGGGCACGACGCTGCCATGAGCCAGCAGCACCGGCCAAGTTTTGCTCGGCGATCGCCGGCGCGGAGAGCGGGCCCGACGGCGCTCATCTCATCCTCACAACGACGCGCTCGGGGTGCGCGTCGTTGTCGAGGAAGATCACCGACGCGTTCGCCTTTCGCTGGGCGAGCTCGGTGAGCACCCGCGACGCCTGGGCGACCTTGTCCCGGTAGGGCGGCTGCCCGAGGTGGAGCGAGATCGCCTCCTTTCCGATGGTGACGACGATCGACCCGTCCCGCTCGACGTGGAGCTCCTGGGTCGGATAGCGGCGCGCGACGCCGGCGCGCTCCAGGTCCTCGACCACGTCGAGCAGGCGCCGGACCGCGATGACGACGCCGGGGCGATCCCGCGCCACCTGTTCGCCGGTGATCCCCGTGACGATCGGGAGGTCGACGGGGTCGTCGCCAGCGAGCTCCTTGAAGAGCTCGCCGTCGCGCGTCGCGAGGTAGAGATCGCCGCCGATCGCGACCAGGGCCTGCGCCTCCCGCTCGACGACGTCGACGTGGATCGTCGAGGGGAGCCTGCGCGTGACCGTCGCCTTCTCGACCCAGGGGTCGGTGGCGATCGAGGCGCCGGCGAGCTCGAGATCGAGCGTGAAGATGTTCTTGCCCACCTCGATGCCGCCGGAGCTGGCCACCTGCTCAGCGGTCCGGCGCTGGACGCCGTCGACGAGCACCGTGCGCACGGCGAAGCGAGGGCTCGACACGATGTAGCGGCGCGCGCCCCACGCGACGGCGGTCGAGGCGACGAGCACGACGGCGGCGCCCGCGAGCAGCTGCAGGGCGCGGAGGTGGCGCGCGATCGGCCGCCGAGGGCGCGCCGCCGAGGGCGCGCCCTCGGCGGCGCGCTCTCCGCGGTCGATCGCGCGCGGCGGGCGCACGGAGACGCTCGTCGCGGGCGGGGCCGGCGACTCGTGCGACGACGGGGTCGACGCGCGCACGCGCTCGTTCTTCGGCGGCACCGCCGCCACGGGCTCGGGCTTCGAGCCGCGCGAGTCCGCCCGGACCGGCGGCGCCGCGGGCACCGACGGCAGCGAGCGGCGGCGGTTCGGCGGAGGCGCGCTGGGACGCTCGGTCATGAGCTGCCCTCCTGCGGCGGCGACTTCGCCTCGAGCCGCGCCTTGAGCCCCCGCACGCACGCGTTCACGTCGCCCGCGCCGAGCGCGATGACGACGTCGCCGGGCCGGGCGATCTTCTCGAGGGCCTCCGGGAGGTCGGCCTTGTCGGCGATGAAGCGCGCGTCGTGGTGGCCGTGCTCCCGGATCGACTGGACGAGGCGCTCCGCGGTGACGCCGGGGATCGGCGGCTCGCCCGCGGCGTAGATGTCCGTGACGAGCAGGACGTCGGCCTGGTTGAAGGCGCGCGTGAACTCGTCGAAGAGATCGCGCGTGCGGGTGTGCCGGTGCGGCTGGAAGGCCACGACGACGCGGTGATCCTCGCCGGGGAACGCCCGGCGGGCCGCGTCGATGGTGGCGCGGATCTCGGCCGGGTGGTGGCCGTAGTCGTCGATCATCGTGACGCCCCCGATCGACCCGACGACGGTGAAGCGGCGAGCGACGCCGCCGAACGTGGCCAGCGCCTGCTTGGTGACGTCGAGCGGCACCTCGAGCTCGTCCGCGACCGCGATGGTGGCGAGGCAGTTGAGGACGTTGTGCGCGCCCGGCATCTTCACCGTGAACCCGCCGAGCGGCTCCCCTCGGCGGTACGCGTTGAAGCTCGTCTCGAGGCCGCGGAACTGGATGCCGCGCGCCGAGTAGTCCGACTGCGGCGAGACGCCGTACGTGACGTGGCGGCGCGGGATGCGCGGGAGCAGATCCTGGACGTGCGGGTGGTCGAGGCAGAGCACGGCGAGCCCGTAGAACGGGACGCGCGCGGCGAACTCGACGAAGGCGTCCTTGATGCGCTCGTGCGTGCCGTAGTGATCGAGGTGCTCGGGGTCGATGTTGGTGACGACCGCGATCGTCGGGGTGAGCCGCAGGAACGATCCGTCGCTCTCGTCGGCCTCGGCGACGAGCAGGTCACCGGCGCCGAGCCGCGCGTTCGTGCCGAGCGCCGCCATCTTGCCGCCGACGACGACGGTGGGATCGAGGCCGGCGGCGCGCAGGACCGTGGCGACCAGGGAGGTCGTGGTGGTCTTGCCGTGCGAGCCCGCGATCGCGACGCCGTACTTCACGCGCATCAGCTCGGCGAGCATCTCCGCGCGCCCGATCACCGGGGTGCCGAGCGCGCGCGCCTCGGTGAGCTCGGGGTTCTCGGGGCGGATGGCGCTCGAGTACACGACGACATCGACGCCGCGGACGTTCTCGGCGCGGTGGCCGATGTCGATCCGGACGCCGAGCGACGTGAGCCGCCGCGTCGTCGAGCTCTCCTTGAGATCCGAGCCGGAGACCTCGAACTCGAGCGAGCGCAGGATCTCGGCGAGGCCGCTCATCCCGACGCCCCCGATGCCGACGAAATGGACGTGGCGAACGCGACCGCGGAACATCAGCCTGCCTCCTCCCAGCCGAGGCCAGCGCCGAGCGGCGCGGCCTGGTTCGTCACGGCGCCGCGCTGCGCCTCGCCAGCGCGCGCCGCGCGCCCTCCGAGGGTGGGGAAGCGCAGCGCGCGGTGGCGCGGAGCCCGCGCGAGCTCGAGCAGATCGGCGGCGACGCGCGCCGCGGCATCCCGCGTGGCGAAGGCCGCCGCCGCGTCCGCCATGCGGGCCCGGAGCGCCGGCGCGGCCGCGAGCCGGGCGATCTCGTCGGCGAGGCGCATCTCGGTGGCGTCGCCCTGGGCGATCGCGACCGCGGCGGAGGCCCGCTCGATGGATTGCGCGTTCCTCAGCTGGTGGTTGTCGGCCGCGAACGGGTACGGAATCAGGATTGAAGGGCGCCCGACAGCGCAGAGCTCGGCGAGCGTCGACGCGCCCGCGCGGGCGATCACGACGTCGGCCGCGGCGAGCGCCTCCGCCACGTCGTCGATGAACGGGACGACGCGCGCGCGCCCTGCCAGGCCGAGCTCGGCGTAGAGCGAACGGACCGCGGCCTCGCGATCCCTGCCCGTCTGGTGCACCACCTCGAGGTCGACGCCGCGCTCGCGGCCTCGCGCGATCGCGCGAGGGACGACGTCGTTCAGCGCCAGCGCGCCCTGGCTGCCGCCGAGAACCAGCAGGCGGAGCGCGCCTTCGCGCGGCGCGTACGGGGCGCGGGCGAAGGCGCGCCGGAGGGGGACGCCGAAGAGGCGCACGGTGCTCGGGCGCAGCGCGCGCGCCGTCTCCGGGAAGGCGACGTACGCGCGATCGACGATGGGCGCGAGCAGCCGGTTCGACAGTCCGAGGACGCTGTTCGGCTCCAGGATCGCGACCGGAACGCCGAGCGAGCGGGCAGCGAGCGAGACCGGTCCGCCGGCGTACCCGCCGAGCGAGAGCGCCACGCGGGCGTCGAGCCGCTCGACGAGCCGCCTCGCCTCCGGGAGGACGCTGCCCGCGCGGGCAGCGCCGCGCACGAAGCCGGAGAGGCCGCCCCCGCGGAGCGGCAGGACGTGGAGCAGCTCGAGGTTGTCGCCGCGCTCGCCCATCACGCGCACCTCGATGCCGCGCGCGGTGCCGACGTAGACGACGCGCGCGTCGGGCGCCGCAGCGCGGACGGCGTCGCCCACGGCGATCATCGGGAAGACGTGGCCGCCGGTGCCGCCTCCGGCGATGAGCACGGTCACCATGCGCCGCCCTCCTCGGCCGACGCGGCGACCACGGCCGACGCGCTCGGCGCGTGCGGGACGGGCGAAGCGCCCGCCTCGCCGCGCTTCTCGGGGGCCACGACGGTCCGCGATCGGCTGATGCTGAGCAGGATGCCCGCGGCCGCGGCGTTCACGAGCAACGAGGAGCCGCCATAGCTGAGGAACGGCAACGTGAGCCCCTTCGTGGGGAGGATCGCCATCGCGACGGCGAGGTTCGTCATCGCCTGCACCCCGAAGAGCGTCGCGATGCCGAACGCCATGAAGCTGCCGTAGTCGTCGGCCGCCTCGAGGGCGATCTTCACGCCCCGCGAGACGATGACGAGGTATGCCGCGCACAGACCGACGATGCCGACGAAGCCGAGCTCTTCGCCGACGATCGCGGACACGAAATCGGTGTGCGCCTCCGGCAGGTAGAGCACCTGCAGCCCTCGCCCGAGGCCGAGGCCGAAGAGCCCGCCCGAGCCGAAGCTCATGACCGACTGGAACGGCTGGTAGGCGAGGTCCGCGCGGTTGTTGTCCATGTCGATCCACGCGAGGTAGCGCGCGTAGCGGTACCCGCTGAAGCGAACGAGCGCGGCGCCGGCGAACGCCAGCAGCATGGAGAACGCGGCGATGTACGGGACGCGCGCGCCCGCCACGAACAGCAGCGTGAAGGTCAGGAAGAGCAGCACGACCGCGCTTCCGAAGTCGGGCTGCTTGAGGCAGAGGAGCATCAAGAGCCCGACGACGAGGAGGTGCGGGAGGAAGCCGACCGAGAACGACTTGATGCGCTCGGCCTTCTTCGACAGCGAGTAGGCGAGCCAGAGCACGATCGCGAGCTTCGCCACCTCGGCCGGCTGCACGTGGACAGGGCCGAGCGAGATCCAGCGGTAGGCGTTGCCGGCCTTGTGGCCGAGCCCCGCCACGCAGGCGACGAGCATCCCGGTGACGGTGATGAGCACCGGGTACGTGAGGACCTTGAGCCGGCGGTGATCGATGCGGCTCGTGATCCACATCGTGGCGATCGAAAGCACCGCGTAGACCGCCTGACGCTTGAGGAAGAACTGCGCGTCCTTGTAGCGGACCGTCGCCTCGACGGCGCTGGCGCTGTAGACCATCACCACGCCGAAGCCGATGAGCGCCGTGACGACCGCCGCGAGGAGGGCGTCGACCGGGCCCGAGGGGCTCGATCGCACCTTCCAGAAGGCCTCGGCGGCCGCCGCGATCCCGCCCGGCGCCGCCTTCTCCTGGTCGGGGGGACCGACGTGCCGGTTCTTGGGTGCGTCGGCGCGCGCGCCGAACGCGCTGCTCCACGACGTCACGACGCCACCTCCCCGGCGGCCCCGCCGCCAGCTCCCTGGAGCTCGCGGACCGCGCGGACGAAGGCGTCGCCGCGGTCCTTGTAGTCGCGGAACATATCGAAGCTGGAGCACGCGGGGCTGAGCAGCACCGCGTCGCCCGGCCGGGCGAGGGAGCGCGCGGCGAGGACCGCCTCCACCATCGAGCCCGCCCGCGCGATCGGCAGGACGCCGGCGGCCGCTGCGGCGATGCGGTCCGCGGCCTCGCCGAGGACGACGAGGGCGCGCCCCCGCTCGCGCAGCGCGGACACGAGCGGGGCGTAGTCGCCGAGCTTGTCGCGCCCGCCCGCGATCAGGACGGCCTTCGCCTCGATCAGGCCGGAGAGCGCGGCGACGGAGGCGCCGACGTTGGTCCCCTTCGAGTCGTCGTAATAGCGGACCCCGTCGACGTCCGCGACGAGCGCGGTCCGGTGCGCGAGCCCCTCGAAGCCCGAGAGCGCGTCGCCGATCGCCGCCGCGGGAGCGCCGAGCGCGGCGGCGAGCGCGACGGAGGCGCAGGCGTTCGCGAGGTTGTGCGCGCCCGCGAGCCGCACGCGATCCAGCGGGTAGCGGGCGCCGGCGACGCGATCGACGATCGCGCCCCCCGCGGCGCTCACGTCCGCGCGGGCGTCGCGCGCGCTGAACGTCACGACGCGGGCGCGCCCGCGCGCCGCCTGTCGGGCGACGAGCTCGTCGCCGAAGGGGACGACCGCCACGTCGTCGGGCGTCATGCGCTCGAACGGGTTGCCCTTCGCGTCGGCGTACGCCGCGAAGCTCGCGTAGCGATCGAGGTGATCGTCCGTGATGTTCAGCAGCGCGTGGGCGCGCGCGTGCAGCGTCGGCACGCGCTCCGCCTGGAAGCTCGAGATCTCGAGGACGAGCACGTCCCACGTCTGGTCGACGACCTCGGCGAGGGGGGTCCCGAAGTTGCCGCCGACGAACGTGCGGAGGCCGGCCCGCTCGAGCATCGCGCCCGTGAGCGCCGTCGTCGTGCTCTTGCCGTTGGTCCCGCCGACGAGCACGACGGGCGCCGACACGAAGCGCGACGCGAGCTCGAGCTCGCCGATGACCTCGCGCCCGGAGCGAGCGACGGCGTCGAGCGCAGGGAACGACGGCACGCCCGGCGAGACGACCACGAGGTCGGCGCCGTCGAACAGCGCCGGCTCGTGCCCTCCCGGCGCGAGGACGACGCCCTCGCCCTCGAGGGCCGCGGCCGCGGCGGAGAGCCGCTCGCGCGGCGCGCCGTCGTTCGCGATAACGCGCGCGCCGCGCGCGTTCAGGAGGCGCGCGGCCGCGACGCCGCTCCGGCCGAGACCCACGACGATCACTGTTCGCCCGCGGACGTCCATCATGCCCTCACCGCAGCTTCATCGACGCCAGGGACACCAGCGCCAGGAGGATGGAGATGATCCAGAAGCGGACGATGATCTTGGGCTCCGCCCACCCCTTCTTCTCGTAGTGGTGGTGGATCGGCGCCATCAAGAAGACGCGCTTGCCGGTGAGCTTGAACGAGAGGACCTGCGTGATGACGCTGACCGTCTCGATGAAGAAGATCCCCCCGAGGATGATCGACAGGAGCTCGTTCTTGGTGAAGACGGCGAGCATCCCGAGCCCGCCTCCGAGGGCGAGCGACCCGACGTCCCCCATGAAGACCTGGGCGGGGTACGTGTTGTACCAGAGGAACCCGATCCCCGCGCCGATGACCGAGCCGCAGTACACCGACAGCTCGCCGGCCGACGCGATCGCCGGGATGTCGAGGTAGGCCGCGAGCGAGAAGCTCGCGATGGAGGCGCCGACGATGTACGCGAGGATGAGGTAGGTCCCCGCGTTGATGATCACCGGGCCGATCGCGAGGCCGTCGAGGCCGTCGGTGAGGTTCACGGCGTTCGACGTGGCGACCACGACGAAGACGGCGAACGGGATGTAGACGTAGAGCGGCAGCTCGATCGGGTACTTCGAGAACGCGACGAACGGGATCGCGAGCCGCGTCCTGATCTCCGCCCAGTCCGGCGGGAGCTTGGACGCGAGCAGGAACGTGTAGGCCACGGCCGCGCCGCCGATCAGCACCTGGCCGATGAGCTTGTAACGCCCGGGCAGGCCCCCGCTGCTCCGCCGCTTGATCTTGAGGAAGTCGTCCAGGTAGCCGATGACGCCGTAGCCCGCGGTGACGGCCGTCGTCGCGAGGACGAAGGGGTTCCTGAGGTCGGCCCACAGCACGGTGGGGAGCAGCAGGGAGAGCAGGATGAGCGCGCCGCCCATCGTCGGCGTGCCCGCCTTGATCTTGTGCGTCTCCGGCCCCTCGGCGCGGACCACCTGCCCGATCTGCTTCCGCCGGAGCTCGCGGATGAACCACGGCGCGAGCACGAACGTCAGCACCATGGCGGTGATCGTCGCCATGATCGTGCGGAACGGGATGTAGCGGAGGACGTTGAGCCAGCTCAGCCAGCCGTAGTGGAACTTGAGCGGATAGAAGAGCTCGTAGATCACCCCGCACCTCCGTGCGACGGCCGCTCGTCAAGGGAGCGCGCGCGGCGCGCGGCGAGCGCGCGCCGCGCCTCGTCGCGATCGTCGAACGGCAGCGTGACGCCGCCGATGATCTGGTACGGCTCGTGGCCCTTGCCGGCGATGAGGACCACGTCCCCCGGCTCGGCGTCGAGCACCGCGCGCTCGATCGCGCGCGCTCGATCGAGCTCGACGACGACGCGCGCGCGCCCGGCGGCGAGCCCCGGCAGGATGGCGTCGGCGATCGCGCGCGGGTCCTCGCTCCTCGGGTTGTCGTTGGTGACGATGGCGACGTCGGCGGCGCGGCCGACCGCCTCGCCCATCTGCGGCCTCTTCAGCGGATCGCGGTCGCCGCCGCACCCGAAGACGCAGAGGACGCGCCCGCCGCCGAGGGCACCCACGCTCGCGAGCACGCGGGCGAGCGCGTCCGGCGTGTGCGCGTAGTCGACGAGCACGATCACATCGTCGGCGCCGGGGGTATCGCAGCGCTCCAGGCGGCCCGCGACCTGGATCGGAGACGAGAGCGCCGCGGCGGCGTCACCGACGTCGAACCCGAGCAGGTAGGCCACGGCGAGGGCGGCGAGCAGGTTCGACGCGTTGTGCGCGCCGAGCAGGTGGGAGCGGATGGTGACCTCGCCGACGGGCGTGCGGGCGCGGATGAACGTGCCGCTCGCGCTGTGCGCGAGCTCGACGGGGGCGATCTCCGCGGCGTCCGGGCCCACGCCCACCTCCGCCGAGTAGCGCGCGAGCGTCGCCGCCGTCGGGCGCGAGAGCCCGCCGGGGGCCAGCATCTCGACGAGCTGCCGCCCGAAGGGATCGTCGACGTTGATGACCGCGGCGCCGGGGCCGAGATCAACGAACAGGCGCGCCTTCGCCGCCGCGTACGCCTCCATCGTGCCGTGGTAGTCGAGGTGATCCTGCGTGAGGTTCGTGAAGACGGCGATCCGGAACCGGACCGCATCGACGCGCTTCGCCGCGAGCGCGATCGATGACACCTCCATCACGAGGTGCGTCGCGCCGCGGGCGACCATCGCGGCGGCGACGCGGGCTAGCTCGTCCGCCTCGGGGCTCGTGTGCGAGGCGTGGACATCGAGATCGCCGAAGCGGTAGCCGAGCGTCCCGACGATCCCGGCCTGACCGCCGCACCGATCGATGCAGGCCTGGACGAGGTGGGCCGTCGTCGTCTTGCCGTTCGTACCGGTGATGCCGACGACCTCGAGCGTGAAGGTCGGGTGTCCGTAGACCACGGCGGCGGCCTGAGCGAGCGCGAGCGGCACGTCGGGGACCTCGACGCGCGCGGCGCCGAGCGTGTCGGCCGCGCTCCCGCGGGCGACGATCACCGCCCGCGCGCCGCGCGCCACGGCCTCGGGGATGAAGCGCTCGCCGTGGTCACGCGCGCCCGCGCGCGCGACGAAGATGTCCCCCTGCCTCACCTTGCGCGAGTCGAGGTGCACGCCCGTCACGACCATGTCCGCGGCGCCCGCCGGAGAGAGCGCGGCGCCCGGGATCTCGAGCAGCACGTCGCCGAGGCGGAGCGCGAGCTCGACCTCGGCCAGGCTGGCTTCCTTGTGATCGTGCTCCGTCATGTGGGGGGCTCGAAGATGAGCTTCAGGGGCGATCCCTTGGGCAGCACGGTCCCGGGCGGAGGCTCCTGGCGCGCGAGCCGCCCCGTGCCCTCGACGCTCGGATCGAGCCCGAGCGCAGCGGCGCTCTTCACGGCCTCGCGCTGCGGCAGCCCCGTCAGATCGGGGACGCGCAGCTCCCCCGCCTTGAGCGGCGCGGACGGCGTGACCACGCCCGTCGAGATCGGCGCGGCCGCGGCGCGCGCCTCGCTCAGCACCTGATAGGTGCTCGCCGCGAGGTCCTCTCCGGACTGCTCGCTGATCTCCGACAGCTTCATCGGCACGCTCCCGCGCGGGGTAACGCCCAGGTAGCGCAGCGCCATCTCACCGATCCGACGGAAGACGGGCGCCGCGACCGAGCCGCCGGCGTACGTGCCGCCCATCGGCTCATCGAGCACCACCGCGATGGCGATCCGAGGCCGCTCGGCCGGGACGAACCCGACGAACGACGCCACGTAGTGGGTGTCGGTGTACTTGCCCGTCGCGGGATCGATCTTCTGCGCGGTGGCCGTCTTCCCCGCGACGCGGAACCCCGGGATCGCGGCCTCGACGCCGGTCCCGTCCCCCTCCGTCACCGCGACGAGCATCTCCGACATCATCCGCGCGATCGGCGCCGGCACCGCGTCGCGGCGCACGCGCGGCGACGGCTCCGACAGCGTGACGCCCGTGCCGTCGGTGACCCGCTTGATCAGGATCGGCTCGAGCAGCCGCCCGTGGTTGGCGACCGCCGCCGTGGCCATCGCCAGCTGGAGCGTGGTCACGCTGATCCCCTGCCCGAACGAGGCCGCCGCCGTCTCGACCTGGACCCACGGGCGGCCGCGCGGCCGCAGCACGCCCACGGACTCGCCCGGCAGCGGCACGCCGGTGAGGTCCCCGAAGCCGAACCGCCGGAAGCCCTCGTAGAGCCGCTGCTCGCCGAGCCCGAGCGCGATCTTCGCCGTGCCGATGTTGGACGACTGGGCGAGGATCTGCGGCACCGTCAGCCACTTGTGAATGTGCGTGTCGTGGATCACGACGTTGTCGATCGCCATGTTCCCCTCCTCGCAGTAGATGGTCGCGCTGGGGGAGACGCTCTTCGCCGCGATCGCGCTCGCGATGGCGAACACCTTCATCGTGGAGCCGGGCTCGAAGCGATCGACGACGCAGCGGTTGCGCCGGGACCCTGGATCGCTCTGCGAGTAGTCGTTCGGGTTGAAGCCCGGAGCGCTCGCCATGGCGAGGATCTCGCCGCTCTCCGGATCGACGACCACGATCGATCCGCCGAGCGCCTCGTAGGTCTTCATCGCCGCCTCGAGCTCGCGCTCGGCGGTGAACTGGATGCCCTTGTCGATCGTCAGGTGGACGTTGTGCCCGGCGAGCGCCTGCTCGTCCTCGATCCCCTCCGAGAAGATGAGCCGGCCCGAGCGATCGCGGAGCCCGCGCACCTCGGACGCGTTGCCGCGGAGCTCGTGCTCCAGGCTGAGCTCGATCCCCTCCTTGCCCTCGCCGTCGGTGGCGACGAAGCCGAGCAGCGGGCCGGCGAGCTCGCGGTTCGGGTAGAAGCGGCGCCCCTCGCCCTCGATCACGAGCCCGCGCACCGGGTAGCGCTGCGTCCTGTCCCCGAGCGCGCGGACGTTCTCGACCTCCTGCTCGGAGATGCGGCGCTTGAGCCAGGCGAAGCGGCGCCGCCGGCCGAGCTTCTCCACGACCTCCTCGAGCGGCAGCGAGAGCGCCTGCGCGATGCGCTCCGCGTACTGCTGGATCCGCATCGGGACGTACTTCTCCTCGATGCCGCGGAGCATCTCGACCGCGTCCACGGAGACGCTGGGCACCTCCACGCTCTCCGCGAGCGGCGCGCCGTTCCGGTCGTAGATGGTGCCGCGCTTCGGCGTGATGTGGAGCCGCCGCTGGCGCTGCCGCTCGGCGAGGTCGTACCACGCGTCCCCGTCCTCGACCTCGATGCGGTAGGCGCCGGACACGACACCGCCCAAGCCGAGCGCCATGAGGCCGCAGAGCAGCCCCATGCGGATGCGGATCCACCGCGCGCGCCGGGGATCGAGGTTCTTCACGGCTGCCCTCCGCTCGGCGGCGCGCGGCCGGGCTCCTCGCCTTCGGGCTCGCGCTCGCCGGGCGGCGCGGAGTAGCCCCGCACCGGGATCACGCGCTCGGGCGGGGGCGGCGTCATGCCGAGCAGCGAGCGGGCGACCATCTCCACGCGCTGCGGCGTCTCGTAGCTGGCCGCCTCGAGCGAGAGCACCCGCTTCACCTCGCGCAGCCGCCCCTGCTCGGCGCGCGCTCGCCCGAGCTTGTATCCCAGGTCGACCGTGCGCCCTCGCAGCGCGAGGTGCACGATGAACGCCGCCACCGTCGCGGCCACCGCGAGCGTCCACAAGATGAGGAACGGACGCTGCTGCGTCACGCGAGCGCCTCCGCCCCGCTTACGCGCCTCGCGGCGCGGAGCTTCGCGCTGCGGGCCCTCGGGTTGCCTTCGACCTCGTCGTCGCCCGCGGTCACCGGCTTCTTCGTCAGCGGCTCCCAGACCTCCGGCTCGCGCAGCGCGCGCTTGACGATGCGGTCCTCCAGCGAGTGGAACGAGATCACGGCGAGCACGCCGCCCGGCGCGATGATCCTGGGCGCCGCCTCGAGCAGCGCCTCGAGCTGGTCGAGCTCACCGTTCACCGCGATGCGCAGCGCCTGGAACGTGCGCGTCGCCGGATCGACGCCGCCGATGCGCGCCGGCCCGACGGCGCGCACCACGGCGCGCCGCAGGTCGAGCGTCGTCACGAGCTCGCCGCTGTCGGCCGCCTGCTTGATGCAGCGCGCGACCCGCCGGCTGCGGCGCTCCTCGCCGTAGCGGTAGATGAGGTCCGCGAGCTCCTCGTCGCTGAGCCGCTCGATGAGCTCGAGCGCCGTCTCGCCGCGGCTCGGGTCCATCCGCATGTCGAGCGGCCCCTCCGCGCGGAAGCTCATGCCGCGGGCCGGGTCGTCGAGCTGCATGGAGCTCACGCCGATGTCGGCGACGAGGCCGTCCACCTGCGGCACGCCGAGGGCCGCGAGGTGCCGCTCGATCTCGGAGAACTCGCCGTGAACGTAGGTCACCCGATCCCCCGCGCGGGCGAGCCGGGCACGCGCGATGGCGAGGGCGCGCTCGTCGCGATCGATCCCGATGACCCGGGCGCCCGGCGTCTCGAGGATCGTCGCGGTGTGGCCGCCGGCGCCGAGGGTGGCGTCGACATAGACGCCCTCGCTGCTCGGCGAGAGCGCGGCGAGCACCTCGCGGCCGAGGACGGAGACGTGCTGCTCGGCGCGCGGGCGCGGCGGCGGAGGAGGCAGGTGCATGGGGACTACATTGACGACGTTCATAGGCGGAACTGCTCCGCGATTGCGTTCTTGAAGCTCTGAAGCTCGACCTCGCTCATCTGCTGAGCGGCCTTCCACCGTTCCTGCGACCAGAGCTCGATCGTCTGGCCCATGCCCGCCCACAGCACGTCCTTCGTGAGGTCCGCGTGCTCGCGGAGAGACGGCGGGATGAGGATCCTGCCCTGCTTGTCAAGGTCACACTCGACGGCCGCGGACAGGTAACGGCGCCGGAAGGCGACCACGTTCGAATCGAATTGTGGAAGTGCTGCAATTTTCGCCTCCAGCTCTTCCCAGGCCTTCATCGGGTACGCGTGCAGGCAGGGGTCGAAGAGGGCCGGGGTGATGACCATCCGCAGGTCGTTCGCGGCCGCGAGCACGTCGCGAAAGCGCGAAGGGAGGCTCGTGCGCCCCTTCGCGTCGATCGCGTGCTCGAAGTGACCGCGAAACATCGTGCTCATCGACCCCAGCTCCGGCTGGTCCGTCCCGCCGAGGGGTTGGCGACGCGTTGCTCCACCGGGCGCACGCCGCGTCGTGACATTCTCTGCCACTTCTTCCCACGAAGCTCCGCCACGCTACGGAGTGAGGTGCCGAGTGTCAACAGTTTGGGAGATTTCTGGACCTCATCCGCCACCTATGTAGGACATAAACCCTCAAGGTCATACCCCACAAAACAGCGCGATTTATCGACAAATGGCTCCCGGGAAGTGCCGTGGGAGGAAGTGGGGAGCCGCTCGGAGGTGGGCTGGAACGCGTCGGGCAGACGCTGGCAAGACGGAAAGCAAGCAAGACGGATCGCCGCCCTGAGCACGTCGATTCGCGGTCGGGCGAACGGGTGCGTAGCCGGGTTACCGGGCGGGCTCAGCGAGCGTGTGGCTCTGGGGGAAACCGGGCGGGGGAGGCGCGCGGTGGGGAGAGTGGGAAGGCGCGCCGCGGTGGGGGAGAGTGGGGAAGCGCGCCGCGGCGGCGGTCAGCTGTGGGGGGTCACGTTGGTCTGGACCCACTCCACGATGCTCTTCAGGGTGGTCCCGGGGGTGAAGACGCCCTTCACGCCGGCGTTCTGGAGCCGCGCGATGTCCTCGTCCGGGATGATGCCCCCACCGAACACCACGATGTCCTCGGCCCCGCGGCTCCGGAGCGCTTCGATAACCGCGGGGAAGAGGGTGTTGTGCGCTCCGGACATGATCGACAGCCCCACGGCGTCGACGTCCTCCTGCACGGCGGCGGAGGCGATCATGTCGGGGGTCTGGTGCAGGCCCGTGTAGACCACCTCGAAGCCCGCATCGCGGAGTGCCCTGGCGACCACCTTGGCGCCGCGGTCGTGGCCGTCCAGGCCGGGCTTCGCCACGAGGATTCGGACTTTGCGCTCTGCCATGAGCGCGTCGATTACCGCCTGCCTGGGCAGGCGTAAAGCGAAGCGCCCGATCGAGCGGCCTTCGCTCCACAGGGGTGCATCCTTGCTGAGCAGCGGGCTTACTGCGCGGCGAAGACGAACGGAATCGTTACGGGGGTGGAACCCGAGGAAGGAGGAAACCGCCAGGACTTGATCCGGGAGGCGATGCAGCTCGACAGGCCGGGGTAATCCTTCTCCGATCCGCCGGCCGAGACGGACTGGACGGCGCCCGACGCGGCGATGACCACCGAAGCGGAGACCCTGGCGGTGCTGGCCGCGTTGCTGGCGCGCGCGTCGAGGGCGGGCTGCCAGCAGTGGCGGCGGACGCTGGGGCGGTTCGACTCGACGACGCCGGAGATCTCCCCTTGGGAAAGCGGGGTCAAACCGGCGCCGGCCCCCTGGCTGCCCGGCCCTGACGAGGGGCCGGGGACCCCAGCGCCGAACCCGGACCGGTCGAGCTGAGCAGAGGCCGATGGAGCGACCGGCTTGTCCGGCGGAGGGCGCTGGCTCGCGACGCCGCCCGCCTTGCCCGTCGAAGCGACCTCTGGCCGGGCGGAAGCCGTCTCGGCCGGTGCAGGTGCGTCCGGCTCGACGGTCGGCGGCGGCGGCGGGGCCGCCGTGGGCAAATCCGCCGGCTGGCTCTGCGGCGGGGGGGCGGTCACGACCTGCACGGGCTGCGGCTTCGGGGAGAGCAGGACGAAAGCGGAGACGCCACCGAACGCCGCTGCCATGGCGATGAAGGCGTATGCGAGCGGGCTCATGCCCGATCTCCGCCTTGGCGCGACCGTCTCCACCAGGCTGCCAGGCGTGGCCACCAGAGGTGCGGGCTCCGCGGCGGAGAGGGCCCCTGCCGGCGCGGCGGGCGAGCCCCCCGCGGTCAGCCTTCCGCCTGCTGGCGCCGTCGCAGAGCGCGCACCCCCAGCGGCCAGGCCACCCGTGGGCGCCGCCGCAGAGGGCGACCCGCCCGCGGCCAGGCCGCCGGCCCCGCGAGCGAGCTCGGTCGAGGCGGACGCGGCCAGCTCGGGTCCGGGCGCGAACGCGACGGGGTCGGTCCGATCGGCCGCGAAGGGATCGGCGAGCACCTCCACCGGCGCAGCGCCCGCGGCGTGGGTCCGCCCGGCGCCTGCCGGCGCTCCTGGCCATGCGGCCGGCGCGCTCGCTGCTGGCGCAACCGGGGTGACGCGCGAGACGGACGTAACGGACGTGGCCGACGCGACTGGCACGGGCAGCGGGGCCGACACAGCGGGCGTCCCGGCCGCGGTGAAGGCGGCGACCGCCGGGGCCTGCTCGTTCAGGCCAGGAGGCTCTGGTTCGCGCGTCGCCGTGCGCGCGGGCGCGGCCCCCCCGAGCGCAGGGACCCTCGACGAGGAGGGCGCCTTCGCCGACGACGCCTGCGGCTGACCGACAGAGGAGCCCGTGGTGCTGATGCGGCGCGCGGGCGGGGACAGGCGGGTGGACTGAGCCTGCGTGACGATCTCGAGCAGCTCCGGGAAGTTCTTGAGGGGCTGCCACTCATCGAAGCCCTCGCGCCAGACGAGCGACTCGCCGTCCACCGCGCCGGCAAGCGCCTTGTCGCGAATGACCGAGAGCCGCACCGGGCCGAGCGGGACGCCGCCGACCCCGACGTACCAGTCCTCGCTCGCCGTGGCGCGCACGGCCGGCGCCTTCCCGAGCGGGCGGTCATTGGACATCGCGCGCGTGAACGCGCCGGCGGCCCCCGCCGGCGGCGCGGGCTCCGCCGCCCTGGCGGCAGGCGCAGGGGAACGAGCCGGCGCCGCGGGCGCCGGCTGGACAGCCCGGGCTGCCGGGGAGGCCTGCGGTGCGGTCGCCGGACGCGGGCTCGACGCCGGTCCGGGGACGGCACGCGGCGCGACCGGAGGTCGAGGAGCGCCCGCCGGGCGCGGCAGGGCCTGGGATGCCGGCCGGGGCGGCGCAGGCGCGGCGCCGTGGCCCAGGGACGAAGCCAGCGGCGGCTTCAACGGGCTCGCCGCGCCCCCGTCCGCCGCCGGCGCCTCGTCGCTCGGAGGGGCGACGTGCGCATCGTCGCCCGCCTCGCGCGGCGGCTCGACCGGAAGAGCACGCGCCACGGAGCTCTCGGTGACGCTCGCGCTGACCTGGATGAGGTGCCCGCATCGCCGGCACTGCATCCGCACCATCTTGCCGGCGACCTTCTCGTCACCGATCTGGTACTTGGCCTTGCAGTTATCGCAGATGAATTTCATCCAAGGACGCGCCTGCCGGTGGAATGGCGCAGTCTACGACAGCTTGGCCCCAGACGACATGGGGTAGGCGGTCAGAGCAGCCCGAGCAAGTGCTCCTTGATCGATTGCCGCGTCGGGTCATCGGGGGCGACGCCCAGCGCGCGCTCCCAGGTCTCGATGGCTTTGTTGCGGAACCCGGCCTTCTGATAGAGCACGGCGAGGTTCTTCAGCGCGGGGAAGTGCTTGCCGTTGATGTGCAGCGCCGTCTCCAGCTCCTGGATGGCATCGTAGAGCTGCCCCTGCTTGCCGTAGAGCAGGCCGAGGTGGAAGTGCAGCCGGTACGCGAGCGGGTCGATCGCCGTGCCCTCGCGCAGGTGCCGCACGGCCTTGTCGAAATCGCCCGCGCGATACGCCGCGATCCCCGCGGCGAGGAGGCGCTCCGCCTCCGCCGAGATCCGGTCCTGATCGCCGCGGATCGAGCGCGCCTGGAGCGCGTTCTCCACGGCGGCGACGACGTCGGCGACGCGGAAGGGCTTCTCGATGTAGGCCTCCACGCCGTAGCTCGACTTCAGGTCCTCCGCGAACCGCCACCCGCGGTAGACGGCCGAGATCATGATGATCGGGATGTGGCCGTAGCGCTGGGTGCCCTTCATGCGGCGGGCGATGTCGAAGCCGTGCACCTCCGGCAGCATGGCGTCGAGGATCATCACGTCGGGCGGATTCTCCTTGACCATGCGCAGCGCGAGGAGCCCGCGATCGGCCTCCTCCACGCGGTACCCACGCTCCTCGAAGATGCGACGGAGCAGCTTCCGGATCTCCGGCTCGTCGTCGACGACCAGGATCGTCGTTTGATCGCCCTGCGGCGCCTTGCCTGCGCCCGGGAGCGACTCGACGACGGAGAGATCGCGGTCTGCGGTGCCGAAATCCGTGTCCGTGAGCTCGTCGGCCGCCGCCGCCCTCCGCATGGCGTCGTCGACGACGAGCGGCGGCCCCGCCGAGGAGAGGCGGGCCGGCGACGGGGCGGCAGGCGGGCTCGGATCGTCGGTGAGATCGGCGAAAGAGATCTCCGCGTCGTCGCGCGGGCGCTCCGGCGCGGGCCGCGGCGGCGGGGCGGCGCTGGGAGCAGGCGCCGCAGGGGCCTGGGCCACCGGGGCCTGGGCCACCGTCGCCGGGGGCACGGCGGACGCGGGCCGGCGCGGCGCGGGCTGCGCAGGGGCTGGCGGGGGCGCGGGCGGCGCCTCGGAGGCGGACGACGCCGTGGAGCCGAGCCCGGCCCGCTTCAGCACCTCGGGCGGGCACTTGGCGCCCACGTAGAACGGCTCGCCCTGCTCCTTCATGTCGTAGGCGGCCGCGATGGTCCGCACGAGGGGGCCCGCGAGCGCGATGTACGGGAAGACGCGCTTGCCGGTCACGAACTCGAGCTCGTCGATCACCTTCTTGTCGGCGGGCGCGGCCATGGCCACGAGGATGCGATCCTCGCGCACGAGCACGGGAAGGAGCTTGTGCTTGGCGGCGATCTCGCGGGGGAGGATGGAGAGGTCGCTCAGCTTGATGCAGACCTGGTTGAGATCGATGCCAGGAACCCCGCTCTGCTCGGAGAGGGCCTTCAGCGCAGCGACCTCGGAGACGGTGCCGCTCTCGATGAGGTTCGTGGCGAGGGGCACCCCCTTCGCGCGCGCGTCGAGGAGCGCCTGTTCGAGCTGGGGCTGGGTGACCGCCCGTTGCTGCAGGAGGATGCGTCCGAGCGGCTTCTTGTTGGCGTCTTGCGTCATTCCGCGGGCCGAGTTCGAAGGCTAATGGACGAGGAATGCGCGGGCAAGCACGCGACCCGCGCGCGAAGGCGGCCATCCGACCGACACGACCGGCTCGGGCTCGTGCGCCGGCGGCTCGGGCATACGGCCGGGTCGAGCGCGGCCAGGACGCCGCCCGATGCGCGCGGATCCGAGCGCGCGTCCCGACGCCAGAGGCGAGAGCTCACCATCCGCCCATGTTACTCCGGAACCCTCCGGGCAGCGCAGGCGATGCGCCGGCGGCGCGACGGCGCCCGCTGCGCCCGCTCCGCGAACGCATCGAAGAGGCCATGGCGACGATGTAGGGTCACTCCATTTACTCGGTCTTACTCGGTCTTACTCGGTCGCGCCCACCGTCTCGTTCGCGTCGTTTGCATTACCGGCGTCGCTCGCGCCGAGCCACTCGCGAGCGAACGCCGCGTACCTCCCCTCGGCGATCGCCGCGCGCGCTTCTCGCATCAGGCGGCCATAGAGGTGGAGGTTGTGCTCCGTCATCAGGCGCAGCACCAGGATCTCGCCGGCCATGTAGAGGTGCCTCAGGTACGCGCGGCTGTATCCACCGGCGCAGGTCGGGCAAGCGCAGGTCGGATCGAGCGGCGAACGATCTTCTTTGTAGCGGGCCTGCTTGATGACGATCTTGCCGTGCTGCGTGAGCGCCTGCCCGTTCCGCGCGTTCCGGGTGGGGAGCACGCAGTCGAACATGTCGACCCCGGCGCCGATGGCGTGCACGAGGTCGAGCGGCGTCCCCACGCCCATGAGGTAGCGCGGGCGCGTCGGGTCGAGGTGCGGCCCGATCTGGGCGACGACCTCGTGCATCATCGCGATCGGCTCGCCCACGGAGAAGCCGCCCAGGGCGAGCCCATCGAACGGCAAGGCGCCGAGCTCATCGGCGTGCGCCATGCGCAGCGCGACCGAGGTGCCGCCCTGCACGATGCCGAAGAGCGCCTGGCTCGGGCGCTTCGCGGCGAGGCAGCGCTTCCCCCAGCGCGTCGTCAGGCGACACGCCTCCTCGACCTCTGGGCGCGGCGCGCCGCCTGGCGGGCACACGTCGAGCTGCATCGCGATGTCGGCCCCGAGCAGCCCTTGCACCTCCATCGCGACCTCGGGCGTGAGCGCCTTGCGAGCGCCGTCGAGGTGCGATCGGAACACGAAGCCGTCCTCGACGAGGGTGCGCCGCTCGGCGAGCGAGAAGGCCTGGAAGCCCCCGGAGTCCGTGAGCATCGCGTGCGGCCAGCGGGTGAACGCGTGCAGACCGCCGAGCTGCGCGACGAGCTCGGGGCCAGGGCGGAGCCACAGGTGGTACGTATTGCCGAGGACGATCCTCGCGCCGGTCGCGGCCACCTCGGCGGGGGTCAACGTCTTCACGCTGCCCTGGGTGCCGACGGGCATGAACGTCGGGGTCAGCACGTCGCCGTGCGGCGTGGAGAGCACGCCCGTCCGGGCATGCCCGTCCCTCGCGAGCTCGGAGAAGGAGAAGCCAGGCGTCCGGCTCATGGCGCGTCCACCCCCCGGATCAGCATGGCGTCACCATACGAGTAGAAGCGGTAGCCGGCGTCGATCGCCGCGCGGTACGCGAGGAGCGTGCGCTCGCGGCCGGCGAAGGCGAACACCAGCGCGAGCAGCGTCGAGCGCGGCAGGTGGAAGTTGGTCAGCAGGGCGTCGACGACGCGGAACCGATAGCCCGGCTGGATGAGGAGGCGCGTCTCCCCGGACTGCGCCCGCACGAGGCCTGCGCGGGCCGGATCGGCGGCCGACTCCAGCGCGCGAACCACGGTGGTGCCGATCGCAATCACCGGCGCGCCGCGCTCGCGCGCCCCCGCGATCGCGCCCGCGGTCGCGTCCGGGATCGAGTAGACCTCCGCGTGCATCGGGTGCAGGTCGAGATCGTCGACCGTGACCGGCTGGAACGTGCCGAGGCCGACGTGCAGCGTGACGCTCGCGATCTCGACCCCGTTCGCGCGGAGCCGCTCGACGAGGCCGGGCGAGAGGTGGAGGCCCGCCGTGGGCGCGGCGACCGCTCCTGGGACCCGGGCGAAGATGGTCTGGTACCGCTCGCGATCGGACGCGTCGTCGCCGCGGCCGAGGTAGGGCGGGAGCGGGACGTGCCCGTACGCGTCGATCGCAGCGGCGACGGACAGCCCCGCGGGCGAGGAGAGCTGCACCGTGAGCACGCCGTCCTCGGCGCGCTCCAGCACCTCCGCGACCAGCGCGCCGTCGCGCTCGATATCGAGCACCGATCCCGGGCGTATCGGCTTGGAGGCGCGCCCCATCGCCCGCCAGCGCTCGGACCGCGGCGCGCTCTCCTGCGGCCCTCCGCCGAGGTCCTCCGCGCCGGCCGGCGCCCCGTCCAGCCGGTGCAGCAGGAAGAGCTCGACCTGCCCGCCTGTGCCGCGCTTCCTCCCGAACAGACGAGCGGGGACGACCTTCGTGTCGTTGACGACGACGAGCGCGCCGCGCTCGATGTACCGGTCGAGATCGCGGATCGCCGCGTGCTCCACCTCGCCCGCTCTGCGGCCGCGATCGACCAGGAGGAGCCTCGCTCCGTCGCGCTCTTCGGGGGGCCGCGAAGCGATCAGCGCTTCAGGGAGTTCGTAGTCGAGCAGCTCGCAGCGCACGCCGCGCTACTAGCACGACGCGGGCGTGAGCACGTTCGTCTTGGCGCGGAGGAAGCGACAGATCTCGCCAACCTGGTAAGGCTTGGGGACGAAGGCCACCGCGCCGCAGTCGGCGCGCTCGACCTGGCGCGCGGAGAGGTGATACGCGCTGGAGAGCACGACCCGCACCCTCGGGAACGCATGCCGGATGTGCCGCGCGAGCTCGAGGCCGTTCAGGTCCGGCATCATCAGATCGATCATCGCCACATCGATCGGGGACGAGCCGAGGGTGAGCAGCGCATCCTGGAAGGAGGCGGCGAACACGACCTCGAACCCCTCGACGCTTAGCCCTGCCGAAAGAGCGCGACGCTGGGAATTCTCACCGTCCACGATCAGCATGCGGGCCATTAAGCGTCCTCCTGCGGCGATCGCCGCCATCCAATACGCCTACTTGTCTAGCAATCACCGGGCCAAGTTCCCGAATCGACGCGTTGCGGTTGCCAACGCCAAAGTGAAACAGAAGAGCACAGTCTACATCGGGCGCCTCATTGCACTAAGGCAAATCCCGACGCTGCATCATTGCAAAGATGCAATCTCGCGTAGGCTACCTCCCTCGATTTACTGCTGAGTCAGGTGGTTTGCTCGGATCGAGCGGCCGCATCCATACGGCCCGAACGGAGGAATGCAGGCTGAGCTCGATGGGCAGCATGTCGCGGTGCCCAGGGAGCACGGCCCATCGAGCACGGTCCGCCTGAGGTCGCTGTGTCGCGTGGAAGCGAGCTGCTGAGCCCGGCCGGTGGGCGAAGGAAGGCGCTCGACAGACCGGCGCCGTTTCAGCCCGGGGGATACGTGATCGTCAGGCGGGTCATCTTGCGCCACAACGTGGTCGCGCTGATCCCGAGCACCTCGGCGGCGCGCTCCCGGCTGCCGTCGCACTCCCGCAGCGCGGCCTCGATCGCCTGGCGCTCGGCGCAGTCGACGACGTCGGCGAGCAGCCTGCCGCCGGCTTCGGGCGCGCGCTTCGGCTGCATCGCGGCGGGCAGTACGTCGTCGACGCTGATGAGGCCGCCGCCCGAGAGGGCCACCGCCTGCTCGACCATGTTCTCGAGCTCGCGGATGTTGCCGGGGAAATCGTACTGCGTCAGCGCCTCGATGACGCCGTCGGCGGCGCGGGCGCGACAGGTCATCTTGCGGTTGTACTTCTCCAGGAAGAACTCCCAGAGGATCGGGATGTCCTCGCGACGTGAGCGGAGCGGCGGGAGCACGAAGCGCGCGACGTTCAGCCGGTAGTAGAGGTCCTGGCGGAACCGCTTCTCCGACACCGCGGTCAGGAGCTCCTGGTTCGTCGCGGCGATGATGCGCACGTCGACGTTGATGGGTTTGTTCTCGCCTACCCTGCGGATCTCGTTCTCTTGGATCGCGCGGAGCAGCTTCGCCTGGAAGGTGAGCGGGGTCTCGGCGATCTCGTCGAAGAAGAACGTGCCCCCGTCGGCCTCCTCGAACAGCCCTTTCCTCGCCGAGATCGCGCCCGTGAACGAGCCTCGCGCGTGGCCGAACAGCTCGCTCTCGAGGAGCGTCTCGCTGATGGCGGCGCAGTTGACCGGCACGAACGGGCGGTCGGCGCGCTTGCTGTTGGCGTGGATGGCCTTGGCGACGAGCTCCTTGCCGGTGCCGCTCTCGCCGGTGATGAGCACCGTCGCGTCGGTCGGCGCGACCTTGACGATCCGGCCGAGCACCTCGCGGACCGCCTGCGAGCGGCCGACGATGTTCTCGAACCGGTAGCGCTCCTTGAACTCGCTGGCGAGCAGCTGCACCTCGCCGGTGAGCTTCCGGTTCTGGATCGCGCGCTCGACCTTCACGAGGAGCTCCTGCTCCGAGAACGGCTTCTGGATGTAGTCGAACGCGCCGAGCCGCATCGCCTCCACCGCGCTCTCGATGGTGCCGTACGCGGTCATCACGATGACCTCCGTGTTCGCGTTCGACTCCTTCACCGCGCGCAGGACGCCGATCCCGTCGAAGCCGCCCATCCGGAGGTCGGTGAGCACGACGTCGTACGCCCCCTTGGCGCCCAGATCGGCGCCCTGGCTGCCGTCCGCGGCCTCATCGACCTCGTACCCGGCGCCACGCAGCATCATCGCGAGCGTGGTCCGCATGTTCCGCTGGTCATCGACGACAAGAATCTTCGACATGGATTTCCCCCGCCGCGCGCATCCTCCTCCGGGAAACGAGCGCGGCGCGACGATCACGACCGACGTGCCGCGCTGGCGCGTAAGCGCGCGAGCACGGTCGTCCGCGGCGCCTTGGACATGCGTCCAGAGCATCGTACGTCAAGCACGACCTCCGCCGCCAGAAGGTGCACGGGGGACGCTCGCTGCGCGAGGGACGACCCCCACCCTACCCTACTCGCGGATCTGCTGGGCGAGGTAGGCGGTCTCGCCGAGCTTCTCGATCAGCCCGATTTGTGTTTCGAGCCAGTCGATGTGCTCCTCCTCGGACTCGAGGATCTTGGCCAGGAGATCCTCGCTGGTGCGATCCCCCTTGTCGCGGCAGAGGGCGATCGCCGAGTTGAGCCGCTTGACCGCGTGGTACTCGAGATCGAGGTCGCTCTTGAGCTGCTCCGGCACGCTCTGCCCGATGTGCAGGGTGTCCAGGCGCTGCAGGTTGGGCAGCCCATCGAGGAAGAGGATGCGCTCGATGATCGCATCAGCGTGCTTCATCTCGTCGATCGACTCGGCGCGCCCGTGCGCAGCGAGCGTGACGAAGCCCCAGTGCGAACACATCTTCGCGTGCAGAAAATACTGGTTGATCGCAACGAGCTCTCCGGCAAGCACCTCGTTCAACGCATCAACGACGTCTTTTGCACCCTTCATCGGACCCCTCTCGCGCTCATGCCTGTCGTGCGGACCCCGCCCCTGTTGGGCGGGGGGACGCTGGCTGGAACGCCAGCGCCCCGCACAAATGCGCGAGGTCCGTGGAGGTGCGCAAGAAGTTTCTAAGGAAATAGGTGCCACCGCCGTCGCTTCCGACGGAAACCAGGGCATCGAGGCTGTTGCCGGTCAATCCGGAGGATCAAGCTGCGCTGGAGACCGGCGCCATCACCAGGCGACGCGGCGTCGAGGCGCCATCGCGCTCGCCGACAAGCTCGGCGATCGTCGGCCGACAGGAGCCACACCGCGTACCGGCGCCCGTGCACTCCATGACCTGCGAAACAGAGCAGGCGCCCTCGCTCATCGCTTCACGAATCTCTCGATCACAGACGCCCATGCAGAGGCAGACGTACATGCAGACCCCCGGCTACGTAACGGGTGGGATTGATATTGAACATAGCTTTCAATATCGGAACGTCAAGGGGAATGTCGCCCGGGCGGATCGCCGAGTTGGCTCGTGGTTCGAGATCCCCTTGGATCGAGCCAGCAGCGCTCGATCGAACGCGCCGAGCAGCGCTCGATCGAACGCGCCGAGCAGCGCTCGATCGAACGCGCCGAGCAGCGCTCGGTCGGTCGAGCGCCACAGGAGCGCCGAAGGAAGAGGGATCGGGCAGGGATGCAGCCGGTCAGACCGGCGGAAGATGACGCCGCGCGAGCGCGGCCGGGAGGCGAGGCGCGAACGCACGCCCAGCGCGGAGCGGTCGGCCGCGTGACGGCGTCACATCGTGAGGCCGCCGTCGACGTCGATGCAGCGACCGTTGAAGTACTCGCACTCGATCACGAAGCGCACGGCCTGCCAGATGTCCTCGGGCACGCCGATGCGGCCCACAGGGATCATGGCGACCAAGGCGTCGCGCGCCTTCTGGTGCATGCCCTGCGTCATGGGCGTCTCGATCATGCCGGGCGCAACGGCGCCGACGCGGATGCCGAACGGCGCGAACTCGAGCGCCCAGGTCTTCGTGTTGGCCGCGAGCGCGCTCTTCGCGGCGGTGTAGCTGGACTGGCCTCGGTTGCCGTGGCGCGCGATGGAGCTGATGTTGACGATGACGCCCTTCTGCTCGGTCTCGATCATCTTCGCGACGACCTCGCGGACCATGAGCGTGGCCCCCGTCAGGTTGACGTCGATGACGGCCTGCCACTGCGCCGCGCTCAGCTTGACGACCGCGCCCGTCTGGCGGTCCTTCTTGACGAGCAGGCCGTCCCGCAGGATGCCCGCGTTGTTCACGAGGCCGTTCAGGCCGCCCATCGCCTCGTGCGCGAAGCGGACGAACGCCTCCACCTCGGCCTCCACCGCCACGTTGACCGCCCGCGCGTGGACCTTGCCGGCGAGCCCCTTGCTCGCCTCGACGAGCGACGCGAGCCCCTCCTCGTTCATGTCGCCGGCGGCGACCTGGCCCCCGAGCTCCGCGAGCCGCAGCGCATAGTGGCGACCCAGCCCCTGGGCAGCACCTGTGACGACGAACTTCGTGTCCTCGAGTCGCATGATCGCACTCCTCCAGGGATCGCTCCCGATCACCGTGTCGAGCGCGCCGTCTACCACGACACCGACTCGAGGCGGCGGACGACGTACGACGTCGCAGCGCGCCACCGACGCCCGCAACCCCCGCCTGGCCTGCAGGCCCCCGTGTAACCGTGTAACCGTGTAACCACGCAACCCGCGTAACAGCGCAACCCGGGCAACAGCGCGGTCGCCGCTTGCGCCGGGTGGCATCGATGTTATTCAGCGCCCATGAGGTCGATCGCGCTCGCCGCCGTGTGCGCCGGCATCCTGACGCTCGCGCCTGCATGTGACCGCGCCCCCCCGGTGCCCGAGACCTCCGATCCGACGGGCAAGGATCTGGTGATCGGCGCCGTGGTCGCAGCCGCCGAGCAGAGCGGAGGGATCCGCATCTACAAGATCGTCGAGGTGGAAGATCTGCCCGCGCCGTTCGGGTCCGATCTGCACATGATCGCCTACGATCCGAAGGCGCAGAGCTTCGAGGAGGCCGCGGAGCTCCGTCGCAAGGGGAAGCTGACCGTCGCGAAGGATCACATGACGGTCCGGCTCGTGTATTTCCTGCCGCGCGACCACCGGGTGATCAGCAACGAGCCGGTCAGCGACGACGAGCGGGCCCCGTATCTCCGCTCGTTCCAGAGCCGGCAGCGCTGACCGGCATCCGCCGGCGGGCGGCGAGGCGCCCGCGCCTCAGCGCGCTGTGCGGAGCAGCTCGCCCAGCCGCTCGATCGCCTGGCTGTGCAGCCGGCTCGCCCAGCTCTTGCTGATCCCGAGATCCTGCGCGATCTGATCGAAGCGTTCGTCGTCGAAGTAGTGGCGCTCCACGAGGGTGCGCTCGCGCTCCGGGAGCTCGCGCACGGCGTGACGCACGGCCTGCGCGAGCTCGGCGCGAGAGGCGCGCTCCTCCGGGTCGTCCGCGGCGTCGGGGACGGCGGCGACGTCCCCGTGACTCGAGAGCAGGCCGAGCGCCATCGCGGCCGCATGCCCGGCGAGCAGATCGCCGAGCCGCGCGGCGTAGGCCTCCTGCGTGGCAGGCGCGTCGGCGTCGTCGTCCGCCCCGCGTCCCTCGGCGAAGCGCGCCGACGCAGCGAGCGCGCTGGCCCGCGCGGCCGCGGACCGCCAGCGCGTCTCCCTCCGGACGCCGTCGAAGATGGCCCACCGGAGCTTCCGCTTGGCGTAGGCCTCGAAGGTGGATCGGCTCGGATCGTGCGTCCGCACGATCTCGAGCAGCGCCGGGTGCCCCAGCGCGACGAGGTCCTCCACCGGGATCCGGCGGCCCAGACGGCGCGCGATGCGCTTCGCGACCAGCTGAAGCAGGTCGAGCCCCTCGGCGAGGAGCCGGTCTTCCGGAGTGCGCACCGCTATCCCGCCTTGGCGCGCCCCGCTGCGCCGAGCACCCCGAACGCCCGCTCGCCGCTCTCGTCGACCTCGCGCGGATGCGCGCGCCGCAGGAGGCGGCTCGCCTCCTCGTCGTGCAGCAAGACCTCCACGAGCTGCTCGCGCATCCACGCGATCTCGTGCGCGGGCAGGCGCCCCACGTAAGGCGCCACGGCGGCGTCGACCTGAGCGGCGATCCAGGGGTCATCGAGGAGCGAAGCGTCCATGGGAGACGCCCATTATATCTCCGCCGAGCGCGCCGTCATCCGCCGCTCGCCGCGTCGCCGAGGCGTCATTTGGACGGCGGGGGCGCGTTGAGGCAGGCCTCGAACGCCCTGACGGTCCGCGCGTCGAACGCGCACTTGAGCGACCTCGGATCCACGCTCTTGCCGACGTTCTGCTCGCACGACTGCGCGTACTGCTCCCCCAGCGTGGCCGCGACGGCGTCGATCTTCTTCTCGGTCTCGCCCCGCTGCTCCGCCGTGAGCTTGGCGCTGAGCGCCGCGACCTGCTCCGAGCGCGTGAGCACTGTGAGCCGCTTGCCCAGATCCACGCAGTCGCCATGCATGAGCGCGTAGTCGTCGGGCACCGAGTCGTCGCGACGCGGCGGCGACGGCGCCGCGGCGCCCGGCTCCGCGTCTGCCTCCGGCGTCGCGGCGCCCTGGGCGGCATCGTTCGTGGGCTCGGCCGCCGGCGCCCGCTCCTCCGGCCGCGCAGGCTCGGGCTGCTCGATCGTGGGCGGCGAGGCCCCTCCGCATCCGAGCAGCAACGTCGACAACGGACCCATGACCATGATCAAGAAAAGAGCTCTCCCCATGCAGCGAGGGTTGATCGGCTCGCGCCGGGCGTCCATGGCGCGCCGGGCGCGCTCGGCGCTGCGCGGCGGATCGAGCGACGCCTCGGCTTGCCGCGCTTGCCGCGAGGGTGCACGGGCCGCCTTGGCAGGCTCCGTGCAGGGCGCACCGTGACGACAGGTCGGCCTCGCCGGCCATGTCGCCTGTCCTTGCGGAGGCGGGAGCATGCGGTCGCTCTGGATTGTTCTCGTCCTGGTGCTCGGCTCGGCGTTGCTGCTTCAGGTGATGGCGGCGTCCGACGGCCGGATCCCCTACGCGCGCTTCCGCTCGCTCGCGGAGAGCGGAGAGCTCGCCGAGATCGAGATCCGGGATGACATGTACATCGGACGCGCGGTGCCCGGCCTGAGCGCGCGTGCGCCGCAGAGTTACCGCACGGGGCGCATCGAGCAGACCGAGAAGGATCTGCTCGCCGCTCTCGACCGGCGAGGGATCCCGTACACGCGCGTCGCGGACGAGCTGGGGCTGCCGCCGTACCTCTGGCTGCTGCTGCCGCTCGCCGGTCTGGCGGCGATGGGCCACCTCGTGTCGCGCCGTGCAACGACGGCAGGGACCATCTCGGGCGCCGCGACCGCCTTCGGCAAGCACAAGGCGCGGCTCTACGAGGAGCGGGGCGCGATCGCGACGTTCCGCGATGTCGCCGGCAACGCCGAGGCGAAGACGGAGCTCGGCGAGATCGTCGACTTCCTCAAAGCGCCCGAGCGCTACGAGAAGCTCGGCGGGCGGATGCCCAGAGGGGTGCTCCTCGTGGGGCCGCCCGGCACGGGCAAGACGTTGCTCGCTCGGGCGATCGCGGGAGAGGCGAGCGTACCCTTCTTCAGCGCAAGCGGGTCGGAGTTCGTGGAGATGTTCGTCGGCGTCGGCGCCGCGCGCGTGCGCGATCTCTTCTCCCAGGCGCGCGAGAAGGGGCCCTGCCTCGTGTTCATCGACGAGCTCGATGCGGTCGGCAAGGTGCGCGGCCTCGGCGGGTCCGTCGGCGGCCACGATGAGCGGGAGCAGACGCTCAACCAGCTCCTGACCGAGATGGATGGGTTCGACGCGCACACGGCCATGGTCGTGATCGCCGCGACGAACCGCGCCGAGATCCTCGATCCGGCGCTGCTCAGGCCAGGGCGGTTCGACCGCCGGGTCCACATCGATCGGCCCGATCTCGCCGAACGGAAGGAGATCCTCGCGGTGCACGCGAGGAAGGTGGCGCTCGAGCCTGGCGCGGATCTCGACGCCGTGGCGGCGCAGACCGCGGGGCTCGTCGGCGCCGACCTCGCGAACATCGTCAACGAGGCGGCGCTGCTCGCGGCGCGGCGCGGCGCGGAGGCGGTGGGACAGAGCGACCTGGAGGCGGCGATCGAGCGCGGGCTCGCCGGGCTCGAGCGCCGTGGCAGGCGGCTCGGAGCGCGCGAGAAGCTCGTCGTCGCCTACCACGAGGTGGGGCATGCGCTGACCGCCTCGCTGCTGCCGACGCAGGATCCGGTGCGCAAGGTGTCCATCGTACCGCGGGGGCCGGGCGCGCTCGGGTACACGATCCAGCAGCCGCGCGAGGATCGTTACCTGTGGAGCCGGCAGGAGATCCTCGATCGGCTGGTCGTGCTGCTGGGCGGGCGCGTCGCCGAGGAGGAGGCCGTCGGAGACCTCTCGACCGGCGCGCAGGACGATCTGCTCAACGCGACCGAGCTCGCGCGTCGCATGGTCCGCGAGCTCGGGATGGGCCAGGGGGTCGGGCTCTCGGCGCTCGAGCCGCGCCGGCCGCTGTCGTTCCTCGGCGAAGCGCAGGGCGCGATGCCGTCCGGCGCAGGGCCGCGGGAGTGCAGCGACGCGACCGCGCGCACGATCGACGCGGAGGTCGCGCGGATCCTCGCGGACGCGGAAGCGCGGGCGCGCGCTTTGATCCAGGGGCACCGGCCGACGCTCGAGCGCGTCGCCGCCCGGCTCTACGAGGTCGAGACCCTGAGCGGCGATGAGCTCAGGGAGATGGTGGCAAGAAGGGAAGCCTAGAGCAGCCGCTCAGTCGACGCTCCGCAGCGCGCGGGACAGATCGAAGCCCGCGGCGTCATGGTGATAGACGACGCGGAGCACGCGGCCGCGCAGCAGCTCCCTCGGCACCGCCCCCATCGCCCGGCTGTCGAGCGAGGCGGCGCGGTTGTCGCCCATCACGAAGAGGTGGTCCGGCGGGACGACGACCGGACCAAACGCGTCGAAGTCGGGCTCGCCGGCCGCGTGTGTGACCTCGCCGAGGTGCTCCACCCTCGTGCCGTCCCCGAGCTGCTCGAGGGCTTGCGCCGCACCGTCGACGTACAGCACGCCTTGCCGGAGCATCACCGTCTGGCCCGGGAGCGCGATCACCCGCTTGACGAGGAGGGTGGACCCACCGCGCGGATCCGCGAAGAGCACCACGTCGCCGGCGCTCGGCCCGCTGCGCTCGAACAGGTAGTGATCCGTGAGCGGGACGCGGAGCCCGTAGGCGACCTTGTCGACGAGGATGCGATCGCCCGGGGCGATCGTCGGCCACATCGAGCCGGTGGGCACGTGGTACTGGTCCGCGAGGGTCGAGCGACCCAGCGTGAGGATCGCGAGCGCCGCGAGGATCTTGAGGAGGCTCCGCCCGAGCGGCGCGACCGTCTGGTAGGCGCGCCGCGCGAGCGCGCGATCGGATCGAAGCATGAAAAGTCCGGCCTTGTCGGGCTGGAGGCACACCGCCGCGGCCTCCACCGCCGGCCGGGGAACGCTGGGCTCGCTCATCTCTGGCGGGGCTAGCATCCGCCCTCGAGACAGGCCAGCTTCGCTGCATGCACGGCTGCACTTCATCGACTGCACCACTCTCCCAAGCTCTGGGCCGCCTCACACTCTGCGGATCAATGTCGCGTCATCCGGTAACGACAGGGGCCGCCATGCACCTCGCCGGCTACCGCGCGCTGGGACTCGATTTTACCTATATCCCTTTTGCGGTGACCGATGTTGAAGGCGCGACGCGCGGGATGCGCGCGCTCGGGATCCGCGGCCTCGGCGTGTCGATGCCCTACAAGCAGGCGGTAATTCCATTGCTCGACGAGCTCGATCCCGTCGCCGAGCGGATCGGCGCGGTCAACACCATCGTGAACAACGACGGGCGCCTCAGGGGCTACAATACCGACTGGATCGGCGCGGTGCGGGCGCTCGAGGAGGTGACGCAGCTCGGGGGCGCGCGGGTGCTGCTCCTCGGCGCCGGCGGCGCGGCGCGCGCCGTCGCGTTCGGGCTCGCGGAGCGCGGCGCCAGCGTGACGGTGGCGAACCGCGATCTCGAGAAGGCGCAGCAGCTCGCGGCGGCGATCGGCGGGGCGGCCGTGCCGCTCGACGCAGCGGCGCTCTCGCCCGACCACGGCGTCCTCGTGAACGCCACGTCGCTCGGCATGGCCGAGGTCGATCCGCGAAGCCCTGTCCCGGAAGAGGTATTGCGGGAAGGTCTCCTGATGATGGATATCGTGTACAAACCGATGATCACGGAGCTCGTGGCGTCGGCGCGTCGGCGCGGAGCGACCGCCGTTCACGGCGGGAGGATGCTCCTCCACCAGGCTGCAGAGCAGTTCCGGCTGTACACCGGGCGGGAGCCGCCGCTCGATGCCATGGACGAAGCGCTGCGCGCTCAGCTCGGCTGACGCGCGGAGCCGCCGCTCGACGCCACGGACGAAGCGTCGCGCGCTGAGCTCGGCTGACGCGCGCGACGTCCCGCGCCAGGCTCGAGCTGTCCGGCCAGCCAGGGCGAGCGGCGATCGCCGCTCTGCGCCGTGCGCACGGCCTCCGGAGCAATGGCCAAGGACGGGCGCCACGCGTAGGCTTCCGGCGATGGTCTCGTTCGAGATACGCGCAGCCGTGACCGGCGACGAGGAACAGCTCCTCTATGTCGCGCGCCACCTGAACTCGGTCAACCTGCCGAACAACCGTGACGCAATCCACGAGATCATCGCCGAGAGCCACAAGAGCTTCAACGGGGCGATCCAGGATCCCCGCCTCCGCCAATACGTCTTCGTGCTCGTCGACCTGACGAAGGGCGACAAGGGCATGATCGTCGGGACGTCGATGATCATCGCGCAGCTCGGCCGGCGCGGCATCCCCTACATCTTCTTCGACGTGCTCGACGAGGAGAAGTACTCGGCCACGATCGACAAGCACTTCCATCATACCGTGCTGCGCATCGGCTACTCGTACAACGGCCCCACGGAGATCGGCGGGCTCGTGCTCATGCCGGAGTACCGGCAAGGGCCCGAGCGGCTCGGCACGATGATCTCCTATGTTCGCTTCCTCTACATGGCCGCGCGATCCGCGCTGTTCCAGGACGAGATCCTCGCAGAGCTGATGCCCCCCCTCGAGCCGGACGGGACAAGCCACCTCTGGGAAGCGCTCGGGCGCAAGTTCACCGACATGAGCTATGCCGACGCGGATCTCCTCTCCAAGAAGAACAAGGAGTTCATCAAGGGGCTCTTCCCCGAGGGGACCATCTACGCCTCGCTGCTGCCCGAGGACGCGCAGCGCGTGATCGGGAAGGTCGGGGCGCAGACCCGGGGGGTGGAGAAGCTGCTCCGCCGCGTCGGCTTCCGCTATGCCCACAGGGTCGATCCGTTCGACGGAGGGCCGCACTTCACCGCCCGCATGGACGAAATCTCGCTCGTGCGCGATACGCGCCGGGCGAAGGCGGGCCGCCCGTTCACCCCGAGCCCGTCGGATCCGAAGGGCATCCTCGCGATCGAGCGCCCAGATGCCCCCTATTTTCGCGCGGTCGCCGCGAGCCTCCGCGATGAGGGAGAGCTCGGCATGGCGATCGCCGAGGACGCCTGGAAGCACCTCGAGCTCCAGCCTCGCTCGCCGATCTGGGTCCTGCCGATGCCGTGACAGGGCGCCTGCGCTCCACGTCCAGCGCGCGCAAGAGCAGCGGATCAGCCCGCCTGCGCGCCACGTCCACCAGCGGATCAGGTCGCCTTGCATCGCGACGATTCTGTTGCTACAGAATTAACAGAAGTTTTCACGAGCGGTTCGGAGGACCATGACCCTTGGATTGGACCTCGATTTCGGGCGCTTGCCCGCGCTGGAGCGGAGGGAACGCTGGCCCGGGACACCGAGGGAGGATGCCGGCGCGGAGAGGGCCCCCGAGGCAAACGGCGGCGCGGAGCCCAGGCTCTCTGGGCGGGAGATGCGTATCGCCGCCGCGCTCGCCGAGGCGGCGATGCCGCCCGGCCGCTTCCTCGACGGCGCGGGCGCCGCGACCGCCAGCCGACTCGCGGCCTGGCTCGGCTCGATCCCGCCGCACCTGGCGCAGGGGGTGCGCGCGGCGCTGTGGGCGATAGAGCTCGCTCCCCTTCCGTTCCGGCTCAGGCCGCTGTCGGCGCTGCCGCTCGAGGAGCGGATGGCGGTGCTCCGCGGCTTCGAGCAGAGCCGGGCGCGGACGCTGCGTTCGCTGCTCCGCGCCGCGCTCACGCCGCTCAGGTTCGTCCACTACGACCAGCCCGAGATGTTCAAGCACGTCGGCTGCCGCTACGAGCTGCCCACGGTGCGCGACGAGGCGCCGCGCTGGCTCGCGCAGGTGACCGACGGGCGCGAGGTCGAGGAGGACCTGGAGCTCGAGTGCGAGGTCCTCGTGATCGGCACCGGCGCCGGCGGAGCGGCCGCGGCTTACGAGCTCGCGTCGCGCGGACACGCGGTGCTCATGCTCGAGGAGGGCGACTTCCACCGCCGCTCGAGCTTCACCGGACGGCCCGCGCGCGCCTACCGGGAGATGTACCGCGACCACGGGCTCGACATGACGCTCGGCAACGTGAATATCCCGGTGTTCGCGGGGCGCGCCGTCGGAGGGAGCACCGTGATCAACTCCGGTACTTGCTACCGGGCTCCGGAGAGCACCTTCGCGTCGTGGCGAGACGGCATGGGGCTCCCTGCGGAGTTCTCGTCCGGCGGGCTCTCTCCTTATTACGAGCGCGTCGAGCGCATGCTCCAGGTCGCCCCCGCCGACCCGCTGCACCTCGGGGCGATCGGGCCGATCGTCCGGCGCGGGGCGGAGCGGCTCGGGCTGCGGCACGGGCCGCTCCAGCGCAACGCGCCGGACTGCGATGGGCAGGGGATCTGCTGCTTCGGCTGCCCAACGGGGGCCAAGCGCTCGACCGACGTGAGCTATGTGCCCGAGGCGCTGAAGCGGGGCGCGCAGCTCATCACGGCGGCGCGGGTCAGGACGATCGAACTCGTGGCGGGCCGCGCGCGGGGGGCGACTGCCGTGCTCGGGGGGGACACGAGGGCCGGAGGCCACGGCGGCCGCGCGGCGAGCGGCGCAGGGCGGGGGCCGCGGCTCGTGGTCAGGGCGGAGGCCGTCGTCGTGGCCGGCGGCGCGCTGATGACGCCGCTGCTCCTGCGCCGGAGCGGAGCGTGCCTGTCGAGCGGCGCGCTGGGAAAGAACCTCTCGATCCACCCGGCGTCGAAGGTGATGGCCCTCTTCGATGAGCGGATCGATCAGTGGCAAGGCATCCCGCAGGGCTACCAGATCGACCACTTCGCCGATGAAGGGCTGATGTTCGAGGGAGGCTCGCTCCCGTTCGACGTCGCCGCGCTGGCCGTGCCCTGGACGGGACATCGCTACACGGAGCTGATGGAGCGGTATCCGCACCTCGCGACGTTCGGGTTCATGATCAAGGACACGAGCCGCGGCGAGGTGAGGCCCGGGATCGGCGGCACGCCGCTCGTGCTCTACACGATGAACCGGGAGGACGTCGCCAAGATGCAGCGCGGGGTCGAGCTGCTCTGCGAGGTGTTCCTGGCCGCGGGGGCGCGGCGCGTCCTGCCGCTCGTCGCCGGCTGCGACGAGGTGAACGGCCCCGCGGACCTCGAGCGGCTCAAGGCGCGGCAGATCAAGGCCGGGGACCTCGACGTGGCCGCGTTCCACCCGCTCGGGACGTGCCGTATCGGGGTGGATCCGCGGTCATCGTGCCTCGGGCCGGACCACCAGGCGCACGACGTCGCCGGGCTCTACGTGTGTGATGGAAGCGCGATCCCCTCGTCGCTCGGCGTGAACCCGCAGATGACCATCATGGCCATGTCGCTGCGCGCGGCCGAGCTCCTGAGCGAGCGGCTATCCGGCTGAGCCGTCGCGGTACCCGAGGGCCGCGGCGCGCTCGCTGCCGATGCGATCGCTCTCGATCGTCCCGTCGCGCATGGTCACCACGCGCGGCATCGACTCGGCGAAGCTGAGGTTGTGCGTCACCACCACGATCGTGGTGCCGTGCTTGCGGTTCATCTCGAAGAACAGCTGGTGGATCGAGTCGCTCGTCGCGGTGTCGAGGTTCCCGGTCGGCTCGTCGGCGAGGAGGAGCTTCGGCGACAGGACGAGCGCCCGCGCCAGGGCCACGCGCTGCTGCTCGCCGCCCGACAGCTCCCCCGGACGGTGCGTCGCGCGCGCCGCGAGCCCGACCTCGGCGAGCAGCGAGCGCGCGAGCGGCTCCATCTCGCGGCGCGTCTTCCCCTGGATGAGGCCCGGCATCATCACGTTCTCGACCGCGTTGAACTCGGGGAGCAGGTGGTGGAACTGGAAGACGAAGCCGATCGTCCGGTTCCGGATCGCCGCGAGCCGCGAGCCCGGGAGGCCGGTGAGCTCGTCGTTGCCGAGGCGGATACGGCCGCTCGTCGGGAGGTCCAGCGTGCCGATGCAGTGGAGGAACGTGCTCTTGCCGGCGCCCGAGGGGCCCACGAACGCCACGACCTCGCCCTGGTTGATGACGATGTCGATGCCGCAGAGCACGTGGAGCTCGCGGCCCATGTGAACGAACGTCTTGCGGAGGTCTTCGACGACGACGAGCGGAGTGGACATGGAGTGATTACTCGTAGCGGAGCCCGTCGACCGGAGAGAGCCTCGAGGCGGCGCGGGCCGGGTAGATGGTGGCGATGGTGCAGATGAGCATCGACGCGACCGCGACCATCGCGTAGTCGGAGAGGTTCACGTTCACGGGCAACCGGTCGATGTAATAGACGTCCGGATCGAGCCGGACACCGAACCAGTACAGGCCCGTGCAGACCGCGAGCGCGGTGCCGACACCGTAGATCGTGCCGATGGCGCCGATGATCACGCCCTCGAGCATGAACACGCGCATCACCGCGTTGTCCGAGGCGCCCAGCGCCTTCAGGACGGCGATCTCCTTGCCCTTCTCGGTCACCATGAGGAGCAGCGTGCAGACGATGCAGAAGCTCGCGACCGCGATGGCGATGGACAGGATGATGAACGTCGCGATCTTCTCCAGCTTGAGCGCGCTGAAGAGGTTTTTGTTCATCTCCATCCAGTCGCGGACGCGGAGCTGCTGCGGCGGCTTGCCTCCCTCCGGCGCCTCGTCGAGCGCGGCGCTCGCGGCGACGGCCGCCTCCACGGCCGGGCGGACCTCCTGCACCCGCTCGGGATCCGGGACCCGGATGTCGATGTGGGTGATCTTGTCGTCGAGGCTGAAGAACTTCTGCGCCTCTTCCATCAAGACGTACGCGTGCGTGACGTCGTACTCGTACATGCCGCTATAGAAAATCGCCGCGACGCGGAACTTGCGGGAGCGCGGCATCACGCCCGTGGGGCCGAGCTCGCCCATCGGCGACAGGAGGGTCACCTCGTCCCCGACGAGCACGTGGAGCGATTTCGCGAGCTCGCGGCCGATGATGACGCCCGGGTACACGCGCGTCTGCTGCTTCAGGTAGTCACGCACCGACGGGTCGACGTCCGTGGGCTGGCGGAAGTCCGGCCCCTTGAAGTACGGCTCCCCGCCCGGACCTCGACCGATGATCTCCTCGGGAGGCAGGCTCGTCAGCTTCTCGGGCTCGCGCAGGTAGTCGAAGCTGCCGACCTCGATGTTCTTGGCGAGGTCGATGACCTGCCCGATGGTGTCCGGATCGATGCCGCGGACGAGCGCGCCCGCGGTGTTCGAGGCGCTGGAGCCCATCGCCTCGCCGGCCGCGACCGGGGTCGCGGCGCCTCCGTAGGGCGCGAGCGCGACGCGCACCTGGGTGAGCTTGTCGTCCCAGTTGCCGAAGCCGCCAGGGCGGGAGGCGTCGACGACCATGTGCGCGTTGTTGCCGAGGATCTTGCGCTTCAGGTCGGCGCCGAAGCCGCCCATGATGCTCGTCACCGAGCACAGGGCGCACGAGCTGACCGCGACACCGGCCATCGACAGGACCGAGATGACCGTGAGAAAGCCGCTCTTCGAGGCGCGCACGTGGCGCGCGGCCACGTGGGGCACGAAGCTCCGGCGCTCGAGCGCGTCGAGGGCGATCGGCAGGAGCGCCGACAGCACGAAGAACAGGAAGACGACGCTCGAGACGAGCGCGGTGAAACGGATGATCTGATCCGTGGGATTGAACGACGCGCCCTTCCCGACGGGCATCCTGGCCGTGAGCGTCGCGGTGACGCCGAACGCCACGCCCACGAGCGCGCCCCACCACCAGCCGAGCGCGCGATAGAGCCCCTTGCGGACAGGGCGGCTCCCGGCGACCAGATAGCCCGCGCCCGCGCCGAACAGGATGCCTCCAAGGATCCACCTGAAGGTCGGCTGGATGGGCAGGACCGCGACCCAGAGGACGACGATCGCGAGCGCGGCGAGCAGGGACATCGCGCCGAGCACGCGGAGCCCCACGCGGACCTTGGACCCCCACCTGCCGGAGAGCCACCGGGCGTTGTCCGCACCCGTCCTGGCCCGAAACAGCCGAAGGGCACCGGCCACGACCAGCGCGGCGACGAGCGGGGCGATCCTCTCCGTATTGCTCGCGAAGAAGGCGCCGATGAGCGCGAGGCCCTTCGCGCGCCCGCTGGACGCGACGAGCGTGAGCGCGAGCAGGCTGGCGCCCGTGAGAGCGACCACGACCCCGACGCGCACGACGCCGGGACGCCGCGGCTCCAGCTCGCCCTTCTTGTCGAAGCGGGTGTAGCCCCGCCAGGCGAGAAGAACGATGCCCAGAGCGACGGCGGCGAGGAGCGCGGCCTGCAACGACCTGGAGAGCTCGATCACGCGTCGGTCTCGGGACGGAGGAGCGGGAACAGGATGACGTCGCGGATGGAGGTCGCGCCGGTGAGGAGCATCGTCAGGCGATCGACACCCATGCCGAAGCCCGCCGTCGGCGGGAGGCCGTGCTCCAGGGCGCGCACGTAGTCGGCGTCGTAATCCATCGTCTCCTCCTCGCCCCGCGACTTCTTCTCGACCTGCGCGCGGAAGCGCGCGTCCTGGTCCTCGGGGTCGTTGAGCTCGCTGAAGGCGTTGCAGAGCTCGCGGCCGTCGATGAAGAGCTCGAAGCGGTCGACCAGCGAGGGATCGCTGTCCTTCTTGCGCGCGAGCGGGGAGACCTCGAAGGGATAGTCGATGATGAAGACAGGGACGCTCTTGTCGCCCGCCTCCGTGCGGTAGTCCCTCGTGAGGAACGGCTCGACCACGTACTCGTAGGCGCAGAAGATGAGCTCGCCAGGCGACTCGCACTTCTTCGCGCCCGCGCGGAAGTTCGTCCAGTCGATCTCGCGCCCGCTCGCCTTCGCCGCCTTCGCCCACTCCTTGATCGGGGCGTCGTCCGCGGCGACGCGCTGCGGGACGTCGGCCGGCAGGCCCGACTTCGACAGGGCGCGGGCGATCCCCTCGGCCATGGGGACGCGCTCGAAGCGCTCGAGCGAGTACGTGCGCTGCGCGGCCCAGGCCGCGTGCTCGGCCGGGAGCCGCTCGGCGAGGCGGGCGTCGACGTGGCGGAGCATCGCCTCGGTGGCGTCCATCAGCGTCTCGTACGTCGCGTACGCCTGGTAGTACTCGAGCATCGTGAACTCGGGGTTGTGCCGCGTCGACAGCCCCTCGTTCCGGTAGCAGCGCGCGATCTCGTAGACGCGCTCGAAGCCGCCGACGACGAGCCGCTTCAGGAAGAGCTCCGGCGCGATGCGCATGAAGAGCCCGAGGTCGAGCGCGTTGTGGTGGGTCTTGAACGGCTTCGCGGCCGCGCCGCCGACGAGCGTGTGCATCGTCGGGGTCTCGACCTCGAGGAAGCCGCGGGTGTCGAGGAACTCGCGCAGCGCGGCGACGATCGCGGTGCGGGCGCGAAAGACCCCCGCGACGTGCGGGTTGGCCACGAGATCGACGTACCGCATGCGGTAGCGCGACTCGACGTCCTTGAAGCTCGTCTTGGTCGGCAGCGGGCGGTAGGCCTTCGTGAGCAGCCGGAGACGCTCGGCGCGGATCGAGAGCTCGCCCTTCTGCGTCGCCATCGCGACGCCGCGGGCCTCGACGAAATCGCCGAGGTCGACGTCCTCCAGCCGCTCGAAATCGGCGAGGCTCCCCTGCTCGCAGTAGAGCTGGAGCTCGCCGGTTCGGTCGCGCAGCCGGACGAAGGTGACGCCGCCGAACGAGCGCACGAAGAGGACCCGGCCCGCGACGCGGAACGGGACCGGCTCGACGCGCGCCGGATCGTAGCGATCCGCCGCGGAGGAGGCGGAGCGCTCGGGCGCCGCGCCCTCGGGCCTCGGCTCGGCCGCGGCCCGCGCCCCGTCGAAGCGGGCGCGGACGGCCGCGAGCTCGACGAGCGGCTCGCCCCCCGTGACGTCGTTGGCGAACGGGTTGTCGCCGCGGGCGCGGAGGCGGGCCGCCTTCGCCTTGCGGGTGGCGATCAGCGTCTCCTCGGCGCGCGCGGCCTCGGCGGCCTCCTTCACGAGCCGCTCGGTCTTCTTGTCATTCGGTCTGTCTTTTTGCTGGCTCACGGAGCGTCGTCCTCCGCGACGGAGCCGCCCTTCCTGAGCGAACCGCCGGCCGCGGCGAGCAAGTAGGCCTCGATGAAGCCCTCGAGATCGCCGTCGAGGACGGCGTCCACGTCGGTGGCCTCGGTGGAGGTGCGCACGTCCTTGACGAGCCGGTAGGGCGCGAGGACGTAGTTCCTGATCTGGCTGCCGAAGTTGATAGCGCTCTTCGCGGCGTTGTAGGCCTGGACCTCGGCATCCCGCTTCTGGAGCTCCATCTCGTACAGCTTCGCCTTGAGGACCTTCATCGCCATCGCGCGGTTCTGGTGCTGGCTGCGCTCGGCGCGGCACACGATGTTGAGGCCGGTCGGGAGGTGCCGCAGGCGAACGGCGGTCTCGACCTTGTTCACGTTCTGCCCGCCCTTGCCGCCGGCGCGCATCGTCGTGATCTCGATGTCCTTCTCGTTGACCTGGATGTTGATCTCGTCGTCGCTGTCCGGGGTGACCTCGACGGCGGCGAACGCGGTCTGGCGCGTGTGATCGGCGTTGAACGGGCTCATCCGCACGAGGCGGTGGACCCCGGCCTCGGAGCGCAGATAGCCGTAGGCGGCGTCGCCGCTCACCGTGAGGGTGACGGCGTCGATGCCGGCCTCGTCGCCGTCCTGGTAGTCGATGATCTCCGTCTTGTACCCGCGGCGCTCGCAGAAGCGCAGGTACATGCGGAGGAGCATGGACGCCCAGTCCTTCGCGTCGGTGCCGCCGGCGCCCGGGTGGATGCTGACGATGGCGTTGCCGCGGTCGGCGGGGCCGGACAGCATGCGATCGAGCTCGACCTTGCGCAGGCGCCCGGCGATGGCGTCGGCCTGCGCGTCGGCGTCGGCGATGACGCCCTCGTCGCCCTCGGCAGCGCCGAGCTCGAGGTACTCCGCGAGATCCTCGATCTCGCGGCCGAGCCGCTGCGCCATCTCGAGCTTCGACTCGACCTGGGCGCGCTTGCGGAGGACGGCTTGGGCCTTTTCCTGATCGTTCCAGAACCCCGACGACAGCGTCGTCTGGGTCAGATCCTGGAGCATCCGTTCGAGCTTGGGGACGTCAAAGATGCCCCCTTAGCGCCTCAAAGCGCCGTTTGATGTCGAGGACTTTCTCGCGGGTCTCGGAGAGCATGGCCGGGGATCTATTCGATCTGGGCGGCGATCGCCAGGAGAGACGCCAGGCGAGACCGCCGCGCGCGGGCGGACCGAGGCGGCTCCACGCCGGCCCCAGGTCGGCTCCGCGTCGGGCGCGCCGGCGACGCGCTCGTCAACGCGGCGCGCAGGCGGGAGAGGGTGCGGCGGATGACCCGGCGCCGCGGATTCCTTGGCCGTGGACCGCGTCACGACCGCCGGGCACCCCGAGGCCGCGCGAGCTCCGAGCTTCCCGTCCAGCGGGACAAGGCGCCTCAACCAGGAGTCGGCGCAGGGACGGATTCCCGGACGGCGCGGCGGATCCTGAACCACAACCGCTGAGCGCCCCGCGCTCGCCTTGGGTTCCGCAGGGCATCCCTGATGGCCCTGATGGAGACCGCGGGAGGCGGCGCCTCGCTGCTCAGCGCGGCGTCGAGGTAGCGGCCCAGGAACTCCGTCAAGGCGACGGCGGTGACCGCATTGGAGAAGAGACCGGCGACCGGGACGAGGCCGAGCGTGAAGTTGGCGAAGAGCCTTACGGCCGCTCCACCCCAGATGATCTTGCTCACCTGCAGCCACGGAGCCCTGCGGAGCGGCGCGCCCCGGCGCCGGGTCAGCGACACGGAGAAGGAGTAATGAATGGGAACCACGATCAACTCATCTGCGCCGGGAATGGGCTGAGTGACGAAGCTGATCACTGCAGTGATGGCAGAATACTTGTTGGTTAGCCGGCGGATCGTCGGTTCCATGGGTCGTATATACGGCGTGGAGCCGGCCGCCGGGAGGCCGAGACAGGCATGTTGACGAGGGCGCGGCCCGCGCAGTCGAGGGCGGATCACGCTCGGCCTGGACGAAGCATGGGAGTCTCCGCGCTCGTCGGTGTCCTGGGGGCCCTGGAGATCTTTGCAGGACAGGGAGAGGGAGATCTCCAAAGCACGTTGAAGCGCCCCGCGGATTGGACCCCGGCACGGGAAAGACCATTTCCCGCGGCCCTCGCGAGGCGCCGGCGCTACGGATCGAGCCCTTCCCTGCACGCGACCCGGAGCTCACCGAGCGCGGCGACGAGCGCGCCGCGCTCGCCCTGCCACGCCGGCGACGGGTCCTCGGCGTCACGCCGGCGGATGTGCTCGCGGGCCTCGTCCCAGAGCGGACGCGGCGGCTCGAGCGGCGGCACCCGCGCGCGCACCGCGTCCGTCAGGCGCAGCACGCGCTCGACGCGGGACAGCGCCTCGCCGAGCGGCACCTCGCCCGCCTTGCAGCGCCGGAGCAGGCCACACTCGTAGCTGCTGCACACGGAGAAGCGCATCTCGTAGACGGTGCACTTCCTGTCGAGGTGGCAGGGGCACGGCAGGCTGAAGGCGTCGTGGTACCGATTGCAAGCGAGCGGCAGGCGCAGCTTCTCGGCCCGCGGGAGCTCGTGCTCCTCGAGCGGCGCGACGTCGAAGAGCAGCCCCGTGCAGCAGAGGCCGCACGCGGTGCAGAGGTCCGAGCCGTCCGGCCGCGCCTCGGGGGCTTCGTTCGCTGGGGGAGCGCTCACCCGCGTCGATTGGCACGCGCGTGGCCGCGCGTCGAGGCGCGAAGCGGGCGGGCGGCGCGCGCGTGTCTGACGAGCGCGTGTCTGACGCGCGCTCAGTGCGCGGCGTCGTCGAGCACGATCTCGCGCAGGTGGTCGAGCCCGACGGACCCGGAGCCGATCACCCTGGCGTGAAACGCCTTCAGATCGAAGGCCTCGCCGTGGCGGCGCCGCAGCGTGTCGCGCAGCTCCAGGACGACGCGCTCGCCGACCTTGTAGGAGATCGCCTGCCCCGGCCAGCCCAGGTAGCGCGTCGCCTCGCTGTGCGCGTGATCCAGCGGGAGGAAGGCCCGGCGCTGGAGGTACTCGACGGCGATCTCGTAGCGCCAGGGCTCGCCGGCGTGGAGCGGCGCGTCCCGGGGGATCGGCAGCTCCAGGTGCATGCCGATGTCGAGGACGACGCGGTAGGCGCGCGTCAGCTTGCCCGCGAGCATCCCGAGCACGTAGTCGGGGCGCTCGAAATAGCCGAGCTCGTACATGAGCTGCTCGGCGTAGAGGGCCCACCCCTCGGCGTGGCCGGAGTTCGTCACCAGGAAGCGGTGGAGTCGGCTCAGCCGGTCATCGAGGTGCACCTGGAGCGCGCACTGCAGGTGATGGCCAGGAAAGCCCTCGTGGTACGCCGTGGTGATCTCCTCGTAGAGCGGGAACGCCTGCTTCGTGCCGGGCGCATACCAGACGGTGCCGGGCCGCTTGAAGCCGTCGCTCGGGGGCACGTAGTAGGCGCCGAGCGCGCCGCCCGGCGGAGCGAGCTTCACCTCGATGTGACGGATGGGCGCCGGGATGTCGAAATGGACGCCGTCGAGATCGGCGAGCGCCTTTCGCTGGCGCTCGGACATGATGCGGAGGAACTCGTCGGCGCCCTGCGCGCAGCGGGCGGGGTCGGTCATGAGCAGATCGATCACCTCGGACAGCGACGCGCCGGGGAGGATCTCGGCGGCGAGGCGCGCCATCTGGGCCTCGATGGCGTGCACCTCGGACCACCCCCAGGCGTACGTCTCGATCGGGTCGATGCTCGCGCCGAGGAAGCGGCGCGAGAGGCGCAGGTAGCGCTCCTCTCCCACGGCGTCCGCGGCGCGCGCGCTCGGCAGGTACGTCTGCTCCAGGTAGCCGGCGAGCGCGCCGAACGCGGCGCGCGCCCGCTCGACGCCGTCGACGACGCGCGCGCGGCCGGCGCCCGCGCCGCGACCCGACGCCTCGTGAGCGGCCGGCAGCGTGAGGAAGAACGACGCGTCGCCCGCCTGGTAGCGCGCCTGCTCGATCACGGCGAACACCTGGCGACGCGCGACGACCTGGCCCGTCCGGCGCCCCTCCTCGAGCGAAGCGCGGTAGCTGTCGCACGCGCGCGGCAGGCCCTCCAGGCGCGACGCGATGGCCTCCCAGCCGGCAGCGCTGTGGACATCCATGAGGTCGAAGACCATCCGGAGGTGCTGGAACGCCGACTCGATGTTGTTGAGATCGCGCAGGTGCTCGCCGTGACGGAAATCGTCGAGCCGCTCCTCCAGGTGATCCGCCATGACACGGCGTGCGAGGCGACCCCACCGCGCCTCCGCCCCGGAGCGCGGCGGCGGCAGCGAGCGGAGCCGCTCCTGGAAGGACGCGACCGTGGAGGCCCAGGACGCGGCGCCGCTCGGGCTCCAGTCGTTCCAGGCGCCTTCGTCGCAGGGGATGCCCGCGAGGGTGGCATGGGCAGGACAGCGGGCAGCGAAGGCTTCGACGAACTCGTCGCTGAGGGCGAAGATAGGATCACGCGCGTCGTGGTCTTGGCTCACCGCGACAGCATATGCGGCCACGACCGGTTTTTCTCCGGGCGCGCGAGACGATCCGTCGGGTCTTCGTTACGCTTGCTGGAGGGAGGTCGCTCACGCGGCGGCCTCGGGGAGCGACATGAACCACCGCAGCCTGCCAGGCGAGCTCCATGACGACGACCGGCCCTCCTGCGCCGCTCCTCCATCGCGCCCCCGACCCCCGCAGCGGCGCGCCTGGCCGCGCGTCTCGGCGCTCGTCGCCGCGGCGGCGATCGCGGCGCTCGGCTGCGCCGCGAGCTCGGCAAGCCAGCCGGCGATCTCCGCGTCACAGCCCGCGGCGATGACGCCAGCGCAGATCGCGGCGCGCGCCATGCCGGCGGTCGTCACGATCCGCGGCGACGGCTCGCTCGGGGCGGGCTTCCTCGTCCGCGAGGACGGCTGGATCGCGACGAATTTCCACGTCGTCGCCGGGATGCCGGACCTCAAGGTGGTCCTCTCCGATCAGAGCGAGCACCCGGTGCTCGAGGTGCTCGCGTTCGACGAGGCTCGAGATCTCGCGATCGTCCGGATCCACGCGCCTCGGAGGCTCCCGCTGCTCTCCCTCGGCAACAGCGGCGCGGTCCGCCCCGGCGATCCGGTCGTCGCGATCGGCCATCCGCTCGGCCTCGCGGACACCGTGTCGAACGGCCTCGTGAGCGCGGTCCGCGTCGTGGATCCGGAGCTGACGCTGCTGCAGATCTCCGCGCCGATCGCGCCAGGCTCCTCGGGCGGCCCGCTGTTCAACGAGCACGGCGAGGTGATCGGCGTCGCCGCGGCGGTCTCGACGCAGGGGCAGAACCTCAACTTCGGCGTGCCCGCCGACTACCTCAAGCGGCTGCTCGTGCGCCCCGATCCCGTCCCGCTCTCGACGTTCGCGGCCGAGACGGCCGACGAAGAGCAAGGGCTGCCGGCGGTCAAGCGATCGGTGCCTCACCACGCGCTCGCGATCCTCCGCGGCTGCACCGAGGGTGACCTGCTCGTGCTGGCGCGCACGATGGACGGCGCGATCCAGGTCGGCTCGCCCCTCTACAACCAGGGGGATTTCGCGTCCTGCTATCACGTCTACGCCGGCGCCTCGCTCGACATGGAGCGCCGGCTCGGCCCCGCGTGCAGGGGCCCGAGGAACGCGCTCGTCGAGGGACGGCGCAAGGCGGCTGGCCTCGACGACGAGGCCGCCCAGGCCTGGGCGATGCGCGACGCGTTCGACGGGCTGCTCGAGGTGATCCTGCGCAAGGTCCACGGCGAAGCGCAGTGAGCGGCGCCTCGCCGCGGTAATGAAGGGGGCCGGGCGCGGCGCGCCGCGGCCCCGGAGCGCTGCTGCTAGTCGAGCTGCGCCGGCGCCGGCCGGCCCGCGTCGTGCGCGACGGCGGCGCGCGCCGCGGCGCCGCGGTGCCCCGCCGCGACGACCCCATCCCCCGCCGGAGCGACGCCGCCCTCCCCCGCCCCGCGCGGCTCGCCCTGGTCGTCGCTGCCCCGCATGAAGGGCAGGATCCGCTTGAGCCACGAGGAGACGTCGTCGAACAGCGAGTAGGCGACCGGGGTCGCGAGCAGCGTCAGGAGGAGCGCCAGCGTCTGCCCGCCGATGATCACGAAGCCGGTCGCGCGGTTCGTGCCCGAGCCCGCGCCGCTCGAGACGACGAGCGGGATCATGCCGGCGACGAACGCGAGCGTGGTCATCAGGATCGGCCGGAGCCTGTCGCGGTTCGCCTCCAGGATGGCCTGCGCCCGCGGCAAGCCGTGCTCGCGCAGCTTGATCGTGTGATCGATCTGGAGGATCGAGTTCTTCTTCACGACGCCGAACAGCACGACGATGCCGAGCAGCGAGAAGATGTTGAGCGACTGCCGGAAGATGATGACCGCGATGAACGCGAACGGCACCGTCAGCGGCAACGACAGGAGGATCGTGATCGGGTGCAGCCACGACTCGAACTGCGCCGCGAGCACGAGGTACATGAAGACCAGCGACAGGAGGAGGGCGACGAGGAAGCTCTTCATCATCTTGATGAGCTCCTTCGACGCGCCGACGGGGCCAGCGGAGTAGCCGGACGCGAGGTTCATCTCCGCGACGGCCTTGTCGAGCTCCTGGATGACCGTCTGCTGCGAGTAGCCCGCCTCGAGGTTGGCGGTCAGCATGACCTGCCGCTGCCGGTTGTACCGCTCGATGCGCGACGGGCCCGTCCCCTCGGCGAACGACACCACGTTGTCGAGCGTCACGGCGCCGAGCTTGGTCGACGGCACCGTGATCTTCGCGAGGCCTTCCTTGTCGGAGCGGAAGCTCGACAGCGCGCGCGCGCGCACCTCGTACTGCTCCCCGCCTTCGTTGTAGGTCGACACCTTGTACCCGCCGACCAGGAGCCGCAGGGTGCTGGCCACGTCGCCGACCTGAACGCCGAGATCGGCGGCCTTCTTGCGGTCGATGACCACGCGGATCTCCGGCTTGCCCACGAGCAGCGAGGTGTCCGGATCGACGACGCCCGGGATCGCCTTGAGCTTCTGCAGCAGCGCGTCGGAGTAGTGGCCGATCTTCTGGAGGTCGGGGCCCTGCACCTGATAGGCGATCTGGGTGCTCTGACCGCCGGAGAAGGCGGGCACGACGCCGATGTTCGCACGGAGCTTCTCCGCGTCGAACTGCGGAGTGAGCTCGCGACGAGCGCGATCGATGAGGTCCTGCTGCGACAGCGCGCGCTGATCCGCCGGCTTGAGCTTCACGTAGATGGTGGCGAGGTTCGGCGTCTTCTGCGGATCGTCGCCGATCGTCGTCAGCGTGTAGAGCACGCCGGGGAGCTTCTCGATGTCCGACGCGATCCGCGTGGCGATGACGCGCGTCCCGTCGAGGCTCACGCCCTCGGGCGCGCGCATGCTGACCTGGAACTGCGACTCGTCCTCGACCGGGAGGAAGTTGAACTTGGCCATGCCCCCCAGCACCGGGATCGAGAGCAGCGCCAGGAGCGAGGCGAGCACGATCACCCAGCGGTGCGCCATCGACCAGCGGAGGATCGCCATGTAGCCGCGCTCGATCGGCCCGTAGAAGCGCGACTCCTTGGAGCTACTGGCGTCGTGCTTCTCCGGCTTCTTCAGCCATCGCGCGGACAGCATGGGCGTCAGCGTGAAGCTCACGATCAGCGAGACCAGGATCGAGAACGCCATGGTGAGGCCGAACGAGTTCAGGAAGCGGCCGACGATGCCGCTCATGAACGCGACCGGGAGGAACACGGCGATCAGCGAGAGCGTCGTCGCGAGCACCGCGGGGCCGATCTCCTTCGTGCCCTGGAGCGCCGCCTCCCACGGGCTCGCGCCCTTCTCTTCGATCCAGCGGTAGCAGTTCTCGAGGACGACGATCGCGTCGTCGATCACGATGCCGACCGCGAGCGTCAGCGCGAGGAGCGTGATCCCGTTGAGCGTGAAGCCCGCCACCTTCATCAGGGCGAACGTGGAGATGATGCTCGTCGGGATGGCGATCGCCGAGATGAGCGTGCTGCGGGCGTTCGCGAGGAAGAGCGCGACGATGATCGCGGCGAGCACCGCGCCGAGCACGAGGTGCTCCTTGACCGCATGGACCGAGTTCTTGATGAACTCCGACTGATCGCGGGCGACGGCGATGCTGTACCCCTCGGGGAGGCGCTTCTCCACCTCGCTGATCCGCGCCTTCAGCCCGTCGATGACCTCGACGGTGTTCGTCCCGCTCTGCTTGCGGATGCTGAGGAGCACGGCAGGATCGAGGCCGCGGAAGCCGGCGGACTCCGGCTCCGCCATGCCGTCCTGGACCTCCGCGACGTCGCCGAGCCGGACGGAGTAGCCGTCGCGGTTCGCGAGCACGATGTCCGCCATCTGCTGGACCGACTGCACGCGGCCGCGCGTCCGCAGGGTGAGCGCCCTGCCCCCTTGCTCGATCCGGCCGGCCGGGATCTCGACGTTCTGGCTCGCCAGCGCCTGGGCCACCACGCCGCCGGTCAGGGAGTACTTCTCGAGCTTCTCCGGATCGATCCAGATGTTGATCTGCCGGCTCCGGCCGCCGATGAGCAGCACCTGTCCGACGCCGGCGAGCGACTCCAGCTCGCGCCGGAGCGTCTTGTCGGCGAACTCCGTCACCGAGCGGACGTCCGCCTTCGGAGACGAGACGGCGAGCGTGAGGATCGGCGCGGCATCCGGATCGAGCTTGCCGACCACCGGCGGATCGATCCCTTCCGGCAGATCGGCGAGGATGCCTTCGACCTTGTCGCGCACCTCCTGCGCGGCGACGTCGACGTCCTTCTCGAGCTGGAAGGAGATCATGACCTGGCTGAGCCCCTCGACCGAGGCCGAGCGCAGCTCGTCGATGCCGCTGATCGTGTTGACCGCCGACTCGATCTTGTCGGAGAGCTCCGTCTCGACCTCCTCGGGCGCTGCGCCGGGGAGGACGGTCGTCACGACGATGAACGGGAACTCGACCTTGGGAAACCGGTCCACGCCGAGGCCGAAGTAGGAGAACGCCCCGAGCACCGTCAGGAGCAGGACGATCACCGAGGCGAAAACCGGCCTACGGATGCAGATTGCCGCGAGCCATTGCATGGTCGCTACCTTTCTTCAGTAATGGGGCGCGCGGTGCGCTCGGCTCACTGCGCCGCCGCGACCTCGATGCCGTCCGCCAGCTCGCTCACCTTGTCGATCGCGACCTCATCCCCCTCGGCGAGCGGACCGACGACCTCGATGAGGCCATCGATCTTGCGGCCGGGCTTGACGAGCCGCTCCGTCACGCGATCGCCCGACTTCACGAACACGCGCGCGCTCGTCCCGGAGGTGCCGACCGCCGACTCGGGGACGAGGATCGCCGTTCTTGACTCGCCGGTCAGCGCCAGCTGCCCCTGCGCGAAGAGGCCAGGGCGGAGCTTGCCCTCGCTGTTGTCGAACTCGGCCTCCACGGGCAGGGTGCGCGACGAGGCCTTCAGGCTCGCGCCGATCCGCTTCACGACGCCCGGGAACAGGCGATCGGGGAAGGAGGCGACCGAGACGCTGACCGGCTTGCCCACCTCGATGTGCGCGATGTCCGCCTCGGGCACGTCGATGCGCAGCCGCAGCGGGTTGTCGCGGACCACGACCGCGACGACGCGGCCCGGGCTGGCGTACTCGCCGACGCTGATCCGCTTCTCGGCGATCGCGCCGTCGAAGGGCGCCCGCACCGTCGTGTCGGACACCGCCTTCGAGGCGAGCCCCGCCTGCGCCTGCGCGGACGTGAGCGCCGCGACGGTCGCGCGGATGCCGTTGACCGCTCCCTCATACTGCGCGGTCGCGTTCTGGGCCTGCGTGCGCGCCGCGTCCCAGGTCGACTGGGGGACGGCGCCCTGGTCGTAGAGCTGCTTCACGCGCTCGGCCTCGGACTTCGCGAGCTCCATGCTCTGCTTCGCGGCCCGGACCTCCGGCACCTGGTCGGGATCGATGCCCTTCGGCGACGCGCCGTCCTGCAGCGCGAGCTTGGCCCGCGCCTGCGCGACGGCCGCGGACGCGGCCTGCGACTGGAGCGCCACGTTGCGCGCGTCGAGCACGACGAGCGGATCGCCCTTCTTGACCCGTGAGCCCACGTCGACCGCGACGCTCACGACCAAGCCGCCGATCTGCGTCGCCGCCTCGCTCGTCTCGTCGGCGACCAGGGTGCCGCTGACGTCCAGCGTCTGCGCGAGCGGGCGCGCGATCACCTTTCCGAAGTGCACCGCGGGCTTCTGGCGTGGCGCGGCGGTGTCGCGCGCCGGCGACGGCTGCGCGTCCGCCTCGGGGCGGCGGCAGCCGGTCAACGTGGGCACCGCGAGCGCAGCGAGCAGCGCCGCGACGACGGCGGCGCGGGAGTGATTCGATGCGGCGCTACGAGCGCCGAGAGCCCATCGAGCGAAACGGCGCTCGGGTCCGCAAGGAGGATGTGTCATGGGGAGTCCGCCCGGTTCTTTGCCAGCGCCTGCCGGTGCGGTCCAGGAGCAAAGCTGGCGGGCAACACACTAGGGTGCTGACCGGCCGGTCATCAAGGGGGTGTTCCGGACAAGGTCTCCGTCCCTCTCGCACTTCATGCCGCCATGACCGCGAAAAACGTGCTGGGTGATGTGCGCCGGGTCGCGCGGCCGGCGGCCGGCGATGAAACGGGCGGGTGAATCGCGGGTCACCCTCCCGAAAAGAGGCGCCGAGGGCACCGCCGCGGGGCGCACACGCCCTCCCACCGAGTCGACCGCCGTGGCGAGGACGGTCGGCGATCATGCGAAGTACCTTCGCACAATATTTTAACACAATTTAATTCTTCTTTACCGGAAAGAGATCTGCCCCTGGAGCGCGGGAGAGCCGGAGGCGAGCGGCGCGGAGGAACGCCGGCTCAGCGCCACGGGTCGAAGGCGCCTCGGAGCACAGGGCCCGAGAGCTCGGCGAGGAAAGGGTCGAGCGCGCAAAGCGCGTCGAGCCACGCCACGTCGGAGGGCGAAGCCGTGGGCTGCTGGGCCAGGTACGCGAGGCGGCGGGCTCGGGTCGCGTGGGCGTGGGCGCGCGCCTCCGCATAGGAAGCCATCTCCCCGGCCGACATCATGAAGGCCCAGTCGCTCGATTGAAGGAGGAGGAGCTCGCGGATCGCCTGGTCCAGCGCGCGGCCGGGCAGGCCGCCCGCGTGGCGGCAACTCGAGAGCGCGCCCAGCACGGCGCGCTCGGCGTGGTGCGCGTGGCGCCACAGGGAGGACGCGCTCGGGCCCGTCCAGAATGCGCCGAACCCGCCTTCGCCCCACGTCGAGGCGGCAGGCTCCACGACCTCGACGGGCGGATGGCGCTCCAGGTACGCGCCGAGCGCGATCGGAACGGCGCGATCCGAGGCCGCGAGGCGGCGCAGGGCGTGCTCGAGGAACTCGGGCCCTTCGAGCCACCAGTGGCCGAAGAGCTCGGCGTCGTAGGGGGCCACCAGGATGGGCGGGGCGTTCACGCCGCGGATCGACGCGAGCGCGGCCTCGCGGCGGGCCACGAAGTCCGCGGCGTGCGCGCGCGCCTGCGCGGAGGCGCGGGCCGGGTCGTACGGCGCCTTGTCGGGGCCGGGCCCGGTCACGCGATGGAGCTTGAGGCCGGTCATGAGCCGGGTGCCGTCGGGACCGACCTCCCCTTCGAGCTCGCGCTCGGGCAGGTCGAGCCCGACGTCGCGGTAGAACTCGCGATAAACCGGGTGACCCGGATAGCCGGCGTCGCGCGACCAGACCTCGCGCGCGCTGTCGCGATCGCGCCCGAAGCACGCGAGGCCGGCAGGCGAGAGCACCGGGACGGACGCGCCGGCGGACGCAGGCGGCGCGGCGAGCGTGAGCGCGTGGGCGTCGAGCACGGTGAAGCGGACGCCCGCCGCCGCGAGATCGGCGTCGAGGCCCGGCGCGTAAGCGCACTCGGGCAGCCAGAGGCCGCGAGGCTCGGGCGCGCCGGTGAAGGCCGCGAAGGCGCGGCGGCCGAGCCGCAGCTGCGCCCGGATCGACGCCGGCGTGGCGAGCAGTCCGGGCAGGTACGCGTGCGTCGCGGCCGTGGTGAGGAGCTCGACGCGGCCCGCCCCGGCGTGGCGCACCAGGGCGCCCGGGACATCGCCGCCGAGCGCCTCCCACGAGCTCGCCGCGTCCGCGAGCCGCGCGCGGTAGAGCGCGGCGGCCCCGGCGAAGCCGCTCCCGGCGAAGCGGGCTTCGACCCGGGCCGCCAGCGCGGTGAGCCGGCGGAGGTGGTCCTCGAACCGGCGAAGGAGCAGCTCGTCGCGCAGCATCGCGAGGAGCGACGGCGAGACGGAGAGGGTCAGCGGGGCGACGACGCGGTCGGCGGCGAGGCGATCGAGGACCCCGAGCAGGGGGAGATAACACTCCCAGAGCGCCTCGAAGAACCAGCGCTCCTCCAGGGAGCGGACGTGCTCGGGGTGACGCACGTACGGCAGGTGAGCGTGGAGGACGAGGGCGACGTAGCCCGGCATGGAGCGCTGGAGGCGGGAAACCGCCGGTGGGCTGTCGTCTCGCACGGTCGCGCCCGCGCGGGAAGCGCGCGGCGAACGCGCCGGTCATGGGCGGCGGCGCGCAAGGCGCGGGCCGACGGGCTCCGCCTGGAGGCGCCGGCGCGCCGAGCGCTGGCGATCCCATCGCCAGGGGACCGTTCATCCCGGCATGGTGCGGAGATCCCTTATCAATTCCATTCTAGAAATGTTCCGGACGTGGCAGCCTTCCAGTCGAGTTACACGCATCAACCCTTCTTGAGCTCCGCCCCGAGGTCCGCTCCGAGGCGCTCGGCTTCATGCGTGTTTCCGGGCCACGACAGGCGCCTTTCCGCCCTTCGCAACCGGGAGCCGTCGGGCTCGGCGAGGAGCGCCCGAAGCCACAGCGCGTCGCCGTCCCGCACCGCATAGGCGGCCACCGGCGTCCGGCAACTGCCTTCCACCGCGGCCATCACGGCTCGCTCGGCAGAGACGCAGATCGTGGTCTCGGCGTCCGCGAGCGTCGCCAGGACGCCACGCACGCCGTCGTCCGCCGTGCGGCACTCGATGCCGAGCGCGCCCTGTCCGATCGCGGGCAACGACACCTCGGGCGACAGCACCTCCGTGGCGCGGCCTTCGAGGCCGAGCCGCTTCAGGCCGGCGAGCGCCAGCACCACGGCGTCGAACACGCCGTCGAACACCTTGCGGAGCCGGGTGTCGACGTTGCCACGGACCGGCTCGATCACGAGATCCGGGCGCGCCTCGCGCAGCGCGACCGCCCGGCGGAGGCTCGAGGTCCCGACCCGGGCGCCCGCCGGCAGCTCCGCGAGCAAAGCGCCGCTCCGGGTGACGAGCGCGTCGCGAGGGTCCTCCCGCGCGGGGATGCAGGCGAGGCACAGCGCCGGGGCGATCTCGGCGGGGACGTCCTTGATCGAGTGGACCGCGAAGTCGGCGCGCCGGTCCAGGAGCGCCTCTTCGAGCTCCTTGATGAACAGCCCTTTGCCGCCGATGTCCTGGAGCGAGCGATCCTGCGTCTTGTCGCCCGAGGTCACCACCTCGAGCTCGCGCAGGGAGAGATCGGGCACCGCCGCTTCGAGGGAACGAGCGAAGGCGCGGGACTGGGCGAGGGCGAGCGCCGAGCGGCGCGTGGCGAGGGTGAGCTCCGTGGGCATCACGCTCCCTTTAACCCAGCTGCGCTCACGGCCGCGGCTGGATTCGCGACGGCCATGACGCCCGCCTCGGCGGGGCGCCCGCCGGGCTGCCGCGCGTAAACGCCGTTGTCCTCTGCCGCCTGGTGGCGCGGATCGGCGTGCCGGGGCGAGGCACCGCCTCGAGCGCCGGAGGCGGGAGGCGCTGCCCCGCGGGCGGAGCGAGGCGTGGGAGGCCCGTCCACCGCGCCGCGCAGCTCCCCCTCGGCGAGCGCCGAGGCGGCGGCGTTCTCGGACGGCGCGCCGTCGATGTCGAACAGCTCCTGGAGCGAGTCGACGTGCTCGGCGACGCGGGGATCGCCGGCCATCGCGCGGAGTCGGGTGGTGGGCACGTGGAGCAGCTTGTTCGTGGCGGCGTCGATCATCATCGCGAGGGCCTGGCGCTCGGCCACGCCGAGGTGCCGGAGCTTGCCAGAGAGGCTGCGCTCGACCTCGGCGGCGAGGATGGATCGCGTGCGGGCCCGCAAGCCGACGATCGTGGGCGTCAGGGCGCGCTCGAGCGTCCACGCCTCGAAGGCCTGCGCCTCGTCCGCGACGATCGCCTCGGCCCGCGCCGCCTCGGCGGCGCGCCCCTCGACGGACTGCGCCACGATCTGCGAGAGGTCGTCGACATCGTAGAGGTACACGCTGTCGAGCTTGTTGACGGCGGGGTCGATGTCACGCGGGACCGCGATGTCGATGAGAAACAGGCTCCTGCCCTTCCTGGCCTTGCGGGCTCGGCGGACGAGGTCGGGCGTGACCACGTAATTGGGGCTCGAGGTCGACGAGATCACGATGTCGGCGTCGATGACGGAGCGCTCGAGGTCGGCCCAGGGGCGAGGCTCGCCGCCGACCTCGCGGGCGAGCGCGGCGGCGCGGTCCGGGCTCCGGTTGACCACGATGAGGCGGGTGCCGGCGCGGACGAGGAGCTTCGAGGCGGCCTCGGCCATGTCGCCGGCGCCGATGAGCAGCGCCGTGTGACCGGCGAGATCGGCGAAGATCTGGCGGGCGAGATCGATGGCGACGCTGGAGACCGAGACCTGCCCGGCGCCTATCGCCGTCTCCGTCCGCACGCGCTTGCCGACCTTGATGGCGCGGTGAGCCGCGCGGCCGAGCCGGGCGCCGAGGGTCTTCGCCCCGCGGGCCACCTCGATGGCCTCCTTCATCTGTCCGAGGATCTGCGGCTCGCCGACGACCATCGAGTCGAGCGACGCCGCGACGCGGAAGAGGTGGAGGACGGCATCGCTCCCGACGCGGCCTGCGAGGTGGCCCCGGACGGCGTCTCCGCCGAGGCCGACGAGGGTCGCGACGGCGGCGCGCAGCGCCTCGTCGTCGCGCGAGAGCTCCTCGTCGGACGGCGGCGGAGCGCTCCCGGGGCGGGGCGGCGCGGGCGCCTGCTGCCGGGGTGAGGCGTAGATCTCGACGCGGTTGCAGGTGGAGAGGACGAGCGCCTCTCCGATGGCAGGGTGGGCCGTGAGGCGCGCGAGCACCTCGGGCAGCCGATCCCGCCCGATCGCGAGCCGCTCGCGCACCTCGATGGGCGCGGTCTTGTGGGAGAGCCCGACGAAGATCACCTGCGCTAGCCTCCGAGCCCCGCGGCGGGACGGACGAGATAGATGACGAGCACCGCCCCGGCGCAGGCGAGCCCCGCGATGGTGCCGTACGCCGCGCGGCGGCCGCGCCAGCCAGCGGCGGCGCGCAAGAGCAGCACGAGCGCGATGAGCAGCCATGTGGCGTAGCCGAAGATGGCGCGCATCACCTCCTCGGCGTTGCCCATCTCGAGCTGGTGCGCCCAGTACGTCCCCGTGACGATGCCGAGCGTCAGCAAGGGGAAGCCGGCGCTCAGGAAGCGATGGATGGCGCGGTCGAGCGTGTCGAGCGCCGGGAGGTTGCCCATGCGCTCGAGATGCCGCTTCCGCTTGAGCCGCTTCTCCTGGACGAGGTAGAGCGCCGCGGAGGCGCCGGCGAGCAGAAAGAGGGCGATCCCGAGCAGGTTCGCCATGACATGCGCCGCGATGAACAGCGGGCTGAGCTTCGGCTCGGGGTGCGGCTTTCCGAGGAAGAACGTGCCGAGCAGGAAAGCGAGCCCGAGCGGCCCGATGAGGAGCCCGAGCGCGTCGATGCGAAAGCGAGGGCGGGCGACGAGGTAAACGGCGATCGCGAGGAGGGACGCGACCGAGAGCATGAAATGAACGGAGTGCACCGGGCAGACCCGCGCGACGAAGCTGGCGAGCGTGACGTAGGTCGCGTGCCCGAGGGCGCCCAGGCCGAGCAGCAAGGGCGCGTGCCGCGAGGCGGAGGCGGCGACCGCAGCGCTCGGCCGAGCGCCGGGGTCGTGGACGCGCGCCCCCGCGCCGAAGAGGCCCGCGAGGTCGCCCGTGGAGGGGAGCCGGGCGCGGCTGCGGGCGACGTCGAGGAAGAAGAGCGCGCTGGCAGCGCTGTAGAACAGCAGGGCGAGCGCGAAGCTGATCCCGGAGATGACCTCGGGCATGGCCCCGTTATAGCCTGCCTCACCGGGGATGGCCCGCCGGCCGCAGAGGCGGGAGCGTACTCTCGTAGGCCGAGGCCTGACAGCGCGGATGCGCCGGGAGAGGCGGGCGCTAGAGACCGTATCGGCAGCGCCTCGCCACCGGGTGTAGCGCGCCGGCGGGGGCGCCGAGGCAACCGGGCGCGGCGCCCAAGCAACCGGGCGCGGCGCCGCTACATCTTGCTGGTGAGGAACGCGGCCAGGAGCTCTTCGTCGCTCGTCGGGCTGCTGCTGGTCGCGGTCCCCGCCGGGGCGGCCTTGCGGTGCTCGGCGAACGTGCCCACCGGGGCGCCGATGAACCCCGGGATCACGTCGTAGGCGTTGTCGCCGATGATCATGGACCCCTCGAGGATCTCCGCCCCGAGCTCCCGCAGGAACGCCCGCGTCTTGACCCTGCCGAGGACCTCGTGGATGTCCGCCGAGCCCGTCACCTCGCGGAGCACGCGGATCGCCTCGATGATCTTGTAGCGGCGGCCCTCGGTCTTGATCAGAAGCTCGTCGTTGTTCAGATCGACGCGGTCGCTCGCGATCCAGTCGTCGAGCGCGGCCTGCGGAAAGAACACGCGGTTCTTCATCGCACGCAGTCTACTCAAAAATGAGCCGGAGCGGTTGGGTCGCGATGCCGGCCACCAGGGGTGAGCCCGAGCCGACGCGCCTCAGGCCGCAGGTGCCTCAGGCCGCAGGGGGTAACGTGGGCGGAGGCACCGAGTCCCGACGCAGGCCGCGGAGCCGCGCAGGCAGGTGCCAGAGCGACTCGAAGATCCCGAGCAGCACGTAGAAGCCGAGCAACCACACGAGCACGAACGCGGGCTGCAGCTGCGTCGAGATCACCGCGCTCGACCCGACAGCGAACGCCACGAAGAGCACCGTCCGGACGTTGAGCCGGAGATCCTTGAAAGAGCGGAACCGGATGGTCGAGACCATCAGCAGCGACAGGATCGTCGTGGTGACGAGGATCGCCGACGCGTAGCGCTCGCCGCCGATCGCGCCGGCGGCCGCGTGGTTCGCGACCACGATCGAGACGAGGATGCCCGCCGCGCCCGGGATCGGGAGGCCGACGATGTACTTCGAAGGCTTCGTGGGCTTGCCCGCCTCACCCATGGAGAGGACGTTGAAGCGCGCCAGCCGGACCGCGCCGCAGGCCGTGAAGATGAACGACACGAGCAGCCCCGCGAGATCGAAGCGGTGCAGCGTCCACTGATACACGAGCATCGACGGCGCCACGCCGAACGAGACAATATCGGCCAGCGAGTCGATCTGCAGGCCGAAGGCGCTCTGGGTCTTCGTCATCCGCGCGACACGCCCGTCGAGGGTGTCGAAGAACATCGCGAAGACGATCAGCAGCGCGGCGCGGTAGAAATCATCTTCCGAGTGCGCGGTCGCGGAGCGCCGGATCGAATCGAAGCCACAGAAGATCGATGAGAGCGTGATCAGGTTCGGAAGCAGGAACAGCGTCTTCCTGAGCTCGAACCGCCGTCGCTTCCGGATCATGCCGCCTCCCGTTTAGGCAGGCCAGGCTATCGCCGCAGGGACCGCGAACGCAAGCGCCGAAGCGCACACGCGAGTCGCTAGAAGGTTACCGCGAGCCAGGATCCGGGATCGTTTCATCTCACCGTCAGCTTCGTTTCATTCGTCGTTTTTGTTTTTCCGCCGTCGCTCAACGCGCGGGCTGCGCCATGCCCGGCTCACTCCATACCGCCTCCGGGACCTCCGCGCCGGGATCGAAGCGGCACACCATCGGGCGGAGCTCGACGGCCGGGCCGCTCGATCCGCCCACAGCGACCGCCGAGCCCGCCGCGGCCCGGAACAACCACGCCTGGGCGAGATCGCCGGGGATGATCGCAGAGCGGGGCGCCCGTCCGATCGCTCGTGCCTCCCAGCCCGCAACACACGGCGCGGCAGGCGTACCGTGGAGCACCGTGGTGGAGGTCAGGAGCACCGTGACCTCGGGCGGACTGGAGGGACCAGCGGCGTCCACGACGAGCACCGGGTGGCGTGTGCCCGGGAACAAGGCCGTGCTGCCGAGGAAGAGCGGCGCCTCCTGGCGCGCGGTCGCCGCGCGTTCGGCGGCAGAGCAGGGGCGCGGCGCGTCTCCGAGGTCGAACGGCGTCGGCAGCGGCTGAGCGGGGCCGAGCGTGCCATCCCCTCGGAACGGCTGGAAGATCGACCACGCCGCCGCGTGCCCGGGATGGGCGACCAGCGTCGCCACGCCGATCGACCGTCCTGCGTAGGTCCAGTCGGTGTGCACGATCCGATCGCGGTCCGCCGGCGGAGCGACCGAGACGGCATCGATCACCCACGCGGCGCCCGGGCCCGGCGCGGCGGACGCGCCGGCAGGAGGCGCCGGGCGGTGGGCGAGCAGCATCCCGATCATCGGGCCGTTCGACGCCTGCCGGACCATCCCCACGCCGACGGGCTGACCGTCCGCCAGGACCGCATCGGCGCGCACGTCGAGGCTGCCGTGAAGGCCCGACGCGGGCCAGGACGGGAAGTCGAAGCGCTGGAGCTTCCCCGGCGGCTCGTAGAAGAACGTGAGCGCCGACTGAGCGCTGTCGGAGTGCGGCCTGATGAAGAGCCCGCGCAGCGAGACCGACAGGAGCGCGGGATCGAAGAAGTCGTCGGGGGGCGGCGCGCGGCGCGAGGCCGCGCCTCCCGGGCCGGCCTGCGGCCGGGCGCCCGCGCGCGGCTTTCGCGCGGCGTCGGGGACGACCTTCACGTCGCCGAGCTCGAACGGGCCGGCGTCGGGGATCGTGCCGCGGCCCGAGGTGCCATCCATCCAGTTCTCCCAGGCGACCTCGACGTTGCGCATCGGGGCCCCCGGCGCCGCCGCGCCGCCTGGGATCCGCAGGCGCGCCACGGCGTAGCCCTCCATCTGGGAGGTGACGTTGGTCGCGACCCGCGCTCGCCCGAGCCCCGCCGGCACCGCGGGCAGCAGCGATCGCGTGACGACCCGCGCCTCCCCGGCGCCGGACTCGGGGAGCATCGCGGAGACGACGTCGACGGCGCCGCTCGGGGCGCGCGTGAGCAACGACCACACCGACCGGCCGCGCAAGAGCTCGTCGCCGTCGGGAAGGCCGAGGCCGCTCGAGTCGACGTGGTCGACGCGCGTCCACTTCGAGGACGGCAGCGTCTCGCAGACGATGGGCGTGCGCGCGGAAGGCTGCGCGCGCGGGGCCGGCTCCGGCGCGCGCGGCAGCGCGCCGTCGGCCTGGCCGCCCCAGCCGACGCGGGTCGCCACGTCGCCGAAGAGGCAGCCGCTGGCGCCGCATGTGATGGCGAGCTGGGCCTCGGAGACCTCGCGCGAGAGCGCCGGCATCTCCGGGAGCTCTGCCCAGCTCACGCCGCCGTCGAGCGACTCCCAGAGCGCCGCGACGTCATCGCCGCTGTCTCGCGCGCGCGACGCGAGCGCGAGCACGCGCCGCCCGAAGCCGGCGAGCGCCGCGCTCTCCGCCGGCGGGGTCGTCGCCGTGAGCACCCGGCCGTCCTCGTCGGCGGTCAGGTACGTGAGCGAGCCGCGCTCCGAGAGCAGCAGGCCGACGGCGCCGTCTTCCGCCGGGCGCAGCGCGCTCTCCTCGACGACGTCGAACCCCTCCGGCGAGGGACCGTCGCCCGGCCCGCCCTCCTCGTCCTCGTCCTCGGCGCCGCCAGCCTGCGGGGCGGGCAGCGCGGCGGTCGCGTCGAGCGGCCGCGGCGCGAAGGTCTCGCCCCCGTCGTGCGAGACGAACAGCGCGAGGCGCTCGTCCTTGCCGCGGAAGCCGAGGAAATACGCGGAGCGCCCGTCCGCCGAGAACGCGGGCAGCACGGCGGGCGCGCCGAGCGTGGGGGCCGCCGCGAGGGCGACCGCGGCGCGATCCTCGTCGTGGGCGCCGTCGTGGGACAGGAGGAGCGGCGCGGTCGGCTTGCAGCTGTCCGCGCCGTCGCTCGGCTTGCAGACGCCGGTCAGGAGCGCCGCGCCATCGGGCGCCACCGCGACGCCGACCTGGTCGATGTCCGGCGTCTCCAGCGTGGCGGCCGGCGACCACGCGCCGCCGCCATCGTCGCTGCGGAGCACCCGCGCCACGACGCGATCGCCGTCCGGCTCGGCGCACACCGCGACGACGCGCCGGCCGTTCGCGCCGAGCTTGATGCTCCCGCAGTCGCCCGTGCCCGGCATGGCCGCCTCCTTGAGCGGCCCCTCGATGGGGCCGCTCGCGAAGAGCCACGGCGCGCCGGCGTCTTCCGGGCGGACCGCCTCGACATAGCGATCGCCGCTCATCGCCGCCCGCCCGATCGAGACGGCGGAGGCGGACGGGGCGCGCGGGGTCGTCACGTCGAGCTCGACGTCGGCCCGCGGGAGCGTCGCCGCGCTGCGGGAGAACGCGGGCGTGCGCCGTGGATCCCAGGTCGCCGACGCGAGGAGCCCCTCGGCGAGGAGCTCGCCCCCGAGGGCGCCGACCCGCGAGAGGCCCATCGTCGGGAGCGGCGCGCGCGACCAGGTGCCCCCGCCGTCCTCGCTGGCGAACAGCGCCTCCGGCAGCGCGAGCACGAGCGCGCGGCCGCCGTCGGCCATGGCGACGCCAAAGGCGCGCGGCGGGGCCCCGCCCTGCCCCGCGGCGCCGTCGAGCAGCACCGGCTTCCATCCGAGCTCCTCGCGCCACCGGAGCACCCCGCCGCCCCGGGTCACCCCGATCAGCGAGCCGCCGGCGCCCGCGACCTGCAGGAGCGGCTCGGGCGGAGAGAGCGCCCGCGTGAGCTGGCCGAGCGGCGAGGAGGCCTCGTAGATCGCGCCGCTCGCGCCGACGAACATCCAGGAGGCCGGCGAGCGCCGCACGATCGCGGTGAGCTCCTCCGGCGCAGGCGAGGCGCTCGTCCTGCCCTGGCCGGCGCAGCGCCCGGCCTGCGCGGCGGGCCCGGCGGCGCTCGGCGGCGGCGTGGACGTCCGTGGATCGGGCGTCACCGTCCATCGCTGCCCTCCCTGGGCGACGACGACGCAGCCGGCGCCGGCGAACGGCGCCCACGCGACCGCGGCGTCGGGCGCCGCCGGATGGTAGCTCCAGCGCGCGGGCGAGGTGTAGGCCGCGCCGGCGGCGTCCATCGACGGGAGGGTGGCCTCGGCAGGGCGGGGCGGCTGCGCCGGGGCGCCCGAGCAGCCCGCGAGCGCGCACGCCGACGCGAGCGCGAGCGGCGCGCGGGTCCGCGACGGCGGCGCGGTCATTCGACCCAGCGGGCGACGAACAGGTTGGTCTCGCCGGGCTTCGCGCCGTGCCGGTTCGAGGCGAAGACGACGTGCTCGCCGGTCGGAGAGAACATGGGGAAGCTGTCGAAGCCCTCGTAGAAGGTCACGCGCTCGACGGGCGGCACGCCGTCCGCCGCCGGGGGCGCGTCGGAGTCGACAAGGTAGAGGTCGAAGTTGGGCATGCCCCGGGCGCCCTGGGGGGTGCTGAAATCGGAGGCAAAGAGGATCCGCCGCGAGTCCGGGAGGAAGTAGGGCGCGAAGTTGGCGCGGCCGTTCCTCGTCACCGGGCGCGGGTTCTGCCCGTCGGCGCCCGCGACGAAGATCTCGAGCGCGCTGGGGCGCACGAGCCCCTTGGCGAGCAACGCGCGGTAGTCGTCGAGCGCCGGTCCGGTGGGGCGGCTTGCCCGCCAGACCAGCTTGGTCGCGTCGGGGGAGAAGAAGGCGCCGCCGTCGTAGCCGGGCGTGCTCGTGATGCGCTTGACGTCCGAGCCGTCGAGCTTCGCGGTGTAGAGGTCGATGTCCCCGTCGCGCGTGCTCGTGAACACGAGGCGCGAGCCGTCGAACGCGACGGTCGCCTCGGCGTCGTAGCCCTTACCCTGGATGAGGGGGCGGAGATCCGAGCCGTCGGCGCTCGCGGTGTAGATGTCGAACTCGTCGAGCGGCCAGACGTACCCCTGCGAGTGGTCGGGCTTCGGGGGGCACGCCTCGCCGGCGGCGTGCGTGGAGGCGAAGAGGACGCGCGCCTGGGCAGAGGCCGCGGGCGCGGGGAAGAGGAAGTAGCCGCAGGTGGTCTTGCCCTGGCCGTTCGAGACCCGGCGGACCTCGCCGCTCTCCAGATCCAGGATGTACTGCTGGTCGCACTTGTTCTCGTCGCGGGTCGACTGGAACACGAGCTTCCTGCCGTCGGGCGACCAGTAGGCCTCGGCGTTCTCGCCGCCGAAGGTGAGCTGCCGGAGCTCGGCGAAGTGCTTCTCGCGCGGATCGGCGGCGACGCTCTTGCCGGCGCGGATGCGGAAGGGAAGCCACTCGGGCTTCGCCGTGGTCGTCGCCTCCGGGATCTGGCCGAGCGGCTCCTTCGGTCGGGGTGCCGAGGAGGCGCAGGCGGCGAGCAGCAGGCAGGCGAGCGGGGCGGGCAGCCTTCGTTTCATGGCGGCGCGACCATAGTACGAAAGCGGCGAGCCGTCGCGGGGAGGCGTCCGCAGCGGGTCAGCCCGAGGCGAGGCGCGCGGCGAACCGGGCGGCGGCGCAGGTGAGGGGCCGACTCGGCTGCTGCTGCCGGAAAATCACGCGCTGGCGAACGCAGCTGAGAGGAGCCCGTGGCCGTCGCGCTTGCCACCGACGAGGCGCACGCGACGAAAACCCGGACCCGCTACTCCCGGAAGACGGTCACCGTCGTCGGCGTCGTATGGCCACCGCCAACGCAGTTCGGGAAGCTGCCGTCCGACGTCGGAGCGCCGCAGATGGCGTCGCAGTCGCCGAGGACGTCGACGATGCAGCCCTGCGTGTCGACGCCCGTCCCGCCGCACACGCGGCTGATGAGCGTCGAGCCGGGCGACTTGCACGCGAACCGGCGCTGCTCCGGCGCGAAGAGGTCGCCGAAATAGGCCGCCTCCCGCCGAGGGAAGGCATCCCGCTCCGCTTGATCCGAGTCAAGGGCCTTGTGCTTGCCACGCATCGAGATGGGCACGCTTTGCCCGACATCGTTGATTCTGGCCAGCATGCAGGCCGAGACCCAGCCTTGGCAGTGAGCGTTGCACTTCCCATGAGCTCGGCCCCACTCGACGGCAAGACCGATGCTCCCCCCGAAGGTATAGGTCTCGCCGTCCAGGGAGACCTGCACGGATTGCCCCTCCGGGAGCGCGCAGCTCGCCACGTACGTCAAGAACTCGCGAGCCAGAGGATCGCGCAGCGCCCTCATGACATCGCTGCTGCTCGCGACTGCGTCGCTCGTCAGCGCGTTGCCCGTGAGCGCTTCCGTGGCAAGCGTGTCTGTCGCGAACGCACTCTCCACGAGCGCTTCCTTCGTGAACGCATTCCGCGTCACCATCTCTTGCTCCGCCGTGCCGCCGGCTGCCTCCAGGGGGTCAGCCTCGCCGATACAGGCCGGGAGAACGCACGATAGGCCCAGCAACGAGATTGCGAGTTTGAAACGGTATTGCATAGCCCCCTCCTCACAAATGAAACACGCATCAGGAATTTCCTCAACGAATTTTCCGGAGGAACCCTAAAATTCCGCGCCTGCGGTGACGTCGTGAGAACGGCGAGGAAACGGTCGTTCAGGCGCGCTCGTGGGCAGCACACGGCTCCTGGAAGAGCCGCGAGCAGGGAGTCCCACGTGTGACGAGGCGCGAGTTCATGGACCGTCGCTATCGCCGAGCCAGCGCGCCGCGAGCGCGAGCGTCTCGCCGTTGTCGAGCGCAGACAGAAACTGATCCCGGTAGCGAGGATTCGAGATCTGCCCGGCACGGGACATCACGCTGCGGCGCGCCCGCGCGATCGCGTCGAGCCCCTCGGCCTGCCGGCCGCTCGCGAAGAGCGCCTCGGCCCGCACGAGCCGGATCAGCGACTCGCCCTCCTCGACCGCGCCGAGCGACTCCAGGAGCGAGAGCGCGTCGCCGGAGAGGGCGAGCGCCTCCTCGGCGCAACCCTTCCGGAGCAGGACCCGCGCGGAGAGGGCCCACGCCGCCGCGCGCATCGGCGGCGCGCTCCGCAGGAGCTCCGCGGCCGCGCGGGCCTCGGCCTCGGCGGTGCCGAGATCGCCGCCGAGCAGCGCCGCCTTCCCCAGGTAGGCGCGGGCGATCCCCTCGGCCCTCGGATCGCCCAGCCGCTGGAACGTCGCGATCGCCTCGGCCTGGACCCGCCGGGCCTCGTCGAGATTGCCGCGGGCGCTCATCACGTTGCCCAGGTTGGTGCGGGCGACCGCGGCCAGATCCGTGAGCTCCATCTGCTCCGCCGCGCGGAGCGCGGCGCGCAGCGCGGCCTCGGCCCCCTCGTAGTCCCCGAGCTCCATGGTGATGGCGCCCAGGTTCACCCGCAGCGAGCACGCGTTGCGGCGATCGCCGCTCCGCTCGAACACCGCGAGCGCCGCCTCGATGCCGTCGAGGCAGGCGCCGAGATCGCCGGAGGTCATGGTGCGGATGGCGCGCGCCTCGTAGAGCCTGGCGAGCACCTCGACGTCGAGCGGCCGCTCCTCCTCCCCGCTGCGCTCGAGGGCCTCGATGATCCCGTCCGCCACCGCGTAGCGGCCGCCGAAGGCGAGCCAGTTGGCCCCCTCGACGAGGCAGACGTCCCTCCCGGTCAGCGCGCCCTCGCGGGGCGACGCGCCTCGCGCCGTCGCCACCCAGGACTCCACGCGATCGAAGGCCCCCTGCTTGCCAGCCGCCGTGACCACCCAGGTCACGGCGGAGTACCAGGACGACGAGCCGAGCTCGAACAGCGCGACGGCGTCGAGCGCGCGCTGCTCGGCCACGGCGAAATCGCCACGCCACACGCGGGCCTCCGCGTCGACGAGGAGCAGCCCGCCCGCCTCTGCTCCGGTCGCGCCGCACGCGAGGCCGCGCTCGGCATGGCGGATCGCGGCGAGGAGATCGTTGCCGCGCAGCGCCTGCTCCGCCGCGCGCCGGTACCACGCGGCCGCGCGCCCCGGCTCGGCGCCGCGCTCGAAGTGCTCCGCGAGCTCCGCCGCGTCGCCCTTCCCCTCCCCTTCGAGCCACTCGCCCGCCAGCCGGTGGCCGAGCCGCCGGTCGTACTCCGTCAGCGCCCCGTACGCCGCCTCCCGCACAAGGCCGTGCCGGAAGCTGTACTCGGCGTCGTCCGCGCCCGCCTCGATCGGAGGGCCAGGCTCGGGCGCCCCGGCACGGCGCGCCGGCGAGGCCTCGCGCTCGGGCCCGTCCCCGGACCTGCCGCGCGCGGACGACGTGGAGGAGAGGCTTTCACCAGGCGCGCCGCCCCGGCCAGGCGGCCGCCTCGGGGCGATCACCTCGCGCTCGACGAGCTCGGCGAGCCGGACCGCCACCTCGGCGTCGGCGCCGCCGAGCAGCGCGGCGACGCCGGCGGGCCGGAAGCTCTGGCCGAAGACGCTCGCCGCCCGGAGGACACGCCGCGCCTCTGGATCGAGCGCCTCGAGCCGCGCCTGCACCATCGCCAGCACCGTCTCCGGCAGCGCGGCCCCTCGCCCCTCTGCGGCAGCGCGGATCTGCTCTTCCAGGAAGAAGGCGTTGCCGTCGGCCCGCTCGATCAGCGTGCCGATGATCTCCTCCGTGAGGGCGCCGCCGAGCGCCTGGCGCGCGAGCCGCTCGCTGGCGCGGCGCGAGAGCCCCGTGAGCTCGATCTCCTGGACGCCGCGGCCGGCCCACAGCTTCGGGAACATCTCGCGCACCTCGGGCCGGCCGAGCGCCAGCACCATGAGAGGCGCGTCGCGCAGGTTGCGGAGGGCGCTGTTGATCATGCCGACCGTGGGCAGGTCGCCCCAGTGCATGTCCTCGAGGACGAGCAGCACCGGCTGCGCCGCGCACTCGGCGCGCAGGAACTCCTCCCACGCGAGGTGCAGCTGATCGCCCATCAGCACGGAGCTCCGCCGCGCTGCCCTGAGCGCCTCGCTGGCCTCGTCCGGGAAGGGCGTCCCCACGAGCTCGCCGAGGAAGGGAGCGACGTGGGCGCCGCGCTCGCCGTGACGACCGACGCGCTCGCGGATCTTGCGCTGCACCGCCGCGGCCGGCGTGCCGTCGGCGACGCCGAGCGCGCGGCGGAGCACCTGCGCCAGGAGGCCGAAGGCAGAGCCGGCGCTCATGGGGTCGCCGCGCGCGATCCAGACCGCCATGGGCTCGTCCCGCGCTCGGAGGCGCCGGAGCAGCTCGACGCGCAAGCGCGACTTGCCCATGCCGGCGGGGGCCGTCACCAGCACCGCGGACGGGGTCTGCTCCTCGATGCACTGGACGAACGTCGCCTCCAGGAGCGACAGCTCGCGGTCACGGCCCACGCACGGCGTCGGCTTGCCGAGGAGGCGCGGCACCGCCTCGAGGTCGTCGCACTCGCCGCGCAGGAGATGGCCCGCGTGATCCGACCCGAGATCGAACCGCGCGCCGAGCAAGCCGGCCGTGACCTCGTCGATGCGGACCACGCCGAGCCGCGCCTCGTCGCCGGCGAGCAGCGCGGCGGCCTGATCGATGAGCTTGCCGATCGGAGAGCGGGCGGTGATCTCGGCGCGCCCCGAGACGAGCGCGACGGGCGCGCCGCCGAGCAGCACCTGCATCGCGAGCGCGCACCGCGCCCCCCGGGCGGCGAGGTCGGTCGGCGCGACGAGGCCGGACAGCACCACGACGGGAGAGCGCGCCTCGATGATCTCGAGGCGGCCCTGGTGGCGCTCGGCCAGGGCGCTGAGCGCGCGCACGCGGAGCGCGTCCTCGCCCTCGGACCGGGTAGCGTCGCTGTCGAGCGCGCCGTCGCGGGCGAGGAGGAGGCAGATCATCCGGCGCTCGCCGGTCGTCAGCTCGGGCGTCGGGCCGCCGATGGGCAGGGGGAGGCCGCGCCGCGAGGCTGGCGCGAGATCGCCGAGCGACCCGAGCTCGGCGGCCACGGCCGCGCCGTCGCGGGGACGGTCGCGCGGGGCCTTGGCGAGCATGCGCGTCACGAGGTCGTCGAGCGCGGCCGGGACCTCGCCGCGGAGCTCCCGGAGCCGCGGCGGATCCTCGAGGAGGACCTTCACGAGCACCGAGAGGCCGTCGTTGCCGACGAACGGGGGCCGGCCGGTGAGGCAGCGGTAGAGGATGCAGCCGAGGGCGAAGACGTCGGCGCGGGCGTCGATGGCGACCTCGCCGCGCGCCTGCTCGGGGGCCATGTAGCCGGGGGTGCCGAGCATCACGCCGGGCATGGTGAGCTCCTGGCCGGCGTCCGCGACGCGCACGACGCCGAAGTCGAGGAGGGTGACCTCGTCGACGGAGCCGCCGACGAGCAGGAGGTTGCTCGGCTTGAGGTCGCGGTGGACGATGCCGAGCCGGTGGAGGGCGCCGAGCGTGGAGGCGACGCGCACGCCCAGCGAGCGGCTCTCGGGGACGGTGAGCGGCTCGCGGAGCAAGCGCTCGGCGAGCGTCTCGCCGGAGAGCCACTGCATGGCGAGGTAGAGCTCGCCGCCCTCGGTCGTGCCGTGGGCGATGTACCCGACGACCCCGGGGTGGCGGAGCGCGGCGAGCGCGTGAGCCTCCCGGCGGAAGCGGTGCGACTCCTGCGGGCCCGTGCGCTGGAGGATCTTCAGCGCGACCGGCTCGCCCGTGAGCCGATCGCGGGCGCGGAAGATCTGCGCCATGCCGCCGGAGGTCGCGTGCCCTTCGATCTCGAAGCGGTCGGCGACGATGTCACCAGCGCGCATCAGCGGTACCCCCGAGACGACTCAGAGAGCCGCAGCGCTCGCCTGTGGGGTGCTTCGGACGAGCTCATCGCAGCGACCGAGGATATCCAGAACTGCAGCGCTCCCCGTCAGCAAATTGTGCTGTAAGCAAGGCAACGTCAGGGACCGCAGCCGGTGAGCTCGCGGCGAGGGCGGATCCGAGGTTGTGCGCCTCACCACATACGAACAACGATGTACTCCACGTCTGCCCGAGTCGATTGGCCCGGCGCGTGTCCGTCCTTGGCGCCGAGTACCTCATCGACGAGCCTCACCCAGGCGCGCTTTCCGTCGAAGACCGCGACCAGCTCGTGCACGGGGGCGGCGGCGACCAGCTCGACCGCGTAACGGCGATTGCGGACTTGCCGCGCCGCGGCGAGGAGCGCCTGCTCCGGGGTCTCGCCTCGCTGTGGCACCTTGAGCTCCAGCACGGCGCCTGGACGGCCCGGCGCGCGCGGCCGCACGAGCATGTCCGCGCGGCCGAGGCCGGACTCGCGGTTCGAGCGAACGTCGTAATCGCCCTCGAGCTGCACGAGGAGGCCAAGGATGAAGCCGTGATAGAGCTTCTCCGGCTCCCGGCCGGCGGGGTCCTGATAGGATATCACCGTGACGAGCAGGGAGCTGGCCTATCAAGGGCGTCTTGTCGACATATCCTGTCCTGCGCCCGCGCGGCGGAGCTCGCGACAATCGGACTGGCCGCGGGCTGGGACGAAGGGCATGGCGACTCGCCGCGCGCAGGGGCCATCGCTCGACGTGATGGGGTCGACGCCACCAGGGCGCGCGGGGGACTGTCCCGGGCCGCCCCCGGCGCGTCAAGGGCCCGGCCGGAATTGGAAAGTCGTCTGCTGAGCTCAGCGGCCTCGCATGTCCCGCATCCGCGCCGCCCCGATCGCGCCCGTTCCCGGCGCCGCCGCTGCTCCGCGTGGCCCGCCGCGCACCGTCGGTCTACCCTACCCAGGTGCGATCCCACGTTCTGGCCGGCTGCCTCGCGGTCCTGATCCCCGCGGCCGCGACGCTCGCGATCCCGCACGCCGAGGCCGCGGATTTCGATCCGTCCGGCCGCGGCAAGCGGCCCAGGCCGAAGGCCCCGAAGCCCGGCGGCAGCAAGCCTGGCCCCGCCGCGCGGCCTCAGCCCGCGAAGCCGCCGCAGGCGAAGCCGGAGCCGGCCGAGACGGGCGACGGGAAGCGGGGCGGCCCGTCGAGCGACGCGCTGATCGCGCGCTACACGGCCATCGTCATGAGCCAGCCGAGCGCGCCCTTCCCCCTCCAGCGCCTCGCCCAGCTCTACCGCGAGCGCGACGGGAACCTGAAGAAGCTCGTCGAGGAGTTCGAGCGCCGCGCCGCGCAGCCGGGGGCCGACGCCTGGGCCTCGAAGGTCGTGCTCGCCGGCGTCTACAAGCAGGACGGGCGCTACGACGACGCCATCAAGACCTACGAGGCCGCCATCGCGGACCGGCCCGGGGACCCGGCGGCGATGATGGCGCTCGCCCAGCTCGAGGCGGATCGCGGCGACAAGGCCCGCGCGCGCGCGCACTACGAGAAGGCGCTGCCGCTGCTCAAGGTCCCCGCGGACGTCGAGCAGACCCGGCGCACGCTGCTCGCGCTGTGCCTCGACCTCTCCGACTTCGAGGCGGCCAAGGCGCAGCACGACGCGCTCGTGAAGAACGCGCAGGGCTCGCTCTTCGTGAAGGCCGAGCTCGGGCGCGAGCTCTCCGCGCGCGGGCACCACGCGCGCGCCGAGGCCGAGTTCCGCGAGCTCGTGAAGGCGGCGGCCGGCGACAACCGGGCGCTCGCGCCGGCGCTGCGCGATCTCGGGCAGGCGCTCGCCAAGCAGAAGAAGATGGACGAGGCGCTCGCCGTGCTGAAGCGGGCGCTCGCCATCGCCGGCAGCGCCGCCGGGGTGCGGGCCGAGATCCTGCTCATCATGACCGACGCGTTCCGCGCCGAGGGCAAGCTCGCGGAGCTCATCGCGATCCTCGAGGCCGAGAAGGGGCAGGACTTCCAGCGGCTCGCGACGCTGGGCGCCCTGTACGAGGAGACCGGCGACGTCGACAAGGCGATCGGGATCTACAGGAGGGCGCTCGCGCTCGACGGCAAGCACATCGACACGCGGCTCCGGCTCGTCCACCTGCTCCAGACCGCTGGCGAGCTCGACGCCGCGATCCGCGAGTACGAGCTCCTGATCAAGGCGGCCCCGGGCAACGCGGACTTCGTCTTCGAGCTGTGCGAGACGCTCATCCAGCGGGGCGACCGGCCCAAGGCGCTCGCGCTGCTCACCCAGCTCGAGGGGCGCGTCGCGGACGAGGCCGAGACGCTCGCGGCCGTCGCCGACTTCTACGAGCGGGTGGAGGAGAAGGACCGGGCCCTCAAGGTGCTCCAGCGGCTCGCCGGGGCCGCCGGCGGCGATCCGAGCCACCTCGTCGACCTGGGCGACCGGTACTTCCAGGCCGGAGACAAGAAGAAGGCGCTGGAGACGTGGGCGCGCATCAAGCAGGTCGTGCCGAGCCGGGCGCGCGCCGCGGCCACGCTCGGGGAGGTGTACCTCGACCACGACATGGTGGCGGAGGCGCTCGCCGCGCTCCGGGAGGCGGCGCAGCTCGAGCCCGCGAACAGCCGCTACAAGAAGGCGCTCGCGATCGCGCTGGAGCGCACCGCGAGCGCGCTCGGCAACGCGGGGCCGCGCTACACGGAGGCGCGCGAGCTCTGGGAGCAGCTGCTCGCCGGGGCGGGCAACGACAAGCTGCTCGCGCGCGAGGCGCGCACCCACATCGTCAGCCTCTGGTCGCTCACCCACGAGCTGCCGAGCCGCGTCGCGCCGCTCGCCGCGCGCTTCAACGCGACCCCGCCCGACCTGGAGGCGGGGCGGCTGCTCGCGGAGGTGCAGCGCAAGCTGCACCGGCTGCCCGACGCCGAGGCCACGCTCCGGAGGCTGGTCCAGGCCGCGCCGGGCGACGAGGACTCGCTCCTCGCGCTGGAGCGCGTGCTCGTGCTCCAGCAGAACCTCCTCGGCGCGATCGACGTGCTGGGCAAGCTCGTCGAGGTGAACCCGAAGCGGGCCCGCGAGTTCTACCAGCGCATGGCGCAGTACGCCGCGGAGCTGTACCGCGACGACGACGCGATCCGGTACGCCGCGCGGGCCGTCGAGCTGTCGCCCGAGGACGCGAGCGGCCACCAGAAGCTCGGCGACATGTACCGCCGGCGGCAGGACTTCCCGCGCGCGATCGCCGAGTACCGGCAGGCGCTCGCGAAGAACGACCGGCTGTTCCCCGTGTACTTCGACCTCGCCGAGCTGCTGCTCACCGCGGGGCAGGCCGACGAGGCCGACCGGCTCTTCCGCCGGGTGGTGAGGGCGTCGAACGACGAGGAGCTCGTCGCGCGCGCGGCGCGGATGTCGATGCAGGTGAACCTCGGCAGGGGCTCGCTCGAGGTGCTCGAGCGCGAGCTCCTGCCGGTCGCGGTCGGCAACCCGCAGAAGCCGCTGTACCGGCGGCTGCTCGTGGAGCTCTACGGCGCGATGACCTTCCCGCTGATGCAGAAGGTCCGCGGCGAGGGCCGCGCGGCGAGCGCGGCGGCGCGCGCGGAGCTCGCGAAGATCGGCGCCCGCGCCGTGAAGCCGCTGCTCGACGCGCTCGCGGACGAGAAGGAGTCGCAGCAGAAGGTCGCGATCGAGGTGCTGGCCTACGTCGAGAACAAGGGCGCCGGGCCGGCGCTCTACAACTTCGCGGTCGGCCAGGCCGACAAGGGCCTGCGCGCCCGCGCGATGATCGCGTGCGGCGCGCTGCGCGACCCGGCCATGCTGGAGCGCTACGAGCAGATGCTCGCGCCGCGCGACGCGGCGGCGAGCGTGCTGCCGAACGACGCGGTCGCGGTCGCCGCGACCTGGGGCGTGGCGCGGCTCGCGGCGGGCGGCGGGCGGCCTGCGGCCAAGGCGGTGGCGCTGCTCGCGCGGCTCCTGTCGTCGCCGGCGCCGGAGGTGCGGGCGCTCGCGGCGGTCGGCCTCGGGCTGACGCACGACCGGAAGCACGCCGCGGCGCTGTCCGCGGTCGCGAGGACGCCCGAGGCCGGCTCCGTGCCGCGCGCCGCCGCGGTCCGCGCGCTGGGCGAGCTCGCGGGCGGCGGCGAAGGGCCCGCGCTGTTCATGTCGCTCGCCGACTCGAGCGAGCCGGAGCTCCGCCGCGCGGCGCTGATCACGCTCGCGCGGCTCGGCGGCGGCGGCAGCGCGGGACCCGGGGGCGGCGGCGCCGGCGAGGCCGAGGCGGTCGCCGCGGGCGGGGCCGCCCAGGCGATCGCGGCCGGCGCGTTCTCGTCGGACGAGGGGCTGCGCGCCGCCGCGGTGTCGGCGGCGGTCGCGCTCACGCGGCGCGCGTACCCGCGCACGCGCGAGCCGCTGCCGGTGCCGGACGGCGCGCTGACGGTGAAGGGCGTGCTCGCGGGGCTCGACCCCGATCCGCCCGGCCCGGAGGATCGCGCGGCCGCGCTCGTGGCGCTCGGCCCGGCGCTGCAGAAGGCCGCGGTCGCCGCGGTCGCGACGTCGCCCGAGCGGGCCCTGGTCGTCGCGGACGCGATCCTGTCGCGCGGCGCGGCCGTGTCGGGCGGGGCAGGCGGCGATCGCGGCGCCGGCGGGGGCGTCGCGGCGCTCGGGCTCGCGCCGTTCACGGACGGGCGCGCCGCGCTCGCCCCGGAGCCGAGGCGGCAGGTGGAGGCCGCCGTGGAGGGGATCGCGGCGGCGGTCGTGAGCGGGTTCGTGGCGCTCGTGCGGCACCCGGCGATCGAGGTGCGCACGCGCGCGGTCGAGCTGCTCGCGACCCGGCCCGAGCCGGAGGCGCAGGCCGCGGTGGTCGACGCGCTCGGCGATCCCGAGGAGAGCGTGCGGCGCGCGGCGCTCGCGGCGCTCGGCGCGGTCCGGCACGGGCCGACGATCGCGGCCGTCTCGGAGCTCCTGCGGACCTCGTCGAGCTGGCCGCTGCGCGTGCGCGCGGCGGAGGCGCTGGGTCGGCTCGGCGCGCCGGGCGGCGGCAGGCCCAGTCAGGTGGCCGAGACGCTCGGCGAGGCGGCCCGCGCCGACGCGTACGCCCTGGTGCGCGAGGCGGCGGCCCGCGCCCTCGCCTCCGCGGACCGCGCGGCGGCGGCGCCGGTGCTCCGGCAGCTCGCGGCGAGCGATCCCGAGCCGCGCGTCCGGCAGACCGCGGCCGAGCTGATGCGGAGCGCCGCGCCTTGAGCCGCGCCGCTCCGCCCGGGCCGCGGCGCCGCGCGCTGCGGCTCGCGCCGCTCGCCCTCGCCGGCGCGATGAGCGCCGGCGGGGCGGCCGGCTGCGACGACCTGAGCCGGTTCTCGACGGCCGACGGGGAGGCGTACTGCGGCGCGATCACGCTGGGCGGCGCGTTCCGCGCCGGCCTGAGCCCGCGGGTGCAGATGCGGCTCACGCTCGACGCGGACGCGCTCGACGGGCCGGAGCCGCCTGGCGCGCTGTGGACCTACGAGGCGCCCGACGGGGCCACGTCCGAGCGGCGCCTGCTCGACGGCGCGCCGCTGCGGCCGATCGGCGCGCTCGCCCACGACCCGCTGTCGCGGCTGGAGTTCGGGGAGGGCCGGGAGCGCAACGCGATCTACGCGGTCGACGCGTCGGAGCCGGAGGCGGAGCCGCTGCTCGCGGTGCTGTCGCTGCGCACGGACGCGTCGGTCGAGGTCCGCCTGCTCCGGCCTGGCCGGGCGCCGCTCGCGTCGGGCGAGGCAGAGGCGGCGGGGCAGCGGCAGGTGTTTGGCAATTTCAGGCTGACGCGGCGGGCAGGGACATGCGGGTTCTAGGGATCGAGACATCGTGTGATGAGACGGCGGCGGCGGTGGTCACCGAGGGAGGCGACGTCCTCTCCGACGTCGTGCGCAGCCAGGTGGCGCTGCACGCGCCTTACGGGGGCGTCGTGCCCGAGGTCGCGGCGCGCGACCACGCGCGCGCGGTGGTCCCGGTGGTGCGCGAGGCGCTCTCGCGCGCGGGCGTCTCGGCGGCGGATCTCGACGGCGTCGCGGTGACGTCGCGGCCGGGGCTCGCCGGGGCGCTGCTCGTCGGCCTGCAGGCCGCGAAGGGGCTCGCGTGGGCCGCGGGCAAGCCGCTCGTGGGCGTCGATCACCTCGTGGGGCACCTGCTCGCGGTGTTCCTGCGGCGGGGCGGCGCGCCGCTCTCCGACGAGCGCGAGCGGCCGTCGTTCCCGTACGTGGCGCTGCTCGCCTCGGGCGGGCACACGGCCATCTACCGGGTGGATGGCCCGGCGATCGGCGCGATCCGGGAGCTCGGCGCGACGCGCGACGACGCGGCGGGCGAGGCGTTCGACAAGGTGGCGAAGCTGCTCGGCCTCGGCTATCCGGGCGGGCCGGTGGTCGATCGGCTTGCGGCCGGGGGCGACGCGGCGGCCGCGGCGGACGCGGTGCCGGCGCTGATGGCGCGCAAGGAGTCGCTGGAGTTCAGCTTCTCGGGCATCAAGAGCTCGGTCGCGCGGCATGTGGCGAAGCGGGGGCGGCCGGAGGGGCAGGCGCTCCGCGACCTGTGCGCGGCGTTCCAGGGGGCCGTGGTCGACGCGCTCGTGCAGAAGACCGTGCGGGCCGCGCGGGCCGAGGGGATCGGGCGGGTGGTCCTCGGCGGTGGGGTCGCGGCGAACCAGGGGCTCCGCGCGAAGATGGCCGCGGCGTGCGAGCGGCGGGGCCTCGCGCTGTTCGTGCCGCCGCTCGCGAGCTGCACGGACAACGGGGCGATGATCGCGTATGCGGGCGCGCTGCGGCTCGCGGCCGGGGAGCGGGACACGCTGGATCTCGCGCCGGAGACGAGGACGGCGCTGCCGCGGGTGACCCGCAAGGGCGGTGGCGCGAGGTGATCGGGACAGGCCGGTAGCGGGAGCGGCGCGAGGGCGCGGATCCTGTGTCTGTGGGGACATGGCGTCCGGTGGCGGACAGTGAAGTGATGGCTCGTGCTGGGGATTACCTCGGACTTGTACGCTGCGGCGAGCCGTGGTCTGATGCGTTTCTCAGGATTCAGGCCGGTCCGCGCTTGCCGTTCTTCCGGCCGCGCGGGACAGGACAGGGCGGGATAGCCCGCCCGGCGGGGCGCGAGGATTGTAAGCCATGCAGCAGGTTGTTCTACCGATAGTGCTCGGGTTGATTGCGGTGGCGTGCGGCGCAGGCGCCGTGTTCCTGTTGATGCAGGCCACGCAGCTGAAGCGGAAGCTTCAGGACGCGAACCAGCACATCGAGGCGCTCCGGCAGGCGAAGGGCCAGCTGGATCAGCTGCGGGCGCAGTACGGGCAGATCCAGCAGGCGCTCGAGATCGCGAGGAGCGACGATCGCCAGAAGGTCGACTGGCTCGACGCCCAGCAGAAGGAAATCGACTGGTACAAGAGCGAGCTCGAGAGCCGGCCGAAGATCACGCAGAAGCGGTACAAGATCCTGACGCTCGGCATCAAGTGGACCGGCAAGACGTCGCTCACGCTCAAGTGGGCGAATCCTCTCGTGGATCTGGGCACGCTGCAGGGGACGAAGATCGAGCGTTACGAGCGGACCGTCAGCCACGTTCTCACGAAAGAGGTGTTGACGGAGCACGTGTTCGAGGTCGGCGACTGGGGCGGCGAGCACATCGTGGACGCGCAGCAGGAGCTCATCATGGAGGAGGTCCATGGGCTCTTGATGGTCGTGGATCTGGCGGGCAAGGACGGGCAGAAGGTCGAGCCGTCGCGGATCCAGGAGCAGCTCCGGGAGTTTCAGCCGCAGTCGCTGCAGTTCTTCTTCAGCCCGAAGACGCTGGCCTCGTGCAAGGCGGTTGTGCTCTTCATCAACAAGTCCGATGTTCTGTCCGGGACGCCGGCCGAGGTGGAGCGGGAGGCGCGCGGGTATTACAAGACGCTCATCGACAGCCTGGAGCGGTACAAGAACAACATCGACATTCGCGTGCTCGTCGGGTCGGCGAGCTACGGGCACAGCACGCATCACCTGTTCTCGCACTTCGTGGAGAAGATCCTCCCGAAGAACGCGTATGATCCGCAGCTCCTGCAGCGGATGAAGCAGGACATCAGCGGGCATTCGGCGTTGTCGCGGACCGCGGCGCTCCCTGCCCCGCCGGTGCCGCAGCAGGTCAGGCCCAATGTACGGTAGCGAGGGCGCTTCGGGGTATGTGATCCCGCGGTACCGCGCGCCGGCGGACGCGGCGTGGTATCACGTGCTGCACGGGAACATCCCGGGGCACCAGATCGACTTCATGTACTGCCCGGAGGTGCCGCAAGGGCCCCTCACGACGACGCAGTTCAGCCACCTGGCGCGGCTGATGAAGTACATCGAGCCTGCGACGGGGGCGACGCACGCGTTCGCGATTGGCAATCTGTCGAGGGATGACACGCAGCACGAGCCTGGCCACGGGGCGGTGGGGCTCATCTTCGGCTTCCGGATCGGCGGGGCGGTCGACCATGCCGGGCGGGGGAACCCGCCGTTCGCGCACGGGATCGTCGCGGTGGATCGGGACCTCGGGTATGCGACGCTGCTGGAGGCGTCGGCGACGTTTTACCGGCACGTGATGAACGCGACGGAGCTGAACTCGTCGGCGGGCATGTTCTACCGCGAGTACGTGAGTGCGGTGCGGGAGGCGCCGGAGCGGGTGGCGCACGTGCTGGAGCGGTATGTCGAGGAGTTCGGCGATCTGCCGTATCTCCGGCGGAGCGGCGCGACGTGGGACTGGGTGGCCGACGAGGGGGCGCAGCCGAAGCGGGTGGTGATCGTCCACAAGCCGGATGAGCCCTTCGGGTCGATCGCGCTCGCGGCGGCGAAGATCGCGACGGTGCTGTACCGGTCGAACATCAAGTGGACGTCGATCACGAGCGGGCGGGAGGCGGATATCCCGGGCGGGGTATCGGTGCGGTTCGTGCGGGAGCGGGACGTCACGATGGAGGACCGGCACGGGGTGCTGATCCGGATCGAGGAGGTCTCGGAGGACGAGGGGGAGATCGCGCGCGGGATGTTCGGGGCGCGGCCGCTGGCCGAGGTGGAGGAGAAGCCGCAGTTCGGCGGCGGGTGGCGCGAGCGGTTCGCGGCGCAGCAGGGCGGCACGGGGCCGGTGGGCGTGGCGGGCGCGATGCCAGGGGTGGCGCTGCAGGAGCGGCGGGTGCCGGGGTCGATGCCGCCGTCGCAAAAGGGCGTGGCGGGGCCGGCGGGGCCGGCGTCGCAGCAGGTTGGGCCGAAGGGGACGCTGGTCATCGATTCGGAGAAGCTGCTGGGGAGCGCGGCGCTGGCGGCGGGGGTCGAGGCCGGAGGCACGGGGCCCGTGCGGATGGGCCAGGCGGCGGCGGGGAATGCCGTGCCGGCGCAGGCGGCGAGCGGCGTTGCGGGGCGGGCGGCGAGCGGCGGGGCGTGGAGCGCGCCGGCGGGGCCGATGCCGGCCCCCGGCTTGGAAGAGCGCGACGAGATCCCGGTCATCGTGGAGAAGCCGGCGTCGTCGCGGACGTGGATCTGGGCCGTCGCGGGGCTCGGCTTCGTAGCCGTGGCGGGCATGGTCGCGGTGCTGGTATCGCAGGGGACGCCCGGGGGTGGGACGGCGACGCCGGAAGCGACGGGGCCGGGCGTGGCGGCGCCCGCGGGGAGCGCGGCGGCGCCAGGGCCGAGCGCCGAGGCCGGCGCGGCGTCGACGGGGTCGCCCGCCACGACCGCGCTGCCATCGCCGTGGGCGCCGCCGGATGTGACGGCGAAGCCGCAGGCGGATGAGCCTCCGCCGAAGACGCAGCCATCGGGGCGGACAAGGAACACCAAGGTAGGTGGGACTGCGCCGGGGCGCTTGGACGCGAAGCCCAGAGGGGGTAAGGTGCCGCCGTCGAGCACTGCCGTCCCGCCTCTCCCCGAAGGGAAGCCTGAGTTCTGATGACTCCGACGATGAGGAAGCAACCGCTGCTGTGGAGCTTGAGCGTGGCCGTGGCGTTGATGACGCAGGCGGCGGGCGCGCAGCAGCCGGCCACCGCGGCCGCCGCCGGCGAGACCGACGCGCTGACGGACAAGGCGCGACAGCTCTACGAAGAGGGGAGACAGGCGGCGGCGGCGGGGAAATGGGCCGACGCGCACGCGTCCTTCCTCGCGGCGTGGGCGATCAAGCCCCATTACCAGATCGCGTCGAATCTGGGGGTCGCGTGCCTCAAGCTGGGCAAGCACCGCGACGCGGCAGAGTACCTGACGCGGTATCTGCGCGAGGCGCCGGCCACCAAGGTGAACGAGCGGCAGAACGCCGAGGCGTCGCTGAAGGAGGCGCTCGCGAAGGTCGCATCCGTGACGGTGGCTGTCACGCCGCAAGCGGCGGTGGTGACGCTCGATGGGACCGCCGTGGGGAAGGCGCCGCTCGCGGATCTTGTGTTTCTCGATCCGGGAAAGCACGAGATCGGCGCGAGGCTCGACGGATACGTGTCTGTGACACGACCGATCGTCGCGGTGGCGGGCGGGATCGACAAGGTGGTGCTCCAGCTCGAGCGCGCGCCAGCAACTGGGGTGGAGGGTCCCCGATCCACGGGTCCAACGGCGCCAATTCCGCCGCGGGACAACGTGCGAACGGCGGTCCTCGTCGGGGGTGGCGTTGTGGCAGGAGTCGGCGTGGGTGCGGGCGTGCTCTTCACGGTGCTCGCGACCGGGCGGGCCAGCGACGCAAGGCGACTGAGAGCTGAGATAATTCGGGAAGATCAGGAACAGAATAAATGCCCGGCGGCGAATCCGCAAAAATGCGCAGACCTGAGCGATGCAGTGGACGCCAGGGTGACTCTCAGCAACTCGGCACTCTGGAGCTTCGTGGCAGGCGGGGCGGTTGGGGTTGGCACGCTGGTCTATGGGCTCGTCACGATGGAATCCGCAGCGTCAGGCAGGAGCGTGCAGGTGACACCTCTTTGGGGGCCGCAAACTGCTGGGATTTCTGCCAGCGGCTCTTTTTGACCTGAACAGAGTCGAAAGGGAGAAGACTGCATCATGCGCCGTCGTGCCCACTTCGCTTCCATGATCCTTCTCTCAATGACGGCCATCGGCGTCATTCACGCTGGATGCATCGTCTCTCTGGAATACTCCGACGAGAAATACGACCAGCCTCCTATTCACAATCCGACGCTTTCAGGGTGTGAGCCCAGCAAACGCGACACCTGGACCGCAGCAACGACCTGCGGCGTGTTCGTATCGCACACTCAGGGTCACGACGACAACGACGGCACCCCCGAGCAGCCTGTCAAATCTCTTAAGCGAGCGCTTCTCCTCGCCGAGTCCAACAGGAAGCATGTATATGCATGCGCCGAGGAGTTTGATGGGGCCGTTGAAGTTCCAGCCGGCACGACGCTCTACGGTGGACTCACCTGCGACAAGACCGAAAATGGCCTTGATTGGCACTGGGTGAACGACACGACGCGGACAAAGATATCGGCTCCAGCGGGCACGATACCCCTGAAGATCATAGGAAAGAACAGCCCGGAAGTCGTGCACCTGGAGAATGTGCACGTGATCGCCCCCAAAGGCGTCCCGCAAGACGGTCCCGCAAAGCCAGAGCTGTCATCAATTGCCGCAGTGGCCTCAACCGTGCGTTTGGTGGAGCTGAGGCACAGCACGCTCGAAGCCGTGGATGCAGCACCCGGGTTCGACGAGGCGCAGAACGAAGAACCTGCCAGCGCGGGAGCGAAGGGCAATTCAGGAAAGGATGCCTGCTCAGAGAGCACCGTCAACGGTGGCGAGCCTACGTCCAACCGTTGCGATACACTGGATGAAGCCGATGACTCCTTCGGCGGCGCCGGCGGGGCTGGGCGGCCTGATAACGGTGGAAGGGGAGACCAAGGGACCCCTGGCACTGAGAACGGCGGCCTCGGGCAAGTAGGAACGAACTCATGTGCGCCCGGCCTGACCGGTGTAAATGGCACGAACGGAGATCCGGGCAACGGTGCCACGGACGACGGCAGCATCACGCCCGAGGGTTACATCGGCGCTTCCGGCGCTCCTGGTACTCCCGGCACCACAGCCCAAGGCGGGGGCGGCGGGGGCGGCGCTCGCGGCGTTCCGATGTCAACAACCAGTCCACCGCGTGCGTGCCCAGATGGCACGCCGCCGCTCGGAGGGGCCAGCGGCGGTTCAGGCGGCGCGGGCGGCTGTGGCGGGGCCGGCGGCAGAGGTGGCGGTCCAGGTGGCGCAAGCATCGCCCTCATCAGCATCAACACCGAATTTTTATTCGATAACGTCACGATCAAGACAGGCAACGGGGGCAAGGGCGGCAACGGTGGCCCTGGACAGAACGGCGGAATGGGGGGAATGGGCGGCCCGCGGGGGGAAGCTCCTGACGGATCGAGCAATCTGCTCCATGGATGCGACGGGGGCCCAGGTGGGACAGGCGGCAACGGCGGCACAGGCGGCGGAGGACGCGGTGGTCACTCCGTCGGAATCGCATTCCAAGGTAAGCCGCCCGCTCTCACGGGCGTGACGTTCGAGCTTGGCACAGCTGGCGATGGCGGCGCCGGAAGCGACGCCGACCACAACGGTAAGAAAGGTCTGCGGGAGGATAGACTCGAATTCTAGAGCACGGTGCCCATGCATCGGCCATTCACTGGACGACAAGGCAGATCGACGCTGTGCGAACCATGTAGCGGCATGTCATAACATACGGTGATGGCCAGGCTCAGCACTCCTATACACATGCGATTCGGGCCTGAGTCGACGTCCATCGACAGTATCGACCCGGACCAATCGTGCCGGACCGGCGGCGTGACGTCGTTCAGATCGTGCTACCGAGCGGAGCCACCGTTGGCATCCTCTGCGAGCGGACGAATTCAGCCTTCACAAGGACGGCTCCTGCGACGGAGAGCGCAATGAGGTACGGCTCAACAGGAATCTACCTGCTCCTGGCCAGCATGTGTTGCGCATCTCCTGCTGCGGCGCAAACCACAGGAGCCTCGCCGCAGCAGGACAAAGCCGTCGCCGTCGCGCTTGCCGAGCGGGGCTGGGACCATTACGAGGCTCATCGATACACGGAGGCGCTCCACGCCTTTCGTGAGGCCGAGGCGAAAGCCCATGCGCCCGCGTTCCTGCTCATGGTGGCGCGCTGCAATGTCAAGCTGGGACGCCTGCTCGACGCCCGCGCCGCATATCGGCTCATCGTGGACGAGAAGCTTGCCCCTGGCGCTCCACCCGCGTTCGCGGAGGCGAAAGCCAGCGCAACGGAGGAACTTGCCGAGGTTGAAGCGCGCACCCCGACCGTGGAAGTCACCATCACGGGTGCCACTCCTGCCGGGCTGGAGATGACGCTTGATGGCCTGCCCATCCAGCGTTCTACCCCGGTGCAGCGTGATCCCGGCACTCACACCTTGGTCGTACGCTGGCCTGGACGCCGTCCCTTGACCCGGGATGTTCAATTGACCGAGGGAACGGGTCGAGATCGATCAGGTCACCCTGGGCGCGCCGCTGGCGGCTGAGCGGAGGGCAGGCAACGCCGGTTCGCGGACGCAGGAGGCGCTCGCGAATGTCGCATCCGTGACGCTACAGGTGACGCCGGCAGGGGCGGAGGTGACGGTCGACGGGGCGGTCGTGGGCAAGGCGCCGCTCGCGGATCGGGTGTTCTTGGCACCGGGCAAGCACGAGATCGGGGCGAAGCTCGAGGGGTATGCGCCTGCGACGCGTCGCATCGCGGCGGTCGCGGGTCGTGCGGAGACGGTGGTGGTGCAGCTGGAGCGCGCGCCGGTCGCTGGCGTGGGAGCGCGTCCCTTCGTGGTGGAGCCGGTGGCGCCACGCGATGAGCTGCGGACGCCGTTGCTCGTCACGGGCGGGGTCGTGGCGGGCGCCGGCATCGTGACCGGCGTGGTCTTCGCGGTGCTCGCCGGCAATCGAGCCGATCGCGCGGAAGAGGTCAGGAACGAGCTGAGCGGTCGCTGGAACGGCGAGCGTCTATGCCCCGACGGGGACGTCCCGAAGTGCAGGGAGCTCAAGGACGCGGTGCTCGACGAGATCCACTTCAGCAACATCGGGTTCTGGAGCCTTGTCGCGGGAGGCACGGTCGGGGTCGGCACGCTGGTCTACGGACTGGTAACGATGAATGCCGAGCCTCCGAAACCGGGTCAGGGCGCACGCGTGGCGCCGCTCCTCGGACCGGGCACTGCCGGGGTTTCGCTCAGCGGAAGTTTTTGAGCTTACGTACGTCGAAGGGAGAAGGCCGTACCATGCGTCGTCGTGCCCATCTTGCTGCTGTGATCCTCCTGGCGACGATGGCCATGGGATCCATAGGGCCTCGATGCGACAGCGAGTCTGAGATAAAGATCCTGGCGCTGGAAAGTGCCCCCAGCGGAACAGCAGGAGGGCCGCCGGATCCGCCGCCGAACTGTGTGCCAGGAGAGGGTGAAGGGTGGAAGGCCGACGCGTTGTGTGGTGGGATCTTCGTGAGGGCCGATGGGGACGATGAGAACGCCGGGACGCCGGACGCGCCGGTGAAGTCGTTGGGGAAAGCCATCGCCCTCGCGACCGCCCTCCCCGATGCCACGAAGAAGAACGTGTATGCCTGCGCCGAGACGTTCACAGAGAAGGTCGAGATCCAGGCAGCTGTGACGCTGTTTGGTGGACTCGACTGCGCGAACGGCTGGGCCTGGATAGGCGATCAGAAGCGGACGACGCTGACGGCCGAGGCTGGGACCATCCCTCTCACGATGCATGGGGGCGGATCAGTTCGGATGGAGGACGTGCATGTCCTTGCTGAATCCGTTCTGACGTCCGGTGCGTCGTCCATCGCGGCCGTAGCCGATGGTGTCACGGTCTCGCTGGCGCGCTGCACGATTGAGGCAAGTGATGCCGCACCTGGCGCCGATCAAAGCCAAGACACGAACAGCGCCACGCGCGGTAGCGATGGGAACCCAGGTGAAGGTGGGTGTACGGCGGCTGTTATCCCCGGTGGCGCCGAGCCAGTCAACAACTGCGAAGATGGGGGCGAGGTCTCCATCGTCGGCGCTGGCGGAGTAGGACAGCCGAACAACGGTGTCATTGGCAGTGATGGCACACCGGGTGGCTCGGCCAATGGCGGAGCCGGGCAGACGGCAGGAGGAACTCTCTGCCGCCCCGGCGACGCTGGCGCAAATGGCACGCCCGGCGGGCCAGGCACCGGGGCCACGGCTCTCGGTACCCTCACACAAGGTGGCTACATCGGCCTATCCGGCGTTTCCGGCATGCCCGGAAACACGGCTCAAGGTGGCGGCGGCGGTGGCGGCGCTCGCGGTGTTCCCACCACTCCCAACCCCGGGCGTTCCTGCCCTGATCCCAATGCCAAAGGAGTCGGTGGCGCCAGCGGCGGCTCGGGCGGCGCGGGCGGCTGCGGTGGCAAGGGCGGCCTCGGGGGCGGCGCGGGCGGCGCGAGCATCGCGCTCATCAGCCTCGACGCCACCCTCCAGTTCCACGATGTCACCCTGAAGACAGGCCGCGGAGGCAAGGGCGGCGACGGCGCTCCAGGGCAGCGCGGCGGCGATGGCGGCGCCGGCGGCCCGGGCGGCAAGGCGCTATCGGACTCCTCCGGCCTTAACGACGCCTGCGACGGCGGCCGCGGCGGTCAGGGCGGTCAGGGCGGCCGCGGCGGCGGTGGCCGCGGCGGTCACTCCATCGGCATCGCCTTTCGTGGCACGCCGCCGCCCATGGACGCGAACGACCTCCAGTTCGAGCTCGGCGAGCCCGGCCTCGGCGGCGAGGGAGACGGGAGCAACGGCGACGGCGCCCCCGGAGCCAAGGAGTCGACGCTCGATTTCGCCTCCCCGTGACGCCATGGCCCCATCAATGGCCCCTCGTGCATCTCGCGCTCCCCCGATGGCCCCGCGGTCGCGCCAGCGGCGTCGCTCGGCGCGGACCGCTTCCCGAGGTGTCATCGCTCCACCGAGAGGAGCACAGACACGCTGTCAGCACCCCTGACCTCAGCATCAGCCGCGCGCCGGAGCTTCCGTCCGCCATGCCCGCATCGGGAGAATCCCGGTCGCCATCGCATCGCCGCCTGCCCCGCGCCTCCCTCCGCCAGCCGCCGCCACCCGATCCACCCCCGCTCGCCTTCGTCCTCTTCCTCTCCCACGCCCGGATCCGCTAGCCTCTTCCCTCCTCCCGAACTCCCGCCCATGCACCTCGGCGCCGGCTCCGTCCTCATCGGCAAGTACCGCCTCGATCGCCCGCTCTCCCGCGGCGGCATGGGCTCGGTCTGGGTCGCGCACCACCTCCAGCTCGGCACGCCGGTCGCGGTCAAGTTCATGGACCCGGCCTACGCCAACTCGCCCGCGTTCCGCGCCCGCTTCGAGCGCGAGGCGCGCGCGGCCGCCCAGCTCAGGACCCCGCACGTCGTGAAGGTGCAGGATTTTGGCATTCACGAGGGCGTCCCCTACCTCGTCATGGAGCTCCTCCAGGGCGAGGACCTCAACGCGCGCCTCCTGCGGCGCGGCCGCCTCCCGCTGCTGGAGGCGCATCGCATCCTCGCCCAGACCGGCAAGGCCCTGCGCAGCGCGCACGACGCCGGCCTCGTCCATCGCGACCTCAAGCCCGCCAACCTCTTCCTCGCGCGCGTCGACGGCGAGGACGAGGACATGGTGAAGCTCCTCGACTTCGGCATCGCCAAGGAGACCACCTCGAAGCTCGTCGCCGACGCCTCCACGACGGGCGAGGTGATGGGCTCGCCCCACTACATGAGCCCGGAGCAGCTCCGCGCCGAGCGCGACGTCGACGCGCGCAGCGACCTCTGGGCGCTCGGGGTCATCCTGTTCCGCATGGTCACGGGATACCTCCCCTTCCCCGGCGATGTGCTCGCGCAGGTCATGACCAGGATCCTCGTCGACCCGATCCCCTCCGCGACCCAGCTCGCCCCCGGCCTGCCCCCGACCATCGACGCCTTCTTCCACCGGGCGCTGGCGCGCGATCGGGCCCACCGGTTCCAGACCGTCCGCGAGCTGGTCGACGAGTTCGCGCGCATCGCGGGCGCGCCGCGGTTCGCGTCCTCCGTGTCCGACGCGCACGGACCGTTCCCCCTGGCCCCCACCGGCTTCGTTCCAGGGACGGCGACGCCCCTGCCCGGAATGCCACTGGGGCCGGGCGGCACGACCCCCGGCGGGCCGCTCGCCTCTTCCCCGGCGCCGCTGGCGGGCTCTGTCTCGGCGGGCACGCTGACTGGCACGATCGATCCCGCCAAGCCGTCCGGTGGACGGCGCTCGGTCGCGTGGACGACGTGGCTCATCGCCGCGGGCGCCGCGGCTGCCGTCAGCGGGCTCGGCGTGACGCTCGGAGCGTACTATGGCGGGCAGGCCGAGGCTCCGTCTCCCGCAGACGCCCCGGCGACCGCCGAGCTCGCGGTCTCCGGCCCGGAGATCACCCCCCGCGACGCCCCGCCCGCGCCCCCTGCGAGTCGCCTTGCTGCAGAGACGTCGGCCGCTGCACCTCTCGTCGTGCCGTCTGCGCCGGCGACGGATGCGGGTTCGGACACCGCCTCCGAGCCATCAGCGCAGGACTCCACGCCGCTCAGCGAGCCGGCGGCCGTTCGCGCCGGCGCGCCGGCAGCGGGTCGCACCGGCGCGCCGAGCGACGATCGCGTCCCTGTCGCGCCAACCGCCGCCACACAGCCCCCGAGCGGCACCGCCCCCCACAGCACATCCCCTCGGCGACCGTCTCCGCCGACAACCCCCAGCCCGCCGCAGACGTCGAAGCAAACGAAGCCGCGCTGGGGGATCTGAGGGAAGTCGAAGGGAGGGGAGCAGCGGTCTCCAGAGCTCCGAGAGCACGCTTCTCCTTCCGGGAAGCCCCTGGGCCGAGGCCGTCGCCGCGCAGCACGGCGGCAGGGCGGCGTGCTGCGGAGCCGCTGCACCGTCACGCCCTGCGTGGAACGGGTGGACAAAAGCTTCCGTCACAGCGCGGAAGAAGTACGGTTTGCGCTCCAGGGTGGGTAAAGTACGGCTGTACGCGTCTTCCGAACCGCAGCTCCCTGGAACACCGCTGGACTCCTTATGACGACGAACCGCCCGCTGCTGTGGACCTTGAGCATCGCCGTCGCCTTGCTGGCACCTGCCGCCGGAGCACAGCCGGCGCCCCCTCGGGCCGAGGCGCAGGAGAGCGACGCGCTGACGGACAAGGCGCGCCAGCTCTTCGAAGACGGGGTGAAGGCGGCCAACGCGGGAAAGTGGGCCGACGCGCACGCGGCGTTCCTCGCGGCGTGGGGGCTCAAGCCGCACTACCAGATCGCCTCGAACCTGGGCGTGGCCTGCCTCCGGGTGGGCAAGCCCCGCGACGCGGCCGAGTACCTCACGCGCTACCTCCGCGAGGCCCCCGCGACGAAGGTCCAGGAGCGGCAGCGCGCGGAGGCGTCGCTGCAGGAGGCGCGGGCGCAGGTCGCGGCGGTCACGGTCCGCGTCGCGCCGGACGGGGCCGAGGTGACCATCGACGGAGCCAGCGTCGGGCGAGCGCCGCTCGCAGATCCCGTGTTCCTCGATCCGGGGCGGCATGAGGTCGGGGCGAAGCTCGACGGGTATGTCCCGCAGACGCGCTCGGTCGAGGCGACCGCCGGCGGGACGGAGGCGGTGGTCGTCGATCTGCAGCGCACCCCGGCGCCCGACACGACGCGCGCCGGCGCGGAACAGAGCGGCTCGCCGGCTCCCGAGGTGCCGTGGGGCGGCGGGAGGACGGCGGTGCTCGTCACGGGTGGGGTCGCGACCGGCGTTGGCGCCGCGGCGGGCGTGCTCTTCACGGTGCTGGCCAATAAGCGGGCCGGAGATGCCGAGACGCAGAAGACCGCGCTGCTCGCCGGAAATCGGAACCCGTGCACCGCCCGGCCCGCTCCAGCGGCGTGTACAAAGCAAAGCCAAGCGGTCGACGAGAAGCTGCTGTACAGCAACGTGGCGTTCTGGAGCTTCGCGGGGGCCGGGACGGTTGGCCTCGGAACGCTGCTCTATGCCCTCGTGAGCGGCCCCGAGGCGCGCGTGCAGGTGACGCCCAGGGTGGGACTCAACGACGTGGGTCTCTCGGTGGGCGGGGCGTTCTGACGACCGGGATCTGAACTCAAGACGATGGAGAATGGCTGATGCCTCGGACTGCTCGTACCGCCGCGCTGCTCGTCCTCGGAACGACGGCCGCCGCCCTCGATCTGGCTGGCTGCTTCCCGTACTCGAACCACGACGATTGCAAGCACAAGCCCATGTTCTGCAGCGAGAGCGGGGGTGACGCCGGGGGAGCGGGGGGCGTGGGCGCCGGAGGGACCGGGGGCGCCGCGGGGAGCGGGGGCGCGGGCGGAAGCGGAGGTGCTGGGGGAAGCGGAGGTGCCGGGGGAGGGCCGCCGCCCCTGGTGTGCGTGCCCAGCGACCCGGGCTGGACCGCGGATGCGCGCTGCGGCGTGTTCGTGTCGGCCACGGCGAGCGACGGCGGGAGCGGGACGCCCGAGGAACCGGTGAAGACGCTCGCCGAGGCCATCGCGCTCGCCGCGCAGCTCGAAGACGAGCAGGCGCGACGCGTGTACGCGTGCGCCGAGGAGTTCGAGGAAACGCTCACCGTCACTTCGAGCGTGACCGTCTTTGGCGCGCTCGATTGCGCCGCGAACTGGCGGTGGGGGGATCAACCGAAGACCACGCTGAAAGCGACGCCCGGAGCCGTGCCGCTGACGATGCGCGTCGGCGGCGGCACGGTGCACCTGGAGGATCTCCATATCATCGCTCCATCGATCGCCGAGGAGGGCGCAGGGACCTCCGCCATCGCAGCGATCGCCGATCACTCCGAGGTCGACCTGGTCCGGTGTGTGCTCGAGGCAGGGGATGCAGCCTCCGGGACCTCGGGGGCTGCACCTCCTTCGCCGCGCGAACAGGCACCCGACGGCAGCGACGGCAATCACGCTTGCTCGGCAGCCGCGGTGGCAACAGCACCGCCGGAGACGAATAATTGCGGCACCACCCTGGATACTACCGACGACTCGCGCGGCGGTCGGGGAGGAAATGGCCTGGATGACCGCGGGACGTCCGGTGACATAGGCTATCCAGACGAGAAGAACAACGACAACGCTGGGGGATACAATAGTTCAACCACGACGTGCAGCGCGGGCAGGAAGGGTAGCGACGGCGACCTTGGCATAGCTGGCGCGCGGGCAAGCGGCATCGGCCAGCTCTCCAGCACCGGCTACGCCGGTAAACCCGGCGGTGATGGCCAACGCGGGAAGACCGCCCAGGGCGGCGGGGGTGGCGGAGGCTCCCGCGGGAGTACCGAATGCCCTGGAGCCAACGATGGCGGCGCCAGCGGCGGCAACGGCGGCGCTGGCGGCTGCGGCGGTGCAGGCGGCAAGGGCGGCGCTCCAGGGGGGTCCAGCATTGCCCTGGTGAGCCTCAACGCAAAACTCACGTTCCAGGACGTCCGCCTGATGGCCGGCGATGGCGGCAGGGGCGGCGACGGCGCTACCGGCCAGACCGGCGGGTTGGGTGGAAACGGCGGGAGGGGCGGGGAGGGCCAGAGTTTTGGTCCCAACAATTCCGTTCGTGATGCCTGTGGGGGCGGGCGCGGAGGCAACGGCGGCAACGGCGGCGACGGCGGCGGCGGTCTGGGCGGCCATTCCCTCGGCATCGCCTTCCTGGGCACGCCGGACACCATCCCGTCGCTCGACGGCGCCATCATTGAGTTAGGCACGCCCGGCGCCGGCGGCGAAGGCAGTGCCGTCGCGCAGGACGGCGACGCGGGGCTAGTGCTCCCGATCCTGGACTTCGCGTCTCCACCACCTGCACCAGGGCCGTGATGCCCGGCCGGCATCTCCGCCTCGGTCTGCCGCTCGCCCGCGCAGAGCTCCGACGGCCCTCTTCGACACGCTGAAACTTAACTCGACCGCCCACGGCTCCCATGCACCTCTCCGCCATGAGATCCCGCCGACGACTCCGCCTGGGTCTGCTCCTCGTGCTCGCGCTCCCGGCCGTGCCGGCCACTGCGGTTTCCCAGCCGGCCCCGTCGACCGCGCAGACCAAGGCGGCGGCCCGAGCCCTCGCCGACAAGGCCTGGGAGCACTTCAACGCCGGCCGCTACGAGGAGGCGCTCGCAGCCTTCCGCGAGGCGGACGCGCAGGTCCACGCGCCGCCGTTCCTGCTCTTCGCGGCGCGCTCCTGCGAGCGGCTCGGCCGCCTGCTCGAGGCGCGCTCGCTCTACCAGCGCGTCGTGGACGAGCCGCTCGCCGCCAGCGCTCCGCAGGAGTTCCAGCAGGCCCAGGCGGACGCTCGGGTCGAGCTCACCGCGCTCGCATCCCGCATCCCGACCCTGGAGATCGCGATCGCGGGCGTGGCGCCGGGCGCGGTGGAGCTGACGCTGGACGGTGAGCGCGTCGTACAAACCGGGCCGGTGGAGCGCGACCCCGGCGAGCACACGGTGACCGCGACCGTGCGGGGCCAGCGCCCGGTGACGAAGACGATCCGGTTGAGCGAGGGAGGGAAAGAGCGCGTCACCCTCGATCTGGCGCCGCCCCCCGCGCCGGCGGTCGCGACGCCAGCCACCTCGCGCGAAGACGCAGGGATGGATGTGCGCGGCGCCGCGCTCGTCGGCGGCGGGGTCGCGACGGGCGCGGGGGTGGTCGCGGGCGTCGTGTTCACGCTCGTCGCCAACGGCAAAGCGAGCGACGCGAAGCGGCAGTGGCGCATCGTCGATGCCATGGAGGGCGAAGCCGTCGACTGCAGGTACCCCGCTGGCTTCAACCAGACGCAGGAGTGCGGCGAGCTGCGCTCGCTGGTCGACGATCAATATCTCTTCAGCAACCTGGCCCTGTGGAGCTTCGTCGGCGCAGGCGCCAGCGCGATCGGGACGCTCGGCTACGTCTGGCTCGCTGCGGCGCCGAGCGAGCCGGAGCACCAGGTGCGCCTCGCACCGCTCGTGCTGCCGGGCGGCGGCGGGCTCGTCGCGGGCGGCGCCTTCTGAGTCGAGGACCCCATGAACCGACCGATCAAGAGGGGGATACGGCTGGCTGCGCGCGGGGCCTCGACGCTGGTCCTGGCGTCGTTCGCGGTGGCGAGCCAGACAACGAGCTGCCTCGGCCCCGACTGCAGCGAGCTGCATCGATGTGGAGACGAAGGCGGGAGGGGTGGCGAGGCAGGCGACGGCGCCGGGGCGGGCGGCGCCGCTGGAACCGGCGGCGCAGGAGTGGGCGGCGCCGCTGGGGCCGGGGGTGCCGCAGGCGCAGGGGGTACAGGCGGAGGGCCGCCGCCCCTGGTGTGCGTGCCCAGCGACCAGGACTGGACCGCGGACGCGAGTTGCGGCGTGTTCGTGTCGGCCACGGCGAGCGACGGCGGGAACGGGACGCCCGAGGCACCGGTAAAGACGCTCGCCGAGGCCATCACGCTCGCCGCGCAGAGCGAGGACGAGAGCGGGCGACGCGTGTACGCGTGCGCCGAGGAGTTCGAGGAAACGCTCACCGTGACTTCGAGCGTGACCGTCTTTGGCGCGCTCGATTGCACCGCGAACTGGCGGTGGGGGGATCAACCGAAGACCACGCTGAGGGCGACGCCCGGAGCCGTGCCGCTGACGACGCGCGTCGGCGGCGGCACGGTGCACCTGGAGGATCTCCATATCATCGCTCCGTCGATCGCCGAGGAGGGCGCAGGGACCTCCGCCATCGCAGCGATCGCCGATCACTCCAAGGTCGACCTGGTCCGGTGCGTGCTCGAAGCAGGGGATGCAGCCCCCGGGGCCTCGGGGGCCGCACCTCCTTCGCCGCGCGAACCGGCACCCGACGGCAGCGACGGCAATCCCGCTTGCTCGGCAACTGCGGTGGCAACAGCACCGCCGGAGGCGAATGATTGCGGCACCACCATGGATACCACCGACGACTCGCGCGGCGGTCAGGGAGGAAATGGCCTGGATGCCCGCGGGACCTCCGGTGACATAGGCTATCCAGACGAGAAGAACAACGACAACGCCGGTGGATACAATAGTTCAACCGCGACGTGCAGCGCGGGCAGGAGGGGTAGCGACGGCGACCCTGGCGTAGCTGGCGCAGGCGCACGCGGCATCGGCCAGCTCTCCAGCATCGGCTACGCCGGTAAACCCGGCGGTGATGGCCAACGCGGGAAGACCGCCCAGGGCGGCGGGGGCGGCGGAGGCTCCCGCGGGAGCACCGAATGCTCCACGATCACTGGCAACGGCGGCAACGGCGGCGCCAGCGGCGGCAACGGCGGCGCTGGCGGCTGCGGCGGTGCAGGCGGCAAGGGCGGCGCTCCAGGGGGGTCCAGCATCGCCCTGGTGAGCCTCAGCTCAAAACTCACGTTCCATGAGGTCCATCTGATCGCCGGCGATGGCGGCAGGGGCGGCGACGGCGCTGCCGGACAGACCGGCGGGTCGGGTGGAAGCGGCGGGAAGGGCGGGGTGGGCCAGAATTTTAGTCCCAACAATTCCGTTCGTGATGCCTGTGGGGGCGGGCGGGGAGGTAACGGCGGCAACGGCGGCAACGGCGGCAGCGGTCTGGGCGGCCATTCCCTCGGCATCGCCTTCCTGGGCACGTCGGAGACTATCCCGTCGCTCGACGGCACCATCATTGAGTTAGGCACGCCCGGCGCCGGCGGCGAAGGCAGCGCCGTCGCGCAGGACGGCGCCCCGGGGCGAGCGCTCCCGCTCCTGGATTTCGGGGCTTCACCGCCTGCGCCAGAGCCGTGATGCCCCGCCGGCATCTCCGCCTCGGTCTGCTCCGACAGACGTTCGACAGCCTCGCAGGGACATCGCACATCGTTCGACCGAAACCCGCCCGGGTTCCAGGGATGCGCGCCATCGATAACTTCCGTCCGCTACCCCGCCTCGACTTCTGGCTGCGGGGCCGCGATGGTTGGACGCCTCGCACCGGTCGTTCGAAGCGTCCGACCGATTTCTGAAGCCTTCCACCGATCTTCGAACGTTCGAACCGATCGTCCGAAGCCTACGACCGCTTTTTCAAAGCCTAAGATGGCCGGCCAATAGCCAGGGATCGCCAGGCTCGGGTCTGCTGTCCTGCCGAAGGCGACATGCGCCCTCAGTTCCTCGGATGCCTGGCTCGCCCGCGCGCAACACCGCTCAGGGAGCGTAGGGGTCCTTCTTCTTCGCCTGGTCCCGCAGGCAGTTCGTCCGCATGAACCCTGTCTTGCCCGCGCACGGATCCACGGGTTGCCGCCGGGCGGCCGGTTGCTGCGCAGACCGCGACGGCGCGGGCGCGGGCTGCGCCGGAGGCTGACTCCTGGGCTGCGCCGCAACCACCGACCGCACCGGCGCGGGCGCCGCAGCAGCCGGCGGCGTCGTGACCACCGGCGCCGCCGCCGCTGGAGTCGGCGCCTCCACCGCCGGCTGACTCCGCTCCACCGACGCCGGCTCCACGCCCGCCGGCCCCGCGTCCGGCGCGCTGTTCGCCCCGCCGGCATCCACCGGCTCATCCACCCTGGGCGGCTCAGCCGCCACCGAAGCCTGAGGCGCAGCGGTCGCAGGCGGGGTCGGCGGATCCGGCGGCCTTGCCGCGCTCTCGATCCCGGCCTCCGGCAGCGCCTCGATCCCAGCTGCGTTCTCCGCGGGCGCTGGCGAGCGCAGCGCGACGAAGAGCGCTGCGCCCACCAGGCCAGCCGCGCCGGCGGCGAGCGCCGCGATAGCCGGGCCCGGAAGGCGCTTCCAGCCTGCCTGCCGCCGCGGCGGCGTCCGCGGCGCCTGCAGAGGCACCGGCGTTGCGCGCGCTGCCCAGGGCGACGGCTGCGCGCCTCGGCCTGCCTCCGGGCCCGGCACGAGCGGCGCGGTCGTCGATTTCCCCGGCTCACCGTGGCCCCATGCGGGCGGCGCGCCCAGCGCCGCCTCGGCGCTCGCCATGGCCTCCGGCTCGAGCCTCTGGGTCAGCTCGGCGTTCCACTCCGGCGCAGACGCCCCACTCGCCGTCGGCGACACCACCGCCCCGCTCGCCATCGGCGACACCACCGCCCCGCTCGCCATCGGCGACACCGCCGCCCCGCTCGCCGTCGGCGACACCGCCGCCCCTGCCGGCGCCGCGCCGGGAAACGCGGGCGCCTCCATCGCCGCCACCTGCCCGCCGCCCCCGCCCCCGACGGCAAATCCCGCCGCCCTCGCCCCCGCCGCCGTGTACCCATCAAGGAGGTCCGCCACCTCCGCCGCCGACCCGATCCGCTCGTCCCTGTGGCGCGCCATGCACCGCGCCACGAGCTCCACGAGCCCCGGGTCCACCCGCCGCACGTACCGGGAGATCTTCGGTATCTCGCCCGTCAGGATGCCGGTGAAGACCGCCCTCGCGTCCCCCTGGAACGGCCGCATGCCCGTCAGCATCTCGAACAGCACCACGCCGAGCGACCAGATATCGGCCCGGTGGTCGACGTTCGGCTCGGCCCTCACCTGCTCCGGGCTCATGTAGAGCGGCGATCCCACCGCGCCGCCCGTCGCCGTGCGGATGCCGTCATTCACGGAGAGGTTCTTCGCGACCCCGAAATCGAGCACCTTCACCACCGGCTCGTCCGCGTCGGCCTCGCGGTGCAGGAAGATGTTCGCCGGCTTCAGATCGCGGTGGACGATGTGCAGCGCGTGCACCGCCGCGAGCCCCCTCGCCACGTCTCGCCCGATCGACGCCGCCACGTCCGCGTCGAGCCGCCGCCTGCGCACGAGCAGGTCCGCGAGCGTCTCTCCGGTGAGCAGCTGCATCACCAGGAAGGGCTCGCCGAACTCGGTCTCCCCCATGTCATACATGTCGATGACGTTGCGGTGCCGCAGCGCCCCGCCATTGCGCCCTTCACGCTGCAGCCGCCTCCGGAGCTCGGGATCCGGGCGGTGAATCAGCTTCAACGCCACCTCACGCGAGGTGGACAGGTTGAGCGCCGCCCACACGACGCCCATGGATCCCTCTCCCAGCCGCCGCACAAGCTTGTACTTCTCGGCTATCACCAGGCCAGCAGCGATCTGCGTGAAGGAGGTGGACATCGAGCTCAGCAGGGTGGGTCGAGGCGCGTCGCCGCGGCGGGCGAGGTCGCTTTACCTAGCGCAAACGAGAGGGCGACGCGGAAGGTAGCACGCTCTCCGCCGGGGTCCCTCGGCCGCTCCACCTCGCCGCGCCGCAAGAGATACCCCGCGGCCATGCCGATCCCCAGGAGGAGCGCCGCCGCGACCACGGCCATCGCGATCCACACGACAGGCGAGCGGGCGGGCACAGGAAGCGGCCTCTTCGGCTCGGGGAGCGGATCGAGCGGCACCGTGCCGCCGAGCGACAGCGCCTGTCCGAGGGGAGCGGCCGGACGCGCCAGCGACGCGCTGGACTCTGATCGATAGGCGGCCGCCTGCTCGGGTGACATCTTGATCGTCCCGCGGTCCCCCAGCAGAGGATTGCTCGCCATCCGCTCCCGATGCCCCGGTGCCGCCGCCCCGCCCGCCGCCGGCTGCCCCGGCCACGCGCCCGCCGCCGGCTGCCCCGGCCACGCGCCCGCCGCCGGCTGCCCCGGCCACGCGCCCGCCGCCGGCTGCTGCGGCGCCGCGACCGCCCCGCGCGGCCCTGACACCGGCGTGTTCGGGTGTCCCTGCGGGGCCTGCAGATGCGCCACGGACGCCGGGAGCGGCGTCCCGGTCGCCGGCGTCGGCGACCGCCCGGGAGCGGCCCCACCCCACGACCCTCGCCCGAGCTGCTGCGGGATCTCGTGCCGCAGCTCCGGCGACGACCCCGGCCTCGAGGGCGCGCGCTGCGGCGCCGACGGCGTGACGAACGGCTCGAGCGCCGCCGCGACATCGGCCGCCGAGCGCGGTCGCTTCTCGCGATCGCGCTGGAGACACTGCGTCACCAGGGCATCGAGGCCGGGATCGATCTGCCAGACAGACTGGGACACCGCCGGGATGTCGCCGTGCAGCACGTTTCTCAGGAGCTCATGCGCCTTGCCCTGGATCGGCCGCCTGCTCGTGAGCATCTCGAACATCACCACGCCGAGCGCCCAGAGGTCAGCGCGCGTGTCGATATCGCTCTGCGCCCGCACCTGCTCAGGGCTCATGTACGCCGGCGAGCCGATGAGGATGCCTGTCGCGGTCTTCACCTGTTGAGGACCCGCGAGGAACTTGCTCACGCCGAAGTCGAGTATCTTGACGATGGCGTCGCCCTCGCCAGGCTCGGTGTGGAGAAAGATGTTGGACGGCTTCAGGTCGCGGTGGATGATGCCCCGCTCGTGCGCGGCGGAGAGGCCGCGCGCGATGTCCCGAGCGATGCGCGAGGCATCGTGGATCTCCAGCTTGCGCTTGCGCTTGAGCAAGGACGCGAGCGTCTCGCCGGAGAGCAGCGGCATGACGAGGAACGGGTCGCCGTTCTCCGACTCGGCAGCATCGTAGATATCGACGATGTTCCGGTGGCTCACGGCGCCGCAAGCGCGCGCCTCCCGCAGCAGCCGGACGCGGAGCTCCGGGTCGGGCCGCACCAGCAGCTTGAGCGCGACCTCCCGAGAGGTAGCCTCGTTGTGCGCTGCCCAGACGACGCCCATCGCCCCTTCGCCGATCCGCCGAAGAAGGCGGTATTTGCCGCAAATGAGCGCACCTGGCGGCGGCGCGGCAGGAGCCGAAGGGGACTGCATGGGGTGGTCTCGCTGGAGGACGGACGTGGCAGCAGGTCGACGGTGCTTGGAAGAAGTGTCGCAGGTGAGGCAGCGCACCGTCAAGAAAAGCTGCCGGCCGGGCTCGCAGAGCGCGAAGCCGGCTCCGGCGCTTCCGGTGTGGGCACGCGCTCAGCGCACGTGATCTTCGCCACGTCGTCGCTGCCCAGGAATCGCGGCGTTACCGTGGCGTCATTTCGGGAGGGGCGCCCCGAGCCGCGGAGAGGCCGAGTCTATTTCTTGAGCTTCGCCTCGCACTGCTTCTTCGCCAAGAACCTGAGATGAGCGCACGAGGCCGCGGATGGGGCAGGAGCAGCCTTCGCGGGCTGCGGTGTCGCGGGAGGCGCCCCGAGCGTCGAGCTGCCCGGCTTCGCGCCGCTCGCCGCCCCCGGCGCCGTGCCCGCGCCGCCTCCTGGCGCCGACGCGCCGGCCGCGCTGCTCGTCGGAAGGGCGCTCGGCGCCGAGGGCACGGCCGGCGCCAGCGCCGAGGAGCCCGGCGGCGCCAGCGCCGAGGAGCTCGGCGGCGCCAGCGCCGAGGAGCCCGGCGGCGCCTCCGCGGATGGCGCCGAGGGTTCCTGCGCTGGGAGCTCCTCGTTCCGCGACGGCGCTCCCCCGCGCTCCGGCGCGGCGACCGTGTCTCCTCCGGCGCGGTCCAACGACGGCATCGCGCTCCCGGACACTTCCGGCGCGGCCGACGACGTCTCCGGCGACCTCAGCGAGATGAGCATCCCCACGAGGATCAGCGACAGCGCAGCAGCCACGATCGCGAGCGTCGCGGCCGTACGCTTGCGCCTCGGTTCGCCGCCGTGCGGGGCCCGCTCCTGAGCGTCCTGGGCCTGGTGCACCCCGACCTGATGGACCGACGGGTGGTTCGAGACGAGCGGGGTCGTCGACGAGCTCCCGGCCTGGCGCGGCGCGCCCGTTGCCGTGGTCGCGCCCGACCTGGAGTCCGAGGCGCTCGCGCCCGCTTCCGGGCCGAGCCTCGCGGCCGGCGCCGAGCTCCAGCTCGGCTGCGCGGAGATGCCTCCCGGCGGCAGCGCGCCAGCAGGGCCGAGGCCACCTGGCCCCGCCCCTGCCTCTGGCATCGGCGGCGCGTTCATGCGCACCGTCATCGCCCAGGAGCCCTGCTGCGGCGCCGCCACGGGCGCAGGCTGCACCGGAGCGGCTTGCGCCGCGCTCGCCTGGGACGGCTCCGGCGCTGCAAACGCCGCCACCGACGACGACGGGGGCCGAGGCGCAGCGGCGGCAGGCCCCGCCGCCGGATAGGTCCCCGACCCGGCGCGCGGCCCCGCGGCCCCGGCCGCATCCGCGTTCCGCCGCGTGAGGGGCAAGGTCGCCACGTCCTCGTCCCGCAGCGCGCGCACCACGGACGCCGCGGCCAGGTGCTGGCCCGAGCTGCCCGGACGCCGAGGAACCGCGCCCGCCGCATGGCCGGCGCCCGACGCTGGCCCCCCATCCGCCGCGCGGCTCATGCCCGACGCCGGCCCCGCAGCCCCCTGCCCCGGCCCCAGCGACCTGTGCGCCTCGGGCGACTCCTGCACCGGCACCGGGGCCCGCGGCCCCCCACCGAGCAGCGCCAGCGGCAGCGCTCCCGCGCCCCCCTCGACGCTCCCCGACCGGTTCGCCACCGACGCGGGGTACGCCACCGACGCAGGCTGCGCCGCGAGCGCCGACGCGGGGTGCGCCACCGACGCAGGCTGCGCCGCGAGGGCCGACCCGGGTTGCGCCACCGACGCAGGCTGCGCCGCGAGCGCCAACCCAGGTTGCGCCGCAAGCGCCACCGTGCCGCCTTGCGACTCCTCCCAGCCGCCGTCCACATCCTCGTCCGGGAGCGCCCCCCGCCCCTCCGGCGACGACTGCCGCAGCGCCGCGTCCCTGCCCGGACCCACGCCGCGCTCCGCGTACCGATCGAGCAGCGCAGCGACCTCCGCCGCAGAGCTGATCCGGTCCGCGCGATCCCTGCGCATGCAGCGGGCGATCAGGTCGACGAGCCCCTGGTCCACCCGCCTCAGGTACTTGGACACGGTGGGGATCTCGCCCGTCAAGATCCCCATGAACACCGCCTGCGCGTCCCCCTGGAACGGGCGCATGCCCGTCAGCATCTCGAACAACACGACGCCGAGCGCCCAGATGTCGGCCCGGTGATCGACGTTCGGCTCGGCCCTCACCTGCTCCGGGCTCATGTAGAGCGGCGACCCGACCGCGCCGCCCTGCACCGTGTGCAGGCCGTCGTTGACCGAGAGGTTCTTGGCGACCCCGAAATCGAGCACCTTCACCACCGGCTCGTCCATGTCCGGCTCGCGGTGCAGGAAGATGTTCGCCGGCTTCAGATCGCGGTGGATGATGTGCATCGCGTGCGCCGCCGCGAGCCCCCTCGCCACGTCTCGCCCGATCGACGCCGCCACGGGCGGGTCGAGCCGGCGCCGCCGCGCGAGCAGCTCGGCCACGGTCTCCCCCGTGAGCAGCTGCATCACCAGGAACGGCTCCCCGGCCTCGGTCTCCCCCATGTCGTAGATGTCGATGACGTTCCGGTGCCGCAGCGCCCCGCAGTTGCGCGCCTCGCGCTGCAGCCGCAGCCGGAACTCGGTCTCGGGCCGGTGGATCAGCTTCAGCGCCACCTCGCGGGCCGTCGCCACGTTCACCGCCGCCCAGACCACGCCCATCGCCCCCTCGCCGATCTGGCGCAGGAGCCGGTACTTCCTGTCGATCAGCACACCGGACGCGAGCAATGTCGAGCTCTTCGGCGAGGGCATCATCGGCTTTCCGGAAGCGCGGCGCGCCCCGCCGTCACGGAGCGCGCACGGACGGCCGCGACCAGCAGAGCGATGCGAGCCACGGCGCACCCACGACGCCCCCGCCGCCCAGCGCTCACGCCGCGCGATCCGTCAACCACCTGCGCCCGCGCGACATGACATCCGGTCCCCAGGTCCACGGGACAGCCTCCTGTGCGGGCATCCTACAGCAGATCTCCCTGGCGCGATACGTTCCCTGCAAGGACGAACGCACGAAGAAAACCGACGAGGAAAGAGGGAGAAGCCCGATTCGCTCTAGCCAGGCGCGGACCCACGCTCGTCGCCAACCGGCAAATCACTCGTGGAGGAAAGCGAGGCGCACATGAGCGACACAACCGTCATGAAGGTCTCCTCCGGCCGCTCTCCGACAGGCCAGATGGGACAAAAATACCTGGCCTCCGGGATCCAGGTGTCGATGCGGCTCTGGGAACGCGAGCCGCCAGGCGACGCCAAACAGCCGACCGCGCGGGATTACGAGACCGTAGGGTTCGTCATCGCTGGACGGGCCGAGCTGCTCATCGAGGGGCAAATGGTGCGCCTCGAGCCGGGCGACTCCTGGACGGTCCCCAAGGGGGCGTCGCACTCCTACAAGATCATCGAACCGTTCACCGCCGTGGAGGCGACGAGCCCGCCCGCCGGCGTCCACGGGCGGGACGAGACCGGGGCGACGCCCTCTGGCAAGACCTGAGACAACGAGGCGGGGGTCTCGCCCCCTGGAAGCCCGAGCTCACCCGGACCTCACAGCGCGGTGCCAGCGCCAGACGCGGGCTTCTCCTTGTCCTGCGCTCCCTTGGCGCGCCCCGCCGGCTGCGGCTCGGCGGCGCCACGCCCCGCGGACTTCTTGTCGTCCGCTCCATCCGCCGCCGGCTTCTTCTCGCCCTCGGCGGCCTTCTTCTCCTCCGGCCTCGCTCCGGCCAGGTCGCCCGCGCCCGCCGCCGCCGCGCCGCCGGGCTTCCCCTCGCCCGCGCCCGCCTCGACGGGCGCCACGGGCGTCAGCAGCACCGCCGACTTCACCGGCTCGGCCGCCGCCTTGTCGCCGTCGTCCACCGCGCCCGCGGCCTGAGCCGACGCCACGCGGACCTCATCCTCGCGCGGCTCGACCGGCGCCGGGTCGTCCGGTCGCGAGGTCGGCACGTACACCACCAGCCGATCCCCGGGCATCAGCGGGCTCCGCCGCGAGCGCTGGTTGATCCGCTCCAGGCTGCCGACGCTGAGGCCGTACCGGCTCGCGATCTTGCTGAACGAATCCCCCTCTCGCACCGCGATCTCGATGCGCTTCCGCCCCTTCAGCCCCTCGAAGTGCGCGAAGAACTCCTCCGAGCCGACCTCGATGACGCGCGCGCCGCCCTCGTCGAGCAAGAACACGCCGTCGTGGCGCTGCGACCTCGGGACGAACAGCTGGAGCGTCATCCCCTCATGGAGCGACGCCCCAGGCGCCAGCGTGTTCCAGCGGCAGATCTCGTCGGGCGTCACCGAGAGCACCGCCGCCAGATCCCGCAGCGCATCGCCCGCGACCACCCGATAGAACACCCGCCGGCGCCCCTCGTAGGAGAAGCGCTGCGCCGGGACCACCACGACCGGCTTCCCCTCCGACGACAGCGGCGCGCCGCTCGCGAGCAGGTGCTCGGCCGCCGCCGCCCCGACGCCCTCCGCCGCCGGGACGAACAGCAGCGCCCCGGGACGCACCGGCTCGCCAGCCCGCAGGCCGTTCAACGTCTGCAACGTCCACCGCGTCGTCCGCCGGAACGTCGCGATGTCGTCGAGCGACTCGCCCCAGCGGACCAGGTAACGCTCGAGCTTCGGCTCGCGCTCCAGGAGCTTCGGCATCGACTTCGCCGCGCGCGCCCCCGCACCCGCGGGCACCCGGACCTCCCAGCGCGCCTGGTCCTTCGCGTCCACCGGCGACGGCGGCGTGCGCTTCGCCACGAGCTGCGGGTTGAGCGCCTCGATCTCCGGCGCCGCCGCGCCCGAGGCCGCCGCCACCGCCTGCAGCGACACCCCGGAGCCCAGCGAGATCTTGTCGAACGTCACCGCCGGATCGAGCTCCACGTCGTCGCAGCCGAACACCGCCGGGTTCCGCGCCACGATCGCGATCGCGAGGATCTTCGGTACATAGAGCGCCGTCTCGAGCGGCATCCCCGCCTCGAGCCGCGACAGCTCCCAGAAGTCGTTCGTGTTGTACTTCCGGATCGACGCGAGCAGCCCCCCGTACCCCATGTTGTACGCCGCGAACGCGAGCTCCCAGCCGCCGAAACGCCGCCGCAGATCCGAGAGGTACCGCGCCGCCGCCAAGGTGGATCGCTCTGGATCCAGGCGCTCGTCGACCCAGCGGTCGACGGTGAGGCCATAGATGCGCGCGCCCTCCGGCATGAACTGCCAGAGGCCTGCCGCGCCGGCCGGGGAGTGGATGGTCGGGTCGAAGCCGCTCTCGACGAGCGAGAGCCAGAGGAGATCCTCCGGCAGCCCCTGCTCGCGGAGGACGCGGCGGATGGCGGCGCCGTAGCGGCCGCTCTTCTTGATCCACGTGACCACGGCGGAGCGGCCGCGCGGGTCGTCCTTGTAGTACTCGAGGTAGCGCACCACCCGGCCGTCCCAGCGGACCGGGATCTCGGGCAGCTCGAGCTGACGCAGCCAGGAGATGTCGCGGGTCTCCTCCGCTTCCGCCAGCGGGGCGGGCAGGCCCGCGGGCGGCAGGCCGGAGACCTCGAGGCGCGGCTCGCCCGCGCCGAGCAGGAGCGTGCCGTCGACCGGCCACGCGGGCCCGGCGCTCGGGGCCGCGCCGGGAAACAGCGCCAGGTCGATCGCGCGCAGCGTGCGGAGCTCGGGCGACTCGCCTGTGCTCGCCCCCGCCGGCGTCGCTGTGCCGGCGATGACCCGCCGCGCCGCCTCGTCCGGCGCGCCCGGCTCCCCCGCCTTGCGCGTGTTCTTCGCCGCGCCCTTCTTCGACGGCTTCGATCGCGCAGCGGCCTTCGCCGGCGCCTTGGCCGCGCTCTTCGCGCCGCCCTTCCCGCCAGACACGGCCGCCACCCTGACCGGCGCCGGCTTCTCCGCCTTGCCCTCGGCCGGCCCGTCCTTCTTCGCGTCGGCCTTCGCCGGCTCCGCCTTCGCGGGCTCAGCTTTCGCCGGTTCAGCCTTCGCCGGCTCCGCCTTCGCCGGCTCCGCCTTCGCCGGTTCAGCCTTGGCCGCGTCGGCCTTCGCCGGCTCCGCCTTGGCCGCGTCGGCCTTCGCCGGCTCCGCCTTCGGCGCACCGGCCGCAGGCCCCGCTACCTCCGAAGGAGGCGCCGCAAGGCCGTCGAAAGCGACGCCCGAGAGGGCGGCCAACCAGCCAAGACATACAAGCCTGCGTGCGGCGCGTCGGATCCGCATGTCAGGGACCGACCTGTCTCACGATGCGCCCGAGGGGTCAACTTTGGCTGCCCGCTGGAACCCAGCTCACCCTAGAGCGGTTCCCACCCGCCCTGGTACGAGCGTCGCAGAGCGGCGGTCACCCGCACAGGAGACGGGTCCAGATCGGCGTTTTCGGCGCGGAAGCGCACTCCAGTGCGCTGAGCACCGAAAACGTCGAGATGGGCCCGTATCCGAAGCGGGTGACCGCCGCTCAGGAGAGCAGCGCGATGAAGTCGCCGATCGCGGTGAAGGGCAGGCTCTCGTTCACGACGCCGGCCCGCACCGCAGCCCCGGGCATGCCGTAGACCACCGCCGAGTCCTCGCTCTCGGCCACCACCGTGCCCCCGGCCGCGCGGACCGCCCGCGCGCCGTTCACCCCGTCGTCGCCCATCCCCGTCAGGATGATGCCCACCGCGCGGCTGCCGCCCACCTGCGCCACGCTCCGGAACAGCCGGTCCGCGCTCGGAACGTACCGGTCCCCAGGCGCCGGCGCCCCCACCCGGATCCGGATGTCGCCGCTCAGCCCGACCCCGCTGCCCGGCGTCACCGCGATCTCCATACACATCCTACCCGGGCACACATACGCCTTGCGGGCCACCACCTGCTCGCCGTTCTGCGCCTCGACCACCCGGAGGCCGCCCTTCCGATCGAGCCGCTCCGCGAACGTGCGGGTGAACTTGTCCGGCATGTGCTGCGCGATGAAGATCGCGCCGGGGAAACGATCCGGGATCCGGTTGAAGATCTCGAGGAGCGCCGTGGGCCCGCCCGTCGACGAGCCGACCGCCACGAGGTGGCGCAGCGAGACGCCGAGCCGCGACGACTCCTGCACCGCGCGCGGCGACGCAGGCTGCGCCGCCCGCGCCGGGGCCGGCGCGGCCGGCATCGGAGAGCGGGGGCGGAGGTAGCGCACCAGCAGGACCTTCTGGATGATCTCCCGCCGGATCTGCGCGTCCGCCGTGAACTGCCGGTCCGGCTTCGCCACGAAGTCGACGGCGCCCAGCTCGAGCGCCTTGAAGACGTTCTCCTTGTGGCTGTAGCTCGAGACGATGATGACGGGCGTCGGCTGCCTCGCCATCAGGATGCGGAGGAAGGTGAAGCCGTCCATGCGCGGCATCTCGAGATCCAGCGTGATCGCGTCCGGCCGGAGCTGCGCGGCTTGACGGAGCGCGTCGTCGCCGTCACCGGCCTTGCCCACGACCTCGATCTCGTCGCTTCCGCTCAAGATCTCGGCGATGTTGCGCCGGTTGTACGCGGAGTCGTCGACGACGAGCACGCGCAGGGGAGCGAATGTCATGAGCGCAAAACCTTCCGCCGGAGGTTCATTCTACCCCACCCGGAGCGCCATGGGACCAACCGTCGCCTGCGCAGCCTCGACTTCGTCGGCGCCTCATCCGCCCTCCTCCCCGCCGCCCCGCTCCGGGCCGCCCCGATCGGGCGAGATCTCCGGGATCCCCAGACGCAGCGTGGCCGCCGGCTTGCGGTACACGAGATCCTCCCGAAGGTGCACGAGCTCGAACGCGGTCGTGACGTTCAGGAGCGACTCGGAGTGGCCCAGCAGGAGGAACCCGCCGGACGAGAGGCGCTCGTAGAAGATGTCGATCACGCGGCGCCGCGACTCCTCGTCCAGATAGATGAGGACGTTGCGGCAAAAGATGACGTCCACGCGCCCGATCACCGCCGCCCGCGACGAGTCGAGCAGGTTCAGGTGGCCGAACTGGCAGAGCGTCCGCAGCTCGTCCACCACGTGGAACCCGTCCGGGCGCTCCACGAAGTAGCGGCGCTTGAGCTCGGGCGGCGTCGCGCGGAACGACGAGGCGCCGTACACCCCCCTGCGCGCCGCGATCACGCAGCGGCGGGAGATGTCGCTGCCGAAGATGCGGACCTCGCGGCGCTCCGCGGCGCCGGACTCCCGCGCGGCGATCGCGATCGAGTAGACCTCCTCGCCCGTCGAGCAGCCCGCGCTCCAGATGGACAGCCGGCCCTTGGCGCCCCCCGCCTTGACGATCATGGGCACGAGCTCGGTCATGAGCGCGCGCAGCTGGTAGTCCTCGCGGAAGAAATACGTCTCGTTGACCGTGATGAGCTCGAGCGCCTCGTCGAGCTCGGCGCGCCCGCGGCTGTGGAAGCGCAGGTACTCGTAATACTGCGCGAACGACGAGAGCCCGAGCTCGACCACACGCTCGCGCAGCCGGCGCTCCATCGACGTGCGCGCCTCGGGCCCGAACTGGAGCCCGCAGTGCTTGTTGAACAGGTCACGCAGCCTCTGGAACTCGTCAGGCAAGAGGCGGATCTCGTCGTCCCGCCGCCGGTTCACAGCACCTTCCCCGACGGCGGCCCGCCGGTCATCCCCGAGGGGGACGCCGGGGCCTCACCGCCGTCGATCGCCACGGGCGCGCTCGGCCGCTCCGCGGCGTCGCTCCAGGGAGGATCCGAGCGGAACGGCGCGCCCCCCTGCGCCGCGGCCGCGATGAGATCGGGCTCCCCCGACGCGCGCACCAGCCCGAGCAGCTCGCGCGCGCGCGCCCGCTCGTCGCTCGCGCGGTCCGAGAGCGACGCGTACAGGCGGCCCAGCGCGCGCGCCGCGGCGAGCCGGACCTCGCGCTCCTCGTCGGCCAGGGAGAGGCTCAGCACGTCGAGCGCAGAGACGCCCGCCGCCGCCGCGATCGCGGTCACGGCCGCGCGGCGCGCGCGCACGTCCCCCGCCGACGCGGCGCTCGTGAGGAACGCGATCTCCTCCGGCTCCGCGTCGCCGAGCGCCTCGATCACGATCGCCGCCGCGAGCTGGGTGTCCTCCGCCAGCGCGAGCCCGCGCGCGAGCTCGCGCGCCGTCCCGGGGTAGCGCTCCGTGAGCCCCGCGAGCGCGCTCTCCGCCGCGCGCGCCACCGGCAGCGAGATCGCGCGCGTCTGCGACACGATGAGCGGGAAGTCGACCGCGGCCCCGATCTTCGCGAGCCCGTAGAGCGCGCTGGTCGCCACGAGCGTCGAGGGGCTCCGGACCGACCGCCGCACCGCGCCGAGCAGCTCGGCGAGCGTCGCGTCGATGTCGGGCCGCTCGCCGTCCAGCGCGCCCTCGCGCCCGCCCTGCTCCGCGATCGCCACGGCGCCGTCGAGGAGCGCGGCCGTCGCGTCGTCGACCCCCTCCCAGAGATCCGGGTCGGGATCGATGTGGCGCTCGAGGTAGGACAGCACCGAGGGCAGCGCCTCCGCGCCGAGCAGCCCCAGCGCGCGCTGCGCCGTCTCGACGAGCGCGGGCTCGATCATGGCCTGCACCGCGGCGTCGGCCGCGCCCGGGGCGCGCGCCATCGCCGCGAGCAAGAGCGCCTGGGCGCGCCCGCTCACCGGATCCGCGCCGAGGCCGCGCCACGACGGGGGCTCCGCGCCGCCCGAGCCCGGCGCGCCGGCGGCGGCCTGCACGAGGCGGGCGCCCACCTCGGGCGGCGCCGCCCGGAGCGCGTCCACCGCGTGCGACGCGAGCGGCCCCTCGGCGAGCCGCGCGAGCGCCCGGACGAGCTGCGCGAACGCGCCGCCCCGCGCCGTCGCGAGCGCCGCGCAGAGCGCCCGCGGCGCCTCCGGGCTCTCCGCGAGCGCCGCGGCGACCAGCGCCGCCGGCCGGAGGATCGGGTCGTCGATGAGCGACGAGAGCACCCGCCACGGCACCGGCGCCTCGAGCCCGTTCAGCCCGTTCAGCGAGGTCAGCCGCACGAAGCGATCCCGATCGGAGAGCCGCTCGTACAGGATGTCCGTCACCCGCTCGCGCGCGATGAGCCCCATCCCGGCGATCGCCTCGATCGCGCTCTGCCGCAGGTTGTCGTCCTGCTCGGCGAGCGCCGCGTAGAGCGGGTCGAGCGCCGCCGGGTCGCGCGTGCGGCCGAGCGCGTCGACGACGAGCTTGCGCTCGTCCCCCGCGAGCGCGCCGAGCGCGTCGACGAGCGCCGGCGTGGCGTCTCGGCCGCAGTAGCCGAGCACCTCGATGGCCGCGTTCCTGAGGCCGACGTCCTCGCTCTTCTGAAGCGCGTCGAGGAGCGCCTCGACGAGGAGCTGCGGGGCGGACGGCCGCTCGCCCTCCGCGCCGGCGCCGTGTGAGGCCGGCCGCTCCCCCTCCGCGGCCTGCGCCGGCGCGGAGGCCGGCGCGGCCTGGATCAGCCGGTGGCAGGCGTAGGTCGCCTCCTTGCGGACGCGCCAGTCGGGATCGCCGAGCGCGCGGAGCAGCAGCGGCAGCGCCTCGACGACGTCGGCCCTGCCGAGCCGCGCGGCCGCCTGGCGGCGCTCCTCGGCGTCGTCCGCGGAGAGCGCCGCGGCGATGACCGCGATCGGCATCGGCGTGCTCCGCACGCTGGGCGAGATGGACTCCGGCTCGGCCGGCCAGGAGCCCGCGTCGCCCGCGCGCGGGCCCTCGAACGGACCCAGATCGTCGAACGCGCGGCTCACGGGGCCTCCAGGAGGGCGCCCGACGCGGCGAGCGCGAGGGCGAGCTCGATGAAGCGCCCGACGTCGAGCACGAAGATCATCCGCTCGTCGTGGGTCGTCACCCCCGTGATGCCGCGCAGATCGCTGCTGCCGCCCACCGGCGGCGTCGGCCGGTAATCGCCGCTCGTCCCGAAGACCTCCGTCACCGCGTCGACCACGAGCCCCACCGTATGCGTCCCCACGTCGACAAGGATCCACTTGGTGCTGCGGGTCGGATCGACCGGAGGCAGCCCGAAGCGCACGCGGAGCTCGATGACCGGCACCACCTCGCCGCGGTGGTTCGCGACGCCGGCGACCTCGGGGGGCGTGTGCGGCAGCGTGGTCACCTCGAGCGGATTCACGATTTCGCGGACCCGCGTGATGTCGATCGCGTAGTGGACGTCGCCGACCACAAAGCCGACGAGGCTCTTCTGCGGGTCGGGACGGCTGCGCTCTCCAGTCAACGGCATCTGAGCCTCCGAGCGCCCGGGCTCTACGAGCCGCCCGGGCGCGGACGAATCGTCCGTTAGGACGCGAGTATGGCCTGCAGGTCGAGCAGGATGATGACGCGCGGCTGCGCCTCGCCCTGGGTGCCATCCGACGCGCTCGCCCCGTGCATGGGCCGGGCGATGCCGGCGATGTAGCCCGCCACGTCCCCCCCGAGCGCCGTCGCGGCGTGCTCGATCTCGGCGTCGGCGAGCCGGTAGACCTGCTGGACCTCGTCGACGAAGAGGCCGAGCGTCTCGCCGTTCGCCGCGTCGACGAGCAGGATGCGCGCCCGCCGCTGCGCCGCGCTCTCGTGCAGCCGCATCCGCCGCCGCAGATCGATGACGGTGACGAGCTGCCCGCGCACGCTGACGATGCCCATCGTCGAGTCCGGCGCGCGCGGCACCGGGGTGAGCGGGGGCGGCTTCAGGATCTCGCGCACGAGCGAGACGGGCGCGGCGTAGGTGTCGCCCGCGAGCGTGAACGCGAGGTACTCGGTCCGCGGGCCGCTCGCCTGCGCGCGCGAGTTCCGCTTCGAGACCGGTATCCGGGCGGGCCTTCGGGTGAGGTTAGCCATGGGTGCTCCGCGGATCGTTGCGCTGCCGGTCCCCGCCGTGGAGGATCTCCTCGATGAGCGCGGGGGCGTCGAGGACGAGCGCGATGCGCTGGTCGCCGAGCTCGGTGGCGCCGGAGAAGCCGCGCACCGAGGAGAGCGACGGGCCGAGCGCCTTGATCACGACGTCCTGCTGCCCGATGAGCGTGCTCACGACGAGGCCCAGCCTGCGCGCGCCGACCGACGCGACGACGATGTACTTGCGCTTGCTGCCCCCCTGGAGCCCGAGCGTCGCGCGGCCGCCGTCGCCCCGGCGCCCGCCGCCCACCGCGGCGCGCGCCGCCGAGCCGCCGCGCGCGCCGCCGAGCAGGCCGGCGATGCGCGCGCTGAGCTCCTCCTCCTCGTTCAGGCCGAAGAGCCGCGCCAGGTAGCAGAGCTGGAGCGTGCTGTTGCGCAGCGTGATCATCTCGCGGCCGTCGATCTGGCGCACCGTGGCCTCGTCGAGCGCGACCGCCTCCTGCACGTTGGTCAGCGGGATCGCGAAAAGCCGGTCGGCGACCCGGACGATGAGCGCGCTGATGATCGCGAGCGTGATCGGCAGCGTGACCGTCATCTTGGTGCCGATGCCGGGCTCGCTGTGCACGTCGATGACGCCGCCGAGCTTGCTGATGTTCGTCTTCACGACGTCCATCCCGACGCCGCGCCCCGAGATCTCGCTGACGTCGGTCTTGGTCGAGATGCCCGGCTGGAAGATGAGGTTCAGCACCTCGCGGTAGCTCGTCGTCCGCGCGTCCTCCTGGGTCATGACGCCGCGGCGCAGGGCGGCGTCGAGCAGCTTGTCGACGTCGATGCCCTTGCCGTCGTCCTCGATCTCGATGACGACGTGGTTGCCCTTCTGGAAGGCGTTCAGCGCGATCGTGCCGACCGCCGGCTTGCCCACCGCCTCGCGCATGCTCTTCGACTCGATGCCGTGGTCGATGGCGTTGCGCATCATGTGCATGAGCGGGTCGCTGAGCTCCTCGACGATGAGCTTGTCGACCTCGGTCTCGGCGCCCGTGATGACGAGGTTCACGAGCTTGTCGGCGTCGCGGCTGATCTGGCGGACGACGCGCGCGAGCTTGTCGAAGACCTGCCCGAGCGGGACCATCCGGACCTCGAGGATGCCCGCCTGCATCTGGGCGAGGTGCCGGTCGAACGTGCGCTGGAGCCTGTGGAGATCGAGGGAGAGCTCGCGCTCGGTGGGCGCCGCGCGGAGCCGCTCGACGAGGCGGCCGAGCGCGGAGCGGACGAGGGCGAGCTCGCCGACGATGTTCATCAGCCGGTCGAGCTTGTGGATGTCGACCCGCACCGTCTGCGCGACGGAGCGGATGGAGCTGAGCTCCCCCTTGCGGTTGCCGCGCGCGCTCGACGGCGGGCTCGCCGCCGACATCGAGCCGGTCAGGTCGACGGCCCGCGACACGCCTGTCGGCGCGCCGCCCCGGAGCGCCGCGGACATCGACGGCATGCCCGGCGGGGCGACCCGGCCGTGGCCGTTGTTGTTGCGCCGGGGGATCTCCTCGACGGCGGCGCCGGCCTGGTGCAGCGCGCGCTGGAGCTCCTCGAGCGGCGCGCGCGAGGCCATCAGGATGTCGAGCTCGATCGAGTCCTGGTCCGCGCCCGCGCCGGTCGGCAGGTAGGTGATGATCTCGCCGTACGGCTTCGCGGTGATCTTCAGGTCGTCGAGGGCCTGATCGATCGTGGCGAGGTGGAACTGCACGCGGAGCCGGAACAGGGTCATCCCGCTCGCGATGTTCGTGCGCAGCCGGTGCTCTTCGTACTCGGTGAGCACGGAGAGCAGCCCGGGATCGAGATCGTAGTTGTCGTCGGGGAGGCCGGCCGCGCTCGGGCCTGCGTCCTGGTGCAGCTGGCGCAGGAGGTCGTCGACCTCGGGCATCGGCGAGTCGCGCCCGTCCTTCTCGTTCTGGAGGATGCGCCCGTAGAGCTCGACGCTGCGGAACAGGAGGTCGAGGACCGACGCGCTGATCTCGATGCGCCCGAGGCGGAGGTTGTCGAGCAGCTCCTCGAGCTCGTGCGAGAGGGTGGCCATCCGGGTCGCGCCGAAGAGCCCGGCGAGCCCCTTCAGGGTGTGCACGGCGCGGAAGACGTCGTTGATGACGTCGGGGTCGACCTTGTTGGTCCGCACCGCCTCGTCGAGCGCGAGGAGGTCGCGCCCGAGCCCCTCGACGATCTCCTGCGCTTCCGAGAAGAACTCTTCGCGCGCCCGATCGCCGCTCTCGACCATCAGCCGCCGCCTCCCTCGCCGGAGCCGGGCTGCTTGGCGCGGGCCGCGGGCTCCTCCGCGCGCGGGGAGGCAGCGGAGGCGCGATCGTCGACGCCGGCGGCGCCGTCAGCGGACGGCGAGGCGCCGGCCTGCGGCGCCTCGGCCCGCGCGTCGAGGCTCGCGACCACCGCGTCGCGCAGGGCCTCGGGCGTGAACGGCTTCGGGAGGAAGCGGTCGGCGCCGAGGCGGAGCCCGCGCTGGATGTCGCGTTCGGTCGCCTGCGTGGAGATGATGAGGATCGCGACGTGCCGGTAGCGGTCGCTCTGCCGGACGAAGCGGATCACCTCGAGCCCGTTGATGTCGGGCATGTTGATGTCGGTGATCACGAGGTCGAACGCGCCGCGCGGCAGGAGCCGTAGCGCGTCGAAGCCGTTCACGGCCTCCACGATGTCGACGTCGCCCGCGAGCCCAAGCACGCGGTCCTCCAGCGTCGAGCGGATGTACGCTCGCATTGCCGGCGAGTCCTCGACGATCAGGATGCGTGCCATGCGGCGACAGGGTAACGGAAATCGGCCCGGGGAGACCAACTCGCTGAGCGCCCGGAGGCGACGCGCGCGGTCTTCGAGGCGCGCGGGCCTATGTACGGCGGTCTCCCTCCCGGAGTAAACCAGCGCGAGCGCCTCCCTGCACGATCGGCGAGGCGGCCGCGCGGCCAGCGCCTCGGGGTGGGGCGCCGCCCTCCCCGCCGGCGCGGCCGCGCGGCCGTGCCCGCCCGGCGGGGCGGCCTCGGGGAGGGGCCGCCTGCGGCAGCGAATTGACATCGCGGCGTCCGATGCGCGCTAATCGCGCGCGTGAAAATCCTCCTTTGTTCTCCAGCGTTCCGGATCCTGCTCGCCGCCCTGTTCGCTCTGTCGAGCGTGGCGTGCGGCGGCGGGCTGCGGGTGACCCGGATCAACTCCGCCCAGAAGAAGCCGAACAACGTCTGGGTGTTCTTCAGCGTCGACGCCGGCGAGGACGAGCCGGTGGGCGGCCTCACGGCCGAGGACTTCGAGATCTACGAGGACGGCGAGATCGTCTCGAAGTTCGAGAGCAAGCAGACCATCCAGAACCCCGAGGTCGCGGCGGTCATGTACACGATGCTGCTCGTCGACATGAGCGGCAGCATCACCGAGTCGGGTCAGGCCGACGCCCTCGTCGACGCCGCGCAGTCGTTCAGCGATCGGGTGGGCAAGAGCCAGAAGGTCGGCGTCTACGCGTTCGACGGCGAGGTAAAAATCCACTCGGTGGTGCCGTTCACCGAGGCGCAGGGCTCGGTCGAGGGCGGGCTCGAGGGGCTCCGGAGCTACAAGCCGAAGGACACGTCGACGAACCTCCACGGCGGCGTGGTGGAGGGCATCCGGGAGCTCAAGAAGCAGCTCGACAAGGACCGGCGCCCCCTCAAGTTCGGCACGCTCGTCGTCTTCTCGGACGGCACCGATCGCGCGAACCGCGTGAGCCGCGAGGACATGCTGAACGAGCTCAAGAAGGAAGAGTACGAGAATTACCAGATCTTCGTCGTCGGCGTCGGCGCCGAGATCGAGAAGGCGCGGCTCGACGAGATCGGGCGCGACGGGACCGAGCTCGCGGCGGACCAGGCGAAGGTCAAGGAGTCGTTCGACAAGATCGCGGCGAAGATCGAGGCGCACATGAAGCGCTTCTACCTGCTCTCGTACTGCACGCCGGCGCGCGCGGGGGAGCACGAGGTGGAGATCAAGGCGATCCAGAAGGATCCGTCGGCCTCGGGGTCGCTCGCGTGGAAGTTCAACGCCGACGGGTTCGGGCCGCCGCCGGAGTGCGATCCCAACACCCCGCCGTCGTTCGAGCTGAAGGCGACCGTGCCCGCGGACGACGACGGCGGCGGAGCGGGCGGGAAGGCGAGCTTCAAGGCGAACGCCAACGTGAAGGTCGAGGCGAAGTGAGGTGCGCCGCGGCCGCGAGGGGCGGCCGCGACGCCGTTCCAGCGGCTCGCCGCGCCCCGCGGCGGGCCTGATCCAGCCAAACTCGAGCCTCCTCCGTCTCGTCGACGTTCACGCGTCGACGGTCACGCCTCGACGTTCATCCTCCTCTGCTCGGCGCCGGCGCTTGCTGCGGCGTGGCGCGCGCTGCCATCAGGACCCGCCATGCGGTGGCGCCGAGAAGGACGGCGCCGCCGACGGTCGACCAGATCCCGGGGCGCTCTCCGACGAGGAGGAGCGCCCAGACGGGGTTGAGCACCGGCTCCAGGAGCACCAGCAGCGAGGCCTCGACGGCCGGCGTGTGGCGCATGCCGCGGCTGAACAGGGCGGTCGCCACGCCGATCTGCACCGCGCCGAGGAACACGAGGAGCCCGAGGTCGACGAGCCCCGGGCGGGCCGCGCCGCCCAGGGCCATCGGCAGCGCGCCGAGCCACGCGAGGACGTTGCCCCAGACGAGCACCGCGGGGTTGTCGTCCGGAGCGGCGCGGAACCTCATGATGCACAGCGCGAACGCGAGCCCGGAGAGGAGCGCCAGGGCGTTGCCGAGGAGCTGCCGCGCCGAGAGCTGATCCAGAAAGAAGAGCGCGAGGCCCAGGATGAAGATGGGGGCCGCGATCCTCTCGCCGCGCGAGGGCCGCTCGCCCAGCAGCCAGGGGCTGAGCAAGAGGACGTACACGGGCGAGGTGGACTGCAGGAAGATCGCGTTCGCCGCCGTCGTCAGCTTGGTGGCCTGCACGAACAGCACCATGACGGCGGCGTAGATCGCCGCGACGCCGAGCGTGCGCCACGAGGGGAGGCGGCGCGCGCCCGGCATGGCCAGGCCCAGCGCGAGCGCCGCGATGAACGCGCGGGCCGAGGCGACCTGCCACCCGTCGAGGGAGATCAGCTTGATGGCCGCCCCTCCGGTGGACCAGAGGACCGCGGCGGCGAGGATCATCAGTCGAGAGCGGAGCATGGGCGACGAGGGCGGCGAGCCTAGCCGAACGGTCGACGAGGCGCGCAGGGGCAGATTACGCTGCTCCGCGATGCCACCCCGCCGCCCCGAGCGCGCCGACCGCGACATCGATCCTCGCTCCCGCCGCTCGGCAGAACGCACCCCGCTCGGGTCAACCTCGTCGCGCGGTGCCCGCCGCCGCGGGCGGCTCCTCTCGCTCGCCGTGGCGGCGCTCGTCTCGGCGGCCCGGCCCGCGCCCATCGCGGCGCAGCCGAGCCCCGCCGAGCAGGCGAGCGAGGACCTCTCCGCGGCCCGCCAGCGCTGGAGAACGGCCGTGGAGAGGGACGATCTGGCCGAGAGCGCCGCCCTCGCCGACAGGTACTTTGCGCTGCTGGAGGGCACCTCCCAGCTCGATCACGAGCTCGCGCATTTCTACCTCGGCTACGGCGACTACGCGCGCGCCGAAGCGCTGCTGGTGCGGGGGCTGACGCGCGAGCAGCCCTCCTTCAACGATGAAGGGATGCTCTATGCCCGGCTCGGCAACGTCTACCTGGACCTCGGGGACCTCCAGAGCGCCGAGGAGCTCCTGAAGCGAGCCCAGCCGCTCCTCCAGGGCTGGGGAGAGTTCTATGCCGTCGACTCGCTCGCGCGGCTGTACCTGGAGCGACGCGCGCTGCGCTCCTTCGCGGAGGCGCTCGACAGGATGCGCGTGATCCTCAGGGAGGCCACCGGCGGCTCGGGGTGGGCCTACGCGATCCCGGATCTGCGCGCCGCGCAGCTCTCCTTGCGGCGCGGGCAGGTCGAGGAGGCCGAGCGGCGCCTCCTCGACCTTCGCCCGCGGCTCGAGCCCGCGCTCCCGGCGCAGAGCGCGGTGCGCGCCGATCTGCTGGAGGAGCTCGGCGTGCTCTTCACCCGCAAAGGTGATCCCAGGGCGGAGGCGCTGCTCCTCCAGGCGCTGGTGATCCGCGAGCGGGTCTTCGCGCCGGATCACCCGGCCATCGTCCGCGCGCTGGGGCACCTCGCGAACCTGTACGTCGCGCAGGGCCGGACCGCCGTCGCCGTGCGGACGCGCGAGCGGGCCGCCGGCCTCCAGGACCGGAGCGCCCGGGCCAACCTGGCGAGGGGCTCCGAGCGGCAGAAGCGCCTCTACATGGGCCTCGTCCAGCGCGACACCGACGCGACCCTCTCGCTGCACCTCCAGGATGCCCCGCGCGACCAGGCCGCGGCGCGGCTCGCCCTGCGGTCGATCCTCCGGCGCAAGGGGCTCGCGCTCGACGCCATCGCCGAGAGCTTCGCGTCGCTGCGGCAGAGCCTCGACGCCGAGGGCCGGGCGCTCCTCGCCGCCCTCACGCAGCTCGACGCGAAGCTGTCCACCGCGATCACGCGCGGCCCGATAGACCTCCCCGCCGAGGAGCACCAGCGCGAGGTGCAGCAGCTCGAGGCCGAGCGCCAGCGGCTCGAGTTCCAGCTCGCCGCGCGGACGCGCGCCGCGCGCCCGGCGGACGCGAAGCAGCCGCCGATCACCGTCGAGGGCGTGCAGGCGGCGATCCCCGACGGGGCGGCGCTCGTCGAGATCGTCCAGTACCGGCCCCACGACCCGTTCGGGCCGCCGGTGAGGCCCACGTGGGGCAAGCCTCGCTACGCGGCCTATGTCGTCGGGCGGCGCGGGGGCGTCACGGGGGTGGATCTCGGCGACGCCGCCGCCATCGACGCGGCGGCCGCGGAGCTCTCGCGGGACCTCTCGAACCCGGAGCGAGACCCCCGGGAGCGCGCGCGCCACCTCGACGCGCTCGTGATGCAGCCGATCCGGGGCGCCCTCGGCCCCGCGCGCTGGCTCCTCCTCAGCCCGGACGGCGCGCTGAACCTCGTGCCGTTCTCCGCGCTCGTCGACGAGGAGGGCGGCTATCTCATCGACCGCGCCTCCTTCACCTACCTGACCAGCGGGCGAGATCTGCTGCGCGCCGCGGGCGCCGTGGCGCCGCAGGCCGGAGCGCCACGTGGAGGCGTGCTGGTCATCGCCGACCCCGCGTTCGGCAGCCTCTCGGAGCTCGCGCCGGACGACGACGCCACGCGCGGGCTGCGCTCCGCCGAGCTGGCCGGGGCGCGCTTCCCGCCCCTGCCGGGCACGGAGCGCGAGGCGGAGGCGGTGCGGAGCGCGCTGGCCAGCGCGACGGTCCTGACCGGCCCGTCGGCCACCGAGGAGGCCCTCAAGCGGGCGCAGCGGCCGCGCGTGCTGCACATCGCGACGCACGGCTTCTTCCTCCCGGACCAGGGCTCCCCGGGCGAGCCGGCGAGCACCCGCGGCGCCGAGATCGAGGGCCACGCTTTTCGCGAGAACCCGCTCCTGCGCTCGGGCCTGGCGCTGGCCGGGGCCAACGCGCGGCGGAGCAGCTCGGACGAGGACGACGGCATCCTGACCGCGCTCGAGATCTCCTCGCTGGACCTCCACGGGACCCAGCTCGTGGTGCTCTCGGCCTGCGAGACCGGCCTCGGCGAGGTGCCGCGCGGCGACGGGGTCTACGGGCTCCGCCGCGCGCTGCTGCTCGCCGGGGCGGAGACGCAGGTGATGAGCCTGTGGAAGGTCGGCGACATGGCGACGCGGGATCTCATGACGTCCTACTACGCGGCGCTCGCGCGCGGCGGAGGGCGCAGCGAGGCGCTGCGGTCGGCGCAGCTCCAGATCCGGCGTGAGCGCCCGCACCCGCACGCGTGGGCCGGCTTCATCACCTCCGGCGAGGGCGCCGCGCTCGACGGCAGGCAGGTCGCGCCGGCCTTCCCGCGCGCGGCGGCGAACCCGCGCGGGTGCGCCTGCGCGGCCGGCGAGGGCGGCCCGAGCGCTCCGCCCGCGTTCGCCGCGCTCGCCGCGGCGCTCGTCCTGGTCGCGCGGAAGCGCTGGCCCCGCAGGGCTGGGAATTGGTAGACGTCGACGCCGGAGCCCACCCATCGCGGGCTCGTGGAGGTCTGCATGCGTCGATCGGCGATCGTTCTGGTGCTCCCCGTCCTGACCTGGGTGCTCTCTGCCTGCGGAGGCGCGCAGGCGCCCGAGCAGCCCGCCGCCAAGGAAGGCGAGGCCGAGATCTGCCCCACGGGCGATCCCAGCGTGCAGCCGTGCCCGGCGGGCTGCGTGTGGGACGAGAAGGTCCAGAAGTGCAACAAGGACCGCGGCATCATCGTGCACTACAACCCGGGCACGACGGCCCCCAAGCCGTGAAGTGATCACCCCCCGTCGAGCCACGCCGCCATCTCCGTCAGGAGGCCTCGCATGAGGCCGATGACGCGCGGGCTCGACGCGCGCACCTCCCCGACGAGCCGCCGGCGCTCCGCCTCCAGCCTGGCGAGGACTTTCTCCACGCTCGGCGAGGCCCGCCACTTCGGTGTGCCGCGCCACACTTCCTCGCGCTGCGATCCGGCTTCCTTTACCTGCGCGCTCAAGCCGCCTTGACGGAGGCGACCCGTCGCTCTCTTCTTCTGCTGTGTCAGCGAGATCTTCCACGAGAGTGCATGTATGCAAGAACCGATGACCCGGGGCTCTCTGATACTCAATGCAGCAGCCTACTCGGACGTGCTGTGTGACGAGGCTGGGGTCCGCCGGGTTCGTCACGGGCTCTCTCAGGAACTCAGGAGGGCGCTGGCCACCATGTCCAGCGCGGCGTGGTACCCTCGCGCCTACTACGTCGAGGTGCTGCGCGGCATCGTCCAGGTTCACAACGAGCCATCGCAGAGCTACCTGGACGTCGTGAGGTGCGGCCGGACTGTCTTCGAGAAGGAAGCGAACACCTTGATGAAGCTGCTTCTCAGGGTGATGAACGCTCGGCTCTTCCTCCGGAAGTTCCCCGACTTCTGGGCGCAGGATATGGTCGGCGGGACGCTGCGGGTGGATTGCTCGCAGATCGATCGGAACGAGGCGACGTTGCTCGTGACCGAGGTCGCAGGGTTCGAGCACCTCGGACCGCTGTGCGTCGGCTTCGCCGGCCGTGCGCTGGAGCAGGTGACCGGCAAGCAGGTCGACGCGACCCAGACGGGCTGGTCGTTCGACCAGCCAGACGCGGATGAGGTCACGTTGCGCTTCTCGTGGTGAGCGCGCCGACGCGCCGGGGTGAGCGAGCGGTGACTGCCAGGCTGAGGAGGCGACAACCTCCCTGAAAGTTACGAATCTGGGAATGCTTATATGCCCCGCCGGTCAGGTGCAGCGCCTGGTTCGGCGTGGCTGCCTGGCTGGCCCACGATGCTATTTGTCCCTTTCGGTGTCATTCACGCTTGGCCACTTCGATTCTGATAAACTCGGGCAGGTATGACGGCGTACAGTTTTTGGCGACATGGTCGTCCTTGTAGAGCCCCAATGCTTCCCCGAGCTTGATACATCTGGATCGAAATTCAGGCTCGTGAACACCAATCTGGCAAGCGCAGAAGTTCATTGCCCATTGAACCACGGGCTCAGCATCAGCCATATCGTTTTCCAGGGAGTCAAGCAGCTCTGCACTATTACCGGGAGGAGCTTGCCCGACCCAGCGCAAGCGCGCTTGGTGATACCAGAACCAGCGACGCAAAATCGGGGAAGAACCCTTCTCCCACGTCGCGATAAGGGAGACCAGTTTCTTGTCTTTGGCGAGCTGGTTTGCCAACAGCCAGTCAGCCAATTGGCTGCTTTCTTCCGCGTCATGCCGAAGCACATCCGACGCAAGCTGATCGATGACGTTTTCTGTGAGGAGCTTCTTATCAAAGATGAGGGTCGCGAGCAGACGAGGGTAGTATTCGCCCGTTGACCAAAGCTCCATTGCCAGGTCGTGGTCTTTCTTAATCTCTTTGCCACGCGTTCGCAGGTCGCCCAACATCACGTTTCCATTCGCGATCTCAGCGACGAGTTTCTTTGCTTTTGCCGATAAACCCATTTTGCATACATCTCCTGTATTCGCCGAACGCCCTGCCAATCAGCCCGCGCGTGCGCCGCCGAGCGGAGCCCATCCGTTCCCGAACACCAGGTTGGACATCTTCGTGGCGTCGTCGTTGACGGGCATCTTGCCGGCCGTGAGTCGCCGGTCGCATGCCTGGATGATGTAGTCCCGGCTGCCCGTCGAGAGGATCAGCGTCATCTCGAATCCGCTTTTCTGATCTGGCGCATCCGCCCACCGTAGCACGTGGAACGTAGAGGATCCAAAGGGGTTCCCGCGGCGTTCCTGCGGCCAAGTACCATTCTGCCCCACGTGCCCGTTGACGTAACGCCGACACCCGGGAGAGGAGCCCCCTTGAACAGCGCGTCGTGGGGCGTGGTCGTCACAGCGCCCACCATGCCCGCGGTCGGGTCGCGTCGCTACGGAGATCGACAGGCTCCACCCCGTGCCGGCCGCCAACGAGCGGCACCGCATCGCTGCACATTCATGGCGGCTCCCGGGGTTCGGTCATCTCGGGTCGACGCCCGCCCAACGTCGCAATCAGCTGTGATGCGCGACATATCTACGCATTTCCCCATGTAGGCCGCGAACCAAGGCACCCTATCTCCATATTCCCGAGGATACGTCGCGGCTCGTCATGGCCTATCTCCATGATCCCGCAGATAGGCTGTGACCTTCCGCGACCTATCCCCGTCATCCCGCAGATCGGCCGCCGCTGCGTAACTACGTATTCCCGTTGCCAGGTCTCGGACGGCGACGGCGTGTCGTCGCGCAAGATTCGCGCCGACGGCCGGGTACCCCGGGCGACCAGAGCCCGGTCGACCGTGGCGCGGCGGCACGAGAAGGAGCTCGCGGCTGGTCGCGGCGAGGTCGACCTGCCCCCACGCTCTTCTCCCAGGGCCGACGGTGGCCACGCGGATCCCCCTCGCCGGCCGCCTCGCCGCCCGCTCCCTCCCCCGCCGGCGGAGATGGCCGCGATGATCCGCGCCGAGCAGAGCACCTCCGGGAAGGCGCTCGCGGCGCTCCCCGCCGGGACGGCGGCGCGCCGCCGCGGGACGACACCACGGGGCTCGCGTCGAACCTGGAGCACCGGCCCTCCGGGCCTCCGCGCTCTTCACCGAACGCGGCGAGCTCCTGCAGGGCGGCCGGATCGGCGCCGGACACGAAGAGCGACATCACGACGTCGAGCCGGAGGTCCGCGCCGTCCGCGTGGACCGCGACGGCGGCGAGCGCCGCAGGCGGGCCCCTGTCGCACGGGCATGACACCCGGCGTCGCGCCTGCGTGACAGCGTCACGACGTTGTTCCACGTTGCCCACGTCGCTCGCTCCTGATGGGCTGAAATCCGGGCGATCAGCGCCGTGCGCGCGCAGGTACGGCCAATGCACTGCTCGGAATGCGCAGGGGACCTCACCAGAAATGGAGGCGAGTATGTTGAACGATAGGCGCGTTCCGGGTGTTTTCGTCGCAGCTACGCTGCTCGCGGCAGGCTGCGCGGTCGAGGCGGGCGATACGGGGCAGGTCTCGGAGGAGGCGTCCGCGAGCCAGGCCTCGCACGGTTTCGGGCGGGAAACGCCCGAGGAGAGCGCCGGCAACCAGCCCGCTCAGGCCATCGAGAGGATCGAGAGCAAGGTGCTGAATCGATTCGTGGTGCCGCGTGTCGGGACGGTATCGCTGATCGACGAGGATCCGAGCAGCGCGGCGCCCCAGATCGGCGTCCTGGTCGTCTCTTCGCCCGAGGACGACAAGCTCATGCCGCTCGTCCACGAAGACGGGACCGAGATCACGCCGCTCGAGGTTCTGCTGAGCGCCGACGCCTCGGCCGACGTCGCGCCGCGGCTCTTCGAGCAGCACGTCTCGATCACCGGCGGGACACGGATGCTCTCCGTGGTCTACGACGCGGGGCCGGAGGTGACCGCCGGGAACTGCGCAGCGGCGTCGTGGCAGAGCTACTTCGACAATGAGGCGCTCTCGTTCGGCGGCGTGGACGATTCCGAGCACCTCCCGAGCATGACCACGTCGTTGCCGAGCTGGACGGCGAGCGGCTACCTGGGCAAATACTCGCGCATCGTCGCGGGGGCGTGCTTCGTCAGCCAGGGCGACGGCAACGACGACCTGACGGTGAAGATGGAAAGGCGCGTCGGCGGAAGCTGGCAGACCGTGAGTGGGACGCAGGTCACGCTCAATACGACGATCAACGGCGGCAAGGATCGCTATCTTTACCTGAGCGGCTCGTATTGTTATGACCACGAACGCCGCATCACCGTCGCGGGGCGCCCCCCGGGTGGCGTCTACCCGCCGGACAAGTTCCACCTCTCGGGCGCGTGGGGAGGACAGGCGAACGGCTGCTGGATCGAGTCAGGCGGCTGACGCGCGCCCGCCCCTGCGCCTTCCCGCGCGACGAACCGCCGCGCGACCCCCTCCAGAACGCGCCCCCGTGGAGCACAGAACGATATTTCATCGGATGGGTGGTTGCCATTCCGGAATTCGCTCACGCTCGGCGCTTCCACTCGCGAGGATGTCGGCGGCCGTGAATCACTCCAACAACCACGATGGCGGCGGGCAGGATCAGGTAGAAGACCGCGTACGGGAAACGCTCGACGAGCACGCGCCGGACGTCTCGCTACAGCGGCGGGTACGCGAGCGGTGCGCTCCGGATGCGTTGGATGGCGTCGTCCAGCTCTCGCCGGAAGACGGCGCCAAGCCCAGACCGCTGCTCCTCGTACCAGCGGAAGGTCTCGAGGGCTTCGGCGCGAGCTTCGGCGAGGAAGACAACGCGGCTCACAGCTCGTCGGTGGTCATCTCGGCACGGACGTCCTCCCACGGGACACCGACGGGGCCTTCGAGATCGAGGCGATCAAGGCGGCGGTCAAGCTCAGCGCGGAGCTCGGAGCTCAGAGGCAGGTCGTCCGAAGAAAGGCTTCGCCAGAGGTCATCGATCAGATCCAGCTTCTCGTCTGCGGTGAGCTTGGAGAGATCGAGCGCGGGCTTGCCCATGGGCGTATCCTGCACCCGAAGGGCCGGCAACGCCAGCGCACGCGAGCCGGCGGTATCAGGCCGCATCAACCATCCGCCGGGCGATGGATTCCCGGCTCCGTGACGGACAAGGGGATCCCTTAGCTCGCCCAGAGCACCGAGAGATCGAGCTCGACGGCGTCGAATGGCGCGACGCGAACGCGGGCGGCGTCGCGGTGGACGACCGCGGGCCCCCAGCGGCGATCCGCGCCGAGCACGTACACCTCCAGCGTCCGCTGGATGGGGTCGACCAACCACGCGTGCCGCACGCCCTCGCGCGCGTAGATCGGCATCTTCTCGTCGCGGTCGACGTCCTCGGTGGAGGCGCTCAGGACCTCGCAGATCCAGTCCGGGGCGAGCGCGAAGTACGCTGTCTCGGGCAGCTCGGGCATGCGCTCGCGGCGCCAGCCGGCGATGTCCGGCACGAGCGCGTCGATCTCACCAGGCGCGCGCGGGTCGGGGAAGTGCAGCTCGGGCTCGTCCAGGATCCACCAGCCGCCGGGGCCCCCTCGCCCGCGCTGGAAGGCGCCGTGCAGGTCGGCCCCCAGCGACGACGCGGCGTTCGCATGTCGCGGCGCCGGCCGGGGCATGACGCGGAGCACGCCCCCGATGAGCTCTGCCACCTTGTTCGGCGGGACGGCCTCGAGGTCGGCGTACGTCGCGCGGCGCTGCTTCTCGGCGGACTGGCCCACGACGGAAGCCTGCCCGTGGGCGGGCGGCGGGGCAAGGCGTTCAGGTCCGCCCGTCGCTCACCCTCGCCGCGGCCGCAGCGCCCTGATCAGCGCATCGATCCCGCGGGAGCGCCACCTGTAAGCCGTGCTGACCGGCGCGTCTTGCTGCTCGGCCACGTCCTCAATCGACATCTCGAAGATGTCGTGGGCAACGATCACGTCGCCCTGCGCGAAGCCTCTGACGTCCTCGCGTGTCGCCCGGCGACCTCGGAGGTAGCGCGCGACGAGAGCGCTGACGACGCCTGCTTGCACGCCAAGCTCGGCAGACGTGAGGCGCCCTGGTGCGAAGCGCCGGTCGTGAACGACGATTGCGAGAAGGAGAACGACGAGCTGGGCGAGGGTAAACTCGCGCTCCGGCGCTTTCTCGTCCGCCTTTGCGTCGTCACGCGCTTTCTCGAGCCGGCCATGGCGCCCAAGCCGGCGAAGTGCTCATCCCTCGTCGAGCCACGCCGCCATCTCCGGCACGAGGCCCCGCAGGAGGCCGATGACGCGCGGGCTCGACGCGCGCACCTCCCCGACGAGCCGCCGGCGCTCCGCCTCGCTCTTGACGAGCTGCGCGCGGCGCAGCGCCGCCCAGAGGCGCGCGCCGGCGGCGATGCTGTCGTCGCCGTGCTCCTCGGCCACGCGCCGGGCCTCCACCGCGTCCTCGAGGGCCTCCCCCACCCGCTCCAGCTCCCAGTGAATCTCGGCGCGCCGGAGCAGCGTCAGCGCGTGGTATCGGTCCCCCCGCGCCCGCTGGAGCTGCTCGGCCTGATCCGCGCTCTCCAGCGCGGCGGCGGGGCGGCCCGCCCGCGTGAGCGCCGCCGCCAGGAGCGAGAGCGCCGCCGCGCGGAGCGCGGGGTCCCCGTCCTGCGCCGCGAGCTCCGCGGTCCGCCGCGCGACCTCCGCCGCCTCGGCGGCGCGCCCCTCGCGCATCAGGAAGGCCGAGAGGTTCTGCAGGAGCAGCCGGAGCTGGCCCCGCATCCCCTGCTGCTCGGCCTCGGCGACGAGCCTGCGCAGCCGGTCGATCGCCACGCCGATCCGCCCGAGCTCGGCCTCGAGCACCGCGAGATCGCCGCCGATGTGGACCCTGTGCCACGCCGAGGCCAGCGGCGCCGCGATGGCGAGCGCGCGCTGGAGATCGCGCTCCAGCAGCTCGTGATCGCGGCGGTTCTGCGCGTAGTTCAGCTCGCACCGGAGCACGCGGGCCGCGAGCTCGGCCGCGGGGCCCGCGCCCGCCGCGAGCTCCACCGCCTCACCCGCGAGCTCCATCGCGCGATCCCCGGCGGCGACCCCCGCGAGCGCCATCCGCGCCTCGCAGCGGAGCGCGGCCTCGCCGAGCGCGTCCGCGTCGGCGAGCAGCCCCGGATCATCGGCCCCCGCCTCGCTGAGCCCGCGCGCCACCTCGAGCCGGTGGATGCGCCGGCGCACGTCGAGCGGCCCGCCGCGCGCCACGACGGCGTGCTCCGAGAGGCGCGCGAGCCGCCGGCTCGCCTCCTCGAGCTTCCGCCCCTGGATGAGCGCCCGGACCGCGTCGATCTCGAGGCCGGCGCGCACCTCGGGATCCGCCGCGAGCGCGGCCAGCCGATCCGCGAACGCCGCCGCCTCCTCGAAGAGCCCCGCGGCGGCCGCCTCGGCCATCGCGCGGCCGAGCCAGCGGCGCGCCTCGGCCACCGCGCCGAGCCGCTCGTAGCCCGCGCCGAGGAGCCCCGCGTCCACGCGCCCCTGCGCGCCCTCCGCGAGCGCGTCGAGCAGCGCCCGGTGCAGCCGCTGGAACCACGGCCGCCGCTGCGTCAGGTGGAGCGCCGCCTGCCGCAGCATCTCCTGCGGGAAGCTGTACTCCTGCGCGTCGCCGGAGGCCGTCAGCACGCCCGACCCGCCGAGCGCCTCGAGCGCCGCCTCGGCGCGCTCGTCGTCCCCCACCACGCGCAGGAGCACGTCGACGCCGAGCCCGCCGCCGCAGAGCGCCACCGCGGCGAGGGTCCGCAGGGCGCTGCGCTCGGCGGCGCTGTCGGCCGCGAACGAGGCCACCCGCGCCTCGAGAAGATCGGCCACGCCGGGGACCTCCCCCCGCAGGGCCCGGTCGTCCGCGGCGCAGAGGATCCCGTCGCGGAGCGCCAGGGCGCCGCCTTCGTGCCACGCCATGAGCGCGTGCACGATGTAGAAGGGCACGCCTCCGGACGTCGCGACCACGGCCCGCTCCAGCGCGGGCGCGAGCGGGGCGAGCGGGACGACGAGCGCCGCGGCCCCGCCCTGCGTGGCCTCTGGATGCAGGCCGCGGCCCACCGCCTGCGCGAGCTCGGCGGCGGCTTCAGGGTCGAGCGGCGCGAGGCCAAGGTAGGTCACCCCGGGACACACCCGCGCCCGGACCTCGCCCAGCAGGGCGCGCAGGGGCGCCGGCCGGCTCGGCTCGCTGCGCGCTGCCGCCATCACGAGCAGCCGGCCCTGCGCCTCCGCGGCGGCGCGCCGCAGGAGCAGCTTGATCAGCTCCAGCGTCGCCGCGTCGGCCCACTGCAGATCGTCGACGAGGAGCAGCAGCGGCTCGCGGGCGCTCGCCCGCAGCAGCGCGTCCTCGATGGCCTCGACCGTGTGCGCGACCTCGTCCGCGGAGGGGAGCAGCGCCGGAGACAGCGCCCGCTCCAGCGCCGCGGGGAGCGCGCGGAGCTCGGGGAGGTCGCTCTCGCCGAGCTCCTCGGCGGCGCGGCGCAGCGGATAGAACGGGCTCCGCCGCTCGGGCAGGCACCGGAGCCGGACGACGTGGCGCAGGTCCCATCCGGTGCGCTCGACCGCCGCATCGAGCAGCCGGCTGCGCCCGATCCCCTGGTGGCCGCCCACCACGATCCCGCGCACGCGGCCCTCCTGCGCGGCCTGCGCAGCGCGCGCGATCGCGTCGAGCTCGGCTCGCCGCCCGAGGAGCGGCGGCCGGCCGTCGGGCGGCGGACGCGCGGGGCGGTCCTCGGGCGGCGGACGCGCGGGACGGTCCTCGGGCGGCGGCCGCGCGGACCGGTCGGACCCGCGAACCGGCGGCTGCGATCCTTCCTTGCTTCCTGGCGGGGCGAGCTCGGGATCGAGCGCGGCGAGGATGCGATCGAGCTCGCGCGCGACCTGATCGGCGTGCCGGGGGCGGCTCTGAGGATCCAGGGCGACCAGCGTTGCCGTGAGGCGAGAGAGGAGGCCGGTCGCCGTCGTCGGGTCGGGCACGAGCGCCTCGAGCGGGGGAGCCGGTCGCCGCGGCACGAGGAGCCAGTGCGCGGGCTCCCCGCTGCGCTGCTCGATCTCGGCGGGGAGGCTGCCGGTCCTCAGGCGGAAGATCAGGACGCCGAGCGCGTAGAGATCGCTGGCGGGCGTGGCGGACTGGCCGACGGCACACTCTGGAGCGATGTAGCCGGGTGTGCCCGCGAGCACGGAGCCCAGCTCCCGGACACCGCCGGCGACCGCGGGCACGCTCAAGGTCATGGTCGCGCCCGCCGGCTCCTCGGCCAGCACCGTGCCGGAGTAACCGTCGACCGCCACGGTGGGCGGCGGCCCGGTGGGGGCGGCGAGCCCCCGCTCGACCCAGCTCCGCGCGTTTCCCCCGGAGATCCCGAAATCGATCAGCTTGTAGACGCCCGACCCGCGGACGACGTTGGCGGGCTTGACGTCCCGATGGACGAGCCCGGCGGTGTGCACCGCGGAGAGCGCCCAGGCGACTGCGGACGCCGCTTCGAGGACGGCGCGCTCGGGGAGGCGGCCTGCCTCGCGAGAGAGCTCATCGAGGCTCGTGCCGGCCACATACTCCATCACGAGGCCGACCACGCCGAGGGCGTCGTCGCGCTGGAACGAATAGAACCGCACGACGTTCGGGTGCTCGACCCGGCAGAGCGCCTGCGCCTCGTCGAGAATCGTGTCTCGCCACGCGGCGGTCGCGTCGGGGGAGCCCGCGAGCTGCTCAGGCACGAAGAAGAGCTTGATGGCGACGTCGCGGAGCTTCCTGCCTTCGTAGATCTCCTCGGCGAGCCAGACCGGCGCGAACCCGCCGCTGCCGAGCTGCCGGACGAGCCGGAAGGGACCGAGGCGGGCGCCGTGCCCGAGCGGGGCTCCGGAGGGATTCGGCGACGAACTGGTCATCCGCCGCCGAGCATATCCTAGCCACCCCGGCGCTCCCGCAGGAACCGGTCGCTCGCGCTCTCCCTCGTCCGCTCGTGCGTTCCTGCGCGGGCGCCGTCAGGGCACGATCTCGCGGACGCTGCCCTTCTTGTACAGGAGCCCGTTGGTGCCAACCCCGTCGCTCCGGAAATAGACGCTGATGTTGGGCTTGCCGGTCTCCGACCCCGCTCGGGTCCGCGCCCGCGTGAGCCTCATTGCGGGATCGATGCCCCGCTTACAGGGCTGGCGGCCCACGCCGAAGTCGGTCCCCTTGTCGACGTGCTCGTGGATCTTCACCCAGGTGCCTCCGCGCGCGCCGTCGGTCTTGTCGATCCAGAGCTCCTGCTTCACATCGCCGCTCGGCAGGTCGTAGACGAGGTGCTTGTACCCGATCCATACATTCTTCGGCATGCCACCTTCCCAGTACCTCTTGCTGAGGATGGCCGCGGAGGCGGGGTGATTAATCTCCTTCTCGAAATCGATCTTGCCGTCGTAGCGCATGCGGGCGGCGATCCCGCGCGTGTCGCATTTGTTGACGTCCTCGTCGCCGATCGTGCCGTGGTTGGTGCGCGCCACAGAGACGAGGCCGCCCCAGGCTGTCCCGTCGTCGGCCACCCGCTGGAAATACATCGTCACCTCGACGTCGCGCCATTGGTCGGCGAGCGCGGGGTCGTGCACGTACATCCGCGGGACGCTGCCGCTGATCTTGAGAATGCCCCGGCCGTCGGTGCGATAGGACGCATCGCCGTGGTTGGCGTCGAACCAGGCATCGCGCGGGTCGATCCCCGAAAAGGTGCGCGCGACGCCGTTGTCCCAGGTCGAGAACCACGCTTTGCCCGAAGGCAGCGTGGGCCGCAGCATCGCTATCCCGAACCTGTCGCGCTGTCCCTCTTCCCCTCCCCCGGCGCCGGCCGAGCTGGACGCCGCTGCGCTGCTCGATGATGCGGACGACGCCGCCGCGCCGCCGCGGCCCCCGCAGCCGAGGCCGTCGCTGCCGGGGCCGTCGCTGTCGAAGCCGTCGTTGCCGAGGGCGTTGCCGCCCCCCCCTCCGCCGCCGCCGGATTGGCTTCCTGACGCAGGTGCGTGTTCGTCTCCGCAACCGGCGCTGCTCAAGCCGACGGCAGCCGACGTGACCCAAATCGCAATCTTCAATAAGGCTCTCACGCCGACCTGCATAACATGATCTCAACGACTCTGCGAAGCCATTGATTGCGAGATATCGACTGCAACGCGCCTAACAGGCGCTTTACGGAACAGCCCGGTTGTTTCGAGAATTGCACATTTCATCGTGCTTCGAGCGGCAGCCGCTCGACGAGTTCGCCCGCTGGGTATCACAACACCGGCCGCTTGAATGGGTGCTGGCATGCTAAAGCACCTGCCCATATTCGACGAATATCCATGAGGAGCTCCTGTGGAGGTTCGCGAGGACCGACGACCCGGAGATCGACGCGCGGCAGCGACGGCTCCTCGAGGTCCTGCTCGCGGCCAATCCTCGGATGAGGCAGCGGCTGGCCGACGAGGGTCGCCTCGACGGCCGCCTCGACGAGGCACGCGCAGCCCTTCGCCGCGCGCTCGCACACCGGCAGATCCCGCTCGCCTCGGAGGATGAGGCGCGCATCGAGGCGTGCGCCGACCTCGCGACCTTGGAGCGGTGGCTCGGTCAGGCGATCGCGGCGTCCAGCGCACAGCAGGTCCTGCGCAGAGCGCCGCGGCCGGCGCTCCTCAGCACCGGAACGGCCGCGGCAGCATCAGCGTCCCTTCCGGAAAGGCCCCTCGCACCATGCGCCGCGACGCGCCCGCGCCGCCGATGGCATCGTCGCCGTCCACGAAGACGTGCGGCTCCGCCGTCCCCGCCACGCCGAGCGCGTCCGGGCAGGCGAAGAGCTCCACGCGCCGCACCGGCGCCGGCGGCGCCGAGCGCGCGCGCTCGATCGATGACCTGCGCCAGGCCGGGGAACACCGTGTCCATGAGCGCGATGAGCTGCGCGCGAAGGCCAGGCTCCGACCAGGATCCGCGCGATGTCTTCATTCCCTGCCCCGTCTATTCATCCTCGCATATCACATCCCAGCGCACTGGACGCGCCATCAGCGTGCGCCCCCCGCATGCCAGAGCAGGAGCAGGCCGACATTCCTGGAAGACGCAGAGAGCTCGATCCATGGCGACATAGAGAATCAGCGCTTCGAGAGAACAGAAAGACCAGCGCTCCGGCTCTCCACTCGCCTCTGCAACCGCGATGCCTCTGCGGCTCGAACGCTCTGGCTCAGTCTCGAGGCCCCAGTTCCAGCAGGATTGCGCCTCCGGAGCGAGCGCCCTAGACAATCCTCAACTGCATCGCTCTGCGGGGCGGTGTGCCAAGGGGGGAACCATGAAGAGTATGCTCGTCGCGCTGATCCTCGGCGCGCTCTCGCTGTCCGCCGTGCTGTCCAGCAGCGATGTGGCGCAAGCCCAGGACAGGGGTCGTCCGCCACGCGGCTCCTATCTCCAGACGTGCAGGAACGTCCGGACGGAGCGAGGCACGCTGTTCGCCCGCTGCGAGGATCGGAGGGGCAACTTCCACAATACACGGATGGTGGACTGGAGGAGGTGCAGAGGAGACATCGAGAACGACAACGGCCGGCTCCGCTGCGGCCGCGGCCGCTGACGCGCGCCGCGACCGCGCAGGGCGCCCTTGGCGAGGTGGGCTCCCTCAGCGACGAGGAAGCGGGGCCCCCGCCGGGATCCGCCCCTCCTCAACGGCCACGACGTACGGCGGGTACCAGACCAGGTTCCGGCGTCCGCTCGTGGATGCGCCTTCGCCGCTACCCCTTCCGCTCCTTCCACGGATCGTCCTGATACAGGTAGTTCGGCTTCAGGATCTTGTTCTCCATGTTGGTGTGGAACACCGCCATGGTCGACGCCGACATCGGCGGGACGATCCACGTCCAGTCCGCATACACCGGGCGCTCGCACTGCCGCTCCTGCTGCTCGAACTTCTTGAAGTACTCCGAGAGCGTGTGGTGGTCCATCATCCGCACCTTGGCCTGCCGGAACGAGTGCAGCACCGCGACGTTCAGCTCGACCAGCGCGGCGTCCTGCCACAGCGTGTCGCTGCGCGTCCGGTCCAGCCCGAGGCGATCCGCGATGAGCGGCAGCTGGTCGTACCGCGTCACGTCGCTCAGGTTGCGCGCGCCGATCTCGGTGCCCATGTAAAAGCCGTTGAACGGCGCCGCCGTGTACTGGATCCCGCCGAGATCGAGGGCCAGGTTGGAGACCGCCGGCAGCGCGTGCCACTTCAACCCGAGCTCGGCGAACCACGCATACCGCGGGTGCTCGATCGGCACCTCGAGCACCTTCTCCCGCGGCAGCTCGAACCACCTCGGCCGGCCGTCGCCGATCTGGATGATCAGCGGCAGCAGATCGAAGCGCGTCCGCTCCCCGCCCGGCCAGCCCAGCGCGAGCGCCTGGTCCGTCAGCTCCACGTTCCCCGGATCGCCGAGGACGCCGCCCTCCGGGAGCCGGTAGCCCGCATAGCGGACCAGCTGGCCGTTCCAGATGCGGATCCGCGGCTCACCCGGCCTGAACACCGTCATGGTCGCCCGGATGTCGCCCCCGTTCGTCGCCAGATCGAGGTGCTCCACCAGCGCCTGGAAGATCTCCTCCTCCGTCTTCAGGTGGCGCAGATCGCGCACGTGGAGCGTCGACCAGAAGAAGCGCCCGATGCAGCGCGAGCTGTTGCGCCACGCGAGCCGGGCGCCATAGGCGAGCTCGTCGGGCAGGTGCGTGTACGTCCCGTGCTTCTCCAGGCTCGCCCGCACCTCCTGCCAGCGCTCGTCCACCGCCGAGGGCACCCCGAGCTCCGCGTAGCACTGGCGCAGGAACGCCTCGGCCTCGGTCGGCACCGCCTCGGGCGCGGTGGGGGTCACGTGAAACGACCCGTGCTCGACCGGACACACCCCGCCGACCGCCCGCGCCACGCCGGCGCGCCGGAGCGGCGTCGGGCGGACCTCGCCGGCGGTGTCGACGTTCGAGCTGAACAGCTCCCGCTGGATGGCGTCCGGCGGCCAGCCCACCGCGCGCAGGTGCTCCTGCGCGTCGCGCATGAAGGCATCGGGACCACACACGAGCGCCTGCGATCCCGGCCGGTAAGGATACAGCTCGGCCACCTGCTCCCTGGACAGCCGCCCCTCCGCCTTCGTCGCGCGCAAGCGGAGCGCGACGCCGGGCGTACGGCCGGCGATCGCCCGCAGATCCTCCTCGAAATAGGCGAAATCCGCGGCGCGCGACGCCGACCAGTCGAGGAGGAAGGCCCGCGCGTCGGGGCGGCCGGCCCTGCCGTCGAGCGCCCGCAGCATCGCCATCGCCGGCGTGACGCCGATCCCGCCCGCGAGGAACACCACCCGCTCCACGGGCGGCGCCGGAAGGACGAAGCTGCCCTTCGGCGCCGACGCGCGCAGCAGCGAGGCCGCGGCGCGCTCGCACAGCCACCGCGAGAACACCCCGAGCTCCTCGCGCTTCACCGTGATCTCGTAGTCGCCGCCGGCGCGCGCCGGCGCCGAGAGCGTGTACGCGCGCGCCACCCAGCGCCGATCGAGGTAGCCCTGCACGAGGACGTGCTGCCCGGGCACCGACGCCGCCGGCGCGCCGCCGACCGGCGAGAGCGTGATCTGGAAGATCCCGGGGGAGAGCTCCCGCGCGGCCTTCACCTCGGCCTGCTGGAGGCTCGATCCGCCGAACATCTCGGCGACCGCCGGGGCGCAGCCGCCGCAGATCTGGCCCGCCCGCGTCCGCTCCGACAGCTCGGCGGGCGTCGCGCACCCGGCCTCGATGAGGCTCGTGATCTGCCCGCGCTTGACCCCGGCGCAGTTGCACACGACCTCGTTCGGCTCGAACAGCGCCGCGGGTTGATCGATCTTCAGCTCGCCGAGCTCCCGGAACGTCGTTAGCTGCCAGCCGGGCAGCGGGCCGCGCGCCATGAGCAGCCGCATCGCCGAGGGGAGGTCGTTCCATTCCCCCTCGACGTGCAGCCCCGTGAGCTGCCCGCTCGACAGGAGCAGCGCGCGTCGCTTGTCGCGATCCCCGCACGGCACCCACCGGAGGCTCTCCATGGGCGCGTCGAGCCACCGCGCCGAGACGCCGCTCCCGTCGAGCGCGCGGGAGAGCGACAGGATGCGGCCGCCGCCGTCGACGATCTTCGAGATCGCGGCCTCCTTGCCGGCCAGGGCGCCCATCGCGGCGCTGCTCTCGACGACCCCCTCGCGCCGGGAGAGCAGCCCCTGCCCGGGCAGGAGGTGGACGTTGACGAAATCGAGCGCGTGCCGCTCGGCCCAGGCATCGACGCTCGCGGGCGGCAGCTCGAGCCAGGCCTCGTCGGACCCGCGGACGTCCGCGGGGATCCCCTCCCTGGCCAGGCTCGCCCAGCCCTCGATCAGCGCCTCGGCCGCCGCCTTCCGCAGGCCCGTCTGGACGAGCGCCGCCGCGGCCCGATCGGCCGGCGTGTCCACGTACCGGAGCTCGAACGGGTCCTCGCGCAGCAGCTGCTGGACCAGGTTGTCGAGCCGCCCCCGCAGCCCGGCGGTGAACTCCTCGAAGTCGACGGTCCCGTCCCCGGTCGTGTCCGCAGCCAGGAGCAGCGCCTTCGCCTCGTCGGCCCGCATCCCGAGGCCGGTGAGGTACGGCAGGAGCTCATCCTCGCTGAGCTTGCGGTCGTGGTCGCGATCGATCTCCTCGAACCGGCGCCAGGCGAAGCGCTCGCTCATCAGGCCGGCGCGGAGGCCGCGGGAGAGCGCGGCCGCCACCTCGGCGCCCGAGGCGGCGGGGCCGCACACGACGGGCGCCGGCGCGGCGGGCTGCTCCAGCGCGCGGATCGCCCTGCGGGCCACGTCCGCGGGCGCCACCCAGGGCAACGCGCCGCCGCCCAGCGGCAGCGGCAGCGTGCGACGGAGCCGGATGTCCTCGCGCCAGAGGTTGAGCGCGCTCAGCAGAGGTCCGTGCCACACCGTGGTCACCGCCTGGCCGGAGGCGCGCAGGGACGCCTCGGCGTCGCGGATCTGCTGCCCAACCCGGCTCGAGGGAGGGAAGTACGGCGCCACCCAGAGGAGGTGCGACGCGCCCACCTCCCTCGCCGACGCGAGGAAGGTCCGCGCGGCCACGAGCGGATAGGCAAGATCCGCGGTGCCCATCACGAGCGCGATGGCCGGCCCCGCGGGCTCGATCGGCAGCGACTGGAGGAAGGAGGCGAGGTCGTTTCTGGGCTCGGAACAGACGATCTTGAGGAAGCTCATGGTGCTCGGCAGGGGCATCCGCGGAGGAGCGCAACCGCCCTCGCCGCCGCCAGGCGGCGTCGAGGGCCGCGCGCAGGCGCGGAGCGCTCCGCGCCAGGATACGGCGCATCACCCGGCCGGCCGAAACCCGAAAACGCCCGCCCGACGCAGCACACACCGGCGCCCCAGGTCACCAAGGTGCGCGGACGTCGGGGGATCCCGCATTTTGCCTGGAGGGGACCCGTCCGCGCGTCACAAACTGCCTCATGGGGCACTTTGGTACCGACCTGCGCTCGCACCGTGTCGGGGACACGACGCTGACGAGGCCACCGCGCGACGGTCCGCCGCAGGTAGCCGCGTGGCGTCACCGAGACCTCGCGCGCTCGCCCGGATGTACGGGCGAGCGATCTCCGTTGGATTCGCAGGAAATCCGATGTGAAGGGAGATCTGGCGAACGAGCATGCCGGCGGTGATCACGCACGATCGAGCTCCGCTGTACGTGCCCTCGTACATCTCGTGGCTGTGTACGACTGCGGACCGGACATACGGGCACGATCCTTGAATTCGCTCGCTCAGCGCAGCCATGAAGACCCTTACTTCGGATCGACCCCTGGTGAGGAGCGAGCAGACGCGGTCATTGGCTGCGTCCCGTCCCGCGGCGTCCACCGCGCGTCATCCCGTCCTGAAGGGCGTGACGATGGCGCCAGCGAACGTCTCCGAGGCGCTGATCGCGCTGGAGACCGTCGCCGCGCGGCTGCGCGAGAGGAACGACCCGCGGGCGGTGTTCCCCGACGTCTACGCCGTGATCACGCGCCGCGTGAAAGAGGCGATCGATGGCTCGGATGGCCGGTTCCTCGAGCCGGCGTGGATCTCGCGCCTGGCGGGGATCTTCTGCGAGTACTACCTGACGGCCCTCGCGGCGTCGCTGGACGGGCGGTCGACGGGCGTCGAGGCGTGGGACGTCGCGTTCCAGTGCTCCAGCGCGGGCGGGGCGGCGGCGGCGGTGCACGGGCTGCTCGGCATCAACGCGCACATCAACTACGACCTGGCCCTCGGGCTCTACCGGAACATCGTCCAGCACGGCGCGGCGCAGGACGCCCGGCTTCTCGACCGCTACCGTCACGACCACGACCTTGTGAATGAAATTCTCGCGGCGGCGATGCCGGAAATCTTCGCAATCCTGCGCGCTCGTTATGGCTGCCCGCTCGCCCGGATCGCGACCTTCAGCCGGGACGTGGAGCGCGCCATCTCGAGCGTCGTGATGTTTCTGCTGAGGGGCTGGCGCGACCGGGTATGGACCGACCTGCTCTCCTTGCTCGCGACGCTCGGGCACACCGGCGAGACGGGCAAGCGCGCGGTGCTCGCCCGGATGGACCAGCGTTCGGGGAAGATCGCCCGTACGTTCGCGGCGGGCCATGGGGCGCTCCGCGTCGGGGCCCCGCTCGCCCGCGGCGCCGCCCTCACGCTGGCTCTGGCTGCCTGACGCGGGCCATCCCCGCGAGCTGACCGCAGGCGCCGCCCACGTCGCGCCCCCGCGGCCGTCGCACCAGCGTCGTCACGCCATGGCCGGAAAGCCGCGCCACGAAGGCGTCGAGCCGCGCGGCGGACGGCGGGCGCAGCGCCGGATCCGGGCCGGGGTTGCAGGGGATGACGTTCACCCTGCACCGGAGCCCGGCGACGTAGGCCGCGAGCAGATCCGCGTCCTCCGGGGCGTCGTTGAATTGATCGAAGAGCACGTACTCGAAGAGCACGCGCCGCCCCTGCGGCAACGCCCGCGCGATCGCCTCCTTCAGCGCCGCCATCGAGAAGCGCGCGTTCACGGGCATGATCGCCTGCCTGCGGGCGTCGTCCGGGGCGTTGAGGCTGACGGCGAGCTCCGCCCGCGCCTCGCGGAAGAACGGCTCGATCTTGTCCGCCACCCCGACGGTGCTCACGGTGACGTGCGACGGCGCGAACCGGAAGGCCCGCGGATCGGTGAGCAGCCGGATGGCCTTCAGCACCTCGCCGAGGTTATCGAACGGCTCGCCCATCCCCATGAAGACGAGGTTCCTGAGGGGCGCGCCGCCGCGCTCGGCCGCGAGCGCCCGGGCGATCCGGACCTGATCGACGATCTCGCCGGCGGCGAGCTGGCGCTCGAGCCCGAGCCGCCCCGTCTCGCAGAACGAGCAGGCCCGGGCGCAGCCGACCTGGCTCGAGACGCAGAGCGTGGTGCGGGCGGGCCCCGGGATCAGCACCGACTCGATGAGCGCGCCGTCGCGCGCGCGCAGGACGAGCCGGAGCGTGTCGTCCTGCGCCGGCGCCCGCTCGGCGATCTCGAGCGACGGCGCCGGATCGAGCGCGAGCAACGCCTCGTGCGCCCAGGCCCCCACGCCCAGGGCGGCGAGCGCGCGCGCGTCCCAGGCCGGAGCAGGCACCGGCGCGCCCGGCTCGGCGCCGAAGGCGTGGCGCACCACCTTGCCGGAGACCGCGCGCGCCGCTGACGCCGTGCCGCCGGCCCGGCGGAGCAGCTCCGCGAGCGAAGCCGCGTCGTGGTCGGCAAGCCGCGCGCTCCAACGTGGGACACGCGCGCTCCTCCGGATCAGCGGGCGCCCTGCGACCTGCGCCGGCGGGTCGCCGGCGCGCAGGGGCGACGCCATCTCTTCGGGGATCTCCGGAACGCGCATGCGCACCCGCTAGCACGCCGGCCGCGGCGCCGCGCGGCCCAGCGACACCGCGCCCGGCGCGCCCGCCTCACCCGGACGGCCGCCGGATGGACCGCTCGCCGGGCGCTCCGGCCGGCCGAGCCCCGGCGCCCGCGCGTCCGCCGGATGGCCGCTCGCCGGGCGCTCCGGCCGAGCCCCGGCGCCCGCTGCCTCCCCCACCCAGGTCATCGCGAGCTTGTCAATCGCATGTCGATCGCCACCCGAAAGACAAGCGAGAACTCGCCCGGCGCCCCCCATCCGACACGAAACCTGCGCGCCGTCTGGGGCCATCAGGTGGCCAATCTGTGGACAAGCATGTGGACTGTCAAACCGGGCTCGGGAGCGTGATTTTTGGGTTGCAGATTGGTTCCGAAGGAGGGAGTTTAGCGCCCGGAAGTTGGGAGGCGCGCCGGGCCACGGAGCGCCAGAAATCGCAGCAAAATCGGTTGCATCGGTGTGGGCGGCGCGTCCATGCCCGGGCTGGCTTCGGCTGGCGCCGGGGCTTGGAGGGGCTGCCGCCCCGCGATCAGCGCAGGACGGGCAACTGAGTTGCCAGGGTCCCACGGGGTTTCCACAACCTGGGAACAACCTGTGGATTATTTGTCCCTCCTGCGCGTGGCGTGTTCCAGGATCGGGTGAGCGGGGTTCCCGTCCCCAAGCTTTTCTGGCGCTCGCGGACACACCGGTGGGCTACGTTGCGCGCCGATGTCCGCACGCCACGGCCCTGTTTCCTGCGCGCCGCGCGCGTCCCTCGCGATCGCGGGGAGCCTCGCCGGGTGGCTCGCTGCGGGCGCCGCGGCCGCGCAGGCTCCGCCGCGGAACGCGCAGGCGGAGGCGGCCCTGAAGGAGGCGATGGGGACCGACTACCTCGAGACGCGGTTCGCCCAGGCGGAGCGCAAGCTCCGGGCCGCGCTGGACGCCTGCGGCGAGTCGGGCTGCTCGCCCGCGGTCAAGGCGAGGCTGCTGGTCGCGCTGGGCACCGTGCTCGCTCAGAGCAGAAAGGGGCTGGAGGACGCGCGGGGCGCCTTCGCGGACGCCCTCCGCGTCGATCCCTCGGCGAAGCTGGACCCGGATCTGACGACCCCGGAGGTCTCCTCCGCGTTCGAGCAGGCGCGCGCGGCCACCGGCGCCGGGGCGACCGGGGCGCCCGCGGCGGCTGGAACGGGCGGAGCGCCCGCGGCGGCCGGAGCGACCGGGTCACCCGCGGCGCCCGGCGCGGCGGAAGCGCAGCTCCAGATCGCGCCGATGCCCGAGCAGCGCGTCCGCACGCCCGTCCCGCTCCATGCCGAGGTCCCCGCCGAGCTGCTGCCCAGCGTGAAGCAGGTGACCGTCTGGTACCTGGCGCCCGGGGAGCGCGAGGTCCGCTCCCTCGTCATGAAGAAGCTGCGGGGCCAGGGGTTCGGCATCAACGTGCCCTGCGCCGCGGTGGGAAGGACGGGAAAGCTCCTCTATCACGTCGCGGCCGTCGACGAGGACGGCGCGATCCTCGCGAGCGCGGGCACGCGCGACGCCCCGCTGGTCACGCAGATCAGGGAGAGCATCAGCTCGGCGCCGCCCCGCTGGCCCGGCCACGCTCCGCCGGCGGAGTGCGCGGCCCCGGAGCAGGAGCGCCCGCGGCAGTGCCTCGACGACCGGCAGTGCGACCGCGGGCTCGCCTGTGTCGGCGGCGCGTGCGTCACGCGAGCCGCCGCGGAGGCCGCGCCGGATGTCCGGAGGAGCTGGGTCACCCTCACCTTTTCACCCGACGTCGCGCTGCTCTCCGGCCAGGACGTGTGCACCGTCGCGTCGCAGCGGAGCGACCATTTCGTGTGCCTGCGCGGCGACGGGACCCGGTACGACGGCACGCCGACGCCGGACGTCGCGAACGACGTGAACCTCGGCTTCGCGCTCGCGACGTTGCGGGTGGCGATCGCCTACGATCGGCTGGTCCTCGACAACCTCACGGTCGGCGGCCGCGTCGGCTTCGCGGCCGGCGGCACGACGGAGGGCGGCGCCTCGTTCCTGCCGCTCCACCTCGAGGCGCGCGCGCAGTACTTCCTCGGCGCGCGGCCCTTCGAGCAGCTCGGCGCGCGCCCGTTCGTGCTCGCCGCGGCCGGGGTCGCGCAGGTCGACACCGAGGTCGACGTGGAGGTCCTCGAGGACGCGACCGCTTGCGGGGCCGACCTTGCCGACAGGACGAGCCCTTGCACGAGGCCGGGAGCGAGCGGCAGAGTCGAGGCTCGGCGACAGACGCTCACCGCGACCCGGCAAGCGGGCCAGGGGTTCGCGTCGGTCGGCGCGGGCGTTGCCTATGCGCCGATCGAGGCCCTCTCGCTGAACCTCGCGCTCCGCGCGAGCCTCACCTTTCCTGCCGTGACCACCGTCCTCTCCCCGGAGGTCGGTCTTTCCCTGGGGTTCTGAATGGCTGACACCTCGGATACGCGCCGGGGGGCGACTCCCCCGGGCGCCTTGCGCAACCCGAAAATCGATGCGGCGATCGAGCGCGCCGTGCAGAGCGGCGACCCGGCCGAGCTGCTCGCGCTGCTCGATCGGAGCTCCGGGCTGCCCGCCCGGCGCGGCGGGGTGCGCGCGCCAGGCCCCGACCTCGGGCCGAACGCCCCCTTGCCGCGCGTGAACCTGGATCTCGCGCGGGCGGTCGGCGCGGCGATCGCGGACCGCGGCGCGCCGGCCGAGCGGCTCGTGCGGGCGCTCTGCGCGACCACCGAGGAGTACGCGCTCATCGTGGCGGCGCAGGCGCTCGCGTCGCTCGCGGTGAAGGGCGCCACGCCGGCGGGCGGAGCGGGGCAGGCGCCGCGCGCGGGCGGCGCGCGCCGCGGGAAGGGCGGGCTCGATCCGCTCGAGGCGCTCGAGGAGCTGGCCGAGGACCCGCGGCGCGTCGTGCGCGACGGGGTGGTGGCGGCGCTCCGCGCCGTCATCGCGGCGCGCGGCGACGCGGTTGTCGGCGAGCTCTCGTCCTGGACCGACGGCTACCTGCAGGCGTACGTCGCGCTCGAGGCGCTCGCCGAGCGCACGCTGCTCGCCAGCCTCTCGGCAGGCGCGGAGGTGGTCGAGCGCCTCGAGGAGGCGTTCGTGCTGTCGGATCGCTCCCCGCGCGCGGACGAGCGGCTGCAGGGCCTGCGCCTCCTCCGGCAGGGGATGCCCGCGCAGATCGCGTCCCTCGCCGGCCGCTTCCCCGAGGTCGTGCGCTGGCTGGAGGAGAAAACGCGGGCGGAGCGCCCCGAGTCGCGCGACGTCGTGGCGGACGCGATCGCGGCGCTCCGGAAGGCGTCCTTCTCGGATGCGGAGGTCGACCGCCTGTCCGCGGCGCTCGGCGCGACCGCCCCGATACCGCGCTACGCGGCGCGCATCGTCCAGGGGACGCGCAAGCGGAGCAAGGGGCGGCGGTAGGGGACGGTCGGGCCTGGGCCGCCGGTGTGAAGAGCGCCGAAGCGCAGCAGATCAGGCGGCCTGCTGCGACCCCTCCGGCGCTCCGACGCCGCTCTGCGGCTCCCTGGCGTCCCCGCTGAACAGGAACTGCAGCGCCCCCGGGGCGCGCCGGCGCCACGCGTCCTCGGAGTGGGTCCCGTCCTCGTCCAGGCAGAACAGCAGGTTGTCCTCCCTGTAGCCCTGCTGGCGAAGTTGCTCGACCAGCCGCGCGGCGTCGCGCAGCACCGAGCCCCCGTCCTCCTGAGCGCCGGCGTCGACGTACAGCCTCGAGCTCGCCGGGACGGCCAGAGACGCGAGGACGTCGAAGATCTTGCGCTCGGCGAACCAGAGCGACGGCGACATGCAGAGCGCGGCCCCGAACACGTCGGGGCAACGCCAATGAGCATAGAGCGCCGCGAGGCCCCCCATGGATGAGCCGCCGATCGCCGTGCTGGCCGGGTCGCGCCTCACCGCGAAGCGCTCCTGTACGGCCGGCACGATCTCGGAGGTGAGCCAGCCCAGATACTCGTCGAGCTTCCCTTCGCTTCCGTCGCCCGGGAACGGCGACAGCTCCGTCAACCGCTCGGGTCCGCCGTGATCGATCCCCACCAGGACCGGCGCTTCGAGACCTCGATTTGCGAGATCATGGACGGCCTCGTGAAGGTGCCACCCTCCGCTGTAGGAGGGGTCGTCGTGAAAGACGTTCTGCCCATCGAACAGGAAGAGCACAGGCGATGGCCGCCCGTCACGCGCCCCCTCGTCGGGCAGGTAGACACGCACGTTGCGCTCCCCGTGGAAGCCGGGAATTCGGTACGGACCAAGGAGATAGATGACATGTGTTTTCGCGGAGGTCTGCTGTTCCACCGTCCCGGTGTGAAGCAATCACCAGGCCGCCACTCGGCCGCTGCTCTCCGGCTGTGGAGCGCGGCGCGGCCCGGGCCACCTCGGCTCCCGGGTCGCGCCGCCCCGCCATGGCAGAACGCCTCATGCGTGACACGCTGTTGCGAGCAGGCGGACACCGCCGCGGGTGCCTGGCCTAATTGCAGCTCGCCTCGGAGCTGCCGCCGAACACCGTGGTCCAGTAGGACCCGTAGGTCCCGCCTCCGGTCGCCCGCCCGATGCCGATGACCTTGTAGGCGGAGCCGAGCATGTTCTTGTTGTGGCCGTCCGAGTTCTTCCACTGCGTGAACGTCGCCTGGGCCGTCGAGTTGCCAGCGGCGATGTTCTCGGCCATGGCGGTGCCCCCGCAGCCGAGCTCGTAGCAGGCGTTGCACATGCGGGTCCAGGGCGTCCGGCCGTCGAGGCTCGTGTGCGAGAAGTAGTTCTGATCGCGCATGTCCTCGCTGTGCCCCTGAGCAGCGCGGTTCATCGAGGTGCAGCCCGAGAGCGCCCCGAGGCCGTTCTGCGCGCGATACTGGTTGATGATGGTGAGGAACGCCTGCTCCTCGGTGTCGAGCGGAGTCGTGCTGGGCCCGGCGCCGCTGCACACCTGGCATGCGCCGCAGTCGCTCGAGCAGCTCGAGCAGTCCTCGCCCGCGCCGCAAACCCCATTGCCGCAGACCTCACCGCTCGTCGAGCCGCCCGCGCCTCCGGTGCTGCTCGTCGAGCCGCCCGCGCCTCCGGTGCTGCTCGTCGAGCCTCCCGCGCCACCCGCGCCTCCGGTGCCGCTCGTCGCGCCTCCCGCCCCTCCCGCGCCTCCGGTGCCGCTCGTCGAGCCTCCCGCGCCGCTGCCCGGCGCGGGGCCGCACGCCGCCTGCACGTAGAGCCGCTTCGCGGTCCTCCTGCACGGATCACCGGAGAAGGTCGCGTTGCTCGCCCGCACGGCGCAGCTCGCCTTTCCGAGGCACGCGCGCTCCACGACGGCCTTCGACGTCGGCGCGTTGCACGAGGTGGCCGCGTAGCCGCCGCAGACGCCGCGCGGCCTGCCATAACTCGCGAACTGGATCGCCGTGATGACCTCGCCGGCAGGACAGGAGAGCTCCACATCCGAGCCCTCCGACGCGGTATCGCAGACCGCCCCCGCGAGCGGCGAGGACTGGTCCTCCGACAGCTCCGCCGACGGCTCCTCGTCGACCTCGGTCGAGGCGAGGCAGCCGACTGCAGAACAGCCAGCGATGAAGGCGAGGACAAGCGTCCTGTGCAAAGCGCTCATATGCATGCTCCTTGGTTCTCTGGGCCCGTCCGAGCTCGGCCCGCCCCTGCGTCGCGGCTCGCGCCAGCACGTACGCCGGGGCACACGACACCTCGACGGGCCACCCCAGTACAGCGTTGTTCAGGGGGCGGAGTAGCGCACAGCGCGATCCCACGCAGCGCAGCGCCTCCCTTCGATTCGCTCACACCACGGTGTCACCTGACCGCTGGCATGTCCAGATACGAAACACTCTGGCACGCATGATTTGCCGCCGGATCGCTGGATCTTTTCAAGACCCATGAAACCGAGCTCCCCGGAGCTCGACGACACAGGATTTCTTCACGCAAAATCGGTGTGAGACATGGAGCCATCAGGACACAACATCTCCCCTGGTCCGAAGGGTGGGTGTCCGTGTCCGACAACAGACCGCGATCAGAAGCCCGTGGGGGCGACGACACCCTGCGAGCCTCCGCCCGCCGTGGATCGCGCGTCGACGCGCGCCGCGGGGAGCCACAGGCCGCATGTCGGCAGCAGGTCAATCGAACGCCCATGAAATTCCGCGCGACTCCCCCGCTCCTCGCCGCACCGCCACGCCGCTCGCCTGAGGGCCCTCGCCCGCTCACGTCCGCGGCAGAGCTCGTCCCTGCGCCACGCGCGGGGTGGTGGTGGATGTGGCCTCCCGCCGTACGCGCGCGCCATCTCATCCGCGCGGCAGGCCGGCTGCCGCGCTCGTGGAAAGGTGGAAAGGCGCCCCGACGGCCTGACGGCCTGACGCCCCGATGACAGCGCGGCGACCCCGCAGCACGGCGGCTCGACTGCGAACCGCGAGGCCGCACCCGCGGCGGCTCCTGTGCTATGACCGCCGACCATGCGCCTCAAGGACCGCGTTGTCTTCATCACAGGAGCTTCCCGCGGGATCGGACGGGTCGTCGCCCTCGCCTGCGCGCGAGAAGGCGCGGATATCGTCGTCGCCGCGAAGACGGAGGTCGCCGAGAACCCGCGCCTCCCGGGCACGATCCACGACGTCGCCCGCGAGGTCGAGCAGCTCGGCCGCCGCGCGCTGCCCATCAAGCTCGATGTCCGCGACGACGAGGCCTGCAGGGGCGCCGTCGCCACGGCCGTCGAGCGCCTCGGGCGCATCGACGCGCTCATCAACAACGCGGGCGCGCTCTGGTGGGCCGACGTCGTGGACACACCCATGAAGAAGTTCGACCTCATCATGGGCATCAACGTGCGCGCGTCGTTCGCCCTCTCGCAGGCCGTCCTCCCCCAGATGATCGCGCAAAAATACGGCCACATCATCATGATGTCGCCCCCCGTCGACGCCGAGGCCTGCGCCCACCACGGGGCCTATGCGGTCTCCAAATTCGGCATGACGATGATCGCCGACGCCATCGCCGGCGAGTACGCGGAGCACAACATCACGGCCCACGCCCTCTGGCCCGCGACCGCGATCGAGAGCTTCGCCACGATCAACTTCGGCCTCGGCGGCCCGGAGCTCTGGCGCAAGGCGGATATCCTCGCCGACGCGACGCTCGCGCTGCTCTCGCGCGAGCCGTCGGCACGGCGCGGCAAGGCGTGGATCGACGAGGCCCTGCTCCGCGAGGAGGGCGTCACCGATTTCTCGAAGTACCAGTGCGTGCCCGGCGTGGAGCCGCCGCACTTCCCCTTCACCGCGATCCCCAAGGCGACGACCACCAAACACCCATGAGGCGCGACCCGTGACCCGCGAGGACGACAAGAAGACGCGCCCCGCCGCCGGCGGCGGCATCGATCCCGGGCCAGAGCTCGCCGCGGTCTTCGATGACCTGGAGACGCTGCTCAAGAACGGCGACGTGATCGAGGCGCTCACGGCGCGCGGGATCAACGCGAGCCTCGCGCTGCTCGCCGCCGACGCGCTCCGCGCCTACCTCGCGGGCCGCAAGGGCGACGCGGCGGAGGACTTCGCGACCGTCGCGGAGGAGATCCGCGGCCGGCTCGCCGCGAGCGCGGAGGCGCAGGGGCCGGACGACGGATCGCCAGGGGAGCCGTCACGCTCGAACGGGAGGCGCTGAATGGGCACGAGCTTCGAAGCAGAGCAGACACCGAGGCCAGGCGATGGCGTGCGGCCGGCGCCGCCCTGGGAGCCGGCCGCGGCCCTCTCCGGCGCCGACTACTCGGCCGTCGAGCTGGCGCAGGGCGACGACCGCGTGTTCCTCCTCGAGCAGCGCGAGCTACCCGAGCGCGAGCGCTACCTCACCGTGACCGACTCCGCCGGCGTCGCCGAGGCCATCCGGACCATGGCGATCCGCGGCGCCCCGGCCATCGGCATCGCCGCCGCGTACGGGATGGCGCTCGCCGCGCGCGCCGCCCGCGACGAGGGCGCCTCCAGCTACGTCGCCGCCATGCGGGCGGCGGGGGAGCACCTCGCCTCGGCCCGGCCCACCGCCGTGAACCTCGGGTGGGCGGTGCGGCGCGCGATCGCCGCGGCCCTGCAGAACGCCGGGCGCCGCGGCGAGGAGCGCGCGCGGGAGCTCGCCGAGCTCGCCCGCGAGATCCACCGGGAAGACGTCGCCGCCTGCCACCAGATGGGCCGCGCCGGCGCCGCGCGCCTGCCGGAGTCGGGCACGGTCCTCACCCACTGCAACGCGGGCGCGCTCGCGACCGGCGGCTACGGCACGGCGCTCGGCGTGATCCGCGCCGCCATCGAGGAGGGCAAGGCGCTCCGCGTGCTCGCGTGCGAGACCCGCCCGTACCTCCAGGGCGCCCGCCTCACCGCCTGGGAGCTCCAGCGGGACGGCATCCCCGTCGAGGTGATCTCCGACTCGATGGCCGCGTGGTTCATGCAGAAGGGCGAGATCGGCGCCGTCGTCGTCGGGGCCGACCGCATCGCGCGGAACGGCGACGTCGCGAACAAGATCGGGACCTACGGCCTCGCCTGCCTCGCGCGCCACCACGGCATCCCGTTCTACGTGGCCGCCCCGTGGAGCACGATCGACCTCGCCACCGACAGCGGCGCGTCGATCCCGATCGAGGAGCGGAGCCGCGACGAGCTCGCCGTCGTCGGCGGCCGCCGCGTCGTCCCGCCCGGCGTGCCCGTCCGGCACCCGGCCTTCGACGTCACCCCCGCGGAGCTCGTCACGGCCGTCTTCACCGAGCGCGGCAAGCTGACGACGCGCGAGATCAGCCGCTCCGTGCCGCCCGCGCCGCCGTCCGGCTAGCGCACCTCCCCCTCGCGCTCCCCCGCCGCATGGGCTAAGGACACCCCTGATGGCGCAGTTCTCGCCCAAACCTGAATGGCTCAAGGTCCGCGCTCCCGGGGGTGACACCTACCACCACCTCAAGGAGACGTTCCGCAAGCTCGATCTCCACACGGTCTGCGAGGAGGCGCGCTGCCCGAACGTCGGCGAGTGCTGGCGCGAGGGGACCGCGACGGTGATGCTCCTCGGCGACGTGTGCACGCGCGGCTGCCGCTTCTGCGCGGTCACGACGGGCGATCCCCGCGGCGCGGTCGACGTGCGCGAGCCGGAGCACGTGGCCCGCGCCATCGCCCGGCTCTCGCTCCAGTACGTCGTGATGACGATGGTCAACCGCGACGACCTGCTCGACGGCGGCGCCGAGCACGTCGCCCGCACGGTGAGCCGCCTGCACGCTCTCCGGCCCGACCTGCTCATCGAGACGCTTGTCGGCGACTTCCAGGGCCACATGAGCGCCGTCGACATGGTTGTCGACGCCGGGCCCGACGTCTTCGCCCACAACGTCGAGGTCGTCCGCCGCATCACGCGCGTCATCCGCGACGTCCGGTCGAGCTACGACCAGTCGCTCGCCGTGCTCCGGCGCGCGAAGGAGCGCCAGCGGCGCCTCGCCGCCGACGCCGCGGAGGCCGGCGCGCCCGCGCCGCGGCGGCTCACCAAGAGCTCGGTCATGGTCGGCATCGGCGAGACCGACGACGAGGTCCTGGAGGCGCTCCGCGACCTGCGCGAGGCCGGGGTCGACATCGTGACGATCGGCCAGTACCTCCGCCCCTCCTCGAAGCACGCGCCCGTGCAGCGCTTCGTCGAGCCCGAGACGTTCGCCGCGTTCGAGCGCGCGGCGCTCGAGATGGGCTTCCTCTACGCCGCCAGCGCGCCGCTCGTTCGGTCGAGCTACAAGGCGGCCGAGGTCTTCGTCCGCAGCCTGATGGACCGAGGCGGCGCGGCGCTGCCCGCCGGCGCCTCCCCGGCCGGCGAGGATCCCGCAGGCCCGGCAGCCGTCGAGGCGCTCCTCGAGGAGCGCCTCGCCGTGGCGCGCCGCGAGGCCGCCCGCCTCACCGCAGAGCTCGATCCGGACGAGCCCCGTCCGCTCGACGGCCCAGCGACGGCGTCGGCGAGCCCCGCGCGGCTCGTCCCTGCAGCCTCCCTCGTCCGCCGCTAGAGCGGTGCCCACCCGAGCGGTGCTCACCCGCACAGGAGACGGGCCCAGATCGGCGTTTTCGGCGCGCAAGCGCACTCCCGTGCGCTGAGCACCGAAAACGTCGAGATGGGCCCGTATCCGAAGCGGGCGAGCACCGCTCAGCAAGCGCCTTGACGCTTCCCGGCGTTTGGCCGAGCGTATTGGACGGCAGGAGGGTCCAACACCACGATGTCCGCTCCCATCAACAGGCGCCTCGGCGGCATCACTCCAGGCGCCTCGCGCCTCGGCTCGGAGACGCCTCGCGTGCGCGTGGCGTCGATCCTGGCCCAGGCCGCGAGGGCCTACAGCGCGCGCCCTCCCATCGAAGACATCACGATGCCCACCGGCTTCGATCCCGCCGCGGTGGCGCTCTTCGAGACGATCATCGAGGCCGCGTTCCTCGTCGCGAACGCCGACGGCCACTTCGACGACGAGGAGCGCGGGCGCTTCCAGGCGATCGTCGCCGGCGCCTGCCAGAACCTCGTCCACGAGAAGCAGCTCGAGGCGCTCCTCGCGGATCTCGGCGAGATGCTGGCCGAGGACGGGCTGGAGAAGCGCATCAGCATGGTCGCCCGCACGATCGCGCGGACCGAGCACCAGCGCGAGGTGCTCCGCGTGGCGGCCTCCATGGCGCACGCCTCCGGCGGCGTGAGCGCGCAGGAGCACGGCGTGCTCGAGCAGCTCGCGCGCGGCTTCAAGCTCGACGTGGCCGCCGTCGACGAGGCCCTCGCGCAGGCAGCCGAGCCCGTGAACGTCTAGCGTGGACATCAGCGCCGCCGCGTACGGCGGGAGACGCGCATCAGGGCGCGCGCGGGTTCGAGCTCGCCGCGGCGAGTCAAACCCCGAGCGCGATCGCTGCGACGAGTCAACGTCACCTCAACGTCACGCGTAAAGCGAATGAGCGTACGCCGCGTCTGGGCACTGGTCTCGGGCAGCGCCTTTGGTTAGTGTCCCGCGAACCGATGAGCACCGCGACGTACTCCACCGACCGCCCGCCGAACGTCTCAGGGGCAAGCCTCGAGCCGCAGGCTGCCGTCGCGCGGCACCCGCTCGATACGTGTGCCGACGACGTGATCAAGGTCCTGCGCGACGACGGCTCGCTCGACCCCGCGCACGATCCGAAGCTCGAGCCATCGGAGGTGATCGCCCTCTACAAGGCCATGATGCGCACGCGCCTGCTCGACGAGCGGCTCGTGGCGCTGCAGCGCCAGGGGCGCATCGGGTTCCACATCGGCTCGCTGGGTGAGGAGGCTGCGGTCCTCGGCAGCGTGTCCGCGACGCGGCCCCAGGACTGGGTGTTCCCGTGTTACCGCGAGTTCGGCGCGGCGCTCTGGCGAGGGCTGCCGCTCCAGCGGTACATCGACAACATGTTCGGCAACGCGAACGACACGGTGAAGGGGCGGCAGATGCCGGACCACTACACCTACCGCGAGGGCCACTTCGGCTCGGTGAGCTCGCCCATCGGCACGCAGATCACCCAGGCCGTGGGCTTCGCGTGGGCCGCCAAGCTGAAGCGCGACGAGCTCGTCACGCTGGCCTACTTCGGCGACGGCGCGACGAGCTCGTCGGATTTCCACAGCGGCCTGAACTTCGCTGGCGTGTTCAAGGTGCCGGTCATCTTCCTCTGCCGGAACAACGGCTGGGCGATCAGCGTGCCGACCGAGCGCCAGACGTCGAGCAACACGTTTGCGAGCAAGGGCGTCGCCTACGGCGTCCCCGGGGTGCGGGTCGACGGCAACGACGTGTTCGCCGTCGTGAAGGTGACGCGCGACGCGATCGCGCGCGCCTCGCGCGGCGAGGGCGCGACGCTCATCGAGGCGATGACGTACCGCCTGTCGGGCCATTCGACGAGCGACGACCCGAAGGCGTACCGCCCCGACGCGTGGCTCGACCCGTGGCGCCGGCTCGATCCGATCGCGCGGCTCCGGCGGCACGTCGAGCGCACCCAGGGCTGGACGGAGGCGCAGGATCGCGAGATCGAGGCGGCGGTCGACGCGGAGGTCAAGGCCTGCATCGCGGTCTCGGAGAAGGTCCCGCCGCCGCCGCTCGACTCGATGTTCGAGGACGTCTATGCGGAGCCGCCCTGGCACCTCGTGGAGCAGCGGGAGCAGCTCAAGGCGGGCCCGAGGCCCAAGGGCCACGGCGGCCACTAGGCCGCGCGGACGGCGGCGTCGGCGTGGCGGCTCGCCGGACGGCGGCGCGGCGGGGGTGGCGCCGCTGCCCGCGATCGGCGGGGACCCTCGGGGGGCCGGGGCGCCGGTGAGGTTGTACCCCCACCTGTTGGCCGAGAGACGGAGACGAAGAGCATGCCTCAGATGAACATGGTCCAGGCGATCAACGACGCGCTACGCCACGAGATGCGGCGGGACGCGCGGGTCGTCGTGCTCGGCGAGGATGTCGGCAAGGTCGGCGGCGTGTTCCGCGTGACCCAGGGCCTGTTCGACGAGTTCGGGGACGACCGGGTGATCGACACGCCGCTCTCGGAGAACGGGATCGTGGGGACGGCCATCGGGATGGCGCTCTACGGGCTCGTGCCGATCCCGGAGATCCAGTTCGCCGATTTCATCTATCCCGCGTACGACCAGATCGTGTCCGAGCTGGCGAAGTACCGCTACCGCTCGGGGGGAGAGTACCCGTCCAAGCTGGTCATCCGGACGCCGTTCGGCGGCGGCATCCGCGGCGGGCACTACCACTCGCAGTCGCCCGAGGCGCAGTTCGTCCACGTGGCGGGCCTGAAGGTCGTGTGCCCGTCGAACCCGGCCGACGCGAAGGGGCTCTTGCTCTCGTCGATCCGGGACCCGGATCCGGTGCTGTTCTTCGAGCCGAAGCGCATCTACCGCGCCGCGAAGGGCGACGTCCCCGAGGGCGAGTACACGGTCCCGCTCGGCCAGGCGAAGGTGGTCCGGCCGGGCTGGCACGTGACGCTCGTGGTCTGGGGCGCGATGCTCTACGAGGCGCTCGACGCGGCGAACCAGGCGGCCGCTCAGGGCGTCGAGTGCGAGGTGATCGACCTGCGCACGCTGTGGCCGCTCGACATCGACACGGTGATCGAGTCGGTGAAGCGGACGGGCCGGTTCATCGTGGTGCACGAGGCGCCGAAGACCTGCGGCCTCGGGGGCGAGCTCGTCGCGCTGGTCAACGAGAAGGCGTTCCTCCACCTGGAGGCGCCGCCGCTCCGGGTCACGGGCTTCGACACCCCGTTCCCGTACACCCTCGAGAACGAGTATCTCCCTCTGTCCCATCGTATCCTTCCGGCGATCCTGGAGACGGCGAGGTACTGACGCATGGGCAAGTACGAGTTCAGGCTTCCGGACATCGGCGAGGGCGTCACCGAGGGCGAGATCGTGACCTGGCTGGTGTCGCCGGGCGACATGGTCGCCGAGGACCAGCCGATGGTCGAGGTGATGACCGACAAGGCGACGGTGACGATCACGTCGCCGCGCACGGGCCGGATCGTGGAGACGCGGGGCAAGGTGGGCGGGGTCGTCCCGGTCCACTCGGTGCTCGTCGTGTTCGATCTCGACGACCGGCCCGCGGCGGCGCCGCCCCCCGCGTCGGGGGCGGGGGTGCGAAAGGACGCTGCGAAGCCCGGCCCGGCGGAGCCTCCCGCGGCGGCGGCCGCGAAGTCCGGGGCTGCGGAGCCCGCGGCGACGGCGGTCGGCGACATCCGGGAGGACCTCCCGGGGATGAACCTGGTGGCGCCGGCGCGGTCGGCGTGGGCGAACGGCAGCATCGGCGCGGGCGCGCGCGCGGCGGCCTACTTCAACGAGAAGCCGCTCGCGACGCCCGCGACGCGCAAGCTGGCGCGCGACCTCGGGGTCGACCTGCGGCGCGTGCCGCCGACCGGCCCGGCGGGCCGCGTGACGAAGGACGACGTGCGGGCGCTCGAGGCGCCCGAGGAGGCGGCCCCGGCGCTGCCCGAGGCGGCGCCCAGGCGGGCGGCCCCGGCGCTGCCCGAGGCGGCGCCGAGGCCGGCGGCGGCGGGGCCCGGCCAGCTGGGCGAGGAGCCGGGGCACGGGGCGGCGCGGCCCGAGGGGGAGCGCGGACGGGGGTTGCCCTCGGCGCCGGGCGACGAGCGCATCCCGCTGCGGGGCGTGCGCAAGCGGATCTTCGAGGCGATGTCGCGGTCGAAGCACACGGCGGCGCACTTCACCTTCGTCGAGGAGTGCGACGTCTCCGCGCTGAAGGAGCGCCGCGCGCGCCTGCGGCCGCTGGCCGAGAAGGCGGGCGTCAAGCTGACCTTCCTGCCCTTCTTCGTGAAGGCCGTCGTCGCGGCGCTGAAGAAGCACCCGACGTTGAACAGCGCCTTCGACGAGGCCGCGCAGGAGATCGTCGTCAAGAAGAGCTATCATATCGGCATCGCGTCCGCGACCGAGGCCGGGCTCATCGTGCCTGTCGTGCGCGACGCGGATCGCCGGAGCGTGCTGGAGATCGCGCAGGAGATCGCGCGGCTCGGCGAGGACACGAAGTCGGGGCGGGTGAAGCCGGAGGATCTCGGCGGCTCGACGTTCACGATCACGTCGCTCGGACAGCAAGGGGGGCTGTTCGCGACGCCGATACTGAACTTCCCCGAGGTCGCGATCCTGGGTATCCACCAGATGAAGCAGAAGCCGGTGGTGCGCGACGGGCAGATCGTGATCGGCGAGGTGATGCTGGTGTCGCTGTCGTTCGACCACCGGATCATCGACGGCCATGTGGGGGCGGCGTTCGCCTACGAGATCATCGGGTACCTGGAGGATCCGGATCGGCTGTTCCTGGAGATGAGCTGAGCGGCTGCTGCGCGCAGCGGCGGCCGCGCGCGTCAGCGATGCGCTCATGCCTTGTCGCGCGGGGCCGGAACCGGCAACATCGCGCGCCCTGATCGCGATTCCCAAGACGCTCGAGGACGCGCTGCGCGACCGGTTCGTCGTGCCCTTCGTCGGCGCCGGCGTGTCCATGGCCGTCCGCCATGCTGCGCGACGAGATCGATCGCCCGACGGTCTGGCACCTGCACGGCTTCATCCAGCAGCCGCAGCGGCTGATCCTGACGCCGGACGGCTACCGCGAGCTGTACCCGAGCCAGGAGGACGAGGTGCGCTACCGCGGCGCGCTGCAGGCGCTGCGGCACCTCCTTGCGGCGCGCACGTTCCTGTTCGTCGGCTTCAGCCTCGACGACGCGATGTTCGGCAACCAGATCGCGTGGGTCCACGAGGCATTCGGCGGCGCCGCGGGGCCGCACTACATGCTCGTCCGGGCGCGCGAGCTGCGCGACACCCAGCGGCGCCTGAGGGACCTGAGCTGCATCGAGTTCCTTACATTCGAGGAGTTCGGCGATCCCCTGGTGGCGCTCGTCCACGCCCTCGGTTCCGCCGGGAACCGGGAGCCCACCACGCCGCCGCCGCTCATGGCGGGCGCCCCTCGGCCCACCGCGCGCCTCGAGATGGCAGCCGCGCCGTCCCCCGCCCCCGCTGGGCCCCTCGCGTTCCTCGCCGACGAGGTCGAGGTGATGGTCCCTCCCGTCACCCGGGTCGCACACCGCGCGCTCGTCACCGAGGCGGCGCCCGCCCCGCCCGCCGCCGCCACCGCGACGCCTCGAAGCTTCGAGACGACCGCGGGGGACGGCGGCATGGACATGGCGCTCGTGAGGCAGAGCTATCGGCTCGTCCACCAGGTTCAGCGCCGCGTCTTCGATCGGCTGGCAGAGCTGTCCGATGCGCTCGCGGGCATCGGGCTCACGTTCGAGCGCTGGGACCCGTCCCTGTTCTCGCGTCACCCGAAATCGACCTCGGAGTTCTTCCGGCGCAAGTACTGGGCCTGGGATTTCCTGCCTGCGTATCGCCTCCAGCTCGTCTGGCAGTCATCGGCCAGCACCTCGCGGAGCGTGGTCCTCGAGGTCGTGTCGGACACGGGCTTCACGCGCGACGGCGGTGGAGAGCCGGATCCGACGCGCTTCGGCGACGCGCGAGCGGCGGGCTCCGAGCTGCAGATCAGCCTGATGCGCTCCTCCGTTCGGAACCTGCCGTGGAACCAGATCTGGTCGTCCTTGAGCGGACAGGAGGACACCCTCTACGACGGAAACGATCACGATCTCGACGCCGGCGGGCGCCCTTGCACCTACCGCTACCTCCGCGTCGATCTCGGCGCTGCGCTGGACAAGGAGGCGTTCAGCGAGCGCGTCATCGCCCCTGTCAGCGCCTGGCTCGCTCGGTGATCGAGAGCCTCGGACGAGCGCGCCCCGCCCGGGCGCGGGCTGTCGGGCGGCGCCACCCCTTCTTGCGATGGCCGAATCCGGCGGATGGACCTGAGCCGTATGCCAAGCGATCCGCCCGACCAAGGAGCAGACCGAGCTCCTCGTGGACGCCGATCGCCTCCTCGCCGCCCGCCCCGATCAGGAGAACGACCCGGCCGTACGCGCCCTGGCGCGGGCGCGCGCGCTGTGGGGCGCTGGAGAGTGGCCGGAGGCCACGCGGGTGGCCGGCGAGATCGCGATCGCGCACCCCCGCGAGGACGCCGGCATCGTCGCCGCGATGCTCTACCTCGCGGGCCTGAACCTGCTTGGAAGCCAGATCGACCCTCCCCGGCCGAGCTGTCATGACGAGCTCGTCAATCGCTTGCCGACCCTCCAGCGCCATTACTGCGAGCGCGGAGAAGACCTGCGTCACCCGAGCGAGTGCTATCTGCTCTACAAGATCGAGCGCGCCGTGGAACGCGGGGGTGGATGCAAGGTTCCGGAGAAGCTGGATGTGCCTCCTTCGGTCGCGTATGCACGCGCCGGCGAGTGGTACCTCGCGCGCGCCGTTCGATGCGTGGAGGCCACGCGCCTCGTACGCGTCTCTCCGCTCGCCGAGCATTGCGACGACCTCGCGTTTTACGCGGTGCGTGCCTTCATGAACGTACCCGACGAGACGCGCGCCGGCGAGGCGCGGGCGCTGCTCCTCGAGCCGGGCAACGGCATGCTGAAGAGCCCGCACATCGCGGAGCTGCCCACGCTCGCGCCTCGACGGCCGTAGCGCCACGAAATCGAGGCGCGCGTCCATCGGTGCAAGCACAGAGAGGGGGCCCGCGGGCGGAGATGGAGACACGTCCTGCTTCAGGAGGTGAACCGATCCGCCAACCCGGCGCGCGAGCCGCCCAACCACGAATTGCACCGGACGAAGCCCGCCGTCTCGCCGCGCGGACGCGCCTCCATCGTCCGGCTACTCGTGGTAGGCTGGGACGTTTCGTCAGCGGGCTTCGCCGGTGAATTCGAAGCCGTTGGGTCGACAGAACGTTGCGCGGCAGGAGGCTGAGTCGATATGTTGTTCGGGGATCGGCAGGACTTCGCCATCGAAGCGGACGTGGAGCCCAACCTGGAGCCCCCGAGCGCAGTGTGGGGGCGCATGTGCGTCTGGTGCCGCGGGGTGGCTCTCGGAGACCTCGGGGAGTCGCACTGTGCGCTGTACCCGGCTTACCGCTCTTTTCGCTCGCTGCCCTCCAACCTCGACCGCCTGTGGTCCGAGAAGCTGGCCGGGTTGGACGACATCGCTGCCTGGAACTTCCTCGACGGGCTATTGTACGGCCATCATGGAGACGTCGAAGTGCCCGATACCCGAACGGCCGAGGAGCGCCGCCGGGACTGGACGTTCTGGAGCGCCCACGATTTCCTGACCAACTGGGGCGAGCAGTTCGCCGGATGCAAAGCATTCATCCTCTGTCCGCCCGGCGGCTCGATTCGCATCCTCTCTCGCCAGCTACCCGGGCACATGGGCCGCGGCGTGGAGGTGTCGCGGGCCGGGCTCGTTGCAGCCGCCGAGGGGTTCGCACGCTGGTTCGAGCAACAGGCGCGGCGTCTGGAAGGCGGTCGGGTCTAACGCATGCGCATGCCAGAAAGGCAGCGCCGGCCCGCGACAGTCGCGCCGCGTCTCGACGGGGTATCCTGGCGCTCAACCCGGCGCGACAGCACGCTGCGATGCGAGCGCCCCGGAGATGACGTGGACCGGGACGCCGCAGGCCACTAACTAGTTCCCGTCCCGAAAAGCGAAAACAGCTTGCTTTGTAGGGTCCACGTGGCGCTGGGGGCGCACCCGCAGCTCGATTGGCGGCGAGCGGACCGCTGCCCTCACTGACCGCGGGATGCCGACGCGCTCGGCCGCTGAAGGCGCCAGCATCGCCGGCCGGGTCCAGGTCGCATCGATTTGGTGAGAAAACTCGCGCCCCAAGCGGAATTTGTCCATCGGAGGGATCCTGTCCGCCGTGTGGTCCCCCAGCACCGTCAGGGAGGACGGCACTCCGATGCGCAAAGCCTTTTTTCAGCAGCGACCGCTTGTTCCGCCTTCGATCGAGCATCCTCACGCCAGGGAGCTCCAGACAATCTCGGCAGTCCTGGAGCAAGTGCCTGCCGCAGCAGACGTCGTGCTCACGGATTTGACCGGGGCAGGGATCGACGGCGACAGGGGACGGCAGGGGTTGAGCGCCGAGCAGGTACTGCGGGTGCTGCTCCTCAAGCAGATGCATGACCTCAGCTACGAGGAGCTGGAGTTCCACCTCGCTGATTCGGTGACGTACCGAGCCTTTTGCGGCTTCGGGATGGCCGATCGAGCTCCGAGCAAATCGACGCTACAGCGGAACATCAAGGCGGTCTCGGAGCAGACGCTCGAGGCGATTCATCGGATGATCGTGGCGTATGCGATTCGTGAGGGAGTTGATGATGGTAAGCGCACGCGCATCGACTCCACGGTAGTGCGTGCCGCGATCCACGAGCCGAGCGATTCCTCGCTCCTGAAGGACAGCGTTCGTGTACTCACACGGCTGCTGCGCCGCGCTCGACGATGGGTGAAGGTCGAGTCGAAGGACCACCGCCGAGCAGCCAAGCGGCGCTCTCTGGAGATCAAGCGCGCAAGGTCTGCCGAAGAACGTCAGCCGCTGTATCGAGACCTGATCAGGCTCACAGAGAAAGTAACGAGGGCGGCGCTCCGCGCAGTGGAGGCGTTGCGGCAGGTACGCGTACAGACACCGCAACGCGACGAGATTGACCGTCTGAACAGGCAGATGCAGTACCATCTCGCGGCCGCCCGTCACGTGATCGAGCAGACCCGCCGTCGTGTGCTGGAGGGCGAGGTCGTTCCAGCGCAGCAGAAGATCGTGTCGATCTTCGAGCCGCATGTCGACGTGATTGTCAAGGACAACCGCGAGACCATGTACGGTCACAAAGTGTTCTTTTCCGCCGGCAAATCAGGCGTCGTGTTCGACGTCGTTGTGCCGCTGGGCAACCCCACGGACTCCTCGATGGCGGTGGGGATGGTTGAGCGGCACATCGAGATCTGTGGCAAGCCTCCGCACCAGGCGGCGTTCGATGGCGGCTTCACCTCGAGAGCAAATCTTGAACAGGTCAAGGGTCTCGGCGTCCGCGACGTCGCGTTCAGCAAGGGCAAAGGAATAGCCGTCGACGAGATGACCAAGAGCCCGCGGCTCTACCGAGCACTGCGCAATTTTAGAGCTGGGGTCGAGGCCACCATCTCATTCCTTAAGAGATCGTTCGGTCTCGACCGCTGCGACTGGCGCACGTGCACATCCTTCAAAGCGTATGTGTTGGGCTCGGTTCTCGCTGCCAACCTGCTGATCGTCGCACGCGCCTCCGCCGGGTAGCGCGCGCGTTCACGATCGCTGGCCGATCTTGGGCCCCGCGAGCGCGGGCCGTCAGGACTCGTGCGCCTGCTCCCCGGCCGTGGTGCGTCTGCGGCGCGCTCCGGCGCCGGGAGACGTTCCGCCCTGCCGTTCCTACTGTACGGATGCTCGTCTCCCCCACGCCGAGGCCACGCGGAGATGCGACTTTCGGGACGGGAACTAACTAGAGGATAGGCGGCGCGCCGTTGGACGGAGCGCCGGAGACTGCCGCGCCCGGCGCTCCCCCGGGCGGTGCGGCACCGGGCGATGAGGGTGCCGTCGGGCCGGGCGGGCCAGCGTCCTGGAGCGTCGCGGCGGCGTCGCTCGATGATGCCGTGCGACCACCGCGGCCCTTGTAGAGCGACGGCGCGATCGTGTCGGCATCCCCCTCGTCCCAGCGGAGATAGGCGATGGCCCGGCGCGTCTGATCGTAGGCGTGCACGAGCAGCGCAAACGCGCGCGCCCGCTTGTCCGCCGCCTCGGTGGGCCCGGGTCCCTTGCCGTGCTCCCTCACGCCGAGGCCGGCGAGGAGCTGCGGCCCGATCTCTCCGGCGCGGCTCACCTCCTTCTCGGTCGCCGCCGTCTTCCCGGCGATCTCCGGCCAGCTCCCGCTGAACAGCGCCGAGAGCGCCACGAGATCGTTGGCCGTATCGATGTGCCCCTGTCCAGCGCGGATCTCCGCGACCGTCTCCGCGTCGAGCAGGCCTCGGCGGGCGAGCGCCTCGGCGTCGCTCAGCAGGTTCTCCCGGAGCGGGACGGCCTCTTCGAGGAGCGGCTTCAGCGCGTTCTCCGCGCCTTCGCTGGACAGCCACAGGAGGTGCGCGTACCACGCGGCGAGCGCGTAGGTCTCGAGCCGGTCGAGCAGCGCGACATCATGCTTCTGGAGGTGCTCGGCGATGGCGGGGCGCAACGCGAGGAGGCCGGGCAGCACCCCCAGCACCTGGGAGACGACCCGCGGGATATCGAGGTTGATGGTGATGAGCCGATCGGCGCTCAGCGCCTCTATCTCGCGAAGGGCATCGTCGAACGCCTTCGCCGCCAGGAGCGGGGTCGCAGGCTTCTTGGGAGCTGCCTTTTTCTTGTTCGAGAACGGTCTGGCCATGAGGGGATTACCTCTCGTTGATGTCCGTCGCGGAGCGGCGAAAGAATGGATACGCCATGCCCCCTACCCCCCGCGCTGGATGTGATGTGAACGCCCGGAACACGCCGGACGTTCCGGCAGGGATAATCATGCTCGCTTTCGTGTCAATTCATCTTCCGGGTGATTTTCAGGACGCGTGCCCCTCAACGTCGTAATCTTGCTCAAGGGCATTCATGCCTGCGAGTCGACGGGGGAGCTGCCCGGCGCCCTCTCGCACGCCTGGCGTCCCGCGGGACGGGGGGTGTGCGGGACCTGGAAGGTGGAAAGTTACAGGTTCGGACAGCCCGATTGCGCGAGGGCTGTTCTGCTGCCTGCCCATCACCGGATCCGGCTCCCCGAGGGCTGCTCTGCTGCCCGCCCGTAACCGGCTCCGGTTTTCCGCCGCTGCTCAGCTGTCTGCCCGTAACCGGCTCCGGTTTTCCGCCGCTGCTCAGCTGTCTGCCCGTAACCGGATCCGGTTTTCCGCCGCTGCTCAGCTGTCTGCCCGTAACCGGATCCGGTTGCCGGAACCATGGTCGGCTTCCCGGCCACAACCGTCCCCGGTTGCCGGGGCATGCTCAGCTGCCCGGCCAACACCGCCGGAGGCAGCCCCATCCCCGTCGGAGCCGCTGCGGCTCGAAGCGGGGCTCGGCGCGACCCTGGGCCTGGGGATCACGCCGGGGGCCGCGGCTGGCATGACGTTGTCCTTCGGCGTTCGCCGGCCCGCCTGGTCGATCGCGGTGGAGGGGCGAGGGCTCGTCTCCCTGGTGCAGGAGGTCGAAGCGGTGCCCCTCGGCACGAGCGCCTTCACGATGGCTGCCGTGGGCTGTCTTCGCAGCAGCCGCCTGTTCGGCTGCGGGGTCGCATCCGTGGGCGTCGTCCGGTTCGCCGCTCGGAGCCCGTGGAACCTGGCCTTGCGCAACGACGCACTGCTAGGGTGCGGGGCGCGGCTCGGCAGCGATTGGGCCCTCTCGGACAGGTGGTCCGCGCACGGATACGCCGAGGCCACCGTCATCGTGGCGGACGCCGTGCTCCGGCGGCAGAGCGATCCGCGCAACGTCCCTGGAGCCATCATGTGGTCGTCACCTCCGCTCGCTGCGACGCTCGGGCTCGGAATCACGGCAGCCTTCTGAACAGGCTCGTCCACATCGTGTCCTTCTCGCAAGAAGTCAAAGAAACATGAGAATCATCAAAGGGAATCCACAATGCTCGACGTGAACGACTGTCTCGCGAGAGCCGCCCGTTGTCAGCGCAAGGCGTCTTTGAGTACTCTGCTCGAGATGCGAATCGTCCCGTCCATGCTCATCGGAATCCTCTTGTTGGCAGGTTGCCCCGGCGATCCGACCATCACCGGTCCCTGTCAGCCCCAGGAATACGGCCACCCTGGCTGCCCCTGGCCCGAGCAAGGGGGCGGCGGTGCCGGTGGTGAGGGCGGAGGCGGCGGTGCCGACAATGCCGGCGGCGAAGGCGGGACAGGCGGCGGCGACGAGACCGCCTGCGCCGGCGATTGCGTCCCACCGGCGCCGCTCGGCTGGTTCGGACCGGCGCTCCTCTGGTTCGGCCCGCGGGACCAGGTACCCGCATGCCCCGCCGCCGCGCCGAACGTCGGCTACGAGGGGTTCGCCGACCTGGCGCCCGCGCCGCTCGCCTGCGCGCCCTGCCTGTGCGATCCGCCGGAAGCGGCCACCGCCTCGTGCCAGCTCCCGCTGGGCTGGTCTGCGCACACCTCGACCTCGACGACGTGTTCCGGCGACCCCGGCAGCGTCGAGACCACCTTCGCGGCGCCCGGCGGCTGGGACGGCGCCTGCACCGCCGCGAACGCGGTCCCCGCGGGCCAGAACTGCGGCGGGCAGCCGTGTGTGCAGTCGATCTCGATCGACGCGCCGGTCGTGCTGGTCACCGCCACCGCCGCCTGCACGCCGAGGGTCGACGAGCCCCCGCCGCCGGCGCTCCTCGATCCCTGGCTGACCCGGGCGCTCGCCTGCGTGCCCGGCGCCTACACGGAGTGCCTGGGCGACCGCAGCACCTGCATGCCCTCGCCGGACCAGCCCGGAGTCCCGCCGCCCGGCGGCTTCCTGACGTGCATCTTCCACGAGGGCGACGTGACGTGCGAAGAGCCCTACCTCGACCGGCACGTCTTCTATGGCGGCGCCGAGGACAGGCGCGGCTGCTCCGAGTGCGGCTGCGGGGAGCTGGAGGGCGCTTCCTGCACCATCATGGCCTCGGTCTACAGCGACGCGGCGTGCGCGGAGCAGGTCGCCTCGACCCTCGTCAGTTCCAGGGCGCCGTTCTGTGGGGTCACGCCGCCCGGCATCGGCCTCGGCAGCAAGTCGGCGGAGGTCGTCGACGTCGATCCCGGCGGCTGCGCCCCGAGCGGCGGCGAGCCCACCGGCGAGCTGCTGCCGGCCGAACCGTCGACCTTCTGCTGCCAGGCATGAGCTCACCTGCGCCACCTCTGTTATGTACAGGGCGGCTGCTACCCCAACCTGGGTCAGGTTGCCCTGGCCTCAGGGCGAGCCCTGATCCCGCCACTATGGCTGCCCCGTGCAGACGCGTGGTCAACGATCAGGATAGGCTCACGCTGTACTTAACTCTCCCTTGACCCTGTCCCAAGCGCAGCGTGCTTGCCAGCACGGCTACAGCGGGCGCTGCCTGCGCGGGCGGAAACGGTCGAGAGCGGACTCGAAGGGGCGATCTCTCGTCTGCGGACTCTGTGGACGTGGTGGGATGGAGGACTGGAGGAGCGGATATGAGGAGAGACGTTTCGACTATCTCTGTGCTGGTGTTCGGCGCGTGGCTCGCCGGATGCGGATCAGATGAAACCGCCGACGGCACGGTCCAGCCCAGCCCTCCCGGCTGCAAGCCTTGCGCGATAGCCGAATTCGGAAGTCCGGCCTCCGATTACTGCACGGTGGGCCCAAACGGCGTGAGCTCGCAGGCGCTTTACCAAACATTCGTCGATTGCATGTGCCAAGGCCCGTGCGCCGAGGTGTGCGAGTCGAGCGAGTGCCTGGGGCTCGGGATGAACGTGAGGTGTCTGCCATGCATCGCGGAGATGTGCCATCGAGAGCTTGACGCCTGCGCACACGATTTCTGAACCGAGGCCACGATGCGTCGTCGGCACCGATGAACGAGAGCGACTTTTGCATGCTCGCGCTGCGCGCAGGCGAGATAAGGTTTGCGGCGAACCCGGTGGCTAGATGATGGCGAATCGTTCCTGGATGACGTGGGCAAAGACCGTGCTGGTGGGCAGCGCCGCGGGCGCATGCCTCACCCATGGTGACGCTTCCTCGGGGGCCTGCCGCCTACGGAGGAGCCTGCCGGTGCTGGATGGCGTGCTCGGCTTCCATCGTGTACCGGCGGCTCTCGGCCTCGTCGGGGTCGAGCCCCAGCTCACCATAGCGATAGGCCATCGCCAGCGCCTGGAGCGCCGCAGGGTGCTCCCGCTCGCCGGCGCTCTCGTAGAGCTCCACGGCTCTTCTGTCATTCCTCGGCACGCCGGCGCCCGCGCGGTACGCATTGGCGAGCAGGAACATCGCGTCCGGCGACCCTCCGCGCGCCGCGCTCTCGAACCAGCGCGCAGCCTCCGCGGGGTCCGCCTTCACGCCATCGCCGTTCTGGCTCATCACGCCGAGGAAATACGCGGCGCTCGGGTGCTGCGAGGGGGCGGCCCGCAGCAGCCAGGCGCGGGCGCGCGCCGCGTCCCTGGGGACCGACGGAAGCCCCTTCAGGTAGATCCTTCCGAGCGAGACCTGCGCCTCGACGTCTCCCTGCTCGGCCGCCCGCGCGAGTGAATCCATCCCGGCGAGGACCTCCCCGGGATCCGCGAGCGTGAGCAGGCGAAAACCGAGCGCCCGCGCCTCCATGCCGCTCGGGGGCGGCGCCCCAGGGCGCGACGGCGGCGAGGGCGCCGCGGCGGCCGTCGGGCGGTCCGCCTCGGGACGATCGCCCTCGCGCAGCCCTCCAAGGGACAGGGCGGCGGCGCCGCCGAGCACGAGGACGCCGCCGACAAGCACAGCGAGCCGCACGGGACGCGGGGCGCTCACCGGCTCAGGTCGATGGAGTAAACCGAGAGCATCTTGCCGCTGCCGTCATCCTGCGCGACGAGCGAGAGGTTGGTCAGCCCGGCGGCCTCCGCCTTCGGAAGCGCGTTCTGCGCCGAGGTGAAGGTCACGGGGCCCATCGTCGTGACCCGGGCGAAGCGCCAGCTGCGGGCAGAGCCGTTCTGGGCCCGCGTGAGGTTCTCGACCTTCTTGATGTACGTGATGAGCACGTCGCGGTTCGTGTCCGGCGCGGCGTAGATCGTCTTCGACCCGTCGAGGCCAGGGAAGCTGCCGCCGCCGCTCGCGCGGTAGTTGTTCGTGGCCACGATGAACTCCGCGGCCAGATCCATGGGCTCGCCGTTCCACTGGAGGTCCTTGATCCGGCCGCTGGCCTTCATCCCCGCGGGCGGGAGCGGCTGGGTCACGTCGATCTCGTACGTGATCCTGCTGTCCGTGAACATGTCGAAGTTGTATCCGGGCATCGCGCTGTTGATGAGCGGCTGCGGCTCCGTCTTGCTCGGATCGATCGGATTGAAGCGCGTCGCGGCCCTCTCCAGCCAGTCGAGGATGTCCGCGCCGGTGACCTTCACCGCCTGGACCGTGTTCGCGTACAGGTAGAGATCGGCCGCGTTGTTGATTGCGATGCTCCCCGCCGGCACGTCGGTGTAGTCGTTGCCACCCTGAAAGCCGGACTTGAACGGCGCGCTCACCGAGAGCACGGGGAGCGACGCGTACTGGGGCAGGTTCTCCTCGATGTAGCGGGCGATGTAGTCGGCCTGGGCCTGGTTCACGATCTGGATCGCGCTGGCGTCCCCCACGTCGGCGAACATCGACGACATCGCGAAATCGCTCGTGCCGATGGGCGTCTTGACGTAGGCGACCGTCGCCTGGTGCTCGGCGTCGAGCAGCGGCGCGAAGGAAGCGTCGGCCGCGACGAGGACCTTCGTCTTGTCCGGCTGCGCGTCGCAGAGCGTCGCGAACGCGCAGGACGCCCCCGTGCGCCAGCGCTGCATTGAATCACACGCCTCGGGGAGCCCCCCTTTGCAGGTCGTGGCGATCGGCCGGGCCTCGACGACCGTCTTCGCCTTGTCGACCGTCCAGCCCTCGCCGTCGTGGGTGAGCCCCAGCTTGATGACACCGAGGTGCTGGCCCCAGAAATTCGCCATGACGGCGGGGACGCCGCCGACCGTGCCCGCGTCCTTGTCGACCTCCGGCAGGCTGAACTGCGCCACGGTGCTGCTCGGGTTGGGGAAGATCTGGTGCGAATGGCCCATGAGCATCGCGTCGATGCCGGGCACCTGGGCGAGGTGCCACGCCTGGTTCTCGAGGGTAGGCGTATACGGCGAGTCGTCGAGGCCGCCGTGGACGATGGCGACGACGAGCTCGGCCCCCCTGGAGCGGAGATCGTCCACCAGCGGGGCCGCGACCTCCTGCACCCCCTTCGTGAAGACCTTGCCCTCGAGCCATTTCTTGTCCCAGCTCAGGATCGTCGGCGGCGTGACGTCGATGAAGCCGACCTTGACCGCGCTCTCGATGGCGCCGCCGCCCGGCGCCGTCGCGGTGAGGGTCTTCTCGACGAGGACGGTCTTCGGGAAGAGCGTCTCGCTCGTCTTCAGGCTGAAGACGTTGGAGTTCACCAGCGGGAACCGAGGGCCCTCGCAGTCCGCCGATGCGGCGAGATCGAGCCCGTCGACGTCGAACGGGGTGTGGGTCACCTGCGAGAGAAAGGCGAGGCCGAAGTTGAATTCGTGATTGCCGATCCCGCCGACGTCGAACCCGAGGTGGTTCATGGCCTTGTACATGGCCAGCGTCTCGCCGCACGCGATCGGCTCGACGAGCGCCTGATGGTCGGCGAGGACAGTGCCCTGGATCGTGTCGCCGTTATCGATCAGGAGAGTGTTCGAGAACTCGTCCCGCGCCTGGTTGATCAGGGTCGCGGTGCGCTCGAGGCCAATCGATGGCTCAGCGACCAGCTTGAAGTAATCGAAGCCGAGGATGTTGGTATGGAGATCGGTGGTCTCGAGCAGCGCGAGGTCGGCCGTGGCTCCGCTCGGCGTCGCGGGCGCTCCTCCCGAGCCGCCGCCCCCCTGCTCGCCGCCTCCCCCTTGGTCGCCTCCCCCCGCGCCTCCTCCTCCCTCGCCGCCTCCCCCGTTGCCGCCTGAGCCTGAGGAACTGGAGGAGGAGATGGAGCTGGAGGTCGATGAGCCCGTGCCGCCCTGGTCATCGCCGCACGCGGTCAGCGCGGTCATGGCCAGAATCAGCGAGGAAATCGACGCTATCCGTCCGACTCGACCTGTCATCGTGAACACCTTTCCGAGCGCCGCTTCGGCCGATGCCTCTCCGCGCGCAACCAGCCATATCGAGTCGAGGCGGTCGAGTTTTCGCACCGATGCACGCCCGGATCAAGGGCTACGATGAGCTGCTCGGCATGTCAACAGCACCGGAGAGGCGATGCGGCGGAAGAACGCTTGAACGGCGCGCCCTCCGCCCTCCGCGCGCCGCTGCGTCAATCCGATGGACGGCTGGTAACAGTCTCGTTAACGCTCGCCACACGCGAACGACCGCGTGGCATCAAAACACGATCGTCCAGCCGGGATTGCTCACCTGCTGCTTCGTATAGGACACGCCGTCGACCTTCAGCCCTTCCGCGTTGAGCAGCGTGATGAGCCCGCCCTTGTTGGAGAGGACCATCGGAGCCTGGACGACGACCGTCGTCAGCCCGCCGGGCTGAAGCTCTCCGGTGAGCGCCATCTTCGATTTGGCCTTGTCGGCCAGCGACCAGCCAGCGAGGTTGATCTTCCGGTTCGACGTATTCACCAGTGTGACGGTCTCCCGTTCGGGCGTACGCGCATCGTTCACGAGGGCGGCGACGATCCGCACGATCCCGTCGGGCTGCTCCACCGTGGGGAGCCCACCGCCTCCACCGGCCACGTCCGACGGCGGTCCGGATACCGGGATGTCGAGCGTGTGCCCCGTCTGGTCGTCGGTGTGCCACGCCTGCGTCTGAAACTTCAGGAAGATCGCGACCCACTGGTCCCCACGCGGGAAGTGGATGAGGAGGCCGCCGTCCTGCCAGACACCGTCGTCCTTCTTGAAGCGGGCGTCGTTGCCCTGGTTCATGTGGATATCGTGGATGCCGTTTCCCGGCAGGAAGCCGAAGATCTTGTCCTTCTTCCCGTTCTCCGGGCCCCAGCGCTCCCCGAAGGCGTACAGAAGCGCCGTCTCGTCGGCCATCGCCCGCTGCACGTAGTGGTCGAGCTTCTCGTTGAGGTCGTTGTCAGGGCCCGGGGCGGAGAATGGCAGCGGAACGAACTCCGTCCGATCCACGAGGTTCCCCCGGATGAAGTCGAGCCCGAACCCGCCCGGCTTGCTCTCCAGCGGATGAAAGCCCGGCTTCAGCTCGTGGATCTCTTGAAGCAGCGGGTGCGCAAAATGGGACTTGACGACATATTCGACCTGGGAGCCGTCCTGCGACTGCACATTGACCGCGATGCGATAGTCTATCGTGTCGTCCACGACGTGGATCTGATAGTGCGGGTTCGCTCCCGACGCGAAACGCCGATCGATCACTGTACCCTTCAATACGCCATAGCTCTTCAGCGGCATGTTGCCTCCCGCATCCATCGGCTGAGCACGGCCGGTGCCCGCCTGTGAGATAGTATCAAAACCCTACTTCACTGCTTCGAATGGTGATGAATCATCCGGCATGCGCTCCCCCCTTGGAGCCGGTGACCGACGGGTGTTGAATGGAACGCGCGATAGCGCCTTCTACACCATGTGAAGCCGTCATTTTTTTGAAGTCAAGACTGAACTGCCCGTGGACTCGGAAATTCCGCCGCCCTGTCACGCAATGGTCTATGCAGCGGAACGCCAGGGAGCTGACGCCGGAACCCCATCATCTCTCGAGCGGCCAGCGCCAAGCCGAGGCGCACGCTACTTACAGGTACATCAAATTCATCATGGATTCGCTCGCGCGGCGGAAGGCGCGCTTCGAGTCGATTTCGGCCGCGACGGATCTCGCCGGGGCCGTGTTCGAGGTCGGCCGGACCGCTGCCGGCGCGGTTCGCCTTCACGGTCGACCCACAATCGTCTCATGGCCGGAGGGAGCCGTTATCCGCGGTACTCGCGCAGCGCCGTGCCCCGGGCGCGGCCCAGCATGGCGAACGCGCGGCGCTCCGCCTCCCAGAGGATTCGCTCCTCGTCGAGCGTGAGGAGCTCGTGGTCCTTCATGACGAGCCGGCCCGCGATGATCGAGTGGCGAATGTCGCTGGACCTCGCCGAATACACGAGGTTGCCGACCAGGCTATTGCGAGGCCGGAGGTGAGGGCGGCGGGAATCGAAGAGGATCACGTCGGCCGGGGCGCCCGGGGCGATGACGCCGCTCGCCTCGAAGCCCAGGGCCCGCGCGCCGTTCCGTGAGGCCAGGCGGAGCACGGTGTCGCCGGGGAGGGCCTCGGCGTCGCGGAGGTGGGCCTTCTGCAAGACTTGATCCGGCCGCCGGCCGCGCCCTGGAAGCGGCGGGCAAAATCCACGGCCCCGGCGAGATCCGTCCAGAAAGCCGGGGGGCGCCTCGCCAACGGCCACGATCGAACCGCCCTCGATGGCGATGTCGACCCCGCGGAGCACATCGCCCGCGTCGTTCAGGGTGATCACATCGACGGTCTTGACGAGGAGCGCCGGCATGATGTTTTTACATCATTCTTTGCGCGAGCGTTCAAGGCCCGTGCTGCGTATTCACGACGGACGTGACCGCGCGCCGCGCGCCGCGCGAGCGTACACATTGAACACCGCCGCACGCAGGCGGGGTCGTCGTGGGCCTGCTCCAAGCGGTTGCTTCGAGAGACGAGCGCCGCCTCGCGGCGCTGCGCGGGCCGACTGCGGAAGACGGGCCGGCGGGTGGAGCTCAGCGCACCATGGTGAAGAAGTTGAGCTTGTTGCCGTCCAGGTCGCGGAAATATCCCCCGTAGAAGCTCTGTCCGCGCGGCCCCGGCGCGCCCTCGTCCTTGCCGCCCAGCTCCAGGGCCTTGCTGTGGAGCGCGTCCACCTTGGCCGGGCTATCGACGACGAGCGCGACCATCACCCCGTTGCCGACCGTGGCCGGCTGGTGGTCAAAGGGCAGGGCGACGGCGAGCGCGGGCGCGTTCGGCTTCACCGCCCAGATGATCAACCGCTCGATCTGCAAGAGCCGCGTCGCGCCCAGCCCGCCCAGCAAGGCGTCGTAGAAACGAGCGGCGCGCTCCAGATCGTTCGTGCCCAGCGTGACATATCCGATCATCGATCTCTCCGTTCATTGGAATGGTTCGTCATCGTTGGCCCGCCGTGCTCCTCCGCGCTCCAGTGACCGGAGCGGGTCTCGCTTCCAGGCGACCCACGACACTGCTCGCGGGCCGCTCTGGCCGGTGGAAAAGCCCGATCTCCTACGACCACGTTTGGACGGAGACGTCCCGGCCTGGACGCAAACGTAAGAGCACCACGAGCGTATCCTGGTCGAGGCGGGGTGGGAAGGCGTGCCCGGGGACCAGGGAGCAGCAGGGGAACGGCCGGCCGGGGAGAGGCGGGGGCGGTGCGCCGGGCGGCCGGAGGCGCCTGCGGCAACGCTGCGCTGGGCGGTGGGTCAGGTCGCTCGGCACCGGCGGCGAGGGCTCCGGCGAGCGCGGGAGCGCCCCCCCTCCCGCTGCTCGATAGGGAGCAGGGTAGCGCCGCGCGCCTCAGCGCGGGAGGAACAGCTGCTCGGGGAGCGCGGTGTTGCAGGGCTCCTGAACGATCTGCGCATAGCCCGCGGCGCTGGCATCCTCGACGCTCAGGCACTTCTGGCTGTTCACGTTCATGATCGACCGATAAGCGCCCACCGGCCGCAGGACGAACTTCTGGTTGGGGTTGCCCGTGCAGGTGTATTGAATGAGCTCGGCGCCGTCGTCGAGGCTCGAGTAATAGATGTCGAAGCAGAGCCCGCTGTGCCTCGGCTTGATGAACACGCTCCCGTCGGGGTCTCCCGTCGGGATGAGCTCGAAGCTCTGGTTGGGGTTGCCGGTCGCAGGCCATTGGATGATCGGCGAGAGCGGCGTCGTCTCCGAGTAATAGACGTCCATGTTGAGGCCGCTGTTCTGGTTGGTGAAGGTCACCGCCGGGTTGGTGCTGCTCACGCTCCCGAAGTCCACGGTCGTGTCGAGCTTGGGGGAGACCGAGTAGCCTTGAGGATGCGCCTGGACGTAGAAGAAGTTCCAGTCGACATAGATCCCTTGGAGCACCTGGGTGTGCATGACGGAGAGCGGCACCTTGCCGTTGAACGAGCTCGGCGCGGAATAGACGGTTTGATACGTCGGCTGGAGGGTCGAGACCGCCAGGAACGGCAGCGTGTGGAGCGTCCCGGTCCACTGGTCGATGAGGTCGACGGGGTTCCAGTACGGATAGCCCTGCGCCGAGGTCATCCGGTAGCTCCAGGCCGACGTCAGGCCCGTGCTCTGATCGATCGCGGTGAAGTCGGACAAGGACACGGTGGCGCTGTCCTGGAAGCTGCACGAGAAGCTGGCGCTGGCCGCGTCGGTGCCCCCCTGCGCGCCGACGCTGCAGCCGACGGAGCGCGTGAACGAGTTTTGCCCGTTCGGGGAGCTGGGCACGTGGGCGTACGGGCTCAGCGCCGTGCTGCCAGGCACGACGCTGACGTTCAGCTGCTGCTGGTAATAGCCCCGGTTGAAGTTGCTGTTCGTGTTCAGCGGTCCCGGGTTTGCTCCCGCGCCCACGCCGGTGATGACCATGAATTTGTTGTTGGGCGTGGTCGAAGCGACGAGCTCGACCTCGTAGCTCAGATCCAGGGTCGCGACTTGCGAGGTGCCGGGGACGGTCCACCACGAGGAGCCGTTCACGATGAACTGGCGGTAGGTGCCTGGAGGGGCCGCGCTCGCGACGGAGAGGGCGAACGGCTGCACGACGGGCGCAGCCGCGAGCGCGCGGATGCGCGCCGTCACCTGGGCCGCGACGTCCTCGCGTGACGGACCGGCCGTGGGCGTGGCGCCCTCCGCGGCCTGCCCGGCGAGCTCACGGTCCGGCGCGCGCGCCGCCAGCTCCTCGGGGAACAAGGTAGCGGCCTCGTGGCTCACCTTGATCGTGGCGGACGGGGACTTCACCGGCGTCGTCTCGATGTTCCCGTAGAGCTTGATGTCGAACCGCGTTCCCCCGCGCGATGGCTCCACGATCGCCACGTCGCCCGCGACGCCGTAGCCGAACACCGCGGCCATGCGCGCCGAGTCGCGGACGTTCTCGAAGACGAACGGGACCCCGGCCGCGCTCGCAGCCTCGACCAGCGACCGGTAGGTCGCGAGATCCGCCTCACCGAGCTCGTCCATGTCGGCGATCACCGCGCCCGTTCGGCGAAGGAGGTCGCTGCGCTCGGCGGCGCCGGAGCGGAGCGAGTCCAGGGCGCCCTGCGCCGACGTCGCCTGGAGCTCGCCGGCGAGGTGATGGAGGACCGGCGTCCTGTCCGCGGAGATCGGGGTCAGGGCGATGAACCCGGTACGCGCGGCGGGCGCCTCGGACGTCGACGAAACGTCATCGAGCGGCTCGACGTCGGGGCTCCCGCAACCTGTTTGCACAGCTCCGAGGGCGAGCGTCGAGAGCGAGAACAACAGGCCGACTCTGGAACGGATCATGGATTCCTCCCTTGCGGCTTCCTTCGCCCAGGCGAGCGATCCAGCCGTCAGGTCCAGCTACGGCCGACATCGGCATCGGTTTCGCAACCTACTCGCGGCGGCTGCGGCCGGCGCGCGCCGGGTCGGTCGCCGGCAGCTCCCCGAGGAGGTGGTCGATGCAGGTCCGGACGGCGGCCGTCAGGGCGCGATGCGCGCGATAGAGGAGACTGACGCCGCCGGCCTCGGCCTCGTAGCCCTTGAGGACGCGGACGAGGCGCTTCGCGGCCACGTCCTCGGCGCAGAACACCTCCGGGAGCATCGCGATGCCGACGCCCGCGAGCGTCGCGCGGTAAGCGGCGGAGGACTCGCTCACATAGAAGCGGGGCTCGAAGGCGACGCGTCGCCTCCGGCGCCCCTGCCCGAGCGTCCACGTGGCCATTCCGTCCGTCGCGTGCACCGCGATGCAATCGTGACGCGCGAGGTCCTCGATCCGTTGGGGAACGCCCCGCGCCTCGAGGTAGCGAGGGCTCGCATACAGCAGCTTCCGCGTCGCCCGCCAGAGCTCTCGCGCCACGAAGTCGGTGGTGTCTTCCACGTGGCCCGGGACAATCGCGATGTCGAAGCCCCCGGCGAGCAGGTCGACCCGCCGTGAATCGATCTCGAGGTCGACCGACACGCGGGGGTGCTTCGCGAGATAGGTGCAGACGACGCTCGCCACCGCGGCGCCGAGGGTGATCGGCGCCAGGATCCGCACGCGTCCGCGCGGCTCACTCTGGAGCTCGCGGACGAGATGCGTGCCTTGCGTGAGGTCGTCGATCGCCCGTTCGGCGTGGCCGAAGTACGCGCGCCCGGCCTCGGTCAGCTCCAGCCGCCGCGTGGTTCGCTCGAGGAGCCGGACGCCGAGCGCGGACTCGAGCCGCGCGATGCGCCGGCTCACCGTGGAGACCGGCACGCCGCGCTCGCGGGCGGCGGCCGAGAAGCTGCGCGTCCGGACGACGCGCACGAGGAGCGCGGCGTCGTTCAGATCCAGATCGATTCGTGCGTCCACGGCAACAGTCCCTTCCCTCCAGGCACACTAATGCGCTCCGGCGGCCGCCGCTAGGCTCGACGACGTGAAGAAGCCCATCGTCACCGGGCCACGCGGGGAACGGAGCGCCGCGCCCGCGTGATCTTTGGGATGACCGCGCAGGGTCGCTGCGCCGAACGCAGCAGGAGGTTGTCATGATCATCGTCACTGGAGCCAACGGTCACCTCGGCCGAGCCATCATGGAGCGGCTCCTTCAGCGCGTGCCCGCCGCTCGGCTCGGCGTCAGCGTTCGCGACCCGGAGCAGGCCAGCGCGCTCGCCGAGCGCGGCGTCCGCGTGCGCCGGGGGGCCTTCGACGACGCCGCGAGCCTGCGCCACGCCTTCGAGGGCGCCTCGCATGTCCTGATCGTCTCCATCAACAGCGCAGGCGAGACCGCGGTGCGCCAGCATGAAGCCGCGCTCGAGGCGGCTCGCGCGGCGGGCGCCCGCCGCGTCCTCTACACGAGCCACATGGGCTCGAGCCCGACGTCCCGCTTCGCGCCCATGCGCGACCACGCGGCCACCGAGGCCTCGCTGCAAAGGTCGGGGGTCGCTTTCACCTCGCTCCGCAACGGGTTCTATGCGGCGTCCGCGCTCATGCTCCTCGAGCGGGCGCTCGAGACGGGCAAGCTCCTCGCGCCAGAAGACGGCCCGGTCTCGTGGACAGAGCACGGCGACCTGGCCGACGCGGCGGTGATCGCGCTGACCGACGAGGCGCGCCTCGACGGGGTGACACCGCCGCTCACCGCCTCCGCGGCCCTCGATCTCGCGGACATCGCGGCGATCGCCTCGGAGCTCACCGGGCGCTCGATCGCGCGGGTGACCGTCAGCGATCACGCGTTCAGGGCAGAGATGGTGTCTCACGGCGCCCCTGAACACCGGGCGGACCTCTTCCTGGGCATGTTCGCGGCGAGCCGAGAGCGCGAGTTCGCCGCGGTGGATCCGACCCTGGAGCGCCTGCTCGGCCGAGCGCCGATGTCCATGCGTCAGTACTTGACGGCGCGCCTGTCACGCTGAGGCAGGGGGCGCAAAGCAGCGGGGCGCTCACGACCGCAGCGGTTCCGGCGGATTCGACTCGGCACCTTCGCCCACGTCAACGTCGCGCGCCGTGGGACACGATGGTGTCTTCACCCTCATTCCGGATGCGCACGGTCCTCTCCCAGAGCCCCCGGCGCGAGCAAGTGGTCCAGGCAACATTACGCCCGTGCGGTGGATGAACCGGCGGGCCGAGCGCGGCCGGTCGCATCTGGCCGGGCGCTGAGGCCCCTTCCTGCGGGGCGGACGCCATGGCGGCTGCACCGAGCACCGGCTCGCACACAGGGCTCCATCGCTCACCGGTGAATTACGGCGATCTTCGTGGGGAGATCTTTTGGTACTGTGGTCGCAGGCGCCTCGCAGGCCTGATGCGCGCTCGGTCGAGCAGCGCGCACCGTGTCGGGCTTCGCGCGCCTGGTGGGGTTCGAGGGAGGGGCATGCGAACAATGGCTTTCATCGAGAGAGCGATCCTCCGTGCTGTCGCGTTGCTGGCGCTCCCGGCGCTCGGCGCGTGCGGCGCGGAGACACCGCCGTACGACGACCTGCCGCTGCGCGACGCGCTGAGCGCCGCGCCGGAGGTCCTCGCTACCTTGCCGGAAGAGGTCCTGCGCGACGTGGCGGTGCGGCTGGAGGAGGCGCACGGCGAGCAAGGAGACGAGACGGCGATCGACGGCGCGGAGATCGCGAGCGTCCCCGCGCTGCTCCGCAGCGCGGACGCGTCGCGGGACGCGGTGGGGAAGGACGCGATCGTCCTCGGCGCGATCGAGCCGTCCGAGGAGGGCTTCGTGCTTCGCTCCCTCGCGGCGGGACACGTGTCCGAAGGGCCGCTCGATCGACCCGCCCTCGCGGGTCAGCCGGCATCGCCGGAGACCGCGCCGCTGGAGGACGCGGCGCTCGGCGGCCGGGCGGGCGAGATCCTGGCGGAGCTCGCGCGGCGCGCGGACGCGCAGGACCTCGTCCGCGTCACCGGCCTGCCCGCGGGCGTCATCGCCCAGGATCACACGGTGTACGTCAACGCCGCGTGGCTCGTCGCGCTGAGCGCCCTCTCGCCCGAGGACGCGCCCGCGCTCCCCGCCCCCTCGGACGGCGCCGCGATGCCCGCGTGGCCCCGGAGCGAGCCGCGATCCGTGCGCTTCAACCCCTATCACCTCCCCTCGTCCGTCGCGGAGTGCGCCGCCGAAGTGCGGGACGTATGCACCTGCGCCGTGGCCGGGCAGTGCGAGCACGACCGCACCGACCCGACGTTCGCGGACGCCCAGGCGGAGTGTTCCTGGGTCAACGGCGGGGCGCTGAACGCCGAGGCGCTCTGCATCCTCGCGCTGCTGAGCATCAACGGGGTCAAGGAGTGCGTCCTGTCCGCGGGCAGCGGCGCGTGCGCCGCGCTGCCGATCGCGGGGCGCGACGGCGCGCTGGCGTTCGCCGGGGACGAGGGCTGCATGGCCCTGCTCGACCGCTGCCTCCAGTACGGCAGCCCGACGGTCCCGGCCGTCACCCCGAGCGCGCCGAGCGGCACGTCGAGCAGCGACGGCTGCGGCAGCTGCGGCGGCTGCGACAGCTGCAACGAGGACGTCGCGGGTTGCAACCAGAACTGCAGCGACTGCAACCAGAACTGCCACGACTGCAACCAGAACTGCCGCGACTGCGACCAGAACTGCAAGGACGGCGATCCATCCACCGGCAGCAACTCGAGCTGCAAGCTGAGCGCCGGCCGGCGCGATCCCGGAGGAGGCCTCCCGGGCGCGCCCGTGCCCCTCGGCGCCGCGTTCTGGCTGCTCCTGCCCGCGGGTTACATGCTGCTGCACATCCGGAGGCGGCCGTGAACCGGGCGGTGATGCTCTGGCTCGAGCGCCACGGCCTGCCGCCGTGGCTCGCGCCGACCTACGCGGTGATGGTGGCCGTGGCGGGGCTCCTCGGGGCGACGGCGTTCTTCTGGCTCGTTCGCCGGGATCGAGGGGATGTGGCCGTGGAGGGCCGGGCGCTCCTCTCGGGCTACGTCGCGGCGCTCCTCGGCGGCTACGTCTTCGAGGCGCTGCGCGCCGCGCCCGAGGCGGTCGCGGGGGGCTCGTGGGGTCCGGTGCTCCACGCCGGCCGCGCCGCCTACGGGGGCCTCATCGCCGGCGTCGCCGTGGCCGGCCTGGTCCTCTACCGCCGCGGCGCGGCCGTGCTCCCGTTCCTCGACCGGCTCGTGCCCGGGCTCGGGCTCACCTACGCCTGCGTGCGCACCGGGTGCTTCCTCGCGGGGTGCGACTACGGCCGCGTCACCGGGGGCGCGCTGGGCGTCCGGTTCCCGGCCGGCAGCCCCGCGGCGGCGGACCACACGGCGGCCGGCTGGGTGCCCCTCGGCGCGCCGAGCCTGCCCGTGCACCCCACGCAGCTCTACGAGGCGGCGCTCGGGGCGATGGCGAGCGCGCTCGCCGCCCTCTGGCTCGTCCGGGGGCACCGGGACGGGCGCGCGTTCGGGACATGGCTCGCGCTCTACGCGGCGGGCCGGTTCTTCATCGAGCTCCTCCGCGGGGACGCCGGGCGCGGCGTGTACGGGGGACTCAGCACCGGCCAGCTCGTCTCGCTGGCGCTCCTGCTGGGGCTCGCGGCGGCCGTCGTGCTGGCGCGTCGGGCTCGCAGCGCGCGGCGCGCCGCCGCCGTGGCGCCCGCGCTGGTGGCGCTCGCCTCCCTGAGCCTCGCCGCGGGCGAGGCAGCGGCCCAGCCGGCTCGCCCCGCGCCGCCCGCGCCAGCAAGGCCCGAGGCAGCGACGCCCGCGGCCGCGAGCTCCGCGCCGGCTCCGGCGCCTGCTCAGAGGCCGTCGCCGGCACCAGCGCCCCACCCGTACGCGCCGCCGCCCGCGGGCGGGCCCCCCGCGCCCTACCCCTACCCGCCGCCCTCGGGCGGGTACCCCGCGCCCTACCCCTACCCGCCGCCGCCCGCGGGCGGGTATCCCGCCCCCTACCCCTACCCGCCGCCCGCGGGCGGGTACCCCGCGCCCTACCCCTATCCGCCGCCGCCCGCAGGTGGCCCTCCCGCGGCCTACCCCTACTACCCGCCGCCGGCGGGCGGATACCCCGCGTCCCCCCCTCCCTCGCCCGCGGCTGCCGCACAGCCGCAGAGGCGCACCCCGGATACGTCGCCGGGGCCCGCCGCGGAGCGGCCCGCGACGGGTCATCAGGCGGAGGCCAACGCGCGGCGGATGGCGCTCTCGCTCGGGATCTCCGGCTACTTCGTGCCGGGGCGCTTCGCGGTGAAGGACGGGACGTCCGTGGATCTCGACGTCCTCGCGCGCCTCCGCCTGAGCGAGACGCGCCGCTTCGAGGTCGGCGCCGAGCTCCGGACCGTCTCGACCACCGACGTCAACCAGCTCGCAATCGGCGTGCCCCTCCGGCTCGTGATGGGGGTCGGATCGCACGTCGAGATGTCGGTCGGGATCACGCCGGGCTACCACCGCGTCTTCTTCGACTCCCCCTACTTCGAGAGCGCGGGCGCCTTCGGCGCTCGCTTCGGGTGGGGGATCCAGTTCCCGATCACCTCACACCTGTTCCTCGGCTTCTCTCCGCTGAGCTTCCTCGTGCTCGCCTCGGACGACGTGGACGCGCTCGTGGCGTACGAGCCCGGGCTCTGGGCCGGCGCAGGATTGCTGTGACAGCCGTCGCTGGAGCTGCCGGCAGCTCCGGGCCCCGTCGTTCTCTAGGCGCTACCGATCCTGGTCGCGATGATGAGCCCTGACGACCAGCAGAGCTTGGTCAGCACGAGATCCTGGCGTCGCTCGAGCGCGGCGATCAGCTCTGCCACCTTGGGGGCGTGGTCATCAGGCCAGTTGGGCTGAGGGAGCATGTCGTCGATGACATAGAGCCCGCCGGGCTTGATCAGGCTCAGCGCCTCGTCGAGGGCGTAGTACTTGCCCGGCCATGTATCGGCAAAAACGAGCTCGAATTGCTGACCCCGGACCGAGCGCAAGAAGGCTTCGCCATCCATGTTCTTGAGCGTGAGGCGGGGGTCGCCTCCGAGGTGCTGGCGTGCCACGGCCTGGACCTTCTCGTCGTGCTCCACGGAGACGAGCGTGGAAATGGCATTCATGCCATCGAGGATCCAGCACGTCGAGATGCCCGTGCCGGTCCCGAGCTCGAGGAAAGCGCCCGACTTGGTGGCGGCGAGCGTACGCAGCATCGAGCCCGTCTGCCTGTCACTCGCCATGGCAAACCCGATCTCCGCGGTGGCCCGCTCGATCTCCTCGAGCACAGCAGGCGGTCTCAAATTCTCCAGATCCTTCATGACCCGATCCCTCTTCACGCGGCCAACCGCGCCCGACTGTACAGCACCTCGATCTGGCGGCCCCCTGGAAAGAGCCAGCGGTGGAGGGCGTGCTGCGCGGGGGGGCGGCGGGGCAGGCCCCCACAAACCCCGAGCGCCGGCCCGCAGCGCAGCCGGTCGCCCCCCGATCTCGCCTCCCGCACAGCGGGCAATGGCCCCCCAAAAGGCGCGAGTTTGTGGGACAGCCCCGCCGCCCCCCCGCGCAGCACGCCCTCCACCGCTGGCTCCGCTGCAGCCGTCCGAGCTCACTCCCCGAGCAACGCCCGCGCGAGCGTCAGAGTCCGTGCGTTCGCGGATACGTTCTCGAGAAAGCTCCTCCGGAACGCGGGCTCCTCGATCCTGGCCGCGCGAGCGAGCAGCGCCGCGCGCTCCTCTCGGAGGACCGCGCGCGCCGCCTCCGCGTCGCCCTTCGCGTGCAGCGCCTCGGCGTACAGCGCAGGGATCACCTCCTGCCGCATCAGGAAGACCGTGCCGGCCTGCCGCTGGAGCGCGAGCGCCTCGCCGGCCATCGCGCAGGCCTCCTCCGTCCGCCCTTGCCGCAGCCGGATCTCGGCGAACAACGAGAGATGCACGGCCCCGGCGAAGGGCGCCATCACCGCCGGATCCCCCGCCGCGCAGAGCTCCTCCTCCGCCTGGGCGAGATCGCCGAGGAGCAGCCGCCCCTCGGCGAGGAGCTGCCGCGGGATCACGCTCCGGCTGCGATGGCCGCGCGCGAGCATGTGCTGGAGCAGGCTGCTGGACATCTCCACCGCCTCGGTGAGACTGCGCTGCTCGAGGAGCGAGACGATCCGGCACGTCACCGAGGTCGTGAACACGTAGTCGGGCAGGCCCTCTGTCGCGAGCACGCGATCGAGGCACCCATCGGCGGCGGCCATGTCGCCGAGCCTCGTGTAATCGATCGCCACCAGCATCCACGCCCAGGCGACGAACAGCCCGCTGCCGAGGGACTCGGCGCGCCGCGCCGCGGCGAGGTTCGCCTGGAGCGCTCCCCACAGGTCCCGCGCCGCATGGCAGCGCCAGAAGCCGCGGGTGAGCTCGATCCAGAGGGCCGCATGGAGATCACCCTCGACGGCCGGCGCGATGACGAGCTCGAGCCGGCGCACGATCCGCTCCGCCAGCGCCGTCCTCCCGTCCCAGAGCAGGCTGAAGACGATCCGGGTCGCGAGCTCCGGGCTCAGGACGTCGACGGGGAGCTCCTCGGCCAGGAGGCGCGGGATCAGCACCTCCACGGCCCGCCGGTCGTCGCAGAGCGCGACGCAGTACATCGCGCCGCTCAGGGCACGCCAGGAAGCGAGGCTCCCGGACGCGGCGATCTCGAGCGCTTGGAGCGCGCTCGCGTGGGCGCGCGCGGCGTCGTCGGTCCAGATGAAGGCGTTCATCCGGAGCAGGTGGAGCTCGGCCAGCCGCTCGCCCTCGGCCCCGCAAGCGATCCCCTTCTCCACCCGCGCGAGCGCCGCCTGCACGTCCGCCCCGTGGAGCGCCAGGGTGGCGGCGCGCAGGTAGAACCCCCCCGCGCGCGGCCCATCCCCGCCGCGCGCGAAGTGCTCGGCCAGCACCATCGGATCCTGCTCGCCGGCCGAGAGCAGCCACTCCCCGGCGAGCCTGTGCCCGACCGCCCGGTCGCGCTCGGTGAGCATCGCGTAAGCCCCCTCCCGCAGGAGCGCGTGGCGGAACGCGATCTCCTCCTGCCCCACGAAGCGCGAGCTCGGGCGGCGCTCGAGGATCTCGCGATCGAAGAGCTCCGCCCAGGCGTCCGCGTCGCTCGGCCCCGACGCCAGGGTGCGCGCGCCGAGGAGCGCGCTCACGCCGCCGATCCACGACACGTCCCCGAAGACGCTCGCCGCCCGGAGCAGCCGCCGCACCTCGGGATCGAGCGCCGCGAGGCGCGCCTCGACCATGCCCAGCACCGTCTCCGGCAACGCGCCGCCGCGCCCCTCGGCCACGGCCCGGACGAGCTCCTCCAGGTAGAAGGCGTTTCCCGCGGCCCGATCCACGATCGCCGCCACGGTCCCCGGCGCGACCGACGCGCCCAGCGCGCCGCGCACGAGCTGCTCGGCGGCCCGCGCGGACAGCTCGCGCAGCCGGATCTGCGTGAGCCCTCGCTCGATCCAGAGCCGGGGGAAGAGCTCGTGGACCTCGGGCCTCGCGAACGCGAGCACCGCATAGGGGCGCTCGCAGAGGGCCCGCAACGCGTGATCGAAAATTTTCACCGAAGGCGCATCTCCCCAGTGCAGATCCTCGAGGACGACGAGCATGGGCCGCGCGCTCGTCACGGCGCGCGCGTAGTCCAGGTAGGCCTCCTGGATCCGGTCGGCCATGTGCGCCGGGTCCTGCCGCGCGGCCCGCACCATCGGCCCGCCGTCGGCGAGAGGAACGCCGAGCAGCTCGCCGAGGAAGCAGGCCACGCGCTGCTGCTGCTCCCCCGCGAACAGCTGGCCCACGGCCCGCGCGAGCTTCTCCCGCTGCGCCTCGGGGGCCTCGCCGGCCGCGATCCCGAGCGCGCCCCGGAGCGACCCGGCGAGCATCGCGAACGCGGAGCCCGCGCCGATGGAGTCCCCGCTGCCGACGCCCAGCACGAGCTCGGGATGGCGCGGCCGCAGCGCCTGGACCAGCTCGTGACGCAGGCGCGATTTGCCCACCCCCGCGGCCGCGGTCACGAGCGCCACCGCGGCGCGCTGCTCGGTGAAGCTCTCCTCGACGAGATCGAGCAGGCTGCGCAGCTCCCGAGCGCGCCCGACATAGGGGCTCGGCTTGCCCAGCAGCCTGCGCGCGCCGTCGGCGACCTCGCGCTCCGCCTCCACCCAGGAGAGCCCGTCCTGCTCCGCGACCTCGAAGCGCGCGTCGAGCAGGGCCCGCGTCACGGCGTCGACCGCGACGCGGAGGCGGCCCGGGCGGCCCCGGGCGGCCGCGTCGTCGAGCAGCGCGGCCGCCCTGTCCAGGACCTCGCCGAGCAGCGATCGTCCCGTCGACTCGCCGCGCCCCGTCACCAGCACGACGTTGGCTCCGGGGACCGACGCGCGGATCCGCAGCGCGCAGCGGGCCGCGATCGCCGCCTGGTCGGTCGCGCTGCCCGCGCCCGCCCCCGCCGCGAGGATCGCCACGACGGTCCCGCTGGCCAGCTCCTGCACGACCGCGCCGAGGGGCGAGGCCTCGTGCCGGACGGCGGCGACCGCGCTCCGCTGCGATCGACCGGCGGGCACGATCTCCGTCGACGCCGGCGCGCTGACGTCCGCCGGCCCGACGGCCACGATCGAGCAGAGCCACACCTCCGCGGCGGTCACGAGCTCGACGGCGGCCAGGCTGGAGCGAGCGCCGCCCGCCGTCGAGGCGCCGAGCGCGTCGAGGCAGCGCACCACGGCCGCGCCGTCGGCCGGGCGCCCCTCCGGGCGCTTGGCCAGCATCTGCGCCAGGAGCTCGTCGAGCGCCTGCGGCACCTCGGGCCGCAGCGCGCTCGCCCGCGGCGGCTCCTCCTGGAGGAGCTTGGTCAGGATGGTCATGAAGTGCCGCCCGTGAAACGCCGGACGACCCGTCAGGCACTCGAAGAGCACGCACCCGAGCGAGAAGACGTCCGCGCGCGCGTCGAGCTGCGCGCGCTCCCCGCTGGCCTGCTCGGGGGCCATGTAGCCGATGGTGCCCACGAGGGCCCCCGTCCGCGTCAGCCGCGCCGAGGCGCCCGAGAGCCAGGCGATGCCGAAGTCGAGCACCTTCACCCGGTCGGCGGCCCCGCCCGGAAGGAACAGGTTGCTCGGCTTGATGTCGCGGTGGACGATCCCGCGCGCGTGCGCGGCGCCGAGCGCATCCGCCACCGCGCGCACGAGCGCGACGCTCTCCTCCACGTCCAGCGGTCGCCGGGACAGCCGGATGGAGAGGCTCTCTCCGGCGAGCCACTCCATCGCCAGGTAAGGCTCCCCGGTGGGCGCCACCCCGTGCGTCACGTAACGCACGACGTGCGGGTGATCGAGCGTGGCGAGCGCCCGCGCCTCGTGACCGAAGCGCGCCGCTGCCTGCGCGTCGAGATCGCCGAGCAGCTTCACGGCGACGACATCGCCGCTCGCGCGATCCACGGTCCGGTAGACAGTGCCCATCCCTCCCGTTCCCGCGAGCTCGATCACCTCGAACCGGCCGGCGAGCAGTCTGCCGTGAAGCATGCGTGCCAAGGATGTCAGCGCGGTCACTCACGCGCCAAGCGGAACGAGCCGCCGCCGGGCGAGCTACGGCGCGATGTCGTCGAAGCGCTCCGCGACGGCGTGGCGGCTCTCCGCGTCCCGCGCCGTCCCCGGCCTGAGCAGCTGCACCGTGCGCATGCCGGCGGCCGCCGCGGCGTCGAGCTCGGCCACGATGTCGGACAGGAACAGCACCTCTCCCGGCTGCAGCCCGAGCGCCTCCGCGATCCGCTGGTAAGCGCCCGCCTCTCGCTTCGGCCCGGTCGTCGTATCGAAGAACGCCGTGAACAGGCCGGTGAGATCGCCGGCCGTCGTGTGCCGGAAGAGGAGCTGCTGCGCCTCGACGGACCCGGAGCTGAACACGGCGAGCGTCACCCCGAGGTCTCGCCATCTCCGCAGCGCCGGCTCCACGTCCGCATACACGTGGCTCCGGAGCCCCCCCGACTCGTAGGCGCTGCGCCAGATCTTGCCCTGGAGCGCCTTCAGCGTCGTCTCCTTGCGATCCTGGTCGATCCACGCGAGCAGCGCCGCCGCGAGCTCGCCGTCGCTCACCGCCTGCTCGCTCTCGCCCCGCTCGCGCGCGACCGCGCGCCGGGCGGCCTCGACCTCCGGGCCCCCGGCGTGCGCCGCGACGTACGCGGCCAGATCCCGGCGCGCCACGGAGAACAGCGTGTCGTGCACGAAGCGCACGTCGGTCGTCGTCCCCTCGATGTCGACGAGCACCGCGCGCGCAGAGAGCGCCGCCACGCTCACGCCTCCAGCCGCGGGAAGCGCGACGCGATGTCCGACCCGGTGTGCTCGGCGACCCACCCCTTCGGGTCGGAGAACCACCGGATGCAGGTGAACGAGGGCTCCGGCCCCATGTCGAACCAGTGCCGCGTCCCGGCCGGTACGCTGATGAGATCGCCCTTCTCGACGAGGAACGAGAGCACGCGCTCGCCGTGATGAATGCAGAACAGCCCTCGCCCCTCGACGAAGAAGCGCGCCTCATCCTCGGTGTGGATGTGCTCGTCCAGGAACTTCCGCCTGAGCTCGGCGTGGTTGGGGGTGCCCGGCGACACCGACACGACGTCCGCCGTCACGAACCCGCACGCCTCGGAGAGCTGCTTCACCGGCCCCGCGTACGCCTCGAGCACCTGCTCCTGCGCCGTGCCCGGCGGCAGCGGGCGCTCGGCGGACCAGCGCTCGAAGCGGATCTGCGCCTCTGCGGCGACGCGGGCGATGTCCTCGAGCGTCGTGTATTCGTCGGCCCTCGTCGGGTCGCTCTCCCGGTAAACCCGCAATCGGCTCATGATAGCCCTCCTTCCAGCAGCGCGCAGTCCAGCATGAACTCGATCGCCTCGATGTGGCGGATGGTGCTCGCGATGTCCGAGCCCCATGTGTACAGGCCGTGACCTGCGATGAGGTAGCCGTACACGGGCGGATGCGCCGACATGAACGCATCGACGTCCTCCGCCAGCTTCCGGATGTCCTGCGTGTTGACGAAGACCGGGAGGAGCACCGTGGCGGTGTGCGTCGCCATCCCGGAGAGCGCCTTCGCCACCTCGTAGCCCGAGAGGGTCACGTACCCCTCCTGCGCGCACCGGCGCGACAGCACCGTCGCCGCCCGCGAGTGGGTGTGCGCGACGGCGCCGATCTCGCTGGAGTGCCGGTAAAGCTGGCAGTGCAGCGCGGTCTCGGCCGACGGGCGGGCCGGCGAGGGCCCGGTCAGGCGGCCGTCCGCGTTGACGACGACGATGTCCGACACGCCGAGCGCGCCCTTGGGCCGCCCGGACGCCGTGATCGCGAGGGTGCCGTCGCCGAGCCGGGCGGAGAAATTGCCGCTCGTGGCCGGCGTCCAGCCGCGCTCATGGCAAAAGCGGGACAGCTCGATGAGCTCGGCCGCGGCCGAGGAGAACGATGCAAACGGCGTCCCGCGTACGCTCACGGCGCAAACATACCAAAGCGAACGCGGGCGATCAACGCGCCGCGCCGCCGCTCGATCCGCGTCCGAGCCGCTGAACCCGGGGATCACCCGCGCTGCTCGCGCTCACGGCGCCGGAAGGCGCTCGGCCTCGCGCCGGCCAGCGCCGTCCCGCGCGCCGCGGAGCAGGCCGGCCCAGAACCCGAGCCCGTGCGCGGCGTGCACCGCGGGGAAGATGGCGCAGAGCAGGGGGAAATCGCGCGGCGAGGCGCGCCGCGCCAGCCGGAGCGACTCCGCGATCACGAGCGCGGCATAGGCGAGCGAGGCGAGCGCCAGCGCCGGGCGGACCGCCGGCGCGAGCGCTGACGCGAGCGCGAGCAGCGCTCCGGCCGTCACCATGCAGAACGGCAGCGCCGGCCGGAGCGACAGGAACCTGCGGCGGCACATCAGGGTGCGCGCGCGCCCCTTGCCATACGCGAAATACTGCCGGACGAGCGCGGCGAACGACGATCGCGGGTAGTAATGAGCGACGATCTCCCGGGACAGGTAGACCGCGCCGCCAGCCTCGATGATGCGCTGGTTCAGCTCGGCGTCCTCGTTGGTGATGGCGGCCGGGTCGTAGAGGCCGGCGATCTCGAACGCCTCGCGCCGGAAAGCCCCGTTGAACACCGACTCGACGAACCCCTCGCGCGACGGGTCCCGGTACGCCGAGCCGCCCACGCCGAGGGGGCTCGAGAGCGCGGCGCAGAGCGCCCGCTGAAAGCCGTTCCGGTGGCGCGGCCGCGCCGCGCCGCCCGCGTTGAGGGCGCCGGTCCTCCGGAGCGCCGCGACCGACGCAGCCACGTAGTCGCCGGCGTAGTCGGCGTGGGCGTCCATCCGGACGATCACCTCACCTCGCGCCCGGCGAATGCCGATGTTCATCGCGGCGGCCTGGATCCGGTCGGGGTTGTGGAGGAGCGTCACCCGTGGATCCTCCGCCGCGACGCGGCCGACGAGCTCCCGTGTGCTGTCGGTCGAGCCGCCGTCGACCACGAAGATCTCGAGGAGCTCTGGAGGATAACGCTGCTCGAGGGCGCAGCGGAGGACGTCCTCGATGTAGCGCTCCTCGTTGTAACAGGGAATGACGATGCTGCACCGCGGCCGCTCGGCGAGCGGGCGCAGAGAGAGACGCCCGCCTCGAGGCGCGCTCGCTGTTCGATCCATGGACTCCCCCGGTCTCTCGCGGGTCGAGTCGACCCGCAGCAGGACTGCGACAGCCGCGGATACAATCGCGGGGCCAGGCGATCTCGCGCGGTCGCCCGGAGCGAACTGCACTGCGCGACGCGGCCTGGACCCGGCCGGGGCAGGCCGCTGGGCTCGGGCTGCACACCGGCGGGCTCATGCGAGGGGCGCGCGGCGCGAGCGCAACCGGACGAGCGCCCGGGCTCATGCTGGCAGGGCAGCGGCTCGAAGCGCGCGGCCGCCGGGGCGCGAGCGCCACGGAGCCCGGATCGAGGGGCGCGCAGCCCGCGCGGAGCTCATGCTCCGCTCCACGGCGATGCCCCGGTCCGGTGGGCTTTCCACGGTTCCGCGTGGTCCGCGAACGAGCTTCTCGAGGAGGCGTGCAGATGGACTTCGATCTCGTCATCTCGCGGGGAACGATCCTCGATGGCAGCGGCCAGCCTCGCTACGTGGCGGACCTGGGGATCCAGAAGGGCAAGGTCGCCGCGATCGCCGGGCCGGGCGCGCTCGCGGGAGGGCGGACGCTCGACGCCAGCGGGCTCGCCGTCGCGCCCGGCTTCATCGACATCCACTCGCACGTCGACTGGCTGCTCGCGCTGCCCGACCACGAGGACGTCCTCGCGCCGATGGTCGCCCAGGGCATCACGACCGTGGTCGCGGGCAATTGTGGCCATTCCCCTGCCCCGGTCACCGAGGCGTCGATTCCGCTGGTGGAGCACTCCGCGGAGATCCTGAAGGACGGAGCGCTCGCCTACCGGTGGCGCTCGATGGGCGAGCTGCTGAGCGCCCTCGAGGCCGGCGGGCTGCTCGTCAATGCGGCGCTCCTGGTCGGCCACGGCACGCTCCGCCAGGCCGTCATGGGCAACAGCGCCGCTCCCCCGAGCCCGGAGCAGATGGACGCGCTCTGCGCGCTCGCGCGCGCGTCGCTCCGCGAGGGCGCGTTCGGGCTCTCCGCCGGGCTGGCCTACACGCCCGGGGTCTTCGCGCGAAGGCACGAGCTCCTGACGCTGCTCCGGGCGGTGGCCGACGAAGGGGGCGTGTTCACGGTCCACGGCCGGGCCTACACGTGGATATCGCCGTTCTACAGGCCGCTGCTCCTCGGCCCGCCGCACAACCTCCGCTCCGTCCGCGAGCTGCTCGGCCTGGCCGAGGAGAGCGGCGCGAAGATCCAGCTCTCGCACCAGATCTTCATCGGCCGGCGGACGTGGCCCACGGTGCCCTGGGTGCTCCGCGCGATCGAGCGGGCCGTGGACAGAGGGGTCGATGCCGCCTTCGACGCGTTCCCCTACACGGTCGGCAACACCACGGTGAACGCCCTCTTCCCCGCCTGGGTGCTCGACGGCTTCCGCGCCCGCATCGACGACCCGGCCGTCCTCCGCCGGCTCCGGCGGGAGTTCGCGATGTTCCGGCGGCTCCTCGGGCTCTCGTATGCCGACATCCGGCTGCTCTGGGGCGGAGCGCCGGAGCTCGCGGCGCTGGAGGGGCTCGATTTCGAGGCGATCGCGGGGCGCCTCGGCGGGAGCGAGTTCGACGCCTACGTGCACGTCGCCCGCGTGAGCGACGGCAAGGCGCGCGTCCTCCTGAACACGTACTCGGGCGTCGACGCGCACGACGAGCCGCTCCGGGCCGTGCTCTCGCACCCGCTCTGCGCGTTCGAGACCGACGCGATCCTCACCCGGCGCGGCCAGCACAACCCGGCGTCGTTCGGCACGTTCCCGCGGGTGCTCGGCCACTACAGCCGCGACGTCGGCCTGTTCCGGCTCGAGGAGGCCGTGCGCCGGATGACCTCGCTGCCCGCCGAGCGGATCGGGCTCCGCGACGTGGGGCGCATCTTGCCCGGGCACTGGGCGGATCTCGTCGTCTTCGATCCGGCCACGGTGGCGGACAACACGACGCCGCGGCGGGCCGACGCGCCGCCGACGGGGATCCGCGCCGTCCTGATCACCGGCGAGGTGGTGGCGCAGGACGGCGCGCTGACGGGCAAGACCCGGCAGGGGCGCCTCCTGCGCAGGTAGGCGGGGCGGCCATACCCTTCGTTGACGCTCAGGGACGTTCGGTTCCGACCGCTTCAACAGGATCGCGCCGGAGCGCGAGATGAGCGATGGCTCCATCGTTCCGCATGTCAGAAATCCCGCCAGAGATACCGATCGATGACGAGCGGCCGCCGGAAACAGTAGCAATTTTTATGGTTTCCGTCTATTTCGACGCTGAGGGCGGCTCCGGTGTGGCCGAGCGGGGCGCCCTCCGCCGCAGGGCGATGGCGCAGCGCCAGGCAGCTCATCCGGAGGCGGGGACAAGGGGCGTCACATCCGCCCGCACGGACGGCAAAAGCTGCCCGAGCATCTGCCTGCCGAGCGCATTGAGCTGTCGCCGCCGGAGCCTTTCACCTTTCACGCTCGACTTCGAGACCCACCCATCCGCTACGTTTGCATCTCCGCCGGCGGCGTGCCCGGCGGTTTCACTGCTCGACGCCCTCAAGCGTGTGGCAGCCATTGCACGAGAAGTCGCCGGTGTTGGTCATCGGGTCGTACGCGGCGATCTGCAGCACATCGGCCATCCGAGGCATGACCGTCTCGAACATCCATGTGCCCCACCGCTCGATCTCCGGATCCTTCACGTACTCGGCGAACGCCTCCTCGGTGGCGGGGAGCGGGGGGAGGTCGGGGCTCGGCATCGCGAAGGTCCCGTCGGCCGCGCCGCTGCCGTGACAGGTCACGCACGTCATTCCCTCGAACTTCGCGTCGAACGCGACGAAGGTCTCCTTCATCTCCGGCAGGACGACATCCTCCATGAACGCGAAGCGCTGATCGAAGCTCATGTCCTCCCACGCGACGGGCGCGTCGTCCTCCTCACCCCCACATGCAGCGACGATCAGGCACATCGCGATCAAGACGCGCTTCATGACCATATTCCTTCTCCCTTCGTGACAGCTCGTGCAGCGTCTCATCCGGCGGCTCGAACCGCTCTTCCCGGTCGCGGCGGCGACGAAGAGCGCATGCCCCGAGCGCCGCCGCCGTCCCCGGCGACAGCCGGCGTCATGATCGCGACCGGCTGTACCCCATAGACCCCGCTGCCCGAGGAAACTCATCGCTGAAAAAAACGCGGGGGAGAAAAATCGAACGCCCATCGGCCCAGACCGCTATCATGTAATTTGAAACACAAATCGGGTCACATCCAAGCCGACGCCCACGCACTCTACGACGCCCTGTTCCGCGGCACGTCCCCAAGGGGCGCTCGTGCCGACGAGGGACGTGGGCCGCCGCCGAACGAGGTCGGATGCTGGTCGTATTGCCGCACCAACAGCTCGCTCGGCGCCCAGGGAGGCATCGACCCGTTCCGGGTCACGTCGCGGATCCGGTTGGCCAAGGACACGACCGTCGCCGACTCCTCGAGCGGAAGGGCGCGATGCCGCCCGCGACATGGCAACCCACGCACGTCTGCCGGACGATGGGGTAGACCTCCCGGTAATACGTCGGCGCGCCGGTTTCTCCCGGGGTCTCTGTCGGTCGTGGTCGGGCCGGGTTGGACATTGATGACCGGAGATGCCGCGCGGGGCTGAAAGTGACGCCTGGCCACCCCTTCCGCGGGACCGCGCGCTGAATCGACAGACACGTGGCCAATGACGCCGGCGCTTCGTCGCCCGGCCTACTGCGCCCTCGAGAAGGACACGCTCCACGTCGGCGCCACCTCGGCGATGATCTCCCTGAACCGCGGCGGGATGTCCGAGAGCTCCGTCATCTGGTGGATCGTGAGCACCTCGGCGCTGCCGAGCCCGACGGGGCAGCGCAGCGCCCAGGCGATCGCCTCTTCCTTCGAGCCCACCTCGATCAGGTAGAAGCCGCCGACGAGCTCCTTCGACTCCGCGAAGGGCCCGTCGAGCAGGACGCGCTTCCCCCCCGAAATCCCGACGCGCGCGCGCGCCCCGGCGGGATTGAGGCCCTCGGACGCGACCAGCACGCCGGCCTTCTGCATGTCTTCGTTGTATTTCATGTACGCGGCGAACAGCGCCTCGTCCGGGGGCGCATCCGCCGCTGCCTGTGCGTCGTGCTTCGCGTCGTCGGTCGCCGGTGCCGCGGTGATCATGAATCGCATCGTCGAGTTTCCTTCCGGTTCGAAGAGGAGCGCCCCGCCGGCTTCGACTGCCCGGCCCCTGTCTCCACCGTCACGACGAACGGGCGACCACGCGATCGACACGCGGGGCGATCTTTTTTTGAATTACACCTAAGGCCTCGTAATCACGAGGTTTTCTTGCCACGTCGCAGGGTCATGGGGCCACCCCGTCGCAGGGTCATGGGGCCAGGGGGAGACGCCGTGATCGGTCTCGACCATGCCCGAGACCGCGAAGCGTGTCGAGGTCCCCGGAGCCGGGCGCGCAGCGACCGGCGACGTCTCTCTTTTCGCAGGGTCATGGGGCCACCCAGGCCCCCGGTAGATCCCGGCAGGGTCCGCGACGCTCAGGAGCAGGCAGGTTCGCCCCGCCCCCAGCGACACCAGCGGTCCCATCGACGAGGGTGGGCGAGGCACGCCGATCGGAGCGAGGGGTCAGAGGCGCGGCCCCAGGCTCGACGTCCTCGCCGGGGCCGCAGCGGTCATCGCCGCCTGCCGCGTGGGTGGGTGGGCGGCTTGCTGCGCGCGGGCACCAGCGCGGCCGTGGTGCTCTCGTCGAGCTTCGGCTTGAGCCGCGGTCTGTACGACTCCCCGTCGATGATGAAGTCGAACGCCGCGTTCTTGAACCGATCGACGGCGCTCTGCGCGAGCAGCACGTCGTCGAACATCGCGAGCCACTCAGCCGTGTCGCGATTGCTCGTGACGATCATCGAAGCGTTGCCTGTGCGTTCGAGGAAGAGCTGGTACACGTCGCGGCTCTCTTCCTTGTTCATCGCCTCGAGCGCGAAGTCGTCGAGGATGAGCAGGTCGACGGTCGTGAGCGCGACCATCTCGGCGTCGCGTGAGTTGTCGAGTCTGCTCTGGCGCAGCCTGCGCAGCATCGCGTCCGCGCGCAAGAAGCGCACGCTGTAGCCGTGCTGGCACGCGAGGTGTCCGAGCGCGTTCGCGAGGTAGGTCTTGCCCACGCCGACAGAGCCGAGGATGACGATGTGCTTGTGCTCTTCGAGGAAGCGTAGGCTCGTGAACCCGCCGAGCAGACGCTTGTCGAAGCTGACCTTCGCGGTCTTGTCCCAGAGCTCCAGGCGCATGGCCGGGTCGAGCCCGGCGTCGCGTACGCGGCTCTCCGTCGCGCTGGCCTCGCGGCGCGCGATCTCGTCGGTGAGCAGCATGAGCAACAGCTCCTCGTGTCCCATCGACTGCTTCTCGGCGACCAGGAGACGCTCGCGCAGCGTCGCCGCGATGCGGCCGAGACGAAGGCGCTTGAGCGCCGTGATGAGCGCAGGGTCGACATCGATCGAGCTCATCACGAGTCCTCCCTGGTCGCGGCAGCCACCGGCATGCGCGTCGCGAAGTGTTCCGTGCTGCGCGCGAACCGCGGCGCGGGCAGCGCGACGACCGTGCGCTGACCCGTGGACGGTGACGCCGGCGTCTTCGCCGTCTCGAGCATGCGCGCCACGCGCTGCACGTCGACGACATCGAACGCGAGCGCGCTCTGGCAGATCGCCTCGACACGCCCGTTACCGAACTTCTTGCACAGACGCAGCAGCGCGTAGACCAGCCGCATGCGCGTCCAGGGCAATGGCACCGCGAGCAGTCGCTCAGCGTAGACGCCGACGTGCACTCCGCACTTCTTCGCGCTCGCGATGAGCGAGGCGACGTCGCGCACCGCCGCGACGTCCTTGCCCATGGGGTAGTCGCTCGGATCGGTGGAACGCTTGCCCGGCGCGACGCGCGCGTGCGCTTTCACGAGCTCCGTGCCGGCGTAGATTCTCACCGACGCGCTGTCGGCGCGGACGCGCACCGTGCTGCCGACGTGACGGGTGGGCACGCTGTAGAGCGACCGGAGCACCTGCACGTGATGATCGGGGTGGACCTTCGCGTCGGTCCAGTGCGGCACGTCGAACGGTGATGCCGGCGCCGGCTTCATGGCGCTCCTCTCGCGCGCCTCGAACACCTCGCGCGGCACCTCGCGCGTCGTGCCGTGGACGCGCGCGCCGGCGACGTCGCGGCACCACCGCTCAGCCGACGCGCGCGCGTCGTCGAGGCTCGTGAACGATTCGCCGTCGAACCAGCTCTCCCGCACGTAGGCGACCTGATTCTCGACACGCGCCTTGTCTCTCGGCGACCGGACACGCGCGGCATCCACGAACAGCCCGCGCGTCTGCGCGTAGTCGAGGAAGGCCGGCACGAGCACGGGGGCGAGCTCGTCGGCGCGCAGCACGATGGCTTTCATGTTGTCCGGGATGATCACGCGCGCCATCGCGTCGAAGAACCGCCACGCCGCGTCCAGGCCCGCGCACACCGCCGCGGTGGTCTGGTCGAACGACGGCCACACGAACTGGTAGCGGCTGTACACGAGCGTCACCACGAGCACCCACAGGTTGCGAACTCGCTGCGTCGCAGGATCGAACAGCCTGCCCATGAGGCCGAAGTCGACCTGCGCGACCTCGCCGGGCTCGGTATCCGCGACACGAACCGTCGGCGTCTTCTTGCGCCACGCGAGCTCCTCCCTGGCGAAGCGCCAGAGCGTGTCGTAGCTCGCCGTGACGGCGTGGTCGCGCTGGAGCGGCGTGTGGATTTTCCGCAGCTTCAGCGGGCGAGATTGAGCGAGCCAGGCCTCGATACGGACGCGATGCTCGCCGATCTGCTTCCACTCCTCGCTCGCGTCGGGAGTCGGGCGCGCCTGCACGCGTTGGGCGATCGCATGAACCTCCTCGTCCGTTGGCTCGCGGTCGCGTGGCAGTGGCAGCGTCGCTGCAGCCTCGAAGTACCTGCCGACCGTCTTGCGATCGAACCCCGTCTCGCGCGCCACCTGACGCGCGCTCTGCCCCGCCGCACGTCGGCGGAGCATTTCCTTGATGTCAACCATGATCAGCTCTCGGTAGGGCATCGGCCTCCTTCCGACGGCGACCCGCGCCGTCGTCGGAAGGAGGCCGTCTCAGATCCCGACCGCGGCGTCCCGAGCTGGCCCCATGACCCTGCGAAAAACCTCGGAAGCTGGCCCCATGACCCTGCGAAAAACTGGGTCACGCCCCCGCGCGGGTGGCCCCATCCTCCTGCGATTGGGGTGGCCCCATGACCCTGCGAAAAACGCCGTCAGGTGGCCCCATGAGCCTGCGAACTGGCACTCAAGAGCCCAAGCAACAACCCCGGACAGCTCTTGTTCGACGACGCGCGCCTCGGGCGCTATCTTTCTCTCCGGTGCCGTATCGAATCTTCGGGCAAAGGGCAGGATCATAGGCCGCCGCCAAAAACCCGCGGAGAAATCGGATGCTGCGATCGGCCAGTTCGTGCTGAACATGTGCCCCGCGACCGGCCGGAACTCGAAAGGGTCGCGGTGCTTTCGTTCCGCCATCACCGGATCACCCGTCACCACTGCCTTGAACGCCCCACCGTCGAGGGTCTCTCCGGTGGGTGTTTCCGACACGAAGTTAGCCAGCTTGGCTTCTAGGGCGGACAGCGCAAACCGTTCCGTCCATCGTTGCGGCGGCAAGCTTGCCAGTGCGCCTGGTGGGAACATCGCGCGCACAAGATTGATCACCGCGCTTTTTCCGTTACCACCCTCGCCGTATAGAATCAGGCAGCGCTGGTATCTAACGGCATCACCGATGAGGCAGGCGCCCACGAATTCCTGGAGCAGCGCGGTTCTGGCTGCCGCTTCCTCTTCACTGCAATCCGCGAATACGCCCTCGAGGAACTCGTTGAGCATCGGCGTGCGACCAGGGCTCCACGCTACGTAGTCCATCGGGTAACAGTGCCGCATCGCAGCGGATGACGATCAGGGGCGCGAGAGGCGCGTGCGGTACTGCTCCCGCCCGGCCTTCGCACTCGATCGAATCGAGCTCCTGCCCGATGGGCGTATAGCGTACTTGCTGAAGACACCTCGGCGGGGACGCACTCACCGCGTCATGAGTCCAATGGAGTTCATGGCCCGGCTCGCGGCTTTGATTCCTCCGCCGAAGATCCCGCTTGTGAGATACCATGGCGTGTTCGCGCCTCGCTCGTCGTGGCGCTCTCTCGTGACACCCAAACCTCCGGCCCGCTCCGCGAAGTCTGAGCCGTGCGCGGGGCACGCGCCTCTGCCCGCCGCGCCCGCGCCCGCGTCGCCGTGCGCTCCGCCGGCGCTCTCAGCGAGGTCGCTCGCGCATGCCGAGCCCACGGTGCTGCCCGAGATGCGAACGGAGGATGCGCGTGCTTTCCACGATCACCGACTCAGCGGTGGTGCGCCGCATCCTCGATCATCTGAACTTGCCCTCGCAGCCCCGAACGGCAGCACCCCACGGGCGAGAGCTCTATGGTTTCCTATCCGCTCGATCGTGCAGTCGTCGCCGACGACGAGCCCGTTGCAGGCCTCGACCCACTCCGGCGGCGGCTCGAAGATAATGCAGGATTCTTACGTTCATCGATCGCTCCTAAGCTCGGCAGTCCCGGGGCGATCTTATGACAATCATGCTACGATTGTGTCATAAAATGCGCACGCGGGAGGCGGTTTCGCGCCTCCTTCAGCGCGGTGCGAGGCGCAGTCGGCCCCTCGATTCAGGGGAATCGAGGGGCCGACGCCCTGCTGTGCGTCGATCGGATCATCCGCTCCACCGCCGGTGTGGCAGAGGGTGCCCAAAGCGCCCACTCACAGGCGCGCGTCGCAGGCGCCGCGCTTCACAGGCGCGCGTCGCAGGCGCCGCGCTTCACAGGCGCGCGTCGCAGGCGCCGCGCTTCACAGGCGCGCGTCGCAGGCGCCGCGCTTCACAGGCGCGCGTCGCAGGCGCCGCGCGACGCCACCGACACCCCCGCTGCGTTCGCGGTGCAGGCGTTGCTGTACGTCCGCCCGTCGCAGCCGCAGACCGGGTCGTACACATGGAGGCAGGCCTGCGGGGTGGGCTCGCACGTGCCCATCTGATCGCCCGCGCCGCACTGGGCCTCCGGGCTGTAGTCGCAGAAGAACCCGCGCTCGCACGCGAGGCCGGCGATGCCGCCGCACGCCTGCTCCCCGACATCCCCGCACTCGCCGGACGACGCAACCGACACGCCCGCCGCGTTCGCATAACAGGCGTTGCCATACGTCTTCCCGTCGCAGCCGCAGACCGGGTCGTACACGTCCAGGCACGCCTCCGGGATGCGCTCGCAGGTGCCCGTCTGATCGCCCGCGCCGCACTGGGCCTCCGGGCCGTAGTCGCAGAAGAACCCGCGCTCGCACGCGAGGCCGGCGATGCCACCGCACGCCTGCTCCTCGGGAGCCCCGCACGCGCCGAGCGACGCCACCGACACGCCCGCCGCGTTCGCCGCGCACTCGTTGCCGTACGTCTTGCCGTCGCAGCCGCAGACAGGGTCGTACTCCTTCGTGCACATCTTCGGGATGGGCGTGCAGGCGCCCCACTGATCGCCCGCGCCACACATGGCATCGATCTCGTAATCACAGAAGAAGCCGGGCTTGCAGGTGAGGCCGAGCAGGCCGCCGCAGAGGGCCACCGAGATGGTGCCGCCTGCCCTCGCCTCCTGCGCCTCGGAGGCGATCGGCTCGACGGCCTCGTCGGCCACCTCCACCTGACAGCCCGCGGCGAACGGGGCCATCGAGAGCGCGAGCCAGAGCGCGGAGGCGAATCGATGATTGTTGATACGACGCTGAACGTTCATGATGTCTCTCCATGGGGCCGCGCCGTTCCCGGCGAGGCGGTTGCAATGCACGAGCACCTCCCTCCGCGGCGGCGACATGCGCAGCGTCGAAGCGAAGGATCGACGCGTTGCTCGACGCGGCGATCGCCGTGTCGAGGAGGCCTCGGCGACGCGCCATCGGGGGTCCGTCGCCGTGTTGCGGAGGCGTGGTTCCCTTGGCAGGAGTCGGGCCACGCGGCTTTTGCGGGGTTCACGCCTTTCCGCGGTCCCCGGGCGGTCCGGATCGGGCAGGGGCTTGCTCAAATGGGCGAGAGCTTGCGCAACTTGCGCGACAGCGCCCCGCAGGGGACTCCGGCCCGCGGTTCTTGGTAGGGAGCGCGGATGCACCGCCGCCTTCGCCCCGCCGCCTCCTGCGCCGCCCTCACCGCGCTCCTCAGCAGTTGCAGCGCCACGCCCGACGCCGCCTCCCCTGACCAGGCCCCCGCGCACGGGCAGCACGGCGCCGGTCCAGCCGGTCATGCCGGCGCTCACGGCGGGCACGCCGGCCGCCACGGCGGGCACGCCGGCCACGACGGCGGCAACCCCGGCCACCACGGCGGGCACGCCGGCCGCCACGGCGGGCACGCCGGCCGCCACGGCGGCAACGCCGGCCACGACGGCGGCAACCCCGGCCGCCACGGCGGGCACGCCGGCCGCCACGGCGGCAACGCCGGCCACCACGGAGGGCATGGCGGGCACGCCCACGGCGGAGGACCGCTCGTGCACCGCTTCGAGCGGGCCGACGACTGGGTTCCCGCGTTCGAGGGCCCCGAGCGCGACGCCTGGCAGAAGCCCGCGGAGGTCATCGCCGCCATGCGGCTCGCCCCCGGCATGCGCGTCGCCGATCTCGGGGCCGGCACGGGCTACTTCCTGCCGCACCTCTCGCGCGCGGTCGGGCCGACCGGCGCGGTCATCGGCCTCGACATCGAGCGGGACATGGGCCGCTACATGACGGAGCGCGCCGCCCGCGAGCGCCTCGCCAACGTCACCGCCCGGACGGTCAGCCCCGACGATCCCGGGCTCGACCCCGGCTCGGTCGACCGCATCCTCGTCGTCAACACCTGGCACCACATCCCCGACCGCCCCGCGTACGCGGCGAAGCTGAAGGCGGCGCTCCGCCCGGACGGCGCGGTGGTCGTCGTCGACTTCACCGACGCCGCGCGCCACGGCCCCGAAGGAGCACCGCATCGCCGCCGAGGCGGTCGCACACCTCGGCGGGGACGCACTCACCGCGTCATGAGTCCAATGGAGTTCATGGCCCGGCTCGCGGCTTTGATTCCTCCGCCGAAGATCCCGCTTGTGAGATACCATGGCGTGTTCGCGCCTCGCTCGTCGTGGCGCTCTCTCGTGACACCCAAACCTCCGTCCCGCTCCGCGAAGTCTGAGCCGTGCGCGGGGCACGCGCCTCTGCCCGCCGCGCCCGCATCGCCCGCGCCCGCGTCGCCGTGCGCTCCGCCGGCGCTCTCAGCGAGGTCGCTCGCGCATGCCGAGCCCACGGTGCGAGTTGAGCCGACCCTGATCTCGGTCTTGCACTGGGGGCGGCTGCTCGATGGGGAGTTGTTCGCAACGTCGCGCTACGTCGAGTGGGCGGTGCTCATGAAACGCACCTTCGGATTCGATGCTTTGCGCTGCCCGAGATGCGAACGGAGGATGCGCGTGCTCCGACCGTCACGGGGCTGCGGTCATGGTGATCGCAGTCCCGTTTTTCTTTGTCGGGTCGAGGCGCCGTGAGACCCTGAGGGACATGGGAATTGGATTTAGGGGGTTTTGTTGCCTGGGCCTCTGGTGCTGCCTGCTCGCCTTCGCCTGCGGCGAGGGCGAGCAAGGCAATGACGGCGGCAGCGGCGGTTCGAGCTCGAAGGGCGGAACAGGGGGCTCGGGCCAAGGCGGCACGACCGCGGCCGGGCCGCTCGCGATGGACGGCTTCGTCGAGGCGTTCACGCGAGCTTCGTGCGAGCTGCTGCACGGCTGCCTCGAGCCCAACGAGGACGCGCTCGTGCTGCGCGCCCTGCGCGGAACGGTAGACGAATGCACCGCGGGGATGCTGTCGAGCGTGGCTGCCATGGTGAACCCCTGGATCCAGGGCGTCACCGACGGCGACCTCTCCTACGACGCCGACGCCGCCCGGCGCTGCGTGAATCGCGTCCCCGAGCTTTGCGGAGTCTACGAAGCCGAGGAGTTCGGCGACGCCTTCCAGCTCGTGTGCGAAGACGTGTTCGAAGGGGACGTCGCGAGCGGCGGCGCCTGCCGCCAGAATGTCGAGTGCGCCGGCTCTGCGGTCTGTGGCGGGGCTGGCAGCGCCTGCGGCGGCACGTGTCAGGAGCGCGGTGCACCAGGCGCCGCGTGCAAGAGCCGCCAGGATTGCTCCGCAGCCGGCGCCGACGGAGCTGGTTGCGTCGACGGCAGCTGCATGTCGCTCAGCGTCAGCGAGACGAGCGCCGGGGCCGACGAACCCTGCGGGCTGGTCGTGAACGACGACGGCACCGGCAAGCTCACGACCTGTGCTGCCGGCCTCTGGTGCAAGGCGTCGGGTTCGGGTGCCGGCGAGGGCACCTGCGTGCCCCCGACGGCCGCGGGCGCGGAGTGCTTCGACGAGAACGAGGTCTGCGAAGACGGCGCCGTCTGCCTCGACGCCGCCGCGGGCATGTCCTGCACCAGCCCGAACCGCCGCATGCCGGGCGAGAGCTGCGGAGGGGTCGAGTTCTGCGACCCCAGCGCCGCGTACTGCTCGGAGGGCGAGTGCGTGGCCCTGGGCGACGGGAGCGAGGGCTCCACCTGCCTCACCTTCTCCTGCAAGGAAGGTCTGCGTTGCGACATCCCCGAGGGGCAAAGCTCGGGGCTTTGCGCGGCGCTGCTCGACGACGGAGAAACCTGCCAGAGCGGCCGCGACTGCGCCTCGGGGCAGTGCGACAGCAGCGGCGCCGACCTGGTTTGCGTTCCGGCCTTCTGCCCCTAGAGCGCCGCTCAGTGTCGCTCTGGTAGGAGCTCGGGAAAACTTAGCCTATAGGGCTGTCATGCGCCGCTCTCCGCATGTGTTTGGGTCCGTGTTCGTGGAACGCGCGCGCATCTTCCGTTCGCATCTCGGGCATCGCAAAGCATCGAATCCGAAGGTGCGTCTCATGAGCACGGCCCAATCGACGTAGCGCGACGTTGCGAACAACTCTAGGCGACGCAGGCGCGGGCGACGCGGGTGCGAAGGCGGCGACAGCGTACTTCGGCAACGGGGCCGTGGAGGTGCGCGCCGCGTGCGCGACAAAGGTCGCGAGGTGCTCGGCCGATCACTTGGGGGAGAAACGGATGGCCACGAGCAGGGCATCGAACGCGGCGCGGTCGAGGCGGGTGGTGTAGATCATGTACCTGCGGCGCGCGGGAGGAGGACCCTCGAAGTGGGCGACGAGGACCTCCTTTTCATGGCCGAAGAAGTGGCTGGTGCGGCTGACGGTGGCCTCGGCGGAGCCCACCTGGACCTTCCAGGTCTCCACGGCTTTCATGGGGCCTCGGTCGCGCGTAGGTGTACCTTCCCAGGCAAAGAAATAGAGGCCCTGTCCGGAGGCGTCCTGGTAGCTCCGGAAGTGCTCCACGGCGGGGCTCCCCGGGATGAGGGAGGAGACCTCCTCGCGGGTATCGGCCTGGAGGGTGAGCCCGGTGGGAAGGGTCAGAACGAGATCGACGAAGGTAGGTGTGCTCGAGGTCATGGTCGGGCTGGTGCCAGGGGTGGAAGCGGCGGTGGTAGGTGGAGCAGCGTGTTCGGGCGAGGTGCCGCTGGAACAGGAGAGCGCGAGGGCGGAGGCGAGCCCCTGGACCAAAGGTCGCATGCCCGCAGGGTACAGGAGATCGAGCGTGCGAGAGAGCATATCTGCGGGGCGCCAAGGCGGTGGGCGGCTCGCGCGCGTCGCCATAAGGAGGGACGCCGCCCCGTCGCCGCGACGCTGAGGATTACGTCCGGAGTATGCGAAGATGGCCGGAACGATGTCAGGGGGCGTTCTGGAACGGCGGCGTTCGAGGAACGGAACATTGAGTTCACTCATTCGTGTGAGATTGTCCACCCCACGCTGGCGACAAGACCATGGATAACGACAAGCCCCAAACCCCCACGCCTTCCCTCACGGATCTGATGGGCGCGATGGCGGCGGCCCAGGCCGCGCAGGAGCCGTTCTTCCTCGGCCGCCTCCGCGGGCACTTCGGCGCCGACCCCCGCACCCTCCCCGTTGTCGCCGAGGAGTTCCCGGCCTCGGACCACCCGAACTTCCAGCTCGCAATCGATACCCACCTCCGCGACGGCGAGTTCACCTCCGAGCTGCTCGGCGTCTCCGGCGGCGACATGTTCCGGGGGGTGAGCCTTCCCGATCTCCTCTCGCCGCCCCCGGCGATGCCCGGGATCGGCGGACCGCCGCCCTCGCAGGGGCCCGTGCAGTACCGCAACGTCCACCTCGACGCGGAGCGCCTCATCGCCTGCGTCGTCGGCGGCCTCTATCTCTTCGCCCGCGGGGGCGACCGCTTCGCGCTCCTGGTGCGCGGCCCCAGCGACGCCGGGTTCCGGCGCAGCCAGCTCACCGTCGAGCTGATGGCGGGGGACAACGAGCGCGCCCAGCGCCTCCTCGCCGAGCTGCGCGTCCTGATGCGCCGGCTCAACGTCTACCGCAGCCGCGTCGTCACCCTGAGCGAGACCACGGACGGCTTCTCGGCCGCGACCAAGATCGAGCTCCAGAGCCTCCCGCGGATCGAGCGCGACACGCTCATCCTGCCCGCGGCGCTGCTCGCGCGGCTCGAGCGGTCGACCATCGGCTTCTCCCGGCACAGAGAGATCCTGCTCAGCTCGGGGCGACACCTGAAGCGCGGGCTGCTCCTCTACGGGCCCCCGGGCACCGGCAAGACCCTGACCGCGATGTACCTGGCGGGCCAGATGCGGGAGCGCACCACCCTGCTCGTCACCGGGCTCGGGGTGAAGCTCCTCAAGGAGGCCTGCGCGATGGCGCGGTCGCTCCAGCCCTCGCTCGTGGTGCTCGAGGACGTCGATATCATCGCCCAAGACCGCGAGAGCGCGGACACGAGCTGCCGCTCACCGCTGCTCTTCGATCTCCTGAACCAGATGGACGGCCTCGCGGAGGACACCGACGTGATCTTCGTCTTGACCACCAACCGCCCGCAGGCCCTGGAGCCGGCGCTGGCGGCGCGGCCAGGGCGGATCGATCTCGCCGTGGAGATCCCGCTGCCGGACGCCGACTGCCGGCGGCAGCTGCTCGCGCTCTACGGGCGCGGCCTCTCGCTCAAGGGCGACGACCTCGCGCCGCTCATCGCGCGGACCGAGGGGGTGAGCGCGGCGTTCATCCGCGAGCTCCTGAGGCGGGCGGCGCTGTTCGCGGCCGACGCGGGGCGCGGCACGGCGGTCGACGAGGAGCACCTCAAGGAGGCGCTGCACGAGCTGCTCGTCGACGGCGGGCCGCTCACCCGGAGCCTCCTCGGCGCTCACGCTCACCGCCCCTCGTGATCACGTGATCACGTGATCACCGTTTGCCCCGGACCGCCTCTCTCTTCGCCTCTGCCTTCAGCTTCCCCAGGTGTCCGTGCAAGGTCTCGGAGTCGAGGCCGTGCAGCGTCAACCGAGAGCCGACCTCGAGCGTCGATCTGGGCACCATGGGGTGATGGTTGTGCACCAGGGCGACAGGCAGCGGGTCGTTCATGATCTTGCCGACGTAGAGCGCGATGATCTCATCGAGCTGCAGCGAGTTGCTCGCCCGCTCCGCACCTGTCCTATCCGGGCGCCTCGTCAATGCGGCTTGCTACCGTCGGCGCGACCTTTCTCTCCCCTCCGGTGCTGGCACCAGGCCGAGCAGCCGACCGATCGCCTCGTGAACGATCCGCGCCGCCTCCTCATCCCCAAGGACGACGGCGCGGTTCAGGGTGCCGGCGAGCGAGGCAACCACGACGGCCCGAGGCGACGCGTCGGCCGACGCGAGCTTCCCAGGATCGAGGCTCGCCGGTTGGGCCCGGGTTGGGCCCACCCCCACCGACGGGCTGCGATCCGTCGTCAGGCCTCCCTGAAATCCCGGGCAAAGCACCGGATCGCGACGGTTCGCCCCCGCGGAAGAGTCCCGCCAGGTCTCCGGACCGTCGTCTCGGCGCGGGCTCTCGACGGCCGCGACCAGGTACGCCGGGCGCTGCTCCGAGGCGAGGCGCGCGCGCTCGGGCTCCACCGCGGCGACGGTGTCCGGACGACCCTGTAAAAGAGCGCCGAGGCTACAGCCCGAACACGTAAACATCTCTGTTGCTCGTGGGCCAGCAGGCGATCTCGCCGCTCGCGAGGGCGGCGCAGGCTTCCTTGTAGCCGGCAGTGACGTGAACGGCCTCCGGGATGTCGATCGCCTCCAGTGTCATCCTCGCGGAGAACCGCCAGCAGGCGACCCTGCCGCCCTGCCGGAGCGCGCAGTACCGGGAGTACCCGGCGCTCACCTGGATCGCATCGTCGAGCCCGGGCACCTCGACCGGCTCGGCGTGCGAGGAGGAGCCATCGCTGCCCCAGCAGACGACCTTGCCCGTCGCGAGGCGGGCGCAGTCGTTGGACCAGCCGACCGCGATCTCGACGGCGCCCTCGACGCCCTCGACGCGCACGGCCGTGTCCGTCGTCTCACCGGTGGTGAGCCGTCCCCAGCACACCACCTCTCCAGTGCCCCGCAGCGCGCAAGTGTGCATGATGCTCGCCCCAACCTGCACCGCGTCGTCGACACCGGTGACCGTGACCGGGACCGGCGCCTCCATCCGCCCGGCGCCCTCGACGCCGAGCAACGGCGAGAAGGGGTCGCCCCAGCAGATGACGTTGCCCGAGCCGAGGACGCCGCAGGCATACTCGAAACCCACGGAGAGCTGGACGACCCCCTCGAGCTCCGGAAGCACGACGGGCACCTCGCTGATCTCCTCTTCGGGAATGCTGCGCAGCAAGAGCGGCCCGTTGATGTCCGAACCATGGCAGGAGACGCGCCCGTCAGCGTGGAGGAAGCACATGTGCATGGGATGGTTAGACGCAGCGACGACGTCGCCGAGGCCCGGACGCTCGACCGGGCCGGCCAGGCGCTCCTGCCGGAGGACTCCGCGCCACCAGCAGAAGACCTTTCCGGAGGCGGTGATGGCGCAGTTCGGAGCGCCCTCCGCGATGCGCACGGCGCACTCTGCGGCAGCGCAGGAGGGAGCCGGCGCCGGGCCGGTCGATGTGCTGGTCGAGCCGGTCGAGGGAGCATCCTCGCCACCGGCACCGGCGCCGCCGGTCCCCGTGACGGCAGCACCGCCGCCGCTCCCCGCGACGGCAGCACCGCCGCCGCTCCCCGCGACGGCAGCACCGCCGCCGCTCCCCGCGACGGCAGCACCGCCGCCGCTGCCACCCGAGGTGCCGTACGGGGCGATCTCGACGTAGCCGCAGGCGGCAAGGGCGGCGGGGAGAGCAACGGCATAGAGGAAAGGAGCGACAATGGAGCGGGGCATGAGGTCCTCCGTTCGGCGGGCGCTTTCGCCGTACGGAGGAACTATGGGAGCGGGCGGCGGGGGCGCTCCTTAAACAGATCTTAAAGCGATGCCGGTCAGCCAGCTCGGGCGACTCGGTGGTGGCGCAGGACGGCGCGCTGACGAGCAAGACCCGGCAGGGACGCCTCCTGCGCTGGTAGACGGCGCGGCGGTGCCCTTCGCTCACCAGGCGCGTCGAGCGAACGCCCGCGCAGCTGCGCAGCCCCGCGCGCAACTGCGCGCCACGCCCCGGGTCAGAGGCACGTCGCCGAGTCGTCGTTGTTGATCACGGACGCTCGTGGAACGCCGGTCCGCTCACGGAGATCTTCCGCTTCACAGGTGGGGAGCTTCGGGTTCGTCGTGATCTCGAGACCGTAGTGGATCCGCTCGAGCGAAGAGAGTCCATCGATGCTGGTGAGCTCCGGGTTGTTTGAAATGGTGAGATTTTGCTCGATCGCCCGGAGCGCAGAGAGTCCATTGATGGAAGTGAGCACGGGGTTGCTCCCGATGGTGAGATCTTGGTAGATCGTCTCGAGCGCCGAGAGCCCATCGAGGCTCTCGAGCTTCGCGTTGCCGATGACGAAGAGGCTGGCGAGCTGACTCACGCCGTCGAGGCCCTGCAAGCTCCTGAGAGCCGGGTTGGATTTGAGCGCCACCGCGCCCGTGCCGGTCAGGTTGCGCAGCCCGGCGAGGCTCGCCAGGACGGGGTTGTTCTCGATCTGGATGCCATGGCGCACCGTCGTCAGACTCTCGAGTCCGCCCAGGTCAGCGAGGCGGAGGTTCGAATGGATGTTCAATGAGCCATCCACCGCCTTCAGGCCTTGAAGCCCCGTCATGCTCGCGAGCGTATCGTTGTTCACGATCGTCAACCCCGCCGCGATGGACTCGAGCCGCTCGAGCCCCTCGAGCGTGGGCAGATTACGCGTGTACCGGATGGTGATCGTGCCCGTGACGCGCCGCAGACAGCCAAGGCGGTGCAGCCGGTTCACCCCTTCGCTGAGCGTCAGGTCCCCCTGGACCTCCGAGATGAGCGGCAACTCGTCGACGTCGACCTGGTACTTCAAATCGAGCGAGCTCGAGATGGGCCGCGCCGTGGCGCAATCCAGCTCCGCGGGCGCCCCCGCGCTCCCGCCGGTTCCATCCGGAGCCCCGCCGCTCGTGCTGCCCGCGTCCATGCCGCCCGAGCTCGCTGACGCGCCGCCGTCGCTCGACCCAGCCGATCCGGACAGGCCACCCGTGCCGGAGCCGTTGCCCGTGGCTCCGCCCGCGCCGCTTCCTCCAACACCTCCTCCTGACGCCGTGTTCCCGGCCTCCCCGGAGCCGTCGACCTCGGAGGAGCTTCCGCCTTCCCTGTCGCCCGCGACGCCTGGATCGTCAAGAAGCACCCTACCGCAAGCCAATGGGCCTCCTGCTGCGACGAGCCCTGCCGCCGCAATCGGCGCCCAACACCAGACCCGCCTGCTACGCACCGGCATGACCGAACCTCCGCCACCCAGTATATGCTCAGGCGATGCCCTGGGGTGAGGGTTGGCGCCCGGCGAAGCCGTGCGGCTCGAGCTCACGCCGTCACGCGCGCCGAAGGTTGCGCCGCCATTGACGGAAATATGCCATGAGCGCGAAGCGCCGGAGCACCGGGCCCCCGCGGCGCATTCATGACTCGGGCGCGCGACGAGCCCGTCATGAATCGACGGCACCGTTCTCCGGTGCCTGGCAGTGCAGGTGAAGCGCGTTCACATGCGCGGCGCGCGCTCACTCGCGGATCGTTCCCCGACACGCGGCACCTCGGCGACGGCACGCCGCGTGCTCGCGCCGAGGTGATGCACTGGGCAGCGTTCCTCAACGCCGACATGCACAAGGCCTTCAAGCGTATCTTCACGCCGCGTCAGTTCCTCGCTGCCCTCAAGCTTCTCCGCTTCAGCGAACGCATGCGCGCCGACCCGGCCGCGCAGAAGGCGCTCGCGATCGACGAGTCTCCCTGACCGACCACGAGGATCCCATGCTCCAGAATCTCCGTTTCGCCTCTCGCACTTCGCGGTTCGTGAAGAGCGCCGCCACCATGGCGACCGTCGCGGTGGGCCTGCTCGCCCGCCCCGCTGTCGCCGCGCCCGAGCCGGTCGTCACGCAGCTCCTGACGAAGGAGCTCGCGAACATCCCCGGCAAGGAGGTGATGATGCTCCTCGTCGACTACCCCCCCGGCGGCGCCGATCCGGTGCACCGTCACGACGCCCACGGCTTCATCTATGTCCTCGAGGGCTCGATCGTGATGGGCGTGAAAGGCGGCAAGGAGGTGACGCTCACCCCTGGCCAGACCTTCTACGAGGGGCCCAACGACATCCACACCGTCGGCCGGAACGCGAGCACCAAGAAGCCCGCGAAGTTCCTGGTCGTGCTCGTGAAGAACCGGGGCGTGGCCCCGTTGCTGCCCGTCCAATGATGCATCTCGTGAACACACGACGACGGGCGGGCAGGTGCTCGCAGGAAGAGGGGACGACGCTGCCTGCGCGGATTTTGCGAATCCATGGCGACGGCCACGAGCTGGCCGTCGCCAAGGCGATTCACGCCGCCCTGAGCCCCGACTCCGGGCGCGCTCGACCGAAGGCGTCGCACCTGCCCCAGCGCCCGGGGATGTCGAGCAGTCGGATCTCTCCGAGCTCGGCAGGGACCGCCGGATCGATGAGCAGGCGATTGCCCATCGGCTCCAGCCCGAGCACGACGCGCAGAAAGAGCAAGGGAGCCGCGGTGGCCCAGGCCTGGGGGCTGCACGCGGTCGGATACTCGACAGGGAAACTGGTGAGCTCTCGTGGATACCCGGCAAACGCCTCCGGCAAGCGGTAGTGGAAGAAGGGAGCCGCAGCCAGGTTGCCCGTCGCGACGCGCCCGGCCTCCACGCTGAAGCCGTAACGCCGGAGCCCGAGCGCGATCAGCGAGTTCTCGTGCGGCCAGACCGTGCCCACGTGATATCCGATGGGGTTGTACCCGCCCTCGTCGTCGGCCATGGTGCGCACCCCCCAGCCGCTGAACAGATGCGGTCCGAGGAGGTGCTCCACCACGCGTTCGGCCCTGGATGTCTCGACGATACCGCTCCAGAGCAAGTGGCCGATGTTCGAGGTCAAGGAGTCGACCCGGCGCTTCTGGCCATCCAGCGCGAGCGCGAAGAACCCGCGATCGTCGAGCCAGAAGTCCTGATTGAATCGACGTTTCAGCTCAGCCGCGTCTCGCTCCAGGCGCGCCGCCAGCTCGGGGTCCCGCCAGAACTCGCGCGCGAGCCGGGCGCCGCGCACCTTCGCGTCGTAGACGTAGCCCTGGATCTCGCAGCAAGCGAGAGGCCGCCGCGCGAGCGTTCCGTCATGAAAGACGATGGAGTCCCACGAGTCTTTCCAGCACTGGTTCTCCAGGCCGGTCTCGGGGTTGCGCGTGTCGTACTCGACATACCCGTCCCCGTCGCGGTCGCCCCACTCATCGATCCATCGAAGCGCGGCGCGCGCTGTGTGCTCCATCGACAGGACGAGCTCCGCGTCGCCGGTCCAGCGCTCGTACTCGTCCAGCAGGATCAGGAAGAGCGGCGTCGAGTCGGCAGAGCCGAAGTAGGGGGAGTGCGGCCGCTCCTCGAAGGCGGTCAGCTCGCCCCAGCGAACCTCGTGGAGGATCTTTCCCGGCTCCTCGTCGCGGAAGTCGTCCCGGCGGCTGCCCTGGCGGCGCGCGAGATAGCGGAGCGTGGAGCGCGAGAGCTCGGGGACGAACGGCAACGCCTGCAGGCTCGTGATGATGCTGTCGCGGCCGAAGGCCGCCATGAACCACGGTAGACCGGCGGCCGGAATGGCGGCGTCCGGCATCAGCTTGGAGAAGAAGCGCAGCGCGGCCAGGTCGATGAGGCTCCGCTCGTACGTCCGGGCGAGCGTCTCGTTCGAGGTGAGGAGCCGCGGCGCGTGGTCGATCCAGCTCTCGAGGCTGATGCCGATGTTCGGGCGCGCGTGGCTCTCGCCGTGGGCGTACTTCACCCGGGTGTGCCGCTCCTCGAGGCCGTCGATCGCCGCCACGACGTCGAGGCACGTGCTCCAGCGGCCGTGCGGCGCGATGCTCACTCGAAACGTCAAGCCGCCCGGATCGATCTGCGCGGGCTGCGAGGCGGAGATCCACGTCTCGCGCACGAAGCGCTCGCGTCGATAGCCGAGGACGAGCCGATTGTCCTCGATGCGGTGATAGCGCTCCCCTTTCTTCGGGAGCATGTCCTTGACCTCGAACAGGTCGGCGAAATCGGCGCCGGCCTGGATGCGGACCTCGAGCTCGACGGGGAGCTTGCCGTGGTTCATGAGCAGGAGATCCTCGTGGAAGCCATCGCCCGCGAACCGGCTCCGGACGATCGAGAGGGTCGATTCGACGTACATCGCGGCGGGCCTCGGGACGAGGAAGAACTGGGCCTGGAAGTACTGCACGTCGTCGGTGGACAGCGCGGCCGGGACGACGCCGTCGATCGTCAGGATCCATTCGGAGAGAAAGCGCGTATCGAGGTGAAAGAGACCGAGCGGCCGGCTGACGGAGTGCTCGATGTTGCCGCGCAGATCGCTGACGACGAACGTGCCGCCGTCCAGAATGCTCACTTGCCGTTCCATGGGGCCCCCTCCGATGACGGTGGCTCAGCGCGTCGCTTCCGGAGCCTGTTGATCTCCCGGGGAGAAGACGCTCTGAAACATCTGGGCGACGCCCAGGTCTCCTCGCACGCCGACGCGTCCCTGCATGATCGCCGTGATCAGGTTCTGTTCACCGCGAAAGATTTGCAGGAAATCGTCGAGTGAGCACGAGAGCTGGCAGTCCTCGATCGCGCCCTCGGGCGCGATTCCGAAGGACCCGTCGGCGATCTCCACGACGACGCGCTCGTCGTCGCTGAGCTGCACGGCGCACACCTTCCGTGTTCCTCGCAGGCGGGCGTCGTAGCGTCCTGCCGCGAGATCCTGGATGAGCTTTCTTGCTTGCGATATGAAGTGTGTCCGGTTTGCCAACCTGGCCTTCGCGCTCGCCGCGCTCCTCGCCCCGAGCAAGGGGTGTGCCCTTCTGCACGGCGCGGAGATGGCCTCTTCACGGTCGCGTGTGGAGCACGCGAGCGCCGCCCAGCGCGATCAGGATCATCGACATACCGCCTGTCAGGAGGCTGATCCCGACGAGCAAGCCGAGCACCCTCACGGCCGTGGTGACGCCGCCCGTGATGATCAGCATCCCGAGCCCCAGCGCCAGGATGCCGTCGAACACGAGCCATCCCGAGCCCCGCAGCCCGCGGTGCTGATAGGCGCGGATGAGCTTGAGCGCGCCCTCGGAGACGAAGTACGCCGCGGCGATCACCATCAGCGCGAGCTTGCCGGTCATCGGGGCGACCACAAGGAGGAGCCCGAACGCCACCTGCACCAGGGCGCTCACGAGCTCCCAGCTGGCGCCGGCCCAGCCGCGGCTCTGGATGGCGTGACAGCCCTCGGCCACGCCGGCGAGCACGATCAACCAGCCGAGGGCGATGGCGGTGACCCGGGAGGCGACGAAGGGCATGACGAACGCGAGCACCCCGAGCACCATCGAGGCCACGCCGATCGCCAGGAACCAACCGCGGTTCTGCCGCACGGTGTGAAAGTCGACCTGCGCAAAGCGAAGCGACCTCGGGGACTCTCCGAGCGGAGCAACCATGGGCGACCTCTCTGGTTCGTGGAGCACGCGTGTCCCGTCGGTCACCCGCCGCGCGAGGACGAGGTGGCCGGGACCGCGTCCGCCTCGAGCATCGTCCGTGCCAGCGCGCCGGCGGGAACATTGTGCCTGGCGCTCGCGGGAGGCTTCACGGCCGAGGGCGGCCAGCAGCGCACCGCATGATCAGCGGGCGGCGGCCTTCGCGGCCCTGGTGCTCGGAGCGGCCGCGCGCCGGACCTGGCGCTGCTGGAGCTTCGAGCCCTGCTTCGCGCGATTGGCGCTCTTGCGCGTCGACTTGCGCGACGGGCGGTCCTGCGCCGAGTCCTCGAGCGTCGCGGTGGCCTTCCGTGTCCTCCGCATCGTGTTACGCCGCGCCGTCGAGCCGCCGCCCGCCTTCCGGTCGGTCGCGCTCTGCCCCGGAGCGGCCGTGTCGACGGGAACGTCACGCCGCGACTTCTCGGGCCGCTCCAGCGCGCGCTCGAGGTTCTCCTTGCTGCGCCCCACGCGCCGCCCGATGAAGCTGCCCTCGGGCGATGGATGACCGGGCCGCGCCGGGGCCGCCGCGCCGCGCTTCGCCGCGCGCGCCGTGGGCTTCGGGCCGCGCGCCGGCGCGCGTGACGCGGCGCGCGGCGCGCGCTCGAGGGCGCTCTGCACGGCCCGTACGATCCCCGGGACGGCTCTGTCGATCGTCTCGCGCGGCTCTCGACCTCGCATCTGGTAGACGACGCTCGGGTGCCCGCTCAGGACGACCTTCACGTCGCACGCGACGTCGACGCCGCCGCGAGGCCCGTTCACGTCCGTGAAGCGCACCGTGAGCCGCTCGATGTCGGGCGCGAACCGCCCGAGCTTCGCCCCGAGGGTCTGGCGCACGTGCGCCCTCGTCGCCTCGTCGACGCCGACGCCGAAGGTCCGCACCGCCAACGGGGTCCGCTCCGTCGGTGTGCGCCCCGCGCGCGCCCGGACCGGTCGTGGCACGGTGGAAGGGAACTGCGGACGTCGCCCGGTGGATGGTCGCCCCATGCGCGCAACATCGAGACCGGCCCCCCGTCGTCAAGCGTCGCGGCCACCGGCGAGATCGCGTTCCTGTTCCACCCGCCGCACCTCGGTCGGCTGCCAATCCCCGCCCGCCCGGTCACCCGCGCGTCCGCCGTCGGCGTCGGAGCCGCTTGCCAGCGGCTCGTCAATGCGAGTGACAACCCGTGCAAAACAGGGCCGTCTTCACCGGCGGGTCGTTGTTCGGATCGTCGTCAGGTTCCGGACCGTTGGACCAGCTGCGCGATGGCGCGCGCGCTTGCCTCGTTCGCGGGTGAGAACACGAGCATCGAGAGGCCGTCGCTGCCTTCGACGTGGAACACCGACGACTCGAGCACGATCTCGCCGACGTCGGGACGGACGAGCCGCTTCTGGAACCCGGCGTGCGACCGGATCTCACCTTCGTCCCACAGGCGGCGAAAGTCGGGGCTCGTCTCCATCAATTCGTCGATCAGCGCCGTCGCCTCGTCAGATTGGCCGGCGCGCGCGATGTCGACGCGAAACGACGCGAGACAGGTGCGGCGAACGTCTTCGACGTCGTGCACCTTGTCTTCTGAACCCGGCTGGAAGACCCGGCGCAGCAAGTTGCGGTCGCGCTCCGGTACCACCGCATAATCGCCGAGCACCGCGACCGCCGCGCGATTCCACGCGACGATCTGGAACGTCGGCGTCTTCACGAACGCAGGGACGGAGAGGTTGTCGAGCACGCGCTGGAGCGACGGCGTGACCGCCACGGGCGGCGCGGGCTTGCGCGGCGGCGGGCGGTCGTGCGCCAGCAGGAACAACATCTCGCGGTTCGTATCGTCGAGCTCGAGGGCGCGGGCGAGGCGTTCGAGCACGTCGTCCGATGGCACGCCGCCGCGACCTTGTTCGAGCCACGTGTACCAGGTGATGCTCACGCCGGCCCGGGCGGCGACCTCCTCGCGGCGCAATCCGGGAGTGCGTCGGCGCGCGGTGGTCGCGGGATGGACGCGCCCGCGGCGGTCGCGCAGGAACGTGGGGAGGGTGGTAGCCGCCATACCAGTATAGGAGCCCGTCTTTTCGGACGAGCTGTCCGAACGTACGGTCCTCGCATGACCAAGTCAATGCGAGTGTTCGTCACCGGCGCGACTGGCTGGATCGGTACGGCGGTGCTGAAGGAGCTGCGCCGGGCCGGCCACAGCGTCCTCGGCATGGCGCACAGCGATGCGGGCGCCGACAAGTTGAATGCGCAGGGCGTGGAGGTTTATCGCGGCGACATCAGGGATCCGAGATGCCTCGTCGAGGGCGTCCGCGCGACCGATGCGACGATCCACCTGGCGTTCCACATGGACTTCTCGGACTTCCATGGGATAAACCGGATCGATCGCGACGCCATCAGCGCGATGCTCGACGCGATGGCGGGCACGAACAAGGCGTTCGTCGGCACGAACGGCACGCTGGTGGTCTCGAAGCCCGGCAAGGTCGCGTTCGAGGCGGACGAGTCGCCGGCGAGCTCGCCGTTCGCGGTCCGGTTGCAGGCCGAACGTCTCGTGGTCGATGCTGCGAAGCGCGGAGTGCGTGGCAGCGTCATCCGGCTGGCTCCGACGGTGCACGGCGCTGGTGACAAGGGCTTCATCGCAATGCTGATCAAGCTGGCTCGCGAGAAGAAGACCGCTGGTTACGTCGACGATGGCAACCATCACTGGCCCGCGGTGCATCGCGACGATGCGGCGCGGTTGTACCGGCTCGCCGTCGAGAGCGCACCGCCGGGATCCGTGTTGCACGGCACCGCCGAGGAAGGCATCACGATGCGGGCGATCGCGGAGACGCTCGGCGAAGGCACCGGTGTGCCGACGAAGAGCGTGCCGGCCGCTGAGGCAGGCGCTCACTTCGGATGGATGTCGATGGCCGTCGGGCTCGATAACCGGACCTCGAGCGAGGCGACGCGTGCGCTGCTCGGCTGGAAGCCGGAGCAACCGGGCCTCGTCGACGACATGCGCGCTCACTACTTCTGATCTACCATGCAGCCATCAACGGCCTGTTCGTACCTGCCGTTCTTCATCATCGGCCGCTATGAGCAGAGGCGTCCCGCGTCGTGGAGCAGCGACGCATCGAGCGGCCAAGGGCCCTGAAGCGCAGGGCGCCGCCGCCCTGAGCTACCTCCCGCGTCCAGCAGGCGGGTCGGACGAGACGCCGCGGTCAGTTGGCGGGCGGGATGAAGAGGCCCGGGCAGGGCTCGTCGCCGAAGACCCTGGAGCCGAGCCGGTACATCGTGATCTTCGGGTTCGGCGCCCAGTTCCAGCTGCCCCCGGCGTGGGAGTAATCGTTCGACTGGTTGAACGCCTGCCAGCTCGACGCGTGGAACGCGATGTTGAACCGGTCGGTGGAGGACGAGGGATCGACCGAGAGGAACGGGAGGCGCACGTCGAGGTAATGCGTCGCGCCCGCGCAGCCGCCGCCGGGCACCTCGTGGAAGCTCATCTCGAGCTCGCTCGAGCAACCCCAGCACGTCGCCTCGAGCGGGCCGGGCGGCTCCTGGCTGAAGTAGTACCGCACGGTCGAGCCCGCGAGGTACACGCTCTCGCTCCCCGTGTTGCGCACCTGGATCCCGGGCGTCACCCAGCTCGGCTGCGGCGCGTGGGAGTCGTACAGCACCTCCAGCTGGCAGTCCGCCGGACACGACGTGGTGCTCTCGCCGCTGCTGCAGACGCCGTCGCCGCAGGAGCAGTCGCTCGCGCACGAGGCCGGGCTCTCGAGCGGGCCGCAGGCGCCGTCGCCGCAGGAGCACAGGTCCGAGGCCGTGCGCTCGCACATGGCCTGGATGGCCCGGAAGGCATAGGTCACGTCCTCGCCGCGGCACGCGTCGTCGGCGCAGGTGAACGGACGCACGCAGTCGCCGTCCTGCACGAAGTCACGCTCGCCGCGCACCAGGATGCCCACCAGCTCCTTCGTGTTCAGGTCGAACACCCCGGACCCGGAGTTGCCCACGAACGTGTCCAGGTTGCCGACGAAGAAGTCGAGGCTCGGCGCGTTGCTCCGGACCGCGGCCCCGTCGGCCAGCTTGAGCGGCAACCCGCGGGGGAAGCCGTGCACGACGAGCGGCGTGCCGATGGCCAGGGGATCGCTCGACACACGCACCGCGGCGGGCGTCCGCCCCACGACCGGCCGATCGAGCCGCACGACCGTGTAGTCCGCTCCCCGCCGGTCCTGGTAATAGCTGACGAAGTCCACGCAGCTGTAGACGTCATCGCTGGTGATCTGGCCGAGCTGGCCGGACGGCGTCATCGCATAATCGAAGACGAAGCGGCTGCTGTTGCAGTTGTTGATGCAGTGCGCGGCCGTGAGCACCAGGTCGTCGTCGATCAGCGTTCCGCTGCAGTCGGCGAGCGCCGGCTGGGACGCGAAGCGCTCGTCGAGGCACACGCCGTCGCGCCCCGCCCACGTGGGCCCGGCGATCTGGATGTCGTTCGGGTCCGAGTCGTCGACGGCCGACGCGGGGACGAGCGCCACGGTGAAGTCGAGCGCCCGCGCGGCCCAGGCGGGATCCGCGTACGTGAAGGGCTCCTCGCGGTCATCCTGGCCATAGATGACCTCGGAGCGGGCCTCGCCGGCGGCCTCCTCCCCGGCAGGCGCGGGCGCCGCGCACCCCGCGGCGGCCCCCACGGACAACAAGCCAGCAGCAATGATGAAGTGGTTCGCTCTCATGACAAGCTCCCAAGTGTTCGAGGCAGAGCGAGGATCACCGGGCGGGCCCGATGACGACGTGTCAATGCCTGACCGGCGTCGAGCAAGGTTCTGACGCCCGACAAGCAAGGACCTCCGAGTGGCACGCTCGTCCTGTTCTCAGCGAGGGGGATCTACTTCCTCGTGAGGCGCGCACCAATTCATATGCGCCATGGACCTCATGCACACGCTGCATCGAGCCGGCGCGGCCCGGGGCGCGAGCGCCCGCGGGGCGTGGCCCTGACGACGGATTGACCATTGTCCAATGGATTGGCGCCGCCTCCAGCAGGCGGACATCCCGGATCTACCCTGGTCGCATCGGGAGAACGTCCTCCTGGGGAGCACCACCATGAAGGTAGCCATCTTGACCGGCAGCGTGAGGAGCGGGAGACAGTCGCACAAGATCGCCCATCACCTGGAGCGGAAGCTCCGGGAGCGGGGCGCCGAGGCCGATCGGATCGATCTGGCGGAGACGCCGTTGCCCATCCTGGAGGACCGGTCGGGTCGCCCCCCGCAGCTCCAGGCGACGGTTCAGGGTCTGAGCGCGCGCCTCCGCGGGGCGGACGCGCTCGTGTTCGTGACGCCGGAATACCACGGGAGCTTCTCGGGCGTGCTCAAGAACGCCCTCGACCATTTCTGGGAGGAGTTCAGCAAGAAGCCGATCGGCGTGGTCGCGGTCTCCGCGGGGAAGCTCGGGGGCATCAACGCCTCGACGCAGCTCCAGCACGTGATCCTGAGCCTGGGAGCATTCCCCCTGCCCCTCAAGCTGCTCGTCCCGGAGGTCCAGAGCGCCTTTGACGAGTCGCTCCAGCTCAGGAGCGAGCAGGTCGCGAAGGCGGCCGACAGGTTCCTCGACGAGTACCTGTGGTTCGCTCAGGCCATCGTCCAGGCGAAGCAGGCCGGCGAGATCTCCCGGCCCCTGGTCGCATGACGCCGCGCGCCGGAGATCGTCCTCGCCGGCAGCGAGGGTCGACGGGTCGTCCTCCTACATCGACCTCCACGTCCACGCCAAAGGCAGGAGCGCGGACGGGCGAGCGGGCAAACGGGCGAGCGACAGAAGACGGACGGCCGGACGAGGCCTGGCGTGAAGCTCACGAACATCGCTTGGCTCGCCGGCGAGGCAGCCAGGGCTCCGGCTCTCCGGAGCAGGGCGTCTTGCGGTATCGCGCGATGTTCGATATCGTCGGTCGTCGGCGGAAGGAGCGCCTCAACCACCATCGGATATGGTTCAATACGTTTCTCCTCATCCCGGGCTCGAGGGCCCCGGGGCCACCTTCGCGTCGGTCGCCACGGCTCTCGGGGCGCACGGAGACATCGGCAAGAAGGTGCTCTCGACGCTGGGCGTGTCCGAGCTGGTCGTGGGCGAGTGGTACCCTCTCCAGATGCTCCTCGACATGCTGAAGGGCGTGGCCCGGGCGACCGGGGACCATACGCTGCTCGGCATCGGGAAGGCGATCGTGGATCACGCCGTGTGGCCGGCCATGCCGCCGACCATGGTGGATGCCCTCCAGATCATCGACGTGGCATACCACATGAATCACAGGCTCGACGGAGAGGTGATGTTCGATCCGGCGACCGGCGTCATGCGGGAGGGGATCGGCCACTACCGCTGTCATCCGGAGAAGCACCAGATCATCATGGTCTGCGATACGCCTTATCCCTCGGAGCTCGATCGTGGGATCCTGCTCGGCACGGCGCGGCGAGCGGCGTCGCGCGGGGTCAGGCCGCGCGTCGACGTCGTGCTCGACGAGTCCCGCCCGTCGCGGAAGCGCGGCGCCGACTCCTGTACCTACCGCGTCACCTGGTGAACCGGCGCTGCCGCCCTTCTCCTGCTGGACGCCACCGGCGGGACGAGCAGGAGGCGTCTCCTCCGGGGCTCCGCGCGCGGCGCGCAGCCGGCAGCAGAGCCTCCGCCTCGTCGCGTCGCCTCGCTGGCCGGGCGCGGTCGAGCGGTCGACATCGAGACCTCCGGCGGGCAGGAAGCCCAAGCGCCTTGTATGTTCCGCGAGCGTTCTGGATCCACGTCGTCGTCGTACCGAGGGGGGGGCCGGGGGGGAGACCGGCAACCTGTGGATTTGTGGACAATTTCGCGGCGAGCCGCCACAAAGCTACGCGTGGCAGACCGTTCGCGCCTTGGTCTTGAGGCCGTCGCAAAGCATGGGTCGCCACGCCGTAGGTCCTGGATAAGCCCGCACGGCTGCCTGAGGCATAGCTCGCATCGTTCGCAAGGATGGGCTTCTGGGGCTGATGTTTCCGCGTTTCAGTGAGGGAAAGGTCGACGTGTCCACGTTCGTAGGGATCGATGTCTCGAAGGAGCACCTGGACTGGGCCGTTCATGGCTCCAGCGCAGGGGGGCGGCTGGCGCATGACGAAGAGGGCCTGCAGGCGCTGGTGGACCAGCTACGCGAGCTGTCGCCGACGCTCGTCGTGCTGGAAGCTACCGGTGGGCTGGAGATGCGGGTGTTGGCGGTGCTGAGCGTCGCGGCCGTGCCCGTGGCGGTGGTCAACCCGCTCCAGATCCGCAACTTTGCGCGCGCCACCGGCCGGCAGGCGAAGACCGATCGGCTCGATGCCAAGTGCATCGCGCACTTTGCCGCCGCCGTGCAGCCGCCGCTGACGCCGATGCCCGAGGCCACGACGCTGGAGCTGGAGCTGCTGCTGGCGCGCCGGCGCCAGTTGATCACCATGCTGGTGGCCGAGAAGAATCGGCTCTCGGGCTTGGTTGGGCCCCGCCGCGTCGCGCGCGTCGTCAGCAGCATCAACCGCATCATCGAGACGCTCGAAAAAGAGCTGAAAAAGCTCGACGGCGAGCTCAAGGACAAGATCGAAAAGAGCCCGCTCTGGCGCGCCAAGGACGAGCTGCTGCGCTCGGTCCCCGGCGTCGGGCCCGGCACCTCGCGCACGCTGCTGTTCGACCTGCCCGAGCTGGGCACGCTCAACCGCAAGCAGATCGCCGCGCTCGTGGGCTTGGCTCCGTTCAACCACGACAGCGGCAAGATCAAGGGGCGCCGAGCTATCTGGGGTGGACGAGCCTCGGTGCGATCGATGCTCTACATGGCGAGCGTCGCCTGCATGCGCTTCAACCCCGTGATCCGCGCCTTCTACGACCGGCTGAAGACCGCCGGCAAGCCTACGAAGGTCGCCCTCACGGCGTGCATGCACAAGCTGCTCACCATCCTCAACGCGATGGTGAAGGCGAACCGACCCTGGCAGGTCGCCGCCGCTTGACAAAGAACACGGCTGCTTTGCGGATGTCAAGAGATTTTAGCCTCTCCAGCCTCCAGCGCATTCCGTTCCATCCCCTATTTGTGAACGTACACACACGCGGCCATGGCCACGTCGCCTCAGGGCCGGCCGAGCGGACCAGCGAAGATCGCGATCCTGCGCCCACCCCTCCGGACGCGGCGCTCCGAACGAGCCCTGACCCGACGCGGCGCTCCGAAGGAGGCCCGCCAGCCTCGTCCTCCCTCGGGATCGAGGACGGCCGCGGGCCGGTCGATTGGAATTGACATCGGGAATGTGAGCGTTCACTTTCCTCCTCGAGGGGCCTCCTTTTGCTTTGACGATCGACGGCGTGCCGCCAGGGTCCGTGGGGCGCCTGAAGACCCGTGTCCACGTGCCCCGTCAGCACCGCGGGAGGATGGCAAGGTCAGATAGACATCGAATGTTCCATGACACCGGCCGATGGCGTGCACGACCTTCGCCTGCGTTCGCGGGGGACCGGTCCGATCGGCTGTTCAACCTGGACCATTTCGACTTCAAACTGCGTATTCTGCCGTCGGCTCAGGCAGCCCTGCGCTCGCCCCGCGTCGTGATTGCATATCGCGACCCCCCCCGGCCGGCGCCGGGCCGGGTTCTGCCGCATCCGAGCTGCGACAAAGACTTATAGCGTGGGTCGAGCCGAGGGCGACGCCTCGGGGGCACACCAGGCCACCTGCGACTCGAATCGCGGAGAGACGCGAGTGGAGTCCATTTCTTCGATCGCTCGAGGTAATACGGTGTCGTTATGAGAAATAAATCGAGTTTGGCTTTCACCTTGGCCGCGCTGGGCATGATCGTCGGCGCTTGCGGCGGCTCCGATGGCGACGGCGACGTCGGGGGGAGCGGCGGAGCCCCGGCGGGCGCAGGAGGGAGCGTGAGCGGCTCGGGCGGCGAGCAGGCGAGCACCACCGGCGGGCCTCTGCCTTCGGGCTCGGGCAGCTCGCAGAGCACCGCCGGAGGGTCTGACCCCTCCGGCTCGGGCGCGGGCGGAGGAGCGCCTGCCGGCGGCGGCGGCGGCGGCGGGGAGATGGCGGGCGGGAACGGAGGCTCGGGCGGCGACGGCGGCGGCTTTACCGGCACGTGCACCGAGTCACGACCGGCCGGTGGAAGCCGGTCGGGGAGCGGCCCTCACAAGGTGGTCGTCGAGACGAATTCAGACCCGGGCATCAACCAGGGCACCATCTTTCGTCCGGAGGATCTCGGTGGGAACGCCAAGTATCCGATCTTCGTCTGGGGGCAGGGCGCATGTTCGCGAGACGGGCTCGCGACTGAGGCGGCCATGGTCGAGATTGCGTCGCATGGCTACGTCGTGGTGGCGGACGGGACACCGGGAGGCAAGGAGCCGAACCGCGAGCTCGGGGGCGGCGGCGACGTGCTGCTCGCCTACGTCGACTGGGTGATCGCCGAGAATGAGAAGCCTTGCAGCGCCTTCTACCGGAAGATCGAGACCACGAAGGTCGCCGCGAACGGCTTCTCCTGCGGCGGCTTGATGGCGGCGGGGACCGCCGCAGATCCCAGGATGACGACCTGGGGACACACGAGCAGCGGCTCTTTCTCGGTGAATCGGGCATTCTATGAATCGATTCACACACCCGTATTGATCGTCACCGGCACCGCGGATAGCCTGGGCGCGCACGAGAACGGCGCGAGAGACTTCGAGAACATCGCCGCCCGAGGTGACATCCCGGTCATGATGTTCGCCAAGGTCGGCGCGGACCATGGGGGCGACCTGTGGGCTCGCAACGGCGGCGAGTTCACTCAGGTCAACCTGGCGTGGCTCAACTGGTGGCTCAAGGGCGACGAATCGGCCACCGGCAAGGGCATGCTCGTCGGCGCGAGCTGCCGCTTCTGCACCGACAGGACCTGGAACGTCTCTTCCGCCAATCTGCCCTAGTACTACAGCCGCACGCCGCCGAATCTCCGCGGATTTCGATGAGCGGCCGGACGATCGTGACGTGGCCGGCCAGCTCGTCCGCGCGGATCCCGAAGTGGCACAGGAGCGGGAACCCCGCGCCGAGGCAGGCGCTGGCGAGCGCGAAGACAGGCAGCGTCGAGGCCGGCTCCACGCCGCGGCCGACGAGGTGCGCGACGGCGGGGGCCACGAGGAAGGCCGCGAGCGCCCCGGCGAAGATCACCCCGCCCACCCGGTAGAGCTGTCCGGAGCGCTGCGCCGCCGCGCTCCGGCAGGAGCGGGGCGAGCTTCGTCGAGAGGGTCTGCGAAGGCATGCTTGCGGCTCTCGGAGCGAATCCGGGGGATCAGGTGGCCATGATGCCCTCACAGATCGGCCTGGCAAGCGCATTCTTTGTTGTCCGGAGCACCAGCGGGGGTCTCGCTTCACCCGCGCCCCGCAGGCTGCGGATGGGCGCTCCGCTGCGACGGGCGCAGCGACGCGGACCTGGCGGGCGCGCTCGCGATTACGAGGATGCCGCCGCGCTGCTGGAGCAGGTGGACGCGCTCCTGGCCGGACTGGGCGCCGTTGAAAAAACTTTCGCGGCCCCCGAACAGTTTCGGCCTCGGCGGCAGTCTTGGATGGGAGAGGCCAAGATTACCATGAAACTGTACGATTTCGCGTTTTCTCCCAATTGCCGCAAGGTCCGCGCCGTCGCCTACGAGCTCGGCGTCTCGTTCGAGCCGGTCCACGTCGACCTATTTCAACGAGCTTCCCGCGCGCCCGAATTTCTCGAGCTGAACCCGAACGGGCGCGTCCCGGTGCTGGTGGACGACGATCTGGTGCTCTGGGAGTCGACCGCCATCATGCGTTACCTGACCGCCAAATGTGGCGGCGACCTGGTGCCGGCCACGGCGCGGGCCCAGGCCGAGCTGGATCGCTGGCTGGCCTGGCAGCTCGCGCACCTCGGACCGGCCATGACCGCGGTCGCGTTCGAGCGCATCGTGAAGCGCCTGACCGGCCAGGGTGCGCCCAACGAGGCGGTCATCGCCACCAGCAGCGCCGACTTCGCGCACCTCAGCAAGGTGCTCGACGCGGCGCTGTCCGGGCGCGACTACCTGGCCGGATCGCTCTCGCTCGCCGATTTCGCGCTCGCGTCGCACTACAGCCTGGCGCCCCTGTGCGGGCTTTCGCTGGCCGAGTTTCCGCACCTCGAGTCGTGGCTCACGCGCGTGCTCGGCCGCGATAGCATGCGCCGCGCCCTCGCCGACGCCCAAGCCGCCATGAGGCCCCATGCCGCCTAAAGACGACGCCACGTTCTTGCAATCGGTCGAGCCCCTGCGCGGCGCGATCCGCCTGCATTGCTACCGCATGCTCGGCTCCGCGCACGACGGCGACGACGTGGTGCAGGAGACCTGGCTGCGCGCCTGGCGCGCCAAGGATTCGTTGGAGGACGAGGCGCTGGTCAAGCCGTGGCTCTACCGCATCGCGACCAACGTCTGCCTGGACGAGCTGAAGCGCCGGCCGCGGCGCTTGTTTCCGACCGACGCGTTCCCCGCGACGGAGGACGCCAAGCCGCCGCTGCCGCGCGTCGAAGAGCCCGTCTGGCTGGAGCCGATGCCCAGCGCCTGGCTGGAAGGCGTCGAGGAGCGCGACCCCCAAGCGCGCTACGCGCTCAAGGAGAGCGTCGCCCTGGCCTTCGTGGCGGCGCTACAATGCCTGTCCCCGCTGCAGCGGGCGACGCTGCTGCTGCGCGACGTGGTCGGACTGTCGGCGGCGGAGACGGCGCAGGCGCTCGCTACGAGCGTGGAGGCCGCGAACAGCGCCTTGTTCCGCGCCCGCAGCGCGATCGGCAGCAAGCTCGGCGGGGCGGAGCCGGTCGACATCGCGACGACCACGCAAGTGGATCTGCGTTTGCTCGAACAGTACGTGCGCGCCTTCGAGGAGGCGAACCTGGACGCCCTGGTCGCGTTGTTCCACGAAGAGATGCGCACCACCATGCCGCCGGCGCCAACCTGGGTCTCCGGGCGCGCCGCCAACGAGCGCTTCTACCGGCGGATGTTCGGCAGCATCGTCCCTCGGCAATTCCTGCACTTGCGCATCGCCGCGAACGGACAACCGGCGTTGGCCTTCTATCGTCCCCGAGCCGCCGGCGGGCCACACACCCTGTCGGCGATTCAGCTCGTCACCACGCGCGACGGCGCGATCGCGACCGTCGACCATTTCATGCTGCCCGAGGTGTACCCGCTGTTCGGCGTGCCGTCGGAGCTGCCCACCTCATGAGCGAGTCCATGCTGCCAAGCAACGAAATCACGGCGATTTACGGCGCGGCCGGCGCCAGCGGCGCCGCGTCCGCCAAAGAAGGCGCACGGCTATTCCTGACGGGGCGAGAGCTCGCGCCAGTCCAGGCCCTGGCCGACGAGATCGTCGAGAATCTGCCAATGTTGCGCGAGCCTCGCGCTGTGCTCGTCGGACATGAAGCAGAAGGGGATGCGATCTGTGCGAGGGTAGGCCGCGCAAAGCCATGCCGACCTGTCAAGAATTTTCTGCCAACGACCGGCGGTTGACACAACGTACAAAAAGTACGATCCACTGATCCGCCTATAAAAACCAACAGATCCAACGAGTTCACTCGGCCGTGCAATACTGCTCACACCACGTTGAGGATTATTCCCAGCCGACCGAACCAGGAAAGGCTTGCTGCGATGAGCGAACTGATCATCTGGACCTACGACTGGGTGCCTGAAGGCCCTCGTGGTTTTGTGCGTGATCTGAGGCTGAGATGGGCGTGTGAGGAAGCCGGCCTCATCTACGTGGTCAAAACGATCCCGTTCGATGGTCGCGAGACCAATCATCTCGAGCGCCAGCCGTTTGGCCAAGCTCCGTTCCTGAACGACGGAGAGCTGGAGATATTCGAAAGCGGCGCGGGGCTGCTGCATCTGGCCCGGAAGAGCGACAAACTGATGCCGCCTGATCCGGCCGGTGAAGCGGAAACATTGCAATGGACGATCGCCGCGCTCAACTCGATCGAGATGGTCACCGTACCGTGGTGGTTCCTGAAAATATGCGGCGATGAGGACAATCAACTTGCCGGATGGATGGGCAAGCGCCTCGACCAGCTCGAAAAGATACTGAGCGAGCGAGAGTGGCTCGCGGCCGACCGCTTCACCGTCGCAGACCTGCTGATGGCGGATGTGCTACGGGTCCGGGAGGTCCGCGCCTTCGGTGATCGGCCGGCGACCGAGGCCTATGTAACCCGTGTGACGGATCGCCCCTCATTCAAGAAAGCCCAGGCCGACCAGATTCGTCTTTTCGAAGCGGCCGACGAGAAGAGAACAGAAAAAGGGGCACCCTGACGAGCGGCTTGGCCTCTGCCCTTCGCGCACCGCGCTCGAGCCGTTCGCGCCCGACCGTGTGGACGAGCTGAGCCCCCGGGTCGCCGGCGCGAGCCGGAGCGGCGCGACGGCGCGCTCAGTAGAAGGGCGTTATTCGCGCGTCGCTGCTCGCCGGCCCGGCGCCGCTCAAGGACACGCGTCGTTGTCCGAGTAGGGCGTCTCCTGCGCGAGATAGAGGCTGACGTTGGCGTCAGCCGACGAATAGCCGTCCATGTTCTCTCCGAAGGCGCGGAAGAGAAAAAACGTCTCGCCGCCTCCGTTGTGCACTTTCCCGCTCTCGATGGCCGCGTCGACGTCGAGGATCAGCTCCGCCCTGCTGGCGTCGCCGCCGATGCACGAGCCCTTCGGCCCAGGTACGCAGTCGTATTCGGGCGCCGACAGTCCGCCCGCAAGCGGCGTCGTGCTGGGTTCGTCGCTCCCGGGCGCGGCCTGCACCTGGACCATGCGCACCTTGCCGGACCAGCGAAGGCGAACGATGTCACCTCGGTTGACCCCGACGTTGTATTCGTACTGGAAGCCGTCGCGGTCGTTGTAGAAGTCGACGACGCGGCATGCTTGGCCCTTGCCCTTGTCGATCGCGCAGCAGCTCCCCTTCGCACCGACGATCGGAGAGCTTCGCGTGCGGAGCAAGTACTGCATGTTGACCCCGGTGGGGCTCGGGTTTCCGGTCTTGCTCGGGCAGTCGGCATGGTTGTACGCGCACTCGTCCGAAATGTGGATCATGCCAGGGCGCCAGTCGGTCGTGTCGATCATGTGCTCGCCGAGCGACGACGAGCCGTTCGAGCACAGATAGTTCGGACCTCCGGCGCAATTGCGCTTCGCTCCGCTCGTGATGCCGCCCGGACCGAAGAGCGTGTCCTGAGTGACGTCGTGAACCTGGACGACGCTGTGGTATCCGGTCCAGCGGAAGAGGACAAGATCGCCTTGCTGCGCCGCGAAGGTCGGATCGACCCAGTCGTAGTGCGGCTCGGTCTGGAAGTTGTTGACCTCGTGGATGGTGCAGTCCTCGCGGCCCGCGTACGAGGCGTACCGCCCACCGTAGGCAGTGACGTCGGAGAGCGTGCTGCAAGGCTTTGGATCGAAGTGGTTCTGTCCAAACTCGGGCTCGGTGAGGGACACCGCCGTGACGCCACCGCCACCCGCGCCGTCCTTGAAGTAGTAGAGGCCGGGGCGATAGCCACAGGCGAATCCGCCGACGTTCCAGTCGAACGTCCCGTCGTTCGTCGGCGCGCCGCTGTCGATCCTCCGACCGAGGCTCGCATCGATCGGCGTGCCGTCCCAGTCGGCGACCTGGACGACGCTGTGCGTGCCGCTCCACTTGAAGCGCAGCGTCTGACCCGGCTCGATCGTGTGCCCGGTGTTCGATGCAGCCGGCCAGGCGAGCTCCTTCACCTCGCCGGCCGGGTTGTCCTGCGATGAACAAGGGTTGGTGCCTTCGTCGAAGGGGACACCGGCGTCGTCGTTCATCCCTCCGGCACCCGAGCCGCCATGGTCCCCTCCTCCACCCGAGCCGCCATGGTCCCCTCCGCCACCCGGGCCACCGTTCCCCTGCCCTCCGCCGGCGCTGCTTCCGCCGTTGGTCGAGCTACAGGCATTGACGATGAGACCGATGGTGAGTGCGGTCCAGAATGCGAGGGTTCGACGCTTCGGCATCATACCTCCAACGATAGCGATGAGCGCCCTCCCAGCGCAATACGCGTATCCTCCTCCGCCGAACCGTGAACACTCGACCGCCCGCCGACCTCGGGAAGATCGTCCGCATCGCGGGGCGAGATGGCCGGGACCCGGGGATCTACGACGCCCTCGCGCTCTTCTCGGCGGTCGGGCGCGACGACCTCGCCGTCATCGCCGCCGAGCGAGATCTGCTCCTCGCCTCTCCCACGTCTCGGCGCACCTCCTCACAGCGAAGCCCGACGCGCGCGCCGGCCTCGCGCTCCGCGTCGCCGCGCGTCACCTCGCGCGCGGCGGCATGCTCCTGCACTTCCCGGGGGGGCGCATCGAGCCGGATCCGCGCCTCGTGGCCGCAGGCGGGAGCGCGCTGCACGCATGGATGCCGGGCTTCGACGCGCTCATCGGCCCGCGTCGCGCGCTCGCCCGGACCTCGTCGTCGTCCCCGCGATCGTCTCCGAAGAGCGCGGTGAACCGGCGGATCGGCCATGTGGTGAAGCCGCTGCTCGTCGCGATGCTCCTTCACCGGGCGCTCGTCGTGATCACGGACGAGCCCGTGGAGCGCGCCATCGTGGTGTCGCACCTCGACTGGGGCGATAGCCTCCGGGCTCATGTACTCCGGCGTGCCCGCGACCATGTCCTTCGAGGTGAGCGTCGGCCCGGCGTCGAGCGGGTCGTCGATGTGCGCCAGGCCGAAGTCGACGACCTTGGCGACGCGCTCGCCGTCCTGCCCGGCGAGCAGCACGTTCTCCGGCTTGAGGTCGCGGTGGACGATGCCGCTCGCGTGCGCGGCGCCCACGCCGTCGAGGATGTCCGCGAACAGGGCCGCGACCTCGGCGAGCGGCAGCAGCTCGCGCGACGCCCGGAGCCGCGCCGCGAGCGACTGGCCCTTGAGCAGCTCCATCACCAGGTAGATCTGCCCGTCGCCGCCGTCCTCGTCGCCCCCGAGGTCGAGCACCTTGACCACGTTCCGGTGCACGCCACCGAGGGTAACTGTCCCGGATGCACGAAGAGGGCGAGGAAGGCGAGGAGCCGGTCGGTGGTCGCGTCGACGAGGCCCAGCACATCGGGGAGCCGGGGCTGGGATGTGCCCGCGATGAAGCGCGACACCTGGGATGCGCTGCGCCCTATCTACCTGATCGAGAACGGGACGCTGCTCGGCGAAGGCGGCGCCTGTCGAGCCCAATCTGCGGCGCGCGTCCGTCGTTCACCCACCGCAGCGGCCTGCGGAGCGCAAGGGCAGCGCGAGCGGCGCTCGGCCGACGCGTCGCCGCTCATCCGCCAGGCGAGTTCGCCTCGATCGGCGCATGCCTTCGTTCATCGCGCCGCGCGGGCCGTGAACGCGAGTTGACAGATGTCCAATCGAGGCCCTCGCAGCGCCCCCGACGAGCCTGTCACACGCTCGGCGCAAACGGGCCTCTCTTTACAACTCTTCACAATTGAACTCAAGATTCAGACGATGAAATTTTATTCGCCAGAGCTTGACGGCCGCGCTCGCATCGAACACTTTTCCGCCTGCATCGATGCTGGCGCTGCTTGGATCGCTCGCCACCGGCTTCGGGGCGCGGCTCGATCTGGGCCGCGTCTGGCGGGAAGTATTGCTTAGGAGCATACATTCGAGCTGCGAGGCGCTCTCGCGTCAGTGCGACCAGGAAGAGCAGGAGTACCTGCGGCTGTATCCGCCCATTGCGTCCACAATCGTCAACTCGAGCCCGATGCAGCCGCCTTACGTGTCGACTTCGCCCTAGAAGGGCCGGCCGCTCAGCGGCGGAGGCCGAGGCTCCGCCCGCGGGGTGAGCGCGCGTGATGGCCGGCGTGAAGCGAAGGCGCGCGGGGCTTGAGGGCTCGGCGGCGTGGTCTTTCCGTCATCAGCACGAGAGGGAGGCGCGCTCGGGAGGGTTCGGCTTGAAGGATCGGGCTTGTTTACTTTCATCCCCGTCGGTGCGACGCGGCGATTGACGGATGTAGTGATGGAGAGGATCGACGCAGCTTGGAGTCGCGATGCACGCTTCCCGTGCGCGCGAGCCCTGAGCCTGCGCTTCCTCGTTTCGAAGAAGAAGGTTGGTTCATGATGTTGGTTTCCAAGAAGATTAAGTTTAGAAGCCTCGCTGGCGTGCTCGCTAGCTGTGTCGGTCTGGTCGCCGCTCAGGCGTCGGCAGGCGTGGTCGTGGGTAAGCCTACCCCGCACGGCAACACTGCGTACCCCGAAGCCGGGACAACCATGGCGCGGGCAGGAACCTTCACGCTGGTCGGCGCGCTTCAAGAGCACGTGAAGATCAGCGGCGAGGCAGAGCCCACGTTCCCCAGCACGATGCAGGGCGCCGTCTACTTGATGAACGGGACGAGCGCCACGCCCGCGCGCGTTTACCAGTTCCCGGGGGTCGTCCAGCACAACCTCCAGGCCGGGAGCCAGCTCGCCATCTCGAATCGCTTCCTTGCGTTCGCGACGCGAGGCTCGAACGCCGCCAACTCTCCGCATGCGAACTCCGTGTTCATCGCCCGGAACAGCAACGGCTCATGGGCGGAGTGTCCCCTGGTCAGCGGTCAGCGAAACTGCAACGGCGCGGTGCGCGAGAACGGACAGAACATCAGCCACGCGCTCACTCGCATCCCGCTCACCTACCCCGCGCTCAACAGCTTCAAAGACATCGCGCTCGCCCTGTCCGACGACTACCTCGTGATCGGCTACAAGCGACACAGCGTGCTCGAGATCTACCGCTACAACACCTCGAACGACACGTGGGTCCTCGAGCTCTCGCTCGACGAGCCGGACGAGCGCTTCACCGGCGCCGCGGTCGCGATCGACGGCGACCTTGTCGCGGTCGGATCGCCGTGGTCCGAGGGTGGCACCGCCGGGGCCGAGCTGGGCTCGGTCCGCATCTTCCGCAGGAATGCCAGCAACAGCACCTGGAGCGCCGTGGCCAACACGAACGGCTATTTCTCGACCGGCGCCTTCGGGCGAAGTCTCGCCATGGCTTCCGGGAACTTGGCTGTCACGTCCGGCGCGACATTCCTCGTCAACGTCGTCATGCCGCAGCAGCACCTCTCGTTTTACCGGGTGGCGGCCGACGGTGCGATCTCTGCGCACCAGTCTCTGGAGACTGCCTACCCGCACGTGCACCTGGCGCTTCACGGCGACACGTTGGCCAGTACGGTCAGCAGTGGAGACGAGGGCCTTTCGCTCTACAAGCGCGATGCCGCGTCGGGGCAGTGGGCCTACGAGACCGGCCTGATTCGCGACTTCTACAAGAGCGTCAACAGCTCCAACAGCGGGTACGGCGGCATCGATCCCATCGGCCTCGTAGGTGATGACCTGGTGCTCGGCTGGCGCGCCTTTTCGGGCCTGCTGGGCGGCGTGATCCACGAGAAGGCCAGCCTGATCGACGCTTGCCGAGATCCTCTCAACCTCGTGACGAATTGTTCTTTCGATAATGTGACCAACACCACGCTCGCCGGAAACCAGAGCAGCAGCGGCTGGCAGCTCCTCAACTGGAACGGCGCCTCGGCGTGGGCGGACTGGAGCGGCCGCCAGATGCGCATCAACGTGCAGCAGCCCGGCTCCGACATGTGGCACATCCAGGCTCGCACCACGGTCAACTTGCCGCAGGCGGGAAGCTACCTGCTGACATTCCGCGCCAAGGCGGACGACGTGCGCACGTTCGTGGTGAACCTGGGACGCAACGGCAACGGCGACAACAACTGGGCGAGCTACGGTCGCGTGACCGCGGCGGCGGGCCCCGAATGGGTCATCTACTCGTTCGAGCTCCCGAACGTCCCGCAGGACTCCGCGGCGCTCCTCGACTTCAACATCGGCAACGCAGGAACCGCGGCCGTCACCGTGGATAGCGTGAAGCTCGTTCGTCTGACGCAGTAAACGCGTCGCGCAAGTCGCAGAAGAGGGGCTTGGCGCTAGCGCCCCCGGCGCACGACCCGCGCGATCTTGCGAGACAGCGCGTCCGGCGCGACCGGATAACGCGCCACGTCCGCGGCGCCCGCCGCGACGAGCGCGTTCATCCGGTCCGAGGAGAGCCCGGACGCGCACACGACGGCGCGCACGCCGGGCGCCGCGCGGCCGAGCGCCTCCAGCAGCGCGCACGCGGCCTCCACGTCGGCGCCGGCGTCGATCACCGCCACGCCGAGCCCCGCATCGAGCAGCGCTGCGGCGTCCGGCACCTCGGCGAGGTGGATCCCCTGCGCGTCGAGCCCGATCTCGCACGCCTCGCTGAGCCCCTGGCCCGCCGGCGCGAGCCGGAGCAGCGCGACCGTACGCTCCGGCACGGACGCGAGCTGCGCGGTCTCGCCGTCCGGCCAGGCCTCCGCCCGCTCCGCCCGGCCGCCGAGCGGCGCGTCCGCCTTGCGCGCGGGCAGCCGCCGCGCCTCGGCCTCCCGCGACATCGCCTCGTCGAGCCGCGACCGCGCCGCCGCGGCGCTCTCCGGGCGCTTCTCGGGCAGCTTCGCCAGCAGATCCAGCCGGAGCCGCTCCAGGAGCGGCGGGACCGGCGGAGCCCCCGGCGGCCGGCGCAGCGGCGGCGGGATCGAGAACATGTGCATCGCCATGAGCTCCACCGCAGGGAGACCGACGAACGGCGGCGTTCCCTGCAACAGCGCCGTCAGGATGCAGCCGCACGCGTACAGATCGGTGCTCGGGCCCACCGCGAGCGAGCGGCACTGCTCCGGGCTCATGTACTCCGGCGTGCCCGCGACCATGTCCTTCGAGGTGAGCGTCGGCCCGGCGTCGAGCGGGTCGTCGATGTGCGCCAGGCCGAAGTCGACGACCTTGGCGACGCGCTCGCCGTCCTGCTCGGCGAGCAGCACGTTCTCCGGCTTGAGGTCGCGGTGGACGATGCCGCTCGCGTGCGCGGCGCCCACGCCGTCGAGGATGTCCGCGAACAGGGCCGCGACCTCCGCGAGCGGCAGCAGCTCGCGCGACGCCCGGAGCAGCGCGCCGAGCGACTGCCCCTTGAGCAGCTCCATCACGAGGTAGATCGAGCCGTCGCCGCCGTCCTCGTCGCCCCCGAGGTCGAGCACCTTGACCACGTTCCGGTGCACGAGCCGCGACGCGGCGCGCGCCTCGCGGAAGAACCTCCGCCGGCTCTCCGGGAGGATCGCGACGTGCGGGTGCATCGTCTTCACCGCGACCGGAACGCCGAGGAGCACGTGCTCCGCCTCGTAGACCTCCCCCATCCCGCCAGCGCCGAGCAGCCGCACGAGGTTGTACTTCCCGCCGAGGACCCGCCCGGCGCGCGCCCGCTGCGGCGCGCCCGCGCCGGGCTCATCCGAGAGGAGCGTCTCCGCGGCCGCGAAGCGGTCGGCGCGCGCTCGAGGCGCGGGCGCCCGCCCGTCCGGCGCCCGCTGGCCCTTCAGCACGGTGCGGTCGGGGTCCCCGTCCGGCGGCGGGCGCTCGCCGTCGCCCGCGCTCACGGCGACGCCTCGCGGAAGCCCACCGCGATCTGCGCCGTCACCGGGCCCTCGCCCTCGTCGCGCCACGGGCTCACCCGCACCGACAGCGCCCCGAAGAGCGCGCCGCCCGCCTCCACGCCCGCCGACAGCCCGCCGAGCACGTCGTCCGCCCTGACCTCCCGGTAGACGATGTGCAGATCCAGCGCGCCGTGCAGCCGCAGCCACGGCGCCGGATCCGCCGTCGCCCCCGCCAGCAGGAAGCCCTGCACGGCGGGCGTGGCCGGCTCGCCATCCGCCGCCGCGCCCTCGCCCCCCGCCGCGCCGTCGCCCGCCCCCACCGCCGCGCCGTCGCCCGAGGCGCGGATGCGGGCCCCGACATCGGTCACCCACGTGAGCCGGCCCGCGGCGCCGCCGAGCGCGATCCCGGGCTCGATGCGGAGCGGCGGGCTCCCGTCGGCCATGGGCACGCCCAGGCGGAGCGTGGGGCCGAGCTCGAGCTCCGAGCGCCCGAGGCGCAGGACGCGCGCGCGCGCGCCGAACCAGCCGGTGCTGCCCGCGCCCGCGCCATCCCCCGCACCGGCCGGGTTCGAGCGGAGCGCGACGTCGAGGCCCAGCGGGCCGATCGCGCCGCTCGCGCGCACCTGCCCCGCGGCGACCCAGCCGCCCCCGGAGCGCGCCGCGGCCGCGCCGACGGCGGCGACCGAGGGCGGCGTCGGCGCGAGCCAGAGCCCGTCGGCCACCCCGGACATCGGCAGGAGCGGTAGGTACGCGCCCAGCACGGGCGCGGCCGGGGGCGCAGGCGGAGGCGCGGCGCGCGGCGCCTCGGGCTCGGCGGGCAGCTCGGCGTCGCTCGTCCCGATCACGCCGCCGCGGCCGTCGGCGACGTCGAGCCGGACGCGAAGCGGCTCGCCGGGGCGCAGCGCCTCCCGGGGCAGCGGGATCCGCGCCGTCAGGGCGCCGCCGCGATCGCCGCCGGCGAGCGCGACGGAGCGCACCCCCCCCGGCAGGTGGGCGAAGAGCCGCGGCGCCACCCGCCGCGCGACGTCGACCCCGGCGAGCCCTTCGAGCTCGACCCGGGCCTCGATCGCCGGCCCGCCCGGCGTCGCCGCCGCCGCGCGCGAGGCCGAGACCACCGCGCCCACCTTCGTGTACCGGACCGGGAGCGACGTCGCCGCGCCGGGAACCGCGCTGCCGCGCTCGCGCAGCCGGAGCGCGCGCGGGGCGCGCTGGAGCAGATCGATGCGCTCGGGGACGGGGCCGAACGGGCCGTCGTCGAGCGAGAGCTCGAGCTCGGGAGACGGCGTGAGCTCGATGATCCCGTACGGGTTCGCGGTGATCTCCTGCGCCGCCGGGACGACGCCCCCGGCAGCCCGCGCGGCGACGAGGTGGAACCTGCGCACCGCGCCCACCCCCAGGTACTCCTCGCGATCGACGACCCGGACCCGGAGAAAATAGGCGCCTGCCGGCATCTTCTCCGCGCGGAACGACAGCACGTCCGGCTTCACCTCCTCGCGGGCGATGAGATCGTTGAACTCCGGGTCGCGCGCGATCTCGACGCGGTAGCCGGCCGCGGCCGGCGCCGGCTTCCACGACGCCGACAGGACGCCGAGCCCCTCCGGGGCGAGCGCGATCTGCGCGGCGTCCGCGGTCGTCCATTCGATCGGCGCCGGCAGCGGGCGCGGGCGCGCGGGCGGCGCTCTGCCAACGAACCGGGTGCCGTGGTCCTTCGGGACCACGACGGAGAGGCCGCCCGACGTGACGCCCGCCTTGCCGTCGAACACCGCGACCGTCGTCCGCTCCCCGCGCCGCTGCACCACCGTGTCCCGCGACGACGCGCTCACGCGGCCGCCCCCGCTCGCGGCGACCTCGACCGACTGGCCCCGCAGCGCGGCGAGCGCGGCCTTCACCTCGCCGTCCGCGAGCTCGACGGCCGCGGGCGGCGTCTTCGATACCCGCGCTCGGCTCGCCGTGCCGTAGATGACGACGAGCGTATTCGGCGCGAGGAGCACCCGAGTCCGATCCACAAACTCGATATCTGCCCTCCCCTCATCCAGCGTGTTCACGCTCGAGTTCGTGAGCAGGGGCATCCCCTGAGCCGCGGGCGACCAGGCGCCGCCGGCCGGGCGCGCGCGCACGTCCGGATGCATCGACCGGAGCTTCGCGTCGGGGATCGACGTCACCTCGGCCGGGAGGACCAGCGTGAGCCCCTCGGCGAGCGTCGTGCCCGGGCCGCACGCGACGCGGTTGTACCGCTGGATCAGCCCTGCATGCCTGGACGAGCCGTAGAGGACCGCCGCGATGTCGTCGCAGGTCTCTCCCGCCTGCACGCCCCATTGAATGACCGCCTCCGGATATCCGGGCGTCGGCTCTCCGGCGCTCGACACGCCGACGTATCCAACGTGGATCGCAGCGTGGGTGGCGCAGCCGAGGAGCACCGCGATAGCGACGGACTGGCCATTTGACGGTGCCACGGCAGCGGCACGCTACCGGATCGAGATCGGCGTTGCAAGGGACCAGGCAATAGGATACGAGCAGACCGATGGCGTATTGGTCGGCGCGCGTCATCGCGCCCCTCCTGGCCTCCCCGCTGCTCGTCGCAGCGGCCACGGCTTCCATGCCGGCCGCAGCGCAGGAGGCCACAGCGCTCGACAGGCTCGCTCCCGCGCCCGCGGGCGACGGGCTATCCACTGTCCCTTCTGCCGGCGTATCGGGGGAGCTCCGGCCCGCGGTCGGACTTCTGTTCTCCTATGCTCATCAACCCCTCAGCCTGCGCGGGACTGCGCCTGCCGGGTCGGTAACGTGGGTGGGCCGGCAGGCGATCCTCCACGCGCTCGCGAGCGTCGAGCTCCTGCGCCGGATCAAGCTCGATCTCGACGCGCCGTTCGTGCTGGACCAGGGCGGCGCGTCCGGCGCGCTCGGGAGCATCCGCGTCACGGCGCCCGCCGGCGGCGCCACGCTCGGCGATCTCCAGGCGGGAGGGAGGGTGACGCTCCTGCCCCAGGAGGGGCTCCGGCCGGCGGCGGCGCTCGGGCTCTCCGTCTGGTTGCCGACGGGAGACGAGGCGGCGTTCGCCGGCGCGGGCGCCGTGCGCTACGCGCCGCGGGTGATCGTGGGGGCCGAGCACCCGGGCTTCCGCTGGTCGGCCTCGGCGGGGGGCCGGTTCCAGAAGGCCTCGGCGGACAGCCTGACGGGCAGCGAGGTCCTCTTCTCCGCGGGCGCGGGCGTCCGCAAAGGCCCGCTGCAGCTCGGGTCGGAGCTCTCCGTCTGGGCCGCCGCCGGCGAGGGGTCGGCGCTCGAGGTCCCGGGCCGCGCGGGGGCCGAGATCCTGCTCACGGCGCGCTGGTCGCTCGGCCCCCTCACGCTCGACGCGGGCGCGGGCCCTGGCTTCGGGCGGCTGCCCGGCATACCGAAGGCGCGCTTCTTCGCGGCGCTCGGCGTCGCCGCGGACGTCGTTCCGTCGGCGCCCCCTGCCGCTGCCCCCTCGGCCGTCGCCGGCGCGTCCACCGGGACGAAGGGCGCTCACGGCGCGGCGCGGGCCGCGCCTCCGGCCGCCGACTTCGACGGGGACTCGGTCCCCGACGCGGAGGACGCCTGCCCCCGGGTCATCGGCGAGGCGCGCCCGCCGGCCGCGGCGGCGGGCGCCCGACCGGCGTTCCGCCGCGGCTGCCCGCCGGACCGGGACGACGACGGGATCTACGATGTCGACGATCGCTGCCCGGACGTGCCGGGGGTCAGCAGCGCGGCCGCCGACGCGGGACCGGGCGGCGCGGGGTCTGGGGTCACGTCGGAGGCACCTGCGCGTGCGGGGTCCCGACCCACGTCCGCAGCACCGGCGAGCGCGGGGTCCCAGCCTGCGTCGAAGCACGGGTGCCCCGCGGACACGGACGGCGACGGCATCCCCAACGCCGCGGACGCCTGCCCCTACGAGCGCGGCAAGCCGAGCGAGGATCGCGCGACGCACGGCTGCCCGTTCGCCGTGCGCATCGAGGGCTCGCAGATCGTGATCCTGCAGCAGGTCCAGTTCCGGACGGGCCGGGCCGAGATCGAGCCGGAGAGCTTCGAGCTGCTCTCCGAGGTCGCGGCCGTCCTCGAGGAGCACCCCGAGATCGCCCGGGTCGCGGTCGACGGCCACACGGACAACCAGGGCGCCGCCCAGGCGAACCTGAGCCTCTCGCAGCGCCGCGCGCTCGCCGTCGTCGCGTGGCTGACCGCGCACGGCATCGACGCCCGCCGCCTCGAAGCGCGCGGCTTCGGCGCGCGCCGCCCCCTCGCCGACAACCGCACCCAAGACGGCCGGGCCAGGAACCGCAGGGTGGAGTTCCAGATCCGCAAGCGCACCGACGAGGGCGCGGCCGGCTGGAAAGACGGTCCTCTTGAGTGACGCATCGCCCGCGGAGGCCTCCACGTGAGGGAATTCTCGCTCAAGACGAAGGCGATCGCGCTCTTCACGGCGATGGCGCTCGTCCCCGTCGCTGTCGCCGTGACGCTCCTCATCGACGTGAACCGGCGCGCCGTGCGGACCTCCGAGGAGAGACTGCAGACGGCGATCCTCTCCGAGGTGGCCTCGGCCTCGATCCAGCTCATCCGCGACGTCGAGAGCGACGCCGTCGCGGCGGCGGCCATCTTCGGCCACGCCGCGGGCGGCGCCATCCGGGACGAGGACGCGGTCGCGTCGGTGCGCGCCCTCGTCGCGACGCGCGGGCTCGTCGACGCGGTGCGGCTCGAGGTGCCCGACGCGGGGATCAGCACCTTGATCCGCAAGGCGTCGTCCGACGCGGACGTCCCCGCCGCGCCGGCAGCGCTGCGCCAGCTCGCTGACGAGCGCGGCGTCGGCTTCGGCGTGATCGGGCCGGCCCGCGGCCTCCTCGTCGCCCGCGTGCGGCCCGCCGGGGACGCGGGCGCCGGCGCCGCGGCGCCGCCTCCCCCGGGCGGCCCGGCCGGCTACGTGGTCGCCGAGGTGCCGCTCGACATGCTCGGGCTCAACCTCGAGGTGATCGCCGGGCGCCGCCTCGGGAGCCGCGCGGTGCGCCTGCTCATCGCGGGCCACGACCGCCAGGCGATCGCGGCGTTCGGGGTGCCGGGCGTCGCGCCGGGCAGCGACGTCTCGTCCTTGCCGATCTGGCGCAACCTCCCCTCGGGCGCGGGGTTGAACGACAGGATCGGCGTGCTCGCGCCGCACGACGAGGGCGGCCAGCGGATGATCGGCGCCATCGAGACGGTGCCCGACCTCGGCTGGGCGGTCGCGATCTGGCGCCCCGAGCCCGAGGCCTTCGCCGCGCTCGACGAGATGCGGCGCCGCGGCCTCGCCGTCGCCGCGGGCGCGCTCGTCCTCGCGCTCGCCCTCGCGCTCGTCACCGCCCGCCACGTGACGCGCCCGATCCTCCACCTCGTCGCGCAGGCGCGGCTCATCGGCGCCCGGCGCTGGCGCGAGATCGCGCTCGGCGACGCGCTGCGGGGGCGGCGCGACGAGATCGGCGAGCTCACGACCTCCCTCGGCCGCATGGCCCAGGACCTCGAGCAGGGCGAGGCGGACATCGCCCGGGAGGCCAAGCTGCGCGGCGATCTCGGCCGGTTCATGGACAGGGCCGTCGTCGACGCGATCGTGCGGGGCGAGCACCCGCTCGCCCTCGGCGGCAAGCGGGCGGCCGTGTCGGTGCTCTTCGCCGACGTCGTCGGCTTCACGCCGCTCGCCGAGTCGCGCGACGCCGAGCGGATGGTCGCCCTCCTCAACGAGCTCTTCTCGATGCTCACCGAGATCGTGTTCCGGCACGGGGGCACGGTCGACAAGTTCATCGGCGACTGTGTCATGGCCGTCTGGGGCGCCCCGATCGCGCAGGAGGATCACGCGCGCCGCGCGCTCGCGGCCGCGGAGGACATGATGCGCTTCCTCGAGACGGCGAACGAGGAGTGGCGCGAGCGGTACGACGTCGAGGTCCGCCTCGGCGTGGGCGTGAACTCCGGAGAGGCCATCGTCGGCAACATCGGCTCCGACAAGCGGATGGAGTACACCGTGATAGGCGACGTGGTGAACGTGGCCTCGCGGCTCGAGGCGATCGCGGCGCCGAACCAGGTGCTGGTCTCCGAGGCGACCCGGAACCTCGCCGGCGACGCCTTCCCGCTGCGCGCGCTGGGCGAGCGCAACCTGACGGGGCGAAAGACGACCACGGCCGTATACGCGCTCGATCCGGACTGAAGGGGGCACAGCGCGCCCGCGCCCGCGTCCGTCAACGCGTGGTGGGGAGTTCCCCCGCCCTGCCGGAACGATGGCCCCGCCGAGGCCCCATGGGACGCCGAGATTTCTGTTGGTGTTTTATGACGTCTTGGCGGCTCAAAAAAGCCCCGCCTTCAGCCAAAGTACCCACACCATCGGTGTTACCCGAGCTCGTTCGGTCGCGCTCAGGGCCCTGAACGCGCTTGGTTGACGCCGATGCCCCCTCCGTCGAGCGCACCAGCGGAGGGGATGTCGCTCATCCGGACACTCGAACGACGTGCACATCCCATTCAGGTCGAAGCAAAAAGATACCGTTTCGCCAATTTGTGAACGTTCACAAATCCGGCGCAGGCGCACCTCGCGCGATCGCGGCGGCCGGCGCCCGCCCTCTTGACGCAGCGATCCGGAGGAGCTCGCCAGCCCTGCCCTCCCTCGCCTCGCGGAGTTGCGCGGACCGGTCGATTGGCGTTGACCTCGACCATGTGATCGTTCACATTTGGTTCAAGGGGCATCCTTTAGCTTCGCGCACGAGCGGGTCGCCCTGCGCGCCGCGCCCTTCGTCATCCAATCGAGTTCTTGTCGATTCTGGAGCTCCGTTCGCCCGACCGCCGCGAAAGCGATGGCCGAGCGATGGTGCTTGGTGTTCTTACCGAGGGTGAGCCACCGGAGGACACCACAGACCTCGTCGATTCGACGGGGGTCGAGAAATCCTCGGTACGGTCCGCCGGGTCACCCGGTCGCATCATCGGAGAGCAAGATGAAGAAGCCGTCCTCGCACGAGCTCCGTTTCTCGAGAGAAGTCGCCGCCGTTTGCGCGCTCGCATTCGCGGCCGCGTGCACGGGCGCGCTGGGTGACACGACGGACGGCGCTGGGTCATCCTCTGTCGGCGGCGACGGATCACCGACGGACTCGGATGTCGACGGCGACGGATCACCGACGGGCTCGGACCCGCCGCCGTTCCAGCCCGCGGCCGGGATGCTGCGCCGTTTGACGAGAACGCAGTTCCGCAACGCCGTGCGCGACATGTTGGGCGTCGAGGTCGATATCCATCAGCTCGACGCCGACAGCTGGAACGGGAACTTTGCTGTCGTCGGCGCCGCGACCGTCGTGACCTCGGAGCGAGGCGTCGAGCAGTACCACGCGGCCATCGAGGGCGCCGTCGACGCGGTGTTCTCGGATCCCGCGAGGCGAGACCGGTTCATCGGCTGCGCGCCCAGCGGCGCGGAGAACGACGCTTGCGTGCGTGGCTTCATCGAGGCGCTGGGGCTTCGCGCGTGGCGCCGCCCGCTCGAGGCCGCCGAGGTCGACCGGCTCGCGGCCGTCGCCACGAAGGCCGCGGCCGAGCTCGAGAGCGCCGTCGAGGGGGCCCGCTGGGCGACGGTGGCCCTCTTCACGTCTCCGAACTTCCTGTATCGCCCGGAGCTCGGCGCTCCGAGCGCCGACGGGTCGCTGCGCTTGACGGGCTACGAGATGGCGTCCCGGCTCGCGTTCCTTGTGTGGAACAGCCTGCCAGACCAGGAGCTGCTCGACCAGGCCGCGAGCGGGGCGCTCGGAACGGTGGAGGGGATCCGCGCGGCGGCGACGCGGCTGCTCGAGGCGCCCGCCGGGCGCGAGGCGGTCGGCGCCTTCGCCGAGGAGTACATGCGGCTCGATCGGATCAGCACGCAGGCAAAAGACACGGCGCTCTTTCCTGAGTATAGCCCCGCGCTGCGAGCGGCGATGGTCCGCGACATGCGAGGCACCTGGGAGGTCCTCGCGTTCGACGATCGAACGAGCGCGCTCGACCTGTTCTCGACCACGAAGGTCGTCGTCAACACCGAGCTGGCCCAGCTCTACGGTCTCGACGCGGCCGGCCTCGGCTCGGGCGCCTTCGAGGTCCGCTCGTTGCCCGCGGACGGCCCGCGCATCGGGATCCTCAGCAAAGCGGGCTTCCTCTCGCAGTTCGCGAACCAGAAGGAGGGCTCTCCCACCTTGCGCGGCAAGTTCATGCGCGACGCCCTCATGTGCACGCCCATCCCGCCGCCCCCCGGCGACGTCGCCCTCGAGCTCCCGGAGCCGCCTGCGGACAAGCCCCTCACGAAGCGTCAGCGCCTGGAGATCCACCGGACCGAGCCGGCCTGCGCCGGCTGCCATTCGTACATGGACCCGCTGGGCCTGCCGCTCGAGACCTTCGACGCGATCGGCCGCTTCCGCACGACCGACCACGGCCTGCCGATCGACCCGAGCGGCGAGTTCGACGGGGTGCCGGTCGCCGACGCGCGCGCGCTCGGCGTGACCCTCAGCTCGGACGCCTCGGTCGCGGAGTGCCTCGTCCGCAAGTACTACACGTATGCAGCGGGTCACGAGGAGAGAGACGTGGACGAGCGCGTGCTGGACGCGCTGACCGCCTCGTTCGAAGGGTCGGGGTACAAGCTGCGCGAGCTGGTCCTCGACGTCGTGACCAACGACGCTTTCTCGTCCGTCGCCCCCCAACCCTGATCGCAGGTACCCCCAATGACGAACAAAGCTTTGAGCCGACGAACTGTTCTCCGGGGCATGCTGGCGACGGGCGCCGCCGTCACCATCCCGCTCCCCTTGCTGGAGATCATGCTGAACGAGAGCGGCACGGCGCACGCTCAGACGAAGACCCCGGTCTCGCCGCTCTACGTCACGTGGTTCTTCGGGAACGGCACGCTGCCCGGTCGCTGGAAGCCGACGCGCACGGGCTCCGGTCAGGCCTGGGACCTCAGCCCCGAGCTCGAGCCCCTCGCGGATCTCAAGTCGTATCTCACGGTGATCAGCGGCCTCGAGAACAAGCTGGTGGTCTCCGGCTCAGAGCACCCCACGGGGTCGGCGGGGGCCACGACCGGCGCGCCGCTCAGCGGGAACGCCGTGCGGGCCGCGTCCATCGATCAGGTCGTCGCGAACGCCATCTCGGAGGGGGCGCCGTACCGCTCGCTCGAGGTGGGGGTGACGCCGGCGACGCCGAACGGCGCTCCGGACTCGCTGCATACGGTCTCGCACAGGGGGCCGAACGCGCGCAACAACCCGGAGTTCGATCCAAAGGCCGTGTTCAATCGATTGTTCATGAACGGCCTGCCCGAGCCCAGCGACGACGGCGCGGAGCAGGCCGCGAAGCTCGCGAACGTCCGGAAGAGCGTGCTCGACTCCGTCCTGCAGGACGGCGCGAGCCTGAGGCAGCGGCTCGGGGCGGCCGACAGGCATCGTATCGAGGAGCACCTCGAGTCGATCCGCGCCATCGAGCAGCGCCTCGAGACCATGCCGTCCGGCGGCGGCCCGACGTCGGCGTGCAAGAGCCCGACGGCCCCCACCGCCGGCAAGGATGCGCAGAGCGAGGCCCCCCCTGCGGTGAACACCGCCATGGTCGAGCTCTCGGCGCTCGCGCTCGCCTGCGAGCGGACCCGCGTGCTCTCGTTCATGTTCTCGCTGCCCGCCGCGCACGTCTACTATCGGCACCTGGCGCAGGACATGAACGACGACTTTCACGACACCATCTGCCACGGAGATGCCGGGGATCAATCGAGTCAGCCTCGCGTCGACAAGGGCGTGATGTACACGATGCGCTGCCTGAACGAGTTCTTGACGAAGCTCAAGAGCACGCCGCACGGCAGCTCAAACCTGCTCGACAGCTCGCTCGTGTACGTCACGTCCGACACCGCGTGGGGTAAAGTGCACACGAGGACGGAATGGCCGGTGCTCTTCGCCGGGAAAGCCGGAGGGCGGCTGCGCGGCGACGAGCACCGCAACTTCCCCGGCGACAACCTGAGCAAGGCGCTCCTGACGGTCGCCCAGATCATGGGCTTGAACGTGACGGAGATCGGCGTCGACGCGGGACGGGTCACGTCGCCGCTCGCGGGCATCCAGGTCTGACCGCGCCAGCACGCGCCGCGATCCCGCGGAGGGATGGAATACCATGCACCGCATGCTTCCTCGACATGCTCCCTTCTTGCACGCCACGCTGGTCCTCCTCTCATCTGCCGCCTTCCTCGCCTGCGGCGACGACGCCGACACCTCCTCTGCTGGCAGCGGCGGCGCCGGCGCTTCCGGCGGCGGCACCAGCGCGGCCAGCAGCGGCGCCGGCGCTTCTGGCGGCGGCACCGGCACGGCCAGCAGCGGTCAGGGCGGGTCCGGCGGCCATCCTCCGGCGAACCTCGTCGAGCCCGGCGATCCCGGGCCGGGTGATGTCACCTTCACCGTGCGCGCCGATCGGGATGTGCGCCCCATCAGCCGGCTCATCTATGGCGCCAACTGGGCCGAAGACCTGGACGGCGAGCAGCGCGGCACCACCGTCGTGCGCATGGGCGGCAACCGCATGACCGCGTACAACTGGGAGAACAACGCCTCCAACGCCGGCTCGGACTACATGCACCAGAACGACGCGCACCTCGTCGGGAACAGCCCGAACGGCGATGTCCCCGGGGAGGCGGTGCGCATGCACGCCGAGAGCGCGCTGGCGCACGGCGCCGCCTTCATCGCGACCATCCCCATCTGCGGCTATGTCGCGGCGGACAAGGACGGCGGCGGCGACGTCGAGCAGACGCCGAATTACCTCGAGACCCGCTTTCACCCGACGATTGCGCGCAAGGGCGCTCCCTTCTCCTCGTCGCCCGATCTCGACGACAACGCCGTGTACCAGGACGAGTTCGTCGCCTGGATGAAGCAGGCCTTCCCCGACGCCTTCGAAGGCGACGTCGCGAGCGTCCTGTTCTCGCTCGACAACGAGCCCGACCTCTGGAATCACAGCCACGAGCGCATCCACCCGGAGCCGGTGCGCTACGCCGAGCTCGTCGACAAGAACATCGAGTTCGCTTCCGCGATCAAGGACGTCGCGCCGAGCGCGCTCGTCACCGGCTTCGTCTCCTACGGGTATTCGGGCTATGTCAGCCTCCAGGACGCGCCCGACGCGGACGGCAACTTCATCGAGCACTGGCTCGACGCCATGAAGGCCGCCGAGATGAGCGAGGGGCGCCGCCTGGTCGACGTGCTCGACCTGCACTGGTACACGGAGATCTACGCGAACGGCGAGCGCCTCACGGGCTCAGACGCCTCCCCCGAGTCGGTCGAGGCCCGCGTCCAGGCGCCGCGCTCGCTCTGGGACCCGACCTTCGTCGAGGACAGCTGGATCGCGAACGACGTCGTGAACGGCCCGATCACGCTCATCCCCTGGCTCCAGGGCCTCATCGACGCCCATTACCCGGGCACCGCCCTCGGCATCACCGAGTACAATTACGGCGGCGGCAACCACATCTCCGGCGCGATCGCGCAGGCCGACGCCCTCGGCGTCTTCGGCCGCGAGGGCGTGTTCCTCGCGACGATCTGGGATCCCGGCGAAGAGGTCTCGATGCTCCGGGCCGGCGTGCGCGCCTTCACGAGCTACGACGGGCAGGGCGCGCGCTTCGGCGATACGTCCGTCCGCGCCGAGACGAGCGACGTCGCCAAGGCCACCGTGTACGCGAGCATCGATGAGGCCGATCCGAGCCGAATGGTCCTCGTCGCCATCAACAAGACCGCTGCGCCGCTCACGGCCGCGGTGACCCTCGCCGCCCACGAGAGCTACACGGCCATCGACGCGTGGCAACTCACGTCCACCAAGGCCGATCTCGTGCCTGCGGATCCCATTGCGCCGCGCGCCACGAACGCGTTCACCTACGCGATGCCGGCCCACAGCGTGTCGGTGCTGGTCCCCCGGTAGTCGCGTCCCCCCTCGTCCGGAGCGTCGTCGAGATAAGCACCGTCGAGAGATGCGGGAACCCGACACGGGTCGGGCTGGGGCCCGCGGAGGCCCCCCCGGACCGACAAGGCAGAACGGACCGAGCTCCCGTCAGATCATCGGCGCTCGGTAGCCGCCGAGCTCCCGCTCGATGTGACCGGCCAGGGCGAGGACGACATCCTCGCGGAAGGGGCGGCCGATGATCTGGACGCCGACCGGCGTTCCTCGCGACGAGGTGCCCGCGCGCACGACGACCGCCGGCCACCCTGTCATGTTGTAAGCGAAGGAGTAGCTGAATCCTGCGTAGACCCCGTGCTCGACCCACGCATCGTGGGGTAACGTCTCGAGGACACAGGGCGGGCAGACGATGGCGTCGACATCCTTCATGAAGCCGAGCATCCGCCCTCGCCACGCGTCCAGCCGCTCGACCGCCGCGGTCAGCTCACCGCTCGACAGCGCCTCGCTCGCGAGCGCTGCGTCCACCTCGGCGCCGGGGTCCGTGGTCCCGGCCAGGTCCAGGAGCCGCTTCAGCCAGGCGCTGCCGTCCGCCCGGAAGATGTCTGCGTCTATCGTGAGCACGTCGCTCAGCGCGTCGGGCTTCTTCGACTCCACCCGCGCGCCGCCGGCCTCCAGCGCCGCCGCCGCGTCCACCACCGCCTGGCGCACCGCCGCGTCCGGCGTCGCGATCCCGTTGTCGGTGTGCATCGCGATCCGCAGCTCGCTGAGCCGCACGTGCTTCGGGTCGCCGAGCGGCGCCGGGATCAGCGCCGCGTCGCGCCAGTCGGGCCCCGCCAGGATGCTGAAGAGCAGCCAGAGATCGTCGACCGAGCGGGCCATCGGCCCGAGCACGGTGAACGATTGGAGCAGCCCCTCCGCCGGGACGATATGGCCCGTCCGCGGGATGCGGCCGGAGGTCGGCTTGAGCCCGGCGATCCCGCAAAAATGCGACGGCACGCGGATGCTCCCGCCGGTGTCGCTGCCCACGTCGAACGGCGAGCCGCCCGCGGCCACGATGGCGCCCGCCCCCCCGCTGGAGCCGCCCGGCGACAGGTCGAGGCCATAGGGATTGTTGGTGCGCCCGTACACTGCATTGTTCGTCTCGTAAGACCACGTCATCTCGGGCGTATTGCTCTTGCCCAGCAGGATCGCGCCTGCTTCCTTGAGGCGCCGGACCACGGTGGCGTCCTCTGCGGGAACGAAATTCGTTCGCCCGCTCGTCCCGCCGGTCGTCACGACGCCGGCGGTATCGATCGAATCCTTGATCGTCATCGGCACGCCGTGCAGCGGGCCGAGGTGCTTGCCTCTCGCCAGGGCCTGGTCCGCCGCCCGCGCCTCGGCTCTCGCCTCGTCGGCGCGGAGCTTCACCACGGCGTTCAGCCGCGGATTGATCTTCGCGATGCGCGCCAGGTGCGCCTCCACGACCTCGAGCGACGACACCCGCTTCCGGCGGATGAGATCCGCCAGCTGCCCCCCGGTCGCCCGCGTGAGCTCCGACAGCGCCTCCGCCGCAGGCTCCTCGACAGGCGTCATCCCATCGCACGCACCCGACAGGGCCGCCACGCCCCCGGCGAACGCCCGCAAGAAGAAGCGGCGCGAGATCTCCCCTGTGTGCGCGGCGGCGCCCGGGTCATCGACGTTTGCAGATTTGGTCATGCTCTCCTCCCCACGGGAGCGTCGTGAGCCAGCGTCGCACGGCTCGCGAGACGCACACCGTGATTCGTCACGTCCAGCCTATGCCTTTACGGGAAACGAGCTATTGCACAGCAGGATACCGGCAATGGGTGGCACGTTGGCCACAGCCGTCCCGCGAGGACGCGGAAACGATGCGATCCCGGGGCCTCACGCGGCAATCGCCACGCCTACCTCGGACGACCGTGCCCTGATGCGATCGGCCCACCCTCGTGCGGCGGCCAAGAGATCTCGATCATCGATCCACGCATCGAAGGGGCCGCCTTCGCTCCGCGGCCCGTGCCCCCGTCTACGGCGCCCACCGCGCGCGGTTTCGGCGCCGACCACATCTCGCACGAACTTCATTTTCCGCGGGGAAGGAACGCGACATGCCTTGCACGACGACCATGGGGTGCTGATCGCGTCGCGCGCTTCTGCTCGCGATGAGCGGCGTCCGGGTCAAGGACGAGGAGCTCGCGCGGACGCCTGCGCGCTCGCCGACGCGCTGCGCGCCGAGGGCGTCACCGTCCGTGGTCCTCGGCGGGCTGCACGCCTCCGCGCTCTCCGACGAGGCGGCGCAGCACGCTCTCGAGCGTCAGGAGCGGCGCCTTGCCTTCCTCGAGGCCCTGCACCAGCTGCCCGAGCACGAGAGCGCCGTCCACGCCTTGCTTCGCCGCACGCCCCCGGGCAGTCTCCGGTCATGGGCCAGCCCGCCGAGAAGCAGCGCCGCGCCACCTACACCGACCTCGACGCCGTCCCAGCGAACAAGGTGGCGGAGCTCATCGGGGGCACCTTGCACGTGTTCCCCCGGCCGGCACCGCGGCATTCCAGGGCGGAGAGCGCGCTGCAAGGGGAGCTCTTCGGCCCGTTCGACCGCGGTCGCGGCGGGCCCGGCGGCTGGACCCTCCTGGTCGAGCCCGAACTCCACTTCCCCGATCCGGACGCGCCGAGCGAGATCGACGCGCTCGTGCCCGACCTCGCCGGCTGGCGCCGCGAGCGCATGCCCGAGCTGCCCGAGACGGCGTATTTCCCGCTCGCTCCCGACTGGATCTGCGAGGTCCTGAGCGCATCCACGGAGGATGTCGACCGCGACGAGAAGATGCCGATCTACGCGCGCGAGGGCGTGCGGTACGCGTGGCTCGTCGACCCGATCGCGCGGACTCTCGAGGTCCACGTGCTCGATGCGGATCGTCGCTGGGGGCCCGCTGTCATCCACCGCGACGCCGCTCGCGTCCGCGTCGAACCCTTTGAGGCCATCGAGCTCGATCTCTCGGTGCTCTGGGCGAAGTAGCAGACAGCCGCGGCAGGGTCGCTCAGCCGCCGCGCGCGCCCGCGGATTCCTCTTCTAACCCTCCAGATCCTTGAACGGCTCGCGCCAGGCCTCGAGCTCGTCCAGCTGGTTCGACAGCCGCTGCACCTCGGGGTAGTCGGCCAAGGGCAGCCGCGCGCGTGCGGCATACGGAAAGACGAAAGCCACGCGGAAGTCGGCATAGCTCAGCTTGTCGTCGATCAGCCAGCGGCGGCCCTTCAGCAGACCGTTCAGGATCTCGGCGAAATGTCGGAACTCCTTCACGTGCCGGTCCATGACGGACTGCTCTTCTCGGTCGGTCGTGAACGTGGGCTTGACGATGTATTCGAAGTAGAGCGCGCTCGCCGGCGGATTGAAGTGCTGGTGCGCCCAGCTCAGCCAGCGCAAGAGCTCCGGAAGACGAGCGGGCGCGGGCCAAAATTCCGAGCCAGTCAGCTGGCACAGGCGACAGGCAATGGCATCGGCTTCCCAGAGGGGCGTGCCGTTCTCGATGAGGATCGGGACGCGGGTGTTGGGGTTGAGCGTTCGGAAGAATTCGATCTGGTCCGGCGCGAACGGGGCCGCGCGGATGAACTCCACCGGCGCCTGGACATGCCGTGCCACTGCCACGGCGAGACGCGGGTTTGAGTTATGCGAGTAGTAGAGTTTCATCTGACCTCCGTCCGGGCCCGCGCCGCCGCGGCCCACCTAGCTGACCCGTTGGACGGATATCAAACCATCTGCGCCGCCGTCAACCGGGTGGACGGCGCCGACGCTCACCCGTGCACGGCGTTGATGATGCCGTCGAAGAACTCGGTGCAACCGACGTTGTCGAGCATGCGGTTCCAGCCGAGCTCGTCGAACGGCTGCGGCAGCCCGTGGTTGGTCAGGAGGACGCCGATGATCTCGAGATCCGGATCGACCCACATGAACGTGCCGGCGCCGCCCGCCTTGCCGAAGGCGCGCGGCGACAGGCGCATGCCGCCGTTCGAGAAGCGCCGCGTCCGCATCTCCCACCCGAGGCCCTTCGGGGCGAGGAGCAGGTTGTTGATGGGGGATGTGTCGGTCTCCGCCTCCGTCACGTAGGGCGTGTTGTTCTTCTTCATCTGCCGGACCAGATCGGGCCGCAGGACCTCGGCGCCGCCATAGGTGCCGCCGTTCAAGATCATCTGGCAGAAGACGGCGACATCGAGCGCGGTGGTGAACACGCCGTCACAGCCGGCGATGCCGCCCAGCGCGAAGTCCTGCTCGTCCTGCACCTGCCCCCGCACAAGGCAGCCCCGGCGGGCGGAGTACCCCGTGGCCGCGACGCGCTCGACGAGCTCCGGGGGCGGGTTGTACATCGTGTCGCTCATGCCGAGAGGGCGCCAGACGCACTCTCTCGCGATGGCGTCGAGATCATCCCCCGCGGCGGCCTCCATCATGCGGCCGAGGAGGCGGTAGGTGAGATCGCTGTACAGCGCCGATCTGCCCGTCGCGTATTCGAGCGGCGTCTCGGCCATGATGCACCAGGCCGTCTCGACGTCCTCATCCAAGCACTGGTTGTCCAGCGGCAGACCGGACGAGTAACGAAGCATGTCGTAGACGGTGACGGCCGCCTTTCCGTTGGCGGCGAACTCCGGCAGGTACCTGGCGACCGGCGCGTCCAGCCGAATCACGCGCTCCTGCACGAGCGCGAGGGCCGCCGCCGCGGTCGAGAGCACCTTGCTCATCGACTGGACGTCGAAGATCGTGTCGAGCGTCACCGGCTCGTCGGCGCCGGCGACCTTGCTGCCGAAGGCCCTGTGACCCACGATGACCCCGCGCCGCGCGACCAGCGCGGTGGCGCCGGGAAACAGGGCGTCGTTCACGCGGCGCTGGATCCGCGCGAAGACGTCCTCCAGCCGCTCCGAGCTCATGCTCACGTCCTCGGGCCGCCCCGCGGTGAGCGTCGTCGAGCAGGCGCCTCTCCATGGGTCCGAACCGAGCGCGGGCGCCGCGGCGGCCACCGAGGCGAACTGGGTCATCCCTTGCAAGAACATCCTGCGGTTGACCGCTCGTCGTTGATCGATCATGGCTCTTCTCAACCTTGCTTTCGTGAAGAACGAATCCTTCCACGGCGTTTGCCCCCCGGAGGACCGGAGGCGCATGCAGCGTGGGCGTCTGGCGTGAAGGCTCGCAATTTGTACGCCAGCGTGACCTGCCGTCTCCCCTTCGAGCTGCACCGCAAAAAAGAGCTGCTACCTGGCCGCTGGTTTCAGCTGAGAGGTCCGGCGCGTCCCCTTCAATGGAGTTGGCACGACTGGAATGGAAGCGCAATCGATTGCGGGATGACGCAAGCAGATGACATCCTGGACGACCGTGGACGACCGCGGACGAATGAACGCGCTGTTCCCGAGGGGTCACGGGCCCTCGTGGCCTGACGTCTCCCCCGCTTCCTCTCCCGTCGTCTCTCCCCCCGTCACTCGCGCTCTCGCGCGCCAGCGGACGATACGGTGAGGGTTCTGCTCAAGGCCGAGCTCGGCAGGCAGCGCCCGACGGCGCTGCGATCGACGCGGCTCGCCCTGACCGGCCGTCACGCCGCAGCCGACGCGTCGAGTCGATCATCGGACGCCTGGACCGCCGCGGCGCCGACCGCTCACCGCTGGTACCGATCCTGCCTGCCGATCGGCAGCGCAGCGCAGGCGCTTTCGAGCGCAGCCGCGCCCCGGAGACGTGTGTGACGCCCAGCACGCCAGAGCCATGCAGACAGCGACCGAATACCTCGCGGAGGCCGTGCTGGACGAAGGACCGGATTTCGCGCTCTACCGGGCGCGCGAGCCGGCGGGGCGGAGCGTCCTCGTCAAGGCCCTGAAGGTCGCTCGCCCCTCGACGGCCGAGTACGAGGCGCTGCGGCGCGAGCTGGAGGCGACGCGGCTGGTCGGCTGCGACGTGGCCATGGAAGCGGCGCGGATCTGCACGTTCCATGGCCAGCCCGCGCTCGTGATCCAGGACGACGGAGCGACGCCGCTCGCCCGCCTCATGGGCACCCCGATGGATCTCGGCCGGTTCCTGAGGCTCTCCACCGGCATCGCCGGGGCGCTGGCGACGATCCACGGGCGGCAGATCGTCCACCTCGGCCTCACCCCGCACCGCGTGATGCTCCTGCCCGGCGACGCCATCAAGCTGACCGGGTTCAGCCCCTGGTCGCTCTCGCCGGGCCGGTGTAGCCCCCGATCGGCCCGTCCGTCCCCCTGCACCTGGCCCTACCTGTCGCTCGAGCAGGGCGGGCGCCTCGGCGTCGCGATCGATCACCGGTCAGACCTCTACTCCCTCGGGGTGATCCTGTTCGAGCTCCTCACCGGACGGCTGCCGTTCGCCGCGAACGATCTGCTGGGATGGCTCTACTGCCACGCCGCGGTCGTCCCCCCGTCGCCGCTCGTGTCCGTGCCCGGGCTGCCCTCGACCGTCGCCGAGCTCGTCCTGAAGCTGCTCGCGAAGCTCCCCGAGGACAGGTACCAGAGCGCCGCCGGCCTCCAGCACGATCTCGTCCGGTGCCGGGAGGCGCTCCGGACGGAGGGGCGGATCGCGCCGTTCCAGCCGGGTCTCGCCGACGTGCCGCCGCCTCTGCGGCTGACCCCCGGGCTCTACGGCCGCGCCGGCGAGGTCGCGCGGCTGGAGGGCGCGGTGGCGCGCGTCGGGCGCGATGGCCGGACGGAGCTCGTCCTGATCTCGGGCCCGCCGGGCGTGGGCAAGACGCGCCTGGTCCATCACCTGGGCGAGTCGGTCCGGGCGCCCGCGGCGCGCTTCACCGGCGGCAGGTGCGAGGTGGCCCCGCGCCATGCCCCGTGCGAGGCGCTCCTCGCGGCGCTGGACGGCGCGCTCGTCCAGGCCCTCGAAGAGGGCGAAGCGTCGCGCGCGGAGCTGCAGCGCGGCCTCGCGGGGACGCTGGGCGCGAACGCGTCGCTGCTGGCCGGCATGCTCCCGGCGCTCGCCCGGATCCTCGGCCAGCAGAGCCCGCCGCCCGAGATCCCGCCCCCCGAGGCCGAGGCGCGGTTCCTGCTGGCGCTCCGCCAGCTCCTCGGCGCGCTCGCGCGGCCGGGGAAGCCGCTCATCGTCTTCCTCGACGATCTGCAGTGGACGGACGCCGAGACGCTGAAGGTCGTCGAGCGCTGGGCGACCGACCCCGACGTCCGCGACACGCTGATCCTCGGCGCGTACCGGAGCAACGAGGTCTCCGATTCCCACGCGGTGCGCCGGATGATCCGCCGGCTCCGCGCGCAGGACGTCGCCGTGACCGAGATCGCGATCGCCCCGCTGTCCGCCGACGCGGTGACCTCGTGGGTGGCCGACTCGCTGCGCGCCCCCCGGGAGGAGGTCGCCCCGCTCGCGGCGAGCCTCCACGAGAAGACAGGGGGAAATCCGCTGTTCATCGCGCAGCTCGCGGGCACGCTCCACCAGGAAGGGCTGATCCGCTTCTCGACCACCGCCCGAGCGTTCCGGTGGGATCTCGAGAAGATCCGGGCGAAGGCGTGCTCGGACGACGTCGCCGAGATCATCGCCGCGAACCTCCGCAGCCTCGACGCGGGCACGCAGGACGCCTTGCGGCGGTTCGCCCTGTTCGGCGACGCCGCGGATCTGACGACGCTGGCGCTCCTCCTCGGCTGCCCGGAAGACGCCGTCATCGAGCGCCTGCAGGCGGCCTTCGCCCTGCGGCTCATCGTCCGGATCGACCGCGAGATCCGCTTCCTGCATGACCGCATCCACCAGGTCGCCTACGAGCTCACCCCCGCCGAGCAGCGGCCCGAGGCGCACCTCGCCGCCGCGCGCGCCCTGCTCGACGGCCTCCCGCCCGACCGCGTCGAGGCCCAGCTCTTCGAGATCGTGCGCCAGATCACCCGCGGAGCGCCGCGGATCACGTCCCCGGAGGAGCGGGCGCGGGCCGCCGAGCTCAACCTGCGCGCGGGCCGGAAGGCCCAGGCCGCGACCCACCACGCCGCGGCCATCGGGTTCTTCCTGCTGGGCGCCGAGCTGCTCGCGGGCGCGCGCGGGGAGGCGGCGCGCGCCGGGCTCGCGTTCGAGCTCGACTTCGCGCTGGCCCAGTGCCGGTTCGCGACCGGCGAGCTCGCGGCCGCAGAGCGCATCTGCGCGTCGCTGTGCGAGCGCGCCTCCGGGCGGTGCGTGGCCGCGACCGTGTACGCCCTGCTCGCCGAGATCCAGGTCGCGCAAGGCGCGATGGACGCTGCCGTCGAGAGCTGCGTCGCGGGCTTCGGCAACTGCGGGCTCCCCCTGCCGCGCCACCCGGAGGCCGCCGCGGTGGACGCCGCCGTCGCAGCGGTCCTGGGTCGCCTCGAGGGCGGCGCCCTGGCCATCGCCGCCCTCCCGGACCTGCCGCCCATGACCGACCCGCGCGCCCGGGCCGTCTGCGATCTCGCCGCCACGCTGTACCAGCCCGCTTACCACGCGAGCTGGGACGTCATGGCGGCCGCCGCCAGCGCCGCGGTGGAGCTCTCGCTGACGCACGGGAACACGAGCAGCTCCGCGGCGGCCTACGCGACCTTCGGGCTCGTCCTTGCCGAGCGGCGCGGGCGCCCCGCGGACGCGTTCGCCTTCGGCGAGGCGGGCTATCGGCTCGCCCAGCGCGAGGAGCACTCGCCCTACAGGCCCAGGGCGAGCTTCACGTTCATCGTCTTGCTCGGCTACCTGGAGATGCCTGTCCGACGCTGTCTGGAGCTCGCGCGGCGCGAGCTGGACGCGGCGCTCTCCGCCGGCAACTACCCCTTCTCGTGCTACTTCGGCCACCAGCTCATCGCGTTTCAGCTGTTCGTCGGCGACTCCCTCGACGACGTCGCCGAGGAGGCTTCGCGGCGCCTCGCGCTCGCCGAGCGCACCTGCGGCCCGGTGGACCAGGACATCTTCCGCGATCAGCTGCGGCTGCTCGCGCGGCTGCGCGACCCACCCGCGCCCGGCCGCCCTCCGGAGCGCTCCGCGGACGAGCTCGCGCGGAGGGCGCCGATCAGGGCCTTCTATGGCCATCTCCTCGACCTGCAGACGCGCGTGCTCCTCGGCGATCTGGGCGAGGCCGCCGGAGCGGCGGAGCGCGCGGGCGCCTTGCTGCACGCCGCGCGCCGCTTCCTCGGGGCCGCCCAGGTTCACTTCTACGCGGCGGTCGCGCGCTCCGCCGGCCACGCTCGCGCGCCCCCGCCAGCCTGCCTCGAGGCCGTGCGCGCGCACCTCGCCCACCTGGCGGCGCTGGCGGACGCGTCCCCGGAGAACTTCGCACACCAGGTGGCCCTGGTCTCGGCCGAGCTCGCGCGCCTCTCGGGCGACGAGCTCGCCGCGGAGCGCGGGTACGAGCAGGCCCTCAAGGGCGCCCGCGCGGGCGGGTTCGTCGAGGTCGAGGCGCTCGCCAGCGAGCTCTGCGCGCGCTTCTACGAGCAGCGGGGGCTCGACACGGCGGCGAGCGCCTACCTCGCGCGCGCCCGCGACAGCTACGAGGCCTGGGGCGCGCGGGCAAAGGTCTGCGCCCTGCTCCAGCAGCACCCCGAGCTCGCGCGGCGGCCCGCGTCCGGGGGTGGCGACGTCAAATACCTGGATATGCTCGGTATTTTGAAGGCCTCGCAGGAGATCTCGAGCGCGCTGGTCCTGCCCCAGCTGCACGCCCGGCTCCTGCTCGTGGCCATGGAGCACGTGGGCGCGCAGCGCGGCTGCCTGCTCCTCTCGACGCCGGAGGGCCTCGTCCTGGCGGAGGCGAGCGGCGATGGCGAGTGGGCCTTCGGCCCCGCCGGCCACCTCGCGGCGCCGTCGCAGGTGCCCCTGTCGCTCTGCGCAGCCGTCCTCCGCACCCGCAAGCCCATCGCGATCGCCGACGCGGCCGCGCCGCACCGGTTCGCGATGGATCCCTATTTCGGCGACGCGGTGCGCCGCCGGCGCTCGGTCCTCGGCGTGCCCATCGTGCGCCAGGACGAGGCGATGGGCCTGCTCTACCTCGAGAACAACCTGGTCCCGGGCGCCTTCTCCACCGCGGAGCTGGGCGTCCTCGATGTCCTCGCGTCGCAGGCGGCCATCTCGCTCGAGAACGCGCGGCTCTACGGCGAGCTCCAGCAGGAGAACACGCAGCGCCGGCGCGCGGAAGCGTCCTTGCACGACAGCAGCTCGCTCCTGCACGCCATCCTCGAGAACACGCCCGCCGTCGTGTTCGTCAAGGCCCCGGACGGGCGGTACCTGCTCATCAACCGCCGTTACGAGGACGTCGTGCACGTGAGCCGCGAGGACATCCTCGGCAAGACCGACCACGAGCTGTTCCCGACCGAGATCGCCGACGCGGTGCGCGCCAACGATCTCGCCGCGCTGCGGGAGGATCACCCCATCGAGAGGGACGAGTTCGTTCCGGCGCCCGACGGCTTGCACGCGTACCTCTCCCTCAAGTTCCCGCTGCGCCATCCGGACGGGACGTCGTATGCGGTGTGCGGGATCGCGACGGACGTCACCGAGCGCAAGCGCGCCGAGGAGATGCTGCGCCACTCGCACGCGCTGCTCGAGGCCACGCTCGACTCGACGGCGGACGGCATCCTGGTCGTCGACGACGCGGGCCGCCCCGTGCGGCACAACCGCAGGTTCAGGGAGATGTGGGGGATCCCCGAGCAGGTGCTCCTCTCGCAGGACGACCGCCTGGCGCTCTGCCTCGATCAGCTCGCGGACTCGGAGCGGCTCCTCCAGGAAGCGAGGATGACGGGGAGCGTCGACGACCCCCGCGAGGCGAGCGGCATCGACACCCTGACGTTCGACGACGGCAGGGTCTTCGAGCGCTACTCCCAGCCTCAGCGCGTGAGCGGGCGCATCGTCGGGCGGGTCTGGAGCTTCCGCGACGTCACGACGCGCGTGCAGGCCGAGCAGCAGCGGGACCGCCTGCTCGCGGACGAGCAGCGGGCGCGCGCCCGCGCGGAGGAGGCCGTCCGCGCGCGGGACGAGTTCCTCTCCGTCGCCTCGCACGAGCTCCGGACGCCGCTGACCAGCTTGCAGCTCGCCGTCCACTCGATGGAGAAGAAGCTCTCGCGCGGCCCGGAGGGCATCGAGCGGGCGCGCGCGTCGGTCGATCTCTCGCAGCGGCAGATCAAGCGCCTCGTCGCCCTCGTCGACATGCTCCTCGACGTCTCCCGCATCCACGCGGGGCGCCTTGAGCTCGACCCGATCGAGATCGATCTCCGCGCGATCGTGGGAGAGGTCGCCACGTACCTGGACGACCAGCTCGCGCGGGCGGGCTGCGCGCTCGACGTGCGCGCCGCCGGGCCGGTCGTCGGCCGCTGGGACGCGCAGCGCATCGAGCAGGTCGTGACCAACCTGCTGAGCAACGCCATCAAGTTCGGCGGGGGCAAGCCGCTCGAGCTCACCATCGCGTCGGACGGAGAGACGGCCCGGCTCTCGGTCACCGATCATGGCATCGGCATCCCCGCCGACGTGCGAGAGCAGGTCTTCGAGCGGTATCGCCGGGGCGTCTCGTCGCGTCATTACGGCGGGCTCGGATTGGGCCTCTACATCACGCGCACCATCGTCGAGGCGCACGGAGGGCGGGTGAGCGTCGCGAGCGAGATCGGCAAGGGCTCGACCTTCTCCGTCGAGCTGCCGCTCTCGCACGACGTCACGCCGCCCGCGAGCGGCCGGGAGCCGCGGCGGCGGCGCATCGAAGATTGAGCAGCGACGAGCGCGTTGACAGCGGGCGCGCCGGCGCTACCCTGGGCATACCGGTCAGGAACAGGATCCGTCATTCCACCGACCGACGAGTCATGACGGGCCGCGCTTGCGCCTGGCGACGATGGACCTGAGAGTGTCCCTGATCCCACATGGGGTCTCGGGTGATGAGGTCGCGCCATGCGAAAGGCGGAGATTGAGGCCCTGGTGCGCGCGCACCGGGGCCGTGCCCGTCCCGTCGCGTTCTTTCATGTGCTCCGTCAGCCGTCGCTGGAGCCAGACGATCATGCCTTCCTGTCCGAGCACATCGACGAGCTCGGGACATCCGATCTCCTGCGCTGGAGGGCGCGCTGCGAGAGCGGCTTCAGCGGGCCGGTGATCCGGCAGCTCGCGCGGCTCGCGATCCAGGATCCCGCGCACTTCCAGCACGAGGTGCTCGGCGTGCCGCGCCTCGTGCTCGACGAGGAGGAGTGGATCGAGCTGTCGGATCTCGTGCGCGGCAAGGTCCCGGCGGGGATCTACGAGCGCGTGCTCGAGCGTTGCCGGCGCGAGCCTGTCCAGTGGCCCTCGGGGTTCATCCTCGCGCCCAAGGTCCACAAGGGGCTGCCGCCGCTGCTCGACGGGGACGAGCTCGACGGCCTGAACGGGGAGCGCCCCGCGCTGCGCGATCTGCCCGTCCCGAAGATCCTCGCGGCGAGGCGGGCCGGGGCGCTCTCGCTCGACGACGACGCGCTGGCCGCGCTGGCGATGGAGCGCGCGCGCGGCTCGGACGAGGACTGGAGCGTCGATATCCTCCATTTTCCCCCGGCGCTCCGGGACGCGATCCTCGAGAAGGCGCGCCGGACGCCGCGGGGCGCGGAGCGGGCGAACCTGCTCGGCTGGCTCGAGGCGCACGGCGTGGCGCGGGCCGCGCTGATGGACATCGCGCTCGGCGCGATCCGGGCGGGGGACGACGCGTATGCCGCGCTCTCCTGGCTCGCGCGCCAGCTGACGACGCGGGCGGCGTGGGACAAACACGGCCTGGAGACGCTCTCCACGCTGATGTCGAGGCGCGCCTTCTCGGAGATAGGCGAGCTCGTGACGCTCGCGTGGAGCGAGGCCAGCCAGGGCGGCAAGGAGGTCTCCCGCGGCTTCCTGGAGGCGATCCAGGTCGCCTTCGCGCTGGTGCTGCTCGGGATGGCGCGGGAGGCCCTCGCGGCGGGCCGCGAGGCGGGCGCGACGGCGGCGCTGTCGGCGCTCGCGTGCCTCGACCCGCCGTCGCGGGTGAGCCGCGCTGTGCACGAGCTCCGGCGGGTCCCGGGCGCGAGCCCGGACGTGGTGGAGCTCATCGCCGTGAACGAGCGGCTGGTGAAGCACAGCGACGCGCGCGACGCCTCCCTGGAGGGCTTCGTGGCGGCCCTCCACGCGATCGCCGACGCGTCTTCGTGATCGCCGCCGGCGCGGCGCCGCTCGCGGCGGCAGCAGCGGCGCGTCCGCTCGCCGCCGGCCGCGCGTGACGTAGCGCCGGGGAGCGAGCAGCGCGGCGCGCCGCGCGACGTGCCGGGGGCGCGCCTCGCGGCGCGCGGGGCGCCCCCGGCGCGGCGCAGGACGCCGGGACGCGTGGGGGGCGGCCAGCGCCTCGCCTCCCGGCGCGGGATCGACCACGGACGCCGCTTCCAGCGCGGGCACCGGTGGCCGCCTTCGTTTTCATTGCGCTGGACGACCGCGACCATCGCTTCCAATGCGGTGGCCTCCGGTCGCTTTCAATTTCAATGCGGGGACCGGCCTTGCCTCCCCCTCGAACGTCGACTCTGGAGGAGCACGCCGATGGCGTTCATCAACTATGCGAGCCGGGAGATCTACTGCAAGATCGTCTATTACGGGCCCGGCCTCTGCGGCAAGACGACGAACCTTCACTACGTGTACGATCGGACGGTGCCGAGCGCCAAGGGGCGGCTCATCTCGCTCAAGACCGAGAGCGATCGCACGCTGTTCTTCGACTTCCTTCCGCTCGATCTCGGGGGCCTGTCGGGCTTCCGGACGCGCCTTCAGCTCTACACGGTGCCGGGCCAGATCTTCTACAGGGCGAGCCGGAAGCTCATCCTGAAGGGGCTGGATGGCGTCGTGTTCGTGGCGGACTCTCAGCGCGCCCGGCTCGACGCGAACGTCGAGTCGATGGCCGATCTGTGGGACAACCTCGCCGAGGAGGGCCGCTCGCCCGGGCGGCTGCCGTTCGTCGTCCAGTACAACAAGCGGGATCTCGACGGGATCGCCGATATCGACGAGCTCCGGGAGCTCCTCAACCCGGGCGGAGCGCCCGAGTTCGAGGCCGCGGCGGCGAGCGGGCGCGGCGTGTTCGACACCCTGAGGGCGATCTCGAAGCTCGCGCTCAAGGAGGTGCAGCGCCGCCAGCGATAGGGCCTTCGCGAGCGCCGATCTCTTGCGGCTCGCGCGCGCCGGGCTCACCCTGCCGGAGGGAGGACACGCCATGACACAGAGATTCGCCTACCACGTCATGCCGGACCCCGACGGCTGGGGCTGGGTGGTCGCGGCCGAGGGATACGTCACCCGCTCGCTCCCGTATGGCACCGTGCAGGAAGCGATCGAGTCCACGGAGGACCTCGTCCGCCGGCACCCGGGGAGCACGCTCGTCGTCGACGAGCAGCCGCCGCAGCTCACGCCGATCGAGATAGAGCATCGGCTCGCGGCGTGACCGCGGCCAGATGGGTCGCCTCATCGAGGCGATGAGCCGGGCCGTCGAGCTGCTCGCCGCCACGGGGCTCTGGCCGAGCCCGATCCGTTGAGCGAGCCTCCGCCCAGCTTGAGCGAACCTTCGCGCAACGCGCCGGCGGACGCCCGCAGGCCGCGCGGCGCGGGCCTCGATCTCCCGCCTTTTTCGCCGGTGCGCCGCGCCCGAGGGGCCGGGCACATCGATTGCGATGAGCCCGGCACGCTCGCCCGAGCGCCCCGCTCCGGGGATGGCTCGGGCAGGGCCACTCGAGGGAACGACCATGAACAGGGTAGAGACGAAGTCGCTTTTACTTGGTATCGCCGCCGTGCTGGCCGGGTGCGGGGCCGACGCGATCGAGGAGCCCGCGGGCCCGGAGATCGCCGAGGCGCAAGAGGCGCTGTACGGAGACCTGAACACGAGCTCGTGCACGCTCGCGCAGCGCGACGTGCTCGAGGAAGCCCACCAGGCCGGCCGGCAGATCGCGATGACCAAGGAGTTCGACGCCTGCCTGCGGTACCGGATGATGGAGTGGTACAAGCCCTGTTACCAGGGTAGCGACGATCCGTTCGCGAACGAGCCGAGGAGCACCCAGCACACCAAGGTCCGCAACGTCATGCGCAGCGGCAACGTGGCCGACGTGACGGCCACGTGCACCGACCTGACCGACGCCATCGGCCACGCGCTGTACGACGGGTACGGCGACTCCCACGAGCGGATGGACATCGACAGGGGCTACCTCGACGGCGTCGCCGCCGCCGGGATGAGCGACTTCGAGCGCGCCGGCGTCGCGGGCGTCATCTGGCACGAGGCGATGCACCAGCAGGACTATCGCCATGACAGCTGCGGTTATCCTGAAGGCGAGTACGACCAAGGGCTCCACAGCGTCCCCCACATGGCCGATCGCTGCATGCGCTCGGCCGGCATCCTCGGCCGGGCGAGCGTCTCCGCGGAGGACGGCCGCGCCCAGGAGCTCGGGATCGGCCGCCATCGAGCGAGCTTCGGTCACCTCGGCGGCGTGGGCGACAACAGCATCACGCGCGTGCGCCTGCCGCCCGCGAGCCGGATGCGCTACTGCATCGACGAGGGCGTGAGCGGGACAGGCGGGAGCTGCGCGACGATCGAGAACCCGACCATCGAGTACGGGGGCGCGCACAACGTGCCTGCCGCCTACAGGAACGCGATCTCGTTCGTCGAGATCGAGCCGATGGTGCTGCTCTTCAGCCAGCAGGATTACCGGGGCAGCGTGTCGGCCTTCGGCTACGGGGAGCACCGCGCCAACACCGGGGGTTTTTCCGGGGTCGGCAACGACCAGACGCGCTCCATCTACGTCCCGCCGGGCGCGCGCGTGCGCGTGTGCACGGACGAGGGCGGGACGAGCGGGCACGGCGTCGGGACCTGCCGGTTCTACGATGAGCCGACGCCCACGACCGTGCTCGCGGGCACCTCGTACGCGGAGGTCGTGCGCGTGGTGACGGCCTTCACCGAGAAGGACCTCTATGGCACCCGCGTGAGCTTCGGGGCTGGCCGCTGGGCCGGCGCGGCGCTCAACGCGATCGGCGACAACCGGATCGTATCGCTCGTCGTGCCTCCGTCCCTCACGGCGCGCGTGTGCAGCGACGCCGGCAGCGGCAACACCGGCGCGGGCGCGTGCCAGAGCCACACGCGCACCACGTTCGACCTCGGGGCCGGCCTGGCGAGCGCGGTGTCGTTCCTGGAGGTCACCCCTCCGCAGCTGGGCACATCGACGCTCAGCGTGGTCCGCGCGGCGGGCAGCGGCGCGGGCCGCGTGGTGAGCACGCCGCTGAACCTCGATTGCACCTCGAGCTGCTCTGCCGCGTTCCCGACGCGCAGCGAGGTGATGCTCCTGGCCTCGTCGGCGGGACACGACGTGGTGTTCACCGGGTGCGACAGCGTCCTGGGCAACGGCTGCTTCGTGACGATGTCGGCGGCGAGGACCGTGACCGTGAACTTCGTGCGGAACAACTCGGATGCGTGTTACGACTCGTGCATGGATCTGTGCCGCGAGGACGGCCGGCTCACGCCGAGCCAGTGCGCGCAGTCGTGCGAGTCCGAGTGCCTTTAGCCGCGCCCGCCCTCGTCGCGTGAGCGAGGCGTCGCACCGCGAGACCGAGCCCACGTGAGCTGGAGCTTGGCACGTCCTCCGCCGAGCTGCGCGAGCCGCGCGCAGCAGGCGCGAGCCGCGAGGGATGGCCGAGCCAGGGCAGCGGAGCTCGTCCGCTCTCACCCAGCTCGATCAGCGGACGCCTGGCCCCGCGCTGGGCCTCCGCGCCGCGCCTGACGCGACATTTCTCGCCGGGACGCGAGAGAACGCCTGCTCGCGCACAGGAAGTACAGTACACCCGACAGATGGCAGAGACGTGCGGGATTTGCGGAGGCAAGAAGGTCCGCAAGCAGATCCGCCCGCCGGCGCCCTGATCCCTGGCGCGGCTCGCGGGCGCGGCGGCAGGTCCGGCTTCCGCTGACGTCGGGCGCCGAGCAGGCGCGCCAGCAGCCAGGCCCACCGGCAGCGCCCGGCCACACAGACGCCTGAACATTTGTCCACACCGTGTGGACTATCTGTGGGCAGTGGTCGAGCTAGCACGCCGCCGCAGGCTCACACACGCCACCCCTTCCCGGTGTCCGACGAGAATCGGCGGCTCCGGCGCTGCCTCGGTGGCGGCGGCGATCGTCGTGGACGAGCACGGTCACTCGTCTGCACGAGATCGGCAAGGGATGTCGAGAAGATGTCGAGAAATCGCGGGCAAGGGAACCTCGGTGGGCGCCCGCCATCATCAGGCTTCGCGGGACGATCACGCATTCTCGTACGCCGCAAAAACTCCCATCTGCCGAAAAACGCGGAGGACGAGTGGCTTTCGTGATTGGGCCCGAGCTGCTCGAGCAACCATGGAGGTCATTCATTGATCCTCGGTCTCCGAGCGCCGCCGGCCCCAGGGCCACCGGCGCTGGAAGCCGAGGACCTTTCGCGGATCGCCTCGCGCTCCGCGTGCTCTGAAAGGAACTTTCCATGCGAACTTGCTTGTCGGCAGCGACCGCCGCTGCCCTCGTGCTCCTCGGAGCGTGCGTCGTGGAGGACGCCTACGGGCCCGAAGGGGGGCTCGAGCAACAGGAAGCCTGGGATCAACCGCTGACGGGCGACGGGCTGACCGCCACGCTGACGGTCGCGTCGGACTGGGGGACCGGGTACTGCGCCGACGTCGCCATCCGGAACACGGGAACCACGACGACGACGAGCTGGCGGATCACCACCAACCTGAACGGCTCCACGCTCACGAACGCGTGGAGCGCCACCACGAGCGTGAGCGGGTCGCAGCTGGTCGCCACGCCCGCAGCGCACAACGCGACCCTGGCGGTGGGGGCATCGACGAGCTTCGGGTTCTGCGCCAACGCGAGCGGCCCCTCGCAGCGCCCAGCGCTCACCAGCGTGACGGCGGGCGGGTCCGGCAGCAGCAGCAGCAGCAGCGCCAGCAGCAGCAGCAGCGCCAGCAGCAGCAGCAGCGCCAGCAGCAGCAGCAGCGCCAGCAGCAGCAGCAGCGCCAGCAGCACCAGTGCCAGCACCGGCAGCGGCGGCGCGGGCGGCTCCGGCGGCAGCGGCGGCTCCGGCGGCTCCGGCGGCTCCGGCGGCTCCGGCGGCTCCGGCGGCGCGGGCGGCTCCGGCGGCAGCGGCGGCGCCGCCCCGACCGGGCATTACCAGATGGAGGACCTCGATCGCGGCGTGGTCGCCGTCAAGGTCTCGAACGGCGTCTACGTCGGATGGCGGATGTTCGGTTACGAGTACGACGCAGCGAACCCGAGCGCGATCTCGTACGATGTGTACCGCAACGGCACGCGCATCGCGAACGTCACGAACAGCACCAACACCCTCGATACCGCCGGCACCAGCTCGTCGACTTACACGGTCCGGGCAGTCGTCGGCGGCGTCGCTCAGGCCGCCTCCCCCGCCGCCGCGACCTGGGGCCAGAACTACCTCCGCATCCCCCTCACGGCCCCCGCGGGCGGGACGACTCCATCGAAGTGCGATAACGCCGGCGAGAGCTACTCGTACTCCGCGAACGACGTGAGCGTCGGAGACGTCGACGGCGACGGGCAGTACGAGATCATCCTCAAGTGGGATCCCTCGAACGCCAAGGACAACTCCCAGGCTGGCTGCACGGGGCCTGTTTACCTCGACGCCTACAAGCTCGACGGGCGGCGCCTCTTCCGCATCGACCTCGGGAGGAACATCCGGGCGGGCGCGCACTACACGCAGTTCGTCGTGTACGACTTCGACGGCGACGGCAACGCGGAGATCGCGGTGAAGACCGCTCCCGGCACGCGCGACGGCGCGGGCGCCTACCTCAGCCGAGGTCCCGCGGCCTCCGACGACGACGCGGCGGACTACCGGAACGCCGCGGGCTACGTGCTCACCGGCCCCGAGTACCTGACGGTGTTCAGCGGCGCGAGCGGCGCGGAGCTCGCGACCGTCGCCTTCGATGTGGCCCGGGGGACGGTCTCCTCGTGGGGGGACTCGTACGGCAACCGGGTCGATCGGTTCCTCGCGAGCGCGGCGTTCGTGAGCGACCTCGGGACAGGCCAGGACGCGAGCGGCAAGCCGGCGATCCTGATGGCCCGCGGCTACTACACGCGAGCCACCGTGACCGCCTGGAGCTTCCGCGGCGGCAAGCTCACCCAGATCTGGAAGGCCGACAGCAACGCGAACACCGCCTACACGGGCCAGGGCGCCCACTCGATGGTCGTGGCCGACGTCGACGCCGACGGGGCGCAGGAGGTCATCTACGGGGCCTCGACGATCGACAGCAACGGCACCCGGAAGTGCTCGACGGCGCTCGGGCACGGCGACGCGCTGCACGTCAGCGACTTCGTCCTCTCACGCCCGGGGCTCGAGGTGTTCATGCCGCACGAGGACGGCACCAAGCCGACCTACGACATTCACGACGCGAACTCCTGCGCGATCCTCAAGCAGGGCCCCGTCACGGGGGCCGACACCGGGCGCGGCGTGGCGGGCGACGTGCTCGCGAGCAACGCCGGCGCGGAGATGTGGACCAACTCCACGGGAGGGCTCCTGTCCGCGACCAGCGGGTCGAACGTCGGGAGCCAGCCCGCGTCGGCCAACTTCCTGATCTGGTGGGACGCGGACGAGCTGCGCGAGCTGCAGAACAACACGTCGATCACCAAGTACGGCGGCGGCTCGCTCCTCAGCTGCAGCCAGTGCGCCTCGAACAACGGCACGAAGTCGACGCCGGCGCTCACGGCCGACCTGCTCGGCGACTGGCGCGAGGAGATCGTGTGGCGCGAGTCCGACAATTCGGCGCTGCGGCTGTACACCACGACGAACGTGACGACGCGCCGGCTCTACACGCTGATGCACGACCCCCAGTACCGCATGCAGGTCAGCTCGGAGCAGACCGCCTACAACCAGCCGCCCCACCCGAGCTTCCATATCGGCGGCGGAATGGCGGCGCCCCCGAAGCCGGACATCCATGTGAGGTGACGCGGACGCGCCAGGCGGCGGGTCGGCCCACGCGAGGGTGGTAAAGGAACTCCCCATCGGGGTTCACCAAGCCCGTTCGGTCGCGCTCAAGGTCCAAAACCCGCCCCCCTCCCTCTCATCAATCATCAACGTAATCGTAATCGTAGTCGTGGTCGTGGTCGTGGTCGTGGTCGTGGTCGTGGTCGTGGTCGTGGTCGTCGACGACACGTTCGTGGACGTGAACGTTAGGCCGATACCTTGACCGACGATTGTCGCTGCTCACGAAGAGGGCGCTGGCCGAGAAGAATCGTGGGAGATCAGAGCGGCGACTTCCTGGTGACGTTCACGTTCACGGCCGAGTCGTTGACGACCACGACCACGACCACGACCACGACCACGACTACGACTACGAACTACGAACTACGAACTACGACCACGACCACGACTACGACTACGACCACGACTACGACCAGGTTGGTGGCCGGTGGGGGGCGCCATGACGGCAAGATTTTGTGGTGTTAGGTCACTTCCGGTACTGCGCGAGCGTCAGGCCGGCGTCCTCGGTGCCGTCGGCCACCAGGCCCGCCATGACCCGGGCGCCGGTCTCGTTGAAATGGGTTCCGTCGACCGAGCCGTCCGCCCGGACGAGGAAGAAGTCCTCGCCCGCCGCCACACACCCGATCGAGTTCAGGTGGGCGAGCGTCTTCGCGTTGAGATCGATGACGGCCACGTCCAGCTCGTCTCCGAGCTCCCGCATCGCCTGCGCATAGGCGCTCAGGCCGTTGCCGAATTCGTGGCTGTCCCCGGAGCACGATCGCCGCGGGGGCGGGGTGACAAGCACCGGCGTCGCGGCGCGCTCCTGCGCGCCCGTGATGTACTGCTCGAGGTACGATTTGAAGTCCGTCGCGGGGTCCAGGTAATAGGGAATGGTCTCGCCGTCGTGCTCGTACGTCGCGGTCTTGTTGCTGTCGTTCGTGCCGAACTGCACAAGGAAGTAATCTCCGCTCTGGATGTCCTCGAGGACGTCGTCGAGGCGGCCCTCGTCGATGTACCGGCGCGCGGTCCGGCCGCCGATGGCCCGGTTCTCGACGCGCACCCGCTCATCGAAGAACTCTCCCAGCATCTGGCCCCAGCCCGCCTGGTGAAGGGCGCTGTTCACGTAGGTCTGAACGGTCGAGTCGCCGGCGATGTACACCGTGACATCCGGCAGCTCGGCGCTCCCGCCGCCGCCTTCCGAGCCGCCTGAAGCGCTCGTCGCCCCTCCGGCCGCACCGCCGCCGCCCTCTCCCGCGCCGCCCACACCCGCGGCGCTGGGGCCGGAAGCGCTGCTCGCACCGCCCGCACCGCTGCTGGCGCTTGCGCTTGTGCTGGCGCTGGCGCTGGTGCCGCCACCGCCGCTGCCTGTGGTCTGCGCGGCGGGGTGATCGTCGGGGTCTCCCGAGCTGCAACCCCCCGACGCGAAGCCGATGCCGGCGACGAAAGAATGAAGCACGACGGTCATGAAGATGGTCCGAATTCGCATGACGAGCTCCTGCAGGAAGACAGTGCACGACGAGCACGCGTCGGGTGCGTGCCCGGAGGGACGTACGTGGTCAACGCGGTTGAAGAGACCGCGAAGCGACCACCACAAAGCACCGCTCTGTCCTCCCCACGTGCGCCGAGGCGGCTGCGATCAATCACGCGTCGTTCGACTTTCTCGCGGGCGCCTGGCCGTCGCGTCAAAGCGCAAATTTTCATAACAATGACCATCCCACGGCTCGACGCCAGGCCGACGCGACGCCGTCAGAGCTCGACGCCGAGCAGCACGCCAGGCCGGAAACGGTACCGCGCAAGGACGGTCTCGGTCCCTTGCTCGAGCGCGAGATCGTAGCGGACGCGCGCGGGATCGAGCTCGACGAAGAGCTCCGTGAACAGCCGGACATCGCGGCTCAGCGGCAGCTTGGCGACGGCGCCGGCCACGAGCACGAGCGCGTTCGAGGCGCTCGCCCCGGCGGGGACGAACGACGGCGCGCCAGCGCTGCCTGGCCGCGGCGCCGCCTCGACGTGATCGAGGCCCGCGCCGAGCCGCGCGCCGAGCTCCAGCGGCTTCGCGCCGGGCGTGAGGGCGTAGAGCCAGGAGGCGCCCGCGCGGAGCGCTATCGTGCGGAGATCGAGGCCGATGCGCGGCTCCTCGTAGCGGCGCTCGAACTGGTACTGGATGAGCGCGTCGAGGGCGAGCCGCTGCCGCCCCGAGCTCCCGCCGAGCGCGACGCGAACGCCGGGGCCGTGCGTCCAGCCGAGCTCCGTCGAGTGCACCGTGACGCCGTAGAACGCCCCGAGCTCCAGCGCGCCGCGCAGCGCCGGCGCAGCCTGGCCCGGCGCGCTTCCCGGCGGCGCCGCCTGGCCCGGCGCGCCGCCCGGTGGCGGTGGCGCCGCCTGGCCCGCCGGCGCCGCCTGGCCCGCAGGCGCCGCCTGGCGGAGGACGAGCGCGCGCGCCTGATCCCGATCGAGCGACGCGCGCGCGCCCCCGCGCAGCGACCGCAGCGAGAGCTCCACGACCTGGGCCACGGACTCGCGATCGAGCTCGTCGAAGCCGCCCGAGAGCTCGATCGAGCGCACCAGGAAGCGATCGGCCACGGGATCGGTGAAGTAGAGCGCGGCGCGGCGCGGATCGCTCACGTCGATCCAGCAGGAGAGGGCCACCCCGGAGGAGGCCCGCGCCGCGAAGAGCGCCGCCGCGTCGAACGTCGGCGCGACCCGGAACCGGAGCGTGAACGCGGAGAGCGCCTGAGATTCGAGCGCCGCCCGGATCGCGCCGAGGTTCGGCGCGGGGCCCGTCAGCACGATCTCGACCACCGGCGCGCCGGGCGACGCGGACGCCGCCGAAGGCCCCTCCTCCATGGCCGTGGCGCGCGCCGCGGAGAGCGCGATCGCCGCGGCGACCCCGAGCCAGATCGGCGCTCGCTCCGTGATCACCCTCCGAGCTCGGCGAGGCGGCGGCGGGCGTGCTCGACGTACGGCGAACCCGGGTGCTCCCGGAGCAGGCGCCGCCAGGTCTGCGCCTCGTCGCCGGCGCGCCCGAGCGCCCGCAGGGCGCGCCCGCGGCCATAGAGCGCCTCGACCGCGAGCGGGCGCGGGCCGGCGACGCCGAGGTACCGGTCGAACTGCGCCAGCGCCGCGGCAGGCGAGCCGTCCTGGAGGAGCAGGCCGCCCAGCGACACGAGGGAGAGCGTGGCCTCGGGCGACGACGCGAACCCCTTCTGGAGCGCGCGGTAGAGCTCGATGGCGCGCCGGGAGCGGCCGGCGCGCCGCGCGTCGTTGGCCTCCCGGAACAGCTGCTCCGCCGTCGAGGCGGTCGGAGAAGCGCTCGGCGAGGACGCCGCCGCGCTCGGCCCGCGCTCGGCCTCGCGCGGCTTCGGAGCGGCCGGCGCGAGCTCCGGCGGCGCCGCTCCGGTGGGCGCCGGCGCGGCCTCGCCGTCGGACGGACCGGCCCCGAAAATCTCGGCGGCGCGCGCGCGGGACACCGCCGCGCGCAGCGAGGGATCGAGCAGGCGGGCGCTCCGCCCCATCTCCGCCGCCGGGCGCGGCTGGACGAGCGCCGAGGTCGCGAGCGACACCCCGGCGACGAGGACGGCCGCCGCGGCGCAGAGCCAGGCGCTCCGCGTCCATCCGGCCCAGCGCCGCCCCGCGAGGAGGGTCCCCGGCCGAGCGCCGCCGTCTCCGCGCCGGACGTCGTTGTCGGGCCGCACGGGCGCGCTCGCGAGCCGCACGGGCGCTCCTTCGCGCCGCCGCCGCGCCGGCGCTCCCTCGCAGGGCAGGTCGATCACGGCCCCGCCGATCGCGACGTTCGCGATGCGCGCGAGGAGCTCTGCGTCCCCGGGCTCCGCCGCGCCCGCGGCGTCGAAGTCCAGCGCGAGCACCCAGCTCATCCGGCACGACGCGCAGGTGCCGAGGTGGGCGTCGAGGGCGAGCCGGTCCGGCTCGGTCGCGACGCCGCGGCGCACCCGCGTGAGGAGCTCGCTCCGACAGTCGGCGGTCATGTCTCCCTGCCCCGGAAGAGCTCGGCCAGCTTCGCGTTGTTGGCGAGCGCGCGCCGCAGCGCCTCCTTGCCGAGCCGGAGCCGACTCCAGACCGTGTTCGGAGAGACGCGGGCGAGCGCCGCGATCTCGTCGACCGTGTAGCCAAGCACGAAATGGAGGGCCAGCGCCTCCGCGGTCGCCTCGGGCATCCTGTCGAGCACCTCGAGCACCATCTTACGCCGCCGGCTCGAGACCGCCTCGGCGAACGGCGACGCGCCGCTCTCGTCCGGGGCCACGTCGATCGGCGCGCCCGGCTCGTCGAAGCGCGCGCGCACGCTGAGGCGCCGGCGCGCGCCGAGCGCGGTCATCACGGCGATCCGGTTGGCGAAGTGGAGCACGGTGCACTCCGCGCGAAAGGACGGCAGCGCCTGGAGCAGCGCGAGCACGGCCTCCTGGGTCACGTCCTCGACGTCGGGGTGATGCGGGCCGAGCACCTTCCGCACGCTCCGCAACATGGCGCCGCCGAGCTCGGTGATGAGCGTGCGGATGGCCGCCGGATCGCGCCCCGCGGCGGCGCGCGCGAGCCCGAGCAGCTCGTCCGCCCGCGGAGGCGCCCCCTCCGGCGGCGCGTGGAGGTCAGTCACGGGCTTTCGCATTCTGGCGACGACGGTGGAGTCCATGAGTCCCGATCAGCAGGGCGCGCAGCGCGGAGCCCGGCGGCGGTGGCGCGACTAGGGCCCTCCGGAGCGCGGAAAGCCGTCGGTGTCCCACGCCAGATCGGAGATCCGCAGCGTGGGGGCGCCGTTCGATTGCGCGTCGTAGGCGTGATAGACGTTGTAAGCGCGATCGCCGGAGAACAGCACGGCGTTGTGCCCGGGCCCTCGCCAGCGGGAGCCTCCTTCCACGATGATGCTGCCGCCGCCGGACATCATCGGTGTCCCCTCCTTGTCGACGTACGGGCCTGTGATGCTCTTCGAACGACCGACGGCGATCTTGTACGTGCTGTCCGTCCCACGGCAGCAGGCGTCGAACGAGACGAACAGGTAATAGAAGCCGCAGCGCCGGACGATGAAGGGCGCCTCGAGCGCCCCGCGGGCGTCGGGGCGGGCGGCGAGGGCGTGGAGCTCCTTGTCGGCCCGCTCCCCCGACGGGGCGAGCTTCACCATCTTGATACCGCCCCAGAAGCTCCCGAACACGAGCCACGGCGTCCCCTCCTCGTCCATCGCGACGTTGGGATCGATCGCGTTCCAGTCGTCCCGCGCCGCGCCGTCGTTGGAGCAGATGGCGGCGCCGCGGTCCGTCCAGGGACCTGCCGAGTCGAGCGATGCCTTCGTCGCGTGCCCGATGCACGACCGGTTGCTGCCGAACGTGGAGGCGGAGTAGTAGAGATGGTAGGTGTCGCCGAAGCGCGAGATATCGGGCGCCCACAGGTCGCTCACGCCCGGAACCCTCTGTTCCAGCCAGGCAGGCTTCGCGTCGAACACCCGACCGGCGGCCTGCCACGCGGTGAGGTTCGACGAGCTCTTCATCGGGAGCCTGTCCCCCGTCTGGAACAGGTAGTAGCGGTCGCCGGCCTGGATGATGGCCGGGTCGTGGGTCCCCAGGTTCCCGGACAGGGGCAGCGCCTCTGGCGGGCTCGCCGGGTCGTAGAGGGCATCGGCGCACCTGTCCGCGGCCCCTCCCGCGCCGCCGCTCCCGCCCGCGCCGCCGCTGCCGCCAGCGCCGCCGCTGCCTCCGGCGCCGCCGCTCCCGCCCGCGCCGCCGCTCCCGCCAGTGCCCCCGGCGCCACCCACCCCGGACGTCGCGCTCGGATGGCCTCCCGCGCCGCTGCTCGCCGTGGTGGAGGAAGCGGTGGTCGTGCCGCCGGCGCCGGTGGCGCCGCTGTCCTGGCCGCCTGACACGGAGCCCTGCGCCGAGGGCTCCGTGCTGCAGCCCGCGAGCGTTGCGACGACGCCTATCAGGAGGCTCAACGTGGGCGAGGACACCCGTCGCCGCCGTGATCGGCAAAGCGTGAGACGCATCGTGAACTCCTGAGGATCCATGGGCGGATCATCCGTCGAGGTGCTGGCCATGAGGTCGGCTCGATGTCCTCCGGGACGAGTCGTCCCGCTCTCCCACGTGGGCCGGAGCGCCCACGATCAACCATGGGTTGCTCGAGCTTCTCGTGGAGCGTCAAAAACCGTCTTCGCAGAAATTTTACACCGAGACGGCGATGCCACGAATCATCGTGCGACGCGCCGAGCTTCGTAGATGTCGGCCACCCCGCTCCGCGTCGACGCGAAGAACAGGACGGCCCCGTCGGGCGAGAGGTGTGGATCGGTGTCGCGCTCTGCGGGAAGGTTCAGCGGCTCACCGAGCGACTCCGCCTCTTCGAAGGCCGCCTCGGTCGACGGCCGTCGCGCCCAGAACAGGTCTCCTCCGCCCTCGCGGCTCGATCGGAGCAGGATCTGGCGGCCCTCGTCGAACAGGAACGGAGCGTGCTCGTCGCCCGCGCCGTCCAGCCCGGCGAGCGGGGCGAGCGCGCCCCAGGGGTCCTCCGGGCGTTCGCGCGACGCGATCGCGATGTACGTCTCGGCGCCCGGGGGCTCGACGCCGACCACGACGCGGAGCTCGGAGGGATCGACGTGGGGGGACATCACCTCGCCGTCGCCGGCGACGAGCGCGTCCACGCGGGCCGGCGCGCCCCACGGGTCGTCTCGGCCGGCGCGCTCGGCGCGCCAGATGCCCTTCGGAGCGCGCTCGCTGAAGAACCAGATCTTGAGCCCGTCCTCGGAGACGCAGGGGGTGTCCTCGACGCTATCGGCGCTGTTGAGCGCCTCCACGGCGCGCGGCGCCTCCCAGGGCGAGCCTGGCGCCGCCCGCCGCGACACCCAGATATCGCGGCTGCCGCTGCGATCGGACATGAAGTAGATCTCGAGGAGATCGCCTGTCAGCGTCGGGTCCTCTTCCCTGGCGTCGCTGTTCAGCTCCGCCACCGCCGCCGGCGCATCGAACGTCGGCCGCTCCGGCGCGCCCGCCGCCCCCCCTCCCCCGCCCTGCCCCGGCGCGAACACGCCGATCACGAAGCGCTGGTCCTCGCACCCCGCCCCGCCGAGCGCGAGCGCGAGCCCGCACGCCACCGTGATCCCCCGGGACCGCCACCTCATCCACCCCCGTTCATACGCGCCCATGTGCGCTGGATCGAGCCCCGTCCCTGGCGACGCGGGCGGGTCGCCTCACCCGACGCCGGCCTCGCTCGGCGGCGCGACGGCCGCGTCTTCCCCGGCGGCCTGGAGCGGCACGCGGGGGAACCACAGCGCCGCGATGAAGCCGGTGACCCCCATGGCCGCGATGATCCAGAACACCGTGGTCAGGCCGGACGTGAGCGCCTCCCCGAGGTGCTGGAGGATCGACGGATCGAGGCCGCGCGCCCCCTCCGCCGTCAGGAGCCGGCTCGCGGCGTCCGCGGGGATCGACGGGTCCTTCGCGAGCTGGGCCGTCAGGACGCCGCCCATGACGCCCACCGCCACGACGCCGCCGAGCAGCCGGGAGAACATCGTGCTCGCGGTGGCGATCCCCCGCTGATCCCACGCGACGCTGCTCTGCACCGCGATGAGCAGCGCGACGTTGGACAGCCCCATGCCCACGCCGAAGACAAGCGTCGTCGCGCGGAGCATCAGCGGCGTGTCGTGCGCCCCGCCGAGCGCGAGCGCGAGCCCCGCCGTCGCCGTGACGCCGAGGCCGATCCAGATGAGCGGGCGGAACCCGACCCGGGGGATGAGCCGCCCGCCGATCGCGCTCGCGACCGGCCAGCCGATGAGCATCGGCGCGATGGCGCTGCCGGCGTCGGTGGGGGTGCCGCGGAGCACGCCCTGCACGAAGAGCGGCACGAACGTGATCGTGCCCATCATCGCGCCGCCGAGGATCGCGCCGGCCACGTTGGAGATGAGCATCACCGGGCGCCGGAAGAGCGGCAGCGGGATCATCGGCTCGGGGGCCCGGCGCTCGACCGCGAAGAACGCGGCGAACAGCGCCGCCGACGCGACCGCCGCGAGCAGCGTCGTCTCCCCGCCCAGCCTCCCCGTGGCGAGCAGCAGCGCGACCACGCCGGCGGACAGGAGCGCCGCGCCGAGGAAATCGAGCTCGTGAGGCCGCCTGTCGATGCGCTCGTGGAACGAGGTCGCCACGAGCGCGACGGACGCAACACCGAACGGGATGTTGACGTAGAAGACCCAGCGCCAGGAGAAATAGTGCACGATGAGCCCGCCCACCATCGGGCCGATGATGCCGAACAGCCCCCAGGCGGCCCCGAAGACGCCCTGGATCCGCGCGCGCTCCTTGAGATCGAAGATGTCGCCCGAGATGGTCATCGCCATCGGCTGCATCGCCCCGGCGCCGGCCCCCTGGAGGGCGCGGAAGGCGATGAGCTGCGGCATCGTTTGCGCCGCGCCGCTCGCGATCGAGCCGAGCAGGAAGACGGCGATGCCGAAGAGCATGATCGGCTTGCGGCCGTAGATGTCCGACAGCTTGCCGCAGATGGGCACCAGCACCGACGAGGTGAGCAAGTAGGCGGTGGTGACCCAGGCGTACTGGTGAATCCCGCCGAGATCGCCGATCACGGTGGGCATGGCGGTGGCGACGACGGTCGATTCGAGGGCGGCCATGGCGAGGGCCAGGATCAGCCCGGCGACGGTGAGGGCGCGGTGCGTCTTGCGTTCTGGAGCCATGCAGGTGGTGGATGTGGTGTGGATGAGCCGGCGCGGCAAGCGGGACGCCGCGCCGCGCCGCGCGTCGGGGCGGAAGGCGCGGCGAGCGCGCCGTGAGGCCCCCCCGCCGCTCGCGCGGTCGGCGACCGCTGTCGGGACAAGATGAGCGTCAACGTCTTGTGCAGAGAGCTCGTCGCATGACGAGCGCCCGGGGTGGGTCCCGTAGAGGGGGCGGTGCGACGGGCGAGGCTTAACCGCGCTGCTTCACGCGGCGAGCACCGACGACCGGGTCATCACCTGGCTCACGCCGTCCGTCTCGGGGTCGGCCACGGGGGCGCTCACGGGGTGCGCGAGGGCATAGCGCAAGAGCTCGTGTGTCCACGGCTCGAATATCGTGAACACCTCGTCCGCGAGCGCGATGTACCGCGCGCGCGTCTCGGCGTCGAGCGGGATGCGCGCGAGCTCGGCGTGGTCGGCGTTCACCGCGTGGCCCGACTCGCGCTCGAAATGGAACGAGCCGCAGTAGCGCAGCTGCGTGTCGAGGCGCTTCTCCAGGGCCTCCGCCAGGGGAAGCATCGCCCCGAAGAGCACGTTGCCGGTCTCTTCGATCGCCTCGATGATGACGAGCCGCTCGAGGCCCGTCGTGCCCTTGATGAGCGCGGTGAGCCGCGCGGTGAGGATCCGATTCTGTATCGTCTCCTCACCCCAGAGGAAGTGCAGCAGGTCCGTGCTCCGGCCCTCGACGTCGTAGCCGAGCTTGGACAGATCCTCCAGGTACCACGGCCAGTGATGGTCGTCCTCGCGAGTGTGGGCGTTGACCATCTCTTGGTATTTGTCCGCGGCGTGCTCCTCCCGTAATACGAATTTGTTCAGATCACCGAAGCTCAGGATGAAGTACGCCATGCATGGATAGAACGCGAGCCGCTCGCTCGGATCGAGCAGTTCGTTACGCATGTGCTCGAACAGGGGTAGACGAGCGTATGCCTGCTTCTTCTCGAAGATGTGCCGCAAGACCTGCCGCATGAGCGATCTCCTTTTCGGCTGTGGGGTGTCAGTTAGTTGAACAATCCCTCTGTTTGCGTGAACCAAGCGCCGTGAGCGCCTCGAGAAGCCTCAAGGCAAGATCACGACGCACCGAGCATGGACGCTGCTGGACCTCACCTCGGTTGAAATCCTGCGCTCTCCCCTCGCGCTGCATTCCGAGCTCGATTGCTGCTCGATTACTGGAATTTTCCACCAACCACCTCAGACGTTTCTGCAACGCTGCGGGGTGCGTCCAGCCGGTGCATCCACTGTAGCGCAAGCCCAACGTAAGTTGCACCCACAATTTTGGGATCACCATTCAAATTTGAAACGGCGGCCGGTGGGCGAACCGGCGCTGAGGTGCGATACGGCTTGCGACGTTCGCGATTGGCTGACGATTGATCCTGCGGGACGCCCGAGAGCACGTGGCGACTCAATGGACCGAATGTGGAAGCGGGCCGTGGTCATTGCCTCGTCCCATATCTCCCCCGCCTTCACATGGGGCGCATGTCGCGGCTCCCAGTGTTCTGGTGGGGTGCTGGCTGGTCCCACACGCGCGTACCTGAACGATGGCGCGCCGGTATCGACGGCGCCGACCGAGGACGGCCGCCGCGAAGGTGCAGCCAAACAGCTTGAATGCCGGCCGTCGAGGCATGTAACTTGCCAGTTGTCCGTGAAAGACCAACACGACTCAGCTCTGATGGTGGAACCCGAGAGCCGCGCGCTCCCGAAGAGCGGACCCATGCGGGCGGAGATCGTGCGGCTGGTCCGTGAGAAGCGCTACGAGGAGGCGCTGGCGGTGCTGTACCGGGCGCGCTCGGAGTCGCCCGGCGATCGCGAGCTGCAGGCGAGCATCGAGCGGATCAAAGAGTTCCTCGCCGGCGCCTACGCCAAGCGGCTCGGCGGCCTCGATCAGGTGGCGGGACCCATCCCGGTGTCGGCGGGTCGCTCGCCCGACGCGCTCCTGGTGGCGCGGTACATCGACGGCGCCTCGACGTTCGACGACATCATTCAAATGTGCCCGCTCGGGCGGCTCCGCACGCTGCAGGTGCTGGTCGGCCTCTACACGGGGAGGGAGGTGGCGTCGCCGTTCAGCGACCGGCCGTCGGTCTCCTTCAGGCCGCAGCTGGACACGCTGCCGTCCGAGGCCGGCGCCGATCCGGGGCCGCCGACCATGCCGGAGCGCGGTCTGGATCGGCGACCGCCGGGAGCTCCCCCCGCGAGCGCGCCAGCTCCCCCCGCGAGCGCGCCAGCTCCCCCCGCGAGCGCGCCGTTCACGCCACGGGTGTACGAGACCGAGGAGGATCGGCTCTACCGCGAGGCGTTCGCCCGCGGCACCGCCGCGTTCGTGCAGCGCCGCTACGACGCTGCGATCGAGGCGTTCGAGGCGTGCGCGCGCATGCGCCCGGGTGATACGGCGTCGTCGGTCATGCTGCGCCGAGTGCGGCGCGACACGGGAGGCTGATGGCCATCGTCGTGGTCGCCGTTCCCGATCTGCGCGAGCGCATGCGGTGCATCCGCGTCATCGCCGGGCAGGCGCCGGTGAGCGCCCTCGGCGCCGCGACCTGGGAGGAGCTCGATCAAGCCCTCGATGGCGTGCAGAGCGCGGAGCTCATCATCTATGCGCCGTCGCTCCCGGGTGGGCCGGAGGACGCCGTCGCGCAGCTCCTCCGCCGCACGGCGCGGCTGGTGCTCGCCGTCAACGATGGCGTGGAGGTCCCGGGAGCGGCGAGCACCACGCGGGTGACGTGGCCCATCGCCGAGGAGACGCTCATCCTCATGGCGCACGCCGCGGGCGCGCAGTCGGCGCCGATCGGGATGAACTTCGTGCCCGTCGACTTCTTGCAGATGATCTGCATGTCCGGCGAATCGCACGTCCTCGTGGTCAGCAACGCGAGCGCCGACGTGGGTCTGATCGAGGTGCGGCGCGGCCAGGTGTGGACGGCGTTCGACGGTCTCGGCGTGGGTGAGGAGGCGTTCGCGCGGCTCATCCGCCCTGAGATGCGTGTGCGCGTCACCCCGGCCGTCGGCTCGACGAAGGAGCGCACCATCTTCAAGGATCTGGCGGAGCTGGTGCTCGACTCGCTGCGCCGGATCGACGAAGGCAGCGTGGAGGCGCCGCCGCCGATCTCGTCGCGGCGGATCGAGATCGCGCTCATCTCGCCGGAGCAGCGCGCGGCCCGCATCAAGCAGCTCAATTCCGACGCGCGGCGCCTCTTGATGGAACGCAGCTACAGCGAGGCGGCCTGCGTCCTCATCGACCTCTCGACGCTCGACCCCGCATCCAGCCTCGTGCGCGCTAACCTGGAACAGCTACGCAAGCTCGGATACCCCAAATGACCCGATCCATCGCATTCGCCAGCCTCAAGGGCGGAGTCGGAAAGACCACCGTGGCGCTCAACTGCGCCTTCGCCTTCGCGCGCCGAGGCGCGCGGACCCTGCTCGTCGACACGGATCTGCAGGGCGCCATCGGCATGTCGCTCGACGGCGTCAGCGACCGGCCCGGCCTGGCCGCGAACCTCGCGCGAGGCGGCCCCCCGCTCGAGGGTCTGGTGAAGACCCGGCTCCCGGAGCTCTGCCTCTTGCCCATGGGCCCCGTCGACGCGCTCGATGAGGATCGCTTCGCCATCAACGCGCGCGAGGCCAACATCGTGGGGCGCATCCTGGAGCACAGCCAGCGCGACTTCGACCTCGTCCTCTTCGACACGCCGGCCGGGCTCGGCGGGATGTCGCGCATCGCGCTGGAAGAGGTGGACAGCGTCATCGCCGTCGCGCAGTGCGAGCCGCTCGCGCTGCGGGCCATGCCCCGGCTGCTCGAGCTCCTGGCGCGGCTCCGCGACATCGGCTCCGCCTGCTCCCTGCTCGGCGTGGTCGGCACCATGAGCTCGTTCCGCGATCCGGTGCTGCTGGCCTCGCTGGAGGAGCTGTGGTCCCTCTACCGCGATCAGGTCTTCGACACCGCGGTCCCGCGCGACAGCACGTTCCTCCAGGCGAGCCGCGCGGGCGTGCCGCTCGGCCTGCTCAGCCGCCGCCCTCCGGCGGTCTCCGCGGTGTTCGACAAGCTGGTGGCCGAGATCGAGGAGCGCCTGGGCTCCAATGCAGGAGGCGAGGATGACGGTCCGATCCGTCTCGTGGACTGACGCGCAGCGGGTGACCTCGCTCCTCGCGCGGGTGACCGCGACGCGGTCGCGGGAGCCCGCGACGCTCGTGACCGCCATGGGGGCAGCGCGCGCCGGCGCGCCGGGGAAGGCGGCGCCCGTGCCGGCGAAGGCCGCGCCCAAGGAGGTGAAGGAGGTGAAGGAGGTGCCGCGCCTCGTTCAGACCTCCGACAACCCGGCCGATCGGCTCGACGCGCTCGTCGCCTGGACGCTCGATCACCATCCGTGCGTGGGCGCCTTCGTGGCCGACGACAACGGCCTCACGCTGGCGGCGCACGGCATCTCCGAGGCGCACGTGTCCCTCGTGGGGCCGCTGCTCTCGGCGCTGGTCGGCGTCCGCTCCATCCCCGGCGTCGACGCCACGGCGGGCGCGCTCTGGCTGGGCGCGCAGATGATGTCCTGGGTCGAGGCGCGCACGACGCGCGGCGGCTTCTGCCTCGGCACCGTCGGCGACGAGGCTCTCTCCACGCGGTCGTTCGAGCAGCTGAAGGAGGCGCTCGCGACGACCCTGCGCGGGCTGTAGTACATCCGGGTTTTCAATGCGGGCGCGCGCGCCCAGGAGCGACGGAAGCACGATGATCGATACCAAAGTCCTCGACGCCGCAGTCCATGATCTCCGCAACATCCTCCGCGACGGGCTGCTGGCCACCGACATCTGGGAACGTTCGGCGGGCCTGTCGCTCGCCGGCTTCAACCAGCAACCGGTGGCGGTGGCCCTCTTCACGCGCATCACCGAGGAGCTGGACAGCTCGCTGCGCGACTCGAACTTCCCTCCGCTAGGGCGGTATTACCTGCTCGACATGGCGGGCAACCACACCGTGGTGGTGGTCAACCACGGCAAGCTGCTCCAAGGCATGCTGGTGGACAACAAGCGGGCGAACCTGGGGATCCTCATCTCCGTGGCCATCCCGCGCATGATCGAGACCATTGCGCACGCGAGCGAGCGCTGAGCTGCTCGGCACCCCTCACCCGCCTCGGCGCCGCTGTCTGGAAGAGCGACGCCGCTCCTCCAGCGCGGCGGGCCTCCGTGCGGCGCGCTCGTCGTGCCACCACGAATAGGTCGAAGGGAAGGGCAGCGCGCCGCTCGCTGCAGGCGACAGACATTCTTCGATCTCGTGAGGGCCGTCCTGGTCTACGCTCGGACGCACGAGCGGCCCCTGCACGCCGTTCACACCGCCGAAGGCATCGTCTGCGTGAGCCGGCTCCAGGCCAGATCGCCGGCCGGTCGAATCGCGTCACGCCGGTCGCAAGCGGTCGCCCCGCATAGCGAAAGAAATGCCGCGTAACCATGCCCTCGCCAGGGATCGTCTCGACGTTCTGGGCGCGCTCTGCGCGATCTCGCTCCTCGGAGCGGCCTGCGGGAGCGCCGCCGGCAACCAGCGGCTGAGACGATGCTGGACGTGGTGTGTCAGGGCGCGGGCTCGTCGAGCAATGCGCGGACGCGCCCCTCGACCGCCGCGAACTCGGGGGTGGCGGGCTCCAGCTTGCCCCCGAGGTGCACGTGCCGCACGAGCCCCGCTCGATCGAGGAGGAAGCTGACGCTCGTGTATTGTCGCTTGGGATGGCCATCCATCCACCAGCGCTTCAGCGTGCGCCAGTCCGGGTCGATCGCGACCGGGAAGGTGTATTTGAAGTGCGCCAGGTAGCCTCTGACCGCCTCGGGATCGAGGGGCTCGGGATCCTTGTGGTGGTACATCCCGACGACGACGAGCCCTCGTTCACGATAACGCTCGTCCAGCGCCTTGAGCGCCGGGGCGGTGGCGCTGCAGAAGGGGCAGCTCGGCGACATGAACCACCGGACCAGCACGACCTTGCCCCGAAGGGCCGCCGGCGTGAGCGGCGGCGAGTTGTACCAAGGCCCCACGTCCCACGCAGGCGGCGGCGCCCCGACGACGCCCGACACATCGTGGTCGAAGCCCGGGTCACCGCTCGACAGGAGAACGGCGCTTTCCGGAGGCGGCGCAGGCGCAGCGGGCCCCGCGGGCGAGGCCGCGGGCGCAGGCTCCGGCGAGGCACAGGCGAGGGCGAGCGCGGCGAGGGGCAGCGAAAGCAAGCGAGTGAGCATGGCGGCGTCCCCGGGCGAGACGATCGCAGGCCCGTACGTGCGAGTCAATCGTGGCCGGCCGGCGTCCCGCCTCCGCGCTTGCACGCCGTGTCCGTGAGAACCGCGGGTGCCACGGCGCCGGCGAGCTCACGGCGCGTGCGCATGGAACCGCGCGCGTCATTCTGTCCGAGATGCCGCGCGCGTCGGCCCGAGCTCGTCCGTGTCGCCGGTCGCTCGCCTGGACCCGCGCCGGAGCGGCAGCCAGCGCCGCGCACATCTACCGATTCGACGACAGCTTCGTCATAACGACGAAATTCACCATCCATCTTCTGCTCACGCGCCGTTGCCGAGCGCACGGCGTCGAGCGGATCACGGAGCGAGAAAGCAGCATGTACGGAAAGGAAGCCACCTCGAAGGAAGGTAGGCTGATATCGACACTCGAGCGCTTGCTCGAGCTGCCGGCGGCCGACCTGAGGCGGTCGCTCAACCAGGCGAGTGAGCTCCTCATCGATGCTCTCGGCGCCGACAAGATCGACATCTTCCTCTTCGACCCCAGCAGGAAGACGCTGCACGCCCTGGGGACGAGCAACACGCCCATGGGCCGGCTCCAGCGGTCGCTCGGGCTCGACATCCACCCGGTCGCCAACGGCGGCTCGATCGCCCGCGTCTTCACGACCGGCGATCCCCACATCACCGGGCATGCGGAGCAGGAGCCCGGCGAGCTGCCCGGCCTGGTCCACGAGCTCGGCGTGCGGTCGCACATCGCGGTCGGGCTCGTCGTCGAGGGCGAGCGGCGCGGGGTCGTCTCTGCTCACTCCGCCGCGCCGGAGTTCTTCTCCGACGAGGATCTCCGCTTCCTCAGCGCGGCCACGCACTGGATCGGCGCCCTGACGCACCGGGCGGAGCTCGTCGAGCAGGTCACCTCCGCCGCGCTCGCGCAAGGCCGGCGCGAGGCCGCGGAGGAGCTCATCACCGTGCTGGCGCACGATCTACGGAACTACCTGAGCCCGCTCATGGGCCGCCTTGGTATGCTCCAGCGGCGCGCGGAGCTCGACGGCCGGGCCGACGACGTGCGCGACGCCGACCGGGCGATCGGCTCGGTCGCCCGGCTCGGTCAGCTCATCTCGGATCTGCTGGACGTGGGGCGCATCGAGCAGGGCCTCTTCGAGATCGCGCCTGCGCCCATGGACCTGGTCTCGGTGGCGCGGGACATCGTCGCTGCGCTCGGGACACCCAGCGTCGAGATCCGTGTCGAGGGCCCGCCCGAGCTCGTCGTCGTGGCCGACAGGGATCGCCTTCGCCAGGCCCTGGAGAACCTCGTCAGCAACGCGATCAAGCACTCGCCCCCGGGCAAGGGGGTCCTCATCAAGCTCACCAGCGAGCTGATAAAGGGGATGGAGTACGTCCACGTCGACGTCGTCGACCGCGGATCCGGCGTGCCGCCGGAGATCCTTCCCCGCATCTTCGACCGCTTCGTCACGAACGGCCATGCATCGGGGATCGGCCTCGGGCTGTACCTGGCAAGCAGGATCGCCGCCGCCCACGGGGCCACGTTGGCCGTGAGCTCCCCTCCTGGAAACGGCGCGACGTTCCGACTGAGCTTGCCGATGAGCGGACCGCCCGCTCGTCGGGACGAGCCGTGATCCCGCTGCGGCACCGGCGCCGACGCCCCTCGCGCCGGCATGCGCCGCGGTCGGCGCGCGGTGGCGGGCGCCTCCGGCTCGGCTACACCGCGCGGATGCTCCGCCGGCTCCGCGCATGGCTCGACCGCGCGCTCTCGCCCCGCGCGCCCGCGCCGCCCGACCTCGCCGAGATCGGGGCGCCCGTGGCCGGGCCACCCGAAGGGGCGCCCGAGCCGCCCGGCGACGACGACGTCGTGGTCATGCCGATCGAGGACGCGATCGACCTGCACACGTTCGCCCCGCGCGACGTCGCCTCGGTGGTCGAGGAGTACCTCCACGAGGCGCAGCTGCGCGGGTTCCGCGAGGTGCGCATCATCCACGGCCGCGGCAAGGGCGTGCAGCGCCGCGTCGTCCGGGCCGTCCTCTCCCGCCACCCGGCCGTGGACGGCTTCCGCGACGCCCCGGCCTCCCGCGGCGGGTGGGGGGCCACCGTCGTGTGGCTCAAGGCGGCGGGCGGCGACCTCTCGCCCTGAGCCGCCGGCAGGGCCACCTCTGGACGAGCACAGGCTCGCGCGTAAGATGGCGCGCATGCCGCGCCCCCCCGCCACGCCCGACGACCCCGGCCCGCCGAGCCTCGCGGCCTCCACGGAGCCCCGCATGGCGAAGGGCGAGGTGCTCGCGGTGCCCCGGATCGAGCTGTGCGTCGAGCGCGAGGGGGGCAAGCCCGCGAGCCGGGCCATGGTGCTCGACGGCGATTTCATCCGCATCGGCTCCCACCAGAGCAACGACCTCGTGCTCGCCGACCGCGCCGTCTCCCGCTTCCACTGCATCCTCGAGCGCGTGAAGTCCACCTTCCGGCTGACGGACGTCGGCTCGCTCAACGGGACGACCATCGCCGGCGTCCGCGTGCGCGACGCCGACGCCATCCTGCCGGAGTGCCGCATCGAGCTCGGCGAGTCGGTCGTGCGCATCCGCGACGCCGACGCCGTCGCCGAGACCGAGCTCGCGCGCGCGGTCAGCTTCGGGGCGCTCCAGGGCGTGTCGGTGCCCATGCGGCGCCTCTTCCCCGTCCTCGATCGCGTGGCGAAGAGCGCGCCCGACGTGCTGATCGAGGGCGAGAACGGCACGGGCAAGGAGGTCATCGCCACCGAGCTCGTCCAGCGCGGCGCCCGCGCCGACAAGCCGCTCGTCATCGTCGACTGCGGCGCCATCTCGCCGAGCCTCATCGAGAGCGAGCTGTTCGGCCACGTGCGCGGCTCCTTCACGGGCGCCACGCGCGACCGCGCCGGCGCCTTCGAGGAGGCCGACGGCGGCACCGTCTTCCTCGACGAGATCGGCGAGCTGCCGCTGGAGATGCAGCCGAAGCTCCTCCGCGCCCTCGCCTCGCGCGAGGTGCGCAGGCTCGGCGAGAGCCGGGTGCGCAAGGTCGATATCCGGGTGATCGCCGCCACGAACCGGCGCCTGGAGCGCGAGGTGAACAGCGGCAGGTTCCGCGAGGACCTCTATTACCGCCTCTCGGTGCTCACCGTGCGCGTCCCGCCGCTGCGGGAGCGCAAGGAGGACATCGGCCTCCTCGTCCACTGCTTCCTGAACGAGCTCGGCGCCATCGACAAGGTGCACCTCTTCCCCCCCGAGGTCATCGAGGACATGAAGCGTTACGACTGGCCCGGCAACGTGCGAGAGCTGAGGAACTACGTCGAGCGCCGCGTCGTGCTCGGCGAGGGCGCCTCCATGGGGGCGGCGCCGCCCGAGCGCAGCTCCGCGCCGCCGGGCGCCGCGCCGCCGGGCGCCGCGCCCGAGGAGCCCGCCGCGAACATCGAGATGCCCTTCAAGGAGGCGAAGGACGCGATCATCGACCAGTTCGAGCGGCGCTACCTCGCCGCCCTGCTGGAGTGGTCGAACGGCAACGTGAGCCGCGCCGCGCGTAAAGCAGGGCTCGACCGGATGTACCTCCACCGCCTCCTCCAGCGCCACGGGCTGCGCCGCGCCGCCGCCCTCGACTGAGCCGGGCATGCCGGGCCACATCGGGGCCAGCCCGAGGCCACCACCCCTGCGATAGAAAAGGGCGCAGCGGTGCTGCACATGTCACAGTCGCGTCGCAATGGCGCGATCCGTCCGTGTGCGCAACCTCGCAAAATCTCTGAATATTTCAGAAACCGATCTGCTCCTCTGGCTCGCGGAGCATGCGCCAGCGACGGAGCTCCGCCACCCCGCGGACTTCCTCCCGGCGGAGCTCGCGGGCCAGGCGCAGCAGGCGCTCGGTCGCCCCCCGCCGTCGGCGCCGGCGGAGGAGCGGGTCGAGCGCCGCTGCGCCGAGTGCGCGAAGCTGCCGCCGAAGGCCGGGCTCCGCGTGGTCGAGGTCGGCACCGACGCCGTCTGCGACCTCTGCGGCAGCTCGGCGAACAAGCGGGCAGCGCTCGCGATGATCGGCGCGTTCCACGCGCGCGGGCTGCGGAGGCTGCTCGTGGTCGGCGGCGGACCAGGCACGTCCGAGGACCTGCGGCAGCTGCTCGCGGGCGAGGTCGAGATCCGCATCGTGGACGGAGAGGGTCACCGCAATGCGACGAAGGCCGACGCCGATCTCCGCTGGGCGGACGTGGTCGCGGTCTGGAGCTCGACGATCCTCTCGCACAAGGTGTCGAAGCTGTACACCGATCAGCGCGCCAGCTTCCGCGACAAGCTCGTCACCGTCCCGAGGCGCGGCGTGGCCGCGCTGTGCATGGCCGTCACCGAGAAGGTGAGCGCGCCCGCGGGATGACCGGCGCCCGGCCGCCTTCCGCCGGGCGGCGCTTCACCCTTGCTCGGGGCGGTTGCTCGGCAAGCGCAAGCGCGAGCGCTCACGCGGGGCGGCTGCTCAGCCGCACCCGGCGGAAGGTGCGCCGCGCGTGGGGCACCCAGCCCTGGAAGTGCCAGCGCGCGGCCATGACCAGCCCGCGGACCCACTCGTCGGCGGCGTAGGCGACCCAGACGCCGGCGAGCCCCCAGCCGAGGTGGACGCCGAGAAGCCAGGACAGCCCGACGGCCACGGCGAACATCGAGAAGACGCCGAACCCGACCGGGAAGCGGGCGTCGCCGGTGGCGCGGAGCCCGTTGATGACGACCAGGTTGAGCGTGCGGCCCGGCTCGACGAGGAGGGTCAGCCAGAGCAGCCGGGAGCCGGTGGCGATCACCTCGGGATCGCGCGAGAAGAGGCCGAGCAGGTGGGGGCCGAGCAGCGCGGTGGCGATCACCAGGCTCACGCACACGCAGAACCCGATCGCCAGGCCGCCGCGCACCAGGCGATCGGCGCCCTGCAGATCGCCGGCGCCGATGTGGTGCCCGACCACGATCTCGGTCCCGAAGCCGATCGCCATGCCGAACAGGAGCAGGAAGTGCATGATCTGCATCGTGTACGTATGGGTGGTGAGCGCCGTCGGCCCCATGTTGGCGACCATCGCGAGGATGATCATGAAGCTGATGCGATAGACCACGTTCTCGCCCGCCCCCGGCAGGCCGATGTGCAGCATCTCGCGGAGGCGCTCGGGGCGAATGCGCCAGAAATCCTCGAAGGTCGGGCGGATGCCGAGGCGCGAGATCCAGAGCTGCCGGTGCATCCAGAACGAGAGCGCGCGCCCGACCACCGCGGCCAGCGCGAGCCCCATCATGCCGAGCCCCGGAGCTCCGGCGACACCGAACATGAGCGGCAGGCTGAGCGCGAGCTGCACGATGTACATGACGACGATGAGGCGCAGCGTGTCGCGGGTGTAGGTGTGCGCGCGCAGCACCGAGCCCATCGAGAAATTCACCGCGTCGAACGCCAGCATCACGCCGACGGCGATCAGATAAGGCTCCGCGATAGGGAACAGGGAAGGCGGCAGGCGCATCAGCTCGAGCAGCGGCCTCGCGCCGATCGCGATGACGGCGAAGCTGAAGACGCCGAGCCAGAGATTGGCCGCGAGCGACGCCCGCGCGACCTGCTCCGCCCCGGCGCGGTCCCGCGCGCCGAGATACTGGGTGACCACCACGCTCGCGCCGACGCTGACGAAGCGAAAGGTGATCATGAAGGTCAACATGATCTGGTTGGACAGCCCGTACGCGGCGGCGGCCTCGTCCGAGAGGCGGCTGACCAGCCATACGCCGAACACGCCGACGAGCATGTGCAGCAGGTTCTCGCTGAAGATGGGCCAGGTGATCTCCAGCAAACGCGGGCGAGGGAGAGCGGGGGCAGGTAGGACCGATTGCAAAGCGCCGCATCCTACTCTGCCGAGGGGCATCTCGCCATGACGGAACACGGCCGCGCCGGCGCCGTCGCGCGGTCTCGGGAAGTCCCGCGATGTCCGGCGATGTCCTGCGCTGTTCGCAGCCGTTCCCCGCTGTTCCCCGCTGTTCCGCGCGGTGTGGTCGCGCGGCCGCGGGGCGCGGTGGTACGCGGAACGAAGGTTGGTGCCGCTGTCGCCTATCTCCTCACGGTCCGCGCGATCGCACGGAAACCTAGCGAGGCAGAGCGAAACCGAGCAAGACCGAGCAAGACCGAGCAAGACCGAGCAAGACCGAGCAAGACCGAGCAAGACCGAGCAAGACCGAGCAAGACCGAGCAAAAGACACCCGACTGCCCCGCGCCGCCCCCGGTGGCGCAGATGGAGAGGAGGGCTTCCGTCAACGCACGCAAGAGCGTGTTCTCGCTCGCATCCTTGCATGGTTGTCCCTTCCCGTGTCCCCGCGGTTCGATTACTCTGGGAAGGGGCGGAACAGGGCACACTCGTCCTTCTGCGCCTGGAGGATCAAATGGGGATAGTGCACGGCAGCGCCCGATGGCTCCTGGCCGCGGCGGCCATGGCGCCGGCTGTCGCTGGCGGATGCTCCTGCGGCGATTCCGGCGGGACGATCGGCGCGACGTCCGGCGGCGGAGCCGACCAGAGCGCGGGTGGGGGCGGCTCCGGGGGAATCCCCTTCCCTGCGGGGGGCGGCTCCGGGGGAATCCCCTTCCTGGCGGGGAGCGGCGGGTCAGGGGTCACGAGCGGCGGGTGCGAAGGGCTCGAGTGCCAGCAGATCGCCTGTCCAGGCAGCGGCACGACCACCGTGAGCGGCACCGTGTACGAGCCCGCGGGCAAACTCCCGCTGTACAACGTCACGGTGTACGTCCCGAACAGGGAGCTTGAGCCCATCACCGACGGGGCGAGCTGCGATCGGTGCGATGTGACGCTCTCCGGCGATCCGATCGCGACCGCGCTGACGGACACGAACGGGCGCTTCGTGCTGGAGAACGTGCCCGTCGGGGTGGATATCCCGCTGGTCGTCCAGCTCGGCAAATGGCGGCGCCAGATCACGCTGCCGAAGGTCGAGGGGTGCGTCGACAACCCGACCGTGGACAGGACGGTCCGCCTGCCGCGCAGCAAGGCGGAGGGCCACCTCCCGAAGATCGCGCTGACGACCGGCGGCTCGGACGTGCTGGAGTGCCTGCTGTACAAGATGGGAATCGACGCGTCGGAGTTCACGCCGGAGGCGGGCGACGGGCGGGTGAACCTGTTCGCCGGGCGCGCCATCGAGGGCGACAGCGCGACGAGCAGGTACCGAGACGGCCTGAACGACGGCGCCCCCTTCTCCCTCGCGCGGGAGTTCTGGGGCTCGCTCGACGACCTGCGTCGATACGACATGGTGATCCTGTCGTGCGAGGGATCCGAGTTCGGGGACGACAAGCCGGAGGCCGCGCTGCGAGCGATGTTCGACTACGCCTCCGCGGGAGGCCGCGTGTTCGCGTCGCACTGGCACAACACCTGGCTCCGGCTCGGGCCGGAGCGGTTCCCGGAGACGGCGGAATGGGACGAGGAGAGCGATCCCGACGACGGGCTCCCCGTGCTCGTCGACACCACGTTCCCGAAGGGCCTGGCGCTCCGGGACTGGCTCGCCAACGTGGGAGCGTCGACCGTGCCCGGGCAGATCGAGATCGACGATCCGCAGCACTGGGTCGACTCGGTGAACGAGGAGATCGCGACGCGGTGGCTCTACAACGAGGCCAACACCGATTTCGACGCGCCCGCGGGGGTCAAATACTTCACGTTCAACACGCCCATCGGCGCGCCGGAAGAAGAGCAGTGCGGCAGGTTCGTGTACACGGACATCCACGTGGCGGCGAGCGACGTCGCCGGGGCGCCGTTCCCGAGCGGCTGTGAAGACCGCGACGGGGCGACGCATGAGCTGACCGCCCAGGAGAAGGCGCTGCTCTTCATGCTGTTCGACCTGTCCGCCTGCATCGCGCCGGACGACGAGCCGCCCCCGGTGCCGGTGCCGACGTGACGAGCGCCTCGACGGGCGCGGCGCTCGCGGCTTGACATTGCGGAGGCGCTCGCTCGCAATTTCCTGAGCGATATTGACGCCCTGCGCATGGATAGGCGGTTGCCCAGGGTGGTCACCCGACCACCAAGGGGAACACCGTAGCCTGCGTGGACCCGCGCGGCACAGCCCGCGCGCAGACCAGAGACGCAGCGCAGCAGCGTCCGCATCACGGGCTCCGCAACTGGCATATTTTTTGCGAAATTTCTGCTGCCTGCACACCACAGCTCCCTCAGATCGGCGCCCGTGAAGGCTTCGCCTCACGCTCTCGCTGGAGACCACCGGCCGCGGTTGTAACCTGCGCGCACCAATACTGTATTCTGCCATACAAACAGCGTGGATTTTATCCCTTGATCAGAGGCACGCAGAGGGCTTGCCATGGCGCTGAACTGCCCTTTTAATGCCGCGCCATCCGGATACTTCTCTTGGAGGACATGATGAAAAGTGTTTTGCTTCGCGGTGTGCTCGGCAGGTCGAAGTGGTCATTCGGCCTTGCGGTGGTTGCGTTGCAAGCCACCGTGCTGATCGGCTGCGGTGACGCGGGGACGGACGACGGCGCGGGCGGCGCGGGCGGCGCGGGCGGCGGCGGGGCGACCTCCGCGAGCGCGACGACCTCGAGCGCCTCGACGACCTCCGCGGGCGCGACGACCTCGAGCGCCTCGACGACCTCCGCGAGCGCGACGACCTCGAGCGCCTCGACGACCTCGGCGACGACATCGGCCTCGTCCACGACGAGCGCGAGCACCGGGGGGGTGCCCACGGACGGCACGCCGGCCGAGCGTCATGGCCGGCTCCGGGTCATGAACGGCAACATCGTCGGCGAGCACGGATCCCCGGTCCAGCTCAAGGGCATGAGCCTGTTCTGGAGCCAGTGGAGCAACTACTACAACGGCAATGTCGTCAACTCGATCGCGGACAACTGGGAGTCGACCGTCGTCCGCGCCGCCATGGGCATCGAGGGCGAAGACGGGTACCTCCAGGACGCGGGCGCCCAGAAGGCCAAGGCGAAGACCATCGCCGACGCGGCGATCGCGAAGGGCATCTACGTCATCCTCGACTGGCACGATCACAACGCGCACCAGCACCTGGATCTGGCGAAGAGCTACTTCCGCGAGGTGGCGCAGGCCTACAAGAACACGCCCAACGTCATCTTCGAGGTCTTCAACGAGCCCCTCAACACGAACACCTGGCCCGCGGTGAAGTCCTACGCCGAGGCGGTGATCTCGGAGATCCGGAGCCAGGGCGCGAACAACCTGGTCATCGTCGGCTCGCCGAACTGGTCGCAGGACGTCGACATCGCCGCGGACAATCCCCTCAGCGATCAGAACGTGGCGTACACCCTCCACTTCTACGCCAACACGCACAAGGGGTCGCTGCGCGACAAGGCCCAGAAAGCCATCAACAAGAAGCTGGCGCTGTTCGTGACCGAGTGGGGGACCTGCTCCGCCGACGGCAACGGCCAGCTCAACCTCGGCGAGTCGCAGACCTGGCTCGACTTCCTGGACGCGCACAACATCAGCTGGGCCAACTGGTCGCTGGGCGACAAGGCCGAGGCGTGCTCCGCGCTCAGGCCCAACGCAAACCAGATGGGCAACTGGACCGACAACGACCTCACCGAGTCGGGCAAGTGGGTGAAGGGGAAGATCGCCGAGTGATCCCCGCGCGGGTCACCGGCCGCTCGCGCCGGTGACCCGGCCCCGACCGAGGGCGCCGCTCACCCGTGCGCTCGTTTGCTCTCCACGGACAGGGGCCGCCCGGCACAGAAGGGGCATTGATCGTCCGAGCACCAGTCGTCGTCCTCGAGGCCGAGCGCCCGGAGCTGCTCCAGCTCCCACGCGCGCGCCTCGGGCGAAAGCGGGGCGGGACAGGTGGACTCGTGGTCTCGCAGGCTGCTCAACATGGACGGTCCCGTTCGGTTGTGCTCCGGAGAGCGATTCCGGGATCTATCGCGCACCGCCCTGCAGCGCCCGCGAAATCGGCCAATCCGCGCCGCGTCCTCCTACATCCGAACGTTTACGTGGTCGTAGTCGTTTACGTGGTCGTGGTCGTGGTCGTGGTCGTCAACGATAGGCCGTGAACGACCACGACCACGTTCACGTCCACGTCCACGTCCACGTTCACGTTCACGTTCACGTCCACGTTCACGACCACGTTCACGTTGGTGACGGATGGTGGGGTGGCGGGGCCGGCGCGCTCTTCAGCGAAGCGCCCCCGCGCGCAGCCGCTCGGCGACCTCCCGGCGTCGCAGCTTGCCGCTCGTCGTCTTGGGCAGCTCGCCCGGCGGAACCAGGACGACCTGGTCCACCGTGACGCCGTTCGCCCGCAGCGCCTCTCGCACGCGCTCCGCGAGGCCGGCTTGCTCGGACGCCTCGGCGCGCGTCTCGGCCACCACGTAGACCGACTCGGTCTGGCGCTCCTCGACGAACAGCCCGACCGCGACCACGCACCCGGCCCGGATCCCGTCGACCCGGGAGGCGATCTCCTCGATCACGGCGGGGATCATCGTGTGACCGCCCTTGATGATCACCTCCTTCTTCCGGCCGGTGACGAACAGCGTCCCGCGATCGATGAACCCGAGATCGCCCGTGCGCAGCCACCCGCCCACGAGCGCCTCGGCGGTCGCCTCGGGCTCGTTGAAATAGCCCTCCATCACCGTCTCCGAGCGCACCTCGATCTCCCCCACCGTGCGCTCCGGGACGGGGCCGCGCTGGGCGTCCACGATCCGGATCTCCGTGTGCGGGATCGGCCTGCCGACGCCGGCGAGCTCCAGCGAGAGGGGGCCAGGCGCGGCCTCCTCGACGCGGCCCTCGCGCTCCAGCAGGCCGCGATCCACCGTGAGGGCGCGCGGCGCGGCGTAGAGGTCGGGGAAGGTCACGGCGACCGTCGCCTCGGCCAGCCCGTAGACGGGGAAGAACGCCTCGACGCGGAAGCCGCAGGGCGCGAACGCCTCCGCGAAGCGGCGGAGCAAGGCAGGGGAGATCGGCTCGGCGCCGATCATCGCGCACCGCCACGCGCCGAGATCGAGGCCCGCCTCGACGGCGCGGCGGGCGAGGCCGATGCAGATGGAATAGGCGCTCGGCGGCCCGAGCGAGATGACGCCCCGGATGCTCGACATCTCCGCGAGCCACGAGAACGGCCGCGTCCGGAACTCGAGCGGCGAGAGCATGTGAACGGGGAAATCGTTGAAGAGCGGGAAGAGCAGCCCGCCGACGAGGCCCATGTCGTGGTGGAGCGGCAGCCACGAGACGCCCCCCGCGCCCTCGCCGCGCACCGTGAGCCGCTGGCTCATCGCGTCGAGGTGCAGCATCAGCCGCTCGTGCGGGATCACCACGCCGCGCGGGTGCCCGGTGCTGCCGCTCGTGAGCTGGATGAGCGCGGGCCCGGGCGCGCGCTCCGGATCGGGCAGCGAGCCCGCGAGGGGCGCGTCGAGCAGCGGCTCGGCGGCGAGCTGGAGGAGGCCGTCCGCCCCCTCCTCGCCCTGCGCGAAGCCGAGCAGCGCGGACGAGACCACGAGCGCGCGCGCGCCGACGCGGGCGGCCGTCCTCCGGAGCTCGCCGAGGAACGCCGCCACGTCCGTGAGCCGATAGGGCACCCCGACCTGGATCGGCACCGCGCCGAGCACCCAGACGCCGAAGAGGCACGGCACCGCCACCTCCACGTCCGTCACGAGCAGGAGCACCCGATCGCCCGGGCGCACCCCCGCCGCGAGCAGGCCCGACGCCGCCGCGCACGCGCGGCGCCAGTACTCCGCCCACGACCACCCGACGAACTCGCCCTGCTGCTTGTGATAGAACCCGAATCGATCCGGCGTCGCCTCGGCCCGCGCCCTGAGCAGGCCCGCGACCGTCCGCGCGGAGAGCCCGCGGCTCACGGCGCGCGCCCCGGCTCGGGCGAGGGCGCGACGCCGAGGCGCTCGCGGCCGCCGCCCTTCGTCGCCACGATCATGTACTCGAGCGCGGTGCGGCGCGCGAAGGAGAGCCGGCCCACGGTCATGTACGTCTGGAGCAGCCGCGAGAAGCCGGGAGCGCGGGCGTCGATCCGGGCGCGGTTCGTGCGCACGTTGTCGATCCACCGGGCGACCGTGTGCACGTAGGAGCTCGTGAGATCCTCGACGCGCCGGACATCGAGGCCGGCCTGCTCGATCATCCCGAGCTCCTCGGCCAGCGAGATCAGGCGGCAATAGCCGAGCGCCTCGACGAAGATGTACTGCGTCGCAGCGCTCTCCCGGTCCCCGCGGGCGCGCGCCGGGAAATAGCAGTCGGAGATGAGCAGCCTGCCGCCTGGGCGCAGCGCGGCGGCGATCTTCTGGTGGATCCGCTCGCGGTTGTGCATGTGCACGATGCTGCCCACGAAGAGCACGGCGTCGAGCGACTCGGGCGCGAGGTCGATGTCCTCGATATGAGCGAGGTCGATGCGGACCCGCGAGGCGACGCCCGCCCGGTCGGCGCGGCGGAGCGCCTCCTGCCGCTGCTTGTCGCTCAGCGTGACGCCCTGAAAGCTCCCGCCGGTGTGCTCGGCGAGATAGATGAGGTTCGAGCCCCAGCCGCACCCCACGTCGAGGACGCGCTCTCCGGGGTGGATGTCGAGCTCGCGGCGGACCCAGTCGTACTTCCGCTCTTGCGCCGTCTCGAGGCTCTCGGCGGGATCGAGGAAGATGCCCGTCGCGTAGGCCAGGCGGCTGTCGAGGACCATGGAGAATATCTCCGGGTCGTTCTGGTAATGAGCGGCGACCTCGCGCCGCTCGTGCTCCCGCTGCTCCTCGGGCGTCCGGACGGCGGCCTCGCGCTCGGCGCGCGTGCGCGGGGCGATCAAGGCGCCCCTCCCCGGCCGCCCCGCGCCGCGATCTGCGCCTCGACGAAGGCGATGACGTCACCGACCGTGCTGATCTGCGCCTGATCGGGCGCCGCGAAATCGGGCGCCACGATCTGGAATCGCTCCTCGAGCGCGACATTGACCTCGATGAGCGCCAGTGAATCCACGCCGAGGCCGCTCTCGAGCGACAGGTCCGGAGTCACGGCATCGACGCTCATCCCACATCGCTCTGCAATGATGGTACGGACCTCTCTGGCGATCTCCGGATCTCCCCCGCCCGCCACCTGCGGCTGCTTCCGAAGCGCCGCCTCGCTCTTGTTCATCGCGCTCTCCAGTCCAGGGTTCGGCGCGCGCGACCATCAACACGCCAGCGCGATAGATGCTCATGCCAGCGCCGGTCACGGCCGTAGCGCGGCGTACCATGATCGCCAGTCGTCGTCCATGGCCGGACGAGCCCGCTCGACCGCGAGGTCAGCGCGTCGCGGGCTGCGCGCCCGAACCTACGCGCGACAGACGCGCGAGGCCCTGCCGCGGCGCCTCGCCGCGGCCCGGCGCGCCGGCGCGAGCGGCTCAATCGCCGAAATCGCCGTCGAACCCGCCGCCGTCGTCGACCCCACCGCCGTCATCGACCCCGCCGCCGTCATCACCCCACGGATCGCCGTCATCCGCCCCGTCCCCCTCGTCGCCCGCCGAGAGGTCATCGCCGCCGCGATCCGCGCCGTTCAAGAGGTCAGGATTCTCGGCGGCCTCCTGCGCTGTGCCGAGCATCGTGCCCGCGGGGTTCACGAAGAGGACGTGTGGAGGCGTGAGCATGTGCATGAACGAGGTGATGAGCATCACGTCCAGCATCATCCCCAGCGGGCTGGGCGGGTAATAGACGACGAACGGGTCATAACCCGGGTGCGTGGGGCCCACGGGAGGCCGCTCGGCGCCCGCGCCATCGCCCGCAGGAGAGTGCACGACGCGCGCGTCGGCGTGGTGATGCTCCACGCGCGCCTCCGGCATCGTGGCCTTGAGGGCGCCCTCGACCCGCCCGACGAAGGACTCGAACTGCAGCCGCGCCGCCTCGAACAGCGCCGGATCCTTCGCCAGGGGCTCGACGCGGCGGCGGTAGTCCTCCGCGGACTCGCCGGCTCGCGGCTCGAGATCCCGCAGGCGCCCGCCGATGGAGACGAGCCCCGCCGGCTCGTCGTCGGCGTGCTCGGTGCGCGCCCGTGTCTCGATGACCAGGTGCAGCCCTGCTTCCTCGTGCTCGGCGGCGAACCTGAGCTCGCTGAACCCGCGCCCGAACACGGCGGAATGCTCGGACAGCGCGAGCACGAGATCGGGAAGATCGTCCGGCTTCCCGTCGGTGTCCTGGAAGATGACCGTGTCGTCGATCACGAGCGAGAGGGCGTTCGTGACCCCGAGCTGGACGAGCGCCCCCCGCACCTGATCGACCACGGCGGTGGCCTCGAGCTCGACGCGCACGCGATCGGTGTCGAGATCCACCGTGGCGCCGAAGCTGCGCTTCAGCTTCTCCCAGACGGTGGGGTTGCGCTGGATGATGCTGCCCTTGAGCGAAACGTGGATCTGTCCGATGAGCCGCATACGCGCTACTTAGCACCGCGGCGGGGCGCCATCGTCGACGACGTTCGCGAGCGTGGAGGGCAGCAGGGGCGCGGGGGCCGGGTGAGCGATCCGCCGCGCGGCGGAGCAGGAGCCCGGCCGCCCCTGGCCGACGGAGCTAGCCGAACGTGAACCGCTGCGCCACGCGCTTGTACGCCTGCTCGACGACGCGGCGAGCGTGGTGGATCGCGTTGGAGTGGGGGAACTGCAGCGAGGGCGGCGCGCCCTCGTCGACACCGCGCGCGCCGTGCGTGGAAGACGCCGCGTCCGAGAGCCGGCCCGCGAGGGCGCCCACGGTGTCGACCTCGAAGTCCTTCGAGTTCTCGTCGAGGAAGCGGCAGAGCCCGCGGAGCCGCTCGACGTTGAGCCGGTTCGGGAAGCCGCGGCGCGCCTCCGCCGAGTCGAGGAAATAGAACTCGAACGAGTGGGTCACCAGCGTGACCTCCTTCACCCCGAGGGCACGGTAGCGGAGGAGACAGTGCTTGATCTCGTCGAGCGTCACCGCCGTGATCTGAAGGTGCCTGAAGCGCTTCGTGGGCTCGATGAAGTTCGTGACCGGCAGCTCGTACACCCCCGGCTCGGGCGTCTCGAAGAGGCCGAGCCGCGCGCCCGGATACTGCATCTTGCAGTTCTTGCTGAAGTAGCAGGGGTTGTAGTTGCTGCTCAGCACGAGCCCCGCCCGCTTCATCGCCCGCCAGGTGTCGTTGCTCGCGCCGAAATTGCCGGCGCGGTAGCCGAGCAGCTCGCTCGCCGGGACGCCCGCGCGCACGAGCAGGTCGCGCCCCTCGAGGAGGAGCCGCGTCTGCTCCTCGACCGGGTAGTCGGCGATGTCGTCGGAGACGCGGGGCTCGCCCCGGGTGTGCCAGTCCGCGCGCCGCTGCACGGGGTGCACGTGCAGCTGCACGTCGTGGCCGCGGCTGTGGAGCGCCTGGCACACGCTCGTCAGCCCGTCCATCCCGAAGCTGTACGAGCCGATGGCCTCGACGAAGAACGTCCCGCGCTGGCCGTACGCCTCGAGCTCGCGCATGATGAGCTCGATGCCGAGGGGCTCGCGCTGGTTGACGAAGCGGCCCCAGATCCGGAGGTCGTAGCCCATCGCGGGAGACTTGGTATCGCCCAGGATGCGCTCCTCGGCGCACTCGACGTCCACGGTGATGTATACCCGCGTCCTCCCGTCAGCCATCGCCAGCTCCTCCCTCACCGCGCTTCTGAAGAACCATCGTGATCGTCGGGGACACGAAGCCCACGTGCATCCCGAGCGGGCCGAGCAGCCGGTTCGCCGCCGAGTAGGCCATGAGCCGCGGCCCGGACAGCCCCATCTTGGCCTTCAGGTCGACGATCAGCCGGCCCCGATCCTGCTGCGAGATGTCGACATAGTCGCCGAACCCGCGCCGGAGCTCCCAGGGGAATACGCTGTAGATCGACCTGCCCGGGAACAGCGGGCGCAGCAGCCGAGGCACGTAATTCATCAGGATACGGCGGCTGTGGCACTCGACCGGCCAGAGGCGGTTGCTCGTGCCCAGGATGACGATGAACCCCCACGGCCCGAGCACCCGATCGATCTCGCGCTGGACGGCCGGCAGGCGCTCGGGCGGGATGTACTCGAGCACGCTGTTGCAGGAGACGAGCTCGAACTCCCGGTCGGCGAACGGCATCGCGGTCGTGTCGGGGACGTGATGAACGCGGATCCGGTCCGACAGCCCGTGGCGCTCGGCGTTCAGCTGCGCCAGCTCGACGTACATGGGGTCGACGTCGAGCGCGGTCACCTCGGCGCCCAGGGTCGCGAGCACGACCGCCGTCCCGCCGAAGTGGCAGCCGAACTCGAGCACCTTCTTGCCGCGGACCGACGTGAAGAGGTCGTCGTAGGCGTGGCGGCTGCGGCGCCACTCCCACGTGGCATACCCCCCGACCCACGGATCGTCGGGATCCCAGCCGTGGCGCCGCGCGCTCTCGCGGAAGCGGTGATCGGCGTCTGCATCGCGGACAGCCGGCGGGGTGGCGGCGCTCTGGCTCGGCTCGCTCATCGGGGAAAGGCTCAAGCGTCGGCTGTCCCTGCGGGCAGCAGGGGCGCCCGGTAGATGGCGAACAGGAAGGGCGAGAACCAGGGGTTCGTCTCGCCGGGGACCACCCGGCGCGCGATCGCCTTGAGGGGCGGGACGACCTTCCAGACGACACGCCGCGCCAGGAGCGGCGCCTCGTCGTCCAGCCAGAAATCGAAATGGCCGCCCGTGTAGCGGGCCTGGACGATCTCGGCGCCGTTGCGGCGGGCAGCGGCCTCCAGGAACGGCAGGTTCATGATGCGGGTGTTGTGGCCTTTCAGGTTCTTGCGATCGAGCAGCCAGTGGAGCGCCCTCTGCCCGCCGGCGAAGTTCGGCATGCCCACGACCACGGTGCCCCCCGGCTTCACCAGCTCGAAGTGCCGATCCATCACCGCCCCGGCGTCATCGAAGTGCTCGATGAACCCGAAGGAAGCAACGATATCGAACTTCTGCTGGGGCTTCCAGTTGAAGAAATCCCCCTTCTCGATCTTGCCGACCTTGATGCCGCGCTTCCGGATCTCCTGCTCGACGACCTCCGGGTCGCAGGCGTAATCCAGGCCGTACGCTGTGAACCCCAGGCGCCCACAGAAGTCGACAAGGATACGGCCTGGTGCGCAGCCGATCTCGAAGAACGACAACCCCTCCCCGCGCGGCAGGAACGGAGCGACGTCGTCGTAGATCTCGCAGCCGCCACCCAGATCGTCGGTGCCGACGTAGCCCTTCCAGTGGTTCTCCCAGTACTCCTGTGACGTGAGCTTCAACGTCGCCTCCTCGATGCCATCGCGAAAAGGGCGGCTCCATGAGGAGCCTCCCGGAGAACCGCAGTCGACCACGCGCAGCGCGGGCGATCGAATGCTGCCCGAAATTCGTCCAGTTTGTCGAATCCTAGAGGACGGGGTGGCTCACATGCAAGCCGGCCCTCCGCCTTCTTCCCGCGCCTCCGTTCCTCAACGCAGGCGCACGCAGGCGCACGCACGCGCACCTACGCGGCGCGGGGTCGCCGCGTAGGTGCGGCGCGCGGGGCACCCGGGCCCGCTCCCCGGAGCTCCGCTGCGCGCGCGTCGCGGTCGCGCGTCGCGCGTCGCGCGTCGCCAGCCCTAGGAGGCGGCCCCCTGCTGGAGGCGCTCGCGGAGCAGGACCTCGAGCGAGGCGAGCGCCTTCGCGAAGCCGTCGATGCCCTCGCTCAGCTTGTCGCTGGCCATCCGGTCGGCGGCGTGCATCGCGCGGAACGCCGCCTCATCCATCGGGATCTTCGCGATCTGCAGGGCGCGCGCCGCGTCGGGGTCGAGCTTCCTCGGCAGGTCGCCGCGCGCGGAGGCGAGCTCCGAGAGCAGCTTCGGCGAGATCGTCAGGAGGTCGCAGCCGGCGAGCTCCTTGATCTCGTCGATGTTGCGGAAGCTCGCGCCCATCACCTCGGTCTTGTAGCCGTGCTTCTTGTAGTAGTTGTAGATCTTCGTGACCGAGACGACGCCGGGGTCCTCGGCCGGCGCGTAGCTCGTGCGGCCGGTGTCCTTCAGGTACCAGTCGAGGATGCGCCCGACGAACGGCGAGATGAGCGTCACGCCTGCCTCGGCGCACGCGATCGCCTGGTGCAGCCCGAAGAGCAGCGTGAGGTTGCAGTGGATGCCCTCCTTCTCGAGGACCTCCGCCGCGCGGATGCCCTCCCACGTCGAGGCGATCTTGATGAGGACGCGCTTGCGCGAGACGCCGGCCTCCTCGTAGAGGCGCACGATGCTCCGGCCCTTCTCGATGGTCGCCTGGGTGTCGAAGGAGAGGCGCGCGTCGACCTCGGTCGAGACGCGGCCGGGGATGATCTTCAGGATGCGCAGGCCGAAGTCGACGGCGAGCCGGTCGAACGCGAAGCTCACGACGTCGCCCGGCTCCTTGCCCCGGCCCGCCTCCTTCTGGCCCCAGGCGAGCGCGCCGCTCACGATGTCGGCGTACTCGGGCATCTGGGCCGCCGCCGTGATGAGCGACGGGTTCGTCGTCGCGTCCTGGGGGCGGAATTTCTCGATCGAGTTGATGTCGCCGGTGTCCGCGACGACGACGGTGTACGCCTTGAGGCGCTCCAGCAGGTTCTGGTCCATGGGCGGCATTGTACGAGCAGCCAGCCAGGACGCTTCAAAGCTTTCGTGTCCTTCGTGTGAGGCCCCCCCTCCGGCTGGATGCACGGCCGGCGGTGGCCTATGGAGAGGGCCCCGTGGAGCCGCCCCCCAACGCCGTCGCGCAGCGCGTCCTGTCCGCCTACGATGATCGCCTCTCGGTCCTGCGCGCCGAGGCCAGCGCGCTCGATCGCCGCTCGAAGACGTTCTCGCTGCTGCGCGGGGTCTCGTTCCTGGCGGCGGCCGTGGCCGGGGGGTACGCGCTCTTCGGCGACGTGCCGCGGTGGGTCACGTACGCCGCCGGGGCGGTGACCGCGGTGTTCCTCGGGTTGCTCGTCGCGCACGCGCGCCTCGTCACCCGGATGACGGAGCTCGAGCAGCGCATCGGCCTCTACGTGCGCGGCAAGCGGCGGGTCGCCGGCGATTTCGCGGACTTCCCGGAGCGTGGCGACCGGTTCGCCGCGCCGGACCACGATTACGCGGGCGATCTCGACGTGTTCGGGCAGGCGTCGCTGTTCCAGCTGCTCAACGTGGCGCAGACGGGCGAGGGCGAGGCCACGCTCGCGGCCTTCCTCGCGGAGCCCGCCCCGGCGACCGCCGTGGCGGCGCGGCAGGAGGCGGTGCGCGAGCTCGCCGGCCTCGGGGCGTTCCGGGAGGATCTCGCGGTGGTGGGCATGCAGGCCGGGGCGCGCGGGCGCGAGGCCGGCCCGCTCATCGCGTGGGCCGAGGCGCCCCCGGCGCTGCTCGGCCCGGAGGCCCGCGCCGGCGGCCTGCCGGTGAGCGCGCTCCTGACCGCGGCGAAGGTGCTCGTGCCGCTGACGCTGGCGCTGCTCGCGGCGCCGCGGTTCATCCCCGCGGAGCAGCTCGGGCTGCTCCGCCACGCCTACCTCCTGCCGCTGGCCGCCCAGATCCTCGTGCTGGTCCTGCTGCGGCCCGCGGTCGAGCCGATCGTCGCCGCGGCCTCGTCGCGCGAGGCGCCGTTCGCCCGGTACCGGCCGATCCTCGCCCGCGTCGAGGAGCAGGCGTTCTCGTCGGCGCTGCTCCGCGAGCTCAAGGCCGAGCTCGCGGGGCCCTCGGGCGTGCTCGCCTCGCGGGAGATGACGGCGCTCGAGAGCCGGGTCGGCTACTCGGACCTGCGCCACAGCGGGCTCGTCCACATCGTCGCCAACCTCTTCCTGCTCTGGGACGTGTGGTGCGCGCTCGCGCTGGAGCGGTGGAAGCTGCGCGCGGGCCGGCACGTGAAGGCGTGGATGCGGACGCTCGGGCACATGGAGGCGCTCGCGAGCCTCGCGACGTTCGCGCACGAGAACCCCGACTACGCGTACCCCGACGTGAAGGACGGCGAGCCGCGCTTCACGGCGGCTGGGCTCGGCCACCCGCTCCTCCCGCGCGACCGGCGGGTGACGAACGACGTCTCGCTGGAGGGCGCGGGCGCCGCGCTGCTCGTGACGGGATCCAACATGTCGGGCAAGAGCACGCTGCTGCGCGCCGTCGGGGTGAACGCCGCCCTCGCCCTCGCGGGCGCGCCGGTCTGCGCTTCGTCGCTGTCGCTCTCGCCGGTCCGCGTGCGGACGAGCATGCGGATCAAGGACTCGCTCGAGCACGGCGTCTCGCACTTCTACGCCGAGCTGACCCGCCTGAAGCGCGTCGTCGACGGCGCGAACGGCGGCGAGCGGGTGCTGTTCCTGCTCGACGAGATCCTCCACGGCACGAACGCGCGGGAGCGCCAGATCGGGGCGAGGGCGGTCGTGCGGCACCTCGTCGCGCGGGGGGCCATCGGCGCGGTCTCGTCGCACGACATGGGGCTCGCCGTGCTGGAGCAGGAGACCGCGGGACGGGTGCGCAACATGCACTTCGAGGAGCTCGTGGTCGAGGACAGGATGACCTTCGACTACAAGCTGAAGCCCGGCGTGGTGACGAGCGCGAACGCGCTGCGGCTCATGAAGATCATCGGGATCGACGTCGACTTCTCGGAGGGCGAGCGGACGGCGACGGCGGCGACCGCGGCGGCGATGGCAGCGACGACCGCGGCGGCGGCGCGGGAATGAGCGGGGCGACGGCGGTGACGACCGCGGCGATGGCTCGGGAATGCGCGCGGCCCCCGGCCGCGTTGAGGGCGCCATGCTTTCTCCGCTCCCCGGGTGCCTCTCGCGCCGCGCCCTAGCCTCGGCGCGTCCCTTGCTCTCCTGCGCGCTCCTCGCGATCGTCACGACAGCGAGCGCCTGCGCCACGGCGCCGCCGCCGCCGTCAGCTCCCCCGGCGGCGAGCGGCGGGGCGGCCCCGCCGGCCGCGGCCCCGCCGGCCGCGGCGCCGGGCGCGAGCGCGCCGGCCGCGGCGCGGACCGAGATCGACGAGGGCGGGGCGGCGCTCCTCCGCGCGGAGGGCGTGGACGGCGCGTTCGTCCTGTTCGACGCCGCGCGAGGCGTCACCCGCGTCGTGAACCCCGACCGCGCGGCGGCGCGGTACGTGCCCGCCTCGACCTTCAAGATCCCGAACACGATCATCGGCCTGGAGACCGGGGTCATCCCGGACGAGCGCTTCACGCTGCGGTGGGACGGGGTGCAGCGCCGCGTGCCCGACTGGAACCGCGATCACGATCTCGCGTCGGCGATGAAGCACTCGGTCGTCTGGTTCTACCAGGAGGTCGCGCGCCGGATCGGGCCCGAGCGCATGCAGGCGCACCTCGACGGGCTCGGCTACGGCAACCGCGACATCTCGGGGGGCATCGACCAGTTCTGGCTGACCGGGGGGCTCCGCATCTCCCCGCACGAGCAGATCGATTTCCTGCGGCGGCTCCGCGCCGGCGCGCTGCCCTGCTCCGCGCGGAGCGTGGACATCGTGAAGCGGATCCTCGTGCTGGAGCAGACGCCGGCCTACACGCTGCGCGGCAAGACGGGGATGGAGATGGACGAGCGATCGAGCACCGGCTGGCTGGTCGGCTACGTCGAGCGCGGGGCAGACACCTACTTCTTCGCGACCGTGCTCCTCGGCACAGGCAGCGACGGCGAGCGCATCATGCCGCTGCGCCGCAGCCTGACCCGCGCCCTGCTCAAGCGGCATGGCGCGCTCCCCGAGGACGCCTGACGCCGGCGCCTCTCCCGGCGCCGGCGCCGCCCCCTACGCCGCCGGCGCCGCGCTCGAGGGCGACGGCGCCGCGCCCGGCGACGCCGTCGAGCGCGCCGACCACGCGAACGCGGCGATCCGCTCGGCGAAGCGGCGCGGGTCGTCGACCTGCGGGCAGTGCCCGATGCCCTCGGGCTCCTCGATCTCCGCGTGCGGAGGGAGGTGCCGCCGGTAGTACTCGAGGTTGGCGCTCGGCATCAGGCGGTCCGAGCGGCCCCAGATCAGCAGGATCGGCATCGAGAGCGCGCCCAGCTGCTCGGGCGTGAACGCGTGGTCGCACCGGGCCGAGCGCCTGAAGGAGAGGATGGTCTCGCGCGAGAACGTCCGCACGACGTCGCCGGCGATGAGCGGGGTGAACCACGGGACGCGGTGGTAGAGGCGCGCGAAGAACGCGTGGGCGTCGGCCCGCGACCGCAGGTTGAACGCCGCGAGCAGCTCGGCGAGCTCGGCCTGCTCCATGCCGGCGCCGGCCGGCGACGCGAGCACCAGCGCGCGCACGCGGTCCGGCGAGCTCAGCGCGTAGCTCACCGCGACCGCGCCGCCGAGGGAGTTGCCGACGACGATCGCCGGCTCGTCGAGCTCGCGGTCGAGCAGCTCGTGCATGGCGGCGGCGAGGCACTCCGGCGTGAACGACGACGCCGGCGCCGCGCTCCACCCGTGCCCAGGCGACTCCGCGGCGATGACGCGGCGGGCGCGCCGCCGGAGTCGCTGCAGCACCGGCGCGTACGGGAGCGCCGAGGAGCCGATGCCGTGGAGCAGGACCACCGTCGGGAGCGGCCCCGTGCCCGGAGCATCGTAGAGGTGCAGCCTGCAGACCGACGTGTCGACCCAGCGGCTCTGCACCCCGGACCTGTTCAGCGCCTTCTTGGCGAGGCGTTCGGCGAGCGGGAGGATGCCCATGCGCCGGGCATAGCAGATCGACAGGGTTCCCGCGGGGGCGGAAGCGCAGGCGCGAGCGCTGGGGCTGTCGAGCGATCGGCGGGACGCGGACGAGGCCCGGTGGAGCGCCCGATTTCCGTTGAGCTCCATGGAGATCCGCGCCACATCTCCCGCCGTGCGATCGCCTCTCCTCGTCGCCGCCGTCACCCTGGTCGCGTGCTCGCGCCCCGAGCCGCCGACGCTCAAGCCCGAGCTCGCGACGGTGACCGCCGTCACCATCCAGGGCATCGATCTGCGGGTCCAGATCCAGGCGTACAACCCGAACAGCATCGATCTCTCGACGCGCTCGATGAAGGCGAACGTGCTGCTCGACGGCAAGTACGACGTCGGCACGGTCACCGCGCTCACGCCGCTCGAGCTGCCCGCGAAGAAGTGGACCCGGATCGAGGCGCCGATCTCGGTGAAGTGGCAGGACCTCACGAGCATCGCGGCGCTGGCGGCGCAGAGCCGCGGTATCCCGTACCAGGTGAGCGGCACCGTCGCGATCGGCGGAGAGACGCTCAACGTGGATGTGCCGTTCCGCCTCGCGGGGACGATCACGCACGAGCAGCTCGTCACGGCGATCGGCAACTCGCTCCCGGCCCTGCCCCTCCCCGGCCTGCGCTGAGGAGGGCTGCCGCGACCGACGAACAAGCGAGCTGCCTCGGCCGCTCGGGCGTGTCATCGTTCCCGTTCGACCCTCGCCTCGACCACGGCCCTCGCCTCGGGCGTCACGCACAGCGCCTCGAGCGCTCGCGCACGCCACGCAGGCTGATCGCACAACCTGCGCAGCGCGCGGCTCCACGCGTCCTCGACCGAAGGCCCGTAGGCGTCGCGCGCCTTGTCCCAGGCGGCCTGCGGCAGCCCGCCGAGCACATGCTCGAGCAAGATGAGATCGATGACATCGCGTGCGAGTGCGGCATCGTCGAGAAAACGGTCTTCGTTGGCGAGGAGCTTCTCGGCGACGAGATCCTCGTCGGCGAGGCGTGCCACCGGCAGCGCCGGGTCCTCGACCCCAGCAAGCTCGATCCTGCCTTCGCTGACGATCTCGAGCTTGATCGGTGCGCCGCCCACGTCGAGCACGACCCGAATACCGTAGCGATCGGCGCGCAGCTCGCGTCGGACCGCCATGTCGGCGACGAAGAGCCCGCGAACGCCGGCCTCGTAGACGCGCTGCCGCAGCTGTCTGTACCCCTCGCGGGAGGCACAGAGGAAATCGATGTCACGCGAGATGCGGAATTCGTCGCAGCGGAGCGATATCGCCGTCCCGCCCGCAAACCAGCACTCGGACTGCCTTAGCAAGGCTGCATCCAGCGACGTGAGCAGGTCGAGGATCCGCCGGTGCTCGTCGCGCTCAGCCATTGAATACGCCTCGGCCGTACCGCGCGACGAGATCGTCGAAGAAGCGCCGCTCGCGCTCGCTCATCGAGGCGCGATCGACCCATTGCCGGTTCGCCTCGTACAGCGCGAGGGCCTCCTCCTCCGTGATTGCGTGATCCTCCCTGTTCCAGAGGAGCAACCGGAGCTGCTCCAGCTCCTCGCCGACGATCATGGCCCAAGGATAGCGGAAGCCGCGGTCGGCGCACTCCTCACAGGGGGCGCGCTCGCGGCGCTGCCACGCAGGCGCGCGCAGCGCAGCGTCAGGCGGCGCGCCGTCCTGGCAAAGGCCCAGCGCGCCCTGTCGTCTCCAGCGTTGTCTGCAGCCCACAAAGCTTGCAGAATCGCGGCGGTGGAGACGTCCGTGCCCGTCCACGAGGAGCCCCCCGTTCGCGCGCGCCCGCGGTCATCGACGCGCTCGTCTCCGCCGCCGGAGGGCGCAGCCCCATGTCCGGCGGCCTGATCTTTCACGACGGCGGCGGCGGGGCCGTCGCGCGCTGCACGCGCTGCGGCGCCGAGGCGGCGGGGCCGTGCGCGCGCTGCGGCGCGCCCGTGTGCGGCGACTGCTGCGTGCTCACGGAGGGCGGCGCGCGCGTCTGGGCGATCTGCCTCGCGTGCGAGGATCGCGGCGGCCGCTCCCTCCGCCGCGGCTGGGCGACGGTCCTCGGGTGGATCGCGCTGCCCATCGCGGCGCTCGCGCTGATCGTCGGGCTGCTCGCGTGGCTGCAAAGCAACTGAAGAGACCGGAGGAGTCATGTTCAGCGTGAAGGAAGTCGAAGGCGCGATTCCCACCATCGAGCTCGCCGACAGCGACGCCGCGAGCCGCGCGGTGCTGGCCCCGGCCCGCGGCGGCATCCTGACCGAGCTGACCGTCGGCGGCCGCGCGCTGCTCTACCTCGATCGCGGCACGTTCGACGATCGCACCGCCAACGTGCGCGGCGGCAACCCGGTGCTCTTCCCCTCGCCCGGCAAGCTCGCCGGCGACGCCTGGTCCGCCGCCGGCGCGGCGGGCCAGATGCGCCAGCACGGCTTCGCCCGCACCCTGCCGTGGTCGCTCGACGACCATGGCACCCTCGAGTCGGGCGGCGCGTACGCCCGCCTCGTCCTCCGGTCGAGCGAGGCGACGCGCGCGCAGTACCCCTGGGATTTCCGCGCCGAGTTCACCTACACGCTGCGCGGCAGGGCGCTCCGCATCGATATGCGCATCACCAACGAGACAGGCGACGGCGCGCCGCCGATGCCGTTCGGGGTCGGGTTTCACCCCTACTTCGCCGTCTCCCAGGCGGACAAGGCCCGCGCCTCGATCGAGACGCGGGCGACGCGCGCGTTCGACAACACAACGAAGCAGGAAGCGCCGTTCTCCGGCTTCGACCTGACCCGGCCCGAGGTCGACCTCCACCTGCTCGACCACGGCTCCACCGAGAGCGCGCTCTCGATCGAGGGCGCCCCGGGGGTGCGCATCGCCGTCCGCGGCTCGCCCGAGTTCACCCACTGGGTCGTGTGGACCTTGCAGGGCAAGGACTTCGTCTGCCTCGAGCCCTGGACCTGTCCCGGCAACGCCCTCAACACCGGAGAGCGCCTCATCCACCTCCGGTCGCGCGAGACTCGGGCGCTCTGGATCGAGCTCTCCGCCTGAAGCGATGACCGCCGCGCGCGCGACGCGCTGGAGGACGCGCCCGCGACGCGCTGGAGAGCCCGAGGAGCCGCGCCGCGCCGGCGGCGACGCGCGGCTTCTCGGTTGACTGCCGGCCGGAAAACGCGTCGAATCCCGCCATGACTTCTACCGATCTCCTTACCGCACATCGATCCCTGCTCGCCCCCTCCCGAGCGCTCCTCGCGCGGCGACCTCGCCGCTCGCTCTCCACCCTGGCCGCAGCCGCGCTGGCGACGACGCTCACCGCGGGCGCCTCCGCGGCGCCGGTCTGGACCGGAGACTTCGAGACGGGCAATCTGAACCAGTGGAACACGACCCTGAACGGCGAGCACATCTCCGTGGTGACGTCGCCTGTCCTCCAGGGCACGAGGGCCGGGAGGGTCCAGCTCACCAACGACGCGAGGTGGTCGAACGGCATCAAGCGCGTCGAGCTGAACCACAAGCCGGCCGCCGGGCGCACGGCCGAGGGCGCCCAGACCTACTTCGCCTGGAGCTTCTATCTCCCCGAGGCGCTCGCGGCCGACCCGCCGACGCAGATCGGATACTGGGAGTCCGAAAATAGCTACAACCAGATGATGTCGTTCGAGGTCGTTGGACAGCACATCAGCTTCGCCACCCGCAAGCCCGACAACAAGGTGCACTGGGAGGCGGACGGCGCGGTGACGCCCGGCGTGTGGCACCGCATCGCGCTGCACATCCGGTGGTCGACGAACCCGAACCAGGGCTCCGTCGACGTGTGGTTCGACGGCAAGCAGGTCGTCACCGGCGGAAAGGCGCAGACGCTCGCCGACAACAACGCGCACTTCACGCAGATCGGCCTGCTGCGCAACCCGTCCGAGTTCACGGACAGCCCCGTCATCGTCCTCGATGACGCCGTGGAGGGGGACACCCTCGAGGACGTCCGTCCCGCGCTGCCCTCCTCCGGGGAAGGTGGCGCCGGTGGCGCCGGTGGCGCGGGCGGCTCCGGCGGCGCGGGCGGTGCAGGCGGCGCGGACGGCTCGGGCGGGAGCGGGAGCACCGGGACCGCCGGCGGCGGCGCCACGGGCGGCAGCGACGGCGCGGGCGGCGACGTGGCGCCCGGCCCCAGCGCTTCGAGCTCCTCCTCCGCCGCTTCCGGCGCCGGCTCCACCGGCGCGGGGACCGGCGGCACGGACGAGGTGGAGATGGCCGAGGGCGATGACGGCTGCAGCTGCCGCACCGCCGGCTCGCCCGCGGCCCCCGCGCCCATGGCCCTCGCCGGCCTCGGCCTCATCGCGGCGCTCGCGTCCGCGCGGCGTCGCGAGCGGCGCTGAGCCGTCGCGAGCGGCGCGAGCCGCAGCGCCCCGGGCGGGCCGAAGCCGCGCCGAACACATGACGAGGGCGGTTCCTAAACAAAATTGATTTTCGGATCAATTTTCATCACATCGACATTGACAATATTGACCTCGGTGAGGATAATCCACTCATCCCGTGGCAAGATTTGTCGTCCGATGTCCCAGCTGTGATGGGGAGCTGCGCGCGACGCGGCTCGGCTGCCAGAGCTGCGGAACCAACCTGGATGGTCAGTTCGAGATCCCCGCGCTGCTCCAGCTGTCGCCGGACGATCTCGCCTTCGTGACCGCGTTCGTGCGCTCTTCAGGCAGCCTGAAGGCGATGGCTCAGGTCCTTCAGATCAGCTACCCGACGGTGCGAAATCGCCTCGACGAGATCATTGGCCGGCTCGACGCGCTGGAGCAGGGCGTCGCGCGCCGCCGGCACGAGATCCTGGATGCGCTCGAGAAGGGGAGGCTCTCCGCGAAGGAGGCCGAGGAGGCTCTGCGCAAGGTGGGATTATGATGATGACCACGCCCGACGAGAGAGTGCGCGCGCTCGTGCGCGACAACGTCATCAAGCCCGCGGAAGGCGAGCGGCTGCTCGCCACGATGTCGCCGCGGCCTCCCCTGCGCGGATGGCGGCTCGCGCTGAATCCATTCGAGCGCTTCGGCGGGGGGCTCGCCGCCGCGGCGGGGCTCGCCGTCGCCGCGCTGAGCGTCGCCGTCACGAGGCTCGGCGTTCGCTTCGACGGCTTCCTCGACCTGCACGCGGCGCCTGCCGTCATCCCGTACCAGACGGCGCTCCTCGAGCAGGTCGTCGCGTGGCCGTTGCCCGCCCTGCTCTTCTGGACGTATGCGCGGCTCCTGCGGCGCCGCGTGCGGCTCATCGACTTTCTCGGTGTGATCGGGCTGTCGCGCGCGCCGCTCGCGCTCGCCGCCGTCGCGCTCGGCCTGCTCGCCCCGCGGCTGCCGGCGGGCGCGCCCGCGTTCACCCCCGAGCTGGCCGTCATCGCCGTCCTCGGAACGGTGTGTCTCGTGTGGTCCTTGACGCTCCTCGTTCGGGGCTTCAGGAACGCCTCTGGCCTGCGGGGCGCGCCGCTGATCGCGGGGCTCATCGGCCTCGTGCTCCTGTCGGAGATCCTCTCGAAGGTCGCGCTCGCGCACCTCGGCTGAGTCATCGATCTCCCCGGCGCGCCGCCCAGCTCGCGCGGCGCGCTCTGCGGTGCTCGCGCGACCGCGAGGGCGCACCGGTGCGCCCCGGGCGGCGCTGCACCTCTCTCTCAATTCGGAGGGCTCGTCATGTCATTGCGATCGGTTCTCGTGGTCCCGGCGCGCCGCGCCGCGCTCGCCGTCTCGTGCGCCGCCGCGCTCGCGTCGTCGCCCCTCTGCGCGGGCTGCGGCGCCGGAGAGCGCGCGTCGTCCGCTGGCGGGAGCGGCGCGCTCCCTGACGACACGGACGTGCCTGACACGGAGACGCCGACAACGCCGGACGCGCCGGAGTGTCCGGCGGCGTCCAGCGCCAGGACCACGGTCGAGAACGCGCGAGGCACGCTGGTTGGCACGCTCGTGGTGCCGGCCGGGTGCGGGCCGTTCCCTGCGGTCGTGATCATCCCCGGGTCGGGGCCGACCGACCGGGACGGCAATCAGGTCGCCGCGGGTATCGAGCCGGACACGTACAGGCTCCTCGCGGAAGGGCTCCGGGACAGGGGCGTCGCGTCGATTCGCTACGACAAGGCCGGCATCGGCGCGAGCGCCTCCGCGGCCCCCCGGACGGAGCAGGAGCTGCTGTTCGAGATGGGCGCCGACGACGCCGGCCTGTGGGTGAAGAAGCTCCGGGCGGACGGGCGCTTCGCGACGATCACGGTGGTGGGGCACAGCGAGGGCTCGCTGCTCGGTATGCTGGTCGCCCGGGAGACCGAGATCGACGGGTTCGTCTCGATCGCCGGCGCGGGCCGGCCCATCGGCGATGTCCTGCGCGATCAGCTCGAAGGCCTCCCGGACGAGGATCGCGAGAAGGCAAACGCGATCCTCGACCAGCTCGAGGCCGGGGAGCTCGTCACGGACATCCCGCAAAGTCAGGTGTTCATGAGCCTGTTTCGGCCGAGCGTGCAGCCGTTCGTCATCTCCTGGATGAAGCACGACCCCGCGGTGGAGCTCGCGGCCGTGACGGCGCCGATCCTCCTCCTGCAAGGGACGACCGATCTCCAGACCAAGGTCGAGGACGCGGAGCGGCTCGCCGGCGCGCGGCCGGACGCGACGCTCGTCATCGTCGAGGGAATGAGCCACACGCTCAAGGAGGCGACGCTGTCGAACGCGTCGCAGGCCGACGCGTACACCGATCCGAGCCTGCCTGTCGTGCCGCGCGTCTTCGAGGCGATCGAGGCGCTGATTCGGGAGGAGTGACGCGGATCCGGAGGACGAAAGCGGCGTCGGGCGCGCCGACCAGCGTCACGACCTCAGGCAGCGTCCACGGTCGATGCTTCGATCGGTTCCGGCCGAAGGGCGACGGAAGGTGCCCGCTGGTGCACCAGCACGGAGGCGACGGCCGCCAGCGCGAAGACGAGCATCCGCGGCAGGAGCCGCGCTGCGACGGCGCCCTGCAGCGCGAACGCCTCGTACCAGAAGTCCGAGCCGGGCAGGACGCGCCGGGCGCTCATGTCGGGACGTCGTCGAAGAAATCCACGGCGCCCGTCGCGAGCGAGTACTCGGCGCCGATGACGACGGCGTCGCCGCGCGCGACCATCTCGGCCAGCTGCCCGCTCTGGCTGAGCTCCCGAACCGAGGCGCGCACGTTGGCGCGCGTGGCCGCGGCGAGGATCGCCGCGCGGTCGAGGCCGGGCTGCCTTGCCTCCTCGACCGCCGGCCTGATCCGCGCGAGGATCTCGTGGACAGCCCCGGAGGGCGGGGCGCCGCGCTCCGTCATCCAGTCCAGCGTCGCGGCGAGCGCGCCGCAGTGCGTGTGCCCCATGACGATCACCAGCGCCGTGCCGAACGCGGCGACCGCATACTCGACGCTGCCGACCAGCGTCGGGGCGACGACGTTACCGGCAACGCGCACCACGAACAGGTCCCCGAGCCCCTGGTCGAACACGAGCTCGGCCGGGACGCGCGCGTCCGAGCACGACAGGACGATCGCGATCGGCGCCTGGGTTGCGACCAGCGCGTTGCGTGCGGCCTGGCTGAGCATTGTGTCGACGCTCCGCACGTTCTGGACGAAGCGGCGATTGCCGTCTCGCAGCCTGCGCAGTGCTTCGCCGGCCGCCATCGGCTCACCGCGTGAGAGGCTCGACGGCACGTGAGGACGATCTGAGGGCGTCATGGGTACTGCCTCTAGTACTACAGCCGCACGTCGGTGAGCGCCAAACGAGCTGGGCTCCACCAGTGTGCGGACAAGCCAAGCGTCACGATCGCCCGCCCGCCCATCGAAATCCGCGGAGATTCCGCGACGTGCGGCTGTGGTACTAAGGGACCTGCGCCGCTGCGGCGATGATCGCCTTGACCTCTCGCAGCATCTCGGTCGTCTCGGCGCGCTGCGCCCCCTCGGCGAAATACGCCGAAAGCTTCTCCGAGCCCGCCCGGATCGCGTCGCTCTCCTCGCGCACCACGACGCGGAAGATCGGCCGCTCGGCGGTGCCCGCGAGGTCGACGCTGCCGTCGGCGGGCAGCGCGTCGCTCCGGTAGATCGCGAGCCGCTCGTCCCGGAACAGCTCTCGAAGAGCCGAGATCTGCTCGGCGCTGAGCTCTCCGCGGAGCGCCGTCGTCCCCTGGTGCCCCTCGAACGTGCCGCTCAGCTCGATCCAGACGACGGTCTCGTCGCCTGCGCCGCGGTTCACCTCGAGCTGCGCCCAGGGCGCCGGCGGGATGTCCGACCCGGGATGCCCGGCGCACCCTGCGAGGCACAGCGTGCCCCACAGGAGGCCGCCGAGCACCCCCCTCCTAACATGTGATGATCTTGCTGCCATTGCTCGTGATGTTGAAGCAGGGATTGACGTCGAACATCGTGTTCAGGATCCGGTTCGCCTCGTCCCTCGCGAAGGCCTTCATCGTCGACGAGCTGTGCTGCGCGTCGGCCTCGAAAGCGTACCACCACAGCCACAGGACCTGATAGCCGTCCGCGCCCCGCCCGCTGGGCGACCCGATCCCGGAGCACCCATCCAGGTACTTCTCGTCGCACGACTCGCTCTTCGCAGGGCACTTGTTGCTGCCGTCGTTGCCGCTGTGGCCGCACCAGTCCGAGTGCCGCGACTCGTGGATCAACGTCCCGGCGCGCTCCACGACGTTCTCGTTGTAGAAGAACGGGATGTAGAGCTCCGTGTAGTCGTCGAACCCGCCCCAGGTCGTGTACGCCCGCTTCGACCCGTCCCCGCACCGCGCGTCGAGCTCGTCGAACTCACGAATCGTGTAGTTGCCGCCCCAGCGCAGGATGTTTCCGTTGAAGTCGTTCGTCTGGTGCGGCTCGTTCGGCGACGCATAGTTGAGGAGCTGGATCGCCTGGAACGTGCGCGCCAGCGGCCGCCTCCGGTCGCACGCGGCCTCCCAGCCGAAGCCGTTGTCCCAGTCCCCCTTGTCGAAATCGTACGCGTCCCAGAAGAAGTCGATCCACGGCTGCGTGCACCAGAAGCTCGTCATCACGCCGGGATCGGTCCCCCTCACGGTGTCGCAGGTGTCGGCGCGGGCCTCGGAGGCGACGCCGAGGAGCAAACAAGACGCAAGAATGGCGCTGATCGTGGTTTTCATGATCGATCCCTCAACGAGTGATGGCAGGCGTGTCGGTCCGAGGAGCCACCTTGAATACCCGCGATCCGGGCTTCTCCGGCTGCGCCGGCCGACCGTTGTTCGGGTTGTAATCCTTGATGTCGGCGATATCGTCCGCGAGCGCCTTGCGCGCGTCGATCAGCTGGATCCCGCCGACGTCGATCCCGAGGGCGTAGAGGCTCGCCGCCGCCGGGTTGCGCAGGAGGTCGCCGGCGGCGTAGATGGCCTTCAGCTCCCCCGCGGCGCCGAGCGCCTCGAGCCCGGCGATCGCGCGCAGGCGAACGCGGTATTCATCCGCGAAGAGCTGCTCGTCGGCCTCGGGGTCGGGGAGCTTCGTCGTGGCGATCTCGTTCAGCGGCTTGATGCCGTCGCGCGCGCCGAGCAGGCCAAGGAGGTGAGCCGCCCGCCAGCGCATCTCGCCGGGCCTCGCCGATTCGGCCTTGTCCGGCGGGACCGACACCGACCACGCCTTGTAGACCTCGGCGACCACGGGGACGGCCGCCGGGCCGATGGCCACGAGCTCCCTGAGCGCCCGCGTGAACTCCTCCTCGTTCCCGAACTCGCCCATCAGCGAGAGCTGCCTGTTCACCATCGCCAGGATGCACTCCTTGCTGCACTCGACGGCCTGCGACTCGACCGCCGTTTCCTCCGGCGCGTCCTTCTCGGCGGGCACGGCGCAGCCCGCGGCCGCGCCGATGAGAATGAAGATCATCGCTTTTTTGATGGAGACCGACGACATGGTTCACCTCGGGTTCGGTTCGTGTTCGGGCGCCCTCGCCCCCTCGACGGCACGCGCGGCCGCAGCGCCTCCGCGCCGGCAGGCCTGCGCGCTGGTCTCACGCGAGCGCGAGGATGGGGATGCCGGGCAGGCGCTCTTCCCGTCCCTCGACGTCATGGTGGGAATCGCCTGACCGACCGTGCGACCGACGGATGAACGTAATAGCAATCGTCAGGCCATGCGCTGAAGGCACGGCTGGGGGCCATGCGCGGCACCGCCGGAGGCCGCGCGCCGGGCGGCATATCCCCACTCTCGCAGCGCTTGGTCGTGGAGCGAGCGCCGGCTCCGCGTGATGCCCGGGTGCCTGCTGGAATGGTCCGGGCCCCGCTCGGAGGCCATGCCCTGGAGGCCGAGGCCTCCAGGTGTGGAGGCTGGCCCCTCCAGCGCGACGCGCCAGGGCCCATAAGGGCGCCGCCCTGGCGCGGCCCCGCCATTTCGGTCCTCCCGCCGACGAGGCGTGCTAGAAGGCGACGATCATGAGCAGGCTCTCCGAACGTGCGTTTGCCGAGATGGTCGAGGCGGGGTGTCCCGCGTGCGGGGGACAGAAGCTCAACCTGCGCTCGTATGTCGACGGGCTCGTGCCGCTCATGGAGGGCGAGCCCGTCGGGCCGGTCAAGTGGGTCTACAAGGGCGAGATGTTCGTCGACGGGCTGTACGAGATCACGTGCGGCGCGTGCCAGCACCTCGTGTTCACGGACGACCGCTGCCCGAGGTGCCACGCCGAAGGCGGCCTCGCGCGCGGGCTCACGACGACCAACACGTACGCGGTGCCGGAGCGGTGCTCGCGGTGCGAGCACATCGAGGTGCGTTATATCGCGTTCGTGCCAATGCGCGTGAAATACGAGGGAAAGCGCGCGGACAGGGCACAGACGAGCGTCGAGCTGCACGACCCCGGCTTCCACGGCTATCGCGTCGACTGCAAGGACTGCGGCAAGATCGCCGAGCGCGCGGACGCGTGCCCGATCTGCGAGAGCCCTGCGCCGATCCGGGCGCGCTTCAGCTGATCGTCAGGCGTGGCTCGCGATGAAGCTGGCGGTCGCCTCGGGCGATGAGAGGATCGCCCACTGGCGGTCCGGGTACGAGAAGTTCGTGACGAACGCGTCGGCCACCGGCTGGCTGCGCGACGCCGCGACGAGGAGGGCCAGCGCGTGGTCCGGCGGCGGCAGGAGGAAGGCGTTCGTCCACTCCGTGGCCGCCCGGAGCCCGTTCCAGAGGCGATCCTCCAGGTCCGCGCAGAACGCCTCGTCGAACGCGGCGCCGGCGGCCGCCTGCCCGGCGATCTGCTCGGCGGCGAGCGACGCCGCGAGCGTGGCCATGTTCGCGCCCTGGCCCGTGATCGGATCGTGGGTGATGTGGAGATCGCCCAGCGCGAGCGCGAACCTCTCGCCGCCGAGGGGCGCGTACGCGCGGCGCACCACCGGAGTCACGGCGCCCGTCAGGTAGTCGCGCGGGCCGGCCACGCCGAAGCTCGCCCGGTCGACGCGCTCGGCCGTGAGCGGCGCGTGCGCGAGCACCGCGTCGAGCAGCGCCGCGTCGAAGCGCGCCGGATCGTCCTCGTAGCGCATCCGCGTGATCGGCTCGAGCGCGCCGCCGGGGATCGCCTCGATGAGCAGCGAGGGCACGATCCCGCCGAGCGTGATGTACTGGTTCTCGAAGATCTCGCCGTGCCCCGGGGAGAGCTGGAACATGAACTCCATCGGCCCGGGCGGCATGCGGAGCCCGCGGACGATGCCCGCGAAGAGCCGCCGCATCGGCGCGGCGTGCGGGCTTCGCTCGGGGACCCTCGGGAAGAGGTTCGTGAGGCCCGCCCGCCCCGTGGCGACGACCACGAGGTCGTGCGCCGCGGCGAGGCCGCGGACGCCGGCCGCGTCGAGCGAGGCCCTCACCACACGGCCGCCCCGCGCGACGAAGTCCTCGAACAGCTGGGGCAGATAGACCCGCATGTCGATGAAGAGCGCTTGATCCGCGAGGCGACCGACGAAGTCGATCGGCGGCGCGGCCGCGACGCGGATCCGGATGGTCCTTGTGGCATGTTCGGGTCCCTCCCAGTGCGCGACGCCGAGCGCCCGCTGGCGCTCCCGGGTCAGCAGGGAGAGCCCGACGGTGCTGGGCAGGCGCCCCGTCCGGATCTCGTCCGGCGTGCGCTCCTCGTAGAGGCTCACGTCGAGGCCCTCCTTCTGGAGGTGCAGCGCGAGATGCAGGCCGGCCACGCCGGCGCCGACGATCGCAATGGTGGGCATCCTTGTCCTCATCTCCTCTCAGCTGTGCGTGCGAGCTTCACGGCATGCGAGGTCCGCCGGGCTCTCGGCGCCCCCGACCACGGCGACATCACGGGAGCGGATCGCGGCGGCGAAGGCCCCTCGCGCGGCGGCTCCGTCCGGCGGATCCATTGTCGCTACCGTCACCCCTCCGTGGTTCTGACCAGCGTAGTGGAAGTACGAGGACGAGTCGCGGCTTCCGCAGCGGAGGTACGAGGACGAGTCGCGGCCTCCGTCGCGGAAGTACGAGGAAGTACGAGGACGAGTCGCGGCTTCGAGCGCAGCACCGTGACTGGCTTCAGCGCGCGTCGACAGGCTTCATTCCAGGTCGCCCGCCGCCGGCAGGTACGCAGCGCCGAGCGTCACGCCCTGCGCCGCGCGGATGGCGCGCACCACGGCCAGCGTGCAGACCTCGGCCGCCATGACGCACAGAGTCATCATGCCGAGCGTCGCGCCGGACGCGCCCGTGCCCAGCGCGAAGAGGGCATCGCCGTCGGAGAGCGTGTGCAGCGGGTTGATCGCGCGCGCCAGGCCGTCGTGCCCCACGGTGGCGAGGCGGCAGGCCTGGCTCTTGGTGAGCACGGCGTCGGTGGCGATCACGCCGATGGTTGTGTTGCTGCCCGCGAGCATGGGCCTGGGCGTGTCGCCCCGCAGCAGCGCGCGCCGCGTGTCCAGCAGGTGCGTGCCGCGCTCCGTGCGCGCGCCGGCGAGCACCTGGCCCGTCTCCGGGTCGACGACGTCGCCCAGCGCGTTGCAGGCGACGATGGCGCCCACGGTCACGCCGCCGACGCAGACGGAGGCGCCGCCGATGCCGCCCTTCATCGCGCGGTGGAAGCCGAAGATCTTGCCGACCACGGCGCCGGCCCCGGCCCCCACGTTGCCTTCGGCGGGCGGCGTGTTCGACGCGGCCTCGCAGGCGGCGTAGCCAGCGGCGGCGTCGGGACGGATACGCTGGTCGCCCAGCGCCAGGTCGAACAGCACGGCGCCGGGCACGATGGGCACCCGGGCGGGGCCGACGGTCATGCCCACGCCGCGCTCGTCCAGCCAGCGCATCACGCCGCAGGCCGCGTCCAGGCCCCAGGCGCTGCCGCCGGCCAGCAGGACGCCGTGGACGCGCTCGACCACGTTAAACGGCGAGAGCACGTCGGTCTCGCGCGTGCCCGGCGCGGCGCCGCGCACGTCCGCGCCGGCGACGGCGCCCTCGCGCGCCAGCACCACGGTGCAGCCCGTGGGGCGGCGGCTGTCGGTGAAATGGCCGACCTCGATGCCGGCGACGTCGGTGATCGCGCCGTGGCGCGGGGAGGCGGACGCGGGAGCGCCGGGAGGCATGCGCTGATTGTCCATGGCCCCGGGCAGCCGCGCCATGCGGCCGCGGCCGTCGCGCGGCACACGGCCGCGCAGCGCCGGCGACGGCGCCCTCGCGCGCCTGCACGTGACGGATCGGATGGGTCGAGGCGCGGCGTCGTCCTCAGCAACTGGACGGGTCCGCGAGCATCGCGGCGGCCTCGGCGGAGAGCTCCACGCCGTCGAGGCCCCCGACGAACTCGCTCCACGCCGCGGCGTCGCCCTGGGTCAGCTCGTGGGCGACGCACACCACCAAACCGTCGAGGGGCGTCGTCGACGCCGCGCGCAGCTGCTGGCGCAGCGCGGCCAGGGCCTCCGCGTTCTCCGTCGCGGTGGGCGCCTTCGTGCGACTCAGCCCGTCGAGCGCCTGGTAGAGGAGGTCGAACACCTCCGTGGACGGGACGATCTCGGCGAAGAAGGCGCGGAGGGCGGGGACGTGCTCCGGCCGAGCGCGATCGATGTCGAGGCGGATCCTTGTCATGGCGAGCGAGCGCGCGCGCAGCGAGCTGGACTGCCTGGCGACGTTCCCCCACGCCGATACCACCGTCTCGAGCGGCAGCTCGAAGTTGTACAGGAACTGCAGGTGCGCGTCGGAGAGGTCGCCGGCCGGTGGCCCCGCCGCGAGCGCCGACCACTCGTCCGCGTAGAGCGCCAGCGCGTCGACGACCTCGCCGCACGCCCCGTACTCCAGCCCCGGCGTGAACTCGGTCCAGCGCGCGAAGGGCGGCCCCGCGAGCAGCGGCGCGAGCGCGCTCGACCACGCCGCGCGCAGCGCTGGATCCAGCGCCGGATCCGCGGCCCTGACGCACGCCGCCGCGACCGCCACGCCCTTGGCGTCCTCGGCGTCGAGACCGTCGAGGAAGGCCGCGAACGCGCCCGGGGCCAGGGTCTCCGGCAAGCCGACGTTGAGGGCGGCCGTCTGGTGGACGCCGCCGGCCTCGAGGAGGTTCGCGACCTGCGAGGGGCTCGTGGGAAGGCGAAACGAGGAGAAGCGCGCCGCGTGGCCCTCCGGATCCAGGCTGGAGTCGTCGACCAGGTAGAACCAGGGGATGTGGCGGTCGAGCGGATCGAAGATCAGCAGCTCGCCCTCCTGCTGCGGGGCGACGTCCGCGCCCTGATCGAGCTCGAGCACCTGCGAGCGCGTCGTTCCGTCGTCCGCGATCCAGAGCAGCTCGAGCGGCGCGACGAGCGCGCCGTCCGGATCGCGCAGCGTCACGAGCACGCCGCCGGAGGGGGACCGCCCGAGATCGAGGTGCGGGAGCGCGCTGGCCCGGAGCGCCCGCCGCGCGCGGGCGGTCGCGTCGGGGCCGAGGTGCCGCGCGAAGGCGCCGAGGAACTCGTCCGTACCGATGGCGCCGAAGCGGTGGTCGTTGAGGACGTCGCGCAGCGTGCCCCAGAAAGACTCCTCCCCGATGAGGCTCCGGATCTGGGTGAGCAGCCACGCGGCGCGGCCGTAAGGTCCGCTCGTGTACTTGTCGTCGGGATCGCGGTCCGGATCCACGATGAGGGAGTCCACGACGGCCGCGAAGGAGTCGCCGTTCAGCGTCCCCTCGCCGCTCTCATCCAGGTAGAGGCGCGCGCCCTCCTCTGCGAGCAACGTCGCCATGCCCTCCTTGATCCACAGATCGTCCCAGGTCTCGACGGTCACGAGGTCTCCAAACCACTGGTGGCCGAGCTCGTGGATCGTGAGCCTCAGGTCGCCGGAGCTGGTCGGAGCGGTGCTCCGGGACTCCCCCTGGAAGGTGATGCCGAGGTTCTCGAGGCCGCCGCCGTACTCCGGTACGAGCACCAGCGCGTACTTCTCGAAGGGATACGGCACGAGCAGCTCCTCGAAGAGGCCGATCGAGCGGACCACCTCGTCGAGCAGACGGTCGTAATCGCCCGGGACGCCGCGCCGGTGCCAGACAGAGACGGGGAGGCTCCCCTTCATCGTGCCCTCGACCTCGAAGTCGCCGATCGCGAAGGCCATGAGATAGATGGGCACCGTGTAGTCCGTCGCGTACTTCATGCGGCGGCCGGACGCGCCCTGCTCGTCGGAGACGAGCGTGCCGTTCGCGATCATCGTCTCCTGTGCGCCCATTCCGAGGTCGATAGAGAAGACGGCGCGGTCCTCGGGCGTGTTGTGGCACGGCATCCAGAGCGCGGCGTTGAGCGGCTCCGAGAGCGTGTAGACAGCGCGCGACGCGGCGGGGTCCCCCCGGCGGGCGGGGATCGCGTGGAGCGCGTCGCTCTCGGCGGCCTCGTAGTCGATCTCCAGCGTGATCGCCTGGTCCGCCGAGATGTCAGGCACGCGCGAGACGTCGATGAGGAGCGCCCGGAGCTCGGCGTCGACCGCAAAAGGCAGATCCGTGCCCCCGGCCAGCCGGACCGCCTTGACCTCGGCGACCGCGCTGTCGAGGCGCAGCGAGCGCAGGCCGTCGTCGCCTGGCAGGAACGTCACCGCGACCGTCGCGACCAGCCGCCCCCGGCTCCAGTCGAACTCTCCCGTCACCTCGTAGCGCTGGACGTCGATCGGCGGGCCTGGCGGCGGCTCGGGCTCGGGCTCGGTCGGAGGCTCGGGCTGCAGCTCCGTGTCGTCGGGCGGCGATTGCCCTGGAGCGGCGGGATCGGCGCCCGAGCACGCGGCCACGCACGACGCCAGGAAGACGGCAGCGAGCCACGTTCCCGGGCGGACAAGGGATCTGGCAAGGTCCATTCGAACACCTCGATGGAGCAAGGGACGCCGTGGACCTCCGTTGATTGGCTTCGCTTCCCGCCGGTTTTGTGCTCCTGGCAGGAGGGACCCGATCGAGGACACGGCGCGCCTCGCGCTGTCGGGGCCTGAGCGCGGCCGCGAGGCGAGCCGCTCGTCAGTCGTCGTTCGTGGGCGAGAAAGGCATGACGGGCGCGGATTCCTCGATCTCTCGCCTGGGCGGGTTCTTGACGGAGAGCTGGCTGTCGATGAGGACGGCTCGACGCGGGCGCGGCGCGCTGACCTGCGCTTTGCAAAGCTCCTCGACGACGCGGCCGCGCAGCGCATCGTTCACTTCCTTGTTCTTGCCGGGCGGCACGCGCGCGCTGATACGCAGGACGATCGAACCCTCGTTGAGCTCCTCCACGCCGACGTCCACCTGCCCCGGAGCGCCCGTCTGCAGCTCGACCTCCTTTTCGGCGACCCTCGCGAGGAGCTCACGCACCCGCTGCACGTCCTCCTCGTAAGGCACGTGCACGTCGACCACCGCGTTCACGTAGGATCGCGAATGGTTCGCGACCTTGCGCACCTCGCCATTCGGGATCGAATGGAGCACGCCGATCTCGTCGCGGATCTTCGTGATACGAACGCCGATCTCCTCGACGCGCCCCTGGATGCCGCCGATCTCCACGAGATCCCCGACGAGGAGCAGGTTCTCGAAGAGGATGAAGAAGCCGGCCACGATGTCCCCCACGAATGTCTGCGCGCCGAAGCCGATGGCCACGCCGATGACGCCGGCGCCGGCGAGCAGCGGCGTGGGATCGATGGAAGCCTCGCGCAGGCCCATCACGAGAGCCGAGAAGTAGATCGCGTACCGCACGAAGCCCATGGCCACGGGGACCAGGGTCTTTCGTTGCTGGAGCGTCTGGGGGTTCTCCTCCGCCACCTTCCCGAGGAAGAGGTCGTTGATGAGGAGCACGCAGATCTCGACGAGGACCCGGCTCGCATAGACGATCGCGATGATCCGGAGCCCGACCCGCCCCGCCTGCGAGAGCCACGTGTCGGGCGTGAGCGCGTCGGCGACCCACGTCGCCGCCGTGATGTACACGCAATAATCGACGACGCGCTTCGTGATCCCGAGCAGGTGCGACAGGTTCCCGAGGTACCTGAGAGGGCTCTCGAGACGGGCGAGCCTCGTGGAGTTGTCGAAGAGGACATCGAGGAGGAGGTATCCGATCCCCGTCGCGAGGCGGCTCACGTAAAACGCGCCCAGCGTGTAGCTGGCGAGCAGTACGGCGCGCTGGGTCCCCGTCGCGAGCGCGAGCTTCTCGGTGAGGAGGACCGCGGCGGCGCCGAGGACGACCACGCGGAGCGCCTTGCGCAGGCGTATCGTGACCTCTGCGACCGGCTCGCGCCGCTTCTCCAGCCAGTCCGAGCGCGCGACCGCCTTTCCCAGCGCGTCGGCGAGCCCCCGGGCGAGGGCGTCGACGAAGAGCGCGCCGACGGCGATCCCGAGCGCGCTCAGCAACCGCATCCTGGCGATCGCGGGATCGTCTCCCGCGAGCCCGACGAGCGCGCTCTTCATCACGTCGAGGGCGCGAATTCCGCGAACCACGGCGAACGCCGCGCCGCCCATGAGCACGGCGCCGACGAGCGCGACCCAGACGAGCGCGCGGCGACGGACGCGACGTCGGAACGACTTGCGCTCGTCGGCCGTGACGTGCTCCAGCGCCGGCGAGCGCAAGGCGAAGGCGTAGCCCCGATGGATGAGCCTGACCACGAGCTCCGAGAGGAGGAGGAGCGCCACGATCGCGATGCACAGCGCGACGAGGTTGTGGAGGAGCAGGTCGAGATGCAGAGTCATCGGTGCCGTGGAGACTACCGCCCGATCTGGACGTTCTCAAGGACGCCGAGCGCGTCGGGCACCAGCACCGCGGCGGAGTAATAGGTGCTCACGAGGTACGAGGTAATGGCCTTTCCGTCGGTCTCCATCCTGCGGGCCGAGACACCGGGCTCGATCTCCTCGGGGAGGCCCGTGCGGCGGAGGCCGATGACGCCCTGATGCTCCTGCCCCGTGCGCATGACGAGGATGGAGCTCGTCTTGTCCTCGTTGATCGGGATCTTGTCGCAAGGCAGGATCGGGACGCCGCGCCACGCCGCGACCTGCATGCCGGAGAGCTCGACGCTGGTCGGGTAGATGCCGCGGCGACTGCACTCCCGGTGGAAGGCGGCGATCGTGCGCGGGTGCGCCAGGAAGAACTGCGACTTGCGGCGCCGGCAGAGGATCTCGTCCATGTCGTCGGGCGTCGGAGGGCCGCTCCGGGGATGGAGGCGCTGCTTCAGGTCGGCGTTGTGCAGGAGGCCGAAGTCACGGTTGTTGATGAGCTCGTGCTCCTGCCGCTCGCGCAGGGCCTGGACGGTCAGGCGGAGCTGCTCCTGGAGCTGATCCATCGGATCATTGAAGAGATCCGAGACGCGCGTGTGGAGCCGGAGGATCGCCTGCGCGACGCTGAGCTCGTATTCACGCGGCGCGGTCTCGTAATCGACGAACGTCCCCGGGAGCGCGCGCTCGCCCTTGTGACCGGCTGTGAGGGCGATCGCCGCCTGTCCGAGCTTGTCCTGCGGCTTCTTCAGCCGCTCCTTGAGCGACTCGACGTGCGCGTGGAGCGCCGGGGATCGCGAGATCAGCTCCTCGAAGACGCGCTGCGGGAGCTCGAGCACGATGCACGGCGTGACGGCCCTGACCGAATAGGTCCATACGTCGTTCGATTCGATGACGGACTGATCCCCGAAATGGTCCCCGTCCGCGAGGACGTCGAGGATCGTGTCGGCGCCGTACTTGCCTACGCCGAGCTTCTGGGCCTTTCCGTGCGCGAGCAGGAAGATCGTCTCCGCGGGTCTCCCGCGCTCGGCGATCAGCGCGCCGGGCTTGTACTCTCGCTGGATGAACCGGCTCGCCAGGGTATCGAGCACGGCGTCGTCCGAGAAACCTTGCAAGAGCGGCAATTCGCAGAGCTCCTGCGGGACCACCTGCACCTTCGCCCCGACGTTGCCGAAGCTCAGCCGCCCGTCGCCGACGGCGTAACTCAGCCGGCGGTTCACGCGATACGTGCCGCCCTTGACCTCGATCCAGGGCAAGACATGCAAGAGCCACCGGGGCGTGATCCCCTGCATCTGCGGGTGCGATTTGGTCGTCGTCGCGAGCCTTCGCGCCCCCGGCGTCCCGAGGCTCGAACGCTCTACCTCGTCCCCGATCCCAAGTATTTCGGCGTTTGCCATGACGTACCTTTCCTTCTGCGCGCTTCGGAGAGCAGAGCGCTCCGCGTGTGCCCCGCGCCTGCACGGGGCACACGCGGGGCGGCTACCGCTCGAGGTTCATTCGTGGGCGCGTCCGATCTCGACGCTCTCCAGGACGCCGAGCGCGTCGGGGACCAGCACGGCCGTCGAGTAATAGAGGCTGACGAGGTACGACATGATGGCCTTGTCGTTGATCCCCATGAAGCGCACGTTGAGGCTCGGCTCGACCTCGTCCGGAATGCCGGCGTGGTGCAGGCCGATGACGCCCTGGTTCTTCTCGCCCGCGCGCACGAGCAGGATCGAGGTCGTCCGCGTCTCCGAGACCGGGATCTTGTTGCACGGGAAGATCGGCACGCCGCGCCACGCCGGGACGCGGTGGCCGTTCACCTCGATGCTCTGCGGATAGACGCCGACGCGGCTGCACTCCTGGCCGAACGCCGCGATGGCCCGCGGGGGCGCGAGGAAGAACGACGGCTCCCTCCAGACCGTGGCGAGGAGCTCGTCCATGTCGTCCGGCGTCGGAGGGCCGCTGTGGGTGTGGATGCGCTGCTTCAGGTCGGCGTTGTGCAGGAGGCCGAACTCGCGGTTGTTGATGAGCTCGTGCTCCTGGGTCTCCTTCAGGGCCTCGATGGTCAGGCGCAGCTGCTGCTCCGTCTGGTTCATCGGCTCGTTGAACAGATCCGCGACGCGCGTGTGGATGTGGAGCACGGTCTGCGCCACGCTGAGCTCGTACTCGCGGGGCGAGGTCTCGTAATCGACGAACGTGCCGGGGAGGACGGGCTCGCCGGAGTGGCCCGCCGCGATCTCGATCGCCGCCTCGCCCGTGTTGTCCTGCTTCTTCGCGGCGAGCGCCTTGAAGTTGTCGAGGTGCTTCTTCAGCGACGGGTGCTGGGCGACGAGCTCCTCGAAGGCGTTCTGCTGGAGCGTCAGCACCGTGACCGTCGTGACGGCCTTGGCCGTGAACGTCCAGTAATCCTGCGCCTCCAGGAGCGCCTGGTAGCTGTAATGGTCGCCGTCCGCGAGGACCGCGAGCACCGTCTCATCGCCGTACTTGCCCGCGCCGATCTTGTTGACCTTGCCGTGCGCGATGAGGCAGATGTGATCGGCCTCCTTGCCGCGCTCGGTGATGACGTCGCCGGGCTTGTATTCACGCTGCACGAAGCGGTTCGCCAGCGCGGTGAGGACCTCGACGTCATCGTAACCGCGGAGGAGCGGCAGCTCGCAGAGCTCCTGCGGGATGACCTGGATCTTCGCGCCGGTGTTCGTGAACGTCACCCGTCCGTCGCCCACCGCATAGCTCAGGCGGCGGTTCACGCGGTACACGCCGTTGACGTGCACCCACGGCAGGAGCTTGACCAGCCACCGCGACGAGATGCCCTGCATCTGCGGCGCCGACTTGGTCGTCGTCGCGAGCTGCCTCGCGGCCGCCGTCGCGAGGCTGGTCTGGTGCTGATCGATCGAACCCAGATTCCCTGTGATAGACATGAGTCCCTCTTTCCCGGACGGCTAGGGCCGCCCCTGCTTCACCGGCACGGACCGCGCCGTACCCATTGAAAGATCCGCCTTCGCAGCAGGAGCCGCGGCGCCGGCTCTTCCGGCGCCGAAGAAGCTGCTGATACGCGCCGCAGAGGCGCCAAACCCACGCGCGCCATCGATCGCCCGTTCGATCGGCTGGCGCTCGAGCTCCGCGTCCACGTACCGGCTCGTCACGACGTGCCAGTTGAGGACGCCAGCCATGTACAATCGCTGCTTCTCGACGTATCCGAGCGCGGCCTCGCGGGCCGCCTTGTCGAGGTCGAATTCGTCGAGGATGCGGGGCAGCTCGGTCGCGACGATGTGCTCGAACTCCAGCACGCGCGCCGTGATCAGGTCATTGACGACCTCCTTGGCCCGCTGCGCTTCGCATTCGAGGAACCGCTCGGCGACCAGCACGAGGTTGCTGAGCTCGCCCTCGAACTCGATCTCCTTGCGGTACGAGTAGAGATCGTTGATCCACCCGCCCACGTCGGCCGTCGTGTTGTCGAGCCCTCGCATCGTCCGCGTCCGGAAGACGGCGGCCGGGACCACATCGCCGAGCGTGAGCTTGGACAGGCTCATCGTGAGATCGGCGCCGAACGTCTTGCGGCGCATCTCGACGTAATCGACCGGATCCGGGATCCGGTTCTGGGTCTGGTTCAGGAGCTCCCAGAGCCAGCTCCCGGTCATGGTCTCGACGCTGCGGCGGAGCGATTGCCGCGATTTCATCGACATGGGGGAAGCTGTACGGATCCAGAGATCCAGCAGGCCGCTCTCCACCGGGTTCTCGGGCACCGGGGCGCCCGCGCAGTCGAGGGGCATGAACATCGAGAGCCGGGCGTTGAACCGCTTCGCGCCCGCCATGTCCCGCGCCGCGCCGAACACGAGCGGGAAATAATCGTCGCCGTACGTCCCCCACGTCAGCCAAGCCGAGGTCAGGTCGAGCTCGTGCGGGGACGCGTCCGGGTGAATGCTCGCGGCGCAGATGGCGAAATCGAAGCCGATGAGCCTACGCTCGTCCCAGATCCCGGACCCGAAGACGCCCGGCACCACGTCGAGCATCGCGAACTTTCGGGCCCACTCGACGGTGCTCCGGCGCGCTGCGGCCAGATGCGGGCTCAAGCGGAGCTTGAACGGCATGTAGATCTTCGGGAGCGGCGTCCTGCCCACAGGCCGGAACGGGGCGTGGGTGAGGGTCTTGATCCGCTGCAAACCCAGGGCGGCGGGCGTGAGCCTGATCCGGAACGCCGAGGTGCCGAGCCCCGTCGGCGTCCCGGGGAAATCGGGGACGCCCGCGGATTTGTCCGCGTTTTCGTTCATGTAGCGGCTCGACCGCATGTGCCATTCGTGGCCGCCAGACTGCCAATCCTGCAGCCCCTTCACGTACCTGGCGACGTCGACGGCTTGCGCCGGCGTCAGCCCGTGCTCCACGCAGAGCGCCGGCACCTCGACGAGCGCCGTGTTCTCGAATTGCTGGAGCCGCGACGTCAGGATCTCGTTCGTGAGATCGGCCGCCCTTTGCGTGGGCACGCCGAGGAAACGCTCGAGGACGAGCACGCAGTTGGCGTTCTCCCCTTCGTCCTCGACCTCCCGCTGGTACGAGAACAGGTCGTTGCGCAGGTGGACGCCGTCCGAGAACGTGTCGCGCAGGACCTCGAGGGGGCGCGTCGCGGCGACGGCGGCCGGGACCTCGGCGCCCACGGCGATCTCGACGAGGCCCGCGGACCAGGGCGCGCCGCCGACCTTGCGGCGCATCTCGATGTATTCGACCGGGTTCGCGACGCGGTTCTCCTGGATATTGGCGAGCTCCCACATACATTCGAGCATCAGGTTCTTCGTCGCCTCGAGGAAGCGCTCGCGCCAGTGCACCGAGGTGAGCGGGACGGTCCGCGCCCAGAGGTCCGCGAGCGCGCGCTCGACCACGTTCGTCGGCTCCGGCGGCGTCCCCGTGGGCACGACGGGCATGAAGAGCGGCAGGCGGTCGAGGTACGCCTTGGCGCCGCGCATGTCCTTGGTGCGCTTGTAAATCTCGAGGAAATGGTCGTCGAAGAAGAACACCCAGACATACCAATCCGTGATCAGATTGAGCTCGGGCGCGGGCGCGTCGGGGTGGGTGTACGCGCAGAGCAGCGCGTAGTCGTGCGCGTCGAGGTCGCGCTCGGTCCAGATGGGTTTTCCCTGCGGGTTCTCCTCCAGGATACCCATCTCGTAGGACCAGGCCTTGGTATGCGCGCGCGCACCTTCGAGGTGCGGATTGAGGCGCGCCGGATGCGGCATGTAGAAGTCGGGCAGCGTGAAAGGTTGCATATTCGCTGACTTCTCGCGCGCGACGTCGATAGGGGCGACGTGGCGACCTGAATGTCTTGGCGGTCTGCATTCCGGACGCACCTCGGCCGCTCGCACACAGACGTGCGACGACGCGTTGGTCGGGCTCTTCCGTACAGACCGTTCGGGATCGTTCGGACGGGGCGGATCTAGACCAGCCCAGCGCTCCCACCAAATTAATTGATGACGAACTCCAGACCGCAGGAACTCGACACCTGTTGCTTGGTGCGGAACCGCTCGGTCGCCGCGGCGATCGCTTGAGCCTCGCGGGCGGGCTCAGTCATGTCACGCTCACCAGCCGGGTCGGCTCGGCAGCCTGTGAGCCTCCGACAGCAACCACATATCAGCCCGCTCGTTTGCGCTCACCGCCCGGTGGTGTGGTGCTTACCCCAGCCTACCAGGATGCTGGAGACCGCCAAGACGCCACAAGACGCCAAGATTTTTGTGGTCTTCTCGACGTCTTGTAGCGTGTCGGCAATCCTTGGCCGGATCTCTGACACACGAAGCTGGGCTATACCCGCGCCGTCTCCTCGAGCTCCTTGCCGCGCGTCTCCGGGAGGAGCCACAGGATGAGCGCGAGCGCGACCAGCGGGAAGAGCGCCGTCGCGGACACCGCCGGTCCCCAGCCGATCTCCTCCGCGGCGAAGCCGACGGCGATCGGAGAGAGCATGTAGCCGATCCGGCCGAGCAGGTTGTTCGACCAGGCGATCGCGTCGCTCCGGAGGTGCGTGGGGAAGAGCTCGGTCATGTAGGCGTTCAGCACGGGGAGCACCCCGCTCGCGCCGAAGATGGCGAAGACCAGCGCGGCCGTGAGAGCGCCCCGCGAGCCCAGCGAGTAAGCGCCGAGCACGCCGGCGGCCGCAAGCACATAGATGATCACCGCGCCCTTGCGGCGACCCACCACGTCGAGCAGCTTGCCCGAGGCGAAGATGAGCGGCATCGAGACGAGCGCGGCGAACGTGATGCTGCCGCCCACCTCGGCGTCGCTGAGCCCGCGCTCCCGGAGCGCGAACGTCTTCCAGAACGTCACCGCGTTCTGGGTGCAAACGTACGTGAGCCCCCAGATCAAGGCGAGCTGCAGCATCCGCCCGCGGTGCGGCGTGCGCAGGATGCGCGTGAACGGCGGCGTCCCCTCCCCCTTTCGCTCGGCCGCCGCCTGCTCGAACCGCGCTGTCTCGCGCAGGCCGCGCCGCGCGACCGCGATGAGCACGAGCGGGATGCCGCCGACGAGGTACACGCTGCGCCACCCGTACGGCGTCGCGAGGAGCAGCGGCACGACGCCCGCGCACACGATGGATCCGAGGCTCGAGAAGGCCTGGATGACGCCGATCACCATCCCGCGCCGATCGCTCGGGTACTCCTCGGCCGCGTACACCATGCTGACCGCCCACTCCCCGAGGAGGAAGATGCGCGCGAGGAGCTGCAAGACGGCGAAGACATAGACGTTCGGCGAGAACGCCGTCAGCACGGAGAAGATCGTATACCCCGCGATGGTGACCGAGAGCACCCGCCGCCGCCCCCACTGGTCGGCCTTGCGCACGAGCAGATACGCGATCATCGTGCCCGAGTTGATGACCCCGACGAGGAGCCCCTCGTGGCGGGGCAAGAGGCCCATCTGCGCGCCGAAGTTGGGCAATATCTGCGTGAGCGCCAGGAAGTCGTAGCCCTCGAAGAACGAGGCCACGCTCAGGAACCAGAACAGCCGCCGCTGGTACGGCGTGAACGGCGTCTTCTGGTGCGGGGCAGCTGTCGTCATATCACCTGTTCCTTCCGAGCGGGCGCTCGTCGACGCGATAACGCCGTTCGAGGCGCTCAGTACCCTGCAAGCCGCTTCAGCCGGAAATAGAGGGGCGTGGGGCTGCCCTCGTGCTTCTCTTTGAGCGGTCCGCTCATGAGCGGCAGGTACATCACGCGCCGCTGGCTGGCGTCGCCCGTGGCCGTGGCCTGCGCGACGCGGTGCCAGATGCGGCCGTCGTGGATCGTGAGGTCCCCCGCCGCGGCCTCGAGCGCGAACTCGTCCGGATCGGGCCGGTGGTCGAGGAAATAGGCCTTCCGGGTCATCATCTCGAAGAGGCCTTGTCGGTGAGAGGACGGGATCAGCCGCACGCCGCCCTTCGAGAGGGGCGAGTCGTCGAGATAGAAGCCGACGTTCAGGTACCGGCGCGGCTTCTCGAGATAGAAGAGGTCGCGCAGGCTGTCGGTGTGCCAGCCGAGGCGCCGGTGCGTCGACCCTTCCTCGTTGCGGTAATGATTGACCACGAGCCCGTCGCGCTCCCGCGCGCCGATCCGGTACCCCGGCCCGGCCACATCGAGGATGGCGCCGAAGCGAGGGTCGCGCAGGAAGGCGCGGAGGCGCTCGCCGAAGAGCGACGCGAACACCATGCGCTGGATGTAACGGGAGCCGTCCTTCCGCGTGCCGAAGAGGAGCGGGACGCCGTTGATGTGCGCCCTGCCCTCCCCGACGAGCCGCCGGTCCACGGCCTCGACCTCCTCGACGAGCGAGCGCACCGCGCCGCGACCTTCGAACCCGCGGAAGCGGATGAACCCGTGCTCGTCGAGGAAGCCCCGCTGCTCGGCCGTGAGCGCGCCGCCGAGCTCGAAATCCGGCAGCCGGATACGGTGGTTCGCCGGAGGCAGGCCGGCGCTCGCGGGCGTGGCGGCGGCTGGCTGCGTGTCGCGCGGGGCGGTCACGTGACGTCTCCTGGCCATCTCCCTAGCGCAGACGGGCCGCGGCGGGAACAGCGGCCGCAGGGAGCGCGCCCGCCAGCGCGGAATCTGCACCGCTGCGCACGCCTTGCGGCCGCGTGGGCCGGGCCGCAAGGCGTCCCGCGGTCGCCCTTCGCGCCGAGTGGGCTCGTCCCCGCCGCCGGACCGTCGATCGTCGCTCCGGCCGAGACGTAGCGGCACCTGCTTTGCAAAGTGGCGGGTCGAGGATCGAGAGTCGATGAACCGGTCCGGCGATAGATGACCCACGAGCAAGATTCCATGACGGAAGGGCAACGGCGAGATGAACCGCCGGAGCCGCCGGCGCGCGAGCGAGCGCGCGGCGGGCGCGGCTCCACGGGGGCCTTGCTCCTCGCGCTCTGCGTCGCGCTCGGCGTGGCCGCCGGGCTCGGCGGGTACACCTTCGTTTATGCGAAGGGGGCCTCGTACCTGGGGAGCGATCCGTCGGCGTGCGCCAACTGCCACATCATGAACGAGCAGTTCGCCGGGTGGCAGCGCTCCAGCCACCGGGCCGTGGCAGGGTGCAACGACTGTCACGCGCCGCACACGTTCCTGGGGAAATATGCCACGAAGGCGTCGAACGGGTTCTGGCACTCGTTCGCCTTCACCTCGGGCCGCTTCCCGGACCCGATCCGGATCAAGCCCAGCAATCTACGCATCACGGAGGAGGCCTGTCGCGGGTGCCACGGCGACGTCGTGGATGCGATCGACAGCGAGCACCACGGCGCCGCGAGGCTCTCGTGCGTGCGCTGCCATGAATCGGTGGGCCACCTGCACTGAGGGGCGCCCGCTGCACGAGGGATGGAATCGATGACGGAGCCGAAGGACGAAGGATCCACGCAGAAGAGCGAGCGCGCCGGCAAGCGGCCGGCGCGCTGGCGCTACCTGCCGCTCGCGGCGCTCGCCGCGGCGGCGGCGACCGCCGGGATCGCCGCGCTGCTGGTGAACATCTTCGAGCACAAGCAGGAGGCGAAGAGCCCGTTCTATCGCGTCGTCGAGCTTGACGACACGATAGACGACCCGGCCGTCTGGGGGAAGAACTTCCCCCTCCAGTACGACGGCTACCGGCGCACGGTCGACCAGAAGCGCACGCGCTTCGGCGGGAGCGAGGCGGTGCCGCGCACGCCGACGGACGCCGATCCGCGCAGCGTGGTCGCGCAATCGAAGCTCGAGGAGGACGGGCGGCTGAAGACGATGTGGGCCGGCTACGCCTTCGCGCGCGACTTCCGGGAGGAGCGCGGGCACGCCCACATGCTCGAGGATCAGGTGTACACCGAGCGGCAGATCGCGGCGAAGCAGCCGGGCACCTGCATTCACTGCCATGCGTCCGTGTACGTGCCGTACAAGAAGCTCGGCGGCGGCGACCTGATGCGGGGGTGGGAGGCGATGAACCAGATGCCCTTCCCGGAGGCGCGCAAGCTGGTGACGCACCCGGTCTCGTGCATCGATTGCCATGACCCGGAGTCGATGCAGCTCCGGGTGACGCGGCCGGGGTTCATCGAGGGGATCCGCGCGCTCAAGGCGTCGATGGGTGAGGCCGATTACGACGTCAACACCATGGCCACGCGCCAGGAGATGCGCTCGTACGTCTGCGGCCAGTGCCACGTGGAGTATTACTTCAAGGGCCCGGAGAAGCGGCTCGTGTACCCGTGGGCGAAGGGCCTCAAGGTCGACGAGATCTACGCCTACTACGAGGAGAGCGGCCACTCGGACTGGACGCACGCGGAGTCGGGCGCGAAGGTGCTGAAGGCGCAGCACCCGGAGTTCGAGATGTGGAATCAGGGCGTCCACGCGCGCTCCGGCGTGGCCTGCGCCGACTGCCACATGCCCTACCAGCGGGTCGGCGCGACGAAGATCAGCGATCACCACGTGCAGAGCCCGCTCCTCAACGTGAACCGCGCGTGCCAGACGTGCCACAAGTGGCCCGAGGACGAGCTCCGGCAGCGCGTGGAGACGATCCAGTCGCGCCATTTCGAGGCGCGGAGCAGGGCGATGGACGCCGTGACCGCGCTCATCAGCGACATCCGCCGGGCGAAGGAGGCCGGGATGGCCGAAGAGGCGCTCGCGGGGCCGCGCGCGGCGCAGCGGAAGTGTCAGTTCTTCGTCGACTTCGCCGAGGCGGAGAACTCGTCCGGCTTCCACGCGCCGCAGGAGGCGATGCGCATCCTCGCGTCCGCCATCGATACCTGCCGGCGAGGGCAGCTCTCGCTGCGAGACGGAACCCCGCCCGAAGAGTGACCCGAGCCGATGTGAACGTGAACGTAAACGTAAACGTAAACGTAAACGTAAACGTAAACGTAAACGTAAACGTAAACGTAAACGTGGTCGTGGTCGTGGTCGTGGTCGTTCACGGCTTATCGTTGACGACCACGACCACGACCACGACCACGACCACGTAAACGTCCACGACCACGTAAACGTCCACGACCACGTAAACGTCCACGACCACGTAAACGTTGGGATATAGGAGAACGCGGCGCGAGGATTGGAGCGCCGGACAGCGGGACGCTTGTCTGCGCGAACAGGCCGAGCGGCCTCGTCATCGCGCACGGACTGACGAGCTGGACCATGACTCCAGAGCTCCGGTGGAGCGGTCATGTGTCCCTCATTGCATTTGACGCGGCCCGATCCAAAGCTCGACTCATCGCGAGATAGTGCTTGGATAATTCGTTTGAGATCCGTACGGTGTCGCCGAAAGGGGAAGACGCCATGACAACCTGCCGCAATCGTTCGAGCGCCGTCGCCGCGCTGTGTGCCGCCTTCGCGCTCGTCTCGACGTCGTGCGCGTCCGGAGATCCGGGCGCGCCGGCGGCCGGAGAGATCCACGTTTCGCACGTGGGCAAGGATACGGTCAGCACGTTCCTGAACCGGCTCGCGACAGAGACTGGCCAGGTCGTCGTGACCCGCGCCAGCGTCGATGACGCCTGGCAGAGCGTCACTCTGAGAGAAGAGCGCGGGGCCTCGCTCTACCTCGTGGAGGGGCCGCTGCCCAGCGCGACGCTCCCGGGCGAGCGCGCGCGCGTCGGCGGGATCGCCGCCGTCGCCGTCCCGACGGGCCGCGACCCCCATGACTGGCTCGGCTCGCACCGCCTTCACGCGGAGCCGATCGGGGCGCACGAGGTGGCCCTGTCGCGCGCTCCGGGAGCACAGGGGACCCGCGCTCCGGCCGGGACGCGCGCGCGGCTCGACGGCGACGCCGCCGAGCTCCCCGAGCTCCACATCGACGCCGCGTTCCTCGAGGCGCGGCTCAAGGAGCTCTCCGGCGCCGCGCCGGTGACCATAGGCGGCCGCTCGGCGGTCATCCGCGAGCGCGGCTCCGAGGACGGACGCGCGCTCGCCCGCGACTGGATGCGCCAGCAATACGAGGCGATCGGGTTCACCGTCGAGGAGCACGCCTATCAAAGCGGCTGGAGCCGGGGCGTCAACCTGACGGCGGACAGGCCCGGCGCCGATCCGTCGCGCGTCCTCATCCTCTCGGCGCACTACGACTCCATGAGCAACGCCGGCGCCGACGACGACGGCTCAGGCATCGTGTCGTCGCTCGCCATCGCCCGCGCGCTGAAGGACGCGAAGCTGAGCATCGGGCTCCGCGTCGTCGCCTTCGATCAAGAGGAGGACGGCCTCCTCGGCTCACGGGCCTACGCGAGCAAGCTCTACCGGAACGGGCAGATGGATCAGGTGGTCGGCGTCCTGGATCTGGAGATGACAGGCTACGACTCCAACGACGACGGGCACTATCACGTCATCCACTGCAACGAGAACACGTCGTCCGCTCTGGCCGCGCTTGTCGAGGAGGCCGCGTCGCACGGCGAGCTCGGGCTGACCCGGGTGGACGCCTGCACGAACCGCAGCGATCACTCGGCGTTCTGGCGCTACGGGGCGCCGGCCGTGGCCATATCGCAGGACTTCTTCGGCGACGACGGCAACCCCTGTTACCACCAGCGCTGCGACCGCGTCGATCAGCTCAACTGGGACTACATGCGGCGGCTGACCGAGGCCGCCGGGCGCGCGGCGGTGAAGCTCCTGATGAAGTGATTCGAGCGATCTCGGCGCGCCCTGCGGCGCTACTCTGCCCGCCTCGCCTTCGTCTTCTTCTCTGGCCTGGTCAGCTCGCTGATGGCGGCGGCCAGCGACTGGAAGATCGAGATGTCGTGCAGCTCGATCCCGAGGCCGACCATGCCCTGCGCCATCCTGGGCCCGACGCCGACGAGGCTCACGCGCGCGCCGAGCAGCCGGGTCGCCTGCGCCGTCTGCACCAGCGCCGCCGCGGTCGCCTCGTCGACGTACGGCACGCCGGTGACGTCGAGCAGCACCCACCGCGCCCCCTCCCGCGCGACGCCAGAGAGCGCGGCCTCCATGATCTGCTGCGCCCTCGTGGCGTCGATCGCGCCTATCAGCGAGACGAGCAGCACCCCGGGCAGCAGCGGGATGACGGGACAGCCGAGCTCCCGCACCGTGCTCGCCAGCGCGCGCTCGCGCTCGTAGGCGGCCGCCAGCATGTCGCGCTCCGCGTGCAGCGTGGCCTCCATGTCATGGTGCTCGAACGCGGCGATCAGGAGCGACACCCACATGGCCAGCGGATGGAGGTTGTCCACGAAGCTCTCCAGGTGCAGGCCTCCCAGCACCAGAGTCCCCCAGTCGCGCGTCGCGCTCACGAGCGGGATCAGCAGGAGATAGCCGCCCGGCTCGTCCGGCAAGGCAGCCGCGCGCAGGGCGGGCGGCGGAAAGTGGGGGGCCGGATAACGGTGCCCCACGAGCGCGGTCAAGGCCGTATCGCTCGGGTACACGGAGTGGACGAGGAACTCCGGCTCGGCCGAGCCCGACGCATCCGCCCAGAGCGCGACGCACCCGACGCCGACGGAGGTCTGCGCCAGCCACTCCAGGCGCTCCTCGGTCCAGGCGTGCTTCGAGGCGAGGAGCCTGCTCATGTGCACCTTGGCGCGGACCAGCCGCTCGAGGCTCCTCACGTTCCGCCGCTCCCACGCAGCGAGGGCCCGCTGCTGCGCGAGCCGCACGCGGTCGAGGAACGTCTCCAGCCGGCGCGCGGCCTCAGGCTCCGGCGCGCCGGCGAGCCGCCGCGCGGCGGTCTGCTCGACGAGCTTCACCACCGCGAGCAGGACCTCGATCTTGTCGTTTTGCGCGACCCCGGCGACGAAAGCGCGCTGGAGCGTCCCCACGTCCAGCGGCTCCTCCCCGGCGAGCGCCGCGCCGAGGCCCTGCGCGATCACCTCCGCCTCGGGCCAGCCGAGGGGCGCGTCGCCGGACGGCGAGCGCCCCGACCCATCCAGGAGGAGGCTCATCTGCCGGGAAAGCGCGTGCTGCCAGCCGCCCTCCGGCGCCTCGATCGCTGGCGCGACCGGCGCGGCGTTCCACGCGGCGTGGCCGCTTCCGCACGAGCGACGCACCACCAGCTCGGCCGGGCCGCGGGTCACGAGCTCACGAGGGGGGAGGCCGTCGAGCAAGTCGATGAGCCGCTCGACGGCCGTGCTCCCGAGGAGCGCCGGGTCCTGCCGAACCGTGGTGAGCGGCGGATCGCAGTGCTGGGCGGCGTTGATGTCGTCGAACCCCACCACGGCGATGTCCTCGGGCACGCGGTAGCCGTTTGCCCGGATCGCGTTGATGGCGCCAATCGCCATCTCGTCGTTGCCCGCCACGATCGCGGTACAGAACTTGCCATTGCGCGCGAGCAGCTCGTGGAAGCGCTGCTCGGTATACAAGATCGCACACTCGTGAAACTCGGAGAGCAGGTTGAGGTCGGCCTCGAGCCCGCGCGCGCGCATCGCCTGATCGAATGCCCTGCCCCGCTCGTGGAAATCGTCCGACCCCGTCATGCCGATGTAAGCGATCCGACGATGTCCGAGCCGGATGAGGTGATCGACGAGCACGTGAATCGAATCGTGGTTCTCCGCACGGACGACCGGGCAGCGCGTCCCGAGCGGGGGCGCGCAGAAGATGACGCCCGGCTTCCCATCGGAGAGCAGCTCCTCCAGGCCGTCGATGTTGTACATCGCGATCCAGCCGGCCACCTGGCGAAGCGCCACGCCGCGCTCGAAGACGCGCCGAGGCGTCGCGTAGATGAGGAGGAGCTCGTAGCCCCGGGCTCGCGCGGCGCGGTGCATGCCTCGAAAGGCCGTGGTGTTGAAGGAATTGTCGAGGAAGACCGACGCGACGCCGATCACCTTCGATGTGCGCTGATCGACAGGCCCAGTCTTCATCCCGGTCGCGTTCGCCCCCTCATCCCCCGGGCGAGCCTATCACCGTCCTGGATGAAACGACTCAAGAACTTCGCGCGTGGGCCAGCCGCCGCTCGATCCTGTGTGATGCGATGGGTGCGCGCATGTAAACAATCCTGAGCGGCTGCTTCCGCCGAGGTTCACGCGCGGCGCCGGCCGCGCAGGACGGCCGTGCGAGCACCTTTCTCAGGGCGGCAGACCGCGGGCGCGGTCAGTTGCCTTGAGCGCGCCCGACGGGGAGCGCCGGGCCGACGCAGCCGCAGCCGCACGCGTCGGAGAATTGCTCCTCTCCCGGCGCGCAGATGAAGTCGACGAGGTGGCAGTACTCCGGATCGTGAGAGACGTAGCGGACGTCCGGATCCGCAGCGTCAGGGCAGGTCTCCGGCGCGGGGCCGACGCAGCCACAGCCGCACTCGCTGGAGAAGAGCTTCTCGGGCGGTGAGCAATCGAAGTCGATGAGCGCGCACTCGTTCGGATCGTGAGAGACGTAACGGACGCCTGGATCGCCCTCGTTCGGGCACGTGGGCTCCCCGTCGATGCAGCCGCAGCCGCACCCTGGTTGGGTCATCAGCCGCTGTCCCTCCGCGCAGACGAAGTCGATGAGCGCGCACTCGTCCGGATCTTGAGAGACGTAGTGGACGCCCGGATCGCTCGGATCCGGGCACGCGGGGGGCGGCTCCTCGTCGATGCAGCCGCAGCCGCACCCGGGCTCGGTCATCAGCCGCTGTCCCTCCGCGCAGACGAAGTCGATGAGCGCGCATTCGTCCGGATCTTGAGAGACGTAGTGGACGCCCGGATCGCTCGGATCCGGGCACGCCCCGCCGCCGCCCGTGGGAGGGTCGCAGCCGAGCAGTCCGACGATCGAAGAGGCCGCAAGAAGCAACAAGGCACAGGCTCGCATGTTGGTCTCCGTATCTTTCTCGTGTGGGTTGGGAGATGCACCTCCCCCTCGAGGCCCGTCTCGAGCCTCCCGGAGGAGCAGAGAGCTGGAATCGACTCAGGGAGCGCCGGGCACGAAGAGCGTCACCGCCCGCCGGAAGACCTCCGGTGAAGACACCTCGATCAGCGCCACTTCCTCGCGCGCGGCGGCGCCGGTCGGCCGGTACACCACGCGGAGCTCTCCGGCGCTCCCCGCCTCGAGGACGACGGGGGCCGCCGTTCCCTCGAGGCTGTACTCGGGCGCCGGGGCGCGCAGCGCGATCCTGTCGATCGCGAGCGGCGCGCCGCAGGCGTGCGCGAGCGCGACGGCGCTGCTGGACGTCGCGCCGGCGGCCGCCTCGGGCAGGGCGAGCTCGCGCTCGACCTCGAAGCAGTCCGCGAGCGGGCGAGGCGACGGCTCGAGGGCGCCGGCCCCGGCGATGAGGTCCACCGGCTCGGAGCGCAGCGCGCCGCGCCGCGCCTGGAGGCGCAGCTCGTTCCCGCGGAGGCCGTCGATGTCGAGCGCAAAGCTGCCGTCGCCCGCGACAGGCGCGACGACCGGGGGCGCGGTCCCGTCGAGGTTCACCGCCCAGACCACGTCGGCGTCGGTCACGCTCCCGGGCGCGCCGGTGAGCTTTAGCGGGGCGCCGTCGCACTCGTCGCACACCGCGCCGACGACGTCGCCGGCGAGCGCCGGCGGTCGCTCGAAGGGCGGCTCCGGGATGGGGTTCACCCCGCACCCGACGGCGCAAGCGACGAGAAGGACCGCAAGCCAGCGCATCACGCCGCCCCTCTGTTCAAGAGTCGCGCCAATGCGATCCGCTGCTTTCCGCGGAGATCGCGGCCCCATTTTGTACCATTCTGTACCATATTGTACCGATGGTACACCACGGCATTGCGCCAGGGGCCGTGGTCGATGGCCGCTACGAGGTCGTGCGCGCGCTCGGGCGCGGCGGGCTCGCCTCGGTCTACGAGGCGCGCGACCGGCTCTTCGATCGCGACGTCGCGATGAAATCGCTGAGCTTCGGCTCCGCGGGCGCGCTCGAGGCGTTCCGGCGGGAGTTCTCGCTGCTCTCCGCCTGCGCTCACCCGCGCCTCCCGCGGGCGTACGACTTCGCCCGGACGACGTCCGGCGGCGCGCCGGGCCAGCCGCTCACGTATGCCACGACGGAGCTCATCCGCGGCCGGACGCTGGCCGAGCACGCGCGGGGGCGCGCCTTCCGCGCGGCCCTGCCCGTCCTGCTCGACGCGCTCGACGCGCTCGGGTGGCTCCACGGCGCCGGCATCGTCCACGGCGACTTCAAGCCCGAGAACGTCCTCGTTCGGGACGACGGCGCGGGCGTGCTCATCGACCTCAGCGCGGCGCGGAGGATGCGCGCGGACGCGGGGGACCTCTCGGGGACGGCGCGGTTCTTCGCGCCAGAGCTCCTCCGGGGGGCCCCGCCGAGCGCGCGCTCCGATCTCTTCGCGGTGGGGCGGACGCTCGAGGCCCTGTTCCCGCTCCTCTCCGGGGCGCCGCCCGCCGCCGTTCGCCGCCTCGCCGAGCGGCTCACCACCGAGGATCCGGCGAGCCGCCCCTCCGGGGTCGAGGAGGTCCTCGAGGCCCTCTCCGCGGGCGGCCTGCCGCGGCGCGCGCCCGCCGTCGTGAGCGAGCCGGGCGAGATCGTCGGCCGGGAGCGCGAGGTCGAGGCGTTCGGCGCGGCGCTCGAGGCGCTGCTCCGCGGCGAGCGCGGGCCGCGCGCGGTGATCGTCACGGGCGAGGAAGGCGCGGGCAAATCGCGGCTGTTCCGCGAGCTCAAGTGGCGCGCGCAGCTCCGCGCGCAGGTCGTCGAGGGCGCGCCCCGCGGCGACGATCCGCTGCGCGCGCTGCTGGTCCGGGCGCTCGGCGGCGCGAAGCTCCCGGCCGGCGTCGACGCGCTGCTCGGGGCCCGCGGCGAGCTCGCGGGGGCGCGCGGGCGCGAGGGCGAGGCGGCGCGCGGCCCGGGGGATTCGCGCGATGTGCGGGATCCGTACGGATTGCCCGCGCCGCGCCGGCCGCGCGTGCTCGCGATCGACGACGCCCACAGGCTGGGCGCGCACGACCGGGCGCTGCTCGAGGCGCTCGTGCGATCGACCGAGCCGACCGACGCCGTCCTCTGGCTGATCGCCTCCGCGGAGCGGCTCGACGTGGGCGGCGGCGCGGTCGTCGAGCTGCCGCTGGGCCCGCTCGGCGAGGACGCGGTCCGGGTCTGGACCGCGCCCCTCGCCACGGCGGCGCGCACGTCGGACCTCCTGCGCGCGAGCGGCGGCCGGCCGCGCGCGCTCAAGGAGCTCTGCGCCGCGCTGGCGCAGCGCAGCCTGAGCGAGGCGGAGCTCGACAGGTTCGTCCACACGACGGGCACCCCGGAGCTCTGGCGACGGCGCGTGGCGGCGCTCGACCGCGGCGAGGCGCGCGCCCTCGCGGCGCTCGCGGTCGCGGACCCGCTCGGGCCCGAGGCCGCCGCCGCGCTCGGCGTGGGGCGCGCGGCGCTCGACGCGATCGAGGCCGCGGGGCTCGCGCGGCTCGACGGCGAGGGGTTCCGCCTCGGCCAGCCCGGGCAAGCCAGGGCGCTCCTGCCCTGGCTCGACGCGGGCGTCGTGCGCGAGATCGCGGCCGCGATGGCGGCCCAGCTCGCCGGCGCCGACGAGGCGGCCCTCGGCCCGGCGCTCCGCAGCCAGCGCGCGGCGGACCGGGCGAGGGCGCTCGTGCTCGCGGGCGACCACGAGGCGGCGCGGCGGGCGCTCGCCGCGTCCGGGCCGATGCTCGAGTGGGCGCCGCGCGCCTGGGTGCGCGCGGCGGACGCCGCCTGCGAGGTCCTGCCGGCGCCGCGGACGCTCGTGGCCGCGGCGTCCGCGATCGAGGCGGCCGGCGACCCGCGGCGCGCGCTCTCGCTGCTCGCGCGGGCGAGGCGCGCGGGGCCGCCCGCCGACGTCGGCGCGGAGCTCTCGTACCGGGCGGCGCGCTGCTACGAGAAGCTCGGCAAGGTCGAGCGGGCGCTCTGGCAGCTCGGGCGCGCGCGGGCCCTCTCGCCCGGGCCCTGGGGCGGGCGGCTCGCGAGCCTCTCCGCGCGCTGCCTGCTGCGCCTCGGCCGCTACGACGAGGCCCGGCGCGAGGCGGAGGGGGCGCTCGCGGCGGTCGGATCACGCGAGGTCGAGGGCGCGCCCGCGAGCGGCGAGGCGCGCGAGGCCGACGGCGCCCTCGCGAGCGGCGAGGCGCGCGAGGCCGCCGCGGAGCTGGCCGAGACGCTGGGCCTCGCGCTCGGGTACCTGAGCGACCAGGCCGGGGCGCTCCAGAGCCTGGCGCGCGCCGTCGCGCTGCGGCCGGCGTCGGGCTCGCCCCGCGCCCGCGCCCGCACGCTCAGCTACCACGCGCTCCACGCCTACCGCGCCGGCGACGCGGCCCTGGCGGCGCGCGGGTTCCAGGAGGCGCTCGACCTGGCCGAGGCCGAGGGCCTCGGCGACCTGCTCGCGACGGCCGCGCTCAACCTGGGGACGGCGAGGCACCAGCTCGGCGACTGGGGCGCGGCGCTGCGCTGCTACGAGCGCGGGCTCCGGGCGGCGATCGCCTTCGCGAAGGAGCGGACCGAGGCGACCCTGCGCTTCAACCTCGCCAAGATCCACGCGGACGTCGGCCTGCTCGAGCGCGCCGAGCTCGCCGTCGCGCGGATGCGAGCGCCCGAGGGCCCGAGGGCCCCCGAGGAGATCGCCGTGGCGGCGCTCGGGCTCGCGGCGGAGATCGCCGCCGCGCGCGGCGCGCTCGGCGAGGCGACGCGGCTGCTCGAGGAGGCCCGCGCCGGCCACGCGGCGCGCGGCTCGAAGCGCGAGGCGTGCGAGGCGGTGATCCACGCAGCGGAGGTCGCGCTCGCGGCGCGGGACAGGGCCGCGGCGGGCGCGCGGCTGGCCGAGGCCGCGGCGCTGCTCCGGGAGGCCGACGCGGCGGACCTCGCGCTGCGCCACGCGACGGCGGGCGCGGAGCTCGCGCTGGCCCGCGGCGACACGGGCGCGGCCCTCGCGGAGGTGCAGCGGGGCGCGGGCCTCGTGGCGAGGGTCTCGCAGCTCGAGCTCCACGCGAAGCACGAGGAGGTGTCCGCCGAGGTGCTCCGCCTCCGGTCGGCGGCGGCGCTGGCGGAGCGGCACCGCACGGCCGCGCTCGAGTGCTGGGAGCGCATCGGGAGCACGCTCCCCGCCGAGCTCGCCGAGGTCTTCTGGCGGCACCCCCGGCGGGCCGCGCTCCGCGGCGGGCCCGCGCCGCCGGGGGCCCGCATGGAGCTCGTGCTGAAGCTGCTCGAGGTGAACCGGCGCCTGAGCTCGACGCTCGACGCGGAGGAGGTGCTCCGCCTCGCCATGGACGCGGCCATCGAGCTGACCGGCGCCGAGCGGGGGTTCGTGATTCTCGCGTCGCCGTCGCCGGAACCGGGAGGCCACGCGAAGGGCAGGCTCGAGGTCGCAGTCGCGCGGAACCTCGATCGCGAGCGCGTCGGCAAGAGCCAGCTCAAGTTCAGCCACGGGATCGCGAAGCGGGTGGTCGAGCGCGGGGAGGCGGTGCTCACGGTCGACGCGCTGGCCGACGAGCGGTTCCACGGGAACGCGTCCGTGCACGGCCTGCGGCTCCGGTCGATCGTGTGCGTGCCGATCCGCGCGCACGGCGCGGTGCTCGGCGCCGTCTACCTCGACAACCGGTTCCAGCGCGGCAAGTTCGCGGAGGGCGACGCGGATCTGCTCGGCGCGTTCGCGGACCAGATCGCGGTCGCGCTGCACAACGGCAGGCTGATGGCCGAGCTCCGGGACCGCACGCGGGCCCTGGAGGAGGAGCAGCGGCGGGTCGCGGAGCTCATGCGCTCGCAGGCCGACGAGATCGAGCGGCTCTCGCACGAGCTCGAGCGGACCCGGGCGGACGCGCGCCGCGACTTCCCGGAGATCGCCGGGAGGAGCGCGCCGATGCGCGCGGTGCTCGCGCTCTGCGAGCGCGTCGCGGAGAGCGACGTGACCGTGACGGTGACCGGCGAGAGCGGCACGGGCAAGGAGCTCGTCGCGCGCGCGATCCACGCGGGCGGGCCCCGGCGGGACGGGCCGTTCGTGGCGGTCAACTGCGCCGCGCTGCCCGAGGCGCTGCTCGAGTCGGAGCTCTTCGGCCACGTGAAGGGCGCGTTCACCGGCGCGGTCCGCGATCACGGCGGGCTGTTCGTCTCGGCGCGGGGCGGGACGCTGTTCCTCGACGAGCTCGGGGAGGTGCCGCTCGGCGTGCAGGTGAAGCTGCTCCGCGCGCTCCAGGAGCGCTCGATCCGCCCGGTGGGGTCGGACCGGAGCGTCTCGGTGGCCGACGTGCGGGTCGTCTGCGCGACGAACCGGGATCTGCGGGAGGAGGTCGCCCGGGGGCGCTTTCGCGAGGACCTCTACTACCGGGTCAGCGTCATCGAGATCCGCTTGCCGCCGCTGCGCGACCGGCCGGACGACATCCCGGCGATCGCGCAGGCGATCGTCGAGAAGCTCGCGGCGCGCCAGGGCCGCCCGGCGTTCCGGCTGTCCCGGGGCGCGCTCCGGCGGCTCTCGTCGTACGGCTGGCCCGGCAACGTGAGGCAGCTCGAGAACGTGCTCTCGCGCGCGTGCGTGCTCTCGCCGGGCCCGGAGATCGGCGCCGCCGACATCCAGCTGCCGGCGGCGGCGCCCGCGCCGCGGGGCCGGTCGCGCGCCGAGCACCAGGGCGCCGAGGAGGAGCGGATCCGCGCCGCGCTCGAGCTCTCCCGCTGGAACGTGAGCGAGGTATCGAGGAGCCTCGGGATCCCGAGGATGACGCTGTACCGGAAGCTCGCCCGCTACGGGCTCTTGCGGGAGGAGTGAGGGTCAGCGCGCAAGCGGGGAGGCGTCCCGGCGAGGTGAGGGCGAGCGGAGCGCGGCTCGACTCATGGCCGCGTACTCGGCGTCGTCCGCGACGCTGCGATCGAGCCACGCGCGGGCCTGCGCCCGCACGGCAGGCTCGACCTCTGGCTGGCCCGCGATCACCTGCATGAGGCGGATTCTCGCGAGGTGATCGCGCCTGCGCTCCAGGAGAGATGGCCGCTCGTTGAGCTGCAGCACCTCGTCGATCGTGGCTTCGGCGCGCGGATCCCCCTCGATGGCATAGGCGTACTCGTCGCGAAAGCCGATGCTCTGCTCGGGATCCTCCTGCGCGGGATGAACGAGGAGCGGCGCCTCCGCGGCCAGCTTGGCGCGCGCCGAGCGGGCGCGCTTCCGGGGATCACGCAACGGGAACAGGTTCCTCTTGTGCTTCTCGTTGCAGAGCACGCACGAGAAGAGGAGATTTTCCCACGCGTACGCCAGCCAGTAGTACCCCGGGCGCTCGACGGGCGCCGTCCGCGCCTGCTGCACCGCGGCCTTGGGCCGATAGTGCTCCACGTCCCCGTGAGCGACGTGCTTCACCTTCGACTCGCAGTAGCAGCACTTGCCGTGGTGAGCCGCCTCCAGCGCCGTCTTCACGGCGGGATGGGCATAGACGGCAACCTCGAAGTCGAGCGTCGCCGCGCCGCGCTGGATCGATGCGCGCGCGCCGCGGTACGAAGCGCAGACGGCCGCGCGCGCCGCGGGCGCCTTGTCTCGCAGCTTCCCGGGCGCTTGCTCCGGCTTCTTGACCCGGATCATCTGGACGCGCCGCCACCGGCCTTCTTCAGCGAGCGCGCGGCCTGCTGGATGATGTCCATGGCCTCCATCTGCTCGGGCGTCTCGCCGGTCGGCAGCTCGCCGATCTCTCGCTCGACGCGCTCGAGCGCGCGTCGATCGGCCGTCGAGAGGCGGGGTTTGGTCAGGATCTCCCGGCGTTCGGCGAGGAGCGCGTCGAGCACAGGCGGCCGCGCGCTCGGCAGCCCGAACAGGTCGCTCGTCAGGATCTGATCGACCCGCCAGTTTCGGACCGCCGCGCCGCTGTTGTCGATGACCACGTGGTCGCCCTCACGACGCAGGACGACGATGTTGGCGTTCTCCGCCGCCTGGACCACGAGCGGGCTATGCGCGGTGACGATGAACTGGACGTTGGGGAAGCGCTCCGAGAGATAGCTGAGCAGCTTCCGCTGCCAGGCCGGATGCAGGTGCAGATCGATCTCGTCGACGAGGACCACCGCCGGTTCCGCGAGGGGGTTCTCGCTGTCGGGGTAACGCTCGTAGAGGCGGCTGGCGAAGTCGACCATCCATGCGAGAAGGGTCTTGTAGCCGAGGCTCAGGCCCTGGAGGGGCACCCGGCCATAGGGCGTATCGAGCAGGATACCGGGGCGGGGGCGTGCAGGGTTATCGTCCAGATCGGCGAGGATCTGGATGTCCTCGACCTCGGGCAGCAGCTCGATGAGCATCGACCGGACCGCGTCCCGCCGGGCGCGAGCCTGCGCCTGGTGCGGAGAGGGCTTGTTCGCGGCGTAGTCGGCCTGGAGGAGCCATTCCTCGGCGTTGCGCAGGGGAACGTGTTCGTCGAAGAGGGTAGCGATCGGATCGTCGCCACGGGGATCCGTCAAGGCGCTCGCGCCCATGCGACGCGAGGCTCCATAGGCAACGCAGAACAGATCGGCCAACTCGACCCGCTCGGAAGCCTTGATTGTGCCACCGCCGTCTTCGACCCTGGCACGCAGCGTTTCCGTGCGGAAGCTGGATCCAGGTACCGAGATCAGGCCACCGAACGAAATACGGCTCTCGAGGGTTGCAGTTCCTGCCGAGGTGCGCCGCAGTTCTCCATCGTTGATAAAGAAAGCTGATGGCGAGCCAGATAGGATGTGACAGGAGACGTACCCCGCCAACTCTCCGTCCAACACCGGCCGGCTGGCGACGAGCGCCTTCAGCAGCGTCGTCTTCCCGACCCCGTTGTTCCCCAGGATCACGGTCCACTGCCGCGGCTTCCCCTCGCCGTTCGACAGGTCGAGCGTCTGCGCCGGCCCGAAGCAGCGCACGTCCTCCAGCGTGAGCGACAAGAAGTAGACGCCACGGGCGCCCTTGCTCGGCCCCAGCTTCCGCGCGACCCGGCGCTTGGCTCCGCCCGCCGCTGCCTTCCTCGTCGTCATCTCGCCTCCCTATCGCCCATCAACCCGGCCAGGGCAAGCCCGGCCGGCAACGGCATGCCGGGGGAGCCAGGGGGAGTCCTCGTGGCTCTGCCTGCGCGCGCCAGCATCCCCTCCCCTGGCTGGCGCCGGTACACCCTGGTCGCTGGGTCGTCGAACTGTCGGGTTCACGGTGCAGGCGGGCACGAACAGCGCCTAATCCCAGATGCGCACGACCATGAGGCCCAGGTTCGACCGCTTCCCCGCGGCCACGATGCGGCCGTCGCGCTGGACGGTGACGGCGTAGAGGTAGTTCTGGTCCGGATGGTCGTCCAGCACGACAGCGCCCGAGGCGCCGAACCCGGCGTCCCTGGAGCCGTCCGGCAGGAGCCGCAGGATCGAGGCCGTGATGCCCGAGCTCGGGGTGCCGCCCGCGACCGCGCCGAGGATCTTGCCGTCGGCCTGGAGGGCGACGCCATAGCCCCGCACATAGGGCCTCTCCTCACCGCTCGCGTTCACCATGCCAGTCCCGCCGAACGTCGTGTCCGCCGAGCCGTCCGCGTTGAAGCGCGCGAAGGCATAGTGATTCACGCCGTCGAGCGCGTACCCCACGAGGACCGGCTTACCGTCGCTTCCGAGGGCGAGGTCGGAATCGTTGTAGGGCGTCTGCGAGAGATAGGCGATGCCGCCCGTTCCGAAGCCAGGATCGGGCACCCCGTCGCGATCGAGCCGAACCGCGAGGAAGGTGGGGCCCGCGTCCCGCTCGGTCCCTCCGGCGACGATGTGATCGTCCTCGCCGAGCGCGACGGAGTGCAGCGGCCGCTCGTCCATCGAGAAGAGGCCCGAGCCGCCGAAGTCGCGATCGAAGTCGCCCGTCGAGGAGAACCGCGCGACGATGCCGCGGTTGCCGGGGCCGACACCGACGGTGATGATCGCGCCATCGCTCTGGACGGCGACATCGAACCCCTCCGAGTCGCTGATCGTGGCCGGATCGAGCTTCGCGACCCCGCTGGCGCCAAAGGCCTGATCAATCCCGCCATTCCCGTGGAACCGGACGACCGCGAGCTGGTGATCGCGCGTCCCCACCGCCAGGATGCGCCCGTCGGGCTGCAGGGCCAGCGACTCGACCGTCCCCTTCTGGCCGACGACGAGGCCGCCTGTGCCGAACTCCGGATCGAGCACGCCGCTCGGCAGGAAGCGCGCGAGCCCCCAGGTGTCCCCATCGACCCCTGCGACGAGGATCCTGTCGTCCTCCTGGACGACGATGGCGCGCGCCTCGTGGGGCGTGCCGCTGGTGGCGATGCCCTCGCCGTCGAACGATGCATCGAGCGTCCCCGGCGGATCGGCGACGAGCAGCGAGACCGGCAGCTCCCGATCTTCCAGCCCGGGCGCGCTGGCCACGAGCGAGGGCGCGGCACCGCCGATCGCCGCGAGCGGCTCCGCGGTCAGCGTGAGCACGCCGGTAACCTCGCCGCCCGGGACCACGACCGGGCTCGCCGTGACGCCGCTCGGCAGGCCCGACAGCGAGAGCGCGACGTCGCCCACGAAGTCGCCCGAGCGGGAGACGGCGACGGTGAGCGACGTCGAGCCGCCGCGCGCCACGCGCGCCGCCGCCGGGTCGAGCGCGATCGAGAAGCCCGCCTGCGGCGCCCCGCCGCCGCTGCCGTGCGCGGACAGGTCGTCGCCGCCGCCTCCGCCCGACGCGGCGGCCCCGCCGGCGCCGGCGCCGCCGTCACCGCCGGCCCCGTCGCGCGAGACGTCGTGAATGCCGAGGATGCCCTGGCAGCCGAGCGCGAGGGAGGCCGCGGCCGCCCCGGCGAGGAAGGCCGCGCGCGCGAGCCGGACACCCCGGGCTGGCCGGGGCAGCGCGCTCCTCTGCGCGAGCGGCGCGAGCGTGAGGATCATGCCGGCAGGCTACCACGTCGGCCCCCCGCCGGACGCAGCGCCCCGACGGCGCCGGGGGTCACGCGGTCGGAGACGACGCGCTCTCCACCTGCTGGGCGAGCTCATTCCACTGGGAGTACGCAAACCGGTACGGCTCGACAGACAGGCGCTTCAGGAACCGGAGAACCGACCGCGCCATGACGTCCACGTCGTGGCGCGGCGCCATCGGGTGAGAGCGCCATGCATGGAACCGCTGGACCACCTCCCGAGGTTCGAACGGAAGACAGCGCGAGTTCGGGCTTGGATCGGGATCCGGATAGGAGGTCAGCACCTCGATCTCCTGCCGCAGGAGGTCGAGCGCCCCGCAAGGATCGGCCTGCTGCAGGAGGCGCGCGTACTCCCGGTACGGAGTGTGGTGCGACGGGCTCAGCCGCAGGGCCTCCTCGTAGTAGAACCGCGCCCGATCCGGATTGCCCAGCCGATCGCGGTACAGGTTCCCGAGCCTGCCGTACGCCTCGACCGTCCCCGGATAGAACCGCTTCACGTCGTAGTAATCCGGGTGGGAGGAGTACGAGTTCCTCGGGGAGAAATCGGGCTCGAGCTCGGCGAAGCGCGCGTAGTGCCGCGCGGCCTGCTCATGAGCGCCCCGACGCTCGTAGAGCTCTCCGAGGTAGAAATGGTTGATCGTGTAGAGGCGCGGGTCATGGTAGCAACGCGACACGCTGTCCTGATACCGCTCCTTCAGGGGCGCGCGAGGCATGACCGGAGCCGCTCCGCCCTGCGCCCTCGTCACGAGCGTCTCCGCCAGGTGGAAGGAGCGGAGGAGATGGCGCTCCGCCTGTTCCGATTCGTGATAATGCCACAGGAACTGGCTGCTGATGATATAGGCCCCCAGCGGGTGGATGCCGTCCTCGTCCATGAACGGATCCGCGTGTCGATAGGGAGACTCGGACTGGAACGAAGGCGCGATCTCGTCCCACCAGCGCTCGAGCTGGCGAAGCGACGCGAGCGCGCGCTCCAGCGACATGTTCAGGCTCCGCTCGGAGTACCAATGGTAGATATCGTACGGCATGCGCAGGAAGTCGACGGCCTGCTTGAGCGCCGTGAGCTCCTCGCTGGACAGCGCTCGCCGCCTGGTCACGTCGTACTCGACGCGAGCGAGCCCCCGGTGCGCCCACCGGATCTGCTCCTCTTCCTCCTCCCGGAGCTCGGTCTGCAGAAGGTCGATCACGACGTCGATGTTCTCCCGGTTCGGCTCGTCGTCTTCGGCCTCGCGGGCGGCCTGCAGGACGGGGATGAACCGGGCCCAGCAAGCTCTGGTGTCGTATACGCACCAGGCCGCATGGAACCTGACCAGCGGAGACGGAGACCGCAGCGCGCGCTCGTAGAGCGACGCGATCCGGTCGTCGAGCGCGTCTTCACGGCGCGACGCCTCCGCGAGGAACACGAGCGGTTCCGCCGTGCGGGCCAGCTCGCGGTCAGCCAGCTCGATCAGCTCATCGCGGGTGTACTGCGAGAGCGCCTCCCTGCCGAGCCGCGTGACCGCATCCTGAGCCATGAACCAGGGATTCAATCACAATGGACACGGCAGACACAGACGTTTCCTTGGTCCGCCATGCCCGGGCGTCCGCCAAGCCCGGACGGTCCGCCGCGCCACGAGCGCCAGGGACAACTGTACATCCGTTCAATGATCTGCTAGCCGATCGGCATGCGCCACCGCAAGGCCGCCGCCGCCGTCGTCGTCGAAGAGCTGCCGCCCGCCGAGGAACCCATCGACGCATTCCCGCCCGACGACACCGCGGCGGACGAGCCGACCTCCGCCATCCGGGAGCCGCTCTCGCTCGAGCGGATCTGCGTCGACTGCGGCAGCAGCGGCGGCGCCCACGACGGCTGCGCGCACCGCGAGCGCGCCCGCTTCCACGCGCCGCCGCGGGCAGCGCTGGAGCTCGTCGCGCGCCTGCGCCGGGCAGCCGCCGAGCACCGCGCCGCCGCCCGCGCCCTCCGCGCCCTGGTCACCGCCGAGCACGCGCGCGGTCGCGCCGAGATCGAGCGGGCGGATCCGGTCGAACCCCAGCAGCCCGAGGCGGCGCCGGCCCCCCCCTTGCCACCCCGGCTCGAGATCGCGGCGCCGGAGCCGCCCGCGCCGCCCGCCGTCTGCCCGCGCTGCGCCGAGCAGACCGAGGGCGAGCCGACGGAGTCCGGGGCGCCGCCGCGCCGGCCAAAGCGCAAGGGGCGGGTGGCCCTCGAGCAGCAGGCGTTTCTCTTTTCGAGCGATTCCGAGCAACACTCGCCGCACGGGACCTGAGCCGCGACCAAGGCGCCGCCGAAGGAATCGGAAACCCGGGATCGGCGTTAGGCTGCGCCGATGTCCCCGAGCCCACCCCGAGCTCCTCGCTTGCGCGCCGGAGGCGGCGTTCTGGCCGCCGCGCTGCTCTGGCAACTCGCCTGCACGGGAGGAGCTCCACCCGGAGCTCTGCCCGTGAGCGGAGCGCGCCGGTCACCCGCGCCGCCTCGGCGGGAAGACGCAACACCACCGCGCCCGCTGCCCGCGGAGCGCCAGAGGACGCCGGCGCCCCCGCCAGGGCCAGCCCCGGGCGAAGCGCCGCTTCCACCCGATGTCGTGGCCACGATGCAGGCGCTCGCCGCGCTCGACACCAGCGCGGAAGGCATCGGGCTGAGCGCGTCCCCGGCGGGAGCTCCCGCGCTGCTCCGCGCCTTGAAGGCCGAGCTCCGAGGCGTCGTCGGGCGCGCGCTCGACGCGGTCGAGGGCGCGCCGGCCGACGCACGCGCGCGGGCGATGGCGGAGCTCGGGCGGCTCGGCGTCCGCCCCGCCGGCGAGGAACGGCGGTGGGGCAGCCTCCTCGACCTCCGCATCGAGCAGCCCGCGGCGCACCCCGAGCTCCGCGTCGCGCTCCTGACGCTCGCGGTCCCGTGCGGCGAGGACTCGTCTCTCTACGTCTTCGAGCGGGGCCGGGCGGGCTTTCGCCTCGCGCTCGCTCACGAGAGCAATCTGTCGGAGCGGACGTCGGAGGGAAACCGGCTGTCTTACGGCTTCCTTGCGGGCCGACCGAAGGGGCGCTGGGCGCTGGCCGTCTCGAGCGCGGAGTCGTCCTGTGTCTCGCTCTGGAGGACGCTGACCACGAGGGTGCTGCTGGAGGGAACTGACCCGCTGCACCCGCGCGCGGCCTTCGCGAACAGCCTCCGATTCCACATGCCGGCAGGCTATACCCTCGCGGTGTCCGCCGGGGGCTTCACGCTGCGCTGGACAGGCGACCCGACCTTCCTCCCATGGTACCCGCGCTGGGACGCCCTCGCCGCGCGCTACACGGTGGAAGGCGACAGCGTGCGTCGAGCGCCGCCCCTCGCCCCTGACGCGGAGTCGTTCGTGGTCGCCTGGCTCGGGATCGAGTGGGCAGAGGCCGAGCGCTGGCTCTGCGCAGCGGCGTCGCCGTCCGCGGGCGAGCGCTGGCACCGGGAGCTGCGCGCAGCGCTGCCAGGGCTCGCGTCGACACCGCAGCTCGGCGCGTGCGGGGGCCCCGACGGGGAGGATCCCACGAAGTGCGAGGACGTGGAGCTGTGGCTGACGCGCCCGGGCCTCGCCCGGTCCACCGCGACAACCCACGTCCTCCTGGCGAAGCAGGGCGCGGACCGCTGCGTCGAGCGCGTGTTCTCGAGGGTGAAGCCATGAGAGGTCCGGGCAGCGGCTCGGCCGAGAGCAGGATGCCCGCGGCGGCGATCGCGCGGCCGGCGCGGCGGCGCCTGCGCGGACTGGCCCTCTCTTGCGCGGCCTGCCTGTCGCTCGCGCTCACGGCGTGCGCGGCCCCCGCGCCCGAGGCAAGAGGACCTCTGGTACCTCGACCGGCAGCGCGGCCCGTGACGCGCGGCGCTCCAACAGCCCTCCCAACGGCCCCCCCAACGGACGACGCCACGGACCTCGTGAGAGCGGCGCTCGCCCCGTTCTTCGCCGCCCCGAGAACGAGCGCGGCCGACGATCAGGACATGTGGCTGACGCCGCGGGTGAGCGTGGAGAAGCTGCCGGCGGAGTGCTGGGAGCTGGCGCCGGAGCAGGACGCAGCCGGGCTGGCGATGGTCGCGCTGCATCGGCGCGAGCGCGGCCCCGTCCAGTGCGCTCCGTTCAGCGCGCGCCTCGCGCCGTTCGCCACGTTCGCCGTCGACAGGCGCGCTGGCACCGTGCGCTGGTGGGACGAGGCGGCGCCCCGGCCGATGCGCGAGTTCTTCGCCGCGCGCGAGGGGTCCCTGAGAGCAGCCGTCTCGGCGCTGGAGAAGCGCTTCATCGACGACGCCATCACCTGGGGAGGCACGACCGAGCTGCGCGTCGAGGACGAGACGGCCATGCACCTCCACGTGTCCGTGCTCTCGCCCGACGGCCGCAAGCGGCTCGCGCGCTTCCGCGTCGACAGGCGCACGCGCGAGCTCTCGTGGGACGACAACGGCGAGCTCCGCGGCTACGCGGCGTTCAAGGCGAGCTGGTACCGGGACCATCACCCGGCGGTCACCGCGCTCGGCCAGCTGCTCGAATGGAAGTGGTCCGGCGTCGATTCGCTCACGCTGGAGGCGTCCCACGGCCACGCCTTCGATCTCGTCGCCCGGGCCGGGGAGACGTGCTCCCCGGCGAGCCGCATCTGCGCCACGGAGCGATTCCGCGTCGATATGCGGCGCGGCGCGGCGATGTGGCACGACGGCAAGGCCTACGTGCCCATCGAGCGATTTCTTCAGGACCTGGAGCGGAAGGGGCAAAGGGCCGTCCTCCTGGCCAGGGCCTGGGCGCTGAAGCAACGAGGGCCCGCCGGCGCCTCCTGCATCGCCTTCCGGCCCGAGAGCGTCGACAGGGCGAGCGCGCACGTCCGGATGCACCTCGCCCCGCCGTGCAACCCCTCCCCGATGCTGATGACGCTCGCGTGGTACTTCGTGGACCTGCGCACAGGCAAAGTGTGCTCTTCCGAGGACGACACGTGCGTTTCGGAGTCCGGGCAGGGGAGACCATGACATCGGCCAGCGGGGCGCGGGCCCCCTGAGGCCGCCCGCCGCGGCGCCCTTCCGGCGCGCGACAATCGGAGCTGACAAGCATCGCCGTCCATCCGATACTCGCGCCGCTTGCCGCACAGCACGGCCATCAGCAGGCGACCGGGAGCCGGACGTGGGGACGCGGGAACGCTGGAGCTCGCGACGACGAGCGCCCGCTCCCGCCGCGAGCGCGCCGCAGAGCGGCATGGCCACACGGGTGTCGCGTGCTACCAGGTTGCGTTTGTGATCGCGTCACGACGGGACGCGGGCGCTGAGGACCACCGAGGATGCTGCCACCATGTCGCTCGATAGAGCCATCGGCATCATGTGCCCCGACATCTGGGGCAGCTATGTTTGCGAGCTTCTCGGCGGTATCCAGTCGGCCGCGGCGCGCGCCGGATATCGGGTGATCGCCATCAGGGCGTCCCCGCGAGACGTCCACAGGCTGCGGCTCGCGCGAGACCAGGTCGACGGGTGGATCGCGCTCATCGACGCGGCGGAACTCGATCCCTTCCTCGACGACGGCCGGCCCGTCGTGACGCTCAGCGCGCGCGCAAACGATGACGCGCGCTGTCCCTACGTCCTGCCCGACAACCACGGTGGCGCCCTCTCGGCCGTACGCCACCTGCTCGACCACGGCCACGAGCGGATCGTCTTCGCGGGCCACATGGCGCACGAGGACATCCGGCAGCGCTTCCAGGCCTACCGGGACGCGCTCGAGGAGCGCGGCATCTCGTTCGACCCCGACCTCGTCTTCGATCTTCCGAACAACGAGCGGGCGAGCGGGCGGCTCGCCGTGCGGCGCCTGCTGGAAGAGGGCGTCACCTGCACCGCGATGTTCATGTCGGCCGACAAGGAGGCGCTCGGGGTCCTCGACGCGTTCGCCGAGGCAGGCATCCGCGTCCCCGAGGACATCGCGCTCGTCGGGTTCGACGACATCGAGGCGGCCCGGTACGCGTCGCCGCCGCTGACGACGGTCCGCCAGCGGTTCGACCGGCTCGGCGGGACGGCCGCCGAGCTGCTCATCGACCTCCTCGCCGGGCGGGAGCTCCCCTGCGCGGGGCACATCGCGCCGACGACCCTGGTCCTGCGCCGCTCCTGCGGCTGCTCGCCCGCCCCGGCGCTGCGCGACGCGCCCCCGTCGTCCCGCAGCGCCGCGGCGCCGGCCAGCGCGCCCGCGTCGGCTCGCAGCGCCGCTGCGCGGGCCGGCGCGCTCGCGCGGGAGCTCGCCGCGCTCGCGAGCGCCTCGACGGCGCTCGATCCGAGCTCGCCGCCGGAAGAGGCCTGGCCCGGGGCCACGGAGGTGGTCCTCGGGCTCGAGGCGGCCGTCTGGGGCAGGCCCGGCCCGGCTGCCGCGGCGCTGGAGAGGGCCTGGCGAGAGGCCGCGGAGCAGATGCCCGACATCGACCAGCTCCTCGAGATGGTCGACCGGCTGGAGCGGGCCGGCCAGACGATGCTCCGCGGCGCGGGGGACGCCGCCGCCGAGCGGCGCGTCGCGGCGTACATCCGGGCGGCCCGGCGCGCCATGATGGAGGGCCGGGTCGCGATCGAGGCGGCCCGCGCCGACTACCTGAACGGCCTGCTCGACATCAACCTCGTCATCCGGGAGACGCTCCTGGCGGACGCGGGCGGCAGCGGGAGCAAGCTGAGCTGGCTCTCCGCGGTGCAGATGAGCTGGGGCTGCCTCGCCGTGTGGGAGGCGCCCGGGGACTCGGGTCGTCTGCTGCGGGTCGTCGAGAGCTGCTCCCCCGGAGCGGCGGCCGCCACGCCGGAAGCGGGCGCGCGCGTCGCGGCCGAGGCGTTCCCGCGCGGCGACTGGCTGCCTGCCGCCGCCCGGCGGAGCGACCACGTCCTCCGGCTCATCCCGCTCCGCAGCGAGGGTGAGGATCGCGGCATCCTCGCCGTCTGCGCCCCGGTGAGCAGCCCGCTCGGGCTGGATCACCGGGACATGGAGATGTGGGTGGCGATGCTCACCGCGGCGTTCGAGCGCGCGTCGCTGATCGAGTCGCTGGTCGCGCAGGAGCAGCAGGCGCGCGCCGCCTACGAGCGCGAGCGCGCCCTCGCGGACGACGTGCGCCGGCTCGGGTGCCCGGTCATCCCGCTCGACCAGGGCGTGCTGCTCGTGCCGCTCGTCGGCGCCATCGATCTGGAGCGCGCGCGCCACGTGCTCGAGGTGGTGCTCGCGGAGCTCAGCCAAAAGGAAGCCGAGGTGCTGCTGATGGACATCACCGGCGTGCCCTTCGCCGACATGCAGGTCGCGGCGTCGCTGATGAAGACGACCCGCGCCGCCCTCCTGCTCGGCGCCGAGGTCATCGTCGTGGGGATGCGGCCCCAGGTCGCGCAGGGGTTCATCCGCCTCGGCATCGACCTCCAGGGGATGACGCTCCACCAGACCCTCGGCAGCGCGCTCTCGGCGCTGCGCCGCAAACGGCAGCCGCTCGACGCGCCGCGGGTCCCCCGGGCCTGATCCGTCGGCGCGCGCCGCGCCTCGGCTCCGCTATTCCGCTGCGTCTGGCCTCGCCGCGGCGGCCCCGCGGGCACGGCGGCGGCGCTTGCCTTCCCCCGGTTCCCCCGGCGCGCCGCGCGCCGCGCGCGGCTTGCCCTTGCTGACGCCGACCCGCCGCACGAACGACAGGAACTGCTCGAGCGTGGGGGACGCGTCGTCGGCGCGCCACGCGACGAGCAGATCGGTCGACGGCGCGCCCACGATCGGGCGCAGCGCGAGCCCCTTGCGACCGACATTCTTGATGGATTCCGGCAAGATAGAGACGCCGAAGCCCGCCGCCACCAGGCTCAGGATGTCGAGGTGCAGCGCCTCCTGCGCGATGCGCGGGGAGAAGCCCGCCGCGCGGCAGAGCCCCATCACCAGGTCGAAGAAGGCCGACCCGCGCTGGCGCGGGAACACGACGAACGGCTCGCGCGACAGGAGCTCGAGCGGGATGCGCTTCCGCGCGGCGAGCGGGTGATCGGCCGGCAGGGCGACCAGGAGCGGCTCGCGCCGCACGCACTCGGACGCGAGCCGGGCGTCGTGGAGCGGCGCCCTCACGAAGCCGACGTCGATGCGCCCGTCCTTGAGCGCCTCGATCTGCTCCTGCGGCGGCATCTCGCGGAGCGCGAGCTCCACCGCGGGGAGCTCCCCGCGAAAGGTGCGGACCAGCTCGGTGATGCCGCTGTAGGCGAGCGACGACAGGTACCCGACCACGAGGCGCCCCGTCTCGCCAACGCTCGCGCGCCGGGCCTCGTGCACCGCGAGATCGAGCGCGTCGAAGACCCGCCGGACATGGGCGAGGAGCACCGCGCCCGCGGGCGTCAGCTCGACGCGCCGCCGCGAGCGATCGAAGAGCGAGAACCCGAGCTCGGACTCGAGATCCTGGATCTGCCGGCTCAGCGGCGGCTGGGCGATGCCGAGCCGCTGCGCCGCGCGGCCGAAGTGCCGCTCCTCGGCGACGGCCGTGAAGTACCGGAGGTGGCGTAGATCCATACCTTGAAGGTATCGTGTGATACGAAAGAATAGATTGGACGAACGTCAAGGGCACCCTAAATGCGGAGCCTGCCCTCAGGCGCCACCCCCGGCCGGGGCGCTCCGGAGGGGGACGGGAATTGGCCCATGTGGCTCGTCCGGATCGCGCTTCAACGCACGTACACGTTCATCGTGATGTCGATGCTGATCGTCATCCTGGGCGTGTTCACCGTCGCCCGGATGCCGACGGACATCTTCCCGGACATCGACATCCCGGTCCTGTCGGTAATTTTCAACTACGGCGGTCTCCCCCCCGAGGAGATGGAGAAGCGCATCGTCAACAACTACGAGCGCTTCCTCACAACCACCGTCAACGACATCGATCATATCGAGAGCCAGTCGCTCACCGGCATCTCGATCATCAAGATCTTCCTCCAGCCCGGCGCCAGCATCGAGGCCGCGACGGCGCAGGTCACGGCGATCTCGCAGACCGCGATCCGCCAGATGCCGCCCGGGATCAGCCCGCCGCTCATCATCCGTTACAGCGCCTCGAACGTGCCGATCCTCCAGGCCGCGCTGGAGAGCGAGTCGCTGAGCGAGCAGCAGCTCTTCGATTACGCGGTCAACTTCATCCGCGCCGACATCGCCACGATCCGGGGCACGCAGATCCCGTACCCGTACGGCGGCAAGCAGCGCCAGATCATGGTCGACATCGACCCGCAGCGCCTCTTCGCCTGGGGGCTGTCGCCGCGCGACGTGAACGCGGCGCTCGGGCTGCAGAACGTCACCCTGCCCTCCGGCACGGCGAAGATGGGGGAGAACGAGTACCCCGTCATCATGAACAGCAGCCCCGCGGCCTTCGAGGAGCTCGGGAAGCTGCCGCTCAAGACGGTGAACGGCAGGACCATCACCCTCCGCGACGTCGCGAGCGTGCGCGACGGGAGCGCGCCGCAGACGAACATGGTGCACGTGGAGGGCAAGCGCAGCGTGCTCCTGAGCATCCTCAAGAACGGGAGCGCGAGCACGCTCGACGTCGCCTCGCGCATCCACGCGATGCTGCCGGCCACGCTGGAGAAGCTCCCGAAGGAGCTCAAGGTCTCGCTGCTCTTCGATCAGTCGGTGTTCGTCCGCGCCGCGGTCTCCGGGGTCGTGCACGAGGCGCTGATCGCCGCGGGGCTCACGGCGCTCATGATCGTGCTGTTCCTCGGGAGCTGGCGCAGCACGCTCATCGTCGTCATCAGCATCCCGCTCTCGATCCTCGTCTCGATCATCGCGCTGAACGCCCTCGGCCACACGCTCAACGTGATGACGCTCGGCGGGATGGCGCTCGCGGTCGGCATCCTCGTCGACGACGCGACCGTGGCCATCGAGAACATCCACAGGAACCTCGGGCAGCGGAAGCCGTTCCTGCGCGCCATCGTCGACGGGGCGCAGGAGATCGCCGTCCCGGCGCTCGTCTCCACGCTCTGCATCTGCATCGTCTTCGTGCCGGTCGCCTTCATCACCGGCGCCGCGCGGTCGCTCTTCGTGCCGATGGCCATGGCGGTCGTCTTCGCCATGCTCACGTCGTACTTCCTGTCTCGGACGCTCGTCCCGACGCTCGTGCGCCTCCTGCTCGAGCGCGAGGCGGCGGAGCACGCGCACGGCCACGCCGCTCCCCGAGGCCTCTTCGGGCGCGTCTTCGCCGCGTTCAACCGCGCGTTCGACCGGCTGCGGGCGGCGTACGGCGGGTGGCTCGCTTGGGCGCTCGCCCACCGCGCCCTGTTCGTCGGGGCGTTCCTTGCGCTCGTCGCCGCCTCGGTCGCGCTGATCCCGCTCCTCGGCCGCGACTTCTTCCCGACCGTCGACGCGGGGCTCATCAAGCTCCACGTGCGCGGCCCGCCGGGCACCCGCCTCGAGGAGAGCGAGCGGCGCTTCGCCCGGATCGAGGAGACCATCCGCGGGGCGCTCCCGCCGGGCGAGATCCGCACGATGCTCGACAGCATCGGCATCCCGGCGAGCGGCATCAACCTGTCGCTCAGCGAGGGCGCGCAGATCTCGTCGGCCGACGGGCAGATCTTCATCGCGCTCGCGGAGCACCACCGGCCCACCGCGGACCACGTCCGGACGCTCCGCGCGAGGCTCAACGCGGCGTACCCCGACACGACGTTCTTCTTCCTCGCCCCCGACATCTCGACGCAGGTGCTGAACTTCGGCCTCGCGGCGCCCATCAACGTCCAGGTGGTCGGCCCGATCGGCAAGGAGGACGAGACCTACGCCGTCGCGCTGAAGATCGCCGATCGCATGGAGAGGATCCCCGGCGCCGTCGACGTCCACCTCGCGCAGGTGCCGGCGAGGCCGCAGCTCCGCATCGACGTCGATCGCACGATGGCCGACCAGCTGGGGCTCAGCCAGCGCGACGTGGCGAGCGACGTGCTGGTCTCGCTCTCGTCGAGCGGGCAGACGTCGCCTACCTACTGGCTGGACAAGCGCGGCGTGCAGTACCTCGTCGCCGTGCAGACGCCCCAGTACGCGATGGGGTCCATCGACGACGTGAACGCCACGCCGCTGTCGACCGGCGACGGCCGCCCCCAGCTCCTGTCCAACGTCGCGTCGATGTCGCGCGCGACCGGGCCGGCGAACATCACCCATTACAACGTCGCGAGGACGTTCGACGTCCAGGCGAACGTCGACGGCACCGACCTCGGCTCGGTCGCGGGCGCCGTCTCGCGCGTCGTCGACGAGCTCAGGCCCGAGCTGCCGCGCGGGACGAAGGTGACCATCAAGGGGCAGGCGGAGAGCATGGACACCTCGTTCACGGGGCTCGGCTACGGGCTCCTCTTCGCGGTCGTGCTCGTCTACCTGCTGATGGTCGTGAACTTCCAGTCGTGGCTCGACCCGCTCATCATCCTGATGGCGCTCCCGGGCGCGGTGGCGGGCATCGCGTGGGTGCTGTTCGTGACGCACACGACGCTGAGCGTGCCCGCGCTCATGGGCTCGATCATGTGCGTCGGCGTCGCCACGGCGAACAGCATCCTCGTCGTGACGTTCGCGAACGACCAGCGCAAGCTGGGCCGCGACGCGGGCACAGCGGCCCTCGCCGCGGGCATGACGCGCCTCAGGCCGGTGCTCATGACGGCGCTCGCGATGATCTTCGGCATGCTGCCCATGTCGCTCGGCCTGGGCGAGGGCGGCGAGCAGAACGCCCCGCTGGGGCGGGCGGTCATCGGCGGTCTCCTCGTCGCGACGCTGAGCACGCTCTTCTTCGTGCCCGTGATGTACAGCCTCCTCAGGAACAAGGCCCCGGCCAGAGACCTGCTCGCAGAGGACCTATGAGCTCCCCCGCCCGCCGCTCCGCTGCCCCCCCGACCTCCGCCCCCCCGCCCCCGGGCAGCCCCGCCGACGACCTCGGGTTCGATCTGCCGCCGCCAGCCGTGCTGACGAGGACCCGCGGCCTCGCCCTCGGCGTGGGCCTCGTCGTCGTGCTCGGGGCGGCGTTCGCCGCGGCCTACCTGCCCCGCCGGAACGCCCGCGCCGCGCTCGAGCAGGGCGCGCGGGCCGCCGAGGGCGCGGCCCCGCGCGTGGGGGTCGTCGCGCCGCAGCCGGTGTCGAGCGACCGGGCGCTCGTCCTGCCCGGCAGCATCCAGCCCCTCGCGGAGACGGTCGTCTACCCGCGCGTGAGCGGCTACGTGCGGAGGTGGACAGCGGACATCGGCGACAAGGTCGAGGAGGGGCAGATCCTCGCCGAGATCGACACGCCCGAGCTCGATCAGGAGCTCGCTCAGGCCCGCGCGCAGCTGGTGCAGGCGAGCGCCGGCCTCGTGCAGGCCGAGGCCAACCGCGACCTGTCGAGGTCGAGCGTGAAGCGCTACGAGCAGCTCGTCCCCGCGGGCGTGGCGCCGCAGGAGGAGCTCGAGCAGCGGCAGGGGCAGGCGCACGTCGCCGAGGCGAGCGTCACCGTGGCGCGCGCGGCGATCACCGCGCAGCAGGCGAACGTCCAGCGCATCCTCGATCAGAAGAAGTTCGCGAAGGTCGCCGCGCCGTTCGCGGGGACGGTCACCTCGCGCACGACCGAGCGCGGGGCGCTGGTCACGGCGGGCAACGGGACGCCGCTCTTCACCGTCGCGGCGACCGACCCCGTGCGCGTCTTCGTGGGCGTCCCGCAGGACGTGGCGCCCAGCGTGCGGGTCGACGCGCCGGCGAAGGTCACGGTGCGCGAGTTCGCGGGGCAGCCGTTCCAGGGCACGATCGCGCGCACGGCCGGCGCGCTCGACGCGGCGACCCGGACGATGAACACGGAGGTGCGGGTGCCGAACCCCGACGGCCGGCTCCTCGCCGGCATGTACGCGGAGGTCGCGCTGACCTTGCCCACGCCGCACCGCGTGCTCGAGATCCCGGCGACGGCGCTCTACAACGACGCGAAGGGGCTCCGCGTGGCCGTCATCGACCCCGGGAGCAGGATCCGCTTCGCGCCGATCGTCGTCGAGCGCGACACGGGCGCGACGATCCAGGTGTCGACCGGGCTCGACGGGAGCGAGCGGGTCGTGAAGCTCGCGAGCGCGGAGCTGAGCGAGGGGATGGCGGTCGAGATCCTCCCTGAAGGGCCGCCGCCCCCGCCTCCGGGCGGGCCTAACCGCTGAAGCCAGCCTCGCTCGCGTCGAGCTCCTGGGCAAGCAGCGTCCTGAAGAACGCCGGGTGGTGGGGGACTTACCCCACCTTGCCGGAATGATGGGGTCGCCAAGACCCCATACGACGCCAAGATTTGGATGTCACGCCGTGACAATGTCACGATGTCACGCCGTGACAACGTCACGATGTCACGCTCCGCGAGCGTGCCTTCGTGCGGCGCAGCAGCGCGCCGAGCCTCTCCCCTCCCCCTCGCGACCGGCGCGGCGCCAGGCGGGGGCGGCGCCCGGCGCGGCGCTACCGGGGGCGTCATGGTCCTCGCAAGTAGTTGATATAAAACGCATTTTCGCGGACTGCAGGCGGCGCCACGGCCGCTCCCGAGGGGCGCCCGGCCGTCGTCGCGGCCACCACGGCGCGCGCGCCGCGCGGGGTGCGCTGCTCGCCGGAGCGCCGTGCGGCCCGCTGGCACGAAGGGTGGATAAGCCCCTGACGGGGCGCGGGCCAAGAGGCGCTCCGAGACCGCAGCCGATGACCCCGATAGCCCTTCGCCCCGCCCCGCGCTGAGGCTGCAGCACCCTTCAAGGAAGGAATCGCGAACATGAGAGCCAGTAGCTTGATCTTCTGTGGAGCCGCGGCCGCCGCCATCGTCGGCATGGCGCCGTCGGCGCACGCCCAGGACACGTACCCTCTGGAGCCGGCGATCAGGTACTCCGTCCGCCCGGGCACACCGGAATCGGTGGGTCTGTCCAGCGCCCTCCTCGACCAGGCGGTCAACGAGCTGGAGAATGCGGTGGACGACGGGGATATCAATGGCGCGGTCCTCCTGGTCGCCCGCCGGGGCCGGGTCGTGCTCCACACCGCCGTGGGGACGAGAGACGGCCTGAACGAGGACGATCCGAGCATGCCCTCGGTGCCGATGCCGCCCGATGGGATCTTCGATCTCCAGTCCATGACCAAGCCGTTCACCGTCTTTCTCGCGATGAGAATGCAAGAGTCCGGGGATTACCCGGGGTTCAACATCAACAACACGGTCGCGACGTATTTCTCGGAGTTCGCCGTCTCCTCGGTCAACAACAAGAGCTCTGTCACGATCAAGGATCTGATGAGCTACGTATCGGGGGAGGATATCGACTACTTCGACGACACCAACCCGAACGGCCTCTTCGACGACGCCGACCCCTGGCACTCGATGCTCGACGCGCCGCTGGCCCACCCGCGGGGGACGAAGGTCGTCTACAGCGATCTCGGCTTTCGGATCCTGGGCCACGTGCTGGAGACGGTCGGCGGCGACTCGCTCCAGAACCTGATGAAGACCTACATCTTCGACCCGCTGCAAATGAATGACACGGGCTTTCAGCCGTGGCTCAACATGCCGGAGAAGGAGGATCGCTTCGTCGGCACGGCGTGGTCCGCGGCGCGCGAGCGCTATCTCCGGGGCGAGGTGCAGGACGAGACCGACTACTTCCTCGAAGGGGACGGCCCGGACCCGGCCGAGCACCTCACCGGGTGCGACGGCCTGTTCTCGACCGCGAGCGATCTGGCGAAGTTCGCCCAGATGTTGTTGAACCGGGGCAAGCACGCCTACAGCTGCAACCAGTGGCCTCTCAACCTCTGCATAGCCACCCTGCTCCCCGCCCAGGCCGTGCTCGACATGACCACGACCCAGACGGGCTCGCTCCACCTCAACAGGTCGGCCTGGACGTACTCCGAGAACCTGATCTACTCGCGCAAGGGGTACGGCTGGGAGATGTGGGACGCAGGCACGTGGCCCGGCGGGGAGTCGACATCGACCGTCGCCTACAGCAAGACAGGCGCCGCAGGGACGCTCATCGTGGTCGATCCCGAGCCGAGCCGCGAGATGTTCACGATCCTGCTCACGAACCACGGGCTGCCGAAGTACGACCATTTCACCGTCGACCCGGCGACGGGCAAGATCTCCTGGGAGGAGTTCGACTGGATGCTCGGTGACATCCGGGCCAACGAGGTCATGACCAAGGTCCATGGGTCCCTCGCCTGGTGACCCGGCCCGCGGAGACGAGGCGCGAGCCGGACCATTGCCAGGTGGGGCAAGAACGTTTGCCCTTATCGCGTCTCTGACCGTGCGGTACCACCTCCATACCAGATCACGGTGCTCGTACGAGCTCCGCAACGCGACGGCCACCCCGCTGGAGCGACGGACACCGAAAGCATGAATGGAGGCAGAGCATGGCACACGACATCAAGAGCGCACAAGGCACACTCCTCGAAGGCCAGGACGACTGCACCGCGGCCCGATCCGAAGATGACCGACGAGCTCGGTCGAGCGGAAAGGGCCGAGGCATGAGGTTTCTCACGAAGCTCAGCGGGATGATCGCCGTCCTCGCCTCCATGGCGCTCGCGGGCTGCATCGCGCAGGAGGGCGATGAGGCCCTGAGCGAGGAGGACCTGAGCGAGGAGACCGTGGAAGAGGCGGAGCAGGCGCTCCAGATCGGCCTCACGTCGGTGACCTGCAACAGCGGCTGGCCTGGTACGCGGGGCTGCTTCAAGAAGATCACGAGCGCGACGGACATCGTCGCCGGCACGATCACCGTGCAGATCGATGGCCACAACGGCGCCGTCGGGTTCAGCGCGTCCCAGACCGGGCCCCGGACCATCGAGTTCTCGGCGAGCATCCGCGAGGGCGACGCGTTCAACCCGGGGGCGAACACGACCAAGTTCCTCGTGGCGTGGATGCGCCAGTAGCGGCGGGACCAGGACCCGACCCAGGTCGGCGGCGCGGCGCAGCTTTGCCGCGCAGGGCCAACCCGGGTCGGGTCCCACAACCCCGGGACGGACGTGCGCGGATCAGGGGACGGAGCGGCCGACCGTCTCGGCCTTCGCCCACATCTGCGCGAAGCCTTCGGCTCCGCTGTAGAGCCGGTCGATGAGCTGCTCTCCGCCCGGAAGCGCCTCGACGTGCTTGAGGAAATCCGGGAAGAGCCCGATGTGAACGACCCCCTCCTCGTTGTAATCCCACGAGCGGCTCCCCATCCGGGCCCTGGGGAAGCTCGAGTAATCGACGCACGCCTCGGCCGCCGGATCGACGCACCGGTACACGATCTCCATGGCCTGCGTACAGAACGCGCGCGTCGCGGCCTGGACGCCGGCGCGGCTGTACTCGTCCGGAGTCGGCGCCTTGTAAGAGCAGGACGTCTTGTCGTTGCAGGCGCGGCCGACGAGGCCCGTCAGGTTTCCGCTGGTCTGGATGTCGAGGCAGCCGATGCGCGCTGAGCGCACGTCGATCTCGGCCCCTGTGCACCGGAGCTGCGCGGGCGGGTGGTTCCAGGCGTCGCCTGGCACCGTCACCACCTGGTCCCGGGGCGCCTGGCACTCGGGAGAGCGCGGCATGACGACCATCCCGTTGATGTCCGAGCCCAGGGTGATCTGAAGCGGCTTGCCGCCTGACGTGATCGCCGCCACGGCGGCCGCGTTCCGCAGGAAGGTCCGTGCATCGGAGTCGCCGAAGCCGACGCCCGCGAGCCCGCCGCGCGCGGCGAGCTCGGTGTACTGGGCGTTGGTCCGGCCGTTCTCGTTGCCGCTCGAGCCGCGGAGCCCGTTGTGCCCCGAGACGAGCGGATACGCGCCGCCGGGCGTCGTTCGGGTGAATGCGAGCACGTCGCTCACCATCCGCTGCGACATGTGATCGATGTCGATGACCATCCCGAGCCTCATCATCTCGTTGAGGGCGACGCGGCCCATGGGCAGGAGCCCCAGCCGGTTCTTGTGGCCTTCCCCCGGCTGGCAGCTCGGGAGCGGGATGTGACCGCCGGCGTCGCCGAGCTTCATCAGCTTGAAGAGGTCGTTCCCCGACTGGATCTGCTTCGTGATGCCCTCTCCGCGGGAGCACTCGAGGTCCCACCATTTCCCCGTCTGGAAGCGGTTGGCGCGCGCTACCTCGTCCTCGTAGGCGGCGGTCCCGCCGAACAGGTTGTCGGTGAGGTGGACCGGGAACACGTAGCGCACGCCGAGGACGTGGAGGCGCTTGATCTCCGCGCGGATCTGGGCCTCCGTGGGCGACGCTCTGTTCCACACGAAGTTGCCGATGTCGTCCAGCTCGACACCGACGATCACCGCGAGCTTGTTCTTCTCCACGATGCGCCGGAGATCGGCGGATGAACGCGCGATCTCCATCCACGCGTCGTGCTTGCCGACGAAGCGGACGAGCTCTTCGATCTGGAGATTGCCCGACGCCCTGTCGTCGACGGGCGGGTTTGCCTCGATGCCGTGGGCGAGCGTGCGGCTGTTGACGGCCAGCGCGACCATCACCCGGAGACCACCCTCCTTCGCGCGGCGGATCCAGTCGACCCACATCTGCTGGTGCAGGATATCGTTATGCGCCGGGAAGTGCGCGAACGTCGGATAGCCCACGGGGCGCTCGACCTCGAACGAGCGGATGCCGTAGGATTTCGCCATTTCCCCGAGCACGATCTGGCGGACATGATTCCCGCACTTGTTCGTTAGAAAATCGTGACCCCGGTGGGTGCTGTAGCTGGTCCCCAGCGCCTCCGCGATGCTGGCGGCGCGCCGCGCCGACGCATTGCACGTGGCGCCTGACACGCCTTGACCGCTGGGGTCGTAGATGGTCCCCGGCGCCATGAGCACGTCGACGTCGGGAGCGCCGTGGAGCACGTGCCCGCCGAAGCCGAGGTGCGCCATCGGATGGGTGTGGAGATCGGCGAACCCGCGCAGCGGTCGGCCGGGAGCGTTCAGCGCGGAATCGAAGATCGGCGAACGCCGCGCCTGCGCGCTCACGGGGCCGGGGGCCGCGAACGTCACCGCGGCCGCGGCGATCGCAATCCAGGTTGGAGCCAGCGCAGGACCTGTCATTGGGCTTGTTTTCTTCATGCCAAGTTATCCTTCAGAGGTTTGCGAGCGACGGAGTCCATGCGAGTACCCACTTCGCCACCGAGTGGTACCGCATGGCCAGTGGCGCGATGAGGGCAAATTTTCTTGCCACCCTGTCCGCGCGCCGCGCGCTCCGTCGTCACACAGGCGCTTCGAGCAGCTCGATCGTGACCTTGGCGCCGCCTTCCGGGAGGTTGGCGCGCAGGACGAGCCCACCGCTCGATTCCACCATGCCGGCCACGAAGCCGAGCCCCTGTCCGGACCCGCCCGGCTTCGGGCTCGGCGCGTCGTGGAACCCGGGGCCGTCGTCCTTCACCTCGATGGCCACCCGTCCGCCGCCCAGCGGGCGCGCGTCCAGCGTCACGCTGGACGCCCCGCGCTCGCCCGTCCCCTCGCACGCGTTGACGAGGAGGTTGAGGAGCACTCGCTCCAGCACGTCGTGCCCCCCCGCGAACAGGACCGCGGTGCGCTCCGCGCGATCCGTGACGTCGACCTTCACCGCCTGGTAGCGCCGCCGGACGACCCGGAGCGCGCCGCGGGTCGCCTCGCCGATCTCGGCGGGGGCCGTCGCGCGCAGCGCGTCGAGCTCGCGTATCGTCCGATCGCGGATGTGCCCCATGGTCGAGGCGACATCCTCGACGCTCTCGCGGAGCTGCTCCAGCTTCCGCAACATGCGCTCTGCGCTCGCGGACTCGACCCGAAGGAGCTCGCGCCGGAGGAGATCGGTGTCGATGAGGGCGGCCGAGAGCGAGGTCTTCACGTCGTGGTGTTCGTGCAGCATGACGCTCAGGTTCCGCTGCGCGCGCTCGGCGCGCAGCGTGGAGCGCGCCCCGAGCTCGACGACGCGGACCGTGCGCATCGTGGCGAGGAGCGCCGCGCTGGCGGCCGTCAGGAGCAGGAGGAAGAACAGCGACGCCGGCGCCCAGAAGTCGTCGTGTTGGCCGCCGTTCAGCGCGCGGTCGAGCACGATGAGCACGAGCGCGGAGAGCGCGTTCGCCGCCGTCGCGAGGAGCACCGCCCGGCGGACGAGCCGGAACGCGCTCACGGACACCGTGATCAGGAGCGCGGCCATATCGGGCAGGTGCAAGATTCCCGGGTAACCGTCCCAGGGCCAGAGCACGTTCGGCAGCAGCGCCAGAAAGCACAGGAGCGCGTCGAGGCCGACCGAGACGAGGATCAGGTGAGGAGGGGCATCGGTCCTCCGGCTCCGCCACCACACGTACAGCGAGGCGGCAACCGCGCCGAGGAGCAGCGGAACCTCGATGAGCGAGCGCGCGTGAGAGCCTGACGGCGTCAAACCCCCGACGGCGAGGAACCGCGCGAGGAGGGCCGCGCAGAAGACGCTCCGCGCGATCGAGGCGGTGCGCTCACCCCGCAGCGCCTCGCGCGTGATGAGGGCGTCGAGCTGCGCGCGAGTCGACGGCGCCGACAGCGCCGGGAGGCTGGCCAGCTCCGCCCGCTTGAGACTATGCGCCCCCATGAACCGGGGGCATGCTACCACACGATGCTACGCTGGCTGGTCGTGGAGGATGACGCGAGGCTCAGGCGCGCGCTGCGCGAGGCGCTCGAGGCGCGCGGCGCCGAGGTCGTCGCGTGCGCGTCGGTGGCCGAGGCGCACAGCGCGCTCGCAGGCGGGGCGTTTCAAGGGATCATCGCCGACGTGATGCTCCCGGACGGGAACGCCGTCGACGTCGTGGAGCGGGCCATGACCTGCGCTGTCGCGCCGACGATCGTGGCCATCAGCGGCTCGGCGAGCCCGGCCGTCTCGTTCCGGCTCGCCCAGATGGGCGTGCGCTCGTTCCTGGCGAAGCCGCTGCGCCTCGAGGAGCTGGAGCGCACGATCGACGACGCGCTGAGCCGGCCGCCCGATCTCCGGCCTCAGGTGCGCGCGGCGGTGGGGCGGGCGTCGATCCAGGACGTCGAGGAGCAGGTGCGCACCGTCATGGTCGACGAGGCGCTCGCGCGCGCCGGAGGAAACCGCCGGAAGGCGGCAAAGCTCCTGAACGTCTCGCGCCAGCTGCTCCAGCACATCCTCCGGCGGCGATCGTAGGAGAGGCCAGCGCCACCGCGCACGGGCCGTGAACCACGGCAAATTCCTCCTCTACCGCAAGCGGTGGCGAGCGGGACGCGCCGGGGCCGGCGCCGTCACTTCCCCTGTGTCGCCGCGAACGGGTTGAGCTCGTTCGTGAACAGGTCCTCGGCCTTGATCTGCCCCGCCTTGAGGTCGCCGTCCTTCACCAGCCAGTCGATCCAGATCTGGTATTCCCCGGCCGACAGGAGCCCGCCTTTGCCGGCGACGCCCAGGCTGGTCCAGTACTTCACCAGCGACGCGTCCTCGTTGCGGCCCCGCCGCTCGATGATCCGCTGCAAGCGGGCCACCACCTCCTCGCGCGGCGTGCTCCGGGCCCACTCGATGGCGCGCGCCGCGGCCTCCACGAACTTGCGGGCGCTGTTCGGGCTCTCCTTCAAGAATCGCTTGCTCAGCACGTAGCTGCCGGCGGTGAGCTCGCCGAACAGCTCGTGATCCGAGAACAGCGCCCGGACGCCGCCGCGCTCCAGCGCCTTGTCGCGCAGGATGTCGCCGAGGACGGCGACCTCCACCTGCCTCTGTCGAAGCGCCTGCTCCGCGCTCACCGGCGGCAGCACCACCAGCGTGACCTGCGCGATCTCGGCGCTCGTGAGCCCCTGCCGCGACAGGTACTCTTTCAGCATCAGCTCGTGGTGCGCGCCCAGCGTGTTCATCGCGACCTTCTTGCCGATCAGGTCCCGCGCCGCCTGGATGGGGCTGTCCTCGGTCACGTAGAAGCCGCTCCACCGCTTCGCGTCGATCCCGTAGCCGCCCACCACCGCCCGGAGCGGCGCCCCGGCGGCGATCAGCTTGATCACCGCGCCGTTGAACGCCTGCCCGAGATCGGTGTCTCCGGTGACCACGGTCTGGATGTCCTGCGGCCCGCTGATCGTGTTGCCGACGTAGCTCAGCTTGATCGGGGCGAGGTACCCCAGATCCTCCGCCAGCTCGGGCACCGAGACCATGCCCGAGAACCCCTGATAGCGCAGCTCCTGCACCTCGTAGTCGCCGGCGGCGCCGTCGCCGTTGCCGGGGCCTCCCTTCGAGCAGGCCGCGAGCGCGAGCGCGGCGCAGAGGGCCGCCGCGAGCCTGCGGCGTGTCGTGGCGATCGAAGATGGCGTGTCGAGCTCTCGCATGGTGGTTGTCTCTCCTCGGCCGTTACTCGGCGGCGGCGGGCTCGGCGGGCGCGGTGCTCGCCGCCGCCGCCGCGCTGGACGTCCTGCGCGCCACGGCGAGGAGCAGGCCGAAGAACACGGACAGGAGCAGAAACATCGTTTGGAGCCCCAGGCTCCGGCCCAGGAGGCCGCCCACGGTGCTGCCGAACAGGCCACCGGACGGCCCCACGAGCGCCTGCAAGCCGGCCACCTTGCCCCGCCCCGCCCGCGCGCCGATCCGGGCGATGCGGGTGAGGTTCGCGATCTGGAGGATGCCGAGCCCGAGGCCGAGCAGCAGGCCGCCGGCCCGCAGCGGCATGAGATCGCGCGAGAGGCCGAGCAAGAGGAGCGCGCTCGGGACGAGGACCAGGCTCGCGAGGTAGACGCGCTCGTGCCCCACCCGGCCCACGAGGCCCCCCAGCGCGAACAGCGCGAAGATGAACGTCACGCCCTGCCAGGCCAGGAGCCCCGACGCCTCGGCCGCCGTCAGGTGGGCGACGGTGACGCCGATGGGGATGATGAAGAACATGAAGAACGAGTTGATCGACTGGGCCGCAAACTCGATCAGGCACACGCTGCGCAGCTCGACGTCCTGCGCGAGCAGGGCGAGGTCGGAGCGGACGCCGGAGAGGCGGAGCGCTCGAGGGTGCGCGGACCGCGCCGTGTAAGGGCCGAAGACGATCGGCGACATGAGCACGGTGATCAGGAACGAGAGCCCGATGAGCCGGTACGTGCCCGAGAAGCCGAGCGCCTTCGTGAGGCTGGCCGCGAGCATGGGGCCGAGCAGGAACATGCCGACCATATGCGTGCCGCGGTACCAGCCGGCCTTGCCCTCGCCCACCGTCTCGAGCTGCTTCATGAACACGGTGCTCAGCGAGACGAAGCGCATCGGCATGAAGAAGCTGATCGCCGTCGTGAAGGCCAGCAGGAACACCGGAGACGGGACCGCCGGCAAGGCCATGTAGAGGGACCCGGCCACGAGGCTCCCCAGCACGAACAGCCGCGAGGGCCCGAGGTGATCCACGAGGAGCCCGATGGGGATGCTCATCAGGAGCACCCCGACGCTCTGCGATCCGGAGATCAGCCCGAGCAGCGCCTCGTTCGCCCCGAGCTCCAGCGCATACAGCGTCGTGCTCACCTTGGCCACGCCGACGCTGAGGCCCATGACCGAGGACAGCGCCGCGAACACCAGCAGGAAGCGGTTCTTGTCGATGAAGGAGCGCAGTTGGACCTCGGTGCGCGGCGCGGATCAAGCCTGTTGATCCGCGCCGGCGAACACCCGCGGTCAGCAACCCCCATGCCGCGCCGGAGCGGGCCGGAACGCGGGGCCGAGAGCTCCCTCGCTGCTGCCGTGGCAGCAGCGGGTGGTGATCCGGTGCCCCGGCGCGAGCAGGCGCGCGCTCGATCGACCACGCAACGTTGGACCGCTACGACGGCGCGACGCGATCAACCGACCAACCGACCAACCGACCAACCGACCAACCGACCAGGCGACCAACCGACCAGACGAGCGCGCCGCCGGTAGCAGGTTTTGCACGGAACCGCCCGCGCTTTGTTGTTGCCCTCGTCATTTCGAGGGTGGTACTGGTGCAAGGCATGAAATTCTCTGCGATTCATGCATTGATCGCCGCGTGCGCGCTCTGTTCCACGGCCGCGTGCTCGTGGCAGCCGTATGGCGAGGTCCGCGTCGTGAGGCGGACGAAGGTCGGCGGCGAGCTCGCGATCCTGGGCGATCGCGAGGTGGCCATGCAGAAGGCGAGCCAGACGATGGCCACGACCTGCGGCGGACCCGAGAGCTACGAGATCGTCGAAGAGGGCGAGACCGTGGTCGGGGAAGAGTCCGTGTCGGAGTCCAGCGAGCGCCGCGAGAAGGATTTCTTCGGGCCGAAGAAGCGGAAGCAGGAGAGCACGCACACGGTGCAGAAGACCGAGTGGCGCGTGAAGTACGAGTGCAAGACGGACGAGCCGGCGGCCGCCGCGGAGGGGTCGCCCGCGGGCGACGCCGCGCCCGCGGAGTCCACCGAGGGCAAGACCGAGGGGCGCCGCGTCCACGAGGTGATCATCCGGTTCTGACGCGCGCGGCGCGCGGCGGCGACCTGTCCGTCGTGGAGCAGCAAAGCCGGCCACCGGGTCGCTCCCGATCGCGCCGGCTTTGCCATCGTGCTCCTGGCGTGCCCAGTGGTAGATCTGGTGCAGCATGGACGTTCTTGAATTGGTCGAGCGCGCGGCGGCCGCGCCGTCATTGCTGCTCGCGACGGACTTCGACGGGACCATCTCCGAGATCACCGCGGTCTCGGGCGGGGCGGTGGCGGCGCCGGGCGCCCTCGGGGCGCTGGAAGCGCTCTCGCGGGCGCCGGGCACGACCGTGGCGATCGTCACGGGGAGGACGATCCAGGACGTCGCGGCGCGCACCGCGGCGGTCGGCGCGGCGTGGCGCGTGGGCGAGCACGGGGCGGAGATCGCGACGCCGGGCGGGGAGCTCGTGTACCGGGCGGAGTCGCCGACCGAGGCGCTCGACGCGCTGGAGCGCGAGGCAGACGAGGCGGTGCGGCGGGTCCCTGCGCTGTGGGTCGAGCGCAAGCGCTGCTCGATCGCGCTCCACTGGCGGCTCGTCCCGGCGGAGGCCCGGCCGGCCGCGTTCGACGCGCTCGGGGCGTGGGCGGACGCGGCGGCGCGGCGGGGGTTCGTGGTCATGAGGGGGCGCAGCATCCACGAGGCCCGGGACGCCGCGCACGACAAGGGCCGCGCCCTCGCGTTCCTGCTGGCGCGGCTGCCGCCGGGGACGCTGGTGGTCTATGCGGGCGACGACACGACCGACGAGCCGGCGATCGCCCACGCCCGGGCGATCGGCGGCGTGGGCGTCTACATCGCCTCGTCCGAGCGGCCGGACACCGCGGTCGAGCCCGGCCTGACGCTCGATGGGCCCGGGGCGTGGATCGCGCTCCTCGAGGCGCTCGCGGCGCGGCGCGGCGGCGAGATCGGCGAGGCGCCGCGCCTCGTCTGAGGGCCGTACTCAAGTTCTCCGTTCTTGTACGTCAGAGAGAAGATCAGGAGAAGCGGTGTTGCGTGCGCGGCGCGCGCGACACGGGTGTACGGCGGGCAGATGCGGTGGGGTGGTGAGCCGGACGGCGGTGGCGCGCCTCGAACGGAGCGGAATCCCAGCTGCGAGCTCCGCCGCCAGCAAACCGAGCGCGCCGTTCGTCCATGGCCGCTCGAAGGAAGAAGTCTGATTAGCGGGTGAGCTGGACCGACAGTAGAGTTCGGCGCATGTGGACATTTCACATCTCAGCACTTCCGCTCCGCCGCACGAGCCGCGTGCAGGCGACATCGGTGCCGCTGTGCCTCGTCGTCGCGCTGGCGGGCTGTTCGCCCAGGGCCCGCAGCTTCCAGGGCTCCGGCGGCGCGGGCGCCGGCAGCGGCGGGGATCACGGGGTCGGGGCGGGTGACCCCGGCGCTGGCTGGGACGGAGAGGCCCCTGCGTGCGCGGCCGAGACGCAGGCGACCGACTGCGACGATGACAATCCATGCACCGCGGACGCGTGCACCGCAGGCGCGTGCGTCAACGTCCCGCTCGACGGCGTTCCGGCCCTGCCGTCCGGGCAGATCGCGGGCGACTGCCAGATCCTCACCTGCGCTGCGGGACAGCCGTATCCTGCGCCGGACGGCGCCGACGCGGAAGACGACGGCGACCCATGCACGAGCGACGGGTGTCAACGCGGGATCGCCACGCACGTCGTGGCTGCAGGCTCGCCGTGCGGCCAGGGCCGCGCCTGCGACGCAGCGGGCGCGTGCAGGGGCGCGAACGGCCGGGCGTGCGGCGGGCCGAGGGATTGCGCGAGCTGGAAATGCGTCGACGGCGTCTGCTGCGACACCGCTTGCGACGAGACCTGCATGGCCTGCAACGTCGCGCGGTCGGTCGGCACGTGCTCGCCCCTCGGCCCCGGAGTCGAGGACGAGCCGGACTGCGAGCTGGAGGACAAGGTCTGCGATGGCGCGGGCGCTTGCAAGCTGGCGCCCGGCCGGCGGTGTCATCGACACGAGAGCTGCGCGAGCGGCGTCTGCCGCGGGAGCGGCCGCTGCGGCGAGTTCACGAACGAATGAAGCGCGGGCGACCAGCCCCGGTGCCCCATGGGGTCGCTCATCTGGCCAGGGCCAGCGCCACCGCGTCGGGACCGGCCGGGAAACGGAGCTGCCCCGATACGTCGTTCGCGGCGCGCCACACCCCTTCGGCCACGTCGGACTCGCTCGTCACCAGCGCCGGCTGCCCGAAGGAGGCGAAGATACGCTGCGCGAGAGGCGCGTAGGCGTCGGGAATCAGGCCTTCCATGCGGGGTCCCCCGTTGCTCGTGAAGCGCGTCGTCGGGCCGTAGCCCGGCTCGACGAGCTTCACGCGCACGCCGAAGGCCTCGAGCTCGAACGCGAGCGACGCGGTGAACCCTTCGATGGCCATCTTGCTCGCGGTGTAGACGGCGACCAGCGGCATCGGCGCGAGCGTCGCGCTCGACGTCACGTTCACCACCACGCCCGATCGCCGCGCGCGGAGCTGGGGCAGCACGGCCTGCGTCATCGCCATCACGCCAAACGTGTTGGTCTCGAACACATCGCGCACCGTGCTCATCGGCGTGGCCTCGAAGGCGCCCAGGAGCCCGATGCCGGCGTTGTTGACGAGAACGTCGATGGGCCCGCTCGCCTCGAGCGCAGCCGCGATGCTCTCGGGCTTCGTCACGTCGAGCGCGATCACGCGCAGCCGGTCCGACCGAGGCAGCACGTCCTCGCGCGGCGTTCTCATGGTGGCGACGACGTTCCAGCCCTGCGCGTGGAAGTGGCGCGCGGTTTCGAGTCCATATCCCGAGGAGCAACCCGTGATGAGCACAGTGTTCATGAAGGGAAGATAGCGGCGGCGCGCTGGACTATCTATCATTGGTAGTCCACGTTTCGTTTGCTAGAGTCCGGACATGAACGACCCGCTCTCGGAGGTCATCGCGCTGCTCCAGCCGCGCGCCGTGTTCTCGAAGCGCATCAGCGGCGCCGGTCGCTGGGGGGTCCGCTACGCGGACTTCGGCCAGCCGAGCTTCTGCGCCGTGCTGGAGGGCAGCTGTCGTCTCGCCGTCGACGGCGAGCGCGCCCTGACGCTCGAGGCGGGCGACTTCGTGCTCCTGCCGGCGACGCCGGGGTTCACCCTGTCGGGCTTCGAGCCGGTGAGGCCGGAGCGCATCGACCCGAAGGTGACGCCCGCGCCGACGGGTGAAGTCCGCCACGGGACGCGCGGTGGACGCCCGGACGTGCGGCTGCTCGGCGGCTACTTCCTCTTCGACTCGCCCGACGCGGCGCTGTTCGTGTCGCTGCTGCCAGCGCTGCTGCACGTGCGCGGCATCGAGCGCCTCTCGGTGCTGGTGCGGCTCGTGGGCGACGAATCCAACGAGCAGAGATCGGGGCGCGATCTCGTGCTCACGCGGCTCGTGGAGGTGCTGCTCATCGAAGCGCTGCGGTCGACCTCGGCTGAGGACGCGCCTCCGGGGCTCCTGCGCGGGCTGGCCGATCCGCGGCTCGCGCCGGCGATACGGCAGATGCACGCTCAGCTCGCGCGCTCGTGGACGGTCGCCCAGCTCGCCAAGACCGCGGCCCTTTCGCGCTCGGCGTTCTTCGAGCGCTTCACCCGCACCGTGGGCATGCCGCCCATGGAATACCTGCTCGCCTGGCGCATGGCCGTCGCGAGGGATCTGCTCCGCCGGCACGATCTCGGGATCGCCGAGGTCGCCGAGCGCGTCGGCTACGGCTCGGCGAGCACCTTCAGCACCGCGTTCAGCCGCCACGTGGGCCAGCCTCCGGGTCGCTACGCGCGCGCGGGGTAGTCGGTGAGGGCAGTGAGCTTCGCCGAAGGAATCGCCTGTCTCCTCACGGGCCAGAGCGTCCGGGCGATTTCATTTCACGACGAGCTTCCCAGCGGACGTGACACGGGCTCAGGCGGCCGGCGCTGGACCTACCGGGAGTCGCCAGCGAGCTTTATAGGGATAGCGCGGCGGCACGCGCGCGAGCCCATCAAGCGACGCTTGACCTCCCGGAGCCGCTGAGACCACATGGCAAGCCATGATCAACGCCCCGGTGCGGGCCGGCGACGTCGTGGCGGGCAAGTACCGCGTGGAGCGTCTGCTCGGCGCGGGGGCCGTGGGGGTCGTCGTTGCGGCGGTCCACGTCGAGCTCGGCCAGCGCGTCGCCGTCAAGTTCATGCGCTCGGCCCACCACGTCTCCGCCGACGCGCGCGCGCGCTTCTTGCGCGAGGCGCGCGCGGCGGTACGGCTGCGCAGCCAGCACGTCGCCCGCGTGTTCGACGTCGGCACGCTCGAAAGCGGCGCGCCGTACATCGTCATGGAATTCCTCGAGGGGCGTGATCTCGCCGCGTTGCTCAAGGAGAGTGGGTGTCTCTCGCTCGACGACGCCGTGGAGTACGTTCTCCAGACGTGTGAAGCCGTCGGCGAGGCGCACGCCGCCGGGATTGTGCACCGCGACCTGAAGCCGGCGAACCTCTTCGTCACGGAGGACGTCAGCGGCGCGCCGTGCATCAAGGTCCTCGACTTCGGGATCTCGAAGATCAGCGGGGCGGAGCTCGCCCTCACAGAAGACGACGAGCAGCTCGGCACCCCCTACTACATGTCGCCCGAGCAGATGAGCTCGCCGAAGGATGTCGACGCGCGCAGCGACCTCTGGGCGCTCGGCGTCCTCTTGTATGAGCTCATCGCCGGGCAGACGCCGTTTCACGCGGAGACCTTGGCGGAGTTTTATGGGCGCATGCTCGCGGCGAAGCCCACGCCGCTCCACGAGCGCCGGAGCGACGTGCCCCCGGAGATCGACGCGGTGATCCAGCGGTGCATGATGCACGAGCGCGAGCAGCGCTGGAACGACGTGGCAGCGTTCGCCGGCGCCCTCGCGCCTCACGCGCCCCTGCGAGCGCGGGGCTATCCGGAGCGGGTTTGGCGGGTGCTCAACATGTCGCGGTCGTCTTCGCCGGGAGCCAGAGACGCGCCGGAGCCGCGGCGCGTGGCGGCCTCCTCGCCGCCGGCCAGCGCCGGGGCAGCAGGGTCGATCGCGCCGCGCCCGCCGGATGCCATGGCGGACACAGCGCCCACCGCGTCCTGGCGCCATGGAGCCCTATCGGCCTTCGAGGTGCTGCTGTCGAAGCCGCGCTATTGGGCTCCCCTTCTCCTCGGCGGTGCGTTCTTCGCGGGCGCTGCGCTGGCGGTGATCGCCTGGGGGGGGCGGCAGGAGGGGGCGCGATCCCCGGCACCGACAGGCCCGCCGGCGGCCTCCTTCGGGGCGTTGAACGCGGCCCCGTCTGCGCCCGTTGAACCTCCAGCTCCCCCCTCCGCGCCCGCCTCTCCCGACGCGAGCGCGAAAGCGCAGGCGGAGCCCACCTCGCCTTCGCCGGCGGCGACGGCCGCGCTGAAGGCGACGAAGCCCTCCCTGCGGGCGAAGCCCCCGGCCAAGGACCTTCTCACCCCGAAGCCCGAGCCGGCGTTCTCGTACGACGAGCGTCGCTAACCCTGGGACAACGGCGCGGGGTGCCAATATACTGGGATCGGTGCGTGGCCCAGGACCGATGCGTGTGAAGCGCAGTGTCACCGCTGCGGGTGCGCTGATCCTGTCGTTATCGCTCGCGCCGCGCGTCCTCGCGGACCCGACCGCAGAGGACCGGGCGGCCGCCGATGTGCTCTTCCGCGAGGGGCGCGCGCTCGTCAAGCAGGGCAGCTACGCCCTGGGGTGCTCGAAGCTCGCCGCCAGCCAGAAGCTGGACCCGATGGCCGGGACGCTGCTCGCCCTGGCGGATTGCTACGAGCTCAATGGCGCGACGGCGAGCGCCTGGGCGACCTTCAACGACGCCGAAGCGATGGCGCGCAAAGCGGGCGACGGGCGGCGCTCGAAGGAAGCGGGGCGGCGTGCTGGCCTCCTCGAGCCGCAGCTCTCGAGGCTCGTCATCGAGGTGGCGCCGGAGGCCCGGGTCGAGGGGCTCGAGGTGCGGCGCAACGCGAAGCCGCTCGATGCGGCGATGTTCGGCTCGGCGATCCCGGTCGATCCGGGCGAGCATGCAATCGCGGCGGTGGCGCCTGGCAAGAAGGCATGGAGCGCGAAGGTGGTCGTCGAGCCGAAGCCAGGGCAGAGGACGGTGCGCGTCCCTCTGCTCGAGGACACGCCCGCGCCAGGGCGGGGAGCGCCCGCGCCCGCGGCCACGAGCGCTGCGCCCGCGGCGAGCTCGTGGAGCGCGCAGCGGACCGTTGGGCTCGTGCTGGGCGGGGTGAGCTTGGCGGGGATCGCGGTAGGCGCTGTGTTCGGTGTCGAGACGCTCTCGAAGGTGAGCGAGGCGCGCAGCCAGCACGGGTGTACCGACGACGACCCTCCCCGTTGTGACGCCGAGGGGGTCAAGCTCCATCAGGACGCCAACACGACCGCCAACATCTCCAACGTGGCGTTCGCGGCGGGAGGCGCGGCGCTCATCACGGGCCTGGTCGTGTTCCTGACCGCGCCGTCGAGCGACGCCGCGCCGTCGACGGTGCTGGAGGTGCGCCTGGAGCCTCCGGTCCGGGCGGGAGCAGCGGGGCTGTCGCTGCGAGGTAGCTTCTGAGATGCGCCCGATGCGACCATGGGGGCTCGTCATCGTCGGGGGCGCATTGCTCGTCGCCGGCTGCCAGATCATCGCGGGTGTGCGCGCCGACGCGGAGCTGAACCAAGGAGGCAGCGGCGACGAAGCGTGCAGCGTTGCTTCCGAGTGCCCGAGCGGCGTCTGTCAGGACGGCGTCTGCAAGCCGGCCGAGGCGAGGTGCGCCCTCGATCTCGAGCCGTTCGACATCCTCACGTCGGAAGACCTCGGCGGCCACGAGGTCGACACCTCCTCGCTCGTGCTGGCAAGCGGACCCGATCGCGTATTTGCCTCGGTCGTCGACAAGACTGCCAGCCGGCTCGTGATCGGGACGGTGCACGAGATCGGAGAGCCAGCCGGGTCGAAGACGGAGTTCCCCTTCACCGACGGCGCGGCCTTCGTCACCGGCCGCGAATCGGGAGGGCAAGTCATCCTTCAGGGCAGGGTGGGGTACGAGATCGGGCAGCTCGTCTTCCCCACGACCGCCGACGGCGTCTCGTCCGAGGGGACGTTCCAGCGGTTTCCCGCGCTCGCACCGGAGTGCGCGAGCCCCAACGTGGCAACGTCGATGGCGTTCGTCCAGGCGGGCGATAACACCCTTTACGCCGCGACCTGCGCGGCGCCGGGCGGCTCGACGCGAGCGCTCGTCGTCGGTGGATCGGCCGAACCTGCGCCGACCCTGGTGGCCCAGGGACCACGTACCGATGCCTCGCTCAACGTTCACTACTACACCGTCACGAACGGCCAGCACCTCCTCTTGTTGGATGACAACGCGACCGGAGAGGCGTTCTTCAGAACGGGCGCCTCGCGCGCCGATCTCGGCGTGGCGCACCAGATCCAGTTCAGCCCGTCTCCTGACGAGGTGGAGTCTTTCTTCGGGGCGTTCCCGCTGCCCGAGGGCGACGGCGTCACGCTCTTGATGGTGCACCTCGTTCCTCCGCCGAGGCTCGCCCTCTCGGCGGAGGTAGGCGTCGTGAAGGACTTCCTGTCGCTCGGCCAGGTTCCCCCGCCCGGCTTTATCCCTGTCTTCAAGCTCCAGAATGTAGACCAGTACAACCCCCCGGGCCCCGTCGCGAGCGACGGCGAAAACGTGTATTTGACGTTGGTGCCGCCGCCTGGAAAGAGCGTGAACCTGGGCTGGTTCACGCGAACAGGTGAGAGCGTGCTCCCCAACCAACCTGTCTTCTCCCTTCCGGACGGCAGCAGCGCGCAGATCCTCGGCTCGACCGTCGCGCAGCTCGGCGTCAAGCTGCTGGTCGCCTGGATCGAGCAACGCGACGGCGCCTACTCCGTGCGCGGTCAGCGGCTCATCTGCACGCTGCAATGACGCGCCAACCGGCGCGGCGCCACGTGATGATGGTGTCGAGCTTGCCGATGGCGAAGCGGTACGAGAGGAGCCGCTCCGCTTCGACGGCGAGCACCTCGCAGGCGGCGGTTCGCGGCGCGGCTCGCCGAGCGCATGGAGGCGCCGTACCGGGTGGGGCGGAAGAGCGCGGTCGAGGTGGCGGAGGGGCGGGGGGTAGTCGTCCCGGGGGCGATGCTGCCGGCAGGAGCACGGATTCCGTCGTGGTGATGTCGGATGACCTCCGTGGCGCTCTCGGATGCATTCATGTCTGCAAATAGTGATAACACGGAGGTCCTGGTGGGCAAATCTTGCACCGTCTCCGCGTGTTGCGTTGCCTGAGGGCCCTCGCGCCGTTGCCGGCGGAGGAGCGGTTGGTGGATACCCCCACCGCGTGGCGCCGTTTGCAGCATCTTGCTTGATCGAGCAAGCCACCATGGTGGCGAGCGCCGCGCGCGGCGCTCGCCTATGCGCCCGGCGCAGGCAATCGCGCGGAGACGGCGGCCCGCGGCCGCAGGCGCGCCGGGCACAAAGACTGCTAATGCCACGAAGAGGCCCTCACAGAGGTCCGAGGAGTCAGGTGCCGGCGAGTGGGCGATGGCCCGAGAGACCAGCCCGACCCCGGCGTGCACACGAATGCAGGAGAGCACCATGTCAAACACGAAAGACATCGAGCTCGAGCCATCGCAGGCAGCGACTGGCCGAGATCACGCCATCGGCGGGGCGCCAGGCCCCGAGGACACCGCGCGTGCGACCAAGATCGTGGCAAAGTCGCTCGTTCGCGAGCTGCTCGCTCAAGGACATCAGGCGTCGCGCCTCGTCTTGCTCGCGGCCGCGCTGGTCGAGGCCGTCACGTTGGAGCTGCAGCGCGCCGCGTCCGGCCCGATGGCACCGGACGGCCCGGATGGCACGGCGTCCATGACCGCGCGCCCGTGACCAGGCTGGGCGCCTCGAGCTCCGGGTGCCCGCGTTCGCCAGCCGGACCGCCCCCGCCTTGCACCCGGGCGTGAACGCCCTCCTCGTTCTCCGTCCCATCCCTGCCTCCTTGTGCCATCAGGGGTGTCCACCGACGCGAAGGAGGACTAGGTAGCGAGCTGGGTGCGTTGTTCTCAGGCGACGTCCGGCGCTCCGACACCGCGGGTGTGACGCCGCGACCGGCTGCGCGCCAGAGCTACCGGGGAGATCCTCATGGCCGATGTCGTCCTGCCGTTCGAGAAGCCGGTCGCGGAGCTCATCGCCAGGGTCCGGGAGCTGCGCGCGCTCGTCGCGTCCGATCGGAGCCTCGTGGCGGAGCTCGCCGAGCTCGAGGAGAGGATGAACCGGCTCGCGCGCGAGGTCTTCGCTGCGCTGACGCCGATGCAGAAGGTGCAGCTCTCGCGGCACGCGAACCGTCCTCACACGCTCGATTACGTGCAACGGATGTTCACCGATTGGTGCGAGCTGAAGGGGGATCGCCGCTTCGCCGACGACTGCGCGGTCGTCGCCGGGCTCGCGGGGTATCACGGCCGCAGCGTGGTGGTGGTGGGGCACCAGAAAGGGCGCGATGCGAAGGAGAACGTGAAGCGCAACTTCGGCATGCCGCACCCGGAGGGGTACCGGAAAGCCGTGCGGCTCTACGAGCTGGCGGAGAGGTTCCGGCTGCCGATCCTCACGTTCATCGACACCCCCGGCGCTTACCCGGGCCTCGGCGCCGAGGAGCGCGGGCAGAGCGAGGCGATCGGCGCGGCGCTCGCCGTGATGGCGCGGGTGCAGGTGCCGATCGTGGCGACCATCATCGGCGAAGGAGGCTCCGGCGGCGCGCTGGCGCTCGGGCTCGCCAACCGCGTGCTGGTGCTCGAGTTCGGCTGCTACTCGGTCATCTCGCCCGAGGGCTGCGCGGCGATCCTCTGGCACGACCCCGCGCGCGTCGGCGACGCGGCTGCGCAGCTCAAGATCACCGCGCCGGACCTGCTGCGGCTCGGGGTCGTGGACGCGATCGTCGAGGAGCCCACCGGGGGAGCCCATCAGGATTACGACGGCGCCGCGGCGTTGCTCGATCAGGCCCTCTGGACGACGCTCGCTTCGCTCGACGAGCTCGGGACGGAGGCGATCGTCGACGATCGGTACCGGAGGTTCCGCGGGCTCGGGTCGTTCAGCTGACGCGCCGACCTGGAGCTGTCGACCGCGAGCCCGGCAGGGCGACGAGGGGCCGTGGCGCGACCTCCCTCCCCACGCGCCCCCGGTCGAGCCACGACCGACCTCCAGCGTCACGAAAGCGAACGCCCTGAAGCGCTCCACGAGTCACGCCTCCGTGCGCGCGCTGCCCGCGACAGGCTTGCTTCCGATCACCAGGACATCGACGAGCGCCGCATTGGATAGCGACAGAACGAACTCGATCGCCCGGCTGATGTCCGTCGTGGCGAGCATCTGCTCCGCCAGGAGGCCCGACCCGGCCGCCATGTCGGTGTCGACCACATCCGGGCACAACGTCGTCACCTTGATCCCCTTGGGCAACAGCTCCCGTGCCAGAGACCGGCCGTAGCCGACCAGCGCGTGTTTGCTGGCCGCATAACCGCCGACGACAGCGAACGGCTCGACGCCCGTGACGGACGCGATGTTGAAGATGTGGGCCGACCCAGCCTCGGCCAGCGAGCCCAGGCAGGCGACGCACAGGTTGTGTACCGCCTTCACGTTGGTCGTCAGCATCGCGTCGAGATCTTCCATCGCCATGCTGCTGGTACCGAAGCGGAATATGCCGGCCGAGTTCACGAGGACGTCGAGGCGCCCCCAGCGGCTGAGCTCCGCCTGAACGGCGCCGCGCGCGGCGTCGAAATCGCACAGGTCCACCGCGACGGCGCTCACCGTCCTTCCATATTCCCGGCGCAGAGCCTCCGCGCGTTCTGCCAGCGATGCACGTCCACGGGCCACGAGGATGAGATCGAAGCCACGGCTGGCGAACCAGCGCCCGATCTCTCGTCCGATCCCGCGGCTCGCGCCCGTCACGAGCGCCACTTGAGACATGGTCCTCTCCTTGTCGATCACGAGCAACGCAGCCGCCGCGCTGCGGTCTCTGCCACACAGATGGGGGCGGCTGGTCGCATCGAGCCTGACGAGCCGCCAGCCAACACACCAATAGCCACGCGGATCACCCATCGAAGCCGATACTTTGGACCTGCGCGCACAACGAGGGATGGAGCCGATATGTCATCGACCTCTCTCGATGGCGGTCATACGCTCTATCACGCAGAGACTCCTTGAAGTCCTCGGCGCTACGCCATTGCGAGACGTTGAACAGGCGGTACCTGGCCGACGGGGCGGCGGAGCGGAACAGCCGGGCGTTCAGGAAGCCCGGGTGCGCTGCCATGTGGTCCTTGGCCCTGTCCCACATCGCGAGGACGTCCGGGATGTCGGCCTCGCTGATCTCAAAAGGATTGATCAGCCACGCGTGGCCAGGGAGCCCCCGGGACAGCTCCGACAACATGACACCCAGTCGGCACCTCGTGCCTTGGACGAGGCCAGCCGATGCACCGCGGGGCGACACACCACCCAGCGCTGCCTCGCCGACATCGGTGTCATCGAACGCGTAGACGGAGAGCAGCGTGTAATTCACGTCGCGGATCGGCTCGAACACATGGAACAACTCTGCAGTTCGCAGGCCGCACCGCTTCCGCAGGGCCAGCGCGTGGTCCTGCCAGCGCTCGGCATAGCTCGGCGCGGCCACGGCGTCGACGACGTCTATCCAGTAGATCATGTCCAGACCTCAGCGCGGCGCCGTGTAGAGCGCGACGCGGCGGCTCAGATGGAGAGCAAAATCGCTCTTGAATGGCTCGACGATCGACACGAAGCGGTCGCCGTGGATCCCAGCGAAGAAGCGCTCGGCGCTGTCCCATTCCGCCACGTTGATGAACTTGACCTCGTCAGCCAGGTTCTTGGTCCGGTACAGGCTGGAGTTGACGTACCCGGCGAGCTGGCTCATCGTCTGCGCCGCCTCGGCCCACATGGCGGCATAAGCTGCCATGCGCTCCTCGGGCAGGAACATGAGGTCGACCAGCACCAACTTGCCGGAAGGCGGGCGGAAGCGGTATTCGGAGCCGTCGACGAGATCCATCTTGAAACCGGTGAATTTGGTGCCGGCCGCGCCCAGCACCGAGACAAGCTCTGCGCTCTGTCTCACCGCGGCGCGGGCCCGCTCCCAGTCCTCCGCCGAGCTCCACCGGCAGACGCTCACCATCTCCCAGCCGGTGCGTGGCCTGAGCGTCTGGAAGATCTCGAGCAGCTGCCCCCCCTCAAAGCCTGGTTGCTCGGAGAGGAAGGAGCACACGGCGCGCCACGCATCCGCCGCGACGGGGCGGTTTCTTGTCTCAAGAAGATCGATGACCATAACCATGGATCAAATTCTTTCACTGTGGATGGGTGTCAGCGGCGAGGGCTTCATCCGCCCTTCGCGATTTCATCGACGACGTGTGACAGGCATATCTGAAATGTACCTTCGAACGGGGCAACGAGATTCTTGTAGTCCTTGCCGGCGAGCTGCTTCATGAACGCGTCTTCGCTCTCCCACTCGGCGCGACTGATGAAGTAGTAGGCGTCGTGCTCCGGGTGGTAGGTCTGAAAGAGCTCTGCGGAGATGAGCCCATCCCGTCCGGCCATGAGGGCCTTCGTCGCGCCCCACATCATCGCGTTCTCCGCCGCCTGTGGCTGCCGGATGCGGTAAGGATTGGTGATGACGAGGCGCGATCCTCGCGCCGGCTGCTCCACGAATTCGCTCCGATCGACGAGCCCGTAGAGGTTGATGCCGCGATCGGCCTCCAGCGGCCGCTCCAGGCCGGCCGCCCGGGCAGCGTAGTGAGCGTTGATGTCGGTCCATCGAACAACGCTGATCAGGTCGTATCCGCGCGCGTTGAAGCGCTTGAAGACGACGTGAAGCCGGGCATTGAGGAACCCGGGGCACGCGGCCAGCTCACGGGCTGCTCCAACCCACGACCGCCGAAGCGCGTCGGCTCTGTCGGTCTCTACGATGTCTATTTGTGCGATCATGTGAATGCCAATCTGGTCAATGATGCGGGCAGGTGGGCTAGCATGATCTGGCTCTTCGGCTGGAAGCCGCCGCTGACGATCGCCTTGAACGCGGGGCTCGCGAACGCAGCCTGGAACGCGGAGACGCTGGTCCAGCGCGCGACGTTCACGAAGCAGCCCGCGCGCTCGCCGGGCACAGCCTCGAACAGGCGGCTCATGACAAACCCTGCCTGGGTTACCATATAGGCAGTCGCGCGGTCGAACTGCCGCAGGAAGCGCGCGCGATCCTGCGGCGTCAGCGCGCACAGCGTGATCAGCAGGACGCCAGCCGAGGAGCTCGCTCGGGTGATCGCGATCCCGTCACGACGACCGCGAGCGCGGACAACCGTGCGAGCGTCGAGCCTGAGCGACGGCTGCGGCGACGAGGCGTCCATGGGGTCATCTCGAGAGAGTCGATCCGGCGTCGTCGAGACCGTCATGAGAACGTACGGTGCCGTGCCATAGCCATCGCGATCCAGGTCATCTTGCTCGATGGCAACGGAGAAGCCGGCGCGTCCACACCCCCGGCGCAGGAGCTGCTCGCCTGCCCTCGCGGGGTGAGCGCTCGCCGAGGACAGGGTAAAAAAATCGAAACGGGTGACCATGATCCTCACTCCCAGCACTGGCCGGCCGACGGCGGCCTCAGCGCAAACTCGTTTCAGGATGGAACCTCGACGCCCCCAGGAAGCCGGGCGTGGTCGCCCTCCTCTTTATCCATGCCATCCCTGCCTTCCCGCCCCCTCGGGTTGCCCGCGGAATCGGGGGATCATCCTGCCCACCGCTTCTCGTTCGTCCCGGTGCGCAAAGCCAGGCATCGCTCGATGCCGCCCGGGCGCACCGCTGCTACAATGACGACGCGTGGCAGAGCCGGCCGCGGAGCTCCCACGCCGGCGTGCCGGTCCCAGGCATGCGCCACGAGCACGGAAGCATGTGCGATGGGCGCGGGGAGGGTCATAGGATGGCACGAGCACTCGAGGTCGCTTCCGTTGTGTTCACCAGCGCGTTCGCCGGCGGCAGCCTGCTGGTGTCGACCGCCGTGGCTTCCAGTTTTTCATCCATGCGTCCGAGCGAGTTCCTGGACTGGTTCGCGGTCCATGGACCGCGCATGGGCATGACGCTCTTCCCCTTGAACGTCGGGGGAACGGTGGCGTGTGGATACAATCTGTTCAGCGCCATCAAGCGGAAGCAGCACCCGTTGCCGTGGGGGCTGGCCACCGCGTGCATGGCCGGCACGCTCATCTTGTTGCCTCTCTACTTCGCACGCGCGAACGAGGCTCTGATCGGGAAGACGATCGACGTCCGGGAGGTGCCCGAGGTCATCACGTCGTGGTCCAAGTGGCAGTGGGGACGAACGGGCCTCAGCATCATGGCAGCGCTCTTCGCTGGAGTTGGAGCGCGCAGGGCGACCTCCGGGTGACTCCCCGCCAGGTGCGCTCACCTCATCAACACGCCGCCGTTCACGTGGAGGACCTGGCCCGTGATCCATCGGCTGTCGTCGGACGCGATGAAGGCCACGACGTCGGCCACGTCCTCGGGCGTCCCGACCCTGCCGAGCGGCGTCATCGAGGCAACCCCCTGGATCCTCTCGTCGGTCATCTGCGTGCGCAGCGCGTCGGTGTCGATGATACCCGGCGCGATCGCGTTCACCGTGATCCCACGCGGCCCGAGCTCCGCGGCGTGGACGCGCGTGAACGCCTCGATCGCCGCCTTGGCGCCGGCGTACAGCGACGTCCCCGGCATGGCCATGCACGAGAGATCCGAGGAGATGTTGATGATCCTCCCGGAGTTGCCCATGAGGCGCGCTGCCTCCTCGGAGGCGAAGAGCACCGAGCGCGCGTTCAGATCGAAGATGTTGCTGAACGCAGCCCGGCTCACGTCCCGCAGGGCGCACGCCTCGAACACGGCGGCGTTGTTCACGAGGACGTCCACCCGCTCGAACGCCGCGGCGGCGCGCTCGAAGAGCACCTTGATCTCCTCGACGCTGGAGACGTCGGCGCGCACCGCGGTCGCGCGCCGTCCCATGCCCCTGATGTCCTCGACCACGCGCGCTGCAGCCACCTCGTTCGATGTGTAATTGACAATCACGTCCGCGCCGTCGCGCGCGAGCCGTCTCGCAACGGCAGCCCCGATCCCGCGTGACGCCCCCGTCACCACCGCAACCTTGCTCTGTCTCATCGCTCTACACCCGTTCTCTTCACGCCCTCGCGGGCGCGTTACATGATTCGCCCTGTTGGCTGGTCGGCCATGGTTCCGCTCCGACCGGCGCTACGCGATCGGCTCCACGAAGCCGACGCCCTGCGCGTGACCCGCGTCCTGAGTCCTCTGCTCGACGACCGCTCGGAGCGTGTCCTCGAAATCCTCGCGACGGACGAACGGGACCAGGAGGCCCCGCTCCCTGAGGCTCGCGAGCGAGACGCCCATCGCCGCGAACTTGGACCGGACGAGGACATTGATGCAATGGACGCGTGGCCTGTTCCGCTTGATCCACATCACCATCCCGGTGCGGTACTCGCGGTCGAAGTCCGTGAGGCGCTCGGCGTCCACGAAGAGGTCCGCCGGGTGGCCGGACGCGGCGAGCGCCTCGAACAGGCTGACCAGCGGGGGGACGAAGGCGGCCTCCCCGTGGCCGCTGCAGCGCACCACGAGCACGCCTGGAGCAGGGTGCTCCAGCCGGACCTCGCCCCGGTCCGTGCTGATCCTGTCACCGCCGATCTGCGGTACAAAAAACGCTGGCATCAACGTCTCCTCTCGCCGGGCATCCCAGGCGTGCTCGCCCTCACCGTCACCGTTCTGCCACGACAGTGGCGACCGCGAAGTTCGCCTGATGGGAAATGGTCAGATGTATCTTCTCGACGCCGAGCTCCCTCGCGATCTTCAGCGACGCGCCGGAGAGCTCGAGCGTCGGCCGTCCGCCCTCGGCGCGGATGACCTCGAGCTCGTGCCATGCCAGCCCCGCCGGCGCGCCGAGGGCCTTGACGCAGGCTTCCTTGGCGGCGAACCGGCCAGCGAAATGCTGAGCAGGGGAGCCCCGCATGCGACAATAGGCGCGCTCCGTCGCGGTGAACAGCCGCTCCTCGAAGCGGCCCTCGTGCCTCTCGATCGCCGCCGCGATGCGATCGATCACGCAAAAATCAACGCCGACACCGATGATCATCCCGTGAGCCCTCTCCCCCGCTGGGTTCACGAACGCTTCGCGCGGTCGACGGCGCTGTGGATGTCCGCCACCGTCTTGAGCGCCTTCTCCGCGCCGTCCCCGAGCCTGACCTGGAAGGCCCGCTCCACCGCGCACACGATCTCGATCATCTCTGTCGAGTCCACGTCCAGGTCGTCCTGGAGCAAGGCGTCGTCCGAGAGGTCCTTCATGGGTCTCCCGAGGAACTCGGCGAGGATCTTCTTCACCTGCATATCGACGGTCTGAGCACTCTGCATCGCTTGCCTCTGCATTGTTAAATCACGTTGTCTGACGTTCTTGTGCGGTTCGAGTTTCGTTATCTCCGGTCCTGGCCGATGATCATCGACGCGTTCATGCCGCCGGAGCCGCGGCTGTTGATCTGGGCGAAGCGAAGCTCGCCGTCCTTGATCGCGTCCGTGGTCACCGCGAGGTCGCAGCTCGCGTCGAGCGCGTCGACGTTGGTCGTCGGCGGGACGGTTTGAGAGAAGAGACCCATGGCCGCGAGGGCGGCGTCCATCGCGCCGCCGGCGCCGTACAGGTGTCCAAACATCGATTTAGGCGCCGTCACCTTGACCTTGCTGCCGAGCGCGCCGAACACCTTGTGGATGGCGGCGGCCTCCTGCGCATCTCCGTCGATCGTGGCCATGCCGTCCGCCATGATGAAGGAGACGTCGCTCGGCTCGATCCCGGCTTCGTCGATCGCCTTGCGCATCGCGATGCTCAGGCCGCGCTCCTCCCTCGGCAGCGGCGCGGGGTGGCATGCGTCGCTGGACAGGCCGAAGCCCCTGATTTCACCGTAGATCCTGGCGCGCCGACGGATGGCGTGAGCCCGGTCCTCCAGCACGAGGAACGCCGCCCCCTCGCCCGGGACGAGCCCGTGGCGACCGGCGTCGAACGGGCGATACGCCGCCTCGGGTGGCGTGTCCCGGTCCTGGTTCAGGATGCCTTCCGTGAGGCACGCAGAGTAGGGAAGCGGCGACATGACCGCCTCCGTACCGCCGGCGAGGATGATGTCGCAGTGGCCCTGCGCGATGCTCCGCGCAGCGTATCCGACGCTGGCCAGGCCGCTGGCGCGATCGCACACGATGGTCTTGCTGTGCCCGCGGAGCCCGAACAGGATCGAGACCTGCCCCTGCGGCGCGGCAGGGAACCAGGCGGTGGCCTGGTGGGGGCTCACGTCCCGCACCCCTTTTGTGTACAGGTGCCGCAGCTCGCGATCGGTCACCGTCCAGCCGCCGAAGCAGTTGCCCACGTAAACGCCGAACTGCTGCCTATCGACCTTCTCGAGGTCCACCTCGGCGTCCTTGAGCGCCATCGCGCAGGCGGCGATCGCGTACTGCGTGTACGGGTCCAGCTTGCGGGCCAGGCGGGACGGCATGAAATCGATGGGTTCGAAGCCGGTCACCTCGCCGCCGAAGACGGCCGGGAAGCGGCTGGTGTCGAACTTCGTCACCCTGCGCACGGCGCCGTTCCGGTTCAGCGTGTTGGACCAGACCGTTCGACTACCGACTCCGTTCGGGGCGAGGAGCCCAATTCCGGTGATTACTACCTGACGATTCACTGTCGTGCTCCTGCTCAGCTCGGGGCGCGAAACACCAGCGCGCTGTGGATTCCTGAGAAGCCGCTCGCCGCCTTCAGGACGACGTCCACTCTCCGCTGGATACCTTCGTTGGGGACGTAGTTCAGATCACAGGACATGTCCTTGTTCTCGTAGTTGATGGTGGGGAAGATCTCGGATTTGAGGATGGAGAGGACCGAGGCGACGCTCTCGAGCGCGTTGGCCGCGGCCAGGGGGTGCCCCACCATCGACTTCAGCGAGCTCACCGGCACCTTGTAGGCGTGATCTCCGAGCGTCAGCTTGAGCGCCGCCGTCTCGTTCGTGTCGTTCTGCTTCGTCGAGCTGCCGTGCGCGCACGCATAATCGACCTTGTTCGGCGCGATGTCCGCGTCGAGGAGCGCAAGCCTCATCGCGCGGGACAGATCGATCCCGTCCGAGGACAGGTCGGTCATGTGGTACGCGTTGTTGCACGAAGCGAAGCCGCCCAGCTCGGCGTAGATCGTGGCCCCGCGCCGCAGTGCGTGCTCCCGCTCCTCGAGGATCAGGACCCCGGCGCCCTCGCCCAGCACGAAGCCGTCGCGCTGATCGTCGAACGGCCGCGAGGCGCGCTGCGGGGAGTCGTTGCGCCTGCTCGAGAGGGCACCCAGGATGTCGAACGCGGCCAGCGCGATCGGCGTGATGGGCGCCTCCGACGCGCCGCAGATCATCACGTCTGCATCGCCCGTGCGGATGGTGTCGAGCGCCAGCCCGATGGCGTCCAGGCCGCCCGTGCAACCGGTGCTGAGCGTGCAGCAGGGCCCGCGGGCTCCATAGAGGCCGGCGACCTCCGCCGAGGCCACGTTGAACGTGGACGCCTGATAGAGCGAGCGCTGTACCCACGTCGGATCGTACGGCGCGGTGCCGCGCTCCGTCAGGGCCAGGAACTCCTCTTCCATGAACCTCGTACCGGCGATCGCGTTGCCGATGCAGACACCGAACCGGTCGGGGTCAGGGACGCCGCCGGCGAAGGCCGCGTCATCCATCGCCATCTTGCTCGCCGCGACGGCAAACTGCGCATATCGGTCCAGCCGCCGAAGCTGATCTTCCCTGAGGCCGTGCGCCCTCGGGTCGAATCCCTGGACCTGACCGGCGATCTTCGATTTGAACCCGTCCACCGGGTAGCTCTCGATCGCGCGGACCCCGGACCGGCCGGCCATCGCGCCAGCCCAGAACTGCTCGACGCCAATGCCGTTGGGAGCGATGATCCCGAGTCCGGTGATGACTGCCCTACGACGATTACCCTTCTGAACGAACTTCACGATATCTAAACCTCTCGCCAGCCATGTGTCTGCCCGACACCGGTCATCATCAATAATTTCCAAGCCCACCGCAGATATTCATCGCCTGTCCGGTGATCCCGCGGGCGCTGTCCGACGCCAGGTAAGCCACCATCTCCGCGACCTCGTCGGGGTCGATGTAGCGACCGATCGGGACGCGCTGCTCGATGCGCCTCTTCGCGTCGTCGACGCTCACGCCCCAGATCTTTGCGTAATTCCCGCGCGCCTTCTCCGCGAGCTCGGTCTCCACGAACCCCGGGCAAACGGCGTTCACCGTGATGCCTTTAGGCGCGAGCTCGAGGGCGAGCGACTTGGTGAAGCCGATGATCCCGTGCTTCGACGCGCTGTACGCCGCGGCGTGGATCACGCCCTGCTTACCGCCGGTCGACGCGACGCTGAGGATCGTCTTCAACGTGCCCTCGGGGGTGTGGTTGAGGACCGACCTGGTGACGTAGAATACGCTGTTCAGGTTCGTGTCGATGATCTCCCGCCACAGCTCGACGTTCATGTCGGCAGTGATCCCTCCGCCGCCCCGTCCCGCGTTGTTGAGCAGGACGCTGATGTGCCCGAGCTCCCGGACGGCAGCCTGGACGGCCGCATCGACCTCCTGCGGCGAGGTGACGTCGCAGATCCCGATCGTCGCGACGCTCCCCGCGGCGCGGACCTCGGCGCTGGTCGCCTCCAGCTGCTGCCTCGAACGCGCGAGGAGAGCGACGCTGAATCCGTCCCTCGCGAGCCTCACGGCCGCCGCCTTGCCGATCCCGCGGCTCGCACCCGTGATGAGAGCGACCTTCCGACCCTGATTCGTCACGACGATCTCCCCTGTGCTTGCTCCGCGGTGCGTCCCTTGATCGCGAGCATCGTACCGCGGCTGTTGTCGTTGATCGCCTTGGTCACTCGCGCCAAGGCGTCGCCGGGGCTGATATCGCCCCAGACCTGCTTCATCCCGTCCGGCCTCAGCTCGACGGCGTGCCATGACACGACGCGGACCCCGCCTGGCACGCGCTCGATGAGCCATTTCCCGCTGTGTCGGCGCAGCGCCGGCGGCGGCTCCGGCTGGAAGTAACTGATGCTCGCGTGCGGCGTGCAGCGTCGGATCGACCGGATTTGCTCCATCTGCCCCTTCACGTCCACGGTCATGATGAACTCCTGGTGCTGACCGTCGTCGTATCGCATCTCGACGCGGTGGCAGTGCGAGAGCACCTGCGGCCAGTCCTGTGCGCGCGCAAGGAGCGAGTACACAGCCTCGGGCGAAGCCGCGATCACCATCTCTTCCTGGAACTCGCCGTAGAGCTCGCTCTGCAGGCCATGGAACGTCCTCGACTCGAGCGCTTGCTTGATCGCCTGAAGCTCGCGCTTGCTGTTCGTGTCCGTCGATTTCGACATGAAGCGCAGCGCCTCCTCGGGCGTCGACACGCCGTCGACGAGCCCACGAACGTCCGGTTTGATCTCGAACCGGTGCTCCAGGACGATGAGCGTCCCGGTCTGCACCGGGAAGAATCGCCAGGACCCTTCCATGGACCTGAGGAGCGGCGACGGCTGCACCTGGCGGAACGAGATCGCGCGCTGCTCGGGGAAGAGCTCCCTGGTCGAGCGCCAGGTCATGAGCTTGCCATTTGCGAGCGCCGTGATCTCGACGAGCTGCGAGCTATCGGTCCGCTCGATGACCCTCACCCCCTTGCAGGGCGGGAAGATCTGAGGCCACGCCTCCACCTCGGCCGACAGCGCGTAGGCGTCGTTGACATCAGCGGCGACCTCGATCGTGTGCTGGTAGAAGTTCATCTGCAGGTTCCTGTCCCTTGTGTTCATTGCCATCAATCCTCGTGTCGCGACTCAGCTCTCTCTGCTGCTCGCCCTTGCAGGGGCCAGGCGGCCGCTCAGCCTGAAGCCGTCGCGCATCATCTTGCTGAGCAAGTAGATGTTCGTCGCCCCAGCCATCAGCTCGGCGGCCTGGAGTCCCACGAACAGCGGCCCGAAATTCCCCCGGCTCGCGAGCCGGTAGAGGACGAAGGCGCACGGCACCAGGACGAGGAGGCCGTTCATGGCGATGAACTTCATGCGCCTCTGCTTGCCGTCCACGATCCTGCCCCTGCGAGAGCGGGCCAGGAAGTTGCCGCTGCCCCCCGCCGCCGCGATGCTCGGGATCAGCAGCGCGAGCCCGTAGAGGATGCCGCGCTTGACCGTGACGATGGTCTCGACGTTCCCCGAGAGCTCCGCGAGCATCGTGGACAGGAAGAAGGTCGAGACGAGGCAGAGCGCGAGTGTCCCAGCGACGCCGTGCACAGTTCTTTTCATATCGCTCTCCGGTGGATCGCCCGCTCGCCGGGAGGTGTGCTCGCGGCGCGGGCGACCGGGTGGAAGCCCAATCACATCCCATGCCACTCCGTCCTCACCCGAACGCGCGCTCCGCGATGCCCGGCGCGGAGCGTTCTGCGAGGCCCGTTGTGCCAGGCTCCGCCGGGCCGGCCGGTCATCTCCGTTGCGCGATCGCGCAACAGGATGCTTCCCGGGAGCGACGGCTTGCCCTGTCTGCGCTCGGCGGCTTCGGTCCGCAGCAGACACGCTCTACGGCCGGCGCACGGCGACTACCGGGGTTCGCTGGCAGCCGCGCTGGATGCGGCGCGCTTCATGTCCGCAGGCCGGGAAGGGTGCTTGAGGATCAGCGCCGCGCAGCTCGCCGGTCCGGCTGGGCATCCGTTCGAGCGTCAGCGCATGGGCAGAAAGAGAGAAAGAAAGCAAATAGCGGCTCGGAGCTTCCCGCGCGTGTCCTTGAGCGTGAGCTGCACCAATCGCGCGAGCCGAACCGTGTGTCAGGTGATCGCGGAGGCGCTGTCCGAGACCGAGCGCCTGCGGCTCCAGCGGAGCCTGCCGGACTGGGCGCCCACAAGCGGGTTAGGCGCCGTGATAGGCACGACGACACCGAGTGTCTCCCCCGGCCTGACCGGCCAGCGAGAAGACAGACGATGAGCACTCCGTTCCACGGCAAGGAGTTCCCGTTCAACCAACCCGACGGGGCCTCGTTGCGGGTCCGCAGCTTCGGCGATCAGCACTTTGCGAGCTTCGAGACGCTGGACGGGTACACCATCGTCGAGGGTCCGGTGTCCGGCTTCGCTCGGCGGTCGCTCAGAGCGTCGCTCCGAGCCTCTCCAGCACCTTGGGCCACCCAGGCTTCATGCCTTCGAACGCGCTCCTGCCGCTCGCCGAGTCGAGGTTGAAGCCCTCGTGCGTGAGCGTGAGGAGCGTGCCCGTCCCTTCCGGCGTGAGGCGCCACGTGATGAGGGTGTCGAGCTTGCCGATGGCGAACCGGTACGAGAACAGCCGCTCCGCTTCGACGGCGAGCACCTCGCAGGCCTGCTTGCCCCAGGGTCCCATGTCGAGCTCGAAGCGGTGTCCAACGACGGCTCTGACGTCGCCCGGAGCCCACCAGCGCGCGTGCAGCTCCGGATCCGTGAGCGCCCGCCAGACGGCGGACGGAGGTGCTGAGTAACGATGTTCGAGGTGGATGACTGCGGGGGCGTTCATTTTTTTCCTTCTTCGTTGAGGAGCTCTTCGAGGGCGGCGAGGCGCGTCTTCCAGTACTGAGTGAACGTGTCGAGCCACTCGTCGACCTCGCTCAGCGGGCGCGGATCGAGGTGGTAGTAGCGCTCGCGTCCGCGCGGCTCCTCGCGCACGAGGCGCGCTTTGCGGAGCACCTGGAGGTGCTCGGACACCGCGGGGCGGCCCAGGTCGAAGCTACGCGCGAGGTCGTTCACGGCGCGAGGTCCCATGCGGAGCTGCATCAGGATCTCGCGCCGCACCGGGTTGGCGAGCGCCGAGAACACGTCGACTTCAGCCATGTCCTCAATATGTCGGAAATCTCCGACGCGTCAACAAAATCCGACGCGTCGGCCGGCTTTCACGTTCGCTTCAGCGCGTACGCGATGCCGCTCCGCAGCGTCCCCGCCGTGACCAGGCCCCGCAGGTCGACGTCGAGCTCGATGAGCGTCCGCGCGATCGCCGGCTGGATGCCGGTGAGCACCACCTGGGCGCCGAGCAGCCCGACGGCGCGCGCGGCGTGCACGAGCATCTCGGCGACCTGGACGTCCACCGCCTTGACCCCGGTGATATCGATGATCGCGATGCGGGCCGCGTGCCTCTCCACCCCCTGGAGCAGCGTCTCGATGATCCGGCTCGCCCGCGCGCCGTCGAAGAAGCCGATGAGCGGCATCACCAGCACCCCCTCGGCGATCGGCAAGAGCGGCGTCACGAGCTCACGTATCGTGTCCTGCTGCGCCGCGATCAGCTCGTCCCGGGCCGCCTCCCGCTCGCGCTCCGCCGCCTTGACCCGCGTGATGTCGACGGAGATCCCGGCGATCGCGCCCTCCGGGATGCCCTCGCCGCGGAAGGGGAACTTGATCGAGTAGAACGTCTTCTCGCCTCGGGCGTGAGGGACGGGATCCTCGGCCTCGAACGGGGCGCCGTTCCTGCGCACCAGGTCATCGACGTCATTGTAAATAGACGCAACTTCCGATGGAAAGAAGTCGCTATCGGCCTTTCCAAGCATGCTGCCCGGGGTCGCCCCGACGAGCTCTTCCACCGAGCGGCTCACCAGGAGAAAGGCTCCTTCCCCGTCCTTTGCATACATGAGGACCGGCGCGTGATCACAGAACGTCGCCAGCAGCGCCTCGCTCCTGTGGAGATGCTGCTCGCGGCGCTTTCGCTCTGTCACGTCCTCTGCCGACAGGAAGATCTCGCGCGCGGATCCATCCTCGCTTCGCGCGAAGACCTCCGCGCGCACGGCGAAGATGCGCTCGTCTCCCTCGCCGCCTCGCGCCCGGAGCTCGCCCTCGATCACCTCGCCGTCCCGCGCCCGCTTCAGCCGCTCCGCGCTCGCGGCGAGGCCGGCCATGTCGCCCGGGTGTATCCTCTCCGAGAGCGCCTCGACGCCGCGTGTCGAGAGCTCTTCGCCCGTACAGCCGAGCGAGCGGGCGAGGGCGGCGTTATGTGCGATGAGCCGCCGCTCGTCGAGGCCCACGACACACAGGATCGTCGGCGCCGCGTCGAGCATCCTCTGGGTTCGCGCGCTGAGCGCGTCCTGCTGCTCCTTGGCCCTGGTCTCGTTCATCGCGGCAGGCCTCTCCTCATGGCGGCTCCTTCCAGGCCCGGCGGCGGACGCGCGGACCAGAGCTCGACCCATGATAGCCACGGCGCGCGCGCGGCGAAACCGAAGACGCGGCGCCGCCTCGCTGTCGCGGCCAGCCGGCCGGCAGGCCGGCGCGGCGCCGTAGCCTGGCCCACCCGCGCAAGCGACGATCGCGGCGCGCGTCACGCAATGCGGCCTGCCGCGCTGAGCAACGCGAGGCTCAGGGGAGCAAGCTGCACTTCGAGAGGGGCGTCCGGTAGTCCATCGCCTGGGTGTTGCGCTCGAACTCCTCCAGGTTGTTCGGACAGACGACGTACCAGCCAGCGTCGGTGAAGGCGCTCACTTGACGATCGGTGGTGGCCAGATCGTACGCGAGCATGACGGTATCGTAGCCCCAGCCGAACAGCTTCTGACCGAGGAGCACATCCACGTACCCCGCGCGCATGCGATCCATGTACTCCGGCAGCGTGTCGAAGGCCACCGAGTGAATGGTCTTCTCCTTCGCTCTCGCGGTGAGGAGCGGCGCGTTCTTCGCGAGGTCGGGCTCGCCGAGGAGCTTGCTGTAGGAGAAGAAGAAGCCCGTGATCTCCGGGTCCATCTCCAGGGCCTCCTCCGCGGTCTGCGCGCAGAAAGGGATCGCGTAGTCGCAGCACACGCAAGGGAGGCTCACGGCGTTCGTCATGTCCGGGTACTTCTTCAGCGTCTCGGAGAAGCCGGCGAGCCGGTCGATGAACGTCCCCGCGGGGGTGGGGGTGTAGACTCCGTTACCGTCGTCATCCATCATCGTCTGCAAGGCGACCTTGCCGGTCTTCCCGTTGATGGTCGCGAGCGCATCCATGAGGAAGGCAGCAGCGGCCTTGTTGTCCATGCCGTAGTAGGTGTGGCGCTTGCTGGCCGGAGCGTCGCCGCCGTACGTGACGACCTTGATGCCGGCGTCCACCGCCTGGTTGACGAGATCGTTCTCGCAGACACCGTCGAAGACATCGACGGATATCGCATCCACCTTCAGGTCGATGACCTCTTGCAGCACCTTCATCTGCGGCCGGGAAAGGTAGCAGGCGTCGTCGGGGTCCAGCGGCTTGCCGTCTTCCGTGAGCTCCGGACATTCAGGGTCCAGGATCATCACGTTGACCGGCCGCGTGCTCGTCGTCGACAGCTCGCGCTGCGCCTGCGCGGCGCCCGCGCGACCCAGATCGTGGAACCGATTGCACTTGTTGTGGGTGATGTAAGCGATGGTCAGCGGCGCTTCCGCCGTGCTTTCGCCCGAGCTGCAGGCAAGCGCGCTGGTCGCCAGAAAGATGCCCCCAGAGATGGCGCGATGAACCATGAATCCCCTCCTTTTCTCGATATCGTTCGACCCGTTTCACCGTCCCCTGACGGTTCAGCGCGGCTGTGCGCGCGCCGACATCCGGGACCCCCCCTGCGATGGCGCGGGCTACGCGCGCCTCGCGCTCATTCGCGGCGCAAGTGGCGCGGCTCCTGTCCACCGCGAGCTTGCCCGACCGGAACCGCATACGCGATGCCGCTCCGCAGCGTCCCCGCCGTGACCAGGCCCCGCAGATCGACGTCGAGCGCGATGAGCGTCTGCGCGATCGCCGGTTGGATGCCCGTGAGCACCACCTGGGCCCCGAGCAGCCCGGCGGCGCGCGCGGACTGCACGAGCATCTCGGCGACCTGGACGTCCACCGCCTTGACCCCGGTGATATCGATGATCGCGATGCGAGCCGAGTGCCTCTCCACGCCCTCGAGCAGCGTCTCGATGATCCGGCTCGCCCGCGCGCTGTCGAAGAAGCCGATGAGCGGCATCACGAGCACCCCCTCGGCGATCGGCAAGAGCGGCGTCACCAGCTCCCGTATCGTGTCCTGCTGCGCCGCGATCAGCTCGTCCCGCGCCACCTCTCGCTCGCGCTCCGCGGCCTTGACCCGCGTGATGTCGACGGAGATCCCGGCGACCGCGCCCTCCGGGACGCCCTCGCCGCGGAGGGGGAACTTGATCGTGTACAGGGTCCGATCGCCCTCGGCCTGCGGGACGATCTCCTCGGCCTCGAACGGGGCGCCGGTCCTCCGCACCAGGTCATCGACGTCCTTGTAAATAGACGCAACTTCCGCCGGACAGAAGTCCCTATCGGTCTTTCCGAGCATGTTGCCCGGGGTCGCCCCGACGAGCTCCTCGGTCGAGCGGCTCGCCAGGAGGAAGGCGCCGTCACGGTCTTTCGCGTACATGAAGACAGGGGCGCGGTCGCAGAGCGCCGCGAACACCGCGTCCCTCCTTCGGCCGCCCTGCTCGCGGCGCTTTCGCGCAGTCACGTCCTCTGCGAAGAGGACGACCTCGCGCACGGCGCCGTCGTCCCCTCGCGTGAAGACCTCCGCGCGCACGGCGAAGACGCGCTCGCGCTGCCCTCCCTCGATGCTGCGCGCCCGCAGCTCGCCTTCGACGACCCCGCCGTCGCGCGCCGCGGCGAGCTCGGCCGCGCGCGCGGCGAGGCCGGCGAGATCGTCGGGGTGAATTCGCGCCGAGAGCGCCTCGACGCCCCGCGAAAGGAGCTCTTCTTCCGTGCAGCCGAGCGCCCGGACGAGCGCGGCGTTATGCCCCGTGAGCCGCGGTCCCGCGAGGTCCAGAACACACACGATCACCGGCAAGGCGTCGAGTATCCGCTGGGCTCGCGAGATCGTCGCGCCCTGCATCCGGCTGGCCTCGGTCTCGTTCATCGCGGGCATCGGGGGGACTTCTCTCGAGAGCTCCCTGCCCGGTCAGGGCAGGAGATCACACTTCGTTTCTCGTGGTACATCGATGAGGACGGCGCTCGCCTTCATGTCGATGGCTCCCTGATGCGCGTCGGCAGGAGAAGACCGCCAGAGAAATTTCGGTCGTGCACGCTCCCCCTTCACGACAGGGACACGGCGGTCCAGCCGAGTTGCATCATTACGACTATGGCAAACAGGATCGACTGTCAACGCCTTTTACGTCCTCGTTCCAACGATGCCGACCATGCGAGTTCCAGCCGGAGAGCATGCCAATCGACAGTAGGGTACCGTCGGAGATGACTCCACGGTGGACGATTCGGCCCCTCATGGGGCGATAGGTTGACGCAATCCACCGTGATGAGGCGATAGCCGGCGCGCTCACAGCCCGGCTCCGCCTGAGCCGCCCGAGCCGCCTGAGCCCGCAGAGCCGCCGTCACCGCCTGCGCCGCCCCCGCCATCGGCGCTCCCGCCTGCGCCGCCTCCGCCATCGGCGCTCGCGCCGCCTCCGCCAGCCCCGCCGGCCCCGGTGGTCCCGCTCGCCTGAGAAGAGCTCGCGGAGACGCCCGTGTCGAAGCAGTTCGGGTTGTCGTCCTCGACGAAGCAGCCCACCTCGATGGGGTGGCCGACCTCGACGCAGCCCCCCGCCAGGAGGCCTGTCGTGGCCGACAGGCGGATGAGGAGCGCGGGAAAACGTGTGCTCTTCACGGTGAAGCTCCGTGGCTCGCGCGCCCGACGGTCGCGATGGAGGAGGGCCTGGCCGCCGCGGCCGGGCTGCCTGCGGCGTCGTCGTCGAGGTGAAGCTCGATCCCGGCGAAGAGCGTGAGGCGGTTCCTCAACGCGAAATCCGCGGTGGGGCCGCTCTCGACGAGGTAGCGCGGCTGCCCCTGGTTGGGCCCGACGACGTAGGGCTCATGGGCGGAGAACGCGTACTGCCCGCCGAGCGTGTACCCGGCGCCCTTCACCCCGGGTATCGCGCCCGTCACCGCCGCGCGGAGCTCGAGCTGCGGCGGCACCTCGGGGCGAGGGGCGATGTTCGACGGATCGCCGCCATAGTACGCCTGGTCGGCGATCCGCCGGCCCATGTAGGCGGCCGCCAGGGACACGGCGCCAGAGCCGACCTCGTACGATACGCGGGCGTTGCCGTACACCTGCGGCGCGACCGTGATGGGGACGTCGTCGCCGGTGCCGAACCGCGCGTTCCGGGTGATCTGCTCGGCGGACATGCGGCGTCGCGTCGCGGCGAACGTGGAGTTCACGCCGACGCGCAGCTTCCGCTCGAGGAAGCTCGTCTCGAAGCCGAGGTTCGCGCCGTAGTTCTCGATGCCTGGCACGTTGTTGTACCTCGAGACGCTGGGCGCCTTCGCCCTCAGGAGCTGGAGCTCGATGACGTCCCGCCAGTCCGAGTAGAAGCCGCCGGCCGTGAAGGAGTACGCGCCGCTCCGGAACGACGAGACCGCCTCCAGGGAGGAGACCTTCTCCGGCTTGAGGCCGTCCGGGTTCGGCAGGAGCCTGCCGCTCACGGTGTAGAGCTCGACGAAGCTGGGGGCGCGGAACGCGCTCGAATAGATGAGCTTGAGCGACACGCGCTCGTCCGGCGTGAGGATCAGCGCGGCGCGCGGCGAGATCGCGTTCGCCACGTACTCGAGCGGGATACGCGAGTCGAGGTCGACCCGGATCCCGGCGTTGAGCGAGAGGGGCCGGAACAGGCGGAGCGTCTGCTGCACATAGGCCCCGAGCGCGGCCTCGTCCTCGAGACGGTGTCCGCCGCCGTGCCAGCGCGTGCGCGCCGGGTCGGAGCCATAACTCTTCCCCGTGAGCTCGTCGAACGCGACGAACTCGTAGGCCGACGTGCGGAGGCGCCCATCGAGGCCCGCCATGGTCGTGAAGGCGCCGTCGCCTGCCCAGTCGTACCGCGCCTGGAGCTCCAGCCCGACCCAGCGGGAGAGGAACAGCGCGTCCTTCCGGCAGGGACCGGACGGGCCGCGCGGGCACTGCTCCGGATCGAGCACGTCGATCGGGACGTGCGGCACCAGCGGGTCGTGGCCCACCACGTAGCGCGAGCGCTCGATCCGGCTGAACCCGAAGTAGCCGCGCGCCACGCCCTCGAGCCGCTCGCTCAGGCGGGCGCGATAACGCACGCTGGTCAGGACGAGCGTCTGCGTGTTGTCGTTGCGCGCGTCGTCATAGGCCCCGACGCGGTTCTCGTGGAGATCCATGAAGGGCGCGGCCCACGACGAGCGCGTCGCCTGCGCGACGGCGCTCAGGTCGCCGACGTCGAGGCGCACGAAGGCGCCTGCCTTGCGGCGAAACCACTGCTCTTCCACCGTGCCGCCCCAGAAGCCGGGCTCGGCGTGCGAGCCGAGATCCATGACGGACACGCCGTCCGCCAGGACCGGGAGCCGCTGCTTCGGGAAGCTCACCTCGGGCCCCTCGAAGCGGTGCATGTCGACCGCCGCCACCACGCCCGCGGGCTGCCCGAGCAGCGTAAGGCGGCGCCCGAAGGCGAGCGCCGCCGTGCCCTCGCCCCCGACGCCCTCGAGGTCCGGCGCCCTGATGTCGCCCGATTCGTCGAGCGGCGGCGACGCCCCGAGCGTCAGGGAGGCGCGGATGCCCTGGTGATCGGCGGCCTTCTTCGTGACGACGTTGATGACCCCCAGCATGGCCTGCGCGCCGTAGAGCACGGAGCCAGGGCCCAGGACCACCTCGATGTGGTCGACGATCTCGATCGGGATATCGTGCAGGAAGACGGCGCCGCCGCCCTGCTCGTTCACGACCATGCCGTCGAGCACGATCAGCACGTGGCTGTTCGAGTCCCGGGTCAGGGCGACCCCGCGCGCGCCGACCTCCGGGACCGACATGCGGTCGTGCGCGAAGACGCCGCTCGCGAGGAAGGTGAGCGCGTCGGCGAGGCGCCGTATGCCGAAGAGCTTGAGCTGCGCGCCCGTGATCACCGACGACATGGCGGGCGCGTCGCTCTCGCGCTCCGCGGAGCGCGAGGCGCCGGACACGACGTTCTCTTCGAGGATCTCGAGGAGCGAGCTGACGTCCTCGGCCCGCGCCTCGCGCGGGGCAGCGGTCGACCACGCGAGCGACGCGGCGCAGAGCAGTGCGAGACGGGTCGAGCTCACTCAGTAAATCCTTGCCAGTTTGAGGATGGGAGCAGGGAAGTCGATGTGCTGGGCCCGGGCCTGCGCGAGGTTGATGCTCATGCGCGGCTTGCCGTCCGCGACGTCGACGCCGAGCACGGCCCCCTGCGAGACATAGGGCTCCACGGCCGCGAAGCTCAGGATGCCCGTGTCCGTGAGCGCGCCGCGTATCGAGGCGACCTCCCTGCCGAGCCCCGAGGAGATGTACACGACGTTGATGTCGCGCGCGCGGCACGTCGCGGCGAGCTCGGACGCGCTCGAGTACTCGGCGCTCTCCACGCGGATCGGCTTGTCACGCACCTTGCCGATGTCGTTCAGCGCCCTCCTCATCTGGAGCGCGGCGCTCAGCGAGTCCGCGTCGCCCGCCCGAGAGAGCAAAAGGAAAGAGACCTGTCCCTTCACCCGCTCTGGAAAGCCCCTGTCGTACGGCAGGATGCGCGTGACGATCTCCGCTTGCACGGCGAAGGGCGCCGTCGCCGGCTCCGCCATGACATGGAACGGGACGAGGGCGGCCGCGACGAAGAGGCCGAGCACGAGGGCGCGCCGGCGAGGCGTCATGTCTTGCGTTCCTTGCCGCGCGACAGGCCGGCGAGCTTGCGGATGCGGAGCGCCGCTTGCACCTGCGGGGTGAGGGCGAGGAGATCGCCTTTCCTGCTGAAGACGCCGTCGAAGCCGAGCTCCGCGTACCGCGATCCGGCCTCGGCGTCCGTGGTGTAGAGGTAGAAGAGCGGCGGCTTCTCGCCCTCGGGCACCGCGGCCTTGAGCGACCGGAGGACGGCGGCGCCGTCGAGGCCCGGCATGAAGAAGTCGACGATGACGAGATCGCAGCCGCGCAGGTGACGGGCCGTGCCCACGAGCTGCGTCGTCGTGACCACCTCGTAGCCCGCGCTCGACAGCTCGACGCGGATCCGCATCAGCACGATCTCGCTGTCATCGATCACCAGGATGCGTCCGCCGTGTGACATCGAGTCATTCTCCGTTGCTGAGAGGGACAGCCTGGGGGCGGATCACGAACGCCGTGCCGGTCTGGCGCGACGCGTCCACCTCGATGAGCCAGCCGACCGAGAGGAGATCGGCGCGGACCGCGGAGAGGCCGATGCCGCGGCCCGCGAGGTCGCTCACGTCGCCCTTCGTGCTCACGCCGGGGGTGAACAGGAGCTCGCGCGTCCGGCGTAGATCCTTCGGATCGACGCCGGCGCTCGTCGCGAGGGCGTCGAAGTCGATGCCCTGACCGTCGTCCTCGACGAGGAGGGTGGGCCGCGACCGGTCCTCGATGCAGCTGGCGCGGATCACGCCGACCTCGGGCTTGCCCATCCGGGTGCGCGCGTCGGGGGGCTCGATTCCATGGGCGATCGCGTTCCGCACGAGGTGGAGGAACACGCCCGGCAGCAAGCGGGCGAGATCCGAAGGAATGGAGGCCTCGCGGCCGTCGATCTCGAGGCGGGCGCGCTTGCCCTCCCGCTCGGCCCAGCGGGGGACGCGCTCGAGGAGCGGCGCGAGCACCTCGCCGAACGGCCGGGCCGCGAGGCGGCGGACGATCTCGGCGGCCTCGCCGCCCTGCGGGCCGACGAGCTCGCCGAGCCGGGTGACGTCCGTGCGGCGGACCGTGATCTGGTCGAGGATCGCGCTGCCCACGGGCGAGGCGTCGACGAACGTCTCCTGCGCGCGCGTGAGCTCGTCCGCGACGCGGGTGAGCCGCGAGCGCCACGACGCCGAGTGCCCCTCGACCGAGGGCCTGTCCTCCGAGCGCGCGCGCGCCTGGACCCTGGAGAGCTCGTCCTCGAGCGTCATGATCTCGTCCGCGAGGCGCTCCAGGTCGAACGACCGGGCCTCGCCCTTCATGGTGTGCAGCTGCTGCAAGAGCTCGTCGATGTCCGCGGGGCCGAGCTCCCCGCCGGGCCCAAGGATCTCGCTGCACCGGGCAACTCGCTCGCGCGAGATCTCGATGAAGCGGACGAAGACCTGGCCGCCGCCGGCGATGAGGCGGCGCATGGCGGCGATCTGGCGCGCGTGCTCCTCGTCCTTCGTCTTGACGCTCTCCGTGAGGCGCCTGAGCTCGGTCTGGTCGGTCGCGAGCAGCATGATGCGCGCGATCTTCTGGCCGGAGACGATGGGGCAGAACTCGATCCGCAAAAACCTCCGGTCGCCCGGCGCGCGCTCGAACCACACCTCGCGCGGGGCGAGCTCGGCGATCTCCGGAAACGCGTCGACCTCGGCGTCGAACGCCGCGTCGACCCACTGCCGGAGCGCCTGGCTCTCGACGCAGAGCGGCCCGCCGCGGTAGAGGAGCTCCGCGACGTGGTTGCCCTCCGCGGCGCGGTCGCCGAAGATCTGCCTGGCTTCTCTCGAGGCCTCGCTGCCCAGCCGGCCGTCGGGGCCGAAGGCGACGATGGCCTCACGCATGTTGTCGAAGAGCTCGCGGAGGCTCTCCGTGGCCATCTCGAGCCTGCCCTCGCGCTCGAGGATGGCAGAGCTCATCGCATTGAAGACGTCGGCGAGCCGGCCGAGCTCGTCGTTCGTGCGGACGTTCACGCGGACGGCGCGGTCCCCTTCCCCGACGCGCCGAGCGGCGTCGACGAGCCTCGAGAGCGGACGCACGATCTGCCACCTTGCGAACGCGAGGAGCAGGAAGGCCGTCATCGCGCCGACGATGCCCGCGAACTCGAGGATGTTGCGGCGGGCCGCGGCGAACGCGGCGTTCTCGGGCTCGAGGGAGAAGACGAGGACGAGCGTCCCGAGGCGCCGCCCGTCGTCGCGCACGATCGGGCGGGTGACGCGTATCTCGCGCTCCAGGACCTGGTTCTCGGCGCCACGCGCGGTGAACGCCGACAGGCCGCCTTCCGGCTGACCGACCTTGGCGACGGGCTCGGCGTCGCTGCCCCACGCGACCGCGGCGATGAGCGCGCGGTTCGACCGGAGCTGGTCGAGGTCGCCCTGCGCCGTGTCCCGATCGCCGAAATCGAGCGGCGCGGTCAGGGAGCCCGAGAGCAGATCCGCCATCATCGACGCGGCGTTCGCCTTCGCCGACACGAGGTCATCTCGTGTCTTCTGGATCACCTGATTGGCGACGAGCACGGTGACGCTGGTGAGGACCACCACGGTCGCTGCGGCGAGCTTGACGCCGATGCCGAGCTGAACGCCGGTGCGCCGCCGGTGAGCCGCTGGGGGCCGGGAGACAGGGGCAGAGACCAACATCACGCGTTCGGCGCGGCAGGCCGTATCCGAGCCAAGAAATGGTCGAATCCAAGAGCGTGCGTCATCCGCGCCCCCTTCCACGGCAGAAGCTTCGCCAGGCGCACCATCGGAAGCACCCGAGGGACGAGGACAGGCGCATGGCGATGCCCTTCCGACCTCGACGGTACGTAGTTCATTTCATTTCTGCAACAGGATTTTCCTCGCGCGCCGCCGACGTGGCTGTCCGCTCGTCGCGTCAACGGCAACGGGTCCATGCGTCAACAGATCCACGCGTCAACGGGTCCACGCGTCCGCACGCTTACGGGTTCACCGGGTTACCGGTCACCCGACCCCGTCATCGGCCCCGGCGGCCTGGGGTCTCTGGTCTGGATCGCGGCAGAGCGGCCCTGGTAGCCCGCCAGCGCCTCCGCGACCCCAGGCGGCTTCAGCGGCGCGCGGTCGGCGAGCGCCGATATGCGCAGGCGCAGACCGTCACGCGGGCGCAGCGTGAAGAGCGGGTGTGGATCGGCGGCGGCGCCCGGCGCCCGGTCGAAGCGATAGCGCTGGAGCAGCATCGGCAACAGGATCTGCATCTCGACGAGCGCGAGGCGCTCTCCGACGCAGCGCCGGGGGCCGAGCCCGAAGGGCAGGAAAGCATGCCTGGGAATGGCGGCGGCGCGCGAGGGCGCGAAGCGATCCGGGTCGAACCGCTCGGGGTCCGGCCACAGGTCCGCGCGGCGATGGAGCAGGTAGGGCGAGACCACGATCACCGCGCCCCGCGGCAGCCGATGGCCGAGGACCTCGCGCTCCTCTGTGCACTCCCGCTCGAACGCCCAGGCCCCCGGGTAGAGCCGCATCGTCTCTTGCAACACCTGTGTGCAGTACTCGAGCCTGCGAAGATCCGCCGAGGTCGGCGCGCGCCCGCCGAGCACCCGGTCGACCTCGGCCCGCAGGCGCGCCTCGACGTCCGGATGCGCGGCGAGGAGGTGCAGGCACCAGGTGAGCGTGTTCGACGGATTCTCGGGCGCCGCGACGAGGACGCCCATGACCTGGTCGACGACCTGCGCGCGCGCGGCGTCCGGCGCGCTGCCGCGCAGCCGATGGTAAGGGCAGCCCTGAAGCCGCTGCTCGTGGCCGGCAGCCGACGCTCGGACGCGCGCCATGTAGCCGTTGCCCGCCGTGTCGACCGCGTCGCGCGCGAGCCGCGCGGCGATCCCGCGCAGCGCCGCGCTGGCGGAGCGGGCCCTCTGGTTGCCGCGGGTCGGCAGATGACGGAGCGACAGGACGCCGTTCGCGAGGATCTGGAAGACGTCGACCTGCGCGATCCCGAACTGCTCGACGAACTCGCTGGCCTCGCGCTCGTCGGTCTCGACGCCGAAGAACACCCGCGTGGTCACGCGGTAGGTCAGCTTCATCATCTCGACCGAGATCGGCAGGACGGACGAGGCGTCCGCGCGCTGCTGCCACCGCGGCAGCTCGCGCGCCGCGATCTCTGCCGCCGCCTGCGCGTTCCTGTCCTGCATGGCGCCGACGAGCGGCAGCTGCAGCTCCCGTCGGTGCTGCTTCCAGGCCGCGCCGCTCTCGGTCAGCACGCCGCTGCCGATGAACGGCCGCAGCACGTCGGGGCTGCCCGCGCCCCGAACGAAGCTGTCCGATCCGTCGAGCAATACCTGACGCACCCCTTCGGGATCGTTCACCAGGTGCAGGAATCGATGTCCGAGCCGGATCCGCCCTATCGGTCCGAGCGCCGCCAGGCGCGAGAGGACCGTCAGCGGATTGCGGCGAAACTCAGCGTAGTGACCGAGCAGGTTCCCCGACGGCAGCGTTGGAATCGTCCTGCCGGCAGATCGCATCCGGTGGGCCTCGTCAGGCGGTGGACGGCGGTTCGTCGCGCGGAATCCCATTCTTCAGGATACGTTCGCTCCGCGCCGTCGCTCAACGAAAACATCCAGGCGGCGCCAGCGCGCTGAACGCGCGTTCCTGCCATCATCCTCGCCAAGCATGAAGGGGATTGTCGCGTTCGCCTCCCCTCTGGCGCCCCGCTCGTCCGTATCGGGCGGCTCGCCGCCGCCGCGGCGCCGTGACGTCGCGCGTCACTCCGGCGATGGCGACGCTGCGGGATCGTGTAGGCTCGCGGGCATGCCCATCACGCGACTCACGAAGCCTGATTCGAAGTTTCGCCTCGATGACGTCTCGACCGATCCGCCTCGGGACGCGACGAAGCAGGAGGCAGCGGAGCGGCTCAAGGAGCTCGGCGAAGAGCTGCTCGAGCTGCAGGAGCTCATGTGGGGAGCGAGGACGCACAGCATCCTCATCGTCCTTCAGGGCCGCGACGCGGCCGGCAAGGACGGGGCGATCAAGAACGTCGTCGGCGCGCTGAACCCGCGCGGCGTCACGGTGAGCTCGTTCGGCGTGCCCACGAAGGAGGAGCGAGAGCACGACTTCTTGTGGCGTATCCACCGGCAGGCGCCGCGCGCGGGGGAGTTCGCCATCTTCAACCGCTCTCACTACGAGGATGTGCTCGTCGTGCGCGTGCACGACCTCGCGCCCAAGTCGCTGTGGGGAGAGCGCTACGGTCACATCAACGACTTCGAGGAGCTGCTCGCCGAGCACGGGACCATCGTGATCAAGTTCTTCCTGCACATCAGCAAGAAGGAGCAGGAGAAGCGGCTGCTGGAGCGCGAGGAGAACCCGTCGACCGCGTGGAAGCTCAACGTGAACGACTGGAAAGAGCGGGAGCACTGGGACGAGTACACCGAGGCTTACGACGAGGTCTTCCGGCGCTGCTCGTCCAAGCACGCGCCCTGGTGCATCGTGCCGGCCGACGCGAAGTGGTACCGCAACCTCGTCGTCGCCGAGACAGTGGCGGAGACGATGCGGGAATACCGCGACGGCTGGCTGAAGACGCTCGAGCGGAACGGGAAGGCAGGCCGCGAGGAGCTCGACGAGTACCGGAGGTCGCGGGGTGGGCGGAACAAGGGGTGAGCGGACAGGAGAGGCGGCGCTGAGCGGCGCGCGCAGGCGGGCGGCAAGCCAGGTCGGGGCAATCGGCCTCGTGGCATCGCAGCTCCTTGCCTGTCCGTCGTCGCCCGAGCGGGACCGCACCACCGCAGAACCGGCGTCGTCCGCTCCGGCGGCCGCGCCGCCCGCCTCGCCCGCGCGCGCCCCCGCGCCGTCCCAGCCCCTCGCCTCGGCGCTGCCGAAGGTCGAAGCGCCTTCTGCCCCGAGCGCCGAGCCGGGCGCCGCTCTGCAAAGGCGCGGATCGCGCATCGGCGGCGACGGCCGCATCGAGATCGAGCAGGGCGGGAGCGTGCGTCGACTCGAGGGTCCGTGCCAGTTCACCTACGAGGTGGCGGATCCCATGCCCGGGCCCTACGCGGAGGTCCTCGATCCCGACGCGAAGGCGCCGCGGCTCATCCTCGATTCGTGCGGCGCGGGAGGCACGCACTTCGATATCGTCGCCACCGGCCTCAAGCTGCCGGGAGAGCTCGAGGTGATCCGGGTGCGCTTCCTGGATCCGAAGACAGGGTCGGAGTGGACCTCGGACACCGCGAAGCTCAGGGTCACCGGGTTCACGAGCGTCGGAGCGCCTGTGAAGGGCACCTTCGAGGCGACCATGAGCGCGCGCCTGAACCGCCCGGCCGAGCGGATCCGCGGTACCTTCTCGCTCCCCCGGGCGCCCGACCGATATCCGCCCTAGCAGGCGCAGAGCGCAAATCGCACGCTGCGACCTGCGTGAGCCCCTGATGCCATGGCACGGAGTCCACGCGAAGGATTCCGTGGTTGCATGAACAGTCGATTTACCCCCAGCCGGCGGGGCCGAGCGACGACCTTTGTACTCGTCGACGACTCCACACGTGACTTCACGCGGTGCAGTCAGGAGGTCGTCCACGGTGGCCGCCGGGGGGACGGCCCTCGGCTCGCCGACGTGCTCGTCTTTCAGGGAGCCCGTGGCCGGGCGCCGCCGCGCGTGCGCCGTGGGGCCGAGCGGCTCGGCCGATTGACGCGCTGCCGCTCGGGTGATGCAATTCCGACGAGGAGGAGGGGGCATGCAGCTCGACGATCCCAGGCACGAGTACAACCCGTACGCCGCACCGACGACCGACGACGCGCGCTCCTATGGCGAGGACGAGCCGGACGAGCACATCCTCGCCGAACGCGGCACGCGGCTCGGAGCGCGGATCCTCGACAACCTGCTGCTCGTCGGCTCCGTGATCCCCGCCGTGATCCTCCTCGTCGCCACCGGCGCGATGGATGGCGTCGCGACCGACGAGGGGACGCCCTACCCCGAAGGGAAGCTCTACCTGATGATCGGCGTCGGCGCGCTCCTCGGCCCGCTCCCGCTCGTCATCTACCAGTGGTACCTCATCGCCACGCGCGGGCAGACGCTCGGGAAGAAGTGGACGAAGATCAAGATCATCAAGGCGGACGGCTCGCGCGTCGACTTCGTGTCCGGCGTCATCGTCCGCAACTGGCTCATCGCGCTCCCCGGCCTCATCCCAGCCGTCGGCCAGGCGCTCAGCTCGATCGTCAACCTGGTCGACGGCCTCATGATCTTCAGCGATGACCGCCGCTGCCTGCACGATCGCATCGCCGGCACCAAGGTCGTCCTCGCCCCGCCCAGGGCGGGATCCTGATCGCCCTCCTCGCCGCATGATCCATCGCGAGACGCTCCGCGAGCCGCTCGACACGAGCGCCGAGATCGAGACGCCGGAGCACGTGCGGTTCCGCCACCAGATCGCGGGCCCGGCGCGGCGCGCGCTCGCGTACCTCATCGATCTGGTGGTGCGCGGCGTCATCGTCTTCGCGATCGGGATGCTCGCCGCGATCGGCGGCGTCGCCGTGGGGCCAGCGCTGCGCGGCGCGTCGACGGGCTTCGTGCTGCTGGTCCTCTTCGCGATCGAGTGGGGGTATTATGTCTTCTTCGAGACCCTCTGGGGCGGCTGCACGCCCGGCAAGCGCGCCCTCTCGCTGCGCGTCGTCACCGACGGCGGCCAGCCGCTCCGCTTCGGGGACAGCCTGCTGCGCAACCTGCTGCGCGCCGCGGATCTCCTCCCCCCGTTCATCGATCCGCTCTCGTTCCTCGGCACGTACGCGGTCGGCCTCGCCGTCATGGGCCGTGATCCGCGCTTCCGCCGCCTCGGCGATCTCGTGGGCGGCACCCTCGTGATCGTCGAGGCGCGCCACACGGTCGCCGGCCCGCTCGTCCTCCGACCGCCGCCGAGCCCCGCGGAGCTCTCAAGCCTGCCCGCGCGCCTCCCGCTCTCGGGCGAGGAGCTCGACGCCATCGAGCTCTTCCTCCGCCGCCTCGATCGCCTCTCGCCCGCGCGCGCGAGCGAGCTCGCGGAGATGACCGCGCCCGTGTTCGCGCAGCGCATGGGCGTCCGCTACAAGGACGCCACGCGCTTCCTCGGCGTCCTCCACCACCGCGCGCACGCGCACCGCGGCGGCCAGGAGGCGGCCGCGAGCGGCCCAAAGCCCCGCCGCAAGCGCAAGAAGGAGGTGAGCGCGTGATCGGCGCCCGCTCCCAGGACGAGTTCGTCGCGGCCCGCAGGCCGGACTGGCAGGAGCTCGATGGCCTCCTCCTCCACGACAGCGGCTCGCTCGCCAAGAAGGACGGCGCCGCCATCTCGCGCCTCGCCGCGCTCTACCGCTCGCTCTGCACCGATCTGATGCGCGCGCGCGCGGCGCGCTACACGCCCGATCTCATCGCGTACCTCGACGCGCTCGCCGCGCGCGCGCACGCGACGCTCTACGGCGCGGAGCCCTTCCGCCTCCCCGACATCGTCACCTTCTTCACCCGCGATTTCCCGCGCGCATTGCGCGCGAACGGCCGCTTCTTCGCGATCGCCTGCGCGCTCTTCTTCCTCCCCTCGCTCGTCGGCATCGCGGGCGCGCTCGCCTCCGACGAGTTCGCCACCCACGTGCTCCCGAGCCCGGTGCTCCAGGGCATGGCCCAGATGTACAGCGAGGGCCCGAGCGGGCGCGACGCGGGCACCGACACGGGCATGGCGGGGTTCTACGTCTTCAACAACGTCGGCATCGCCTTCCGCTGCTTCGCCACCGGCGTGCTCTTCGGAGCGGGCAGCATCTTCTTCCTCATCTACAACGGCCTCTTCACCGGCACCGTCGTCGGCCACGTGATGAGCGTGGGCCACGGCGGCAACATCTGGACGTTCATGTGCAGCCACGCGCCCTTCGAGCTCACCGCGATCGTGATCGCCGGCGGCGCGGGGCTCGAGATGGGCTACGCGCTCGTCGAGACGCGCGGCCGCACGCGCGTCGGCTCGCTGCGCCGCGCGGCGCCGTCGATCGTGCGCCAGATCCTCGGCGCGGCGGCGATGCTGCTGATCGCCGCGGGGATCGAGGGCTTCTGGTCCCCCTCGGGGCTCCCCCCGCCGGTGAAGTGGGCGGCCTCGGGCGTCTTCTCGCTGCTCATCGTCCTCTACCTGGCGCTCGCGGGCCGCCCCGCGAAGGAGGCCTCGCGATGAACCTCGGCGCCTCCGCGATCGTGCTGCGCCCGCGCCCGCTCTCCGAGATCCTCGATCTCGCCTGCCGCCTCTGCATGTCGCGCGCGCTCGGCCTCTACGCGCGGCTCTCGGCGATCCTCTTCCTTCCGATGCTCGCCGGCTGCCTCGCGCTGCGGCATGCGGCGGGCTGGTCGTGGCTCGGGGTGTGGGGCGTCGCGATCGCGCTCGGCGGCGTCGCGCAGGGCGTGTTCACCGTCGCGGTGGGGCGCCTGCTCTTCTCTGAGGAGCTCAGCGCGGGCCAGGTGCTCCGCCTGTTCAGGGCGCGCCTCTCGTCGTACCTGTGGATGCTCTTCTTGAGCCGCCTCCTGCTCGCCGCGGCCGCGCTCCCGATGTTCCTCGGCCTACCCCTCGCCTGGCCGCGCCTCGTCTTCGTGCACGAGGCCAGCTTGCTCGAGGCCGCGCACGCCGGCGACGCCATCCAGCGCAGCAGCCGCTTCGTCACCGGCCGCGTCGCCGCGGTCCTGGGCGCGCTGATCGCGCTGCTCCTCGCGCAGGCCGGCGTCGCGCTCACGGTGGAGCTGCTCGGCCAGTCGCTCGTCGACGCGATCCTCCAGCTCGGCAAGCCGTTCGGCGCGCTCCTCGACGACGGCGGCTCGCCCTTCGCGCTCGCGGGCTTCTTCGCCGGCATCCCGTACGTCGCGACAGCGCGCTTCCTCCACTACATCGACGCGCGCACGCGCGCCGACGGCTGGGACATCCAGCTCCGCTTCCTCGCGATCGCCGCGCGCGAAAGCGAGAAGAGGGCCGCCGCGTGAGCCGCCGCGCGCGCCTCTTCGCCGCCCTCTTCGCGCTCGCCGCGGGCGCGCCGCTCGCGCGAGACGCCCGGGCGGAGGACGCGGAAAAGAATGTTCACTGGAGCGTGCGCGACGTCCTCGAGGACGATCGCTACCGCTTCTGCCACGAGGACGACTACCCGCTCACCCCCGAGGAGCACGCGTGGTGCCCGATCATCGCCGGATCGAGCGACGTGTGCCCGGAGCTCCCCGCCGCGTGCAAGCTGCCCCCGGTCGAGCTCTCGCGATCGGCCGTGTCCGGCCGCGGCGGCCGCGACGCGTCCGGCAAACATCGCGCGGGCCGCGCGCCGACCGATCGCGGCCCGAACGAGGACGAGCGCCGCCGCCCCGGGCCCGAGATGCGCGTCGATCTCTCGGGGATGAGCCTCTTCGCGTCGGTGCTCTTCATCGGCCTGCTCGTGGTCTTCTTCGGGGGGGTGATCCACGCGCTGCTGAAGAACCTGCTCCGCGATCGCGCGCCCGCCGACGAGGCCAAGGAGGAGAAGGCGCCCGCGCGCGGCCCCACGCCCGAGGAGACGGCGAGGCGCGAGGTCGAGACCGACGTGCAGCGCCTGCTCGCGCGCGCGCGCAGCCACGCGTCCCGCGGCGACCACGCGCGCGCGATCGACGACGCGTACGCCGCGCTCCTGCGCCGCCTCGACGGGGATGGTCTCATCGAGATCCACCCCTCTCGCACCAACGGCGACTACGTGCGCAGCCTGCGCGAGCGGCCCGATCTCAAGGGCGCGATGAGATCGATCGTGCGCGACGTGGAGGGCGTGCAGTTCGGCGTCACGCCGCCCTCCGAGCCGATCTTCCGCGCGGTGATGGACCGCGTCGTCCCGCTCGTCAGCCGGGCTCTCGCGCTCGCATTCGTCGCCTTCGGCCTCTCCGCCGCGCTCTCCTGCGTCTCCTGCACGCCGCACGCCGGCGGCGACGAGGGCGGCGGCGATCGGTCGCCCTCGGGCACCCAGGCGGTGCTCGAGGTGCTCGACGAGCAGGGCTTCAAGGCGCGGCGCCGCGGCGAGGCGCTCGCGGCGCCCGAGCGCGCGCTCGCGCTGGTGGTGCTGCCGGGCGCGACGATCGACGACGCGACGTGGAAGGACCTGTTCGCGTGGGTGAGCGACAAGGGCGGCACGCTCTTCCTCGCCGGGCTCCCGCGCCTGCCCGACGAGGTCGAGCTCGGCCTGCGCGTGGCCCAGGACGCCGAGACGTCGACGGCGCTCGCCGCGGACTGGTCGCGCGGGCTCCGCGCCTCGCTCCCGCCCGGCAAGCGCCTCGTCGAGGCGAACGGCGACGAGCCCGAAGACCTCTACATGATCCTCCGGGGCGAATCGTCCTCGACCGCGGGCGTCGTCCGCCGCCTCGGCGAGGGCAAGGTCGTCGTCGTCGCGGACGATCGCCTCGTGTCGAACGTCTCGCTCGCGGCCCCCGACAACGCGCAGCTCTTCCTCGATCTGCTCCGGTTCGCGCCGTACGCGACCGAGGTCGAGATCGTCGACGAGTGGACCGGCGTCGGCGCCGAGACGCCCTTCGAGGCCGTGCGCGAGGCGAACCTCTGGCCCGTGATCGCGCAGCTCTTCCTGCTCCTCGCGCTGCTGTACCTCTGGAAGGGCAGCGCCTTCGCGCGCCTCCGCGATCCGCCCGCCGCGGGCCGGCGCGCCTTCGCCGATCACGCCCGCGCGCTCGGCCTCGCCTACCGGCGCGCGCGCGCCTCGCGCCACGCCGCGGGCCTCTACGCGAGCTGGGCGCTCGATCGCCTGCGCGAGCGCGTGCACCGCTCCGGCCGGCGGGGCCTCATCCCGCTCGCCGAGGCGATCGCCGCGCGCACCGGCCGCCCCGAGGCCGAGGTGATGCGCGTGCTGGTCGAGGCCTCCGGCGCCCGCGAGGACGCCGCGCCCGCCTCGTCGCTCCGCGCGCCCGAGAGCGCGCGCGGCGCGCGGCCCTCGCCTCGCTCGCGCGACGGCGCCGCCGCCGATCTCGAGCTCGTGCGCGAGCTCCAGGGCTTCCTCGACGCGACCGGTCAGCGAACCTCCGATCGAAAGACGACATGAACCCGATTGAATTCCGCGATCGCTTCGATCTCCTCCGCCGCGAGGCCGGCAAGGTGCTCCTCGGCCAGGACGATCTCATCCTGCACACGCTCGTCGCCGTCCTCGCCGGCGGTCACGTGCTCATCGAGGGCGTGCCCGGCCTCGGCAAGACGCTGCTCGTGCGCACCCTCGCGCACGTGCTCGGCGCCACCTTCAAGCGCATCCAGTTCACGCCCGATCTGATGCCGAGCGACGTCACCGGCGGCAACGTCTTCAACCAGAAGGAAGACCGCTTCGTCTTCCACGAGGGGCCGATCTTCACGCAGCTCCTCCTCGCCGACGAGATCAACCGCGCGCCCGCCAAGACGCAGAGCGCGCTGCTCGAGGCGATGCAAGATCTCGCGGTCACCTCCGACGGCATCACGCGCGCGCTGCCGGATCCGTTCTTCGTCATCGCCACGCAGAACCCCATCGAGTCGCAGGGCACCTACCCGCTGCCCGAGGCGCAGCTCGACCGCTTCTTGATCCAGGTCAACGTCAAGCACCCCTCGCAGGCGGTCGAGAGGCTGATCCTCAAGAACCACGTCAACGGCTTCCACGCGGCGCGCCTCGATCGCTTCGAGATCCAGCGCGTCGCCACCGCCGCCGAGCTCGTGGAGATGCGCGAGGGGCTCGCGCGGATCCGCGTGGACGACGGCATCATCGAGTACATCGCCGACATCGTCGGCCGGAGCCGCGTGCACCGCTCGGTTTACCTCGGCGCCTCGCCGCGCGCGTCGATCGGCCTGCTCGCGGTCGCGCGCGCCATGGCCGCGAGCGAGGGCCGCGAGTACGTCATCCCCGACGACGTGAAGGCGCTCGCGCCCGCGATCCTGCGCCACCGGCTCATCCTGCACCCCGACGCCGAGATCGAGGGCGTGAGCGCCGACGACTGCGTCGACGACATCCTCCGCGAGGCCAAGGTGCCGAAGACGGCGGCCTGAGCGCGATGATCCCCTCGCGCGCCCTCGTCCTGCTGGCGATCGTGCCCCTCGGGCTCGCGGTGGCGACGCTCGTCGATCGCACGCTGCTCCTGCCCATGCTCGCCGCGGACGCGGGCATCGCGCTCTGGGCCGCGATCGACGCGCTCCTCGCGCGGAGGCCGCTGGTGACGGTGAAGCGCCACGCCCCCGCGGTGCTCTCCATCGGGCGCCCCAACCTGATCACGCTCGAGATCCGCTCGCTCTCCCGCCGCAAGCTCTCGATCGAGGTCGCCGACGATCTCTTCGATCACGCCGAGAGCGACGACCTGCCGGTGAAGCTCGAGCTCCCGCCCAGGGAGCGCGCGACGGCCCGCTACCACGTGCGCCCCACCCGCCGCGGCGCGCACACGATCGGCGATCACCACGTGCGCTACCTCTCCCCGTTCGGCCTCTGGATCCGGCAGGTCACGGTGCCGGCCGAGACGCCGGTCAAGGTGTACCCCGACGTGCAGGCCGTGCGCACCTTCGAGCTCATGGCGCGCCAGGATCGCGATCCGTCGGCGCTCCGCGCCTCGCGCAAGCGCGGCGGCGAGAGCGAGTTCGAGCGCCTGCGCGAGTACCGCCGCGGCGACGAGTTCCGCTCCATCGACTGGAAGGCGACCGCGCGGCAGAAGAAGATCATCAGCCGCGAGTACCAGCTCGAGAGCAACCAGAACCTCCTCTTCCTCCTCGACGCGGGCCGCCTGATGACCGCGCAGACGCAGGGGCTCTCGCTCTTCGATCACGCGCTCAACGCGAGCTTGATGCTCTCGCACGTCGCCGCGCGCGGCGGCGACCGCGTGGGCCTGCTCGCCTTCGCCGACGGCATCAAGAGCTACGCGCCCCCGGTGAGCGGCGCGGGCGCGGCCAAGCACGTGCTCTCCGCCGGTTATGACCTCTACCCCGAGCTCGTCGAGACCAACTACGGCTCGGCGTTCCAGCACGTGGGCCTGCGCGTGCGCAAGCGGAGCCTGATCGTGCTCTTCACGCAGGTCGTGGACGACGTCGCCGCGAGCGAGCTGCTCCGCCTGATGCGCGGGGTGATGCCGCGCCACCTGCCGCTCATGGTGCTGCTGCGGGACGTGGAGATCGACGCGCTGGTCGAGGGCGGCGACGCCGACCCGTACACGCGCGGCGCCGCCGCCGAGCTCTCGAGCTTCCGCGACCGGCTCGTGCGCGACCTCAAGAACCACGGCGCGCTGGTGCTCGACGTCGCGCCCGGCCAGCTCACCGGGCAGCTCATCAACCGGTATCTCGAGATCAAAGCGCGCCATTTGCTCTGATCTGCGCGGCGGCCCTGGCGCCCATTGCTGCTCCAGCAGCAATCGGTGCTGATCCATTGCTCCTGCACAAGCACACCGGCGCCGGCCCGAGCAACCGATCAGGGCTCAGCGCGTCACGCTCCGCGGGGTGATCGCTTTAAGATGAGCGCATGTCCAGCGAGCAACCCGAGCAGTCCCTTCCCCTGCCCCGCGCCGAGCTCCGCGGGGCGAGCCGCGTCCTCGACGCGCTGGAGCGCGCCGGCAACAGGCTGCCTGATCCGGCGGTGCTCTTCGTCCTGCTGGCCGCGGTGGTCGTGGTCCTCTCCGCGGCGCTCGCGACGCTCGCGTTCAGCGAGATCGACCCGCGCACGAAGCAGCCGCTCGTGATCCACAGCCAGCTCTCGGGCAAGGCGATCACGGAGTTCCTCTCGACCATGGTGCAGACCTTCACGAGCTTCCCGCCCCTCGGCGTTGTGCTCGTGGCCCTGCTCGGGGTCGGCATCGCCGAGCGCTCGGGGTTCATCAACGCCGGCCTGAAGGAGGTCCTCGCGGTCACGCCGAGGGTGCTGCTCACGCCGATGCTGATCCTCGTGGCCATCGCGAGCCACACCGCGGCGGACGCGGGGTACGTGCTCGTCATCCCGCTCGGCGGCGTCATCTTCCAGGCCGCCGGCCGGCACCCGCTCGCGGGCATCGCCGCGGCGTTCGCGGGCGTGTCGGGCGGCTTCAGCGCGAACTTCATCCCGTCGAGCCTCGACCCGCTGCTGCAGGGCCTCACGCAGGCCGGCGCGAGCATCCTCGACCCGAAGCGCACCGTGAACCCGCTCTGCAACTGGTTCTTCTGCAGCGCCTCCTGCCTCGTGATCGTCGCGGTCGGCTGGTACGTCACCGACCGCGTGATCGAGCCGCGCGTCGCCCGGACACCCGTGGACGCCGCGCCCGAGGGGGAGCAGCGCATGACGGCGGCGCTCACGCCGCGCGAGGCGCGCGCGCTCTGGCTGGCCCTCGCGTCGATGGTGGCCAGCGTCGCGCTGCTGGTCGCGGCGAGCGTGCCGGCCTCGTCGCCGCTGCGGGCGCCGAGCGGGCAGCTCACGGTCAGCGGCGCGCCGCTCATGGGCGCGATCGTGCCGCTCATCTTCCTCTTCTTCCTCGTCCCCGGGCTCGTCTACGGCTACGCGGCCGGCACGTTCACGAGCCACCGCGACGTGATCGACGGCATGAGCAAGACGATGAGCACGATGGCCTATTACCTGGTCATGGCCTTCTTCGCCGCGCAGTTCATCTACCTCTTCAACCGCTCGAACCTCGGCGCGCTCCTCGCGCTGAAGGGCGCCGCGGGGCTGCAGGCATTGGCGCTCCCGAGCGCGGTGACCATCGTGGGCGTCATCCTGCTCACGGCGATCACCGACGTCCTCATCGGGTCCGCGTCGGCGAAATGGGCGCTGCTCGCCCCGATCCTCGTGCCCATGCTCATGTCGATCGGCATCTCGCCGGAGCTCACGCAGGCGGCGTACCGGATCGGGGACTCGACGACGAACATCATCTCACCGCTGATGGTGTATTTCCCGCTCGTGGTGGTCTTCTGCCAGAAGTACGTGAAGGGTACGGGGATCGGCACGCTCGTCGCGCTGATGGTCCCTTACTCGGTGACCTTCCTCGTCGCCTGGACGCTGTTCCTTCTCGCGTACTGGCAACTCGGCTTCCCGCTCGGGCTGGACGCGCCCTATGTCTACCCCTGAGAATCGACCTCTCCGGGGCGGCCGCGCACGAGCGAGCGAGCGCCGCGCCCACCGGCGTGTCCTGCGCACATGATTTGATGGAACATCGCAGCAGCGTCGTTCGCCAGGCTGGCTGGCTGGCTGGCTGCGCTCGCGCTCCTCGCCTGAACGCCGACGCGCTCGTCCCGGCCGCCGATGTGGACATCCGTTCCTATGGAGTGTACACTCGTCCATATGGCGACCTCTCACGATCCCCGGTCCATGCGCGAGCGGATGCTCGCTGGCGACCTCTACATCGCCGACGATCCCGAGATCGCCGAGCAGAGCGCGGCAGCGCTCGATCTCATGGCGGCCTACAACGCGACGTCGCCACGGCAGCGCCCGCTGCGCCGCCGCTTGCTGGAGCAGCTGCTCGGCGCGATCGGCGAGGGCACCGAGATCCGCCCGCCGTTCTACGTGGACTACGGCTCGCGCATCACCCTCGGGGCGCGCTGCTTCGCGAACTTCGGGCTGGTCGCGCTCGACGTCGCGCCGATCACGATCGGCGACGACGTGCAGATCGGCCCGAACGTGCAGCTGCTGACGCCGACCCACCCGGTGGAGCCCGAGCCCCGGCGGCAGAAATGGGAGGCGGCGAAGCCCATCACGATCGGGAACAACGTGTGGCTCGGCGGCGGCGCCATCGTGCTTCCGGGGGTGACCATCGGCGACAACACCGTGGTCGGCGCGGGCTCCGTCGTGACGCGCGACCTGCCGGCCAACGTGGTCGCGGTCGGGAACCCCGCCCGCGTGATCCGCGCCCTCGACGCCGCGGGGGCCGCGCAGGCGCCGGGCGAGGCGCGAGGGTGACGGAAGCGCGATGAGCGCCGCCAGGGCGAGGCGCGCCGCCCCCGCGCGGCGGGCCCGCCGCCACGACCCCGGGCGCCGGGAGCGGCTCCTGGCGACCGCGCTCGACGTGATCGCCGAGCAGGGCGTCGCCGGCGCGTCCCACCGCTCGATCGCCCGGGCCGCCGACGTGCCGCTCGGCTCGACCACGTACCACTTCGCCTCGATCGACGAGCTGCTCGCCGCGGCGTTCACCCGGCACGCGGACGACATGGCCACCCGCTTCGAGGAGCAGATGCGCGCCGCGCGCGACCGCGGGGCCGCGGTCGAGCTCCTCGTCGAGCACCTCACCACGGCCCTGCTCGGCTCGGAGCGCGACCTGGTGCTCAGCGTCGAGCTCTACGTCGCCGCCGCCAGGAGGCCCGCGCTGCGCGCCGTCACCCAGGCCTGGATGCTGCGGAGCCGGCGCGCGCTGGAGCTCCACTTCGACCCGGTGACCGCGCGGGAGCTCGACGCGCTGATCGAGGGCCTCGTGCTGCACAGCGCCCTGTCGACGGATCCCATGGCGCCCGAGCAGATCCGGCACGCCATCCGCCGCTTCACCCGCTGAGCTCCCGCGGGAGATTGCCCCTCAGCAGTCCGCGCCGCATACCAGCCGTCCGTCTGGACACGTCACGCCGGGCGTGCTGTCAGCGCCGCAGCTCACCTTGCACTCCGCCGTCTCGGCGCACGTCGCAACGCAATCGACGTCGCACTTGAGATCGCAGTGACTCTCGTCCTCACACCGGATCGTGGCGCCGGGGCCCAGGTTGAACTTGCACGTGGCCTGATCTCGACAGACCGCCGTGGATCCGCCGTCCGCCTTCAGGTCGCAGTTCGACTGCTCCGCGCACGTGATCACGCTGCCGTCGCCGCCGTTGCCCTTGCACTCGCTCGTGTCGATGCACTGGAGCGTGAGCGCGCCTTCGCTGCTGCCGTTGCACTTGGCGTCCGTCGTGCAGTCGAGCGAGCACGACGTCGAGCCGCACTCGGTCTTGCAATCGGCGCCCGCCACGCACTCACAGTCGAACCCGCTGCACGCACACCCTGCACCCGTGCACGTCGCGCTCCCTGTCTCTCCCCCGTCGCTCCCGCACCCGGCAACCGTGAACATCGCGAGCGCCACCAGCCAAGCTCTTGCCGTCATGGTCATCCCCTCCGAGAGTAGGTCGATCGCCAACCGAACGTAGACGGCGTCCCCAACCCCGTCATGCAGAGCAGAACGCGCGTCGCGCCGCATCCGTTCGGCCGCCTGCGACAGGGGGTGACGAGCGGCGGCGAGCGCTCGCCCGTCACTTCAGCACGACGCGGACGAGCGCGAACTCCGACCCGAACCAGCCGCTCGTCGGCCGCGAGTACGTGATGTACTGCACCCGGCCGCCGTCCTCCTCGTACTCTGCGTGATGAACCGAGTCGTACGGCGCGCGCTCCTCGGGGGCCGTATAGAGGGTGGCCTCGTCCGACCAGGGGCCGGTGAGGTCCGGCGCGGTGCGCGCCACAATACGGTGGTCGAACGGGGGCGAGTAAACCGCGAGCCACGCCCCGAGGTGCTCACAGTACGAGACGGACATGATGGGCGCGCCGTCGAACAGCTCTGCGGCATCCCCGGCGTCGTCGCTCCAGCCATCGCCGTCGAAGTAGCGGAAGGCGCCCCGGTCGAGGGGCGTCTCGAGCGGCACGCGCGCGAGGCTGCACGGCTTGGACAGACTGCCGTCGCACGCGAAGGTGTACAGGTCATCGCCGTGGGTGACCAGCGCGGCGCCCCAGCCTGGGTCCCCTTCCCCGAAGAGAAGATCGGGGTGCTCCGCGCTCGCATCGACGATCGGCCGCTCCGGCGCCTCATCGAGGCCCTCCCAGATCGCGAACGACTGGCCCACGCCACGGAAGTTGAAGTCGCCCGGCTCCGCGTAGATGAGGCCGTAAGGGATCAAGGCCCGGTCGCGCGCCGCGTCAAACACCGGCGCGCCGGGCCACACGGCCCAGCGGGCGCCGCACGGCGCCTCGGCGCAGTCATCGCCGGCGTGAGCGTCGTTGAACGCCTGCTCGTCCGCGGTGGGCGCGATGAAATACCCCGGCGCCCCCACGCCGTCGGCCGGCGAGGAGAAGCCACCGATGCCGTCGGACGCGTCGAGATCGTCCGAGATGTCGAACGAGTTATGGTGCCAGTTCGTCCCGGCCTCGTCAGCCTGCGTGAGAACGGTATCGCCATAGACCCAGACCGACTTGCCCCACGCGACAGCGCTGTCCCCACCGTCACGCCCTTCGATCCACGCCCCCTTCTCGATGACGCCGATCTCCTCGGCAGACGCGACGCCTGGGCCCGGCTCCCCGCCACACGCCGCGAGGACCAGATACACGATGACGATGGGGACAGAACGGGCGAGCGTGACGGAGCGGCGTACAGAGCTCATGACGCCATCATCCCACGACAGCGGACGGCGCCGCTCGTCGGAGCAGAATTCTGCCTTCGAGGGCTCGACTTGTCTCGTACACCGGAGAGCCTCTCGTGAGGCAGAGCGGCGGAGAGGGAGGGGCGGGCTCCGAGCGGGGCCGGTCGACGATGCGGAGCAACCTGTCGATCTGGATAGGCTTCTTCAAGGAATCGACGGCTTGTCGAGCAGGTCGACCAGCTTGGCACTCAGCTCGGCATCGTCTTCGACGACGGACTTCGTCCTCTCCGGCGAGCGTCGTTTTGCCTGCGAGCGCTTCCGCTCCGGCCGGGTTCGCGTTGCCTCCAGCGGCTCCACCGCGTGCTCGATGGGCAGCTCGACGACGAAGGTCGAACCCATGCCGAGCGCGCTCTCGACCCGGATCGAGCCGCCGTGGGCCTCGACGATCTGCCTGGCGATGAAGAGGCCGATGCCCACCCCGGCGTAGTCGCGCGACGAGACAGCGCGCTCGAACCGCTCGAAGATCCGCGCCGTGTTCTCGGGGGCGATGCCGATTCCATGATCGCGCACCGCGATCACCGCCGTGTCCCCGCGTCGCTGTACGCTGAGCTCGACGGGGGCGTTCGCGCCATACTTCAGCGCATTGGACACGAGGTTCGTCACGACCTGCTCGATCCGCAGCGCGTCCCAGCAACCGAGGATCTCGCGCTCGACGTGCAGACGCAGCGAGCAGCCCGCCTGCATCAGCACCCCCCGGAGGGGCTCGACGGCCTGACGCACCACCTCGGCGAGATTGACCCTCTCCGGCTCGAGCTCGAGGCGCCCCGCCTTGATGCGCGACAGATCGAGCAGCTGATCGACGAGCCGCGTCAGCCGCGCGACCTGTCGAAGGCTCCCCTCCACCGCTCGGGCGGTGGGGTCGTGCCGGAGGGTCGCCGGCTCGTCGCCGCCGAGCCTGCGCTCCAGCGCCTGCAGCGTGAGCTGGAGCGCGGCGATGGGCGTTCTGAGCTCGTGGGACGCGATGGAGAGGAACTCGTCTCTCTCTCGGACGGCAGCCTGCGCGGCCTCCTCACGGAGAGCGAGTCGGCCGCGATCTTCTACGGCCCTCCCCCGATCCCGGTCGATGCATTCCAGCGCGGCAGCGCTCTTCCAGAGGTGGCGCACGATGAGGACGATGCAGCCGACGACGAGGAGCGACGACTCGAACGCCGAATCGTAGAGGCCGAGCTTCCGCCCCGTCACGATCGCCCAGCCGAGGAGGAACGGCGCGCCGAACGCGGCGAGAATCAGGCGGCGTGCCATCACGCCGCCTGCCCCCGCGCTCATCAGCAGCTCGACGCCGCTCAGCTCGGGCCGCGCGCACAGGACGCCGGCAGACAGCACCAGAAAGAGCAGCGCCGTATGCAACGCCATCTCGGTCGTCGCTCCGACGCCATAGAGATACCCGACCTCGAGCACGTATCCGAGCACCGCCAGCTGCCCGAACAACGCGATCGGCACGACCATCGCGAAGACGAGCCGGCGCACGCCCCGCGCCTCCGCGTCGAGGAGCCACAGCGCCGAGCCGAGGAGGAGAAAACAGATGGCCGTCGTGATAGCCATCCTTCCGAGGTGAGGGGTGCCGACGGCGCCCGGCCCCTCCCGGAAGAGGATTTGATCGACATGGAGCGGCTGGTTCAGCGCGTATTCCAGGAAGGTGAGCAGCCCGATGACAGCGACTCCGCCGGCGCACGCCCGCGAAAGCCGGCGCGTCCACAGGCTCGCTCCCGCGCGGCAATGGAGCCACAGCGACGCGGCGGCGGCAAGGAAGGCCAGCGCCGTGTTCGCCTTCATGGTCACGAAGGTCGGATGAACACTCTTGAGAGTCTGAACATCGAGCCACCAGCCCACCAGGACGGCCCCGGCGGTCACGACGGTGATGGCGCACGCGGCTCGTGGGATGATCCCGATCCAGCCGAGCAGAGGTGAGCCAAGGCGTTCGCGCGGGCGGCCAGGCCCGTCCAATCCGCTGCTTCGCCCGCCCGCTTTCGACATCATCGATCAGGTAGATTGTCTTCGAACACCGCGATGCGCAACGTGCGCGGAGTCGCGCGCTGCCCTCTCGTCACGCCTCCCAGCGCCGCGCTCCACGAGTTTTTTGGCATCTTCGGGTCTGCGATCGGTACAGGGGCAGCCCAGGCGAAACCGTGGGGTCCGTCCGGCCGCGGATGGAACGGCAGAGGTCGCGACCTGCTGTGGCGCGCCGAGCACGCAGAGGGCCGTCGCCCCCCGGCAGGACTCCTATCCCCAGCGCCCGCGGGCTCAGGCCATCCGCCGGACCATCTTCGTGTGCGGGATCCCCGCCTCGTCGAAGATCGGTCCCTCCTCGACGAAGCCGAGCTTGCGATAGAACGCCGCTGCAGCGACCTGGGCGTTCAGGACCAGCGCGCGCGCGCCCTCGGCCCCGGCGACGCGGATCGCCTCCTCCATCAGCCGCCGCCCGAGGCCCGCGCCGCGAAGGTCTTTCCTGACGGCGACGCGGCCGACCTTGAGCGCGCCCTCGTACGGCACGATCCGCATCGTCGCGACGACCTCGCCGCCGTCGAGGACCACGAAGTGTTGCGCGACGGCATCGAGCTCGTCGATCTCGATGTCCTCGGGCACGGACTGCTCGACGACGAAGACCTCGCGCCGGAGGCGGAGCGCGGCGGCGTAGAGCGGCGAGTCGCTGCGGATCGGGAGGACGTCGCCGGCCATGCCCGCTTCGTGCGCCGTCTCGGGCGCTGCGTCCACCCGATTCAGCGCGCCTTTTGACTGCTCCGCGCACACGCCCCGGCCTCGGAGGAGCTAGCCTGATCGGACCGTGAAGATCATGACCTTCAACATCCTCTTCGGCGGCGAGGATCGGTTCGAGGCAATCCTCGCGATCGTCGCCGCCGCGCACCCCGATCTGCTCGTCCTCCAGGAGTGCGTGGGCTGGGAGGACGGCGCCCGGCTCCGGGCCGTCGCCGAGGCGATCGGCGCGCCCGCCGGCGAGCGGCACGCCGTCCTGGGCAACGCCAACCCGCGCCCGAACGGGAGGCGCAACCACGTGGCCGTCGTCAGCCGGGCGCCGCTCGCCGGCGCGCGCGTGCACGCGCCCGAGGCGCTGGCGCACTGCCTCGTCGAGGTCGAGCTCTCGCTGGGCGGCGAGCCGCTCGTGGTGCTCGGCACCCACCTCAACGCCGGAAGCGAGGATCGCCGGCTCACCGAGGCCCGCTGGCTGCTCTCCCTCGTGCCGCCCGCCCGGTTCGCCGCGGGCCTCTGGGCGCTCGCCGGCGACCTCAACGCGCTGTCGCGCCGCGACCCCTACCCCGCGGACCTCGGCGCGCGCCTCGCGGCGGCCGGCATCGAGAAGTACGGCAGCCCGCCGCGGTTCGACACGATGGATTCGATCGAGGCGTTCGGCTGGGCCGACGCCCTGCTCCTGAGGCCGCGCTCCTCGCGCTGGTTCACCGCGCTGCGCGGGCGCGACGGCGCGCAGGTGGAGACGCGGACCGACTACGTGCTGCTGTCGCCGCGGCTCGCCGGCCGGCTCGCGCTGGCCGACGTCATCGACGTCGGCGCCGCGTCCGACCACCACGCGGTCATCGCCGAGCTCTCCTGACACCGCGCGCCGCGGATCCGTCCACGCCTCTGCAACTGCAACGGCGAAGCACCGTTCGCTCAGCAATCCTCGCGGCGAGCGCGGTGGCGGCAGCGCCCGAGCGACGGACGGAGCGCCGGTGTGACCGGGTCGGACCGGGACGACGCCACTGGAACAGCACACGATGCGATGTCTTCGGCTCGCCAGCGGCCGACAACATGATTGAATCGGCGGCATCGCGCGCGACCCGCGCGGGGGGCTCCGGTACGCAAACGCTTCGGTCCGCGCCATGGATTCACCCTACGGCCTGCAAGCTGGCAGCATCATCGGCGGCGACTTCGAGGTCGTGCGCCCGCTCGGCTCGGGCGGCATGGGCAGCGTCTATCTCTGCCGCCAGCACAGCACCGCGCGCCAGCGCGCCGTGAAGGTCATGCACCCGGTGCGCGCCGTCGACCCGGAGGAGCGCCGCCGCTTCGAGCGAGAGGCGCGAGCTCCTGGGCTCATCGGGTCGCCGCACATCGTCGAGGTGCTGATCGCCGGCGTCGACGGCGTGACGGGCCTGCCCTACCTCGCGATGGAGCTCCTCCAGGGCGAGACCCTCTCGGCCTGCGTCGCGCGGGCAGGCCCGCTCCCGCTCGCGGAGGCGCGCCGCGTCCTCGGGCAGCTGGGGCGCGCGCTCGAGGACGCGCACGGCGCGGGCATCGTTCACCGCGATCTCAAGCCCGAGAACGTCTTTCTCGAGGAAGCCGGCGGCGGCGCCGCGCCGCGGGTCAAGCTCCTCGATTTCGGCATCGCCAAGATCATCACCGACGCGCGCGCCTCGCTGACGGCCGCCGTCGGCACGCCCCTCTGGATGGCCCCCGAGCAAGCGCGCGAGAGCCAGGGGGCGCTCCCCCAGAGCGACGTCTGGGCCTACGGGCTCCTCGCGTTCTTCGCCCTCACCGGCAAGCCCTTCTGGCAGGGCCGAGAGGTCCCGTCGCTCCTCCGGGAAATCCTGTTCGAGCCCATCCCCACCGCGAGCCGGCGCGCGGGCGAGCTCGGACTGCCGCCCTTCTTCGCCGGATTCGACGCCTGGTTCTCTCGCTGTGTCGAGCGCGACCCCCTCGCCCGCTTCAAAAGCGCGTCCGCGATGTGCCCTGTCCTCGAGCGCCTCCTCGACGGCGCCGCGCGCGTGGCGTCGACCGCGCCGGCGTCGACCGCGCCGGCGTCGACCGCGCCGGCGTCGCGTCGCCGCACCTCGCTCCCGCCGCCGGAGGCGTCGCTCGGCGCCGCGGCGGCGCGTCGCCGAAGCTCGCTCCCTCCGCCCGAGGCCTCCCCGGCCGGCATGGTCACGGCGAGGCCGCCCGCCCCGGTCACCGCCTGCTTCAACAGCACGCTCGCGGCCCCGCCGCTCAGGGATCACGACGATCCCGCGCCGCCCGCGAGCTCGCCGCCGCCGCGCAGCGAGGGGGGAAGCTGGGCGACGAGGCCTTTCCTCCACGCGCTGGATGAAGATCACTGCGTCGCCACCTGGAAGGGCCTCCTCTTCCAGATCTGGCGCCGGCACACCACGGCAGCTGCGGTGAGCGAGGTCCGGAGCATCCTGCGCGAGCGCGGCAGCGAGCTGCAGGCGACGCTGGTCATCCTCGAGGAGAACACCGTCCCGGCGGGGCGGGAGGTCCGGAGCTCGCTCGCGGAGCTCTCCAGGGAGCTCGCGGCCCACGGGATGTGCGCCGCGCTGGTGTTCGAGGGCCACGGCTTCAAGGCGTCGCTCGTGCGCAACGTGGCCATCGAGTTCATCCTGCTGAGCCGCTCGCGGCTTCGTTACGAGGTGTTCAGCACCATGGACGACGCCGTCGCCTGGCTGATGCGCAATCGCCCGACGCGGGACTGGCTCAGGGAGCTGCCGGGGGTCACGGAGGCCCTCCGCCGCGAGGTGGCGGCGCACGCGGCGCGGGCGTCGCACATGCCCTAGCGAGGAGGCCGGGCGCGCCGGCCCGGGACGAGCGCGGCAGCTCGCCGGGCGCGCTCCGTGATCCTGCGCGCGCCGCCTTTCGGCTACGCTCGCCGCGCGACCTCTCGCAGGAGGAGGAAGCAGGAGGAGAAGCGAGCGTGGTGGATCTACCGATCATGGACCGTGCGCCCGGGGACGACGCGGCGGCTCGACGCGACCGCCTGCTCGCCGCGCTGCTCGGCGGGCCGGACGCCCTCGTGCTGCTCCGCTGCGACCCGGGCATGGCGTTCCTCGCGGGCAGGTCGGCGCCCCTCCAGATCGCGCTCGTCACGGCGCCGGGGGACCCGTCGGCCGACGAGCTCCACGCCCTGCTCGAGCCGCTCGTGAAGGCGGTGCAGCCGGGCGGGCCGCCGACGCACGTCGTGCTGGTGGGCGGCGGCGCTGCCCCAGGCCAGGCCGCGCTCGCCAAGGTCGCGCCGTTCGTGCAGCCCGTGCCGATGGGCTTCCACCACCTCGACGCCGCGGGCGGGCTCGCGCGCGTGAAGGGGCAGGCCCTGCCGGCCCTCGAGCGGGCCCACGAGCGCCTCGCCGAGGCGGGCCCGCTCGAGCCCGAGGCGCTCGCCGAGGCGCTCGCCGAGGGGCAGGCGCTGGCGCAGCAGGAGCGCGCGATCGCCGACCGGCTGAGGGGCAGCCGCCGCGTCACGGCGACGCTCATGATCGCGTGCGCCGTGCTCCTCGCCGTGAGCTACGCCTTCGGCTCGGGCACCCACGAGGCGGCGCTGTGGCGCATGGGCGCCAACAGCGGCGAGGCGGTGCGCCATGGGGAGCTCTACCGGCTCCTCGCCTCGGCGTTCCTGCACGCCGACCCGATCCACCTCTTCGTCAACATGCTGGCGCTGTGGTCCTTCGGCCCGATGCTCGAGGCGCTCCTCGGCCCGCGGCGCTTCCTCCTGCTCTACGGGGCCTCGGCGCTCGGCGGGTCGCTCGCGAGCGCGATGCTGGAGGACCGGTGGAGCGTCGGCGCGTCGGGCGCGATCTGGGGCCTCATGACGGCCGGCATCGGCGTCGCGCTCCGGCCGCACGGGCTCCTGCCCCCCGCGATGATCGCGCAGATGCGCAGCCGCGCGTGGCTGCCGCTCGGGCTCAACCTCGTCTACAGCTTTCAGCCCGGCGTCGACCTTCTCGCGCACCTGGGCGGCGGCGTCGTCGGCTTCGCGCTCGTCGTCACGGTCCTCCCCCGGGGCCTCACGCCCGTGGACCGGCGCGAGCGCGCGGCGGACGCCGAGCCGAGGCCGCGCCCCCTCCTCACGGCGGCGGCCGCCCTGACGGCCGCGGCGATGGCGCTGTCCGTGGCGATGGCGTTCGCCGCCGGCCGCCCGTGGGAGCTCCGCGCGCCGCCGGCGCTGACGCGCACCGCGGTCGCGGACACGGGCGTCGCCCTGGACCTGCCGGAGGCGCTCGCGGGCGCCGCATCCGTGGAGGAGCTGTCCGGCGTCCGCTTCCACACGTACGGCCAGCTGCCCCGGACGCCCGTCGTGTTCCAGGTCGCCGTCTTCCCGCTCGAGGGCCCGGTGCCGCCCGATCAGCTGGACGCCCTCCTCGAGCAGGAGCGCAAGGTGCTCGACGAGCAACGGCCGGCGAACACCGTCACGAAGGGCCCGGCGGCGCGCGTCACGCTGGGCGGGCGGCCGGCGGTGAGCGTCAAGAACGGGCTCAAGAACGGCGTGCAGATGGTGAGCTACGTCGTCGTGCTCGGGGACCGCGAGGTGATGCTCCAGGCCTACTCGACGGCGGATCGGCCGGCGACGTGGGAAGGGATCGAGGAGAAGGTGGCGGCGACGATCGGAGCGCAGTAAACCGCGGCTGTCGGCGCCCGCGGCTGGCGCCGTGAGCAAACCACCTTGCGGAGATAGCGATCCCGTGGAGCACATGAATTCTCTGATGCAGCCGATCGGCCACCCCCTCCCCGGCTGGACGCCGCGGCCGCTGCCGCCGCGCGAGGTCCTGATCGGGCGCACGTGCCGGCTCGAGCCGCTCGACCCCGAAAAGCACGCGGCGGACCTCCATGCGGCCAACCTGGCGGACGCGGAAGGGCGAGGGTGGACCTACCTGCCCTATGGGCCCTTCGCGACCCTCTCGGACTACCGCGCCTGGATGGACGCCACGTGCCTGGGCGATGATCCGCTGTTCCATGCGATCATCGACGCGACGACCGGACGGGCGGTCGGCGTCGCGGCGTACCTGCGGATCGACCCCAAGAGCGGCGTGATCGAGGTCGGACACCTCAGGTACTCGCCGCTCCTTCAGAGGACGCCTGCGGCGACGGAGGCGATGTACCTGATGATGCGGCGGGCGTTCGACGAGCTCGGCTACCGGCGCTACGAGTGGAAGTGCGACGCGCTCAACGCGGGCTCGCGGGCGGCGGCGGCGAGGCTCGGGTTCCGCTTCGAAGGCGTGTTCCGGCAGGCCATGGTGATCAAGGGGCGCAACCGCGACACCGCGTGGCACGCGATCATCGACAAGGAGTGGCCGGCGGCGAAGGCGGCGTTCGAGCGCTGGCTCGACCCGTCGAACTTCGACGGCGCGGGACGCCAGCGGCAGAGCCTCTCTACGCTGATGGGCGCGGGGGAGCCGCGGTAAGCGGGGGTGACCGGGCGACGGCGAGGCGGCGCCGCGTCACCCGGGGGGAAGGGCATTCCAGCGTGACGTGCTCATCCCCGCACCCCTTTATCGAGATCGCGTGCGCGCATACCTGCATTTCATCCCCACACCACGCGGTCGAAGTCCGGATCGATCCCCGGTCGGATCGCGTCGGCCCAGGCGCGACGTTCGTCGAACTCGTACGCGAGAGACTCATCGACACAGGCCTCCTGGATCTCCTCCCATCGATAGCCCGGGCCCTCCGTCGTCCGCAGGACGTGGGTCTGCGTCCAGTGCGCGACCGCCGCGCGCGCCTCGTCCGATCCGATCCACGAGAGCGCGGCCCGCACGGAGGCCGATTCCTCGAACGTGGCTGCGTCGTCCAGCGCGAGCAGGAGCTCTCGAAGGCACCACGCCTGACCGAGCGCCGCGAGCGCCGCGGCGACGTCCGTCCGGACCGCGGGCGTGCTCGATCGCAGCCCCCGGCGGAGCGCGGCGAGCGCGTGCGGAGGCGCGTGCTCGAGGAGCAGCAGGGCAAGCTCGCCGAGGAACGGGTTGCCCAGGTAGCCCGCGACGACCTCGACGCCCGCGAACGCCAGCACCACCTCGACCGCGCGATCGCGCTCGATCCCGCGGCGCAGCAGGTACCGGGCCGCGGCGTGCACGGCGTAGGGATGATGCAGCGCCGGATCCGCGCGGGCGAGCAGCCTGGCTACCGCTGGGCAGACCGGGTAGTCCGGGTGTACGTCGAGCCGTTCGATCGCGTGCCCAGAGGTCGCGTTCACCGACGCGTCGATCAGCCCCGCGCACACATCGACGAACTCCGGCGGATCGAGCACTGTCTCGAGGGGCTCGATGAACGCGCTTGCCGTCGCCTCGCGCGCGATCCCCGCGCGCAAGTACCGCTTGTAGGCGTCGCGCTGCGCGGCGGCTCGCGCCTGGGTGGCCGCCGAGGGCCGCTCGACGGCGAGCAATTCGTGATCGCCGAGGTGCTCCGCCCAGCGAGCGCGGAGGGACGCGTCGGAGAAATCGATCGCGGCGAACGCCCCGGCGTTCTCCTCGATCTCAGGGACGACGCGGAAGACGTGCCGATGCTCGTTGCGGACGAGCAGTCCCTCCCGGGTGAGCTCGCCGATCGCGGCGGTCATGGCGTCAGCGGTCGGAAGGAATGCGAGCAGGCGCCGCTCGGGGAGCGCGGGGTAAGGGAGGCTCAGGATGCGCTGCGTGAAGAACCAAGGATCGATCGTGAGGCCGTCATCGCCGTGATCATCGACGTCGATCGTCTCGCCGTCGGGTGCCGTCAGGCAGAGGCCGATGCCGTGAAAGTAAAACTTCCAGCCCGGCATGCCCGGTACGTCGCCACGGCGGGAGGCATGAGAGAGGCGCTCACGCTGGACCCGTACCAGCCAGCGCTGCCGATCGACCTGCCGCGCGAGCGCCACGAGGAGCCATGCGTGCCACGGGTCAGGAGGCGGACCGGCGGCGACCGGGCCCGCGGCCAGGACGGCGCGAACTGCGACGAGGACGGGATGCACAGGCGTCGTCGTGACGCGGCTGGGCTTGCGCGGCAAGGCTCATCCAGCAGGCGACACATCACCTCCTTTCAACGCTCGCGCGCATCGCTCAGCCAAAGCATGTATCTCTTGAGCGGCTTGGCGCACCTCGCCACTGTCCAACCCCGGCTCGCGACGCACGCCGCCTGGCCGGAGGCGCCGCGGCGCCCTACCTTGACCCCCATGAAGAAGCTCCGTGTCGATGTCTGGTCCGACATCGCGTGCCCGTGGTGCTACGTCGGCAAGCGCCGGCTGGAGGCCGCGCTCGCCAGGTTCCCGCGCCGGGATGCCGTCGAGGTCGTCTGGCGCGCGTTCGAGCTCGACCCCTCGGCGAAGCGCGTGCAGGGCACCGAGGTCTCCTACGCCGGGCGCCTCGCGAAGAAGTACGGCGTGCCGGTCGCCAAGGCCGAGGCGATGATCCGGCAGATGACCGAGGTGGGCGCGGCGGACGGCCTCGATCTCCGCTTCGACAAGGTCCGGCCCGGCAACACCTTCGACGCGCACCGCGTGCTCCACCTCGCGGCCGAGCGCGGCATGCAGGACGCGGTGAAGGAGCGGCTGCTCCGCGGCTACATGACCGAGGGTGAGGCCATCGGCGAGCCGGAGGTGCTCGCGCGCCTCGCCGGCGAGGCGGGGCTCGACCCGGACGAGGTCCGCGCGGCGCTCGCGAGCGACGCCCACGCGCGCGAGGTGCGGGCCGACGAGGCCGAGGCGCGCGCGATCGGCATCACGGGCGTCCCCTTCTTCGCGTTCGGCGGGCGGTACGGCGTCTCCGGCGCGCAGCCGGCCGAGGCCCTGCTCGGCGTGCTCCAGAAGGCGTGGGACGAGGCGGCGGACGCGCCCGAGCAGGCGCTCGCCGAGGGGGCGGCCTGCGGACCGGACGGGTGCGCGTGACCCGCCGGGCGTGATAGAGCTCCGCGGCGGATGTCGATCCAATGGTATCCAGGCCACATGACCAAGGCTCGGCGCACGATCGCCGAGTCGATGCCGTCGCAGGACGTCGTCATCGAGGTGCTCGACGCCCGCATGCCGCTGGCCAGCGAGAACCCCGTCCTGGCCGAGCTGCGCGGCCAGAAGCCGTGCATCAAGGTCCTGAACAAGAGCGATCTGGCGGACCCGGCCGTCACCACGGCGTGGCTCCGCTACTTCGAGGCGGAGGGCGCCGCGCCGCCTGACGAGGCGGAGCGCGGCGCCTCGCCGGGGGGCCAGGTGCTCGCGATCGCGATCTCCGCGAGCCAGTCGTCCGAGGCGCGGCGCCGGATCCCGGAGCTCTGCAAGCGCCTCGCGCCCCCCAAGAACGGCCCCGGCAAGGTGGTGCGGGCCATGATCGTGGGGATCCCCAACGTCGGCAAATCGACGCTCATCAACGCGCTCATGGAGCGCAAGGTCGCCAAGGTCGGCGACGAGCCCGCGGTCACGAAGAGCCAGCAGCTCGTCACCTTGAAGACCGGCATGGCCATCTCCGACAACCCGGGGATCCTCTGGCCCAAGATCGACGATGAGGCGGCCTCGTTCCGCCTGGCCGTGGGCGGGGCGATCCCCGACACGGCCATCGATTACCAGAGCGTCGCCCTGTTCGCGGCGGGGTACTTCCTGCGGCGCTACCCCGAGCTCCTCGTCGCCCGCTACAAGCTGAAGGAGCTGCCGGAGACCGCCGCCGCGCTGATCGAGGAGATCGGCCGCCGCCGCGGCTGCCTGCGCAGCGGCGGGGCGGTCGACCTGCACAAGGCGTCGGACATCCTGGTCCACGACTTCCGCGCCGGCCGGCTCGGGCGCATCAGCCTGGAAGAGCCGCCGGGGCTGGAGTCGCCGTCGGGGATCGAAGAGAGCGCGTGAGCCGCGGCGCGGCGCCGACGGCCAGGCCGGCCGATCGACGTGGGCGCCCAGGATCTTCGACCCGAAGGCCGCCGACGCCCGCTACCATGCCCACCGCGACGGCTGCCGTGCGGCGCCGCCCGTGACGTTCGCCACGCTCCCTACGCTCCTACGCTCCTACGCTCCCTACCCCATTCACCCGACGAGGACCTCACTCCATGGCCGGAAGCAGCCTGCTCGCCCTGATCGACGACATCGCCACCGTGCTGGACGACGTTGCCGTGCTGACGAAGGTGGCCGCCAAGAAGACCGCCGGCGTGCTGGGCGACGATCTGGCGCTGAACGCGCAGCAGGTGACGGGCGTCAACGCCGAGCGCGAGCTGCCGGTCGTGCTGGCCGTGGCGAAGGGCTCGATGCTCAACAAGGCCATCCTGGTGCCGGCGGCGCTGGCGATCAGCGCCTTCGCGCCCTGGGCCGTCACGCCCCTGCTGATGGTCGGCGGCGCCTTCCTCTGTTACGAGGGCTTCGAGAAGGTCGCCCACAAGGTGCTGCACAGCAAGCACGAGGACGAGGCGCACCACGCCGAGCTCGTGCAGGCGCTCTCCGATCCGAAGATCGACCTCGTCGAGTTCGAGAGGGACAAGATCAAGGGCGCGGTGCGCACCGACTTCATCCTGTCGGCCGAGATCATCGCGATCACGCTGGGCACCGTGGCGGCGTCGCCGTTCGGCACGCAGGTCGCCGTGCTGACCGGCATCGCCCTGCTCATGACCGTGGGCGTCTACGGCCTGGTCGCCGGCATCGTGAAGCTCGACGACGCCGGCCTCTACCTGAGCCGCCAGAGCGGCGGTCTCCAGCAGTCGCTCGGCAGCGGCATCCTGAAGGCGGCGCCGTGGCTGATGAAGGGCCTGTCGGTCGCCGGCACGGCGGCGATGTTCCTGGTCGGCGGCGGCATCCTGACGCACGGCGTGCCGTGGCTGCACCACCACATCGAGGACATGACCCAGGGCGCCGGCGCCGTGCTCGGCGCGGTGGTGCCGTCGCTCGCCAACATGATCGTCGGCGTCGCGGCCGGCGCGGTCGTGCTGGGCGTCGTGACCGCGGTGAAGCAGGCGATGAACCGCGAAAAGGACGGCCACTGACCCTGGAGCGCGGGCTCGCGCCGCGCCGATCAGCCCTGTCCGGACCGCCCTGGCCGCACCAGCGTCGCGACCAGCCGATCGAGCGCCGCGGCCGGGTCGGCGCCGAGGCCCGCGTGGACACGCGAGGGCTGGACGACGGTGCTCGCCGGGGACACCACCCAGCCGAAGCGCTCGGCCTGGGGGAGCTCGGCGACGTACCCGCACGCCCGATCGCCGGCGCAGACGCGGCGGATGAAGTCGAGGTGGCCGCGGACCGCCTCCAGGTCGAGGTCGGGCCAGAGGGCGAGCAGGCGCCGCTCGTCGGGCTCGAAGCGCGCGTCGAGGAACCCCCGGGCGCGGCAGAAGAGGACCACCCCGACGTTGACGCGCTCGCCGCGCTCCACGCGCGGGACCACGCGCAGCACGGCGTAATCGAACGGGTCGGCGGCGGGCGCGCCCGGAGGGCTACCGCCGGGCACGGGCTGCATCGAGCGCCTCCTCGACGAAGCCCCGCGGCGACGCGAGGCGGCGGGTCAGGTAGGCGGCGTACGCCGCGCGCCGCGCCGCGACCGGCGCCGCGTCGGGCTGCGGCGCCTCGGCCGCGTCGGGCGAGAACGCGGACCGCCGCTCGCCCGAGGGCCGGGCGCGGGGGTCCTGGTCGGCCAGCCACGCGTCCGGGATCGCGGCGACGATCCCCGCGATGCGCTCGGGCGTGAGCCGGGCGCTCAGCGCGGCGTCGGCCGCGGCGAGATCGCCCGCGAACGGGAGCAGGACATGGCTCTTGACGAGCGGGAAGCGGTCGTCCGCGTCGGCGCGCGGGTCGGTCGCGTCGGTCCAGGCGTGGTGGACATAGAGCGCCGCGCCGTGGTCGATCAGCCAGAGGCGGCGGTGCCACAGGAGCAGGTTGGGGTTCTTGGGCGTCCGGTCCACGTTGCTCATGAAGGCGTCGAACCAGACGACGGCGGCCGCAAGCCCCGGGTCGATCGCCGGGCCGGCGAGCGGCTGGAAGGCGAGCGATCCGGGCAGGTAGTCGAGGGCGAGGTTCAAGCCGGCGCTCGCCGAGAGCAGGTCGGACAGCTCCGGATCCGGCTCGGCCCGCCCGAAGGCGGGGTCGAGCTCCATGAAGACGATCTCCGGCACCGGGAGCCCGAGCGCGCGCCCGATCTCCCCGGCGACGAGCTCCGCGATGAGCGCCTTCGGCCCCTGGCCGGCGCCGCGGAGCTTCAGGACATAGAGCCCGTCGTCATCGGCCTCGACGAGGGCCGGCAGCGACCCGCCCTCTCGGAGCGGGGTGACGTAGCGGGTCGTGTGGACGGTTCGGATCATGCCGCGTCAGCGTAGCGGGTGGTGAGGGGATCCCGCGCCCCGCCGGAAGGATGGGGCCGCCAATACGCCATGAGACGCCAAGATTCTTGTGTTTTCTTGGCGTCTTTGGCGGGCTTGGCGGTTCAAAAGAGCCCGCCTTGGGACAGAGCCCTCACCCCCAGCTATGTGAGACGGGGAAGCTGGGTCGGGCTGGGGCGCACCGGGGAGCGCGCCCTCGATGATCGAGGAGGCGGCCCGGGCGCTCGCTCCGCGCAGCAGCGCGAGAGCGAGCGCCGCAGGCCCGTGGATCACTCGCCGAGGGGATCCAGCCGATCCAGCCTCGAGCCTGGCACGGTCTGGTAATCGCCGAGCAGGAAGCCCTGCAGCCCGTCCGTGAACTCGAACGGACCGATCACATGAACCACCTCGCCGCTCGCGCCGCCGGCGCCGCCCTCGCCGCTCGTACCGCCAGCGCCGCCCTCACCGGTGGCGCCCGCCGAGCCGCCTTCGCCGCTCGTGCCGCCAGCGCCACCCTCACCGGTGGCGCCCGCCGAGCCGCCCTCGCCGGTGGCGCCCGCCGAGCCGCCCTCGCCGCCTGCGCCGCCGGCACCACCCGCGCCGCCGGCACCACCCGCGCCGCCGGCACCACCCGCGCCGCCCGAACCGCTCGTGCTAGCCGACCTCGTGACGGTGATGGAGTCGATATAGACGACGGTCGGGTTGGCCCAGGGCCCCTCGGCACCTGCGTCGACCTTGACGCCGATGCGCTTCACCGCGGTGCTCTCGAATTTCCCGCCGGCAGCGGCATCGGCCGCATCAGCGGCATCGACGTCGATGGTGAGGTCGGTCCACTCTTTCAGGTCGCCGAAGCTCGTCCACGCCCAGGGGACGCCCGCCCAGCTCTGTTCATTTTCGTTCCGTGCATTGCCGTTCTGCACGAAGACCTGCAGACCACCGCCGGTGGCGGCCTGAGCCTTCACACGGAACGTGACGGTGGCGCCGGTCAAGTCGACCAGCTGAGCGAAGTCGAACTGGAACAGCGTCCCCGTGGAAGCCGTGGTGAGCGGCACAGCCAGCCGGGCGCAACCCGAGCAGCTCTCCTCCGGACCGGGACCGATGTCGGGGGCGCTGCCGCCCGCGCCGCCTTCGCCGCCCGCGCCACCGTCGCTGCCGCCCGCGCCGCCTTCGCCGCCTTCGCCGCCTTCGCCGCCCGCGCCACCGTCGCTGCCACCCGCGCCGCCTTCGCCGCCTTCGCCGCCGCCCGAGCTGGTCGAGCTGCTGCGGGAGGAGCTCGACGTCGTGCTGGAGCTGGTCCCACCGCCCGCACCGCCGCTGCCGGTGGTGTCGTCATCACCGCAACCCGTCATGGCGAATGCGCCGACCAGCATCCCGCACATTGCCAAAGAAAGAACTGATCTCATCCTGACCCTCTCCTGATGTGCACCACGAGGCCACGCAGCCCGGGCCGCCGTTCACCATGGCGGTTGCCACCGCCCGCTAGCTCCTCCGAGCCAGCCGCGTGGCGCAAACTACCCTGGGCAGAAATTTTTCTCAACAGCCCGAACGTGTGAGCTCGGTAACCAGATCAGCTCCGTCGAGGCGCGGCGCTCAGCGCCCGCCCGACAAAAGCGCCGCGGCGGACCCGACGACGGCGTCGCGACGGAATCGTGCGACACGCCCTCGCCCGGGCGGCCCCTCAGGCCGCGCTCCCGCGCTTCACGTCGTACCGGAGGAGCGAGACGCCGTTCGTGTACGACGTCGCGCCGAGGAGCGCCAGCTCGACCTTCCTGGAGCTGCCGCCGAAGAGCCGGACCCCGTGCCCGAAGACGATGGGATTCACCTTGAGGACGAGCTGATCGACGAGGTCGTGATCGAGGAGGAAGCCGGCGAAGGCGCCGCCCCCGCAGAGCATAGATGCCTGAGAAAAATTTGTGGGTGAGCCATTCGGGCGCCGGCAGGTTCCCGAGCGCGTAGTAGAGGGCGATCTCCGCGTGGTCGAGTCATCGTCGAATCATTGTCGAGTGCAAGGCGGCGGCCGCCCACAACCTGCGCGGCGCCTCGCGGGCGGAAGCGCCGCACGGCGGCGTTGTTCAGCTGCCGCACGCGGGATCTTGGCTGGTTTGCGGAAGCGGACGGCAGGCGGCGCGGCCGGCGCGCGCTGCTAGCGCCTGCGCCGCGCCGGCAGCGTCGTCGGCGGACGGGCTGGCCCGTGGACGGGGCGCCCCAACGACGTCAGGGGGTGTAGATCTCGGCGGTCGGCAGGGCGGAGCCGTCACTGCCGCCTACGACCAGCACCTTTCCGTTCCCGAGCCGGACCGCTGCATGAGCGTACCGCTCATCGTTCATCTGCCCGGTCAGGTCCATGTCACCGGTCGCGGGATCGTAGATGTAGACGTTCCGGGTCACGTTCCCTGTGTTGTCGATGCCCCCGGCGAGCAGCACCTTGCCGTTGTTGAGCAGCGTCGCGGTATGCGAGCGATAGGAGAACTGCTCAGTACCGGAGGACCAGAGATCGGACGTCGGGTTATAGACCTCGACGGTCGGGGTCACGTTCGTGGCGCATCCTCCCACCGCCAGCACCTCGCCGGTGTTCAGCAACGTCAACGTATGATAGGCGCGGCTCTTCACCATGTGATCTACGGCCGTCCATAGATCGGTCTCGTAGAGCGCGGCAACGGCGTGCTGCGCTGCGTACTCGCTCCTACCTCCCGAGAAGAGCACCTTGCCGTTCGGGAGCAGCGTCGCGGCATGATAGGCATGGGCAATCGGCATGTCGTCGGCGGGCGACCAGGCGTTGTTCGCCGGATTGAACAGCGCCGAGGAGTACATGTAGTCGTCGGGGGCGGCGGAGGGATTGACCCCTCCGTATACCAACACCTTGCCGTTCGGGAGCAGCGTCGCGGTGTGCCCCATGCGGTTGAGGTCTGGGCTTGTCGACGAGCCTACGGACGACCATGTGTCGGTCGCGGGATCGAACAGCTGGGCGTTCGCGGGGGACGCGACGCTCCGAATGCCCACGACCAGCACCTTGCCGTTGCCGAGCAGCGTCGCCGTATGATACTGGCGTCCCGTTGCCATCAACGGCCCCGCCGCCCAGGTGTCCGTCGCCGGATTGTACAGCTCGGTCCTCGTTCCCAACGAGTCACCGCCCGTCACGAGCACCCTGCCATCGTTGAGCAGCGTCGCGGTCGGCGCAATGCGGGCGTGAGACATCGACGTGACCGCCCCCCACGTCGTGGCCGCCGGGTCGTACAGTTCGGCGCTCGAGTAGTACGTGCTGGATGGAATGCCAAAGTTGAGCCCACCCGCGAGTAGCACCTTGCCGTTGCCCAGCAGCGTCGCAGTATGACTGGTGCGGACGGTGCTCATCGACCCGGCCGCTGCCCAGAAGTTGGTTCCCGGATCGTAGACCTCGGCGCTTGCACTGACGACCATGGGGGCGCTCCACCCGCCCGTCAGGAGCACCTTGCCGTTCGGGAGCAGCGTCGCGGTATGGTCGCCGCGCTTGCTGCTCATCGGCGTCGCCGTCGTCCAGGCGGGTGGCGACGAGGACGGGTCGTAGATCTCGACGCTCTGCAGGTAGTCGGCAGAAATGTCGTAACCGCCCGCGACGAGCACCTTGCCGCTCACGAGCCGCGTCGCGGTGGCGTTATGGCGGGGCCCGGTCATCGAGGCCGTCGGCGACCATGCGCCGGTCGACGGATCGTACAGCTCGGCGGTCGCCAACGCCGCACCGGAGCCGTTTTGCCCCCCGGCGACCAGCACCTTGCCGTTCCCGAGCAGCGTCGCGGTGTGCCCGGAGCGGCTCGCCCCCATCGTTGAAGCGGGCGACCAGACGCCCGTCGACGGATCGTACAGCTCGGCGGTCGCCAACTCCACACCGGAGCCGTTATCCCCCCCGGCGACCAGCACCTTGCCGTTGCCGAGCAGCGTCGCGGTGTGGCCGCCACGGCCCGCGGCCAGCGCGCCGGTCGCCGTCCAGGTATTGGATGCCGGATTGTACAGCTCGGCGCTCGTATGGACCACCGAGCCGCTGCCTTTCCCGCCCACGACCAGCACCTTGCCGTTGCCGAGCAGCGTCGCCGTATGACCGTAGCGGGCCGTGGCCAACGTTCCGGCCGACCACCAGGTATTGGATGCCGTATCGTACAGCTCGGCGCTCCCCAGCACAGACGGACTGCGCCCGCCCACGACGAGCACCTGGCCATTCCCGAGCGGCGTCGCCGTGTAGCTGGAGCGCGCTGCGCTCATGGCTCCTGTCGGCGCCCACACCGGGTCGACCAGCACCTCCTCGCCGCCCGCGTCGACCCACAGCGCGATCGTCGCCCCGCGCATCTCGAGCCGCGCCTCAACCGGCCGACCGCCGCTCGCATACGCCGCCGGCGCCGTCACCCGCAGTTGCGTCGCGCCCGCGTCGTCGACGACCTCGACCGCGTCGCCCTGCTGTCGCAGCGTCGCGCCGTCGACCTCCCACGCCGCCACCGGTGCGCCGCCGTGCGCCACGCCGGCATCGAGGAGCAGCCACTCCTCGTAACCAGCGTCGACCGCAGACCAGAACGACGTCCCGCCCTGGCGCCGATACGCCACGGCGCGCTCGACGACAGCGCCCTCGCCCTCGGCGCCGATCTCGCGCACGCCGATCTCGAAGCCGCCGGGCAGATGGAAGCGGACCTTCCCTTCTCCGCTCGCAGGCAGCGCGGCCTGCAGCCCGCCGCGGCGCTCGAACAGAGCCTCGATCTCGCGGGTCGAGCCGCCTGTCGAGGCGAGCGCGAAGCCTTCGTCGACCGCGACGAACCCCTCGTCGCTCTCGAGCACCTGTGCCGCCTGGCCAGGGAAGCGGAAACGCAGCTCGTCGCCCCCCGGCGGCCCGGCGTCAAGCGCGCATCCGAGGCCGCTCAGGAAGATCGCTCCGACGAGGAGCGCGGTGAGCCATATGGATGATGCGAAAGGTAAACCCCGAAGCACGAAACGGACACGCGTCATGGATACTCCCTTGGCAGGAAGAAAAGCCCATCAGGCCCCCATGGTATGGAGCTCGATGAGACTTGCGATCGAGAGCGGTCGGGGATCGCACGCCGCACACGGCGACGCAGAGCTCGGCTTCCGGCCAAATGCGCCATCGCGGCTCGCGTCCCAGGCGCGGATGAACCCCGCTTCTCGATCAAAAAAAATCAGAAGTTGATGCAAATTTGAAAGACAGCGCACACCATCTGGTCGATTCGCTTCTCGCGGTCAAGTTCAAATTTCCGCCACGTTGAGCGACGCTCCGCGCGCTTCGGTGCGAACAGGCGCAACGGTCGCCTCTCCAGAGGCTCGCGACCCCATGCACGTCGCCACGCGCACCGCATCCAGACGCGTCCTTCACGCGCTCGACACGCGAGAGCGGCGCGAAGGCTAAGCGTGCATGTACACGAGCGTCCCGCCCTTGTCGTTGAACGCGGCGTGCGGCCTGTCTCAAACCTGTTGGTATTGTCCGCCCCGGCAACAGGCTCAGCCCCGTCGAGTTGCGGCGCTCAGCGCCCGCCCGACAAAAGCGCCGCGACGGAATCGTGCGACACGCCCTCGCCCGGGCGGCCGCTCAGGCCGCGCCCCCGCGCTTCACGTCGTACCGGAGGAGCGAGACGCCGTTCGTGTACGACGTCGCGCCGAGGAGCGCCAGCTCGACCTTTCTGGTGCTGCCGCCGAAGAGCCGGACCCCGTGCCCGAAGACGATGGGATTCACCTTGAGGACGAGCTGATCGATGAGGTCGTGATCGAGGAGGAAGCCGGCGAAGGCGCCGCCCCCGCAGAGATAGATATCGGCCCCGTCGCCCTCCTTCAGCCGCTTCAGGACCGCAATCTCGTCACGGTCCACGACCTCCACCTCGGCGCCCTCGCCGAAGCGGAGGGTCTTCGAGAAGATGTAATGTGCCATGTGCGGGTAGGCTCGCTTCCCCGGGACAAGCCCGAACGGATAGCCCCACTCGTACGTCCTTCGCCCCATCACGACGGTGTCGTAGCCCTTCAGGCGCTCGACGTAATCGGCGGCGTGCTCTCCTTGCATCGCGAAGCCGTCCACCGAGCCGTCCTCGTGCGAGATGAAGTTGTCGACCGTCACCGCGACGTCATAGACGATCTTTCTCATTCGAATCCTCCTTGAAACGCTGTCCTGAGCTCGCCGTGGGTCGATCCATCGAGCGCGCCGGGTCTCGGCGCGTCGAAGCCATTCTCATCGCGCAGCTCGCGCCGGCGCAACCAGAGAAAGCTCGCCGGGGGGCTGTCGAGCCCCTCCGGCTGGCGTTGTCACGAGTTCAGGCTGTTGGATGCTCTGGCGCGCCGTGCGTGCTTCGCTGCGTCCGGTGCAGCGTGCTCTCCGGCTGGCCCGGGATCACTCGGCGATGTGGGTCAGCAACGAGCCGGCCACCGGCATGTAGTTGCCGACCACCATCGGCTCCGCGCCGGCCGTGAACTCGAACGGACCCACCACGTGGATCACCTCTCCACTGGAGCCGCCGCCTTCGCCGCCCGCGCCGCCGACACCGGACGAGCCGCCTTCGCCGCCCGCGCCGCCGACACCGGCCGTGCCGCCTTCGCCGCCGACACCGGCCGTGCCGCCTTCGCCGCCCGCGCCGCCGACACCGGCCGTGCCGCCTTCGCCGCCGACACCGGCCGTGCCGCCTTCGCCACTGGCGCCGCCCACGCCGCTCTCGCCGCCGGCGCCGCCCACGCCGCTCTCGCCGCCGGCGCCGACATCACCGCTCGTTCCACCGGCGCCGCCCACGCCGCTCTCGCCGCCGGCGCCACCTTCGCCGCTCCACCCGCCGGCGCCGCCCTCACCGCCGGCGCCGCCCTCGCCGCGCTCGCCGCTCGGTGCGGCGCCTCGCGCGGCGCTCGGAGTGCCGGGCTTCGTGACGGTGATGGAGTCGACGTAGATGACGGTCGGGTTGGTCCAAGGCCCGGTGCCGCCCGCCGTGAGCTGGAGTCCAATCAACTTCACCCGGGCGCGGTTGAAGTTGGGACGCGATGGGGCCAAGGCGTCGACATCGATCGTGATCTCTTTCCAGTCTGCCAGCCCGGCGATCGGATTCCACGAATAGCCGATGTTCGCATAGAACAGGTCCGCCCCGTTTTGCACGAACGGTTGCACGCCGCCGCTCGTACCGGCGTGGGTCTTCACACGGAACGTGACCGTGCTCCCCGTCAGATCGACCGGCGAGGCAAACTCGATGAAGAACTGCGTCGCGGTATTCGCGGTCGTGAACGGCACGGACAGCCGCGCGCAGCCGGAGCAACGCTCCTCCGGGACCGAGCCGCCGCCGCCTTCACCCGAGCTGCCGCCGCCTTCACCCGAGCTGCCGCCGCCGCCGACACCCGGGCTGCTGCCGCCGTCGCCCGAACCACCGCCGCCGTCGCTCGAACCGCCGCCGCCGTCGCTCGAACCGCCGCCGCCGTCGCTCGAACCGCCGCCGCCGTCGCTCGCACCCCCGCCGCCATCCGCGTTTGAACCGCCATCGCCCGCCCCGCCGCCGCCGTCAGAGCCCGAGCTGGTCGAGCTCGACGACGAGCTGGAGGTGGACGAGCTCCCGCCGCCCGTCCCGCCCGCACCGCCGCTGCCGGTCGACTCGTCGTCACCGCAACCCGTCATGGCGAACGCGCCGACCAGCACCCCGTACGACGCCAAAGAAAGAACTGATCTCATCGTGACCCCTCCTGGATAGGCCCCCGCGAGGCTGCGCGGCCGAAGCCGCCGTTCGCCGGAGCGGCTCTCACCGCAGTCGATCTCTGCCGAGCCAGCCCCGCAAGCAGCGACATTATCCTGGACAGACAACTTTCTCAACAGCCCGGACGTGCGAATCCGTCACCAAAACCCAACGCGCTTGGCATCGCTCGGCGCTGGCGCCGCTGCGAGCGCGGCAGCCACATGAGACCACCTGCGGAGTCGAGCCCGAGCGCGGCGCAGCGGCCACATGCGACCACCTACGGAGTCGAGCAAAGCGAGGCGCGGCAGCCACATGAGACCACCTGCGGAGTCGAGCCCGAGCACAGCGCGGCATCCCGAGAGCGCAGATCAGCCCGCTCTCATGCCAATCGCTGCCTCAGCGACCGTCGTCGCCGCGACGACGCCACCGACAGCGCACCTCGTTCATTCAAGGCACCTCCGGACGCGGCAGCGCGCTCGGCTCGCCGAGCGTGCCGAGCCCTCGCCGTCGCGTCCGGAATCGTCGTCAGATCGGTGCAGATGGATGCTTCAACACGTGTCTCGTGGACCTCCCTGACGGGGTACAGGGGGCGCCACGGGATAGCCAGGGGTCACGGGGCGACGTGGGTCACCGTCGAGCCTTCCACGGGCTGGTAGTCGTTGACCACCATCGGCTCCTCGCTCGTCGTGAACTCGTACGGACCCCTCACATGAATCACATCGACGCTGGAGCCGCCGCCTTCGCCGCCTTCGCCGCCTTCGCCGCCGCCGCCGCCTTCACCGCCGCCGCCGCCGCCTCCGCCGCTCGCGCTGCTGCTGCTCGCGCTGCTGCTGCTGCTCGCGCTGCTGCTGCTTGCGCTGCTGCTGCTGCTCGCGCTGCTGCTGCTGCTCGCGCTGCCGCCGCCTTCGCCGCCCGCGCCTCCGGCCCCGGCCACCCCACCCGCGCCTCCGGCGCCGCTCATACCCCCCGCGCCTCCTGCGCCGCTCATACCCCCCGCGCCGCCATCGCCGCTGGTGCCGCCCGCGCCTCCTGCGCCGCTCATCCCCCCGGCGCCGCCTTCGCCCCCGGCGCCGCCTTCGCCCCCGGCGCCGCCTTCGCCGCGCTCCCCGCTGGGGCCAAAGGAGAAGCGCTGGCTGCTCGGAGCCCCTTCGCCTGTGCCGGGTCTCGTGACCGTGACGTAGTCGACATCAACAACGGTCGGATTGGCCCAGGGCCCCGTGTTGCCCGCCGTGACCTGAACCCCGATCATCTCCACCACGGTGCGGTTGAAGAATGTATTTGTCGGAGCCAGCGCATCGACATCGATCTTGATCTCCGTCCACTGTCCCAGGTCGGCAAGCGCATTCCACGAGTAGCCGATGTTCGCATAGCCGAGATCGCCCCCGTTCTGCACGAACGGCTGCAGACCGCCGCTCGTGCCGGCACGGGTCCTCACGCGGAACGTGACGGTCGCGCCGGTCAGGTCGACCTTCTCGTGGAAGAAGATCATGAACTGCGTGGCCTGCATCGCCCTCGTGAGCGGCACGGAGAGCCGCGCGCAGCCAGGGCAGCCATCGCCCGGATCAACGACGCCTCCACCCACACCGCCGCCGGCACCACCACCTGCGCCGCCATCACCGGTGGTTGCTGCGCCGCTCGAGCTGCTGGTCGCGCCCGTCAAGCCCGACGATGTGCTCGGGGGGAAGGGGAAGCCCCCGCCCGTACCGTCCTGGTTCGCGGGGTTGTCCGTGCAACCCATGACGGCGAACGCGAAAACCAACAACCCACACCCCGCCGTGGAACGAACTGTTCTCATCCTAGCCCCTCCTAGATCCATCCCGCGAGGCCCCGCGGCCAATGCCGCCGTTCGCCTTCAGCGGCTCCGACCGCGCCCGAGCTCCTCCGAGCCAAACAGCACGGGACGAGACTATCCTGGACAGAGCAACTTCTCAACAACACGGACGTGTGGATCCGTCGTTACAGTTCAGCGCATTTCACGATCAGCGACGCCGGCGCCAATGCGCGTGAAGAGGCCACATCATGCCACCTGCGAAGTCGCGTCCGGAGCGCGGGCGCCCGCCGGCGCCAGCGGCTGAGCGTCCCTGGCTGCTCGGCCGTGGTGTGATGTCGAGGCGACGGCGGCGCGCGGTGCCCGTGGCGAGGCCCCATCGGTCATCGGGGCGCAGGGCTCAGCGCCCACCCGACGACGGGGCCGCGGTGGGGTGGAGTAGCATCATGGCAATGGCGATCACATAAAACGAGAGGCCGACCAGCAGGAACGCGATGGCGACACGGTAGATCGTTGTCTTGCGATCGCGGTAGGCGAGCGAGGCGAAGAGCCAGCCGCGCAGGTCGTCGCCCGGTTGCTCGGTGAGCCAGCGGATGTGCTGCACACCCCAGACGATCAGGGTCGCGGAGAGCAGGACGATCGCCACGCCGGCGATGATCAGCCCCTGCGCGTGGGGGCTGGTGCCGGCGATGAGGCGGCCGGAGAAGCCGGTCGTGGTGATGACGATGCCGCACAGACCGATGAGCACCTGAGCGCGGTTGTGGAGCACGGAGAACTGCCGCTCCAGGATCCCGTGGATGACGTCCCAGGACCCGGCGCCCACGAGCTTGATGAGCCGGTCCACCTCGTCCTCTCTCTCGATCTTCTTCATGACAGGCGCCCTAGCACCGCGGCGCCGGCGCCTCATCACGCCGCGCCGCGCGCGCGACGAAGAGGCCGAACGCCGCGCTCGTCAGCGCGACGAGGAGCGCGCCCGAGGCCCACAGCACGGGGCGGTGCCCGTAGCGATCGACGCCCATCCCCACGACGGGCCCGAGCAGCACGAAGGCGAGGCGGAAGAGGAAGCTGCGGAGCGAGACGCAGCTCGCGCGATCGCCGTCGGGCGCGAGGCGCTGCTCCTCGTGGTGGAGCAGCGGCATGTGCAGCCCGCGCACGAGGGTGAGCAGGAAATAGAACGCGACCCCGAGCACGTGGCGCGAGAGCGCGAGGCCGAGGTACCCGGCCGCCACCAGGACGACGCACGCGAGCAGCGTCCCCGTCATGCCGAGGCGGCGGCCGGCGCGCTCGCTCAGCATCGAGCCGAGCGCGGTGGTGAAGCTCGCGAGGGCCCACATGGGGCCTATCCACGCGACCGGGGCGCCGGCCTCGGTCGCGTACAGCGCCATGAGCCACGTCGGCAGGTACGACGCGAGCGCGAGCGCGACGCCGAGCAGCAGGACCGCGCGGAAGTCGGCGCGCTCGAACAGCGCGTCGCGCACGATCGCGCGCATGCGGCCCAGGTGGTCCTCGACCTTCGGCTCGGCGCGCCGCGTCTCGCCGAACCGGAGGGCGATCCCCGCCGCGAGCGCCCAGGCCGCGGCCTCCATCGCGAACGGCAGGCGGGACCAGCGCGCATAGAGGAAGCCCGCGGCGAGCGCGGCGCTCCCCGAGGCGATCTGCGCGATCGAGCGCATGCGGCCGTACCAGCGGGCGAACTCGTGCTCTTTGCCCTGCTCTCGCAGCGAGTCGAAGAGGAGCGCGGAGTCCGCCCCCGAGACAAGGGAGAACCCGACTCCGAGCACCAGCTCGGCGAGCAGCACCGACCAGAGCCCGCGCGAGAGCGCGTAGAGGACCCAGCCGGCCAGGATGCAAAAGGAGGCGATCACGAGCGCGCGGCGGTGGCCCAGGCGATCGGCGATGTAGCCCGACGGGAACTCGAAGAGCGCGATGCTCAGGCTGAACGCGCCCTGCACGGTCATCATGGTGGCCACGCTCATGCCGATGTCCTGCGTCCAGAACAGCGGGAAGATGGCCGCCGGGAACATCAGCGATTGAACGCCGTGGTAGACGCAGATGCGCCAGGGGTTCTGCTGGACGGACGACATGGCGGGGAGCCCTGGAGCCCGCGCTGCCGCGGGCGCGCCGGAAGCCTAGAACTCGGTCCCGATCATGTACCTGAGTTGCCCCGTCTTCAGCGAGAACACGTAAAGCGCCGTCCAGCTGGCGAAGAAGACGTCGTTCGCCGAGATCGAGATCCCGGACGAGACCTGCGACTTCTTGTGGACCTGGACGTCCCACAGCCGCTTGCCGGTGCCGGCCTCGAAGCAGGCGAGGCGCGTGCCGTCCTTGTGATCCTTCATGTCATAAGGGACGACCAGGAACCCGCCTTCATAGGCCCCCGCGTCCACCCCCGTGGGCCTCGTGGTCAGCGGGTCGACGCCGGGCACCACCATCTTCCAGAGGACCTTCTTCTTGTCCACCGCGGCCACCATGCCGACCTGGCTGCCCTTGCTCCGGCCGCCGAGCAGGAACCGCGGCCCGGGCCCGCTCGGGATGATCGCGCCGCTCACCGACATGCCCTCGACCTCATGCGACCCGGGCAGCCCGAGCTCGTCGAACTCGTGCCAGCGGGCGAACCGATATCCGGGCGCCTCTTCCTGGATCGAGCTCGGAACCGTCTTGCAGGCCGCGCCCTTCGCGAGCTCGCGCCGGGTCCCGGTCGCCGGATCGAGCCCGTGCTTCACGTCGTCGACCGTCTCGACGACGATGACGCCGTCGCCCTGGCACAGCCGCCTCGCCTTCTCGCCGAGCAACGCCGACCACGACGGCGTCCCGGTGCGCAGATCATAGGCCTGCACCTTGCCGAGCGCGTCGATCGAGATCAGACGGCCGGAGGCGATCGCGCGCCGCGCCTCGTGGTTGGCCGCGTCCTTGGTGAGCGCCGCCGTCTTCCAGATCGGCTTGCCGTCGCGCCCGTCGTAGGCCGCGATCCACTCCTCGCCGGCGGGGACGTTGCTCTTGCCGATCACGTCCGGCGCGCCGTCGCCGTTCACGTCGGCGAGCATCGGCCGATCGCTGAAGTACGTGTTCGGTCCCAGGCCGAGGAGCGGCGCCGACCGGCCCTTGGACGGCCCCGACGCGCTGAACACGAAGGCGCCGGCGGCCGCGCCGGCCACGACCATGGCCATGACGACCGACATCACGATGACCCCCGCCGCGTTGCTGGACGGCGGGGCGACCCGGACGACGTGCATGCCCTGCGGGATCGGCGCGGTGGTCGGCTTCCTGCCGCGATCGATGAGCGACCGCGCACCGCAGTACTGGCAGGTGACTGCATCCATCGCCGGCTGAATCGGCAGCGGGGCGCCGCAGCGCGGACACCTGGAATCGACGATACGAGCCATCGTCCCACTCTACACGAGCTCGAGACCGTCTATTTCTTCTTCTCGCGCTCGCCCGGGGCCGCGCGCGACGTCGCGCGGCCCGAGGGCGGGGGTCCCAGCAGCGCCGCGCGGGTGAGCCCCATCCCACCGAAGCGCTCGGCCACCTCCGCCACGACGCCCTCGAGGCGGCGGCGGCGCTCGGAGGCGACCGGGAACAGGCTCAGCGTCGGGCCGCCGGTCTCGCTCGTCAGGTCGCTCGCGGCGACGCCGACGAGCCGCACGGGCCGCGAGAGATCGAAGCGCGACAGCAGCCCCTTCGCGCAGGTGTAGATCGAGTCCGTGTCGCTGACCGGCTCGGACAGCGTCGTCTGGCGCGTCCGCAGCGTGAAGTCCGAGTACTTGAGCTTCACCACCACCGCGCGGCAGGACAGGCCCGCCTTGAGCAGGCGCCGCGCCACGCGGCCCGACAGATCGAGCAGCCAGTGCTCGATCGGCTCCCTGCCCCGGAGGTCCTCCTCCACGGTCTCCTCCGCGCCGATCGACTCCGCCGCGCGGCCCGGGACGACCGCGCGCTCGTCGACGCCCGCGGCGAGCAGCCGCACGTGCTCGCCCCACGCGGGGCCGAGCAGCTCGTGGAGGCGCGGCGCGGGGCAGCGCGCGAGATCGCCGATGGTCGCGAGCCCCGCCGCGCGCAGCCGCTCGGCCGCGCGCGGGCCCACGCCCCACATGCGCTCGAGCGGCAGCGGCGCGAGGAAGGCGGCGACGTCGCCGGGGACCACGACGAGGCCGTCGGGCTTTCGCAGATCGCTCGCGATCTTCGCGGCGAACTTGCAGGGCGCGACGCCCGCGGAGGCCGTGAGCCCGGTCTCGTCGCGGATCGCGCGCTTGATCTGCGCCGCGATCGCCTCGCCGTCGCCGAAGAGCGCGCGGCTCGCGGTCACGTCGAGGAACGCCTCGTCGAGCGATAGCCCCTCCACGAGCGGCGTGAAGCGGCGGAAGATCGCGAAGACCTGCGCGCTCACCTCGGCGTAGCGGGCGTGCCGCACCGGCACCACGATCGCCTGCGGGCAGCGGCGGAGCGCCTCGACCATCGGCATCGCCGAGCGGGCGCCCGAGACGCGCGCCTCGTACGACGCGGCCGCGACGACGCCCCGCCGGGAGGCGCCGCCCACCAGGACGGGGCGGCCTCGCAGCGACGGGTCGTCGAGCTGCTCGACCGACGCGAAGAACGCGTCCATGTCGATGTGGAGGATCTGTCGCATCGGTGCTGCTCTTCTGTACCGCCTCGCCGCCCGCGCGCCGCGGTGAAGCGCCGAAGCGCTGAGCTGAAGGCCGAACGCCCGCGGCGGCGCCGTGCTGCGCGGTGGCGTCGTCGCTCGTTTGCTGCTACGGGTCGACTCTACTTCTTCCTTCGTCAGCCGGACACGTTGGACCGCGTCGCGGATCGTGAGTCATGACGTCGAGCGCCGCACGACCGAACTACCCCCGCTGCGCCGCGCGCCGGCGCAAGGCGCCCGCGCTGCTCGCGGCGGGGTGGCTCGCGCTGGCGCCGGGCGCGGCCGCGGCGGACGAGCCGCGCGCCCCGGAGCGCGCCGGCGCGGGTGATGCGCCCGCGGCGCAGCGCGCGCTCGTGCTGATCGTCGCCGGGCGCCCGGGCTCGCCGCTCGAGGCGCACGCCGCGGCGCTCGTCGCGGCGCACGTCCGGCCCTCGGGCGTCGGGCTCCACGTGGTCCGGCGCGCGCCGGCGCCCGCGCTCGATCTGCACGAGCGCGTCGCGGCGGCGCGCTCGCTCGTGGAGCAATGGTCCGCGCACGGCGCGCTGTGGATCGAGGCGGGTCCGGGCAACGAGCTCGCCCTGTATCTCTTCCCTCGCGGCGGAGAGCGCGTGTACTCGCGGCGGTTCCCTGCGCCTCCCGGGCGGACGTCCGCGGCAGTCGAGGCGCTCGCGAACGTCGCGGGCTCGGCGGCGGCGGAGGCGCTGGAGGGGCCCATCACCGGGGCCGGGATGGCGAGCGTCGACGTCGGCGGCGCCGAGCAGGCCACGCCCGCCGCGCTGGCGCCCTCGCCGGCGCAGGCCGCGCCGCCGCCGGACGCGCCCGCGCCCCCCGCGGCCCCTCCTGCCCGGCCACCATCGCGGCCCGCACCAGCGCCGGACGAGCGCCCCGCGCCGCCGCCCTCGACGCTCGAGCACGCCGACGCCGCGTGGTGGCGGCGGTGGTTCCTCTCGGCCGGTTATGCGGGCGGCACGTTCGGAGAGCACGTCCCCTGGCAAAGCGCCGTCTCGCTCTCGCTGTCGTGGGCGCCCACGCCCGATTCGTACGTCGGCGCCGGCTACGACTGGATGGACACACAGCACCTCCAGGTGGAGCGCGCGGGCCTCGATCTGGATCTCGATCGGACACCGCTCTTCGCGAGCGGGGGCCACCGGTTCGACATCGGGAGCGGGCGCTGGGCCTTCCATCTCGGCGGCCGGGCCACCTTCGACGTCGTCTCGCGGAGCGGCGCGTGGCGAGCGCCGCACGCGCCCTGGAGATCGCCGGGTCCGCCGGAAGCGTCCTCGCCGGAAGGACCGCATCTTTCGTCCGACAAGCGCGTGACCGACCTGCTGATCAGCGTCGCGCCCACGACGGGGCTGAGCCTCCGGATCTCCGATGAGCTCCGCATCGCCCTCTGGACCAGCCTCGACGTGCCGCTGAACCGGCTCTCGACCCCCGCGCCGCGGGTCGCCGATCTCCAGCCGGATCCCCTGCGCTTCCTCGGTGGGATCGGCCTCGAGCTCGGGCCGGCCGCGCGGAGCGCCCCGCCTCGTACGGTCGCGGGGCGGTGACGACGGGGGCGCGGCGGGCTCTCGCCGCGCCGGGCCACCGTCGCGCCGGGCCACCCTCATAAAAATGACCCGATCGTGCCCGCGGGAGGCACAGGGTCACCGTGATCGTGGATGGACAGGCTCTCCTCATGGGTGTGCGCGTCACGGAGGGGACGCGCGCTCACCAGGCCGAAGGTCCCCTCGTCTCTTCCATCGATCTCGAGCGGACCCGCCGCGCCGGGGCGGGTGATCCCGCGGCCCAGGCGTGGCTCGTGGCCAGGCTCCTCCCGGGCGTCCGGCAGGTCGCGCAGGCGTTCCTGCGGCGCTCGGCCGACGCGGACGACGCGGCGCAGCTGGCGATGCTCGCCATCCTGAGGGCCGTGCCCGCGTACCGGGGCGAGGCCGTCATCGAGGGCTGGGCGCGGCGCATCGCCGTGCGGACCGTGCTGCGGTACCTCCGCGCCCTGCGGCGGCGCGACGCCCCCATCGCAGGCGACCTGTCGGACGCCGAGGAGGTCCCGGCGTCGTCGCGCGGGAGCGCCCAGGAGGCGCTCCCGCGCCACGTGCGCGATTACCTGGGGGAGCTGCCCGAAGCCCAGCGCGAGGCGCTGATCCTGCACCACGCGCTCGAACACACCGTCGATGAGATCGCTGAGATGACCGACGTCAGCCCGGACACCGTGCGCAGCCGCCTGCGCCTCGGGATCGCCGCCCTGCGAAAGCGGGTCCGGCAGGACATCGCCGTCGGCCGGAGAAGATCGCCGTGAAGACCATGATGGCCCATGCCTCGGACGAGGAGCGCTGGATCGCGATCGTCGCGGCCGAAGGTCGCGGGACGCCGATCGGGCCCGAGGACGCCGCGTTCCGCCGCCGCTACGAGGAGGCTCACCCGGAGCTCGCCGGCGAAGCCGCGCTCTGGGCCGACCTCGGCCGGCTCGGCGCGCGGCGCGGCGGGGCTCTCGGCCCCGTGGACGACGACGCCCTGGCCGCGCGGATCCTCGCGCAGGCCGCCGGCGAGGCGGGGGCGCAGCGCGTCCCTGCGGCAGAGGAGCGCCCCAGGCGGCGCGCGATCGTGCGGCGCGGGGTCGCGGGCACCTTCGCCGGCGTCGCGCTCGCGGCGACGTTCCTGGCCGCGCTCGCGGCCGAGCTGATGAACGACCGCGACGTGGCGCCCCCGCCCCCGCGCGCGCCAGACGCGGCGCCCGCGCAGGCCAGCGCCTGGCTCGAGCCGCCGCCGCGCTCCCTCGACGTCCAGCCCGCCGCCACGGCGCCCGCGCCGCAGGCGCCGCCCGACGCGGGCGTGGTGGAGGCCGCCGGCGCGGCGGTCGCTCCGAGGGCAGCGCGCGAGGGCCACCGCGGCGAGGCGCACGCCGGTCCGAGCGCCGACGAGCTGCTGCGCGACGCCCAGCTGGCGCTCGCCGCGGGCCGCGACGCCGATGCGTCGGCCGCGTACCTCGCGCTGCTCGCGCGCCATCCGGGCAGCCCCGAGGCGCGCGTCGCGCTCGTATCGCTCGGCCGGCTCTCGCTCTCCGGCGGAGATCCCGCCACGGCCCTCGGCTATTTCGAGCGGTACCTCGCGGCCGGGCGCGGCGGGCTCGGCGCCGAGGCGCGCTATGGCCGCATCGAGGCCCTGCGCCAGCTCGGGCGCGGAAGCGACGAGCGGGCCGCGATCGACGACTTCCTCTCACGCCACGGCGACAGCGTCTACGCGGCCCGGCTGCGCGCCCGCGCCGAGGGCGCGACCGAGCATTGATGGAGCGTTGATCCTCCTCGCGACACACCGTCAAATTCATTGACCCGCTCTCGCCCCCGGCGGGCACAAGGAGGGCAGGCAGCCGCGCCTGAAGCGCCCCGCTCTACTACTCCAGCCGCACCTGGTGAGGCGCGGCTGGAGGCCTGAGGAATACCCTCATTTCGTGGCCCTTTTCAGCGAATTAAACAGGGAGGCTGGGAGACAGGGAGTATTTTGAGTCTCTCCTCCCCGTCTCCCCGCCCCCCTGTGAATTTTCTAAGAATTTCACGGTCGGCGCCCCAACACCCTTAGAACGAGGAGGCTCGCGTGAGCGCGATCCTGCGATTGAAAGAGCTTGCACTCAGCGATACCGGATTCGTGTTCGATCCCGCGTCGGGCGCAACGTTCACCGTCAATCCCACCGGCCTCTGCGCCCTCAACGCCATGAAAGAGGGGCTCTCGCGCGAGGAGGTCGCCGCCCGGCTCCGCGAGCGATTCGATATCCGCGGGGGCGACCCGGCGCGCGACGTCGGCGAGTTCCTGGAGCTCCTCCGGCAGCACGGCCTCCTCTCCGCGGAGCCGGAGGGAGCCCAGTGAAGACGCGGCCCCGCACCATCGCCGTCACCGGCCTCAACGCGACTGACAACCCCGCTCCCGGCGTGGGCGTCATCCGGGCGCTCCGCGCGGGCGGCGACGCCTCGATTCGCCTCGTCGGCCTCGCGTACGACGCGCTCGATCCCGGCGCGTACGCCGGCGACATCGTGAGCGACGTGTTCATGATCCCCTATCCATCGCAGGGCCTGGAAGCGTTCGTGTCCCGCCTCGAGTACGTCCACCGGCGGGTCGGGCTCGACGTGATCATCCCGACGCTCGACGCCGAGCTACCCTCGTTCATCGACATCGCGCCGCGGCTGCGCGCGATGGGGATCGGCACCTGCTTGCCCACGCGCGAGCAGCTCGATCTCCGCTCGAAGGCGAGCCTCGCTGCGCTCGGCGCCCGCGCCGGCATCCGGGTCCCGCGCACGGCGGCCCTCTCGGACGCCGACGAGCTCCTGCGCATCCACGAGCGGGTGCCCTACCCCTTCCACGTGAAGGGCGTGTTCTACGGCGCGACGCTGGCGACGACCTTCGATGAGGCGGTGTCGGCCTATTACAAGGTGATAGCCCAGTGGGGCCTCCCGGTCCTCGTGCAGGAGCACGTGACCGGGGAGGAGTTCGATGTGGTGGCGGTCGGCGACGGAGAAGGCGGGCTCGTCGGCGCCGTGCCGATGAAGAAGATGCTCCTCACCGACAAGGGAAAGGGCTGGGCCGGCATCACCGTGCGCGACCCCGAGCTCGTCGGCATCGCGCAGGCCTTCGCGGAGGCGACGCGGTGGCGCGGCCCCTTCGAGGTCGAGGTGATGCGCGACGCGCACGGGCGCTATCACCTCATCGAGGTCAACCCGCGCTTCCCGGCGTGGGTGTACCTGAGCGTGGCGGCCGGGATGAACCTGCCTCGCGCCGTGGTCGATCTCGCCGCGGGCGCGCCGATCGAGCCGCTCCGCGGCTACGAGGTCGGCGCGATGTTCGTCCGCATCTCGATCGACCAGGTCGCGCGGATCAGCGACTTTCAGAGCATGGTGACGACGGGCGAGCTCGTCCGTTCAGGAGGCCTCTCGTGAATAGCCCGGTCTACGAATCGCCCAGCATCGTCCGGCACCAGATGGGGGCGATGAACAAGTTCGGCCGCCTCCAGGGCGTGCGGCCGCTCACCCACATCGACGGAGTCGCCATCGCCGATCTCGTCGCCCAGCACGGATCACCGCTCTTCGTGTTCTCGGAGCGGACGCTCGTGAGCCGCTACCGCGAGCTCCACGGCGCGTTCGCGCGCCGCTGGGCCAAGGTGCGGATCGCCTGGTCGTACAAGACGAACTACCTCGAGGCGATCTGCCGCACGTTCCACCGCGAAGGCGCCTGGGCCGAGGTGGTCTCGCCCTTCGAGTACGACAAGGCGATCCTCGCGGGCGTCCCGGCCGAGCGGATCCACTGGAACGGCCCCTACAAGCCCGACGCGGCGCTCGCGCGCGCGGTCTCCGGCGGCTCGATCATCCACATCGACAACCTCGATGAGCTGGCGCGGATCGAGCGGGTCGCCGAGCGGGTCAAGGCGCGCCCGAAGGTGGCCATCCGGGTCAACATGAACATCGAGGGCCTCGCGCCGTGGAGCCGGTTTGGCCTGAACCTCGAGTCCGGCCAGGCCAGGGAGGCGGTGAGCCGCCTCGTGAGCGGAGATCGCATGGAGCTCACCGGGCTGCACTGCCATATCGGCACGTTCATCCTCGACCCGGGCGCCTACGGCAAGGCGGCGTCCAAGCTGGCGCGCCTCGCCAACGAGATACGCGCCGCGCACGGGATCCGGCTCTCGTTCCTCGACCTCGGCGGCGGCTTCGCCTCGAAGAACACGCTCAAGGCGCAGTACCTGCTCGGCGAGCAGGCGTCTCCGTCGTTCGAGCGCTACGCCGAGGCCATCTGCGACGGCCTCGGAGAGCTCGACTGTCCCGCCCGGGAGCTCCCGACGCTCGTCCTCGAGACGGGCCGCGCGCTGGTGGACGACGCGGGGTACCTGATCGCGACGGTCGAGGCCAAGAAGCGCCTCCCCGACGGGCGCAGCGGCCTCGTGCTCGACGCGGGCGTCAACCTGCTCTTCACCTCGTTCTGGTACAAACACGATGTCGTCCCGGCGCAGGAGTTCAGCGCCATGCAGGAGCCCACCGTGATGTTCGGCCCGCTGTGCATGAACATCGACGTGGTGCGCGACACCATGCAGTTCCCGGCGTCGTCCCCGGGAGATCGGCTCGTGTTCCGCAACGTGGGCGCCTACAACGTGACGCAGTGGCACCAGTTCATCACCCTCCGTCCGGCGGTGGTGATGGTGGGCGAGGGAGGCGCCTCCTGCATCCGCCGCGCGGAGACGCTCGACGATTTCCGCGCCGTCGAGGACGTGCCGGCATGGCTCAGGTGATCCCCGCGCCGACGAGCGACGCGGGCGGCGCGGCGCGCGCGACCGGGACGGCCCGGCGCCGCCGGGTCGCGGCGGCCGTGAGCTCGCTGCTCGCGAGGAGCGGCGTCGTCGAGATGGGGGAGTCGCTCCTCCGGGTCTACGCGCACATCCTGTTCTCGCGCTCGCCGGCGGTGGGGCTGCTCGTGATGCTCGCGACCGCCACCGTGCCTCGCGCCTTCGTGTTCGGCGTGATCGCGGCGTGCGCGGCGAACGGGGCCGCGCTCCTCCTCGACCTCGAGAAGGACGCCGTGAGGGACGGGTCGTACGCGTACAACGCGCTCCTCGTCGGCCTCGGCGTGGCGCAGTCGTTCACCGCGGACGGCCCCGCCGTCGCCGTCGCGCTGCTCGGCGCCGCCGCGTGCGTGGTGGTCACGGCGGCGCTGCGCTCACTCACCGGTTCCGGTCCCGGCTCCGGCGGCGCCGCCGGCCTGCCGGTGCTGTCGCTCCCGTTCATCGTCGTCTTCCACCTGACGCTGAGCACCTCGGCGTTCTCCGGGCTCACGCTCGCGGCGCCCGCGCAAGCCCCGCTCGCGTTCGAGGGCCTCCCCGCGCCCATCGCGCTGTTCGCGCGGTGCCTCGGCGGCCTCTTCTTCCTGCCCCGCGCCGACGCGGGCGCGCTGGTGCTCGCCGCGCTCCTCGTCCACAGCCGGATCGCCGCGCTCCTCGCCGCGCTCGCGTTCGCGGCGGCGCTCGGGCTCGCCTCGCGATGGCTCTCGCTCCCAGACGGCGCGCTCGACGTGCTCGGCTACAACGCCGTCCTCACGGCGGTCGGGCTGGGCGGCGTCTGGTTCGTCCCCTCGGCGTCCTCGTTCGCGCTCGGCCTGTCCGGCGCCGTCGCCGCCGCGCTCGTCACCGCCGGCGCGATGGCGCCGCTCGCGCGGCTCGGCGCGGCGCCGCTGATCCTGCCGTTCAACGTCACCGTCGTCGCCGTCCTCCTCGCGATGCGTCGGCGCGCGCGCGACGAGCGGCCCAAGGCGGTGGATTTCCTCCCGGGCACGCCCGAGCAGAACCTCGCGTACCTCCGCACGCGGCGCGCGCGCTTCCAGCAGTCGCCGCACGCCGTGAGCTTCCGGCTCCCGTTCCGCGGCACGTGGACGTGCACGCAGGCGGTCGACGGCGCGTTCACGCACAAGGAGCAATGGCGCCATGCCTTCGATTTCCAGGTGATGGGCGAAGATGGCCGGGCCTTCCGCGGCGCCGGGAGCGCGCCGCAGGACTTCCACTGCCACCGGCTGCCCGTGGTCGCGGCCGCCGACGGCACCGTGGTGAAGGTCGAGTCGAGCGTGCCCGACAGCGACGTCGGCGCGATGAACCTCGAGCAGAACTGGGGCAACCACGTCATCGTGGCCCACGCGCCCGGCGTGTACTCGATGGTCGCGCACCTCGCGCGCGGGACGCTCAAGGTCGTGGAGGGGCAATGGGTGAAGCGGGGCGACGTCCTCGGGCTCGCCGGCAGCTCGGGTCGATCGCCCGAGCCGCACCTGCACTTCCAGCTGCAGTCGACCCACAAGCTCGGCGCGCCGACGCTCCCGTGCCGGTTCAGCGACGTGGTCACGGTCGGCGAGGAGGCGCGGCTCTGGCCCAGCCTGGAGCCGCGGGAGGGCGACGCCGTGCGCTCCATCGAGGCCGACGAGGACGTGTCCGCGTACTTCGGCTTCACCTGCGCCGACACCTGGGCGTACCGCGTCGGCGCGGACGTCGAGCGCGTCACGTGCGACGTCGACGTCTACGGGCGGCTCCTGATCCGCTCGGAGGACCGCGCCGCGTCGCTCTTCTACGGCAGGAGCGACGACCTGTTCACGAGCTTCGACGCGGTGGGCGACGACGCGTCGGTCGTTCACCTGCTGCGCGCGGCGCTCCCGCGGGTGCCGCTCGAGGGCAGCGCCTCGCTCCGCTGGGCGGACACGCTGCCGGCGCGGCGATTCCGCGCGTTCGCGCTCCGGGTGCTCGCCGACTTCGTCGCCCCCTTCCTGCCAGGCGACGGGATCGAGATGGACCTCAGGATGCGCCGCGAGGGCGACCTCCTCGTGGTCCTCGGCGAGTCGCGGCGGCGCGATCGCCGCGGCGAGCCGCTCGTGCGGACGCGGGCGGAGCTCACGAGGGGCCGAGGGCCGCGCAGGGTCGAGGTCACGGCGCAGGGCCGCACGCGGGTGGCGGAGCGGGTCCAGGACGCCGGCAGGAAATTCACCGTGTCAGTCGGCGAGGAGACGTCATGAGAGCGAGTCGATGGTTCTTCGTGATGCTGGTCGGTTGTGCGTTGAGCGGCGTCCCTTCCGGGGCCGCTGACGCGGAGGGGAGGCCGGCGGACCTGTTCCAGCTGTCCTATGACGCCGAGGCCGCCGGGAAGGCGCAGGACGCGCTCGCCGCGCTCGATCGCCTCCCTGCGCCGCAGAAGGATGGATACGTCGCGGAGCTCCGCCGCGGCTGGCTCTATCACAAGCTCGGGCGCAACAAGGAGGCCGTCGACGCGTACGGCAGGGCGAGCGCGCTCGAGCCGAGATCGGTCGAGTCGCGCGTCGGCGCGCTGCTCCCGCAGATGGCGCTGCGCCGGTGGGCCGACGTGGAAGCGACCGCGCGGAAGGCGCTGCAGCTCGACCCCGCGAACTACCTCGCGAGCCTGCGGCTCGCGTTCGCCCTGTACAACCTGGCGCGCTACCCGGAGGCCGCGACGATCTACGGCCGGCTCGCGGAGATGTACCCGAGCGACGTCGAGGTGCGCTCGGGCCTCGGCTGGTCGCTGCTCAAGATGGGCAAGGGCGGCGACGCCGCGCGGGAGCTCCGGCGGGTCCTCGACATCGCGCCCAAGCACGCGCTGGCCCGGGACGGCCTGCGCGCGGCGGGCGTGTCGAACTGACGTGACCACGCCGCGGATCGCCCGGGTCGGTCAGCCGCCGGGGGGGCCCAGGATCACCGGCCCTGGCGAGAGGACGTGGGTGCCGTTCATCAACCACACCGCAACCTGGCTCGTCCCCAGGCGTTGCCACACGACATCCGACATCAGATCGGCGTTGACGTCACCGGCGGCGACCGCTGTCCAGCCGTCGCCGATCGGCCCGGGGATCACCGGCCCCGCGTCGAGGAGCTCGACGCCGTTCATCAGCCAGATCGCCACGAGGCCCCTCTCCTCGTTGGTCCAGAGCACGTCCGCCATGCCGTCAGCGTTGAAGTCGGCCGCCCAGAGGACGTCCCATCCCTCGCCGCTCGGCCCGGGGATCACCGGCCCCCGCCCGAGGACCTCCGTGTTGCTCATCAGCCACACCGTCATCAGGTTGTGCACCTGGTCGTTCCAGATCACATCCGCGATGCGATCGAAGTTGAAGTCCGGCGTGGGGCCGATATCCCAGTCGCCGCCCGGCCCCGGGATGAACGGGCCCGGCGCGAGCAGCTGGACGCCATCCAGCAGCCACACCGTCATCAGGTTCTGCTCCTCGCTGTAAAAGAGCACATCCGAGGCGAGGTTGCGGTTGAAGTCGTTCGGCCGGATCACCCAGCCTCCGCCGCGCGGCCCGGGGAGCATCGGGCCCTGCGCGAACGGCCGGCCTCCGTCCGTCAGCCAGATCGTTATCAGGTCCCGCTCATCGTGACGCCAGAGCACGTCCGCCAGGCCGTCGAGGTTGAAGTCGTGCCCTATGGCGATCCAGCCTCTTCCGGCCGGCCCACGGACGATCGGGCCCGGCGTGAGCAGCTGGACTCCGTCCATGAACCATACGGCCATGAGGCTGCGCTCGGCGTCGATCCAGAGCAAATCCTGCTTTCCGTCGAAATTGTAGTCGATCACCTCGATGACCCTCCACCCGTAGGTGCTGGCCCGCTGTTCTGCGACCCCGAGGGTGGGCGTCGCAGTCGCCGCGGATCCGCCCTCGTCGAGCAGGTCGACGCCGGCCGCGCAGCCGAGCACGGCGTGAATCGCAGCGGCGGCACACAGATACTTGGTCACGACCACACGACTCGTCACGCTCGCCTCTCTTGCGCCGCGCGCGCGGCACGGGCGCCGATCCTGGGGGGATGCGCGACCTCGCCCGTGGGCACGCCGCTCACGCGCCTCCTGGGACGGCAAGCGCCAGTCCATCCGAGACCGGCCGCCGTCGTGGCCCCCACGACCTCGCTTCTTGCATCTCAGCAGCGCAGGCACTCCTTCCGGCCAGTAGAGGAGATCCTCGGCCGGCATCTCCGGCTCCGGCGTGTCGTCCCACCCGCCCGGCGGCGCCTTTCTTCCCTCGGTCATCCCGCACTGGCTGCAGCGTGGCGCCCAGCGGCGCTCAACCCGCAGCAGCAGCTGCGCCTCAGAGCCGGAATTTGCGGCGTTCGCGACATAGCAAACCGTCCACGCAAGCCCGAGTGAGGATTCTGGGTGCCCTGGGCATCTCGTCGCTCGGTGGTGGCCGTTGCAGCCTGGCGAGCTGGGCGCCCGCGCCGGAGCGGGGGGAGTGTGCCTCCAGTGCTCGAGCTCTGCCACGGGTGCAAGCAGTACGTGCTGCCAGGCACGACGAGTTGCCCTCATTGCGGCGGTGACGTCGCCGTGCTGGACTCACGCTACGCAGCCAACCTCGCCGACGGCTGCGGCCCGGAGCCATCTACGGGCCCAACGATCCTCGATCGCGGGCGTGGCCTTTGATCCGGAAGATCCGTTCGGGCATGCGCCGCCTGGAGCTGCCTGACCGCGGCGTCCAGGTATGTCATCAGGTCGCGCTCGATCGCGTGGCCCGGTCCGTCATTGCAGCCGTCGAGCGTGCGCCGCGGGGCTTTTGGGCCTGCAATGTCGTCGACCCTTATACGTGGACATACGCTGGCCTCGCGGCCGTAATCGGACGTATGTTCGACTGGGAATGGGAGCCGGCGGTGGTTCCCTTCGCGGCGGTCGACCACCCCTACAAGGTGTCGAGCCCGGTCCTGATCAGCGATTGCCGGCTGCGCGAAGTGCTCGGCGTGAATGAGCCCGATCCGCTGCAGGCGCTCGAAGAAGCGGTGCGCTGGCTGTGGGAGCACGGCCCTCCCGCAGACGCGACCTTTGCGGGCGACTGACACGAGGCATCTCGATGAATGCAACATTCCTCGACCTCCGATCCCTCCGTGCGCAGCTGCTTGCCTGGCAAACGTCCGAGGAGCCGCTGGATGACCCAGCGATTGATCAGCTGCTCGATCTTCGCATAGAGAGCGTGGAAGCTGGCATTGTTCCGCTCAAACGAATCATTCAGTTTCCCGACGAATGCTCGACTTACGAGGGGGCGTCGTACGCCTCGATTCGACGCTTCTACCGGTGGGCCGCACCGCGACCAGGGGACGTCGTCTACGACCTTGGTGCGGGCGATGGCCGCGTCCTCCTTTATGGCGGATTCATCTGCCAGGCCACGCTCCGGGGCGTTGAACTCATCGCCGCGCGCGTGGAGGAGGCGAACCGCGCCCTGGCGCGTCTCGACCTCGACGCCGTCGAGTTGCGCCAGGGTAACGCGCGCGATGCCGACTCCGGGGATGGAACGGTGTTCTTCATCCACAGCTTCTCGCTCGGCGACGCTATCAACGATGTCGGTAGACGGCTGCGCGACCTGTCCGCAGTGCGCCCGCTTCGGATTGCGTCCATGGCGCAGGCCAATGACTACTTTGCGGGTTGTGCGTGGCTGAGCGAGATCGCGGCGCCTCACGAGGCTAGCATGCCGCTTTTGCGCTACGGCCTGCGGTTCTTCGTCACGAGAGGCGGCTGAGCTCCCCTCCCACGCACGAAGAGCCCGGATTCCTGGGGGGATCAGGCTCTACGGGCACCGCGAGCTCGGGACCGTGTCAATGTCGCCGTCCGCCTGGTCGAGGGAGCTCCTGACGCGCATGCAGTGCTCAGGCTGGGGCGAGGCGACCCGATCCAGATTGCGGAAGCGTCGCCGCCTGGAGAGCGCCGCCCCTCCTTATGCAGGCGTGATGCCGGTGCGAGCCCTATGCCTGGCAGCAGAACGTCGACGGCTCGGCCGGCAGCAGCTCGCCGAACGGCTCGCCGCCGCTCGGGGCGCAGCCGCCGGGATCCACGGCCACGACCTCCGCCGACTTGCTGCCGAGGGCGACGCCGGGCGGCGTGACCCCGCAGAACGGCGCCACGGAGCTGACGAGGTTCGATGCAACCTGCTCGACGCACGCGCCGTCGCTGTAGACGGAGGCCATGACGATGCACGACGCGCCCTCCGGCTCCCCGCAGCCGCACTCGGAGCAGCCGCGCGTGTCGTCGGCGCCGCCGTAGAAGACATGCCTGTCCAGGTACGGCGCCTCGCACGTCACGTCGCCCTCGTGGAAGATGCACGTCAGGAAGCCGCCGGGCGGCGGGACCCCGGGCTGGTCCGGCGAGGGCATGCAGGTGCTCCGATCGCCCAGGCACTCGGTATAGGCGCCGGGCACGCAGGCGAGCGCCCGGGTCTGCCACGGGTCGAGGAGCGCCGGCGGCGGGGGCTCGTCGACCCTCGGCGTGCAGGCGGCGGTGACCAGCACGGCGGGCGCGTCGATCGAGATCGACTTCACACACGGCTGCCCGCCGCAGTCCTGGCCCGCGGGGATGGCGTTCTCGGCGGTGCAGGCGCCGTCCCAGCCGCCGGGCGCCGCGAAGGTGGTCTCGACGCTGCCGGGGTCGCCGGAACACGTCGTCGAGGTCGAGGTGTGCGCCGACCAGCCCAGCGGGAGCTGGCACGAGGCGGTGGCCGCGTCAGGCGGATCGCACAGGCAGGCCGCGCAGGTGAGCGGCGCAGGTGCCAGGTCGGCGAACCCCTCGTAGCCGACGTTCGGCGCGGCGGCGGGGCATGCGGGTACCTGGTCCCGCGGGCCAAACCAGAGGAGCGCCGGTCCGAACCAGCCGAGTGGCGCCGGTGGGACGCAATCGCCGGCACAGGCAGTCTCGTCGCCACCGCCGGCCCCGCCGCCGCTGCCACCCGCACCGCCCTCGCCGCCGGCCCCTCCGCCACCTTGCTCGGGCCACGGGCAGCCTGGGTGGCCATATTCCTGAGGCTGACAGGGACCGTGGATGATCGCGTCGCCGGAGCAGCCCACCAAGGAGAACAGTCCCACGAACAACCAGGAGAAGAGGCGCATGCCGGAGAAGCTACCTGACGGGACTTCACGCTGACAACGGAGATGCATGACGACACAGGCGATTGCATGCCACATTGCGGATCTCTTCTAAAAATTGTCATGTTGGATGCGGAAGGTCCCCGGCGTCGTTCGAGCTCGTTCAATACATTGCCGTGATACCGAATCCGAGCGCAGCGCCGACCGGGGGTGACGACCAGGTGACGGGTGAAGGCGGTTCACTTCCATCTTTCTGGCGTCGAAGAACCGCGTCCGCGACGATCCAGACAGCTTCGGCGTAAGCGTGCGCGGACCACCCGGCCGACAAGGGCCACGCGCCGCCGAACCGCGGGCCGACGCCGAGCATCGGCTGGCCGGGTGAGCTGATGGTCCACGGCGCCCGAGGGACGAACCGGACCACGCCGATGGAGGCGACCCCGCAACCGAACAGGGTTTGGCCGCGACGACAGGCCAGTGCAGCCGCCGTGAATGCCCTGGTGCGGACGGGTACCGCTTCCACCTCCTGCGCCAGGGACACGAGCCCGCGTCCCTCCACCGCGATCGACCAGTCGTGCCGGCGAACACCGAAGGAGAGCGTCATCCCGACCGCGGCTCCCGGCGTGATCCCCAGGCCCAGGGTCGCCCCGAGCCCCGCTTCGAGCCGCAGCCGCTCCGGCGGAGCCGGCGCCGTCTCCGGCCGAGACGACGCCTGCGACGGCTCGGCCGGCCGAGGTGGCTCCGGCGCGGCACGCTGCGCTTGCGGGGGCGACGCCGCGGGCGGCGAGGAGGGCTCCGGCGGCGGCGAGGAGGGCTCGGGCGGCGGCGAGGAGGGCTCCGGCGCGCTCACGACGCGCGCCACGATCGCCAGGGCCACGCCGGAGAGCAGCTCCTCGCAGCCGCTCCGGGTGCCGAACCCGTCAGCCCACCGGGTATCGCCCGCGCCGTCGCGCAGCGCCAGCAAGGCGGTGAGCTCCGGCCCCTCCTGCGCGATGCGGACCGTGAGCACCTGCGGCGCGTCCTCCTGGAACGGGTCGGCGCCGAGCCGGCGCGCCACCTCCGCGCGCAGGAACGCGTCGCCAGGGCAGCTTTCGGCGCCCGGGCCTCGCACGACCTCGATCCGAATCGCCGCGCGCGGCGCGTCCGGCGCGGCGCGGGCGTCCCCGGCGCCGAGCAGGACGGTGGCCGCCGCCACGGCGAAGCGCGCCGAGCCCCCCGCGCCCCGGAGCGGTCCGGTGGCGCAGAGGCCGCGGGCCGGTCGCGCGCCGAGCCCCGGTCGCGGTCTCGCCCTGGACCGGCTCATCGCGCCGGCTCTCTTGCTGACGCGCCCGGCGCCGGATGGGCGAGGCGCGCCCGGGCCGCCGTGCGAAGCTGCTCTCGCACGGACTTCAGCCGGCCTGCGGGGAAGCGCGCCTCGTGCGCGGCGAGCTGCCGGAGCGCCCCGGCGGGATCGCCCGTGGAGAGGCGATCTTGCGCCGCGGCGAGCAGCCGGCGTTCCTCCGCGAAGGCGTCCTCCCGCTCGCCGGCCGGCGGTGCCGCCCGCGGCGCGGCTGGGCACGGGCGCGCGGGCGCCTCGACCGCCGGCGCCACCGGACGCGATTCCAGGGTTTGCTGCGATGGCTGCGACGGGGGTGCTGCATGGCCGGCGCTGGCTGCGGGTAGCTCGTAGGCCAGCGCCGCCTCGAAGCGGCGCGCCCAGAGGGGCCGCGACGGGGCGAGGGCAAGCAGCACGGCCGCGGTCCCGGCGCCGCCCGCCGCGGCGGAGCCGAGGGTGCGGCCGAGCCGGGCGAGCCACGATCGCGGGCTCGGTCCGGCAGGCGCGTGCGGCACCCCGGCCGGCGGTACGGCGGTGCTCGCGCCGCCGTCGCGCACAAGGAAGTCCGACGCCAGGGGAAACACGAGCCAGCAGGCGCGCAGCGCCTGTCGCCGCTCCGGGCGCAGCCGCTTGACGGCGGCACGGTAGTCCTCGCGGGCAAGGCGCAGCCGGTTGCTGGCGGTGTTGTAGTTGAGGCCGAGCTCGCGCGCGATGTCGACGAGCGGCACCTCGTAGGCCTCGTGAAGGACCAGGAGGACCCGCCGCTCGGGCGCGATCGTCGAGAGCACCTCCCTCGCGACCTCCAGCCGCTCTTGCTCCGCGATGCGCTCCTCGCTGAGCGGCGCGGGATCGATGGCCTGGTAGCGCGACGCCGGACGCAGGCCGTCCGGCACCTCGCGGCGGCGGTAGGCGCGGTCCAGGTGGTGGCTGACCTTTCGCCACGCGATCCCGAACACCCAGCGGGCCTCGGGGCTGCTGTGCTGGCGCCGGCGGTCCCGGCGCGGCGGATGGCTGGCGATCCAAGCCTCGCGCTCCGGCGGGGACCAGCCGGGGTCGAACCGATCCAGGCTCTCGTACGCCGCGAGCAGGACGTCTTGCACGACGTCGTCGATGTCGGGCTCGGCGACCCCCAGGAGCCGAAGCGCGCGGGGGAGAATTTCCACCGCGGCAGCGTGAACGGAATTCCATGTGTGGTCGCGGTAGGAGCCTTCAACGGGGGAAAGAAGTGCGCTCATATTCTCAAATTGCGCGGAGCTTTCCGGGGCTGTTTGTAAAATGCGCCTCCCGGTGCGCGGGGTTGGAGGCTCGCCCGCGCTGCACGCCGCCCGCGGTGGCAGGCGACCCGCTCCGCCCTCGGCGCACCGGACACGGTCTTCCTGGGGCAGCTCCGCTGCCTCCGGCGCACCGGCTGCGGTCGTCCCTGGCTAGCTCCGCTGCCTCCGGCGCACCGGACACGGTCTTCCTGGGGCAGCTCCGCTGCCTCCGGCGCACCGGCTGCGGTCGTCCCTGGCTAGCTCCGCTGCCTCCGGCGCACCGGACACGGTCTTCCTGGGGCAGCTCCGCTGCCTCCGGCGCACCGGCCGCGGTCTTCCCTGGCTAGCTCCGCTGCCTCCGGCGCACCGGCCGCGGTCTTCCCTGGCTAGCTCCGCTGCCCTCGGCGCACCGGCCGCGGTCGCCGTCGATGCCCTTCGTCGCAGATGGCACAGCCTTCGCTCCAGGTCGACGCAGGCGCGAAGGCCATGGCGCAAGATTACGACTCTGGTGGCACCTCGTTCATGAATTCAGCCGGCACCGTTGACACCCCACGATGCGTAGTTACCCCTGGCCGGAACGTCCGGCGCGCGCCGGACGCTCACATCACGTCCAGCGCGGGGGGTCGGGGAGCATGGCAGTCCATGTTCTCTTGGCGCCCGGCGAAGGACATCAACGAGAGGTGCTCCCCTCATGGCCAAGCCTTCGACTCCGATCAAGAAAAAGCCCGCTCCCAGGAAGCCCGCAGCCCCGCCCCAGGCGGCGGCGGCGTTCGACAGGGCTCTCCCCGAGATCGCGGCGCTGAACCCGGATCGGCTCGTCGCCATCAATCTCGATATCCCCCGCGCGGTCTCCCAGGTGCTGGGCGTGCTGCCTGGCCTGCTCGCGCTGCGCCCCGCCATCGCGGAGCAGCTCCAGAAGCACGATCTGGCGCTGCTCGACCGGCTCGAGACCTACGCGCTCGCCGCTTGGCACGCGCACCTCATGTGGCTGTCCAGCAGAGACCCCGAGAGCGCGGTGAAGCCGCTCCTCGCAGAGGCGGTCCCGCTCCGCGAGAACCTGCTGAGCGACGCGGAGGCGCTCGCCCGCCGCGGCCTGCTCGACGCGGAGGCGGTCGCGGAGATCCGCGCGGGACAAGGGCACATCGATACAGCCAACGACCTCGTCGCGCTGTCGGCGCTGTTCAGCGGCAGCTGGTCCGAGATCGCCGGCAGGACGGCGGCGACCGAGGAAGAGGTGAAGCGAGCCGGGGAGATCGGGCCGCAGCTGCTCGCCTCCCTCGGCGTGAGAGAACACGGCGCAGGGCCCGGGCCGACCGAGGCCGCAGACAGGCGAGCGCGCGCGTTCGCGCTGCTCGTGCACGCCTATGACCAGACCCGGCGCGCCGTCGCCTACCTGCGGTGGGACGAGGGGGATGCCGACACGATCGCGCCGTCGCTCTACAAGGGCCGTGGCCGCGCGGCGTCGTCCAGCGACACCGCTGCTGCGTCGGACGACGCCGCGCCGCCCGGCGCTGCACCGGCGGGCACGCCGGCGCCGGCGGCGCCCAGCGCGGCGCCGGGCGGCGCACCGCCGCTCAACTAGCCGGCTGACTGGCTACCCTGCGAGCGCCTTCGCACGATCAGGACGAACACCCACGCCACGTCCGATGGCAATTGCCCGCAGGGTGCCTGCTGGTGACCGGTCGACACGCGCCGCGCGCTCCCGGCAATCCCACCCCTACATGCCAGGATCGACTCAAGGGCTCTTGAGCCGGTAGCCCACGCCTGGCTCCGTGATCAGGATCGACGGGCGCGCCGGATCGCGCTCCAGCTTGTGCCGGAGCTGCGCCATGTAGACGCGCAGGTAGTGCGCCTGCCCCGCGTAGGCAGGCCCCCACACCTCGCCGAGGAGCTGGCGATGGGTGAGGACCTTGCCCGCGTGCCGTATCAGCGTCGTGAGCAGCTTGTACTCGATGGGGGTCAGGTGGATCTCCTCGCCCGCCCGCAGCACGACCCGGCGCGCGAGATCGACCTCGATGTCCTGGACCGCGAAGCGGTGGCCCTCCGCCGTCGCCCCGCGCGCCGCGCTGGCGGCGTGGCGCAGCGCCACGCGCAGCCGCGCCTGGAGCTCACCGGCGCTGAAGGGCTTGGTCAGGTAGTCGTCGGCGCCGCCGTCCAGCGCGTCGATCTTGTCCTGCTCCTGACCGCGGGCCGACAGCACGATGATGGGGACGGCGCTCCACTCCCGGAGCCGCCGGGTCACCTCCAGGCCGTCCATGTCCGGGAGCCCCAGATCGAGGAGCACGAGATCCGGATTGCGCGTCGTCGCCTGGGCGATCCCGTCGCTGCCCGTCTCCGCCTCCACGAGCCGGTAGCCGCGGGCCGCCAGCATCGCGCGGAGGAACCGGCGCATCTGCGGCTCGTCCTCGATCAGCAGCACGAGGGGGGACGCGTCCGACATTCGCCCAGCCACGTTATCAAGCGCCCGCCGCCGCCGGCAGCTCCGGGCTCGCGACGTTCGGCGGGCGGCCCTCGATGGGCAGCATCACGCGGAAGGTCGCGCCCCCGTGAGGCCGGTTCTCCGCCGCGATCCGCCCGCCGTGCGCGGTCACGATGCCACGGCAGATCGTGAGGCCAAGGCCGATGCCCCGCTGCGTGTGGCCACGCCCCCGGTAGAACTTCTCGAAGATGGTCTCCTCCTCGCCGGGCGGGAGGCCCGGACCGCGATCCTTGATCTCGAGCATCGCCATGCTCCCCTCGGTGAACCCCCGGATCCCGATCGGGCTGCCGGCGGGCGAGTACTTGAGCGCATTCTCGAGCAGGTTGATGAGCACCTGCTCGATCAGCACACCATCCATCGGGACGAGCTCCGCCGCCCGATCGAGCTCGATCGAGACCTCCCGGCCTTGAAGGTGCTCCTCGACCCGGTTCAGCGCAGCCCCGACGACCTCCTCCAGCGGCAGCCACTCCTTCTTGACCGCGAGCGCCCCGGACTCGAGCCGCGTCATGTCCAGCAGGTTGCGCACGAGGCGCTCGAGCCGCTGCGCCTCCTCCAGCACAGTCTGCGTCAGATCGCGGCGAGCGGCCGGGTCGAGCGCCGCCCCGTCGTTGCCGTCATCGAGCAGCGCCCCCGCCGCGCCGGTGATGGTGGCGAGCGGCGTGCGCAGATCGTGCGAGACGGAGCTCAGGAGGGCGTTGCGGAGCTCCTCCGCCTGCGCCTTCAGGCGGGCGCGCTGGGCCTGCCTCGCGAGCAGGGCGCGCTCCAGCGCGAGCGCCGTCTGCGTGGCGAAGGCGCCGAGCAGCTCGCGCCGGCTCAGGTCGAGGAACGGCCACGGTCGGCTCGCGCGGACGCTGAGGACGCCGATCGGCCCGGAGGAGCCCTGGAGCGGCAGGTGCATCGCGCCCGCGCTCGGGAGGGTGTCGGTGCCGGCGCCCGCGGCCTTGCCGCGCGCATACGCCCACTCCGCGACCGCCCGCTCCTGCTCCCCCGCGACCAGATCCTCGGCCGTGCCCGCCCGGACGGCGAGGCGGCCGTCGGGGCCGGGCAGGAGGACGACGGCGTCGGCCTCGAAGACCTCGCGCACATGGCGCGCGGCAGCCAGGCTGAGCTTGTCGATCCCGCGCAGGGCGGCCAGCTCCCGGCTCATCGCGTAGAGCGCCGCGGTGCGCTGCTCGCGCTCGCTGGCGCTCTCGGCCTGGCCGCGGATGCGCGCGGTGAGGCTGGCGATGACGAGGCCCACGCCCAGCATGATGGCGAACGTGAGGAGGTAGCGGAGGTCGCTGACCGCGAAGGTCAGGTACGGCCTTACGAAGAAGAAATCGAAGGCGGCGACGCCGAGCACCGACGCGAGCACCGAGGGCCCGGCGCCGAAGCGGCTCGCGACGAAGACGACCCCGAGCAGGTACACCATGATCAGGTTCGCCAGGTCGGAGAACGGGTGCATGAGCCACGAGACCAGCGTGCAGATCACCGCCGCGCACGCGCCCCAGGCGTAGGCCAGCGGCCGGAGCCCGCGCCGCTCCGGCGGCCCGGGCTCCGGCTTCGCCGCCTCCGCCACCCCCTGGATGACGTGGACGTCGATGTCGCCGCTCTGCCGCACGAGATCGTCGAGCAGCGAGCCGTAGATGAAATCCTTCCAGCGGGGGTGGGTCGGCTTGCCGACGACGATCTTGCTGACGTTGTGCTGCCTGGCGTACCGCAGCACCACCCCGGCGACCTCCGCGCCGTGGAGCTGGACCGCGGTGGCGCCGAGGCGCTCGGCGAGCGCGAGGTTCCGGTCGACCCGCTCGCGATCGGCCTCGGACAGCCGCGCCTGGGCCGGCGTCTGCACATAGACCGCGTGCCACTCCGCCTTCAGGCCGCCGGCCATCCGCCGCGTCGCCCGGATGAGCCGCGCCGACATGGGGCTCGGGCCGACGCAGACGACGATCCGCTCGGCGACGGCCCACGTCTTCTGGATCCCGTGGGCGCGCATGTAGCCGCGCATCTGATCGTCGACGCGCTCGGCGGTGCGCCGCAGGGCGAGCTCGCGCAGGGCGATGAGGTTGCCCTTGCGGAAGAAGTTCGTCGCCGCGCGCTCGATCTGCTCCGAGAGGTAGACCTTGCCCTCGCGCAGCCGCTCGAGGAGGTCGTCCGGGGGAAGGTCGATGAGCTCGAGCTCGTCGGCGCGCTCGATCATCGAGTCGGGCACCGTCTCCCGGACCACGACGCCGGTCACCTGCGCCACCACGTCGTTCAGGCTCTCGATGTGCTGGACGTTGAGGGTGGTGTGGACGTCGATCCCGGCGTCGAGCAGGTCCATGACGTCCTGCCAGCGCTTTGGGTGCCTGAGCCCCGGCGCGTTCGTGTGCGCGAGCTCGTCGACGACGAGGAGCTTCGGCCGGCGCTTCAGCGCGGCCTCGAGGTCGAAATCGCGCAGCGTCCTGCCGCGGTGCTCGACGTCGATCGCCGGCAGGCGCGGCAGCGGCGGGGGCTCGTCGAGGAGCGCCTCCGTCTCGGCGCGGCCGTGCGTCTCGACCCAGCCGACGACGACGTCGACCGCTTCCTCGCGGAGCGACCGCGCCGCCTCCAGCATCGCGTACGTCTTGCCGACGCCGGGCGCGGCGCCGAAGAAGATCTTGAGCTTGCCCTTCTTCCCGCGCTCCTCCTCCTCGCGGGCCACGGCGAGCAGCGCCTCGGGATCCGGCCGATCGTCGCTTGCGTCCACCACCTCGCGCTCTCCTCAGCGGGCGCCGTCGAGGGCGAGGTTCAGGAGGAGCACGTTCACGTGGGGTTCGCCGAGGAGCCCGAGCAGGCGCCCCTCGGTGTGCCGCGCGACGAGCCGGCGCACCTCGGCTTCTTCCAGGCCGCGCGCGCGCGCCACGCGCCGCACCTGAACCTCCGCTGCCGCGGGGCTGATGTGCGGATCGAGTCCGCTGCCGGAGGCGGTCACCAGATCGACCGGCACCGGCGCGCTGGCCTCCGGATCCGCGGCGCGGAGCGCCTCGATCCTAGCCTTGACCGCCTCGGCCAGGGCGGGGTTCGTGGGCCCGAGGTTGCTCCCGGCGGAGGCTTGGCCCGCGTAGGGCACAGGGCTCGTCGCCGAGGGGCGGCCCCAGAAGTAGCGCACGTGGTCGAACGGCTGGCCGAGCAGGCTCGATCCGACCACGCGGCCGTCCTTGAGCACGAGGCTGCCGTTCGCCTGATGGGGGAACGCGGCCTGCGCGATGGCGGTCGAGAGCAGCGGGTAGGCGAACCCCGCGAGGCCGGTGAGGACGAGGAGGAGGACGAGGGCGGGTCGCAGGTGCGCGAGCATGGTGTTCTTTCCTTGGGACCTCAGGCGAGGCCGAGGGCGGAGAGGAGCAGATCGATGAGCTTGATCCCCACGAACGGCACGACGAGCCCGCCGAGGCCGTAGACGAGCAGGTTCCTGCGGAGCATCCGCTCCGCGCCGACGGACCGGTAGCGGATGCCCCGGAGCGCGAGCGGGATGAGCGCGACGATGACGAGCGCGTTGAAGATCACCGCGGAGAGCACGGCGCTCCGCGGCGTGGCGAGCCCCATCACGTTGAGCCGCCCGAGCGCAGGGTACGTCGAGACGAAGGCGGCCGGGATGATGGCGAAGTACTTCGCGACGTCGTTCGCCAGGCTGAAGGTCGTGAGCGCGCCCCGCGTCATCAGGAGCTGCTTGCCGATCTCGACGATCTCGATGAGCTTGGTGGGGTTCGAGTCGAGGTCCACCATGTTCCCGGCCTCCTTCGCGGCCTGCGTGCCGGTGTTCATGGCGACCGCGACGTCCGCCTGCGCCAGCGCGGGGGCGTCGTTCGTCCCGTCGCCGGTCATGGCGACGAGCCGACCGCCCGCCTGGTAATCGCGGATCATCTTCAGCTTCGCCTCGGGCGTGGCCTGCGCGAGGAAGTCGTCGACGCCGGCCTCGGCGGCGATGGCCGCGGCGGTGAGCGGGTTGTCGCCCGTGATCATCACCGTCTTGATCCCCATGCGCCGGAGATCGCCGAAGCGCTCCTGGATGCCGCCCTTCACGATGTCCTTGAGGTGGATGACGCCGAGCACCGCGCTGCCCTCGGCGACCACGAGCGGCGTGCCGCCCTTGCGGGCGATGGCCTCCGTCACCGAGCGGACCGCGGCCGGGACCGCGCCGCCCTTCTCCTTGACGTAGGCCTCGATCGCGTCGAAGGCGCCTTTCCTGACCTCGCGCGCACCGCTGTCGACGCCGCTCATCCGGGTCTGCGCGGTGAAGGGGACGAAGCGGGCGCCGAGGGTCGAGAGATCGCGCTCGCGCAGGCCGTACTTCTCCTTCGCGAGCACGACGACGCTGCGCCCTTCGGGGGTCTCGTCGGCGAGCGACGCGAGCTGCGCGGCGTCGGCGAGCGCCCTGGCCTCGACCCCGTCCGTCGGGATGAGCTCCGTCGCCTGCCGGTTGCCGAGCGTGATCGTGCCGGTCTTGTCGAGCAGCAGCACGTCCACGTCGCCGGCGGCCTCGACCGCGCGGCCTGACATGGCGATGACGTTCGCCTGGATCATGCGGTCCATGCCGGCGATGCCGATCGCCGAGAGCAGCCCGCCGATCGTCGTCGGGATCAGGCACACGAGCAGCGCCGTGAGCGCGGTGATGCTGATCGGGGCCCCCTGCCCTGCCGCCCGGACGCCGAAGACCGAGTACGGCAGCAGCGTCACGGTCGCGAGGAGGAACACGATCGTGAGCGCGGCGAGCAGGATGTCGAGCGCGATCTCGTTCGGTGTCTTCTTCCGCTTCGCGCCTTCGACCATCGAGATCATCCGGTCGAGGAACGCCTCGCCGGGGTTCGCGGAGATGCGGACGATGAGCCAGTCGGACAGGACGCGCGTCCCGCCCGTGACGGCGCTCCGGTCGCCGCCGCTCTCCCGCACCACCGGGGCGCTCTCGCCGGTGACGGCGCTCTCGTCGACCGACGCGACGCCGACGACGATCTCGCCGTCACCGGGGATGATCGCGCCTGCCTCCACGAGCACGAGGTCTCCCTTCCGGAGGCTCGACGCGGACACGGCGACCCGCTCCGCGTCGCGCTCCGGGCGGGCGAGCTTCACGGCCTCGACGTCGCGCCGCGCCTTGCGGAGCGTGTCCGCCTGCGCCTTGCCGCGGCCCTCGGCCACGGCCTCCGCGAAGTTCGCGAACAGCACGGTGAACCAGAGCCAGAGGGAGATGGCGAGGGTGAACCCGGCCGGCTCCTCGCCCTCCCCGACGAGCGCGTGCACGAACAGGGCCGTCGTGAGCGCGCTCCCGGCGAGGACCACGAACATCACCGGGTTGCGCACCTGGTGGCGCGGGTCGAGCTTGCGGAACGCCGCGACGATCGCCGGCTTGACGATCGCCGGGTCGAAGAGCGGCCTCGCCGCGCTCTTCTTCCCCTCCACGTCGCGGGACGGGTGGCGCGGCCTCGGCGGCGGCGACAGCTCGGGGCGCGGGGGCGCGGGGGCGCCGGGCTTGGCCCTGGCGATCGCCTGTCCGGAGGTGTGAAGGTTCATGGTCATCGCGTCATCTCCAGGTGCTCGACCACCGGGCCCAGCGCGAGCGCGGGGACGAACGTGAGCGCTCCGACGAGCAGCACGGTGCCCGTCAGGAGCCCGACGAACAGCGGCGTGTGCGTGGGCAGCGTGCCCGGGCCGGCCGGCACGAGCTTCTTCCTCGCGAGCGAGCCCGCGAGCGCGAGCACGGGGACGATCACCGCGTAGCGGCCGACGAGCATCGCGACGCCGATGGCGGTGTTGTAGAAGGGGCTGTTCGCGCCGAGGCCGCCGAAGGCGCTGCCGTTGTTGTTCGCGCCGGACGAGAACGCATAGAGCACCTCGCTGAACCCGTGCGGCCCCGGGTTGAAGACGCCCTTCTGCCCTCCCTCGGTCATCACGGCGATCGCGGTGCCGACGAGGACCGTAATCGCCGGGAAGAGCACGACAAGGGACGCCATCTTCATCTCGAACGCCTCGATCTTCTTGCCGAGGTATTCCGGCGTGCGCCCCACCATCAGGCCGGCGACGAAGACTGCGATGACGACGAACATCAGCATGCCGTAGAGGCCCGAGCCGACCCCGCCGAAGACGACCTCGCCGAGCTGCATGAGCCAGAGGGGCACGAGCCCGCCGAGGGGCGTGAAGGAGTCGTGCATCGCGTTGACGGAGCCGTTCGAGGCCGCCGTGGTGGCGGTCGCCCAGAGGGCGGAGCTCGTGATGCCGAAGCGCGCCTCCTTCCCTTCCATGTTGCCGCCGGCCTGGAGCGCGCTCGCCGCCTGATCGACGCCCAGGGCGGAGAGCGCAGGGTTGCCCGCCTGCTCCGAGGCGACGCATGCGACGAGGAGGACAGCGAAAATGGCCGTCATCGCGGCGAGCACCGTCCAGCCCTGGCGCCTGTCGCCCACCATCCGGCCGAACGTGTGGCACAGCGCCGCGGGGATGAGCAGGATCGCGAGCATCTCGAGGAAGTTCGAGAGGGCCGTGGGGTTCTCGAACGGGTGCGCCGAGTTCACGTTGAAGAAGCCGCCGCCGTTCGTCCCGAGCTGCTTGATCGCGATCTGCGAGGCCGCTGGCCCCATCGGGATCACCTGATGAACGACCGCGTTGCCGCCCTGGTCCTTGACGGCCTGGAGCAGCGACGCGCTCTGGTACCCGCCGAAGCCCTGCACGACCCCCTGGGACACGAGGAGGACAGCGAGCAGGAGCGAGAGCGGCAGGAGGATGTAAAGGGTGCTCCGGACGAGATCGACCCAGAAGCTCCCGACGGTGTCCGTTGTCTTCCGCGTGATCCCGCGGATCAGCGCGACGAGCACGGCCATTCCGGTCGCGGCGGACACGAAGTTCTGCACCCCGAGCCCGGCCATCTGCGTCAGGTAGCTGAGCGTCGACTCGCCGCCGTACGCCTGCCAGTTCGTGTTGGAGGCGAAGCTCGCTGCGGTGTTGAACGCGAGACCGGGCGGAACGGCGGCCATGCCCTCGGCGTTCAGCGGCAGGACGCCCTGGAGCCGCTGGAGGGCATAGAGGACGAGGAGCCCGGCCAGGTTGAACGCGAGCACCGCGAAGGCGTAGTCCTTCCAGCGCATCTCCTGCTCGGGACGCACGCCCGCGGCGCGGTAGACGAGCCGCTCGAGCGGCCCGAGGACGCTGGCCATGAGGCCGCGCTCGCCCTGGTAGACCCACGCCATGTACGTGCCGAGCGGGACGGAGAGGCCGATGAGGACGGCGAGGTAGAGCGTTAGTTGAAGCGCGCCGCTGGCGGTCATGACAGGCGCTCCGGCTTGAGGAGGGCGAAGATCAGGTAAAACAGGAGCCCCAGGGCGAGTGTGCCCGAGATCCAGGTGAACGCGTTCATGGCGCTCAGACCCTTTCACAGAGCTGGATGAGCCCTGCAAACAGCAAAAAACAGGTGACTGTCAGTCCCAGGTAGACCATGTCCATGGCGACCTCATCGGGGGCCATCGGACGCCGCAGGCGCCGCGGCGCCCGCGCCGACCGAGCGGGACAGAACGTAGTCCCGCGCGGGTCAAGGGACCATCAAACTGAGGGGGCGCACCGTCAAGAAAGTATCAAGACGGCGGGATCGCGCCTCTCAGCCGTCCCCTCGCGCCTGCGAGCGGCTTGACGATCTCTTGACGGTGTCCGACCGCCTCTTGACGGTTTCTTGAAGCCGGCGGACCTAGCTTTGCGCGCGTCATGCAGAACAGGCCACCACTCTTCGTCATCCCCACGTACCGGCTGCGCGACGTGGGCGAGACCATCCACCTTTACGACGAGCACTTCTGGCGCAACGGACATGCGATCGCGATGATCGTCTTCGACGACTCGAACATCCACAACCAGCAGAAGTACTATTCGCTGCTCGAGGAGACCGCGACCTACAGCGACCTCTACTACGTCGGCCCGCGCGAGAAGGAGGCGTTCATCGCATACCTGAACCAGAGGCTCCGCGACCGCAAGCTCGAGCCGCTCGTCAGGAACCTGTTCCGGCCGAGCTACGGCGGGAACCGCAACTACACCCTGATGTACACGCTGGGCAGCCGCATGCTGAGCGCCGACGACGACATGCGCCCCTACGCGCTGGTCGAGGACAGCCCGGAGTCCCTGGAGAAGGATGAGATCTGCCGGGGCAAGCTCATCAGGGCGAACGGCGGCGGCTTCACCCGGAAATCGTTCGACATCCTGGCTGCGTTCCTCGACGTGCTGGGCAAGCGCGTCACGGACGTCCCGTCGAACCACGTGCGCGGAGAGCTGCTCCGCGACAGCGCCATGGACCTCGAGACCAACGCCACGCAGGGCCTCGCCCGCGAGAACTCGCTGCTCCTCGACTCGGGCGACGTGCCCGAGGACGCGGTGGTCAAGGTCGCGCAGACGTTCCGGTCCGGGACGAACGACATCGACGCGATCGACTACGTGGAGTTGTTCCTCGACGACGAGGGGCAGGTGGAGCTCGACCAGCTGAGCGACGTCTACGTCCTCGTCAACTTCCGCCCCGCCGTCACCAACAAGAACTGGCGCATCGACTGCGGCGTGGCCGGCTATGACAACAGCTTCGGACTGCCGCCGTTCTTCCCGACGCGGCTCCGGTTCGAGGACTACATCTACCGGCTCTGGATCCAGCAGCAAGGCGTGGCCGCCGCCCACGTCGACGCCGCCCAGACGCACGTCAAGAACAACTATATGCGGAGCCCGCTCGCCGCCGAGGTGTTCAACGAGGAGGTGTCGAACCTCCTCAAGCTGAAGATCAAGTCGACCCTCTCGAAGATCGAGGACCTCAGCATCGGCTTCGACTATGGCGGCGAGGTGACCGCGGAGGACTGCGACCGGATCCTGGGACGGATCACCGCGCTCCACGCGCGGGTGCTCGGCGCGGCAGCGGCGACCGTGAGCCACGAGCGCGCCGACGCCCTGCGCACCTTCGCCGTGACCCTCGAGAAGACCTTTTACGGGTTCGAGCCTGACTTCTTTCAGCAGAACCTCGTGCGCATCGTCGACGACGTGATCAGCCAGTTCAAGGGCTCGCTCGAGCTGTGGCCGACGCTCGTCGAGATCTGCTACCTCCAGAAGAACCGCGCCGGACTGCCGCAGTCGCGTGTACAGAACAAGCGGCGGCATTGACCCGCTCCGCCGCCCGCGTAGGCGGGCGGCGGAGCCAGGTCACCCGCCGTCGTGGGGACCCAGGATCACTGGGTTCCTACGGGGTGTCCACCGAGGCGGAGAAGGCTCACGAGGGCGTGCGATGACCTCGAAGAGGGTGGCTCTTCGCGATGGCGCTTGCGTAGCGCAATGAGGTTCGGGTGGCGTTGTCGACTGCGTTACACCATATTCGATGATGTCGTCGTAGCGCACCGCCCGGCACGAGTGGTCGCAGGTGAGAGATGTTTGCATGGCCACCGCGGCGCACAGCGTGCGCCAGGAGTAACGGAACAATCTTCGCGCATTGGCTATTCTGGCAAGCATCGACGGCCTGAGCCTGTGCACGAACGCAAGAGGAAGGCAGGGGCATGCGACTCGTCATGGTGGCCAATCTCATGAGCACAATTCCTGCAATATGTGCCATGTTTGCCTGCGCGGATGGCGCCGAGCGCGAAGCCAATGGTCTGCGTTCCGAAGGCCAGAGTCCATCGCCCGGCGTGGCGGCGCAGCGGTTGGACGGCAACAGGTGGAAGCCCATCTACCCGACCGATTTCAACCGCGACGGCATGGCGGACGTGCTCTGGAACAATGCCGGACAGAACCTGATGGCCGTGTGGCTGATGAACGACAGCCAGCTCCTGGCGCCGGGTCCGAACATCCCCGGACCGATCGGCGACGGGTGGGAGGCGATTTCGGCTGGTGATTTCGACTACGACGGCATGGCGGACGTGTTCTGGTACAACAGCCCACAGAACCTGTTGGCCATATGGCTGATGAAAGGCAGCCAGCTCCTTGCACCGGGGCCGGTCATCCCCGGACCGCTCGGCGACAGGTGGGTGGCCGTGACGAGCGCTGCCGACTTCAACTTTGACGGGATGAATGACGTGGTCTTGAACAACCCCCGACAGAATCTGGCGACCGTGTGGCTGATGAACGGCACCCAGCTGCTCGCGCCGGGTCCGAACGTCCCCGGACCGATCGGAGACGGATGGATCGCCTCGACAACGGCCGACTTCAACTCCGACGGTATGGCGGACATACTCTGGAACAATGCCGGACAGAACCTGATGGCTGTATGGCTGATGAACGGCACCGAGCTGCTCGCCCCCGGTCCGAACATCCCCGGACCGATCGGAGACGGATGGGTCACCATCACGGCGCTCGACTTCAACTTCGACGGTATGGCGGACGTGCTGTGGCATAACGCCGCACAGAACCTGATGGCCGTGTGGCTGATGAACGACAGCCAGCTCCTTGCGCCGGGTCCGAACATCCCCGGACCGCTCGGTGATGGGTGGGTGCCCGCGTCGGGCGTTGCCGATTTCAACTTCGATGGCATGGCGGACGTGCTATGGGGCAATGCCAAACAGGACCTGATGGCCACGTGGCTGATGAACGGCAGCCAGTTCCTTGCGCCGGGTCGGAACATCCCCGGACCGCTCGCAGGCAACTAGCGCTACTGCGGGGAGTCGGGAGGCGAACCGCCATGACGCCAAGGGCGCCAAGGAACCAGGGGAATAGGAGGGCAAATGCAGGAACAGCCCTTCCCCTCGCCTCTTGGCGGCCTCGGCGGTTTTTCTGCTGATCCGGGGCGACTTCCCGCAGTAATGCTAGGTGCTCTGCGAGGCTACACAAGCAACCGAGCATGTTCCGGTATGGTTCTCAGGGGCAGGCAGTCCGGGCGGTGACGCATACACCGTGCTTTGCGCCGGACCTGGGCGCGGCGCCACCTGTGCGCCCACACGGCCAATCCCCGCTTCTTGCATCCATGGTCGTTGGAGATGCATTCGATGCACATCGAGCTGGTCGCGCCCCTGGACCCAGGGTGCTTGCCGCGTTTGCGCGATGGTTTCGGGAGGCCGAGGGAGACCATCGGCTCCTCGGCGCTCTGCACGCCGGCTCGGCTTCGTCTCTTCGCTGCGTTGATTGCAACCCAGGGGAGTGCACATGTTCGTTCCTGACGTGAAGCTCGTGCTCGGTACGGCGATGATGCTCGTTCCATCCATCACTTGCGTGAGCCCGCGCGAGGCGTCCGAGGTACCCGAGCGCGCGGACAGCGGCGTACGAGCCGGAGTCGGCGAGGCCCGGCAGTCCCTGTGTTTCGGTCAGACGATCACGAACGTCCTCGTTCTACCGGAGACGTTCCACTGGGAGGATGCCGCCCACCTGCTCCGCGTGGCGGAGGGGTTCGGCCCGCGGACGCTCAGCGTCTCCGTGTCGGCGAGCGTCTCGCCGTCGGTGAGCGTGGTGCACACCATCACCCCCACGAATCCCGAGCCAGCGGCGCGCACGACGGGCAGCCGCGCGCGCAACAACCTCTGGCCCTTCCCGGCACTCTCGGAAGACGACCCGTTCGGGGTCTTCCAGCCCTTCCCGGGCATGCCGGGCGGCGGTGACACCTGGGGCCCTCAGCCGGCGCCGGGAATGCCGAGCGGCACCTGGGGCCCTCAGCCCTCGACGGGAATGCCGGGCAGCGGCGGCGCCTGGAGCTATCAGCCCGCGCCAGGCATGCCGGGCGGCGGCACCTGGGGTCCTCAGCCTTCCTCGGCCACGTCGGGCGGCGACACGTCCCCGGGCGCCCAGCCCACACCGGGCCCGCTGGACGATTGCGTGCCGTCGAACGAGCAGATCTCCAAGGCCGTCGGGTTCAACGTGAGCGCGACCGTCGCGCTCGACGCGACCTCGGTCCTGTTCGTGCCCACGGCCGCGCTCGCGCGGGTCTCGGCCTATCCGGTCTACCAGCAATACACCTGGGATATCGTCAGCACCGTCGGCTGGAACTGGGAGAACAATGCAGCAGAGACCGTCGTCGTGGGCTCTGGCATCGCCTACAGGCCAATCGGTGTCTATTTCGATACCGACCTCATCTACGATCTGGCCGCGATCGGCGGCGGCGTCATCGACCCGGGCCCGTACGTGGATCCCGGAAACGGCGCCGGCGGCGCGGGCAACGGCTCCATCCCCGGTAACGAGGAGGGCGGCGGCGGCGCGGGAGCCGGCGGTGCCGGGGCTACCGGCGGCGCGGGCGGCGACGGGGCTACCGGCGGCGCGGGCGGCGACGGGGCTACCGACGGCGCGGGCGGCGCTGGCGGCGCGGGCGGTCCTTGGATCATCGATCCGTAGATCGCTGGCAGCGCCAACGCCTCGGGTAGGGCGGCCGGCACCGGCGGCGCGGGCTCGCAAGGAGCCGATCTCGGCGATCCGACGCGCCACCCAGCGCGCGCCGCCCCTACCGCGCCGCCCGCGCGATCTCGTCGGCCGCCCGCGCCCTCTCCTCCGCCGACTTCGACAGCGGCCCCGTCAGGAGCGCCTGCGCCTCGCGGAAGCGCGCCGCCACGTCGGACCAGTAGCTCGCCTCCGCGCCCTGCGGGGCGGCGATCTGCTTGATGAGCGCCGCGTCGTACGCCGCGATGCCCGCGTACGCCGAGGCGGGCTTCGCGCGGGCCACCCAGTCGAGCGCGGCGATGTCGCCCAGGCCGAGCCCCGCGAGCGGCGCCCGCCGCATCATGAGCGCCGCGTCCTCGGGGCCGTTGCGCAGGCCGAGCGCGACAGCGAGCAGCGCCGTCGCCTCGGCGGGGCGCGGGGTGTCCTTGGGCCACGCCGCGAGCAGCGCGGTCGCCTGATCGAAGTCCACGGCCCGCCAGTAAAGCCGGCCGAGCTCGAGCCGCGCCCTCGCATAGAGCAGCCTCGACTCGGGCGAGAGCTGCGCGGTGCGCAGCGCCGCGCGGTGCTGGAGCGGGACGCCCCGGCCGAGCAGGACGCGCAGGAGCTCGGGCCGCGCCGCCGCCTCGGGCGCGATCAGGCGGCCCGCGTAGTACGTCGGCAGCCGGGCCGCGAGCCGCTCGACGGCCGACGAGGGGGGGCTGCCCGCCGCGAGCGGCGGCAGCTCCAGCGCGTCCAGCGCGTCGACGCGCCGGCCGCCGTAGAGGCGGGAGAGCATCTCGCGCGCGCCGTCGACGCGGGCGTCGCGGAGGACGCCGACCGACGAGAGCTCGCGCAGGCCGACGAGCGCGGCGTCACGGCCGCGGGCCTTCCAGGGATCGAGCAGCTGATCGAGCTCGCCGTAGTAGACGTTCGCGAGCTCCGCGTCCTTCCGCATGGCGTCCGGCAGCGGCGCGGACCGAACCGCCTCGACGAGCCGCATGTCGGCCCGCCCGGACTCCACGGCGACGATGCCCTTCGCGTAGAACGGAAGCTCGACGCCGCGCCGCCCGAGATCCTCGATCGCCCGGGCCTGCTCCGTCACCCACGCGAAGAGCGGCCCCTTGGTGAACGCGAGGACGCGCTGGACATCGTAGGGCGGCCGCAGCGTGGGCGGCTCGGTCGCGGTGCGCGCGAGCCGGGCGGAGAGCGTCAGGCCGAGCAGCACCTGGTAGAGGTCGCCCCGGAGCGCGCCGGGCGGCGCTTCGAGGAGCGGCGCGGCGATGGCGTCGCCGCAGGTGATGGGCGCGAGCTCGGCCCGGAGCGCGCGCGCGAGGCCCGCCTCGAGGCCCGCGCACGCCTCGACGCCCGCGAGCCGCGCGTCGCGCTTCGCCGCGTCGTCCTCGGCGAGCGCGGCGTCGAGCGCATCGATCGCGCCCTGCGCGTCGCCGCAGGGCTGGGCTGGCGCGACGGCGGCGCGCCGCACGAACGCCTCGCAGGCGCGCGGCGCGGCGGGCACGCCGGCCGGCGCCGGGGGGACCAGCGCGGTCTTCGGGTCGAAGGGCGCCGGCTTCAGGATCGGGAGCCACTCGTCCTTGAGCGTGCCGTGGACGGCGAAGGCCTCTTCCTCCGGGAGCGGCGCCGGCGGCGGGGTCGCCGGACGACCGTCGCCCGGCGAAACCGGCGCGTTCGGCGCGGGCGGAGGCGCCCCGGCGCAGGCCGCGAGGGAGAGCCCGATCGCGGCGGCGAGGGCGTTGAAGGCGAAGTGCGAGCGAAGGTTGGAGGGCATCACGTCTCCTTGGACACGGGCGGTCCGCAAAGGTTTCGCGGAGGAGCGGCGGGCGTCCATCACAATCCGAGCGGGGGCGCAACCTGAGCGCCGCCCACGGCACGACGCCGCGGCCGGGGCCCCACCCGGGGTCCCTCTCTCTCGGTCACGCTCTGACCACGGCCCGACAGCCGCGTTCTACGTGCATCGATCGCTAAACGCAAACAGCGAACCTTGTGGTGCACATCGCACCCACGGCCCTTGACAGCTCCGCCCTCAATGCGATGTCATCGTCTAGAAGGACAACCATGTACACTGGGATGCCTACCGTTCGGGACTGCCTCCATCGAGCCGGCGCGTGGCTGGGTGCTCGCAGGCGACGCACGCGCTGTGTGGAGACCGGGCTGATTGTGGGACTCGCGTCCCTGCTCTCGGCGTCCTGCTCGTCGATGGCGCCCGATGAGCCCGATGAGCCCGAGAACGCCATCAAAATTGGGGCCCTCCTCCCCTTCTCCGGGGGCGAGTCGGCCGTCGGCCGCAACCTCGAGCAAGCCATGTTGCTCGCGGTCGAAGACCTGACCGCGGCGGGGGGGCTCGAAGGGAGGCCGTTCGACATCGTGAGCCGAGACAGCCATTCGAGCCAGGCGCGCGGGCTCGACCAGCTGCTCTCGCTGATCTACACGGATGATGTCCGCTACCTGGTAGGACCCGAAGAGAACGAGCTCGCCCGCGACATCGCGATCGAGGTGAAGAAGGAGAACCTTCTCCACATGCTGCCAAGCTATGCCGCGCCCTCCATCGCGCGCCGTGAGGACGACGGCGGCAGGGTGAGGCTCGCCCCTTCCCCGTTCGGCATCGGCTGCGCGCTCGCGAAATACATCGTTAGCGAGGGTGTCCGCACTGCCAATAGCCTCTCCGCGCGGGACGACTACAACACCGCCGTCAGCACCGAGTTCACGACCCATTTCGCGGCGCTCCAGGGCAGGATCCTCCCCTCGGTGACGTTCAAGCCGGGCGCACAGACGTACAAGGACAAGATCAAAGCCGCCTTCAACCCAGAACGGACGGCCGGCCGCACGCTGCTGGCCGCCTATCCCGCCGCCGCCTCGACCATCGTGACCGAATGGACCGTCCACGGGCGTCCGGGCAGATGGCTCCTCGGCCCTGCATTGCACACCGAGGTGTTCCTCGCCAACATCCCTCAAGGCACCCTCGATGAGAACTCCTATGGGGTCTCGCCCTCGCTCAGCCTGCGGAGCGAGTGCAGCCCCAACCCCAACGACCCAACCGGGGAGGCGCTCAGCTGCACGCACTGGAACGCCGACGCCTTCACCTATCACTTCTCCCGCCGGTGGAACGACGAGGTGCCGTTCCCCGCAGCGCACTTCTATTACGACGGCGTCGTCCTCATCGCGATGGGCCTCGTGTACGGGTACGCCACCACCGGGCAGATCATCACGTCCGGGAATGAGCTGCGGCAGAAGATCCTCGAGCTCAACGACCCCAAGAACGATGTGGCCTTGTGGTGGGATCTGAACGCCGCGATGGCCAAGCTCCGCGCGGGGACCCCGCTCCGCTACATCGGGGCGGCCGCCGAATACGAGTTCGACACCTACGGGGCGAGCCAGAATCACATCATGCAAAAGTGGACCATCAAAGGCGACAAGTTCGTCGATGGCGATCACTTTGACGCCAGGTGTGTGATCCAGCACTGATCTAGGGCGGTTTCCGCCCACCTCTGCACCATGCAGAGCAGAGCGGCAGCAGAGCGGCGGTCACCCGCACAGGAGACGGGCCCAGATCGGCGTTTTCGGCGCGCAAGCGCACTCCGGTGCGCTGAGCACCGAAAACGCCGAGGTGGGCCCGTATCCGAAGCGGGTGACCGTCGCTCCAGAGCGGTGCAGCTCAGTAACGGTGTCGTAGCTCGAAGAAGATCTCGCGCGGCGCGAGCGGGTACTCGAAGCCAGAGAACCCGGGATCCGGGCCGAAGGTGCCGAGGATGTTCTTGGCGCGCACGGCCAGGGTCGTCTCGTGCCCCGGGATGATCCACAGGTTGCGCGCGACCAGGCTGGCGTTCCACCTGAAGTACGTGGGCAGCTCGAACGCGCCGCCGGCCTCGAGGGTGCTCGCCTCCGCGGACTGCCGGGGCCCGACGAGGATCCCTTGCGTCGAGAGCTCCAGCGGCACGGAGCTCGGCGACGGCAGCTTCACATAGGCGCCGGCGCGGGCGATCCAGCTCGGGTAGGCGACCATCGACGAGCCGACCAGATCCGCCTGGTACCCCACCTGGCCGGAGTCCCGGGTGGAGTGCACGGTCTCGAACGACCCGTAGCCCCCGAAGGCGTCGCCGTGGCGCAGCTCGGCGCGGGTCGCCCAGATCAAGGACTTCTGGCTGGCGATGTTCAGGGCCGTCTGGTTGATGCCCCGCGGGACGAACTCAGCCTTGTCGTTCAAGAGGCTGTACGACACCCCCGTGCTCGCCGAGGCCCAGACAGCAGGCCTCCACGTCAGCTCCGCGTCCACGGTGTGGATGAGCTGAGGCGACAGGCGCTCGTTCCCGATCACGTCGCCCGGCACGAGGGGCTCGGCGAAGAGCAAATACGGGGACGGCGCCTTGAAGGCGCTGCCGTACAGCAGCTTGGCCACGACCGTCTTTCCCAGGTGCGAGGTCGCCCCGAACCGACCGGTCAGCTGATTGCCATACTTGCTGTGGTGATCGTAGCGGAGCCCGCCCGTGACCTTCAGCCACGGATCGAGCACCTTGAGGTTGGCGCTAAGGAGCGCCCCGATGTCGACCAGCTCGGCCGATTGCTGCTCCCGCTCCGGCGAGCCGAAGGACTGCTTCGTTTCCTTGGTGACCCGACGGAAGGACGGCAGGTCCTCCTTGTCGTAGACGGACTCCAGATTCAATATCAGGTTGAATCGGTCCCACGGCATCCACCGGGCCTCGACGCTCGCGTCCACGCCGCGATACGCCATGCGCCGCTCGATGTAGTACCAGCCGCCGGCGACGTCGATGCGGTCGTCCGGCAGGACGCCACCCTGGAAGTACATCCCCTGCACCGCGAACGCGAGCTCCCGGTTCAGCTGGAAGAGCCCGTCGACCGCCACGCGACGCTGCTGGAGGCTGATCACCGTGCCGGCACGGTTCCCCTCGTCGTCCGTCCCGCCGGTGAGCTGCGCCCATTGCGCAAAATCCCCGCCGCGCCGGAGGCCTGACCAGTACGCGCTGAGCCTGAGGTGATGCCCACGCTCGGGATTGCGAAACCCGATGCGCGCCCCGACGACCCCCGACATGCGCTCGAGGTTCTGGGCGTCCAGGCGCCCCGCGTTGTAGGGCGGGATGACGGGAGCCGGGGACAGGGTGGGCATCTCCAGGCCGCTTCGATCATCGAGCTCCCCCGCGGCCGTCAGCATCATCTCGAAGCGGTCGGTGAACATGCCGCCCACGAGGTCGAAACGGCCGCGCGGGTGGTCCTTCGTCACGCCGACCTGCACCGTGCCGTCGACGAAGGGAATGTCCTCCGGATCGAGGGTGATGATGTTGACGACCCCGAGGAACGCATCGGCGCCATAGAGCGCCGACGCCGGACCACGGACGATCTCGATCTGCTTGATGGCCGACAGCGGGATCAGCTCCGTGCCCAGCCAGTTGCCGCTGGTGGTCCGGAACGCCGCCGATCGCCCGTTGATCATCACCTTGATCCCGCCGCTCTCGGCCCCCAGCCCGCCCGTCATCCCCTGCACGCCGGCGTTCGGCAGGATGTGGTCGTCGATGAGATAGAACCCGACGACGTGCTCCAGCACCTCGCCGACGCTCGTGTATCCCCAGCGCTGGATCTCTTCCGCGGTGATCGCCGTCATGATGGCGGGCGCGTCGTCGAGGGTCTCCAGCGTCTTGGTGGCAGTGGACACCTCGACGTCGAGCAGCCGGAGCAGGTCGACGTCCTCGAGCGCGTCGTTCCGGCGCTCACCCCCCACCGCCTTCGGCGCTCCCGGCGCCGTCGCGGTCGTCGGCTGGGCCCATGCGAGACCGGGGATCGAAGCGATCACCAGCGCAACCATCCACCGGGTTTCGAGTGAGGCAAGCATCATGCGGGTTCAGTGGGCTCCAGACATTCGTCCATCGTCGATTCGGCGCGATCGTCACGTCGCCTTGGCGGTCGCGGCGAGCTCCTCCTTCAGCGCAGCGCTCACGGAGTCGAACTCGTTACGTAGCCGCGCGAGGTCGCCCGCCTGCGGCAGCTCGCCTTGACCCGCGGCGAGCTGCATCTTCTCCGCCAGCTCCGCGACGCGCGCCGCGCCGATCGAGAGCATGCTGCCCTTCAGCTTGTGAGCGTTCGCCTTGATCTCTGCAGCCACGGCGCTCCGGATGACCCCCTCCAGGCCGTCGAGCTGCGCCGGCACGTTCTTGAGGACGAGCTCGATCAGCTTCCGCGAGCGCGGGACCTCCGGGTCGAGCACCGGCGCGCGCGCCGCCTCCAATTCGGGGCCGGAGGGAGACGGCGACGACCCAGGCTCGTCCCGGCTCAGGACCACGTGCCGCCACAAGGTCTTCTGCAGAGATTGAGGGCGTACCGGCTTGGCCAGATAATCGTCCATCCCCGCCGCGAGCACCCGGTCCCGCTCGCCGACGAGCGCGTGCGCCGTCAGCGCGATGATCACCGTGTGGCGATTCCTCGAGCGCTCCCAGGCGCGGATCTCCTGGGTGGCGGTGTACCCGTCCATCACGGGCATCTGGCAATCCATGAGCACGGCGACATACCGATTTCGCTTGACGCACTCGAGGGCTTCCTGGCCGTTGCACGCGGTCTCCACGCGCAGACCCAGCTGCTCGACCTGCTCCATCGCCACGTAGCGGTTGATCTCGTTGTCATCGACGACCAGCACGGGGAGCTTGCTCGCGATCTTACCCGGCTCCACGCCGGGCTTGCTAGGCGGCGGGGTCGAGGCGCCCGTGAGCGCGCTCTGCAGCGTGTTGTACAGCTCGGAGACGCGGAGCGGCTTGGGGAGCTGCGTGACCATGCTGGAGTCCATCCCGCTCAACGTCACGCTCGATCCCATGTGATAGAGCGCCACCACGGGCAACGTCTGCAGCGCCGGGACCGACTGGATGGTCCTGAGGAACTCCTCGAGGCCGAGGTCGTCCATCTGGACACCGACGACGGCGGCGCTGAACGGCCGCTTCTCCAGCACCGCGAGCTCGAGCCGGTTGATCGCGTCCCTCCCGGAGGCCGCGGACTCGGCGTCGAAGCCCCAGGCCACCAGGTGCTCCACCACGACGTCGCGCCAGCTCCTGCTGTTCTCCACCACGAGCGCGCGGCGCCCGCTCGCCCACTCGGCGGAGCGGATCTGCTCGCCTCCGGCCGTGACACCAACCCTGATCGTGAACCAGAACCGGCTGCCCTGCCCCGGCGTGCTGTCGAGGCCGACCTCGCCGCCCATGACCTCGACGAGGCGCTTGCTGATCGCGAGCCCGAGGCCCGTGCCGCCGTGCTTGCGGACCAGCGAGCCGTCCACCTGCGAGAAGGCGGCGAAGAGCTTCTTCTGGTCGTCGGGCGCGATGCCGGGGCCGGTGTCCACCACGGCGAGCTTGATGAGCGCCGTGGCCTTGTCCTGCTGAGAGATCGAGGCGTCGATCAGCACCTCGCCGCGATCGGTGAACTTGATCGCGTTGCCGACCAGGTTGGTGAGCACCTGGCGGAACCGGTCGGGGTCGCCCACGATGCCCGTGGGGACGCGGCGCTCGACGCGGTACACGAGCTCGAGGCCCTTCTCGTGCGCCTGGCTCGCCATCAGCTCCGCGACCTCCTGGATGACGAGGCGCAGATCGTAGGAGACGTGCTGCGCCACGTACTTGCCGGCCTCGAGCTTCGAGAAGTCGAGCACGTCGTTGATGATCGACATCAACGTGTTGGCGGAGGCGTCGACGGTCTCCACGTAACGCCGCATCTTGCCGTCGAGCGACTGGTTCTGCATGAGCCGGATGACCCCGAGGATCCCGTTCATCGGCGTCCGGATCTCGTGGCTCATGTTGGCGAGGAACTCGCTCTTCATCCGGGACGCCTCGAGCGCCTGCTCGGTCTTCACGCGCAGCTCCTCGAACGCGTGCTCGTTCGCCTCGACCATGCTGTTGAAGGCCGCTCCGAGCAGCTCGAGCTCGTCGCCGCTCGTGATCTGCACGCGCTCCCACTTCTTCCGATCCACGATGGGCGATTCGGTCGGCGGCGCGCTCGAGCGGAGCCCGGTGGCGATGGCCCCCGCCGCCGTGCGCAGCGCGAGCAGCGGCTCGGTGATGTGGACCGCGACCCGCTTGACGAGGAAATAGCTGGCCGCCCCGCTGCCGAGGATCAGCGCCACGATCAGGCCGAGCGTGGTCACGAGCCGGTTCGCGGCGAGATCCCGGGCCTGGACCATGCGCTCGACGACGCTCCTCGTGCTGATGCCGTAGATCACGGTCCCGGCGTGGGTCCCCTCCGAGATGACCGGGGCCGCTACCTCGAGGACATCCTCCCCGCCCAGGGGGTTCTGCCGCCGCCGCAGCGCGAGCCGGGACGGGTGCACGGTGCTGATCCCGAGGGACTCCAGGTCCGCCGCGGTGAAGTTCGGCGCCGCCGGGCTGGGCGCGTCCTTCGAGGCGGGCACCCGGGCCAGGCCGCTCGCCGCCCAGACCCGGTTCTCCGCGTCGAAGAACAACCCGTAGGCGATGTCGTTGTTCTCCGAGACGGTCTGGTGAATGAGCGCCTTGACATCCCCGAAGAGGTTGTCCGCCACCAGGCTGCGCAGGGCCAGCGCCTGATTGAAGCCGAGAAGGCGCGCCTTCTCTTCCAGACCGCTCAGGAGCTCCTGCTCACGCTTGGCCTGGACCGCACGATCCGTCGAATAGATGAGCGCGCCGCTCGCGAGCAGCGTGGTGCCCCCGAGCAGCAGCAGCGCGCCCAGGATCAGGCGCAGCAGCTTGATGCGGAGCGAGCCGTGGGTGTTCGGGGTTGCCATGCACTCTACTTTGGGCGCCTCATCGAGGGCGGCGGGTTAGAGGAGGACGACGCCGCAGAAGACCCCGCAGACGAAGACGGCGGCGGGCTGGTCTTCCCGGCGCGCGAGGCCACCGCGCGCTCGACCGCCGGCGCCAGCGCGACGTGCAGCTTCGCTTTCGAGACGATGCCGTCGGCGCCGACCTTCTCGCCGATCGCGCTCAGCTTGTCGATATCACAGCTGGAGACGAGGACGATACCCAGGTTCGAGAGCTGCGCGTTGTCGCGGAGCAGCTTCGCCAGCTTGTCGCCGTTGATGGTCGGCATGTTGATGTCGAGCGCGACCACGGAGATCTTGTCTCGCTTGATGACCGCCGTCGCGCCGATGGGCGTGGCGAGCTCGACCACGTCGAAGCCGGCCCTGACCAGGACGGCGCGCATCGCCTCGCGAGCGATCTCGTCGTCATCGATCACGAGCACCCGGATCATGACGGCGCGCTCCAGGGACGGCAGCCATGCGTGCGACGCTCTCCACACGACGAGCAGCAGATGGCAGGCCTGCCCGGGCGCTCGATGGTTCGAGCTGGCCCGTCGCATCGTGACCATGTGCCCGGTTGGAAAGGTAATCGCACGGCGCCTCCATTCCCCCCCGATACGCGCTCACCTACCGATGAGAAAGTCAACCTGGCCGAACTGACTGGAATTCAGGCCGAAGCGCCGTGCGAGCCTCACGTCGACCAGGCGTTTCACCGAGATGGGCAGGCGGACACCCGACGACTGGAGCTTCCAGTCGGCGTCCGCGAGCTCGTAGAGGAGATCCGCCGCTTGCACCGCGAGCGCCTGGGTGTCGGGGATGGCAGCGAACGTCCCGAACTCCGCGTGCTCGTTCACGAGCGAACGCACGGCCACGACCACCGGCGCGCCGAGCCGGTCCACATAGGGCAGCCAGACGTTGGTCAAGAACCTCGGGCTCAGGAGGCCATTGTCGTTCGGCAGCCAGATCGCGTCGACCTTCGCCCGCTGGAGGTTCACGAGCGCGGCGCGGAGGTCCTGCACGCGCGGCTTGTTCGAGAGCTCTTCCTTGACGAAGGCCAGCTTCTCGACGTGCATGAGCGCTTCTTGTCGCGCGATGTGATCCGCGAAGCCCTGGCGGTAGACGACGCCGACCCGATGAGCGTCGAGGCCCAGCGTCCGCAGGCCCACCATGGCCGTGACCGCCGGCACCTCGTAGGAGATGGCGACCGAGTTGGGGACGGTGCGCTGGAGCTCCTCGGCGAAGGACGCCATCAGGATCAGCGCGACCGGCGGGGTCGGAACGGTGCGCGCCCACTCGCGATACAGGAGCACGGTCGAGTTGTTGACCAGCACCACCGCCCGCGGGCGATCGCGGGCGACGATCCGCGCCACGAGGTCGGGGCCCGACTCCTCGCTGCGCAGCAGCGAGATGATGACACGGTGTTCCCCGGACAGCTCGACGCGCAGCGATCTCAGCATGTCGTCGAGCTGCGGATCCGAGGGGGCGATGACGGAGATGACCGGCCTCGCGTCCGGAGGCGGCGGCTGGAGCGTCGGCGCCGGGTCGCTGGCGACGGGTGTCGCCGGGCCCGACGAACAGCTCAGGGACAGCGCGAGCCCCGCGAGGGCGGAGGCCCGCAGCAGCGAGCGCCGAGAGAGGGGACGCGTCGACCTTACTTCCATTCGTCAACCCCCAGATCGGCCAGCACGTGTTTCGGAAGCCTCCGGATCGCGCCCTCCAGCGTCTGGCGCTCGCTCAGGAACGTGACCGCCACCAGCCCGACCTTCGCCGTCGAGAGGCTGAGGATCGTGAACGTCATCTTGCTCCTCGACTCGAAGTCAGAACGAAATCGCTCGGGGAGGAGGACCGCATCAGCCGTCTGGAACTGGAGCAGCTGCAAAAGATCTTCGATCTTCGTGACGCGCTGGACCTCAGGCGCGGTGCTCACACCCAGCAGCCCGGCTACGAACTTAGGGAGCGATTTCCGTTCGACCAGATCGACGATCCCGTATCTGAGACCGGAGAGCATCTCCTTGGTCAGCGCCCTCGTCGAGACCAGGAGGTACTGCTCCGCGTCGTTCCCCGCCTTCACGCCCTGGATGTCGGCGGTCCGATTGAGCGAAGCCAGGACCGGCTTTGGCGAGAGGGCCGCGTCGGGCGGCGCCGACTCGAGCGCGGCCTTGAAATCGCTCAATTTTCCGAACACGGTGACATCGACGCCGGGCATCGACTCCTCGATCTTCTGCTCGAGGGCGCGAGCGCGGAGCGGTGTCACCGCATACACATAGAGCGTGGCCACGGGCCCAGCCGTGATAGGCGGGCTGAGCAGCAGAAGGCAGCACCCGATGAGCAGAGCCGCCGCGAGCAGTGCCACCGGCGCGCGCGTCGCTCGGAGCCCCCGGCGAAGCGGAACTCCGGTCCTGTCGGGCCAAGCGCGCTCGGCGAGGGTGCTGAGGAGTGAGCGAAATCCCCCGCACCGAACCGGAGGAGCCGCGCGGTTACTTCGTGGCACCCACGATGATGCCCAGCGGGTTGCGATTCGCGCCCGACACGCGAGGTGCCCCAGGGCCCGCTCGACCGCTGACCGCCGTGCCCCCGTGGAGCGCCTGCAGCTCGTTTCCACCAGGCTCATGCCCTCCCGGTCATCATGGGTAGGCAGCGTAGCCGATGGTTAACCCTTTTTGTCAAGCGCCCCCTGGGAGGCGCCCCCGCGGTCCCACCGAGCTTGGCGAAATGGGGACGCCGGAGAGGGTGACGACACCCGACGGCCGCTCCCCCGCCAGCAGCCGGCCAGCACGACCACGCCGGCGCTGCCGAGCACGCCCAATACCGGGGCGAGCGCTTGACACGCTCCTCACGCACCTCGGTCTCAGGGCTCGATCTCGAGTCCCAGGGGCGGCATGTCCCCCGCACCGCGTAAGCAAGAGATGGCGCCTCCGAGAGACCAGCAGATGGCGCCCCGGATCCGCGCGACACATCATGCCTCGTCGACCTACATGGTGAGCGATGGTGCATCGTGATGTCCGGCAATTTCACCTTGTCATGCACAAACAGCGGATCCATGGGTGCGCCTTCGCTCCCTGCCACCGAGCTCGAAAGCTCGCGCGTCGCGCTCGTTCTACTTACCGCTTGCGTACCGCTGGCGCTCTGCTGGTGGCGCTCTGCCGCTGGCGCTCTCCTGCTGGCGCTTGCCACTGGCGCAGGACGATCGTGGCGTCCAGCTCTCCGGTGCGGCGTCCCGCCAACAATCGCTCCGACAATGGGATTGTAGTCCATCGGGTCGCCACACAGCAACCCTCGCGAGCCGCGAACGCAGGGTCGGGGTGTCGGGGATCACAGCGGGTGGCGCGCCACAGAGGCGCTGGCGCCGAGCGCCGCGCAGACGTGAGGCAGGGCCCCTGCGACCCGGGTATTTGCAAGGAACTCTCGTGACCTGGGGAACGAAGGTTCCACTCGAAGGGCGCTCAGCCAGCGGACGGGCAAACCGCTGCCCGCCGCTGCCCGGAGCGCCGAGCGAGCGGAGCGGCTCGACCGGCGAGGCGGCGCGCCGCGCTCCGGCGCGCCGTTCGTCTCAGTACCACTCGCTGCCGAGGCCCAGCGTGAAGGTGAATGTCGGCCCCTCTGGCAGGAACACCGGGTGGAGATCCGCGCTGATGGCGAAGCCGCTCCGCCGCGCGCCGCTCCCGGCCAGGCCGCCGAGGATCAGGGCGCCCCGCGCGTGAGCGCCGAAATACCAGGCCGCCGTGCTCTCACAGCCGGCGCTCGGGAGCGGGATGCCGCCCTCCGGGACCTCCGCGCCGCAGGTCGCGACGGCCACGTAATCCATGGAGGGTCCCGCGCCGAGATCGAGGAAGTGGAACAGCGTGAAGCCCGCGAGCACCGAGTTGTAGTCGATGAACCCCGCCTCGAATCCAGCGCTGTTCTCGGTGCTCTCGGGGGTGAGCGTCACCATCGGTGTGTTCTGGTAGTATATCCCGAAATAGTGGTTGACCTGGACACCGAGCCGGCCCGAGAGCGCGAAGACGGCCCCCACGCCCGTGGGTGACTCGATGATCCCGCCGCCGAGCGTCGTACCGAAACGAAAGCGCATCCCGTCCTTCTCGTCGTCCTCGGGCTCCTCCGGTTTCTCCTCGGGAGCGGGCGGAACCGGCGCGGGCGGCTCCGGAGCGGGCGTGTGCGCGGGCGGCGCGGCCCGCGGCGCGGGCGGCGGTGCAGGCGCTGGCGCGGACCGCGGCGCGGGCGGCGGTGCAGGCGCTGGCGCGGACCGCGGCGCGGGCGGCGGTGCAGGTGCCGGTGTCGACCGCGGCGCGGGCGCAGGCCGCGGCGCAGGCGGCACCGGCGTGGGAGATGGCGGCGGGAACGGCATGGGAGCGGGCGCAGGCGCGGGCTGCACCGGAATCGGCGCAGGCGCGGGTGCAGGCGCAGGTGCGGGCTGCACCGGTGTCGGCGCGGGTGCCGGCTGCACCGGTGTCGGCGCGGGTGCCGGCTGCACCGGTGTCGGCGCGGGTGCCGGCTGCACCGGTGTCGGCGCGGGTGCCGGCTGCACCGGTGTCGGCGCGGGCGCCGGCGCCGGCGCTGGCGCGGGCGCCGGCGCTGGCGCGGGCGCAGGCTGCACCGGTGTCGGCGCAGGAGACGGCGGTGGTGCTGGCTGCGCGGAGGCAGACGGGAGCGGCTCTGGAGGAGGAGGCGGCGGGAGGGGAGCGTCGCCCTGGGTCAAGGCCGTCGCCGAGACCGCCAATGGAACGGTGAGCGCCGCGAGCGCGGCAAGCCAGCGAGGGGGTGTCATCCGGTCTTCCTCGATGCGCTCCTCGCGGCCGTCAAGCGCGCGGAGGTGCGCGCTGTCGGCCGCGGTGCGCCGCAGCGGATGATCCGCCCGCGAGCCGTGGAGCGCCAGCCCATCGACGACCGCCCGATGAACGTCGCCCCCCGTCCCTCCACTTTCCTTCACGGAACGCGGCGGCTCCGGTAACCAGCCCCTCGATCCATGCGCCGAGCTCGCCAGGCCCTCCTCTGCGGTATCAGCCCCCTGCCCGGGATCCTCTTCTCCGCGGCTTGCGTGGAGGAAACGCTCCCCCCAGAGGCGACCGCGGGCGGCGGCACTGGAAATCTCCATGAGACGAGCGGCGCGGGTGAGGGCGGCGCCGGACCCGTGGACCCCAGCGGCACCGGCGGCGAAGCGGGGCACGCCGATGAAGAGGAGCGCAGCCCGTGACGGCCCGCGCGGCGGTCGCGCCGTCGACGCCTTCGCCCGCCGGGGCGGTGCCCGCCGTCCCCGCGGCCGGCGTGCAGGCCGCGCCGCTCGATTTCGCCGAGGTGTACGAGGAGATGTTCCCCTTCGTCTGGCGGACCGTGCGCCGGCTCGGCGTGGACGCCTCGGCGCACGAGGACGTGTGCCAGGAGGTGTTCGTCGTCGTGCACCGGCGGCTCCCGGAGTTCCTGGGCCGCTCGTCGCTGAAGACGTGGGTCTTCGGGATCGTCGTGAACGTCGTGCAGACGCACCGGAGATCGCTGCGCCGCAAGAGCCCCGCCCACCGCGGGACAGGAGAGACCGTGGATCCCGAGCTGCTCGCGGGGCCGAGCAACCTCAGCCCCTACGAGGCCATGACGAGGGCGGAGGCCGCGCGCGTCGCGCACGAGCTGCTCTCGTCGCTCGACGAGGAGAAGCGCGTGGTGCTCCTCCTCGCCGAGCTGGAAGAGATGTCGGCGGCGGAGATCGCGCGGGGCATCGGGGTGAACGTCAACACCGTGTATGCGCGGCTGAGGGCCGCTCGACAGGCGTTTTCCGACGCGGTGCACCGCCACCACGCCAGGATCCGAGGAGGCCGCAATGGATGAGCTCGGGGCCGGGGAGCGAGCGCTCCTGAACGCCCTTCGTGACGAGGACGAGCCGACCGACGACGACAGACGTCGGACGCGCGCGGCCGTGTGGGCGAGGCTCGGCCTCGCAGGGACGGCGGCCACGGCCGTGGCCGTGAGCGCCGAGAGCGCCGGAGCCGCCGGCTCCGCGAGCGCCGGCGCGGCCGCGCACGCGGTCGGCCCCGCCGCCGCGAGCATGGCCGCGAGCGCGAGCACCGCGGTCGCACAAGGCGCGGCCATCACGCTGCTCGGCGCCCCGATGAAGATCGGGCTGGCGGCGCTGGTCGTGGGCCTCGCGACGGGGGCCGCGCTCTACTTCCCGACACCGGGCGAGGCGCCCGACGCGCAACGCGCGCAGGAGGAGGCGGCGGGCGCGGCCGAGGCGCCCCGCGCGGCGCACGCCGCCGCGCCCTCCAGCGCCCCGAGCGACGGGACGCCTGCGTCCGCCGAGGCGAGCGCCTCCAGCAAGGGCGACGCTCCCGAGGCGTCCGGCGCACCGGCCGATCCGAGCGCCGCGCCCCCGGCGGCCGCCGCGGCGCGCGCGACGGCGTCGCGCACGCCCCGGGCGGCGGCCGCCGCGAAGCAGGGCTCCGAGGGGCTCGACGCGGAGATCGCGCTGCTCCGCGACGCGCAGCAGGCGCTGCAGGCGGGCCAGTTCGCGCAGGCGCTCTCGAAGCTCGACGAGCACGCCAGCCGGTACCCGAGGGGCGTGCTCTCGACCGAGCGCGAGGCGTCGCGCGCGATCGCGCTCTGCCGCTCCGGCCGCGCGCCGTCCGGCAGGGCGATCGCGGCGAGGCTGCTCGCGAAGAGCCCGGGCTCGCCGCTCGCGACGCGCGTGCGCGCCGCGTGCGGACAGGAGGAGTAGAGTGCGCGGGTGCACGTATCGAGGTGGGCGCACGCGCCGTCGATCCTCCCGGCGCTGATCGCCGCGGCAGGGCTCCTGCCCGCGCGCGCGCTCGCGGCGCCCGCCGAGCCGCGCACCATCGATCTCCGCTGGGAAGCGCCGGCGGGGTGCCCGCCGGTCGACGAGGTCCGGAGCGAGATCGCCCGGCTGCTGGGAACGTCGGAGCAGCGCCAGCCGATCGAGGTCGAGATCGCGATCGCTCGCGAGCGCGACGAGCGCTACCGGCTCGACCTGCGCATCCGCGCGCCGGCGCCGGGCGAGCGGGTGATCCATGGCGACGACTGCGCGTCCATGTCGCGGGCAGCGGCGCTGATCGTCGCGATGTCGATCGATCCCGACGCGGTCGCGCGGAGCGCCGCCGCGCAGCCCGCGCCGCCCCTGGCGATCGCCGCCCCCGCCGCCAGCGCGCCGCGCCCGCCGCCTCCCGCGCCGCGCCGCCCACCTCCCGCGGCAGCGCGGCCGTCCGCTACGACCGAGCGCGACGTGGAGGGAGCGCTCTGGGTGAGCACGCAGCTCGAGCAGGCGCTCGTCCCGACGATCGGCGTCGGGCTCGCCGCGGGCGGCGGGATCCGCAGCGGCTGGTTCCGCGCGGACGGCGCGGCTGGCGTGGTGCCGTCGAGCTCGAGCCACATCGCGGGGCTGGCTGCAGGCGCCGAGTTCCGGCTCTGGTTCCTCGAGGTCGACGCGTGCGCGCTCTCGCTCGAGCGCCCCATCCGCGTCTACGTCTGCGCGCTCGGCCGCCAGCACTGGCTCCGCTCCAGGGGGCGGGACGTCGATGAGCCCTTCACCCTCACGACGCCGATCTTCGCAGCCGGGCTCGGGACGCTGCTCGAATGGCGCATCGCCGCTCCCGTGAGCGTCGAGGGCGCGCTGCACGCCGTCGTCCCGCTGAGGCGGCCCCGCTTCGTCGTCGAGAACCTCGACGGCATCGTCTACCGCCCGCCGGCCGCGGGCCTCAGCGCGCGCCTCGGTCTCGCGCTGGCCTTCTGAGCCTCAGGGCAACTCCGGGCCGGCGCGCCACGCGGCCTCGATCGCGCAGCCGGCCAGCGCCTCGCGGTAGAGGCGCAGCTCGTCGTAACGCCCTCCGAAATACGGATCCTGATCGAAGTGGGATCGCCCGAGCCAGTTGTTCGCGTCCTGGATCGCCGAGAGCGGAAAGCCGACCGGCGTGCTGCCGAGGAGCGCACCGTCGAGGTAAAGCGAAAGGGTCCCCGCCCCGCCGTCGAAGACCGCGGCGAGCTGATGGATCTCGGCGTCATCGAGCGTGGGCGCGGTGGCGACCTGCACCTGGCCCGCGGCGCCGCTGTCGCTCGCGAGCGCGGCGATACCCGGCGGGTCGAAGCCCGTCGATGGGGTGATGACGAGGTAGGACCGCCCAACGCTCGAGTCGCCTTCGACGGGATTCTCACCTGTGCTGCCGATGCCGAAGTCGACGACGCGCAGGTACGCCCCTCCGCCGTTGCGGGCGACCCAGACCATGACGGTGACGTCGCTCAACCCCGTGAGGAGACCCGCGGGCAGATCGACGTAGTCGTCCTCTCCGTCGAGGGTGAGCACCCCTCCGCCGTCGAGGCTCGCGCCGCCGAAGATCTCACCGTCGGCGCCGCCGACCGTATCGGCGACGACCGCCCCCGCCCCGTCGAACGAGTACCGATGAGCGAGCGACGGCAGCGCATCGCAAGGGGCCGCGCCGCCGCCCCCTTCCCCGCCGCCGCCCGCCTCACCGCCGCTTCCCGCTTCACCGCCGCTCAGCGCCCCGCCACCACGCCCACCTTCCCCGCTGCCACGACCACCTTCCCCGCCGCCGCCCACGACCGACGTCGGAGTCATACGGCCCACCGCAATATCCACATCTGCCCCACATCCGGACAAGCCGAGGAGCAGCACCATCATCGTAGTCTTCCGCGCGCACGACACAGGCTGATCCTAGCGCGGGTGTGCGGTCGATTCGATCACGAAAGGCGCGCGCTCCGGCAACGAGGGGGAGAGTGCTGATTCCACACGCGGGAGCCGACCATGATGTGCCGACTTGACCGAGTGTTCGCAGGTCCCTGGCTCGCCGCCGGGGGATGTCTCTTGAGCATCTCGTGCACTGGCATCCTCGGAGGTGATGACGCTCCGGGACCGGGACAGGACCCCGGAGACGACGCCGTCGTCGCGCCGGGCGGGATGCCTTTGCACCACATGACAGCATCGGAGTACAACAACACGGTCGCCCACCTCCTGGGCACGCGCCTGCGGCCGGCGGACGGATTCCCCGCCTCCGGCGCGAAGGGCTTCGACGCGAACGCCAGCGCGCTCTCGAGCCTCTCGCAGGTGCTCGTCCAGGGGTATTACGACGCCGCCAAGAAGCTGGCGGCCGACGCGTTCTCGAACGAGGCGCAGCGCGCCCAGATCCTCGTGTGCGACCCGGCGGAGGGCGCGGGCGACGGGTGCGCGCGCGAGATCATCGAGCGCTTCGGGCTGCGCGCCTTCCGGCGCCCGCTCGAGGCGGCGGAGGTCGACCGGTACGCGGCGCAGTACGACGACGCGCGCACCACCCTCGAGATGTCCCCCGTCGAGGCGGTGGAGCACGTCGTCCGGACGCTGCTGACGTCGCCGAATTTCTTCCTGCGGATCGAGGTCGGCCCCGACTCGAAGCGATCGCCGGGCGCCCTCGGCGGCCATGAGATCGCGTCGCGCCTCTCGTACCTCCTCTGGAGCTCGCTCCCGGACGAGGAGCTCTTCGACGCCGCAGAGAGCGACGAGCTGGCCACCGAGGACGAGCTCCGGGAGCAGGTGGACCGCATGCTGGCCGACCCGAAGAGCGCCGCGTTCTTCCAGAACTTCTTCGGGCAGTGGCTCGGGACCCGCACGCTCCCGAGCCACAGCGTCGACACAGCGCTGTTCCCCGGCTGGAACGACGAGATGAAGGGCGCGATGATCGACCAGGCCAACGCCTATTTCACCGGCTTCACGACCGGCGAGCGGCCGTGGTCCGAGTTCCTCACGGCGCCCCACCCGGAGAGCCCGCTGCTCGCGCCGCTCTACGCGAACGACCCCGAGGCCGGGCGCGCCGGGTTCCTCACGCTCCCCGCGTTCCTCACGCTGTCCTCGCGCGCCGATCGGACCTCCCCCACGTCCCGCGCGAAGACGATCCTGGCGCAGCTCTACTGCGCCGAGCTGGCCCCGCCCGCCGGCGTGGATATCCCGGAGCTCGAGGCCGCGGGAGGCGACACGGGCACCGTCGACAACGTCCGCGAGAAGCTCGAGAAGCACCGCGAGTCGCCCGACTGCGCGGGCTGTCACAATGTCCTCGATCCCATCGGGCTGAGCCTCGAGAACTTCGATGCGATCGGCGCCTACCGGACCGAGTACCCGAACGGCGACGCGGTCGACGCGACAGGCGAGTACGGGGGCGCGGCGTTCCAGGACATCTCGGGCCTCATCCCGGAGCTCCAGAAGGACCCCCAGCTGGGGATCTGCCCCTCCGAGCAGCTCTTCACGTATGCGTTGCGCCGGCGCCCGATCGGCGGCGACAGGCGCACGCTCGAGGTGATCGCCGCGCGCTGGGAGAAGGGGACGATCGCGGATCTGGTGAAGCAGGTGGTGACCAGCGAGGCGTTCCGCCTCCGCGCAGCGAAGGTCGTGGCGAAGTGAAGCCGCAGGCGTTGTTTCCTCACGGAACCAGGCACGAAGGAGCGATGCGCACATGAAACGCGGAATGACACGCAGGAACCTGTTGCGCGGCGCGGGCGTCTGCCTGGCGCTGCCGTTTCTCGAGAGCCTCGCGCCGCGCGGGGCGCGGGCGGGGGAGCCCGGCACGCCGAAGCGCTTCTTGCTCTGCACCTTCCCGAACGGGGCGCCCCACCACTGGTGGGAGACGGCGCCCGCGTTCGGCAAGACGCTGAAGGGCGCCGATTTCAAGCTGCCGAGGGTGCTCGAGCACTTCGCGCCGGTGAAGTCGAAGATGCTCATGATAAGCCGCCTCGGCAACCACACGTGGAGCAAGGAGCAGAACGCGTTCCTCGAGCCGTCCCACTCGCGCTGCATGGCCGCGCTGTCGACCTGCGTGGACGCCGATGAGCTCGGGAGGGCCGCCGGGCAGGACCTCGGCGAGTGGGTGGGCAACGGCGTCTCGGTCGACCAGCTCATCGTCCAGAAGGCAGGCCCGGAGCAGGCGACCCGCATCCCGTCGCTCCAGACCGGGCTCGGGGTGAAGCCCGGCTTCTTCGACGGGCGCAGCTACGCCTACAATCAGGCCGTCTCCTGGAAGAGCCCGCGCGAGCCGCTGAAGCGCTCGGTCAACCCGAAGGCGGTGTTCGACGCGCTCATCAACGCGGGCGCCGCGAGCGCGCCCCCCGTGCCAGGGCAGACCGACGAGCAGGCCAGGATCGAGGCGGAGCGCCGCGCGGCGACCGAGAAGAGCGTCATCGACGCGGTGCTCGGGGACGCGAACTCGCTCATGCGCAAGGTAGGCTCGGACGATCGCAAGATCGTCCAGCAGTACCTGGACGCCCTGCGAGAGACCGAGAAGAACGTGACCCGCGTCCAGTCGACGATGACCCCGTCGAGCCTGGGCTGCAGCCCGATCGGCGAGCCCGGCGTGGTCCCCGAGCCGCCGGGGCAGCAGGAGGGGCTCAACGAGAACGACAGCACGGAAGCCGGCGAGTACAAACACGACGATCACGCGAACGTCATGATCGATCTCATCGTCATGGCCATTCAATGCGACGTGACGCGCGTGATCACCCACATGCTCGACGACGCGCGCTCCGAGTTCGAGTACCGGTGCATCCCGGCCGACGTCCGCGCGAAGGTGGGCCTCGAGTACAGGGAGGGCAGCAGCCTCCATTATCACTCCTGCCAGCACGGCCCCGGCAACCTGGGCGCCACGGACGAGGGCGGCCGCTACGCGGTCGTCGAGGAGAGCAACCTCGACTTCGCGGCGATCAACTGCTGGCTCGGCCAGAAGACAGCGCAGCTCGCGCAGCGGCTCGACGCGATCCCCGAGGGGGATGGAACGGTGCTCGATCACTCGGTGATGGTCTACATGAGCGAGATGCGTACGCACGACCACGACGCGTACGATCTGCCCATCGTCCTCCTGGGCGGCGACGGCGTCTTCCTGAACGACGCGCACGTCGCATATGGCCCCCTCGGTCAGGATCGCCAGCTCCGCGATCTGTGGTTCACCATCATGAACCAGTACTACAACCTCGGCGTCGCGTCGTTCGGCGAGGATCGCCGCGGCGTGCCGAACGCGCTCCTCGAGGAGATCCTGCGGTAGCTCTGCCGTTCACGGTCTCGATGGATGGGCTCACACCGGAGGTCGAAACGCGATGTTCGAAAGCCGCTCACGTCGGTTGGTGTCCGGGGGTCTCCGTGTCGTGCTCGGGCTGCTCGCGACCTGCGCAGCAGAGCTCGGGTGCTCGAGCGACCTGTCGCCCGCGTCTCCCTCGCAGGGGTCGCCCTCGCCGGAGTCGCCCTCGCCGGGCGACGGCGGCGGTCCGGAAGGCGCGCCGCCCTGCGAGGAGACGAGCGACGGGCCAGCGCTGCCGCAGGCGTTCGCGCTGAACTGCGGCGGGTGCCATAGCGCCCACGGCAAGCCGACCGGCGGGTTTCCCGATCTCTTCGCCTTCGACGGCACCCTGCAGGAGTTCACGGCGCAGGTGCGCACGGAGCGCACGGGAGACGCGCGCATGCCGGCCTTCGGCGAGCAGCAGATAGCGACGGCCGACATCGAGGCGATCTTCGCTTATTTCTCCGCGGGAGCGCCGCCCGCGCCGGCCTGCGACGGCGGCGAGGTCGATCCCGGCGAGTGCTCCGGCGTGGACGGCGAGATCTCCCCGCTGTTCCCCTCGGCGGCGGCGGGCGAGCCGATCACCACGACGGCCGCCGATGGGACGATCACGCTCGAGGCCGCAGGGCGCGTGCGCGGGCGCCACGAGAAAGAGGAAGAGTTCAGCCCGTACCAGCCGCGCTATTTCGAGAACCGAAGCTACAAGTTCATCGTCGAGGACACGATCCCGGCGGGCGGCAGCACCGTCAAGTTCACCTGGCTCCCCAAAGCAAACGCGTCGAACAACCAGACCATCAATTTCCGCTGCTGGTACTCGGGCGAAGGCAACGTGTTCGACTCGAACAACGGCATGGAGCGCATCACGAGCACCCACTGGGAGTTCGTCGTCGATCGCAACGCCAGGGACAGCAGGGAGATCCGCGCGGGAGATCTGCTCGAGTTCGAGTTCGGGGTGTTCCTTGACGCGGGCACCGTCGAGGGGAGGACGAGCTATTACAGCGACACGTTCCGCTACCGCGTCGGCAGCGGCGAGCTGACGCCGTTCGACGAGCCGAACGAGGCGGCCCTGTCGGGCGGCGACGGGACGATACCGTACATCTACGAGGAGCCTCATCTCTATTACGAGCAGATGGCGCTCAACATCCAGGAGAGCTCCATCCAGCCCTTCCTCGAGGGGCGCCGCCTGTTCCATACGGATTTTGCCACCGGCGAGCACAGCGAGGGCGGTAACCCCGTCTTCGACGAGCACGCCGGCAAGGCGGGGCCGCTCTCGAACCAGGCGGCGTGCGTGAGCTGCCATATCAACAACGGTCGCGGCGCCCCGCCCGAGCCCGGCGAGGCGATGGAGACCGCCGTCGTGAAGCTGTTCGGCGCAGGCGCGAACGCCGACGGCGGGCCCACCGCCGACCCGAGCTACGGCCGGCAGCTGCAGGACAAGGCGCAGGGCGGGGGCGAAAGCGAGGGTACGGCCACCGTGGCCTACACCGAGGAGCCCGGGCAGTTCCCCGATGGCACGCCGTACGTCCTGCGAAAGCCCACGTTCCGCTTCGACGGGCTCTCCGCAGGGCCTATCGCGAGCTACTCGGTCCGCGTCGCACGCCCGCTCGTGGGCATGGGCCTCCTCGAGGCGATCGCAGAGGACGCGGTGCTCGAGCGCGCAGACGGGATGGACTGCAATCAGGACGGTATCTCGGGCCGTCCGAACCTGATCCCGGACCCTGTCTCGGGGGCGCTGCAGATAGGGCGCTTCGGCTGGAAGGCGGGCAAGGTGAGCGTGCCTCACCAGGTCGCCGACGCGCTGGTGGCGGACATGGGCGTGACGACGAGCCTGTTCCCGGTCGAGGAGTGCGGCGAGGCGCAGTCAGGTTGCCAGGACGGCACGCGCGGAGATCCCGAGCTCTCCGACGAGGATCTCGACAGGCTCGCCGTCTACATGCGCATGCTGGGCGTGCCGCCGCGCCGAGACACGGCGGACCCGGCCGTCCAGCGCGGAGAGGCGCTGTTCAGCCAGGCAGGGTGCGCGAGCTGCCATGTCCCCTCGATGAAGACGGGGAGCCGCCACCCGCTCGTCGAGCTGCGGGATCAGCTCATCCAGCCCTTCAGCGATCTGCTCCTGCACGACATGGGAGAAGAGCTCGCGGACACGTCGACGAGCGACCACCTCGCGGGGCCGCGCGAGTGGCGGACGCCGCCGCTGTGGGGCATCGGGCTGCTCGAGGCCGTGAACGGCCACACCCAGCTGCTGCACGACGGCCGCGCGCGGAACGTCGTCGAGGCGATCCTGTGGCACGGCGGCGAGGCGGACGCCGCGAAGCAGCGCTTCGTGGCGCTCCCCGCGGAAGATCGCGACGCGGTGGTCGCCTTCCTGCGCTCGCTCTGAGCGCCCGCCATCCTGCGCTCGCTCTGAGCGCCCGCCTTGCGGAGCTCGCTCCGGGCGCCCCCTCCCCGCCCCCGCCTTCCTTCGGCTTGCTCGGGTGCTCGACCCGCTCGGCGTTCCCGGGGCAGGAGGGGCGCGCTCCGCTCAGAACCCCGACCGGCGCGCCATCCGCCTCGAGAGCCAGCGCATGGGGCCAGGCGCCACACGGGCGGCGAGGCTCGCGGTCTTCACGAACAGGCTCGTCTCCAGGACGTCGCGGCCCGCCTCGACGGCGCGCACGATCATCTCGGCGACCTCGTCCGGGCTCTGCTTCTTGTGGCCGGGCGGGCGGTAGCCGACGTTGTCGTCGGTCACGACGGCGTTCGCGTGGAACGGGGTCTCGACTGGCCCTGGCCGCACCACGAGCACGCGCACGCCGCGCGACGAGAGCTCCGCGCGGAGCGACATCGCGAGCGCCTCCAGGGCGAACTTCGACGAGGCGTACGGGCCCATCCGCGGCGCCGCGACGAGCCCCGCGATCGAGGAGACCATGACGAGGGTGCCTTTCGTGGCCGCGAGGGGCTCGATCGCGAGCTGCGCGAGGCGCACGGGGGCGACGACGTTCAGCCGGTAGAGCGCCTCGAGCTCGGCGGGATCGATCTCGATCGATGGCGTGTAATAACCGCGCCCGGCGTTGTTCACCAGCACGTCCAGCCGGCCGTACGCGCCGAGCGCCCGCTCGCAGAGCGCCTTGCGGTCGTCCTCGACGGTCACGTCGCCGGCCACCGCGAGGGCGGCGCCGCCCGCCGCGCGCACCTCCGAGGCGACCCCCTCGAGCGCGTCCCGCCCGCGCGCGCTCAGCACCACGCGCGCGCCGCGCTTCGCCCAGGAGAACGCGAGCGATCGACCGATTCCGCTCGATGCACCGGTGATGACGACGACGGGAGCCATGTCGGCGAGAGTACACGACCTCGTGACGGCGAGGAGAAACTTGCTGCCGCCGGTCGCACGGCCGTGGGCGGGCCGCCGGCGGCCGCGCTCCCTCCCTCTCCGATCTCGGGCGCAGCTGCTTGAAGGCGCGACGCCTGCCCTCGCAGGAGCAGCGATATCCGGCGCTGGCGTTCTACCGTTCCGGCACAGGACCGTCGCAGAGCTGACAGCCGAATCGTTCTCGAGAAGCGATATCCGGCGCTGGCGTTCTACCGTTCCGGCACAGGACCGTCGCAGAGCTGACAGCCGAATCGTTCTCGAATGCATCAGCTCGCCCATCGAGGACAACAGGATCACGCCATCACAGGACACACGTCGGTATTACGTAACACAAACTTCGCGCATTTCGTTTTCGCGCCTACTATAGTCCGCCCCACACGAAGCCGCCGGGGGGGGCTGGCTGGCCGTCCCCCCCCGCATAGCGAGCTATGACGTGCGGGTCTCGATTGCATCGACGCGCCCGAATCGCGCAAATGCGTGAGCCTCCGAGCGCGTCACTATTGCATTCTGACGCGGGGTGACCAGCAGAGGCGGGAGCGCGGCTCGTCCTCCTTCCGCTGGCTGGCAGCGCCGCGGCGGCCGTTCGCGATCGTGGGGGTGACCCGAATGGGCCCGGCCATCAGCTCCACGAAGCCATGGCCGTTCATACAACCTGTTTGGCGGGTCCGGCAGGCGCGATCTCTGCGTCGCGTTCTCATCGCGCGCGCCTGGCGCCGACACCCCAGCGACGCGCTGGAGGCGATTCGCTCCGCGGCTACATGGCTCGTCTTACGAGCAAACAGGTACGGATCGACATAGGATGGAATCTGGTTACGGGGAGGGAATGGGGGACGCACCGGGTGTGCACGCAGTTTGCCAGCGCAGTTCCGAACGGGGCGCCGAGCGGGATCGTGACGGACCGCTGACGAGCGTGAGCGCGAAGAGGCAGCGGTCGAGCGCGCGTAGCGCCGCTCTCGACGAGCAACGTCAGCGCGCGGCGTAGCCGCGGCATTCACAGATTCGTAACAGGAGATCTCGCGAGACGCTCTCAACCTCGAACCCTGATAGAGAATGAAATGAAGAAAAAGTCGATTGTTGCCTTGTCGATGATGGTCGGCGCCGCATTGGTGGCGCAGGCGGAGCACGCGAGCGCCGGGCATTGCCCGGCGGCGTCCGCGGGTGACATCACGGAGTACGCCATTCCTTCGAACTCCACGCCGGGGAACATCACCTTTGGCCCTGACGGCCGCGTCTGGTTCACCGAGGGCTCCGCCAGCAAGATCGCGGCCGCGGATTCCAGCGGCAACGTGACCGAGTACCCGCTCGCGGCCGGATCGAACCCGAGCGGCATCACCCTCGGTCCGGATGGCCGGATCTGGTTCACCGAGCCGGGGACCAACCGGATCGGGGCGATCACGAAGACCGGCGTCGTGACCGAGTACGACATCCCGACGAGCAACTCGAACCCGTTCGGGATCGCGCTGGGATTCGACGGGAATGTGTGGTTCACCGAGCTCCTCGGCAACAAGGTCGGGCGCATCACGCCGGCCGGCGTGATCACCGAGTTCGCGCTGCCGACCGCCAATAGCCAGCCGCGCGGGATCGCGGCTGGAGCCGATGGAAACCTCTGGGTCGCGGAGTCGTTCACGAACAAGATCGCGCGGATCAGCACGTCTGGAACCGTCACCGAGTACCTGCTGCCGGCCTCGGCCTCGAACCCCAACGCGGTGACGCTCGGGCCCGACCTCAAAATCTGGTTCACCACCGCGAACGAGATCGCGAAGATCGACACCAGCGGGACCGTGACGGAGTTCGCGCTCCCCGCGCTGGACCGCGGCCCCACGGCCATCACCCTCGGGGTGGACGGCAATCTCTGGTTCACGGAGCAGTTCGGGAACAAGATCGGACGCATCACCACGAGCGGCGTCGTCACCGAGTTCGATCTCCCGATCGCCAACTCTCGTCCGCTCGGGATCACGCTGCGCCCGTCGCTCCTGGGGTGCGGCATCCTCGACGTCTGGTTCACCGAGCGGCTGGGGCGGCGCCTCGGCAAGATCCGCACGGTGACCACCCACTGAGCGGCCGCGTCGCGAGAGATAGAGACTTGACCGCCTGACGGCGAGCGCTTCGGCGGCCAGGCGGTTTTCCTTGGATTGTTGCATTGATCGATGTGCGCCGGTGCACCGAGACGATCGAGGTGCACAGGCGCACCGTCACTCTGAACGATGGAGATGAACATGAAGAACACGGGCAAATTGGTCCTTTCGGCGCTCTCGGTCCTCGGCCTCGCGGCGTGCGCCGTGGGCAGCACGAACGAGGAGTTCGTCGGCGAATCGCAGCAGGCGCTCATCAGCGGGGGTTTCTACGGGTCGGACACGCTGTTCAACGCGACCACGGCCGCGATCGCCGCGTCGGGCGTCACGGGCCTCACCTACTACGGTACCGGGTCGGGCAAAGGCGAGCAGTGCCTGGAAGGCACCGGCGCCGCCCCCTGCAACACGAAGGCGCAGACGATCGCTCCGATGTCCAGGGACCTGCAGGGCTCTTGTGACAGCAGTGGCACTGGTCAGAAGAGCAATCGCATCGCGCTCGACGCCGTGTATATCTGGGCGGATAAGAACGCGGACCAGACCGCGACCGGCGCGAACTTGGCGAACGTCAAGGGCGCGTTCTGCGGCGACGGCGACGGGGACGCCACCAGCTGCGCCGGCTTCAACACGTGGGGCGAGTTCACCTCGGGGTCGACGAACCCCTCGAACGCCCTCGTGATGTATCGCCGCGACGACATCTCGGGCACGACCGAAGTCTTCAAGGCCCTCACCGGCTGCACGGCTTTCTGCGCGAACGTGCAGATCGTGGTGGACGACCCGATCGCCGGGCCGCGGCTCTCGACCGACACGCCGGGGACCTCTTCGCTCGTGCCCACGCCCTGCGCGGCGACCGACTCGGCCACCGATTGCATCGGCAAGCTCGTGGGCGCGAACGTCGATGCGATCGGCTACGCGGGCGGCGACGCGAAGGTCGCCTCGGGCACCTACGAAAACAAGCCCCTCGTGATCAACGGCGTCGCGCCGACAGAGGCCAACATCCGCAAACTCATCACGGACCCGAGCAACAAGTACCCGCTCGCTCGCTTCCTGTACCTCAACGAGGGCAACGGAACTCGCGACATCAAGGAGCAGGACTTCCTGGACTGGGCCTTCGGCGTGAACGATATTAACGACGCTATTGCGTTCGAGGATATCCTGATCGCCAACGGCTTCCTCGCGTGCGCCCCGACGACCAACTCGCCCCGCACGCCGCTCAATTGCGGTAGCACCGGCACCACGTGCCCCTCCTCGCTGTGAGCTGATAGGCTGATGACGAAGGACGGAGCGCGCCGCGCGATCCATGCGGCAGGCGCGCTCCGTTCGACGCACATGGCCAGCGCGGCGCGCTCAGGCACGCCCCCTCCTCATCACCCGCTGAGCGCCGCGCGCCGCGGGAGATAGGGACTTGACCGTCTAGCACAGAGCGGCACGCATAGACATATCCGCGCACGAGGACGTGAGACCCGGCGAAGAGCCTCCGCCGCGCGCTCAGCGTTCAGCCCTCGCGAGGCGCGCCGACACAAAAGCTCCAACCCGCCGTTGCCCAACCAGCTGAGCATACAACTATCCCATGTCCTCGCGTCGCGTCCGGGACCTCCCCGGGCGCGGCGTTTCGCGCAGTGCGCTCCGCCTGATGACACATGGTGCGCCGATTTCAAGGGACACTTTGCGCTCGGCGACAAGAGCCGGTGCCACCCGCTCACGTTGACGGATCAAGCGTCGCGATACTTGCTCAAGTGCGAGGGCGTGGCGAAGCCGGACGAGGCCTCGGTACGCCCGCACTTCGAGCGCGCGTTCCGCGAGTTCGGGCTGCCGCACCGTATCCGCTCGGACAACGGTCCGCCGTTTGCGACGCCGGGCGTTGGTGGGCTCTCAGCGCTATCGGTCAGCTGGATCAAGCTCGGCATTCATCCCGAGCGGATCGAGCCCGGCAAGCCGCAGCAGAACGGCCGCCACGAGCGAATGCTGCGCGAACTCACGCCGGACCGTGAGGAGAGGCTCGTGTGTACCGCAACCGCGGGGAGCGGTTCGTGTATAGATCCTGGCGGTCCGAGAACGTGCGGCGAGCGTGTCGCGTCGACGAGGATCCGATCCTTGTCGACGCGACACGCTCGCCGAGCTCGACATCGGACTGCCGGAACGTCGGGCAGGTTCGCAAGGCGGCCAGTTGCAACTGTAATACCAGAGTTCGTTCGTCGTGGCACGTGATTGGTGAGACGAACGCATCGATGAACTGAGGTCGAGCCGACGAGCAATGCTGCCAAGCTCCGAGCTCGGCACGGCGTCCTACGACGCAATACAGGTTCGGCACCGACAGCCCCAGCGGCAGCCCACCCCGCAACACCGCCCAGCGTGGGAGGTCTGCCCGGTGAACGCTTACTCCCCATCAGCGACCGGCGGGGGAGGCGAGCTTGCGGCGCGTAAATCAATGAAAGCGCAATCATCTACGTCGATGGGACCGCAATGGCGTCACGGGTCCGTGACAGCCGGCATTCACGGTTGTTCCAGGAGCTCACCGGTGTCATTTCGGCCGCTGCGACGGTAGGGGGTTCGCCGCTGCGAGCCCGGGGAGCTGGCAACGATGGGTCAAGGTCGGCGTTGGGTGACGATGAGGTCGATGGTGCTGTTGCTCGGGGTCGTGTCCGTGGCCGGGTACGGCTGCGGAGGTGACGACACCGATGAAATCTCGCCCCCGGAGGGCACGAGCGGCGGCGGCGCTACCAGCGGAGGAGACGGCGGCGGCAGCGGCGGAACCGGCGGCAGCGGCGCTACCAGCGGAGGAGACGGCGGCGGCAGCGGCGGAACCGGCGGCAGCGGCGGGACCGGCGGCAGCGGCGGTGCCGGCGGCAGCGGCGGGACCGGCGGTGCCGGCGGCAGCGGCGGGACCGGCGGCAGCGGCGGTGACGGGGGGGGCACGCAGCCGCGTCTATGCGCCCCGGCCCGATCGCACGAACCGATCCCTCAGCGCCACTCGGCGACGGTCGAAGATGCCCTCGATACCTTCAGCAACCTTTCGGGGGAGATCGAGATTCAATGTGGCAACTGCCACAAGGCCCCGGCAGAGCAAGGAGATTTCTCCTACGCCGGCACCCCGGAGAACCTGTGCAATGCGCGCGGCAAGAGCGGCAAGACGCCCGTTGACGTCATGCTCAGCGGGGAGATGCCCTACAAGATCGGCGGGCAAGAGGCGCTCGGCCGGCGGCTCCAGGCGTGGATCGCGCAGGGCTGCCCCTCCGGCACGTACGTCCTCCCGAAGGGTGACATGGAGGTCGATCCGGACGGAGATTTCGTGACCCCGCGCGAGATCGGCGATGCGCTGACCGAGCTCGGGAGCTGCATCCCCGACGCCGAGATCGTCGGTCGAGACGAGGCGGTGGACGAGCGCTTCGCTGCGATGCGATCGTTCGCGGACCTCCCGGTCAAGCTCTCGGAGACCGATTTCGTCTCGCTGGACGCCGAGGTGCTCGCGCGCAGGGGGACGCTCGCCTACGCGCCGACCTACCCTCTCTGGTCGGACGACGCGGCGAAGCTGCGCTTCGTGCACGTCCCGGCGGGGCAGGCCATCACGTACGACCCGGAGGCGAAGAGCCTCCGCATCCCCCCGAACACCCGCTTCTACAAGACCTTCTTCAGGGCCGTGGTCGAGCCCGACGGCGTCACGCGATACCGCAAGATGGAGACACGCATCATCGTGACGCGCGAGCAGGCCGAGGACGCGATCTTCGGCACGTACGTGTGGAACGCGGAGGAGACGAGCGCGAAGCTCCTCGGGACCGGGCTCGATCCGGCGTCACCGGACAGCAGGGAGCTCTACCTGAACGGAGATCCGTTCCCCGACTACGTCCGCCCTTACACGGCCGACGAGACCACCGGCTCACTGCAGAGCTACGCCGTGCCCGGCGCGACGCGATGCGTGGCGTGCCACACGGGCTCGGAGAGCGAGAGCTTCATCCTTGGCATCACGCCCTTCCAGCTCCACAAGCGACCCAAAGGGGAAGGCGGCGTCTACACGCCGGACGTGCTCGCCGACGAGCTCAATCAGCTCGAGCGTCTCCTCGCGTACGGTGTCGTGCGCGGCACGTTGGCGACCCTCACGCCCGACGACTTCCCCAAGCTGGAGGACTCTGCGCTGCCCCGCCGACCGCGCAACGCCGACGAGCTGAACATGCAGGCCTACATGGCAGGCAACTGCGCCCATTGCCATAACCCGCGCGGCTATGCGGTGGCGAGCAAGGCGACGCTGCGAGGCCTGGACATGTCGCCCGGCGGGAGCATCTTCGGGTTTCGCATGGATACCGTGGGCTCGGACGGGCTGCACTACTTTCCTGATGTGCCTGCGTCCTTCGATGAGCTCGTCATCCAGAACTCCATCCCGGTCGGAGGGATCTACCGTCGCGTCGTCCTGCCCACGGGAGCGTGGACTCCCCGCGCGTTCGGCCTGCCCGTGGACAACGAGGAGGCAAGCGCGTTCTTCAGCCTCCACATGCCGATGCACACGGCGTCGGTGGACTGCCGCCTGCCGGTCCTCGTGGCGCGCTGGTGGGCGTCGGTGCCGCGCGATTACGAGCGCGGAGGACGGGAGGCGCCGGGGGATCCGGAGGCGATCGAGCTCGCCATGCGCGCGGCGGACGCCGCGGAGGCGCGCGCCCTTCACGACTGCGAGGAGCATCGCGAACTCGGGTGGGTGCTCGAGGACACGACCGAGCGCTATCCGTACGTCCCGCGCAACATCGACTGGAAGACGAAGCTCGACGACTGGATCCGCGCGGAGGAGGTGACGAGCGAGCACGAGGCGCTGGCGAAGAAGGTGTATGCTCAGGGGTTCTTCGCCCCAGGCTGCGCGTTCCCCGGGGACGCGCCGGAGCCCGAACCGGTGGAGCAGTGGATGATCAATCCGGGAACCGGGAGGCCGCGCCAGCCGTGGAGCGCGATCTACTGGTCCAACCCAGGGGAGCATATCTACGCCGGTATCTGCTCGAATTGCCATGGAATTTACGGAGACGCCCAGACCGGCGCGGCCAGAGCGCTCCGCGCGACCTCCGGGGCAAGGGTGGCGAGCTTCGTCGACGGGCTCTTCGGCCCGCGCTGGGCACCCAACGAGAACCTCGCCACGTTCCATGGGCCCGACGCAGGGGAGAACGACCTCGGGCCCGACGGGGCGGCGAAGTACCTCGTCTGGATGGCGACCGGGGGCACCACCGTCTCGTTCGGCCGTACCGCGGAGGAGGAGAGGACCTTCTTCAACGTCTTCGTCAGCAATCGGATCGTGGCCGCGGTGCCGATCCCGCTCGATCCGGAGACCGCGAAGGCCGCCTTCAGGCGATCGAGGGCGAACATGCTCGGCGTCGCGCGCGCCGCCTGCGATGAGATCCGCACCGATGCGCATCGGTTCGGAGCCAGTTACGACGCCGCGGCCGCGAGCGGGAATTGGAGTCTCATCCTGAGCAATACGGTGGCTCCGGAGTTCGGCGTGCCCATGTGGAGGGACGTGTGCACGCTCAGGAACCCTCTCTCGGCTGAGCTCCGCGCCGCGGACGCGAGCTCGCCGGAGGTCGACGCATGGCTCCGGAGAGCCGTCTTCAACGCCGGCGTGATGGCCTACATCTACATGCGTGACGAGCTGACGAAGGGAGTCATCGCGGTTCCGCGTGACGCCTGCGCGCTGAAGTTCCCGAAGTAGTGAATCGTTCTGGCGCGTACGACGCGCTACACGGAGATGTGTTACGATGAAGATGCGTCAACGATGGCTGATCATGGTGGGTGCGCTGGCCGGGCTTTCGATCTTCACGAGCGCTTGCGGGGACGACGATACCTCATCACAGTCGGGGCAAGGCGGAGGTGGGACCACGAGCGCCAGCACTTCGTCGGGCGGTAGCTCTGACGGCGGCGGCGGCACGGGCGGTGCTGGCAGCACGGGCGGTGGCGGCACGGGCGGTGCTGGCAGCACTAGCGGCACGGGCGGCGGCGACGCCAGCGGCACGGGCGGCGCCGGCGGCACGGGCGGTGCTGGCAGCACAAGCGGCGCTAGCGGCACGGGCGGCACGGGCGGCGGCGGCGGCGACGCGGCCAGCGCCAGCAGCACGGGCGCCAGCACCACGGGCGGTGCTGGCGGCACGGGCGGCAGCGGCGACGCGGGTGGCGCCGGCGGCACGGGCGGCGCTGGCGGCACAGGCGGCACGGGCGGCGGCGATCCGGCGGAGTGTGGCCTGCCGCCGGACACCGACCCTGAACCCAAGATCCGGCTCATCAACGCCCTCTTGCCGAACCGCACGAACACACCGGTGGGGGTCAGCGACCCGCCCGCGCTCCGCCTCTATGCGAACGGGGCGCCGGTACCCGACACAGAGGCAGTGTCGCCCGGCGTGGTCGCCGCGTCCGTCACGAGGTACGCCAAAGTCACGGCGGACGCGATCACCTTCTCGGCACGGAGCGATGATGGAACCGGTGGTGGCGTAGGCGACGCGCTCACGATTTCGGCCGATCCACTGACGGTCGCCCCTGGGACGCGCTACACGATCGTGGCCGTCGGAATCCTGGGCACGACAGGCACGACGGCGCCGCGGCTTCTCATCGCAGAAGAGAACTTCACGACGCCTTCATGCAGCGAGGTCGCCCTGCGCTTCGTGGGCGCCGACTCCAACTCGTGGAATCCGAAATCGTTCTACATCGACCGTAGCGCCGCGGCCGCCGCGGCGCTCGATTGGTTCACCGCCAGCGCTCCAGAAGGCGTGCTCGTGCCCCTGTCGACCCGGTCGATCACGGTCACCGCGTCGAGGAACTTCGGTCCGACGGGTCAGGCGCCGTTCTCGCTCTCTGCGGCATCGCTCGTCGGTGGGCGATCGTACTTCGTCATCGAGACCGGGGAGCCGACCCGCGTCGCCAGCGACACGCGCGCACACGGCCTGCTCGTCGTCCCGGCAGGGGACGACTCGCCTGCCGTGTTCGTCAAGCGGGATCCGCTCGTCTATTTCTTCCACGCATCGCTGCCGCCCACGCCGTCGCCCCTCGAGGTGTACTCGGGCACGGAGAGGGTCGCCATCAACCTGAGGTATGCGCAGGCGCCGACGTACACCGATCTTCCGCCGGGTGAGTCGACGCTCTCGCTCGTCGCGCCCGGCGCCGGCGAGGCGGGCTCGGATGTCAAGGTGGTCGGCGCTCAGCGGACGGGCCCGCTGGAGCCCGGCGCGATCTACCTGGGAGGTTTGCTTGGCACCACCGGAGAGGCGGGCGACAAGGCGCTGCAGCTCAAGCTGTGGAGGGTTCAGCCGGAGCTTCCCGGGACGTTCACCACCCCGCGCGTCATGTTGATCAACGCCTCGGCGACAGCGCCCTCGGTGGATCTCGGCCACTGGTCGGTCAATGCAGACGGGACCCGAGGCGACACCTTTACACCCGTGCTCACGGACGTCGCGTACGCGTCGGCGAGCGCGAGCACCGGCGCCGAGTTCGCGGCGCCGCGCGGCGCCGGCCAGCAGTGGGTGGGCGTTCGACCGGTCGGCTCGGCCGATGCCATCCGGAGCGTCTCGGCAGCCGTGCAGAACTACTGGTTCACCGCCGTCCTCCTGGGAGATTGGGCCTCATCCGACCCTGCGAGCGGCGCGCGGATCATGTTCATAAGGAACTTCGGCGTCAATCCAGCGGTACTCCCGTATCCGCTGCCGAGCCCCTGACCGGTCGAAATCCTGCGCCCCCGCTCGACCGTACCGATTCTCCCCGCGCGCCCCCTCACGATACGCAGCTTGCCTGGCGGCCTGCCGGAGCGGCACACGCCTTCCGGCCCGCGCGGCTCGTCTGCTACTGCTGACCAGGGTGCACATGAAGAACGTCGTCGAAGCGCTGTTGATGGGCTCATGGCTCCTGGCGGCCGCCGCGTGCGGCGACGACGGGCCGACCGAGCCGCCCTCGGGCCCGGGAGGCGGCGGGAGCGGCGGCGATGCGCCCGGAGGCATCCGTTGCCCCGGCTCGGACATCGTGTGTCCCGGCGGCGCGCGGTGTCACATCGACGCCGAGGGCAAGCCGTCGGGCTGCGCCGCCGCGTGCGACGAGGCGCGCGCCTGCGGCGACGCGGCGTGCTGCAGCCCCGGCGCCGCGTGCGTGCGCGGCGGCTGCGAGGCGGCGGACCTCGTGCTCGGGCCCCCGGAGCGAGGAGAGCCCGTCACGTTCGCCACGGTCCGCGTGGAGGAGGACGCGTGCGAGCTGCTGCATGGCTGCTTCGGCGCGAGCGGCCGGCGGGCGCTCATGCGCTTCCACGTCTCGCTCAAGAACGCCGGCGACGTTCCGCTCGACCTCGGCGCGCCCTCGGAGAGCGACGTCTTCGAGCCGAACTTCTGCGAGGACAGCTACGTCGTCCCGCGCTTCTTCCGCGCGCGCCTCAGCCAGGGCGGCGCGGTGGTCGCCGAGGCCGAGCTCGACGCGCGCTGCGTCGCGATGCCAGGCGGCCAGTACGGCTGCGACGCGCAGGGCCTCGGCCCGGGAGAGCACGTCGAGCAGCCCGGCACCGTGGCGTGCAACGCCCTCGACGTGACCGGCGTCCCGGCCGGGCTCTACGAGCTCGAGATCACCGTGAACCCGAGCAGGACCCTCGCCGAGGCGCGCTTCGACAACAACACGATCGTCCTCCCGGTCGATTACCCCGCCTGCGACGGCGCGATCTGCGGCGGCGCGTGCTGTCCCGGCGGCCACGCGTGCGAGGCCGGCGTCTGCATCGTGCCCGACCTGCGCCCGGACAGGCAGCGCATCGTCGACACGATCCGGTTCTCGTACCAGACGTTCCCCAGAGACGCCTGCGAGCTCATGGAAAGGTGCATCGGCGGCCCCGGCCGGCGGCATCTCCTCGAGTTCGAGGGGCGCGTCGAGAACGCAGGGCCCGGCCACCTCGACCCCGGGCCCGAGTTCAACAGCGCGCTATTCGAGTATGCGCAGTGCCACCAGCACTTCCATTTCCTGGACTTCACCGATTACCGGCTGGTGGACGCGGAGGGCGAGGTCGTCTCCCTGGGGCACAAGCAGGCGTTTTGCCTCGTCGACATGGAGCCCCTCGATCCTTCGTCCCCCGCGCCGCGCGGCTACCCGACCTCGGGAGGCATGGGGTGCAACTTCCTGAGCGCGGGGTGGGCCGACACCTACGACGTCGGCACGCCGTGCCAGTGGGTCGACGTGACGGACGTGCCCGAGGGGGACTACACGCTCCGCGTCACCGTCAACCCGATCGGCGCGATCGCCGAGCAAGCGATCGAGAACAACGTGGTCGAGGTGCCCGTCCACGTCCCGGCGTTCGCGCCCTGCGAGCCCGAGCCGGAGATCTGCGGGGACGCGGTGGACCAGGACTGCGATGGGCTCCCCGACGACGGCTGCGAAGGCGAGGGGTGCGCCTCCCCGGTGCCCGAGGTGTGCGGCAACGCGGTCGACGAGAACTGCAACGGCGTCCCGGACGACGGCTGCGCGCCGATCCCGGGCGTAGGCAGCTGCGAGACGCCGGGGGAGCTGACGGGCTCGATGGATTACGCGGCGGAGATCACGGCCGGGAACACCTCCGACGTCGCGCTGCCGTGCGGCGGCAGCGGCGGCGAGGTGTTCTTCCGGTTCACGCTCCCGTCCGACGAGGTCGTGTACCTCGGCACCCTGGCGTCGGACATCGACACGGCGCTCGCGGTGCTCGAGGGCGACGGGTGCGGCGGCCCCCCCGTCGGCTGCGCGGCCAGCAGCTGCGGCGACGCCGCGCCGGGCGCGCACTTCGCGGCCAGGCTCCGGGCCGGGACCTACACGGTGGTGGTCAAGGCCGCGCACCCCGAGGCGCTCGGCACGGTCCGCCTCAGGTTCCAGCGCGCGTCGTGCCTCGGCGAGAGGGCCGGGGTCATCTCGGGCAGCGGCCTCGTCAGCGGCGACACCACCGGGGCGCCGATCCCTCCCAGCTCCGTGTGCGGCGCGAGCAGCCCTGAGCAGACGTTCTATGTCCCGGTCTGCCCGGGGATGTCCACCGTGGTGTCCTCGTGCGGCCTGACCGACTTCCCGATGACGATCAAGACCGCGGACGACGCATGCAATCCCATCAACATCGAGTGCTTCGGCCCGCTGAGCGCATGCGCGGGCGAGAGGGAGGGCGTGAACTCCCGGATTTACGGGGCACGACCGGGAGGGAGCCTCGGCGCCATCACCGTGAAGGGGCGTACTCCGGTGGATTTCGGGCCGTACCAGCTCTTCGTCGCGCCATTCCAGTGACAGGAGCGCAGCGCCGAGCGTGAACCGCGCTGCGCCGCGCCTCCCTTTCCACGAGCGAAGTTTGCGCTCGACCTCGGGCGATCTGCGCTAAAACCGCGCTCATGCGAGCCCACCATCGGTCCGAACGGACGCGCCCCCGGGCGCTCTCGTCCCTGTCCAGCGCGCTCGTCGCCGCGCTCGGCCTGACGTTGCCCGCCTACGCCGCGCCCCCGGCCGCAGCGCCGGCGCAGCCTGCGGCGGCTCAACCTGCGGCCAAGCCCACGCCCGCGGCGGCGCCGGTCGCGACGAAGGCGCAGCCTGCGGCGGCGGCGACCAGCGTGAGCGTCGCCATCCCGGTCGAGAAGTACACGCTGGAGAACGGGCTCGAGGTGGTCCTGCACGAGGATCACCGCACGCCCGTCGTGGCCGTCAACGTCTGGTACCACGTCGGCTCCAAGGACGAGCCCCGGGGGAAGAACGGCTTCGCGCACCTCTTCGAGCACGTCATGTTCCAGGGCTCGAAGCACGTGGGCGAGGACATGTTCTTCAAGTACCTGGAGCGGGCCGGCGCGAGCGATCGCAATGGGACGACGAACACCGACCGCACCAACTACTTCGAGACCGTCCCCGCCAACGAGCTCGCGCTGGTGCTCTGGCTGGAGAGCGACCGGATGGGGTGGCTGCTCGACCACGCGAACGACGCGACCTTCACGAGCCAGCGCAATGTCGTGAAGAACGAGCGCCGCCAGAACTACGAGAACGCGCCCTACGGCCTCGTGCCGCAGTTCCTCCGCGCGGCCCAGTTCCCGGAGAGCCACCCCTACCACCTGCTGACCATCGGCACGCCCGAGGATCTCGACGCGGCGCAGATGGACGACGTGAAGGCCTTCTTCCGGACGTTCTACGTGCCCAACAACGCGACCCTCGTCGTGGCGGGCGACATCGACCGGAGCAAGGCGAAGGAGCTCATCCAGAAGTACTTCGGCCCCATCGCGAAGGGCGCCCCGCCGCCCGTGGCGACGAAGCCCGACCCCGGCGACCTCGCGACCGAGAAGCGCCTCGACATCGAGGCGGACGTCGAGCTGCCCCGCGTGACGATCAGCTGGGTGACGCCGCCGAGCTTCGCGCCCGGCGACGCCGAGCTCGACCTCGTCGCCAACGTCCTCGCCTCGGGCAAGACGAGCCGCCTCTACAAGAAGCTCGTGTACGATCTCCAGATCGCGCAGGACGTCTTCGCGTTCCAGCAATCGAGCCAGCTCGCCAGCACCTTCCAGATCACGGCCACGCTGAAGAAGGGCAAGTCGCCCGAGCAGGCCCTGAAGCTCATCGACGCCGAGCTCGAGCGGCTGCGCAAGGCGCCGCCGACGCAGGACGAGCACGACCGGGCCCAGGCCAAGGTGCTCTCGGACCTGGTCTTCAGCATGGAGCAGGTGACGGCCCGCGCGAACGCCATCAACAACTACAACCAGCTCACCGGCGATCCGGGGTACTTCCCGAAGGACGTGGCCAGGTACGAGAAGGCCACCGCCGCCGACCTGCAGAAGGCGACCGCGGATCTCCTGCCCCAGGGCAGGCGCGTGATCGCCCTCGTCACGCCGAAGCCGGGCGCTCCGAAGGCCGGGCGCCTCGTGAAGCAGACCGGGGCGGCGACGCCCGCGGCGGCGGGCGCGAAGCCCACCACCGCGGCGCCGCCGGCAGCGGCGAGCGTGAAGCCCGCGGTCGCGGCGCCCGCAGCCACGCCGGCGGGCGCGAAGCCCGCGGCCGCGCCGGCGACCGACAAGCCGGCGGCCGCGCCGGCCATCATGAAGCCCGCTGGCGACAAGCCCGCGGTCGACAAGCCTGCGGCCGGCCCGGCCGCGCCGAAGGGGGGTTGAGCCCATGCGCATGAAACGAACCGTCTCCGCCTCGCTCGCAGCCGTGGCGCTCGCCGCCTGCGCTCCGGTCACGTCGACGCCGCCCCCCGCGCCCCCCGGCGCGCAGGCCCCCGCCGCGGCGCCGCCCGCCGCCGCGGCGGCGGACGACTTCCGCAAATCGCCGCCTCCCCCGGGGCCGGAGGTGGTCTTCCGGCCGCCGCAGATCGAGGAGGCGAAGCTCGCGAACGGGATCCGCGTCCTCGTCGTGGAGCGGCACGAGCTGCCGATCGTGGCCGTGGACGTGACGACCGTCCGCGGCGCCGATCAGGCCGAGCCGGGCGTCGGCGCGTTCGCGGGCGCGATGCTCATGCAGGGCACCAGGACCCGCAGCGCGCTCGCGCTCAGCGACGCGCTCGGCAAGCTCGGCGCGAGCTTCTCGTCCGCGGTCGGCTTCGACGGCGGCGGCGTGCAGGGCCAGAGCGTGACGCCGCGGTTCGGGGAGATGCTCACGCTGCTCGGCGATGCGTACATGAACCCGGCCTTCGCGCCGGCCGAGATCGAGCGCGAGCGGTCGCGCCGCATCACCCAGCTCGCCGAGATGAACGATCGCCCCGCGTCGCTCCTCTCCATCGCCCAGGCCCAGGTCCTTTACCCCGAGGGCCACCCGTACAACGCGCCGCTGATCGGCACCGAGGCGGCGCTGAAGAAGATCACGGCGGGCGCCCTGGCGAAGTTCCACGCCGCGCAGTTCCGGCCGGAGCTGACGACCGTCGCCATCGCCGGGGACATCACCAAGGCCGACGCGGTGAAGGAGGTGGAGCGGGTCTTCGGCGCCTGGAAGGGCCTGGCCTCCGCGCCGCCCGCCCCCGCCAAGGCGGCGATCCCCGCCGATCCGCCGGCGATCGCCGCCGGCGCGCCGCGCGTCGTGGTCGTCGACAGGCCAGGGCTCACGCAGTCGACCGTGACGGTGGCGCTCCCGGGCGTGCCGCGCGCGACGGCGGACTACGACGCGCTGCTCGTGATGAACACCCTCCTCGGCGGGCAGTTCTCGAGCCGGCTCAACCTGAACCTGCGCGAGAAGCACGCCTACACCTACGGCGCGCGCTCCGGCTTCGACATGCGCCACGGAGCGGGCCCCTTCTCCGCGGGCGGCGCCATCGTGCGGGAGAACACGGGCCCCGCCGTGAGGGAGATCTTCGCGGAGATCGACCGGATGCGGCGGGAGCCCGTCACGAACGAGGAGCTCGCGGACGCCAAGGCGAACCTCATCCGCCAGCTGCCGGCGCGCTTCGAGACGGCGGACGCGACCGCGTCGACGATCGCGGGCCTCGCGGTCTACGATCTGCCGCTCGACGAGTACGCGACGCGACCGGCGAGGCTCCAGCGGATCACGCCCGCGGACGTGCAGCGGGTCGCGCAGAAGTACCTCGTGCCCGAGCAGCTCCGGGTCGTCCTTGTGGGCGACGCCGGCGCTGTCGGAGAGCAGCTCTCGGCGTTGCAGCTCGGTGAGGTCATCGTGCAGAAGGCGCCAGGCGTGACGGCCGGACCGGCGGCGGCGGCCGGCAAGCCGGCGGCGGCCAGCAAGCCGGCGACGCCCGCCGCGCCCCAGGCTGCGAAGCCCGCGGCGCCCGCGCAGCCTGCCGCGCCCCAGCCCACAAAGCCTGCAGCGCCCCCCGCAGCGAAGAAGCCGTGAGGTACGCCGCGCCGCTCGCCTGCGTGTGCGCGCTGGCGTGGAGCGCGCCCGCCGCCGCGCAGGCGGGGCCGGCGGCCCCGGACTGGGCGTTCGGCACGCCGGGCGGCGAGGCGGCCCTCGCCGCGGCCTGCACCGCGTCGCTCGCGACGTACCTGCTCCCGCAGCGGCGCTCCGGGTGGGGCGCCGCCACCAGCGAGGAGCGCAACGACGCGGTCGGCCTCGCCAGCGATATCACCGGCGCGGCGGCGGGCACGCTGCTCCTCCTCGGCAGCGGGTACGCCCTCGAGGGCAGCTACCTCGCGGGCGCCGGCGTCCCCCGCCCCTACTCGCGGGCGCTCAGGACATCGCTCATCGAGGTCGAGGCGGTGGCGCTGTCGACCGGCCTCTCGAACGTGATCAAGCGCCTGTCGGGCCGGTGCCGTCCGCGCTCGTGGCGGACCGATCGGTGCGGCGAGACCGACCTCGATTTCGACGCCTTCCCCTCGGGTCACACGACCCCGGTGGCCGCCATCGCGGGCGCGCGCCTGAACCTCGCGCTGCGCACGACCGGCGACGCCGCGCCGCGCCTCGGCGCGCTCGCCCTCGCCGAGGCGGCCACGGTGGTGACGATGGCGCTGCGGATCGGCGCCGGCGCGCACTCGTGGCAGGACGTCGGCGCCGGCATGATCCTGGGCCACGTGACGGGCTTCGCGATCGCGGCCGTCCACCCGATCCAGCCGAGCGAGACCAGGTACGCGGCCGGCGTGATGCCCGGCCCGCCCCCCGAGCCCGCCGCGGTCACCTGGTCGTGGGCGTTCTGATGCCACGTCGAGAGGCCGCCGGGGGCTCGGCGGCCGCGGTTGCGCCCCGCTCCCCCGTCGCCCCGCCTCAGAGGCCCATGCAGTTCGCGTAGTACGTCACGGTGGCTGGCCAGTCGGAGAAGACGCCGCGGACGCCCACGTCGCGCGCGAGCACGTCGAGCATCACCATCGTGTCGCCGTCGTTGTCGATGCTGTCCGCGACCGACTGGTAATAGTAGCCGCCGCCGCTCGCCAGCGGGCCCGAGCGCTCGAGCGTCCACGTGATGATGTCGAGGCCGGCGGCCCTGGCGGCCTCGGCGTAGTCCGAGGGCACGATCCCTCCTTTGCCGTCGAGCGTCACGAGCGCGAACATCGGCGGCGCGACGATCTTCACGCCCTGATCCGCGAGGCGCTGCATCCCGGAGACCGCCTCCTCGTACCCCTCGGCCGTGTCGACGCGTTCGTCGAGGTACACGGCCTGCGCGCCGAACTCCGGCTCTCTCTCGAGCCAGTAGAGCACGTCGTCGAGGCGGAACGACTGCGCGAACACCTGCTTCGGGTCGATGTCGGCCGCCTTGTACTCGTCGATCATCTGCTGCGCGTAGTCCTGTTGCTCGTACTCGCCCTCGTACGGCATCTCCACCTCCGGGACCTTGAGCTCCGGGGTGAACTTGACGCCCAGGCTCGAGAAGAGCTCGATGCTCTCGGCGTGCGTGAGCAGCGTGCCGCACGTGGCGTAGAGGTCCGTGCGGAACGTGGGCGTCGCGGCCATGTACTCCAGGGCCGTGGCGGCGTCCGGGTTCGCGGAGTCCATCTTGCCGCAGAGCCGCTTGAACTCGGCGAGGGTGATGTCGCTCGTGCAGCACTTCGCCGACGCGGGCGTTCCGGCCTCGGCGTCGGCCGGCACGAACGGCTCCGAGCACTTCTCGGCGAGCTCCGGGATCGCGAGGATGTTCGTCGTCGTGTGGAGATCGCACTGGGCGTGACGGCACACGAGCTTTCGGTCCCTGGTGAACGTCACGTCGCACTCCACGATGCCGGCGCCCATGCGGGCGGCCGCCTCGTACGACTCCCTCGTGTGCTCGGGGAACTGCATGCAAGCGCCGCGATGGCCGATGGAGAAATCGGTGCGCTCGAAGGGCCCCTCGGAGCACGAGAGGAGCGTCTCCTTCAGCTCGCCTTCTTCCATGTCCGCGACGAGGTAATACGGCCGCGGGCCGAGCTGCACGCCGTGCTGCGCGGCATCATCCTCGGCCGGCGGGGCCGGCAGCGGCGCGGGCTGCACCGCCTCGTCGCCGCTGGAGCACGCGCTCAGCGCAGCGACAGGCAGCGCGACAAGCGCCGTGGCCGTGCTCATTCTGGCGCTCTTCCTGATCATGAGACGCTCTCCTCTGGGTGGATTGAAGTTCGGACGGTACTCGCGTGCTCCTGTGAGAATATGTCGTCAGCGAAACAACCAAGCGACATCCCCTCTCCGGCGTGCTGTCGCCAGGAGCGGCGGTGATGCGCGTGCGCTCCTCGAAGAGGGGCGTGATGCGATCCATGCTCGCGCATGCCCACCTTCGAGAAGCGCACGCGCATCGCCGCGCCCCCCGAGCGGGTCTTCGCCTTCCACGAGGAGCCTGACGCCCTCGAGCGCCTCACGCCCCCCTGGGAGCACGCGCGCGTGCTGGAGAAGACTGGAGGCATCCTCGTCGGCGCGCGCGTGGTCGTGGAGACGCGCGTCGGCCCCGTCCTCTTGCGCTGGGTCGCGGAGCACACGCAGTACGAGCGGGGCCGGATGTTCCAGGACACGCAGCGCAGCGGGCCGTTCAAGCGCTGGGTGCACACGCACCGCATGGACCCCGACGGCTCGGGCGGCTGCTACCTCACGGACCGCGTGGAGTACGAGCTCCCGCTCGGCGCGATCGGCCGGCTCGGCGGCGGCCTCTTCGTCCGGCGCAAGCTGGAGCGGATGTTCGACTACCGCCACGAGGTGACGCGACGGGCCTGCGAAGCCCCGCCGCGGTAGCCGGCTCGCCGACCGCCGCGTCCGCCGCACGGCGCGCACGCCCCCTGGTTGCCAAGGCGTACGCCGGACCCAAGTTGCTCGCAATGCCGCGGCACGCGGCGACGGCAAGGAGAAGGAGCATGGCTATCTACCGTTGCGGCCGTTGCGGCTCGATCAACCGGGTTGCGGACCAGAGGGTCAAGGATCGGCCGGTCTGTGGCCGCTGCAAGGCTCACCTCGAGACGACGGGCGCTCCGCAGCCGGTGGACGGGGCCGCGCTCGAGCAGGCGATTGCGAGCTCTCCTGTCCCCGTCCTTGTCGACTACTGGGCCACCTGGTGCGGCCCGTGCCGTGTCGTCGCGCCGGCCCTCGACGAGCTCGGCCGCAGGAATGCGGGCCGGGTGCTGGTCCTCAAGCTCGACACCGACGCCGATCCGGCGGAGGCCGGGCGCCGGCGCATCCAGGGGGTGCCCACCTTCGTGCTCTTCAACGGAGGGCGAGAGCTCGATCGCCGCAGCGGCGTGACCTCGCGCGCCGATCTGGAGCGCTGGATCGAGACCAAGGCCGGGCAGCCCTCCACGGGCGCGAGCCACACTTGAGCCCGCGCTGCGGGCCCTGCCTGCAGGAAGCGGAGCTGGGGAGCTGGGAGCCGGGAAGAGCGGGTGACGCGACGGCCTGGTCGACGTCACCAGCGCGTCTTCAATCAAGCGTTGCGCGTCCGGCGAGGCAGGCGTGGCGTTGAAGAATCACAGCCGAGCTGACGCGCTGGCTCAACGTTCGCTCAGGTCGTCCCAGGGGCGCGCGGCGCGGGGCTCGCCTCCCCTCGCCCGAACGCGGCGGCCGCCGTCCCGCCGCGCGACGCCCGGTAGCGCGCCAGCTCCCCGAACTGCGCGAGCCGCGCGCGCACGATGTTCCTGCTGATGCCGAGCAGCCTGGCCGTCTGGAGCTGGTTGCGATCGCAGTAGCGGTACGCCGTCCGGATGATCGTCTCCTCGATCTGCTCGTGCAGGTTCGGCAGGTTCTGCTCGAACATCGCGAGCAGCGCGCCCTCCAGCGCCGTCGCCTGCGGCGTCGGCCTGACCTGGGACACGGCGTCCGTCGCCCCCTGCTCCGGCGGAGGAATGCTGGCCCCGGCCTTCGGCTGGAGCGCCGTGAGGCGCAGGTCCGCCGGGGTGACCTCCTGGCCTTTGCAGACCAGGAGCGCGTGGTGCATCGCGTTCTCGAGCTCCCGGATGTTCCCGGGCCACGGGTGCCCGAGGAGCCGCGCTGTCGCCTCCGCCGTGAGCACGGCCGGCCCCGAGCCGAGCCGGTGCGTGTAGAGCTCGAGGAAGTAGCGCGCCAGCGGGAGGATGTCGCCCGGCCGCTCGCGCAGCGGCGGGAGCGCCAGCGTCGCCACGTTGAGCCGGTAGAAGAGATCCTCGCGGAACTTCCGCGCGATCACCGCCTCCTCCAGGTTCACGTTGGTCGCCGCGACGAGCCGCACGTCGATCGGGATCGGCTGGCGCGAGCCGAGCCGCACCACCTCGCGCTCCTGCAGCACGCGGAGCAGCTTGACCTGGAGCGGCAGCGACAGATCCCCGATCTCGTCGAGGAACAGCGTCCCGCCGTCCGCCGCCTCGAACCACCCGGCCTTCGAGGTCGTCGCCCCCGTGAAGGCGCCCTTCTCGTGGCCGAACAGCTCGCTCTCGACGAGGGACTCCGACCAGGCGCCGCAATTCACCGCCACGAAGGGCCGCCCCCGCCGGTGGCTCAACGTGTGGATGTGACGGGCCACGATCTCCTTGCCCGTGCCGGTCTCCCCCGTCACGAGCAACGTCGCGTCGCTCGGCGAGAGCTGCCGGATCCGCTCGAGGATCGCCTGCGAGCGTGGATCCTCGAAGACAAGCGCCTTGGCGCGCACAGAAAGGGCCAACGAGCTCGTGTTGGGAAGCGTGAGCAAGGGCATCGTCATCGGGCTTCACTCACCATAATAGCGGATGGTTCGTCCATTATAACGGATGGCCCTGCCATGCGCCAGAGATCTTTCTCTGGCGCGGCCCCACCGGTTGTCCCAGATGGCTTCGGGCTTCCCGTCACGCTGCGCCTCGATCCGTCGCGCTAGGCCTCGAGGAGGTAGCCGCGCACCTCGTCGACGAGGGCCTTGATCTCGTGATCGGTGCGGGACCTCGGTCGCGGCGCGCTGACGGGGACGACGCGCTTGATCCTCCCGGGCCGCGGCTCGAGCACGACGACGCGATCGCCGAGGAACACCGCCTCCTCGACGTCGTGCGTGACGAGGATCATGGTGATCTGCTCCTCCTGCCAGATGCGCTGGAGCTCCTGCTGCAGCTTCGCGCGGGTCAGCGCGTCGAGCGCGCCGAACGGCTCGTCGAGCAGCAGGATGCCCGGCCGGTTGACCAGCCCTCGCGCGATCGCCGCCCGCTGGGCCATCCCGCCGGAGAGCTGGTGCGGGTACGCCCGCTTGAACCCGGACAGGCCCACGAGCTCGAGGTGCTCGTCGACCGCGCGGGTCTTCTCCGCGTGTGTCCACGCCGAGCTCTCGAGCCCGAGCGCGACGTTCTGCTCGATGGTGAGCCAGGGGAAGAGCCGGTGCTCCTGGAAGACGATGCCCCGATCGAGGCTCGTCCCCTGGACACGCGCGCCGCCGACGAGGATATCGCCCTCGTAGTCGCCGTCCAGCCCGACGAGGAGCCGGAGGAGCGTCGACTTGCCGCAACCGCTCGTGCCCACGACGCTGATGAACTCGCCGGGGTGAATGGTCAGGCCGATCCCCCGGAGGACCTCCAGGGGCTTGTCCTTGACCACGTACTTCTTGCTGACATCGCGAATGTTGATGACTCCAGGCGAGCCCATGAGTTCCTCCTCGAAGCAGACGAAGCAGACGAAGCAGACGGAATCAGACGTTGACGACGTTGACGACGCTCACACGCCGCGGACGCGCCACCGCAACAGGCGGTCTTCCGCGGCCTTGGCCAGCGCGTTCAGGCCGAAGCCCACGAGGCCGGACACGATCAGCCCGACCAGCACGACATCCATGGCGAAGCGCTCGCGCCCGTCCACCATCAGGCTGCCGATCCCGGGGGCGGGCTCGAGCAGGTACTCGGCCCCGAGCGTGCCGAGCCACGCGTAGATGAGCCCCTGGTGCACGCCCGCGAAGAGCGACGGCGCGGCGGACGGCAGGATGACCTTGCGGAGGATCTGCCACCGCGAGAGGCGGAGCACCCGCGCCACCTCGATGTGCTCGACACCGACGCTGCGCACGCCTTCATAGGTGTTCACGACGACCGGGTAGAAGGCGGAGAGCGCGATGAAGGCGATCTTCGCCTGCTCGCCGACGCCGAGCCACACCGACATGAGCGGGATCCACGCGAACAGCGCGACCTGCTTCGCCGCGTGGAAGCTCGGTGAGAACAGCTTGTCGGCGGTGCGCGAGACGGCGAGCAGGCCGCCGACGGCGCCGCCCGCGAGGATCCCGAGCGCGAGCCCAAGGAGATCCCGGACAAGGCTGGCGCGCAGGTGTGCCCAGAGATCGCCGCTCTCGTGCAGCGCGCTCGCGGCCTTCCAGACCGCGAGCGGCGGGACCAGGATGCGGGTGTTGGCGAGCTCGTAGCGGCAGACCACGAGCCACGCGACGAACAGCAGGACGGGCAGGACCAGGCCGCGCCGCAGCCGCGGCTGGATCAGAGCATGGGTGATGGCGCTCATCGTGTGTGATCTTCGGTGAGGTGTACAAGGGCGTCTTCGGTGAGGTGTTACAGGGCGGCGCGCCGCTACAGGGCGGCGCGCCGCCAGCGGAGGAGGCGGGCCTCGATCGCCTCGAGCCCCTTGTCGAGCACGAGCCCGACGATCCCCACGACGAGGATCGCCGCGAGCACAACGTCGAGCTGGAACAGCTGGCGGCCCCAGACGATCAGGAACCCGACGCCCTCGGACGAGGCCAGGAGCTCGACCGTGACGAGCGACAGCCACGCTTGCGTCAGGCCGTAACGGATGCCGACGGCGATGGACGGCACCGCGGCGGGGAGCACGACCCTCCGGAGCAGCTGAGCATGGCTGAAGCGGAAGACCCGGGCCACCTCGATGTACGATCTCGGCACGTTCTTGATGCCCTCGAACGTGTTGATCGCCACGGGGATGAGGCTCGCCTGCGCGATGAGGATCAGCTTGAGCGACTCGCCGATCCCCGCCACCATCATGACGAGCGGCAGCCACGCGAGCGCGGGGACCTGCGCGAGCGCCTTGAAGAGCGGGTGGACGTGCTCCTCGATCCGCCGCGAGAGCCCCATGGCGATGCCGAGCGCGAGGCCCGCCGCGCCGCCCGCGGCGAAGCCGCCGAGGACGCGACCGAGGCTGATGGCGATGTTCGTGTGCAGATCGCCCGAGCTCGCGAGCTCGGTCAGCGTCTGCACGACGAGCCCTGGCGCGGGCAGGATCTGCGCCGGGATCAGCTCGCGCTGCGAGGCGTAGCTCCACGCGAGGAGGAGCGCCGCCGGGAAGACGAGCCCCACGGCGACGTTGCCCACCTTCCGCGACAGGAGCCGGGAGGCGCCGCCCGCGGGCAGCGCCACGTCGGGCGCCGCGAGCTTGTAGCCGGCCTGGGTCTGGCTTTCTTGAATTCCCTGCTGCGTCATCTTGGTTGCCTTTCTCTCGTGGCGTTCCGCCCTGCGCTAGGCCCCTTCGCCGCGCACTCTCCTCTCATGACCTCCCGGGGTGCTTGACCTTCCCGTTCACGTCGAACTCGGGCCAGTAGCCCTCGAGGTTCAGCTCCTTCAGCGCCGCGTTCAGGAACCGCAGATCGATCCAGGAGTCGACGTCGAACGTGTTCCTGATCAGGCCGAACCGCTTCGCGTCGGCGACGGCCGCCCTGTAGCGGGAGATCAGGTATTCATCGAACAGCGGGCTCGCGCGCACCTTGAGCGAGTCGCCCGTCTGGTCCGCCTTGAAGTTCGAGTACGGCACCCCCGACTTGGACCAGAGCTGGTAGATCGGCGCCGGGTTGGCCTCGTTCTGCGCGATCCAGTGGGCGGCCTGCACGACGACCTTGACGACGCGCCTCGTGATGTCGGGATATTTGTTCGCGAAGTCCTCGGTGACGATCAGGTGGGCGTGCCGCAGGTAGGCCGGCGAGTCGTTCTTCGTCGAGTAGACGATCTTGGCGACCCCCTGATCCTGGAGCGTGAGCAGGTCGTACCCGCCGAAGGCGGCGTCGATGTCCCTCGTCGCCAGCGCCGCCTTCGCGGTCGCGCTGTCCATGTTGAGGATCCGGAGATCGCGCTCCGACAGCCCGCTGCCCGCGAGGATCTTGTTGACGGCGAGCTGCAGGTTCGTGCCCTTGAAGAGGGCGACCTTCTTCCCCTTGAGGTCCGCGAGCGACGCGATCGACGAGTCCGCCGGGACGGCGAGGTACGTATGCTGCCTCGTCGACACCCCCGCGAGGAGCTTCGTCTTGAGCCCTCCCGCCCTGCCGATGCTCGACGGCAGGTCTCCCTGGAGCGCGAAGTCGAGCAGCCGGTTCGCGTACGCCTCGTTGACGGCGGGCCCGGCCCCCTTGAAGAAGGACCACTCGATCTTGATATTGTCCTTCTTGAACTCCTCCTCCAGGAGCCCCCGCGCGTGCACCACGCTCAAGCTGCTACCGCCGACGAACGGCCGGTTCCCGATCCCCACCCCCGCAAATGCCACCCGGATAACGCCAGGCGCCTCCGCCCGCGCCACATGCGTCGTCAACGTCAAAATCGCCGCGACCAGTATCTGCACCCAAATCAAAGCTCGTCTCATAAATTTCCTCTCTGAACTCATTGCCACACACCGCCCCCAGAGGGGGGCTCACCCGCACAGGAGACGGGCCCAGATCGGCGTCTTCGGCGCGCAGGCGTACTCCAGTACGCCGAGCACCGAAGACGCCGAGGTGGGCCCGTATCCGAAGCGGGTGAGCCCCCCTCTAGAAGGAGCCTTGGAGCTGGGCTAGGACCTCGTGTTTGGCCCCCTCGGTGCTCGTGCGGTCGTCTCGACGGTTGACGTTGAGCTGGAACTTCGTCGTCTCCGCGAAGAAGACGTTGAAGCCGAGCGTGTAGACGTCGACCCGGTTCTCTTTCACCTCGGTGCTGGGGTCGAAGAGGTCGACGCGGAGGAACGGCTGGTAGGTCTTCGGCCACCAGTCGTCGTAGCGGCCCTGGTTGCGGTAGCCCCTCAGGAACTGCTCGCCCCAGTTGTAGAAGAAGGTCGCCACGTGCGACAGGCTGGTTTGCCTCGTCTTCCGGGGGTCCTCCGCCGTCGTCCCGAGCGTCACGTCGTCCTGGCCGTAGATGAACTCGTAGGTGACGCCGATCGGATAGTGGTTGTAGTAGATGTCGCCGCCGAAGCGGCGCTTGACGCCCTTGCCGGACAGCGTCTTCTTCTCGTCCTTGAGAAACGTGTTCTGCCAGCCGATGTACGCGCTCCCGCCGAGCGTGATCTGGCGGAGGATGGAGTTGTAGTCGGACGGCACGGTGAACGCGAGGCGGCCGATGATGTCCTTCTCGCTGTTGTCGTCGGGCGTGTTCGGCCCGCTCCCGTTGATGACGCCGATCGCGTAGGCGAGGAGGGGCGCCCGGTAGTTGTAGCCGTAGTCCACCTGCGGCAGCACGTCGCCGCGGACGATGAGCCCGAGGTCGCGCCGGTTCAGCCCGAGCTTCGTCGTGAACTGCGCGTTGGTGATCACCGGCTTCAGCTCCTCGCTCGCGGGGACCTCCAGCCCGAAGGGCAGGAGCTGCTGGCCCAGGGTGACCTGCAGGACCCAGTCCTCGGGGGCGAGGGTGGGGAGCACGGAGTACGCCAGCTGGGCGTCCAGCAGGTTGAGGAAGCTGTTGTTGCTCGCCTGCTGGGGCGAGGCGCCGAAGCGCACCGAGTAGGTCAGGTTGCGGCCTTCCTCGTAGTCCTTGTAGAGGATGCCATTGAACGTGAGCGTCGCGGCGCCCGTGTCGAACGTCACCTTGCGATCGTTCGAGGTCGCCGTGTTCACCGGCTGCTCCGTCCATCCGATGCGCGCCTGGATGACGCCGCCGACGAGGAGGGAGCGGGTCGAGAGGGCGGTGTGGAGATCGCGCTCTCGCTGCCACTGGAACTTGAAGTTCTCGAGGTCGGTGACGAGCCCTTGCAGGTCGTCCCGCGTGACGGCGTTGGGATCCGGCTCGACGAAGGCCTCCGCGGCCGCGTCGCCCGCGGGCGGGGCGCCGGGGTCCGGCGCGCCGGGGGTGGCGCCGGGAGCAGCCGGGGCGGCGGTCGCGGCGCCCGGCGCGGCGGGGGCTGCGCCAGCAGGCGCCGCAGCCGCGCCGGCAGGCGCAGGGGCCGCGCCGGCAGGCGCAGGGGCCGCGCCGGCAGGCGCAGGGGCCGCGCCGGCAGGCGCAGGGGCCGCGCCGGCAGGCGCAGGCGCGGGACGCTCGCCCTGGGTTCTGCCGGGCGGGTTCTGCGCGCTCGCCTGCGTCACGCAAAGGACGAGGCTCGTCGCGAGGATCGATGAAATGGCGGTTCTTGAGCGGTCGAGCAAACGCATGAATGGATCCAGAGGGGTTCGTTGATTCACAGCTACGGTCGGGCGGGGCTGCTTCCGTCGCCCCGCCCGACGCTCCACGTCAGGCCGCCTTGCTCTTCCGCAGCTTCTGCTCGACCGCGGTCCCGGCGAAGAAGCCGGGGTTCTTGCCGGCAAAGAAGTTGTAGGGGTGGGTGAACACGAGATCGCGGAAGTTCGCCTCCGTGAGCGCCCCGCGCTCGACGAGGCTCCAGGTGTCCGCGAGGACCTCGGTCAGATCCGGCACGTCCCAGTGGCCGCTGTCCGACGCCCAGAACGCGTTGAGCTGGACGCCGAGCGGGTTGACCTTCGTGTTGAACGCGTACGCGATCGTGGGGTCGTCCGCCTCGGAGCCAAAGTAGAAGTTCGGCACGTACCGGTCGCGGATGTCCTCGATCCGCTCGATGCCCGCCGCCGCGAAGTCGTCGAGCGCGCCCGGGTCCTGCGGCTGCCTCCGCGAGTTGTTCGAGACGCCGAGCGCCCCGCCGAGGACAGCGTGGATATCGCCGAGCCGCGCCCCGACCTCCTCGCCGCCGTACTGCTGGTAGAGCGCGTACAGCAGCTTCGCGTCGATCAGATCAGGGTTGTAGTTCTGGACCGCCCTGCCGTTGCGCTTCTCCCAGTGCCCCACCAGATCCGCGAACAGCGTCGCGCCCCACGCCGCACCTCCCTCGAGGAAGCCGACGCGGAGATCGGGGAACCGGCGGGTCACGCCGCTGAAGAAGAGCGACTTCGCGAGCGCCTCGGAGGCGGAGGCGAAGTGGCCGATGTGGTTGTACATGTAGCTCGAGACCGAGCTGCGGCTGGTCCACCCCATCCCGGCGGAGTGGGTGGTCAGCACCGTCCTGAGCTCGACCGCCTTGGCCCAGAACGGGTCGTAGTTGTGCTCGCTGTCCACGCCGAACGTGTCGAGCCAGTTCGCGTGCCGCGCGACGTCCGGGTGGTGCCGCGACGGGTACTTCTCGGCCACCGACCGGATCGGCCGCCGGAGGTTGCCCGGGATGAGGGCGACCTTGAGGCCGAGCTCGCGCACGGCGAACTCGAGCTCTTCGACGCCCTCCTCCGGCGTGTGCAGCGGGATGGCCGCGACAGGCGTGAGGCGGTCGGCGTACGGCCGGTACACGTCGGCGTGATAGGCATTGACCGCGCGGATGAGCACCCGGCGCAGGTCCTCCTTGCCGACGTGGGTGGCGAACGTCGAGACGTTCGGGAAAAGAACCGCGTAGTCCGTCCCCGACTCGCCGAGCCGCTCGTGCAGCAGCCTGGGCAGCGACACCGTGGCGAGATCGAGGGTGTTCTTCGTCGGCAGCGCCCACCACGGCGGGCGGACCGCGCGCTGCGCCGCGCGCTGCTCGGGCGTGAGCTCGTACCACTCGTTGCTCAGGTAGCCGAACCCCCGGTTGATCGCGTCGCGGAACTCGTCGACGGACTTCGCGCCGCCGTACTTCGCGATGTAATCCTCGAGGATCGGCGCGAACTCGATCGTGTGCAGATCGGTGTCGATCACCGGATAATCGAGCTTGTCGCGCACCACCCGCGAGCGAGAGGTCTTCTTGCCGTCTTTCAGCGAGAGGTGAGAGGATGAGACGCTCATGACGATGACTCCATGGCGCGATCGCGCGGTCGCGCGGCGGCCGTCGGCGCCGGGCAGCCGCGCCCAGGGCGCACGAGGCCGCGCGCCGACCAGGCGCCCGCTCCTGTGCTGAGAATGTGAGAGGCCTTCGAGCTAGAGCGCCGCGAGCGCGGCGCCCCTACAGCGCGTGGCGGTCCATCGCTCGACGTCAGCGCCGAGCCGGCGGGGCGCAAACCGCTGCGAGCGCCGGAGGAGCGCCGCGGAGCGCGCCTGCGCGCAGCGCGCAGCGCGCCTCGCGACCCGACGCCACACGACGGCTGGCGCGCCCGGGAGGGCGTTCGTCAGGGTCGTGATCGCGAGGGTGGATGAGACCGCGCCGAGCGCGGTCACTGGATCTTTCATGGCTCTCTTCAGGTCAACTATCGTCCTGACGCATTGCACTGCGCGGACCAAGCCTTCACCGCGGCCAGCAGGGCAGGTCGGGCGGAAGCACCATCGATGCGCTCGGCCTTGTGACCGCGCCCTCACGCTCCAGCGCGCGCCCCTGGGGAGAATACAGAGAGGGCTCGAAGGCCCCGACGCCTCCCGGCAGCGAAGGAAACTCAGCCGCGCGCGGCGCACGCCGCGCACGCTGTCAGGAATGCAGCTCGACGCTCGTTGCGCCGCTGCGGGTTTCGTTCGGCATCCTGCATGCGATTCTGCATGCGGCGTACCAGGCTTATGTCCGCTTCAAAAGACATGGATCCGTTATACCGGACAGCCTCTTGCTGCGGGAGCAGCAGGCGCGTGCTGCCCGGGTGCTGCTCCAGCAGCAGCCCCCGGGCAAGGTGCGTCAAGGCTGGGACGGCGACGCGGGCGCCAGGCTCATCCCGGTCGCGAACGAGATTGCGCTCTGCAGGTCGCGCCGGGTCGCGACGCCGGCGAGATCGATGTCGAGGCTGACGATGGCCTGGGACACCTCCGGCCGGATGCCCGTCAGGACGACCTGCGCACCGAGCAGCCGGACCGCCCGCGCCACCTGCAGGAGGGCGCTCGCCGAGGCCGCGTCGATGTGCGGCACGCCGGTGACGTCGATGATCGCCACCCGCGCCTGCCGCTCGACCACCTTGCTCAGCAGGTTCTCCATCATCTGCTGCGCCCGCGCCGCGTCCAGCACGCCCACGAGCGGCAGCACGAGGACGCCCTGGCTGATGGGCACGATGGGCGTCGACAGCTCCAGGAGCGTCTTCGCCTGCAACCGGAGCGTATCCTCGAGCCGCTTCCGGTCGGTGATCACCTCCGTGAACAGCATGATCCCGCCGATCTCGCCGGTCGACTTGTACCAAGGAAAGATCTTCCAGCGCACCCAGTCGACGCTCCCGTCGGCCCGCGGGAAGGGCTCTTCATCATTCGATTCCGAGGCCCCTGCGATGCAGCGCCGGTGGATCGCCCTCCAGTGCTCGGGGATCTCGGGGAAGAGATCGTAATGACATCGGCCGATGATGTCCTTCTCCTTCATGCCGAAATCTTCCCGCCAGCGGTGACTGGCCAGGATGTAGCGCATGTCCTTATCGAACATGGCCACCGCAGCCGGGCTGTAGGTGACAAAGACGCGCGCATGCTCCTCGCTCTGGCGCAGCTCCGCCTGGAGGCGATCCCGCGCCTCCTCGGCCTCCTCCAGCTCCCGGATGCGCTGCTTCAGCTGCTGGTTCTCCGCAACGACAGCCATGTAATCCGCATCACCGTTCATCCGCACCTCGGTTCCGTCCTGGCCTGTATATCAAAGAAGCACGGTGCGAGGCGCTCGACCGGCGGACGCGTGCGCTACCGAGGAGCGGGACAAGGCTGCAATCGTCGAGACCGGGGCTCGCGCTCTGGCCGTCGCTAGCGGTAGGGCCCGCCCCCTGGGCCACGCAGGAGGTTGCGCTCGATCCTTGCGCGCACCTCGTCGAGCGTGTCGATGGCCCACACCATCGTGTCCGGCGCGATCGACGGGGCGATCGGTCCCACGGTCACGCCGCGATCGTCGATGGTAACGGGGCCAGCGCGCTCGTCGAGGGCGAGGAGGGCCACACGGGCGGTAGGGTCGAGCAGCGCCGGGGTTCGGTCGGTCTGCCGCGGATCCACGCGCACGTGGAAGCGGCGATCGAACGCCTCGTCCTCGACGACGATGTCCTGCCCGCCCAGCATCGTGACGAGGCCGTCGAGGAGTCGTTCGCGCCGGACGGCGAGGCCAAGGCCGAGCTCGGTCTCGAAGCTCGCGCGCGCGGTGATCCGGTGGCGGCCGCGCGCCGCGCGCGCCGAGCCGACCTCGATGGGGCCCCCCTCGATCCGGCCCGTGACCGAGAGCGGCACGCTCGCGAAGGCGAGGCCGCGCGCCGAGGCGAGCGCGCGGAGCGCCTCGGCGTGCGCGGCGAGCGACGCGGCGGCGCGGAGGCCAACGCGCGCATCGTCGAGGAGCTCGACGGTCTGCACGGCGCTGTGGGCGGCGCGCACGATCCACGCCTCATCGGTGGAGCCGTACGGCTCGGAGAGCGTGCAGCCGCCGTCGTGGACGCGGAGCTCGTAGGGCGTGCGGTGCAGCGCGACGAGGTGCTCGCGGAGCGCCACGGTGAAGAGATCCCCTGTCCGGGAGGGGTCATCCGCTGCGATCGAGAACTCGCTGTCGAGGTCGTCGCTGCCGGTCACGACCGCGTTCACGATGCCCAGGGTCGTCAGCCGGCGGTCCATCTCGAGGCCCAGATCGAGGGGTGGCCGGAGCCAGCCATGGACGAAGACGTACGGATGGTCTTGGTTCTCGCTGAGCTCCACGGAGACGCGGCGTCCCGCGATGAGGCCCTCCGCGTCGCGGCCCCGCGCGGCGATGCCGAGCGTCGCGGCCGCGGCCTGGACTTGCTGCTCCCAGCTCCTCATGCACCCACGCTATCCGCGCGGTGCACCGGGCGCAATCATCGCAATCCCACGCGCCGCCGCCCAACGCACCTTGCCTCGCTGAAGCCCTGATCTTCGTGAACGGAGGAGCGTCATTGTTCCTTCGACGCCAGAGCGCCTTCCTGTGGCGCGCACCTCGAGCTCAGCCCGTTCGAGCGCACTTCACCCGAGGAGAAGGCAAGGAGTCCCCACGAGGGGACTCCGCGTCTCCCTGAACGTACTGCTGTCGTGCTGCGCAGCCGTCAGGCCGCGGCGCGACTGGCAGCGTCACCCGGGCCGCGGAGCTCGCCGGGCAGCACCGCCGTGGGCCGCGATCCTTGCCGGGGGTCCGCGCCCCACGCCGTCAGCGTGACGTCATGGCCAGCCGCGCAGGACGTCGAGCGCCCCGGCTTCCTGCCGCATCTCGCGCAGGAGGGCGGCGGCGACGACGCCGGGGTGCGTTCGCTCCGGCGCGGCGCCGAACGCGGCGAGGACCTCCGCGAGCGGGCGGGACGCGTCGTCTTCAGGAGGCGGCCCGCCGAGGCGCGCTGCCCCGAAGAAGAAGCTCGCGGCGTAGAAGGCGAGGGCGACGGCGCGCGCAAGGCCCGCCCGCGCGCGCTCGCCGTCGCTCGCTGGCCTCCCCAGGTACGCCTCGAGCAGCGCCTCGCGCTGCTCGGGCCGCGGGCACGCAAAGACGCCGAGCTGCGCGAGATCGATGAACGGATCTCCCGCGCCCGCGTGGGTCCAGTCGACGAAGTACACGCGCTCGGCCGCCACGAGCACGTTGTTCGGGTTGAGGTCGCGATGACACGCGGCGGCGTGCGCGTGCGGCGCGCTCACACGCTCGAGCTCGACGACCGTGCGCACGAGCTCGGCTGGCAGGCCCGCTCCTGCGAGCGCGGCGCACTGCGCGTCGAGGGAGCGCAGGAAGGCCATGCGCGACGGGCTGCGCGGGAACGGCGGACCGTCGTGGAGCCGCCGCAACGCCGCCGCGACCCGCTCGATCTGCGCCGGATCGCGCGTCGGGCGGAGCTGTGTCCCCGCGATGCGATCCATGATCGTCACGCCCGTCCGCGCGTCCGCGTGGTGCAGGCGCGGCGCGACGCCGCGCTCGGACGCGATGCGCATGCACGCGCTCTCGCGCGCGGGGCGCTCCGGATCGCTCGGATCGAGCGCGAAGCGCTTCGCGACGTACGGCGCGCCGTCGACGACGAACGCGATCAGCGCGGCGCCGGAGAACCCGCCGGAGAGCGAGGTCACGTCCTGGACCGGGCGCCCCGGGAAAGCAGCCTCGAGCGCGGCGGTGAGGTCCGGGTGCAGCTCCGGGGCGCTCATGCCCACCCCCGCATCGAGGCGAGCCGCTTTGCGTAGAGGCGGCTCCGCGCGGCGAGATCGGCGGGCCGTGCCCAGTCCCACCCGATCGCCTGCCAGTCCGGGTCGCCGGGATCGAGCCCGAGCGACGCGACGAACGCGCGATCGGCGACGAAGAAGTGGTGTTTGTACGCGAGGAGATAGCCGCGCGACGCCTCCGGCAGCGCCTCGACGTGGGCGCGCGCCTCCTCGTAGGTCGCGAACCAGTGGTGCAGCACGCCGCCATCCCGGCCGTAGAGCAGCGCCCCGAGCTCGGGCGCGCCGGGCTCTCCCGCGAGGGCGAGGCGCGCGCGCTCCCAGCTCGAGAAGCCGCACTCGCGCGCGACCACCGCGAGGCAGTGCTTCCGGCGGATGCCGGCGACGGCCGCGGCGAGCGCGGCCTCGTCGGCGCGCCCGAGCTCGGGCAGCGCGCGCAGGCGCAAGAGCGCCTTGGCGTCGTTCGACGCGAGCTGCTTGTGCAGCAGCTCAGCGCGGGTCTTCAGCTCGCGAACGGGATCCATCATGGACGTCTCCTCTCGAATCGGCCGCTACCCGCTCCCTCGGCCCGAGGATGTCGACGTGGTCATGACGGTGCGAGGTGACTCGCGGTCGTCGCGTCGCAGGGTGAAAGGCTTCTTTCCGGCGGGGAGGGCGCCCCTGCGCACCCTGGCCAGACGCTAGCGCTTCGCGTCGGGGCGCGCCAGGCCGAACCCAGGAGCGTGCGGGCGCTGAACGCGCGAACGGGCGAACGAGCGCCGGCGCTCCACCTTCTCCGCCTCTTCCGAGCCGAAGGTGTGAGCGCGCCCTCGCGGCCTCACGCGGGCCCGCACCAGGACGCGAGCGCGCTCCTCAGATCGGCGAGCCGCGTCGACCGTCGGGCAGCGTCGCTCGCCCAAGCGACGTGCCCGTCCGGCCTCACCAGGATCGCATCGACGGCGGCGAGATCGCTCTCCGGGGCAGCGGTCGCACGGACGACGTCGACGCGATCGCCCCACGCCGCGCCTGCCTCCCGCAGATCGACCGCGCCGGCGAGGTCGAGCAGGACGAACCGGGCCGTGTGGAGCAGCTCGTACAGCCGCGAAGCGCCGGAGTCCGTCACGAGCGCGCGATCGGGCGCCCGCCTACCGACCCAGGGGTGCGCCTCCGCTGCCCCGCCGGCCGGATACGCGACGTCGAGCGCGCTGATCATCTCGGAGATCCGCCGATTGACGGGATCCATGGCGAGCAGCTCGCTCATCATCTGGCGGAGCGCCAGCCCCGCTTCCGAGAAGTCGCCGAGCTTGGTCTGAATCTCCGTGTTGCGCCCCAGGGCCACGCCCACGGGGTGACGCTCGGCATGATAGCTGTCCAGGAGGTGGGGCGGCGCCCAGCCGTTCACCTCGGCCGCGAGCTTCCAGCCGAGATTCATCGCGTCTTGCAGCCCGACGTTGAGCCCTTGGCCGCCGGCGGGAAAGTGGATGTGCGCCGCGTCGCCCGCGAGGAGGACCCGCCCGCGCCGGTACCGCTCGGCGACCCGCGTCGCATTGCCAAAGCGCGACAGCCACCGTGGATTGCGCATCCGGAAGTCCCTTCCGACGATCCGCGCGACGCCGCTCTGCAGCTCCTCGAGCGTGACCGGCTCGGACGTGCTCACGTGCGCCCGTTGCGGATCGAACACGACGAAGCGATAGGCGCCCTCGTGATCGCCGGGTGGAAGCGGGGCCGCCAGCACGGAGCCGCGCGCGCACGTATGCCTGAACGGCCTGGCCGGGGGCTCGTCGAGCTCCACGTCGCCCAGGATGGCCGTCACCGTCGTCTCCGTGCCCGGAAACCCGACGCCGATCGAGCGTCGTACGACGCTCCTCGCCCCGTCGCACCCCACCACGTAATGCGCGCGCTCCTCGGCCTGCCCCGCGGGGCCTTCGACCCGCAGCGCGACCTCGCCTCCCCTCTCCGCGACCTCGACGACCGAGCGACCACGCTGGATCTCGACGCCCAGCTCGCGAGCCCGCTCCTCCAGGAGCCCCTCTGTCTGCGCCTGGGCCAGCCACAGCGTGTACGGGTGCCGCGTATCGAGGCGCGAGAAGTCGAGCGGCGTGTCGAGCCACGCGAAATGCCCTGCCGGCATCGGCACGCCCCGGCGATGGAAGCGGTCCACGATCCCGCGCTGATCGAGGATTTCCAGGGTCCTCGGGTGCACCGTGAGCGCGCGCGATTGCTCGGTGCGCGTCCGCCGCTGCTCCAGCACACGGACCCGGACCTTCGCGAGCGCGAGCTCCGAGGCCAGCAACATCCCTACGGGGCCACCTCCAACCACCACAACATCATTTTGCGTCGACACTGAAACCTCCTCGTCCCAAAATCTAACAACGTTAGAGTAAATTGAACGGTGTTAGAGTCAAGGCCGTGCTTCGACTTCCGGGCGCGAACGAGGGAAGGGCCGGCGATGCGACTACGACGTGAGCAGGTCGTCGCGACGGCGCTGCGCCTCTTGAACGACGTCGGGCTCGACGCGCTGACGATGCGCCGGCTCGGGCAGGAGCTGGATGTCCAGGCGGCGACGCTCTACTGGCACATCAAGAACAAGGAGGAGCTGCTCGACGCGATGGCGGAGGCCATGCTGGCGGGCTGCGCGGAGAGCGTGCCGGCAGCGCTCTCGGGGATGGAGCGCGCGGCGGACATGGCCGAGCGGCTCCGCAGGGCGCTCCTCGCGCACCGCGATGGGGCGCGGGTGTTCGCGGGGACCTACGTTGCGCAGGACAACACGCTGCGGGTCTCGGAGGTGCTGCTCGGCGCCTTGAGCGGCGCCGGTCTCTCCCCGCGCGCCGCGGCGTGGGGGTGCTGGTCGATCGTGTACTACGTGATCGGCTTCACCCTCGAGGAGCAGGCCCTGGTGGTCCGCCCGGGAGCGGACCCCGGCAAGGCCGATCCTGCGCTCTTCCGCGCGGCGGTGGAGCGAGGAGCTTACCCGCACCTCGCGGCGGCGCTCCCGCACCTCCTGAGCACCGACACGGACGCGCGGTTCCGGTATGGACTGGCGCTGATCCTCAAGGGACTTGAAGCGGAGCTCGAAGGGGCGCCGCGACCGAGGGAGTCCAAGAGCCCGCCGCACGCCGGAGCCAAGAAGCGGGCGCCCCGCCGGATCGGCTGACCGCCGCCCGCGCGGATGGCCGGCCCGCTCGGGTCGACGGTCGCTCCCGACCTGGGCTGCGCCGCTGCGGCTGCTGTGCGGCGGCTACGCCTACCTGGATCGAATCGCTGCGATCACGCGCGCGGAGAACCATCGTCCCGCGGAGCTCACGACGTGCGGAGCGGCTCCGCGAGCCAGCGCACCAGCGCGTCATGCGCGGTGTCCATGGCAGCGCGCGTACCAGGGGCGCAGGCGGCCGAAATCCGGGGAATCCAGGGCGTGGCGTGGCGTCAGGCAGGTGGCGGCGCCATGGCGGGTGCGGGTCGCGGCCGCACGAGCCGCGGGGCTCCGCCAAGATAGAGCCGACCGAGCAGCGCCGCGATCGCCTGCTGCTCACCTCGCTCCCGTCCTCGTCGCTCCCTGCGCTCTTGCCCGCGTTACTCTCTCCCGCGCGCGACGTCAGGAGCGATGCCCCGGCGCGAGGCCGGTGACAGAATCATCTCACGCGGCCGGTCGCATGGCCGGCCAGGAGGGGCTCGATGCGAACGTTGATCACGACGATACTCGTGCTCGCCGCGGTCTCGACGGGCTGCGCGGCGGAGCAGGCGGGAGCGCGGGGCAACACCCCAGGAGGCGCTGGCGCGAGCGAGATCCGCCTGCCCGAGGGCGCGCGGCTCGTCGACCTGACCTATCCCTTCGACGACAAGACCATCTACTGGCCCACGGCAACGACGGGATTCACCCACGGTACGGTGCACCACGGCAAGACCGAGGGCGGCTATTTCTACTCGGCGTACACGCTCTGCGCGCCTGAGCATGGCGGCACGCACCTCGACGCGCCCATCCACTTCGCCGAGGGCAAATCGACCGCGGACGCCGTGCCCCTGTCCCGCCTCGTGGGCGCCGCGGTGGTGGTGGACGTGTCGGCCGCCGCGGCCAGGGACAGCGACTACCTCGTGACCCCGGCGGACATCGAGGCGTTCGAGCGGGCGCACGGCGCCATCGAGCCGCTCACCATCGTGATGATCCGGACGGGCTGGGGCGCGCGCTGGCCTGACAAGAAGCGCTACCTCGGCGACGATCGACCTGGCCACGCCGAGGCGCTGCATTTTCCGGGTATCGGCGAGGACGCCGCGCGGGCGCTCATCGAGCGGAACGTGGGGGCGGTGGGCATCGACACGGCGAGCATCGATCACGGCCCATCGAGGAGCTTCATGGCGCATCGGGCGCTGCTCGGGGCGGATATCCCGGCGTTCGAGAACGTCGCCTCGATGGAGTCGCTGCCCCCGCGAGGCGCGCTCGTCATCGCGCTTCCGATGAAGATTCGCGCCGGCTCCGGCGGGCCGCTGCGCATCGTGGCCGTGCTGCCGCGCTGACCGCCGGAGCCGCGCCGGCGCCCGGCCCGCGCTGCCGCGCGGGCAAGCCCGCGAGCGCCCGGACGCTAGAGGTTGATCTTGTAGTTCAGCTTGACCTCGTCGCCATGCATCCCGCGAAACCCCCAGTCGTGGGCGGGCGACTCCGAGATACAGATCTCGACGTCCTGGTGGTCGATCCCGACCTCGTCCCGGATCTTGTCGAACAGGAGCCGCACGAGCTTCTTCTTCGTCTCCACGCTGCGCCCGGTGATCATCGAGATCTCGATGATCGTATAGGCGTCGGTGCGCCCGCCCGGCGCCAGCATGTCCTCGCGCTCCATCGGGAAGAAGCGATGCGCCCGCTTGTCCTGCGGCATCTGCAGCGCCTCCATGACGCAGGCGTGGATCACCCTCGACAGGGCCTCCTTCACCGGATTGAGCTTCTCCTTGATTCCGTAAATCTTCACCTGAGCCATGGGGAGTTCTCCTGGAACCACGTCACTTCGTTTCAGTCGTCCGCGTCCTCGCCCTTCGGCCCGGACTGCCCCGCGGCGGCCTCCTCGCCGTCGTCCTCGGGGAGCCCCGCGTCCGCCGCGCCCGGCGCCTCCGCCGCGAGCGCCATCCGCTCGGCGAGGGGCCGCTCGGGCAGCGTGAGCAGCGGGCCGTCGCCGAGCTCGCCGATCACGTTGAGGTACGCGTTCATCGCGTGGCACACCGAGTCGGTGCGCACATAACGATCCCTGACGCTCCAGAACACCCCGCCGGCGGCCGCCTGCGGGTTCTTCACCACGAACGAGCTCTCCGGACCGTAAGTGTACTGCAAGAGCAACCGGATCGCGGCGACCACCGCGTCCTTGTACCGATCGCAGCCCTCCATGCCCTTCTTCCGGCAGTGGTGGTACACCTCCGACATCACCTCGGCGAGCCAGCCGCTCCCGCTGCTCGACAGCGACCGCTGCCAGCGGCCGTAGCGGTAGGCGTCCTCGGGCCTGCGCCACTGCCGCTTCACGAGGTCGTCGGCGCAGCGGAAGACGGTCTGCTCGACGCGCTGGTCGCCGCCGGCCTTCGCGAAGTCGAGCAGCGATTGGACCGCCCACGAGCTCGAGATCGGGTTGGGCTTCCTGTAATCGTCGCCGAGGAAACACCCCTTCTCCGCGATCCTGGCGAGCAGGTAGTCCGCGGTCCGGGCCGCGGCGTCGAGGTACTTCTTGTTGTTCGTGGCCCGGTAGGTGCGCGACAGGGCGGAGAGGACCTGCCCCGTGTAGAGCGTCGAGTCCTTGCCCTGGACCTTCCACGCCCCGCCCTCCTGCCCGGTCAGGGCCGAGCGCACGCTGCCGTCCGGCCGCTGCATCGAGATCAGCCACTCGGCCGCGAGCACGGCGGACTCGAGGTACCTCTTGTCCTTCGTGACGCCGTGGAGCTCGAGGAGCGTGAAGATCGACTTCGACGCCGTGCCGACGACCAGCCGGCGCTCGGGCCGCTCGCGCTCCAGGTCGAACGCATAGAAGAAGCCGCCGGCCGTGCGATCGCGCGCCTCGCGGCTCTGCATGCCCATCATGAAGCCGGCGGCCTCCGTCGCCAGCCGCAGCAGGCGCTCGTCGGGCTTGTAGGCGTGCAGCTTCAGCAGCGTCAGCGCCGTGGACGCGGTGTAGATCGTGTGCAGCTCGCGCTCGAACCGGTCCGCGGGGGCGTGGTAGTACTTGTGAACCCCCTTGTGCCGCGGATCGATGACGCGCAGGAGATAGCCTTTGCCATCCTCGATGCGCCGCGCGAGGAGGGGCTTGTCGAGGACGCGCACCGGCACGAGCCCCTCGACGAGCTCGACGCCCTTCCCCGGGTGCTCGACGCTCTCCACCATCGACTCGTGATGATCCGGAAGCTCCACGACCAGCCGCGCGCCCGCGAGCGCCTCGCGCGCGCCTCCCGCCGCGGCCACGGCCCTGCGCGCGGCCCCCTTCAGCGCGACGCAGAGCCCCGCGTCCGACGCCTCCCCGCGGGCGATCTGCTTCCCCTCCTGAAAGCCCATCACGACAGCGCGGAAGGGGCGTTTGGACGAGAGGGCGAGATCGCACGTCACCTTGTCACCGCCCGCTGCCACCTGGCGGACGAAGGCGATGGCGCGATCGCGGAAGGTGCCATTGTCGAGCTCGGCGCCCGCGCTCCCGCCCTCCGGGGCCTGGATCGCCGGATCGGGCACCCGGGGTAGGTTCGCCGCGATCTGGGCCGCGAAGCGGTCGTCGCCGGCGGGCAGGGCGCGCGGTCTACCTTCCGCACCTTCCGCGCCTTCCGCGGCTTCCGCGGCGCTGGCCGTCGCGGAAGCCGCGGCGGCGGGCTTCCCGGCCGCAGGGTCCTCGCTCGGCTTGCAGCCGTCACAACCGCTCGTGGCCCCACACGACAGAGCGGCAAAGATCGCCAGGGTTGCGATGGAGAGCGCGCGAGCAGACGGCATGAACAAGGACCCCGGAAGCAGCGATTTCGACGCGTATCAAGAACCCAGAGGCCCCGCAAGGCCGAACGGGGTAGCCGCGCGCCTCGCGATCGCCCGCCCGCGCCCTCGCGATTCGACCGCATGCGTCCCTCGCTGTTCGCCTGCGTGCGCCCCGCGCTATTCTGCCCGGATGGGACCCGCGCAGATCAAGGGCAAGAACGTGGACATCAAGCTGTGGACCCGGCCGGACGAGGTCGAGGGGATCGCGCTGGAGCAGCTGCGGAACATCAGCGCCCTGCCCTGGGTGTTCCACCACGTCGCCGCCATGCCCGACGTCCACTTCGGCAAGGGCGCGACCGTCGGCTCGGTCATCGCGATGCGGGACGCGGTCGCGCCGGCCGCCGTCGGCGTCGACATCGGCTGCGGGATGGGCGCGCTCCGCACGAACCTGACCGCGGCCGATCTGCCCGACGACCTCCGGCGGATCCGCAGCGACCTCGAGCGGGCGATCCCCGTCGGGTTCGCGGCCCACGACGCCCCGCCGGAGGGGTTCGAGCGCCTCGCGCTCTGGGACGAGTTCGCGAGCCTGAGCCCGAAGGTCCAGGGGCTGTTCACGCGGGCGCGCTGTCAGCTCGGCACGCTGGGGGGCGGCAACCACTTCATCGAGCTCTGCCTCGACACGGACGGCGGCGTGTGGCTGATGCTCCACTCCGGCTCTCGCAACATCGGCAAGGAGCTCGCCGAGATCCACATCGCCACGGCGAAGAAGCTCGCCCACAACCGCGACCTGCCCGATCGCGATCTCGCGGTGTTCCTCGCCGGCACCCCGGAGATGAAGGCCTACCGGCACGACCTCTTCTGGGCGCAGCGGTACGCGCGGACGAACCGGGAGGCCATGTTCCACCTCGCCGAGGGCGTGCTCCGCCGGCACTTCCCCGAGCTCGCGATCCAGGAAGCCATCACTTGCCATCACAACTACGTGGCAGAAGAGCGTCATTTCGGTGAAGACGTGCTGGTGACGCGCAAGGGCGCGATCCGGGCGGGCAAGGGCGAGCTTGGCATCATCCCCGGCTCGATGGGCACGCGCTCGTACATCGTCCGCGGCCTCGGCAACCCCGAGGCGTTCGAGAGCGCCTCGCATGGCGCGGGGCGCAAGATGAGCCGCGGCGAGGCGAAGCGGCGCTTCACGGTCGACGACCTGGCCGCGCAGACGGCCGGGGTCGAGTGCCGCAAGGATGGCGGTGTCCTCGACGAGATCCCCTCCGCCTACAAGCCGATCGAGCGCGTCATGGAAGACCAGCGCGATCTCGTGGAGGTCGTCGCCGAGCTGCGGCAGGTCCTCTGCGTGAAGGGGTGAACGAGCGGCGCGGGTCCTGACAGGGAACTTTTCGCGGCGGCCCCGTTCGTGGCCCCTCCCCGCCCCGCTCTCGGCTACGATGCGCGTCGCTCTCACAACGCGCGCCGCGTACCCACCGCGGCGCGCGCCGCGGCGCGGAGAAGCCATGAAGTCGGACTGGATCGATCTGGGCCCCCTCTCCGAATTTCCGGCGGAGGTGCCCGTGCTGCGCAAGGACGACACGGGGCGGCGCTTCGCCTGCGTCCTCCGGGGCGGCGAGGTCCACGCGCTCGACGATCGCTGCCCGCACCAGGGTTATCCGCTCTCGCAGGGCGCGCTGCGCGGCGGCGTGCTGACCTGCGCGTGGCACAACTGGAAGTTCGAGCTCGCCTCGGGCGCCTGCACGTTCGGCGGCGAGCCCGTGCGGCGCTACGCCACCCGCATCGACGGCGGGCGCGTGCAGCTCAACCGGGCCGTCGACACTGCGGCCGAGGTGCGGCGCCTCGTCGCCGGCATGCGCGAGGCGATCCTGCGCGACGAGCCGGCGCGCGCGCTGCGCGAGGGCCTCCGGCTGGGCGCGCTCGGGCTCCACCGGGGGGAGACCGGCCTCGGCAGCCTGCACCTCGCGTTCGAGGTGCTCACCAGGGACGGGGCGGAGCGCGCCGAGTACGGCTTCGACCACGGCCTCGCCCTGCTCGCGGACCTCTGCGCCTGGGTCGAGCGCGGCAGGATCCCGGCCGAGGAGGCGTTCGTGGTCGCCGCCCACGCGATCGGCGAGGCGTCGGCCCGGCTGGGCCCCCGCGGCAAGGGCCCCGGCAAGGTGGGGGCGCGCTCGCCCCTCGCGCGCATCGCCGACTTCGAGCTCGACGAGCCGGCGAAGGTGAGCGAGGCGCTCGCGGCGGAGCGCCGCGACGAGGCCGAGGCGCGGATGCGCGAGCTCGTCGAGATCCGCGGCACGGCCGGCGCGCGCCGCGCGCTCATGCCCTTCGTCGCGCAGCACCTGTACGACTACGGGCACGGCGCCATCTTCCTCTCGAAGGCGCTCGAGCTGGCCGAGCGGTTCTCGTCCGCCGCCGACGAGGTCCTCGCCGCCTCCACGGTGCAGCTCGCCTGGGCGACCGCCGACACCAGCCTGCCCCCCTTCACCGCCACGCGCGCCGCGCTCGCGCGCCTCGCCGATCTGCCCCTGCCCGGCCCCGACAGCGCCGCGGCGGCCACGCGCCCGGACGCCGCGCCGCTCGAGGGCGCGGAGCGCGCCGCCTTCGAGGCCGAGGTGCTCGCCGGAGAGCAGCCGGCCGTCGAGGCGACCGTGCGCTGGCTCGCGCGCGGCGCCGGGCCGCTCGCGCTGCTCGGCGCGATCGGCCACGCCGCCGCCGTCCGCCTCGCGCGCTTCGACTCGGCCTGGGAAGCGCGCATCGACGCCGAGGTCGGGGTGCTCGACGTCACGCACGCCGTCACCTTCGCGGAGGCGGCGGCGGCGCTCGGGCGCGAGGCCCTCCCGCGCGAGGCCGCGCAGCTCGCGGTGCTCGCGGCCGGCTTCGTCGGCAAGCTCCGCAAGGCGGACGCCGCCGCGCCGCACGCGTCCGCTACGACGGCGGCTACCCGCGCGCGAGGCGGCGGGCTGCTCCAGGCGGTGGAGGCGCGCGACGTCGGCGCGGCGCTCGCGATCGCGCGGGAGCTCGACGCCGCGGGTCGCCGGCGCGCGTTCGCCGAGCTCGCCCCCTTCGCCGCGTTCGACGCCGCGGTGAGGCCCATCTTCACGGCGCACGCCGTGAAGACGCTCGAGGCGCTGGAGCGGCTCGATTCGTCCGATCCTCAGCCCGACGGCGCGTACCTCGCGGCGCTGCTCACCCACGTCGTCCCCGTCCGTCCGGAGCTCTCCGCGCGCCGGATCGCGGCTGTGGCCAAGAAGTTCATGTCCGACGGGCGACCACCCGATGGACTGTATTGAGCCGGCCGCCCGCCCGATGGACAGAGAGAGAAACGTGCACTGGTGCGAGCATCATTCATACTGACTGTCTATGCGGCTTGAGCCTGGTTCCCACGTAGCGCCGCACCTGATGCTCGACACCCTCCTCCGGATGGGAGGCGTCGGCAGCATCTGGACGGCGCATCACCTCGGGCTCGGCAAGGAGGTCGCCGTCAAGTTCATCTCTGCGTCGCTCGCGACCGATGCGACCGCGGTCGCCCGGTTCCACCGCGAAGGCGCGCTCATGGCGAGGATCAAGAGCCCTCACGTGGCCGAGGTGTACGAACATGGCGTCGCCGCCAACGGCCTCTCGTACATCGTGATGGAGCTGCTGCGGGGCGAGGAGCTGTCCGACCGGCTAGCGCGCGCCGGGCGACTCCCCCTGGAGGAGACGCTCGCGCTCGTCTCGCAGCTCTGCACGGGGCTCACCGCGGCGCACAAGCTCGGCGTCATTCACCGGGACATCACGCCAGAGCACGTCTTCCTCGCCGACACCGGCGGAGGCACCTGCGTCAAGCTGCTCGATTTCGGGGTGGCCAGGGGGGATGTCGACCCGGATGGGACCACGCTCACGAACACGGGCGCGGTGGTCGGCAGCCTCGTTTATATGAGCCCGGAGCAGTTCTTCAACCCGAAGCTGGTCGACGGCCGCTCGGATCTCTGGTCCGTGGGCATCATGGCGTACCACGCGCTCACCGGCGCGCCGCCGTTCGAGCAGAAGGGGATCGAGGCCCTCCTCGGCGCCATCCGGCTCGGCACCTTCTCGCCTCCGAGCCAGCGTTGCGCCGAGATCACGCCCGCCCTCGACGCGTGGTTCGTCAAGGCGCTTGCCCGTGAGCCGTCCGGCCGCTTCGGATCGGCCGAGGAGATGTCCGAAGCGCTTCACCGGGCCGCCGAAGGGCCGCCGGGCCCAGGGAGCGCACCTCCCAGGGTAGATTGACCGGCATGGCGCGCACCCGCACCCCGAGCCGTTCCAACCATGAGCTCGTGTTTCGCAGCGCCCGCAAGGGCGAGGAGGGCACCCTCGCGACGGTCGCCTACCGCGCGTTCCAGGCGGGTGATCCAGAGGCGTGGCTGCGGTATTTCACCGAGCACGCGCACCTCGCCCTCGACAACGTGATCGTCGCGGAGACCGACGGCCAGCTCGTCGGGTACGTCGCCTCGCTCGACCTGACGATGAGCTTCGCGGGCGCGGACGTGCCGTTCCAGGGCCTCTCGTCCGTCGCGGTGCTGCCGGAGTTCCGCCGCCGGGGCATCGCGGATCGGCTCGTCCGCGAGAGCCTCCGCCGCATGCGCCGCCGGGGCGAGGCGCTCACCCTGCTCCACCCTTTCCGGCTCTCGTTCTACCGGCGGTTCGGCTTCGGCGTCTGCGAGCTCCGGGACGTCGTGCGCACCTCCCCCGATCGGCTCCCGGACTCGGTGCTGCGCCGCCACGTGCGGGCCTTCTCCCGCCCGCGGGACGAGCCGCTCATCAAGCAGGCCTACGACGTCGCGCGGGCCGAGACGACCGGGCAGCTGAAGCGGAGCGACTACTGGTGGGACGTGCGCGTCTTCAAGCGCTCTCCGAGCGGCGCCGTCTACGTGGATCCGGGCTCCAAGGCGATCGCCGGCTACCTGTTCTTCGACGTCCCGGAGGGCGGCGCCTACGGCGCGCAGCAGCTGCTCGTCCGCGAGCTCCACGCGCCGACGCCGGGCGCTTACCGCGGGCTCATCGGCTTCCTCGGCGCGCTCGGCGATCAGTACGAGGTCGTGGAGCTGGCGCTCCCGCGCGGCCAGGGCGCCCCGCTGCTCGACGAGCCCGGCATCCGCGACGAGCCGATCGTGTACGAGACGGCGGCCCGGCACCCCGGCCTGTGCCCGCCCGCGCACACGGCGCAGCGCCGCAGCGTCCTCGGCCTGACGGCGGCGGGCGCGATGGGGCGCATCGTCGACGTCGCCGCCGCGCTCGCGCTCCACCCGTCGCCGCGGAAGCACGGCGTCCGGGGCGCCATCGGCGTCGACGTCGAGGACCCGGTGTTCACGGACGCGCCGCGCGCCTTCGACGTCACCTTCGCGGCGCGCGGCGTCCAGACGGCGCCCGGCAGCACCGCGGGCGATCGCCTCTCGCTCTCCATCGAGCGCCTCACGCAGATCTATTTCGGCGCCTCCTCGGCGCGCGATCTCCTGAGCCAGGGCTTCGTGGTGGGCAGCGCCAAGGCGGCCGCCCTCCTCGACGCCGCGTTCGCCGGCCCCCCGCTCTTCCTCGGCGCCTTCAACGCGTTCTGAGCGCCCTGCTCTACAGCGGTTCCCGCCCCCTCTGCACCCTCATGCAGAGCGCCGGCTGCGGAGGAAGAGCTTGAGCGAGCGCGACGCCAGCGCCGTCTCTTCGCCGCCTTTCCGCGTCTCGACGGCGGCGTCGTCCTGGGTGTCCACGAGGAGCTGCCACGGCCTGGGCTCATCGGCGAAGGGCAGGAGGAAGCCCAGATCGCACGGCGACGCGTTGAGCAGCAGGACGAAGTCGTCGTCGATCAGCCGATCGCCCTCCTCGTCCACGTCGTCGAGCCCCTCCCCCGACAGGAACACGCCGAGGCACTGCGTGCACGGGTTCGACCAGTCCTCGTCGGACATGAGCTCTCCGTCCGGGCGATACCACTGGATATCGTAGGTCTTGCCTCCGCGGATCGGGCGCCCCTTGAAGAAGATCGAGCGCCTGAGCGCCGGGTGCTCGTGCCGGATGCGGAGGCATTTGCGCGTGAACTCCAGGAGCGCCCGCGACGGCTCGTCCCAGTCCCACGGCTGCCACGTGAGCGGGCTGTCCTGGCAGTACCCGTTGTTGTTCCCCTGCTGCGTGCGCCCCCGCTCGTCCCCGTGGAGGAGCATCGGAGTCCCCTGCGAGAACAGGAGCGACGCCATGATGTTCCGCGCCTGCCGCGCCCGCAGCTTCAGGATCTCGGGGTCGTCGGTCGGCCCCTCGACGCCGCAGTTCCACGAGCGGTTGTCGTCGGCGCCGTCGCAGCCCCCCTCCCCGTTCGCCTCGTTGTGCTTCTCGTTGTACGAGACGAGATCCGCCAGGGTGAAGCCGTCGTGGGCCGTGACGAAGTTGATGCTCGTGTACGGCTTTCGCCCGCTGTTCTCGTAGAGATCGCTGCTCCCCGTGAGCCGGAACCCGAGATCGGAGGCGATGCCGCCCGAGCCGCGCCAGAAGTCGCGCAGGGTGTCCCGATAACGACCGTTCCACTCGGCCCAGCGCACCGGGAAATTGCCCACCTGGTAGCCGCCGGGGCCCACGTCCCAGGGCTCGGCGATGAGCTTCACCTGGCTGAGCACCGGGTCCTGGTGGATGATCGTGAAGAAGCTCGAGAGCTGGTCGACGTCGTGGAGGCCGCGCGCCAGCGCCGCCGCGAGGTCGAAGCGGAACCCGTCCACGTGCATCTCGAGGACCCAGTACCGCAAGGAGTCCATGATCAGCTGGAGCGTCTGCGGGTGACGCACGTTGAGGGTGTTCCCCGTGCCCGTGTAGTCGAAATAGTAGCGCTCGTTGCCAGGGACGAGGCGGTAGTAGGTCGGGTTGTCGATGCCGCGCAGGCTCAGCGTCGGGCCCAGGTGGTTGCCCTCCGCCGTGTGGTTGTAGACGACGTCGAGGATGACCTCGATGCCGGCGGCGTGGAGCGCCTTCACCATCTCCTTGAACTGCCGCACCTCCGACGCCACCTCGGCGCCGGCGCGGTAGCCGACGTCCGGCGCGAAGAAGCCTATCGAGTGGTATCCCCAGTAGTTCCGTAGCCCCTTGTCGAGCAGGAATTTCTCGTGAACGAAGGCGTGCACGGGCAGGAGCTCGATGGCCGTGATGCCGAGATACCGCAGGTATCCGATGATGGCCGGGTGGGCGATGCCAAGGTAGGTCCCGCGGAGCTCCTCCGGGATCTCCGGGTGCTGCATCGTCATGCCGCGGACGTGCGCCTCGTAGATGACGCTGCGGTGGAACGGCACGTACGGGCGCCGGTCTCCGCCCCAGTCGAAGGACGGGTCGATGACGACGCCGAGCGGGGCGCCGAGCGCCTCCCCCTCGGCCATGGCGAGGTCGCCGTCGGGCTCACCGCTCCGGTGGGCGAACGCGCCCGCGTCCCACTGGACCCGCGAGGCGAGCGCCTTCGCGTACGGATCGAGCAGGCGCACCCGCGGGTTGAAGCGCAACCCCCGCTCCGGCGCCCACGGGCCGTGCACGCGATACGCGTATTTCTGCCCCGGCCCGACCTCCGGCACGTAGACGTGCCAGACGAGGGAGGTGCGGTGACGGACCGGCAGGCGTTGCTCGTTCCCCTCGTCGTCGACGAGGCACAGGTCCACCGCCTCGGCGTTCTCCGAGAAGAGGGCGAACTGCGTTCCAGCGCCGTCCCATGTCGCGCCGAGCGGGTACGGATCCCCGGGGCGCATTCCTTTGCGCTTGTAGCTCATGCTGGTCTCGGTTTCGGGATCCACAATCGAGGCGCGGCGCCCCCTCGGGCCCCGTCGCCCCGGCCGGCATATTTGCGGGCTAGGCGGCGTGAGCGCGCCGGCTGCCCATGACGTCGGTCACGACATCCGCGACGCTCCGTGCCATCCCCTCCGCGATGCGGAGCGCCTGGGCCTGATCGCCCTCCGGGGTGCACATCCTGAGGCGCTCGATCATGTCCACGAGCCGCCGGGCTAGCTCGCACGCCTCGGTCATCGAAGCTGGTGACTCCAGGGAGGCCCTCCGCGGGAGGGAAACCATCTCTTCGCTCGGCGTCATCGCGGTTGACATCATGCCTGGCTCCTTATCGGTGATGGCTGCGGTCCGCACCCCCCAGAGCAGGCATCGTGCCAGCGCGGCTCCCGTTGGGATGCTCACCACAGACACAACGGTAGGTGGTCAGCCGACAGGCTGGGCGGCACAAATCGCCACAGGTGGGGCGATTTGTCCCCCTCACAGCCATCCTCGCTCGGCAAAGCGGCGCGGCTCACCGAACAGCCAGGCGACAAAATTGAAGACACGATGCATGCCGCAAGGGTTCGCCGCACGGTGGCTGTTCGGGACGGCCGTTCGGGCTCTGCTGGGGTGTGCTTGAGTTTCCATGGCCTCTGCGCACCCCTTTCCGTGGCGGGCGGGCCGCGTGCGCTCGCTGCTTGCGGGGCCGAGGACGGCGTCGTGCGCCTCGCAGGGGGCGAACGCGGCGAGCACGATCACGACGCACGCCCCGTCGCGCGCGCCGTCCGGGGGGCAGGTGGGCCGCGCTCCGCGCTACGTCGCCTGAGACCGCGAGGTGATCTTGATCGCTGCGGGCCCCGAGGCGGCTATGGCTACGCCCGGGGGGGCCAGGTTAGTATCCGTTCCGCCGCGGCGGCCGCCGGTCCAACGCGTCGCGGTCGAGAGAGCTCATGATCGGAACACTCCAGGCGAAGATCCAGTATCTCAAGAACAAGAACCTTCACAACTGGCTCGGCGGCTACGCCCGGCAGAGGATCGAGAACGCCCGTGCTCCGCGTCCGCTCGGCCCGCGGCACCTGCTCTTCGCGGTCTGCGATCACTGGGAGCCAGGGTGGGAGAACCCCACACCGGAGGTCGGCGACGCGCGGGTGAGGGCGTGGTCGAAGGGGTATCCCGAGATGGCCGGCGCGTACCGCGACGCGGACGGCCGGAACCCGCGTCACAGCTTCTTCTTTCCGGGGGAGCAGTACACGCCCGGGTGGCTCGACGCGCTGGCGGACCTCACGCGCCGCGGCTTCGGCGAGGTGGAGCTGCACCTGCACCACCACAACGACACGGAGGAGAACCTGCGCGCGGACATCCTCAGGTACCTGGACATCCTGGGGAAGCACGGGCATTTCTCGCGCGACCCGGACGGGCGCATGCGTTACGGGTTCATCCACGGCAACTGGTGTCTGGCGAACTCCGGGCGGGACTCGCGGAACTGCGGAGTCGACGCGGAGCTCCCGCTCCTCTTCGAGACGGGCTGCTATGCCGACTACACGTTCCCGTCGGCCCCCGACGAGTCGCAGCACTCCATCGTGAACCAGATCTACTGGCCGACGGGCAACCTGGCGCGCCGGAGTGCCCACGCCGTGGGCGCGCGAGCCAAGGTCGGCGAGGTGCTGGAAGACCGGATCCTGATGATCGAGGGCCCGCTCGCGCTCGCGCTGACGCGCCGGGGAAGCCGGGTGCGGATGCGGATGGAGTACGGCGCGCTCCAGGCGATCGACCCGCCGACGCCGGATCGGGTGAAGACGTGGGTCGATCAGAACATCCATATCGAGGGGAGGCCCGAGTGGGTGTTCGTCAAGGTCTACACGCACGGCGCGCCCGAGGAGCAGGCGGCGTCGCTGCTCGGCGCCGGGGGCCACGAGCTGCACCGGGAGCTCACCACCCGTTACAACGATGGCAAGGAGTGGGTGCTCCACTACGTGACCGCGCGGGAGATGTACAATATCGCGATCGCCGCGCTCGAGGGGAAGACGGGCAATCCCGGTGACTACAGGGATCACCGCCTGAAGCCGCCGCCCTGCGCGAGCTGACGCAACCACTCCCCCCTCCGACAACACCGCAGGCCCTCGGCGCGTAGGCGTTAACCAATCTTCGCGCCGCGTTCTCCTACCTCCGAACGTTTACGTGGTCGTGGTCGTGAACGTGGTCGTGGTCGTGGTCGTGAACGTGGTCGTGGTCGTGGTCGTCAACGGTAGGCCGTGAACGACCACGACCACGACCACGACCACGTAAACGTTCACGTTTACGTTGGCGTGTCCGTCGCGCGAGCCGGACAGCTCGCCTCAGCCCGGCCCGCGACCGCGCTGCTCGCCGAGGACCTCTTTCAGGAGCGCGTGATAGCGCTCCCCCACGACGTCCCATGACAGCGCCCCCACGCTGCCCCGCAGCGCCTCCGGGTCCCATGCGGTATCCAGCGCTCGCGCCAACGCGGCCCCGAGCGCCCCGGGATCGCCGGGGGGGACGAGGAGGCCATTGCCCCCGTGCCCTTCGCGGACGAGCTCCGGCACGCCGCCGACCCGGGTTCCGACGACGGGGCGGCCCGAGGCGAGCGCCTCCAGGACGACGTTCGGACAGCCCTCGCGGCGGCTCGGCAGGCAGAAAACGTCGCACGCGGCCATGTAGTCCGGGATCTCCACGGGCAGCGCCCAGCCGAACAACCGCACGCGATCGCCCAGGCCGAGCGCGCTCACCTTCGCGCGCAGCGGCTCGAGCAGCTCGCCACCGCCCACCATCATCAGGTGAATGTCGCGGCGGCCCGTCCGGTCGAGGTGCGCCATCGCCTCCACGAGGACGTCCACGCCCTTCTCGGGCACGTGATAACCGGCGTACAGCACCACCTTCGCGTCCGCCGGGACGCCGAAGCGCCGCCGCGGCTCGGCCCGATCCCGGATCGCGAACCGCGCGCCGTCGACCGCGTTGAGCTGCACCACGACGCGCTCCCGCGGCACCCCGAGCTCCACCAGGCGCTCCCCGAGCGCCCCGCTCACCGCGACCACACGGGCGCAGCGCTGGAGCGCCGGCGCGATCTGCGCCCGCAGCGCGGGGTTCCTCGGCTGCTCGTTGATGTCGCTGCCGAGCACCGTCGTGACGACCGGCACCCCCGCCTCCCGCGCGAACGCCTCCGCGGCGACGGTATCGGGATAGGCCCACGCGGCCAGGATCGCGTCGTACGGAAACTCGCGCCGCAGCCCCGCCATCGTGCGCCCGAGCGATGCACGGAGCGCCCGCGCGTGCAGGCTCGGCAGCCCCGGGACCGACCAGTACGTGGGGAACAGCGCGTCGATGCCGGTGTGCGCCTCGCGCGTGCCGCCGAAGAGCTCCCGTGACGCCCCGCGCGCGCGCGTCCACCAGGGGATCGGGGCCACGAGCCGGAGCTCGCAGCGGCGCGCGAGCGCCCTGTACGTGTGATAGCTGTACGGCGCCATCGTCGGCAGCCGCGTGGAAGGGTAATGATGGGTGAAGACGAGTACCTTCATCGCGCGCTCGCCTGTCACGTGAGGCGGAGATAGAGTTGCTCGTATTTGCGCGTCATCTTCTCGAACGAGAAGTCGTCGCGCACCCGCGCGTGCCCCGCCTCGCCGAGCCGCCGCCTCAGCGCCGGATCGCTCGCGAGCCGCTCGATCGCGTCCGCGAGCGCGTCGTGCCCGTCCACCGGGACGATCAGGCCGTGCTCCTCGTGCCGCACCACCTCCGGGACCCCGCCGACCGGCGTCACCACGACAGGCAGGCTGCGCGCCATGGCCTCGAGGACGGCGAGCGGCAGCCCCTCGTCGCGCGAGGGCAGCGTGAAGAAATCGGCGGCGACGAGCAGATCGGGCACGTCCTTGCGGAAGCCGAGGAAGCGCGCCTCGGCGCCGTGGACCCCGAGCTCCCTCGCGAGCCCATGGATGCGATCGCGCTCGTCGCCGTCGCCGACGACGAGCACCGCGACCGCGACGCCCCGCTCCCGGAGCCGCGCGAGCGCCCGCAGCAGCACGTCGTGCGCCTTCACCGGGTGGAACGCGGCGGGCATGATGCCAAGGAACACGTCCGGGCCGAGCCCGAACTCGGCGCGCACCTCGTCGCGCGTCCGCTTGGCCGGGGTGATGTCGATCCCGTTGTGGATGACAGAGATGTTGCTGGCCACGCCGACCGCGCCGCTCTTGTCGGCCGTGTCCTGCGAGCAGCCGACGACAGCGTCCGTTTCACGCCACTCGAAGCGCGACGGAACGCGGATGATCCCGCGCGTCTGGGCGTGATCGGTGAAGACGAGCCGCGCGCGCGTAAGGACCTTGCCGATCGTGGCGTAATGGAGCGCAGTGGGGTTGTGCGCGTGGACGACGTGCGGGCGGGAGCGCGCGAAGGAGAGGGCCGCGTGCGCGAGCCGCGTGGGGAGGCGCCCGCCCAGCACCGTGGTCGGCAGCGTCCGCTGCCGCGCCAGCTCCGCCAGCGGCCCGCCGCGCAGCGCGAGGATGGAGGCGTCGTGGCCGTGGCGCCGCTGCGCCTCGGCGAGGCGCAGTACGAAATGCTCCATACCTCCGCCATTGAGGCTGCTCACGACATGGACGATCCGCAGCGTCGAATTCCCCATGAAGGCTTGCTACCCGAATCGGGTCCCCTGTTGAAGCGCAAACCGCACCCAGCATCACCACACGCGCTGCCAAACGCCCACCCGGCACGCCGGCGGTCGTGGCCTCTGGCGTTCGTCCGCGTTCGTCCGCGTTCGTCGACGTTCGTCCACGCTCGTTGGCGCGCGTCGCCGCCCGCCGACGCGCGCGCCCAAGATCGATGGATCAGCGTACCACCTCGCCTCGCCGTCTCCTCACCTTTTGATTTGCCGAACGGAAGCGGCTACTAGACGGGCATGAACCCTGAGCTTCGGCGCGCCCTTGACGAAGGCATGCGCCGCGTGCCCGGCATGGACGCCGCGACGAGGCTGCTCGCCGTGCGGCTCGAGACGGTCAGAGCGCTCCTTGCGCGCCGGCTCGCAGAGAACCCGCTCCCCGTGCCCGACGCCGTGACCCCGAGCGAGATCCCATCGGTCGCCGAGCTCGGCCCGGGGGACAGGGTGCTCGCGGAGCTCGATCAGGACGGCTTCGCCTTCGCGGTCCACCCGGCCGACGTCGCCTTCTTCAACCGGCGGAGCCAGAAGATGCCGCGCCTGCGCTACCGGCTGCACGTCGTGCTGCGCAACGGCTACGTCTGCGTCCGCAAGCGCTTCGTCGGACAGCCGCAGAACGCGCCGCTCCAGGCGCACCTCTTCGCCCTGCTCGGTCTCTTCTTCTACAACGAAGCAGCCGCGCTCTTCCGCCTGCGCGACCTCCCCAGCGTCCCGAGGATTCGCGATCTCAGCCTCGCCACGCGCACCCTTTACCTCGACTATGTGCGCGGACGGACGCTGCAACATCAGGTCGCCGAGCGCGGGGAGAAGGTGCTCGACATCGACCTCGCGCCGCTCGGGCAGCTGTTCGATCCAGACCGCGACCGGCGAGAGATCGAGGCGTTCGCCAGCGGCGGCGGCGCGACCTACCGCGGCCGGATCGAGGAGATCGTCCGGGCGATGAACGCGCGCGGCGTCGCGCCGCTCGACGTCAAGCTGGGCAACGTGCTCATCGGCGAGAAGACGGGCGCCCTGTACTGGATCGATTTCGAGCGAGCCGCGCTCGAGGGCACCCCCCGCTACCGCGATCGCCTCGACGAGCACCATGACCTCGTGAACCGGTGGTTCGGGCTCGCGCTCTCCGGCGACGGCGGGGCGTGAGGCGCGCGGCGCGACGCGGCGCGCTGCAATGCGCTGCGGTGGGCTCGATGGACGGCTCCCGCGATCGAGGGTGCGATCGATGACGAGAGATGAAGACGCGGCGCCGCGGAGCGCCATCGAGCGGATCGGCGAGAGGGCGGGGCGATCGTGGCCGAGCATCGAGGCGGCCGCGCGGCTCTCGACGGAGACCCGGACGCGGCTCGCGGCGCTGCTCCGCGAGCAGATCCCCTGCGACACGAGCGTCGTGGTCTTCGGCTCGCTGGCGCGGGGCGAGTACACGACCGGCAGCGATCTCGACTGGACGCTGCTCATCGACGGTCAGGCCGACGAGGGGCATTTCAGCCAGGTCCAGGCCATCACGAGGATCCTGAGGGAAGCGAAGTTCCATGAGCCGGGCCCGACGGGCGTGTTCGGCAACGTGGCCTTCAGCCACCCGATCCTCCACCAGATCGGCGGACAGGAGGACACGAACAAGAACACGACCCAGCGCATCCTGCTGCTCCTGGAGTCGCTCGCGATCGGCCAGCCGGACGCCCACGAGCGGGTGCTCAGGCTCGTGCTCTCGCGGTACATCGAGGACGACCGCGGGCTGCGCTACGGCAGCAAGCGCGAGATCCTCCCGATGTTCCTCCTGAACGACATCGTCCGGTACTGGCGCACGGTCGCCGTCGATTTCGTCTACAAGCAGCGGGAGCGCAGCTCGGGCTGGGCGCTCCGCAACGCGAAGCTCAGGATGTCGCGGAAGCTCATCTTCGTGAGCGGGCTCCTCACCTGCTTCGGCTTCGAGCTGTTCTGCAAGGATCGGGCGACGTTGACCGACGATGGCGAGCGGCTCTCGACGCCCGCGCTCGTGCGCTTCCTGCGAGAGCGCATCCGGGTGACGCCCCTGGAGAGCCTGGCCGAGGTGCTGCTCCGGCCCTCGATCTCCGCGGAGACGGCGCGCACGCTGTTCGACAGCTACGACGCGTTCCTCGCGCTCCTCTCGAACGAAGAGGAGCGCGGCCGGCTGAAGCAGCTGCCGCTGGACGATCAGCTGGGCAGCGACCCGACCTTCAAGCGGGTGCGGGACATCGCGCGTGAGTTCCAGGGCGGGCTCGACCGGCTCTTCTTCAAGGAAGACGACGAGCTCCGCAAGCTCCTCCAGACCTATGGGGTGTTCTGATGCTCCTCCAGACCTATGGGGTGCTCTGATGCGACCCGTGGGCTACTCGACAGGGGCGCTCGCCCTCAGCGACGTCGAGCGAGCGCTCTCGATACTCGAAGGGAGCTCGGCGACCGCCGTGGAGCTCTCCGCGCTGCGGATCTCGGAGCTCAAGCCGCTGCTCCGGCTCCTCGGCTCGCTCGACCTGTCGCGGTACGGCTACGTCTCGTTCCACGCTCCGAGCCGCTTCGACGCGGCGGAGGAGCGCGCCGTCGCCGACGCCATGGCGGAGGTGGCCGCGCTCGGATGGCTCATCGTCCTCCACCCCGACACGCTCCATGATCTCGGCGCCTTCCGGCAGCTCGGCGGCCTCCTCGCCATCGAGAACATGGATAAGAGAAAGCGGACAGGCCGCACCGTGGAGGAGCTCGGGCCCTTCTTCGACGCGCTGCCGGACGCGTCGTTCTGCTTCGATATCGGCCATGCGCACCAGGTCGATCGCACGATGACCGAGGCCCATTTCCTCGTACGGGAGCACAGGACGCGGCTGAAGCAGCTCCACGTGAGCGAGGTGAACGCGGGGAGCCGCCACGGCGCCCTGAGCCAGAGCGCGGCGCACGCATTCCAGCGGATCGCCGCCCACCTCCCTGACGACGCGGCGCTGATCCTGGAGACCCCGGCGTCGCCCGCGGAGCTCGAGCGGCAGATGGCCATCGCGCGGGCGGCGCTGTCGAACCCGAAGGGCCTGGAAACCACGCACGCCTGAGGCCGCGCGCAGCGCAGCCTCGACGGGAGCCGCGCCGCTCCCGCAGCGCCCGGGCTCGGCCGCCTCCCCGGCGGCTCCTGAGCTCCGGATTGCCCGGCGGACGGGCCGCGCGCGCTCGAGGCGCTACGCTTCCGCTCGTTCCCGGCGCGACCTGGGCCGGAACCGGGGGACGACGATGAAGCTGAAGACGCTCGCGGCGGCGAGCACCGCATGGCTCGCCGCCCTTGCGCTGCTGACGGCGAGCGGGTTCACGCTCAGCGCCACGTACATGACCCGCGAGGTCACGTGCCTCTTCAACATCGTCCGGGAGGTGCGGTCCATCACGCAGCTGGAGGTCCACCTCCTCTCCCACGAGCGCGAGAGCGCCCGCGTGGCGCTGACCCAGCTCCCCGAGCACGTCGGCGCGCGCGATACCGCCAGGCGCGAGATCTCCCGGTGGCTCGAGGACGCCCGCGCGCAGCCGGTCACCGCGGAGAGCGCCAGCGTCTTCGAGGAGGCCGAGCGGGAGATCGAGCGCTACCTCGCCACGCACACGCAAACGCAGGAGCACCGGGAGGCCGGGGCGTCCCACGATGAGGTCGACCGTACGTTCGCCGCGCTCGAGCGGCTGCTCGCCACCAGGCTCGCCGAGGCGCGGATCGCCCGGCAGCGCGTCGACGAGGTGCACAGGCTCTCGGAGATCGTGAGCCTCGGGGCCGCCGGGATGCTGCTGGCCGGCGTCCTGCTCGCGCTCTGGCAGCTGCGCAGGTGCGTCTATCGCCCGCTCCTCTCGATCCGCGCCGCGATCGACCGCTACGGGGCCGGCTCGCACGACGCCCGCGCGCCGCAGGGCGGGCTCGACGAGCTGCGCGAGATCGCCGTCGCGTTCAACGAGATGGCCGCCGCGCTGGCCGAGCAGCGCAAGAGGCAGCTCGGGATCCTCGCGAGCGTCGCGCACGACCTGCGCAACCCGCTCGCCGCGCTGAAGCTCACGGTCGACAGCCTCCGGCCGGATCGGCCCCTCCCCCACGAGGAGCGGCTCCGGTCGATGCTCACCCGCATCGGGAAGGAGGCCGCGCGCTGCGACCGGATGCTCACGGACCTCATGGACATCGCGCGGCTCGAGGGCGGTGAGCTCGAGCTGCGCCGCGAGACCCGGGACGCGCGCGAGCTCGCCCGCGACGTCGTGGAGCTCTACCGCCCGACCGCGACCGCGCACGAGCTCAGGCTGTCGCTCCCCGAGGAGCCCGTCCCGCTGTGCTGCGACCCGATCCGGGTCGAGCAGGTGCTCAACAACCTGGTCGCGAACGCCATCAAGTACTCGCCTGCGGGCGGCGCCGTGCAGGTGACCGTCGCGCGGGTAGGCGCCGAGGTCTCCATCGCGGTCTCGGACCGCGGCGTGGGGATCGCGGCCGACGATCAGCGACGGCTGTTCGAGCGCTACTTCCGCGCCCCGTCGTCGAGCGGCGTGGCCCCGGGCGTCGGCCTCGGCCTGTGGGCCGCGCTTCGCATCGCCGAGGCGCACGGCGGGCGCATCGAGGTGACGAGCACCGCAGGCAGGGGCTCGACCTTCACCCTCCGCCTGCCGTCATGAGCGCATCGTCCCGCAAGGAGCGGCTCGTCCGCTCGTCCGGCTACGGGAACAGGCTCCCGGGCTCGTCGGGATCGAGCTCCCAGCCGAAGAGCCCCGGGGTGCGGGCGCGGTGCCCGCCGAGGGCGTCGCCGGGCAGCCGGGGGCCGTCGGCGGCCCAGCGGGTGGCGAAGGCGTCGCGCAGCACGAGCTCCGCGAGCTTGCCCCTCGGCGAGAAGCCCCACTCGGCCTCCTGCGAGACGTCGTCCGGATCGGCGTAGAGCCGCCAGACGAAGAAGCCGGCGCACGTGCGCGCGTCGAGGAACGGCGCGATCACCGCGGCGTAGGCCTCGGCCTGCGAGCGCTGGTCGACCACCACGCCCTTCATGCGATCGGGCCACTCCCACGGGCGCACGGCGGGATCGCGCCGCGTGGTGTAGCCGATCTCCGTCAGCAGGATCGGCTTGCCCCACGCGCGCGCCACGGCGTCCACCCCGGCCGCCACCTTGCGCCCGCCGCGCAGGAGCTCCTCGAATGACGCGCCCTCGCGCTCCGCCAGCGGGTAGAACGCGTTGATGCCGATGAGGTCGAGCGCGTCGAAGATCAGCGTGTGCTCGACGTCGTCCCAGTTCGCCGAGTAGGTGAGCAGCCCCGGGTACACGCGGCGCACCGCCTCGATGATCGGCAGGAAGCTCGCCGCCCGCGGCGTCGTCACCCAGCTCCGCAGCTCGACGCCCACGCTGAGCATCTCCGCGCCTCCCTCGCGCGCGACCGCGGCCCACGTGAGCAGGAACCGGCGGTACGACTCGGCCCAGCGCGCCCAGCCGGCGTCGTCCCCGGGATCGATCTGGGCCCGCCACTCGCCGCTCTCGACCCAGAGGTGCGGGACGAGCAGCACCTTGAGCCCGCGCGCGTGCGCCTGCGCGATCGCCGCGAGCACGTTGCGCCGGTTCTCCTCGAACGGCGCCTCGAAGACGAGATCGACGCCCGTGCCCTTGCCGTCCCACACGCGGCCGAACGGCGTCAGGCTGACCCACGTCGCGCCCATGGCGACCGCCTCATCCATCGCCCGCCCGCTCGCCGCGGTGCCGTAGCCGCGGCCCGGGTGACGCAGGTTCTCGATCGGCCCGATCGTCACGCCGCGCACGCCGCCCCAGCCCGACACGGCCCACCCCGCCGCGCCGTACGGCAGGTGCTCCGGCGCGACCCGTGGCGCCTGCTGCGCGGCCTGCGGCGCGGCGCTCGCAGGGCGCACAGGAGCGCCGACCGCCGCCGCCGACACGGCGAGCGCGGCGCCCGCCGCGCGGGCGAGCGCGTAACCTCCTCGACTCATCCCTGGCACGGTCCGCCTTATACCAGGCAGGCGGACCGCCGGGCCGCGGACGTCACCCGCCGTCGCTCGCCTGAGGTCGCTGCGCGCCGTCGCTCTCCGCGGGTTGCTGCGGCGCGCGCGCGCCCTCGGCGGGCTGCGCCGGCCCAACCGCGCCCTCCTCGGGCCGCGGCGGCTCGCGCCGGGACGCGTCGCGCTCTTGCCGCGCGCGGGTCGTCGCCTCACGCCACGCCCGCTCGCGCTCGAGCTTCTCGCGCCGCCGCCGCCGCTCGCGCTCGACCTCGTCGTAGATGACCTCGGGGCGCCGCGCGTCGAGACGGGCCCCTCGCGCTTGCGCCACACGCGGCGCCTCGCTCTCGGGACCCGCGGCGCTCGCGGGAACCAGCTCGGCCGCCGGGGGCTCGACCGCCGTGGGCTCGGGCGAGGGCTCCGGCGCGGCAGGGACGGCCGCGCTCGATCGTCCCGCCACCACCGACGAGCGCGCCTCCTGAGCCGCGCGCTTCGCCAGCCCCTTCGCCGCAGGCAGCGCGCTCCCGCCTCCGTCGAGCGTGCGCATCTGCACGAGCCACACGCCGCCGACCCCCGCGAGCATCCCGAACAGCGCGAACGCGATCGCGAACCGCCGGGGCCACGGCGACGGCCCCCGGCGCACCACCGTGAGCCGCTCCGCATCGGCCTCGGCCAGGACACGCGCCGTGAGCGCCGGCGTGACGCGAGGCGCCGCGCCGTCGCTGACGCGGTGCACGACCTTGCGGCCGAGCGGAACGGGCGTGTCCTCGGCGGTCGGCGGCTGCCCTGGCCCGCCCGCCTGGGGATCGGAGCGGCGCTCCGGCGGGCTCACCGTCAGGACCGGCGGGGGCGGAGTCCGGCTCGCCCGGAGGTGATCGCCGCCGTCCCACGCCGCTCCCGCGTGCGACACCAGCGTGGCGTCGGACAGACGGCCTGCGGGAGATTCCCACTTGGCCGTCGTCTCGAGGTCGCTCATGAGATCGTCGGGCGACATCCTCGGCAGGTCCGCCAGCGTGTCGGCCTCCCACTCGTCTGCGGCGACCGGAGCAGGCGTCGCCATGCGGACGGTCTCGTCCGCCCGGAGCGCCTCCCACACGCGCTCGGCCGCGTCCTCCGCGCCCTCGCCCCCGAAGCGCGCGAGCGCGAACGCGAGCTTCGCGACGTCCGAGGGGCGCGCCTCCGGGTCCTTGGCGAGGCAGCGCAGCAGGAGGGCCCGCAGCTCCGGGGGCTCGACGCCCGCCGGAAAGGGCGCGGGCGGCTCGGTCAGGACCTTGGTGCAGATCTCGAGCTCGGTCGGCGCATCGAACGGGCTCGCCCCGCAGAGCAGCGCGTAGGCGACCGCGCCGATCGACCAGATGTCGGCGCGCTCGTCGATGCCGCCCGCCGACCGCATCTGCTCCGGCGCCATGAAGAGCAGCGACGTCCGCATGGCGCCCGAGGCGGCGTTCGGCCCCTCGCTCTCGACACCGCAGGCGACGGCCGACACCCCGAAGTCGAGGACCTTCACGCTCGGGGCGCCGTCGCCGAAGCTGAGAAAGAGGTTCTCGGGCTTGATATCCCGGTGAAGGATCCCGATGCCGTGCGCCTCGGCGACCGCCTCGCAGATCTGCAGGAGGTACTTCACCGCCTCCCTGACCCGGATCGGCCCGCGGCGCCGCAGGTAGCTCGTGACGTCGGAGCCCTCCAGGTACTCGCTGACCACGAACGGCGCGCCACCTTCGACCCCGACGTCGAGGATCCGCGCGACGTACCTGCCCTTGAGCGCGCGCGCGGCGCGGGCGCCCCGGAGCAGCCGATCGACGGCGTGCCTGTTCTCGACGAGCCTCGGATCGACGCGCTTGAGCGCGACGCGCTGGCCGGACAGGCGATCGGTGGCGAGCTGGACGACGCCCACGCCGCCGGCGCCGATCCGGGTCTCCACCGCGTACCTGCCGGCGACGATCTCTTGCCACCTCGGGCCGCCCTCGGCCGCCCGCGGCGCACGTTCAGCGTCGGTCCACGCGTCGGTCCGCTCCCGTGCGGCCGCGCGATCCTCTGCTCTGGGCTTCAGCGACGTCAACGCACTGCCTCGGTGTGTGTCCGCGAGCTCCGCGGACAGAGTCAAAGCCTGTCCCCTGAATAACAGATTCAGAGTGCTGCTATCGCGTCCATGACGTGTCGTCTAGTGACACTCGGGCACGAAAATGTCCGTTCTTCACGCATTTTGGCGCAGCTGGCTGGCCGGCCAGCTGGCCGGCCGGCCGGCCTGCAGCCATCTCCATCAGCGGCATCCGCGGCTATTGTCATGGGCCATCGAGCCATCGACATCGCTTCCATGCGTTCCGCGTGCCATCCACGCGGCTCACGGCGGGAGCCCCAATGCGAGCGCGACCAGAGTATCGACGCCGCTCAGGATCAGGACGAGCGCTGCGGCGGACGCCGCGCCGAGCCCGAGCGCCTTCAGCGCGCGGAAGCGCGCTGTTCCGCGTGTTCCACGCGCCCCCGGCCGCCCGTGCTGGACGCCGCGCGTGACCCAGCACCACCCGAGCATGGACAGCGGGCCGAACGCATAGAGGGCCGCGCCCCAGGTCGCTCCGTTCCAGCAAGCGCCGCGCTGCTCGGGCGTGAGCCGCCGTCGGTCCCAGCGCTGCAGCGCGAACGGTAGCGCGATACCGAGGACCATCTGGAGCGCGAGGCGGAGAGTGCTCATTTCGTGCGCCGAGCTCCCGGGCGAGCGCTCCACTCAGGCAGCGCCGGACAAGCGCAAATCGCCAGAGCACGCCGCAGCGCGTCGCGGCAGAGCTCGGGTGAGCGACTCGCTGCCCGCCTTCGTTGACCTCCTGCCTCGAGGAAAGCGCCGCAAAAATCGCGTGCCGGCCTTCTCGATCTCGACGGGGATTGGTACGAACGAGGGATGACAACGACTGAGGCAGGGGACATCAGGAACGTTGCAATCATCGGACACAAGGGGGCTGGGAAGACATCGCTCGCCGAGGCCATGCTGTACGTCGCCAAGGCGACGGCCAAGCTCGGCAAGGTGGACGACAAGTCGAGTGTCCTCGACGAGACCGCCGAGGAAAAAGAGCACGTTTGCTCGTTCGAGGCGAGCGTCGCGCACCTCGCCTGGGCGGGGAAGAAGGTCAACCTCGTCGACACGCCGGGCGAGGGGAGCTTCCTCGCCGAGACGCGGCTCGCCCTCGCGGCGGTCGACGCGGCCATCCTCGTCGTGAGCGGCAAGGACGGCGTGCAGCCGATCACGGAGCGTGTATTCGGCTGGGTGAGGGACGCAAAGCTACCGTGCATGATCGTCGTCACGAAGGTCGACGCCGAGAACGCCCGCCCCGACGAGGTGCTCGCCGAGATCCGCGCGCGCCTCAAGGCGCCGCTCGCGGTGATGGAGGAGCGCGTCGGCGAGGGGCTCCAGCACCGGGGGGTCGTCGCCATCCGGACGAAGAAGGCCTGGCTCGACAAACCCGAGGCGCCCGCCGCGGCCGCGGGCTCTCCCGTGCCGGCCGACGCCGCGGGCGCCGTCGAGAAGGCCCGGGGGAAGCTCGTCGACGACGTCGCCGGCAGCGACGACGAGCTCACCGAGCGGTACCTGACCGAGGGCGATCTCACGCAGGAGGAGCTCGATCAGGGGCTCCGCGCCGCGGTCCGCCAGGGGGCGCTGATCCCGGTCTACTTCGCCTCCGGGGTCCGCCCGAGCGGCGTCGCCGCGCTGCTCGACGGCATCGTCGAGCTCGTGCCGCCGCCGACCGAGCACCCGGCCTGGAGCGGCGTCGTCCCGACCGGCAAGCCCGGCGCCGCGCCGCAGGCCGCGGAGCGGCCGTCGTCGGCGGAGGCCCCGGCCGCGGCGTTCGTCTTCAAGACCTCGATCGATCCGCACGCCGGCCGCACCTCGTTCGTGCGCGTGCTCTCCGGCGTGCTCCGGCCCGACGCCACGATGCTCAACGCGAGCACAGGCGGCTCGGAGCGGCTCGGCAAGATCCACAGCGTGGTCGGCAAGGACCACAAGCAGGTGGACGAGGCGCGCGCCGGGGACATCGTGGCGCTGCACAAGCTGAAGGCGACGCTGAGCGGGCACACGCTCTCGGACGAGAAGCACGCGTTCTTGCTCTCCGCGCCGGAGCTGCCGCCGGCCCTCTTCTCGCGCGGCGTGCGGTTCGACGCCAAGGGCGGCGAGGACAAGGTCGGCAACGCGCTCTACCGGCTGACCGAGGAGGACCCGGGGCTCAGCGTGCACCAGGACGCGTCGACCCGCGAGCTCGTCGTCTCGGGGCTCGGCGCCCTGCACCTCGAGATCACGGTGGAGCGCATCCGCCGGCGCGTCGGGGTCGACTGTCGGCTCGGCCCGCCGCACATCGCCTACAAGGAGACGATCTCGAAGAAGGCCACGAACATCGAGGGCAAGCACAAGAAGCAGACGGGCGGACATGGCCAGTTCGGCGTCTGCTACATCGACATGGAGCCTTTGCCGCGCGGCGGCGGCTTCGTCTTCGAGGACGCGGTCGTGGGCGGCGCCGTGCCGCGGCAGTTCATCCCCTCGGTCGAGAAGGGCATCGTCAAGTCGATGTCGAAGGGCGTCCTGGCGGGCTACCCGATGATCGACGTCAAGGTCCGGCTCTTCGACGGCAAGTACCACGACGTCGACTCCTCGGACGCGGCGTTCCAGATGGCGGGCAGCAAGGCCTTCAAGGCCGCCGCCGCGCAGTGCGCGCCGGTGCTGCTCGAGCCCATCGTGCGGCTCTCGGTGACGGTGCCGAGCGTCGCGATGGGCGACATCATCGGCGACATCAACAGCCGCCGCGGGAGGATCATCGGCACGGACTCGGTCGAGAGCCAGACGATCGTGAACGCGTTCGTCCCGCTCGCCGAGGTGCTCGAGTACGAGTCGAAGCTGAAGAGCATGACCCAGGGCAAAGGCACGTTCACGATGAACGTCGAGCACCTGGAGGTCTGCCCGCCGATGGTGCAGGACAAGGTGATCAAGGAGAGCGGCTTCAAGGCCGAGGCCGACGAGGACTGACCCCGCCGCGCCGCTCTAGGGATGGATGTGGACGATGGTCCCTTCCCCCGTGGCCTTCCCCGCGCTGACCCCGTGCCATCCGTCGGGCACGGGGGGATCGGTCCAGAGGAACACCCGGCGCGCGTCGATCGGCGACAGGTTGATGCACCCGTGGCTGCGCGGCTTGCCGTAGTCGTCGTGCCACGGCGCCGCGTGGATCGCGTAGCCGGCCTCGAAGTACTGCACCCACGGCACGTCGCGGAGCTCGAACTTGTTGTCGACCTCGTGCGCGTCCATGGTCGTCGTGACGTGTTTGTCGCGGATCCGGAACGTCCCGCGCACGGTCGAGAAGGTCTTCTTGGGGTCGCCGAGCCCGTCGCGGCCCGTCGCCGCCGCGGTGGCGTAGACGGGCTTCTTGCCCTCGTAGAGGATGAGCGTCTGGCTCAGGATCGAGATGTCGATCCACTTCACGGTCCCCTGCGCGAACGACGGCAGCTCCGAGGGCTTCACCGCGATGGCGACGTCGGAGTCGCGCACCCACGTCCCGTCCTTCGCCTCGACGAGGCGGGCGCCGCCGACCTTCTTCGAGCGCCCCGTGAGCTGCACGGCGGTGTGCCAGGGCAGCTCGCCCGCCTTCTCCATCTCGCCGCCGGAGATGTCGTAGCGCTTCGCGTCCTGCCGGTGCACGAACGCGAGCGGCAGCTCCCACCCCTTGGTCATGTCGACGCCGTGGAACGTGGAGCCGCGGGCGGGCTTGAGCTTCGAGGTGGGCACGAGCCGCGCGTCGGTGGTCAGGGCGAAGCGCCGCCCGCCGTCGCCCATGAAGGTGTCGATGAGGGCGAGCCCTGCCTTGCGCGCGATCCGGTTGGTGATGATCGCGTAGCCCGGGACCTTGAACGACGAGATGTTCGGGAGCTGCCGGCCGCCCTTGAAGAACCAGGGGATCTCGTCGCTGCCGTTGCCGCCGAAGAGCTCGCTGTCGCCGAGGTCGGGCGGCTCCGCGGGCGGGTCGGCGACGGCGTTGCCCGCGGGGTCGAGCGGCACGTCGTTGGCGCCGACCTTGACCTCGTCCCACTTCTTCTTGAGCTTCTTGTAGCTGCGGAGGTGCCGCTCCAGGCTCATCTCGTACTGGAGCTGCTCCTTCGTGGACGGCATCCGGTAGTAGTTCGGCGCGATGGCCCGGACGAAGGCGTACGGGTACGGCATCGGCTTGGACAGGTCGGGCCGCCGCGTGAGCGCCCGGACGATCGGGTGCTGCGTGTCGATCGTGGCGTCACTGTCCGCGCACATGAACCCGGCCGGCAGCACGCGGTAGTAGCCGCCCTGGCAGTCGTCGAACGCGGCGGGCTTCTCCCCGCGGGGCGCCGTCCCGCCCGCGCGGAGGTAGCCGAGCTTGGCCGAGCGCCGGTCCGCCTTCTCGTAGATGGGCGCGACCATCTGCACGGCGCCGATCCGGGGCCCGTCCGGGCGCGGCAGGGTGGCGGGGTCGTTCTCGGCGGCCTTCTGGGCCGCGCCCGCGGAGAGGCTGATGATGCCCTCGGGCGTGGCGTTCTCCCCGCCGGTGCAGGCCGACAGGGCCGGCAGGGCGAGGGCGGCGACGGCCAGGGCGAGCGGGAGGGGTCCGCGCGCCGGGGCCGGGAGCGCGGAGCTTCGCTGTCGGGCATCCATACCCCCGGAATGCCGGACAGACGGGCCGGTGGCCAAATTTTGGCGGATGGCGCGCGGCCGGCCAGGAGCCCCCCACGGACGCCGCTGCGAGGTCCGCCTTCCGGAGGGTTGCTGCCGGCGGTGCGCGAAGATGCTGGAATGGGGTTGCGCTTGAGCCCAGCCTTGGGTAGGTTCGGGGCCCTCGCGAAACCCCGCGAGAATGCGCCACTAGCTCAGCTGGATAGAGCGTCGGCCTCCGGAGCCGAAGGCCAGTGGTTCGAATCCACTGTGGCGCGCAGGGTTTTCAGATTTCATACGCCGCTGCTGTTCGCCTGGTTCGCGGCGTCGGTGACGTGTGCATCGCTGGCGCTGTCGCGAGCCGGCTCGACCGTTGCACTGGCGGGTTCGAGGGCAGACGACGCGCTCGTGAGCATGCACTGCGTTCCGAGGTGATGCAGTGGCAGAGGCGTACTCCATCCGCGAGGTCTCTCCTGTCTGGCGGACTGGAGAGGAGCCCATGGGCACCAAGCGCAAGTTCTGGTGTCACGCCGATGACCACCGTCGCTACCTCTTCAAGTACGCCCGCGCCAGTACTGGGGAAGACTGGGCGGAAAAAATCGCCGCCGAGGTCGCGGGCGCCCTCGGCGTTCCACATGCGGAGGTGGATCTCGCCGTCTACGAGGGGCAACCCGGGACGCTTACGCTTGCCATCACCGACGACGAGCATGCTCTAGCGCATGGGAACGAACTGTTGCAGGAGCGCCGTCCGGAGTACCCCGTGCACGCTGCCTAGCGCGTCCGAGCACACCGTTACCTTGTGCTCGACGCGCTCAGCCAGAGCTTCATTCGTGCACCCGAAGGTACAGCTTCGGCCGATCTCGCGACGGCAGTGGATTGGTTCCTCGGCTACCTCATGCTCGACGCGTTGATCGGCAACACCGATCGGCATCACGAGAACTGGGCCGTGCTCGTGCGCGTCGGACAGGCAGAGCGCTATGCGGCACTCGCGCCCAGCTCTGACCACGCATCGAGCTTGGGCCGGGAGCTCAAGGACGAAGAGCGGCGCGCACGCCTCGAAGGCCGGGACCGGCGGCGCTCCGTCGATGCGTATTGCAAGAAGGCGCGCTCGGCCCTTTACCGGAACGCCCAGGATCCAGCGCCAATGAGCCCGCTCGATGCCTTCGCGGAGGCGATGCGGCACGCGCAGCTGGCCGGCAGGCACTGGCTCGAGCGACTCGGCGCAACCGATCATGCTACGGTATCCTCCATCGTGGACCGCATCCCTGCCCATCGAATCAGCGAGCCGGCTCGCCAGCTCGCCCTTGCGGTGATGTCGACCAACCGCCGCGCGTTGCCCTCACTGCTGGAAACGCATCCATGACGGCCGGCCGAACCCTCTTCGTCACATGGTACGACTCGAACCATAGCGCGATCATTCCGGTCGCCCGGCTCGTTCATCACGGCGGGACGGACGGCGATCTCTACGAATTCCAGTACATTCAGGGTGCGCTGGAGGCGATGGAGCGGGGCTTCCAGCCGTTCATTGCGTTCCCCGAACTTTACAAGGTCTATCGCAGCCCGTCGCTGTTCCCCTTCTTCTCAAATCGGGTGATGCCTTCGACCCGCCCGGATTACCTGGCGTATCTGCAAGTGCTGGGTCTTAACCCCGCGGAGGCGGACTCGGTCGAGATCCTGGCGCGGAGCGGGGGCAGGCGGGAGACGGATCGCATCGAAGTGGTACCTGCGCCGGAGCAGGACGAGACAGGCGGCTACACAACTCGCTTCCTCCTCCGCGGCGTCCGGTACATCCCAGGCGCAGAAGAACGCATCGCACGCCTCGTGTCCGGAGAACGGCTGTTCTGGATGCTCGATGCGCAGAACGAGGCGAACCCCAACGCCGTCGCGCTCCGCAGCGCAGACAAGTGCTTGCTAGGCTACATTCCAGACTACCTCGTGCCGGACATCGCGAAGCTCATCGACTACCGCGTGTCGATGGATGTGTTCGTCGATAGGGTGAACCTGCCGCCGGCGCCGCTGCACCATCGTGTGCTGGGTCGGCTCGAAGCGCGCTGGCCAGACGGGTTCGTCCCGTTTCAAGGCGAGCAGTTCCAACCGCTGAGCTCGCTCACCGCGCCGCCCACCCAGGCAGACCACGCGATCCAGTAATGCCCCCTGCGTCGTGCGGGTGTGCGCCCCCCGCGCGACGAGCCACGCTCCCCTCACCCCCTGGCGAAGACCATCTCCGTCGACGTGAACGGCCGCGGCGGCAGCGCCGCGCGGTCACGGAAACCGAACCGCGCGTAGAACGTGTGCGCGTCCTGGGTGCCCAGGTGGACGTGGCTCGCGCCGCGGACCGCGGGGTGCCCGAGCAGCAGCCGCACCACCGCCTCGCCCACGCCGCGGCCCCGCAACGAGGGCGCGACCATCACGTCGTACATCCACGCGCGCCTGCTCCCGTCGCTGATCGCCCGCGCCGTCGCCACGAGCCGGCCCGCCGCGTCGCGCGCGCCCACCCACGCCGACGAGCCAAGCAGCGCCCGCGCGATCGCCTCGCGCGACACGCCCTGGTTCCAGTAGCCGCCCTCCAGCAGATCGACGGCTGCCGCCACGTCGCGCGGGCCCAGCGCGCACGCGAGCACGCAGCCCGCCGGCGCCTGCAGGAACTCGGGCACCGGCGTGTCCAGGCAAGCGCCGCGGAGCAGCTCGATCGCCGCGGCATCGCCCGGTGCACCCCGCTCCCAGAGCTTCGTGAGGATGCGCGCCCGCTCCTCGGGCGTCCGGTTCTGCGCGAGCTTCGCCTTGCCGTCGAGCCGCGACAGCGGGACCGCGAGCACGAGGATCCCAGCGATGGCCTTGCGGTAGAGCGGGCTCGACGCGTCGAGCGGCGTGTACCCGCCCTCGGGCTGGTACTTCTGCATCAGCGCCTCCAGCACCTCGGCCTTGTGATCCGGATCGTCCACGCGCTCGATCACCCCGTGGACCTGCGCGCTCCGGTAGAGCGTCGTCGCCGGGCACGCCCGCTCCGGATCGGTGAAGTAGCTCGGGATCGACGCGACGACCTGCTCGCACGACACCACCGCGGGCCGGCCGACGGCCTCGGTCTTCTCGCCCACGGGCGCGCCGTGGAACGCGATCGCGCCCCGGACCACGACGCCGTGCACCGTCCTCAGCACCGGCTCGCCCTCGGCCGTCGTCGACGCCAGGTGGATCACCTCCGCGAGCCCGAGGAGCGCCTCGGCCTCCGCCCTCTCCATGCGAAAAATCTCCCTGCGCATGGACCGAGGTTGGCGCGCACCTGGTACTCTCGAAAGATCCGGTTCGCCGATTTCTGCTAGACCAGCTGGCATGCCCTGGGAGCTCGCCCTCGCGGTCGATCCCGCCGCACAGCAGCCGATCTTCCTTCAGATCGCGCGCGCCCTCGCCGACGACATCCGCCGCGGCCGGCTCCGCGCCGGCGCCGAGCTGCCGGGCAGCCGCGCGCTCGCGCGGTCCCTGTCGGTCCATCGCAACACCGTCCTCGCCGCGTACCGCGAGCTCGCCGCCGAGGGCTGGATCGAGGCCAGCGCCGCGCGCGGCACCTTCGTCTCGGCGGAGCTGCCGGCGCCGGCGCCCCGCGGCTTCGCCCGGCGCGCGGCCGCGCGGGCGGAGGTGCCGGCGCGGCTCGGCTTCGATCTCGGCGCGACCTCGCTCCGGCACGTGCCCATCATCCCGCCCGGCACGCTCCGCATGAGCGGCGGCCTCCCCGACATGCGCCTCGTCCCGACCGCGGCGCTCGCGCGCGCCTACCGCCGCGCGCTGCACGCCGGGTCGAAGCAGCTGCTCGACTACGCCGATCCGCGCGGCGACGAGCGCCTCCGCGCCGCCCTCGCCGCGATGCTCTCGGCGGTGCGCGGCCTCGCCGCAGGGCCGGAGTCGGTCCTCGTCACGCGCGGCAGCCAGATGGCGCTCGACCTCGTCGCCCGCGCCCTGATCGCGCCGGGCGACACGGTCGCCGTCGAGTCCTACGGTTACCGCCCCGCGTGGGAGGCGCTCCGCCTCGCCGGCGCGCGGCTCCTCCCGCTGCCGGTCGACGCCGCGGGCCTCTCCGTCGACGCGCTCTCGGAGCTCGCCGAGCGGGAGCGCCTGCGCGCCGTCTACGTCACCCCGCACCACCAGTACCCCACGACCGCGGTGCTCGCGCCCGGCAGGCGCATCGCGCTCCTCGAGCTCTGCCGCGCCCGCCGGATCGCGGTCCTCGAGGACGACTACGATCACGAGTTCCACTACGACGGCCGCCCGGTGCTGCCGCTCGCCAGCGCGGACACGGCCGGCGTCGTCGTCTACATCGGCACCCTGTCCAAGATCCTCGCCCCCGGGCTCCGGATCGGCTTCGTGGTCGCCCCCGGACCGCTGATCGAGCGCCTCTCCCTCCATCGCACCTTCGTCGACCGGCAGGGCGACCACGCCGTGGAGCGCGCCGTCGCCGAGCTCCTCGAGGACAGCGAGGTGCAGCGCCACGCGCAGCGCGCGCGCCGCGCCTACCGGGCGCGGCGCGATCTGCTCGTCGCGTCGCTGCGCGCGCGGCTCCCCGACGCGCTCGACTTCGCCGTGCCAGCCGGCGGTATGGCCCTGTGGGCCAAGGTGGACGCCGCGATCGACGCGGACGCCTGGGCCGAGCGCGCGCTCGCGCGGAAGGTGGCGTTCTCCGCGGGGCGGCGGTTCGCGTTCGACGGCAAGAAGCGCCCCTTCCTGCGGCTCGGGTTCGCGGCGCTGGACGAGCGGGAGATCAGCGATGCGGTGGAGAGGATGGTCGAGGCGGTGTGAGCGCCCAGGCGGGCGGACCAGCTGGGCGCCGCGGCAGTCCCGAAGGTGGACGCCGCGCCACGTGGAAGCGTGGAGGCGTCGACAAAACATCCCTATCTCCCTGTCTCTCCGGATACGCCTCCCCTATGCACCTCGGGCGAACCGAAGGGATACGACAGAACAGATGACGCCAGCAGCAGTGACCACGCTCGGGCTCGTCGCGGCGACCCTCACCACGATCTCCTTTCTTCCACAGGTGCTGCGCACCCTGCGCACGCGCGACACACGCTCGATCTCCGTCGGCATGTACGCGGCGTTCGTCACCGGCGTGGGCCTGTGGCTCGTTTACGGCCTGCTCACGCAGGACGTGCCCATCGTCGTCGCGAACGCGGTCACCCTCGTGCTCTCGGGCGCCGTGTTCCTCCTCAAGCTCCGATACGGCTGAACTCTCCTTCTCCCCCGCAGGCGCTGTCTCCGACAGACCTCGATCGTCCCGCGGCCCCGCCGCCGTCGAAGCGCGCTGCGCCCGCGGTGGATGGATGATGGATCCGACGCGGCGAAAGCCCCGCTGGCTTGACCTCGCTCGCCCTCCCTCTCACGATGCGAAGTAAGGGGGGATACAATGAATGGCGCGGTGCTCTACGACCTCGCGATGCGGCTGCCGCTCGCCGTCCTCATGCTCTATAACGCCCTGTTCGTCGGGCGCGATATCTATGCTCACCTGTTTCTCTGGAGCGGGCCCAGGGGGCTCACGTACGGGACGACGGTGGCCTCGCTCGTGGCCACCGAGGCCTACCTGCTGCTCGTCGCGGCGTTCACGCTCGTTCGCCTCCGCCCTGTACGCAAGCTGAGCGGCATCGTACCTCGCATCACCGCGCTCGCCGCCGGCCTGCTGCCGGCGAGCATCGCATGGCTGCCCAAGGCCCCGCCGATGCCCGGCCGTCAGGTGGTTGGCACGCTGTTCATCATCGGTGGAATGGCGCTCGCCGTGGTCAGCATCGGGTGGCTGGGCAAGTCGTTCAGCGTCATGCCCGAGGCGCGACGCCTCATCACGAGCGGCCCCTACCGGCTCGTGCGCCACCCGGTCTATCTCGCCACCCTGATCCAGGGGACGGGGATCGTCTTGATCTATCCGTCCATCGCCGCGGTCCTGATCTACACGGTCGAGATGATCCTGCAGGTCATCCGCATGGGATACGAGGAGCGCGTGCTGCGCGACACCTTTCCGGAATACGACGACTACGCGCGCCGGACGTCCGCGCGGCTCGTCCCCCGCCTCTATTGAGGAGGGCGCGCGTCCTCAATAGAGGCGGGCACGCGGCGCCATGGGACAGGATGCAACGCCTGTCGCAGGATGCCTCGCTCGTCCGGACGCGGCGCTCTTACCTGGACGGGTCGGCCACGCGGCCGACGAACAGGATCGCGCTCGTCGCGCGATCGCGGATGACGAAGAGGAACGGGCGATCGAAGCGGATGGTGGCGGGCTCGGGCGCCGACGTCTCGCTGATCACCACCGCCGTCGCCGCCGCTGCCTCGGTGCCCGCCTCGTTCACGGAGACGAACGCTTCGTGGAGCACATCGGTGATGAACAGGCCGCCCTGGCCGTCGATCCCCGAGAAATCCGCGCGATCGGAGAAGGCGGCGGGCATCCCCAGATCCTCGAGCGGCGGGGCGAGATCCAGGGTCGAGGCGATCTTGAACCGCGGCAGCGCCATCGTGACGCTCCGCGACCCGAGGGAGGCGAGGACGCCCTCCAGCCGCTCCCGATCGAGCCCCGCCTCGAAGCCCCCGAGCTCCGACGGCAGCACGAGCACCATCGACAGCTCGCCGCCGTCGTAGGGCAGCTCCAGCGCCTCGTAGCCGTCGCCCTCGCCATAACGGACCTGCGCGTGGTTGGTCATCATCGGAACGGACACCGTGGAGCCGTCCGCCAGCGTGAAGCTCCCCGGAGTCGTCTCCTCCTCCTCGAACGGAAACTGCCAGGCAGCGTTGAAGTAGATGGCGTTCGTCAGCACGAGCCGGGTCGAGGGCCCGAGGGCGCCTTCAGGCAGGATGTCCTTGATGCGGTCCTCGGTGCGCTCGGCCACCCAGCCATTGATGATCTTCCGCGCCTCGTCGGGCGCCTGGACGAAGTCGACGACGTGCAGCCCGGCCCCGTAGCTCTCCGCCAGCACGTCGAGGAACGACGGCACGAACGCGGAGCCGACCTGCCCCCAGATCGCGTTGGCCACGTGGAGCCGGAACCCCTTGCCGTCCTGCCCCTCGGCGCCCTCGCCGCGGCGCGCGAGCGCCAGATCGAGCGCGTTGAACGCCGGGTGGAGCCGCGCTTGCGGCAGCGTGAAGCGCAGCGCGCGCGCCATCTGCTCCGCCGTTTCCCCGCGCGCGCCGGCGGTTGTCATCGCCAGCGCGCTCGACACGCTGTACGGCGAACAGAAGAGGTTGCCCGGCGCGGCGCCGATCCGGCGGTAGAGCTCGAGCGCGAACGCCGTGTTGCCGAGGGCGAGCTCCCTGGCGTCGGCCTCCGGCACCCGAGGCGCGCGGGCCCGTTGCCTGTCCGAGGCGACGACGCAGCCCGCGGTGCCCGGATCGGCGCACCCGGACGGCGAGGGCCGCGGCTCCGGCTCGGCGCCGGCAGAGGAGCAACCGGCGCAGAGCAGGGAAAATGGCAACAGGACCACAGGGATCGGAGGCCTACGCATGCGCCCGGCGCAGCAGGGGGCGTGCCGGACCGCCCATGATAGGATGGCTCCCACCATGCGAAGAGCGCGAGATACAGCCCTCGGAGAGGCGCGGCGCCCGTGATCGTGCTCGTGATGGGCGTGAGCGGCGCCGGGAAGACGACGGTCGGGGCGCGCCTTGCGCGCGAGCTCGGATGGGAGCTCGTCGACGCCGACGACTTCCACCCCGCCGCCAACATCGAGAAGATGCGCGCCGGCAAGCCGCTCGACGATCGGGATCGCGCGCCGTGGATCGCGGCGCTCACCGCGCGCATCCGCCAGCTCCTCGGCGAGGGGCGCGGCGCCGTGATCGCCTGCTCGGCGCTCAAGGCGGCGCACCGCGCGCAGCTGCTCGTCGACCCCGCGCGGATGCGCCTCGTGCACCTGACCGGCGATCCAGCGCTGATCGCCGCGCGCCTCTCGGCGCGCAAGGATCACTTCATGCCCCCCGGCCTCCTGTCGACGCAGCTCGCCGCGCTGGAGCCGCCCGAGGACGCGATCCGCGTCGACGTCGGCGGCACCCCCGAGGAGATCGTCGCCGCCGTCCGCCGCGCGCTCGGCGTGTGAGCCGGACCCGCGCCGCGCCGTCTGCCGGCGCCGGGCGCTTTCCAGGCGATCTCTCCGGGAGAACCCGAGCGCCCCCGCGCGGTCAGCCCGGGTCCGGCAAGCGGGTCAGGAAGAGCGCGCCCTGGTCGCTGGAGAGGCGTTCGCCCCCGAGCGCCATCGTGCCCTGGAAGGACCCGGCCAGCATCGGGCTCTCCCACGGGTCCATCTCCAGCCCGGAGACGTGGACGTCCGCGCCGATGCGCCGGGTCCACTGCTCCTCTCCGCTGGAGCTGAGCCCGGCCGCCCACGCGCTGCACGACGCCGGCTCATCCGCCGACTCGCACAGCGCATCGCCGGCAAGCACCACGCGCTCGCCGCTCGCCGTGATGCGGCGGGGGCTCCGCGCGTCGAAGCGCTTCACCCAGATCACGCGGCCATCCGGGCCGATCTTGGCGACGAACGGCCGCGGGCCGCCCGGCAGATCGGGCTCGCCGAAGACGCCGCTGCCGGAGAGCAGCGCGGCGCCTTCTGGATCCACGGCGAGGTCGTACGCCTCCTCGAGCTGATCCGACGAGCCACGGAACCGCTTGTGCCACACGAGCTCTCCGTTCCGGTCCAGCTTGGTCACGAACGTCGCCGTGCCCCGCCCGTCCTGGCTCGCGAGGATCGCGTTCCCGTCGCGATCGACCTCAATGCCGATCTCGTCGCTGTCGGAGCCGCTCGGCGGCAGGCTGACCCACGCGAAGCGACCCGAGGCGTCGAGCCGGACGACGAAGGCGCCGATGGCCCGCCGCTCGATCCGCGCGCCGGCGACCTTCGCGGCCCCCTCCAGCCTGCCGAGCACGAGCGCGCCGCCGCGGCCATCGGCGGCGAGCGCCGTACCGCTCAGGATCGCGTCCTCCTCCGCGGAGATCTGCGCCGTCCAGCTCGCCGCGCCGCGCGGGCCGAGCTTCGCGAGGAACAGGTCCGCGCCCGAGGGCGACGCCGCCGTGAGCCGGTGGGCGCCGAAGCGGACCGTGCCGGAGAAATCGCCGAGCACGAGCGACTGACCCCCGCCGCTCGCGGCCACGTCGATGGCGCTCTGCGCCGTGCCGTCGCCGAACTGCTTGCTCCAGAGCGGAGCGCCGCACGCGTCGAGCTCGGCCACGAAGGCGTCCGTCGCGCCCGCGCTCCGCAGCCGGGTGCTGCCGAAGGTCAGCTCCCCTTCGAAGGAGCCGGCGAGCAGCGCGCGGCCGGCACCGTCGATCGTGAAGCCGCGCAGCGTCGCACCCTTGCCAGGATACTGCCGGCTGAACGATCTCTGCCGGCACGCCCGCTCGGCCCGCTCGCCGTCGCCGAGCCCGGCCGCGCCGGCCAACCGCCCGCCGGGTACGACCGCGGCACCCAGACACACGCCTCCGGGACCGACTGCCCCCATCTCGCACATCCCGGGAGGCGAGGCGTGCTCCGCGTTCGCCCGCGCCGCACCGCCGCTGTCGCCTCCCGGTTCGCCCTCCGCCACAATGTCCGCAGCCTCCGAGGACATACACCCGGCGCCACAGCAGATGGCGCCGCAGAGGGCGCTCCGTGCTCTCAAGACAGACCACATACTGCATCTCCTCTCCCGCCTCGACGCGGGCACACTGGAAACACTGCAGGATGCGGACCATGGCCCGCGCCTTTCAAGCTTCTCGCGAAGTTGAAAAATCCAAACTTTTCTCGCTGGATGCGGGCTCATCCGGGGCAGGAGGACGCGTTCGTTCAGCGCCGCTTCATGTCCTCTTCACACCGTCGCTCCCGGGCGCACCGGCCATTCGACCCCGGTCGCGCGCTCGATCGACTCACGCACTGGCAGGCGCCGTCGACAGAGATGGATAGGGCATCTCTCGCCCTGGACACCGCCTGTTCCGGATCCAGATCATCGATGGTCGAGATCTGGCCGAGTCGCTCGCCGCTGCCGTCGAGGCGCGAGCGACTGGCATCTTGAACGCCGCCTGGCCCGGCGAGGCGCAGGCGATGGGGAGGGTTGCTCGCGCGCAAGGCCCTGACGCCGGGCGGCCCTGACGCCGGGGCGGGCGTCGGGAGCCGCGAGCCGCGAGCCGCGGGCGGGGCGCTCGCGCGGACCCCGAGGCCGCCCTCCCCCGGCTCCCCCGGGTGGCCGGCGGCGCGCGCAGACCGGAAAGACGGGCGCCTACCACCGTAGCGCACCCACGCCCACTTAAGGTAGGATGCTGTCACACGACTCCGGCGGACGTATTCCCGCTGGAGGAGCCCGCGACCGCGGGCGCCGGCCGCTCCATGACCCCCTATCCATCTACGATCACGACGGAGCTCCCTGCGAGCGAAGGCGCGACTGCGCGGCCCCCCCGCGCCCGCCCCGCCCTCGCCGCCGGTGCCCCCCGCGATCGCCTCGGAGATGGCGATGAAGTTGCTCTGCAAGCCCGCTGACGAGCGCACCGCGCGTGCGCAGGTGCTGAAGGTCGACATCGACGCCTACGCCGCCCTCCCTGACGCGGAGCGGCGCGCGGTCCACCTCCGCCTCGGGCGCATGGCCGAGGCGCGATCGCAGCGCGAGCGCTCGGACGAGGCGCTCTTCGAGGCCGCGCACCACCTGAACCTCGGCGCGCCCTTGATCGTCGAGCCGCGCGAGCGGGCGGCGCTCGCCGCGATGAACCTCGCCGCGGGACGCAAGGCGAGGGAGCGGGGCGCGACCCCGGCGGCCGCCGATCTCTTCGAGGCCGGGATCGCGGCGCTGCCAGACGGGAGCTTCAAGCGAGACCACGAGATCGCCTTCTCGCTGCACGCGGAGGCGGCCGAGTGCGCGCACCTCGGCGGCCGGCTCGATCGCGCGGAGGCGCTGCTCGACGTGCTCGCGGCGGAGGCGCGCTCGGATCTCGAGCGGGCCAGGGCGCATGAGCTGCGCATCGCCGTGTACACAACCCAGGGCCGGCTCGACGAGGCGGTGGCGCTCGGAAAGACGGCCCTCGCGATGCTCGGCGTCCCCCTCCCCGAGGACGGGCCGGGGCGGAAGGCGGCGGCAGACGCCGAGCTCGCGGCCGCGCGCGCCGCGCTCGGCACGCGCCGGCTCAAGGATCTGCTCGACGAGCCCGAGGCGTCGGACGCCCGGACCCGCGCGGCGCTCCGGCTCCTCATGGCCCTCATGCTCCCCGCCGCGACGGTGAACCCGCCGCTCTGCACGTTCATCGCGGCCAGGCAGGTCAACCTGTCGCTGGAGCGCGGCCACGGCGGAGTTTCCCCGTACGGCTTCATGGCCTACGCCTGGGTCGCCGCGCGGGTGCTCCGCCGCTACGACGAGGCCTACGAGCTCGGCCAGCTCGCGCTCGAGATGAACGAGCGGTCCGGACAGCCCGAGCTCTCCTGCCGGCTGCGCGTCGTGCTCGGAGCCCACGTCAGCGTCTTCACCGATCACCTCCTTTCCAGCCTCGATCTCTTCCAGACTGCGCTCGAGGCGGGGCACAGGACGGGCGATCTCACCTACCTGTCCCAGGCGTGCGTCCACACCGCGCTCGTTCGATTCGGGCTCGGCGACGAGTGCGAGGCGGTGCGGGCCGAGGTCGACGGGTTCCTCTCGCTGGTGCGGCGCGCGCGGGAGGAGCTCGCCGCCCTCGCGCTGACCGGGGTGCGCCGCGCGCTCGACGACCTGATGGACGCGACGCGCGCCGGCGCGTCACGCCCGCCCAGCCACGGCGATCTCGACGACGCAGGGGATGAAGCGAAGCTCTCGGCGCCGGCGCACGGCGCCGCCGCGCGCGTCCACTACGCGCTGCGGCAGCAGATCTGCTTCCTCAACGAGGACCACGAGGGGGCGCTGCGGATGGGCTCGCTGGCCGAGGCAAGAATGCAGGGCGGCGTCGACGATCACCTCGCGACCGAGGTGTTCTTCTACACCTGCCTGACGCTGCTCTCGCCCGCGCTGGCGCGCGGCCGGCAGCTGACCACCGTCTCGGTGGCGAGCTACCGGGATCGGTTCTCGGAGTGGGCCGAGCGGTGCCCGGACAACTACCGTCACAAGCACCTCCTCCTCCGCGCGGAGTCCGCGCGCGCCGCCGGCGAGGAGCTCGCGGCGATGAAGCTCTACGATCAGGCGATCGAGTCGGCGAAGGTGAACGGTTTCGTCCGGGACGAGGCGCTCGCCAGCGAGCTCTGCGCGAAGTTCCACCTGGCGAGCGGCAGGGAGAGGATCGCCCACGTCTACATGGCCGACGCCCACGAGGGCTATCTGCGGTGGGGCGCGCAGGCCAAAGCGCGACAGCTGTCGCGAAAGTACCCGCACCTCGTGGCGCGCGCCGCGCTCGTCGGGCAGCAGAGCCGTCCGCCGGAGTCCGCGCTCCCGGCGAGCACGGAGCGCCCCACGTCGCTCGACGCGTTCGCCCTCCTCCGCGTCTCGCGCGCGATCTGCGGGGAGCTCGTCCTGGAGCGCCTCTTCGAGCGGCTCCTCCGGGCCCTGAGCGAGAGCGCGGGGGCGCAGCGCGCGGTGCTGCTCCTCGCGCGCGACGGCGCGCTGACCATCGAGGCCGAGCTCGACGGCGAACGCGGAGGGGTCCGCCTCGGACCTGCGACGCCGCTCGAGTCCACCGCCGATCTCGCCGCGAGCGTCGTCCAGCACGTCGCCCAGACACAGCAGCCGATCGCCCTCACCAGCGCGGCCATGGACGAGCGGTTCGCGGACGACCCTTACCTGCTCGAGGGCGGCCTTCGATCGATCCTGTGCCTCGCCATGACGCATCAGGGCCGCCTCACCGGCGTGCTCTACGCGGAGAACGGCGCGACCGCTGGCGCGTTCCGCGCCGGCCAGGTCGAGCTCTGCGGCCTCCTCGCATCGCAGGCGGCGGTGGCCGTGCACAACGCGTTGCGCCACCGCGACGCGCAGAGCACCTCGCGCGAGCTCCGTCGCTGCAACGAGGCCCTCGTCGACGAGGTCGCTCGCCTCACCGAGGAGCTCCGCGCGTGCAACCGCGACGCTAGCCCCACGAGCGAGCTTCGGCGCTGCAACGAGGCGCGCTAGCCCCGCTACAGCGAGGTACGTCCGGGGGGTCCATCCCACCCGACAGGATTCCTCGCCAGGAAGGGGAGAGCTTCAGCGAGGCTTCGCGGGGCGCCGTGGGCAAAGCTCACATCGCGGAGGGGACACCCCCTCTGGAAAATCCATGACGCCGGCACCAGAGGGGCCGCAAAACATGCATAGCGTGGGCGCGTCCGCGCGCCATGGCTCCGTCCGAGATGCGTGCAAGCGCGAAGGGGAACGCAGTCGTGCGAACAAGATACGCCGCAGCGCGAAAGACACGTGGCAGCGCGGTAGAGCGCGCGGCAGCAGCGCAGACGCCGTCCTGCACACAGCCCTCGAGGCCGGCGCTGACAGGCACATGTTCTGAAATCAAAATGCTCGGGACACCACGGGACGGTGGGAGGACACAAAGCACTTGCCGTCTCCCAGCCCACCCGTGATTCCCGAGCCTACAGCGCGGCGCAACTTCGTGCGCTACGGGCTCATCCGCGTCGTTCGGCTCGCTTCAGCGCACGTTCGCACGCCTAACGCGCTGGCCTGGCGGTCGAGCTAGCATCCCACGAACCTGCACATCGCGATAGAGCGCCGAACAAAGCCAGACCGAGCCATGCAGCCGCGATGGCGCATGGGGACGGGAGGTGATGAGTGGCGCTCCGCAGCCTATCCCCCGCCCGCCGTACCGCGGGCTCGGCGGGGGATGGCCGCTATCGACGCGCTCGTCTCAGGCGCCGCCCGCGCCGCCCGCGCCACCGGCGCCGCCCGCGCCGCCCGCGCCACCGGTGCCGCCGCCCTCGCCCGCGCCACCCTCGCCACCCGCGCCGCCGGTGCCGCCGCCCTCGCCCGCGCCACCCTCGCCGCCGGTGCCGCCGCCCTCACCCGCGCCACCCTCGCCGCCGGCGCCGCCTTCGCCGCCTTCGCCGCCCGTGCCCGACGCCGAGCTCGTCGTCGTCGAGGAGGATGTGGTGTTGGTCTCCCCGTCATCGCCGCATCCGGCGCCGATCATCATCATGGTCGCGCCTAGCAGCAGCGCGCTTGCAAAGATGCTCTTCGAAGCGTTCATGGTTCGTTCTCTCCGTTGGGTTGTCCCCCCCAAAGAATGACTCGGCAGAACCCCGCGCCGATCACCGCTCCACACCGCCAAGCGACTCAATCCGCGCAAATTCGCGCAAAATGTGCGCCCTAAAAAGCGCTATGAGCACGCTGCATTCGATGGGCCGGTGTCAACTCCGTGGCGATTCCGTTATGGTGGACGATAGGCCACCATACTGGATTACGCAAGCTTTTTGTCTCACTGCATCATCGTTGCATGTGGGTGCCCCCCCGTGAGCGCCCACCGGTCAAGCACATTCGCCTACATCGGCGCGGGCGAACATGACGCGTGAAGAGCGACTGTGCCTGACAGCTCATCCGCCATAACGGATTGACCTCCAGAGGTGAGGGCCCCATGAGCCAAAGCCTCCTCGCGTGAGCGACCTGGAGGAGCGGCGCCGGCGCCGCGCAACACGCGAACAGAGCCCGACTGCAGCGCGGACGCGCCTCGTCTGGCCACCGATGGGTCGGCTCCCGGTCTGGTCATGAGGACACGTTCGCGTCATGAAGTGCAAGTCTCAGGCCCAATGCTCATCGGCCATGGTCCTCGTCCCTGCTCATGAGCGCAGGCACGCTGGGGAGAGACCCGATATCGCCGGCGGGTCGGGCAAGGTAGCGGGCGAGCTCAGGTTGGATATGCGAGCGGCAGAGAACGCGGAGGCGCGCCGCTATGGAGCGCCCGCGGCCCGTCGTCTCCGCGCGATCTTCACGGGTTGATCTCCTCGCTCGACCCTCGCTCCCGGGCGCAGGGGAGGTCGCCTGCGCGGGCCCGGGCCGCGAGGCTGGCCACGGCGGCAACGAGGGCGGCGGGCTCGATCGGCTTCGTGGCGTGCATGTGGAAGCCGGCTTCGAGCGCGCGCTTCTGGTCTTCCTTGCGAGCATAGGCCGTCAGGGCCAGCGCGGGCAGATCACCGCCGGCCTGCGGCGGGCGCTGGCGGATGGCGCGGATGAGCTCGTAGCCGTCCTCGCCCGGCATGGCAATATCGCTCACGAGCACGTGCGGGAGATCCGCGCAGAACGCCGCGAGCGCCTCGTGGGCCGAGGCCACGGCCGTCACCTCGGCGTGGTGCTGCGACAGCACCTCCTGAAGGAGCTCCCTGGCGTCCGCGTCGTCCTCGACGAGCAGGACGCGGACCCCGCCGAGGTTGGACGCGGACTCCGAGCAAGCGAGCGAGCGCGACCTCCCCTCCCTCATGAGCGCCGGGAGCGAGCTGCGCTCGACCCCGAGGAGCGGGAGCCGGACCACGAACGTGGACCCCTTGTGCAACCCAGGGCTGTCGGCAACGACCGAGCCGCCGTGGATCTCGACGAGTTGGCGCACAAGGGACAGCCCGATGCCGAGGCCCGCGTGTGTCCTGCGGCTCGTGCTGTCGGCCTGGCGAAAGCGCTCGAAGACGAGCGGGAGGAAATCCGGCGCGATCCCCTCCCCCGTGTCGCGCACCGTGAGCTCCGCCGTCGCGCCGGCCCGCCGGAGGGAGACGAGGATATGGTCCCCGGGACGCGTGAACTTGAGCGCGTTGGACGTGAGGTTCGAGACGACCTGCTGCAGCCGATCCGCGTCGCCGTTCACCTCGATGTCCGGGTCGAGCGAGACGTCGATCGTGAGGCCCTTTGCCTCGGCGGCGGGGCGGATCGCGTCGATGGCGGTCTCCACGACGGGCGCGAGCGCCATCGGCGCGGCGCTGATGCTCAGCTTGCCCGTCGTGACCCGCGAGACGTCGAGGAGATCCTCGATGAGCTTCGTCTGCGCGGCCACGTTGCGCTCGATCACCTCGAGCCCGTGGGACACCCGCTGCTCATCGAACGGCTCGGACCGCAGGAGGTGCGTCCAGCCGAGGATCGCGTTCAGCGGGCTGCGCAGCTCGTGGGAGAGCGTGGCGAGGAACTCGTCCTTCATGCGGTTCGCCTCGCGCGCCTCGGCGTGCACGCAGTTCTGGATGGCGATGGAAGCGAGCTGCGCGAGCTGCACGAGGACGGTCTCGTCGTCGTCGGAGAACTCGCCGTCGTTCCGATCCGAGAGCTGGATGGTCCCGATGTTCTGGCCGTCGGCGGCGGTGAGGGGCGCCGCGAGGTACCCCCGCGGCGGCGGCCTCTGCCCGCCGTTGTCCAGCCACTCCGGGTGCAGCGAGAGCTCTCGCTGGGTCAGCCGGAGAGGCCTGTTCCTGGCGCAGACGAGCGCGCACAGCTTGCCGGCGATGGGGGGAGGCGCCTCCTTCTGGAACGTCGTGTACCGCTCCGAGAGCGACACCGCGGTCCGCGCCCGCTCACCGGGCCGCTCCAGCTTTACGAGGGTCATCGCCTGATGGGCGCCGCCGACGTCGCGGGCCGCCTCCGTGATCGCCGCGACCATGGCGTCGAGCGACAGGGCCGAGTTGATCGTGAGCGCGGCGCGGTTGAGCCGCTGGAGCTGCTCCGCGTGCGCGCGCAGCGACTCCGCCTGGAGCTTGATCTTCTGTGTCTTCTTGAAGAGATCGACGAAGACTGACACCTTGGTGCGGAGGACCTCGGGGGCGAACGGGGTCATGATGTAATCGACCGCCCCGAGCGAATAGCTGCGCTCGACATAGACGCGCTCGGTGTGCGCCGTCAGGAAGATGATCGGCGTGTGCAGCGTGCTCCGCCGCTTGCGGATGAGCGTCGCCGTCTCGAACCCATCTATCTCAGGCATCTTGATGTCGAGGAGGATGACCGCGAACTCCTCCTGAAGGAGATGGCGAAGCGCTTCCCTCCCGGACGCCGCCTTGACGATGTTCTCGCCGAGCGGCGCGAGGACTGCCTCCAGGGAGAGGAGCTGCTCAGGCCTGTCGTCAACGATCAGGATGTTGACTCTGCCTACTTCTGCCCTCATCCCGCGTCTCCTTGCCCCCCTTGCTCCGTTGTCAGCGCCGCGGCCAGCCTCGCAGCATCCTCAGGAATGGGGCGGTGTCCACCGCTTTCGGGCGGCGTCTGCCGCGTCCGCTCCAGCCCGCTCCAGCGCTCCGTGCGAGGAGGCTCGGGGAAACCACGTCGCCGCAGGGACGCAGCGCGCGCCCGCGGCGGAGGGTGAGCACGCCCGCCCACCTGCCGGAGCGCCCCCTGGGCGCCGGAGAGCCTTCCCGGAGGCGGCCCTGCGCGGGGGCGCCGGCGCGCGGAGCGCACGCCGGCCACGCTCAGCCCCGGAACGCTCGACCCGCCCGGCATGGCCGCTCCGCAGATCCATCCAGCTCCTCCCGTGCGCTGCGCTGCGCCGACGAGCTCGTATCGTAATCGAGGCGCTGTCTTACCTGCGACCCAGGTCTCGCCTGCAGTATCCACAAGGGGGCGCCTGACGCCGGTGCATGATCCCCGCACGCAGACCCTACACCGGAGCACGCCAGGGTGGAAAGAGGAATTCGTGCGCCACCGAGGCTCCCCCTCGAAGAGGCCATGAGAGGAGCGCGAGAATCGGAGAGAACACGAAGAAAACCGACGCAAGTGGCGTGGACAGCGATGCATCGACGCTCTCCTGACCCTCTGTCGATACCCGCTCGACGCGCTTGGTGTGCCTCGAGTTTCGGTGGTGAGGAGCCCGCCGCCTGCGCCGCGCGCTAGACGGCGGAGCGCCGCTCCTGGAGCGAGCGCGAGTGCCGGAGGATCACCTCGAAGACCTCGGCGACGCCGTCGGGGTCGAGGCCGAGCTCGACGGCGCAGCGGCGGCGCGACTCCATCAGCCGCGCCTCGCGCACCGGATCCCGGACCGCCGCCCCGATCGTGGCCTTGGCGCGCCCGGCGCGCTGGACGAGCTCGGCCCTTCGCGCGAGCAGGCCGACGAGCTCCAGATCCAGGTCGTCGATGAGCTCCCGCGCCTCGCGGAGCTCGGGAGAGAGCGCGCCGAGATCGGGGATCGCGAGCGCGGCGAGGACCTCGGGCGCGGCGTCCTTGGTCGGGACGTCGAGGCTTCGATCGACGGCGACAAGCGCGTCGATGAGGCGGCGGCGCGCCTCGCCCGCGAAGGGGTTCTCGCGGTGCAGCGCGGCGAACAGGTGCCCCGCGTCCACGCGCACCGTCTCGATCGTGTGCGCGATGCCCTGAAACGAGGGCGGCGCGTAGGGCGCGCCGGCGGGCACGCCCGCGTCCATCATGCCCTTCGCGATGAAGAACGCGAGCGCGTGCGTGAAGGCCATGACGCGGTCGTGCTCCTCCGGCGCCTGCTCCAGCACCTGACAGCCGATCCGCTCGAACAGCGCGATGACGCGGCGCACCGCGTCCGGGTGCGCAGGGTTCGGGCAGACGACGACGCGCAGCGGGCGCTCGCCGCGAGCGAGGCTCGCCGGGCCGAACAGCGGGTGCGTCGCCACCCAGGGCCGGCCTTCGCCGAGCACCTCGGCCATGGCGCTCGCCGGCACGCTCTTCACGCTGCCCACGTCGGCCACCAGCTGCCCCGGCGCAAGGTGCGGCCGCAGCGACAGGAGGGCCTCGCGCACCGCCGGCACCGGGACGGCGACGATGACGAGATCCGCGCCGTCCACGAGCTCCGGGAGCGAGGCGGCCCGCGCGGCGCCGCGGATCTCCGCGGAAGGGTCGAACGCGCGCACCGAGATCCCCGCATCGTGGAGCAACGACCCGAGCGCCGCACCGAAGCGGCCATACCCCAGGAATGCGACCTTGCCGATGCGCGCGGGCGGAGCGAGACCGCCCCCGGAATGCGGGAGAGAATGCGGCATGCGGCGGATTCTACGACAGCCGGTCTACGCGGATGTCACGTTTTCTCGGCATAGCCGCGAGGATCTGCGACCGCGTCCGTGGGAGACAGGACGGCTCTCCGGCTTCTCCACGCCTGCCGCGCTCGCGGCGACGATGCCCCTCCGGCGAGGGCCGGAGGCGGCGCTCCTGCGCCCGCGGCGGCTCGGCCGGCGCCGGCTCACCTGAGCTGCGTCGCGGCCACGCCGAGGATCGCGAGCAGCGACGCGACGGCGGCGATCAGCGCGATGCGCGCCCTGTTGCGCCCCGTGTCCTGCGCGCCGTACGCGCCGTGCCGCTGGGTCACCGGGCCCGCCTCCGAGCTCGGTCCGGCGCTCTCGGGCGGACGGGGCCTCGCGCTGAGCCCGAGCCCGATCGTCGGGAGCGAGGCGCGGGGGCGCGGCGGGAGCGTCGCGCCGAGGAGCCGCGCGGCCCGCTCCACGTGATCCTGGCCCTCCGCCGACGCGTGAGGGGCGAGCGCGATCGCCAGCTCGGCCACGCTCGCGGGCCGCCGCGCGGGGTCCTTCTCGAGGCAGCAGAGGAGCACGCGGTCGATGGCAGGGGGGATGTCGGACCGCAGCGCGCTCGGGAGCGCCGGCGCCGCGCTCGCGATGCGCGGCGCGAGATCGGCGAGCGAGCTCGCCTCGAACGGCGGCCGCCCGGTCAGGAGCCGGTACAGGATCGCGCCGAGCGACCAGACATCGGCGCGGGCGTCGACGGCGACCGAGGATCGCATCCGCTCCGGCGACATGTAGAGCGGCGCGCCGAGCTCCTCCCGCGTCTGCGCCGGCGCGCCGCCGTCGCTCGCGCCGGGCAGCTCCCTGGACGCGCCGAAGCCGAGCACCTTGAGGAGCGTCGCGCCGCCGGGGGTCGTCGCGAGGAACAGGCGCGCCGGCTCGAGGTCGCGGTGCACGATCCCCGCGGCGTGCGCCTCGGCCACCGCCACGCAGGCCTGCAGCACCCAGTCGATGGCCTCCGAGAGCTCGATCCGGCCGCGGCCGCGGAGCAGCTCGGCGAGGTCCTGCCCGTCGAGGTGCTCCGTGACGATGTACGCGACCCCCGAGGCGAGCTGGCCGACGTCGAGCACCCGCGCGACGTTCTCCCCCTTGAGCGCCACGGCCGCGCGCGCCTCCCGGAGCGAGCGCTCCACGCGCTCCGGGCTGCCGTCGGCGAGCAGGAGCTCGATCGCGACCCGCTGCGGAAGCACGAGGTGGCTCGCGAAGGCCACCGTCCCCTGCTCACCGCTGCCCGAGATCCTGTCGACCCGGTACTTCTCGGCGATCACGTCCCCTGCGACGACAGGTGCGTTCATCAAAGCTCCCCGCAGCGCGCATCGGCGCGGGGGCAGCCGCCCGCCCCCCGTACATGCGCAGCTTCATCCTAGCACCTTCGCTCGCCGGATTGGCGGTCGCCGGTCGTCGCCGGAGCTCGAGGCCAGCGCCGCGCTGCCCCTTTCACGCCTGCCCATCTCACCCCCGCCCGTTTCACCCCTTGCCCGCGCGGCCCGACGGCCTGGCAAATGACCGCTGGAGGGTGCCCTCGCGACGCGGGTGAGGCCGCGCAGCGCGCGTCGTCGTGCCGAGAGGAAGTGAAGTGGGCGGAGCCGCCGCGCGATGGCGCGAAGCGCACAACCCGACGTCTCTCCCAAATCACGAGACCCGGGACTTCCCGGCTCGCACCAGCACACATCCTGCTTTATATTCTCGCGGCAACGCGCGAGGGGGAACGCGTATGACTCGGGCGGAAGCGACTGAGGTCCACCGCTGCAGCCGATTTCTGCTCCGCAGACAGAGGCTTGCCGGGAGGAGGGTCGTGCAGAAAACCGTTCGGGGGCGTCATCCAGCCCCGGGCGCGGCGGCCCTCCTGCTGCGCGAGCACGCCTTCCTGCGCCGGCTCGACGTGCCGGGGGTCGTGCGGCCGCTCGCGCTGGAGGGCCCGGAGAGCATGCCGGCGCTGCTCCTCGAGGACGCAGGCCCCGAGGACCTCGAGCGGCGGCTCGCCCGAGGGCCGCTCGCGCTGGACGCGTTCTTCGACGTCGCCATCGCGCTCGCGGAGACGTGCGCGCGCATCCATGGGAGCGGCGTCGTCCACCGCGCGATCGCCCCAGGCCGCGTGGTCCTCGGCGAGGACGGGCAGGTCACCCTCGTCCATTTCTCGGACGCGGCCGAGCTGACGAGCATGCCCCGCGCCGTGGAGCTCGAGAAGCTCGACGCGCTCCCCTTCCTGTCCCCCGAGCAGCTGGGGCGCACCTGCTGGTTCATCGACGCGCGCTCGGATCTGTACGCGCTGGGAGCGACCTTCTACGCCATGCTCACCGGCGCGCCGCCCTTCAAGGACCCCGATCCGCTCGCGCTCGTGCACGCCCACATGGCGAGGAGCCCCGTGCCCGCACACGTCGTGATCCCGAGTGTCCCGGCGGCCCTCTCCGAGCTGGTGCAGCGGCTCCTCGCGAAGATGCCGGATCTGCGATACCAGAGCGCCGAGTGCCTCGCCCAGGACCTCGACGATGCGCAGAGGCGATGGCGCGCCGCAGGCACCATCGCGCCGTTCGAGCTCGGCCGCATGGATCTCGCGCGGCGCCTCCCGCTGCCCGAGCGCCTGATCGACCGCGAGCGCGAGCTCGCCGCGCTGCGCGGCGCGCTCGCCCGCGTGTCGAACGGCGGGACGGAGCTCGTGCTGGTGACCGGGGAGGCTGGCGTCGGGAAGACCGCCCTCGTCGAGGCGCTTCAGGCCGCCGTCGCCGAGCGGGGCGGGCGGTTCATCAAGGGCAAGTTCGACCTGCGCGCGGCGAACGTCCCCTATGCGTCCCTGGCAGAGGCGCTCCGCGCCCTCGCTGCCGCGCTGCGCGCCGAGCCGGAGGAGAGCCGCGCGCAGCTCAGGGAGGCGGTCAGCGAGCGGAGCCGCGCCCTCGGCGAGCTCTGCCCGGAGCTCACCGAGCTCCTCGGGGACGCGCCAGCGCTGTCAGCCGCGGATCCGATGCGCGCGGAGAACCGCTTCCTGCTCGCGATCCAGGACTTCGTGCGCGCGGTGGCCAGCCAGCGGCCGCCGCTCGCGATCTTCCTCGACGACCTCCAGTGGACGGACTCCGCGTCGCTCCGCGTCCTCCGCGCCCTCGCCGCGGATCCGGGCAGCAAGCACGTGCTCCTGCTCGGCGCGTACCGCTCGAGGGAAGTCGGCGCCGCGCACCCGCTCCACCAGACCATCGAGGAGATCCGGGGCGCGCAGGTCCCCCCGATGACGCACCTCTCGCTCGGCCCGCTCGGCGTCGAGGCGGTCGTCGCGATGCTCGCCGAGGCGCTCCGCTGCGAACCGGAGCGGGCGCGCCCTCTCGCAGAGCTCTTCCTCGCCAAGACGGCGGGCAACCCCTTCTTCATCCGCCAGCTCCTCCGGTCGCTCCAGGAGAAAGGCCTGCTCCTCTTCGACGCGCTCCGCTCGACATGGACGTGGGATCTCGGCCGGATCGAGCGGGTCGGGGTCACCGACAACGTGGTCCAGCTGATGTCGGAGTCCGTCCGCAGGCTGCCCGAAGCGGCGCAGGAGCTCCTGCAGGTCGCCGCGTGCATCGGCAGGCGCGCGGAGCTCAGGCTCATCGCGGCGGTGCTCGGCCGATCCGTCGACGAGACGACCGCATCGCTCGTCCAGCCGCTCCGCGAGGGGCTCGTCGTGCCCGACGGCACGTGCGAGCGCGAGGCGGGGCTCGCGATCCGGTTCGTCCACGACCGGGTCCAGCAGACGGCCTACGAGCTCGGGCCGGAGCAGCTGCGGATGCAGCTGCACCTGGAGATCGGCCGCTTCCTCGAGGCCACCTGCACCAACGGGACGGACGCCGCGCTGTTCGACGCCGCGGACCAGCTGAACCTCGGCGCCGCGCTGCTCGACGCGGCGCAGCGGGACCACCTCGCGCAGCTCAACCACCGCGCCGGCGTGAAGGCGCGCCGCGCCGCGGCCTTCGGCCCGGCGCTCGCCTACTTCCGCAGCGGCCTCCGCCTGCTGCCGGAAGGCGCCTTCCGCTCGCGTTACGAGCTCTGGTTCTCCCTCCACCGCGACGCGGCGGAGTGCGCCGCGCTGACCGATCAACACGCGACGGCCCGCGCGCTCGTGGAGGAGGGGCTCCGCCACGCGGCGTCGATCCCGGAGAAGGTCGACCTGGAGGCGCTCCGGATCATGAGCGCGACGATCACCGGCGAGCACGATCTGGCGCTCGGCTGGGGGCGCGACGCGCTGCGCGCGCACTTCGGGGTCGAGCTGTCGGCGGCGGATCTCGACGCGGAGATCACGGCCCAGCGGCGGGCCATCGCCAGCCACCTCGCGGAGCGCCCGCCCGAGTCGCTCGTCGATCTCCCCCGCGTGACCAGCCCGGAAGAGCGGGCCCGCATGAGGCTCCTCGCCGAGATGGTGGCCCCCGCCTGGTTCGCGGACCGGAAGCAGCTCGTGCTCCTCACCTCCCTCGGCGTCCGCTTCGCGCTGGAGCACGGCAACGCGCGCGAGTCGATCCTCTCCTACGCAGGGCACGCGATGCTCCTGGCGGCCGAGGGCGACCTCTCGAGCGCCCAGGGCTTCGGCCAGCTCGCCGTGGAGCTCGCGCGGAGGTTCGAGGATCGCGCCCAGGAGACGATCGCCCGGTACATGTACAACGAGTTCGTTCACCCGTGGATCGCGCCGCTCGCCTCGGGCGGGGAGCCGTTCCGCGAGATCATCGCCCTGGGCCTGTCGTCCGGCGAGCTCCGCTTCTCGTCTTACGCGCGCACCGGGCTCATGGGGCACTCGTTCGCCGGAGGGGTGGAGCTCGATCTCGTGCTCGTCGACCTGAACGACGGGTTCGCGTTCAGCCAGCAGACCGGCAACAAGTCGACGCTCTTCTACCAGCTCTCCTACCGGCAGATGATCCGATGCCTCAAGGGGCTGACGAAGGGCCGGAACGCGCCCGAAGACGCCGAGTTCGACGAGCGGGCCTTCCTCGAAGCGGTGCAGCGGGAACCGCCAGCGAAGTGCGTGTATCACATCCTGCGCCTCCAGGCCTCGTACCTGTTCCGGGACCTGGCCCAGGCCACCGCGCACGCCGACGCGTCGGCCCCGTCCATTCACTTCCTCGGCGGCTACATCCCAGGGTGCCAGTACACGCTGTACGCCGCGCTCACGCTGCTGTGGCGGTGCGATGAGGCCGACGAGCGGGAGAGGGCCACGCTGCTCGCGCGCGCGGCGGACCTGCAGCGCCTCCTGCGAGGGTGGGAGTCGGGCTGCGCGGAGAACTTCCGCCCGCGGCGCCTCCTCGTCGACGCGGAGATCGCCCGCGTCGAGCGCAGGTTCGAGCTCGCCGGAGCGCTGTACGACGAGGCGGTCGAGGCGGCGGCGCGCGGGGGGTTCGTCCACATCGCGGCGCTCGGCAACGAGCTGGCTGGGCGCTTCTACCACGGGCTCGGGCGGGCGCGGATCGCGGCCATGTACCTGCGCGCCGCGCGCCAGGGGTTCGCCCGCTGGGGGGCCTCGGAGAAGGCCCGCGCGCTCGCGGAGGAGTTCGGGCTCGGCGGGTCCGGCGACGAGCCCGAGCTCGCCGAGGAGCGCCTGCCGGCGGTCGCCCTCGACGCGCTCAGCCTGCTCAAGGCCGCCGAGACCCTCTCGAGCGAGATCGTGCTCGATCGGCTGCTCGAGAAGCTCCTGGGCGTCTGCCTGGAGGCGGCCGGCGCGCAGTGCGGGGCGCTCGTGCTCGAGGAAGAGGGGGAGCTCTTCGTGCGGGCCCAGGGGTCCGTGGCCACCCCGGTCTCCATCGAGCGCACGCCGCTCTCCCGGTCGTGCGAGGTACCCCGGCGGATCGTCGAGCGCGCGCACGGCGCGGGCGAGATCGTCGTGCTCGACGACGCGGACAGCGCGCCGGAGCGCGACCGCGATCGTCACTTCGCCGAGGGCGGCTCGCGGTCGGTCCTGGTCCTGCCCATCCAGCGGAACGAGGCGCGGCTCGGGGTGGTGTACCTCGAGAACAACCTCACCACGTACGCCTTCACGCGCGCTCGCGTCCACGTGCTGGAGCTCCTCTCCGACCAGATCGCGATCGCCCTCGAGAACGCCCGCCTCTACCGCGAGGCGCAGCACGCGGTGCGCGTCCGCGACGAGTTCCTCAGCGTCGCGTCGCACGAGCTCAGGACGCCCGTCACCTCCCTGCGCCTCGGCCTCCAGGCGTTGCTCCGCCGGGGAGACCACGCGTCCGACGAGCGCCTCGCGCGCGCCCTGCAAAGGATGGATCGGCAGGTGCACCGGCTCGTCCGGCTGATCGACGACGTGCTGGACGTGTCGCAGCTCCACACCGGCCGGCTGGAGCTGCACGTCGAGCCGGTCGATCTCGCGGAGGTCGTGGACGACGTCCTGGAGCGGCTCACCGAGCGCATCGCGCACTCCGGCTCGTCCGTGAGCGTGCACGCCGAGCCGTCCGTCGTGGGATCGTGGGACAGGAGCAGGCTGGAGCAGGTGGTCTCGAACCTGCTCGACAACGCCCTCAAGTTCGGCGCGGGCAAGCCGATCGACGTCTCGGTCGCGCGGAAGGACGGCACGGCAGAGCTCGTGGTGCAGGATCAGGGCATCGGGATCCCGGCGGGGCGGCTCCCGCACGTGTTCGACCGGTTCGAGCGCGCGGTGTCGAGCCGCCATTTCGGCGGGCTCGGGCTCGGGCTCCACGTCGTGAAGAGCATCGTCGAGGCGCTCGGCGGCGCGGTGCGCGTCGTCAGCCGGCCGGACGAGGGGGCGCGGTTCACGGTGGAGCTGCCCTGCGAGCGGCCGGCGGCGAGCCACGCGGCGTCGGCGACGCTCGGCGGCCTGCACGCCTGACGCGGGACGACGCGAGGGAATGACTACGGCCTGCTCTTCGGCTGCTGCGGGACCATGAGGATGTACGGCGTCGAAGGCTCCTCCTCCGGCGGCGCCGCGCGGGGCGTGGGGACGCCCTTCTCACCGAGGCTCCGGATGAAGCGGTACATCGCGACGAGGTCGCCCTCGTGCAGGGTGACGTAGTTGAGCCATGGCATCGGCGGCCGGCCGGCGGCCTCGCGGAACATCCGCACCCAGGCCTCCTCGCTGAGGTTGTGGGCGGAGATCCGGAGGTTCGCCGCGTAGCTCGTCCCCCACGGACCTCGGTAGCCGACGTCGCTGCCCGTCAGCCACTCCGAGGTCGGGAGCCTGCCGCCCGATCGGTCCCAGCCGGGCGTATGGCAGTCGTTGCACCCGCCCACGAGGATCAGGTACCGGCCGGCCTCCTCCGGGCTCCCCGCCGCGACGTGCGGCGAGGCAGGCGCCCGTGACACGGCTGCACAGCCGATCAACACCAGGAGCGCCGCGCCGGGCAGCCATTGCACAGTCCGGCGCCCCGCGCGCGCCCGGTCCGCGGCGGACGATCTCGATCCGCCGCGCGTCTCGCTCTGCATTCCAACCATTCCATTCCCCGTGCAGCGCGCGTGCCGGGCTGCGGCGCGGCGCGCGGACGAGCGCGCTAGGGGCCGCCGGCGCGGGCCTTCCTGCGCGGCGCCCCCATGAGCGGACGGAGTCCGTTCACGCAGGCGAGGACCGCGGAGCCGTTGTTCATGAGCGTCGCCGCGACCGGGTTGAGGAGCCCGGGGATCGACAGCGCGTACGCGACCGCGTTCACGGCGAGGATCATCGAGAAGTTCTGGTGGATGAGGCGCATCGCGGCGCGCGAGATGTCGATCGCCTCGACGAGCTTCGACAGGTCGTCCTCCACGAGGACGACGCCCGCCGTCTCCCGGGCGATCTCGGCGCCCGCGGACACGCTGATGCCGATGTCGGCGTACGACAGCGCCGGGGAGTCGTTGATGCCGTCCCCGACGACCGCGACCGTGCGGCCCTCCTGCGTCAGCCGGCGCGTGATCTCCGCCTTGTCCTCGGGCAGCATCTCCGCGAAGTACCGGGTGATGCCGAGCTCGAGCGCGACCTGCCTGGCCACCTCGCGGCTGTCGCCCGTCAGCATGACGATATCCTCGATCCCCCGCGCGCGCAGGCTGCGGATCGTCGCGCGGCTCTCGGCCCGGATGGCGTCGCGGCAGGCGAGCGTGGCGACGTGCCGGCCATCGACGGCGAGGAAGAGGAGCGATTTCGCCGCCGCCTCGAGCGCCTTCCTGGCGCCGGGCTCGGCGCGGCAGGCGACGCCGAGCTCGTCGAGGAAGCGGGGGCTGCCGAGCTGCACGACCTTGCCGAAGACCCTGGCCTGCACGCCCCGGCCGACGAGGTAGCGGGACTCCTCCCGGTCCGGGATCGTCAGGCACCACGCCTCGGCGAGCCGGAGCACGGCCTGCGATACGGGGTGGGTCTGCCGCGCGGACACCGCGGCGGCGAGGGTCGCCGCCTCGCGCTCGGACAGGGCGTCGTGGACGAGGAGGTCCGTCACCTCGGGGATGCCGGAGGTCAGCGTGCCCGTCTTGTCGAAGACCACGGTCGACACCTTCGCGAGCTTCTCGATGTAGGCGCCGCCCTTGATGAGGATCCCACGCCGCGCCGCGGCGTTCATCGACGCGAGCACCGTCGTCGGGGCCGAGACCCGCGGGCCGGTGCCGAAGTCGATCGTCAGGATCGCGGACACGCGGCCGAGGTCCCTGGTCGCGGCGAGCACGACCGCCGAGCAGGCGAGGGCCGGCGGGACGAGCCGGTTCGCCACGAGCTCGGCGTAGTTCTGCGCGCGCGTCTCCAGCGCGGGCGCGTTCTCGATGAGCCGCGCCGTGCTCGCGGCGGTCGTGTCGCCGCCGACCCGCTCGGCGCGGATGTACAGCTTGCCGTCCTTGATGACGGTCGCCGCGAAGCAGCGGTCGCCGGGGCCCTTGAGCACGGGCATCGACTCGCCGGTCAGCGTCTGCTGATCGACGAGCCCCTCGCCGTCCGTGACCGTCCCGTCGACCGGGATGACCGAGCCGGTGTAGACGACGAGGACGTCTCCGGCGGCGAGCTCGGCCACCGGGATCTGCACCTTCGCGTCGCCGCGGACCACCCACGCGAGGTCCTGCTGGTACTCGAGCAGGCCGCTGATCGCGCGCCGGGCGCGCGCCTGGGTGAGATCGCGGATGTGGTCGCCGAGCGTGACCAGCCAGATGATGCCGGCCGCGTTGATGGCGTTTCCGGTCGCCACGGCCGACGCGATCGCCAGGCTGTCGAGCAGGTCGACGTTGAGCTTGCGGTCCCGCACCACCGAGTCCCAGGCCCTCTTGAGGATGGGCGCGGACGTCGCGGCGATGAACGGGTACGCGAGCAGCGGCGAGACGAAGCTGCCGAGCGAGAGGACCATGCCGACGCTCGACAGGTAGAGAGGGCGCTTCGCGAGGGCGGCCGCGCGGCGCGCCTCTCGGGCGGCGCGCGCGGCGCGCAGCGCCCCCCGCGGGGCCGGCGCGGCGGAGGCCGAGGCGGCGGCGCGCACGATGGCGTCGAGGTCGACGTGCCGCGGGTCGTGCTCGACGACGGCGCTCGACGCGCCCTCGGCGATGCGCACGGACAGGACCCCGGGCACGGCGGTGAGCCCCGCCTCGAGCAGCGGGCCGAAGGCCGCGTCCTTCCCGAGGCGCGGGAGCAGCAGGCGGACCCTGCCCGGGATCGCATGGACCACCGAGACCGGCTCGGTCGCGGTCGACAGGAGCGCGGCCATCGTCACCCCGCCTCGCCGCCGGTGGGTGCGCCCGCGCCCGCGCTCGCGCCCGCGAAGAAGCTCTGGATACGGCCGTGGTTCAGCACCACGAAGAAGTCGACCCCGTACTTCACCAGGGTGATCCAGTGGGGCATGGCCGGGGAGCGCCGCAGCAGCACCTGGAGCATCCCGGACCCGACGAGGAGCGCCGGGACCAGGAGCTTGAGGTCGACCTGCGGCGGGGGGACGACCTGCGACGCCGCGTTCAGCCTGTCCGCGGCCTGGACGACGAGGCGCGCCGTCCGGCCCGGGCTCGGCGGCTCGGCGGGCGCCGCGCAGGGCGAGGGCGTGAGCCCATCGATCGGGCGACAGCTACAACCCGAGAGCTCGGGGATGTGCGCGAGCTCGGAGAAGACGTCCTCCAGCGGGACATCGGGCTCGTGCTCGACCGTGAGGCTCCCCGCCCACGCGCTCGCCCGCGCATCGACGACGCTGGGGCAGGCGCGCGCCAGCTCCGCGATCTCCTCCGCCCTCGCCGGGTCCCTGCGCAGCGCGGGAACGGCGAGGCGCACGCGCCCTGGAACCCAGTGGATGATGACGACCCCTCGATCGCTCGGCATGGCTCACCTCCCGGCCCGCGAGGCCGGGTCACCGGAACATTCCACTCGTCAGCTCCCGGGCGGCTCCATCTCCGCGCGCGACCACCCCTGCGCGCCGCCCGAGCCGGCGCGCTGCTCCTGGCGCGCCATCTCCTCCCTCACCTCGGCGACGAGGTCGGCGAGCCTTTCCCTGCCCTCGCCGAGCGCGCCCCTGATCGCGTCCACGGCGACGAAGCCTAGCTTCATGGCCCTCTTGACGGTCGGACGGGTGATCCTCGTCAAGCTGGTGAGACCTATCCCGATGATGATGCCGAGCCCGAGGCGTTCCATCCCCACTCCTCTCCTCGAAATCCACGACCCATGGCGCGCCTTGGCGCGCCGAACGCTGATGGCGCGCCTTGGCGTGCCGAATGCCGACGACGCGCGAAGGCGCGCGATGCCGACGACGCGCAGACGCGCGCCGAAAGACAGAGAATCTGGATCACACAGGCACGGGGCACACGGAGAGATAGAGACAGGCGATGTCCGCTGTCCCGCCGTGTTCCCACTGCCCATTTCACTCGGTCCCGAGCCGTTCGGGGCGCTGGCGCCGCGCGGCGCCGCGCGGCCACGACCAGGACGGGCGTCGACGCGGGGGCGTCGGCGCCTGTTCCGGGAGTGCGAGAGGGAAGACTCGAACGAAAGCCCTTATGTCTTCGGCTTCCGTGGGAGCACCCACATGTGATTTGTAACACTGCAGTCGCGCCATCGCCATGGGCTTTTCATGTCCGGTCGACACCTGACTCGCGTGCTGAGGGAGCGTTCCGCGCGGGCGTCCGAGGCGCGCCGAGCGCGCGTTTCTCCTGTGGCAGCGCCGCGCCATGCCGCCCCGGGCCCGGGCGGGGCGGGGCGCGCGGGCGCCGGCGTGTCCGTCGCTTCCAGCCGGCGAGCGACCGTGGTAAATTTCCGGACATGCAAGCGGGGCAGCACGAAGAGCCGGTGATGGGGAGCAATGGCTCTCTCCTTGCGGAGCTCCTGGCGGAGACGAGGGTCGCCCCCACGAGCGGCGCCTACCACGATGTGAAGCGGGGCGTGGAGGCGGTGGTCGGCAAGGTCGCGGGCCGCCCGGAGGCCGGCGCGGCGCTGGACAGCGCCCTCATCGACCTGTGGATCGCGGAGATCGACCAGCGGCTGTCGCGGCAGATCGACGAGATCCTGCATCACCCGGTGTTCCAGCGCCTCGAGGCCGCGTGGCGCGGCCTGAAGTTCGCCATCGATCACATCGACTTCCGGGAGAACATCCGCGTCGAGATCCTCAACTGCTCGAAGGACGATCTGCTCGCGGATTTCGAGGACTCGTCCGAGGTCGTGAGGAGCGGCCTCTACAAGATCGTCTATTCGTCGGAGTTCGGCAATTTCGGCGGCAAGCCGTTCGGCGCCGTCATCTCGAACTACGAGTTCGGCCCCGTGCCCCAGGACATCGCGCTCCTCCAGAAATGCGCGGCGGTGGCGACGATGGCGCACGCGCCCTTCCTGGCCGTCGCGGGCCCGCAGTTCTTCGGGCTCAAGGACTACCGGAAGGTGCCGCACCTCGGCGACATCAAGGCGCTCTTCGAGGGGCCGCAGTACGTGAAGTACACCGCGTTCCGCGAGTCCGAGGACGCGCGCTACGTCGGCCTGCTCCTCCCCCGCTTCCTCCTGCGCCTGCCCTACGGGGCGAGCACCGCCCCCATCCGGGCGTTCTCCTACGAGGAAGACGTCGTCGGCAACCACGCGGCGTACTGCTGGGGGGCGCCCACCTACGCGATGGCGACCCGGCTCGCCGAGAGCTTCGCGCGCCACCGCTGGTGCCTGCACATCATCGGGCCGCAATCCGGCGGCACCGTCGAGGGGCTCACGCTCCACGAGTACGAGGCGCTCGGCGCCATCCAGACGAAGATCCCGACCGAGATCATGCTGACCGAGCGCCGCGAGTTCGAGCTCAGCGAGGAGGGCTTCATCGGGCTCACGTTCCGCAAGGACACGGACAACGCCTGCTTCTTCTCCGCGAACTCGGCGCAAAAGCCCAAGTACTTCGGCCAGAGCGAGGAGGGGCGCGCCGCCGAGGTCAACTACCGGCTCGGCACACAGCTGCCTTACGTCTTCCTCGTCAGCCGGCTCGCCCACTACCTCAAGGTCATGCAGCGCGAGCAGATCGGCACCTGGAAGGAGCGCGGCGACCTCGAGCGCGAGCTGAACAGCTGGCTCAGCCAGTATGTCGCGGACATGGATGTCGTGTCGCCCGCCGTGCGCTCGCGCAGGCCGCTCCGCAAGGGACGGACGTCGGTGACCGAGGTCGAGGGGAGCGCGGGCTGGTACCGGGTCCACCTCGAGGTGCGCCCGCACCTCAAGTACATGGGGGCCTATTTCACGCTGAGCCTGATGGGCAAGCTCGACCGGGAGTGAGGCCGGCCCGCTCCGGGCGGATTCCCGCGGCGGGCGGCCATCGCGGGCCCGCGCAACGGCCGGCCTGTGGTAGAGCGCTGTATGCGCACGCTCCGACAGCCTGCCGCTCCCCTCGCGCTCACCGTGGCCCTCTCCGCGCTGGCGGCCTGCGGCCCCGCCGCGAGCCCGCCGCCGGCGCCCCCGCCCCCCGCCGTGAAGGCGCTGATGCCTCCGGCGCCGCAGGGCCTCCCTGTCGTCGAGACGAAGCTCGAGAGCGTCGGGCTCGACGAGGCCGCGCTCGACCGATCGGCGAACCCCTGCGAGGACTTCTATCAGTTCGCGTGCGGCGGATGGCTGGCGAAGACCGAGATCCCGGGGGACGAGTCCGCCTGGATGCGGAGCTTCAACGAGATCGAGAAGCGCAACGAGGCGGAGCTCCGGCGCATCCTCGAGGACGCCGCGAGCGCCGGCGACCGGGATCCGGTGACCAAGAAGATCGGCGCCTACTACGGCGCGTGCATGGACGAGCCCGCGGTCGAGGCCGCCGGCGCGAAGCCCATCGCGGACCTCCTCGCGAAGGCGCGGCGGGTGCGCGACCCGAAGGGCCTCGGGGCGCTCGTCACCGAGCTCCACCGCCGCCGCATCTGGGCGCTGTTCGACATCGAATCCGCGCAGGACATGAAGGACGCGACGCGCGTCATCGCGCAGCTCGACCAGAGCGGGCTCGGCCTGCCAGACCGCGACTACTACCTCAACGAGGACGACAAATCGAAGGCGCTCCGCAAGACCTACGAGGAGCACGTCGCGCGGATGATGCGGCTCGCCGGGGCGCAGGAGGCGGCGGCGAAGGCGGCGGCGCTCGACGTCGTGCAGATCGAGACCGAGCTCGCGAAGATCTCGAAGACGCGGGTCGAGCGGCGGGACCCGGCGGGCCTCTACAACAAGCTCGACCGGGCGGCGCTCGCGAAGGCAGCGCCGGCGTTCTCGTGGGACGCGTATTTCCAGGGGCTCGGCCTCCAGGACGTCAAGGAGGTCAACGTGACCTCCGTCCGGTTCTTCGAGGGGCTCTCCCGGCTGCTCGCGTCGGTGAAGCCCGCCGCGTGGCAGAGCTACCTCTCGTGGCACGTGGTGCGCTCCATGACGCCCGCGCTGCCCAAGGCGTTCGTCGACGAGAGCTTCACGCTGCAGGCCGCGCTCACCGGGCAGAAGGAGGTGCGGCCGCGCTGGAAGCGCTGCGTGGACGCGACCGATGACGCGCTCGGCGAGCTGCTCGCGCAGCCGTTCGTCAAGACGAGCTTCCCCGGCGCGAGCAAGCCTGCGGCCGAGGCGATGGTGCACCAGATCAGCGACGCGTTCGCGCGCAACGTCCGGGCGCTCGACTGGATGGATGAGGGCACGCGGCAGCGCGCGCTCGCCAAGCTCGCCGCGATGGCGTACCTCATCGGATATCCCGACAAGTGGAGGACCTACGATTTCGAGGTCGATCCGCGATCGTACGCGAAGAACGCGCTCGCCGCGCGCGCCTTCCACACGCAGTGGGACCTCGGGAAGATCGACAAGCCGCTCGATCGCGACGAGTGGCAGATGAGCCCGCCCACCGTGAACGCCTATTACGACCCGCAGCGCAACCACATGGTCTTCCCGGCCGGCATCCTGCAGCCGCCGTTCTACAGCGTGAGCTCGGCCGCGGCGGTGAACCTCGGCGGCATCGGCATGGTGGTCGGGCACGAGCTCACGCATGGGTTCGACGACGAGGGCTCCCAGTTCGACCAGAAGGGCAACCTGGAGGACTGGTGGTCGAAGGAGGTCGGGGTGGCGTTCAGGGAGAAGACCGCGTGCGTCGAGGCGCAGTACTCGGCCTTCGAGGCGCTGCCGGGGCTGAAGCTGAACGGCAAGCTGACGCTGGGCGAGAACATCGCGGATCTCGGGGGCGTGAAGCTCGCCTTCATGGCGTACCGCGCGATGCGCAAGGGCGCGGCGGAGCAGACGGTCGCGAGCGGCTTCACGGAAGATCAGCAGTTCTTCCTCGCGCACGGGCAGTCCTGGTGCGGCAAGCTGCGCGACGAGGCGCTCCGGCTGATGGTCCAGGTGAACCCGCACTCCCCGCCGCGGTTCCGCGTCAACGGCCCGCTCGCGAACCTCCCGGAGTTCGGCGAGGCCTTCAAGTGCGCGCCGGGCACGCCGATGCGGCCGACCAGGACGTGCGCTGTCTGGTAGCCGCGCGCGGCAGGCTCGGTTAAACGAGCCGCCATGATCCTGATTGGCCAGTACGACTCTCCCTTCGTGCGCCGCGTCGCCGTGGCGCTCCAGCATTACGGGCTCGCGTACGAGCACCGCCCGTGGTCGGTGTGGGCCGACGCGGAGTCCATCGCGAAGTACAACCCGCTCCGGCGGGTCCCCGTGCTCGTGACGGACGGCGGGGAGCCGCTCGTGGAGAGCGCGGCGATCCTCGACGCCCTCGACGACCTGGTGGGGCCCGATCGCGCGCTCCTGCCGCGCTCGGGCGAGGCGCGCCGCGCCGGGCTGCGGGTCTCCGCGCTCGCCACGGGGCTCGCGGACAAGGCGGTGAGCCTGCTCTACGAGCACGTGCTGCGCACAGGCGAGCGCCGGAGCCCTGTCTGGGTGGAGCGCTGCGCCGCGCAGATCGGCGAGACGCTCGACCTGCTGGAGCGGGAGCGCGCCGCCCGGCGCGGCGACACCTGGTGGCTGGGCGCCTTCAGCCACGCCGACATCGCGGTCGCCTGCGCGCTGCGCTTCGCCTCCGAGGCGCACCCGGCCCTCACCGACGCCGCGAGGCGGCCGGCGCTGGCCGCGCACGCGGCGCGCTGCGAGGCGCTCCCGGTGTTCGCGGCGGTGGTGCAGCCCCTCCACGTGGCCGTGTAACCCCGCGTGCCAGGGACCACCTGGCCATCGACCGCCTGTGAACTGCATTGGATCGGGCTGCTTCCGACTGACCAGCGTCAAGAGCGGCAAGGTGCTGGACGCCCCCGACGAGTCGACCACCGACGGGATCGCGCTGAAGCGATGGACCAACCGCGGCGGCGACAACCAGGCGTGGCTGCCATCGTCGATGGCCGAGCTGGTCCTGTGCCCGAGCACCGCCCAGGTCCCCCGGAAAACACGAGCTCGCGCGAGCCGGGCTCGCGGGACAGCTCACGCGGGCGCCTCGGCCGGCCGCCGCTGCGCACCGCTCCGGATCGAGCACATCCGCGCGCCGGTTCATTTCGATTGACGCCAGCCGTGTGAACGTTCACATTTTACACCAGGTATCCTCTGGCGTTGCCCTGGATAGGTGCGTCATGCGCACCGGGCCTTTCTCATTGTGCGCGTTCGCCGTGCCGGTCGGGCTGCTGGCTCCAGGTGAGGCGCATGCAGTGGGAGGAGCGTGCCGGCGCCCGTGCTCGGTCGGCATCTCTGCTTCGCGAGGCTCTGGCAGGGCTCGCGGCAGCGTCGCTGCGGGTCGGTTCCTCACTGAGTTGACGTGATCTGGAAGCGGCGCGGTGCTCCGCGTGGGCGGCTGGCTCACCTTACCTTCGAGGCAGAAATCATGCGTGAGAGTCACGATTCCACCGTTCGTCACGTCAAGCTGCTGGTCACCGCATCCCTGACGGCGTTCGCTGGGTTGGCTGCCTGTTCATCGGACGGGACGAGCCCCAACCTGGCCAGCGGCGACAGCTCGGCTGGCGGCAGCGCAACCGGCGGAGCCGACGCCACTGCAGGAGCCGGAGGAGCGGCAGCGGACGGGGGCGGCGGCAGCGCCGGCGCGATGGCCGGTGGCGGAACGGGCGGCGGCGGCGGCGGCGGCGAGGTTCCAGACGAGACCGGGACGCGGCAGGCGGCGTACTACGTGTCGCCTTCCGGTAGCGACGACAATCCAGGCACGGCCAGCGCGCCGTTCGAGACGGTCACCAAGGCGCGCGACGCCGTCCGCACCCTCAACGCCAACATGACCGGCGACATCTACGTTTACCTCCGAGGTGGCACGTACAGCCTCACCGACGCCATCGCCTTCGCGCCGTCGGACTCGGGCACGAATGGCCATCGCATCTACTATCAGGCTTACCCCGGGGAAAAGCCCGTTTTGAACGGCGCGACGAAGGTGACCGGATGGACGCCGGACGCAGGCAATATCTACAAGGCCAAGCTGGACCGAACGACGAAGCTGCGCAACCTGTACGTGAACGATGCTCGTGCCCTGATGACGAGCAAGCGGGTCACGTCGCGCGGAGGGGTCGGGACGTACAGCGTGACGGCCGGGCAGCACAGCTGGGCTTGGGCGACCGGCAGCGGCAGTGACGGCGCCAAGTACGACCTCAACGCGGTACCTGCCATCGCAAGCAACAAAGACGACCTCGAGATCGTGAACGGCACCACCTGGAACGAGAATATCGTTTGCGTTCGTGATGTCATCACCACGCCAGACAACCTCCGCGCGCTGCTCTTTCAACAGCCCTACGGCGCCATCGCGCAAACCCCCGGCTGGAATTCGGGCTTCAGCGTCTCTGGCTCCCACACGATTTACAACGCGCGCGAGTTCTTGGACTCACCCGGTCAGTTCTATTTCGACAAGACGACCGGGACCCTCTACTACTACCCGCGGCAGGGCGAAGACATGGCTCAAGCCGACGTGCAGGCGCCGATCGCAGAGAAGCTGATCGACATCGTCGGCGCCTCCAGCGCTAGCCGCGTCAAAAACCTCACCTTCCAGGGCATCACCTTCGCCAACACCGACTACAACCTATACAGCGTAGACGGATCGCGCGGCAAAGCGACGGTACAGGGCGCCACCATCTACGTCGCTTACGGCGACGGCAACTGGCACAACAGCAAGTACGAAATCATCGACACGCTGCCCGGGATGATCACGGTCAACAACGCCGACTCGATCAACTTCATCGGCAACGTGGTGAAGCACAGCGGCAACGAGGGCATTTCCTTCATCAACGACGTCGTGAATTCCAGCATCGTCGGCAACTACATCACCGACATCGCCGGCAGCGGCATCACGGTCGGCCACCCGCAGCACCTGTACGCGGGCGACTCCGGCCCGCACCACAAGTTCGGCCCGGGTGTCGAAGGCGTCTGTAAGAACGACACCATCAGCAACAACCTGCTGTACGACGTGAGCTCACTGCCGGGTTTCGGTGGCCATTCGGGCATCACCGCCTTCTTCGTGGATGGCCTGAAGATAACCTACAACCACATCCAGAAGACGGCCTATAACGGCATCAACCTGGGCTGGGGCTGGCGGAACTTCCCCGACTCGACCACCTGCAAAGACAATGCGATCAACAACAATCGCTTCATCGATACCTTGAGCAGGCTACACGACAGCGGCGCGGTCTACACGCTAGGTCAGATGCCGGGCACGACCATCAACGAGAACTACGTCAAGGGCATTCCGCCCGCGACGAGCGGCCCCACGTACGGCCTGCACAACGACGAGGGCAGCGCGCACATCACGCAGAACGACAACGTGCTCGACATCGACCCCGGCGTAAAATACACGATCAACTGCGAGGATTTCGGGGCCAAGCACCACCTCACCATCCTGAGGACGTACGCCACCGTGAACAAGATGGGCATCAACCCGCCCGATAGCAGGATCGACCCGCCGGTCGCGGTTCCGGACAACATGTGGCCTGCAGCGCAATACGAAATTTGCCTGAGCTCCGGCATCCAGGAAGAGCACCGGGGCATCATCCCCAGCAGGCTGCTCGCGGTTCAAGACTACGTGTTCCCGGCGAGCGCCTCGGTGGCATCCGGCACCAAGACAATCAAGATCAGGAGCACCGGCGCGGCGGCCAACGCCGTCTGGCTCGCGCCGGCCGGCACCGGCACGTTCACGGAGGGCGCGACGATGACGAAGGCGGCGGGGGACGCGACGTCCATCGCCGTGCCGGCCAGCGCCGGAACGTACAACCTGCATGTGGTCGATGCGCAGGGCGAGAAGCTCGGTGAATCGGCGGCGCAACTGCGGGTGCGCTGACGTGCCGCGGTGGGCGCTACAGCAGTGGCGCCCACCTTGCTTCCCCGACCGGCCGTAGCAGCGGGCGCCGGCGAGCGAGGCGACCTCGAGCGTACGCTGAGCTCGGACGCGCCGCGCCAATCTCCGCAGGTTTCGCCACCACCGAGACCTCCCGTCGACGAGCCACCCTCTGCGTCCTCGCCGCTACCACTCTCCCCTCGGTGGTCCCGGTTCAGGTTCACCCCACCGCCGTCCTCCGACGACGACGACGGATCAAGGTCGAAAGTGCAACTGCCAGAGCAACCAGGGAAGTCCCGACGGACTCCCCCGAATCGGCCCTGCCGACCGCGCACGATCCAGAATCAGCGCTACCGGCCGTGACGGCGCCACCCGTTCCACTGCTCCCGCCGCTTCCGCCTGCGGTGCCGCTTCCGCCTGCGGTGCCGCTTCCGCCTGCGGTGCCGCTTCCGCCTGCGGTGCCGCTTCCGCCTGCGGTGCCGCTCGACCCCGTGCTACCGGCGGTCCCGCCGCTCACGCCGCTCTGCCCCTGTCCGCCACCCCCACCCTCTCCACCGGTTCCGCCTGCGCCGCCGCTTCCGCCCGCCCCACCGCTGCACTGCTCTATCTCGGGATCGACCGGCCCGGTCTTGTCGAGACCCAGAAAGGGGATGACGTACTCAGCGGGGAATAACGCGTCGGAGGGGCCGTGATCGCCGCCAATCGAGGTGAACGCGTCGAGGACCACGTAGCCGCACTCATTCTCCCAGCGCTGCCGCGTCGCATCGTGATTGCCGAGCCGGACTCCCGTATCCGTCGACATCGGGCTCGCGCCCACGCCCAGAACATTGGTCCATTGCTTGATGGCCTCCGTGTGGTTCGGGTACCTGATGGTAGTGTCCGCGTCGCCGTGGAAAAGCTGCAGCCGCGGGCGATGTCCCGCATACCCCGGGGCCAGCGTACGGGCGATGTCCCCCCACTCTTGCGCTGTGTGGGTCACCGAGCCGCCCGCGCACGCTCCGCTATATCCGCCGTTGTTGCCTGATTCGTTGGCTGCGCGGCACCCGGCCGGCATGCCCGCGAACGCGGCGCCTGCTTTGAAGACGTCCGGGTAGAGGGCAAGCAGGAGCTCGGTCATCATGCCGCCGGACGAATCTCCCGTCGCATAGACGCGATCCGCGTTGCCTCCGTACGTGTCAAGCGCGTACTTCACCATCTGCCTGATGGCGTGACTGTCGCCACCGCCTTCGCGCGTGCGAGTCTTGTCCGAGACGACGTCCCAGCATCTTCCGCTGCTGGGGACGACCATGATGAAGCCATGGTCGTCCGCCGCGTCGACGATGCCCCCGCCCCGCGCCTGACCAAACACTGCGCTGGCGGTCCCGCCGCAGTAGTGCACCAGCGTCAGAATCGGAGGATTCTGCGCCACGCGGTCCGGGACGTAGACGTACATGCTCACGTCACCAGGCAGACCGCTCACCTTCCAGCCGTTGATCTGCTGCAACGTCGCCGCTCCCGCGGAGGGTACCGGCCCCAGCATGGCTGCCAGCAAGGCGCCCCAAGCAGTCCAATTTCGGCTCATGATCGAGTCCTCTCCTGTGTATAAATTTGCTCTCTCGAACCAAGCAAGGCTGCGACGACATGACGCCGGCGATGTCGCTGGCGAATCGCCACGCTCACCTCAGGTGACAGAAGGTTCCGTACGCGATCCGCCTTCCTCTTGCCGACGATGGCGGTGCAGACCATCCGGACGGAGTCGGCGCCGAGATCCATCGGATGACGAAGATCTCCGTGTTCACGACGACCCATCCATGGCGAAGCAAGAGGATACCGATCGGGTAGATTGTGAGCGCTCACATAGACAACGTCAATTCCAATCGACCGGCCCGCGGTGTCCTCCAGCCCGAGGGAGAAGAGGGTACCTCGGCGGGGGAACACGTGTGGATGGCCGCGCGAGCAGCTCTGCAGGCGTCACGATGCGATGCGTCGCCCCCTCGGGTCGGGAACGTCATCCGGTAGGCCAGCTCGCCGCTCCTCGGCACCGCTGACGAGGGCGATGCCCACGGCCGCGCCGGCGAGCGCGGGCGCGTCGTTGATGCCGTCGCCGACCATCCCCCCATGCAGCTCTACCGAGCGCCAGATACGGCCGCCCGGCGCGTCGTGCCTGGCCACTTCGCGAGCAGGCTCGAGACCACCTGGGCGAGCCGCGTCGGACCTGCGTCGAGGTGGATGGGCTCCAGGGGAACGGCGGCCGTGAGCCCGTCGCCGGGCCATTTCGGTTGACGCCGCCGATGTGAGCGCTCACAATTGCTCACGAACTACCCTTTCGCTTTGTCCAGGACAGGCCGTCGTGCGCGCGGGGCGCTCGTCCTCGGATCGATCCCGGTACGGCTCCGCTCGCTCGGTCATCGCGGACAGGCAACCACGCTCGAAACCGAGGAGCGAGATGGCACGTTTGGGAAGCAGATCGAGAGCACGATTCCTAGTGGCGCTCTTCTGGACCTCCGGGTGCAGCGACCCCGTGACGACGACCGGCGGAGACGCAGGACCCGATGCCGAGCCCCCCGCGTGCTCCGAGGGCACCTGGGATCACGATGGCGATAGCGCGACGAGCTGCGTCGCATGGACAGGCTGCACCGCAGGCACCTTCGCGAGCGCCGAGGGCTCGCCTACGGCGGACCGGCGGTGCGCGGCGTGCCCGGAGGACACCTTCAGCGACACGACGAACGCGCCGAGCTGCAGGATGCACACGCCCTGCGCGCCGGGGACGAGGCAGACCGCGCCGGGGACGAGCGCCACGCCCGCGCAGTGTGACGGCTGCTCGCCGGGCACGTACTGCGCGGGCGGGACCGCCGCGGCTGTCGATTGCGCGGACGGCACCTGGGACGACGACGCCGATCCCGCGACGACATGCGTCGCGTGGACCGACTGCGTGCCAGGGGAGCTCGTCGGCACGGAGGGGAGCAGCACCACGGACCGCAGCTGCCTCACGTGCACGAACGGCGAGCACACGGCCACGATGAACGCAACCAGCTGCTCCCCGGGTGCCTGGGTGCTGAGCTACTTCGGGCCGCATCAGGACGTGGCGAGCGATTCGCTGCATCTCGCCTACAGCACCGACGGGCTTCAGTGGTCGACCCTCGCCAATGGACAGCCTGCGTACCAGCTCACCGGGATGGGCACGAATCACATCCGAGATCCGTTCCTGTTCCGCAAGAACGATGGAACGTACATCTATATCGCCACGGACTGGACGCTCTCGGAGAACGACTCGAACTACTGGAACCATCCGAGCTCCAAGGTCTTCGTGGCGGACTCGACCGATCTCATCACCTTCACGAATCCCCGGTTGATCACGCTCACGAACCTCCCGGGCCCCGAGGCCACCCCGATGCACGCCTGGGCCCCGGAGGCTTATTACGACCCCGATCGCAAGCTCTATGCGATCATCTGGTCCGGGAACGACACCACGGGCGCGAACCGCATCTACGTCAGCTACACCGAGGACTTCGTCACCATCGTCAACCCGACACCCGACGTGCTCTTCGACCCGGGCTACAGCGTCATCGACGCGACGATCACGCAATGGAATGACCGCAACTACCTCTTCTTCAAGGACGAGACGGACAGTAGCGGGAGCGCGCTCACCGGATCGGGCAAGGACATCCAGATCGCGCGCTCCTCGACGCTCGCGCTCGATCCGGCGACGTTCACGCGATGGAGTCCGGACTACATCACGCGCGGGCCGACCCAGAGCAGGAGACGAGCGACGGAGGGACCGTTTGTCATCAAGGATCCGCGCCAGAATCGATGGTACCTGTTCGCCGACTACTACCTGAACGGCGGTGTGTTCGGGTGCTGGAGCACGACGGATCTCGACGCGGATCCGGGCTCTTGGACGGAGCTCCCGAGCGCGCAGTACCGCTTTCCGTCCGGCGTGCGCCACGCGAACGCGGTCCGGGTCACGCAGGCGGAGCTCGACGCGATCATCGCCCACTACTGAACATCCTACCGGACCCACGGACGGGTAGAGTTTCCCCTTATCATGCGCGCACCGAGATCTTGCCATCCAGAGTGCACTTCCCTCTCTGCGCCACGCGTTGCGCTCACGGCGGCAGCTCGCGCCTTCGCCGCGCTGCTCGTGGTGGTCGGGTGCTCGGATGGGCCCTCGACCGATGCGCCGGTCGCGTCGACCAATTCATTGCGGATCATGACCGCGGGCGCAGCGCTCAGCACCTCGGAGTCCGGCGGGCGGGTGACCGTGAGCGTGGCGCTCGACGGCGCCCCGAGCGCGCCGATCATGGTGCCGGTCTCGAGCTCGGATGCGACCGAAGGCTCCGTGTCACCGGCGACCATCTCCTTCACGATGGAGGATTGGAGCGTCCCTCGAGAGATCACGGTCACGGGGGTGGACGACGCGGAGCGCGACGGGGATCAGATCTTCCGCGTCCGCTTCGGGCCCTCGGTCTCTGCAGACCCGGCGTGCGACGGCCTCGTCGCGGCGTCCGCCGACATCACGAACACGGACGACGACGCTCCAGGGACGGCAGCGATCGTCGTCAGCGACCCGTCGGGGCCCCTCGCCGAACGCGGCGCGCCCGTGACATTCACCGTGCTCCTCGCATCGCAGCCGAGCGCGCCCGTGACGATCGCCCTCAGCGTCAGCGACACGACCGAGGCGACGCTGAGCCATGCGGACCTGACGTTCACGGAGGCGAACTGGAACGCGGCGCAGACCGTGACCTTGAGCAGCGTCGATGACTGGCAGGCCGACGGAGCTCAGCCCGTACGCGTCGTCTTCGGCTCACCGGCCAGCGAGGACCCCGAGGTTGCGGCCCTCGCCGCCCCCGCTGCTCTCGAGCTCTCCAATCTCGACGACGACGTCGGAGGGGGTTACCAGCTTCGGACGACGCACACGGAGAGCGACGCCCCGCTCTACGTCGCGCACTCCTATTATCATGCGATGATCACCCACCTCGACGACAGGGCGAACAACCAGGTTCCTGCCGACTTCCAGTGGAGAGTGGTGCCCGGCCTCGCGAACCGGGATGATCCGACGCTGGTGTCGTTCGAGTCCGTGGGTTTCGGCGGTCGCTACCTGCACGTCGACAGCGCGAATTCGACCCGGTACCCGCTGCAGAATGAGGCGTCCAACCGGGCTGGCGGGCTCTGGCAGACCCCACCCGAAGAGAGGAGTCACCTTCTGTGGATCGACGCGTTCACGGATACCATCACGTTCCGGAGGGACGCCACGTTCCGGATCGTGCCCGCGCTGAACGGGGATCCGGCGATGGTCTCGCTGCAGTGGTACTCGGATGCGACGCGTCATCTCCGGCGCCTGAACTACCAGATCTATACGCACGCGCTCGACGGCACGGCGGTCAAGAACGCGGAGGCGTCGTTCGCGCTCGAACCGCTCGGCTATTTGATCTCGCAGCGCGCCGATCCCCACATCAAGCGGCATACGGACGGTTACTACTACTTCACCGCGAGCGTGCCGACGTACGATCACATCGAGATCAGGCGCGCGACCACGATACGAGGCCTGGCCAGCGCGACCCCGAAGGTCGTCTGGACGAAGCACGCGACCGGCCCGATGGCGGCGCACATCTGGGCGCCCGAGCTACATTTCATCGACGGCAAGTGGTACATCTACTTCGCCGCCGGAAGCTCGACCGACATCTGGGCCATTCGCATGTATGCGCTCGAGAGCTCATCGGCCAACCCGATGGATGGCACGTGGATCGAGCGAGGGCAGATCGTGACGGACTCGGACACCTTCGCGCTCGACGCGACGACGTTCGAGCACGACGGCAAGCGCTATCTCGTGTGGGCGCAGGAGGACCCCGGCGTCGTGGGCGACAACAGCAGCTTGTTCATCGCGGCCATGGTGAACCCGTGGACGCTGGCCAGGCCCAACGTGCGGATCGCCAGGCCCGAGCACGCCTGGGAGACGGCGGGGTTCGCGGTCAACGAAGGTGCTGCCGTGCTCGGGCGGAATGGGCGGGTCTTCATCAGCTACTCAGCGAGCGCGACGGACGACCGCTACTGCCTCGGCCTGCTCACGGCGAGCGCGACGGACGACCTGCTGAGCGCCAGCTCGTGGACGAAGAACGAGAATCCAGTGTTCGTCAGCGCAAACGGGCTGTATGGCCCGGGCCACAACTCGTTCACGACCTCGGCGGATGGATCGATCGACGTGCTCGTGTACCACGCGCGGAACTACGAGAAGATCACGGGGGACCCGCTCTACGACCCGAACCGTCACACGCGCGTCCAGCGGCTCGAATGGAATGCAGACGGAACGCCGAACTTCGGCGTACCGCTCCTGAACGGCGCGAACACGATCGGCGACTGACTGTTTCGCGGAGGGATCGAGCACGAGCAGCGAGGTGGGGAGCTCAGCACGAGGCGGTGAATTCCACGATCGCATTCCCGCTCGATCGTGAACGAAGCGTCGTTGTTCTGCATCGTCGCGCCGTCGACCGTCGCCGCGCGACGCCCCGCGCCGCAGGCCCGGGCGGGGACAGGCGGTCTTTGTGCAGTATCAGCGGCCTGGCCATGGTGGTTCCTCGCGACACGCGTCCTTGCGGCGTCGCGCGGACTTGCCGCGCCAAACGACACGGGTTACCGTCGATGACATGAGCTTGGCAGACTCCCTGTTGCAGATCGATCCCCGAGATGATGTGGCCGTCTCCGTGCGCGGCATAACCGCCGGTGATTCGGTGGCCGACGCGATCACCGCCCGCGTCGACATCCCGGCCGGGCACAAGGTGGCGCTGCGCGCGATGGCCGCTGGCGAGCTGGTGCGGAAGTATGGCTGGCCAATCGGGCGGGCGACAGTGGACATCCAGCCGGGCGACCACGTGCACACGCACAACCTGGCCACCGCGCTCTCCGGCCTCGACACCTACGCCTACGAGCCCACGAACCCTGAGCCCCTGCCCGCCACCGAGAACCGCACCTTCATGGGCTACCGGCGGAAGAACGGGCGGGTGGGCACCCGCAACGAGATCTGGATCCTGTCGACGGTGGGCTGCGTCTCGCGCACCGCCCAGAAGGTGGCCGCCGAGGCGGACAAACGCTTCAAGGGCCGGGTGGACGGGGTCTACGCCCTTACACACCCCTTCGGCTGCTCCCAGCTGGGGGGCGACCTCGAGGCCACCCGCCGGATGACCGTGGCTCTGGCCGGCCACCCGAACGCGGGCGGAGCGCTGATCATCGGCCTGGGCTGCGAGAACAACCAGCTCGGCCCGCTCCTCGGGAGCGCCTCGCACCTCGATCCCGATCGCCTGCGGTCGTTCACCGCCCAGACGGCCGAGGACGAGATCGAGGCGGGCCTCGAGGCCGTCGAGGAACTGGTGAGGATCGTCGAGCAGGACCGCCGCGAGCCCTGCCCCGCCTCGGACCTGGTGATCGGCCTCAAGTGCGGCGGCTCGGACGGCTTCTCGGGGCTGACCGCCAACCCGCTGGTGGGCCGCATCGCTGACAAGGTCTGCGCCGCCGGCGGCTCGGCCATCCTGACCGAGATCCCGGAGATCTTCGGCGCCGAGCGCCTGCTCATGACCCGCGCCGAGAGCGAGGCGGTCTATGAGGAGATCGTCGGCGTGGTGAACAGCTTCAAGAGCTACTTCATCGCCCACGGCGAGCCGGTGTCGGAGAACCCCTCGCCCGGCAACATCGCCGGCGGCATCACAACGCTGGAGGAGAAGTCCCTGGGCGCGGTGCAGAAGGCCGGCCGCGCCCCGGTGACCGAAGTGGTCCATTACGGCGGGCAGATCCGCGGCACGCCGGGCGTGGCTCTGCTGGAGGCCCCCGGCAACGATGCGGTCTCGTCCACAGCGCTCACAGCCGCCGGCGCGACGGTCATCCTCTTCACCACCGGCCGGGGCACGCCCCTCGGTTTCCCCGCGCCGACCCTCAAGCTCGCCACCAACTCCAGCCTAGCCCAGCGCAAGCAGCGCTGGATCGACTTCGACGCCGGCCGCATCGCTTCGGGCGAATCCATGGACGCGGCCGCCGACGCCCTGATGGACCTGGTGTTGGCCACCGCCTCGGGCCGTCCAACCCGCGCCGAGGAGAACGGCGAGCGCGAGATCGCACTCTGGAAGCGGGGCGTCACCCTTTGAGCCGAAGGCGCCTGTCGGAGGCCAGGCTCGGCCTCGCTCCGCCGCACGTCGAACGGCCCGCCTAGCCTCCTCCGGCCGCCCAGCCGGGCGGACGGCCTCATGCTGCGCTACTGGGCGAACTACCTCGGTCAAACGCCGGGCTGGGGTACCTCGCGGCGATCGGCGCCGACCTGGAGCGGCTCGATCTTGCCGACGATGACGAGGTAGCTGAACGCGCCGAGCAGGCAGAAGCCGCCCGCCACGACGAGCGGGATCGTGAACGATCCCTTGGTCAGCGAGAGCATCACGCCGGTGAACGTCGTGATGACGATGCCGGCCAGATTCGACGCAAAGTTCTGGATGCCGCTGATCGAAGCCACATGGCGCGGCGTGGGCGCGACGTCGCCGGGAAGGGACCAGATGCTGGCGCCGGCGAACGCAAGACTCGCGTAGGAGAGGCCGAAGAAGGCGAGCATCAGATGGATGTTGGAGGTCAATGCCGACAACGTGATCGCCGACGACACCAGCATGCCGCCGACCATGCAGGTCTTGCGCGCGGCGGTGAGGCTCCAGCCACGGCGATAGAGCGCGTCGGAGACGAAGCCGCCGATCCAGCCGCCCGGAATCGCCATCAGCGCGGGGATCATGCCGAGCGTGCCGAGCGACTTGAGCGAGAAGCCGCGCGTTTGCACGAGGTAGCTCGGGAACCACGTGATGAAGAAGTAGTTGGTGAAGTTGAGGCAGAAGAAGCCGAGCATCATGCCCCAGAGCGTGCGATGGCGGAAGAGCGACGCCCACGTCACGTTGTTTTGCGCGTCCTCGGCGGGCGCTGCGTGGACGACGTCCTGCTCGCCCGTCATGTCGCCATGTGCGGGGCTGCGGTAGATGACGACCCAGCCGAGGATCCACACCGCGCCGAACAGGCCCGTGATGATGAAGGCCGCCTTCCATCCGAGCGTGTCGATGATGAGCGCGACGAGGGGAATCGACAGCGCCGAGCCGACGCGCGCACCGCTGTCGAAGATGCCCGTCGCGAGCGCGCGCTCGCGCGGCTTGAACCACTGGCTCACGAGCTTGGCGCAGGCCGGGTAGGCGCCGGCCTCGCCCACGCCGAGCAGCAATCGGTAGCCGAACATGGCCGCGACGCTCGACGCGCCGGCGGTCGCCGCGGTGAAGAGCGACCACCAGCCGACGGCGATCGGCAGCGCGATGCGTGCACCCACACGGTCGACGAACCAGCCGAACGGCATCTGCATGAGCGCGTAGGTCCAGAAGAAGCCGCTCATGATAAACCCCATCTGGGCGGGGCCGATGCCGAGCTCCTTCTCGATCTGGGGCGCCGCGACCGCGAGATTGGCGCGATCGATGTAGTTGATGGCGACGGCGAGAAAGCACAGGAAAAGCACGACCCAACGCATCTTCCTCATCTGCATGTCTCCTTGGATACGGTGTCTGTTCGTGCAATCGGCAGCTCTCGCGCGCTGCCCATCGAGCGGCGCTGCCTTGCGGTACGTTGCGCGGGTGGTGCAACGGCGACTGCATCGGGTTGTCGTGGTTGTCGGCGCGGCGATCGCGGCGGCTCGCGCGGCCCGTCGATTGCGCGAAGCCGCCCGTGGCAGCCTCACCTGCTCATGCGGGCACGGCCGTGCGAAGCGCCGCGTGCAGCCGGGGCTGATCGAGGTTCAGGCCGAGCTCGCGCGCGAGCTCGATCACGGGCCCGAACCGGCGTCGCTTCTTCTCGCCATGGTTGCGCGCGATATCGGAGAGCCGGTGATCGAGGAATGGGTTCTGGAAGCGCTGGCGCACCTCGTCGAGGTAGGCGCGCGCGGCAGCACCCTTGCCGAGCGCATCGAAGACGGGCACCACCTCGTCGCGCCAGAGCGCCTCGAGATCGGCGCGCAAGGCCGGATCGCGCATCGCGTGCAGCGTGTTCTCGTCCGCGGGGCGCCCGTCCAGCTGCCAGCGCTCGGCGAGGTAGGTGTGCCCGAGGTTCAGCAACAGCAGCTTCAAGCGTTCGTAATGGAGCAGGTCGTCCGTCACGATCATCGCTTCATGCTGGCACGGCAGCACCATCCCCTCGCGCCGCTCGATCGCCCAGAGCGCGTAGGGCTCGGCAATCGCGCCGACGGGGCGGATCGGCTCCGAGACGATCCGGTCGACGAGCGAGTTCACCCAGATGCACGTGTTCTCGATGTAGCGCAGGAACGCGGCATCGGCGCCCCATTGGCGCGCGACGCCGGCGACGAGCGCACGCAGCGTGTCACCGTTGTTCGAGACGAGCTCGCAAGGCAGCAGCGTGAGCGGCGCGGCGCCCGCCTCGAAGCGCGCGCGCAGCAGGATGACGAGCTTCGCGGCGAACCCGCGCGGCACGCCCGCGCCGGGCGCAAGCAATGCCGCCGTGTCCTCGGGCAAGCAGACGTATCCGCTGTCGCTCGTGTTCGAGATCACGACGCGCGCATCCTTCGCGAAGCGCTCGCGCACGAGCGGCCAATCGGTGTTCGCGTCGAGCGCTTCCGTGATCGAGCTGCATTCGATCGTCGTATCGACGACCTCTTCGCGGCGCAGCCCCCGAATCCGCACGGGGTGACGCCCCTGCGCGCGCAGCGCGTCGATGCGCGCGCGGCTTTCGGGGTTCGACGTGGTCTGCACCACGGTGATGGTCCCGAGCGCGCAGCCGGCGAGAAGCGCCTCCGAGATGAAAAGGTCCGCGTGAGCCTGCAGGAATCGGCTCGTGCCGAACTGAAGAATCGGATTGCCCATGTCAGTGCTCCGGCGGCTCAGCGGGCGCGTACCCACGCGAGGCTCGTGTGCGCGAGGCTCCCGGTCGCGCTCGGCGACACGGTCGACTCGGGATCGTGCTTCGAGAGCAGGTTCTTCATCCGCAGAAACTGGTGGATCGTCTTCATCCGAAATCCCTTCAGTGAGGGCGCCGAATCGCGCACGCTCACGACATACCCACCATGATCTTGGAGGTTCGACCAGGGTGGGCAGCCCAGTCGGCGAGCGCCTCGGGCACGCCTTCGATGGGGATCGATTTCGAGATCAAAATGCTCGGGTCGAACGTGCGTCGCTCGAAGAAGGCGATCACGTCCGAGAACTCGTTCAGGCAGTTGCGCGAGCCGAGGATGTCGAGCTCCTTCATCACGAACAGCCTGGTCTCGTAGCTCACCGGCTCTTTGCCGTACCCGATGTACACGACTCGGCCGCAAAATTTCACCCAATCCACCGCGTTGCGGTAAGTCGCGGTCGCGCCCACGGCTTCGATCACGACATCCGGCCCGTCGCCGTTCGTCAGGTCCATCACGCGCTGGCGTGCGTCGGCGTTCCCGAGCACCACCTCTCGCGCGCCGAGCGCCTGGGCGAGCGCGAACTTCTCGTCCTGCGTGTCGAGCGCGATCACGCGCGCGCCGCGGCTCACCGCGCCGGCGACGGCCCCGAGCCCCACGCCGCCGCAGCCCATCACCAGCACGGTCTCATCGGCCTCGACGCGCCCCCGCGCCGCGGCGTGAAAGCCTACCGAGAACGGCTCGACGAGCGCGAGCTCCGTGAGGCTCAACTTCCGTGACGTGAAGAGCTTCTGGTACGGCACGGCCACGAGCTCGGTCAGCGCGCCGTCGCGCTGTACGCCCATGGTCTTGTTGTCGCGGCAGGCGTTGCGCCGCCCCGCGCGGCACGAGGGACACCCGCCGCACGCCGTGTACGGCGTGAACGTGACGTCGGTACCGACGCGCCAGTCCGCCTCGACGCCCGAGCCGAGCTCCACGATCGTGCCGGCCACCTCGTGCCCAAGCACCCGAGGGTACGTCACCATCGGGTTCTTGCCCAAGAACGTGTTCAAGTCGGAACCGCACAAACCGACCCGTTGCACGCGGATCAACACCTCATCGTGCGCCGGTTTGGGCTCGCGGATCTGGCTCACCTGTGCAACCGACGGACCGGTGATCGTCAGGGCTTTCATGCTGTCATTGCCTCACTGAGCGACTTCGTTCACTCGCGGCTTTCACGGCGCGCTCCGCAGCCGGGGCCGCTTCGTTCTGCCAGAGAACAGAGCGCCATGTCGAATGGCCGAAGCCGAAGCGACGTGGCGTTGCTCTACGATCCGTGAGCGGGGCGGCAGGCGCCGCCTTCGCCGTGGCGCTCGGGACGCCGCTGTTCAGGGGTGACGCGCGTAGAACTTTTGCGCATTCTTGTACATGACCTTGTCACGTGCTTCCTGACCAAACTCCTTGAGGTAGAGCTCGGCGATCTCGATTTCCGAAGCGAGACTGCCACCCATGTCGACCACGGGCCAGTTGCTGCCCCAGATCAGCCGGTCTTCGCCGAAGGCCTTCATCAGCACGTCGAAGTGCGCCTTGTACGCCGCGAGGTCGGTCGGCGCCTTCCAGGGATCGTCCTCGGTGGCGGCCGGGTTGTACATGTCGAAGAACGACGAGAACTTGATGTAGATGTTCGGGTGCCTGGCCAGCCGCTGCATCGCGTCGACCCAAGCCGGATCCGGCGTCGGCCCCTTCGCGCCCGCCAGGTGATCGATGATGATACGGAGCTTGGGCACCGCGGTTGCGAGCGCCTCGACCTTGTCCTTCGGGTTCAGGGTGCCGCGGCTGATGATGTCGAGGGTCATGCCCTTGGCCGCGAGCTCCTCCAGCGAGGCGAGTTGCTTGGCGTCGAGCGCCAGCTTCGGACTCCAGAGGAAGCCGCGAATGCCGACCACGCGCGGGTCCGCGACGAGGCGCGCCAGATCGGCGCTGAAGCTCGGCGAGCCGATCTCGAGCTGCGCGACGAGGAACTTGAAGAAGTCGTTGCCCTTCGTCGTCTCGAGGACCTTGAAGTTGTCGTCGACGACGGGGCTGGCTTCGACGATGCCGGTGCCGATGATGCCATTCTGCTTCGCGATGGCTTCATACTCCGGGGGCAACACGTCGCGGTAAATCGGCTTCTGCTTGGCTTCCGGCCAAACGACGCCGCCCGGACGCGTGACCTGGTAGAGATGGATGTGCGTGTCGAGGATCGGACCACGCTGCTTCGCCGGCACGGCCAGCGGGGCCGCCGCTTTGCTCGTGTCGCCCGCCGTCTCGGGTGGCGTCGCGGTGGTCGCGGAAGACGACGCACACGCCGCGAGCGGCGAGAGCGTCATCATCAGGCACAACTTGGCGAAAGTCGCCGGAATACTCGTGAGTATTTTCATGGTGGAGTCTTTTTGGAGTCGGTGCCGAACGCGATCCCGATAGCGGAGGTGTCGCTGCGCATGACGACCCCCCTCATGGCAAAGCAGAATAAGGAGGCTTTAATGTGAACGTTCACATGAGCGATGTCAACACCAATCCGCCCCCGAGGCCAAGCTCGGACTCGGGTGACGGGCAAGTCTCCTCCGGAGCGCCGCGGCAAGAGAGGCGGGCACCGGGCCGCGGCTATGTTCGATGTAGATTCCAATTTCCAATCCGCTTGCCCCCGGTTAAGGGCCCATCCCAGTGGAGAGCATCTGGGATCACCGCTGTCGCGGGCGGGCTGGACGATTCGGTCCCGGTGGTCGCCGTCGACCAACACGACGGCGCGGCGGCGGCGACCCGCCATCTCCTCGACCTTGGGTCATGGGCGCCGTGGCCGGCCGCCGCTGCGCGCCCATCGGGATCGAGGATGGCCTCGCGCCGATCCTTTTTCGTTGACACCCGGAATGTGAACGTTCACAATTTGTCTTGGGGTTTCTTTTCGCTCTTCCCTGAGCAGGCCATCATGCGCGGCGGCCCTTCGTCCCTGGGATCGGGATCGATCACCAACCCTGGAGAAGCGACGCTGGAGAACGGTTCGATAAGTTTTCCAGCATAGTCGCAGCGCAGCGCCGCACGCTGCCGGCTCGCTTGCCACGCGCGCCGCGTGGGGCATCAGTCGTCGACGGCGGCTGGATGAGCCGTTGAGGAGAAGAAGATGCAGATTCGCAGTGCAAAAGGTTGCCAGTGGGACCAGGTGAGCCTCGGCGAGGTGATGCTGCGCCTCGACCCGGGTGAGCGCCGCGTCCACACGGCGCGGACGTTCGACGTCGGGGAGGGCGGGGGCGAGTACAACGTGGCGCGGGGGCTCCGGCGCTGCTTCGGGCTCCGCACCGCCATCGTCACGGCGCTCGCGGACAACGCCGTCGGGCGCCTCATCGAGGACCTGATGCTCCAGGGCGGCGTCGACACGTCCTTCCTGCGCTGGGTCGACTACGACGGCGTGGGCCGGGACGTGCGCAACGGCCTCAACTTCACCGAGCGCGGCTTCGGGCCCCGCGCCGCCGCCGGCTGCTCGGACCGCGGCCACAGCGCGGCGTCCAAGCTCAGGCCCGGCGACGTGCCGTGGAAGACCCTCTTCGGCGAGCGCGGCGCGCGCTGGTTCCACACCGGCGGCATCTTCTGCGCTCTCTCGGAGACCACGGCCGGCGTGGCGCACGAGGCCATGGAGGTCGCGCGCGCGCACGACGTGCGGATCTCCTACGACCTCAACTACCGGCCCTCGCTGTGGAAGAACTTCGGCGGCCAGCGGCGGGCGCGCGAGGTCAATCGCGCCCTCATGCCGTACGTCGACTGCGTGTTCGGCAACGAGGAGGACTTCGTCGCGGGCCTCGGCTTCGAGGTGTCCGGCGTGGACAGCAGCTACAGCCAGCTCGACACGAGCGGCTTCCGCCGGATGATCTCCGAGGTCGTCGCGGCGTACCCCAACATCTCGGTCGTCGCCACGAGCCTCCGGACGGCCAAGACCGCCAGCGTGAACGGCTGGGGTGGCATCCTGTACTACAACGGCGAGTTCCACGAGGTCCCGCAGCGAGACATCGAGATCCTGGACCGCGTGGGCGGCGGCGACTCGTTCGCTTCGGGGATCATCTATGGCCTCTTGACCGAGCAGAGCCCGCAGTGGGCAATCGAGTGCGGCGTCGCGCACGGCGCGCTGGCGATGTCGACCCCGGGGGACACCTCGATGGCGTCGCTCGCCGAGGTGCGGAGGGCCATGAGCGGAGCCGGCGCGAGGATCGAGCGATGAACAGGGAGCAAGTCGTCCGCCGCATCGAGGAGATCGGCATCGTCCCCGTCGTGCGCGCGCCGAGCGGAGAGCTCGCCGTGCGGGCCGCTCGCGCGCTGTGCGCGGGCGGCATCGAGGTCATCGAGATCACGATGACCGTCCCCGACGCCCTGTCCGTCATGCGCGAGATCGCCTCGCGGATGGGGGGCCACGTCCTCGTCGGCGCGGGCACCGTGCTCACCGCGGACGCGGCCCGCAGGTGCATCGAGGCCGGCGCCGAGTTCATCGTGAGCCCGGGGCTCAACCTGGAGGTCATCCGCGCGGCGCACGATCTCGGGAAGGCGGTCTTCCCGGGGGCGCTCACGCCGACCGAGGTGATCACCGCGTGGAACGCCGGCGCCGACACGGTGAAGCTGTTCCCGTGCTCCGCGATGGGGGGCGCGAAGTACCTGCGCGCCCTCCGCGCGCCGCTCCCGGAGGTGAAGATGATGCCGACCGGCGGGGTCAACCTGACGACAGCCAGGGATTTCATCGAGGCCGGCGCCGTGGCGCTCGGGGTCGGCGGCGAGCTCGTGGACGCCGCGGCGCTCGCGGCGGGCAAGGACGAGGTCCTCACGGAGCGCGCGCGCGAGTTCATGTCCGTGGTCAGCGCCGCGCGTGCAGAGCTCGAGAACAGCGCGCGGGCGTAGAGAGGAGAGCGCCAGTCCATGGAGCGTACACGCGCGGCTCGCCGCACATTCCACCGATGGCCAGGGGCCCTCGCGATCATGGTCGTGACGCTGGCGGGCTGCTCGGGCGCGGCGCCCGTGACCGCGCCTCCGCCGCCGGCCGCTGCATCCCAGGGAGCCCAGCCGCCGGCGGCGCCGGCGGCCGCGCCGGCGGCTTCTGCGGCGCAGGGCGCGCCGCCCCCGAGGGCGTGAGGTCGCCGCACGCTGCAATGCGATACGGAGAGACGCTGCTCCTCACCGAGTTCGACGACGCTGGTGCAGCTGGGGAGGCGGACGGCCGCCTGCCCATCCTGCGATCTTCGCCTCGCTGACGCCGAGCCATGCCCCAGCTCGGTCGGCGGGCAGCGTCCCGGGAGCGAGCGCGCGGCGGCGCGCGCGTGGCCAGCACGGTCCAGCGCGAAGGCGCGATCATTCTTCCGGCGGCTTCACGCCGGGGGTCGGCGGCCCGACGACGTAGCCGTCCGCGGCCCATTGGTAGGCCAGGCTCACGCCGGGTACCTGAGCTTCGAGCACGAGGCCGCCATCGCTCACGCCGCCGGGTGCCGTCAGCACGAGCTCGCCGCCGCTCGGATCGAGCGCAAAGCTCGTGTGGAGCTCGCCCTGGTCCGTATCGCCGTCGGCAAACAGGACGAGCACCTCGTGACGCGGAAGGGTGACGGCGGGCAGCGGCCACTTGCCGCGCTCGGCGAAGTCGTCGGACAGCGTCCAGCCCGTCAGATCGACGTCCCCCGCCGACGGATTGAACAGCTCGATCCACGGCTCGTACTCGCCGGATTCATCCGCCAGCGTGGTCGTGTTGTTGAGCATGACCTCCGAGATCGACACGGGCAGCGGCGCAGGACACCCCCAACAGAACGCCGGGCTGCCGGTCGAGATCATCGGGACGGCGTCGACGAGCACGGCGCCGTCGGCGGCGAAGGCGCTGAACGTGAACGGAGCGCCGAGATCGAACTTGAGCTCGTAGCGAGCCGTGCCCGCATCGGCTCGCGCGACGTCCGTCCAGTTATGATGGCTGTTGACGTACTCGAGGCGGCTCGGTTCGGCGACGCACGCCGTCGTTCCGTCGAGCGATACGCTGAAACCGTCCAATCGATACAAGGAGGATTCGCCGACACCGAAGTCTTCCCAGGTCCGCCTGAGCTGGACCACCGCGCGCCCGTCAGAGGCCTCGAAGCGCAGCACGTGGGTCGCTCCGAGACGGCCGCCGGGACGTTCGCCGCACAGCGCGTCGCTCGAGTCCGGCGGTGCTCCGCCGCCTCCGCCCGCGCTCGCTCCGTTCCCCGGCTCGGAGCTGGAACAGCCGGCGCACGCCAGCGAGAACCCGAGGCCGTACAGGATCGTTTTCAAGGTCATGTCTGGCTCCATCATGGCGTGTAGGGTCTGGCTTGCTTGATCACGGTGCGCCCGTCCATCGTGACGTCCACTTCCACGTCGAGCGACAGCGGGGCGAGGCTTGGGTACACGCTGGCCGCGAAATGGTCCTGCACCACGAACAACAGCCCCGCGAGCTCGTTCAACGCTGCATCGGACCAGAGCCGAGCGCCGCGCGCCGCCAGCGAGGACGGTGACACCAGCGTGACCTCGCTCGGCGATCCGCCGGGAGAGCGCCGGAACGTCAGGATCTCAGGGCTGGCGGTGGGATCCAGCGGCTCGGCGACGCCCACCTCTCCCACCTGGCTGACCACACGATACAAAGGCTCCGGCGCGCCGGGTTCGAGCCCCGTGAGCGCGACGGCTTCCAGGCGTTCACCGACGAACGTGGGGTGGACCGCGACGCCCATGAACACCTTGGTGTGATCGATGCCATGGTACTCGCGATCGTCGAACGCGCGTTCGTTCCACAAGCTGGCCCAGACCCGGCGCACCGCGAGCAGGGCGCTCTTTTCTTCGGTCAAGTCCTGCTCCAGATCCTCGATGATCGGCAGCAGATGGCTCCGGTCGGGGTGCTCGGCGAGCTCGAGCTCTCGCCGCTCGAGCTCGGCGCGCAGGTAGGCCTCGTGCTCCGGGCTCAAGCAGGCCGACGGACCGAGCGTGTCCGCATCGAGATCGTCGGCCAGGCAGCCGCTCCGGGAGTCGTACAGACCTGCTCCCGACAGACCCGGCAGGTCCTCGGCGTTGGTGCTGCTGCGGAAACGCAGCCGGGTGACCAGCCCCGCGGCGCCGTAGGCCTGGCGAACGGCCGCTTCGAGCGCCGCGCCGAATTCGGGCACGTGCTCGGCGGCGCGCATGCGGCCCCGGAGGTCCGACAGGCGGCGCTGCTTGGTATCGGCGTCCGTGAACACCCGGGGATCGGCCAGCAGCGCCGCGACATCGGCATTGAACCCGCGCCGCTCCATGAAATCTGCATAGGCGCGGAACGGAATCGCAAAGCCGTCCACGCGATTCTGTTCGGGCAGGATCCGGGACAGCTCTCCGAGGTTCGCGGCCTTGGTGCCGAACGCCGCGACATCCGCCGAGCCGAGCGAGGCCAGGGCTGCCGGCGTGGCGACCTCCAGGTCCGCGACGGGCTCTCCGAGCGGCGGCCGGCGGGTGCTCCAGAACGCCTCGGCGTCTTCCAGGCGCGCGGGCTCGATCTCCACGTGGGTGCCCCGGGCCGTGAGGTGGACCAGCCCATGGGCGAGCGCGCGGAGCACGCTGTTGTCGAACACGCCCGGCACCGCGGCGCTCGGGATCCCCTTCTCGCGCAAGCGCAGGTTCAGGTGGCTGGCCAGGCTCTGCGGCTGCCGCGTGACGAGGCCGGCGACCAGCCCCAGATCGCTCGGCGCCGCGTCGATCACCAGCACGTCGCGCGGTCCGGCGCGGCCTGCGGCGGCGCCATCCACGATCTTCAGGTAACCGTACGCCTCGCCCTCGCTGTACGTCTCGGCGGACAGCCCGCTCAACAGCGTATCCGGATCGACCAGCGCGACGCCTGCTGCCACGAGCTCGCCGGCGATGGCTTGCACCGCCGCGGTCTGGGCAGAGCCATCCGGCGAGAACACCAGGAAGTCCTCAGCGAACGGACTACACTTCTTGAGCCGCCGGTCGGCTTGCACGATGTCGTCGACCGTCAGGAGCTCATCGGGCGCGGCTTCGCTGTAGACCGTGTACGCCAGCACGCCCGCCGCTCCGGTCAGAGGATGAGGCGTGGCCGGGTAGAGCTTCAGGCCGCCGCCCCACATCACGCGGCTGGCGCGGCGAAGCACCATGTCCGCATAACGTTCCGGCGCGAGCGCCGCGTACTCCGGGAAGGTACGGAGGAACTGCAAATGGTACGGGTGGTCGTCGGTATTCTGAAACAGGCACGCTGCGCCGGCGAACATCGCCGGAGGCTCGCGGCCGTCGACGATCGTCAGGTACTTCACCTCCGCGCCCTCGCCTGCCAGGGAAGTGTAGTCGTCGCGCGTGACGAGCTCCGTGAGATACTCCGTGTCAGCCCCCGGCGCTCCCCCCGCGCCGGCGGCGCTCACGGCCGAGGAATCGCCACATGCGGTCAACGCGACTGCCAAAAGCAAGGCCGAACCTGGAGCCAAGGTCCCAAATTGCATCGATTGGGCTTCCCTCCCCGATGTGGCCGGGGTCGAGCAAGCGTGGTGCCAGGCCGGCGGCAGCGCTGGCTACCGCCGGAGGCGGCGCTCGAAGGGCCGCAGCCGTGACATCCGCGTCGCGGAGTGTGCCGCGGCCGTGATGGCACAGAGCCCCTTCGCGCCATCAGCAGTGTCCCCGTCGCCTTCGCCCGCCGCCTCGTGGGGGCTGGTCATCGAGGTACCGCTGCTCGAAGATGGCTTCTCTGAGGGAGCGAGATGCAAGGCAACGCGGAGAAAGCGAGGTGAGCAGCAGGCGAGCCCCCTCCCAGGCGGCCACCGCCGACCTGGACGCTCCCGGGAAGCGGCCCTTCGACATCGACCAGGTGCTGGCGCGGGTGCGCGAGGCGGTCCGGCCGTTCCCCAAGGCCGCGATGTTCGCGCTCGCCGACGACGGCTACGCATCGGTGTTCGAGCAGCTCGTCGCGTGTGCGTCTTCCGAGGTGCGCGGCGACGACGACGACACGCTGCCCTGAGATGGCCCTAATGAGAGATATTGATGAAGACGTTCACGCTCCCGTCCTGCTGGACCGGGGCGGAGACGACGAGCACGTCCGGCCTCTGGTCGGCGTTCACGTCTCCGATCGCGAGCGCCCTGGTGAAGACGCTTTGATACAGGAGCGCTGCGTCGAACGTGCCGTCGCCCTTGCCGCGAAACACACCCACAGTCCCACCGCCGCCGAGCGCAAGGAAGATATCGGGCCGCGTATCGGAGTCGAAATCCGCCGTGCTGAGCGCTGCCTTGATGGGGAAGGAGACCGGCATGGTGATGGGCGCGCCGAACATCCCCCGTGGCTGGCCGGGGAGCACGCCGACGACGCTCGCGCTGCCCACCGTCGCGAAAGCCATGTCGAGCACGCCGTCGCCCGTGAAATCGGCGGGCGCGACGGTCCACGCGGAGCTGCCGACCGGGAGGCTCGTGGCCGCCTCGAACGTGCCGTCTCCGTCGCCGATGAGGAGCCGGATATCATCGCTGTCGTAGCTCGCCGTCGCCAGATCCGCCTTCCCATCGCCATTGAAATCGCGCGCCGTCACATCCAGGATGTTCATCCCCGCGGGATACGCGATCGGCGGCAGGAATCCGCCAGCCTTGTCATTGAGGAGCACTCGCACGTCCTCGAAGGTGATCGCGGCGATATCGGCGGCGCCGTCTCCGTTCATGTCGGCGAGCGCGATCCTCCTCCCGCCCTCGTGGAGCGTCACGGGGCCGAACGAGCCTGCGCCGTCACCGAGGAGCACACCGACCTTTCCCGCCGCGATGGTGCCGAACACGACATCGAGATGCCCGTCGCCGTTCACGTCCCACGCGACGACCTGCTCCGGATCCACACCGCCGGCAGGCATGGTCACGGGCATATCGAACGCGCCGCTCCCTTTTCCGACAAAGAGCGAGAGCGACTGGCCATCGGCATACGCAACGACCACGTCGGCCTCGCCGTCTTCATTCCAATCGCCGAGCGCCGCGCCTCTCGCGCCCTTGCCCCCGAGGAGCGCCGGAGCTGCGTGGAACGTCCCATCTCCGCGACCTCGCGCGACCACGAGGCCGCTCATCGACATGACGAGATCCGCTTTGCCGTCCCCGTCGAGATCTCCCGACCGGACGCGCGAGCCACGGTGTCCAGTGAAATACGTCACCCGCGACTCGAGCCCTCCGAGCCCGTCACCCCGAAAAACGCTGAGGATCGAGTCGTCCATGCTCTCCACCGCGATGTCTTGTCTTCCGTCGCTGTCCCAGTCGCCGATGACGACGCCGCTCGGCGCGAGGCCGGCCGGGACGCGCTTGGTCGCCGAGAGCGCGCCCGACGGGCTACCCATCAAGAGGGTCATTCCCTTCGTATCCACGGCAGCGATATCGGGGTTGCCGTCGGCGTCGAGGTCACCGACCGCCAGATCAGCCGCGCTGCCGACCGGCACGCCATCTTGCGCGGAGATCGTGGTCCTTGTCACGGGGCCGAACGCGCCGCCGGCCTGACCGAAGCGCACGCTGACGACCGGCGCGGAGATCTCCGTGTCATAGCCGACGATGTCGCGCACGCCGTCGCTATCGAGGTCGGCCAGCGTGATGAAGCGACAGTTCGTGGTCCCGGTGAGCGTGCTCGACGTCGTGAACGCGCCCGCGCCATCCCCCGCCAGGATCGTGATGCTATTGCCATTGCGGCTCGCCACGATGTCGAGCTTCGCATCTCCGTTCACGTCGGCGAGGACGGGCGAGACGTAGTCCGCTCCCGGGCTCGAGATCGGGGCCTGGAACGTGCCGTCGCCGTTGCCGAGCAGGACGCGGACGCCAGCGTCGGCGCTCAGGAGCGTGACGACCAGATCCTGGTTCCTGTCGCCGTTCACGTCGCCCACGGCGACGTCGTGCGCGCCATTCACGACGTGCTCTGTCCGAGGAAGAAACCCACCCTTGCCATCGGCGAGGAGCACCGAGACCCTATTCGCGCTGCGTAGCGCCATCGCGCCGTCGGCCAGTCCATCGCCATTGAGGTCCGTGAGCGCGAATGGGGTGCCGCCATAGCTCGATCCGGTCGCATAGAACCTGACGACATCAAAATCGATCGTCTCCGCGGCCTGAGGCGCCCCCCCACCTGCTCCGTCTGCGCCATCTTGGCCGCCGCTCCCGCCCGTGCCGCCTGTGCCGCCGCTCCCGCCCGTGCTGCCGGCGCCGCCGCTCCCGCCCGTGCTGCCGACGCCGCCTGTGCCGCTCCCGCCCGTGCCGCCTGTGCCGCCGCTCCCGCCCGTGCTGCCGACGCCGCCTGTGCCGCCAACGCCGCCCACGCCGCCTTGACCGCCGAGCCCCCCGGCGCCGCCCTGACCGACGGGCTGATCGGACGGAACGTCCCCGCACGCATAGCTGCAGAAGATGACGAACGCCGATGCCAGAACTCCGCCATGTGTGCGCATTTGGACATCACCTTGCAATGAGCCGCGATTGGGAAGATAGTCCGCGCAAATCCATTTCTTTTTGTCAAGAAATTTGCGCCAGCGCGTGCAGCGTGGCTGTACGGTGGGACGGCCGCCACGACGAGATTGACTTTGGGATCGCGTTTGGATTTCCTGGCCCCTGTGCCGCCGCGATCAGAGAGGACTTCATCATGAATGCGCGTTATGCGATTGGACTCATCGTCGTTGGTTGTGGTTGCGCGGGATCGACGCCGAGCGCCTCGAGCCCGCCGCCGAGCGAACCGCTTGCGAGCGCCGAAGCGCCCGCGCCCGTCGCGCCCGCGCCGTCGCCACCTTTGCAGACGACGCCCGCGGCCGAGCCCGCGGCGACTGCGAGCGTCCCCAAGCTAGCGCCCCCCGAAACACCCGATGCCATCAAGGCGCCGAGCACGGCCAATCTCGTATTGAAGGCGAACGCCAAGGGCGCGCAGATCTACGTGTGCGGCAAGAAGAAGGAGCCCAAGGCGAAATTCGAATGGACGCTCAAAGCCCCGGACGCGACGCTCTCGGACGAGGCAGGAAAGACGCTGGGCAAGCATTACGGCGGCCCGACGTGGGAAGCGGCAGACGGCAGCAAGATCGTTGGTGCGATGAAGGCCAAGGTCGATGCTCCCGACACCGCCGCGATCCCCTGGCTGCTCCTGGAGATCAAGTCGGCCGAGGGGCAAGGCGTGCTCAGCCACGTCGCGTGGATTCAGCGCGTTCAGACCGTGGGCGGCAAAGCTCCGGCGGACGGCTGCGACAAGGCGCACGATGGCGCCGAGGCGCGCATCGACTACAGCGCGACCTACTACTTCTACGCGAACCCGTGAGCTAGCTCGCTCTCTGAGCCCGCTCGGACAGCCGCGTTGGCCCTGGCCGCCGCCCTGCGCGCCGAGCGTGGCGCTCTCGCCTAGGATCCACCGACCCAGCGCGCAGCGGTCAGCCGCTTGGCAGGCGGGGTTGTCGCCCTCGCATAGAGGCTATCGAGGAGCAGGGTCATCGAGAGGTACAGCTGCGCACCAGGGCTGTGGAACAGGGAACGGTGCTGTCCGTCCTCCCCCAGGCCGGGCGCGGTGTTGTCGTAGCCGAGCTCGAACCACGCGATGTCCTCGGCCGGGTAGCTCAGCGACACCTCGAACGTGGTGTCGACCGTTGCCGACGAGCCGCGCGACGCCACGGGCGCGCACGTCGGCACGGTCTGCACACAGCCTCCATCGCTCGGCACATCACGGACTCTGCTTGCCCGCTGGCGCCGGCCTCTCGTGGAGCTTCCTCTCGAGCGGCCCCGCTTCCGCGCTCTTCTTCTTTTCGATCCACGCGATCACCGGATCTCGCCACGACACCCCCGTCCCCACGGGCTTCGGATCTCGCGCCGCGAAGACGGCGCCGTCTCCGCCCCCGTACATGAAGTCGGTGATGATGACCGTGTAGCGCTTCTTCGGATCCATCGGCTTGCCGCCCACCGACCAGTTTCCGTTTGGCGCTCTCTTCGCGCCGGAGATGATGAACGACTTCGCCTCGAGGTCCTGCGCGAGCGACGCGCCGTCGATAGACACCTTCACCAGGCGGTTGTCGAACGGGAGCACGCTCCAGATGGTCGCGTGCGAGATCGGCCCCCGCGGAATGGTTTGTCGCACGCCGCCTCGGTTCATGATCGCCACGTCGCCGCCGAGCTCGTGGAGCCAGGCGTCGCTCACGATCTTGCCGACGGCCTCCTCCGGGCCGATCCCTCCCTCCGAATAGCCGATCACCTTCCCGAGCGCGCTGTCGACCTTCGTTCTCCACGCCGTGACGAGCCGCGCGAGCGGAGGATCCGCTGGGGCTTGCGGATCGGCGGCCACGTCGACGATGGAATGGCTGATGGTGACGACGCGAGCCCGCGGGGGATTGTTCGGGTTGATGGTGATGGCGACGCGGGCGTACTGGTGCAGGCGCCAGCCGGGGGTGATGACGGGCGTATCGCCCGCGCGCGCGTCGATCTTCCTGTGGCAATGGCCCCCTCCGACGAACGCGAGCTGCCACTCCGGGTGTCTCGTCACGATGGGCACGAGATCGTCAGGGCATTCGTGCGCGGTCACGACGACGACGTCGGCGGCTCCCGTCTCCCGCGCTTCATGGATCGCTCTGTCGAGCGAGGCCTCGGTGGGCTCGAACGTGATCCCTCGAAAGCGCTCGGCCATCGCGGCCTTCAGCGTCTCTGCTGCGGCGAGCCCCACGACGCCGATCTTCACGCCCTTGCGCTCGAAGACCTCGTAACGCCGGATGGCGAGCTCGCCCGCGAGCTTCGCGTCGTCGATCTTCACGTTCGCCGCGAGGTAATGCAATCGCGCGAGGTCACGGAGCTTCGAAAATTGAGGCACGCCGAAATCGAACTCGTGATTGCCGAACGCCGATGCGGCATAACCCATGCGACCCATCGCGCTCGCCATGGACACGCCGTTGAAATACGTCGAGATGGCGGGGCCGGTGAAATTGTCGCCGCCCGAGAGGAGGAGCGTGCGCGGCGAGGTGCAATCCTCGGGCGCGGCGGGCGTGAGCGCCCCTGCCGCCTCGATGCCCGCGGGAACAGGCCCTGGGCAGTGCCCTTCGTACTTCACGAGCCTCCCGAGCAGCTCGGCCGCGCCTCCGCGGCTCACGCCGCCCTCGGACAAACTCTCGAGCCAGCCGTGTTCGTCCGTCGTGTAGAGCAGCGTGACGGTGACGTCGCCTCGCGGCTTCACGGCGAGCGGAGGCGCCTCGCTCGCGGGGTCCGCTGCGCCCGCCTCCGCCGAGGCGCCCGGGGGTTTCAGCGGTGCTCCCGGGCCCCCCTGAGGCTGGGCAGGGCCGCAAGCGAGAGGAAACAGGACGGTGCACGAGCCGAAGAGCAGGGCCAGCGGGCGCATGGTCGAGCACGATAGTCCAGGCCGGATGTCGTCGGTACGAAAACAAGAGGAAGGCGATGCGTGTAGCCCTGGAGGCGGGCTCGGACTCTGCCACGTCGCAGGGTCATGGAGCCGCCTGCCCGAGCTCGATCCGCCGAACCATGGTGGCGGCGGCGCGGCGGCGTGGCGACGCGCGCGTCGCGCTGATTCAGAACCAGCGCGCGAGCACGTCGTCGAGCGACGTCGACGACGCGTCTGTCCATGCGACGCAGCCGTCGGGTCGGACGAGCACCGACGGGCCGTCTTTGGTGCGTGCATGGTGCACGTCTTGCGGGAGTGACCGTTCCGAAGGCGAGATGAAGAGGCCGCCGCCCTTCTCCATCAGCACATAGAGCCGCTCTTCGCTGCCGCCTTCGAGCGTGAGGAGCTCGTCCTTCGCGAGGGTGCCGACGAGCGGGTCGTCGTCACCGAGGTCGTAACGAACGCCGACGCCCGTGAGCATCTCGCCGAAGTAGCGATTGCCTTCGGGCAGCTGCATCAGGTCGCTCACGATGGCGCGGAGCGCGCTCGTGAGCGGGTCAGGTCGCATGAGCGCGACTTGCGCGCGGGTGTTCTCGAGGACGCGCGCAGCGACGGGATGGCGCTCGGCGGTGTACGAGTCGAGGAGATGCTCGCGCCCCTTCACCGCCGCGGCGAGCTTGAAGCCAAGGTTCGCGGCGTCGACGAGGCCGAGGTTCAAGCCCTGGCCGCCGAAGGGCGAGTGGACGTGCGCGGCGTCACCGGCGAGAAGGACGCGACCCATCCGGTAGGTCGTTGCTTGCCGCGCGTTGTCGGTCCAGCGCGTCGCCATCGTCATCGACACGATCTTGACGTCGGTGCCGCTCACGCGCTGGATCGCCGCTTCGACCTCGGCTTTCGTGATCGGCGCATCCCGATGGGGTGGCGGCCCGTTGAACTCCGCCGTGAAGACGCGCCCCGGCATCGGTCCTGACGCGACGAGGCCGCGCGGCGTTCGGTGCCAGCCCGTCGCGAGCTTCTCGGGCGCATCGAGCTCGACGACGGCTTGATAGCCGGTGATGGTCGGATCGGTGCCGGGGAACTCGAAGCCGGCGAGCTTGCGGACGCGGCTCCGGCCGCCGTCGCAGCCGACGAGGTACTTCGCGCTCAGCGGGCCCGCGCCCGTCTGCACGGTCACGCCGTCGTTGTCCCGCTCGAAACCTTCCACCGTGACGCCGCGGCGGATCTCGATCCCGAGCTCCGTCGCGCGCGCGATCAGGATCCTCTCGAGCGCCTCTTGCGGCACGAGACGCATGTGGCGCTCCGGGTCGCGCTGGAGGCTCGGGTCGATCAAGAACAGTCCAGAAAAGTGGCCTCCCGGCCTCTTCATCGGTCCAGGTCCGAAGCGGGCCTTCAGCGCCGGCATCATCAGCGCCATGGTGGCGCGGCGCTCGTCGTCGAGCGCACGCGCGAGCCCGCGTCGCTCCAGCGCCTCGGCTGCCACCGCGCCGACCCCGGCCGCCTTGATCGTGCGGTCGGGCTCCGCGAGCCGCTCCAGCACGAGCGGCGCCACGCCCGCGGTCGCGAGCTCGATCGAGAGGAAGAGCCCGACCGGGCCAGCGCCCACGATGACCACGTTGTGAATCATGACGTAAAATTAGACCAGGTAAAACTTTGTGCAAGACAAAATTTTTATCTTGGTCTATTATCTGGTCCATGGGCGAGCTCCGCGAAAGCAAGAAGCGCGAGACCAGGCAGCGGATCTCCGACGTCGCGACGGCGATGTTCTTCGCGCGCGGCTTCGACGCGGTGACCGTCGAAGAGATCGCCGCCGCCGCGAATGTCTCCAAGATGACGGTGTTCAACTACTTCGCGCGCAAGGAGGACCTCTTCTTGGATCGCGAGGACGAGGTGAAGCTGCTCCTGCGCGAGGCAATCCGCGGGAGGCCGCAAGGGCAGCCGCCGATCGACGCGCTCCGCCGCCTCGTCGACAGGCTGTGCGAGCAGAAGCATCCGTTCGCTCGCATCGACGGCCAGACGGTCGGCTGGTGGCGCGTCGTTGCGGCGAGCCCGTCGCTCAAGGCGCGACTCCGCGAGATCGGGGACGAGGTGGTCGAGGGGCTCGCGGTCGAGCTCGGTGGTCCAAAGCCCGATGGCCTCGCGCGGCTCGTCGCCGGCATGGTCGTGCTGACGTGGCGCACGGCGTACGCCGAAGCGATCCGCGTGTTCGAGCGCGGAGGCTCTGCGAAGAAGGCGAACGCTGCGTTCATCGCGCTGATCGATCGCGGCTTTGCGGCCCTCCACGGAATGGCGGCGGGCTCGAGCTGGCAGACGGACGGATGACCCATCCCCACCCAGGGAGCGCGCTGCCCCACCACTCCGGTCCTCGCGGCGCTCGCCTCCCCCGCTTCGGCGAGCTCGAGATCCTGTAAATCTTCCGCCGAGCATCAGCGACATGCCCTTGGCGCTGGGCGCTCGATCCCTCCGGGGCTCGTCGTCGCCGCAGCCCACCGCAGCGCCGGCGCCGACGAGGCTGCATAAGTGCCAGAGGAGCAGAAGTCGACGCATCGCCGCACGCTCCAGCTGCAAGGAGTTGCCATCTCCGGTCTCGGAGCCCGGGGCGAAATGCATTAGAGTCGAATTCAGGTCGAGGCGTGGAAGGGCGCCGCGCTCCGGCGCCGAGTGGGAGCAGCGCGATGAACGAGATCAATTTCTACAAGCTTCCGCGTACCATCCAGGACGGCGTGATCGAGGCGTTCCGCGGGCGGTTCGCGCCTGCGCCGATCGTCAGCCGGTTCGGGACTCGGCGCACCATCGTGGCTTGGCTCACGGTCAGCGCCGCCTCGGGCCTCCTGCTGGCGGCGCTCTGTGCGGCCGGCCTGGGCGACGTCAACAGCGTTCTCGCGCTCCACCCGACGTCGGCGGCCGCCGCGTACGTGCTGCTCGCCGCGATCACCGTCATCGGCGTGCTCCGGGCGCTCGCCTACAACGCCGACCTCATCACGCTGCCGTTCGCGCCCGGCCTGTTCGTCTTCCCCGCGAACCTGGTCGACGCGCGCGACCACAGGCTCCGGGTCTTCTCGCTCGCGGAGCTCTCGCGCGTCTCGGCGGGCCCTCGGGGCGCCGTGGTCCTCACGTTCGGCGGCACGCAGCACGCCTTTCCCCTCGAGGACCCGTCGCGCTCGGACGACGTGATCCGGGAGGTCGAAGCGGCGTGCAGCCGCATGAAGGCGAAGCCCGACGCCGCGGAGCTGCGCCGGCTCGATCCCTTCGAGCCGCCTGCCATCGAGAGCCCGTTCGCGTCGCCGATCCCGCTCTCGCGCGAGGTCCCGGGGTGGCAGAGCTATGCATGGCTCCTCGCGGCCGCGGTCGGCGTGGCCCTCGGCCTGGGGCTCTTCTTCCTCCGCAACCGGATGAGCGACGCTCGGATGTACGCCGCGGCGCGGGAGCGCGACGACGTGGCCGCGTACCAGAGCTACGTCGCGCGCGGCCGCGGCCACGCGGAGGTCGTCTCGCAGGTGCTTCTGCCGCGGGCCGAGCTGCGCCTCGCGGTGGCGAAAGGCTCGGTCGAGGCCATCGACGACTTCCTCCGCGCCTACCCCAGGACGGGCATCCAGGCCGAGGTCGCCGCGGCCCGCCGCGCCGCGCTCGCCGCGGAGCTCGAGCGGGCGCGGGAGGTGGGTACGCTCGCGGCGCTGCTGGCGTTCGCGGAGCGCTACCCGAAGCACGGCCTGGACAAGGCGTTCAACGACGCCAGGCACGCGCTCTATGCGCGCGCGCTCGACCGGTACAAGAGCGAGATGCCCGAAGGGAGCGAGCAGAACGCGGGCTTCGTGCAGCGGCTCCTCGCCTACGCGGAGCGCGTGGGGCCCAGGAGCACGCCGCAGGGCCTCCGCGGCCCGGCCGTCCAGGTCCGCTTCCGGCGGCTTCCGTCGCAGGACCTGGAGCGCGCCGACGAGATCGTCAGGAAGATCCCGATGTTCAGCGGCGCCGCGTCCCTGCCGAGCCGCTACGTGGATGCGACCCGCCTCGATCCCCAGGAGAAGCGGACCGCGTCGGCCCTGGTGGAGGGGCTCGCGCGGGGGTTCGAGCCGGAGTTCGTCACCTTCGAGCCGGGCCCGCCCCTCGAGGGCGCCGCCGAGGAGCAGCTCACCGTGACCTCCCCCTCCCTCGTGGTGAGCTATCGCGTCGAGTCGTCCGGGATCGCCCACGCCAGCAAGAAGCCGCAGCTCATCATCATGGGGCTCAAGTTCTTCTTCAAGACGGAGTTCATCTTGCCCGGAGACGCGGAGCCGCTGCTCACGAGCTACAAGATCTCGCGGAAGGTCCCGGCCGGGCTCATTCAAAAGCAGACCCCCGCCCCGCGCCCTGGGGTCCTCGAGGCCATCGTCTACGAGGCCATGATGCGCGAAGCCTTCATCGACCTCGAAGAGCGCTACCTCTCCAAGTGGTTCAGGAAGCGCGACGCGCCCCGGTGAGGGTGGACGCCCGACAGCAACGCGATGAGGCCGTGCGGGGCGGTTTCGCCGAAGCAAAGCTCGAAGGTCGCCGCGGCTTCGGGGGCGGCCTTCGCTCCACGGACGAACATCGCTTCTTCGTATTCGGCGAGCGCGGCTTCGAGGTCATTCGGGTGCGCGGCGATGGCCTTGCCGAGCTCCGCGCCGTCGACCATCGCGAGGTTTGCGCCTTCCCCGTCGGGCGGGCTCAGGTGCGCGGCGTCGCCGAGGAGCGTCACGCCGGGCACGCGATCCCAGCAATGCCCGGCGGGGAGCTTGTGGATCATGCGCGGGACCGGATCGGTCTCGCCGTCGGTGATGAGCGCGGTCAGGGCCGGGGCCCAGCCGTCGAACTCCGCGGCGACGCGCGCCCGCGCCGTCTCCGGGTCGGTGAAGTCGATGTCCTCGATCCACGCCTTTGGCCTCGTGAGCGCGACGTAGGTGTGGAGGACGCCGTTCGTTTCGCGGTGCGTGATGATGCCTTTGCCGGGCGTGAGCGCGTAGAACGCGCCCCCGCCGACGAGCTTGGCGCTGGCGTAATGCCGCGCGTCGGCGTCGAGCAGGTACGTCTCGATGTAGGTGGTGCCGACGTATTCGGGCTTCGCGTCGGAGAGGAGCGGCCGGATCCTCGACCACGCGCCGTCGGCGCCGACGACGAGGCCGGTGGTCACGGTCGACCCGTCCGCGAAGGTGAGCTCGTGCTTTCCGTCGCCGAGCGCGCGCGCGCCCGTGAGCTTGCGGCCCCATCGCACGGTGTCAGGCGGGAGTGAGTCGAGGAGGATGCGCCGGAGGTCGCCGCGGAGCACCTCGGGGCGAACGCCGGAGCCGTCGTCCGGCTGGTCGAGGAGGACCGTGCCCCGCGGATCGACCAGGCGCATCGCCTCACCGCCTTCGTGGACGATGCCGCGGAACTCGTCGAAGAGGCCGGCGGCCTCGAGCGCCAGCTGGCCGTTGTAGTCGTGGATGTCGAGCATCCCGCCCTGGGTGCGCGCCTCGGCGGAGGCGTCCGCCTCGTACACGGTCGCCCGGATCCCGTGGACGTGGAGGACGCGCGCGAGGGTGAGCCCGCCCGGTCCGGCGCCGATGATGGTGATGGAAGTCATCTTGATTCCTCTCGGTCTTCAGCCTGGAACATCGTTCCACTAATTTACCTGGAACGCCGCTCCAGAACTGTCAAGATGGAGCCGTGGCGAAGAAGGCGGCGCGAGGGCCGGAGCGCGAGAAACGCCGCGAGGATGCGCTCTCGCGCGAGCGGATCGTCGAAGCGGCGATCGCGCTGCTGGACGCGGACGGTGAGGATGGGCTGACGTTCCGCGCGCTCGCGACGAGCCTCTCGACGGGCCCGGGCGCAATCTACTGGCACGTCACGAACAGGAGCGAGCTCCTCGCCGCCGCGACCGACGCCGTGGTCGCGCGCTCGATGGGCGAAGTGCGCGGCTCGACCCGGCCGCACGAGGCGATCCATCGCGTCGCGCTCGGCGTGTTCGACGCGATCGAGGCGCACCCGTGGGTGGGTGCGCAGCTCTCACGCGCTCCGTGGGAGACGGCGATGCTGCGGATCTACGAGCGCCTCGGCCGCCAGGTCGAGGCGCTGGGCGTCCGCGGGAGCGCCCAGTTCACCGCGGCGTCGACGCTGCTCAGCTACGTCATCGGGGTGAGCGTCCAGAACGCCACGGCGAGCCAGTTCGCGCGCCGCGAGCTCGCGCCGTCGACGAACCGCGTCGACTTCCTCGAGGCGGCGGCGGCGCGCTGGCGCGAGCTCGACGCCCGTGAGTACCCGTTCACCCGAAACGTCGCCGCCCACCTCGCCGGCCACGACGACCGCAAAGAGTTCCTCGCCGGGATCGACCTGATCCTCGCCGGAGTCGCGGCCTCGAAGTGAGCCGCGGACGTCGCGATGCAAGCGCCGGTCGGTGAAACCTCCGAGGGCGCGAGGACGCGCATCGTCGCCGACGACGATGCGGACATGCGCGGCTACCTGGAGCGCTTACTCCGCCCGCTCCGCGTCATCGAGCTCGCTTTCAGGAGGGATGCGGTTCTCTACGTCAACCAGCGCGTACAGCGTGGCTGTATGGTGGGATGGCCACGACGAGGAGATTGACATTCGGATCGCGTTTGGATTTCCTGGCTCCTGTGGCGCTCAATGGTAAACCGACCGACGCTGCACCTGCGGCGCATCGCGCATTGGAGCAGCGACGCGGAGGAAGCGTCGCAGGACGGCGAATCCACGATTCGTCGGACTCGTCGCTCATACTTGAGCGGCAACCCCTGGAGGAAATAAAACGACCATGAATTCGAGAGAGCTGAGCATTGCAACCTTCAACCTCTTCAACCTCAACGAACCCGGATTACCGATGTACTCGGACCCGGAGGGCTGGACCCAGGATCAATACAATCTCAAGCTCAAATGGGTCGCCCGGCAGCTAAAAATACTGAAACCCGACGTTTGCGGGTTCCAGGAATTATGGCACCGAGATTCCTTGAACAAATGCTTGCAGACCGCGGGCATGACGGAAAATTACGATGTGCTGACGCCGGCAGAGGCTACGGGAACGAAGATCGTCTGTGCCGCCATCGTACGCAAGGGACTCCTGGAAGGCCAGCCGAGCTGGACAGAGCGTTTCCCCAGAAAATTCGTTCTGCAATCCAGCGGCGACGATCCGCAAACGCCGGACATCAACGTGGGCATCAGCGGCTTCTCCAGACCGGTCCTCCACTTCACGATAAAACCGCGCGAAAACGACCCTGCGATTCATGTCTACGTATGCCACTTCAAATCCAAGGCGCCGACGAAAGTATTCAACGAAGCCTGGTTCAAGGCAGACAGGACTGCATATTCAAAGCACTCGACCGGGCTCGGGTCGGCGCTTTCGACGATCCGTCGAACGGCGGAGGCGGCAGCGCTTCGCTTCCTTTTGACAGAACAGATGAAGGGCAACAATACACCCGTCATCGTGATCGGCGATATCAACGATGGGCAGCAGAGCAACACTGCCAATGTATTGACAGGCCAACCGAGGTACCTGGTAGGCGATTCGGCTGGAGGTGGGGACACCGCACTCTATACCGCGCAGACCTTGCAGGAGTATCGCGACACAAGGGACGTCTACTACACGCATGTCCATCAGGACATACGCGAATCGCTCGATCACATCCTGGTGAGCCAGGAGTTTTACGACAACAGCCGCAAACGCTTATGGATGTTCGACGGCATGACGGTGAACAATGATCATTTGAACTTCGAGGATCACAAGGCCGACGGCACCAACGATCACGGCATCATTCGCGCGATCTTCAAGTACAAGCCGATGAAGAAGGAAGCGCAGGACGTGATCGAAGAGGAGACGTGAGCCCGCTCGCGGGTTCTGCGGCTTTGCGCGCTGTAACGCCCGCAGGCTGCGGAGTGAACGCGGCCTCCTCGATGCATCGATGAGTTACTGATACAGCGTCACTTTTTCGAGGAGCAGAGCAGAGCGGCGGTCTCCCGCGCAGGAGACGGGCCCAGATCGGTGTTTTCGGCGCGCAAGCGTACGAAGGCGCGCAGAGCACCGAAAACACCGAGGTGGGCCCGTATCCGAAGCGGGCGACCGCCGCTCTAGAACGGGACGAAGTCCTGATCGCCTGCGGCGCGCGACGCGCGCCCGTTGCTCGATGCGCCGCCGCTCGGGGGGCCCTTCTGCGGCGGCCTCCACAGCGCCTTGCCGCCGCGGCGGTCCGGTAAACGCCCCGGCGCCGCTGGCCTCTGGCCCGGGTCGCCGTCGCTCTCCTGCGCGAGGCGGAACGACGCCATCACGTTCTGGAGCTGCTCTGCCTGCGCCGAGAGCTCGGCCGCCGTGCTGGCGAGCTCCTCGGAGATCGCCGCGTTGCGCTGCGTGGACTGCTCTATCAGCTCCACCGCCCCGCTGATCTGGGCCACGCCGTTCGACTGCTCCTTGGATGCCACGGCGACGCCCTGCACCAGCTCCGCGGTCTCCCGGATCGACGGGACGAGCTCCGCGATGAGCTGTCCCGAGCGCTCCGCGACGACGATGCTCGACGCGGCGAACGAGCCGATCTCCTTCGCCGAATCCCGGCTTCGCTCGGCCAGCCGCCGCACCTCCGTGGCGACCACGGCGAAGCCCTTGCCGTGCTCGCCCGCGCGAGCCGCCTCGATCGCGGCGTTCAAGGCGAGCAGGTTCGTCTGGTACGCGATCTCCTCGATGATCACGATCCGCTGGGTGATCGCCTTCATCGCCTCGACCGTCTCCCGGACCGCCTGACCGCTCTGCTCCGCGTCCCTCGTCCTCCGGTGCGCCGTCTCCTCGACCTGCTTGCAGTTGGCGGCGTTCTTCGCGATCGTGCCGCTCAGCTGCTGCAGGCTGGTCATCGTCTCTTCCACGGACGCCGCCTGCTCGCTGGTGCCCTGCGACAGGCTCTGCGCCGTCGCCGAGAGCTGCACCGAGACCGAGGAGACCGAGACCGCGCCGCTCCGGACCTCGCCGATGAGGCCCGCCAGGCGCTCCGACATGGCCTTCACGGCGCCGAGCATCTGGCCGAACTCGTCGGAGCTCTTCACCGCGACGTGGCCCGTGAAGTCGCCCCCGGCGATGCGCTGGTGGATCGACACCGCCTGGGTGAGCGGCAAGAGGATCATCCTGCTGAAGACGAGGGCGAGCACGGCGGCGACGACGATCGCGAGCAGACCTCCTATCTGCAGCGTCACGTACATCGTCTTGACGAGCGCGTTCGTCGCCGCCTGCCGCTGGCCGAGGAGGGCGACCTCCTCGTCGTCGATCTCCTTGAGCGCCGCGCGCATCTGGTCCATGAGGCTCTTCCCGCGCCCCTGCCTGACCTCCTCGACGGCGCGATCCGCCGGCGCCCTCGCCTCGTCCGCGCTGCGGCGGTACTGGATGATCGGCGCCAGCACGGAGGAGATCCACTCGTCGTGGAGCTTGTCGATCTTCTCGAGGCGCGTCTGCTGGCGCGGGTTGTCCCTGGTGAGCTCCCGGGCACGGCTCAGGCTTTGCTCGAACCGGTCGCGCCCGCTGCGGTACGGCTCCAGGAACGCTTCCGCCCCGGTGATGACGAAGCCGCGCTCTCCTGTCTCGGTGTCGAGCAGCGACGCCATGATCTCTCTCGTCGTGAGCATCACCTCGTACGTGTGCTGGTCCCACGAGCGGGCCTCGTCGAGCTCCGCGAACCTCTGGTAGGCCGTGCCCGCCAGTCCGAGGACGATGACGACCATGGCGGCGAAGCCGAGGTAGAGCTTCCGGCCTACTCCGATATGCGCAAGCATGATGCATGCTCCGGGCTAGATGTGGTGCGGCTTCCTTCGAGCCCCGCCGGGGGCGGGAGCCGATACACGGAGGGCGCGACGCACCGCACGCGGTGGTCCGTCCCGTGGAGGCCCTCGGCGTGTCCGAGGAACAGGTACCCTGAAGGCGCGAGGCTGGCGATGAGCCTCGCCACGATCGACGCCTTCGTCGCGGCGTCGAAGTAGATGAGGACGTTCCGGCAGAAGATCAGATCGAACAGGCCGAATCGCTTGGGTGCCGCGTCGAGCAGGTTGAAGCGCCGGAAGGTGATGAGCCTGCGCAGCTCCGGCCGGGCCTTCATGAGGCCCGCGCTCGCGCCCGTCCCGCGGAGCATGTAGGTGCGCAGGCGCTCCTCCGGGATCTCCGAGGCCCGCTCGATCGGCCACACCGCGCGTTGCGCCTGGTCGAGCGCGCGGACGGACAGGTCCGTCGCGAGGATGCAGATCCCCGGAGCGGCGGTCGACGCGGCCGCGGCCCGTGGCGGCGCCTGTCTCGCCGCGTCGCTGCGATCCCGGGAGGGCAGGCTGTCGAGCAACGACATCGCTATCGAGCAGGGCTCTTCCCCTGTCGAGCAGGCCGCGCTCCAGGCGCGCAGCGGGCGGCGGCCGCGCGCGAAGGACGCTCCGTGGCCCGCGCTCTCGTGCCACGCCGGGAGGATCTCGCGCTCGAGGAGATCGAACTGATCGCGCTCCCGGAAGAAATGGGTCTCGTTCGTGCAGATGCAGTCGAGCATGTGCACGAGCTCGTCCTCGCCGCCCGGCGCGGTCACGCGGCGGTAATACTCGCCGAAGCTGCGGAGCCCGAGCGCGCGGAGCCGGGGCCCGAGGCGGCAGAGCAGGAGCGGCTTCTTCTGCGGGCCGAGCGCGATGCCCGAGGCGTGCTTGACGAGCCTCTGGAACAGCGCGAACTCCTCGTCGCTGAGGGCGCGCGGACCCAGCTCGGCGAGCGGGATCATGGCCTGTCCCCTTCGCCGGCCGGCGCACCGTGGCCGCCTGGGAGCGCCGGCGGGGCCCCGGGGGCCGAGGGGCCGGGCGTCGTCGAGGCCAAGAGCTCCGCCGGCGAGAGGATGCGGTCGATGTTGAGCAGCAGCACGAGCTTCTGGCCCACCTTCGCCATCCCGAGCAGCTGATCCACGCGCACCTGCGCGCCAAAGGCCGGCGCGTGCTCGATCTCGTCCTCGGAGAGCGTGAGCACATCGCCCACACCGTCGATGAGCAGGCCGAGGCGGGTGTTCTCGCCGTCGAGCTCGGTCTCGACGATGAGGACGCACGTCCACCGGCTCACCCTCGTCGGCGGCAGCCCGAGCTTGACCGCGAGATCGATGACCGGCACGACGCGGCCCCGAAGGTTCATGGCGCCGACGATGCACGCTGGCATCATCGGGACCCGCGATGTGACGCTGTGCTCGACGATCTCCCGCGCCCGGAGGATGTTCACCGCGTACTCGTCCCCCGCGATGATGAAGGAGATATATTGCGACACGGGGCTCGACGCGTCGGAGATCATGACGCCTCCATGGAGAGAGATGGCAAACGGGCGCCCTGCGCGCCGGGGCGCCGGCTCATCCTGGGCTGCCTCCGGCGGCCGCTGGCGCTGCCCTGCGCTCGTCGGGGGCCTCGACCGGGCCGAGGTCCCCGAGGACGCCGCCGAGCAGCGCGTCGACGTCGAGGATCATCGCCACGCTGCCGTCGCCGAGGATGGTCGAGCCGGAGATGCCCCGGACGCGGCGAAACAGCTGGCCGAGCGGCTTGACCACCGTGCGCCCCTCGCCGTCGAGGAGGTCGACCACGAGGCCGGCCTCGGAGCCGTCGTGCGCGACGATGACGACGCGCTCATCCGGCGGGGGAGATCCGCCGAGCCCGAAGAGCGCCCGGAGGCGGACGCACGGCAGCGCGCGTCCGCGCCGGATCATGAGCCCCTGGGCGCCGCCGTGCGCGAGCGCGCCGCGGGGCAGATCGCAGCAGGCGAGCACCGCGCGGAGCGGGATCACGTACCGCTCGCCGCCGATCCCGACGGAGAGCCCCTCGATGGTGGCCAGGGTGAGCGGGAGCTGGATCGACAGCGACGTGCCGTGCCCTTCGCGGCTCTCGATCCGGATCGTGCCCTGGATCGACTCCACGCTGCGCCGCACGACATCCATGCCCATGCCGCGCCCCGCCAGGTGGGACGACTCCGCCGCCGTGGAGAACCCGGGCTCGAACACGAGGCTGAAGAGCTCATGATCGGGGAGCGCCTCGGGCTCCGGGTGCCTCCCCAGCGCGCAGACGCGGGCGGCGATGCGCTCGCGGCTCATCCCGGCGCCGTCGTCGGAGATCCGGAGCGCGATGCCGCCCCGCTCGTGCGCGGCGTGAAGGGTGATCGTGCCGCAGGGGTCCTTGCCCGCGGCGCGCCGCGCCTCGGGCGGCTCGATGCCGTGACAGATCGCGTTGCGCAGGATGTGCGTCAGGGCGTCCCGGAACCGCTCGACCACGGCCGTGTCCACCTCGACGTCGCCGTGCACGACGAGAAGGCGCGCCTGCCTGCCGTGCGCGTGGGCGAGATCGCGCACCGTGCGCTCGTAATGCCGGAACCAGGGGCCGACCGGCACCATGCGCGCGGCGCGCACCGCCTCCTCCAGCTCCTTGCAGAGCCGATCTTGCTCCTCCATCTCGTCGCGCAGCGCAGCGCCGGCGTCGCCGCGCACCGCGCGGAGCGTCCGGGCGATCCTGTTCCGGCCGAGGGTGAGCTCTCCGATGAGATCCGCCATGCAATCCAGCTTCTCGACGGCGACACGGATGCTCTTGATGCCGGTCGCTCCCTCCGCGTCGTCCTCGGTCGCGCGGCGCGCGCTCGTCGCCCCCGCGTCCTCCTCCGCCTTCAGCCCTCCGCGCCGCGCTTCCTCCAGGCGCGCGACGACCCCTCTGTACGAGGTGCTGCGCTCGGCCTGCCCCCGCTCGACCTCGGCAACGAGCCGGCGGGCTGCGTCCACCATCTCGAGCAGCAGCGAGACCACGGGCGTCGAGAGCGGGAGCTCGCCGCGGCAGAGCGCCTCGATGATGTCCTCGGCGGCGTGCCCGAGATCGCTCAAGCCGCCGAGGCCTACCGAGCCGGCGCTCCCCTTGAGCGTATGGGTGGCGCGGAAGACGCGCTGGAGGACCTCGTGAGCGTCGCGGCCGGTCTCGAGTTGCAGCAGCGCGCGCTCGATCTCGTCGAGGAGCTCGTGCGCCTCTGGCGTGAACGTCTGGAGCAGCTCGTCGCGATCGCTGTCCATGCGGCTCACAGAGGCTGGATCGAGATGGCGCCGTCGCTCGTCCGGAAGACGATCTCTAGTGCTTGCTCAGCGCCATCTGCTCGATACGCAGGAGGGTCTGAGAATCGTCGACCAGCAGGATTTTCTTCCGCGGCATCGTTGCCCCCCTCGATCCGATTCAGCGGACATGGCGCGGCTGTGCCCTCGCGCATGAGCACGACTCCCCCTCTTCCACCTGCCAGCCACCTGCCAGCCACCTGCCAGCAGGGCGTCTCCCCCGAGCAGGATCACCCTACCACGAGAGCAGGCGGAACCTCCAATAGAAATTTGCAACAGGCACGCATCTGGTCCCTGTCGGTCGCGATGATTTACCGGCTCGCCCGGATCCTCTCCATGAGGTTCGCGGCCACGGCGCTGGTGGCATGCGGGCGGGCAGGCGCTGGTGGGCCTGGAGCCGGAGCGCGCGGCCTCGAGTGGAGGCGCCATCCCCGCAGCGACAGCGATCGCGCGCGGACCAGGCGCGCGAGCTCCGCGACCGGGAGCTCATGGAGGTCGAAGGCAGCTGGAAGGGAGGCGGTAGGGAGACAGGTAGCAGGGAAGCAAAGGATGTGCGCCGCAACAACGCACAGCGAGCCTGAAGGAGCGACGCGCGGGTGCGTTCGGATATCGAGCCACAAGGACGCCTGGAAGGCGTGAGCGCCGCCCGCGACCCAGGGACGGTGCGGTCCGGCGAGATCCGTTGTCGGACCGCACCCTCGAATCCATCACTCGGCGCTCCACGAGGGTTCCTGAGGGTCGAGGGCGGCGCCCTCGAGAAGGCAGAACAGGCCGAGCTCGACCGCGGGAGCGTGGTAGCTCGACTGGCACAGCTGCCAGAGCAGCCGATCATCGATTGCGCGTGGACGGCATCAACGCTGGCGCTCGCTCGCGGGTCACGATGCCGTTGCTGCTGAAGCATCACGGTTGCTTGCCGACTGCTGCCCCATCAACACCAGGATCGCGCGACGGGCCTCGCCCGACCGGATCGCGCGGAGGTGGCACCTCGAGGACTGGTTCACCGCGCTGGCGCAGCGCCTGGCTTCCGGCGCCCTGAGCGCCCCGCCTCCGGGAGGCTCGGGGCAGCCGTCGGGTCCGGGCCCCGAGGGCGCGCGCGCCGCGCTCACCGCTCCTGCTCGACCATCGCGCTCCCGCCGTGGCGCCGGACCGGCTCGGCGACCGCGGTCACGGTCCCATCGCCGTCGAAGCGCAGGGCCGTGGCCGCGCCGATCTCGCCTCCCATCGTGCCCGCGTCGGAGAGGACGTGGCCCAGGGACGCGAGCCCCTCGGCCTCCGGGGCGCTCAGGAACGCCGTCTCCGCGTCGGTGGCGCCGTCGCCCGAGTTGCGCTGCGACAGGCGCGGCGCCGCGAGCGCCCTGTCGATGGGGAGGCCCAGATCGATATGGCCGACGAGGATCTGCAGCACCGTGGTGATGATGGTGGACCCGCCTGGCGAGCCGAGCGCGAGCACGGGCTTGCCGTCCTTGAGGACGATCGTGGGGCTCATGCTGCTGCGCGGGCGCTTGCCCGGCTCGACCGCGTTGGGGTGCGGCGAGCTCGGGTCGGGCGGGATGTTGAAGTCCGTGAGCTCGTTGTTCAGCAGGAAGCCGTACCCCGGGACGACGATGCCATTGCCGCCCTCGAACTCGATGGTGCAGGTATAGGACACGATGTTCCCGGCGGCGTCGCTGACCGTGATGTGCGGCCCCGGAGATTCACAATGCAACCGCCGTACCGGCGTTCGCAGCCGAGCGGGCGGCTGTGAGGTCGAGCCGGTCCTTGCCACAAGGCAACCATCGCGGTAATGGGTTCGGCAGGTCATGAGCGCCAGCGCGTAGCCCCGGCTCGCTGGCCGACAACCCTCCGATCCGCGGTGGGGTGTCCCGGGTGACGACCTGGCCGGCCGCATGTGCGGCGGGCAAGCGCGGACTCTGGTCGCCCGGAGTCCCCTGGACTCGTGAGGTGGTATGTCGATCGCTTCCCTCGTGGATTCGCGCCCTGCCGCGGGCGCGCCGGCGCCGCCTGCCCTCGGCGCGCTCCCTTTGCCCGTCGTCGGGGCGGACCTCTCCGTGCCGCTCGTCACCGGCGAGCGGGTGGGCTACGTGAACCTCGATTACGCGGCGAGCGCCCCGTGCCTGCGCTCGGTGCTCGACGCGGTCGCGGCGCTGTTGCCCTGGTACAGCAGCGTGCACCGCGGGGCGGGGTTCGCGTCCACCGTGACGACGGAGCTCTATGCCGCCGCTCGCCAGGAGGTGGCGGACTTCGTGGGAGCGCGCGACGAGGACACGGTGGTGTTCACGAGGAACACCACCGACGCGCTCAACCTGCTCGCCGCGGCGCTGCCCGAGGACACGACGGTGGTGATGTTCGCCTCGGAGCACCACGCGAACCAGCTGCCGTGGAGGCGCGGTCGGTCCGTCGTCCTCCCGGTGCCCGCGAGCGCGGACGAGGCGATCGCGCGGGCCGACGGCGCGCTGCGCGGCGTGCTCTCACGCCATCGGCTGCTCGCCGTGACGGGGGCGAGCAACGTCACGGGCGAGCTGTGGCCGCTCCCGGAGCTCGCCGCGGTCGCCCATCGCCACGGCGCGCGGCTCGCCGTGGACGCGGCCCAGCTCGCTCCACACCGCGCGATCGAGCTCGCCGGGATCGGGGCCGATTATGTCGCGCTGTCCGGTCACAAGCTCTACGCCCCCTTCGGCGGCGGGGTGCTCGTCGGCCGCGGCGACTGGCTCGACGCCGCGCGCCCCTACCTCGCCGGCGGCGGCGCGGTCCGGCGCGTCACGCACGACGGCGTCGAATGGGCGAGCGGCGCGCCCCGCCACGAGGCCGGCACGCCCAACGTGGTCGGCGCGGTGTCGCTCGCGGCGGCGTGCCGCGCGCTCTCCGAGGTGGGCATGTCCGCCGTGGCGGCGCACGAGGCGAGCCTGCTCGACCGCGTCACGCGCGGCCTGTGCGCCGTGCCCGGGGTCGAGCGCCTCGCGATGTGGGGCCCGGAGAGCCCGCGGATCGGCGTCGTGACGTTCAATGTCCGGGGCCTCCATCCCGGCGCGGTCGCCGCGGCCCTGAGCGCCGAGCACGGCATCGGCGTGCGGGACGGCTCGTTCTGCGCGCACCCGCTCATGACGGCGCTCGCCGGGGATCGCGCGCCGGAGGCGAGCGGGAGCGCGGCGGCGGTGCCCCTCGCGGTGCGGGCGAGCTTCGGCGTCGGCACCAGCGCGGCGGACATCGATCGGTTCCTCCTCGCGATCGCCGAGCTCGTCGCCCGGGGTCCCCGCTGGCGTTATCGCCTCGACGGAGGGCGGCATGTCCCCGATCCGGATCCTCGCCCGCGCCCTGCGCTGGCGGGCCTGCTCGCCGGGGGCGCGGCCAGCGCGGCGCTCGGGCCCCTGGCGAGCCAGCTCGCGCCCTGCCAGGCGCCCCCCTGAGGCGGATCAGCCCCCGGGCGCGAGGGCGAGCGCGCGCCGCGCGAGCGCGCGCAGGTCGGCGAGGGTCGCCCCCTCCAGCGGCGAGGCCTCGGCGTCGACGTCCTCGCCGCGCGCCGGCGCATCCCCCCGGCCGAGCGCGTCGAGGAGCCAGCGCGCCGTGAGCACGTCGCCGCCGAGCCACGCGCGCGCCGGCGGGACGTGCGGGAGGTGCGGGACGTGCGGATCGTCGGAGAGCGCCGCGGCCTCGATCCAGCCGATGGGCACGCGCGCCAGCGCCGCGGCGGAGGCGCCCGGCGGCACCGGGTCGTCGGGCGCGGTCACGGGCTGGAAGCGCTCGGCCGCGAGCTCGGGCGCCTCGCCGCCGTCGATCAGCGGGAGCGCGGCGCGGAGGGCGACCCCCTCGACGACGGCGCGCGCGAGCGCCTCGAGCGAGAGGCGCGCCGGGAGGACCTCGGAGAGCGCGGCCGGGGCCTTGCCCAGCCAGCGGTCGATGACGCGCTCGTCCGGCGCCGCGAGCTCCGGGGGGATCGCGGGCGCCGCGTCGAGGCCCGCGAAGACCTCGATGAGGACCGCGCCGTCCGGCGTGGCGTCGAGGCCGAGCAGCGCGGCGGGGCGGTGCTGCAGCGAGATCCACTCGCGCCCGAAGTAATGGGCGGGCGCGCCGGCGCGGGAGAAGCCCTTGAGAAAGCCGCGCACGTTGCGGTTGAGGAGCGTCCGGGCCGTGGCGTCGGGCGCGAGCGCGGCGGCGTGCGGCAGCGCGAGGGTCCACACGACGCCGCGCCCGCCGAGGAACGCGGCGGTGCCCGTCGTGGCGCGCCGCAGGACCTTCGCGCCGCGCGCGGCGCAGGCCGCAAGGTCGACCACACGCGCTGCGCGCTGGGCCGCGCCCAGCACCACGGCAGGCCCCTCGACGAGGCTGGCGGCGAGCCAGGGCGCCTCCCCTGCGGAGCGGGCGCGCGCGAGCAGCGCGGGGCCGAGCGCGAGCGCGTCCTCGAGAGGGCGGTGAACCGGCGGGAGCGAGTGCATGGCGGGCATCGAGGGAGTCTCCTTGGCGTGAAGCTCGACGCGCGTCGATGCGGCGGTCGCCAGCACCGCCTGCCAGGGCTCCGGAGAGAGAGTTCAACGCAAAGCAGCCGTGTTCTTTGTCAAGCGGCGGCGACCTGCCAGGGTCGGTTCGCCTTCACCATCGCGTTGAGGATGGTGAGCAGCTTGTGCATGCACGCCGTGAGGGCGACCTTCGTAGGCTTGCCGGCGGTCTTCAGCCGGTCGTAGAAGGCGCGGATCACGGGGTTGAAGCGCATGCAGGCTAGAGCATCGATCGCACCGAGGCTCGTCCACCCCAGATAGCTCGGCGCCCCTTGATCTTGCCGCTGTCGTGGTTGAACGGAGCCAAGCCCACGAGCGCGGCGATCTGCTTGCGGTTGAGCGTGCCCAGCTCGGGCAGGTCGAACAGCAGCGTGCGCGAGGTGCCGGGCCCGACGCCGGGGACCGAGCGCAGCAGCTCGTCCTTGGCGCGCCAGAGCGGGCTCTTTTCGATCTTGTCCTTGAGCTCGCCGTCGAGCTTTTTCAGCTCTTTTTCGAGCGTCTCGATGATGCGGTTGATGCTGCTGACGACGCGCGCGACGCGGCGGGGCCCAACCAAGCCCGAGAGCCGATTCTTCTCGGCCACCAGCATGGTGATCAACTGGCGCCGGCGCGCCAGCAGCAGCTCCAGCTCCAGCGTCGTGGCCTCGGGCATCGGCGTCAGCGGCGGCTGCACGGCGGCGGCAAAGTGCGCGATGCACTTGGCATCGAGCCGATCGGTCTTCGCCTGCCGGCCGGTGGCGCGCGCAAAGTTGCGGATCTGGAGCGGGTTGACCACCGCCACGGGCACGGCCGCGACGCTCAGCACCGCCAACACCCGCATCTCCAGCCCACCGGTAGCTTCCAGCACGACGAGCGTCGGCGACAGCTCGCGTAGCTGGTCCACCAGCGCCTGCAGGCCCTCTTCGTCATGCGCCAGCCGCCCCCCTGCGCTGGAGCCATGAACGGCCCAGTCCAGGTGCTCCTTCGAGACATCGATCCCTACGAACGTGGACACGTCGACCTTTCCCTCACTGAAACGCGGAAACATCAGCCCCAGAAGCCCATCCTTGCGAACGATGCGAGCTATGCCTCAGGCAGCCGTGCGGGCTTATCCAGGACCTACGGCGTGGCGACCCATGCTTTGCGACGGCCTCAAGACCAAGGCGCGAACGGTCTGCCACGCGTAGCTTTGTGGCGGCTCGCCGCGAAATTGTCCACAAATCCACAGGTTGCCGGTCTCCCCCCCGGCCCCCCCTCGGTACGACGACGACGTGGATCCAGAACGCTCGCGGAACATACAAGGCGCGAAGGCGCCAAAAGAACAAATCTCGTGCATTTTTGCGCCTTTGCGTTGAACTCTCTCCCGGCTCGCGAGGCAGATCCCTGGCAGGACTGTTCCGTGGGGCCGAACCGTTGCGATCTGCCGGCCTGCGAGAGCCATCGACCCGTTGACGGCAGCCCGGGGCAGGGTGTGCCATGGTGCCATGTTCAACGCCCGCCCCGATCGACCATGGCTCCCCGCCGAGCCCGCGGAGCGACTGCTCCGGGTGGAGATCACGGTACCCCGGCCCGAGGGGAGCCAGGCCCGCAAGCCTGTCCACCTCTCGCTGGTGATCGACCGCTCCGGCTCCATGTCCGGCGAGAAGCTCCGGCTCGCGCTGGAAGCTGCTCGCCAGGCCATCCGCACCCTCCAGCCCGGCGACCGCTTCAGCGTGGTCACCTTCGACCACCAGGTCGAGGTGCCCATCCCCTCCACCGAGGCCACGCCCGGGGCGCGGCTCCGCGCCGAGGCCGCGCTCGACACGGTAACCGCGCGAGGCAACACCGACCTGGGCGGCGGCTGGCTCCGCGGCTGCGCCGAGGTGAGCGCGCACCTGCCCGAGGATGCCATCGGCCGCGTCCTCCTGCTCACCGACGGCCAGGCCAACCACGGGATCACCTCGCCCGACGAGCTGACCTCCCACGCCCGCTCCCAGCGGCTGCGCCGGGTGACCACCAGCACCATTGGCCTGGGCGAGGGCTTCAATGAATTCCTCCTGGGCCGCCTCTCCGAGGAGGGCGGCGGCAACTTCTATTTCGCCGCGCGCGCCGACGAGCTCCCCGGCTTCGTCGGCCGGGAGATCGGCGAGGTGCTCTCCGTGGTCGCCCGCGACGCCGCGCTCCTGATCCGCGCGCCCGAGGGCGTCGAGGTGGAGTCGCTCAATGACTACCCCTGCGCCCGCGACGGCGGGACTTGCTCTTTCTCGCTTGGCTCGCTCCCGGGCGGGATGGTGCTGGCCCCGATGTTCCGGCTGCGCTTCCCCGCCGGCGCGATCGGCGAGACGCTCCTGGTCGACGTCGCGCTCGCGGACCGGGACGGCGCGCTGTCGAAGGAGCCCTGGACGCTGGCATGGCCTCGGGTCGCGGAGGAGCAGGCGTGCGCCCAGCCGGCGGATCCGGAGGTGCTCCGGGCCGCGGCTGCGCTCGACGCCGCCCGCGCTCGCCGGGTGGCCCTGGGGCTCAACGACGATCGCCGGTGGCAGGAAGCCGCGTCCACGCTGGCCGACGCGGCCAGCCGGCTCCGGGGCTACGCCGACGGGGATCCCGAGATCCGGGCCGAGGCGGACCGGCTCGACGCCGAGCGAGACGCCTATTCCAGGCCGATGTCCTCCCTGAGCAAGAAGAGCCATTATTACGACGCGATGATGGCCATGAAGATGGGCGGCCGCGGCCGCGGCCGCGCCCGGCCCGGCCCTCGGGTCCTCGGGGTCCCCACGGCTGCCCGGCTGGGCCCGCTGCTCCGGACGGCATCCCAGGCGCTCGGCGGTGTGAAGGGCGCGCCGGCCTTCGACGTGGACGTGTCGTTCCAGGGGGCCTCGATCCCTGCCGGTCCGCTCTCGCAGCGCGGCGAGGACGAGCTGGCCACCTACGCGGACTCGCTGGATCCCGGCGCCCTCAAGGTGGTCTTCGTGGAGCAGCCCCTGCTGGACCGCTGGTTCTCGCACTGGCATCCGGGACACCGGACGGCGGTGATCTCGCTGGCCGGCCTGGATCAGCTCATCTCCTTGCCAGCCGCGTCCTTCGTGGCGTACGAGCTGCTCCTCTACGGGCTGCACGCCCTCTCCGCCGATTATGAGCCCGCGAAGCTGTTGCACACCGAGACCCTCGCCTGCCTCTTCGACCTCTGCCAGCAGAAGGCCGACGTGGCTATCAAGCTCCAGGCCGGTCACATCTGCGCCGGGTGCCTCGGGAAGCTCTCTACCGTCGGCCTGGATCGCGACGTGGTGACCCAGCTATGGCGAGCGGTCCAGGCGCTCGCTCAGTCGGGGACGCCCACGGGGCGCTGACCTCCAGCATCGCTCTCTCGACCCCATTTACAGATGGCCTGGTAACTTCTTGCGCTGACGTCATGCCCGCCGGCGCGCCGTCGTGGCGAGGGCGCATCGCGCATCGCGCACCGCATGGCCATTCCGGCGGGTCCGCTCGCCGGAAATCGATTGACGGGCACCGACATGGCTACGTAAGTTGCTCATGCTGCCATGACCTTTACCGCCATGGCGAGCAATGGATTCTCTCACCGCAAAGGAACATTCCCATGCAAGAGATCAAGCAGGACGACAAGGTGACCGAGCAAGGCGCCAGCGAGATGGACCTGTTCGGCTGTGACATCACGCCCGAGGCCCTCGAGCGGTACGTGCTCGCCAACTACACAACAGCCGCGCAGTCGTCGTTGCTATCGGCCCTGGCGCTCGCGCAGGTCCTGAAGTAGCCGCGGAGCCCGCGCGCTCGACCCCTCCGTTCGCAGGCTGCCATGTCGTGACCGGGACGAGCGTCTCGTCCCCCACGTCCTGAACCCCTCGTCGACGTCGATATCCTCTCATGACCAAGATTCGGTCAGATTCACCGCAGGGCCCCAACGGTGGGATGACATGGGGCGGCAGCCTCCCGTCTCCTCTCCACCGCGACGCGCGGCTGGCTTCCTTGGGGAACATCCAGCATCTCGAGGCTGCGAGCGTCGAGGGGTGGCTCGTGCGTCACGGCCTGCTCCGCCCGCGCGGCGACGTCCGGGTGACGCTCCTGTCGGGGCGAGCGTTCGCCGCGCTCGTCGAGACCGAAGGAGACCGTCCGCTCTTCTTGAAGCAGCCCTTCGCCGCCATCCCCCCCGTGGGTGCTCGCCGAGAAGGGATGCTCTTGCGCTTCGTCTCGCAGCGCGAAGATCTCGAAGGGCTCAGGCACGTCCTTGCGAATTTCGTCGTCTACGACGAGCCCGACAACGTGACCGTGACGGCGGGCCTGCCGCTTCACCGGACGATCCACTCCCTCGGGGTCCCGCCGGCCGATCCCCTGCTGCGCGCGACCGCCGGACGGCTCGCGACGATGCACACCGTATCGGCGGCGGCGGAGCTCACGGACGAGGAGCGCGCGACCTACCAGGCGATCAACCCCGTTCCGAGCTACGATCGAATCACGCCGGACGACCTCGCCAGCGCGCCGGGAAACGGGTTCGTCCTCCTGCTCGCGGTCATGCAGGCCCTCAGCGAGCCCCTCGGCGCGGCGCGCGCGGGGTGGCGCCCCGCTTGCCTCATCCACGGAGATTTCCGGGATGACAACATCCTGATCGACCCCGCCGCCGGAGGCGACCCGAGCCCCGTGTTCATCGACTGGGAGATGGGCGGCTGGGGTGACCCGCTGTGGGATCTCGGCGCCCTGATCGGGCAGCTCCTCTACTACTGGGTCGAATCCATCCGCGCCGAACAGGGCAGCGACTTCGCCTCCTGGGTTCGAGGCGCGTCGATCCCGTTCCATCGTGTCCAGCACGCCATCCAGGTGGTTCTGGAGAGCTACGCCGAGGCCTCCGGGCGCACGCTGTCCGGGCCCGAGGGCTTCATCGATCGCTGTGTGCAGCTCGCCGGGGTCTTCCTGCTGCATCGCGTCCTGGGCTCTCTCGAGAGCATCGGGGGGATCCACCCGGCGGCCTTCTACTCTCTGCACCTGGGGCGAACCCTGGTCGGCCAGCCCAGGCACGCTGGGCGGATCATCGCGAAGGGGCTCCTGTGACGCGCACCGCAGCGAACAACCCGTACCTTCGTGTGTTCGGGAGGATGGCCGCCGAGCTCCGCGTGTCGGGTGATGGAGACTTCGTCCATGTTCCGGTCGCGCAGCCCGACGTCGAAGACCATCCGGACCACGGCTTGCCGGCGCTCTCGCCGGACGCGCGGGCGCCCGCTGTTCCGGCGGGCTTCGCGCACTTCATCTACGGCCATTTCTACCTGAGGGATCCCAGGGAGGCGGCCAACGCGCGGAGCAACGAGATCTCCAAGGTCCCCATTCGAGCGCGCGAAGACGAGGCGCTCGGCCTCTCGCTCCGCTCGGCCAACCGAGGCAAAGGATACGCCGACGGCGGTTGGGAGATCGTCGGTCGCCACGAGGAGGAGTGGCTCGCGCGCAAGGCCGGCATCACGCTCCTCGTGCGGGAGAGCGACCTTGCCGGCGATGTGCCGCCGGGCGCGCCCCCGGTCGTGTCCATTCGCTTCCCCCACCATCGGCCCTACATGTACCCCGGCTTTTACACGGCCGTCGGGGATCGGGGCCCGGCGGCCCCTGAAGCGGGCAAGCCGCTCCTGCGCATCTACATCAACGTCGATCCGCAGGCCGCTCCGCCGCTCGTCGAGCTGCTCACGGCGGCGTTGAGCCCCTCGCTGTCGCAGTTCTCGCTCAAGGTCCTGAACAATCCGCGGTTCTATCCCCGCCCGGACGCCGCGGTGGCCTACGTCCTGCGCGAGGATTACGGGCGGGTCAAGCCGGTCCTCGAAGGCATGGTCCGCGCCTTCAGGGCTCACCTCAACGCGGAGACCCCGTCGCTCACGCGCCCGCTCGCGCCGGGCATCGCCGTCGCCGAGGAGCCGGCCACGGACGGCGTGTTCCGGCCGAGCTTCGGCCAGCATCGTTGCACCCTGGTGGCTCGCGGCCTCACGCGCGCGTTCGCCGATGCTGTCGAGAGCGCGGAGGGCCGGAGACGGTACATCCTGCGCGAGCTCGAGCACGGGGGGGTGAACCCGATGTCCCCGTACCTGAACCCAGGCTCGTCGGACGATTTCGCCCCGCTGGACATCGTATGACCTTCACCGGTTTCGAGGAGCGACATGCGACTCAAGAGCTCGCCCAAGCTGCCCAATTTTCACCGCTGTAGAACGCCGGAGGAGACGCTCGAGCACGTGAGGCCGCTGATGAAGCGCGCGGGGATCACCCGCGTGGCTGACATCACCGGTCTCGACCGCATCGGCCTTCCGGTGTGGAGCTCGGTGGTGCCTCGATCCCGCGACATCCTGTCGGTCTACAACGGCAAGGGGGCGACCCACGAGGGATCCAGGGCCGGCGCCATCATGGAAGCCTTCGAGCGTCAGTCCGGCCTCGGCGGTCGCGGGCCCATGATCCGGGGGTCCTATGCGCGGCTGTCCAGGGAGCGCCGTGCGCTCGACCCGAAGACGATCCTGCTGCCGCTGGTCGAGGGCTACACGCACGAAAAGGAGGCGGCGTGGACCGTGGGGCACGACCTCGCCACCGGCGAGGAGGTCCTGGTGCCGTACGACCTCGCGTGGCTGTTCGCGGAGCTCGACACCGGGCTGCGCAGCTTCGCCGTCAGCTCGAGCAACGGCCTCTCGGCGGGCAACACCTACGAAGAGGCGGTGTCGCAGGCGCTCTGCGAGATCATCGAGCGGGACTCGTGGACCATCGCGGAGGTGCTCTCTCACTGGCTCCCCCGCGCGCACTGGGAGGCCGCGCGCGCCAAGGCCGGCCTCCCGAAGATCGAGTGGGTGGGCAGCACGGAGCAGCCCTTCGACGACGACGGCGACCTCTATCCGGAGCTGGACCCGGCGACGTTCGAGGGGGACCTGAAGAGGGTCTTCGAGATGTTCGCGGCCGCGGGCTTGCCCGCGCGGATCCGCCATGTCTCGTCCGACACGGGGATCCCGGTGATGATCGCGACGGTCGTGGAGGACGTCGCGCCCGCGCTGCCGCGCGCGCACCTGGGCGCGGGGGCGCACCCCGACAGGATCATCGCCGCGACACGCGCCTTGACGGAGGTCGCGCAGAGCCGCGCGGTGGACATCCAGGGCGTGCGCGAGGACATGAGCGAGCCCACCGACGACGTCCCCCCGTTCATGGCGCACACGAGGCGGGTTGCCCGGATCAACCAGAAAAACTGGCTCATCCGGGCCAGCGAGGAGAAGAAGTCGCTGCAGGAGGTCGAGCGCACCAGGAATGAGGACACGCTGGACGACATCAAGCTCATGCTGGACAGGCTCCGCTCCGTCGGTCTCGATACGGCGATCGAGGTCGACCTGACGCATCCGGACCTCGGCGTCCCGGTGACGCGCGTCATCGTGCCGGGCGCCGAGTCATGGGCCGCCGATCACTGTCGCATCGGCAAGCGCGCGACGAAGTACTGGAACGCGAACCGCCTGCGCCGGCCGCGAGGTTTGGACAATGCCCCTCTCTCCTGAGCAGATCGTCGTCTTCATCGGCCCGAGCCTTCCGGTGGACGACGCCCGGCGGGTCCTGGAGGCGGACTACCGCCCGCCGATCCGCCGCGGCGACATCGACGCGCTGATGAAGGCGCCGCCCAGGTTGATCGGCGTCATCGACGGGAAGTTCTTTCAGAGCTTCGCCATCTCGCCCAAGGAGCTCCTGACGGCGCTCGACGCCGGCGTCAAGGTCTTCGGCTCCTCGAGCATGGGCGCGCTCCGCGCCGTCGAGCTCCATCCTTACGGCATGATCGGCGTGGGGCGCATCTTCGAGATGTACCACACCGAGGTCCTCACGGCGGAAGACGAGGTGGCCCTCGTCTACGACGCGGACAGCGGGCGGGCGACGTCGGTGCCTCTCGTCAACATACGGATCGCGCTCGAGGGTGCCGTCCGGGAGCAGGTGATCCGTGCCGAGACGGAGCGCACGCTGCTGCGGTTGATTCAAGCCGTCTACTTCCCGGATCGGACCTATCCGATGATGCTGCGCCTCGCCGAGGGGAAGGTCCCTGAAGGGGAGCGGCTTGCCCTTGCCGATTACATCAAGACGAGGGCTCCCGACGCGAAGCGGGACGACGCGCTGCTCCTCCTCCGGGAGATCAAGCGCTTTGCCGAGGCTGGGTGAACCGCGTGAAGGGGAGAGAAGGACGGAGAGCAGCGAGCCAGTCATGAGCGGCGCCCCTTCCTCCATCCCTTCCGCGCCGCCGGCGCGCGCCGCGCAGCCGTCGGCGCGCGCGTATTTGACGGCGGCGCTGGTCCTCCCGGCAGCTGCGCTCGCGACGCTCGTGCCGCACCGCCTCTTGTGGGGCAGACCTCTCCACGAGGAGCTCATCGATCGCGGCGCCTTTGCTTTCCCGGTGGATCTGTCGCGGTGGGCGATCGTCCTCGTGTTCGCGGTCAGCCTGGGTGTGCACGAGCTGCTGCACGCCGTCGGGTATGTCGTCTTCGGGCGGGTGCCGTGGCGGCGGATCGAGCTCGTCGTCCGCCTCTCGCAGCTCCTGGTCTTCGTCCGATGTCACGCGCCGCTGAGCCGCCGCGCTTATGTTCGGTCGCTGCTCTTGCCGGCCGTCGTTCTGGGGGTCCTTCCTGCAGTCGTCGGGATCGCCACGGGGCTGGGCTGGCTGACGTTCTACGGGTTCATCCTCCTGGTGATGGCCAGCGGGGACATCCGTGCGCTCTGGCTGACCCGCGGAGGGGTCGGCGGCCACCCCGGCGCGCCTCCTCGATCACGGTCCCATGCGCTGCCAGGACCCTCCCGGGAGAATTGAAATTCAAACCGGCGGGTGTCGAGAGGTGATGTCCGGAATGCGGAGGGCGCCGATGTGGTTTCGGACATCACCACCTCGACTGTAGCGGGGCGCGCCAGATCATCGACGCGCGGGTGGACGAGATCCGGCGCGGAGCCGCACCTCGGCGGCGAACAGGCGGAAGCCATCGGAATTGCTGCTGTTTCCGGCGGAAGCTCGCTTGCATGGCTTCACGACGCGGGCGGACGCGATCGATCAACGATACGGTCCCTGGCGCGGCGCCTCACCGTCGAGCACCGACACGTTCACGTTCTCGTCGAGCCCCTGCCCAACCATGTTCATGCTTCCCGAGTGGCGAAGATCACTCGGGCGCTGGCAGATGTCGAGGCTTATCGCGCACCGAAGATCCGCGACCCCTGCGGCGCCTCACGACGTCTCCCCCGGCGCCACGCGACCAGGCCCAGGCCGAACAGCGCGGCGAGTTGCCAGCGTTCCGACGAATCACGGCCGAGACTGCAGGAACAACCCGAGCTGCCCTGGTCCCTGGTGCCATCATCCGCGCCCCCCGAGCCACCGGAGCTGCCCTCGGACGCGCCGCCGGCCGATCCGCCGCCAGTCGATCCGCTGCCGGCCGCGCCGCTGCCAGTCGAGCCGCTGCCAGTCGATCCGCTGCCGGTCGAGCCGCTACCAGTCGAGCCGTCGCTCTCCGAAGGCGAGACGCTATCGCACAGCGTGCCAGTCCCAGGAGGGGGCGAGCATTCGCCGGCGTCTGGGATGTTTTCACCCGCCGTCCCGGTGAGACGGAAGTAGATGCCGTACCTATCTGCGTATCGCTGGTAGTGCGGAGTGAACGTCAACGCGTTGTTGGAGTCTGTGTTCCGGAGCGTGAATTCCACCTTACCCGGGGTTTGAACCAAGTTGTTCTCGATGTCGGCGATCCACTCGTTAATCGTGATGCCGTTGTTGATGCCGATGGTGTCTTTGATGACAACACCAGCGGGAATGGTGGCCTTCTCGGATGCCCACTGGGGCTCCGACAGCATCCTCTCCGTCCCGAGACCGGCGCTCAAGACGACCGGTCCGTAGACGAACGCCACCGCATTGGGGTTATCGGGAAGCCTCGAAACCTTCACCTCCATCGGCAGCGTGAGCTCCACCTTGTCTCCGGGCTTCCAGGTGCGACCTACCGTGAGATAGCCGTCCGCCTCCGTTGCGTCGCATGCCTGACCGTTGACCGTGATCGTCACGGGCTGACAACGAGCGACCCAGGAGGGCTTTCTGAATCTGATCGTGACCGCATCGGCCGGGGCAGCGGTGATCTCGAAAACTGCCTTGTCGGAGAGAGGAAAATTGGAGGTCTGTTTCAACGACAGCCCCCGCGCGGTCCAGGTCAACGTCGAGCTGAGGAACATGTTGACGTACAGATCCGTATCGTCATGGAAGTACAAGCTGTCATTGAGCTTGGTATAGTTCTCCATGCCGGTTCCGTTGCAGCACCAGAAAGTGTCCTCCGGCTTGCCGAACACCTTGAAGAACCCTGTTCCCATCGGCTTGAAGTAGGTCGTCATTCCGTTCGTCGGATTGACGGCAGACATGATCTCGTTGATATGGGTCTGCTCGTAGTAGTCGGCATACTTGACGTCCCCCGTGGCCTTGAAGAGCCCTCTCGAAAGCTTCAGCATGTTGTACGCGTTACACGTCTCGTTGTTCACATTGTCTCTTTGCGCGTCCAACTGCCTGGGCTCGTGAAAATGCTCGAGCTGGCTATTCCCACCGGTGACATAGGTATGATCCCTCAACACGATGGACCAGAACTGCTCTGCCGCGGTGTGGTAAAAGTTCTCCGTTTCGCCCAGCGTTCGATAGCGGTTCAGGGCGCCAATGAACTTGGGGATTTGCGTGTTGGCATGCTTGCCTGGCAGGATGTTGTTGCCTTGAGAAATCGGCGTGAAGAGCGAGTCCTCGTCGAAGATGTGGGCTGCCGCGAGGTGATTGGGGTTGTTCGTCAGCCTGTACAGATCGTACAGGCAGTCGTTCATGCCGCCGTACTCGACGCCCAGGACCTTCCTTCGAAGGTCCGCGTTCCAGGTTGAGCTGCGATTGTAGGCCCAGTCCCCCAGCTTGCTCGCGATTTCGAGGGCCGTCGCATTTTCTTCGAACTCGTAGACGTCGATGAGGCCTGCAATGATCTTGTGCATCGTGTACCACGGAGCCCAGCTGGAGCCGCTGGCCTTCCCTTCGATGACGTCGAAATGCGTCTCCGGCGACGCGAACAGGTATCCTCTGGGACTCGCGTCTTGAAATGATTTCAATTGACCGATCGTGTAGTCGAGCTTCTGCGCGATGGCGGCGCTCTGCTCCGCGTCGGAGTTCTTGAGCTGTTTGTACGCTTGCGCCATGGCGGACATGTAGTGTCCTATGGTGTGCCCGCGCAAGAGGCTCCAGCCACCCTCCCACCCGCCGTAGAGATTGAGGCCCGACGAACTCCCAGGGTCCTTTCCTTGCGACACCGCCTTGAAGCCCGCCAGAAGTCGGTTGGGGTCGAGGCTCATGATGTACGCGAGCTCTTTCGAAGAGATGTTCTGGTAGTACGCGTCGGTCACGCTCACCTCATCCAGCTCGAACTCCTGCAGCTTCTCGACGGAGTCCGCGGCGGACGCCATCCCTGGAGTGAGGGCGCCAAACAGAAGAGATACGGTCAACGCGGCGGCGCCCGAGAGCGAGCGCCGCAACTGCAGAATCCTCTTGCTCATGATGCTCCTTTCAGATCTCGAATGCATCGCATCCAGGAAATTCAAAGCGAGACCACGCCGCGCCAAGCGGCCGTCGCCGGTGAACAGCACTCGAGTTTTCACGATAGCCGCCGAGCGAGCGCGGTATGCCGTGTTCTCTGGTGGAGCCCCCTCGGCCCGATGCCAATCTCCACCGTTCAGCGATCGCTTCCGCGACGACCGAGCGAGCAAAGCTGGTGCAAAAAATCGTTCAGACGACGAAGGCCTCGGCAGGCGTGGCGACCGGAGCAATGCGCAGCAACAGGGACACCCCTCGACGCAAATGTGAACGCTCACATGTCCGCCGTCAATTCCAATCGACAGGTCCGTAAGCATTTCGGTCCCGAGGGATCACGAGGCTGGCGGGCTCCTCCGCAGCGCCGCGGCAAGAGGTGCGGGCGCCTTGCCGCGATCATCGCCGGCCCGGTCGACGAGCTCGAAGCCGATCAGCGCATCGGCGGCTGGCGCGCGACGCGGCGCGTGGTGCCCGCATCGCCAGCTCGAGGTCGCGCCGCCGCGCGCCGGTGGCGGCGGCGCTGCAGCGCCTATGTGACCGCGGCCCGATGCCCGCCCCTCTTTACGCGGCGCTCCGGGAGGAGACCTGTCGGCCCTCGGGGCGCGAGGGCGGTCGCCGGCGGCCGTTTCGAATTGACATCGTGTTTGTGAACGCTCACATTTGGTCCCGAGGCCCCGCTGGCGCTGCCCAGGACCAGGGTCGTCATACTGAGGCACGAGCACCGGCGGAGGCCCGACCGAGCCTGTGTTTCACGTCTTCCTGCTCGGGCAATCGAGGTCGGCCGTGAGCTCGTCGCCGGCCCATTTCGGTTGACGCCGCCGATGTGAGCGCTCACGGTCGCTCCCGAACGATCCTTTCGCTTCGTACAGGACAGGCCGTCGTACGCGCAGGGCGATCGTCCTCGGGATCGATCCCGGCACGGCTCAGCTCGCTCGGCCGTCGGGGACAAAGGTGCGTGATTCGCCCATCGGCGCTGCAACTACGCGCGAAATCGAGGAGCGATATGGCACGTTTGAAAAGCAGCTCGAGAGCACGATTGTTGGTGGCGCTCTTGTGGACTTCCGGGTGCAGCGACCCGGTGACGACGACCGGCGGAGACGCGGGACCCGAGGCCGAGCCCCCGCGTGCTCCGAGGGCACCTGGGATCACGATGGCGATGGCGAGACGAGCTGCGTCGCATGGACGGCCTGCGCCGCAGGCACCTTCGCGAGCGCCGAGGGCTCGCCCACGGCGGACCGGCGGTGCGCGGCATGCCCGGAGGACACCTTCAGCATGTATATTGCGCCCTCGTCTTGACACTTCCCACCGATGATTGGAGTCTCACTTTATCATGTGCGCACCGAGATCTGCCCACCCAGAGTGCACTTCCCTCTCTGCGCCACGCGTTGCGCTCACGGCGGCAGCTTGCGCCTTCTCCGCGCTGCCCGTGGTGGTCGGGTGCTCGGATGGGCCCTCGACCGACGCGCCGGGCGCGTCGACCGGATCACCGAGCAATTCACTGCGAATCACGACGGCGGGCACAGCGCTCAACACCTCGGGGTCCGGCGGGAGGGTGACCGTGAGCGTGGCGCTCGACGCCGCACCGAGCGGGCCTGTCACGGTGCCGGTCTCGAGCTCGGATGCGACCGAAGGCTCCGTTTCACGGACACCAGGCCGCGAGCTCCGCGAAGATCTCCGCCGCGACGAGGCCCTTCGAGGACGAGCCGCAGGGCAGGGCACCGAGGGGGAGCGCATCCCCTCCGCGGCGGAGCGGGCCCGTGGCGGCGGCCTGCCCGCGAGTGAGTACCAGGCGCTGTACGCCGCTCGTGACGTTGGACCGCCGGCGCGGCCAGCAGCGCTGCATCGGCGGCGCGCCCAACATCAAATCCGGGCGCATGTCGATGGCCATCTCGGACGGGCGGCGCGGAACGGGTACTCGTGCACGGCGACGTATTCATCGTGCCCCACGGCGTACTCGTCGTGCGCGACGACGAACCTGTCGTATGCTGCGACGATCTCGTCGTACGCTGCGAGCATGCATCGTACGCTGCGATGGGGCCGGCCGGGCTCGGTCGAGCGGGCTGCGCGTCGACCCGGACGGGCAGGAAGTCGATCCCTGCCGCCGAACCTGCCGGCGGTGTCGTTCGTAGCTTCCAGCGCCACCAGACCAGCCGTTTCGCTTCGATGCGCTCGCGCGTCGCGAACGCTGCGGCGCTCAGGCCGCTCGCCTCCCACCGTGCCACACGCTGCCCGAGCCCTTCACCGCGGGCAATGCGGCGGCGCAGGGCGCCCCGATGGGCCACACCGGAGCCCTCCTCAGCGGCGAAACAGGCGAAAGCTAGCAAGATTGCTGCTGTTTCCGGCGACCGCTCGTCAACGGCTGGTCTTTCTGGCGGGATTTCTGACCCGCGGTCGCCAGGGTGAGCGCAGTCTTCGCCTCGAGGAACGCGCCGCTCGTCCCGAGGAACGCGGCCGGGGCCCTGCAAGAGGCGCGTGGCCGGGGCCCTGCAAGAGGGGCGCGGACGAGGCCCTGCGGGACGACGCCCTGCGGGGAGCCGCCGGTGGTAGCATCGCTCCATGGTGACCGAAGAGGAGCTGGCAGAGCAGCGCGTCGGCACGTGGATCGGCCCCTGGGCGGTGGAGAGCGTCCTCGGGGTCGGCGGCATGGCGAGCGTCTTCTTTTGCCGCCGGGCTGACGGGTGCGTGGCGGCGGTCAAGCTCCTGCACGCCGAGCTCGCCGAGATCGAGGCGGTGCGAAAGCGGTTCTTGCGCGAGGGGCCGATCGGGAGCGCGCTGGCCGCCGTGGCGCCGCTCTGCGAGGGGCTCCCCCAGGTGCTGGAGGCCGCGGCCACGGCGGACGGCCTGGTCTACATGGCCATGGAGGTGCTCGAGGGAGAGACAGTGTTCGACCGCATGGCCCGGCACGGGACGCTCCCTGTCGGTCAGGTGATCGCGCTCGGCGAGCGGGTCCTCGACGTGCTGATCGTGGCGCACGAGCACGGCGTCGTTCACCGCGATCTCAAGCCCGAGAACCTCCACATCGGCAACGACGGGCGGGTGCGGGTGCTCGATTTCGGCCTCGCGCGCGTCCTCGACCCGCTGCTCGAGGACGTCGCCGGGATGCCGGAGATGACGAAGACCAAGACGGGCGTGTCGATCGGCACCGACGATTACATGGCGCCAGAGCAGGCCCTGGGCCTCATCCGCGAGATCGACGGCCGGACAGACCTCTTCGGCCTGGGAGCGACGATGTTCCGGCTGCTCGCGGGCCGCACGATCCACGGCAACCTGGACGACGCGCGCCTGCTCATCGCGGTCGCCACGGAGAAGGCGCCGCCCCTCGCGATGCACGCCCCCACGGCGCCGCCCGGCCTGTGCGCCGTGGTCGACCGCGCCCTCGCCTTCCTCAAGCAGGAGCGTTATCCCGACGCGAGGACGATGCGCGCCGATCTCGCCGCCGTGCGCGCCGGCCGCGAGCCGCCTTACGCGACGGCCGCGGCGCGGCAGCCGCGCGGGGCGACGGGCGCGTAGAGCCACGCCTGGAGCCGCCCCTCGGCAAACGCCGCCGCCCGGCGGGCACCGAGCGGCGGCCTCAGGCGGGCTTCAGCGATCCGGTGCCCAGAGGACCGGCGGGGGGAGGGCGTCGCTGCATCGCGCTGGAACAGACGACGTTCCCGCCACTCCCCGCCGCCGGCGCCCGCTCAGTTGCCAGGATCCACGCAAGCGACTGCGCCGGCTTCGTCTTGCCCGCAGGTCTGCCCGAGCAGACTGCAGTCGGTCGTCGTCACCCGGCGCGGCCCCTCGTCGACCGCCGTGCAACGCTTGGCGGTAAAGCCCTCGCAAACGCCGTCGACCGTGATGTCGCCGCAGGGATCGGACCAGGTGCTCGCCTTCTTCGCGAACGCGAGCACGTCGGGGCCGAGCGTCGCGTAAACGGTCCCGTAATCGCAGGCGAGCTGGTTCGTCGAGATCCCGCCGGAGACCACGCCGTGGACGCGCAGCTTACCGCCCGCCATACGCACGAGCGGGCTGCCCGAGTCGCCATAACACGTCTGCGCGTCGCCTTCGCCCGCGCCCACGAAAGCCTCGTACCCGGCGAGCAGGACGTTTTCGTCGTAGAACATGCGGAGCATGCAATCGAAACCGTCCTCCGCGCACGCCCCCTCGCCTTCGTCGCCCTCCGCCTCGGTTTTGGCCGCAATGCTTCGCGGTGAGGACGGTCGACTTGCCGATCAGGGTGCCGGAGCAAAAGGGGCGGTATTGCACCTCGACGGCGCCGGTCTCCTCGTTCACCGCCTCGAGGGCGACGCCGAGGCTGCCGATGGCGTCGAGCGCGTTGCTCTTGGCGTCGACGCCGCCGATGATCTCCTGGGAAGCGGAGTCGACGCTCTCTTCGCCGCCCTCCACCGGCGCTCCGCTGCAAGCAGGCAGGAGGCACGAGGCGGAAATTCCAGCGAGAGGAAAGCCGAGGTGAAGTTTCGAGATGGTACGCACGATAACTAGGTTCCTTTTTCGAGAAGATGATTTGCGCCGTGATGGCGCGCCCTCGCCATGAGCACTCGGCGTGCCAATCGTCTTCGCGAGCGGCTTTCGGAGATTTCGCCTCGTATTGTCCCCGGCGGCCGAGCCTTCGAGCCAACCCTTGCGTTGGGTCGAGCAACGGAATGCTCGACGGCGATCCGGAGCGCCTCGCGAAGGATCTCTTGCTCACAGCGCTCCGCACACTCCGGCCAATTCGCGCCCGCCCCGAGCGCCGCGTCACCCGCTGCGGCGCGGGCGGGCACGCAGCTCTTGCTGCGCTTCGCTTTCCTCCGTGCCCTCGGGCACGCCGGTCATCTCTTGCTCAGCGGCCGCGCGATCTGGACGATCTTCTCCCGCGCGAACTTGCACGCCTCGTCGTCGTCCGTGGCGGCGGGCCACAGCAGCTCCATGTACCCGGGCTGGACCTCGAACGGCAGGGGCTTGGTCCGGAGGTGCGGCCTGACGGCGCGGATGTCGTCGGCGACGATCTCGGGCACGGTCGCCAGCATCGCCGTGCCGTCGATCAGCGCGCCCAGGTTGGAGAAGCTCGCGACGGAGCACCGGATCCTCCGCGTCTTGCCGAGCAGGTCCTCCACGAAGCCGCGCAGGTCCCCGTTGTACGAGACGATGACGTGATCGTGCGCGAAGTACTGGGCCTCCGTCAGCTTGCGCAGGCGCGCGTGGCGCGGGTCGTACAGGCAGGTGAAGCCGGTCTTCAAGAGCCGCCGCCGGCGGACGTTCGAAGGCAGATCGTCGGCGACCGTGATCGCCGCGTCGACGCCGCCGGCGAGCGCCGCGCCCACGGTGCGGAACTGCACGGGCACGGCGACGACGCGCATGCGCGGCGCCTCGCGCTCGAGCGCGCGCAAGAGCGGCGGGAGCAGCCACACCTCGGCCGTGTCGGAGAGCCCGAGGCGGAGGGTGCGCTCGCACGTCTTCGCGTCGAAGGTCGGCGGCGCCAGCGCGGCGTCGATCAGGGCGCCGAGGTGCGGCTTCAGCGACGCGCGCAGCCGTTCGCCGCGGCTCGTCAGCGCGACCCCGCGCCCGCTCCGCACGAAGAGCGGCGCGCCGATCGTCGCGGTCAGGCGCCGGAGCGCGGCGCTCACGGCCGGCTGCGTCAGGTACAGCCGGCTCGCCGCCTCCGTGACGCTGCCCGCCTCGGCGACGACGGCGAAGACGCGGAGCAGGTTCAGGTCGAGGTTTCTCCCATAAACTTCAGGCATGTCGAGAATACATACTATTCATTGGAGCAATGAAACGCGAGCGCCTAGGGTGACGGCATGACGACGACGAACAGCACCAAGCTCGGCAAAACTGGCCCCTCCGTCTTCCCCCTCGCCCTCGGCTGCATGAGCATGGGCGGGGGCAGCTGGTACGGCGAGAGCGACGAGGCGGAGAGCATCGCGACCATCCACGCGGCGCTCGATCGGGGCGTGAGCCTCCTCGACACCGGCGACTTCTACGGCATGGGCAAGAACGAGATGCTCGTCGGCCGGGCCATCAAGGACCGGCGCGACAAGGCCGTGCTCAGCGTGAAGTACGGCGGCCTGCGCGCGCCCGACGGCGCCTTCCTCGGATTCGACGCCCGTCCGATGGCGACGAAGAGCTTCCTCGCCCATAGCCTGTCGCGCCTCGGCGTCGACTACATCGACGTCTACCGGCCCGCGCGCCTGGACCCGGCGGTCCCGATCGAGGACACGATCGGCGCCATCGCCGACATGGTGAAGGCGGGCTATGTCCGCCACATCGCCCTCTCCGAGGTGGGCGTGGAGACGATCCGCCGCGCCGCGAAGGTGCACCCGATCGTGGACCTCCAGATCGAGTATGCGCTCGTGAGCCGCGGCCCCGAGGCGACGATCTTCCCCGCGCTCGCCGAGCTCGGCGTCGCGGTCACCGCGTACGGCGTGCTCTCGCGCGGCCTGCTGGCCGGGAGCAAGCCGGCCGGCGCGGGCGACATGCGGGCCCACCTGCCGCGCTTCTCGGGCGACAACGCCCGGAAGAACCAGGCCCTCGTCGACGCCTTCGTTCGCCTGGCAGAGAGGCGCGGCGTCACCCCCGTGCAGCTCGCCATCGCCTGGGTCCGCGCCAAGGGCGCCGCGCAGGGCGTCACGGTGATCCCGACGATGGGCGCGCGCACGCGGAAGCAGCTCGAGGATGCCCTCGCCGGCCTCGAGATCGCGCTTTCGCCCTCCGACCTCGCCGAGCTCGAGGCCGCCGTCCCCGCGGAGGAGATCGCCGGCACCCGCTACCCCGCGCCCATGATGGCGATGCTCGACAGCGAGAGGTGACCTCAGGGCGGCCTCATCGTCGATGCATGGAGGAGTTGATCGGGCAACAGCCATCTGCGGCCTGTGATCGCAGGGCCTTGGAGAGGAAGATCCATGAAACTGTACTTCAGCCGAAACTTGAATCCACGGGTCGCCGTCGCCGTGGCGCGCCACCTCGATGCGCCCGTGGAATACGTCCACGCGGCTCCTCTCGACCCGTCACAGCGGGAGAAGTTTCGAGCGCTGAACCCGAACCTGCGCGTGCCCATCCTGGTCGAGGGGGACCAGTCGCTCTGGGAGACAGACGCGATCGCGTGCCGCCTCTCGCAGCTCACGGGCTCGGACTTCTGGCGCACGGGCACCGCGCAACCGGAGATGATCCGCTGGTTGAGCTGGGGCACGCACAACTTCGTCGCCGCGTGCGACAAGGTCCATTTCGAGCGGGTGACGAAGCAGCGCTACGGGCTCGGTCCCATCCGCGACGACCTCGTGGCGGAGGGGCTTTCGGGGTTTGCCGAAGCGGCGACGCTGCTCGAACAGGTCCTGAGCGGCAGGGACTGGCTCGTCGGGAGCGCGGCTTCGTATGCAGACTTTCGCGTGGCGTCGGTGCTTCCGTTCGCGGATCTCGCCGGCCTGCCGCTTTCGGACTACCCGCGCGTCGCGGCCTGGCACGCGCGCCTGTGGCAGCTCGACGCCTGGCGCGATCCGTTCGCGGGGCTCGATGCCCCGGAGCTCCCGGAGGTTCCGCGCTTCGATGCCGCCGGTCGGCGCGGGTGAGCAGGTCAGCCGTGGGCGACCAGCCATCGCCATGGGCGCGACCCCTCGCCGCTCTCGCCGGGGTCGACGCCGTCGCTGGATGATGTCTCGAGCGCCGAACGAGCTCCCCGACACGAGCTCATCGTGTCTTCGCGACCACGGCGAGAAGGGTGTCGAGATCGATCGGCTTCTTGAGCAGCGCACACACGTCCAGGGTGGCTGCTCTGGCTTCCAGTGAGTCGACGCCCGACAGGATCGCCACCGGGATGTCCGCCAGCGCGGGCTCCCGTCGCTTGAGCGCGAGAAACTCCCAGCCGTTGATCTCCGGCATCATGAGGTCGAGCAGGATGATGCTCGGGCGGAGGCCGCGGCGGAGCAGATCCAGCGCCACCGCGCCGTTCTCCGCGCAGACGACCTCGTAGCCGCATGCCTGCAAGAGCTCTTCCACGACGGAGCGAAACCCGCCGTCGTCATCGACGATCATGACACCGTCGTGATGATCATCCTGCGGGCTCATCGGGACCTCCAGCCGGCAGAGACACCTCGGTCGGCAGAGCGTGGCAGCGCCGGCGCAGGGGGAGCTCCACGATGAAGGCAGCCCCCGCGCCGAGCTCGCTCTCGACCCGGATCGAGCCATCATGGGCGTTCACGATCCGGCGGCTGATGTACAGCCCCAGGCCGAGGCCGCCGTAGTGCTGCGCCGAGACGCCTCGCTCGAAGCGCTCGAAGATGTACGGCGCGCAGCTCGCATCGATCCCGATGCCGCGATCGGCGACGACCAGCCTGGCCACCTCGCCCTCGGCCGCGACGCTGATCTCGATCGGCTTGCCCCTCCCATACTTGATGGCGTTCAGCACCAGGTTCGTCACCACCTGCTCCAGACGGGCCCTGTCCCACATGCCCACCACGGGCGCGTCCGCCCGCCAACTCACCGCACTTCCTGCCTGCTTCAGCTCCACGTCGAAGTGCTCCACGACCTCCTGCGAAAGCGCCCGGAGATCGACGTCTCCCAGCTTCAGATCGAGCTTGTCTGCCTGGATCCGAGCCACGTCGAGCAGATCCTCGATGAGCCTGACGAGCCGCTGGCACTGCCGCTCGGCCATCCTGGCCAGCTTCGTCGCGCCGGCGGGGAGCGTCGTCGCCTCGCGCATCAAGCCTTGCACGGCGAGCTTCAGGCCCGCGATGGGGGTATAGAGCTCATGTGAGGCGATCGACAGGAAGTCGTCGCGCATCCGCACCGCTGCTTCGGCGGCGGTCCGAGCCCTCTGCTCGTGCTCCAGGACCAGGGCGCGCTCCGCCTCGATCTTCTTCCGCTCCGTGATGTCCGTGGAGATGCCGCCCACCGCGTACGGGACGCCGGCGACGTCGCGCAGAGGGAACTTGATGGTGAGATAGGTGTGCACGCCGTCGTCCTCGGGCATCACCTCTTCGTCTTTCAGCGCCGTCCCGGCGAGGAGCGCCCGCCGGTCGAACGCGCGAAGCGCCTCGGCGTGCTCCCGAGAGAACACGTCATCGTCGCGCTTGCCCACGATGGCCTCGCGAGCGACGCCGAACAGCTCCTCGAAGCGGCGGTTGACGAGGAGGTAGCGCCCCTCGATGTCCTTGACGGCGACGATGGCCGTCGAGCTGTCGATGATGGCGCGCAGGAGCTCCTGGCTCGTGCGCAACGCCTCCTCCGCGCACCTGCACTCCTCCGCGACCTTCCGCAGCGCCGCCTCCGTCCGCTCGTGCTCGGCGATCTTCTGCCTGAGCTGGGCGTTGGCATGGCGCAGGTCGGCGGTGCGCTCGGCGACCTGCTGCTCCAGCCGCTCTTTTGCCCGGGCCTCTTCTGTCAGGCGAGCATCGAGGGCGAAGATGGATTTCAAGTCCATCTCGATCACGTCGCGACACTGCTGCATGAGCGCCTGGTAGGCCTTGCTGTAATGGTTCGCGCGGTCATCCAGCACGCAGATGGTTCCGAAGATATCCCCCGTGGGCCAGGTGATCGGGAAGCCGAGATAGGATATCAACCCGAGCTCGATGTCCGGATTCGACTTCCACTGCTCGTCTTTCAGGGCGTCCGGGATCAGCAGCGGCGTTCGGGTCTTCATCACGCTCTCGCAGTAGAGCCCGGAGCCGAGGCGCGCTCGTTCGTTGGGCGCGAAAGGGTTCCCCTTCGACTCGCTGGAGACGCAGACGACCATCTCCGGCGGCTCGATTCTCATGATCAGAGCGGCCGGGACGCGCAGGATCTCCGCGAGGAGATCGGTCATCTCCTGCCACTTGCGAGCGATGTCCGTCGGGATGTCGGTCGCGACCGTGCTCGACTGGGTTGTTCGGCCGCTCCCCGGCGGAGGGCTCTTCGTCCCGAGATCGTCCGTACGTTGCTCCGGCGGGCAGCCCGAGGCGGCCTTATGCGGCCCGAGGCCCGGGCGCTCAGCGCGCGCGGGCTCGCCCGGCCCCGGGTGGCGGGCATGGTCGACAACGAGCGCGCCTGGCTCCGTTTGATCGTCGGGTCCGGTACGCATGCTCCCCCACGATGACGAATCGTGCGAAGGGCCATCGGATTGTCAAGCAATCCACAATCACGTTCACCGACCCCCCCAGCGATCCGGCAGGCAACGTACGCGCCCCGGACCTGGTGACGTCACGCCGGCCGGCCCGTCGCCGCTCGGGCGAGCGCGGCGCGACGTGGAGCTCCCGTCGCGCCGCGCCTCCGCTCAGGCGGAAGGCACGACGGTGATCTCTCCGGTCGTGTACAGCGCGGAGGTATCCCAGGCGAGCCCGGGGGCGAGCGGCAGGGCGATGTGCACGTCAGCGAAGGTCCCTGTGAGCTCTCCGCTCCAGCCGAGCAGGGCGACGGTGTCCCCGGCCTGGAACGGCGCCGTGTCGCCTGCCGGGACCACCTTCAGCACACCATCGAGGCTCACGTCCCCGTCCACGACCAGGAGCGGCGCGGCGCCCGGGCCCGCGACGGTGGCGCTCAGCGTGGCGCTCGGGCCCTGGCTGTAATCTCCGGCCACGTCCGTCGAGGTGTAGACCTCACCCACGGCGAGCGCGCCGGCCTGCATATTGGCGAGATCGCCGACGAAGCTGCCAGTGCTCAGGCGGCCGCCGGCGAAGTCGAAGTCGCGCGCCTGGATCTCGATCGCGCCCGCGACGAGCTCCCCGCGCGTGAGGCGCACGATGGGCTCCGGGCCAGGCGTTCCGCCTTCGAACAAGGGCGTGATCCGGAGGAGGCCGCCAATGCTGACCTCGCCTCGCCCGTCGACGAGGAGCGACGGGGAAATCGAGAAGGTCGCGTAGATCGTCACATCGCCGCTGTTGCGCCATGACGCGTAGGGCTCGTTCACCCGGACGAACCCGTAGCCGTACGTGGAGCGGATCTCCGTGTCTTCCGTCACGAGGGTTCCATAAGCGCCGACCGTGAGCTCGCCATGGCCGGCGGCCCCGACGCGCAGCAGCCCCTCGTTGGTCCAGGTGGCGTCCCAGCCCCTCACGATCGCCGAGCTCGCGAAGTTGTAGGGCCCGCCGGGGCGGCTCTCGATCTGCGCGTTCGCGGTGAAGAGCTGGGCCCCCTGCTCGATGCGCAGCCTCGCGCCGCCGTTCGCGCCCACGACGAACTCGCCCGTGTTGACCCACCTCGTCGCGGAGCCCGTGACGTTCACGTCGCCCTGGCAGATCTGGCACGTCGCGATGAATACGTTGTTCGAGAAGAAGCTCCCTCCCTGCTTGATCTCGAGGACGCTGAGCTCCTCCGAGCGGCCGATGTACGCGTTCGTCTGGCTCGTCAGGGAGGCGTCGTACCCCTCGACGAGCACGTATCCGAAGGCCGAATAGCCGCGCACGCCGAGCACGAGGTCGTCGGTGGTCACCTGGGCGCCCCGTTTCACGAGGAGCGAGCCGGACGCCCCGGTGCGAAGCCCGAGCGCGAGCTGCCCATGGTTGATCCACCGCGAACCGTATCCGATGACCTGGACCCTGCCGCTCGAGTAGGGGACCGCCGCCACCGAGGCGCCGGCGCTGATCAACGTCCCCTGGTGGCTGACGATCACCTCTCCCATGGGCTCCTCAGCGTTGAGCGCGCTGCCGACCAGCAGCGCATTCGCCCCGAGATCCCACGGGTCGCCCGGGTCAACGACAGCGGGCGTCACACTCCCCGAGACGGACACGCCGGCATAGGCCGGCCCGGCCGCGCCCATCGAAGCTGCCACGAGCACTACCGAGAAAACGGTTCGAGCTTGTTGATTCATGCGCTGCACCTCTCCATGAGAAAATTCGCCTCACACTAAACTTCCCCTCGCCACCAACGTGCCCCTGAAACGGAATTCTGTGAATTACATTACACATCCCCGTATCAGAGACGCTATCGCCCGTTCTGATCCGCTTGCAGGGGATCAGGTCATCGTTTTCGAGGTGCGAAGGCAGGTTTTGAGGTGAGAGAGTACACAGGATCATTCAAAAGAAAAATCCGCCCGAGGCTCCTCGCTTCAGGAGGACCGACCGCCCCGACGTTTGAGGCGAGAGCCCCTCAGGAGGACGTCCATCGGTGCGAGCACAGGGCGCCCTCTCGAACCAGGTCCCTGACGGCGTGATGGATCTCTTTGAGAGCGGCAGCGAGGACGAGGCTGCCACCTCGCCGGAGCGAGCATGGCAGCGCGGCGCTCATGGCTTGAAGAACGAGGGGTCAAACACCTGCCCCAGCACCGCTCTTCCGATCGTCGAAAGAAGCTGGTCGTCGTTGTCGTGCCGCAGGTAGAACGTGCGATCGCGGAGGACGCGCTCCACGGGGCTCGGGCGGATCAGCGAGCGGGCTCCGCAGGCGCGGATGGCGTGGTCCACCGTCTCCGCCGCGAGGTGCTCGATGACGTGCCGCGCGCGGACCCCCGCGAGCTGCGCGTCGGCGAGGCGCGCCTCGTCCCAGAGCGAGGCGACGTGGCGTAGCCAGAGCTGCGCGGTATCGAGGTTCACCGCCATGCGCGCGACGCGCTGCTGCACATAGGGATCGCCCCCTTTGCCTTGCGACGTGATGCACTCGATCGCATCGTCATAGGCCGCCTCCGCCGCGCCGAGGAAGCTCGACGCGTAATGGGGCGTGAACGCCGTCTGCCACCCCTCGCGGAGATACTGCCCCGGCGCCCCGATCAGGTTCGCCTCCGGGATGAACGTACGGTCGAACTTCACGAGGTGGCTCACGGTCGCACGCATGCCGACAGGATCCCACCATGAGCCGTCGAAGGTGACCGAGCCATCGCTGAGCTCGCACGCGAGCAGGAGCAGCGCCTCCGGCGAGCCCTGCGCGTGCCTCGCGCCGCCGGGCCCAGCGCTGTTCACGAGCAGGATCGCCCACTCGACCCCGCCCGCGCTCGTGGAGAAGACCTTGAGCGGTCGACGATCCATCCGCCCGGGGCGCGCTCGACGTGGGTGCCGAACCGCGCCTTCTCTCCAGGGGGCCGGAGATTGCGGCTCACCGCTCCACGCGACCCATTTCTCGCCTCGGCGCACGACGCCCTCGAACCACCGCTCCTTCTGGGCAAGGTTCGCCATCGCGTCGAGCAGCACCATCGAGTTCGCGTGGCCCTCGCAGCAGCGCGCGAGCGACAGATCGGCCTTCGCGAGCTCCTTGGTCATCATCCACAGGGTGAGCGCGTCGCCGCCGCGCGGCCCGAGCCCGAGCCCGCCGTACCCTACCGGCACCGCCGCCGCGAGCAGGCCTTCGCGGGACAGATCCTCGAAATCCTCCGCCGGGAAGGCCGCCGCGCGGTCATAGCGGCCCGCGCGCGGAGCGAAGCGCTCACTGGCGAGGGCGTGGACGCGTTCGACGAGCGCCTGCCTTTCCGGAGGGAGCTTGAACACCGACAACTCGATTTCCTCTCCTCCCCTCACGCGGTCGCCTGCCGTCGCTCCGCTGCCTCGTCGGCAGGCTCGTTGCCATGGCCGTCGAGGAACTCGCGCGCCGACTCGGCCGCCATGAGCCGCCCGGTCATCAGGCGGAACTGGCGGCGTGCCTCGACGAGGAGCACCTCTCGACCATCGATCACCGTATGACCCAGCGCCTCTGCGGCACGAACGAGCGGCGTCGGCGCGGCCCCTACCACCAGATCCGCGACGATAGCCCCCCTCGCCAGCCCTCGAACATCGAAGGAGAACTTGCCATCGTGGCCCGCGCACGGTGTCGCATTGACCACGATGGCGTAGTCGCCCACCGCGAAGTCAGCGAGCGGCGCGAACGGCAGGCCCAAGGGGGACGCCGCGAAGCGGCCACGCTCGAGGCCCCGGTTCACGAGCGTCACCTCCGCGCCGGCTCGATGGCCGGCGGCGCCGTGAGCTCCTCGCCGGAGCGCGAGGGCGGCCTCGTCAGCGTGGCGATCAGGGTGACTTCAGGCACGATGTCGCGCACTTGCATAGGCATTCTCGTTCAATGGACGGGGCGACAGCTACGGCGCGCATCCTCTCTTCTCCGAGGGCATGGTCCCTGACCACATGCAGCTCGAACCTCATCGCGCGAGACGCGAGAGCGCACGCGCCCCCCTACTTCACTTCCGCCCCATTCGCTTGCTCCCTACACGCCTAACTGTCCATTGCGTTACCTCGATCGTGTGACGCCGTCGCGCCTCGGCCCGAAGCGATGCATGGCGTGTGCCAGGGCGCGTCAGACCCCATGATGGCAAAGGTGCGCTGGAGGAGCGGGGGAGCTGCTCATAAGGACGTTCGTAGCCGTGACAATCGCTGAGGGTTACGCCGCTGCTCCTCGCAGGCGAGCTCCTCCATGGTTTCGCCGGCCAAAGCGGCCTGGCGATCGAGCCGCTGTCGTTCCTGAGGAGAATGTCTCGTAGCTGGGCGTGCCCGGGTGCGACCCGAGCAATCCGGCGTTCAACGTCGCGCGTCAGTTTCGACGCGAGCGCGAACATCGCGGGACGGGGGTCGCAGAGCCAGGGAGGGGTCGATCCGCGTTTTCGTGGAGGCCGGATGAATACGTGGCTCATGTCGAGCAACGAAGCGGTCATGGCCGAGCACATTGCGCGTCGTGGTTGGCGCCTCACGGGTCGCACCCGAGCAGCATCCGCACTGACCATCACGGCCCTGGTTGGCCTCGCCGCGTGCGAGCCCATCGGACGCGGCGGGGGTAGCGGCGGTGCAGGAGGCACAGACGGCAGCGGCGGCTCTCCGGGGGCGAGCAGCAGCAGCGTCACAGAGGGTGCGGGAGGATCAAACGACGGCGGCGCGCCTGGCACCGGCGGCGACGACGACACACCCGGCACCGGCACCGGCGGCGACGGCGGCGCGCCTGGCACCGGCGGCGACGGCGGCGCGCCTGGCACCGGCGGCGGCAGCGGCTCGACCGGTGGCGGCGGCTCGCCGGGCACATGTGTGCCGGGCTCGGTCGTCGCCTGCTACACCGGTCCTGCTGGGACGAAGGGCGTCGGGCGCTGCGCTTCCGGGACGCAGACCTGCCGCCCCGACGGCTTCGGCTACGACGCGTGCGCAGGCGAGGTGACACCCGCTCGAGAGCGCTGCGCCACGCCGGCGGACGAGAGCTGCGACGGCGAGCCCCATTGCGCTCAGCCGCCGGCCTGGGCGCGGGGCTTCGGCGGCCCTGGCATCGACGAGGGCTTCGCCGTCGCGAGCGACGCCTCGGGCAACTACTACGTCTCGGGCACCTTCACAGGAACCGTCGACTTCGGCACCGGCCCCGTGACCAGCGCCGGAGGGACGGACATCATCTTTATCAAGTTCGATCCCTCGGGCGCGGTACTCTGGAGCAAGCGCATCGGGACCGATCTCGACGAGCGGGGGGGCGCCGTGGCCGTCGACGAGAACGGCAACGTCTTCCTCACCGGCGTGTACATGGACTCTTACGGGCAGCCGAGCATCGATCTGGGCGGGTGTGCCCTCCCCCTCCCAGACATCGCCCCGTTGGTATCCTTCTTCGTGGCCCAATTCGATCCCGACGGCAATCACATCTGGAGCAATGGTCCCTACGCGTTTCCGGCGGTGCACTCCGTCGAGCAGATCGCCGTCGATGCTCGCGGCGATATGTATGTCGTGTACCTCCAGTGGGAGCGCGCCCACCTCATGAAGATCGACGCCGCGAGCAAGAACCACCTCTGGATAGAGACGTTACCAGGAGGTTACGTCCGCGACGCGCGGCTCGCGCTCGACAGCGCCGGCAACCCCGTGGCGGTGGTGACCCACGGCTTAGGCTTCGAGGGCATTGCAACCAGGTTCGTGGTCTCCAAGTACACTCCGACCGGCGAGCCGCTCTGGGTGCAACATTTCGAATCCAGCGCGAACCCTGTGTTCGGCGGCGGCGTGACGGCGCACGCGGTGGCGATTGATGCGGCGGACGAGATGCTCGTGACGGGCACGACGGATGGATCCATCGACTTCGGCAGCGGGACCCTCCCCGCCGGCTCCGTCCTCCTCAAGCTGGGTGCCGCGGGCGAGCCCATCTTCAGCCGCTCGGTCCGCTTCGGCGACAGGATCGCGCTGGATCGCGCCGGCGACATCGTCGTCGCCGGACGCGGCCTTGCGAAGCTCGACGCGAGCGGGACGGAGCTCTGGTCGATCGACTTCGATGCAGATGCGAAGGATATCTCCCTGTCCCCGAACGGCGCGATCGCCGTCACCGGTCTCGCGCGTGGCCCCGTGGACTTCGGGACCGGCCCGATTCCCTATGAAGGTTCCAACGACGCCTACGTCGCCGTCTTCAATCCGCCGGCAAGCGGCGGCGATGACGACAGCAGCGGCGGAGCAGGATCGAGCGGTGACGGCGGCGGCGACCCGCCAGCGACGTGCGTGCCAGGCTCGGTCGTCGCATGTTACACCGGCCCCGCCGGGACCCGGGGCGTCGGGCGCTGCGCTCCTGGCACGCAGACATGCCTCCCCGAGGGTGCTGGGTATGGGCCCTGCATCGGCGAGGTGACGCCCGCCGCAGAGGTCTGCGTGACACCGGAGGACGAGAGCTGCGACGGCGAGCCCCATTGCCCTCCACAGCCACCATGGTCGCGGGGATACGGCGGCGCCGGCGCCGACGTCGGCTGGTCCATCGCGAGCGACGCCGCAGGCAACTACTACGTCATCGGCACCTTCGAAGGTACCGTCGACTTCGGCGCCGGCCCGCTGACCAGCGCAGGTGAGACGGACGTGTTCCTCCTCAAGCTCGATCCCGCCGGCGCGTTGCTCTGGAGCAAGCGCTTCGGCAGCGACTTGGCGGAGACCGGCCGCACCCTCGCCGTCGATGGAAATGGCAATGTGTTGCTAGCCGGCATATACTGGCAAGGAATGTCGGCCGTGAGCTTCGGCGGCTGCGCGCTCCAGGCGTCGGGCTGGGAAGAAGCGATCTTCGTCGCCAAGCTCGACCCCGAGGGGAATCACATCTGGAGCCAGAGATCCGTCGCGTCAGACCGGTTCGGTTACAAGCTCTTCGGGCAGCTCGCCGTCGACGCCCTCGGGAGTGCCTATGTGGCGTTTGCCCCGCTCTTGAACCCGTCGACTCCCTCCCTGGCGAAGCTGGATCCCGCAGGAAACATCCTCTGGAGTCAACCGCTCGCGACGGCAATCCCGTCCCACAACGACTACCAGCACCAAAGCGACAACGTTCTTCTCGCGGTCGACAGCGCCGGCAATGTGATCACGACGAGCGCGTCCATCTCCGGTCAGCCGTCCTGCCCCTGCCCTCACGAGTTCACCGTCCAGAAGCGCACCCCGGCCGGCGGCGTGGTCTGGAGCCGCCAGTTCGGCCCCTCGGATCCCTCCGAGGCGGAACTCGGAGCGTCGGCCCTCGCGCTGGCGGTCACCGCCGAAGACGAGATCCTCCTGACGGCCTACACCGACGGGACCGTCGACGTCGGCGGCGGCGTGCTCCCCGAGGGCTCGGTGCTCGTCAAGCTGGACGCCGCGGGCGAGCATGTCTTCAGCCGCTCGATCCCGTTCGGCAATGCGATCGCCCTGGATGGCTCCGGCGGCATCGTCATCGCCGGCGACGGGCTCTCCAGGCTCGACGCGGGCGGGACGGCGCTCTGGACGAGCAGCTTCGACGCAAGCGCGAACGACATCGCCGTCTCTCCGAACGGTACGATCGCCATCACCGGCGCTGCCGAGGGACCGACGGACTTCGGGACCGGGCCGATCCCCCACGCGGCCGGCGCCGATGTCTTCGTCGCCACGATGAGTCCCTGAGCGCCCCATGGGCAATCCTCCCGCGCGGACGGCTGCTCATTGCACCATGCTCACCGGCAAGGGCTCGCCTTCGCGCGCGAGGTAGACAGTGGCGGTCAGCTCGCCCCTCGCGTCGGGCATCGGCGGCGAGGCGAAGAAGCCGGCGTTCCAGATCCGGGAGCCGGGGGTCATGAAGGCCCCCTGGACGAAGCGCCGGTAGCTCTCGAAGTCGGTGTGGCTCGTCTCGATACGGCACATGCTGTCGTGGCAGTCGACGTTGCGCAGCGCCGATGACTCGGGCAGCACCGCGGCGATGCGGGAGCTGACCGTGCGGCTCGCCTCCGAGGTCCAGGCGGGGTCGGGGCGCTCGGACGCGAACACCGTGTCGAGCTCGCTCTTCATCTCCGCGGGCTCGAGCGTGGGGCGGGGCGGCTCGTCCTGCGCGTCGCTCCCGGGCGACGCCTCGTCCTCATCATCCTGCCCCGGCTCCGGAGCGAGCGGAGCCGTCTGCTGCGCGAGCACGGGCGCGGCCGCGGTCAGAAAGACCTTGCTCGGCGGGCGATCTTGCGCCGCCTCCACCGACACGGAAAGCGATTGCATCTCGGTGCGGAGGCCCGCGAGCTGCTGCTCGTGCCGGCGTTCGCTCATCACGTTGAGCCCGGCGGCGGCCCCGACGAGCACGACGAATGTGACGATGACATGACCGTTCTTCATGGCTGTCTCCAGAGCAAGTGTCGCTCGCTGCGGGACGGCCCGGGGAGGCTCGCTCCCGGGGCCGGCCGTCGTGCTCAGTACGTCACTGTGGTGATGCGGCCGTTGGGCGTGATGTCGCACGCCAGGTAGGACGACCCGTTGGCGGTGTGATAGCTCGTCACGTTGATCTGCTGAAACACGTTGACGGAGGTGAGCGACTTCGCCGCATAGAGATCCCAGACGTAGCCGTCCCAGCTCGTGCCGATGGCGCGGCAGCTCACGTCGCTGCTGAGGTTGAAGGCAACGCCGCCCACCGAGAAGTTGGTCCAGCCGGCGTGGTCCACGACGGCGGGGACGAGCCAGGCACGCGGGCCAGCGCAGCCGGTAGAGCCGTTGTTGTAGATGTTGCCCCAGTACTCCGAGAAGCACGCGCGATCGGACGCCACGATGGTGGTCCCGGCGCTGGCGGTCGTCGTCCTGGCGGCGGCGGGCGCGGCGACAGCACCGGCGGCCACGGCGGCCACGGCGGCGAGGAGGAAGCTCTTGAAGGTGGTGCTCATGTGAAGAGTTCTCCGGAGGGCGACTGTTGTTTGTCGGGAACGGCGCCCTCTGTCCGCGCCCGCAGCCGCGTTTTGCAGCGCCCGTGCCGCGGGCTTCCGGGAGCGCGGGAGGCTTGGATTCGTGGTGCTCGGCGTGACTGGCAGTCTCCGTGGGCGAGCGAGTTGTCGCGCGGCAGTCACATCGCGCCGGGAGGTCGTCGCCTGGCAGGCGACACTTACGCCTGGCCCATGCCGGAGGAGACACCCCGTGAGAAGAATGCTCTGCCTCGTCCTCGCGCTGATCCCGCTCGCCTCCGCGCAAACGCCTGCCTTCGATCCGGGGACCGGCTGGCCTACTGCGGCCAGCGCGCCTCCCGTGGCGGCTGCGCCTGGTGCGTCGATCCCAGCGACGGGAGCCGCGGCCAGTGCGTCGCCGTGGGCAAAGCCGAGCGCGCCGCGCCGAGCGAGACGCTCCCCCCGCTCTCGCCTCAGCCCGCGCGAACGCCCCGCCCCGCGAGCCCGACCTCGACGATCTGGCTCTCGGGCTCGCCCGCCTCGCCCCCCAGCTCCGCGGCCGCCGCCTCGCCGGCCCCGCGCTCGGCCTCGCCCATGCGCCCCGCCTCCTCGGGCGGCTCTTCCCACGGCCGCGTGACCTGCGCGGGCCGCACCAGCGGCACCCACGGCCTCGGCCCCGCCGCCGCCGTGCGCCCCTCCTCGGCCGCGATCTCCATCAGGCTCTCGCGGCTGATGCTCACCAGCTCGAGGCGCACCGCCTCCGGCATCGATCCCACCCGCGCGGGCTCCGGCATCTCCGCCCCGATCGCCGCCGCGTCCCCCTCCCCCGCCGACGCCGCGTCGACCCGGATCTCGGGCGCCGACGGCCACGCCCCGCCGAGCTCTCGCCCGATGGCGTCGAGGCTCTCGCGCCCGAGCATCGCCTCGCCGATGCGGATGTCCGGCAGCGACCCGGCCGGCCGCGCCGGCGCCCCGGGCGACGCCGGCGCCTCGCGCAGCGCCACCGGGCGCGCCAGCGACCGCGGCGGTCCCCCGTTGGCAAGGAGGGCCAGCCCCGCGACCGCGCTCCGCTTGCGGGCCGGCGGCGACGGCGGCGGCGGGCGCCTCGAGGCCGGGGCCGGCGCCTCGCACACGACCGCGGCCCCGCAGATGGCCGGCGGCACCTCGCGCACCTCGGCGACCGGCCGGCGCGTTGAGGCAGGCACCGCCTCCCCCCGCGGCCGCGACCGGGTGCGCCGCGGCGCGCTCCGGATCGGCTGCGGCGCCGCCAGGGTCCCCTCGTCGATGGCACGCAGGCCGCGCTCGATCGCGGGCACCACGTCCCGCCGGTCCGCCCACGTGGGCATCACCACGCAGAGGATCGCCTCGGCGGCCACGCCGAAGTACACGTCGACGGGCGCCGCGCCCCCGTACGGCACCAGATCCTCGCGCCGCAGCTCGACGCACCCGAGCCGCCCTCGCTCCCCGAGGCCCAGCGCCGCGTCGACGATCTGGCTGCGGCCCTCCCTGGGCATGTCGCGCGGCACGCGTTTGGTGATGACCCGCCCCCGCCGGGTGATCACGAACGCGAAGTCCGCCCCCGCAGCCACGTAGGTTCGGTCCGAGATCACATCGAGATCCACCACGCTCCCATCCTACCCGATCCAGGGCGTCCCCGTCTCGGGATCATGCCTTTCCGCGCCTCGCATCCCCCTCCCCTCGCATCCCCCTCCCCTCGCATCCCCCTCCCCTCGCAGCCCCCTCCCGCCGCGGCGGAGGTGATGTGTTGTGCGAGATACCGACAGAGCCCCTGTTTTTCTACAGCCCTGTTATCAACCAGCCCGCGCACCGCTCGCCCCCCGCGTCCCGCTCCGCGCGCTTCGCCGCCCTCCCGCCGCCGCCTCTCACCGCGCTCACCGCTCGCACCGCGCTCACCGCGCTCACCGCGCTCACCGCGCTCATCGCACGACTTGCAGCATCCCCATCATGCCCGCGTCGGCGTGATCGAGGATGTGGCAGTGGAACATCCACATGCCAGGCCGGTTGTCGTAACGCACCGCGAAGCGCGCCGCGCCGTCCACAGGCACGTTCACCGTGTCCTTCCACGCGAGCGGCCTCACCGGCTGGCCATCGGCGCCGAGCACCTGGAAGAAGAAGCCGTGCAGGTGGAACGGGTGATCGAACTCCATCGTGTTCTCGATGGTCCACACCGCGGTCTCGCCCACCGCCGCCACGAGCGGCTCCGCCTCCCAGGAGGGCACGCCGTTGATGCCCATCACGAGGTCGCCCGGGCCCTCCTCCCGCGTCAGCTGCAGATCGACGCGCCTCGCCGCCGCCGTGTCGAGCGCCTCGATGCCTCGCGCGATCGCGGGGAGCGGATCGTCCTCGGCCAGGGGCTCGTCCGCGAGGCGCAGCCGGAACGCCTCGACCTCGGGCCTCCCGAAGGTCGTGCCGTAGCCCCGATCGTAGGGCACCCAGCGCACCGAGAGCGTCGCGCCCGGCGCCCCGCGCGGCGTCACCAGCACGTCGGCGCGCTCTCCGGGGGTGAGCAGGATCCTGTCCTCCTCGACCGGGTGCTCCAGGAGCCCGCCGTCTCCGCCGATGCGGGTGAAGCGGTGATCCGTGATCAGGAGCTGATAATAACGGGACTTGGCCGCGTTGACGATGCGCCACCGCTGCCTGAGCCCGGCGCGCGCCCCGATCACCGGGTTGACGCGCCCGTTGACGAGCAGGAGGTCGCCCTCGCGCCCGAACAGCGTGCCGAGGTTGCCGCCCGCCTCCGGGTCCTCCAGCGAGCCGTCGTCGCGCAGGCTGACGTCGCTGAGCACGAGCACGAGCTCGTCGCCGAGCGCCGCTGGCTCGTCCGGATCCTCGACCAGCAGCGGGCCGTAGAGGCCATTGCCCGCCTGCACCGCGGAGTCGACGTGCGGGTGGTACCAGTAGAGCCCCGCGTCCGGCACCACGAAGTCGTACGTGAAGCCGCCGCCCGGCGGCGTCTCGGGCTGGCTGTGCCCGGGCGCGCCATCCATCTCCGCCGGCAAACGCACGCCGTGCCAGTGGACCGTCGTGGGCGCCGGCAGCTCGTTGCGGAGGTGCACGATCACGCGATCTCCCACCGTGGCACGCAGCAGCGGGCCGGGGAGCCCGCCGTTGTAGGTCCACGTCGGCGTCCTCTTGCCGGCCACGATCTCCACGTCCTCGACGCGCGCCGTCAGATCGACCTCGAGCACCCCCGGGCTCGCGTCGAGATCGCGCGCCGGTCGCAGCGCCACCGCGCTGTCCCACCCCTCGGGCTGCGACGGACGCTCGCCCGCACACCCGATCGCGGCGACAGCGAGCCAGAAGCTCACGAAAGGACCAGCCGAACGCCCGCACAGCATATCGCGGGGACGGATCTTATCACCAACCGGCGGAGAATCCGCGTGGTTTCGCGGGCTTCGCGGGCCCGCCGCACGTCAGCTCCAGGTCAGCTCACCCGAGGCGCGGCCTCGGGCGGGTCGTCGATGGCGGGCGCCGCCGCCTCTTCGCGGCGCAGGTGGCTCTCGCCGCGGCGCGCGGCGAACGCCGCGGCGAACACCTCGTCGACCTCCGGGCGCTCGGGCGCATCGTACAGGAACCACGCGCCCTGCACGCGCTCCGGCGTCACGTCGAGGATCGCGTACCCGCGGCGCCACAGGTCGGCGTACTTGACGTGCGGGTTCGCGAGGACCAGCGGCTCGGCCGCCCGGGCCTGCTCCTCGGTGAGCCACGGGGAGGTGATCCCCGGCACCGCGATCTCGACCGCCAGCGCGCCCCGGCCCGTCGCGGCGTCGTAGCGCGCCGGATCGAGCGGCGCCGGCGCGAGATCGATCGCCCACGACGCGTGGGTGTCGCCGCTGAGCACGACGACGTCGCGCACGCGCTCCTCGTCGAGGAGCTCGAAGAAGCGCTGGCGCGCCGCCGGATACCCGTCCCACGCGTCCGTGTTCAGGTCCTGCGGGATCTGGCCCATCAGCACCTGTTGGCCGATGACCTTCCACGCCGCCGTCGAGCCCGCGAGCTCCGCGCGCAGCCACGCCTCCTGATCGCGCCCGAGGATCGTCCGCGCCGGCGCCTCGAGCGCCCCGCGGTCGCTCGGGTCGGCCTGCCGGTCGCGCCCCCAGGAGCGCGTGTCGAGCAGGAAGAGGTCGACGAGATCGCCGTAGCGCAGCGCGCGCCAGATCCGGCCGGCGCCGCGCCGCTCCTCGCCGCGCTCGCGGATCGGCATCCACTCCGCGTAGACGCGCTGCGCGACCGCCCTGCGCTCCTCCCACGAGCCCTCGGCAGGCCACGCGTGGTTCCCCGCGCCGCCCTTCCAGGTGTTGTTCGCCAGCTCATGGTCGTCCCAGACCGTGATGAACGGGTGCTGCTGGTGCGCCGCCTGGAGGTCCCTGTCGCGCCGGTACTGGGCATAACGCGCGCGGTAGTCGGCGAGCGTCACGATCTCGTGCGCGGGCTCGTAATGCCGCGCGCTCCCGTACTGGCCGGCGCCGAATTCGTAGATGTAATCGCCGAGGTGGATCACCGCGTCGAGGTCGAGGCGCGCGGCGATGTGCCGGTACCCGTGGAACAGCCCGTGCGCATAGCTCGAGCACGACGCGACGGCGAAGCGCAGCCGCCCGGCGCGGCCGCGCGGCGCCGTCCTCGTGCGCCCGACGGGCGACGATCCGCCGAGGGCGATGAACCGGTAATAATAGGTCTTCCCTGGGTCGAGCCCGCCGGCGTCGACCTTGACCGTGTGATCGCGCTCCTCGTCCGTCAGGAGCGCCCCCGAGCCCACGATCCGCGTGAAGCCAGCGTCGAGCGCGATCTGCCATGTCACCGCCACCGCGCCCGCCTTCCCCGGCGTCACGCGCGTCCAGAGGATGACGGCATCGGGCAGCGGATCCCCGCTCGCCACGCCGTGCTGGAATACCGTCTTCGACAGCTCGCTGGCCGGCGACGGAGCGTCCCCCGACGCCGGCAAAGGAGCGTCGCCGTCCGGCGCGGCGCCCCAGCCGCCCGACAATCCGGGGAGCGCAGCGAGGCTGAACATGGATACGCTGCAAAGGATGCTTCGCCGGGCCATCGACATGATCTCTCCCCTTGTCGACCGCGTGCGGTGAGCTGCGTATGACGCACGCACCGCCGCCCCGGCAAGCGGAAACGAGCGCTGTAACGCGCCCGTCGCGCCGCGCTCTCAGCGATGTTTGTTTCGGGCGTCCCGGCGCCGACTCAGGTGTTGCGACCGACCACGTCGAGCAACGCGACGAGATCGACAGGCTTCTTCAGGATGTCGACCGATCCGAGCTCCGTGGCCCGCGGCGCCGCCCCCGCCGTCAGCACGACCACGGGGACGTCGGAGATCGCGGGCGTGCGCAGCTGCTCTGCGCGGAACGCGTATCCGTCCATTCCCGGCATCATCAGATCGAGCACGATGAGCGCCGGCGTCGGCGCCTCGCGGAGCCTGGCCAGCGCATCCGCGCCGTCCCCGGCCGTCATCACATCGTATCCCTCATCGCGCAGGACGGTCACGAGCGCATCGCAGACGCCTGGGTCGTCCTCGATGATGAAGATCGTCTTCCGTCGAGAGGGGCCCTGCTCGGCGAGCCTCCGCCCCATCGCGCCCGGAGGGCACGGCGGCGCGGCCGGCGGATCGCCCCGCTCCGCGCCGCACCCCCTTCCGGGGGCGCACGGGACATCGACGCCGCCGCCCCTGCGCAATCCGCTCCGGACCATCAAGGGACCCATAAGGCGTGGAGCCGCGACGCGCAATTTGAATCGCGCCGCGCGCCCTGCGCCATGCGTCATCCACGGCTGCAGGGCCTGCCAGCGGGCCGCTCATGCCGTTCTCGACGATGCCATGGAGGGGCGCGCGGCGAGCTCATCGGGGTTGGCATGAAGCGCTCCGGCCATGTGATCACGGCGGTATGAGGGCTGCATGCGCGCTCGGCATGAACGTGGCCGTGATCTTCTATTCCCGCTATGGCGGCACGGCCGCGCTCGCGGCCGCCGTCGCGCAGGGCGCCAGGCAGGCCGGAGCGACCGTGCGGCTCCGGCGCGTCGCCGATCTGACGGCGATCGAGGACCGGTGGAGCGCGGCGAATGAGCGGATCCGTGCCGCGCAGGAACACCTCGCCTCCGTCCCGCTGGCGCGGCAAGACGACCTCTTCTGGGCGGACGGCATCGCCATCGGCTCGCCTGCGCGCTATGGCGCGATGTGCGCGGAGATCCGGCGCTTCCTCGACGGATCGAGGCAGCCCTCGGGAGATCTCGCCGGCAAGGTAGCCTCGGTGTTCTGCTCGCCGTCCGCGGTCGAGGGAGCGCAGCGCGCGACGCTCCAGGCGACGCTCGCCTCCCTCGCCGGCCATGGAGTCCTGCTCCAGGCCCCCGCCCGCGCGGAGATGGATCCGACGAGCAGGACCGCGCAGCGCGACGGCCCGCCTCAGGCGAGCGCGGATCACGCGCCGGCGGAGCTCGACCTCGCGCCGGCGCGCGCCCTCGGCCGCAGGCTCGCGCTGCTCGAGAGCCGGACTCGCGGGTAGGCGCGGAGAGCCGGCCGCGCCGTCGGCCTGTGCCGTTGGCCGCGCCGGCGTCGCTGGCCCTGGAGTCCCGGACAACCGCGCAGCAAATCAGCAAGCGCCGACCTCTTCTCCGGCACTCACGTAGAGCGCGTCCGCGTCGGGCTGTTACACCAGCGGCGATACCTCGCTACCGGTCGTAACCGATGGATCGTCAGGCCGGGCCCGAGATGGGCCGCCGACGACCACCTCAGCCGTAGACAGGAGAGAGCTCAGCGAACCATGAGCGCACCGGCTCACCGCAAGCATTATCATCCTTCGCCTCGGCGCGAAGGCAGGGTCAGGTTTTCGAGGCATTCTCCGCGGACGACCGCGCAGCTGACAGCCGCGCGCGCGGCTGTCAGCCAGCCGGCCGGCGCGGAGCGGGTCCGCTTCTTCGTCCGGGTGGGCGCCTATTTCAAGGGCGAGTGGGCGCGCCTCGGGGCGCTCGCCGTGCTGGTCTGCGTCTCGATCGCGATCAGCCTGCTCCAGGTGTGGCCCGTCGCCGTGATCGTGGATCTCATCTCGACCGGCCCGCGCGCGGGGGACTTCGTCCATCGCATCCTGCTCGCGCCGCTCCCGGACAGCCTGCTCGGCCGCGTCCTCGGGCTCGCGGCGTTCACGCTCGTCCTCCGCGTGGCGCAGGAGTTCGTGGGCATGGGCCGCGCCTTGCTCACGTTCCGCATCGGCTATGGCGGGCTCACGCGCGTGCGGCGCGACGTGTACCGGAAGCTCCAGGCGCTCCATATGGGCTATCACCGGGCGCAGCCGCAGGGGGACGCCCTCTACCGGCTCAACCAGGACGCCTCCGGGTTCCACGGCATCCTCAACGTGGCGGTCGCGGTGATGGGGAGCGCGCTGACGCTCGCCGTGATGATCTGCATCATGGCCTCGCGCAGCCTGGAGCTCACGCTGCTCGCGCTCGCGGTCGTCCCGCCGCTCCTCCTCACGAACGTCAGGTTCGGGCGCGTGCTGCACAAGAAGTGCACCGAGGCGAAGGAGGTCGAGAGCGAGTTCGCGACGTCCGTCCAGCGCTCGATGGCGTCGATCGGCCTCGTCCAGGCGTTCGGCCGCGAGGCGGACGAGGAGGCGCGCTTCCACACGACGCTGCGCAACAGCGTGAAGGCGTGGCTGCGGCTCCACCACGACGAGCTCCGCCACACGCTCGCCATGGGCTCGATCCTCGGGCTCGGCGGCGCGCTGGTGCTCGGCTACGGCGGCTACCTCATCGTCCAGGCCCGGGCGGGCGGGGGCGAGGCCGGCATGACGCTCGGCGCGCTGACGGCGTTCCTCGGGTACCTGGGCATGCTCTACGACCCGCTCTGCAAGCTGACCGGCGCCGGCGCCGCGGTGCAGGGCGGCGTCGCGGGCGCGCAGCGCGTCTTCGAGGTGCTGGACCGCGACCAGGCGGTCGTCGACAGGCACGACGCGGCCACCCTCCCGCCCCAGCCGCGCGCGCTCTCGCTCGATGGCGTGGGGTTCGAGTACCGCCCGGGCCACCCGGTGCTGCGCGGGCTCGACGCGACGATCCGGCCGGGCGAGATGGTCGCGTTCGTGGGCTCGGTCGGCGCCGGCAAGACGACGCTGCTCGGCCTGCTGCCGCGCTTCCACAACCCGACCTGCGGCGCGCTGCGGCTCGACGGCATCGACACGCGCGCGGTCCGCGTGGCGGACCTGCGCCGGCACATCGCGCTCGTCCTCCAGGACAGCATCCTCCTGCCGGCGACGATCGCGGAGAACATCGCCTACGGCCGCCCCTCCGCGACCGACCCGGAGATCCGGAGGGCGGCCGAGATGGCGGGGGCGGCCGGCTTCATCGAGGCGCTGCCGGACGGCTACCGGACGGCGATCGCCGACGGCGGGCTCAACCTGTCGACCGGCCAGCGGCAGCGCATCGCGATCGCGCGCGCGCTGCTGACGGACGCGCCCATCCTGGTGATCGACGAGCCGACCGACGGGCTCGACGCCGAGCACGAGCGGACCATCGGCGAGGCGCTGCGGGCCCTGAAGGGGAAGCGGACGATCGTCCTGATGAGCCACCGCCTGAGCACGGTCGTCGACTGCGACCAGATCTTCGTGATGGAGCGCGGCCGCATCGTCGAGAACGGCGGGCACGGAGAGCTCCTGCGGCGGGGCGGCGTCTACACCAAGATGGCGCGCTGGCAGCACCTCCACACCGGCCACGCCGCCGCGGCGAAGAGCAGCCCGCGCCGCGTCCAGCCGGCGCCGTCGTCCGACGCGTACCGCAGTGAGGACGGCAGCTGGGCCGATGGGCTGATGGGCTGAGCGAGGCGTCGGGCGCCGTCCGCCGCCCCGAGGCGGCGAGGACGTGATAGAGCAGATGGGGCGCGCGCCGGCCGCGCCTTCGCCGGATCGCCATCGATGCTGCGGGCCACGAACATCGACAGCTTGAGCCGCGACACGTTCGACGTCCTCGTCCTCGGCGCCGGGATCAACGGCGCCGTCGCGGCCGCGGCCCTCGCCGCGCGGGGGGCGAAGGTCGCGCTGATCGATCGGGGCGACTTCGCCGGATTCACCAGCCAGGAGTCGTCGAACCTCGCCTGGGGCGGCATCAAGTACATGGAGAGCTTCGAGTTTCCGCTCGTGCGGAAGCTCTGCACGTCGAGGAACCTCCTCCTCAGGAGCTACCCGTCGTCGGTGCAGGAGATCCGGTTCTACGCCGCGCACGAGCGGGGCTTCCGCCACGGGCTCTTCAAGCTCTTCCTCGGCACCTGGCTCTACTGGATCATCGGCAGCTTCTTCACGCGCATCCCCCGCCTGCTCTCCCGCCGGGCGATCGCGCGGGAGGAGCCGATCATCAACCTGGACGGCTGCGACGGAGGATTCGAGTACTCCGACGCGTACCTGGTCGACAACGACGCGCGGTTCGTCTGGGGCTTCGTGCGCGCGGCGCTCGATCACGGCGCGCGGGCGGCCAACTACGTCGAGTCGCTCGGCGCGCGGCGCGAGGGGGGCGCGTGGGTCACGCGCGCCCGCGACGTCCTGTCGGGCAGGGAGCTCGCCGTCCGGTCGCGCGTGCTCGTCAACGCCTGCGGGCCGTTCGTGGACGCGCACAACGAGCTGACGGGCCAGCGGACGAGGCACCGCCACATCTTCTCGAAGGGCATCCACCTCATCGTGGATCGGCTCACCTCGAGCCGGCGGGTGCTCACGTTCTTCGCGGACGACGGCCGGCTGTTCTTCGTGATCCCGATGGGCTCGAGGACGTGCATCGGCACGACCGACACCCGCGTCGAGGGCCCGCGCGCGGCGGTGACGCCCGAAGATCGGCGCTTCGTGCTCTCCAACATCAACAAGCGCCTCAACCTGCCCCGCCCGCTGACCGAGGCCGACGTCATCGCGGAGCGCTGCGGGGTGCGTCCCCTGGCCGTCGAGGGCGGCGGGGAGGGCGAGGACTGGCTGCAGCTCTCGCGCAAGCACGCCCTCGAGGTGGACGGGGCGCAGGCCCACGTGAGCATCTTCGGCGGCAAGCTCACCGATTGCATCAACGTGGGCGACGAGGTCTGCGCCGCCGTGCAGGGGCTCGGCGTCGCGCTGCCCCGCCCTGCGCAGCGCTGGTATGGCGAGCCGGGCGAGGCGCTTCGTAAAGAGTTCTTTCACAAGGCGCGCGCCCTCGATCTCGACGCGCTGACGCCGCCGCGCGCCTCGGAGACGCTCAGCACGCGGCTATGGCGCCGCTATGGCGCGCAGGCGATCGGGCTGCTCGAGGACATCCAGAGCGATCCGAGGATGGCCGATCCGCTGTTCGAAGGGGCGGACGACCTGCGCTGCGAGGTCGCCCACGCCGCGAAGCACGAGATGATCGCGAAGCTCGATGATTTCCTGCGGCGACGCACGAAGATCTCGCTCTTGCTCCGCCGCGAGGCGCTCGCGAGGTCGCCCGGCCTCCGCGAGGCGTGCAAGCTCCTCTTCGGGGACGAGGCCGACCGGCGGCTTTCGGAGTACTTCCACGAGCACGGCGCCGGTCGCCTCGCGGAGGGGAAGGCGCCCGCCGCGGGCGCTGCCGGTCAGGTAGCGCCGCGCCCCGGAGCCTGATCAGGGCCCCCGGAGCCGCCCCAGCGCCGCCCAGGCGCGCGATCTCGATGGGCGCGCGCCCCGCCCGGCTCATCACGCCGGCGCGCCGCAGATGCGGTGGACGAGCTCGAGCAGCGGCTCGATCTGGAGCGGCTTCTTCAGCAGGCCCGCGACGCGCAGCCGCGACGCCTCCTGCTCGACCCGCACGTCGGCGGACACGATCACCACCGGGATCGACGCCAGCGCCGGGTCGCGCTGGAGCTCGGCGCGGAGCTGCCACCCATCCATGACCGGCATCATCAGATCGAGCAGGATCAGCGCGGGCGGCGCGTCCCGCCGCAGCAGCGCGAGCGCCTCGGCGCCGTCCGCCGCCTCCTCGACGTCGTACCCCTCGAACACGAGGAGCTGCGTCAGAATGCTCCTGATATCCAGATCGTCCTCGACGACCAGGATGCGGCCAGTTTTCTCGATCATGACCGAACCTCACGACCGGACTGCGCCGCGCGGCGCGCTTCCTCTGCCGCCCCGCCGAGCAGCCCAGCTGCGGCCCTGACCGATCGAGTGTTCATGGGGCCGGTGACGCAACTTGAGCGAACGCCGCGGCCCTGGCAAGCGGTCGGTCCCGCGGAGCGGCCCCGCGGCGCGCCGGAGCACGGACGGCGCGCCGACTGTCGGAGCCCGTCCGCCAAGGACGGCGGAGCGCCTACTGAGCGGCCTCCTCGGGAAGCTCATCAGAGGCCCCGCCCGAGGCGGCGTTGCGCTCCTCTCCTGCCCCCGCGCGATGGTCATGGACAGGCAAGAGCACGCGGAAACACGCGCCCTTGCCGACCTCGCTCTCCACGTCGATCTCGCCCCGGAAGCTCGTCACGATGCCGTGGCAGATCGCGAGCCCGAGCCCCGTCCCTTCCCCGATGGGCTTCGTCGTGAAGAACGGGTCGAAGATGCGGCTCCGCAGCTCCGGCGCGATCCCTGGCCCGGTGTCGCACACCTCGATGCACACGCGTCCGGGCGGCGCGGGGGCGGTGGAGATCCGGATCTCGTTCTCCGACACCTTCCCCTCCGGCAGCGCCTGGGCGGCGTTCACGATCAGGTTCAGGAGCACCTGGCCGAGCTGCGCCTCGTTCGCGTGGACGGCCGGCACCGGGCGGAGCGCCAGGACGAGCCGCGCCTTGCTCTGTATCTGCTGCTGCGCCATCCGCAGGACCAGCTGGATCACCGGGTCGACGTCGACCGGGCCGAGCTCGCCGTCGTCGGCCCGCGAGAACGTCTTCAGGCCGCCCACGATGTGCCGCACCCGCGAGCCGCCCTCCGCGGCCTCGTCGAGCGCCGAGAGGAGCGCGTCGAGGCGCGCGCCGGCCCCCTTCGCGCGGAGCTCCTTGCGCGCGAAATCGACGTTCGCGACCATGTACGCGAGGGGGTTGTTGATCTCGTGCGCCACCCCGGCCGCGAGCGTGCCGAGCGAGGCCATGCGATCGGCGAGCTGGAGCCGCGTCTCCATCTGCCGGCGCTCCGTGACATCGGACACGGCCCCGAGCATCCGGTACGCCCTGCCGGTCGCGTCGCGCAGCACGATGCCCCGGTCGTGGACGTCGGCGTAGCTGCCGTCCGCGAGCAGGCACCGGTACCAGAGCTCGAACGTCCCCCCATCCCCCTCCATCGCGCGCCGCAGCCCGTTCATCACGCGATCGCGATCCTCGGGGTGGACCCGCTCGAACCACCACACCGCGTCCTCCTCGATGTCGGCGCCGCCCGTGCCATAGAAGCTCCGCATGCGCTCGCTGCCGGTGACGCGCCCGGACGAGAGATCCCAGTCCCAGAAGGCGTCGCTCGTGGCGCGCACGACGAGCCGCATGCGCTCCTCGCTCGTCCGGAGCGCGTCCTCTGCGGCCTTGCGCGCCTTCATGTCGAAGGCGAAGCAGACGCCCCGATCGCGCGCCCCCTCGACCAGGGCAGGCGCGATGAGGACGGGCACGCGCCGCCCGTCGCGGGCCAGGAACTCCTTCTCGAACGGCGGACAGACGCCGTTCTTCAGGACCTCCGAGAGGGCGCGCTGGTCCGCGGCGCGGTGCTCTGGCGGCGTGATCGCCATCCAGTTGAGGCGCCCCGCCTCGACGTCCTCGCGCGTGTAGCCCACCATGCCGAGGAACGCGTCGTTCGCGTCGAGCACGCCCCCCGCCGCGTCCCACACGAAAAGGCCGATCACCTCCGCGGACGCGTCGCGGAAGGAGCGCGCGGCGCGCTCGAGCAGCGCGCGCTCCGCGGGCGCCCGGTCGGCCACGTGCGCCGACGGCCGCCGCACCCACCACACCGCCGCGTCGAGCTGGATGGCGATCGACGGCTCGAGCGCCGCCGCCACGACCGTCGCGCCCGCCTCGAGCAGCGCCGCGGTCGCGCCCGCGCTCCCGGTGACGGCGACCACGGCCACGCGATCGCCCCCGGGCGCCGCGCGCAGCCGCCGGCAGAGCGCGAGCGTGTCCTCGAGCGGCCCCTCGTCCGCCAGCACGGCCACGTCGAACGGCTGAGTCGCCAGGAGATCCAGCCCGGCCTCGACGTCCCGCGCCGGGACCGCGACATAGCCGCGCGCCGCGGCGAGCGCCTGCGCAGCGCCCGAGGGGCCGCCTGGGAAGATCAGGATCCTGGGTGCCTGTGGTCCCGCCACGCGCGCAACATCCCGCGCGCGGCGCGCAGACGCAATACCGGCGCAGCGGTGATCCACGTTCCCGCGCGTTCCCGCGCTTTCCCGCGCGCTCCGCGCCTACCCCCGCCTCACCCGACCCCGGCCCTCCGGTCGTCGAACCATTGCCACGCGTTCGCGAACCCCACGCGCTGGGATGATTTCTTGTAGCAGAGGAAGTAGAGCCTTCCGCCCTGAACACCGCACTCTGTACGGTCTTTCCAGCAGGTGAGGAGATCCGGGTCCACGGCCGGATTGCTCGAAAGCACCGTCCCTTCGTCGAGCTCCTGTGTCTCGGCGGCGTCCGGGCAGACCGCCGGGCCGGAGGTCAACGGAATGCCCACCGCGCTCGATTCCACGCCCGTGTTGAAGAGCGCCTCGGCCACCCGGCGCACGGCGGCTGCGCGGTCTGGACCGCAGAGAGAGAGGATATCGAGGCTCGCGCGATCGACCTGGACGAGAATGAAGTTGCGCCCCTCGATGACGGTGAACCCGAGCCCGCCCGCGGCGTACTCGTGGCGGAGCAGGTCGGGCGTATCGTCCGTGGCGGCATGGAACGCGTGGCGCGCGTTCACGGCCTCGCCGTGCGGGTTGAGCTCGTCCCGGAAGATGGAGTCGCACCAGTAGAACGACTCCGCGCGCGCCTGGGCCGGCACGTCGTCGAACCGCTCGACGGGCGTGAAGCCCTCCGGGGCGACGCGCGCCACGGCCGCGAGCCACCCCGCGATCCTCGCGTCGACGTCCTGCTTCTGAAATGCGTGCGCGCTCATCCCCAGCCTCCGTTTCTGTAGGTCGCCACGATCTGCTCGACGCGGAACCCTTCGTCCGGCGCCGAGCTGAACCAGATGAGCCCCCAGAAGACGCCCAGGATCGGCTCCACGGAATCGAACACGCCGGCGCCGCCCGCGTAATACCTGGTCACGCCGCCGTGGGAGAACTCGAGGCACGCCTCGTACCGGTTGAGCCCCGGGCTGACCGTCCCGTCGGGGAGGCGCGTATGGGACGCCGGATAGGTCCTCCCCACCTCCACCGGCCCGTCGACGAGCGCGGCGCGCCACACGCGGCCGCCCTCGACCTTCGTGACGTCGAGCCCCGCCCACGGATTCTGCTCGACATCGGCCGACAGCGTCTTGCGCCCGCCGCCCACGTTGGGGTCGCCCCAGACCACGATCATGCGCGTCCGCCCCGGGATCCCGAGCTGGCGCAGCATGCCGCGGAGGAGGCGGACGATCGCCTGGCACTCCCCGCTCTCCTCCACGTGATCGGTCATCGGCCAGGCGCCGCCCTCGCCGTTCACGTACGTCGGGTGATGGTACCGCCGGGGCACCCTGGGGCTCGGCAGGAGCGTGTACGTCGGGAACCTGGCCATGACCCCCTCCACGATCTCGTGGGGATCGAGGGTATCCATCGGCGCGATCCAGGAAACTGCCCTGTCCATCCGCTTCAAGGTCACCCCATCTTCCTGCCAGACATCCTGTCTGTCGGTCTGGGGCCTGCCCATCGTGACATAGACGACGTTCGAGGTCCGGGCGGGAGACACGGCAGCTCCCGCGCCTGCAGACCAGCTCAGGGCGAGGTTGAACTTCTGGATCTTCCTCTCGATCTGCCGCGAGGAGAAGAGATCGAGCGGCGCGCCGACGGCCCCGCTACCGCGGCTCTCGAGGACGATGCCCCCCGGCCCCACGGCGCGGATCTCGGCCGCCGCCGCGCTGTAGGCGTCGCGCTGCGAGATCCCGAGCCGGACGACGATGTGCCGGCCCATCGAGATCGAGAGGGGGACGGCGCCCCCCGGCGTCCACTCCGGCCGTGGGCACAGGGCCCCCTCGTTCCTCCAGCCGCTCTCCCCCTTGCAGTCCTTCAGGAGACCGTGATCGGACCTGAACTCGATGGAATGCAGCGCGATGGACCGCACCGCATCGGGCTCCGGGCTCTCCATGGTCGGATCCGCCATATCGACCTTCCTCGCTCGCGGCGCTCATGCACTCGACGCTTGCCGAGCCGCACGCCGGGTCACGACGATCGTAGTGCGCGAGCCGGCCGGGCCAAGTCGGGAGTCCACGCAGGGGGCGACGGCGCTCTGCCGGCCGCGCCGCCACCCGCGCGCCCGCCCTGCCATCCGCCGCCGCGCCCCGCCCGGAGGCAGCGCGCTCGGCCGAGCCGGCGCGGCCCGCGCGCTCTCCCGGAAGGCCGGCCGCGGCGCGAGCCGGGTTCCTGCGGCAGCGCGCCCGAGCTAGATTGCGCGCATGTCCAACAGCCTGTTCGTCGTGCATGTGCATGTACGTGTCAGACCCGAGCTCGTCGACGCCTTCCGGAGCGCGACGATCGAGAACGCACGCGAGAGCGTCAAGGAGCCGGGGATCGCCCGGTTCGACGTCGTCCAGGACACCGAGGATCCCGCGCGGTTCGTGCTCGTCGAGGTCTACAGGACCAAGGAGGCGCCGGCCGCACACAAGGAAACGGCGCATTACCAGCGGTGGCGGGACACCGTCGCGGAGATGATGGCCGAGCCGCGGACCAGCCGGAAATACGTCAATGTCTTCCCTGACGACGCGGGGTATTGACATGACGCCTCCCGGACATGAACCCGCCTTCGAGTTCGCCACCGCGACGCGCATCGCCTTCGGCGCTGGCAAGGTCGCCGAGGTGCCCGCGGCCGTGCGGGGCCTCGGCGGGACGCGGGCGCTCGTCGTCACCGGGCAGGATCCCGGCCGCGCCGCGCCGCTCCTCGCCGCGCTCGCCGCGGCGGGCGTCGCCGCGGTGCGCTTCGCCGTCGCGGGCGAGCCCACGGTGGACGTCGCCCGCGAGGGGACGTCGCGGGCCGCGGCCGAGCGGTGCGACGTCGTGGTGGCGCTCGGCGGCGGCAGCGCGATCGACGCCGGCAAGGCGATCGCCGCGCTCGTCGCGAACGGCGGCGACCCGCTCGATTACCTGGAGGTCATCGGCAAGGGGGGAGCGCTCTCCAGGCCGTCCGTGCCGTTCGTGGCGATCCCCACGACCGCGGGCACCGGCGCGGAGGTGACGCGCAACGCGGTGCTCGCGTCGCGGGAGGCCGGCGTGAAGGCGAGCCTGCGCAGCCCGCACATGCTGCCGCGCCTCGCGGTGGTCGACCCCGACCTGCTCGCGGGCGCCCCGCCCGGGGTGCTCGCGTCGAGCGGGCTCGACGCGCTCTCGCAGCTCATCGAGCCGTTCCTGTCGAGCCGCAGCAACCCGCTCACGGACGGCCTCGCGCGCGAGGGCATCCGCCGCTCGGTGCGCTCGCTGCGCCGCGCGGTCCTGGAGGGCGCCGACGCGGCGGCCCGGGACGACCTCGCGATCGCCAGCCTGCTCGGCGGCCTCTGCCTCGCGAACGCCGGCCTCGGGGCGGTCCACGGCTTCGCGGGGCCCGCGGGGGGCATGTTCGACGCGCCGCACGGGGCGGTGTGCGCGGCGCTCTTACCCGCCGTCCTGGAGGTCAACCTGCGGGCGCTGCGCGCGCGCGACCCGGCTCACCGCGCGCTGCCGCGCTTCGACGAGCTGGCCGCGCTCGTCACGGGGCGCGCCGGAGCCAGCGCCGAGGAAGGGATCGCCTGGGTCCGCGAGCTCTGCCGTGACCTCGCGATCCCGGGGCTCCGGCGCTACGGCATGGATGAGGCGGACCTCCCGGCGCTGGTCGCGAAGGCCAGGGCGGCGAGCAGCATGAAGGCGAACCCGCTGCCGCTCACCGACGAGGAGCTGTTCGACATCGCGGCGGCGTCCTTGTGATCGCGGCGCTGGTGGTATCATCAGGGGGTGGCAAGCCCGTACCGCACGAGACCGCCCACTCCGCCGCGTGTCCGGTCGATCGACCAGCGGCGGCGGATCAGCGTGGCGAGCCTCGTGTTCGGCATGCTCTGCGGCGTGACGGGGATCTCGCTCGCCGACGAGGGTCGGGCAGAGTGCACGCTGCTGTTCACGGGCGTCTGCGGCTTCGTCTTGCTCCTCCAGCGCTAGGGTGCACGCTAGCCTTGACCCCACCCCCGACGACCGGAGCTCGATGAAGAACGATCCCGCCCCGAATCCCACCCTCGACGCCATGCTCGCCGCCCAGCGCATCGCGTTTGCGCCCGTCATGTTCCAGGTGGCGCGGGTGATGCGAAACCGCGGCGTCCTCAAAGCGCTCCAGCGCGCTGGCAAGGGCGGCAGGACACCGGCGGAGGTGGCCCAGGACACCGGCCTCTCCGCCTATGCCGCCAAGACCTTGCTGGAGGCGAGCCTGAGCTTCGGCCTGGTGGAGCGCGCAGGCGTCGCAGGCGGCGCAAACGCCCACGCAGAGCCGCGAGAGCGTGGCGAGCGCTACACGATCACGCGGGTTGGGCTCATCGTCGAGAATGACAGGATGACCCGCATCAACATGGATTTCATCCATGACGTCTGTTACGAGGGCATGCGCTTTCTCGACGAGGCCATCGAGGGCGGCAAGCCGGCTGGCCTGAAGGTCTTTGGCGAGTGGCCGACGGTCTATGAGGCGCTCCCGGCGCTCCCGCCGAAGGTGAGGGAGAGCTGGTTTGCGTTCGATCACCTCTACTCCGACTCCGCGTTCCCCGAGGCGCTGCCCGTCGTGTTCGAGCGGAGGCCGAGGACGCTCCTCGACATCGGCGGCAACACGGGGCGGTGGGCGATCCAGTGCTGCACGCACGACCCCGACGTGCGCGTCACGCTGCTCGACCTGCCGGGCCAGCTGGAGGACGCGCGCGTCAACGTCGAGCAGCACGGCTTGCTCGGCCGGATCGTGGGCACCCCCATCGACTTCCTGGATCACGGCCAGGCGTTCCCGACGGGCTTCGACGCCATCTGGATGAGCCAGTTCCTCGTGTGCTTCTCCGAGGCGGACATCCTCCAGATCCTCCGGCGGGCCGCGTCGGCCATGGGGGACGAGACCGTGCTCTGGATCCTCGACACGTTCTGGGATCGGCAGACGAACGAGGTGGCGGTCCACTGTCTTCACGGCTCTTCCCTGTATTTCACGTGCCTGGCGAACGGGAACAGCCGCATGTACAGCGCCGCCGATATCCGGCGTTGCGTCGATGAGGCGGGCCTCGTCGTCGAGGCGGAGATCGACCACCTCGGCCTCGCCCACACGCTGCTCCGGTGCCGCCGGCGCGACGCGCCCGCGGGCAAGCGCGCGTGAGCGTCCAGGTGAAGCAACGCGCGTGGCAGCCTGGACGATCGCGGCCCCGGAGCGAGCGGCGACACCACGGATGAGGCGGCTCGGGGCGGCGCGCCCCGTCCGCCGCCGACGCGGCGTGGCCTGCGTTGCGCTGCGGCGATGACCGGGCGGGGCGCGCTCGAACGGCTTTCGCTCGTGGCCCTCGCGTAGCATAGTGGGGCGACGCCGCCACGGCGCCGCGCTGCGCCATGGGCCCACAAGGAGAAACCGTCGTGTCCCACCCCCCGCTCACCCAGCTCTCCGACGAGGAGCGCCTCTTCCGCGACTCGGTGCTTGATTTCGCCCGGAAGCGCGTCGCGCCGCGCGCGGCGGCGATGGACGAAGAGGGCGCGCTCGACCACGATCTGCTCCCTCCTCTGTTCGAGCTCGGCCTCATGGGGATCGAGATCCCGGAGGCGTACGGGGGCTCTGGAGCGGGCTTCTTCAGCGCGATCCTCGCGATCGAGGCGCTCGCCGTGGTCGACCCGAGCGTGAGCGTGCTCGTCGACGTGCAGAACACCCTGGTGGCCAATGCGTTCCTCCGCTGGGGCACCGAGGCGCAGAAGGAGAGGTATCTCCCGCGGCTCTCCCGCGACTGGATCGGCTCGTATGCGCTGAGCGAGGCGGGCTCCGGCTCGGACGCGTTCGCGCTCGCGGCCCGCGCCGAGCGCCGGGGCGACCGCTGGATCCTGAACGGCCGCAAGCTCTGGATCACGAACGCGAACGAGAGCTCGGTGTTCCTGGTGTTCGCCAACGTCGATCCGACGAAGGGCTACAAGGGCATCACGGCCTTCGTGGTCGAGCGTTCCTTCCCCGGCTTCTCGGTCGGCAAGAAGGAGAACAAGCTCGGCATCCGCGCCTCCAGCACGTGTGAGCTCGTCCTCGAGGACTGCGAGGTGCCGGAGGGCAACGTGATCGGCGAGGTCGGCAAGGGCTACAAGATCGCCATCGAGACGCTGAACGAGGGCCGTATCGGCATCGGCGCGCAGATGCTCGGCCTGGCCGCGGGGGCGTTCGACCACGCGATGCGCTACATGGGCGAGCGGAAGCAGTTCGGGCAGCCGATCGCGAGCTTCCAGGGCGTGCAGTTCCAGGTTGCGCGCGTCGCCATGGAGATCGAGGCCGCGCGCCTCCTCGTCTACAACGCCGCGCGGCTCAAGGACGCGGGCCAGCCGTTCGTGAAGGAGGCGGCGATGGCCAAGCTGTTCGCGTCCGAGGTGGCCGAGCGGACGGCGTCGCTCTGTATCGAGTTCATGGGCGGCGTCGGCTTCACCAAGGACTATCCTGTCGAGAAGCTCTACCGCGACGCGAAGATCGGGAAGATCTACGAGGGGACGTCGAACATGCAGCTCTCCACGATCGCGAAGCTGCTCCAGGCGGGATACGACGCGAAGGGCTGAGCGGGGGAGTTCACCCCCGTCCCAATACCGGAGTTGCCCTCAGCGCCTCCGCTTCCATGACTCGGGCCTTCGGCGCGTGTGAAAGCACGCGACGAAGACGACGACGTCATCCATCAGACGAAAAAACAGCCCATAGGGGAAGCGCCGGACGAGCGCTCGTCGTGTTTGGCGGTGCAGAACGGCGCAGGCCGTCGGCGCCTCGACGACCGCCTGCATCGCCGCGCGGACCTCCACGAGGAACTCCTCTCCTAGCCCGTCGCGCTCTCGCTCGTACCAGGCATATGCCCGCGCGATGTCCGCCGCGGCAGCGGGCCGAACGAGGTACGGCCTCACCGTGACCGAGCGCGCGCCTGGGCGACGACCTCATCCCAGGTGAGCCCGACCGGCCCCTCGGCCTCGAGCTCATCGAGGCGCCGATCGAGCTCGACCCGCTGGGCGTCGCTGAGAGGCAGCGCGTCAGGGTCTCGCCCGAGGCTCGCCCACAACTCGTCGAGGAGGTCGAGCTGCTCGTCGCGGCTCAGTCGGGTGATGTCCAGCGCAGCCCTGCCCATACGCCCGAAAGTATCGCACGGGGGGCCCGCCCGAACAATCCGCCGACGAACTCCCGCGTCACGGCAGCTGCCGCTTGAGATCCGCGAGCGAGCGGCGCGTCGACACCTGCTGCGGCAAGATCACGTCCCGCACCAGGGCGTGCGACTCGGTGTCGAGCTCCTCGATGTCGTTCCGGTAGTCCTTCAGGCCGTGCTCCTCCCCCTCGGCCAGCGCCGAGAGCGCCGTCTTGTGGCCGAGCGCCAGCGCGGTCCCCTCGACGGCCTTGGCGAACGCGCCCCATGGCCCGGAGCTCGCCGGGGGGTCGCCTCCGAGCTCCTCGATCCGCCGGCGCAGCACCTTCACCCGCGCCTCGTGCGACGCGAGGTTGAGCCGGAGGTGGTGAGCAACCCAGCCCTGGCGTGCCGCGGCGATGGCCTGACGGTAGGTCTCGACCGCGGACATCTCGCCACGGCAGAACGATTTGAGCTGCTCGATCGAGTCATCGTCGATGAGTCCGTCCAGGCCCACGCTCTCGTCTGCGAATGCGACCGGTTCCATGGGGTACTCTCCTGAGATGTCTGGTGAACGCCCGATTCCTCTCCTCCTTACCTCCCAAGGTGGGCCACCACGCCATACGTCCGCGCAGGAGCCGCGATCGCCAGGGATCGTCGCCGCTGCGGGAAGGCGCGCGCCCCCTGTTGCCTCAGGGGTACAGGTTCGCCTTGTACTGCATCAGTCTCGGCTGAACCCTTTCATTCCCTTCAAGTCCCGTTCCAATGTCCGGGACTTCGCGGTCATGAAGCGAGCTCATCGATCCAGCGGCGGCTCCCTCCAGCGGCGACGCGGAGCGGTGAGCGCCGGCGGCTCACAGCGCGGCGAACACACGGGCTCCCTTGCCCGTGCCGCAGAAATCGCCGTTGCCCGCGTCTCGCAGGATCGCGCGCAGCGCCGCGGCGTCCTTCTCGTCGCGCGCGAGGGCGCCGAGGAGCATCGCGCCTTCCTTGAGGCGCCTCTCGATCTCCGGCGCGCTCTGCTCGGGGATCCCGGCGTCGACGAGCACGCTGCTCAGGCTGGCCGTCTCGCTCGCCGAGCTCGCGTCCGCGAGCCTCACCGCGATGGGGCCGGCCACCGCGAGCCGCAGCCCCGGGACCACGAGCCCCGCGCTCGCCGCGGCGAGGACGGAGGTCAGCGCGCTCCCGTGCGAGGCCGCACCGTATGCGCGTGAGCGCAAGATGTGCTGGCGGCGCGTCGCTTCGCTCACGATGGCGCAGACGTCCCGTCGCGTGTGCCCGCTGTCCAGGATGCGCCGGACGACGTCTTCGGCCTCCCCACGTGCTCGCACCATCCCGGTGATCAACCTCTGGCTCGCCATGCAGACCTCCTTGGCTGAGGGTTCGCGCCGCGCGCGCTGGTTTCCAAGGAGCTACGCACAACACGAACCGTACCGCGCGCGTATCCGGCGCGAGATCGCGGGCCGCTCGCGACCCCAGCAACAGCCCCCGTCGCGTCCGCGGCACGATGCCACAGCGGGGCGATCACGCTGTGACGCAACGACACGGCAGACTCGTCGGGAACAGCGGCGCGAGGCGCATCCCCGCGCGGCCGCTGCGGCGCTCGCCGCGGCGCGGCTCAGGCCGCGGCGCGTCGTTCCCTGGGGGGACGCTTCGCGCTCTTGCCGGCTCGCCGCGCGTTCACCGCGCGCGCCGAGCGCACGCTCTCGCGGAGGCGGGTCACGAGCGGCACGGCCTCTCGCTCGCCGAAGCCGCGGACGATCCGGAGCATCTTCGCCTCTTCGGGCCGGAGCGCCGCGAGCGCCCCGTCCGCGACGGCCTCCTCCGCGTCGATCAGGGACTGCAGGGCGCCCTCCGTGTAAGCGCGGATCACGGCGGGGTGGACATAACAACGCTGACAGACCGCGCGTGTGTTGCCCAGGCGGGCGGACACCCTGTCGATCACCTGCGCCACGCGCTTCTTCACCTGGCGGACCGAGCTCGCGATCTCCATCTCGCAGAAGAACGACGCGCACAGCACGGTGCCGGTCCAGGTGCGGAAGTCCTTCGCCGTGAAGTCGTGGCCCGCGACCGAGCGCAGGTACTCGTTCACGTCGTCCGAGTGGATCCTTTGCCGCCGGCCCTCGCCGTCGATGTACTGGAACAGCTCGTGGCCGGGCACGTCCTGGCAGCGCTTCACGATGCGGGCGAGCCGCCGATCCCGCACCGTCATCGCGTGCTCCTTGCCGCCCTTGCCCCTGAAGTGGAACCTGATGAGGCTCCCCTCGATCTCGACGTGCTCGTCGTGGAGCGTGGTGAGTCCATACGAGTCGTTGTCGCGCGCGTACTCGTCGTTCCCTATGCGGATCGACGTCTCGTCGAGCAGGCGCACCACGGCCGCCAACACCTTCTCGCGCGGCAGGCCAGGCAGCGCGAGATCCCGCTCGGTCGCCGCGCGGATCGCCGGGAGCGCCGCGCCGAACGCGAGCATGCGGTCGTACTTCGTCTCGTCGCGGACCTCGCGCCAGCGCGGGTGATACCGGTACTGCTTTCGGCCGCGCGCGTCCCGCCCTGTCGCCTGGATGTGCCCGCGCTCGCTCCGGCAGATCCACACCTCGGTCCACGCGGGCGGGATCGCGAGGCGGCGGATCCGCGCGAGCGTCGCCTCGTCCTTGACGGGGCGGCCGTCGGCGTCGACGTAACGAAAGCCCTTGCCCGCCCCTCGCCTGGAGATCCCCGGCTCACCGTCGTTCACGTACCGGAGCCCGGCCGACTCGGCGGACTCGACCGGTGACGGGGTGAGCTGCCCTGTCCCCGCGAGCTCGCCGTTCGCGCGGGCGAGCTCGACCGTCTCGACGGACTTGATCGACACGCTGACGCGGCGCCGGCGGAGGACGACGCCACTCGCGGCGGAGCGGCGCGGAGCGCTCCGCGGGCGGCGCCTTTCATGGGTGGTCGTGGCGCTTCCGCTCTTCATGGCGCGGACCGCTCAGAGCGCCTCCTGCGCGACCGCGCTCGGAGCGCGCCGCCGCGCGCGATCGCGGTGCGCGTCATCGATGCACCGCCTCACCTCGGCGTCGATCGCCGCGATCGCCATCCGGTTGAACATGCGCAGCGGCAGCGGCATGTCGATCGCGAAGTCGACGGCCCTGGGCCGGAGCTCGAGCCGCCCGGAGAGCGTGAAGCCCTTGAAGGAGAGGCCGACATCCGCGCGCCGCTCGTCGCTCCAGAAAATGGAGGGAGCGTACTCCGCGTATCGATCACAATACTTCGCCATCGCCCGCAGGACGGCGCTCTTCGCTTCTTCGTCGTTCAGGTCGTGATGGACAGTGTGGTTCATGATGACCTCGGGTGATGGCTGAAAGCCGGAAGATCGACTCCAGCGGACCTCCAGCTGCGTCGACGCGACAGGCTCGCCAGCGCCGGCGTTCGCGGGGTTAGCAAGCCGGGTGCCTGTCGGGTCCGACGGGGGCCGAGCGCTCGCGGCAGGGCCATTTCCCGGCGCGTCCGCGCGAGAGCGGGCCCTCCCGGCGGTCCGCGCATGTCGACCTTCGCCACGAACGGGGCAGATCGCCACGGCCACGCTTGAGCCTGCCCCCTCGCGCCGCGGCTCAGCTCGCGGCATGGCCCGTGCGATCGGATGGGCTCATGCACGCGCTCCTGCACGAAGCTGCCGCGCTGAAGTCCCCACCTGCGCTCAGCGGGCGGCTAGGGCCACGGGCCAGGAGGGCGCTGAAAACGCTGTTGATCCTGCCTCTCGCGCTCTGGCTCGGCTACGTCGTCGTCGTGAACGTCATGCTGAGCACGGGGCTCATCGCGAGGCTCGTCAGCTACAACCCCGTCGACGCCTCGCTCTATTACGGGTCGGCGTGGAGCCTCTGGCCGGGCGTCGTTCACGTGAAAGAGCTCCGGCTCAGCGGCTCCGACAGCGTGCTTCAGTGGGCGGTGGAGCTCGACGAGGCGGACGTCGATATCCACCTGACCGATCTCCTCCGGAAGAAGTTCTATGCGGAGGACATCCGCGCCACGGGCTTCGTGTTCCGGATGCGGATGCTCGTGGATCCGACGAGCGAGCGCGATCTGGAGGCGCCGCACATCGAGGCGCTGCCGCCCATCCCGGAGTTCGCGAACCCTCCGCTCAAGCCGGAGCTGCCGCCGAAGCACGATCTCGAGAACTCGGACGAGGGCTACAACCTGTGGACGGTGCACCTGGAAGGCATCGACACGACGCTCAAGGAGGTCTGGATCCAGCAAGTCCGGTATGCCGGCGGCGGTCGCGTGCGGGGAGGGTTCTATTACAAGCCGCTCCGCGCCGTTCGCGTCGGGCCCGTCGCCCTGGAGCTCCGGTCGGGCGAGGTCCACGTCGCCGATCGCGTCGTCGCGCGGCTCGACGCCGACGCCGACGTGACGATGAGCACGTTCGATCCGCGGGACGTCGACGGGCTCGACGTCCTCGAAACCGCCTGGGCGCGCGTCCGCCTCGACGCGCAGCTGCCGGGGCTCGATTTCATCCCCCTTCCCGCGGGCGAGGGCGCCGGACCCCGGCTCGAGGACGGGAGCGGAGAGCTCCGGACGGACCTCGTCGTGAACCGGGGGAGCGTCGAGCCGGGCAGCACCGCGTCCTACGAGACGAGCCACCTCGTGGCCTCCACCGCGTCGCTCCGCGCGACCGCCGAGGCGCGCGCGGCGCTCCGCGTCGACGAGCGCGGAGCGGCGCGCCTCGCCGTGACGCTGCCCCGCGCGACGCTCGAGCGCCCGGGAAGCGGGCTGCCGCCCATCGTCGTGGAGAGGGCGAGCGCCACCTTCGACGCGCCGGAGCTCCACCTCCTGCGGCTGCAGCCGGGGTTCGCGTCGAAGGTGGATGTCGTCGCCGCGGCGATCCCGGACCTGCGCTGGCTGAACGTCGAGGGCGCCGCGCCGGACGCGCCGCGGTTCACCGGCGGCGCAGCCTTCATGCGGAGCAGCCTGGAGGTCGACCCGCTGGGCCGGGGGACGGGCTCGCTGAACCTGCTGCTGAAACACGGCGCCCTGCAGTGGAAGAAGACGAGGGTGAAGGGCGACGTGGCGGCGCGCATGACGCTCGACGCGGCGGACGTCTTGAATCAGGCAGCCAAGCTGCGGAAGGGCCGCATCGACATCGAGGACCTCGCGATCGAGCACGAGGGCGAGGCGATCCCTGGCTGGTGGGCGCACATCGACATCGAGGACGCCGAGGTGAGGCGGGGGCTCATGGAGGCGGCGATCCGCGTGGAATGCAAGGACGCGCGGCCGGCCGTGATGCTGCTCGACGCAGAGGATGCCATTCCCGGCTGGGCCGCGGGGCTCCTCACGATGGAGGGGCTCAAGGCATCCGCGAAGGTGAGGCGCGCGGACGCCGGCGTCGATTTCAGGCTGCTGGAGGCGAAGGGGGGCGATCTCGCGATCCGCGGGCGGCTCACGAAGTCCGACGGGCAGACCCCCAGGGGAGCGTTCCTCGTGAAGAGTGGGCTGCTCTCCGTGGGCCTCGCGCTCGATCGGGACGGGGCCGGCGTGCACCCCCTCGCCGGCGACGACTGGGTAAACGAGAGGATGATTGCGCTGGGCAGGTGATCTCGCAAGGCTCGACGCTGGCTTCCGCACCGGGTTAATCTTTGCTTTGCTCAGCCCACCAGAACGCAGTGGTCGGTGTCTCGAGAGGCGGGGGCACGACAGAAGGACGCGTGAACTGAGCAGGAGGAACTTGGTATGTGCCAGAAGCTCTGTGGAAACGACTCGAACCACGACCGAGAGCCAGGCGAGGCGGCCTCGTCTCGTCGCCGGTTTCTCGCGGTGGGAGCTTCAGCGCTCGGTGCTGCGGCGGCCTTCTCGACTCCCGCGGCGGCGACGGGAAGGGCGGAGCACGATGAGGACATGCCGCACGGGACAGGCGCCCCGCACCGGCGTTACATCCTGAGAGGCGGCGCCGTGCTCAGCATGGATCCGAACGTGGGGGACTTCGCCCGGGGCGACGTGCTCGTGCAGGGCAAGAAGATCATCGCGGTCGGGCCGCACCTGCACGCGCCAGGCGCGGAGATCATCGACGCGGCGGGCACGATCGTGATGCCGGGGTTCGTCGACACCCATCACCACCAGTACCAGACCGCGCTGCGGAGCTTCCTCTCGGACGGCCTCCTGGCCAACGACGGGCTGCCGCACGGCGAGAAGAACTACCTCGACTACATCCACTTCACCATCACGCCGGTCTTCCGACCACGGGACGCTTTCCTCGCCATACTGGCCTCCTCGCTCAGCCAGCTGGATGCCGGCGTGACGACGGTCGTCGACACGTCCCAGGTGGGCCACACGCCGGAGCACACCGATGCCGTCATCCATGGGCTGCAGGAATCGGGCCGCCGAGCGCTCTTCGTGTACTCGCCGGGCGCGGGCCCCGGCAACATCTTCCCGAACGATCTCGATCGGATCCAGAGCCAGTACTTCTCCTCGACCGACCAGCTCCTGACCTTGGCCATGGGCGGGGAGGTGTTCGACCCCGCGTGGCGCGATACCTGGGCGATCGGGCGCCAGCACGGCCTGCCCATCGTGACGCACCTCGTCGGCAGCATCGGCCAGGGCACGCTCATCGAGCAGATCGAGAGCGAGGGTCTGATGGGGCCTGATCTCGAGTTCATCCACGCCAGCGCCATCTCGGAGGCCTCCTGGCAGGCGATCGCCGATTCGGGCGCGAACGTCTCGATCGCGGCCCCGATCGAGATGACCATGCGGCACGGCATGCCGCCTATCCAGGCCGCGCTCGATCATGGCGTCCAGCCCGCGCTCAGCACCGACGTCGAGTGCACCATGACCGCGGACTTCTTCACCCAGATGCGGACCGTCTTCACGCTTCAGCGGGCGCTCATCAACGAACGCGCGCTGGCCGGAGAGACGGATCTGCCCGAGCTCCTCACGTGCCGCGATGTCATCCGCCTGGCCACGGTCGAGGGGGCCCGGGTGGCCGGGCTCTCCCACAAGGTCGGCTCGCTGACTCCGGGCAAGGAGGCCGACATCATCCTGCTGCGAGCGGATGCCATCAATGTGGCGCCGCTCAACAACGTACCGGGGGCCGTGGTGACGTTGATGGACCGTAGCAATGTGGACACGGTCATCGTCGCGGGGAGCATCCGCAAATGGCGAGGCAAGCTCGTCGGCGTGAACTTTGGCCGGCTCCGCGCCGGCCTCGAGGCGTCCAGGGACTACCTCCTCGACGCGGCGGGCGTCGAGCGCGTGCTCTTCTGAGGCTGTAACTGCCGCGTTCGGGGGATGGAGAGTTCAACGCAAAGGCGCAAAGGCGCAAGAGAGAGAGAGAGAGAGAGAGAGAGAGAGAGAGAGAGAGAAAGAAAGAATTTTCATGCATTTTTGCGTCTTTGCGTCTTTGCGTTGAACTCTCCCTTCGGACTCCTGGCGGCCGAAACTAGCCGCGAGCCTTCTCCCGAACGGCGATCTGGCGGATCGCCTCCTCGATCGCCCCCGCGACGCCGCGGATCCGCGGAACGCGCCGCAGATCCCGGTGAACCACGAGGTACACGCTCACCGTCGGGAGCGGCGTCGCGCAGGCGAGCCGCCGCAGCCCGGGCACGTCGCGCGCGAGCGCGTCCGCGAAGATGCAGATGCCCTGGGACTCGCTCGCGGCCGTGAGCATCGCGTCGTCCGAGCTCGAACGGAACGGGAACCGACGCGCGCCGCGGGCGACGAGCCACCGCTCCTGCTCGGACTCCCGCCCCGGCCCGTCGTAGCCGACGAAGTCGTGCCGCGGGAAGTCCGCCTCGCGCAGGTGGCCGTCGCGCAGGTGTCGCTCGACATACTCGTTCGAGGCCCAGAGGCCGTACGAGAACGTGCCGAGGCGCTTCTCGACGAGCGCCTTCGACGACGAGCGCACCGTCCGGACGCCGAGGTCGGCCTCACGCTTCGCCACGTCCGCGAGGCGCGCCTCCGAGGCGAGCTCGATCAGCGTCTCGGGGTGGATACGCCGCCACGCGGAGAGGACCTTCGCCATCGGGCGCGCGAAGCTCTCCTTGATCGAGACGCGCACCACGCCCTCGAGCGACTCGGCGCCGCGCGCGTCCCTCCCTTCGACGCGGAGCTCCCTCTCCATGCCCTCGGCGAGCGCGACGAGCGCGCGCGCCGCCGGATCGATCGAGGTCCCGGCGGTCGTCCGGTGCACGAGCTTCCGGCCGAGCGCGAGCTCGAGCGCGTCGATGCGCCGCCCGACCGTCGAGGTGGAGAGCCCGAGCGCCTTGCCCGCGCCGAGGAAGCTGCGACGTCGGTCGACCTCGAGCAGCACGCGCAGGTCGTCCCAGGAGAAGGCGTCGTTTTTCATCCGTGGAACTCCGATGCCCGAAGATGTCCGTTCTCGCGAACCCACACAGAGCTTACACATGGAGGCATGACGCGACACCCCTTCGAGAACCGGAACGCCCTCGTCACTGGAGCCTCCACCGGCATCGGCGCCGAATTCGCCCGCCAGCTCGCCGGGCAGCGATGCCACCTGATCCTCGTCGCCCGCTCGCGCGACAAGCTCGAGGCGCTCGCCGCCGAGCTGCGCGCCGCGCACGGCGTCCGCGTCGAGGTGATCGCCGACGACCTCACGAGCGCGGGGGCGATCGGGCGCGTGCACGCCGAGGTCGCGCGCCGCGGCGTGTCCGTCAACCTGCTCATCAACAACGCCGGATTCGCGACCCACGGCCGCTTCGAGGAGACGCCGATCGAAAGGCAGCTCGAGGAGATCGCGCTCAACGTGAGCGCGCTCGTCGCGATGACCCACGCGTTCCTGCCCGATCTCGTGAGGACGCGCGGCGCGGTCCTCAACGTCGCGTCCACGGCGGCGTTCTACCCGATCGCCTCGATGGCGGTGTACGGGGCGACCAAGGCCTTCGTGCTCTCGTTCAGCGAGGCGCTCTGGGCCGAGCTCGGCGAGCGGGGCGTGAAGGTGGTCGCGCTCTGCCCCGGCGCGACCGAGACGCCGTTCTTCGAGATCGCCGGGGAAGCCGCGGCCGTGGGCGCCAAGGCGAAGGCGAGCGACGTCGTGCGGCTCGGCCTGAGCGCCCTCTCGACGGGGCGAACCCACGCCATCCACGGCCTCGGCAATTACATCCTCTCGAACCTCGCGCGCTTCGTGCCGCGCGCCATGGCGGCTCGCCTGACGGCGGAGGTCATGCGGAAGAACCAGGTGCGCGCCCTGCCTGCCAGGACGGCGGGCGCACGTCCCTGAGCTGCGCTCGGCCGAGCGCTGCGCCCCCCCCGGCAGCGCGTCACGGCGATACGGGCGCCTTGAGCGCGAGCTCGCGCCGCAGCAGGATCTGCTGGAGCCCGAGCTGGCCGAGCGTGGTGCCGACCGAGACGAGCCAGATGGTGTGCATGCGGAAGCCGGGGCGCGCGCTCAGGACGAGCACGGGGAGGATGAACGCGAGCGCGCGCGCCCCCGAGGCGGCGAGCGAAGGCCAGGTGTTGCCGAGGCCTTGAAAGACGCCGGCGCAGACGAACACGATGCCGCTCGCGAAGTAACCCCAGGAGGTCACCTGGAGGTAGTCGACGCCGGCCGCGATGACGTCCGGCGCGGGCGAGAAGAGCGCGACGAGCTGCGCAGGGAAGACCTGGCAGACCAGGGTGAAGAAGAGCATGAACCCGAGCACGAGCTTCACGCTCTCGAGCGCGGTCTCGCGGACGCGAGCGTAGGCGCTGGAGCCGTAGTTCTGGCCGACGACCGCCGCAGCGGAGAAGCTGATCGCCACGGCAGGCATGAAGCCGGCCTGCATCAGCCGCAGCCCGATGCCGAACCCGGCCTGCGCCTCCGATCCGAAGGGGCGCGTGACCACGTAGATCACGCCCATGGTGACGGCCAGCAACAAGAACTCCGCGCCCGAGGGCAAGCCGATGGCCACCAGCTTTCGCCATGTGGGGAGGTCAGGCTGCCAGTCGGCGAGGCGGAGGCGAAGGAACGTCTTGCCGCGCAGGAGATAGACGGCGAGCCCCACGACGGCGGCCGCGGTCGCGAGGAGCGTGGCGAGGCCCGCGCCGAATACGCCGAGCGGGCGCCCCGACACCCAGCCGAAGATGAGGAAGGGCGCGAGGACCATGTTGAGCAGCACGCTCGCGGTCTGGGCCACGAGCCCCGGCTTCATGTCGCCGATGCCGCGCAGGGCCGAGCCGAGCCCCACCATCGTGAACTGCAGCGCGAGCGCCGGAATGAACGCGAGCAGAAAGCTGCTCGCGAGCTCGGCGGTCATGGCGTCTCCCGAGAGCCGCTCGGCGTACGTGCGGTGAAGCGCGAGGCCGAGCACGAGAAAGAGGGCGCCCGCCCACGTGGCGAGGCTCTGCACCTGGTTGAACAGGCGCTGCACCTCGCCGTGCTCCTTTCTTCCGGCCGCCTGCGAGACGAGCGCCACGCAGCCGACCGAGAGCATCTGCGTCGCGGCCAGGGAGACGAACATCAGGTTGCTGGAGACCGCCACGGCGGCGACGGCCTCCTTCCCGAGGCGACCCACCCAGTAGATGTCGATCAGGCCATAGAGGGTCTGGATCGCCATGCCGGCCAGGATGAACAGCATGACGCGCACGACGTGCGCGCGCGGCTTGCCCTGCGTCATGTCGTGCACGCCGCGCGGCGCGGACGGCGCTTCGACTTCGATGTTGGTGTCCATATATTTTTACCGGGTAGTATCTGACCGTCTCGTGGATGGCGGCTCGGCGGCCGCGGCTACCTCGCTCGCCGCGGCTTGCCCTCGCGCGCTGCAGGGAAGGCCCCGCCCTCGCGCAAGAGCTCGTTCAGGTGCTCTCGCACGTCCGCGGGCCAGGAGCGCGTGAGCTCCGTGAAGCGCCGCTTGTCCGACGCGAAGAGCGCGCGCGACGCCTCCTCGAACAGGGGCAGGTCGCCGGCCATGACCCACATGAAGCGGCTGGCCGCGGCGCGCGCCTCCCGGGCGCGGTCCTCGTCCGGGGCGCGCTTGCTGGCCTCCTCCACCAGCCTGCGGAGCGCGGCCGAGATCCCCTGCGGCTGACGCTCGAGCCACTCCCAGTGGCGGGGCAGGAGCGACACCTCGCGCGAGACGACCCCGAGCTTCGGGCGCCCGGGGCCCGCCCTGGCCGGGCGCTCGGGCCTGGCGCGCGAGAGGACCTGATCGAGGGTGCCCCGGAAGTCGAAGTCGACCTGTTTCCCGGAGGCGTCCTCGAAGATCAGGAGCCGGAGCTCCGGATCGGCGTCGAGCCGCCTCTTGGCCTCGCGCAGCGTCTCCTCCAGCGTGCCGCGGACGACGCGCTCGGCGCCGGCAAAGGCGGTGAAGGTCGGCAACGTCGGCGGGTCGCTCATGACGCCGACAATATTACCCGGGTATATTTCCCTGGCAAGGGCCAGGCGCGACGAGCGTGGCTCGGAGGCTCCGCTCTTGCGGTTTTCCGTGCAAAAGCACAGAGTGGCGGGATGATGAAGCCCTCGTGCCTTGTGGCGATCGCCGCCTTGCTCGCAGCGCCGCTGCTCACCTCTTCTTCAGCGCGGGCGGACGTCCCGCCGCCCGAGAGCTGCGACACGCCGGGGTCGAGCTGTAACAACGCAGGGCCCGCTTACAACGAGCCTGGCACGTGCACGCAGCAGAAGTGCCAGCGAACGCTGCCAGGCGAGGACGGCGGCTTCACCACGATGGAATACGACTGCAATCTGTGCATTTCCTCGGGCGGGAGCGCGACGTCGACCTCGGGCGGGGACGCGACGTCGGCCGGCAGCGCGGGCGCGGACAAGGCGTCATCGGACGACGGAGGCTGCGCCATGAGCGGCGCCGCCTCGGGCGGCGCGATGGCGGGGCTGATGCTGCTCTGCGGCGCCGCGGCGCTCGTGGCCGCCCGCCGGCGCCGCTGAACCGGGCGTCGACCGTGCGCGCGCCCGGTCCTCCGCCTGCGAGCGTGGCCCGCCTGCTCGAGCGCGGCGTCGCGCCGCTCGACGGCGCGCGGCGGCGCCTCTTCGGCCTGCTCCGAAGGAGCGAGCTCGCGATCGCGGTCGTGGCGCGCCCCGATCGCAGGATAGCCACCCTCGCCGCGGCCAACGCGCTCGGCGCCTTCACCATGGCGGTCTTTGCGCCGAGCGCGCTGCTCGTGCTCGGGCCCGTCCTGCTCGGCGTCCTGCACGTCGCGGCCGACGTGCGCTACCTCGTGCTGCGGCGCGGGCTGCCGTCGTGGTGGCGCGGCGTCGTCTGGGCGGCCTGCGCCGCGCTTTTGGGGCTGCGGGGCGCCCAGGAGCTCTTTGGCTCGGCAGCGGCGCTGCTCCGCGCCGAGCACGCATTGCTCGCCGCCTGGCTCGGCGCCGCGGTCGTCGCCGGCGCGCTCGCGTCGCGCGCGTGGCGGCGCGTCGCGCTCGCCGCCGCCGCCGCCGTGGCGCTGTCGGCGGCGGCGCTCGCCGCGCCGCGCGGCTTCCGGCTCGTCCTCGCGCACGCGCACAACCTGGTCGCGCTCGCGCTGTGGCTCGCGCTCTTCCGCCGCCGGGTGCGCGCGGTCGCCTGGCCGCTCGGCCTCGTGCTGGCCGGGACCGCGCTCCTCGCGAGCGGGGCGATGACCTCGCTCACCCTGCGCGCCGGCTGGCTGGACGCCTTCGGGCTGCACCTCTTCCTGGCGAGCGACTGGCTCGCTCCCGGGCTGCCGACCCGCTCCGCGGTCGCGCTCACCGCATGTTATGCGTTCCTGCAGTCCGTCCATTACGCGGTCTGGCTGCTGCTCATTCCCCAGGAAGATCACCCGGGCCAGCGGACAACCACCTTCCGCATGTCCGCGCGCTCGCTCCGGCGCGACTTCGGGGACGCAGGGCTCGCCGCCGTGGCGCTCATCGCCGCCCTGGTGCTGCTCGGCGCCCTGCGCGGCGCGCTCGGCACGCGCAACCTGGTGCTCTCGCTCGCCTCCTTCCACGGGTACCTGGAGCTCGCGCTGCTCGCGTACTTCTATGTCCGCGGCGACGTCGGCCGGCGCGCCGAGGAGGCGCGCCAGGAGCGGTCCGGGCGCGCGCGCGGGGCGGACCGCGGCGGGCCCGAGATCGCCGCGCAGCCGGCCGCACCATGAGCCGTGTCTTCACCGATCCGCTGGTGGCCGCCTGGGCGCGCGCGTTCGCGTTCACGCTGCTCATCGAGCTCGCCGTCGCCTCACCGCTGCTCGGCGCGGCGGAGCGGGCACGAGGCCGCCGCGCCGCGCTCGTGGCCGTCGCCAACCTCGCGAGTCACCCGGCGGTGTGGTTCATCTTCCCCGCGCTCGCGATCGGCGCCACGGCGCGACTGGCCCTCTCGGAGCTCTGGGCGGTGCTGCTCGAGCTCGGCGTCTACCGGCTCGCGCTGCGCGAGCTGCCTGCCACGCACGCCATCGCGGCCTCGGCGCTCGCGAACGGCGCGTCGCTCGGGCTCGGGCTGCTCCTGCGCGCCACGACCGGCTGGGTGTGAGCGGGCCGCGGAGCGCCGCTCTGCCGGCTCCGGAGCGACACCACCGCGGACAGCGCCCCTGCGGGCGGGCTCGTCCGACGCGACATCGCTCGTTCGCCGACAGCGTGGGTGTTCGTCTCACGCAGCGCGGACGGCTCCGCTGCGCTATGACTGCGAGATGTTTGGTCCAGGGCGCCCTCAGTACCCTCCGCAGCAGCCGCCTCAGTACCCTCCGCAACCGCCGCATCACTACCCTCCGCAGCCGCCGCCTTACTACCCTCCACCGCCGCCGCAGCGCCCGAAGTCAGGCCTGTCGCCGCTCGTGATCGTGCTCATCGTCCTCGGCGGGTTGTTCGCGCTGGGCGTGGGCGCCATCTTCGTGATCGGCGGCGCGGTGTACCTGGTGGCGAGCGCATCGCCGGAGCAAACCGTCGTCGAGACCACGCCTTCCGGCGTGTCGACCGCCGGCGGCCTCTCGCCGGTGGTGCCCACGTCGACGAGCACCCCGCTTCGCCCCGACCAGGAGGCCGACGAGGCGGCGGGCGAAGACCCGTCCACCGGCGACCGCGCCGCGGGTGATGCCCCGTCGCCTGGTGCCGACGACGAGACGGGTGAGGCGCCGGCGCCTCTGTCGACAGCGGCGCGGACGCCCGCCTCCCCGAGCGAGGGCTCCTCGAATGGGAGCCCGAGCAACGGAAGCGCGGCGGGCGGGACGTCCTGGTGGTGTACGGCGAGCGCGTCCGTGCGCGTCTGCGGCTTCGCGGGCGCGTGCAACTATCAGATGGTGTTCGGCAATGGCTCGGCGAAGGACCGCTTCATGGCGTCGCAGCAAGCGAAGCGGTCGTGCGAGGCGAGCGCCCGCGCCAAGGGCGCCACGGCCTTCTGCGTCGTGCAATGCAGCCCTCGCTGACGGGCGAGAACGTCGCTCGCTCCGCTCCGCTCAGCTCCTCTCGCCCGCGCTAATAACCGCCGCTGCCGCCGACCCCCGCCGCGCTGTATCCAGAGCTGTAGTCGCCGCCGCCCGCACCCCCGGGGCCGCCCGAAGTTACGTTTCCGCCGTAGTAGTAGTCGTCCGGATCTTCGTAGACGTTGATGTCGAGGTTCACCTTGCCGTTGAGCCACAGCTCGCTGCTCCCGATACCGAACGCATACTGAACCCAGCTCGTCGAATGCGGCGAGACGTTAACGTAGACATTCTGCGACGACAGCAGCGTGGCCTCCACGTTTGGATCCGTCACCGTGCCGTCCTCGACCTTCTCGAAGTGCCAGCCCGGAAGGAGCCTGACGCCGTAGTTGCCCTGCTCCAGATCGACGAGGATGGAGCTCGCGTCCGGATCCTCGTCCTCGCTGCTGACCGTCACCACAGTTCCGTAGCCACCACCGACAGCCATGGCCGAGGTATTCTCATCTTCGTAGTAGTAATAACCGTTCGAGATCTCGAACGTGGCGTCGCGGAGCCGATATCGCGCTCCAGACGCTGCATCGGCCGCGAGCGGCAAGCTGATCGAGCCGACGTCCGGCCCGCGATCGGCACCCTGCGAGCCGCAACCGCTGAGCAAGGCCGAGAACACCACGCCAGCCGCCGCCACCAACCCAAACCCTCTGATCGACTTGGTCATTCTATCCTCCCAATAAGCTGCCCCTCCGGTCCGATGACGGCGTGTGCCGTGACCTGCCATCGGTCCAGAGTGGGCCACCACCTGAAAGCAACCCGCGGGCCAACCTGAATATCCCGAAAATCAGCGTGTACTCATGGGCACACGCTCAGCACCTGGCCCATATTGAGCCAGATTATTGGGCCATAGCTGGCCTGTGCCAATGCCTGATCTGTGCCACTGCGAGCGCACGCAAGCCGAGGCCAGGAGCCTCTTGGCGCCGGCGACCGTTGCTCGGCTGAGCCGGACCGGCTCGTCATCAGGCCGACGGCCCGGCGGCGGCTACCCCTCGCCCGAGAGCACCGCGGCGATCGCGACGCGCTGCCCTCGCGGCTGCCCCGCTGCGTCGGCGTGGGCCATGTCGAGGGCGGCCAGCACCGTCGACAGCGTCGTCTGGTCCAGGACCGACGACGCCTCGACGGCGTGGAGGTCTTCTCCCACGAAGTTCTTCGGGCAGGCGTCGATGACCGGCAGCGCGCGCTCGCTGGCCGGCGCGAACCGGATGGGCAGGCCGTGCGTGCGGCAGATGAGCGGCCGCGCCGCGTAGATCGCGCACCTCCCCTCCCCGTCGAGCGCCGGGCACACGCCCGGATCGCCCGCCCGCGCGCGCTCGGCCAGCGCCGCGCGGTCGGCCTCCGGGAGCGCCGCGAGCGCCTCGCGGATCGCGTCGCCCTCGATCGACGTCACCGAGAACCGCCGCCGGCAGCAGTCGCTGCACCCGGTGCGGCAGGCCATCCGCCCGCCGTGGCGGGCGCTCGCGCTCGCGAAGAACGCGTCGACCTTGGTGAAGAGCTCGTGGAGGCGCTCGCGCGGCGTGCGGTGCATTCGCCGGCGTCTATAGCGGGGCGGATCCTCGCGCGCCAAGGGCGCCTCCGCGCCGCTCGGCTCGCCCCGGCGTGCTTTCCACGTTATCCGGCGGCCACGGCGCGGCCGCTTTCGTACTCCGGCGAGGGCGCGTGCCGGGCCACGAGCTGGGCGACCTCGCCGCGGCAGGAGCCGCACCCCGTGCCGGCCTTCGTCGCGGCGCACGCCGCATCGAGCGAGCAGGCGCCGCCCTCGATGGCCTCCCGGAGGGTCGCCTCGCTGACCTTGTGACAGTTGCAGACGATGCGCTCGGCCTGCGCCGCCGGCCCCGCGCCGCCGCCGGCGCAGAGCGCCTCCAGAGGATCGGCGGGCAGCGGATCGTTGCGATCGAAGAGCTGCACGAGCGTGGCCGCGGCCGCGGTGTTGCCGACGAACTGGGCGCCCAACAGTCGCCCGTCGCGGAGGATCAGCTTCCGGTACGTGCTCTTCCGCGTCTCCACGACCTGGAGCACGTCGTCGCTCTCGAGCTCCGGCTCGGTGCTGCCCATGGAGGTGACGTCGACGCCCGCCACCTTCAGCCGGGTATACATCTTCGTGCCTCGGTAACGCGCCTGCGGGTTCGCGCCCGTCAGGACGTCGGCGAGGACGGCGGCCTGCTCCCAGATGGGCGTCACGATGCCATAGAGCCTGCCCCGGTGCTCCGCGCACTCGCCGATCGCGTAGATGCCGGGCACCTGGGTGGCCATCGTGTCGTTGACGACGATGCCCTTGTTGATGGGCAGGTTGGAGGCGCGCGCGGCGTCGACGCGAGGCCGGACGCCGCACGCGAGGACGACCATGTCCGCCGGCAGGACGCTGCCGTCGTCGAGGCGACAGCCCTCGACCGCCTCGTCCCCGCAGATGGCCTCGACGGTGCGCCCGGTGCGGACGAAGATGCCGCAGCGCTCGATGTGCTGCTCGAGCATGTCGCCGCCCATCTGATCCAGCTGCGCGTTCATGAGGCTCTTCGCGACGTGGATGACGGTCACGTGGAGGCCCATGTCGCTCAGCACCTTGGCCGCCTCCAGGCCGAGGAGCCCGCCGCCGACGACGATGGCGTTGTCGCCCGCCCGCGCGCAGCCGCGCATCCGGACGCAATCGTCCATCGTCCTGTACACGAAGACGCCCTGGCGCAGATCGCCCTCCGAGGTCGTCATGCCCTCGAGCGGCGGGACGAGCGGCTGGCTGCCGGTCGCGAGCACGGCGACGTCGTAACGATGGCGCGCGCCGTCCGCCGACACGACCGCCCTCGACCCGGTGTCGATCCGCGCCACGGAGGTCCCGCTGACGAGCCGCACCCCGTTCCGCTCGTACCAGGCGGGGGGCTTCGTGACGATGGAGTCGGGCGCCTCCCCTGCGAGCACCTTGCTGAGCAGGACGCGGTTGTAGGCGCCGCCCCGCTCCTCGCCGAAGACGGTGATGTCGTAGCGGTCCCTGGCGCCGCGCGACATCAGCTCGTCCAGCAGGCGGCACGCCGCCATGCCGTTGCCAACGATGACAAGGTCCTTCCTTCGCATCAGTTCGACTCCGAGACCCGGCGCGCCCTGACGGCGCACACCTTGAACTCCGGCATCCGGCTGGTCGGGTCCAGCGCCGGCACGGTGAGGATGTTGGCGGCCTTCCTGCCGCCCCAGTGAAACGGAGCAAAGAGCGTGTCCGGCCGGATCGAAGGCACGACCGCTACCCGGAAGGTGACCGCCCCTCGCCGGCTCTCGACGAGCAGAGAGTCGCCGTCGACGACGCCGAGGCGCGCCGCCAGCCTGGGGTGGACCTCGACCTTCGGCTCGGGCTTGGCCTCTTCGAGCTTGGAGACCCGGCGCGTCTGGGCGCCGGAGTTGTAGTGTTCCTTGTAGCGGCCCGTCGTGAAGTAGAGCGGATAGGCGTCGTCGGGGAGCTCGGCGGCGGGGCGGTGGTGGACCGCGTGGAACCGCGCCCGGCCGTTCGGGTGATGGAACCGCTCGGCGAAGAGGCGCGGAGTCCCCGGGTGCTCGACCGACGGGCACGGCCAGAAGACGCCTCGGTGCCGGCGTATCTTGTCGTAGGTGATGCCGCTGTAGTCCGCCTTGGCGCCCGCGGTCGCCCGGCGCAGCTCGTCGAACACCTGCTCCGCGGACGTGTACTGGAAGTGCCTGCCCGCGCCGAGGCGGCGCGCGAGCTCGCAGAAGATCTCGATATCGGTCTTCACCTCGGGGGGCGCGGGGCGGACCTTCTGCCGCAGGATCACCCGCCCTTCGAGGTTCGTCATCGTCCCCTCCTCCTCGGCGAACTGGGCGACCGGAAGGAGGACGTGGGCGTCCCGGGCCGTCTCGTTGACGAAGGCGTCACAGACCACGAGCAGATCGAGCGAGGCGAGCCGCCGCTCGATGTTGAGCGCGTTCGGCGACGCGACAGCCACGTTGGACCCGAACACGAGCAGCGCGCGGATCCCCCCCTCGGGGCCGAGCGCGTCGAGCAGCTCGTAGGCGCTCTTCCCCTTGGCCGGCAGCTCGGCCGGGTCGATGCCCCAGACGCGGGCGATGGCCGCCCGGTGCTCCGCGTCCTCGATATGCCGGTAGCCGGGGAGCTGATCGGCCTTCTGGCCGTGCTCGCGGCCCCCCTGGCCGTTGCCCTGTCCGGTGAGGCAGCCATAGCCGCTGTACGGCTTGCCGACCTTGCCGAGCGCGAGCATCAGGTTGATGAAGGAGAGCACGGTGTCTGCCCCCTTCGACTGCTGCTCCGGCCCGCGGCCGGAGAGCAGCATGCTGCTCGGCGCCTCGGCGAGCAGCCGCACGGCCTTGAGCTGATCCTGCGTGGAGACCCCGGTCAGCCGCTCGACGTGCGCCGGGTGGTACGAGAGGACGACGCGCCGGAGATCGTCGAACCCGTCCGTGCGCGCGGCGATGTACGCCGTGTCGATGAGCTTCTCCTCGAGGGCGAGGTAGAGCAGGCCATTGGCGAGCGCCAGGTCGGACCCGGGCGTGGGCTGGAGGTGGAGCGCCGCGGCGCGCGCCGTGTCGGTGCGCCGCGGGTCGACGACGATGAGCGCGCCGCCGTTGTCGCGCTGCGCGAAGATCCATTGCATGATCGGCGGCAGGGTCTCCGCGCAGTTCGCGCCCCAGAGGAGGAGCGCCTTGGTGTGGGCGATGTCGGACACGGGGAACGGCAGGCCGCGGTCGATGCCAAACGCCTTGTTGTGCCCCGCGGCCGCCGAGGACATGCAATAACGGCCGTTGTAATCGACGTTCGGCGACTGGAGGGCGAGGCGGGCGAATTTGCCGAGGAGGTAGGTCTTCTCGTTCGTCAGGGCGCCGCTGCCGAACGCGGCCAGCGCCGCGGGGCCGTGGAGCTCGCGCAGCCGGAGGAGCCGCTCGGCGACGAAATCGAGCGCCGTGTCCCAGCGCGCCGGCAGGAGGCGGCCGGCGCGCCCGCGGATCTTCGGCACGGTCAGCCGCTCGGGGTGATCGAGCAGCGCCGCGGAGGTGAACCCCTTGATGCACATCTGCCCGCGGTTGACGGGGAAATCGTCGTCCGGTCGGACGTCGATCGCCCCCGCGTGGTCCGCGCGATCCGTCATGACCACGCCGCACTGGAAGGCGCAGTAAGGACAGTGGGTGTGCGTGGTCGTCTCGGAGGTGACGATCTTGAGCCGGAGGGAAGAGCGCGGTGCCATGGAGTCGCGTCGGCCACCCTCACCGAGCGCGTCGAGGAGGCTCTCCCTGGTGTAGCAATCGCTCTGTTTCGAACGTATTTCTGAGGAATGTGCGGGCAGTTAATCTGTCGACGCCCGATGTCGCCGGCGCAGCAGGACGTTCTCCCCCAGCGCCCACACATCGGCCCCGTCCCCGCGCACCTCGAACAGGGTGCCCCAGGTGCCGGACGCCTCGCCTCGCCAGGTGTGGCCGCCATCGATGGATCGCAGGAGCACGCCGTGCGCGCCGCACGCCCACAGCGTGCCGGCGTCGTCTCCCCAGAGGCTCCTGAGGCTGCCGGAGACCTGGGCCACCACCGCCCAGGTCGCGCCGCCGTCTCGAGAGCGCAGCACGTCGCTGACGCCCAGTCCACCGGTCACGAAGAGCTCGTCGCCCCTGCCCCAGATCGCGGACAGATCGCGGGAGCTGCCGCTCTCCGCGGCTTCCCACGTGGCGCCGTCGTCGATCGTGCGGACGATGGTTCCGCCGGAGCCGACCGCCACGGCGCGCTGCTCCGGCCCTGCCCAGACGGCGCGGAGGCGCGGCTCGCGCGGGACCTCCAGCTCCAGCCATCGTGAGCCGCCCGCGACGAGGCGGCAGACCCGGCCATCGAGGACGGCGAACGCCCTTGTCTCGTTCTGCCCGTGGACCGAGGCGCCGCCGGGTTTGCCTGTCACGTCGATCCAGGAGCGCCCGCCGTCCTCGGTCCGGATCTGCGAGACGCCCTCGCCGACGGCAAGGATCGTCTCGCCGCTGCCCCACACGGAGATCAGCGTGCCGGCGTCCTCCACGGCGCTCCTCTCCCAGGTCTGGCCGCCGTCGTGGGTTCGCGCGATGGTGCCTCCGTCGCCCACCAGCACGACCCCCTGGACTTGCACCCAGAGACCCCGGAACTTCCCCCGGACAGGCACCTTTTCCCAGGGCCCGTCGAGCGGCGCGTCCCCTGCCTGGACTGGCACCTTGGTGAAGCTCTTCCCGCCATCGAGGGATCGGGCGGCGGGGCCCTCTCCCACGCACCAGATCGCGCCCTCGTCATCGCCCCACGCCGCGCAGCGGTGCTGATCGGACCGGAGCGCGGTGCGCCTCCAGGTGCGGCCCTCGTCCTCGCTGATCGCCAGGATGCCGCTTTCGCCGGACGCGATCACGACGCCCGCGGCGCCGAGCCACAGCGCCTTGATCGAGCGCCCGGTCCCGGTGGAATGCGACTCCCAGGAGGCGCCCCCGTCCCGGCTCGCGTGGGCATGGCCGTCGCCGTCGCCCACGATCACGAGCCCGCCTCGCGCGCAGAGCGCCCTCGGACTCCGGCCCGGGACGTTGTGGCGCGTCCATGTCGCCCCTTGCAGGGTGGCGAGCTGCCCTTCGAGCGCCAGCGCGAGGAAGCGGCCCTCGGCGTCGACCGCGGCGGCCTCCAGGCAGAGGTCTCCGGGGCTCGGCCCGGCTCCCCAGGTCTGGCCGTGATCGCCGGAGCGGAGCACCGTCCCGCCGAGCCCCACCGCGATGGCCTCGCCGTCGTCCCGCAGGGCGACGCCGCGCAGGTCCGCCGTCGCGCCGCAGCCCACGTCGGACCAGCGCTGCCCGTCATCGCGCGAGGACAGCAGGGTCCCGCAGTGTCCGGCGGCGATCAGCGCCGCGCCGGTGCCTGCGAGCGCGCTCAGGTCCTGGCGGGTGGACGTCTGCGCCCTCTTCCAGCGCTGGCCGCCGTCCTCCGAGCGGAGCACGTGCCCCTCGGATCCCGCGATGACAATCAGGCGACCTCGTCCCCAGACGGCGCTGTGCCGGATGCTCATTCCCGGCACGATACCAGGCCGGTGCACAGGGGGCGCTCGCGATCGTGTCAGGCCCCTGTGCGCTGCCGGCGAAGGCTCGCGATGGTCGACATCGTCGGTTGGCAACGTCGGTGGCCGTCCGACGTCTCATGCCCTCACCACAAGGAAGATCGGCGTGAGGACGGCGGCGTCTACCAGCTGCGCGACATCCGACAGGAGCGGGGTCAGACATCACCGGGCTCCTTCCGGAAGAAGTGACCGTGCAGGAACTGCCCGTCCGCCGGATCTCGGTGAACGTTGTACTTGAAGCAGCGGCTCGGGCAGCTCACATCAAACAGGTTTGGCGAATCGTGGACGCTCAGCACCGCCGAACACAAGGGGCAAACGGCCTCCACGCCCTCGTGCCTCGCGATGCAACTGCAGAGGTGCTGGAGCTGTCGACCTTCCGCCTGGTATCGATCGCGGCGGGCGGGAGTCCAGAGGTAGAGCGGCTTGCTCCTTCTTGCGGAGAACGCCCTGGCCTGCGCATGGAACACCAGCTCGACCTCGATCGTGTCATCGCCCGACGAACGATGGAACGCGAACTCAAACTTGTAGATGTCGCGGACCGCGCTGTTCGGACCGCAGTACCTTTCGGCGTCGTAGGCCGCCACCAAGGCTCCGCTCGTCGAGTCGAAAGGCTGTTCGACCTGCGGCAGCAATTCCTTCTCCAGAAATGCGCCGAGCGCCTCCTTGAACTCCGGGGTCATCGCTGCCGAGTGGTAGGCGCTCGCAAAGGGACCGAATTGAATGACGGCGAAGGCGGGATGCATCTTCGATCCCCAATACCGTCGTTCAGCAGCGGGCGCCAGAGCGACAGCGAAGCCCGCAGGCCGTGGCGCGAGAGCGGCCCTTCGACAGATGGATAAGTTGTCGATACAGCGTCACTTTTCAAGGAGGGAGGCGGATCGCGTGAGGTGCTCGATGTCAACCAGCGCGTACAGCGTGGCTGTACGGTGGAACCGGTGATGCCGCGGGCCCTTCGTCGCGGGCGATGCGGCGGCGGAGGGCGCCCCGGCCCGCTGGAGACGCGTCGACTGCCGCCGGTGCTCGACGGACCTACCCCATGGCGCTGGACAGCATCGGGGCCTTGCGGCGCAGAGCCGATTCATGAGACCTTTCGTGGGGGAGGCCACGAGAGGCGACGAGCTCGACAGACCTGGTCCGGCGGCTTCGGTTGACCCATCGAGGAACAGTGAGAAGGCATGCGATCCATCGTTGTTGACTGCGGCCCCGTCCAGACAGAAGCTGACTTCTGGTCCGCGTACGTCATTGCGGCAGAGCCGGAAGGTGCGGCGTACTTTGGTCGGAACCTTGACGCCTTCTGGGACGGCCTGAACGGCGGTCCTGGGTGGCCGGGCGAATGTGAGCTCAAGCTCGTCAACACACGGTCATTGGATCGACTCCGCGATGGGCAGTTTGTTCAAGCATTGCGCGACATCGCCAGTCGGTCCACCTTTGTGAAGGTCACACTTGAGTAGCCTTCTGCCCCGCCATCCCGGCCGACGGCCTCCCGCCGCGGCTGAATGTCACAGGACCTGGTGTTGCAGGAGCGCGGGGAGGTCGTGGCGGTCCTCACACGAATCGACCTTCCTGCGGGGCGATGGCCACGCAGGGTACGGCGCGACGCTGCGCGGAGGCGGCGCCCTGCGCTCGATAGCACTGTTTCATTTCTCGAACGCCGCCGTTCCAGCCCGCCGTCTGGCGTCGCCCGCCGTGTCGCCGCATACTCTGGACGTGATCCCGGCGCGGATGCGGGGCGGGTGGGATGCGCCTGCCTCCGCACCTCGGGCTGCAGCGGGCTCATCATGTGGCTCCGCCGGTGCAGAGGACATCACGGCGGATGGAACCTGCCCTCGCTGATTCGCCGCGATGCTCCGGGCGCGTCCTTCCAGCGCGAAGATCGAGCGCGGGCGCTGCGGCTCTTCGAGGCTGGCGATTGCCGTGAAGGGAGACGACATCGCGAGCGGCACGCGCCTCGCCGAGCTCCGGGACCCACGAGCGAATTGCAGAGCTCGACGAAAGGCAAGGCCTGTTCCACTGACCGGGTAACTGGGATCAGATTGCCAATTCCATTCCAATCAGAGATATCCACGAAAACAACACGCCCGTTTAGACATTGACAGCGTTTCCGCTTCTGAGAATGATGCCTCCGCGCTGGCCGATGAAGCACGGAGCGGGCTCTCCACTGCGGAGCCCACGGGGCATCTTGCGGCGTGACCAGGATGCACCAAGGAACGCCTGCGCACGACCACGCGCTTGGCCTGGAAACATAACCCATCATAACAACACATTGGCGAACAAATGAAACACTTCTGTCACACGATGCCCATGGGTGCCCTGATCTGCGGCCTTGTCGCCGGAGGCATCTCGCTGAGCGCACCGGCTCAAGCTCAGGCGCTGGAGTTCGGAGTATACGAAGGAGAATCTTGCCCCGTAGGGTACACACCGTTGACCCCACTCGACGCCTTCTGGACGTTCTTCGCCCGCTGCGATGAGCTCCCCTATTCAGGGGTCTTTCGTATCGCAGACGGGTCCTCGATAGATGGCCCGTGGAACAACTGCCAGCAGCACGCCGACGATACCCGCGAGCTGGACTACATCCTCTGCAAGCCCAACTACCAGCTCTTTGAGATTGACGGGACCACCTTCGCGGTAGTGAGAGGCGGAGATCAGTGCCTGGAAGGCTTCGAGCACGTGGATTTCGCTACCGCCTCCGCGTACTCGGATGAAATATGCACTCACGTCGGGTACTGGGGGATTGCGAGGATCGGTGGAGGGGGATCCATCGACGGTCCAGGTTACGGCTGCGGCGTCCGCGCGACCGACTCTCGCGAGCTCGGTGATGCCATCTGCGTAGAAATCGAGTGAACATCCCGAACCAGAGGCAAGGAGCTTGACTTTCGAGTCGCGTCTCGATTTCCTAGCCCCAAGTTCGGCAAAGGAGTGGGCACTTGGAAGGCGCGACAGCGACCGGCTTGCACAATGCGCACATCGAATGCCCGTTTACCGCGGGAAGCGTCCAGCTGGCAGGCACTACCCTGTGCGACAATTGTTTCTCGCGGCTTCCGTTCGGCGCGCGCAAGGGTGTTCCCGGTTGGCGACCTCCCACGGCGTGCGACGCCTGTGGCCTGCCGCTCGCATCGCTCATCGGCAAGCCGGTGCGGTTGGACGATGGGCGGTGGACGATCCGCTGCGACTGTGGGGACCTCCTGCGAGGCTCACACCGTCGCGGCGCATTGTTCGGCACCTGGGCTTTCGTGGGAGTGCTGCCATCGGTGGAGCTCAACGCTGGTGACGGGCTCATTCCCGAGGCCGTCAGGAGCTCGAGTGACCTGGGAGCAACCTGGCGCTCGACGGTGATGAACGGGCTCGACGTGGCTGACCTGGTCACGTGGCGCTCAGGCACCATCAACAGTCTGGAGTTCTCTGACGGATCGGCTCACAGGTTTCTGCTCCAGTTCCGGCGGGAGAATCCCGCCAGCTGGGTCGCATACGGTGGCGCAGGTGTCGGCGGCGCAGGCATGCTTCTCTGGGCGCCGCTCATGAGGGATCCCGAGCTTGAGCGGAGGATTGCAGCCATGCTCGACAGAGCGATTCGCTGGAGGCAATCGGCTCTGGCGGGCGGCAAGCAGGAAGTGATCGAGTCGCTTCGCGCCCTCGGGAACTTCTACGCGTATCTCTGCTGACAGGTCCTGGAGCGACGGTCACCCGCTTCGGATACGGGCCCACCTCGACGTTTTCGGTGCTCAGCGCACCGGAGTGCGCTTGCGCGCCGAAGACGCCGATCTGGGCCCGTCTCCTGTGCGGGAGACCGCCGCTCTGCTCTGCATGGTGCAGAGGTGGGCGGAAACCGCTGTAGTCTCGACGTGGGCACAGCTGCCCGGTGTCGGGCAGCTGTGCCCACCTCGAGACTAGCAGTCGAAGACCCCGGCGCCCCGCTCGATCTCGCCGAACGGATCCATGAGCGCGCGCAGGATCAGGCGCGCCGGCGCGCTCTCGATGCCCCCCGCCGCGCGCCAGGTCGCGTACCGGAGCTCGCCCAGGAGGACCCCGGCGAGCGGCGTGTAGACAAGATCGAGCGCCGAGGGCCGGACGCCGTTGGCCTCGTAGCCGTACTCCCAGAGGTGGGTTCCGGCGATGGCGAACGCGAGCGCGGCCGGGGCGCCGAAGCGGCATATCCGCGCCCTGAGGTACATCTCGCTCCCGAGCAGGCCGTGGCCGACCACGTTGATCGGCCACGGGTCGTGATCCCACCGGAAGGCGGGCTGAGCGGCGTCGAAGAGCGGCGGCTTCGTGAGCGCCTCGCCATAGTGGTATCCCCATCGCTCCGCGCGAAGGTCGGCGAAGGGCTCGGGCCACAGCACCGCCTCGACGCTGCGGGTCACCGTGAGCACGGCCAGCGTGTGCACGATCGGCGGCGCCCAGGCGGGCTCCACGGCCTCGGCCGCGGCAGCACGTGGTGACGCCTGGGGCTCCCCCGCGGCAGGCGCGCGCTCCGGCAAGGGGGCCGGGAGGCCAGGCGGAAAGGCCGGCTCGGCCGGAGGAACCGCCGTGGTCCGGCCGGCGCACGCGGCGACGAGGACGGCGAGCAAAGCGGCAGCGCACAGGCGGATCGGGGCCATCGGGGAGCGGCCGCGGCGCGCGGTGGGTGCGGCGACCAGACTCGAGTCTAGAGCGACCAGCGGGTCGAAGCCGCATGCAAACAGCAAGAAGTTGAGCCGCCAGGTCGCCAGGGACGCCAAGATTTTGGTGTCTTCCTGGCGACCTGGCGGCTCATCTTCTTGTCTTCCTGACGACTCGGCGGCTCATCTTCATGTCTTCTTGGCTTGCTTGGCGTGCTTGGCGTTTTGGCGGCTCATTTCTCTGGTTTCCAAGCTGCTCAGCGCTCCAGCGCGACCGCGAGCCTCACAGCACCCCGCCTCGCCGCGGGCTCGCGTAGGCTCCCGCGCCATGGCCGACATCATGCTCATCACGGGCGGCAGCCGCGGGATCGGCGCCGCCACCGCGCTGCTCGCCGCGAGCCGAGGCTACGCGGTCGCCGTGAGCTACCTGCGCGACGAGGGCGCCGCGGCGAGGGTGGTCGACGAGATCCGCGCGCACGGCGGCGTCGCCCTCGCGATCGCGGCCGACGTGAGCCGCGAAGAGGACGTCGTGCGCCTGTTCCAGAGCGTCGACCGCGACCTCGGCCCGATCGCGGCGCTCGTCAACAACGCGGGCGTGCTCGACCGGCAGGCGCGCCTCGAGGACATGACCGCGGCGCGGGTGGAGCGCATCCTCTCGACCAACGTCGTCGGCAGCTTCCTGTGCGCGCGCGAGGCGGTCCGGCGCATGTCGACGCTCCGCGGCGGCAAGGGCGGCGCCATCGTGAACGTCTCCTCGCGGGCGTCGCAGCTCGGCTCCCCGGGCGAGTACATCGACTACGCCGCCTCGAAGGCCGCCGTCGACACGCTCACGATCGGCCTCGCGAAGGAGGTCGCCGCCGAGGGGATCCGGGTCAACGCCGTCAGGCCCGGCATCATCGACACCGACATCCACGCGAGCGGCGGCGATCCAGGGCGGGTCGAGCGGCTCCAGGCCAGCCTGCCGCTGGGCCGCGCCGGCAGCCCCGAGGAGGTCGCGCGCGCCATCCTGTGGCTCGCCTCCAGCGAGTCCTCCTACTGCACCGGCTCCCTCCTGGACGTCGCCGGCGGCCGCTAGCTCCGCCCGCCAGCCGTTCGGCCAGGGACTGGCGACGTCGCTGCATCGCCCTGCCAGGGGCGAAGCCGGGCCGCTCGCGCGCTCGGCCTCAGAGGTCCATGAGGCAGTCGCAGCCGCACTGGACGGTGGCCTCCTGCTGGTTGTATTGCCGCGAGCCGATGGCACAGCCGGATTCTTCCCACGTGTCCGTGTCCGTCACCTCGTACGAGCACATCCCCGTGCCGGTCGTCTCGTCGTACCCGTTGAACTCGCAGATCTCCCGACAGAGGATGTCCCAGACCTCCGGGTTATCGTCCCGGATCGCCTCACACTCGTTCTCCGCGTGGGCCTCGAGCGCGTCGATCGCGCGGCTCTCGGCGTTCTTCTTCCGCCCGATGAGGGCACAGGACGAGCCGACGCCGTACGCCTCCATCTCGAACATCGACATGGCCACGGGAACGCACCCGAACCCTTGATATTCGTTTTCGATCGGGCCGGCGAACGCCTCGACCTCCTCCACGTCGGTCCCCTTCGAGCCTTCGAGCCCGCCACAGGCTCCAGCCGAGCCGACCGACAGCATGAGCACGGACATCCCCACGATCTTCTTGAGCAGCATGAGCGTCTCCTCCGTCTACGAGGTCACGGGTCTCGCGGATTGCGACTTCGATGCCAGCCCGTCCTCGCGGCGAGGACCCGCGCGATCTCCGCGTGCGCGCGGTCCGCTCCTGCTTTCGGCGCTCGCGCGCCCGTCCTGCGACGCCGGAGGGCCTGCCACACCGACCGGGTGTGACAGGTGTCAGGTGTGGCAGGCGGTGACACGGCGATGGCCTGCATCGGCGTGCTCTCCGGAACGCGCCCGGACCAGCGGGCCGGATCGCGGACGAGCCCTGCTCGTACGGCGCGGCGGTGGGCGCGGCGCTCGCTCACGACGGGCGGTACCGCGTCCCTGGGGGACAAGTCCTATCGCGGCGGCGACCCCGGCCATGCGCCGGCCTCGCCCGCGCCGATCGCCTCGCTCACCACGGCCGCCAGCGTCCGCGCCGCATCCCGGAGCGCGCCCTCCGAGTGCGCGCCGAACCCCAGGATGAGCCCGGGCGCGCGCGGCGCGCGGGCCGAAGCGCGCGCCGCCGTGCTGCGCGAGAGCGGCTGCGCGTCCACGCCCCGCGCCGCGAGCGCCTGGACGATGGCGACGTCGTCCACGCCCGCGGGCAGGTCGAGCGTCAGCACCGAGCCCCCCGCGGGCGCCCGCGCCCGGACGGCGCTCGGCAAGAGCAGCCCGAGCTCCGCGAGCAAGAGGTCGCGCCGGCGCCGCGTCGCCTGCTTCAGCTTCCTGAGGTGGCGCGCGAAGTGGCCCTCGTCGATGAAATCGGCGAGCGCGGCCTGCAGCAGGTAGGGCGGCGAGCGCGTCGACGCCGCGCGCACCATGGCCACGGCGCGCACCAGCGCGGGCGGCACGATCATGAAGCCGAGCCGCAGGCCCGGGAACAGCGAGCGGCTGAAGGTCCCCACGTGGATCACGCGATCCTTCACGCCCTCGAGGTCGAGGCTGAGGAGCGAGGGCAGCGGGGTGCCGTCGAACCGCAGCTCGCCCTCGTAGTCGATCTCGACGACGGCGGCGCCCGCCCTGGCGGCCCACGACAGGAGCTCGATGCGCCGCGGCAGCGTGAGCCGCGCCCCCGAGGGGAACGCGTAGGCCGGCGACACGAAGGCGACCCGCGCGCGCGGAGCGCCCCGACGTCGATGCGCGCCGGCGTGCCCCCGGAGCCCGTCCTCGTCGACCGGGATCGGGATCGGCCGCGCGCCCGCCATGCGCACCGCCGCGCGGAGGGCCAGCGGCCCCGGGTCCTCCACCCAGGCGGCGTCGCCCGGATCGAGCAGCGCGCGGCAGCACAGGTCCACCGCGGCCTGGGATCCCTCCGTGATGAACACCTGGTCGACCGTCGCGCGCACGCCGCGGGCCACCGCGATGTGGTGGAGCACCGCGCGCCGGAGCAGCGGCGCGCCCCGCGGATCGTGGTCGAGCGCGTCGGCCGCCGACATCGAGCGGACGCGGCGCGCGAGGCACCGCTCGAAGATGCGCCACGGGAGCAGCTCGAGGTCCGGCAGGCCGACGCCGAACGGGCGCGACCGCGCGCGGCTGCCGAGGAGCGCGTCGAGCTTGTCGGGGGGCACCACCGCCGAGAGCCGCCGCGCGCTCTTCGACGTGCGCGGCGCGGCCGCCGCCGGCTGGACGCGGGCGGCGCTCTGCCACCCCGCGCGCGCCGGCACGTGCGCGACGACCGGCGCCCGCCGAGGGCGCACCACGATGGTGCCATCCGCGGCCAGCGCCTCGTACGCCGCCACAGCGGTGTTGCGCGACACGCCGAGCTCCCGCGCGAGCTCGTGGGACGACGGGAGCAGGTGATCGGGCTGGAGGACGCCGTCCAGCACGGCGCGGCGCAGCTGCTCGACCAGCTGGGCGGCCAGCGTCGCCGGCGCGCCGCGCTGCAGGTGGAGGAAGGCGTGGGCGGCGTGAGAGGCGAAGCGCGCTGGCACCATCGAAACCGGCGGATCTGGACCTTTCCAGGGTGCCAGATCCCGGGCACCGTGTCGACGAGGAGCCAGCCATGCCCACCGCCGATGACCTCACGACGCTGTTGACCGCCCGCGAGCGGCCCACCGCCCGCGAGCGGCCCACCGCTCCCCCGCGGCGGCCGCTCGAAGACGGCAAGACGGGCGAGCTCTCGTCGCGCATCGCCCGCCGGGCGGCCGAGGCGCACGCCGGTCAGCCGCTCGATCGGCTCCTCGCCGAGGACCTCCCGGGCAACGAGCTGACCACGCTCCTGCTCCATTGCCTGCGCCGGCGCGCGCTGCGGCGGAGCTTCGCCGACGTCCTCGATCACGCGGAGCGCGCGCCCATGACGCACGCCTCGACGGCGGACGCCCGGCGGCTGCACGCCCTCGACGCGGCGGCGTACGCGGCGGCGGCGGGCTTCGAGGCGGTGGATCTCGCCCCGATCGGGCCGCTCGGCGCCACGGCGTGCGCGGGCGTCGAGCCGAACAACGTGCTCGCGACGGTCCGCTTCGCCGAGGTCGCCGCGGATCCCACGACGGGGCTCGCGCTGCACGCCGCGCGGCGCCGGCGCGGGAGCCGGGGCGGAGAGCCGCTGCGGTTCTGCGCGAGCCAGCGCGTCCTGCGCATGCAGCCCACGACCCAGCCGGGCTTCACGCCGCACTTCCGCCTGTTCGCCCTCGTGACGGCGGCCCGCTCGCCGGCCCGCGGCGAGGACGACGCGTGCGAGCGGCGCGCCCTGCTCGAGCACCTCGTCGTCTGGGCGGACCTCGTCCGCGCGCTGCCTCACGCGGGCTTCCGCGCCGCGGGGCTGCGCGTCGTGCTCTCCGACACGTCGCTGGTCCGCGCGAGCCTCGGCGCGCGCGGAGTCGACGCGGACGCGATGGCGCGGCGCGCGAAGGCGCACGAGCCCGGGTCATCCGAGGCGGCCCTGCGCGAGGCCGGCGTCGATCTGCCGCGGCGCGCGGCGGATCTCGTGGGGGCCGCGCGGTCCCTCGGCCTCCGCCCCGAGCTCCTCGCGCGCGCCGAGCGCTGGGTCGCCGAGGTCAGCGAGCCGCTCGCCCGCGCGCGCCCCGAGGTCGAGGTCGTGCACGATCTCGGGCGGCTGCAGGGGCTCGGCTACTACGCCGGGCCGTTCATCCAGCTCGTCGTCCGCCGGGACGACGGCCTCGAGCTCCCGCTCGGGGACGGCGGCGCCTTGCCGTGGCTCGGCGCGCTGCTCTCGAACCGCCGCGAGCGGATGGTCGCGACCGGCATCGGGAGCGAGATCCTCGTGAAGCTCTTCGATCGATCGGAGGCTCGGGCCGGCGAGGCTCGACCGGAGGGAAAGACGCCATGATCCTCGAGATGCCCGCGTTCACCCTGCGTCCCTGGGCGGCGGTCGACGTCGACGCGCTCGTGAAGAACGCGAACGACCGCCGCGTCTGGGCGAACCTCCGCGATCGCTTTCCGCACCCGTACACGCGCGACGACGCCGAGGGCTGGATCGCCCACTGCGCGGCGCGCGCGCGGCCCGGCGAGGCCCTGGCGATCGTGGTCGCCGGCGAGGCGGCCGGCGGCATCGGCCTCGAGCGCCTCGACGACGTGCACCGGCACACCGCGGAGCTCGGCTACTGGCTCGGCGCGGCCTACTGGGGCCGCGGGCTGGCGACCGAGGCGGTGATCGCGCTGACGCGGTACGGCTTCGAGCAGCTGGGCCTCGAGCGCATCCAGGCCGGCGTCTTCGACTGGAACGGGGCGTCCGCCCGCGTGCTCGAGAAGGCGGGTTACGCGCTCGAGGCGCGGATGCGCCGCCACGTCGTGAAGGACGGGCGGCTCGGCGATGTGCTGCTCTACGCGCGCGTCCGGGAGGACGCGCTGGCCGGCGGGCAGCCGTGAAGCGCCGGGCGGCACGGGCGCCGCCGCGCGCCGCGCGCCGCGTGGATCGACGCCTCACCCGCGCGGGCGGCCCTCGCCTCCCGCCGAGGGCGCGGGCGCCTCTGCCGCCGCGGGCGCCTCGTGCCCCGCCGCCTCGGCGATGGGGAGCGTGAAGTAGAACCGGGCCCCCTGCCCGACCTCGCTCTCCACCCAGATGCGGCCGCCGTGCGCGTCGACGATCCCCTTGGCGATGTAGAGCCCGAGGCCGGTGCCCTTCTTCCCGGGCGTCTCGTCCTTCCAGAACCGCTCGAAGATGCTCGTGAGGTTCTGGGGTGGGATCCCCGGCCCCGAGTCGAGGACGGCGAAGCGGGCCATCGCCCCGTCCCGGTCCACCGAGAGGGTCACCTGGCCGCTCTTGGGCGTGAATTTCAGCGCGTTCCCGAGGAGGTTCGACAGCACCTGGAGCACGCGCTCCCACTCCGCGCGGATCACGAGCCCGGGCTCCTTCAGGGATTGCTCGAACCGGACCTGCTTCGACTCGGAGAGCGGCCCGAACATCTCCATGGTCTCGTGCAGGAGATCCTCCACCGCGCACGGCTTCGGCGTCACCGAGAACCTGGAGGCTTGCATCGTCGTCACGTCGAGCATCGTCCTGATGAGGTGCTCCATCCGCAGCGAGACGTGCTCGATCGACTCCGCTTGCTGCCGTGTTCGCTCGGAGTCGGCGCCCCTCCGCAGCCACGCGGCCTTCAGCGCGATGGCGCCGAGCGGGTTGCGCAGATCGTGGGCCACGATGCCCATGAGCTCGTCGCGGGCCGCCAGCGCCAGGCGCGCGGCGTCGCGCGCCTCCCGCGCCTTGTGGTACGGGCCGCCGAGGAGCTTCGTGAAGTACCAGGCGATCCCCAGGCCGGCCAGCACCAGCAAGCCCAGCAGGCCCTCGAGCCACAGCTCCAGCCGGGCTCGCTCCGCCTTCGCGTCATCGTAGAGCTGCTTGAGGAGGTCTTGCTTATGGTCGACGAGGCGGGCGAGGGAGCCCTCGAGATCGCGGTGACGCGGCCTCAGCTCCTCATCGAATCGACGCACGAGCTCGCTCGCGTCGCCGGTCCGCTGCCGGGCGGCGAGCAGCTCTTCCTGAATCCGGACGAAGTGCCTGGCCGCCTGCTCGACCTCGGCCACCCGCTGGAGACCGGTCGGGCTGAGCTCCCGGTCTCGAAGCGCGCTGACGTGCTCTTCGAAGCGCGCCCTGGCGCTCTTCGCCTGCTCGAGGAGCTCGCGATCGCCGGAGATGAGGTAGCCCCTGCCGTCAGACACGATGAGCTCGCTGCTCCACCGGAGCCGCTCAGCGAGCGTGATCTCGTGCTCTTTGGCGCGTAGCCGATCGATCTGAGCCTCGGCCACGGACGAGAAGCGCCGCACCGAGAACGCCATGCCGAGCGCCAGGAGCAGGGTGAGGATGGCGTAACCCATCCTCGCCGTGGCCTCGAAGCGCGTCCGCGTCGGCATGACCGAAGTTCCGTCCTCTCGGCGGGCGTCGGCAGATCCGTGGGGCTGAGCCACTTCGCGAAGGCTAGGCCGCGTTGCGCGAAGAGCAAGGCGCCCCGGCGCCACACAGCACGGCGAGACGCGCTCCGGCGGCGAGCGGGAGCGTGGCAGGACGACGCGCGACGAGCGAGGCGGCTCGACCTGTCGAGGGGACGAGGGGCACCTCGGGCCGCCGACGGATGACAAGCAAGCGTTCCTCGGTGTAAAGAGTGTGCGTCATGACGGACCGAGCGGCGAACCGGGTTCGCGCGCGGCGCGAGGCGCGCGGGCTGTCCCAGGTGGCGCTCGCCGAACGCGCCCGCCTCACGAGGCAGAGCGTGGGCGCCATCGAGGCGGGCCGCGCGACCCCGGCGGTCGACGTCGCGCTACGCCTCGCGAGCGCCCTCGACTGCTCGGTCGAGGTCCTCTTCGGGGAGCCGAGCGCGGCGGCGGACCTCGCGACCGAGACCGACGCTCCGGCGGCGCTGGGCCGCGCCGCGGTCGCGCGCATCGCGGACCGCTGGGTCTCCTACCCCCTCGAGCAGGACGCGGTGCGGATGGCCGCGGACGGCATCGTGACCGGCGAGCGGCGCGGGAGGGCTGTCGTCGAGCCGCTCCGGGCGCTCGCCGAGGTCGAGGAGAACGTCGTCGTGATGGGCTGCGCGGCCGGCCTCGGGTTGCTCGCCGACCGGCTCAACACGAGGCCGGGGCCGGGGCGGTTCCTCTGGTTCCCCCGCTCGAGCACCGCGGCCCTCCAGGCGCTGGCCCGGCAGCGGACCCACGTCGCGGGCGTCCACCTCGTCGACGCGCGCACCGGCGAGGCGAACGTCGCCGATGTCCGCCGGCTCGGACACGCCGAGCCGATCGTCCTCATCACGCTGGCGCGCTGGGAGGCGGGCCTCCTCGTTCGCCGCGAGGACGCCGGCCGCATCCGCGGCGTGGCCGACCTCGATCTCCCCGGCCTGCGCCTCGCCGGCCGCGAGGCGGGCGCCGGCGCCCAGCGGCTCCTCGAGCGCGAGGTCCGCGGCCACGGGCTGCCGCTCGAGCTCGCGCGCAAGCCGCACCTGCGGGTCGCCGGCCACCTCGACGTCGCGCGCGCCGTGGCGATGGGCGCGGCGGACACCGGCGTCGCGACGCGCGACGCGGCGATGGCGTTCGGGCTCGGCTTCGTGCCCCTGGCCGAGGAGCGCTACGACCTCGCTGTCCCGCGCGAGGGGCTCGATGACGGCAGGGTGCAGCGCCTGCTCGACGTCCTCGTCTCAGGGGAGTTCCGCCGTGAGCTCTCGGCGCTCGCCTACGACGCTCGGCAGGCGGGCGAGCGGGTCGCCGAGGTGCGAGCGGCATGACGGCGCGGACCGAGCCAGGGAACGACGGAACAGAGGAGTCTCCCGGATGAATTGCCCCCGACGACAGCTGGTGCGCGCCCTCCCCCTCCTGATCCTCGCGGCGTGCCTCGCCGTCCTCGGCGGCTGCGAGCGCCCTCCGCCGGCGTCCGCACAGCGGGAGGACAGGCTCGTCGTCTTCGCCGCCGCCTCCCTCCGGGACGTGTTCACCGCGCTGGGAGAGGACTTCAAGCGCTCTTATCCGGGCGTCGAGGTCACGTTCAACTTCGCCGGCACGCAGGAGCTCCGCACGCAGCTCGAGCACGGCGCCGCGGCCGACGTGTTCGCCTCGGCGGATCAGCGCCACATGGACGAGCTCGTGAGATCCCAGCGCGCCGCGGGCCCCGTCGTCTTCGCGCGCAACGAGCTCGTCCTCGTCGTCGCGAGCGAGAGCGCCGCGATCGTCCGGAGGCTCGCCGACCTCCCCGCCGCGACCCGCATCGTCATCGGCACCCCCGAGGTCCCGATCGGCCGCTACACGCTGCAGATCCTCGATCGCGCGTCGGCGTCCCTGGGCGCGGATTTCCGCGCGCGCGTGGAGTCCAGGGTCGCCTCGCGCGAGCCCAACGCGCGGCAGGTGCTCGCCAAGGTGCGCCTCGGGGAAGCGCAGGCGGGCGTTGTCTACAGGACGGACGCGCAGGCCGCGCAGGACGGCGTGGTCGTCGTCGCGATCCCGCCCGAGGTCAACGTCCTCGCCGAGTACCCGATCGCCGTCGTGTCCGGCGCCGCGCACCCCGGGCACGCGCGCGCGTGGATCGATCTCGTGACGTCGGAGGCCGGCCGGACGGCGCTGTGGCGCGCCGGGTTCCTGGTGCCTTCCGGCGGGGGCGCGCCTCGGTGAGCGGGCGCCTCCGCGCGGAGCGGGTCGCCCTGGCCGCGGTCGGCGCGGTCCTCGTGGCCTTCCTGGCCGTCCCGATCCTGGCCTTGTTCGCGACGGCCACGGCGGGGGACGTCGCGCAGGGGCTCCGCCACCCCCTCGTGTGGCCCGCGCTGCGCCTGAGCCTCCTGACGACCTCCGCGAGCCTCGCCGTCGTGGTCGTCCTGGGGACGCCGCTCGCCTGGACGCTGGCGCGCTCGCGCGGGCGGCTCTCGCGCGCGGTCGAGACGGTGGTGCAGCTGCCCATCGTCGTCCCGCCCGCGGTCGCCGGCGTCGCGATGCTGCTCGCGTTCGGCCGCCGCGGGCTCCTCGCCGGGTGGCTCTACCCCGTGGGGTGGTCCGTCTCGTTCACGACGACGGCGGTCGTCGTCGCCGAGGTGTTCGTCTCGGCGCCGTTCTTCGTGCAGGCGGCGACCAGCGCGTTCCGGAGGGTCGACGCGAGGCTCCTCGTGGTGGCGCGGACCTTCGGCGCGTCGCCGCTCCGGGTGTTCTTCCGCGTGGCGCTGCCGCTCTCGGCCCCTGGGCTCGCCGCGGGGGCCGCGATGAGCTGGGCCCGCTCCCTCGGCGAGTTCGGCGCGACGCTCATGTTCGCCGGCAACCTGGAGGGGCGGACGCAGACGCTGCCGCTCGCCATCTACACGGCGCTCGAGTCGGAGCTGCGCGCCGCGCAGGCGCTGTCGATGGTCCTTGTCGTCGTGGCGTTCACGCTGCTCCTGTTCGTGCGGGCCGTGCTGGGGCGCTCCACCGAGGCCGAGCGCCCCGAGGCGGCGCGGTGATGGCGGCGGAGCGCCTCCGCGCCCGCGTGACCGCGCGCATCGGGCGCCTGCGCATCGACGCCGATCTCGACACCGGCGGCGGGTCGCTCGTCCTGGTGGGGCCGAACGGCGCCGGGAAGACGACCTTGCTCTCGCTCCTCCTGGGCATCTTGCCCGTGGAGCGAGGGCGCGTGGAGGTCGGCGAGGCGGTGCTCCTCGACACGGCGGCCGGGATCGACGTGCCCGTCGAGCAGCGCGGGATCGGCTATGTGCCCCAGGACTACGCGCTGTTCCCGCACCTCAGCGTCCGTGAGAACGTCGCGTTCGCGGTGCGGAGCGATCCCGCGCGGCGGGGGCGCGCGGCCGACGCCGAGGTCGTCGACGCCATGCTCGACGACCTCGGCATCGCCGCGCACGCGCACCGGCGTACACAGGCGCTCTCCGGGGGCGAGAAGCAGCGTGTGGCGCTCGCGCGCGCGCTCTCCGTGAGCCCGCGGGCGCTGCTCCTCGACGAGCCGCTCGCCGCGCTCGACGTCCACTCGCGCCGCGAGGTCCGGGCGTTCCTCTCGGACTACCTGCGGACGCTCGCCCTCCCCACCGTCGTCGTCACGCACGACGCCACGGACGCGCGGCTCCTGGGAGATCGCATCGCCGTCCTCGAGGCAGGGCGCGTGACGCAGGCAGGCACCTGGGAGGAGCTCTCCGCCCGACCGGCGTCGCCCTTCGTGGAGGAGTTCGTCGCCTCGGCGCGCAGCGCCGGCGACGCGCCGCCCTCCTCGAGCGCGGATTCAGCCTGAAAATTCAGCAAGGAGCAGCGAAGACCCCCTGTCACGGCCGGATCTCCGGTCGCGAGGCCATCCGTCGGTCAGTCGCCACCCAGTCACAGTCGCCACCCAGCGCGATCATGTTGAAAATGATAATCATTCGCGTTACCGTCTCGCTCGGGAGGTCGACTTGTCAAACCCGAAGGACTGTCGTCACGAAACCCTCGCGTACAACGGCGTCGCGCACGTCCAGCGGTGCTTGGACTGCGGGGGTATCTCGATTCACCTCGGCCCCGTCTCCGTCCGGCTCGACGATTCCAGCCTGGAGGCGTTGTGGGCCGTGCTCGGAGAGGCCTCCGCGGAGCTCCACGCGCGGAGGACGACCGAGGTGATGAGCGTCGTGAGGCGAGGTGTCGCGTGAGGGCCCGGGCGCTCGCGCGCGCGGCCTCGACGGATCTTCCGCTGGACGGGCCCTGGGGGACGTTCGGCGTGCGGGTCCGGGGGCTCGCGTGCGCGGCCATGGGGCGCCTTGGCCGGTGGGTCGCCGTGGCCGGCTGCGCGGCGATGTTCGGCTTCGTCGGCGCGTTCGTCGCCCTGAGCGCCGGCTGGATCGAGTGGCCTGGCTACCTGACGGCGGTGTCCGGGTCGCTGCTCATGTACGCCGCCTGCCTCGCGGTCGGGCACGCCGGTGATCCGGTCGCGCTGCGGCGCCGGCAGGGCGCCTCTCGCGCGTCAGCCCTCGACGCCGGCAGCGCTGCAGTCCTTGCAGACCCCGAGCAGCTCGTGGACGTGGCCCGTCAAGCGGAAGCCGAATCTCTCCGCGACATCGCGCTGAAGAACCTCGATCGCCTCGAACTCGAACTCCACGACCTTGCCGCAGCGTGTGCAGATCAGATGGTCGTGATGTTCACGCTCGAACGCTCGCTCGTACCGCGCGCCGTCGCCCTTCGACACGAGCGTCATCTGGAGGAGCCCCGCTTCAACCAGGAGGGGTAGGACCCGGTAGACCGTGGCGGGGTGGGCATCGACGACGCCGCTCTCGCGGAGCTCCTTCAGCAGGTCGTCGACCGAGAAGTGGCCTCGCCTGAGGAGCGCCGCGCGCGCGATGGAGTCGCGGACCGACGACCCCTTCAGGCCGCGCTGCCGCACCGTGCGCCGCAGCCGCTCCAGCGCCCGCTCGAGGCCGGCCTCGTCGAGCGCGGGCGGCTGGGTCACATGGCGCACGCGGGGAACTATACGAACCGTTCGCAAGATGGTCAACGCTGGCCCAGCACCTCGGCGGAGCTTCGGTCAGGACCTCGCCGATAAGCCGCTCTTCTATCGCGTTTCCCGTTTCCTCGGCGGAGGCGACGGCTCCTCGACCATCCGGCGCAGCCGCTCGAGCGCGCGATCCCAGCCTGCGGAGATGCCGTCGAGGAACACGCGGGCTTCCTCGATCCGCCGCGGCTCGAGCGCGTACAGGACCTCGCGGCCACGCCGCTCGTGCGTCACGAGGCCCGCGCCCTCGAGCACCCGGAGGTGCTTCACGATCGCCTGCCGCGTCACCTTCGCTCCGTCGGAGAGCGCGGTCGCCGACAGCGCCCCTCCGGCGCCGAGCCGGGTCACCACCGACAGCCGCGTCCCGTCGCCGAGGGCGAAGAAGACGTCAGCGACCGCCGGTTCACACGCTTTCGACATACTTCGCGATGTTCTCGGCCTGAGCGGCCCATCCCCCCTCGTTCATGCGGAACGCGCGCTCGCGTCGATGCGACGGCACGCGGGCGAAGCCGGACTCCACGATGGTGAGCAGGGTGCCTTCAGCGACCCCCTCGAGGCGGAACTCGACGAGCGTCGTCGGCTCGTTGTCCGGGTCGGCCTCGGCGTCGATGCCATACGGGATCCAGCGAAAGCTGAAGTACCGCTCCGGCTCGATGCGCTCCACCGTGCAGAACACCGCGCCCTTCTCGGGGAGCTTCACCTTCGAGGGCCGGAGACCGCGGCTCTTCTGGTAGTCGATGATGGCGGCTTCGTTGAGCTCCTCGCCGAACGTGCCGGTGAGCGTCTTGCCCGCGACGAACTCGCCCTCGAGCTCGATCCCGAACCAGCGCCCGAACTCCCGGGCGTCGGCGATCGCCCGCCACACGCGTGACACGGGCGCGCGCAGCGTGACCCGCTTCTCGATCCTGTCCGTCGATGCCATGTGCAACCTCCTGGATGCACAATACCAAGCAGCGCAACGAAGTGCAACCATTTGATTGCACATCATCCGCACAGCGCGACCGTGGCGTCCGGCGCCAGCAAGGCGGGCGAGCTCCAGCCTTGCGTCCGACGACGCCTTCAGGGGGTCTTCCACCTCGAGATCTCGAGGTGGAAGACCTTCGCTTGACTTCCGGGAGCCTATCCACAACCATACGGTTGTGGATTCGCTGAGCACGACCCTGGCCGCCCTGAGCGACGCCACCCGGCGCGCGATCCTCGTGCGGCTCAAGACGGGGCCTGCGTCGGTGCACGAGCTGGCGCAGCCGTTTCAGATCTCGCAACAGGCCATCTCCAAGCACCTGGCAACCCTGGAACGAGCGGGTCTGATCGAGAAGCGGCGCGACGGGCGGCAGCACGTTTGCCAGCTCAATCCCGCGCCGATGCGGGAGGTGGCGAGCTGGGTCGAGCAGTACCGGCAGCACTGGGACGAGGCGTTCGGCCGCCTGGACGACCTCCTGCACGAGCTGCATCCGCCGAAGAAAGGGTGATCACGTCACGATGCAATTTTCTCAAACCCCTCATGAGCCCACAGTCCTCATCGAGCGCACGTTCGATTTTCCGCGCGACGTGGTGTTCGATGCGTGGACGAACCCCGACCTGCTGGCGCGCTGGTTCGCGCCGCGGGGGTGCACCATCCGCTTCGCGCGGATCGACGTCCGACCGGGAGGGGGCTTCCACTCGTGCATCCACAACCCGCAGTTCGGCGATTGCTGGACCATCGGTGTCTACCGCGAGGTCGTGCGGCCGGAGCGGCTCGCGTTCACCATGCGGATCGCTGACGCGAACGGGAATCCCGTCTCCTCCGAGAGCCAGGGGCACGACCGGGACTGGCCCGAGGAGACGCTCGTGTCGATCACCTTCGTCGAGCGAAACGGGCGGACGCTCGTGAGGCTCGAGCAGAACGTGAGCGAGGCGCTCGCTCGCCGGACCGGCGCGCACCCGAGCTGGCTCCAGATGCTGGACGCGCTCGGCGAGGAGCTGGCGAGGGGCGCGCAGAGGCCCGGCTAGAACATCGATCCGGCTGATTTTGCGAGAATTTCGGGCGCTCCGATGGAACGCTCGACGGTCTCGCCGGACGCTTGCAGACACGAACCGCTCGCAGACACGCGAAGCAGCAAGGCCACCATGACGACACCGATCCTCTACGCCCACCCCTTCTCGTCCTACTCCCAGAAGGCATTCATCGCCTTCTACGAAAAGCACGTCCCTTTCGAGCTGCGCGTGCTGGAGCCTTCCAACCCGCAGGCCGGCGCCGAGGTGGCGGCGCTCTGGCCGCTCGGCAAGTTCCCCGTGCTCAGGGTCGATGACCTCGCCCTGTGGGAGGCGACCATCGTTGTCGAGTGGCTCGACCAGACCCATCCGGGTCCTGCCCGCCTGATCCCGCGCGATCCGGCCGCCGCGCTCCAGGCGCGGATGTTCGACCGCATCTTCGACAACTACGTCATGAATACGATGCAGGTGATCGTGAACAACCGCATCCGCGAGATGCAGTCCAACCCGCGCGATGAGTACGGGGAGGTTCAGGCCCGCGCCGCCCTGGACAAGGTCTACGCCTGGCTCGACGGCGAGCTCGCCGGCCGGACCTGGGCGACAGGCGACGCCTTCACCCTCGCCGACTGCGCCGCCGCCCCGTCGCTGTTCTACGCCGACTGGGTCCACCCCTTCGACGACCGCCCCAACCTGCGCGCCTACTACCGCCGTCTGCGCGAGCGCCCGTCCGTCGATCGCGCCGTGGAGGGCGGCCGACCCTACCGCCACTACTTCCCGGGCGGCGCGCCGGCCGATCGCGACTAGCTCCAGTCTACGGGCGGATCGCCAGCAGCTCGGCGGCCTCATTCGGCACCGCGGTCGCCATCATGTCGATGAGCATCCGGGGCTCCGCGGCGCCGAGCGCGCCGAGGTTCCGGAGCTCCTGGGTGCGGCTCATGAGCCACAACAAGCCGGTGGTGAGCGTGCGCGGCAGACGGCTGAGCAGCGCCACCACGGTGGGCTCGATGGCGTGGCCCAGGCCGCGCACGATGTGAAACCCCTGGGCGAGCGCGGCGGCGTAGCGGCGCGCCTCACGCCAGGTGATGCCGGCGTTCCGGTGCGCCACGACGACGCCGATCGACATGAGGGGGATCACCATGGCGGCGTGCGAGCGCAACCATCCGTGCATATCGGCGCTGGTCACGGTCGGGATCCCTGCAGCGCCGAACACCTTCGCCCAGGCCGCATTGCCCACGGTGGTGCCGGGCAGGATGCGCCTCCGCAGCTTGCCGTCGATGAGATGCGCGAGCACGCCGCCGGGGAAGCCGAACGAGAAGCGCTCGGCGCCCACCGCGTCCCGCAGTCGATCCAGCGGCTCGAAGGTGTTGAACATGAACATGATGTGTCTCGCGGCGCTCTGTCGCAGCGCGGGTAAGACGCTGTCGACCTGAGGCGCCAGCACCGTCACGAGCACGAGATCGTACGGGACGCTCGGGTCGAGCGTGCCGGCGACGGCCACAGCGGCGCGCGCGCCATCGCTCAGAACAATGGCGCGGTCTTCCCGCAGGCGCTCCAGCCGCGCGCCGCGCGCGACGGCCGTGACCTCGTGGCCGGCTTTAACCAGCTGGTAAGCGAATGTACTGCCGATGGCTCCTGTACCGAGCACTGCCATTTTCATGGAGACAGCATAACCTGCGCCGCATCACGGGGGTTTTGCGCGGGTACAAACCCGTTTTGCATGGACGAAGATCCGTCGGGGTGGCAGGGTCGTCCCATGGACTGGGACGATTGTCGTGTGCTGCTCGAGGTCCACCGCCGCGGGAGCTTCCTCGCGGCCGGACAGCGCCTCGGCATGTCGGCCTCCACGGTCATGCGGCGCGTCTCGACGCTCGAGCGCGCGCTCGGGCGCTCCGTCGTCCACCGGACGAGCCACGGGGTGCGGCTGGAACGCGAGGCCCTCGCGCTCGTGAACATCGCCGCCGGGTTCGAGCAAGCGCTCGGGGCGCACGATCGTGAGCGAGCTGGCACCGTGCGCCTCTCCGTGCCGGAGGGGTTTGGCGCCGTGGCAGCCCAGGCAGCGCGGCGATGCTGGGAGCAGGACCAGACGACCATCGTCGAGGTGTCGGTCGAGTCGCGGCTCGTCGATCTGGCGGAGCGCGAGGCCGACATCGGGCTCCGCGGGGGTCGTTCGGCCTCGAACGTGCTCATCGAGAAGCGCGTCGGCGAGGTCAAGCCGGCTCTGTACGCGAGCGCCGCTTACCTGGCAGCGCATCTGCCCGGACGCCTGGTCACGAGAGACGACTACACAGGCCAGCGCTTCATCGTCGATGAGCGAGTCACCCAGGGACTCGGCCCCTTCCACTGGCTCGTGGAGCGCGGCGCGCAGAACTTCCCGCTTCGTTCGAACGCCGTGGAGACGCGGATCGAGGCAGCGCGGGCAGGCATGGGCCTCGTCGTGCACGCGGCCGGCGTCGATCTTCCGGGTCTGGAGCCCGTGGCGCTCGACGCCGCGGGTCCGTCGGTCCCGTTCTACGTCGTGATGCATCGAGAGCTGCGCCAGGCGCCGCGCATGCGCGCGATGGCGAAAGCGTTGAGCGAGCTGTTCGCGGAGTACACGACCGGGGCCGCCGCTCGTGGATGACAGCGGGCCCTCGCGCCGCTCCAGCGTGTCGACCGGCGCGACGGCGGGGTGGTGCTGCAGGCGCCGCCGGTCCGCGCCCGTGCCCGCTGGCGCCCCGAGTCGTGGCAGCGCGGACGCAGCGACGCTTGACATCCTAGGACAATCGTCCTACCAGATCGACTCTCCGCGGCTGCGACAGCGGCCGTCCGGCGAGGCGACGCTGTGAGCAACCCGACGACGCGCGCTCAGATCGTTCAAGCGGCGGATGGTCTCTTCTATCGACGGGGCTACGAGCACACATCCTTCGCTGATATCGCGGAGGCCGTCGGTATTTCACGCGGCAACTTCTATTACCACTTCAAGACGAAGGACGAGATCCTGGATGCGGTGATCGACGAGCGCCTCGCGAGCACGCGGCAGATGCTCGATCGGTGGGAGATCGAGGGGAACAGCCCCGCGGACCGCATACGTAGCTTCATCGGTATCCTGATCGCGAACCGCGCCAGCATCAAACGATACGGTTGCCCCGTTGGCACCCTGTGCGCTGAGCTCGCAAAGCTCGACCACCCTTCTCGACCGGGAGCCAACCGGCTGTTCACGCTCTTCCGGACGTGGCTGAGTCGGCAGTTCGTCCTGCTCGGCCGGGCGGACGACGCCGATCAGCTCGCGATGCACCTCCTGGCCCGGAGCCAGGGGGTGGCCACGCTGGCGAGCGCCTTCCACGACGAGACCTTCATCGCGCAGGAAGTGGAGCAGATGCACGCGTGGTTGCTGTCGCTGACGACCAGCGCCGGCCCGCCCGGCCCCGACGCTCGGTCAGAGCGGGGGCTCCAGGCGACGCAACGCAAGACGACACGTGGCCGCCCCGGCGGCAGACGTGAGCCGTAACCCCAGGAGCATGCGCCGTGTTTCTTGTCCTTCTCAAGTTCTCCGACAACAAGGGTCAAGCCAGCCTGCACATGGAGCAACACAACGCCTGGATCCGGCGTGGCTTCGACGAAGGCGTGTTCGTGCTGGTCGGGAGCCTGAAGCCCCACGGCGGCGGCGGGATCCTCGCGCATCGGACCACGATGGACGAGCTCCGCGACAGGGTGAACGGCGATCCGTTCGTCACCGCGGGCGTCGTCAGCGCCGAGATCCTCGAGATCGCGCCGTCTCGCGTCGACGAGCGGCTCGGGTTCCTGCGAGGCGACGCGCCATGAGCGCCGCGACGATCGTGGGACCCGATGGTCGAGCGCGTTGCCGCTGGTCCGGCGCGGCGCCGGAGTTCATCGACTATCACGATCGCGAGTGGGGGTTTCCTGTCAGCGACGACCGCCGGCTGTTCGAGAAGCTGAGCCTCGAGGGCTTCCAGTCCGGGTTGAGCTGGCGCACCGTCCTCGCCAAGCGTGAGAGCTTCCGCGAGGTGTTCCACGGCTTCGACGTCGACGAGATCGCCCGCTTCACCGGGCGAGACGTCGAGCGGCTCCTCGGAGATGAGCGGATCATCCGCCACCGCGGCAAGATCGAGGCGGTCATCCACAACGCGCGATGCGCCAGAGAGCTCGTCGCGCGCGAGGGCTCGCTGGCGGCGTTCGTCTGGCGCTACGAGCCCGCCGCGGAGCGGCTCGCGCGCCCGCAGACCGTATCGACGTCACCGGAGTCGGTCGCCCTCTCGAAGGACCTGAAGAAGCTCGGCTGGAAGTTCGTCGGCCCCACGACGGTGTACGCGTTCATGCAGGCGATGGGGCTGGTGAACGATCACGTCGAGGGCTGCGTCATCCGAGGAGACGTCGAGCGCTCGCGCGAGCGATTCAAGCGCCCCCGACGCTGACAGCTCGTATCCGTCACGGTCAAGACACCGCGGCTTTCAGCTGCCGATCCGCTCACCGTCATGGCTGCGGTGCGAGCCAGCGCGCAGCGCGCTGACGATCCCGGCGCTCAGCGTCAGCGCGGCGCCGATACCGAGGCCGATGCGCGGCGCGGCATCTACTGGCATGAGCGTGAAGAGCAAGGTCATGACGACAGCGCCCGCCGTCTGGCCGGCCAGCCGCGCGGTGCCCTGCATGCCGCCCGCGGCGGCGCTCCGCGCGCGCGGCGCCGCGAGGAACATGTTGCGGTTGTTCGGCACCTGGAACAGGCCAAAGCCCGCGCCGCACAGCGCCACGAACGGCACCAGCGAAAGCGCGCTGCCTTGCGCCGGCGACAGCGCGAGCGCAGCGAGCCCCAGCGCGAGACACCCCGCGCCCGTCGCGCACAGCCAGGCCGTCGAGATGCGGTCGGCGAGGCGGCCCGCGACGGGCGCCAGGAGGGCCACGCTCAGCGGCCAGGGCGTGATCAGCAGCCCGGTGCTCAGAGCCTCTTGGCCAAAGCCGTGCCGCAGATAGAAGGGCAGCGCGACCAGCGCCGAGGCCTGTCCCGCGAAGCACGCGACCGAGGCGATCACGGAGACGCGAAACGAACGGCCGCGCAGCAGGTCGAGCGGCACCAGGGGCGCCTCCTTCGGCAGCTCGCGGCGGAGCAACAGCGTCGCGCTCAGGGCGGCCGCGGCGAGCAGGCCGGCCCCGAGCGCCGGCGCCGCCGGCAGCAGCTCCGCGCCTGCGATCAGCGCGCCGAAGGCCCCCGCGTTCAGCGCCATGCTTGTCGCGTCCAGCGCCCGCGCCGTGCCGGGGACCTCGGGGAGGCCGCGCGAGGCGAGCAGCACCGCCACGCCGAGCGGAAGATTGACGGCGAACAGCCAGGGCCAGCTTGCGCTCGAGAGCAGCACGGCGCCGACCGTGGGCGCCGCGGCCGAGGACAGCGCCACGGCGAGCGCGTTCCAGCCGATGGCGGCTGCCAGCTGCGCCTGCGGAACCACGAAGCGCAGCAGCGCCACCCCGAGCGCCATCACGGCGGCGCCCCCGAGCCCCTGCAAAAAGCGCGCGGCGACCAGCCAGTGGAGCGATGGCGCCAGCGCACACAGCACCGACGCGCCCGTGAACAGCCCGACGCCTGCCGTGAACACGGCGCGATAGCCCAGGCTCTCGCCCAGCGCGGCGCACGGCAACAGAGCCATCACCAGCCCGAGCTGGTAGGCGCTGACGACGCGCACCGACGCGGCGGGCGTCACCTGGAACGCGTGCGCCAGCGCAGGCAGCGCCACGTTGGCGATGCCCGCGGAGAGCACCACAAGCACCATGGCCGCGAGCACGCACGCGATCGCCTCCGCCCGCGCCGGGCCCTGCACACCGGAAGCCGCCTGATCGGGCGCCTCGCTCGGCAGGGGCGCGCCCGCGATCGAGGTGCGCAGCGCCATCATGTTCCCACCGTCCAGACGCCGTCGCGCTCGACATAGCGGGTCACGCGCCGCGCGACCTGATCTTCCTGTCGGAGATCGCGCTCGGTGAAGCGGAACAGCAGCGCCGGGCCGGCGACGCAGCGCGTGTCGTGGATGTCTCCCGGCAAGAACAGCTGCGCCTGCCCGGCGCGCAGCAGCGTCTCGTCACGCTTGACCAGCTGGACGCCGGCTCCGGTCTCGACGCGAGCGTAGGTCGACATCGCGATCTCTCCGCGCTGCAGGGCGTAGATCACCCAGCCGCGGCCGTGGTCGTGCGGCGGGCGATAGAGCCCGGCCTGCTCGGTGTGAGCCTGCAGCACGAAGCCGTGCTTCGCATCCCGGTAGAGCTCCCTGGACGCGGGCGCCTCCTCGTGCAGCGCCGCGAGCCAGGGCTCGGCGGCGTGCGCCTTCGCCAGCTGTTCCAGGTGGCTGCGACAGCTGGCGACAAGGTCGCTGCTGAGCGGTCCCCAGCTGGCGCGGGTGCGATGGACGAACAGTTCAAGGGCGTTCTCGGTCATGGGTGGCCTCCGGCTCGGCTCGAATCGAGGTGATCCGACCTTCGACGTCGAAGCTAGAGCGCCGGCACGGATTGCGGAAGGCGCAACGATCGCAACAACTATGTGCGTCTGACGCCATGGTTCGCCCCGACCTCTGCTAGCCTGGCGGCATGTCGCTGCCTGATCTGAACCTGCTCGTGACGCTCGACGTGCTGCTCACGGAAGGCAGCGTCACCGGCGCCGCCCGACGCCTGAGCCTGAGCCCCTCGGCGATGAGCCGGGCGCTCGCGCGCCTGCGGGAGACCCTGGGCGACCCCCTGTTGGTGCGCGCTGGACGCGGCCTGGTGCCGACCCCACGCGCGCTCGAGCTGCGCGAGCGCGTGAGCCACCTGGTACAGGGCGCCGAGGCCGTCCTGCGGCCGGCCGAGAAGCTCGACCTGAAGCGCCTGGTGCGCACCTTCACGCTGCGCACCAGCGAGGGCTTCGTCGAGAGCTTCGGTCCAGCCCTGATCGAGCGCACCGGTGCCGAGGCGCCAGGCGTCCGGTTGCGCTTCGTGGCCAAGGCCGACAAGGACAGCGCGCCGCTGCGCACTGGCGCCGTCGATCTCGAGACGGGCGTCGTCGACGAAGACACCAGCCCCGAGCTGCGCACGCAGGCGCTCTTCCGCGACCGCCTCATCGGCGTCGTGCGCAGCGACCACCCCCTCGGCCACGCGAAGATCACGCCCGCGCGCTACGCCGCCGGACGCCACGTCGTGTTCTCGCGGCGCGGCGTGGCCAAGGACCGCATCGACGAGAGCCTGGCCGCGCTCGGCCTGGCGCGCGAGGTGGTGACCATCGTCGGCGGGTTCGCTACCGCGATCGCCCTGGCGCGCGCGACCGACCTGATCGCCACCGTTCCGGAGCACCACACCCGGAGCCTGCGCGACGGCCTGTTCAGCTTCGCGCTGCCCTTCGCCGCGCCGGAGATCACCGTCTCGTTGCTGTGGCACCCGAGGCTGGACGCGGACCCAGCTCACCGCTGGTTGCGCGACAGCGTGCGGGAGGTCGTGGCAGGCGGGGAAGAGACGGTGGCGCGGAACGGGCGTGCTGGGCAGCGCCGCGAGCCACGGAAGAGGCGAAGGGGCTAGTGCCGCCCCTCAGCTTTGACGATGACCTAGGACTTTACCCCTGTGGCCCGGCGGCCAGGCTGGCGGTGTCGATGACGAAGCGATACTTGACGTCGCTTTTGAGCATCCGCTCGTACGCCTGTTCGATCCGCTGGATCGGAATCACCTCGATGTCGGCGACGATCCCCTTCTCTGCGCAGAAATCGAGCATCTCCTGCGTCTCGGCGATGCCGCCGATCGTCGACCCGGCGATCGTCCTGCGCTTGAGCACGAGGTTGAAGACGGCGGGCGACGGGTGGGGGTCCTTCGGCACGCCCACGAGCACCAGGGCGCCGTCCCGCCTGAGCAGCCTCGTGAAGGCGTCGAGGTCATGGCTCACCGCGACCGTGTCCAAGATCATGTCGAAGCTCTCGGCGTGGCCGTCCATCTCGTTCGCGTTGCGCGACACAACGACCTCGTCCGCGCCGAGGGTCTTGGCGTCTTGCCGCTTCGACTCCGACGTCGTGAACGCGACGGTGTGCGCGCCCATCGCGTGGGCGAGCTTGACGCCCATGTGGCCGAGCCCGCCAATGCCCACCACGCCGATCTTCTTGCCGGGCCCGGCGTTCCAGTGCCGAAGCGGCGAATAGGTGGTGATGCCGGCGCAGAGCAGCGGGGCCACGGCCGCCAGCTGATCCTCACGATGGGTGATCTTCACAACGTGCTTGTCGTTGACGACGATCCGCTGGGAGTAGCCGCCCAGCGTGTGCCCGGGGGCGTCCGGGGTCGGAGAGTTGTAGGTGAGCGTCATGCCCCTCTCGCAGTACTGCTCGAGGTGCTCGGTGCAGGACGCGCAGCGGCCGCAGCTGTCGACGATGCAACCGACGCCGACCAGCTCGCCCTTCTTGAAGCGAGATACCTGGGCCCCCACAGCGGACACCCGCCCCACGATCTCGTGCCCAGGAACGCACGGATAGAGCGTGCCCGCCCATTCACCTCGGACGGTGTGCAAGTCCGAGTGGCAGACACCGCAGTAGGCGATGTCGATCTGCACATCGTGGTCGCCCGGGGCGCGACGAAAGATGTCGAGCGCTTCCAGCGGCTTGTCGGCGGCATGGGCACCAAAGGCTTTCACGGTCATCTTTTACTCCTGGAAGAGCTTGAGCTCCTGGAAGAGGGAGGGCAGGCCCGCCTCGCTCGTCGGCTGCCGGGCCACGTGCAGCACTATCATGCGCTCGGCGTCGACGGTGAACCAGAGCGCCAAACGGGAAGAAATCCGAACAAATACGCTAATTTAGCAGGCAGCGCACCGCGCGACCCCCTCCTCGAAGCGTTCGGCCCGTTGTTTCTAGCCGCGTCGCGGTCGCCGCCGGCGCTCGCTCTCCTGTCTGCGCGGTCCCATCTCCCGATCGCGAAGCGCGGCGCCGAATTCACGTACCAGGTCGACGAGCGGTCGGAGCAGGACAGACTGCGCGTCGGGCCGCCACATCGCAATGTTGCGCATCTCCAGGCCGAGATCGCTGACCGGCTTCCAGATCGCGGTGCCGACCGCGAGGAAGGGCGCCGCGGGCTCCGCGCCGAAGGTCAATCCGAAGCCGCTCGCCACGAGCGTCAACAGGGCTTCTCCGTCGAGGATCTCCGAAGCCACGTTCAGGGTCACGCCGCGCGCGCGAACGGCGGCGATGATGTCGTCATACAAACGAGGGTTGCTCTTCCGCGGATCCATGAGCATGGGCTCGTTCGCCAGGTCCTTGACTTTGATCATGGATTCGGTCGCCAGAGGGTGCTGCTCCGGCACGATGATCCCCAGGCGATGCCGGGCAAGCACGACGCTCTGGAGCGAGGAGTCATCCGGGACGTAGTTCCCATAGCCGAGCGAGATCTGCCCCGCGCGCAAGGCGTCCCACTGCTGCGCGCTGCTCATGGGCACGAGCTCCACGTTCACTCGAGGCGCCTGCTCCCGAAACCGCGTGAGGATCGTCGACAACGGCCCTACATACGCAGAGCCGCTCTCGAAGCCGATCGTGACCGTCCCGATCTGGCCTTCGGCCGTCTCCCGCGCCTCTTTCGCCGCAGCGTCCACGCCTGAGAGGATCGTCTTCGCTCTGTCCAGGAGCAGCCGCCCGGCGGGCGTGAGCTTCACGCCGCGTCCCGATGGCTCGAAGAGCTCCGCGCCGATCTCCTCCTCGAGCTGCTGCATCTGACGACTCAACGGCGACTGCGATACGTGCAGCTTCTCTGCCGCGCGCCTGAAGTTCTCCTCCTCGGCGATGGTGATGAAGTAGCGCAGGTGACGGAGTTCCATCGGTTTGGTCCTCGATCCCAGGGCTGGTCTCGGCCCCCCATCGATGCTCAGCAGGTCTCAAATCGAGCCCAATATCGTCCTGGACGACTCGGTTGTCAAACGTTACCAATCACGCAGGGTCATGAAGGTCGCAAGGAATCGCCTGGTCACCCAGTCGACGACCAAGCGCCGCGCGCATGGCCGTTCATTCAGAAGGAAATGGATTATAGATATGAATTCAATCAGCGACGGCCAGGTCGCAGAGGTCCTCGAGCGTCTTCATCGGGAAGCGGAGGCAGCGGACGCGCCGCTGGCCGCCAGCGCAGCGAGCGAGGCGGCCACCAGGGAAGAGATGATCACCCAGCTCCTCAAGGACGAAGCCGACGATCTGAAAGGCACGTATCGCGGGTTCGCGGAGAATTTCCTCAATGTCTCCCCGGATCTTGGACGTTTCCTCTACATGTGTGCCCGCGCATGCAAGGCCAAGTGCATCGTGGAGTTCGGCTCCTCGATGGGGATCTCCACGATCTATCTGGCGACCGCGCTGCGCGATATGGGCGGCGGCCGCTTGATCGGGACCGACCTTGTGCCCAGCAAGGTCGAGCGGGCGCGGGCGAACGTCGCCGCCGCCGGGCTGTCCGGTATCGTCGAGCTCCGGGTCGGTGATGCTCGAGAGACCCTCAAGTCGGGTATCGGCGGTGACATCGACATGGTGTTGCTCGACGGCGCCTTCACCCTTTATCTGGACGTCCTCAAGCTGCTCGAGCCGCATCTGAAGCCTGGCGCGATCATCATCGGCGAGAACGCGTTCGAGCAGGCCTCGGGCTATATCGACTACGTGCGCGACCCGCAGAACGGCTACCTCTCCCAGCCGCTCCCGTTGGACGCGGGACGCGGCAACGAGCTCACGATCAGGACGAGCTGAGCACCCTGGCCGAGGCACGTTGCAGGGTCATGGGGCCACCCGGGTTCCCTCGTAGGATCCGCAACGCTCACGCCGTACGAGCTGCCGGCGCGGGCGATGGCGCGGTCCTGGAACAGCCGCGGCACCCACACGCGCAGAGCGCGGTAGCCGCGGCGGCAGGCCCCCGTGGAGCATCAGCGCTGGCACGGCGGCGCGCTCTCCATGCCGCTCATCGCGGGGTTTGCTGCGGGCAAGGTCTCCTTCTGAAGCTCGGCGCGCGCGGCATCGGGTCGAATAGCCGCCTTGCCACAAAAGCGGCCGCCCGGCGCGCACCGTCCGCGTCGATTGCTGCCAGCCCGGAAGCGCTGCCCGAGTAGAATGCGCCAGTGAGCAACGTGCCCAGCGCCGCCGACGAGGTCGAGCGGTACCTCCGCACCGGCGAGACCGACGCATACAACGCGGCATGGCCCGGCGAGTTCATGGAGCGTGCGAACCGCGCCCACGAGGAGCTCCGAGGCGCGCTCGTTCGCGAGGTGCGGCGGCGGGCCGAAGGACTCTCGCACGAATCCCTGCCGCACGCCGACGCCGTCGCCATCACGCGCGGCAAGGTCGAGCCGATGGTGCGGGGGCTGTTCCCGCGGGTCGAGCAGGACGCGGTGCTCGCGACGCTCGAGAAGTCGGTCGTGTTCGTCACGAGCGCGAACATCGAGCCGCTCTTGCTGGAGCATGGATACGACAGCTCGGCGTGGACGCTCGCCAACCTGTACCTCGCGAGCCTCGGCGCGGATCTGCTCGGCGAGGACGCGCCGCGCCTCGTTGGCTTGAGCGAGGGGACGACCTGCTATGTCTCGGCCGAGTACTTCGCGGACGACGATCCGTTCGCCGACTTCATCGTTCACGAGGCGGCGCACATCTTCCACAACTGCAAGCGCGCGACCGTCGGTCTTCGCGAGACGCGGACGAAGGAGTGGCTCCTCGACATCGAGTACCGCAAGCGCGAGACGTTCGCGTACTCGTGCGAGGCCTACGCGTGCATCCTCGCGCGCGCCAAGGGCCCGGCCGAGCGCCGTGCGCTCGCCGCGGAGTACGGTGCGACGGCGCCGCTCTCCGAAGAGCGGGTGGACGCGAGCGAGGTCGCAGACATCGTCGCGGAGGCGGTGAGCGCACGGAACGGCTGGAAGATTGTCCTCGCGCGGTGCGCTCCGACGAGCCGTCCGCGGTCGGCGATCCAGCTGCTACGGGCGTCGTGGGCCGTTGAGGATGCTGCCCGGCGTCGGTGATCGAGTCGGGTCCGGTATCCATGCATTTCGGCCCGTCGGCCCGGCACGCCTTCTACGTCATCGTCCCCGCACCGCCGTCACGTTTACGGGGAACCAGCACACGCACGCGCTATCGTGACATCACGACGTTCGAGGCGCAGGGCGCCGACATCGAACTCCCGGAAGATCGGAGGGTCGGGCAGGTTCGCCACGCGGCGCACAGCAGATGGACGCCCCGGTCTGCTGGAGGACCTGCTCCCCTCCCATCGGGCGTCCCACCCGGTCGAGGGGTCGCCCCTCGTCCGAGCTGGGATCGCACCGGGTCGAAGGGGGGGCCGCATCGGGTCGGAGGGGGCCTCGGCCCGGACCGATTCTGTGACGGCTGCGAGAAACGCCCCGTAATTCTGAGCATGAGCCCTTCTCGTCCTCCGGCCGACCCGGTCCAGCACGGCGCCTGGACATCCATGCACACAACCGCCGTTCATGTCCTCCCTGGTATGCTCCGGTTCCTCGGGGTCGCCGAGGAGGACCTCGACGACCTGTGCCAGGACGTCCTGCTGGGCGCCTACCGCAGCTTCCCCCGGTACGACCCGATGCGGTCCAGCAGCGCGCGCGCCGCGGCCCTGGTGGCCTCGCCAGACACCGTGGGATACGCCGCAGCGCCCGCGCAGGCCGCCGTCGTCGCCGCAGACAGCGCACCGGGTGACACGCCTCCCCGGCCGCGCAGCACACCCACGGGCATGCCCGATCCAGCGCGACCGGAGCGCCTCGGCGAGCACTGGAGGGCGGAGGCGTCGTGGCTCTTCGGGATCGCCTGGCGGCAGGTCCGCCATCACCTGGAGCGCGCCTACCGGCGCCGCGAGGTGCCTGTAGGGCTCGCGGACGCCGCTTGCTTCCAGGAGGCAGACATCGCGGCGAGCAGCGAGCATCACATCGCCGCGAAGGAGCGGCTCGCGCTCGCGATCCGTCTCCTGTCGGAGGTCGCGCCCGAGCGCCGCGCCGTCCTCCTCCTGGCCGACGCGTACGATGTCCCGATGCGCGAGATCGCGCGCGCCCTTTCGCTCAACGAGCACACCGCCGCGAGCCGGCTGCGCCTCGCGCGCCGGGACTACCGCGCCGCCGAGAAGCGGCTGCGCCCCGAAGAGAGACGGGCGCTCCGGTCCAGCGTCCTCGTGCTCCCGCTGTTCTCCGCGACCTCGCTGCGTTCGCTCCGCGAGACGATCCTGCCCGCGAGCGACCCGGCCGCGCCGAGCGCCGGAGCACGCGTCGATGGGACACGGTGGCGAGCACGCTTCGTGCGCCTCGCGCGCCCGGTCGCCCGGGCCCTTCGCCCGGCGCTCGGGTGGGGTGCGGCAGGCGTCGCCGGCGGCGTGCTCCTGGCCGCCTGGCTCGCTCGAGCACCGGTCGACTGGGCGCGCCACCTCGGCCCGGGTGCGATACCCCTCCTCGTCGCGCGGAGCACACATCCGGCCCCGACGCCGGAGCCGCGACCCCGGAGCGTTCTCGGTGAAGCGCCGCGCGCCGACGACGCCACGCGCCCTGACGACACCCAGAGCCCCCGAGCGCCCGCGGCACGGACGACCGATGGGCCAGGACAGCGCAAGCCGGCAGGATCGAGGTACGCCCCGGCGCCCCCAGACCAAAGCCAGGATCGGCTGGACGAGGAGCTTGCGCTGCTCGATGCGGCCAGGCAGGCGCTGTTGCACGGCGAGCGAGCCGCCGCCCTGGAGCACATTGATGCGCATGCTCAGCGGTTTCCTCACGGCCGGCTGACGTTGCTGCGCGAGCGGCTGCGGTCGAGCGCAGGAGCGCTGCCGGTCACCACGACCGGCGGCACGGCGGGGCACGATCGGCCGTGAGCGCAGAGCCGCCGCGACGCGCGCGCCCCCCGTCGAACGGCCGGCGATGGGGAAAGCAGGCATGGCGCGCAACGCTCGCCTCGCTGGTCGCGGTCGCCATCGCGCAGCTCGCGGCCACGCCGGTCCGGGCCGATCGCGGACCGCGCCGGGCCCGCGTGCGGCTCGATCTCACGCGCGGTCCGGGCACAGAGCACTGCCCCGACGAGCAGTTCCTGCGCGCGGAGATCGCCCGGCGCATGAGCTTCGACCCCTTCGATGCGGAGGCTCCGCTCACGATGGCGGTGTCGATAGTACAAGAGCAGGGCGAGCTCATTGCGTCGATGTACCTTCGCGATCGCGGCGGCAGGTTGCGCTGGACCGACGGCTACAGGACCCGCGGCGACTGCAAGACGCTGGTTTCGATGGTGGCCCTGTCCATCGCCGTGCAGCTCGACGACCCGGGCGAGCGCCCGCCGCCGCAGGCAACGCCGGCCCCGCAGGAAGAGCCCGCGACGCCGGCCGAGGCGCCATGCTCCCCCGAGCGCCCGTGCGCGGGGCAGCCGGCGCTGCCGCCGAGCGAGGCGCCACCCGCGCGCCGGCCGGGCAAGGCGGCGCCGGCGCGCGAGCTGCGATCCGTGCGGGCGCCGCCCTCGAGCAGTGCGGGGCAGGCTGCGGCGGAGCGCTTCCGGTGGAGCGTTGGCGCCGGCGCCACGATGGCGCTGGGGCTGACGCCCGGCGTTGCGGTTGGACCGACGTTGGCGGTCACGGGACGCTGGCCGGCATGGTCGGTCGCGCTGGAAGCCCGCGGGCTCTCGTCACTGTCGACAAACGTAGATAGCGTGCGCGTGACGGCATCGGCGCTCACCGTGAACGCTGCCTTGTGCCTTCACCGGCATTTTCTCTTCGCGTGCGGCGTCGGAGAGCTCGGCGTGCTCCGTGCGGTGCCCGAGGTTCCAATCACCCCGGAATCCCTGCTGGGTCTTCGTGCCGGAATCGGTGCGCGAGCGGGCGTCACGTGGCCGTTTTCAGAGAGCCTCTCTGGGTACGGGTATACCGAGGCCGTTCAGCGCCTGGTCGACTGGTCACTCCTCCGCCGCGGAGACATCGCCGAATCAGAACGCGCGACCTGGAGCGCTCCCGCGCTCGGTGTGGCGTTCGGGATGGGTCTACAATTGAACCTGTGACGGGGATCCGGCGGCAAGGACATCTGCCGTACCCGAAGATGAGAAAGCATGAGAAAATTTCCTCAATCCGCCGAATGCTCAAACCTTACGAGGCTCGCAGGGCGATACCCGCCTTGCGCCGAAGGCCATCGTTCGAGTAGGGTTCCACGCATGCGCGTGTCATGCGTTGCCCTTACAGGAGCGCTGTTGAGCGTTGGGTGCACCCAAGAGCCAGGTATCCTCTATGGCCCATGTACGGACGAAGAGCGCGCCCACTATCCTGAGTGGTGCGAGAAATACGGCGGTCAAGGCGGCGACGGCGGTCAGGGCGGCGACGGCGGTCAGGGCGGCGACGGCGGTCAAGGCGGCGACGGCGGTCAGGGCGGCGCTGGCGGCGAGGAGCACAGCGCGCTGTGCTCCGGCCAGTGCGTCTCCCCCGCCCCGCTCGGCTGGTCCGGCCCGGCGCTCCTCTGGTTCGGCCCGCCGGAGGCTGCCCCCGAATGCCCCGTTGACGCACCGACGAGCGGGTACGAGGGCTTCGCTGATCTCCAGCAGATGCCGAAGGCGTGCCCGACCTGCGCATGCGACCCGACCGAGGTCTCGTGCGCGCTCCCCACTGCGTGGGCCGCATCGTCGTCCTCGTGCGCCGGCGACGAGCCCGACGCCGTCGCGACGCCGTTCGCCGCGCCCGACGCATGGGACGGCGCCTGCACCGCCGATGCCGCGATCCCCGCCGATCAGGACTGCAACGGCGAGCCCTGCGTGCAGTCGCTGACGATCGCGGCGCCCTCGATGACGGCCGGCGCGTGTACGCCGCGCATCGAAGCCCCGCAGCCCATCCCCCAGAACGCGCTCTGGTGGGCGACGCGCGCGACGGCCTGCGTCGCCGGGGCGCACACCGCGTGCGCCGACGCGACCACGTGCGCGCCGGCAGCGCCGCCCGGGTTCCTGACCTGCGTCTACCACGAGGGCGAAGCCGAGTGTCCGAAGGGCTACGCCCAGAGGCATGTCTTCTATAAAGACGTGCTCGACGGCCGCGACTGCACTCCATGCAGCTGCGGCGAGCCGACCGGCGCCTCGTGCACGATCATGGCGTCCGTGTACCGCGACGCGGCGTGCACGGACCTGGTCGCATCGACCCTCGTCGACTCCAGCGTTCCGTTCTGCGGGGTGACACCGCCCGGCGTCGGCCTGGGCAGCAAGTCGGCCGCGGTCGTGGCGGTGGAGCCGGGCGCGTGCGCGCCGCAGGGCGGCGAGCCCGTCGGCGAGCTCCAGCCGGCCGAGCCGTCCACGTTCTGCTGCATCGCCTGAGCTCGCCGGAGCCGCCGCCGCCCGGCCGAGCCGCGGCCCGGCGCAACGACCGGCTACCGGCGCCCCCAAACCGGCGGCGTCGTCTCAGATGGCTGCGAACGGCGATGGGCGATGGTGGATGGGGGGCGAACGCGCCGCGGAGCGCAGTTTCCGCGCGGACGGCGAACCGGCGGAGATGACGGCGGCCGAGCGCCGGCCGATACCTAGGAGGTCGCGGGCGCGGGGGTCGCGGGCGCGGGCGTCGCCGCCGGCTTGCCGTTGGCCTGGCCGGACTCGGTGGCCTTGCGGGCCTTCTCGCGCCGCGCCACCGCACGCCGGCGCCGCTCGTAGGCGCTCGTCACCTCGCGGGCGATCTCGGGGTGGCGCCGGAAGACGTGGGCCGCGGTCTTCCGGATGGCGCCGACGCGCCCGACCATGAGGTGCAGGAGCTGGTTGCGGATCGTGGTCGCGGCGGTCGAGGCGCCGGCCTCGGGGGCCGCTTCCAGTGCCCGCCGTTGCAGATCCTCCGCGAGCTTCCTGGCCTCGACGATGAGGCGCACGTCGAACGCCTCGTCCGCCTCGACCAGGCGGTCCTTGAGCGACTCCGCGAGCCCCGCGTAATCGCGGAGCGCCTGGGAGAGGGCGCTCGAGCGCTGGCCGTCCTGCGCGTGGAACTCCTTGATGCGCGCGAGCTGCGCGTCGGCGGGCTCGTCGACATCGTCGTCGAGCAGGAACTCGAGCGCCGACTCGAGCTCATCGACGACGAACCGGGCGCGCTCTCCGAGATCGGCCACGGCCGGATCGACGATGAGGAGCAGCCGCGTCTGCGCCTCCTGCACCGCGTGCACGATGGAGAGCAGCTCCTCGCCGCTCGATGCGGGCAGGCGGCTCTTGACCCGCTTGAGGCCCGGGCGATCGCCGTCGGGCTCCCAGTACTTCTTCACGAACGCCGCGGCGGCAACCGCCTCGCGCACAGCGATGTCGTACGGAATGTTCAGCGGGTTGTCGGTCCGCTCCGACCCGGCGGCGACCTTGACCCAGCGATCGAAGTCCTGTCCTTGCTTCGCCATGACTGCTTGACCCCTCCTCCTGCGACCCGCGCCCCTCGGGCCACGACGCAAAGCGGCAAGGATGAGCTCGGTCGTGGAGAGGTCCGGCACGGAGCAGGATCTGGACGTGGGTGGGGGGAGCCGGGAGGTGAGGCGGCGGGGTGGGATGTCCAGATGAGCCCGACCCCTGTCCAGATGGGCGGGCGGCATATCCAGATGAGCCTACCGCCTGTCCAGATGGGAGGGCGGGATGTTCAGATAAAGCGTGGGGGTGTCCAGATGGGCGGGGAGGACGTCCGAACGGCGGGGCGCGCGAACGGCGGGGCGCGCGAACGGCGGGGGCGCCAACGGCGGGGGTGCCGGCAACGGGCCACATGGTGGCGCCGAGGGCCTTGCGCGTGGATGCCCGGTTCGCGGGCGAGCTCGCCGAGGCCGGGCTGCGCGTCGAGGCCGATCGCCTCGTCGCCGCCGCATGACAGCTCGCCGAGACCGAGCGCGACCTCGCCGACCTTGAGGCCGCCGACGCGGAGGCGACGTGGAGGATCGGCGCGCTGCGCGACTTCGCGAACGTCTGGAGCCTGATGACGCCCGAGAGCCGCGGGAGCCTGCTGCGTGCGCTCGTCGCTACGGTGCGCGTGAAGGACGAGACCGGCGTCGTCGAGGTCGTGAACTTCAGCGCCGACGCCCGCTCGCAGGAGACCGCCGCACGACGAGCACCGACTCGTCGACGCCGCAGGACCGTCACGTCGTTATGGGCACGCTGTTCAGCCGTTGCAGCTCGCGCGTGGTCCTCACCGACCAGCCGTTGCCCCCCGAAGCCCGAGCCGGTCCGGCGTCCCGCGAAGGTCGCCCGGATGCTCGCTCTCGCGCACGACCTGCAGGGTGCCATCGACTGGGGCCTCGTCGCCGACGAGGTCGCGGTGGCGAGCAAGCTCGGGCTCACGCGCGCGGGTCACGCAGCTGCTCTACCTGGTCCTTCTTCACGCCCGATCTTCAGGAGGCCATCCTAGCGCTCGAAGCGGTCGACGGGGCCGAGCCGCCCCTCCGGGCTGTCGCGCACGCGGCAACGTGGGCCGAGCACACACTGAACATCAGAGCAGCAATCCAGGGGGTTGACCAGCAAGAAGCGATATAGCAATCAACCCAGACGAGCAGCGTCGTCTGCGCACCAGCCGGTACCGACCCTTGCTTGCGCTCCAGAAGGACGAGCGCTCTCGCGTCGTCGACCCAGTCGTTGCGACGCTCCTCGCCGAGTAGCCGATGATGAAGAGCTCCCTCTACCCCACGCAGGAACTTCGACGCCGGGCCTTGGCCGAGGCGGTGAAACTGCGCGTGAACCCGAGGGTGATCCGCGTGCAGGACATGAGGCGGAAGTGGGGCTCGTGCTCGTCGGCGGGCACTGTCACGCTGGCGAGCGACCTCGTCGACCAGGACCCGCACTTCCAGGACTTTGTCATCGCGCACGAGCTGCTGCACCTGCGCGTGCCGACCCACGGGCGTCTGTTCAAGGCGCTCATGAGCGCGCACGTGCCTGGATGGCGTGAGCTGGAGGAGCAGCGCGTGCTGCCTCGCACCGAAATCGCACGCCGACGCAACGGAACCCGCCACGCAACACGAGAGGCTCGACAATGACCGCACTGCTTCCACGTCCCGTCGGCCGTCAGAAAGAGGTTCTGGCCCTGCCTGCAGCCGGTCACACCGTTGTGCTGGGCACCGCGGGCAGCGGGAAGACCACGCTGGCGATCCACCGTGCAGCGTACCTCGCCAACCCGGCGACAGATCACGGCGGGCGCACGCTCTTGGTCACGTTTAACAAGTGCCTCGTCGCATACCTGCAAGCATTGGGCGCCGGCCTCGGCAAGGTGGACGTGCGCAACTACCACCACTTCGCGCGCGGCTACCTCGCGAATCGGGGCAAGATGTCCAACAACGCCATCGCGTCGCCGAACCTTGCGGCCACCTACGGGCAGCAGGCCATCGACGCCGTGAAGCAGGCCGGCTGGAACGCTCACGTCTTCGGCCTACCAATCGAGTTCCTCGTCGAGGAATTCCAGTGGCTCTCGCAGAACGGCATTCGCTCGGCCGACGACTACGTCGACGCGGAGGATGACGGGCGCATGGGGGCTCGTGTTCCGCAGTCCGAGCGAGCGGCGGTCTTCACGGCGTACGAGCATTACCGGGTGCTGCGGAACGCGAACGGCAAGCCCTACGACTGGGACGACCTCGCGCAGACCGTCGTCTCAGAGTTCGCGAATGACAGCACCCGACGCTTCTACAAGCACGTGATCATCGATGAGGGCCAGGACTTCTCGCCCGTGATGCTGCAGTCGCTCGCCGCAGCAATCCCGGCCGACGGCAGCCTCACGTTCTTCGGCGACATGGCCCAGCAGATCTACGGCCATAAGATCTCGTGGCGCAGCGCGGGGCTCAACGTTCAGGACCGTGATATCTGGAAGTTCGAGCAGAACTACCGGAACACCAAGCAGATCGCGCAGCTCGCTCTCGCGATTGCGAAGTCTCGTCACTACCGAGGCATCGCCGATCTCGTCGAGCCTAAGTCGCCGACCGCCGATGGTCCGCCGCCCGCCCTCGTCGGCTTCAAGACGGAGGCCGAGGAGATGCAGTTCGTTGCGGCGCGGGCGCAGAAGCTCGCCGAGACGGGAACGGTCGCGGTGCTCTTCCGGGACAGGGAGCTTGAGCAACTCCTTCCGCGCCTCGTCTCGGTTACACCGACGCGGCTCCATCGAGAACTCAACGCATGGCCGCGAGGGCCGGGGTTGTTCTACGGCACGTACCACTCGGCGAAGGGGCTGGAGTTCGACTCGGTGCTGGTGCCCTTCGCATCGAGCACGCGGCTACCGCATCCTCCCGATGTCACCGCCTTCGGTCCTGACGACGCTGCCGCGCGCAACACGAAGCTCCTCTACGTCGCGGTGACCCGAGCCAAGTCCAACTTGGTGATCACGCATACCGGCAACTCGACGCCGCTGCTGCCGACCACCGCCGGGCTCTTGCAAAGGAGCCAGCGATGAGCGCCTCGATTCGAGCGAAGGTGACAACGCGCGGAATCTCGCGCCTCTGCCACTTCACACCTTCCCGCAACCTCGTGCACATCGCCACCGATCCAAACGGCGTTCTGTCCTCCGCTCGCCTTCGCGAGGATGAGAAGGCGGTCTTCAACGCGACGGACGCACAGCGCCTCGACGGGTTCCCGGACCACGTGTGCTGCTCCGTGCAGTACCCGAACGCTTGGTACTTTCGGAAGGCGCGAGAGAACGAGAGCCTCTTCGCTGACTGGGTCGTCTTGTTCCTCAAGCCGGACCCCTTATGGACGCCGGGAACCAAGTTCTCCGCGCGAAACGCGGCAGCAGGTTACGGCAGCGGCGTTGCGGAGGGCGAGCACGCTTTCGACTCGATGTTCGCGCCGTCGGTGACCGGGGCGTACGGCAAGACGTTTACGCGCAAGGCAGCGCAGCCGACGTGGCTGACCACCGACCAGCAGGCGGAGGTGCTCATTCCCGATCGCGTCGCGCGCGAAGACATCCTTGGCGTGGCCGTCGCCTCTGAGCCTCAAGCCAAGCGCGAGCACGCAAGGCTTACACAGCTTCAGGCGGACATCCCGCCGATCGTCATCGCACCCGACTTCTTCAATCCGTACAGGCTCAGCTCGTGGCTCCTGAGCGGCACCGCACCGTCGGAGACGGTGTTCAAGTTTGGAGGGCAACTGTGAGCAGCAGCAATACGGACCGGCCGGCAGTCGCACGATCTCGCGTCGAAGGAGCGTTCACGGCGCTCGCTGCAGGCGATGCCCTCGGTTGGCCGCAAGAATTCATCAGCCGCAAGCACCGCATCCAGCCCACTGCGTCGTTCCGGGACTGGGAACGGCGCAGTGGTGGGCGGTTCTACCCGCACACCGAGATCATCCGCGCGGGCGAGTACAGCGACGACACGCAGCTCACGCTGGCGATCGCACGGTCGCGCCTCACGGCTGGCTCATCGTGGTGGTCGTACTTCACCAGGAACGAGCTGCCCCTCTGGACGCTCTACGAGCGGGGCGGTGGCGGCGCGACGAAACGAGCGGCAGCGAGCTGGGTTCGCGGCGTCGCGCCGTGGAATCAGCCCGATGTCGAGGGCGTGGCGCGCTACTTCGAGGCTGGTGGCAACGGCGTTGCGATGCGCGTCGTCCCGCACGCCGTCTTCCACGCGGAGGCCGATGACCCGAGCGCGCTGCTCAAAGACGTCTTGGTCGACGGCACCGCGACCCATGGACATCCGCGCGCGCTCGTGGGTGCTGCCGCGTATGCCTATGCCGCCTGGTGGCTCCTGCGCGTTCAGCACACGGTCGGCTTCGGCGAGCTCCTTACGGCCTTGCTCGACACCCCATCGGTTTGGGGGGCGGCACCGTCGTCCGCGAAGAAGGATTGGTTCGATGCGGCGAACAGCTCGCTTCGCAACTACGAGAAGCTGTGGGCCGGCGTCGTCGAAGAGACGCGCCAACTGCTCCAGCTCGCGCGCAAGGGGCTTGAGGAGGGCGCGCTCGCCGACGACGACGACGTGCTAAACCGCATGGGAGCGTTCAGTAAGGAGAAGGGCTCCGGCACGATCAGCGCTGCGGCCGCGGCCTACCTCGCTGCCCGCCATGCCGCGCAACCGCTGCAGGGCGTGTTGCGGGCTGCATTCGCCCTTGGCTCGGACACAGACACGATCGCGGCGATGACGGGTGGTCTTGTCGGAGCGCTTGGGGGATCGGACTGGCTGCCGCCCGAGTGGGGTGCGGTGCAAGACATCCAGTACCTTCGTCAGATCGCGAATAAGGTAGCGGCCCGAGCAACGCCGGAGGGAGCGACGCCCGAGCATCCTCCGGTCACGGCGAAGGCGCTCGACACCATCATTAACAGCCTCGTCCGAGGGCACGCGGGCGACCTCGACTTCGGCGGCGCGCGGCGGGCGCGAGTCGTGGACATCTATCGGCTCACTCCTTCGACGCCATCGATCAACGTGGCTGGCTGGCAACTCGCGATGTCGGATGGGCAGACGCTGTACGTCACGAAGATCGGGAAGAACTCGAAGGAGGAGACGGCGCAGGCTGCCACGCAGCGCCGACCTTCAGAACCTCCCGCGAAGCAGCCTCCGGCGCGCATCGAGGAGAAGCTCGAGGGGCGTGCCGGAGGCGTGAAGCTGACGGTCTCGAACCTCGCAGCATCAACTGCGTTCTATGAACGACTCGGGCTCGCGCATGCGAGGAAGAGCAATCGCTTCGTGCAGTTCGGCGCGCTTTCCCTGGTCGATGCGCAGACGGCGGTCGAACTCTCGGGTGGGCTTGTCGCACTGGAGCCCGCGAACCGCAGGAACCGCGTTGAGTTGCACGTCAACGACATTCGCGCAGCGCATGCGCGTATATCCGCGTTCGGTGGGCCGGTCCACCCGATCGTGCCACTTCCCTGGGGCGAACTCTCGTTCCACTGCCTCGATCCTGACGGGAACGTCGTGGAGGTGATCGAGAAGCGCTTGTCGAAGGAGAAGACTTGGGGGCGCTGAAGACCAACTTCGTTCTCGTGGATGTCGACGACGCAGAGATCGACGTCGGCAAGCTCGCGACCTACAACAAAGAGCGCCATCGTGCGCTCGAGGACGCGCACGGGAACGATTACGTCTTCCGGCGGCGGGGCGATTCTCTCGAAGCGGTACGAACCAATTCGATGGCCGAGCTGCTCGATATGGCGTTCGAGAAGCGATCGGTGCGTGACATTGGCAAGCTGCTCAACGCGCTCGTCGAGCGCGGCTTCGAGCGATACGTCATCAAGCCGAAGATCGCGCTCGTTCGTCGCAAGCCGCTAACGATCGTGTCCCTCGAACCCAAGAACGATGTCGCGAACACCCTCTTCGGTCGACGTACGCAGGGATGCTTCCCTCTTCATGTGCGACGGGGCTTCCGCATCGAAGCTCGCACTGTCTATCGGAAGGCAGGTCCGGCACCTGCGCTCGTTGTAGACGCGATCACGCACTCGGACTTGGGGGACGCCACGTGCGCGGACCTCATCTCTGACGGGTTCGACCTTCGCGGTCTCTACGTGCTCAGTCTCGATCCTGCGGACGCGAAGCATGGGCGCCCCACGATGATCGGGCAGGTAGTTCGAGTCGATGGGATGACGGTGCATCTCGGATCTGATCGGCGCAGCGAACGAACGCAGTACGAGGCGTCGGCCCTGGCGCTGGATCTTGGTCCGGCAGCGCTCCCTCGTCTGGTCGCGCACTACGTCGGCGCCGAAGCACACGAAGAGCTGTCGGATGAGCGGAATCTGCTCGCGACGGGAAGCCAGCGATGGGACCGCATCTCGAAGTTCGTGGGGCGCCTCGCCGAGGGCAGCTTCGAGATTGCGCCGGGCGTGCGCGCGCGACTTGGCGACTGGGTGACCGGGCTCGAACTCGGGCAGACGACAGCAGCGCTCCCTCGGTACATCGTAGGGGGCAACAAGGAAGCCGACTCAACGCGCGGACTCTTCAAGTCCGGGCCGGTTCACGTGCCCGCGAGCGCGCGGAACAGCATTCGGGCTTGCGTCATCTGCGAGCGAGCTCGGCGCCGCGAGGTGGAGGCGTTCCTGACCGCGTTGAGCGATGGCGAGGGCTCGCATCGCCCTCTGAGGCAGACGTGGAAGCTTGGCGCGGTTTCGTTCACGATCTTCGAGGCGGCGAGCAGCTCGGCGACCGACTACGAGAAGGCGTTCCAGGCGTCAGTCGACGAAGGCTCGAGGTGGCAGCTCGCGCTCGTCCAAGTGCCGAGCGATACCCAGGACGCTCACGGCGACGAGAATCCTTACCTCGTCACGAAGGCGAAGTTCCTCGCGCGCAACGTTCCCGTGCAGGAGTTCCGCGTCGAAACCATGAAGAAGCCGACCAGCCAGCGACAGTGGGCGCTAGGTGGGATCGGCCTTCAGGTCTTCGCGAAGCTCGGAGGTGTTCCTTGGCTCCTCCAGACCAAGACTAAGGAGCATGAGCTGATTCTCGGCTTGGGCAGTGCGAGCCTAGGAACGAGCCGTTTTGGCGCTCGCGACCGCGTCGTCGGTCTCACCACCGCGTTCAGCGGCGATGGCAGGTACTACCTGACCGAGACCTCGCGCACGGTGAAGTACGAGGAGCACGAGGGCGCGGTCGTCGAGAGCGCGGTCGCGGCATTCAAGCGTGTGCGAACTGAAATGGCTTGGCGAACGGGCGACCCGGTCCGCATCGTTCTGCACAGCTTCAAAGACCTCAGACGGAAGCACATCGACGCGCTGAAGAGCGCCGTGCTGGCCGCTGCTGGCTCCGAGCTGAAGGTCGACTTCGCGTTCCTTCACCTCGCCGAGCAGCATCCCATCCTGCTCTTCGACCCGAGCGAGCAGCAGCAGATTCCACCGCGAGGGGCCGTCGTTCAACTGGGCCGCTACGAAGCTCTCGTCGCAGTTCTCGGGCCAAACGAGATCCGCAACGACCGCGTCGGGTTTCCGCGCCCGGTCTGCATCAAGCTCCAAGAAGGCTCGACGTTCACGAAGCTCGACTACCTCAGCGAGCAAGCCATCGCGTTCGCGGCGCTCTCGTGGCGCAACTTCACCCCGACGTCCGTGCCCATCACGGTACTGTACGCGGAGCTGATCGCCGATCTCCTGGGCAGACTTGGAAGCCTGTCTCGTTGGGACCCGGACGTCCTTCGCGGGGACGTAGGAACGTCGAGGTGGTTCCTGTGACGGCAACCGGCATCCTTCTTCGCGAGGCCGAGGCAGCGCTCCGGCTCACCGCGCAAACTGGCGACCTTTCGCTGCTCGAGGCCGCCTTCGTCGCGTGGTTGCGAGCGGAGCTACCGCCGTCGGCACTCGTGGACGCGCTCACGCACCCTCTGCGCCAGTATGAGCATGTCGCTCTGGCATGTCTCGTGGAGGCGGCAGGGTGGGAGGTGGACAAGTCGAACCTCGACGAAGGGCTCCGATGGCTCGTCGAAGTCGCGCTTGAGCGCGCTGGCGTTCCAGCGCCGGTCATTTCCGATGGGCTTGCGCACGTCATCCTCGGCCTCGCCGCTCGCGAGCGCCCCTGGCTCGCGACTTGGCACGAACAAGTGCTCGTGCGATCCAAGGAGACGGTCGCTCCCGGGTGGCTTGGCGATGGTGGCCGTGCCGGTCGTGGCGATGCAACGTCCGGCGCCGTCGAGCTCCGTCTCGCGCTGGCCGCACGCGGCGTGGCCACGAGTTCCGACGCTGATGCGACGACGCTGCTGGAGCGCTTGAAGAGCGACGAACTCCCCGACGATGCTTTTCACGCGCAGGTGATGCTCGCGGCCCTCAACTGGACGCGACGTGCGGCACCGATTGCTCTGCCGGGACAGGCAACGCCGGAGATGGTCGCGCGGCTACTCGCCGAAGCGCCACGTGCTCTTCAGCAATGGCCCTGGGAGGACAAGCCGAAGACGAAGAACAGCCGCGCGGCGAAGTGGCACGTCGACAACGAGTACCACGTGCAGGCGCTGCTCTGGGCGATGCTCGCTCCGATCTTCCCTGACTTGAGGCGCGAGGAGTACGCGCCGCAGGTCGGTCCGATCCAGCCCCGAGTCGACTTCGGCATCCCATCGCTCCGGCTCCTCATTGAAGCGAAGTTCGCTCGAACGCGGAGCGCGCTGAAGGAGACGGTGAACGAGATCGCGCAGGACAACTCCAACTACTTCACGATGCCCGGCTTCTACGATCGGCTGCTCGTGTTCGTCTGGGACAACAGCGCCCACTCCGAGGACCACGCGATCATCCGCGAGGGCATGCGGAAGTACGCGCGCGTCGTCGATGCCATCATCGTGAGCCGCCCAGGGCACATGACCGAGGTCGCCACAACGGACGCCGAAGGAGAGGGCGCGCCGACGTGAGCCCCACGCGGGACAGCAGTGCCCCGGCGTTCAATAACAGGCCCGTGCCACGCGCCAACGTGGGCGCTGCACGTGCTCGTCTTCGCCCGTAGCCAGTTAAATGTCAGCTGCTCCGTCCCGCCCGAAGGCTTCTGCTGTTAGACGCTCTCGGCGTCTCTCTTCCGGAGGACAGAACCGAGAGCGCGAACGCCGTCCAGAACGCGCTCATCCCCTCTGTGCCAACATCGGGTGAGACAGGCCGACTCTTTCACCTCAAAGCCTGTCTCCGCTCCCCGGCCCCGGTGACGTGATCCGCCGTAAGCGGATCAGGTCAGGCGACAATTTCTCTAACCTTGGGGCCTGGATGACCGTCATGCGCGGTCGTTGGCGATGCGCCCGTCGACGATCTCGATGACGCGGTCGCACTGCTCGGCGATGCGCGGATCATGGGTGACGACGAGGAACGTCGTGCCGAGCTCGCGGTTGAATCGGCGCATCAACGCGAAGACCTCGGCCGACGACTCGGTGTCGAGGTTCCCTGTCGGCTCGTCGGCCAGGATGAGCGGCGGTCGGCGCGACAGCGCGCGCGATGGCCACGCGTTGCTGTTGGCCGCCCGAGAGCGCGGTCGCCCTGAAGTTCATCCGGTCGGCGAGCCCCACCGCTCCGAGCAGCTCGACCGCGCGCGCCTTCATGGCCGACGAAGGGAAGCCTTCGTCGCCCCAGGCGGGCAGCATGACGTTCTCGAGCGCGGTGAACATCGGCAAGAGGTGATGGAACTGGAATACGAAGCCGAGCGTCCGCGCACGAAGCCTGGTGAGGCTCGCCTCGTCGAGCCCCGTCGTGTCCTTGCCGTCGACGACCACGCGCCCGCGCGTCGGCCGATCGAGCAGGCCGATGATGTTGAGCAGGGTGCTCTTGCCGGAGCCGGACGGACCGATCAGCGCGGCGAACTCGCCCTTCTCGATGCGGAGATCGACTCCATCGAGAGCGCGCGTGACGACGGCCTGGCCGTATTTCCTTCACCGCACCTTCGACGACAAGCAGCGGATCAGCCATGGCGGATCGCCGACGCCGGATCGAGCCTGGAGGCACGGTGCGCGGGGAGCACCGCGGCGAGGAGCCCCACGCCGAGCGCCAGGACGGTCGCGAGCACGAAGAGCTCGAGATCGAGCTGCACGGGAAACTTCGGGGCGCCGTCGGGCCCGCGCACGAGGCCCTCGAAGAGCTTCGACAGGAGCGCCCCGAGCGCCGATCCGACGAACGACCCGAGGAGCCCGAGGACCGCGCCCTGGATCAGGAAGATGCGCAGGACGCGGCCCCGCGACGTGCCGACCGCGCGGAGGATGCCAATCTCGCGTGACTTCTGGACGACCGACACGATGAGCACACTCGCGATTCCCAGCGCGACCGCGAGGACGACGAAGAACTGGATCATGCTCTTCGAGCTGCTCTGCGCCGAGAGGCCGGTGAGCAGCTCGGCGTTGATCTTCATCCAGCTGTCCGCCTTCAGCCCCGTCCTCCCGCGCAGCTCGCCCGCGACGGCCTCGGCGGCGAACACGTCGGCGACCTTAAGCTCGATCGAGGTCGCGCCGTCGGGGAGTGCGTAGAGCGTCTGCGCCCTGCGGAGCGACGTGATCACCCAGGTCTTGTCGACCGCCTCGTTGCCGAGCGAGAAGATGCCCGTGATCGCGACGACATCGTCGATCCCTTCGGTGGTCGTGATCCGGATCTTGTCGCCGACGCCGACGCCGAGCTCGTTCGCGAGCACGGCGCCGATGACCGCGTCGCCCTCGGTGACGTCGAACCGACCTCCGAGCAGGCGCTTCCGGACGTCGATGATCGCGAGGAAGCGCTCGGGATCGACGCCGCGCACGACGACGGCGTTCTTCGCCTCGGCGCGGACGGCGAAGCCGGCGCCCACGATCGCCGGCGACGCGGCGACGACGCCGGCGGTGCGCTCCGCGTCGGCCATGACGAGCGGCCAGTGGTCGATGGAGCGAAGGCGCTGCGGCGCGGGCTGCACGGAGCGCGCGACGGCGCGATCGTTCGAGGGGTCGACGAGCGGACGCGCCGCTTCGCGCTGCACCTGCAACGTGACGTGCGGCTGCGAGCCGAGCGTCTTGTCGATGAGCGACACCTGGAGGCCGTTGATGAGCGCGGAGAGGAAGACGATGACGCTCACGCCCACCGACACCGCCGCGAGGATCAGCGCGGTCTGCCCCTTCGCGTCGCGCAGGTAGCGCAGCGCCACGAACCATTCGAACGGCATCTCAATCGAGCTCCGTGCGCACGCGCTGGCCCGGCGCATGGACCCGTCCGTCGGGCAACACAACGACGCTCCCCTCGCCGAGGTCCTCGACGACCTCGACGGCGCCCTCTCCGCGGATGCCCAGTTCACGTCCTTGCGCACGAGGCGATCGCCCTCGACCGCGAACAGCCAAGGCGCCGGCGTCGCCGCGTCGCGCACGGCGTCGCTCGGAACGATGAGGGCATTCTCGCGCCGAGCGACCGAGAGATCGATGGAGACGGTCATGTCGGGCAAGAGAAAGGCTGGCGCGCGCGGCACCGCGAGGCGCACCTCGACACTGCCTCTCTGCGGATCGATGGAAGGCGCGATGTAGCTCACATCGGCGTCGAACACCTGTTGCGGATAGGCGTCCGCGGACACGCGCTTTCTGCCCCAGCGCGATCCACGCGAGGTTCCGCTCATCGGGCTGGAAGACGAGCTGCGGGCTCCCGTCCGCGGCGAGCACCATCAACGTTCGCGCCGGCTGCACGACGTCGCCGGGCTCCACGGAGCGCGTGAGCACGACGCCGTCCTGATGCGCCACGATCCGCGTCTGCGCGAGGCGAACGTTCGCGCCGACATACTGCGCCTGCGCCTGGAGGAGCGCAGTCAGCGCGACGCGGGAGTCCGCGCCCATCGGCGTCGACGCGATGCGTTGCGCCTCCGCCGCGACCTTTTGCGCGCGCGCGAGCTCGACGCTGTGCTGGGCGTTGTCGAGCTCGGCTTGAGCGACCGCCCCCGACGCCGAGAGCTCTCGCACCCGCGCGAGCTCGACCTCGGCACGCTCGAGGTTCGTCTCCGCTTGACGGAGCGCCTCTGTCGCGACGATCGCGCCGACGCGGCGGAGCTGCTCGACACGCGCGTTCGCCTGGTCGACGGCGGCCTTCGCCTGCGACACCGCCGCGCGCGCCTCGGCGTCGTCGATCTGCACGAGGAGATCGCCCGCCTTCACGCGTTGCCCCTCGATCGCGCCGACCGCGACGACGAGGCCCGGGACCTACGCCGCGACCTGAACGCGCGTCGGCACCCTCACCCGTCCGCTCGCGACGACGCGCTGCTCGAGATCCTTTCGAGCGGCCACGGCGACCTTCACCTTGGGTCCGCGCGCGCGCACCGCCATCACGATCGTGGAGGCCGCGAGCAACGCGATCAGGAGCCAGAGGCCAGGGCGCCGAAGGAGCGTCCTCATTTGCCGAACCGTCTACCACCGAACCGGCGCGGCCTGCGAGGCCGTCACGCGGAACGCAGGCGCGGGAGAAGAGACGAAGCCCCCCGAGGCATGTGCCTCGGTGCGCTCCGTGAACCGCGCCTCGCCGCGATGTTCGCAAGGAGAGAGGAATGGCTCCGCACTTGTGGCTCGTAACCAACCCGTTCGCAGGGCTTTCTGCGGGACGAGTTCTCTCCGCTCGTACCGTCCCAGCGAGAAGCCGAGCGCAGGATTTCAGGCACTTGGAGAGGGACGACCGGGACGCTCTCCAGCGTTCGCACCGTCCCACGACGGGTGCGGGGCCGTTCGTCACCCCGCTCGGGTCCAGGCGTGGGGACAAAACCACTTCACATCATATAGGTTTGCAGGCAATATGTCCCCGTGGCTGCACAGGTCTTCAAGCGCGAGGTCGAGCTGTTCCGCCAGCATGGCGGCGGCCTCCGCATGGCCGAAGCGCTGCGCCTGGGCATCAACCGGAAGACGCTCTACGCCCTGCGCGACGCCGGCGTCGTCGAGCCCATCTCCCGAGGTGTGTACCGCCTCGCGTCGCTCGATCCGCTGGCGCACCCGGACATCGTCACGGTGGCGAAGCGCGTCCCGCAGGGCGTGCTCTGCCTCATCTCGGCGCTCTCGTTCCACGAGCTGACGACGCAGGTGCCGCACACGATCGAGGTGGCGCTCGAGCGAGGAAAGACGAAGCCGCGCCTCGACTACCCGCCGACGCGGTTCTTCTGGTTTTCGGGGCCGGCGTTCCACGAGGGCATCGAGACCCACGAGCTCGACGGCGCGCCAGTTCGCATCTACGACCCCGAGAAGACCCTCGTCGACTGCTTCCGCTACCGGAACCAGCTCGGCATGAACGTCGTGCTGGAGTCGCTGCGGCTCTGGCGTGAACGCCGCCGCAGGAAGCTCGACGTCGTCCTGAAGTACGCCCGCATGCGCCACGTCGAGCGCGCGATGCGCCCCTACCTGGAGGCTTCGCTGTGACCGTCAAGAACGTCTCGAACCTCGCTGCCTCGGTGCAGGCTCGTCTCCAGAACCACGCGCACGCCTCGAAGCGACCGTTCCAGGAGTTGCTCCAGTACTACGCGATGGAGCGGTTCCTCTACCGGCTGGCGACGACCCCTCACCGCGCGCGCTTCGTCCTCAAGGGCGCGCTGATGCTGCACGTGTGGGACGCGCCGCTGGCGCGCGCGACGAAGGACTTCGACTTTCTCGGCCGCCTCGACAACTCACTCGGGAACCTCGAGCGCGTGGTCCGCGAGGTCTGCGCCGCCGACGTCGAACCCGACGACATGGTGTTCGACCCGGCCACCGTGAAGACCGAGCGCATCAAGGAGGACGCGGACTACGAGGGCGTGCGCGTTCGCCGACCTCGAACTCCTCGGCCTCGAACATCCGCTTGTGCAGGAGGCCATCAAGCGCTGGCAGGCCGTCTCGCCCGAGAGCATCGGCGTAGCCGTGTCGGGCTCCGAAGGCCCGGGCGTGCTGACCTGGTGGCTTGTCGAGACGCGCGGGCCCTCGGGCGAGCACCGCGCCACCGTGCTGCCCCTCGGCGTGAGCGACGACGGCAAGCGCAACTCGCGCCTCGAACGGCTCGGTGCGAGCGTCTTCACGCGCACGGGCCACGTCAACGGCACGACGGCATCAGCGCGCAAGGCGCTGCTCCACGAGAAGGTCGAGCCGATGCTCGAGCGCGAGCTGTAGCACCGGGAGATCGTTCCCGAGGGCGGCAGCTACGCCGCGAAGCTGATCGGCTGGGTCGAGGTGAGCCCGCCATGAAGCACCCACTCTCCCTCACGTCCCCGTCGGCGGCTGCTCTGAGGCTTTGTCCGTCCGCCGGAGGCATTCCATGAGCAACGAAGCTCTCAACGCGGTCTGCCCGTACTACACGATGTACCCGCTCGACTTCCCGCTGCGCGTGCTGGAGCAGTACGGCAAGCGAGGCGACTGGGTCATCGATCCCTTCTGCGGGCGCGGCACCACGAACTTCGCCGCTCGCCTACGCAAGATGCCCTCGGTCGGGGTGGACAGCAGCCCGGTGGCCGCCGCCCTCGCGCAGGCGAAGCTCGCCACGGCAACGCCAAGCGGAGTCACCGCGAGCGCCAGAGCCATCCTGAAGGCGGCCAAGGAGCCGACGTCGTTGCCCACGGGCGAGTTCTGGAGGCTCGCGTACCACGAGCACACACTCGTGCAGATCTGCCAGGTCCGCGAGGCGCTGCTCGCGGATTGCTCCTCGGACACGCGCATCCTGCTGCGAGCGATCGTGCTCGGTGCGCTCCACGGCCCGCGCCCCAAGGGGGCCCCGTCGTACTTCTCGAACCAGTCGCCGAGGACGTTCGCCCCGAAGCCGAAGTACGCAGTGAAGTTCTGGACAGCGCGAGGCATGCAGCCGGTCGATGTCGACGTGCTGTCGATCATCAAGACGAGGGCGGACCGCTACCTCACGGAGCCGCCACCGAATGTCGGCGGCAAGGTGCTGCTCGGCGACAGCCGCGTGGCCGACACGTTCACGGACACGCCCAAGGCGCGCTTCGTGGTCACCTCGCCTCCGTACTTCGGCATGCGCACGTACTTGCCGGACCAGTGGCTTCGGCTCTGGTTCCTTGGCGGCCCCGACTACGTCGAGTACCGCCAGCCCGAGGGGCAGCTCGAGCACTCGGGGGCCGACCACTTCGCTGCGGAGATGGGGCGCGTATGGAAGAACGTCGCCAAGCACACGACCAACGACGCGCGGCTCATCATCCGTTACGGAGGCATACACGACCGCGATGCCGTGCCGATGGACGTGCTGAAGAAGTCGCTGGTCGACTCCGGCTGGAGGATGAAGACGGCGAAGGCCGTGCCTGATTCCGACAGCGGCCGCCGACAGGTGCGGCAGTTCCAGGCCGTGCCGAAGAAGGCGATCACCGAACATGACGTGTATTGCCACCGTGCCTGAGGGAGAGAGCCAGTGACGAAGGGCAACCAGAAGAAGGCGGCGGCAGGCGCGAAGACGCAACAGCCAGCGGCGAGCCACCTCCTCAAGGGCGAGAAGGTCTCCTTCGACGACGACGTGACCGAGAAGAAGGTCAGCGACGAGGAGCTCAATAGTCGCTACGCGAAGGGCGAGATCCGCATCGTCACGGAGCAGGCGCGCTATCCGCTCGCTGGCATCCTCAAGATGTTGGAGGAGAAGATCGACGGCGAAGGCGGTGAAAAGGAGTTCCGCTACAAGCTCGATCCCGAGTACCAGCGTCGGCATCGCTGGAGCGTCGAGCGGAAGTCCCGGCTCATCGAGTCGTTCCTCATGAACGTACCGGTGCCACCTGTGTTTCTTTACGAGCGCGAGCTCGCGCGCTTCGAGGTGATGGACGGGCGCCAGCGTCTGACTGCGCTGAGCGAGTTCTACGCCGACAAGTTCGAGCTCACCGGGCTGCAGTACTGGTCGGACCTTGATGGGCGCACCTACTCAACACTTCCGTCAAAGGTCAAAGACGGCATCGACCGCCGCTACATCTCGTCGATCATCCTCCTCAAGGAGACGGCCACGACCGAGGAGCAGGCCGCGATGCTGAAGAAGATGGTCTTCGAGCGCCTCAACTCCGGCGGCGTGAAGCTGGGCAGCCAAGAGACCCGCAACGCGGTCTATGGCGGACCGCTCAACTCGCTGTGCCTCGCGCTATCGGAGAACGAGAGCTTCCGGCGCATGTGGGGCATTCCGCTCGATCCGTCGCCCGAGGAGAAGGAGACCGACGAAGAAGAGGCCGACGAAGCCGTCGACGAGCCGACCAAAGCGGGGACGCGCATGTTCGAGAAGATGGAGGACGTCGAACTCGTGCTGCGCTTCTTCGCGTACCGGCAGATCACCTCCAAGTTCAACCTCAACAAGATCTCCGAGTTCCTCGACCGCTTCATCATGGGGGGCAACAGCTTCGCGCCGACGCTGCTTGCCAAGTACAAGGCGATGTTCGAGGCAACGGTGGCCTTCCTTTGGGAGGTGCTGGGGACCGAGGCCTTCACGGTGCGCGGCTCGTCGAAGCGCCCCACCAAGATCGTCTACGACCCGCTGATGTTCGTGGCGAACAGCGCCGACGTTGTCCCGCATCGAGCGAAGCTCGTCGCGAAGAAGGCCGTCCTGCGTGACGAGCTCGAGGCCATGTACAAGACGAATCACGAGCTGTTCTCTGGGCGTCGCACAAACTTCAAGGACACCCAGGACCGCAACCGTTGCGTGAGCGAGGCCTTCGCCGCCGCGATCACGAAGACCAAAAAGTGATCGCGACGGAGCCTGCCTGTGCGTTCTACGTTGGATGAACTCATCACGGAGCTGGCCGAGCTGAAGGCGCTCGTGGCGTCGATCGACCCGGTCAACGCCGCGCTGGTGGGCCACAAGGACACGGTGGTGCAGCAGTACGTCTCGATCCGGCGTCGCTTCGACTACGGGGCCTTCGTCGTCGCGCTGTACGCGTCGTTCGAGAAGTTCGTCGAGAATCTCGTCACCGCGTACGTGCGGCTCGAGGCCGGGCGCCTCGACTACGCGGCCCTCCCGAAGAAGCTGACGGACAAGCATCTCGCCGGAACGGCAGAACTCCTGTGGCGCGGTCGACGCGGGTATAGCCGCTACGTCGGCCTCAGCGAGCTGGGCGTGGTCAAGAACCTCTTCGAATGCCTGAGCGGCGCAAGGCCCTACGAGCTGAACGAGGCGGTGGTGATCGCGCACGACGCGAACCTGCGCGCGGGCGAGGTCGATGCTCTCTTCGGTGCGGTTGGCATCGAGCAGATCTGCGACCGCGCATGTCGCGCCGACGCGATCGTCGCCTGGTACTGCACCGCGCAGGGGCTCGACACGCCGCCGCAGGACGGCGTGAAACGAACGGTGATCGACGAGCGTCTGAAGGACATCGTCGAGCGGAGGAACCAGGTCGCCCACCGTGGAGGCAACCCCATGAACCTCCTCGGAGGCGCGGACATGAGCGAGGCTGTGGCTTTCATCGAGAGCTTGGCGACCTCGATCTTCGGGCTGGTCGTCGGCCGCTACCTGGAGACCCACCATGCAGCGTCCAGCGGCCGCATCGAACTGGCGTTGCGTGACGGGGATGGGCCCTTCAGGGGCCGCACGGTCGTCGTCGTCGACAAGCCTGCTCAGAGGCTCTTCGTCGGCCAACCGGTGTTTGTCGTCGTGGAGTCCACCGGAGCTCGCTGGGGACGCATCCAGAGCCTACGAGTCGATGATGCCGACGTGCCGGAACTGGCGGTGAACGCGAACGCGCCCACGGGCGTTGGCGTCGGCCTGGACTTCAAGTTCCCCAAGAGCGCCGACGCGAAGCTGGTTGCCCTCGCGGCCGATGACGACTTGGTCTGGAGCCCACTGACTGTTGCAGCTGCGCCAGCCGCATAGAGGGTCAGCGCCGAATGATGAACCGAACCGAGCGCCCCGACTGAACCGTTCGCTGTTCGGTCGCCCAGGCTTTGTCTTGGGGGCCACCGAGGATCTTCGTTACGATTTCGACGATGAGGCGGTTCACGCGGTTGTTGTCCTGCTGAAGGCTCGCGGGGAGCACCGCCTTCACCTTGCCCATCAATACACCCCACGGGATGCCGTTGCCCTGGAGCAGTGACTTCCTGATTTCAGCGTCCTGCGCGACCGCGTCGATTGCGATGTCGATGTCGGAGCGAAGCGCGTCGGGAGGCGTCTCAGCGATGCTGGGCGTGTCCTCATCATCGACCTGCGCCGGAACGTCAGCGGTGGTGGTGTAAGATCGAGGTGGTGCTGCAGCTACGGGCGAGGCAGTGGGACCGCTCTCTCTCAGCTTCGTCGCATAGTTCTGGACTGCCGGAAGCGAGTAACTGACGTCGCGCGTCTTGTGCATCTTCTCGAACGAGAGGATGCGCAGCGGCACCGGGTAGGCGTTGCCCTTCACGCTGCTCCAGAACACGCCCTGACCGACCAGCGGTTCGTTGAGGAGGCTGCTCAGGAGATCATCGCTGAAGTGCGCGTTCGCCTTCCGCACGTTCTGCAGGTCGCTCGCCGAGAGCAGGTGGAAGATGAACCAGTTGTCGCCCTGGCTGAGGATCTCGACGGGGATGCTGCCCGGCTGCTGCGTGATGAGCACGGCCCCGAGGTCGTACTTGCGGCCTTCCTTCACCCACTCGATGTAGGGTGTGGCGGCCGAGGCCTTGTCGTTCAGCACGCTCTGCGCCTCCTCGACCACGGCGATCGTCGGAATGCTGGCAGAGTCGGCGCGCGTGAACTGCTCCTGGTTCCAGTCGAAGATGCGGCGAAGAATGAGACCGGAGAGGATCATCGACGCGCCGCCGCGAAGCTGGGAGACGTCGACGATGCACAGCTTGCCGTCGCGCAGCGCCTGAATGAGGAGGTCGAGGAGCCGGCTCGCGGGGTCATGAAGCTGCGAGACGATCTTCGTCATGTTGCCGCGCGCAGCGAGAGCCTCAGCGTCCTGGCCATCGGCGAGACCGAGCAACTCCTTGATCTCGTCCAGGTCGGCGCCGTTGCGATCCGACCAGATGAGGTTGACGAGCTGCTCCCATCGACTCGAATCGAGCCCCCGCAGCTTGCTGACGTTCTGCTGGTCCTGCCGCTCCGGTGGCAGCGCGATCGAAATGACGTCGGCAGGGCGAAGGCGGCGGATGTCGAGCTTGATCGTGCCCGCGACGAACGACTGGTAGAACGGGCTCGGCGCCGCGCGCGAGGTGAAGACGACGACCTGGTTCTCGAGCGCGGGCACGTCACACAGCCCGGGGCGACCCTTGTCGTCCGGCCAGAAGTACTCGCCGTCGGGGTCGAAGATCATCGTGCCGACGGGGACCTTCTTGCCGCCGCGCTTTTCGACAGTGGGCGTCTGCGAGTACAGCGCGCTGAAGAGCAGCTTGTTGAGGTTCGACTTACCGAAGCCGGCACGCGCGAAGACGAACGACCGGCGCGACACGAGATTCGCGATGTCGAACTTCACCGTGATCGTCGGGTCACGGAGCTGCATCCAGTTCTCGGCGTTCAGTCGCTCGTCGCCCTTGGCGAAGACGTACTCGCCGAGCGCGAAGAACCCAAGCTCGGCGCCGAGCTGGTTGTGGCCCGCGATCTCGCGGAGCACGGCACCGGAGGGGAACGCGACAGGGCTGCCGACGTGCGGCAGGCGTCGGTGCGAGGGGACGAACACGAGCGAACCGTTGTTCTTGCGGAGGACGCCGAGCACGCGGATGTTCACGCGGTACTTCAGGTAGTCCTCGCGCAGCCCCTCGGGGACGGCACGCCGTTCGCGCACAGCGCGGATGTTGAAGTCCTCGCCAGACGGGCCGCTCAGGCGCCCCTCGGACGAGAGCGACGTGATGCGCCCGAGCACGGCCTCGTCGGGCGTCTCGAGCTGCACGAGCAAGAACTGGCCGTGCATGGGCGTGTTGTGGAACTCGGTGCGGTAGGGCAGCGCGAGGTCGGCGTGGAACTCCATGCCACCTTCGCGGAAGCCACGGAAGACGCCGACGACCTGGGCGTCAGGGAAGAGGTTGAGGTCCGCCATTTTTTATCCGTACCGCTTTCCCGCAGGGTCCGCGTCGATGAGGGCCAGCTCGTCGAGAACGGGAGCGCTCTCGCCAAGGGACTCGCGGATCGCGTTCACGATTCCCTGCTGGAGGATGTCCATGTCGAAGTCGACGAGTGCGGCGTTCTCGTGCGCCCGCTGGAGGCACCGCGGGTAGAACGGCACCGGGAAGCCTTCGATCGCATCAGCGAGCAGGCTGCCGAAGATGAGCTGGGCGTCGCTGAGCTGCGTCTCGAGCAGATCGACGGGCCAGATCGGGTCGCGCGGTCGGCCACCGAACTTCACGAAGAACATCTTGCCGGCGACGAACTTGTTGACCTCGCCGGTCTCGACCTCGCCGCCGCGCGCGTACTCGGACCAGACGTACGCGTTCTGCTCCAGCTCGCGCGAAACGTCGGAGTAGCAGGGGTAGTCGGTGCGCATGGTGCCCTCAAGCATCATGGCGAGCCGGTATCGCTGGAGCACCTTGGAGTGCTTCGCGACCCCGACCACGTAGATGTTACGGCGCTTCGCCTTCTGCGTGCGCAGGGCCTCCTCGATGCCTTTGCGAAGGTCGGCGAAGAGCGTCGTCGAGAACACCTTGCTGCGCAGCAGGCCGTCCCAGACGATCACCGTGTCCGTGCCGTAGTCCTTCTCGCGCAGGAGCGAGAAGAGCACCGCCCACTCCGTCAGCTCCCGGTAGACCTGTACCCAGCTTGGCGAGGGCGTCGCCGGCGGCTTCTTGATCATCGGCGACAGCTCCCAGAGGAACGTCACGCCGAGGAACTTCATCATCTTGCCGAGCGGGGTCTTGGCGCTTCCGTCTTCGAGGTGGCGCTTCGAGAGCGCGACGAGGTCCGACGTTGGCGTGACGACCTCGAGGCAGTACTCGTTGTTGCTCGAGTCGACGACGCGAATGAGCTGCGCCATGAAGGGGTCGAACTCGACGCGGTTGTTCCCGCCGTCGGTGCCCACCAGAGACACGGCGGTGGTCTGCCTCGGCATGATCCGTCGCGCATCGACGAGCCCCGAGCGCACCTCGGCGCGCAGCTCCTCCAGAAGCTTCCGGTCCTCGACCATCCGCTCCCGAAGCTCCTTGCGCAGCTGCGCCATGCTCTCGGGGTCAATCACAGCTTGACAGTGTATCAGGGCACGCCTGGCCAGTTAAACGTCAACGGCATCGTCCCGCCCGAAGGCCCTCCGCTGCTAGCCGCTCTCGGCTTCTCTCATCCGGAGGACAGAAGAGAGAGCGCGAGCGCCGTGCAGAACGCCCTCGTCGCGCGCGCCTTCACGCTCGCGGCGCTCTCTGCTCGAACGCTACCCACGCGCGCGTCGTGCGCGCCGATGATCGCGGAAGCGTGGGCCAGAAACGAACCGGCCCCGGAGATCGCTCTCCGAGGCCGGTTCTAAAAGAGCGAGATCGCGTTTCAGCGATCCCGCAGGAGTAGCTCCAGCTGCTGGACTCGAACCAGCGACCCGGCGGTTAACAGCCGCCTGCTCTACCAACTGAGCTAAGCTGGAATGCGTTGGAGACGGGCGCGAGGATAGTCAGCGAGGCCTTCCCGTCAAGCGAATCCGCACCGCCGCTGAAGTTTACGTGACGCCCGGTGTGCTCGCCCGCTCCGCGCGAGATTGCCCGCCCGGCGTGCTTCTGCGACAACGCCGCCGTGCAGCGCGCCGCCGTGCCCTTCCCGCCGCATCCGCCGGACGCCCCGGCGCCCTCGGATCCCCCGCACTCCGCCCCGGATCCCTCGCGAACCGCCGCGGACCCCGCGCAGGCCGCCCCGGCTCCTGCCGCTTCCTCCCCCGCCCCCGCCGCCGCCTCTCCGGCCCCCTCCGCCGCCACCGCCCGCTCCGCCGGCCGCGGCGGCCTCGCCATCGCGGGCGCCAAGGTCTCCTTCATCCTCTTCGGCTTCGTCCAGCAGCTCATCCTCCCGCGGCTGCTCGGCACGGACGGCTACGGCGCGGTCTCCGTCGTGCTCGCGGGCGTCGGCGTCGTCAACAACGTCATCGTCGCGACCGGCATCCAGGGCGTCTCGCGCGCCGTCTCCAGCGTCGCGGAAGAGGACGTGGCCGCCGCCTTCCGCCGCACGCTCGCCCTGCACGCCCTCCTCGCCGTGGTCGTCTCCGCCGGCTTCGCGCTCCTCGCCGGCGCCATCGCCGACTTCTCCGAGGCCCCGCACGTCGCCGGCCCGCTGCGGCTCGCCGCCGCCGTCGTGCTCCTCTACGGCCTCTACGCCCCGCTCGTCGGCGCGCTCAACGGCCAGCGGCGCTTCGTCACGCAGGCCGCCTTCGATGTCGGCTATGGCGCGCTCCGCACCGCGAGCATCGCCGCCTTCGCCCTGCTCTTCCTGCGCGCCGGCCAGAGCGGCGTCCTCGGCGCGATCGCCGGCTTCGTCGCCGCGGCCGCCGTCATCGTCCCCCTCGCGCTCACCAGGACCGGCCTCGGCCGCCCCGGCAGCGCCGGCCCCTCGATCCGCCAGCACGCCGCCTTCCTCCTGCCGCTCGCCGTCTCGCAGACGTTCCTGAACCTCCTGCTCCAGACCGACTTCTTCCTCCTCCGCCGCTTCCTCGGGCAGGCCACGAGCGGGCTCGCGCTCGGCGCCAAGGCCGCCGACGACCTCATCGGCGTCTACCGCGGCGCGCAGCTCTTCGCGTTCCTGCCGTACCAGCTGCTCCTCTCGGTCACGTTCATCCTCTTCCCGATGCTCGCCCGCGCGCACGCCGAGCACGATCGCGCGGCGGTCCGCCGCTACGCCATGACGGGCGTCCGCCTCTCGTTCCTGCTCACCGGGCTCCTCTGCGCCCCGATCTCGGGCCTCGCCCCGCACGTCCTGCGCTTCGCCTTCCCGGTCGAGATCTGGAGCCGCGGCGGCGACACGCTCCGCGTCCTCTCCCTCGGCATGGGCGCGTTCGCCGTCCTCGGCGTCGCCTCGGCCGCGCTCACCAGCCTGCACCGGGAGCGCGTGGCCGCCGCCCTCACGGCCACCACCGTCCTGCTCGTCGCCACCGGCTGCTCGATCGCCGTCCCGCGCGCCGCGTTCGGCCCCGACATGCTTGTGCGCTCCGCCGTCGCCACCTCGCTGGCGCTGGCCACCGCCGCGGTCGCCGGCGGCGCCCTGCTCCACCGCGCCGCCGGCGGCTTCGTCCCCGCCCGGACGGCGCTCCGCGTCGGCGCCGCGCTGCTCGCCGGGATCGCCGTGGGCGCGCAGCTCCCGTGGCTCGGCAAGATCGCCGTGCTCGGCGAGGCGATCCTGGTCGCCCTCGTGTACCTCGCCGTCCTCGTCGCCACGCGCGAGGTCGGCCGCGAGGACCTCGCCGCCCTCAAGCAGGCGTTCGGGCGCGGCGCGCGGCGCGCCTAGCTCCGCCCGTCCGTCCCGACGCGCGCCCTGCGCGCCCGCCTACAGCCGCCTCCGCGCCCTCTTGACCGTCAGCCGGCGATCTCGCATACGGCCTCTCCCCCCAGCCCGGCCAGCGCCGCGCCCGCTCGAAGGCCGAGCGGAGCCCCACGGCGCGCCGGGCACGCACAGGCAGGCGAAGACGTGGCCCCTCAATTCATCTTCACGATGCAGGATGTCCGGAAGGTGCACCCCCCGAACAAGGAGGTGCTGAAGGGCCTGTGGCTCTCCTTCTACCCGGGCGCGAAGATCGGCGTCCTCGGCTCGAACGGCGCCGGCAAGAGCACCCTGCTGCGCATCATGGCGGGCGTCGACAACGAGTACCTCGGTGAGGCGAAGCCCGCCGACGGCATCCGCATCGGCTACCTCGCCCAGGAGCCGCAGCTCGAGGCGGGCAAGACCGTGCAGGAGCACGTCGAGATGGCGGTCCACGACGTCCGCTCCCTCGTCCAGCGCTTCGAGGAGATCGGCGCGAAGCTCGGCGAGTCGCCCCCCGACATGGAGGCGCTCCTCGAGGAGTACGCCGCGCTCCAGGACAAGATCGAGGCCGCGAACGGCTGGGAGATCGACCGCGTCGTCGAGCGCGCCATGGACGCCCTCCGGCTGCCGCCGCCCGACGCCGACGTCACCAAGCTCTCCGGCGGCGAGCGCCGCCGCGTCGCCCTCTGCCGGCTCCTCCTCGAGAAGCCGGACATCCTGCTGCTCGACGAGCCGACCAACCACCTCGACGCCGAGAGCGTCGCGTGGCTCGAGCGCTTCCTCCACGACTACCCCGGCACCGTCGTCGCGGTCACCCACGACCGGTACTTCCTCGACAACGTCGCCGGCTGGATCCTCGAGCTCGACCGCGGCGCCGGCATCCCGTACGAGGGCAACTACACCGGCTGGCTCGAGCAGAAGAAGAAGCGCCTCGAGCTGGAGCAGAAGCAGGAGAGCGCGCGCAAGCGCACCCTGGAGCGCGAGCTCGAGTGGGTCCGCATGGCCCCGCGCGCCCGCCAGGCCAAGAGCAAGGCCCGCCTCGCCGCCTACGAGACGCTGCTCGCCGAGGACAGGTCGAAGAAGGTCGAGGAGAACGAGATCCACATCCCCGCCGGCCAGCGGCTCGGGAACGTGGTCGTCGAGGCCGAGCACCTCCGCAAGGGCTTCGGCGACCGCGTCCTCATCGACGACCTCAGCTTCTCGCTCCCGCGCGGCGGCATCGTCGGCATCATCGGGCCGAACGGCGCCGGCAAGACCACGCTCTTCCGCATGATCATGGGCCTCGAGCAGCCCGACGGCGGCGCGCTCCGGCTCGGCGAGACCGTGGAGCTCGCGTACGTCGACCAGTCGCGCGACGCGCTCAACCCGACCAACAACGTCTGGCAGGAGATCTCCGGCGGCGAGGACCGCCTCCTCGTCGGCAAGCGCGAGGTCAACTCGCGCGCGTACGTCGCCAGCTTCAACTTCGCCGGCAGCGACCAGCAGAAGAAGGTCCGCGACCTGTCCGGCGGCGAGCGCAACCGCCTCCACCTCGCCAAGCTGCTCCGCCGCGGCGGCAACGTCCTCCTGCTCGACGAGCCCACCAACGACCTCGACGTCGACACGCTCCGCTCGCTCGAGGACGCGCTGCTCAACTTCGCCGGCTGCGCCGTGGTCATCAGCCACGACCGCTGGTTCCTCGACCGCATCGCGACCCACATCCTCGCCTTCGAGGGCGACAGCAAGGTCGTCTGGTTCGAGGGCAACTACGCCGACTACGAGGCCGACCTGAAGCGCCGCCTCGGCGCCGACGCCGCCGAGCCCCGCAAGCTCCGCTACCGCAAGCTCACCGCGAGCTGACCCGGCCCGGCGCGCCTCGCACGGCGCCCCCGCGGCGTTCCACCCTGGAGCACGTTTCCGGTCGGGTGCGACGCGCACACACCGGTATTTTCCCGTCACAGGATCCCCCCGCCCACGTAAGCGTCCGACCGCGCATCAGCTAAGCTGCGCCCCGATGCACGGCACGAGGAGAAAGGGCTCCCCGCCGAGCGCCCGCAGGGACTGGGGGCGCCTCGCCGTGCGCGTTGTGTGCGCCGTGTTCGCGGTGATCGGCGCGATCCCGCTCGCGCTCGGCTTCCTCGTGCGCACCGAGACGGTGCGGGCCTGGGCGGCGCGCGAGACGGCGGCGCTGCTCCAGCGCGAGCTCGGCATCACGGCCCGCTACGACGTGCGCGTCCAGGCCTGGCCCCTCATGGTCGGCCTGAACCGGCTCGTCGTCGACTCCTCGGACGGCGGCGCGCCGTTCCTCGAGCTCGAGCGCGTGGCCATCCGCCCGCGCCTGTTCTCGCTGCTCGCGGGGCACATCGACGCGGGGGACGTCGAGATCATCGGCCCCCGCGTCCGCGCGGTGCTGAAGGACGGGGAGCTCCGCAACCTCACCCTCCCGAGCACCGGCAAGGGCGGCGGGGGCGGCCTCGACCGCGCGCCGCTCTCCTCGGTGGCCATCACCGACGCGCGGCTCGACCTGACGATCGACAACGTCCGCGTCCAGGCCACCGAGGTCGACGTCGACGTCTCCGCCGAGCCGTCGGACGCGTTCGAGATCGCGATGCGCTCCGGCCTCGTCTCGGTCGTCCGCACGCACCCCGCGCCCGGCCACGAGGCCGAGGAGGACAGCGTCGACGAGGACGTCGTCTGCCGCTTCGACACGCGCGTCCGCGTCGAGCCGGGCCGCGCGCTCGTCCGCCGGCTGATCCTCGAGGGCGCCACCGACTTCGACCCGGATCCCGGCACCGCGCCGCCCTGCGCGCTCCAGGACGGCGACTGGCGCCGGGTGGAGCTCGAGCTCGGCGCCCTCCGCGCCGTCGGCCTCGGCGACGGCATGCCCCACCGGATCGAGGGCCGCGTGCGGGCGCGCCTCCCCGTGCCGATCGTGCACCGCTTCGTGAACCTGCCGCCCGCGTCCGGCTCGGTCTCGCTCGACGTCGACGCGGAGTACGACGCGGCGTCCGCGCCGCTCGGCCTGGCGCTCCCCCGCCTCAAGGGCACGCTCCTGCTCGACCGGCCGGGCCTCGACGGCAGGGTCTTCGCCACGCGCCTCGCGGGCAAGGTCTCGACGACCCCTGACGCCGTGCAGCTCTCCGACACCGACGTCGCCTGGGCCGACGGCACGCTGAAGATCTCGAGCGTGGAGATCAAGCCGTTCGAGAAGGGCGTGCCGCTCCAGGCCGGGCCGATCGACCTCGCCAACGTCGAGCTGCCCGGCCTGCTCCGCGACCTCGCGGTCCACCCGCAGGCGCACGTCGCGTGGACGCTGCGCGAGGGGAGGTTCGATCGCTTCGGCGGCACGCTGTCCCCGCTCTCCCTCGAGGGCCCCCTCGCCGTGCAGACGCACGGCTTCGACATCTTCGATCACCCGACGAAGGACCCTGCCCGCAAGCGCCTGATGGGCGTCAAGGAGGCCACGGTCCGCGGCTCGTTCCAGGTGCGGCCGAACGCCGTCGTGCTCTCGGGCTTCTCGGTCGACACGCCGAGCTCGCACCTCAGGACCACCGTCTCGCTCGGCTTCAACGACCAGCTCGGGGTCGAGGTCCACCCGGGCTCGCGCGTGGACCTCGCCGAGATCTCGCCGCTCGCCGCGCTCGAGCTCGCCGGCGTCGCCACGATGAAGGCGGCGATGCACGGCTCCTACGAGCACCCGAAGCTCACCGGCGAGATCGGCGTCGAGAAGTTCGTGTTCGGCGGCTTCCCCATCGGCGACCTCGAGCCCTCGCCGGTCGCGTTCGAGCCGCTCGCCCTGACGCTCGAGAACGCGCGGGTCCGGCACGGGGCGAGCCGCGTCCGGGTCCCGTCGATCAAGATCGATTTCGACCCGGCCGGCAACCTGCCCAAGGGCCGCCCGCTCGACAGCTCGGCGGGGATCGTCGTCGTGGACGCGACCGTCGACACGCGCGAGGCGCCGCACCTCTCCGCGCGCGACCTGCTCGAGGTGCTCCGCCTCGACAAGGATCCGCGGTTCGCCGACTACAAGGCGACCGCGAGCGGGACGGCCCGCGCCCACTTCGCGCTCGGCGGCCCCGAGGACCGCTGCGGCGGCGGCTACCTCGCCGTGAACGCGGGCATGCGGCTCACCGGCGTCGAGCTGCTCGACGAGCGCTTCGACGAGGGCGAGGTCGACCTCGACATGATCTGGGACGACCAGGCCGCCGGCGCCGACGGCATGCGGCTCGACGTCCGCTCGGCGTCGCTGCGCAAGGGCACGGGCTCCGTGCTGGCGAGCGCCTCCGTCGCGCACGGCGGCGCGCTGAAGGGGAGCGTCATCGCGAGCGGCCTCCCGCTCTCGCGGATCGACGGGCTCGGGGCGGCGGCCTCGCAGTTCGACGGCTCGGTGTCGGTCGTCGCCAGCCTGGGCGGCACCGTGAGCAGGCTCTCCGGCTTCGCGGACGTGCACGTCTCGCGCGTCGGCATCCGCCGCACGCACGCGAGCCTGCCGCCCTCGCGGGTCGCGCTCACGATCGTGCCGAACGACAAGGCGCCGAAGGTCATCGGCAGGACGCCGATCTGCGGCAACCCCCAGGGCGCGCCGTTCGACCCGGCGGAGTACGAGCGCGACCTCCCCGACGGCTCCCTCGTCGCGAACGGCTCGCTGTTCGGCGGGCAGGTCGCGCTGAAGGGGCTCCGCGTCACGCGCCAGCGGCGCAAGATCGTGGACGGGGACGTGCGCATGGACGCGCTCGACCTGGGCACGCTCGCGAACCTGATCCCGGGCGCCGCGCTCGCGGCGGCGCCGAAGGGCACGATGACCGGGTCGCTCGACATCGAGCGGCTCCCCCTCACGGATTTCCGGCAGGCGGCGCTCACGCTCACGGTCGACGCGCTCAAGCTCGATCGGGAGGGCCAGGGGGTCCACCTCACGAGCCCGAGCGGCCCGATCCGCCTCGCGGGCAACACGCTGAAGGTGCCGGAGCTCCACCTCGAGGCGCACACCGCCTCGCGCCTGTCCGCCGCGTTCACGGCGTCCGGCGACGTCAAGCGCGTGTTCACGGCGCCGGACCTCGACGTGGCGATCCGGGTAAGCCCGACGAGCCTCTCGCGGCTCAGCGCCGACATCCCGCAGATCCGGCACGCGCGGGGCACGGTGCAGGCCGAGGTCCAGGTGGCCGGGCCGCTCCAGGGGCTGCGCTACACCGGCTCGGCGACGCTCAAGGAGGGAGAGCTCGACGTGGTCGGCCTGCCGGTGTCGCTCGACGACATCGACGTGGAGTTCGCGATCGGCGGTGACCAGGTGCGCCTCACGAAGGCGAGCGCGCGGGTCGGCACGGGCACGGTGACCGCGGTGGGGCACATGCCGGTGCGCGGCCTGACCCTCGGCACGGCGCAGGCATCCATCGTGGCGACCGGCGTGAAGCTGCCGGTCGCCGACGGGGTGAACCTCACCGCGAACGCCAACCTGACGGCGAGCTTCCGGCCCGGCGTCGAGGACGAGGCGTCGGGGGAGAAGAACCTGCCGCGGGTCGAGGGCAAGATCACGCTCACGTCGTTCAGCTACACGCGCCCCATCCTGATGAGCATGGACCTCGGCGATCTCACGGGGCGCCAGCGGACGACGGTGCAGACCTACGACCCCGCCGCCGACGTGGTCCGGTTCGACGTCACCGTCGCCTCGCCGAACCCGCTCCGCTTCTCGAACGATCTGGCCGACATGCGGCTCGAGGTCTCGCAGCCCGGGCTCGCGCTCTCGGGCACGAACCAGCGCTTCGGCGCGCGCGGCACGCTGCGCATCCTGCCCGACTCGAAGCTCATGCTGCGCAGCACCGAGTTCGAGGTCCGGGACGGCTACGTCCGCTTCGACGATCCGTTCCGCATCGCGCCCAAGGTCGACGTGCGCGCCGAGAGCGAGTACCGCCGCTACACGTCGACGAGCACCGCCGCCGCGGCGGACGCGACGTCGGGCGCGGAGCCCACGGCGCCGACGGCCGCGGCCGCGGGCAGCAGCGCGAACTCCAGCGGGCTCTGGCGCATCAAGCTGCACGCCCAGGGCGACGCCGACAACCTCCAGCTCAACCTGACGAGCGATCCGCCGCTCAGCCAGGAGGACATCGTCCTGCTGCTGACGCTCGGCATGACGCGCGCCGAGCTCAACCAGGGCGTCGTGTCGTCGCTCGGCGAGACCATGGGCCTCGAGGCGCTCTCGTCGCTGACGGGCGCCGACAAGGCGGTGAAGACGATGGTCCCCCTCATCGACGAGTTCCGCTTCGGCACCGGCTACTCGTCCAAGAACGGCGCCCCGGAGCCGACGGTGACGATCGGCAAGCGCATCACGGACGCGGTGCGCGCCAACGTGACGACGGGGCTCTCGCAGGGCAGCCAGGTGCGCGCGGGCGTCGAGGTGAAGCTCAGCGACCGGATGAGCCTCCAGGGGTCGTACGACAACTCGAGCGACGCCTCGAGCTCGCCGGTCGGCAACGTGGGCGCCGACCTGAGGTGGCGGCTCGAGTTCGAGTGACGTTCGAGCCGCGGACGGCGCTCGAAGGACGCTCGCGCGGCGATCGATCCGCGGCCGTCAGGTGGCCGCGGCGAGCGCCGCGTCGAGGGCGCCGTACCGGTCGTCGCGGCCGGAGACCCACTGCTTGTGGCCCATGAGCTCGAAGATGCGCCGGTGCTTCGGGTTCTTCCAGGTCATGCTGAGCAGCGCGCGCTGGAACGCCTCGGCCTTCGCCTCGGGCAGCGCCGGCAGCGCGTCGAACATCGCGAAATCGTAGGCCGGCGTGGTCCAGAGGACGTCGACCCGGCGGAGGTCGATGTGGCCGTTCGCCTGCTCGGCGAGCCACACCGCGTCCCCGACCGCCGCCGCCTGCGCCTTGCCCTCGTGCAGCGCCGCGAGCGCCTGGACCTCGCTCGTCGCGGTGTCCCCGTGCTTGCCGACGTCCACCTCGAACGGCATGAGCTGGATCTTCTCCACGGCCACGCCCGCCTGCCGGAGGAAGTGGAGCGGCAGGATGCGCGCGTGCGCCGAGTCGACGCTCCCGACAGCGAGCGCCTTGCCCTCCAGATCGCTGAGCGCCCCGACGGCGGCGTCGCGGCGGACGAGCAGCTTGCTGTGGAAGTCGCGATCGATCTCGCGCATCGCGAGCGAGCGGGACCGGCCCTCGGTCTGCCGCTTCACCCGCACGTGCGCGACGGCGCTGTTCCAGGCGACGTCGATGTGCCCGCGGATCAGCGACTCGACCTGGCGCTCGTAGGTAGAGAACAGCGCGAAATCAATCAGGATTCCATGTTCGCGGAAGTGCTCGCGCAGGCTCTCCCACAGCGTCACCACCTTGGCGTCATGCGCCACGGCGCCGACGAGCATCGCCAGGTCCTTCATCCGGTGCCTCGCACGGGCGGCGACGCTAGCACGAGCTCTGCCCGCCGAGAGCCCCACGTCTCGCACATCGGGGCCTCGCGGGCGGCCTCTTGCCCATCCAGCGCCCAACCGGGCTACGCTGCGTCCGTCGTGCACGCCGGCGCCGGTTCATTTCCGTTTCGTCCCCCGGCGCTCCGCGCCTGATGGCTCGCTTCCGTTCCACCCTCATTCCCCTTCTGCTCGGCTTTTTGCCGCTCGGCGCGATCGCCATCCCGGCGCACGCCGACCCGACCCCCGCACGTCCGGCTCAGGCCAACCCCAACCCCGGTCAGGCCAGCCTCAACCCCGGTCAGGCCAGCCTCAACCCCGGTCAGGCCAGCCCCAACCCCGGTCAGGCCAGCCCCAACCCCGGTCAGGCCAACCTCAACCCCGGTCAGGCCAGCCTCGACCCTGTCGACCCTGTCAACCCTGCGGCACGTGCCGTGCCCTCGGGCGAGGCCGGCACCCAGGCCACCGACGTGCCGTCGCTCGGCCAGCCGCTGGCCCTGGGAGAGCTCGTCGGCAAGCCGATCGTCCGCATCGATGTCACCGCGCAGGGCGACCGATGGCAGATCGTGTCGCCGGTCACCAGCGTCGACCTCGGCGAGCCGCTCAGCCCCGACGCCGCGCGCCGCGCCATGCGCGAGCTGCTCGCCTCCGGCAACTTCGCCCGCGCGTCGGCCGAGGCGTACCTCGTGCCGGACGGCGCCGCGCTCCGGATCTTCGTCGTCCCCCGCCGGAGCATCGCCAACGTCCAGATCACCGGCGGCGCGCTCGACCGGCAGGACACCCTCGAGGCCGCCGGCATCGCCGAGGGCGGCGAGATCACCGCGGCCACGCTGGCCGAGATCAGCCCCCGCATCCGCGCGTTCTACGCGCTTCACGGCTACCCCGCGGCCGCCGTCACGGTCCGCGCCGTCGACACCGACGAGCCCTCCCAGGTCGTCCTCGCCCTCGACATCGAGGCCGGCGCTCCACGCGTGGTCTCCGAGCGCGTCTTCGTCGTGGCGCCGCGCGCGGACCGGGAGCTCGGCTCGCTCAAGCAGAGCTACGGCCTCGGCGTCGGCGCCCGCGTCGACGAGCCCGCCCTCGCCGAGGCCGACCGCGAGATGGCCGAGCTGCTCCGCCGGAGCGGCTTTCACGACGCCGAGGTCTCCCACCGCGTGCTCGCGGTCGGCCCGCACAACTACCTCTACGTCTACCTCGAGCCCGGCGCGCGCATCGTCCCCGCCTTCGACGGCAACCGCGCCTTCGACGACGACGCCCTCGAGGCCGCGCTCGATCTCGGCGAGACGACCGAGACGAAGACGAACGATCTCACCGATCGGCTCCGCGCGTTCTACGTCGAGCGCGGCTTCCTCGACGCCGAGGTCACCCCCTCGCTGGGCGGCAAGCCCGACGATGCGGTCCGTTACCTGACCTTCACCGTCCGCGAGCACGACCAGGTGCGCGTCACGAAGCGCGTCTTCCCCTGCCTCACGGGCGACCTCAGCCCGGACGACCTCGGCCGCGAGATCGAGAGCTTCCTCGAGGAGGACCTGCCCGGCGCCGACGCCTTCTCGATGCCCGACCCGCGAGGCATCTCGGACCTCTTCGGCCCGACCCGCGGCGCCGGCGGCCGGGCAAGGCCGGTCGAGCTCATCCCCTCGATGACGTACGCGCAGGAGACCTACGAGCGCGCCCTCAAGCACCTTCGCGATCTCTACTTCAGCAAGGGCTACCTGAACGCCGTCGTCGGCCCGGTCTCCGTGCTCCGCGCCACCTGCTCGCGCCGTTCCCCGCCGGGCGCCTGCATCCCCGAGCCGGTCGCCGAGCGCGTCACGGCCCAGTGCCTCACCGACGCGCAAGGGCTGCCCCTCCCCGAGCCGCCCGTCCCCGCCGCCCTCACGTGCCGCCCCGACGCCGCCCGGCACATCGCGTGCTCCCCCGAGGTGACGCTCCGCATTCCGGTCCATCCCGGCCCGCAGACCCAGCTCTACGATCTCGCCTTCGAGGGCAACAAGGGCTTCTGCGGCCAGGCCGGCCTGAGCGAGCGCGACCGCGCCCTCTGCGCCGAGGAGCGGCCGTTCAGCGAGCGCTGGCTCAGCGACCTCGTCGATCTGAAGGTCGGACAGCCCCTCTCGACGCTCGCGCTCGACGCCGCGCGGCTGCGCATCATGGATGCTTACCGCGACCTGGGCTACGCGTTCGCCGAGGTCCGCACGGCCATCGAGCCCTCGCCCGACCGCACGCGCGCCCGCGCGCGGTTCATCGTCTCGGAGCGAGATCGGGTGTTCGTCACCGGCATCGTCGTCAAGGGCGCCGTACGGACCGACGAGCAGCTGATCCTCCGCCGCGTGCTGCTCCGCGAGGGCGCGCCGTTCCGCCAGTCGCAGGCCCGCCTGAGCGAGGAGCGCATCGCCGCGCTCGGCCCGTTCTCCAGCGTGTCGATATCGCTCGAGGATCCCGACGTCCCTCAGAAGAACAAGCGGGTCGTCATCCACGTGGTCGAGCAGCTGCCGCAGTACCTCAACCCGCAGATCGGGTTCTCGACCGGCGAGGGCGCGCGCCTCGCCTTCGAGTACGGACACCGCAACATCGGCGGCCTCGCCATCGGCCTCACGATGGGCGTCCAGCTCAGCTACCTGTTCGAGTTCATGATCGTCGACAAGGCGGCGAGCCGCCACTACGAGGAGCTCCAGATCGACGACCAGCTGGAGCGCCGCATCGCGGTCTCGGTCACGCTCCCGGACATCGGCCTCGGGCCGCTCGTCAGCATGTCGCTCGCGGGCATCAACGTGCGCGACAACCAGCTGGATTTCGGCGTCACGAAGACGGCGATCATCCCCGCGATCACCTACCGCCCGCGGCGCGCCGTCACGACGCAGCTCGCCCTGTCGACCGAGCTGAACAAAGTCGGCTTCTTCCCCGGCGCCGTCGGCGCCGACAAGCGGGATATCCTCGACCAGCTGCGCATGCCCGAGGGCGAGACGATCGCCCTGGCGCAGCGGATCGACGCGTCCTGGGACACGCGGGACACCCCCTTCGCCGCGACCCGGGGCTTCCTCCTCTCCGGCGGCGTCGAGCACGTCGACGCCTTCGACGCCTTCGCCTCGGTCCGGGCCCAATCGAGCTTCCCCGAGAGCCACTTCCTGCGATTCACGGGCCGTGTGTCGGGCTATATCCCCCTCGCGCCGCGGTCGCGGCTCACCCTCGCCCTGAGCCTGTCCGGAGGGTATATTCAGCCGCTCGTGGCCGAGAGCGGGACGTACCCAGATCGCCTGTTCTTCCTCGGCGGCGTCGACTCGCTCCGTTCCCATCTGGCCGAGTCGCTGTATCCTGAGGACGGGCTCGAGGAGGCGAGAAAGGCGCTGGGCGGGGACGCCGAGGTATCGACCGACGATATCCCGCGCGGCGGGACGGTGATGGTGAACCCCCGCGCCGAGCTGCGCATTCCGCTGACGGATCTGCTCCAGCTCGGGCTCTTCCTCGACGCGGGCAACCTCTGGATCAGGGCGAGGAACGTCAACCTCGATCCGCGGCTCTTGCGTTACGGGCTCGGCGCCGGCCTGCGGGTGAACACGCCCATCGGCCCCCTCGCCTTCGACTACGGCTTCAACCTGGATCCGCGCGACGAGCTGGATGAGATCGACGGTGCACTCCACTTCTCCGTGGGGCTCTTTTGACAGGCGGCCTCGCGCGCGACGCGCGCGAGGCGGCTCCCAACGCATGATGATGACGAGGCTCCCCTGATGAACCGTTCACTCCGCATGTGTGCTTTGCTCGCCCTGACATCGACCCTCACGATCGCCGGCTGCGGCGACGACGAGAGCGCCGCGCCGAGCAGCGCGGCGAGCACGTCCGGCGCCGGCGGGTCCGGCGGGCAAGGTGGGGCCGGCGGATCGGCGGGCAGCGGCGGAGAGGGCGGGCAAGGCGGCTCGACGAGCAGCGCCTCGGCTGGCGGCGATGCCACGGGCAGCGGCGGAGAGGGCGGGCAAGGCGGCTCGACGAGCAGCGCCTCGGCTGGCGGCGATGCCACGGGCGGCGGCGGAGAGGGCGGGCAAGGCGGCTCGACGAGCAGCGCCTCGGCGGGCGGCGATGCCACAGGCGGCGGTGGAGCGGGCGGGCAAGGCGGCTCGACGAGCAGCGCCTCGACGAGCAGCGCCTCGACGAGCAGCGCCTCGGCGGGCGGCGGCGGCGGCGGCGACGGGGCCGGCGGCGGCTCGGTGAGCAGCGCCTCGGCGAGCAGCGCTTCGACGGGCGGCGGCGGCGACGCCGCCGGCGGCGGCGGAGAGGGTGGGGCGTCGGCGTGCGGCGATCTGCGGTGTGACACCGGCGAGACGTGCGATTCGTGCGCCGACGACTGCGGCGTGTGCCCGCCGGTCTGCGGTGACGGCGTGTGCGAGCCCGACAGGGAGAACTGCCAGGCGTGCGCCACCGACTGCGGCGTGTGCCCGCCGGCCGAGTGCAGCCACGACCTCTGCGAGGAAGGAGCGCCCCTCCTCATGGCCTGCGACCCGTGCGTGACCGAGCTGTGCGCGGAGGACCCGGCGTGCTGCATGAGCAACTGGGACACCCACTGCGTCGCCGGCCTCACCGCCGCCTGCGGGCGGGCCTGCGGGTGCGCCCACGACCTCTGCGAGGAAGGCGCGCCCCTCGACGCGACCTGCAACAGCTGCGTCGAGACCGTGTGCGGAGAGGACGGAGACAGCTTCTGCTGCACGATCGGGTGGGACGAGGGCTGCGTCGCGCTCTCGGAGAGGCTGTGCGACGTCACGTGCCTGTGAGCTCGGCTCGCCGCCCGAAAGGCGAACCACGCAGGGCGCGGTAGCGACGGCGCTCCGCCGTGAACCTGGCCGGCTCGGCGGGTGGAACCCGGCGCGCTCAGCGCGCCGTCGCCGCCTTCATCTCGCGGACGAAGCTCGCGACGGCGCGCGCGGCCGCCTCGGGATCACCGAGGTTCGCCGAGACCCGCTGCACGACCGCGGACCCGCTGACCACGCCGAACGCCCCGGCGGCGAGGGCGTCGCGCACGTGCTCGGGCTTCGAGATGCCGAACCCCAGGATCGCGGGCGGCGCGCCGAACCTGCGCAGCGTCTCGAAGAGCGCCCCGTGGCCCAGGCGCAGCTGCTCGTCCGCCCCCGTCACGCCCTTGCGCGTCACGCAGTACGTGTACGCGCTGCACCGCTCCGCGAGCCGCTGCAGCGTGGCCTCCGAGGCGTTCAGCGGCGCGATCAGCACCGGCGCCACCCCCACGGCGCGCGCCGCCGCCACGTACGGATCCGACTCTCTCACCGGCACGTCGGCGACGAGCACGCTGTCGACCCCGGCCGCGGCCACTGACGCGTAGAAGCCCGCCAGATCGCGGTGCTTCACGAGGTTCGCGTACGTCAGGATGCCGATCGGCACCTCCGGCGCCTCCGCCCGGAACCGCGCCAGGAGCTCGATGCAGTCGCCCGGCCTCACGCCGGCCTCGAGCGCCCGCACGGCCGCGGCCTGGATCGTCGGGCCGTCCGCGATCGGATCCGAGAAGGGGATCCCGACCTCGATCGCGTCCGCGCCGCCCTCCACGGCCGCGCGCAGCAGCCGCGCGCTCGTGGCGAGGTCCGGATCCCCCAGCATCAGGAAGGGGATGAACGCCCCCTCGCCGCGCTGCCGCAGCCGCTCGAATGCGCGATCGTAGCGCGTCGTCACCGTCTCCCGACTCATGTCGACCTCCCGGGATCGAGCAGCTTTTGCGCCTGCTCCATGTCCTTGTCTCCGCGGCCCGACAGGTTCACGACGAGCACCGTCTCGCGCCCTGCCTGCGCCGCCTCCGCCACCATCTTCAGCGCGTGCGCGATCGCGTGCGCCGACTCGAACGCCGGGATGATGCCCTCGCTGCGCGCGAGCCGCTGGAACGCGTCGAGCGCCTCGTCGTCGGTCGCCGCGACGTACGTCGCCCGGCCCGACGTCATGAGGTGCGCGTGCTCCGGCCCGACGCCGGGGTAGTCGAGCCCCGCCGAGACCGAGTGCGTCTCGGCGACCTGTCCGTGCTCGTCCTGGAGGATGTAGGTCTCCGACCCGTGCAGCACCCCCGGGCGGCCCTTGAGGAGCGTCGCCCCGTGCATGGCGGTCGACAGGCCGTGGCCGGCGGGCTCCACGCCGACGAGCGCCACGTCCTTGTCCGGGATGAACTCGGAGAAGATCCCCATGGCGTTGCTGCCGCCGCCCACGCACGCGACCACCGCGTCTGGCAAGCGCTCCTCGGCCTCCAGGATCTGGGCGCGCGCCTCGCGGCCGATCACCCACTGGAAATCGCGCACGATCGTGGGGAACGGGTGAGGCCCGGCGACCGTCCCGATCAGGTAATGCGTGTCCTCGTAGCTCTCGGTCCAGTAGCGCAGCGCCTCGTTGAGGGCGTCCTTCAGCGTCTGCGAGCCCGAGGTCACGGGCACCACCTCGGCCCCCATGAGGCGCATCCGGAAGACGTTGAGCCGCTGCCGCTCGACGTCCTTCGCGCCCATGTAGATGCGCGTGGGCATGCCGAGCAGGGCCCCGATCATGGCGGTCGCGACGCCGTGCTGGCCGGCCCCGGTCTCGGCGATGAGCCGCCGCTTGCCCATGCGCCGCGCGAGCAGCCCCTGGCCGAGCGCCTGGTTCGTCTTGTGCGCGCCGCCGTGGAGCAGGTCCTCGCGCTTGAGGTACAGCTTCACGCGCGGATCGCCGGTCAGGTTGCGGCACAGGGTGAGCGGCGTCGGTCGCCCCGCGTAGGTCGTCAGCAAGGCGTCGAACTCCGCCGCGAACGACGGATCGCCGCGCGCCTCCAGGTACGCGCGCTCGAGCTGCTCGAGCGCGGGCACGAGGATCTCCGGGACATAGGCGCCGCCAAAGGCGCCGAAGCGGCCGCTTTGCTGCATGTGATTGCCTCGATCGTCGGTGGTGCGTTGTGCGTTGTGCGTCGTGAGAGCTGCCGTCAGGGGGAGGCGCGGTCCGCCGGGGCCGCGGCGTCATGGTCGTGGCGCGACGGGCCGCGCGCGCTGTCGAACAGGCGCACGAGCAGGTCGGCGCACTTCTCGCCGGGCGCGCGCTCGACGCCCGACGCGACGTCGAGCCCCCACGTCCCGACCCGGCGCGCCGCGGCGATGTTGTCCGGGTTCAGCCCGCCCGCGAGCAAGCTCCGCGCGCGCGCCGGGTGGCCGTCGATCGCGCTCCAGGCGAACGTCCGCCCCGTGCCTCCCCGCGCCTCCGCCGTGCGCGTGTCGAAGACCAGCCGATCGGCGCTGCGCTCGACCTCCGCGCCCGCGCCGTCGTCGCCCGCCTCGCCGGCCGCGCCCGCGGCGCCCGCCGCGCCGGCGGCCTCCCCGGACGGCGCCATCGGGACCGCCTTCCAGACCTCGCACCCCTCGGGGAGCTCGCGCCGCAGCGCCTCGATGAACGCGGCGTCCTCGTCGCCGTGGAGCTGCACGGCGCGCAGCCCGATCGCCCGCGCCGTATCGGCGACGAAGTCCACGGATTGATTGAGGAAAACGCCGACGAAGGGCAGCCCCGCGGCCGTGGCGACCACGATCTCGGCCTGCTCGCGCGTCACCCGCCGCGGCGAGCTCTCGGCGAAGACGAGGCCGCCGAAGCGGGCCCCGAGCCGCTCCGCCTCGCGGGCGTCCCCGGGCCGGGTCAGGCCGCAGATCTTCACCCTGCCGGTCACCAGCGCGCGCGCGGCGTCCGCGATGTCGGGGCTGCGCATGAGCGACGTGCCGACGAGGAACCCGTCCACCGAGGGCGCGAGCCGCTCCACGTGGGCGCGCGACTCGACGCCCGACTCCGCGATGACGATGCGATCGCGCGGCACGCGCGGGGCGAGCCGCTCCGAGACGGCGAGATCGACCTTGAGCGTCTTGAGATCGCGGTTGTTGATGCCGATCACGGGCGCGGGCAGCGCGAGCGCGCGCTCGAGCTCCGCCTCGTCGTGGACCTCGACGAGGCAGTCCATGCCGAGCGCCTCGGCGGCGCCCAGGCACAGGAGCGCGGTCGCGTCGTCCAGCACCGACAGCATGAGCAGGATCGCGTCCGCGCCGTTCGCCCGCGCCTCGATCACCTGGTAGGGCGCCACGACGAAGTCCTTGCAGAGGATCGGGACGTCCACGACCGCGCGCACGGCCTGGAGGATCTCGAAGCTGCCCTGGAAGAAGGGCTCGTCGGTCAGCACGCTCACCGCGTCGGCGACGCCGTAGTACGCGGCGGCGACGGCGTGCGGGTCGAAATCCGGCCGGATGAGGCCCTCGGACGGAGAGGCCTTCTTGCACTCCAGGACGAACCGCGCGCCCGGCGCGGAGAGCGCGCGCCGGAGGCTCCGCGAGGTGGGCGGCGCGTTCGCCCGCAGGCTGGCGAGCGGGGTCCGCCGCTCGCGCTCCGCCACGTCCGCCCGCTTCCGCTCCACGATGCGCGCGAGCACATTGCCCTGCTCAGCCATGTTTCGCCTCCTTCCGCGCTTCCTGGGCCCCGTCCCGGCTCAGCGCCACGAAGCGCGTGAGCCGCTCCGCCGCGCGCCCGGAGCCCAGCGCCTCGAGCGCCAGGGCCGTCCCCTCCCGCAGCCCCTCGGCGCGCCCGGCGATCCAGAGCAGCGCGCCGGCGTTGATCGCGACGGCGTCGCGGTGCGCGGGCGCGCCGCGCCCGGCGAGCAGGTCGCGGAGCCACGCCGCGTTCGCCGCCGGGCCGGCGCCCCGGAGCGCCTCGATCGGCGCCGGCGCGACCCCCGCGTCGGCCGGGTCGATCAAGAGCTCCTCGACGACCCCATCGCGGAGCCGGGCCGCGCGCGTCGGGGCGTGCAGGGCGACCTCGTCGAGCCCCCCGCCGTGGACGACGAGCGCGGCCTGGCACCCGAGCATGCCGAGCGTGCGCGCGGCGTGGGTGACGAGCTCCGGATCGTAGATGCCCATCACCTGGATCGGCGGCGCGCTCGGGTTCACGAGGGGGCCGAGCAGGTTCATGATCGTGCGCACCTTGAGGGCGCGGCGCACGGGCATCGCGTGGCGGAGCCCGGCGTGGTACTGCGGCGCGAAGAGGAAGCAGAAGCCGACCTCATCGAGGGCGCGGCGCGAGACCTCGGCCGGCGGGTCGAGCCGGGCGCCGAGCGCCTCGAGCGCGTCGGCGGAGCCGCACTGGGAGGAGACCGAGCGGTTGCCGTGCTTGGCGACCGGCAGGCCTGCTTCGGCCGCGACGAAGGCGACGGCCGTCGACACGTTCACGGTGGACTGCCCGTCTCCGCCGGTGCCGCAGCAGTCGGCATAGACATAAGCCGGCCGCGCGAACGGCACCGACGTCCCCCGGAGCGCGCGCGCCGCGCCCGCGATCTCGGCGGGGGTCTCGCCCTTCGCCTTGAGCGCCACGAACAGCGCGGAGAGCTCGATCTCCGTCAGCGCCCCGGCGATCAGGTCGCGGAACAGCGCCTCGGTCTGCTCCGCGGAGAGGTCGACGCCGGCGCAGAGCGCATCGATGACTGCATGCATCATGGTTCTCTCCTCATCTTCACGGCTGTTCTGGCAGACACGGATCCTCGGGACTCGGGCGTCGCGCTGCGGCGCCCTGCATAGCGGACAAAAGCGAAAAGGCCCACCGTTGTTCGGCGGGCCCTCTTTCTTCTTTCCTTCAGGTCGTCCTCCCTGCAGGGAGGCGCGTTACCCGGGGTAAGGGCCCGCCTTAGTAGAGCACCAGCGCCACCAGCGCAGCCCTGCCACGCACGAACCCACCTCGGCGGCCGAGCGCGACGCGCCGCCGAGGACGAAGGCCTCGGAGCAGCGGCGAGCGCAGGACGCGGGGAGCGCGCGGGGCATGCGGGGAACATAGCTTGCGGGCGCGACGAGCGTCAAGCGGGTTCCGCGCGCGCCTCGAGCCGCCGCTTCAGCCGCCGTGGCCCGAGCTTCCTCGGATCAGCGAACCTCCGAGGCCTCCGCGCTCTCCACCGCCACCCGCTGGCGACGCCTCCGCAGGACGGTCCTCGTGCCCTCGCGGGCGGCCAGCGCCGGCGTCGCGACGGTGGACAGCGGGCTGAAGGCCGGCGCGGGATACGGGCCCTCGTCGGCGCCTCGGTAGACCGTGAAGCTCGGTAGACCGTGAAGACAGAGACACACTGCCGAAGATGTCTGCGCGCTCGGGCCGGCGCCGCATCCCATCCGTCATGGGGCAGACGCGATAACCGATGTGGAATATCGCATGGCAGGCATCGTTTAGAACACCGATCACGCTGAAACCCGGAGAGTTAGCGCGCGTGACGATTCGCCGTTGACACCCGTGCATCGTCTGGCGTTCCCTTCCCCTCCATGAGCACGATGGCGCTCGAGGCGGCGTTGGATGGCGCTCGGATGCGCCCGGTCGGCGTGATCCGGTCCTTGCTCAAGGAGCGCAGCGAGGCGCCCAGGCAAGGCTCGGAGGGAGCGCCGGATGCCTGGATCGAGGTGTACCCGTGGGCGGCGGAAGGGCTGCACGGCCTCGCCGTCGGGGACGAGATCATCGTCATCACGTGGTTTCACCAGGCGCGTCGCGACGTCCTCCGAGTCCACCCGCGGTCCGACGCGCGCAATCCGCTCACGGGCGTCTTCGCGACGCGATCTCCGGACAGACCGAACCCTCTCGGCCTCCATCCCGCCTTTGTCCGTGCCATCGACGGCGACCGCCTGCGCATCGGGCCCATCGAGGCCATCGACGGCACACCGGTCGTCGACATCAAGCCGGTCCTGACGTGAGGAACAGCGGTGCGATGATCGCTACCTGGAGATCACGATCCAGGTGAGCTCGTCGATCCCGGAGAGCGGCGCCGTCTTGACGGCCGCGCCGTCGGCCTCCCCTGCGGCCGGCGCCGAGAGCTTGCCGTCGTACTCGCTCATGGTCCGGAACCTCACGGGCGTTCCTGGCGCCAGGTCCGAGGGGGCCTGGACCCCGACGGGCGAGTCGCTGGTCGTCGCGAACGGGTAGAGCGCGTAGACCGCCACGATCTCCTCCCCGCCGAGATCGGGGAGCGGTGGCACGCGCTCCGGCGGGATCCTCCGGGCCGCGATGTCGTGGAGGGCCTCGCCGAGCGGCGCCGCGAGCGCGGCGCGGTTCACGGTGAGCTGAAGGCCATCGCCGACCTCCAGGACCTGCGGATCGTCGCTGTTCGGCCCGAGGACGGCGCCCGCGGGCAGGTGCGGCACGAAGAGCGATCCCGCGTCGACGGTGACCACGTCGGTGAAGCGCAGCGGGAACATGGTCGTTCCCCGGCGCGGCGTCGTGCCCGGGTCCTCCATCGACTTCACCACGAAGTCGACAGGCGGCTCCGCGTCGCAGAGGAAGGTGAAGCGACCATCCGCCCTCGATCGGTCCGAGTAGCAGACCGCGGTATTGCAAAACAGCACGGTGGCTCCGCCGATGGGCTGTCCCGCCTCGTCCGCGAGCACGCCGGTCACGCCTGGACCCGCCGGCGCGCCGCCGGCGCCGGAGCCGCCCGCCGCGCCGCCGCCTCCCGCTGCGCCGCCGCCGCTGGTCGCTGCGCCGCCGCCTCCGGCGCCGCCGCCCGTCGCAGCGCCGCCGCTGGCGTCCCCCGCCCCGCTGGTCGAGCCGCCGCCTCCGTCGCAACCGGACGCAATCAGCGCGACCACCAGGAGCAGGGCGCGCTTCATCATTCGGCCAGCGCCTGCTCGATGACAGCCGTCATCGCATCCGGATCGTACTCATGCGTGACATACCGGACGATGCCGTCCTTGCCGACGATCACGTCGACCGGGAACGGGTTGGGGCCGGGGAAATTGGACGTCACGGCGGCGTAGGTGCTCGCGGTCTCCTCGAGCCCGACCGGGAAGCTGACCTTGATGTTGTCGCAATACGCCTGCACCTGGCCGATCTGATCGACCGGCTCCCTCGGGTTGAGGGCGACGATCTGCAGGCCTTGGTCCTTGTACTTCCGCCAGAACCGCTCCTCGGTGTCCGGCAGGTGGTTGGCGCAGACCGGACAGAAGGTGGCAAAGTAGGTGAGCAGAAGCACGCCCCCTGCCGACTCCTCCGAGGTCCATGTCGTGCCGTCCAGCATCGTGCCCGTGGTCGCGGGCAGGGGCGCCCCGACGCTCACGCCGGGCGCGTTGCCGACGAGGTAGGTCTTCCGCACCGGGGCCGCAGGGTCGTCCGAGGTGATGTGGAGATAGCCGATCTCCTGGTCCGTCGCCGAGGCGAGGTAGGTCACGTTGAGCTCGATCTTCTCGCCGGGCGCGATCCGGGCCTGGCGCGGCTCGACGCTGAACGCGGAGCCGCTGACCCAGTTGTCCACCAGCGTGAGCGGCGCCGTCCCCTGGTTCGTGACCTCGAGCGGGAGCGTCTTCGTGTCCCCGGCCGCGACCGGGCCGAAATCGATCCGCGCGGCGGATTCCGGGAGACGGAGGTTGGGGGCGAGGCGGTCCGGCTCGAGGCGGTAGGAATATGGGTTCTCCCAGGTGCCGATGAACACGTCCTGACCCCGGGCGGCGACGCCGAAGGTGCGCATCGTGGGGAGCTCGCGATCCGGATCGTCGTACTCGAACGCCCTCGGGATGCGCACGGCCGCGATGAAGGTCGGGGCGGCGGGCGTGGACACGTCGTACACGCGCACGTCGTTCCACGCGGCGACGAAGAGGCGGCGCCCGGAGTAGGCCAGGCGGAGCGGCGTCCCGGGCATCTCGGCGCGACCGACAACGACCGGGCGCGCGAGGTCGGAGATGTCGACAACGGCGACGCCCGCAGAGCCCGCCGCCACATAAGCGAAGTCGCCGTCCACGACGACGCCCTTCGCCTGGCCGCCGGTCGCCACGCGCCCGAGCTCCACCGGCGCCGTCGGGTCCGTCGCGTCGACCGTGACGAGCCCGTCCACGCCGTCGGCGACGAAGACATGGTTGTCGCGCGCCGCGACCCCCCACGCATTGGTGAATCCACCCAGGCTGCCGACCCGCGTGAACCCGACCGCGCCGTCGTAGCGGTAGACGCCGAGGCCATCTCCGTGCAGCCCCACGAAGATGTTGTGGTTCGCGACGTCGACTCCCTCGTAGCTGATCCCCTCCTCCTGCAGGACGGGGAGCTGCACCGGGGCCTCGGGATCGCTGATGTCCCAGCCGCTCAGGAAGGCCGGGTTCCGGATGTTGCCGAGGTGCGTGGTGAAGACGAGATCGCCGTCCCAGGCGAGGTGCTTGCAGCCGGGCGTGCGGGTGTCGCCGGGGATTGTGTGCTTGAGCCCCCCCGCGAGCACCTCCATGTCGGCGGGGTCCTCCGCATCGATGACGTTGAATGTGTAGCTGCAATTGAGGAGCAAGTCATCGTCGCGGACGCGGACCTCATCCGTATGGCTCCCGACTTCGTGCAAGCTCTGCAGCTGCACCAGCGGGCTCAGGAAATGCCCGGGCTGGAGCGCTGTCGGGACGCATTCCCCGCCTACGTCCGCGGTGCCCTCGCCACAGACGACACCGGGGCTCGTCGCCGAAGGCACACACGCGCCGTCGACGTCCTCGGTGCCCTCGCCGCAGACGACACCGGGGCTCGTCGCTGAAGGCACACACACGCCGCCTTCGGCCTTCGTGCCTGGACCGCACGACAGCCCGGTCTCGCTCACCACATCGTCGTCTCCGCAGGCGGACACGGCGAGCAAGATCAGCGCCGAGACGGAAGCGCGGCGTCGCAGCGGCGTCATGAAGAGCTCCTTGAAGGGGATGAAGGACAGGGCGGCTGATGAAGCAAGGGCAGCGTCTTTGCGACGATACAAGTCGCCGGGGGGGCATGGGCAAGGAGAACCGGGGTCGCGGCTGCGCCGGCGCACATCTCCGACGGTGTCCGCCGTTGCGCCGTCCGGACCAGGTGGGGTCGAGGTCGGGAGCGGCGACTCGGATGGGGGCGGCCTCCGCGGCTCGAGGGCCTGGGCGACCGAACATGACGCGTCACCGAGGACGCAGGCCTCGGAACGGCCCCGCGTGCGGCGCGCGGGGCATGTGGTAGGGAACGCCCGGCAGCGTCGCTGGAAGGGTCGTGGTCGCAGGGAGGCCACGAGAGAGCACGGGAAGGTTCATGTTGAGGAGTGCGGTTCTTGGAGGCGGGATCGCCGGGCTGAGCGCGGCGATCGCCCTCGCCGGACGGGGGTTCGAGGTCGAGGTCTTCGAGCGACACGCTGCGCCGACGGACATCGGCGCGGGGATCGTCTGCTGGCCAAACGCCTCGTTCGTGCTCCAGGAGCTCGGGCTCCTGGAATCGGTCGCCGGGCTGGCGGGGCGCCCGACCCGGATGCGGAGGGTCTCGTGGACCGGCGAGGAGCTCGGCGCGCTGGACATCCGGAAGCTGGACCAGCTCATGGGATCCCCGAGCCTCTCGGTGCTGAGGAGAGAGCTCCAGGCGGCGCTGCTGTCGCGCGTCACCGAGCTGGGTGTCCGCGTGCGGTACGGGCACGCCGCCGATCGCATCGAGCCCTCGGCCACCGGCTCGGCGAGCGTTCACTTCGCGAACGGAGCGACCGTCGCGGCGGACGTGATCCTCGGAGCGGACGGGCGGATGAGATCGGTCGCGAGGGCGTTCGTGCACGGCGACAATCGCCCGAGATATCAGGGCTTCGTCAACTGGCTTGGCACGTTCGAGAGCGATCGCGCGGTGTTCTCGGAATCGCAGATCGAGGTGATGGACTGCTGGGGTGTCGGCGTGCGCTTCGGCGTCGTGCCCGTATCTCGGTCGAAGGCGTACTGGGCCGGCGCCGCGGCCTGCCCTGAAGCTCGGGGCAGGGAGCCAGCAGATTACCGGGCCGAGCTCCGCGCCCTCTTCCGCGGGTGGCCGAGCCCGATACCGGAATTGATCGAGGAGACGCCCCCCGAGCGCATGAACAAGATCTACGTCCACGATCACGATCCCATCGACGCGTGGCATCGAGACAACGTCTTGCTGATCGGCGACGCCGCGCACGCGGCGCTGCCCACGTCGGGCCAAGGCGCCAGTCAGGCCCTCGAGGACGCCTGGCACCTGGCCGACTGCCTGGGCAGCGCGGCCTCCCTCGAGGAGGCGTTCACCGCCTTCACGAAGCGCCGCCACGCCAAGAACGCCGCGATCAACGCGGGCGCCCGCGACCTGGCGCGCTCGCTGTTCGCGACCGATCCTGCGCTCTGCGAGGCGAGGGATCGCAGGAGCAAGGCGACCGACTACGAGGCCATGGTGCAGGGCATGGCGAGGGGCTGGTCCAGCGGACTGCCGATGAGCGCGCTCACGAACGCCCCGCCGGCTCGGCCTCAGGCCTGACCAGCCCGGGAGGGGCGCGCCGTCGAGGGCGCTCTGCGCGACCGCGCGGTGCCCCCTCTCGGCGAGACGCCGCTCTACTCCTCGTCCGGATCGTCTCCGAAGAGCGCCCCGACGGACCACGTGATCGCGTCGAACGGCTCTGCGCTGACGCGCTCGCCCCGCTCTGCCGTGAGCACGTTCAGGTATCCGTCATCCATCCAGCGATGCACGGCGAGCACCTCGTTCATTGGATCCACGATCCAGTAATGGGGCACCTTGCACCGGTGGTATGTGCGCATCTTCTTCACGAGGTCATTGCGCGTGTTGCGCGTGTTCGAGACGCTCAGCACCTCGCAAACCCAGTCGGGCCGCACGAGGATCGGCGTCTTCTCGGGCAGCTCGGGGAGGTGCTCACGCCGCCAGCCCGCCACGTCGGGGCGGTAGACCTCGTGCTCCTCGAACTGCACCTCGACCTCGGTGGCGAACCACCACCCTCCTGGCCAGCGACCGCCAGGCCGCCGGTTGTAGGGGCGGAACACGATCCCGGCGAGCGATGCCTGGGCGCCGCCGTGCTTCGGCGAAGGCATCGCCTTCGGGACGAGCTCGCCGTCGATGATCTCGTGGAAGCGCTGCGCCTCGGGGACGGCCAGCAGATCCGCGATCGTGGCGAGCTTGCGCGCGGGGAGCGACACGGCTCCACCATCGTGCCGTACCCGCGCGGAGCCCGCCAGCGGGCACGTGCCAGGCGCCGCGCAGGCTCCTGGCGCATCCGTGCAGCCGTCTTGCCGGCCTCGCGTGGCGCAGCCTCGACTGCGAGCGCGCCGCTTCCGGGTTGCGGCCGCCGGCGCCCCCGGCTCGTCCGCTCCCGCAGGATACTTTGCGGCCCGGTACACCGATGGTAGGCCCCGTTCTCCAGGGCGCACGACCTCGCGGCCAGGCGCGACAGGCCCTCGCGAGGCGCCCCCGCGGCCCTCCCCCCCTGCGTGCCCATGATCACCGCCGAACCAGGTCCCCCGCCGCCGCCGAGCGCCGCCGGCTCTCATGACAGCGTCCCGCCGCGATCGCCGAGCGGCCCGCCCGCCCGGCAGAGCGCGCCGCCGGGGCGGTCCGTCCCCCCGCCGGGGCGGTCGGCCCCTCCCCCGCCGCGCCGCAGCGCCTGGACGACCCGCCTCGGCGAGGCCTGCGTGCTCGGCCTCGGCGTCGCCTCGCTCTCCGCCGTGCCGACCGCGCTCCGCACCGCCCGCGCCGGCGCGTCCTTCCTCGACGGGCTCCTCGTCGGCACCGCCGTCCTGCTCCCGCTCGTCACGCTCGCGCTCATCCTCTCGCGCGCGGCCGGCCGCGGCTTCCGCGGCATCGTCGGCACGGGCGGCGAGCGGCTCGCCGTCCTCCGCGTCGCGCTCTGGATCGGCGTCGCCTTCCCGGTGCTCGCCGCGCTCGCCGCCCTCCTCAAGGCGACGACCCACCACCGAGGCCTCGCCGGCGCGACCTTCGGCGTCCTCGGCCTCGCCGGCGTCGTGGCCGCGGCGCTCGTCACCCAGCGCCTCGTCGCGCTCGGCGATCGCCTCGCCGCCCGCGGCGTGAAGCCGTGGCTCCTCGCCGTCGCCGGCACGGCCATCGGCGTCGTGCCCCTCGTCGCCGCGTTCGCTCCGCTCACCGCCCACGCGGCCAGCACGACCGGCGACGCCGGGGCCGCCGTGCGCGCCGCCATCGTCGACGGCGCCATCGCGCTCGTGGCGACCGCGCTCGTCTCGAGCGTCGACCTCAGCGCGGCCGTCGGCCGCATCGCCGGCGTCGCGGGCGTCCCGCTCGCCGCCCTGGTCCTCATGACCGCGACCGCCCGGATCGAGTCGTTCCCCCCGCTCGGCCAGGCCGTGCGCGCCGGCGGCGGGCTCGCGGCCACCCTCTTCAGCGCGCTCGAGCAGTGGACCGACCGCGACGGCGACGGGATGGGCTCGCACTTCGGCGGCCTCGACTGCGACGAGGGCGATCCCACCCGGTATCACGGCGCACGGGAAACGCCGGGCGACGGCATCGATCAGGACTGCAGCGACGGGGCCCACGAGGGCGCCGCCCCCCTGCCCGCCAGGGCCGTCGCGGGCTCGCCGACCGGCACGTTGACGACCGCGGCCGCCGGCGCCCCACCTGCCACCGCTGCCGGCGCCCCGCCTGCCGCCGCTTCCGGAGCCGCGCCGACCGCTCCCGCCGGCGCCCCGCCGGCCGCTCCTGCCGGAGCCGCGCCGGCCGCGCACGTGCGCGCCGCCTCCACGCCCGCCGGGCGCGACGAGGGCGGCGCGGTCGTCCCGGCCGTCCTGACGAAGACCATCACCCCCGCCGGGACCACGCCTGCGTCCCCCGCGCCCGCCGCCGCGCCGCCGCGCCCCGACGTCCTCCTCGTCACGCTCGACACGGTCCGCGCCGACCACACGTCGGCCTACGGCTACGGCCGCGACACCAGCCCGCGGCTCGCCGAGCTCGCGGCCCGCGGCGTGCTGTTCGAGCGCGCCTACGCCGCCTCGAGCGAGACGCAGCGGGCCATCTCGCCGCTCGTCACCGGCCGCCGCCTCAACCGAGCGGCGCGCGACCGCCGCGAGTGGCCCACGCTGCTGCCCGAGAACGACACCCTCGCGGAGCGCATGAAGCGCGCCGGCTACCTCACCGCCGCGGTCAGCTCGTTCACGTGGATCAGCCAGGAGCGCGGCTTCGATCAAGGGTTCGACCGCTTCGAGACCGTCTACGGCGACGCCCACCCGGAGCGCGAGGCGACAGGCCACCTCGCGGTCGAGAAGGCCATCGAGCTCCTCGAGGGGGTTGCCCAGCGCACCCAGCCGATCTTCCTCTGGCTCCACCTCTTCGACGCCCACGAGCGCTACCTCGCCCACCCCGGCATCCGCTTCGGCGCCGGCAGGACCGCCGCCTACGACGGCGAGATCGCCTACGTCGACCGGCAGCTCGGCGCCCTGCTCGACGCCGTGGCGAGGGGCCCCCGCGCCGGCCGCACGGCGGTCATCGTCCACGGCTCGCAGGGCGAGGGGCTCGGCGAGCACGGCCCCGTGGGGCACGGCGTCGAGCTCTACGAGGAGGCGATCCGCGTCCCCCTCGTCATCGCCCTCCCCGGCGCCGCGCCTGGCCGCTACCCGCATCCGGTGAGCACGGTCGACATCGCGCCCACCGTCCTCGACGTCGGCGGCGCGGAGGCCACGGCCGTCGAAGGCGCCTCCCTGGCCGCGATCGCCGCCGGCGCCGAGCGCGCGCCCCGGGGACCGGTGTTCGCGCGCACGGCGCGCCGCGCCGCGATCGTCGACGGGCAGCTCAAGCTCCTCGTGATCCAGCGCAAGAAGCGGGACCGGCTGCTCCTGTTCGATCTCGGGAGCGATCCCCGGGAGACCCGCGACCTGTCCGGCGAGCGGCGCTTCGAGGCCGACCTCGGGCGGCTCCGCCAAAAGTTGTCTGCCTTCGAGTCTCCCTCGCAGTAGAGTTTACTGCGAGGGATCATGCACCGATTCGCCCCTTCGACGCGGAAGCCCGCGTCCCCCCGCGCGAGGGCGCTGCGCGCCGCCGTCGCCGTCGGCTTCGCGCTGGGCCTCGCCTCGCTCGCGCTGCTCGTCGTGCGGCTCGCGGAGGCGCCGTCGGTGCCGCTGACGCTCGGCGCGGGCGCCATCACGGGCTCGCTGCCGCGGCGCCTCCGGTTCGAGTGGCGCCTCGTGCGCGATCGCCACTGGCAGATCGCCTCGTCGCCTGCCGAGTCGCGCGAGGCCACCGACCAGATCGAGGGCACCCGCGGCACCTGCCCGACGGGCATGGTCGAGGTCTCCGGCCTCATGAAGCTCGACCCTGCCCCGAAGGCCCAGGGCGACCTGCGCTCCATCGACGAGATGCAGCGGACCACCTGCAAGCACTGGATCAGCAGGGATTACCCCGAGCGGTGCGCGGAGTTCGATCGCGAGAAGTGGCTCTCGATGTCGAAGGACCTCGACACGAAGCCGATGCACTTCTGCATGGATCGCTACGAGTACCCCAACCAGAAGGGCGTCTATCCGTTCATCCTCGTCTCGTTCTACGAGGCGAACGAGCTCTGCGCCGAGGAGGGCAAGCGCCTCTGCGACGAGGCCGAGTGGACCTTCGCCTGCGAGGGCGAGGAGGCGCGCCCCTACCCCTACGGTTACGTCCGCGAGCCTGAAGCGTGCGTCGTCGATCAGGCATGGCGCCCGTACATCGAGACCGCGCTGCGCCCGCGGGGCGGCCCCGCGGCCATGGTCGAGATGGACCGGCTCTGGCAAGGCATGGCGGCGGGCGTCCAGCCCCGCTGCCGGAGCCCCTTCGGCGTCTACGACATGACCGGCAACATCGATGAGTGGACCCGTTCCGTCCGCGAGGGCGAGCGCCCCTCCATCCTGAAGGGCGGCTACTGGGGTCCTGTCCGCACGCGCTGCCGCCCCTCGACCCGCTCGCACGACGAGAACCACATGTTTTACCAGCAGGGCTTCCGCTGCTGCGCGGACCGCGGCGCCACGATCGGCGTCCCCGCGGAGCGCGCCGTCTCCGGCGATCCTGCCGCCGCCCCGCTGCCGCGCGAGGTCCGCTGACGCGCTCGCCGGCGCGGCGGGTCGAGCGTCATCGGAGCTCGCGCCGCCGCGCAGTCGACCGCGCTCGCCGCAGCGCGTATCCTCTGCGCTGATGGACCACCCCCCCGCCGGACAGGGCGCCTCGCCTGGCCCCCGCGACGTGCGCGCCGAGCACGCCGGCACGCGCCTCGCTGCCCGGGCGGAGCCGCCGGGCGCCGCGCCGGCCCCGCCGCGCGCGCGCCAGCTCGATCGGCTGACCGGGCTCGCGCTCCTCGCCGCCGCCGTCGTCGTGCTGCTCCCGACGGCGCCAGTCGTGTTCCGGGCGGTCGCCGGCGATCGCTCGCCGGCGCAGAGCGCTGGCCGGTTCGCGCACCTCCTCGATGGGCGTTCCCCGGCGGACCGGCGCGCGCAGGTCCACCCTCGTTTCCCGTTCGACGACGATCCTGGCTCGGACGAGCGGCCATCCCCTCACGACGACGGCCCTGCCTTCGACGACGAGGAGGACCCGGGCGCGCCTGCGCGCCTCCAGGCGGGCATCGCCTCGCGCGGCATCACGCTGCTCGACGAGCCGCGGGCGGACGGCACACGGGTCGGCGCCATCGCCGCGGGCGAGATCGTGATGATCGTGCGCGAGTCGGGCGCGTGGGCCCTCGTCATGACGAACGGCGGGGGCGAGCTGCTCATGGGCTGGGCCCGCCGGAGCGAGATCGCCATCCGATGAGCGCGCGGCCGCTGGAGTCGCCGCGCGCCTACCGCGGTCGCCTGCTCACCCCGATCCCCGCGTCGCCGGACGGCGCTCGGGTCCGAACCATCGACGACGCGCTGCTCGTGGTCGGCAGCGACGGTCGGATCGCCCAGGCAGCGCCGTTCGCACCGGGCGCCTTCCGCGGGCCGGTGCTGGACCTGCGGCCTGCGGTGTTGATGCCGGGCTTCATCGACGCGCACGTCCATTTCCCGCAGACGCGCATCATCGGCAGCGCCAGCGGCCCGCTGCTCGACTGGCTCGAGCGGTCGGTCTTCCCCGAGGAGGCGCGCTTCCGCGACGAGGCCTATGCCGCGCTCGTCGCCGGCGAGTTCACGAGCCGGCTGCTCGCGTCGGGCACGACCACCTGCGTGGTCTTCTCCAGCTCGTGCGCCGGCGCGACCGACCGGCTGTTCCGCGCCCTCTTGGCCGCCGGCTTGCGCGGCATCGCCGGCCTCACGCTCATGGACCAGAGCTGCCCGGAGGCGCTCCGCGTCTCTCGCGACGAGGCCATCGCCGCCGCCCGCGATCTCGCGCAGCGCTGGCACGGAGAGGGCGGCGGCCTCCTCGAGTTCGCGATCACCCCCCGCTTTGCCCCGAGCTGCTCCCGTCCCTTGATGGAGGCGGCCGCGCGGCTCGCCCGCGATCACGGCCTCCTCGTGCAGACGCACGTCGCCGAGAACCCGGCCGAGGGCGAGGCCACCTTGCGCGCGCACCCCTGGGCGCGCGACTACGTCGACGTCTACGACCGCGTCGGCCTGCTCACCGGGCGCGCCCTGCTCGCGCATGCCATTCACCTCTCGCCGCGCGAGTGGGACCGCCTCGCGGAGACGGGCTCCTCGGTCGTCCACTGCCCCGACTCGAACTTCTTCCTGGGCAGCGGCCGCATGCGCCTCTCCGACCCGCGCGCGCGCGGGGTCTCGGTCGGGCTGGGCAGCGACGTCGGCGCTGGCCGCAGCTTCGACATGCGCCGCAGCATGTCGAGCGCCTTCGACAACGCCCTCTGCCTCGGCGACCGCCTGACCCCGGCGGATCTCTTCGTCATGGCCACGCAGGGCACCGCCGACGCCGTTGGCCTCGGCCGCGTCGTCGGCAGCCTCGACGTCGGCAAGGAGGCGGACTTCATCGCCGTGCGTTTCCCCGAGCACGTGCTCGGCGAGGCCGAGACGCTGAACCACCTCGTCTTCGCGTCCGACGCGACCGTCCAGCGCGCGTTCGTGCGCGGCCGGCCAGTCTACCCCTGACCGGTCCCCCTCTCGTCCTCGGCCGCCTCATAGACCTCGAGCTCCCAGACGAGGATCTCGAAATCTCGCCGCAGGATGTACCGTGCGCCGTCGTCCCCGCGCACCTTGAAGTAGAGGTGATCGCCCCCGGGCCACCGGTCGAGGATCTCCGTCACCCGCACGCGGCGCTCCCCCAGGGTGACCGTCTCGGGCTCTTCGCTCCCGCCGTGGCCGGCACGGCACGCCACATCGACCCGCATCTGCCTCTCGCGCAGGGTAGCAGGTGCGGGCGCCTGGCTCCCGCGATCCCTCCACGGAGAGGGCTCGCCCGGCCGGACGCCCCGAAATGGCGGCGCTCCCGGGGTGTCGCGCCCGGGAGCGCCTCCTCGCTCAGTTCGGGTTGACCGAACAGCCGTAGAGCAGCTCCATGCCCGCGGTGTTGTCTTGCGCCGCCATGGCGCACGTGTCCTCGCACAGCTTGATGAGCCCCTCCTCGATGTAGAAGGACGAGGACGCCCCGGCGCACTCCTCGAGGCTCTTCACCTGGGAGAAGGTCTTCTTTTGCCCGCCGTCGCTCGGCGTGAACTCGATCTGCACCGTCTTCAGGTCGATCGAGTGCCCATCCGGCGCCTTGGGCACCTCGATCTCGCACGACAGCTTTGCGCCCGAGATCACGCTGTCTGCGATGGCCTGGAACACCGCATCGTAGGTGGCGTGCTGCTGGATCGGGTATCTCAGCCCGCCGGTCATGACGCTGAGGACCTGATAGGTCGTCCCGGGATCGACCGAGTCTGGCCGGCACTGCTCCCAGGTGGCTGGCGCCTCCGGCGGCCAGGGGGCGGTCAGTGGGTCGTTCTCCTTGATGCCCACGAAGCTGAAGAACTTGTAGTTGCGCGCGTCCTTCGAGCCGAAGAACTCCGGCGCGGCCGCCGTCAGGGCCGCGTCGAAGAGCTCTGCCGCCTGGGTGCCACCGGCGACGTTCTTGTTTTCATCATCTGCGGTGTCGAGGAGCTTGATGTCGCCGTCATCGAAGGCCTCCTTGTTCGCGCCGAGCGACGTCGTCGTGCAGTCGACGCCGTCATCGGTGATCTCCACGAACACCTTCAGCGAGTCCATCCGCAGCCACTGCGACCACCCGGGCGACGTGGTCTCGCCCCGGGGCTGGATCGCCCCCTTCAGCGTGTCGATCGCCATGCAGAGCGAGTCGAGGCTGCCGATATCCTGGTTGTACTGGTAGAAGTGCGGCGGGTTGGTGTTCGGGTTCTGTGGAACCGGCGAGCAGCTCCCGCTGCCGAGCGGCGCCTCGATGCAGACCGATTGCTCCAGCGTCGAGCTGCCGTGTCTCGAGAGCATGATGACGCGGTAATCGATCTTGCTCGCCGCGATGATCGAGGCGAAGTTCTGGTTGATGTTCCGCTGGACGCTGTTGATCTCGTCCGTCATGCTCCCCGAGTTGTCGATGATGAAGATGATGTCGGCCGGGCGCTGCTGGTAATCGGCCTGCAATCGGGTCGCGATGCACGCCGTATCGCCATTGAGCGACGCGTCCTTGTCCCCGGTCCCTGCGTCGACATCGAACCCACCGCCGTCCCCGATCCCGCTCCCGGACGTCTCGCCGCTGCTGCCGCTGCCGCCGCTGCCGCTGCCGCTTCCAGAGCCGCTATTGCCGGGGTTCGCCTCACCACCACCCCCGCCGGAGCACCCACCGATGGCTGCCGCCGCCGCAAGCAAACCCAGACCAACCAGCCCAACAAGCGTCTTCGTCGAGAGCTTCAAAATGACCTCCAAATTGGGGAACGCGACAATGCGCAGCGACGGATGTTACCAGACTCACGTCCCAGTGGACGCGATCGGCATGAAATAATCTAGACCGACATGAGGTAGACAACCGACCACCGTTGTCGGTCAAGGTACCTTGTCCACGACCGTTCGACTCGCCCTCTGGGACAGGCTCACCAAAGGAGCGAGGACATGGCCGAGGGCGGGTGAACCGGAGCGCCGCACGACGCGGCGGCCCCAGGGCAGCCCGGCGAGACCACCCTCGGGTACACGCAGCGAGCGCGGCGCACAGCCATCCTGACGGCTCCCCTCGGCCGCTCGGCGACGGGAATCGCAACGATGCGGCGGGGGGTAGCGCTAGACTGCGCTCTTCGAGGCAACGAGTTCGCGCGCCGCCGCGAGCAGGCGCTCGGGCGTGTTCGCCTCGGGCTCTTCGGTGACGAGCTCGACGAGGCGCTCCAGGAGCTCGCCGACGAGCCGGCTCGGCGGAATGCCGAGCTCCTTCATCAATCGATTGCCGTTCACGGCGAGATCCTTGGCGGAGAGCGCCGCGCCCGCGGCGAGCAGCGCGTCCACGCGCTCCCGGAGCCGCCCAATCGTGGCGATGTCCTCGGTCGCCTCGCGCCCCTTGCCGAGCGCGTCGGCGACGCCGATCTCGTAGAGATCCGGCGCCAGCGCCGGGGTCACCCGGCGGAGCCAGCGGCGCACCGCTGCGTCCGTCCAGGTGTCGTCGTAGCAGATCAGGTGGTGTCGGATGAGCGCCACGATCCGCGCGCGCTCGTCGTTCGAGAAGCGGAGCCGCGTGAGGATCGGGTCGGCCATCTCGGCCCCGACCCGCTCGTGCTCGTAGAACGTGTAGTCCTTCGTCTTGTCGGAGAACTCGCGCGTCCTCGGCTTCCCGATGTCGTGCATCAGCGCCGCGACGCGGAGGATCGGCTCGGGCTTGCACGCGTCGAGGCAGGCCATCGCGTGCCCCCACACATCGTAGGCGTGCCATCGGTTCTGCTCGCACCCGACCGACTCGATCATCTCCGGGCAGGTGATCGCCAGCAGCTCCGTCCGGCGCATGATCTCGAACGCCACGCTCGGGCGGCGCGCGCGCATCGCCTTCAGCCACTCGTCGCGCACCCGCTCCGCGCTCACGCAGCGGAACGTCTGGTGCGACCGCGCGGTGCCCATCGCGCGCTCGGTCTCGGGGTCCAGCGTGCCCTCCAGCGTCGCGGCGAAGCGCGCCGCGCGCAGCACCCGCAGCCCGTCCTCGGCGAACCGCTCGCCCGGATCCCCGACCGCGCGGATGATCTTCGCCTCGAGATCGCTCCTCCCGCCGAACGGATCGATGAGGTGCCCGTCCACCGGATCGATCGCGATGGCGTTCATGGTGAAGTCCCGCCGCGCGAGATCGGCGGTGATGTCGTCCACGAACTCGACCCGGTCCGGCCGCCTGCCGTCGCTGTAGGTCCCGTCGCCGCGCAGGGTCGTGACCTCGTACGGCACGCCGCGCACGAGGACGGTCACCGTCCCGTGCTGGATCCCGGTCGGGATCACCTTCCGGAACGCGGCCACGACCTCCTCCGGCCGCGCGTCGGTCGCGACGTCCCAGTCCTTGGCGTCCTGCCCGCGGAGCAGGTCGCGCACGCAGCCGCCCACGATCCAGCCGCGCTTGCCGCGCTCGCGGAGGCGGCGACAGATGCCGAGCACGTCCTCGGGGACGGCCTCGATGAGGTGATCGATCCGGGTCACGCCTGCGGCTTATCACGGGGCACGGCGAGCAGGGCCCCCGCCGAGCGCACGCTCACTTCTTCGGGTGAGCCCAGGGGTCCCGGACATCCGGGTTCTTGGGGGTCCGGGTCGTCGGCACCGCCGGCGGCCGTCCCGCCCCGGGCCTCGCCTTCGGACCGCTCTTCTCGTCGGCCTCGAGCTTCACGAGCTTGCTCGGCTCGGTGCCGTCGAGCACCACCGTGCTGGTCTGGTACCCCTCGGCCCGGATGTCGATCGTGACCGTCTGCCCGTGCTCCACGTCGATGCTCGCCGGCAGCTTCAGCTCCACGCCGTTGCGGTAGCCGACCGCCGTCTCCGGCACCGCGGCCAGCGCCACCACCGTCTTCTGGACCGGCGGCGGCTCGGGGGGCGCCGGCTTGGCGGGCGCCTCGACCGGCGGCTTCTGCGCCTTCTGGGCGTTGTCCCTGGCCGACCCGCTCGCGCCGATGACGAAGATCGCCGTCACGATCCCCACCGCGGCCGCCGCCCCGGCGACCCACACGTAGCGGGGCCAAGGCGAGCGCGGGAGCGACGGCGGCGTCGCGGGGACGATCACCTTCGAGGTCTTGAAGTAATCGTGCGGCACGTTGAAGCCGCCCGAGCGCGCCATCATCTCCGCGACCGCGCCCGGCACGCCCCCGCACTTCACCTGCTCGAGGTCGGCGTGGAGATCGCTCATGGTCTGGTAGCGCGACTCCGGCTTCTTGGAGAGGCACTTCAGGATCACCGCCTCGAGCCCAGGCGGGCAGTCGGGGCCGCCGACGAGCGCGCGGATGGGGACCGGCGCCTTGTACATGTGCTGCGTCAAGATCCCCATGAAGTTGTCGGCGTTGAACGGGAGCTGGCGGCTCACGAGCTCGTAGAGCATCACGCCGAGCGAGTAGATGTCGGTCCGGTGATCGATGGGCGCCCCCGCGGCCTGCTCCGGGGACATGTAGTGCGGCGTCCCGAACACCGCGCCGGCGCGCGTCAGCTTGGTCGTCGTGCTCGTCGACACCTTCGCGATCCCGAAGTCGAGGATCTTCACGAAGTTCGGATCGCTGCCGCGGGCGACCACGAAGACGTTGTCCGGCTTGAGATCGCGGTGGATGATGCCGGCGTCGTGCGCGGCGGCGAGCCCCGCGGACAGCTGCAGCGCGATGTGACAGATGCGCTCCATCGGCAGCTCGTTCGGCGAGTCGATGAGCTGCGCCAGGCTCACGCCTTCCAGGTACTCCATGACGAAGTACGTGGAGCCGTCCGGCAGGTCGCCGAAATCGGAGATGTCCACGATGTGCGGGTTGCCGATGCTCGACGCGGAGCGGGCCTCCTGCACGAAGCGCTCGAAGATCTCGCGGTCCCTGGCGAGCTCCGCGCGGAGCACCTTCACCGCGACGCGCTTGTCGATCACCTTGTGGCGGGCGAGGTAGACGAACCCCATCCCACCCTCGCCGAGCAGCCGCTCGATCTTGTACCGGTGATCGAAGGTGGTCCCGATGTAAGGGTCCTTGGCGCCCGGCGGCCGCCGCTCGCGCGGCTCGACCTCGTCCGGCGGCGGGATCTCCAGGGAAGGCTCCCCCTCGCTGATCGGCACCGGGCTCGTTCGCCCGCTGATCTCGCCGGCGTCGGGCTCGCTCTGCCGCCCGAACCGCGGGGCCATCTGGCGCAGCGGCGGCGGCGCCCGGAAGCTCGGCGGCACCTCGCTCGCGGGCCCCTCGACCCACCCTGCCCTGGAGGGCCTCGACGAAGGGCGGAGCTCGACCTCCACCGGCACGTCGTCGTCTGCGCCGCTCGGCTCCATGGAGGAGGGAACGAACGCGGCCGCGACACCGGACGAGCGAGGCCCGCCCGCCGCGCTCTTGGGGCGCGACGGGGGCGGCTCCTCGAGCGCGCCTTCCTCGGCGTTGAAGACCCTGCTGCGCGCGGTGTGGTGCTCGTTTTTGGTGGCGCTCATGAAAGGCTCGCGGGCAGAAGTGCACGCCACATGCCGGCAGCTGCGACAGGGTTGGATTCTAGCAGGCGTTCGGTCCGGGAAGCGAGATCATGCGGACCCCGCGCGCGAAAGGGCGCGGCGAGCGCGCATCGACGGCGTGTCGGCCCGCCGCCGACGATGGCGGCCCAGCGTGCCGCGCGCGCCGCGTTCTGCTAGGAGGGCACCGCGATGAGCTACCCTATCGAGGTCGCGCTGCGATATCTCGGCTCCAAGAAGCGGGCGTTCATCTCGGTCGGCACCACGTTCGCGATCCTCGGGGTCGCGCTCGGGGTCGCGGCGCTCGCGACCGTGATGAGCGTGACCGGGGGCTTTCAGGCGGAGTTCCGCGAGAAGGTCCTGGGCGTCAACGCGCACGTCCTGGTGATCAAGTACTCGACGGACTTCCGTGAGTACCGCTCGATCATGGAGCAGGTCTCCAAGGTTCCCGGCGTCGTCGGCGTCGCGCCGTTCAGCATCAACCCCATGATGCTGACGCACGGCGACGCGACGGCGACCGGCGTCCTGGTCAAGGGGGTCGACCCGGCCAGGAGCCTCGGCGTGGGGGCCGAGGGCGCCTCCACGGCCGTGCTCGACCTGCCCCGTCACATCCTCCCGGGCGGCGATCTCGCCGGGCTGCGGCGCCCTGGCTCGAAGCCCGCCGAGCGCGCCGTGCCGTCGTTGCCCGATGTCCCCCTCCTGGAGCCGGACGCTGGCGCGCGGGGCGCGCTCGCGCCGGACGCGGGCGCCGAGCTCGATCTGCTGAAGGCCTACGAGGCGCGGATCCTCGAGGACGAGCGCGCCGCGGCCGCGCGCGACGCCGCGCTCACGCCCGCGGCCGAGGCGGAAGGCGCGCCGGGCGCCGGGGCCGAGGAGGCGGAGGTCGCGCTCGACGAGGGCGCCCCGCGGGGCGCGATCGAGCCGCAGGGCGGCTATGGCAGCGTTCTCCCGGACGACGACGAGCTGCCGCCCGAGGTCGATCCGGACCCCTGCGCCGACAAGGAGCAGATCGCCAGGATGCCGGGCATCGTGATCGGCGCCGCGCTGGCGAAGAACCTGTCGCTCGACCTCGGCCAGTGCGTCACTGTCACCTCGCCCACGATCGGCTTCTCGTTCGCGAACGGCGCCATCAAGCCGCCGGTCGCCAAGCGATTCCGGGTCATCGCGATCTTCGAGGCCGGCTTCGAGCAGTACGACACCAAGCTGGCGTACGCCGATCTCTACGAGACGCAGGCGTTCTACGACCAGGGCGACACGGTGACCGGCGTCGAGATGAAGGTCGACGACATCGACAAAGCGAGCGGCATCGCGCGCGAGATCAGCAAGCTCCTCGGCAGCGGGCTCTATTACACGATGGACTGGGAGGAGCTGAACCACGGGCTCTTCACGGCGCTGCGCATCCAGCAGATCGGCATGAGCGCGGTGCTGGCGCTCATCATCGTGGTCGCCGCGTTCACGGTGATCGCGACGCTGATCATGGTGGTTCTCGACAAGAAGAAGGAGATCGCGGTCCTCAAGGCGATGGGCGCGACGGACGGCGCCGTCCTGCGCATCTTCCTCTACCAGGGCGGGATCATCGGCGTCGCGGGCACCACGCTGGGCCTCTTGCTCGGCGTGGCGGTGTGCAAGGGGCTCCTGGTGTACGGCTTCCCGCTCGACCCGAAGGTCTATTTCATCTCCCGCCTCCCCGTCCAGGCGCGCCCGCAGGAGTTCCTCATCACGGGCTGCATCGCCATCCTCATCTGCCTCGCCGCCACGATCGTCCCCAGCCTCTACGCCGCGCGCCTCCGCCCCGCCGAGGGCTTCCGCGCGCAGTGAGCCCCCGTCTCTCCCCACGCCCCCGGTAGGCGCGAGGCGGCCCTGCTCGCCGCGCCGACTACCGCCGAGAGGCGGCGTAGAGCTTCTGCTGCCCGTTTTTGTCGGACGCCAGGTAGAGCGTGCACTCGTCCGGGGACAGCGACGGCGTCATGACGGCGACGCTCGGGTCCAGGTTCGGCAGCAGCATCCTCGCCGGCTGATCGTCCACGGGCCGCCCGTCGTCCCCGAGCGCCACGTAGAAGCTCCGCAGCACCGACGCCTCCTCGCACTCGCCGCGCGCGCTGTAGGGCGCCTGGAAGAAGAGCAGGCGGCCGTCGGGCGTCACCCACGGGGCGAGGTCGTCTCCCTGCGCCGGGCAGTCGCCTGGCAGGTGGATGTCGAGCACCTGCACCTCCGCGTCCTCCGCGCGCCTCGTGACGAGCCGGCTCGCGGTCCCGCCGGCGTCCTGGTGCCTGGTCATGAACCAGTACCGGTAAGAGGGCCGCTGCCCGTGGGCGACCGCCACCGAGCGGCTCCCCCCGTCCGGGTTGAGCGCGGGGAGCGCGCCCGCCTGGGTCGCCTCCAGCCCATCCGCGACGAGCAGCTGCGGGAGGCTGCCCGGTGCGGTGGGGAGGCGATCGAAGAGCAGCGAGCCCGCAGGGAAGCCGCCCTGCGGCGAGGGCGCGTCCAGGGGCAGGAGGAGCGGGCCCGACTCCTGGCCTTCCTCGTCGACGATGAAGCTGGAGACGACCTCGCCAGCCGTCCAGGGCCGCCCGGTGGCCGTGGCGATCTTCGTGTCGTCCGATCCGAACTTCGCCGTGTAGACGAGCCGGAGCGTCGCCTCACCCTCTCCGGTCTCCGCGCGCACGCGCGGGAACGCGGGCATCGCCCCCGCGACCTCGATCTCCGAGAGCGCGCCGAACGACAGCACGCCGCCGCGGGCCGCGCACGAGACGCACGTCTCGCTGGCCGTGCAGAACTCCCCCTCCTTGCACGCGCCGCACCCGCCCTCGCCGCCCCCGCCCGACGCGGCGGACGACGAGGCCGAGCCCCCGCCTCCCCCGCTGCCCCCGCCCCCGTCGCCCCCGTCGCCCCCGGCGCCGCCCTCGCCGCCGCTCGACGACGTGGACGTGGCGCTCGCGCCGGCCGCCGTGAACCGCTCGCCGCAGCCGGCGAGCGCCGCGAGCGCCAGCTGCGCGGCGAGCGAGAAGGTTCCGTAGAAGCGAAGCGTGCGCACCCGAGCTGCCTCCTGTCGTGGTCCCGCCGCGCGGAGCCGGCGTGCGCGGTCAAGACGCCTTGTTGTAGTCCGTGTCCTCGAGAAGGATGACGTTCGTCTTCGAGCGGGTCTCGCCGACGCTGGTCACGTAGACCGCGGGCTTGTCCTGCACCGGACACACCTTCTCGCACGCGCCGCAGCCGATGCACAGCGACGGATCGACGTGCGGACGCTGCACGTGGACCATCTTCATCGGCGGCTCCTTGCCGTGCTCGGCCGCCACCGGCTCGCGCTTCGGGATGTCGACCTCCTCGACCCAGATCGCCTTGGGCGACGTCGGGCAGAACTCCTCGCAGACGATGCACGGCACGCTCATCGACCACGGCAGGCAGCGCCCCTGATCGTAGAACGCGGTGCCGATCGAGATCGGCTTCTGGCCGATGCCCATCTTCTGCTCCTCGGTGATCTTCTGGATCGCTCCGGTCGGGCAGACGTCGCCGCAGAGGACGCAGGAGTGCTCGCAGTACCCGATGCGCGGGATGACGATCGGCGTCCAGAGCCCCTCGATGCCCGCCTCGAAGAACGCGGGGTGGATCGCGTTGTTGGGGCAGACCTTCATGCACTCCGCGCACCGGATGCAGCGCTCCAGGAACTCGCGCTCCTCGACCGAGCCCGGCGGCCGGATCACGCGGTGGTCATAGTTCGCGTCGAGCACGTCGGCGATGCGCGCCGTCGGGATGATCACCGCGCCGGCCGCGGCGGTCGCGAGGGCGGTGCGGCGGCCCGTGTCGGGGGTCACGAGGGCGCTCTTCCGGTTCGGCAGGAAGCGGAACTTGATGACGTCCTCGGGGCAGGCGCTCTCGCAGTTGAGGCACATGTGGCACTCGTCCTGCCGCCACTTCACCCCGCCCTGGGGCGAGTCGGCGCCCTGGCAGTGCACGAGGCACAGGTTGCAGTCGGTGCACTTCGCGTGATCCTTCTGCATCCCGAAGAGCGCGAAGCGCGCGAACACGCCGAGGAACGCGCCGAGCGGGCAGAGCACGCGGCACCAGAACCGCGGGATGAACCGGTTCATGAAGAGGATCGCGACGAACAGGATCCCGACGAACCACGTGTGGTGGAAGTAGAACTGCTTCGTCTGCCACACGCTCGCGGCCAGGAAATCCTGCGCGTGATCCGCGGCGAGCTGCACCGGCCGGCTCCCGGTCGTGGCCGCGGAGCCGGTCACCACGGCGGCGACGTACTGCGCGGCCGGGATGACGGCGAGGCCGATGGCCCGGACCGCCACGCAGATCGGATCGAACAGCCCGCCGATCACGCTGCCGGTCGCGCTCGCCGCGAGGAAGGCGTACATCAGGTAGTACTTCACCCGCTGCCGCGTGTACGTCTTGTTCGCCTCGACGCGCTTGCCGCCCTTGCCGTAGCGCGACGGGAAGATCCACCCGAAGAAATGGTGGAGGGTGCCGAAGGGGCAGATCCAGCCGCAGAACACGCGCCCGAAGACGAGCGTCAGCGCGAGGATCCCGAGCGACCAGAGCAGGCCGCGGTAGACGGTGTGCGTCGAGAGCAGGGTCATCGCGCCGACGAACGGGTCGGCGAGGAGGAAGCCCTCGACGGGGAGCGGCAGGCGCACGCGCGCCTCGGCGGAGGCGAACGAGCCGCGGAAGCCCGTCTGGAACAGGAAGTAGAGGAACAGCCCGAGGCAGCCGGCCTGCACGGCGCGGCGCGCCCAGACGAGCACCTGGATCACCTTGCGCGCCGGCAGCCCCGAGCCGGCCCGGCGCTTCGGGGCGGGCCGGACGATGGCGCCGGCCTTGCGCAGCAGCGCCCCCCAGCGGGCCTCCTTCGCGGGCGCGGCGGGCGGCGCCGCGCTCGGCGCGGCGGGCGGCGCCGCGCTCGGCGCGGCGGGCGGCCGCGCGCTCGCCTTCGCGGGCGCCACGGCCGCTCCTGCCGCCGGTTCACGGTGCGCCGGCGCGGCCGGTGTCGGATCGAGGTTTGCCATGACTACTACACCTCGGCGAGCCGCAGGTTCTGCCAGTGCATCGTGCCCAGGCCCCGGTCGTGGCCCATCTTCAGGTACGGGATCTCCTCCGGCTTGCGGCCGATGAGCTGGCAGCCGTACGCGTCGGCGGCGACCTGATCGGTCGTCGCGATCACGGTGTGCATGTCCTTCGCGTCGGCGACGTTCCCGCCCTGCGGCCCGTTGCGCATGAGGACGCGGACGGCGTCCACGATCGTGAGCGTCGGCTGGATGAACGTCGCGAGATCGGCGATCGACACGTCGATGTTCTGGTGGAGGCGGTTGCGCCGGCCGCCGAGCGCCCCGTACCAGTTCTTCATCGCGCCGGTGTACCTGGACAGGTTGTGGTGCTTCGCGATGGGGACGTTGATGACCTTGTCCGCGTTGACGAGCGGCGTGTAGACGGGCCAGTCGTCGAGCACCTCGCCCTTCAGGCGCATGCCGCGGAAGCGGTGCGCCGCGGGGATGACGACCTCCCCGCCGACGTCGTAGGCGGCCTTCCAGATGCCGGAGCGCTGGAAGCAGCGGTTCGGCTCGTTGCACGAGGCGTCCGTCACGATGACGGTCTTGGCGCCGGCGTCGTAGGCGAGGCGCACCACCTCGGCCACGACCTTGGGGTTCGTGTTGGCCGCGTGGATCGGCGTGCGATCCCAGCCGATGTTCGGCTTCACGACCACGACGTCGCCGCGCGAGATGAAGCGGCGCATCCCGCCGAGCGCGTCGACCGCCTTCCGGACCAGGGCGGCCGGGTCCGGGGCGCCCGCGGCGAGCGCCTCGGCGCCGGCGCGGGCGACGACGAGCTCCGGCACCCCTGCGGGCGCGTCGCGGAGCCGGTAGTCCCGCGTCTGCTGGCGCTCGGCGGCGACGGCGGCGCTGCCGCCGCGGTCCCACCGGGCCGCCGCGAGCCCCCCCGCGCCCCCGAGGACGAGGCCCGCCGCACTCAGCCGACGCAGCATTTCACGTCGAGAAATGTCACCCATGGCCCTCGCCTTCCCTGGACCTACGGATAGCCTCCCCGGGCGGTCGCCACAAGCAGAGGTGGCCTGGCGGCAGCGATGGGCGCCGCCTCCCGGCGCTTCCAGCAACGGCGATCAAGGAGGAGCCGCGGCGGACGTCGCCGGGGCCGCCGGGGCCGCCGGGGCCGCCGGCGTCGCCGGAGCGCCTGCGGCGGGGGAAGCACCCGTGCTCGCCGGCTGCGGCGCTTGCGGCGGCGCGACGCTCGCGGCGGGCGGCGCGTGCGCAGGCGGCGAGGGCGGCGGGGCGGCGGGCTCGTCCGGCTCGTACGGGTCGGCCTTCAGGCGATCGCGCTCTGCAAAACAGCTGGCGCGCTCCGCGTCGCACGCGGCCCGCAGCTGCGCCGCGCTGGCGAGCTCCGCCGAGCGCTGGTCGGCGAGCGCCCTGGCCTCGTCGCGCTCGGCGGTGACGGCGGCGCGCGCCTTCTCGACCTCGGCGAGCCGCTCTCGCTCGTCCATGGCCGCCTTCTGCGCGGCCGCCGCGCTGTCCTCGCAGGTCTTGAGGCGCGCCGCCTGGGTGGCGTGCAGCACCTGAATCTCGCGGGCGTGCTCCGCTTCCGACGTGGAGCCGCTCTTCTGGAGGGTGGCCAGCGTCGCGTTGAAATCCGCGCGATCCTGATCGCGGGCGCCGCGGCACGCGATCGCCTCGGACTGGGCGATCTGGTGGCTGGCGACGCAGGTGTCGAGCTTGTCGAACGACTCGGCGCCCCGCTGGCGGGCCTGCTCGAGCTCGTTCGCGAGCCGCAGGGTCTCGCGCTTCGAGAAGCCGAGCAGCACGACCGCGCAGCCCACGAGGGTCATCGCGCCGGCCGCGATCCGCGCGCGCAGGTAGGACGTCTTCTGCCTGATCCGCAGCCGCTCCGCCTCGCGATCCGCCTCGCGCTCCGGCTCGAGCAGCACGTCGAGCTCCTCGGCGAGCTGGGTCATCGACGGGCGCTCGTTCGGATCGATCGCGAGCCATCGCCTGAGCGCGGCCTGGAACATCTCGCGCGGGCGCCCGGTGAGGTCTGGCAGCGCGTTGTCGGCGAGCGGCTTGTCGGCGCGGACGTCGTGCGCCTCGGCGAGCTCGGTGCGGCTCTGCGCGGACTCGCCCGGGAAGTCCCTGGGGTTCACGAGCGAGTAGAGCAGGGTCGTGGCGAGCCCGTACGTGTCCATCTTCTCGGAGAGCGGCACGGCGCCGGGGAACCCGTTCAGCGCCCGGAGCTGCTCGGGCGAGGCGTAGAGCGCGGTGCCGGCGCAGAAGGAGGCCTCTCGCTCCGCGGCCACGCCCAGGTCGAGCAGGATGGGGTGGACGCGGCCGGCGAACCTGGCGAGGAAGATGTTGTCGGGCTTGACGTCCTGGTGCCGGAGCCCGGCGGCGTGGAGCGCCTCGAGCCCGCGCGCGACGGCGAGGAAGATGTCGTGCGCCTCGCGCTGGGCGAGGGGGCTGCGCTCGAGGCGCTGGGCGAGGGTCTCGCCCTCGTAGACCGGCATGGTGAGCCACACGTAGTCGGCGTTCATGCCGTGGTCCTTCAGCTGGACGACGTGCGGGTGCCCGACGGTCGCGAGCATGACGAGCTCTCGCTCGACGTTCCGCATCGCGTACAGCGAGCGGGGCATGAGCTTGAGGGCGACCTGGTGCTCGGGGACGTCGATCCGCTGGGCGACGTACACCTTGCCGAACATGCCCTGCCCAAGGAGGCGCCCCAGGCGGTAGAGCCCGCCGACGATCTGGCCGACCTCGGGGAGGATCGAGGGGCCGCGGCTGCTGCTCCTCGCGGGGTCGTCGCTCCCGCCGCGCGACGTGGTGCGCACCAGGCTGGACGGATCCGCCACCGTGACGGCGAACGCGTGGACGATCGTGGTGCGGAGGTTGGGGTCGACGGGCGGCACAGCGATTGCCAGAGTAGCGGAAGCAGCGAGCGCTGAGAAAGAAGCCGGCGGACGGAAGACGGCCGGCGCGGGGCGTTTATTCGAGGGGACTGGCGGAGGCGCCGGGGAGCTCACCCGTTCGCGCCGTTGCGCCGCCGGTGTGTGGACTGTGCCCCGGCCTCGCGCTCTGGATCGCTTGCCGCGGCGAGGCGAGCCCCTCGCCTGCCGCTCAGCCCTCCAGCGGCATCTCCGGCGCCGCCGGCGAAGGCGCCGCCGGCGCTGGTGTTGCCGGCGAGGGGGCCGCCGTCGCCTTGGCCCGCCGGGCCGCCGCGCGCTTGCGGCGCTCGTACGCGCTCGTCACCTCGCGCACGATCTCGGGCTGGCCACGGAACACGAAGCGCGCCGCGTTCCGCACGAGGCCCATGCGCTCGACGAGCAGCGTCGCCAGTTTGTTGCGGAGCAGCAGCGCGTCCTGCGCCTGCCTGGAGATCGCCTCCGCCTGCGCCGGCCGGCTCCGCAGCTCGGCCGCCACGGCGCGCGCCTCGTCGAGGTGGGCCGCGTCGAAGCCGCCGAGCCCGTCGAGCGCGTCGCGGTGCTTCTCCCCGAGCAGCGCGTAGTCGTCGAGCGCGCTCGCCAGGGCGTCGGCCGTGTCGGGATCCTCCGCGTGCGCCGCGTCGATGCGGGCGAGCATCTCGTCCTTCGCGTCGTCCACGCCGTCGTCGAAGTAGAAGCGCAGCGTCGCCGAGATCTCCCCCAGCAAGAACTTCCCGCGCTCGCGGGGGCTCTCGTTCCTCTCGACGGTCAGGAGATACCGCGTCTGCGCCTCCTGCGTGGCGCGCTGCAGCGAGAGGATCTCTTCTGCCGTCCTCGGCCCGAGGCGCGCGGCGTCCCCCTTCTTGCCGTCCTTCGGGACCGCCGACTCGAGGCCCAGGCGGGTCACCCGCTTCTGGGCATCGACCTGTGTCTTCCAGTACTTGTCGCAGAACCTCGCCACGTCGACCGCCTCCCCGAAGAGCACGTGCAAGGGCACCGTGATCGCCGGGAGATTGCCGGCGCTCATCTGCTGGACGACGTCCGACCACCGCTCGATATCGCTCGTCTTCTTCGCCATCTCGACCTCCCCTGGGTTGCGGCGCCGGACACCCCGTCCGGAGCGGCAATCCCGGGCATCCATTCCGGAGAGCCCTGGCTCGGACTCCCCTCCACAAGGACCTGAGCCCGAGACTCCCGCCCTCTCGCACCACGAGCCGCCGAGAGCGGGTCATGAAGCGCGCGAGATGCGGGAGCTTCGCGGCAGGGCGACAGGGATCCACGTCCCGTGCCTGGACGACACGGCGCCAGGGACACGCGAAGACGCTCCGGGGTGTCCCTGGCGCTTCACGACGTGTCTCTGGCGACGATCTCCGTGTCCCTGGCGCTTCACGACGTGTCCCTGGCGACGATCTCCGTGTCCCTGGCGAGAACACCGCCGGTCGAGGTCGACGCTGCCGCTTGTCCCTGTCGGCCGGTTCCCTGTCCCTGCCCCTCATTTCCATGTCCCTGGCGCCGCTCGACGAACAGCGGCATGACCATCGCTGCCGATTCGCTCGGATGGTCCTTGTGGATCATTGCAACGAGGGCTGTCGATTCCGGGGCGTCGCCCGCGACAAGAGGTCACACGCGGGGGGCTCAGGCGCCGTCATCGGATGCGCAACAGCGCAATCCATTGCGCAATGGGCAGAGGCGACAGGAGAGGTCGTCGCAGCGGTCGCGTGCCCCGGAAGAGCAAGAAGCCGGCGATGCTCCGGCGGCGCCGCCGCCGGCGGCTCCGGGCCCCTCCTCGAGGGACGGCACCAGCGACCACGCGTCGCTCCCCGGCTCGTGGAGCTGAACGGCAGAGGCATCGCGCCGAGGATCGGACCAGCAGCGGACGACCAGGACCCTGCCATCGGCGAGGAGCACGGCGCTCGGGGCCATGGGCCAGATCAGCCCGGCTCGTCCGCGGGCAGCGAGCAGCTCGCGCGCACGGATCGCGCCGGCCAGGCTGGCCTGCCCGATGCACAGCGCGAGCCCAGGCGCGCCGCCGGGAGCGACGGTGCCACCGGCGCCGCGAGATCGGGAATCCACGCAAATGCTCGCCAGAACCGCGCTCGTGATCGCCTGTCTGGAGCTCGCCGGCTGCGCCGCGTTCAGGCCGCCGGCGTCGCCGCCCGAGCTCGCCCGCTCCCGGGCGGCGATCCGCGCGGCCGAGCGGGAGGGCGCGAGCGCCGACCGGCGCGCGGCCATGCACCTCGCGCTGGCGAGGAGCGAGCTCGCGCGGGCGCGGCGGCGGATCTCGGTGGGCGACGTGGAGGGCGCGCGCTGGCTGCTGCGGCGGGCCGAGGTCGACGCGGAGCTCGCGGCGCTGCTCGTGAGGGAAGCGGGGCTGCGCGACGCCGCGGGCCGCACGCTGGACCAGGCGAGCACGCTCGCCGAGGGGAAGGAGTAGGGCCCGCGTGCGCGCCGGAGCCCCGCTCGCCATGGCGCTCGCGCTCGCGGGCTGCGCGACGCGCGCTGCCGCGCCGCCGCCCGAGCTGCTGACGGCGCGCGCCGCCGTCGTGCAGGCGCAGGACAACCCGCTCTCGCCGCTCGCGATCGCCGAGCTGAGGCAGGCGGAGGAGGCGCTCGCGATCGCCGAGCGCGTGGAGCGCGAGCGCCCGCGCTCGACGGTCGCGCGCGACGCGGCCTACGTCGCGCGGCGGAGGGCGCAGTGCTCGCTGCTGTCCTCGCTCGTGCGCGCGAACCAGAGCGCGCTCGTGCGCGCGCGGCAGAGCCAGCGCGCCGCGACGCAGCGCGCGCGCCCCGGCGGCGAGCCTGAGCCCGCGGCGCCCGACCCTGCCGACGATGTCGGTCGCGGCGTCGCGCTCGACGGCGCGCGCACGCGGCCCCAGCAGTCCGCCAGGTGATCGCGGCCGCGCTCCTGCGCTGCCGCGCCGTCGCGCTCATCGCTGCGCGCCCGCGCGAAGCCTGATTTGCCGCCGGGATCCGGGCGGATCGGCCCGAGCGCCCCCGCGCGCCGCGTACCGCCCAGGGCGTCGGCGCGGCTTCCATCGAACAGTTTCTCCTGGGAGTGGCCGATTTTTGGATCCAAGATGCGCGCGACGCGCCTCCTCCGGCATCGAAGGCGTCCCGGAGGTCAGCGTCGGTCGAAGTTCGAAGTTCGACGGGACACCCGGTCCCGCGTGCGAGGAGAGCGCGATGAAGGAAGGCGCGAACGTGATACTGGTGCCCGTCGACTTCGAGGCGGCCTCGATGAAGGCGATCGAGCTCGCGAAGGATCTCGGCGCGAGGCTCGGGCACCGGGTCGTGCTGCTGCACGTCTACCAGCTCCCGGTCTACACGTACCCCGGTCTCGAGCCGGCGCTGATGCCCGGGTTCCACGCCGAGGTGAGCGCCGCCGCGTCGCGCGCGGTCCAGCAGCTCTCGGCGCAGACAGGGGGACTCTCGACGGCGCTGCGCGAGGGCGACCCTGCGACCGAGATCCTCGCCGCCGCCGACGAGCAGGCGGCGGCGATGATCGTCATGGGCACGCACGGCCGCCGGGGGATCTCGCACCTCTTCCTCGGGAGCGTCGCCGAGCAGGTGATCCGGAAGAGCAACGTCCCCGTGCTCACGGTGCGCGTGGCCAGCTGATCGTCCGCGGCGCCTCGCGGTGGGCGGGCCGGCGCGGCTGCCGGCCGGGGCGCGGCGGGCAGGGCCGCGCTCGACTGGGTTAGGGCGGGCTCGGCCGCGCTCGACGTGGGTCAGGGCCCCGGCTTCTGCGTCGCATGCGGCGCGTGGAGTTCCTCGCATGTCGCCCCTGTGTCCGCGCGATCTCGCGCTTCCGCCGAACCTCGTGAGCCTGGCCCGGCTGCCGCTGGCGGCCCTGTTCCCGATCGTGGCCACGCGGCCCGCGCTCGCCCTCGCCGTCCTCTGCTGCGCAGGCCTGACGGACGTGCTCGACGGCTGGCTGGCCCGCCGCTCCGGTCAGGTGACGCCCACCGGGGCGATCGTCGACCCGATCGCGGACAAGGTGTTCGCGCTCGCGGTGGTTGGCACGCTCCTCGAGAGCGGCGCGCTCCCCCTCTGGGGCATCCCGGCGCTTCTGGCCCGCGAGCTCCTCGAGCTGCCGCTCGCGCTCTGGATCGCGGTGAGCCGCCGTTTCCAGGGCGCGCGCCTGTCCGCGGCGAGCGCCAACATCCCTGGCAAGCTCGCGACGGTGGTGCAGTTCGCGGCGGTCTTCACCGCGATCGCGCTCCCGTCGGCGCTGCCCGCGATGCTCGCCGCGTCGGCGATCGCGGGCGCGGCCGCGGGCGTCTCGTACTGGGCGCGCCAGCTCCGCCGCGTGCCCGGGGCGGCGTAGGTGCCGCCTGGAGGCGCTCCTGGTGTAAGGTCGGCCCAGGCGGCGCGTTGAGCGTCTGCCACCGGCTCCATGCTCCGAGGAACCATGCGAAGAACGCTGCCCGTCTGGGCTCTCCTTGCCTCGCTCGCCGGCCCTGCCGCCTGCAGCTCCGCCCCTTCGGCGGCGCGCGACGCCTCCAGCTCGCCGGCGTACGGAGCGGCGCCGGCCCCGATGGCAGGGATGCCTCCTGGAGCCCTGCAGACGACCGGCGAGTCGACGCGCTCGGGGTCGTTGCGCGAGGAGTCGTACGATGCCGAGGTGTCGGTGGCGGCGGATTTCGCCAAGGCTGCGCCGCCGCCGGCCCCCGGCGGCGGCGCTCAGCCCCCGATGGCGAGGCCGGCGCCGACCGCCGCCACGCCGCAGCCGGCGCCGACCTCGTCCGGCGCCGCACCGCAGGCCGCGCCCCAGGCCGCCGGCGAGGTGAGCGCGGCGCGCGCGCCCCTCCTCGTCTACACGGCGGAGATCGGGATGGCGGTGTTCGAGGTGGGCGCGTCGCTCGGCAAGGTCGAGGCGCTCGCGCGGGATCTCGGCGGCTTCCTCGCCCGCCGCGACGATCGGACGATCACGATCCGCGTCCCCGCCGCCCGGTTCGACGAGGCGCTGAAGCGCCTGGAGGGGCTCGGCGACATCCTCCAGCGCAACGTGGTCGCCGAGGACGTGACCGAGGAGTTCTTCGATCTCGCCATTCGCATCCGGAACGCGCGGGCCGTGCGCGATCGCCTGGAGAAGCTCCTCGAGAAGGCCGCCAAGGTCGAGGAGTCGATCCAGCTGGAGCGCGAGCTCGCGCGCGTCTCCAGCGAGCTCGAGCGCCTCGAGGGGCGGCTCAAGTTCCTGCGCGATCGGGTCGCGTTCTCGACCCTCACCGTGACCTTCCAGCCGCGCTCGACGGAGACCCTCGCCCCGTCGGGACCGCGGCTCCCCATCGACTGGCTCAACGAGCTCGGCCTCTCGCGGCTCCTCAACCTGTGAACCGGGCGCCTCCGATGAACCACTCCCTTCGCCACGCCTTCGCCCTCGTCGCCACGCTCACCGGCGCGGCGGCGCTGCTCGCCTGCGGCCGGCCCTTCGTCCCCGCGACCCCGCCAGGGTTCGTCGATCTCGACGATCGCTACGGCGACGACGAGTACCGCGCGACCACCGCCGAGGGGCTGGTGATCGGGATCCGTGCGTTCGAGAACGATCCGAAGGGCGACCTCGCCTTCTGGTCCCGGGTGATCGAGAAGCGGCTGCGCGAGGGCGGCGGCTACGCGCTGCTCGGCAAGACCGACGTGAAGGCCCGGAACGGCCTGCCGGGCGTCCAGCTGCGCTTCGGGCACGACGAGGGGAAGGAAGCGCACCTTTATTACCTCACCGTCTTCGTCAACGACGATCGCGTCTTCCTCCACGAGGCAGGCGGAGCGAAGGCGCTGGTCGAGCGGCATCAGCAGCAGATCGACTGGGCCATCCGCAACTTCCTGCCGGAGTGACGCGCGCTGCCCGCGTCGGCCGCGCGCGCCCCTACAGCCGCAGCGCCGCTGCGCTTGCTCGCGGAAGCCCTGTTTGCTACCTGGCGGACGTGCGTTCCCGCCCCATTCCCTGTGACGCGCGGCAGCGCCGGTGGAGCCAGGCGCTGCTCCTCGCCCTCGCGGCCACGCTCGGCAGCGCCGACGCCCTGGCGCACGGCGGAGGAGAGAAGCCGCTCGCCACGGTGCCCGCGCCGCCCCCCGGCGACGGCGCCAAGGCGGCGCAGATCCTCCGCGAGATCGAGGGCCGCGTCGCGCCCCCGCCCGCAGCCGTCGCCGGCGAGAAGGCCGCCGGCGGCGAGGAGACCGCTGGCGGGGCGCCGAGCGCGGCGAGCGGGCCTTCGCCGAGCGCCGCGAAGGTCGTGGCCGAGCCGATGGCGCACGCGAAGCGCGCGCTCCAGCGCGCGCACGGCGCGCGCGCGGCGGGCGACGCGACGAACGCGCGGCGGCTCGACGCGGTGGCCCTCGAGTGGGCGGAGGCGGCGAGGACGCTGCTGCGCGCCGCCGCGGCGGAGGCGGCGGCCGTGGAGGCCGCGAAGCGCGCGCGCGAGGTCGAGACGAAGCTCGAGCGGGCGCGCGCGCTGCTCGAAGAGACGCAGGCGCGGCGAGGCCGCGCCGCGGCGGAGCTCGAGCGGATCGAGGCCGAGGCGCGCGAGGCGACCAGGGCAGCGGCGAACGTCGAAGCGCAGCGGATCGAAGCTGGCAAGAGAGGGGAGAGAGGGGCGGCGCCCAGGGAGGCGACGCCCGCGACGCGGGGGGCGCGAGGGGCCGAACAAGCACCCACCGCGGCGCCAGGCGCCGGGCCCAAGGGCGGCGCCGGCAAGGCGACGGCTCCGGTGGGCCAGGAGGGCACGCCTTGAGCGCGCGTCGCCTCGCAGGGATCGCCGTCGCGGGGGTGCTCCTCGGCGCGTGCGCGCCGATCCCGCGGCCAGCGGTGCTCGATGAGCTCGATCACGTCCGCGCGGGGGCGGCCGCCGCCGAGTCGAAGCGGCACGCGCCGGGCGCGTTCGCGCGGGCGGAGAAGCTGCGCGGCGACGCGCTCGCCGCGCTCGAGAGCGAGGATCGATCCGGGGCGCAGATCCTGGGCGAGCAGGCCATCGCGGCGCACGCGCACGCGCACGCGCTCTCGCGGGTGGCTCGGGCCGAGGCGGCCGAGACCGAGGCGAAGGCGCAGCGCTCCGCGGGCGAGGCGTCGCTCGCGGGCCTCGAGGCCGAGCAGTCGCGCGTCGCGGCCGAGGTCGACGCGCTCGACATGCGGACCAAGGTCGCCCGGGACGCGCAGCCCGTGGTCCCGTCGGGCAAGGCCGATGCGGATCGCGAGAAGGCGCGCCTCGCCGCCGCGCGCTCACTCGCGCTCCAGGCCCGCTTGCTGTGCGGCGCGGCGCGCCTCCTGATCGCACCGGCGCCGCAGGACAGCTCGCAGCCCGCAAGCGCAAGCCCCGCCGGACCCCAGCCCGCAGGCGCGAGCCCCGCCGGCGCGCAGCCCTCGGCCGCAAGCCCCGCCGGACCCCAGCCCGGCAGCGCCCAGCCTGGCAGCGCCGAGCTCGCGACGCAGCTCGAGGGGGCGACCGCCGCGATCAAGAAGCTCGACGCGGAGCTCGCCGAGGCGAGCAGCTCCACCCGCGCCCTCCCGGCGCCCATCGACCAGGCTTCCCGCGCCAGGGCGGGCTGCCTCGCCGCGCTGACGGCCGCGCGCCGCGCCGCCACGCCGGTGACCCGCGCGCCTGGCGCTGGTGACGCGCTCCTCGCAGAGCTCTCGGCCGCAGGCACCTGGTCGCCCGTCCGCGACGATCGCGGCATCGTTGTCACGCTTCGCGGGCTGTTCGCCGGCAACGCCCTCACGAAGGCCGGCGAGGCGCGCCTCCGCGACCTCGCGCTGGTCGCCACGGCGCACCCCTCCTTTCCCGTGGCCGTGGTCGTGCACACGGACCGGGAGATCCGCGCCAGGGAAGAGCCCGCGTGGGCGGCGCGGGCCGATGCCGTCGTCCGCGCCCTCGGTCCGGCGCAAGGTGCGACCGCCGCGGGGGCGCCCGCGGGCCCGTCCATCGCGCCGTTCCTCGCGGGATCCGCGTCCCCGGTCGTCGATCCGGGGGGCAGCGAGCGCGCCCGCAACGCCCGGGTCGAGATCATCTTTGTAACCCCGGAAACCCTGTGAGGCGTGATGGTCCCGGCCGCCGGAACTCCGCTCGCCTCGGAGAGTCGTTCTCGATGATGCGCTCTTCCACCTTCGCCCGAAGCGAAAGCAAGCCTGCCGTGCTCGCCTGTGCGCTGGCCGCCGCCCTCGGGAGCGCGTGTCAGGAGGACGGCAAGACCTCCCAGAAGCACGCCGCGGAGCTCTGCGCCAAGCTCGCGCCGGTCGTCGCGGAGGACGTCGGCCAGGTGCGGACGGGCCTCCCCGCGGGCTCGCAGAAGCTCGCTGCGCTGGTGGACACCGACCCGGGCGCGAACCTGCTCGGGCTCCAGAAGGCGATCGCGGGAGCGCGCGCCTCGGTGAAGAACCTCGAGTTCGCGAAGAGCACCTTCTTCTCTTTCGCCGATCCGAGCGGCACGGTGCTGCGCAGCGAGGCCGATCCGGACATGCTCGCCAACAGGTCCGTCCTGGCCTCGTTCCCCGAGCTCAGGAAGGTGCTGGCCCCGGGCAGCGGCGTCGTCGAGGCGTTCGGGGAGATGCAGGAGATGCGTGGGGTCAGGAACGGCCCCGATCTCCAGTGGGTCGCCGTGCACCCGGTCACACGGAGCGGCGGCGAGCTCCAGGGCCTCTTCGTCACGGGCTGGTCGTTCCGCGCCTACGCGTACCGGCTGCAGGAGGCGGCCAAGCGCGACATCGCCGAGATCGCCAAGCGGGACGGGCTGAAGTCGACGCCGCTGCTCTACGTCTTCGCGTGGAAGGGCGCGAAGGCGTACGGCGGACCGGTGACGCCCGACGTCAACACCGAGGCGCTCGAGAAGCTGGACTTGCCGGTGAAGACGGCCTCGGGCCCCTGGAGCGGCACGGTGGAGATCGCCGGCCGCACCTTCGGCGCTGCGGCGCAGCGCGTTCCGGAGCTCGCCGCGGACGCCGGCGTCGCCGCGCTCGTCTCGACGCTCTGAGCGCGCCCTCCGGGGCGGTCCCCCTGGCTACGGCCCGGGTGCTGTCACGGCCGGCGGCGGGCCTGGGGGAGATCTCCTTATCGAGCGCTACCGTGCTAGGCTGTCGCGACGGGCTCGCGCTGCCGAGCTCACCCCCATGCCGGCTTCCATCGATCAGCTTCTCAAGGTTTGCCGCGAGGTGATCGCGCCGCTCGTCCGAGCCGACGGCGGTGAGCTCTACATCGTGGCCGTCGAGCCCGATCACCTGACGCTCCACCTGGCCGGCGCGTGCTCGGGCTGCCCCGGGGCCATGCTCACCGCGCGCGCGGTGATCGAGCCAGCGGTGCTCGCCGTCGCGCCGTCCGCGCGGGTCATCGTGACGAACGGCATGCGTGTCCCCGACGGCGCCTCCCTGGCCTGAGGCGGGCACCCGCTGCGGAGACGGGCCCATCTCGACGTTTTCGGTGCTCAGCGCACTGGAGTGCGCTTCCGCGCCGAAAACGCCGATCTGGACCCGTCGCCTGTGCGGGTGACCGCCTCAGGCGGGCTACTGGGACGAACGGGGAGAGAAGAAAAAAGGGTGCGATGAGCTAACACGAGGGCCGGACGGGGGCGCGGCGGGTCGTGGGGCTACTTCTTTTTGCCGGGCTTGTCGGCGGAGGGGGGCGGGGCGGGAGGGGGCTCTTCCTTGCGGACGGCGGAGGCGACGGCGGGGTCGATGGCGTTCGCGTCGACCGGCTTGTTGGGGCGGAGCGAATCGAGGCTGCCCAGCGTGACCAGGTCCTCGTAGGCGAACGCGATCTCGGAGTCGTTCCGCTCGATCGCACGGAAGTGCGTGGCCGCGTCCTTCCAGTCGACCTCGTTGACGTAGCGGCCCTTGTCCGGAGCAGGCGGCGTCACGCGGCCAGGCACCCCGAACGCCGTCGCGAGCTTGACCACGGCGGACGCATAGTCCTTCCCGCGGGCGGCCTTCTCGCCCAGCGGGTGCTCGTCGATGATCTTCCAGAGCTTGTCCTGGATGAAGAAGAAGTACCGCTTCCCGCTCTCGCGGGTCAGCGTCATCATCGATTCCTTGTTGAGGTAGGTGTACTCGCCCTTGAGCGGCGTCGCGTCGATGCCGGTCGGCAACCCGCCGAAGTCGATGCGGCTGCGGCGGAACGCGCTCTTCTCCTCGGCGAGCTCCGCGTCGAGCGCCCTCATCTTCACGCCGGGCGAGATCACCTTGTAACGCGGCACGTACGCCTCATCGAGCATCTTGTCGATGACCGCCGCCACCTGCTTGGTGGTCATCCCCCAGGCGATGCCCGAAGGCGTCAGCGCGATCGTCTTCTTCGTCACCGGCGTATCGGCAGGCTTGGCAGGGGCCGCGGCAGGCGCCCCGCTCGTCCCCCGCTTCTGCTGGGCAGCCGCCACGGTCGCACTCGTGATCGCCGCAAGGCCCAGCCCCAGAGCCAGCGCCGCTCCCAGGAGCCTCTTCGCTTTCATGTTCCTCCTCCAGCCGGCGCAGGCCCTGTCCCTGCGCTCTGTGCAATCGCAAAAGCCAGGAAACCCAGCCCGGCAAGCCGGAGAACGCTAGCACCTGCGGTAGGACAGGAGAATAGGTTCTCCGCACCGAGCGGGGTCGACCGCCGTTGGACGATCGCTCGGCCGGATCGATGGAGAGCGAGCGCGAGGCGGATCGCGACGAGGGCAAAACAGCCTCGACAGCGCCTGTGGCCGGTGTGTGCCGGGTCCTGACAGGGACCGGCCGACGTGCTACGAGCTCTGGCCCCAAGGATGATCCCTGCCGCCGGTGCTGCACCTTTGCGCCTTGCGCTCGCCGCGCTGGCGACCGTTGGCCCCGCCGGCGGCTGCGTCGCCGATCACGAGCGCCCCGCGGCGTCCGTCGATCCGCAGGCCGGCCTGCCCCCATGGGAGGGGCGCGCACGCGAGGTCTTCGACGACAACATCGAGCCTGCCGCCGTGGGCTTCTCGCTGGACGGCCCCTCGCCAAGATCCGACCTGTTCCTCCGCGAGAGGGCGCAGACGGGAGACGTGGTCGCGCGGGTCCGCGTCAACACGGTGACCGTCGACTCGATCGGCGAACAGAGCACCTACCACCTCGGGATCCAGGTCGGCTACCCTCCGCTGGCCACACCCCGGGCGCCGGACCGGGCGTTCGAGCTCCACATCCGGCCGCAGAGCCGCGCGTTCGGCGTCGCGAAGGCGATCGACGCGCGGCTCCGCGGGCTCACCTTCATCGCCTTCATCCGGCGCTTCGCCGGCGAGGCCGGCGAGCCGGAGATCCACTGGCACCTTTCACCTGATACAGCGGAGGTCGCCGCGGCCGTCAAAGAGGCCGTCGTCCTCGGGGAGCTGTCTGCGCCGTGAGCAACGTGAGCATCAAGACGGTCAAAGAAGTCGACGCCCTCCGCACGGCCTCACAGATGGCTGCGGAGACGCTCCTCGGCGTCGGCGAGATGATCCGCGCCGGCATCACCACCGAGGACATCAACACCTTCGTCCACGAGGACACGATCCGCCGCGGCGGCTACCCCGCGCCGCTCAACTACCACGGGTTCCCGAAGAGCGTCTGCACCTCGATCAACGAGGTGGTCTGCCACGGCATCCCGTGCGATCGCGTCCTCGTTCCGGGCGACATCATCAACGTGGACGTCACCACGATCTACAACGGCTTCTACGGCGACACGTCCGCGACCTTCTACATCGGCAAGCCCTCGGCCGAGGCGAAGCACGTGACCGAGGTGTCCCGGCGCAGCCTGCAGCTCGGCATCGCCCAGGTCCGGGACGGGGCGCGCCTTGGCGACATCGGGGCCGCCATCCAAGAATTCGCCGAGGGCGAGGGCTGCTCGGTGGTGCGGGCCTTCGTCGGGCACGGCATCGGGCGGCGCTTCCACGAGGCGCCGCAGGTCTCGCACGTCGGCAAGTACGGCAGCGGCGCCCGCCTCCGCGCCGGCATGTGCTTCACGATCGAGCCGATGATCAACCTCGGCACCTACGAGGTCGAGATCCAGGAAGACAAGTGGACCGCGCTGACGGCCGATCGCTCGCTGTCGGCGCAGTTCGAGCACACCATCGTCGTGACGAGGAACGGCTGCGAGGTGCTGACCCGTCGCAGCCGGCCGCTCGCGAACAGCGAGATCTTCCCCGATCCGTTCGCCGTCTCCGCGGCGCGAGCGCTCTGACGCAGAGCGCGCTCGACGACGCGCACAACGCCGAACGCGCGCCGCGCCCGGACCGCGCGCGCCGGCCAGCCCCGGCGACGAGGGCCTGCGCGGCGGTGCGTCGACGTGGCCCGGATCTGTCGATCGGAAACCCAGTTTTGTCGACCGTCCGGCCTGCGATTGGGAGTAGAAGCAGGTGCATGGCCTTGGACGAAGCGTCGCGTGCCCGAATCGCGCCGTATGTGTCGAGCCCGACGGCCGACGTCTTCTCGCTGTCGGGTCTGCCGGAAGAAGTCATCGCCGTCCTGTTCGCGTACTACTCGCGCAGCCGAGACGATCTGCGCACCAACCTGGCGCGCCTGCTCGGCGACGAGGAGCTCGACGTCGCCCCGGAGGCCGACGGCCGGCCGCGCCGGGGCCTCGCGTTCGCGTCGGACAAGGCGCGGAGCTTCCACGAGAAATGGGTCGTGGGCTACGGCCACGCGTCGGTCGCCGAGCACGCCGTGGTGCACCTCGCGATCGAGAACGTCAGCATCGTCGCCTCCAAGGTGATCGAGGACCTGCGGCTCGGCTCGTACACGGAGAAGAGCACGCGCTACGTGGTCTTCGATCAGCACTCGTTCATCGACCTGCCTGAGCTCGACGCCGAGCACGCCGCGAAATACAACGCCTCGAGCGAGCGGCTCTTCGCGACCTACCTCGACCTCGTCCCCAGGGTGACCGAGCGGCTCGGCGCGCGCTCGCCGAAGCCCGAGAAGATGTCGGACGCCGCCTACAAGGGGGCGCTGCGCGCGCAGGCGTGCGATCTCCTGCGCGGCCTCCTGCCGGCGGGGACGCGGACGAACATCGGCCTCACCGCGAACGCGAGGGCGCTCGAGGTCCTGCTCACGAAGATGCTGTCGCACCCGCTCGAGGAGGTGCGCAGGGTCGCCCGCGACATGCACACGGCGGCGCTCGCCGTGACCCCGACGCTCGTGAAGTACGCCGCGCCGAACGAGCTCCGGCAGACGCTGCAGGCCAGCGTCGCCGCGGCGATGAAGCGGGTCTACACGCCGCCGGACGAGGGCGTGAGCGCGACGATGGTGATCAACCAGCCTGTCCGGCTGGTGCGCTACGACAAGGACGCGCTGGAGCGCGTCGCGCTCGCGCTCGCGTACGACGGGAGCGATCCGGGCGTGCACGCCTACAACCTGGGCGACGCGCTCCACCGCGCGACGCTGCCGGAGCTCATCGGGATCGCGAAGGCCGCGTGCGAGAAGCGCGGCCCGTACGACGCGCCGCCGCGCGCGTTCGAGGCGTCGACGATGACCTTCGAGCTGATGCTCGACTACGGCGCGTACCGCGACCTGCAGCGCCACAGGATGCTGACGCCGGCGACGCAGCGGCTCACCTGCCGGCTCGGCTTCGAGACGCCGCAGGCGCTCTCGGATCTCGGCCACGCCGAGGCCTACCAGGACGCGATGCTCGCCGCGCGCGACGCGTGGAACGCGATGGAGGAGCGCTACCCCCTCGAGTCGCAGTACGCGGTGCCGCTCGGCTTCCGCGTGAGGACCCTCTGGACGCTGAACCTGCGCGAGCTCTTCCACGTCATCGAGCTCCGCTCGGCGAAGCAGGGGCACACGAGCTACCGGCGCATGGCCCAGGGGCTCTACCGCACCGCGATCACGGTGCACCCCTGGCTCAAGGACCTGATCCGCGTCGATCTGAACGACTACGCGCTCGCGCGGAGCTGATCCGCTCCTCGCACCCCGCCTCGGGTACGCCGTCGCCCTGGATACGCCGTCGCAGAGCGGCGGTCACCCGCACAGGAGACGGGTCCAGATCGGCGTTTTCGGCGCGCAAGCGCACTCCGGTGCGCTGAGCACCGAAAACGTCGAGATGGGCCCGTATCCGAAGCGGGTGACCGCCGCTCAAAGGCGGGCTGCTTCGATGAGCTCCGTCGCGGCCCTGATCGACGCGCCGGTGACCTTCGCCCCCGACAGCATCCGCGCCACCTCGGCGATGCGGTCCTTCTTGTCGACGCGCGTGACCGAGCTCTTGGCGATGCCGCCCGCGTTCTCCTTGGCGACGACGAAGTGAGCGCCGGCGAACGCCGCGATGGGCGCGAGGTGGGTGATGCAGAGCACCTGGTGGTGGCGCGCCACGTCGCCGATCGCGCGCCCGATCTTGTCGGCGACGGCGCCGCCGACGCCGCTATCGACCTCGTCGAAGACGTAGAGCCCAGCGGGCCCGCACTCCGCGAGCACCCGCTTCAGGGCGAGCAGGGCGCGCGAGAGCTCGCCGCCCGAGGCGATGCGGCGCAGGGGGCGAGGCTCGATCCCCTTGTTGGGCGAGATGAGGAACTCGACGCGGTCGATCCCGTCCTGGCCGAGGCGGGCGCCGTCGACGACCAGCTCGGCGCGGTCGCCGCCGTGCGGCTCGATGTCCACGACGACCCGCGCCCCGCCCATGCCGAGATCGGCGAGCTCCGAGGAGATCGCGGCGCCGAGCTTCTCGCCGGCCTTCCGCCGCTTCGCCGAGAGCTTGCGGGCGCGCTCGGCGGCGACGGCGAGCAAGACGTCGCGCCGCCGCTCGAGCTCCGCGACGTGGCTCTCGACCCCCGAGAGGCGCTCCAGCTCGGCCGCGAGGCGCGCCCGCGCGGCGAGCACGTCGTCGAGCGTGGGGCCGTGCTGCCGCAGCAGGCCCTCGAGGCGGTACATGCGATCCTCGATCTCGGAGAGGCGATCCGGGTCGGCCTCCGCGCGCTCGGCGTAACGGGCGATCTGGCGGGCCGCCTCGCTGAGCTCCGTCCAGCAGCCGTCGACCGCGCGGGCGACATCGTCGAGCGCTGGATCGATCTCCGCCGCCGCCCGGAGCTCCGAGGCGAGGCGCGCGAGCTCGTCGCACATCGCGTCGTCCCCTTGATCGAGGCGGGACGCGGCGCGCCGCGTGATGTCGTGCAGGCGGCCCGCGTGGCGGAGCCGGTTGCGCTCGGCCGCGAGATCGGCGAGCTCGCCGGGGCGCGGCGACAGCGCGTCGATGGCCTGGAGCTGGAAGGAGAGGAACGCCTCGCGCTCGCCGCGGCCGCGCTCGAGCTCGCGGGCGGCCCTGAGCTCGGCGGTGAGCGCCTCGAGCGCGCTGACGTCCGCCGCGAGCTCGCTGCGCGCAGGCACGAGGCGGCCGAAGCGATCGAGGTAGCCGAGGTGCGTCGACGGATCGGTCAGCGCGACGCTCTCGTGCTGCGAGGCGACGTCGGCGAGCTCCGGGGCGAGCGCCTGGAGCTCGCCCGCGGTGCAGAGACGGCCGTTCAGGTAGGCGCGCGAGCGGCCGGTCGCCTGGACCACGCGGCGGACCACGAGCTCGCCCTCGCTCGCGATGCCGGCGGCGTCGAGCATCGCCATCGCGCGATCGGAGCCGCGCACGTCGAAGAGCGCCTCGATCTCGGCCTCGTCCGCGCCGGGGCGGACCTGCTCGGCGCTCGCGCGGCCGCCGAGGACCAGCGAGAGCGCGCCCACGACGATGGACTTGCCCGCGCCCGTCTCGCCGGTGAGCACGTTGAACCCGGGCTCGAGCCGGAGCTCGAGGGCGTCCATCAGGATGAAGTTCTTGACCCGAAGCGCGACCAGCACAGCGGCGGGAGGATAGAAAGCTTTCGACCCGTCGTCAGCGGATCTTCACCTGCTTCATGACGGTGACCGGAATTCCTTCGAAAGGCGGCACCGCGACGTCGCGGAATGCAGCGGCGATGCACCCGGCGGTGGCGGTCCCGACCAGGTCGCCCCCCTCCACGCGCGCCGACATGGCCTTCCCCGTGGGCGCGAAGGTGACGGCCACGCGGGCCGTGCCGGTGAGGCCCTCGCCGGTGCACCCGGCGGCGGCCGCCGCCGCGGACGCGAGGACGCTGGACGCCGCGCTCTGATCGAAGCGCGCTGGCTCGTCCTTCGCCGGAAGCAGCGGCGCCGGCGGCGGCTGCTTGCCCGCCGGCTTGGCGCGCTCGGGCTCGCTCGGCGCCGCGGCCCGGGCAGGGCGCTCGGGTACATCAGGCTTCTCGCTGGCCTGCGGCGCGGCGGTCGCCGCCGGCGCAGCGGTCGCCGCCGGCGCAGCGGTCGCCGCTGGCGCGGGGTTCACCGCCGGCGCGGCGGTCGCAGCTGGCGCAGCGCTCGCCGCCGGCGCGGCGGTCGGCTCGGGTGCCGCCCCGGGAGCAGCCCCTGCCTGCACGGGCTGCGGCGGTGCAGCTGGCTCGCCGGCAGGGCCGGCGGAGGCGGCCAGCGCCTGCTCCGCAGGGCCGGGAGCGGCGGCCGGCGACTCCGCGACCGGCTCGTCGTCCAGGGACGGCTCCCGGTCGGCGGTCTGGCCAGCGGGAGCCGCCGCGGCGGACGACGGAGGCGGCACCTCGGGCGGCGCCGCAACGAGCGCGCCGCTGCCCGCGGGCGCGCCCTGGGTCGCCACGGCGCTGGACGAGCGGCCGTGAGCCTGCGCGAGGTAGAGCGCAGCGCCGAACACGATGAAGACGACGGTCACCCAGCCGGCGAGCGCCATGTTCTGGCGCGATGCCGGCGTCGAGAAGGAGCGCAGCTTCTCGGACACGAGGGAGCCGGCCGTGATCGAGGTGCGCACCGGCGTCTCTTCCCCGGAGGACGTGTGTCCCTCGACGGCCAGGAGCTCGGGCTCGACGGGCTGCGAGGGGAACGAGGAGTCCGAGCTCCGCCCATCGGCGGCGTCATCGAACAGCCCGCTGTTGATGCTCAGGATCTCGTGATCGGCCCGGTCCTCGTTGCGGCGCGCCTCGCCCTCCTCGCCGGGCGGCGGCGCCATGCTGCGCAGGTCGATCAGGCCCGAGGTCTCCTTGCGCTCGGCGCGCCCGCGAGGCTCGTTCTGGCTGGGCCAGTCGCCCGCCGCGTGGGCGGTCGACCGCGGGGAGAGGTTCGTGAGCGCGATCGGCTCGTGCGACGGCCGCTCGTCGCTCCCCTGATCCCGCGGCCCTCCCGCGGCGCCCTGCGCCTCGGCCGCCTTGGACCTGGCGCGATCTCGCCGCTGCTCCTCGGCGGCGCGCGGCGGGCCCGCGGCCGGCGACGGGGCGAGCGAACCCAGCAAGGCGAGGTCCGCCGGAGAGGCGTCGGCGGGCTGCGCGGCGCTCGGACCGGACCGGGCGCGCCGCGCGGACGGCATGGGCTGAGGGGCGAGCGCCGCCATCGCCTGCACGTCCTGGAGCCGGAGCTCGGGCGACGAGCGGTGCGACGACGGCCGGCCCTCGTCGATGGACAGCGGCGCCGACGGTATCTCGGAGAGCGGCGCCGGCGGCATCTCCGACGGCGGCGCGATGGGCCGCGCGGAGCCGCCGGCGCGCGGGACAGCAGCGGTCCGCGGCCGCGCCACCGGCGACGTTGTGCGCTGCTCGCGCCGCGCCGGCGGTCGCGCCGGGACCGGCGTGCGCGGGGTCGCGCGGGGCACGGCAGCGGGTTCGGGCGCGGGCGCGGGCTGGCTCGCGCGCTCCTCCTCGAGGGCGTGCGCGCCGAACGAGAGCGAGGGCGGCTCGACGCCCGGGGAGAGCATCTGCGCGAGGTCCTGGATCGAGACGGGATCCGAGTCGGCGGGAGGGAGCGCGGACGGGCTCCTGCCGGTCGGCGCCGCGCCGCCGCGGGGCGTGTCGTCCCAGGAGAGGCCGGCGAACGTGCGATGCCGCGCCGGGACCTCACGCCGCCCCAGCCCGCCGTCCGGCGTCACGACGGCGTGCTCGAGCGAGGCCTCGGCCGCCGCGTAGAACGCATCCAGCGCCCTCGGGCTGGACTCAGGCGCGACGTCCAGCTCCTGCTGCGCGATCCGCTCCGCGAGCGTGAGCCCTCGCCTGCGCCCGGCCGCCTCCGGCGCCGCGCGCCGCTCCGTCTCGCCCGCGGGCTCCAGCCGGTGCTGGATGCCAGCGCCCGGGAGCGTCGTCTCGGCGTCCAGCACATCGCTCGAGAGCCCGGCCCCCCTCTCCGAGCGGCGCCCGGAGGACGGCTTCGCGCGCTCCGGCTCGCTCGACGGCTCTCGCCGGTCGCGTCCGCTCGCGGAGCTCGGAACGCCCGAGGGGGAAGACCGTGGCTCACCCCTCTCGGACGCGGATTGCTTGCTCTTCATGCGACACGTCTTGCAGACAAACGGCAAGGACGGACGCATCTCGCGTCCTACACCGATCTCCACGTAGGTCCTGCAGAGAGAGCAGGCGAGTTGCACCTTGAGAAGAGAATCGCGCAGCTCGCCAGCACGCGCAATCTTCTTCACAGGTGACCAGGGCGGTCGTCCTCGGGCTCGCCCGCTCCGCCCGGCTCCGCGCCGCGGGATTCCGCCGGATCCCGCTGGATTCGTCTAGGCGGAGGGCTCACCGGCGGGCGCCGGCAGGGGCGCGGGCGGGCGCACCCAGCGTTGCTCCAACCAGTCCAGCGAGACCGACGCGCTCCGCAGCGCCGCGTCGACGGCCCGCGCGACCGGATCGGGGGCGGGGGCTGACCCGGAAGCGCGGGTCGACAGGATCCAGTTCGACAGCTCGTAGTGGTGGAGGAGCGGCGCGAACCGGTGGGCGTCGAAGCCGGCGAGGATGTCCGCGGCGCGGCTCAGGCGATCGCAGCCCACGAGCGCCGTCGTGACGTCGAAGAGCAGGGCGCGGAGGTCCTCGAAGGCGCGCTCCGGGTTCCCGGCCACGCTCTCCAGGAGCGCCTCGAACCCGGCGTCGGAGAGGCCGGCCGCCTCGGCCGCCTCGGCCATCGCGGGCACCTGCGTGGCCAGGAAGTCGGAGCCGGGGGCGTGCCCAAGGAGGCGCCCGACGAGGTACAGATCGAACGCGCTGGCGATGGCCTCGGCGAGCAGGAGCGCCTCCGCGCTGGGCGGAGCGCCGGCGCCCGCCGCCGTGAGCGCGCGGTGGGCGAGGTGGTGCCACGCGACGTGCGCGACGACGTCGGCGGCGAGGTGGTCGCCGGCGATCAGGTCGCCTTGCTCGCTCTGGCTCCAGAACGTCAGGTTCAAGAAGACGACGCGATCCCAGCTCGCCTCGCCCTCGGGCACGCGAAAGCGGTACCCGTCGCGCCGGAGTGCCTGCTTCAGATCGTCGTAGAGCGCGACGTGCCGGAAGGAGCGCTCGTCGTCGATGGTCAGCTCGTCCAGGGTCAAGGTTCGCAGCTTCACGCGGCGGACATTAGACCCGGAACGTTTCGTCAGCCACAGCGGAGGCCGGGGGAGGATAGCCCCGGCGGAGGCCTGGAAGAACCGAGCGGCGTCGCGTGTTTTGGGCCGCGGGCGGGGTTTTCCCGACCAGGGCCGCAAGTTCTCGCCCCTGGCCGGGTGTTGCAAGCGCCGCCGGCTTAGGCATGATGCGCCCGTTCCTGCGCCAGCCGAGGAGGCACACCGAATGATTTCCGTCAGGTCTCTCTGTTCTATCGCGCTCGTGCTCGTCGCCAGCGGTGCCGCCGGCTGCAAGGAGGACCCGCCCCCTCCCCAGCCGGAGCCGGCAAGCTCCGCGGCGGCGAACACGAACAAGGGAAAGGCGAGCCTGCGGACGCCCGTGTCGCCGATGGCGAAGGTCGACCCGCAGTCGATGAAGGAGTACCGCGTCGACGTCTGCTACTTCGGGACGCTCTCGCTGAAGCAGGCCCGCGACGCGTACCTCGCGAGCCTCGGCAAGGATGAGCCCAGCGAGAAGAAGATCCCGAGCTTCGGCAACGACGATCAGGCGAAGGCCGGAGACGCCGCGAAGGGCGCGCTCCCCGCGAAGCCGCCCGCGCCCGGCGCCGCCGCCGCGCCGAAGACGACCGGCCTGCCCGGCACCGCCGCCGCGCCGGGCGGCACCAGCGCCCCCGCCGCCAAGGGCGCGCCGACCCCGCCTGGCAAGCCGGACGAGCGCCGGCCGATCAACTTCAGCGCGCGCGCGCCGCACGAGCGCAACGCGCGCGCCTGCACCGTCGCCCTCAGCCTCAAGGAGCCGGCCATGGCGGACGTCGACGCCGCGCTCGCCGAGTACGCGCCGTTCGCGACCGAGCTGGCCAAGAACATCGCCGCGGCGGCCAACTACTACCAGCGCGAGGAGTACAAGAAGGACAGCTTCGCGAAGGGCAAGGAGCTCCACGCGAAGCTCCTCGCCGACTTCCAGAAGCTCGACGCGCACTCCGACAAGCTCGGCCTCGCGGTGTCCGCGTGGCACGCGTCGCACCTGCCCGACCTCGCGAAGGCGGACGAGGGTCAGAAGGAGGCGATCACGGCCCTCGAGGACGCGCGGGCGCTCATGCTGATCCTCGCCAGCAAGAACGTCGATCCGGCGGCGGAGAAGACCGCGCTCCAGAAGCTGGAGACGTCCGCGGCCGCGCTCAAGGTGTACGGCTCGACCCACCAGACCGACCCGTGGGCCAAGATCATGGAGCCCGCGCTCGCCGGCTTCATCCGCGACGTGAAGGCGGCCGAGCCCAAGCTGACGGACAAGGGGATCACCTCCCCTGCCCTGTTCCTGCCGGTCGTCACGAGCTTCGTGTCGGTGATCGAGGGGAAGCACCGCGCGCTCTCCCGCTCGCTCATGGCGAAGAGCCAGGCGGCGACGCGCGAGGCCGCCGGGACCGCGCAGCCGGCCGCGCCGGCCGCGCCGGCCGCCCCCGAGAAGGAGTGACGCGCCCGGGCGCGCTCCCCGCGAGGGAGGCGCGCCCGCCCACGCGAGGGAGGCACGCGCCGATCGCGCCGCGCCTCCGCCGGGGGCGCGGTCAGAACGGGCGGCCGGTGCGGCGGGCGATCGCGAGGCGGTAGAGGGCCTCGTACTGCCGCGCGGCTTGCGCCCAGCCGAAGTTCTTCTTCATCGCCCGCAGCTGCATCGACCGGAAGTAGGCCGGGTCGGCGCGGTAGAGGTGCACCGCCCACGCGACGGTGTTCCCGAGCGCGCTCGACGACATCTCCTCGAACTTGAAGCCCGTGACGTTGTTCTCGACCGTGTCGTCGAGGCCGCCGACGGCGCGCACGACCGGCAGCGTCCCGTAGCGCTGGCTGTACATCTGGTTCAGCCCGCAGGGCTCGTAGCGCGACGGCATCAGGAAGAGATCGGCGCCCGCCTCGATGCGGTGGGCGAGCCCCTCGTTCATGCCGACGTAGACGCGGAAGCGGTCGCTCGCGCCGGAGATCCGCGAGAAGAGGTCCTCGGCCCAGCGCTCGCCGGAGCCCAGGACGATGAGCTGGACGTCGAGCGAGAGGATGTGGTCGAGCGCGCCCGCGAGGATGTCGATCCCCTTCTGGGTCGCCAGGCGGCTGATGAGCCCGAGGAGCGGGACGTCGGGGCGCTCCTCGAGCCCCATCTCTCGCTGGAGCGCCGCCTTGCAGAGGCGCTTGCCGCCAAGATCCTCGGCGGAGAACGGCGCCGCGATGTGGGGATCGGTCGCGGGGTTCCAGATGGAATCGTCGATGCCGTTGAGGATCCCGATCACGTCGGTGCCGCGATCCCGCAGAACGCCGTCGAGCCCCTCGCCGCCCTCCCACGTCTGGATCTCCTGCGCGTACCTGGGGGAGACCGTGGAGACGAGCGTGGCGTTGTAGATGCCGCCCTTGAGCAGGTTGATGCTGTCGTACGCCTCCAGGCAGAACCTGTGGAACTGATCCCACCCGAGCCCGGTCGTGGGGAGCTGCCCCTTGTTGAACCAGCCCTGGTAGCCGAGGTTGTGGATCGTCAGCACGGACGCGGCGCGGGCGAGCGGCGACCGGTGCTCGAGGACGTTGAGGTAGAGCGGGACGAGCGCCGACTGCCAGTCGTGGACGTGGACGATGTCCGGCCAGAACTCGAGCGCGTGGCAGAGCTGCAGCGCGCCGCGAGACAGGAGCGCGTAGCGGGCGAGGTTGTCGCCGAACTCGCCGTGCGCGTCGCCGTAGATGCCGTCGCGATCGTAGAGGACGTCGTGCTCGAGCAGGTACACGCGGGGCGCAGGTGTGCCGGGCGCCCCGGGATCGAGGCGCGTCTCCCAGACGGCGGTCCACGCCTCGCCGCCGCCAAGGGGCACGCCGAGCGAGATCGGCAGCCGGTGCGGCACGAAGCGCTCCGCCGGAGGCTCGCCGTCTCCGCCTTGGATCGCGTCGGCCGCCGGGGCGGCGTCGGCCGCCGGGGCCGCGCCAGCCGCCGGCGCTGCGCCAGCCGCCGGGGCCGCGTCGGCCGCTGAGGCGGCGAGCCCGTTGCCGGCGGCCGCGGCGGCGGCGACGGCCGGCGCGGCGACGGCCTCGCTGCCCGCGGGCCGCTGCTCGGCGAGCGCGATCTGGCGGGCAAGGTAACGCTTGGCGGCACGGTACGCCGGCATCACGACGCGCACGTCGTGACCGGCCGCGGCGAGCGCGATCGGCAGCGCGCCCGCCACGTCGGCTAGACCACCCGTCTTGCTGAAGGGGACGCACTCGGACACCACGAAGAGAATTTTGAGGCGCGGCATGGACATGGGGAGGAGGGGGAGCGCGCCCCCGACTCAAGGCGAGCGCGTCGCGTTCCTTCTACCAGCTTCACGCGCGATCTTGACCACGCGATCGACAGAGCGCGCGAGACCGAGCGCCGACGTGTCCACCGCGAAGTCGGCCTGCTCATAGAGCGCGCGCCGCGCCTGGAAGAGCGCCCTGAGCTCCTTCATGGCGTCGGCCCGGTTGGCCATGGGGCGCGCGTCCCCCTGCTCGACCACGCGGCGCCAGTGGTCCTCGGGCGTCGCCCGCAGCCACACCGTCACCGCGCAGCGCCTCAGTCGCTCGAAGGTCGCCGGATCGGTCACCAGGCCGCCCCCCGTGGCCACGATCCCGTGGGCGCGCGCGCCCTCGAGCCGCGCGAGCTCCTCGCGCTCCAGCCGCCGGTAGTAGGCGTTCCCATGGATCTCGAACAGGGCGGCGAGGCTCATCCCCGCGCGCGCGGCCACGAGGGCGTCGAGCTCGAGGAAGGGCACGCCGAGCCGCGCCGCGGCGCGGCCGCCGATCGTGGTCTTGCCGGCCCCGCGCAGGCCGAGCAGCGCGACGAGGGGCTCGCCCGCCCCTTCCCCGTCCTCGCCGGCCGACCGGCCGCGCGGCGGCGCCTCCTCGCCGAGCTCGCCCGCCGAGAGCAGCGCGGCGGCCGAGGTGCCCAGCGCGCGGCCGATGTCCTCGAGCCGCACCACGGAGACGTTCGCCCGCCCGCTCTCGATCAGCACCAGGAAGCGCTCGCTCACGCCGGCGAGCTCGGCGAGCTCGCGCAAGGTGAGCGCGAGCTCCGTCCGCCGCTGCCGGAGCCGACCGCCGAGGTACGCGAGGATCGGCGGCGCGCCGTCCGCGACGCCCCCCGCGCCGGCCTCCGGCCCCTGGCCTGCCCGCGCCCTGCGCGATGTCTGACGGGACGCCATCTCGTCGATGCACTATAATTCATGAAAGCCGGTCCAACAAGAACTATACTGCTTGACTGAACCCCGGCGCGGTGGTGGGCTCGTCGGGTATGGAAGCGACCACCTCTCCTCCTTCCGCGGCGCCGGCGCCGCAGACCAGGGCCCGGGAAGACGGCGCGTCCGGCGAGGACGCGCCCCTCCGCTTCGAGACGGAGCCAGGCCGCTACAGGCACTGGAAGCTCTCGTTCGAGGGGGCGATCGCGCGCGTGGCGATGGACGTCGACGAGGACGCGGCGGCGCGGCCCGGCTACCAGCTGAAGCTCAACAGCTACGACATCGCGGTCGACATCGAGCTCGCCGACATCGTGCAGCGGCTGCGCTTCGAGCACCCCGAGGTGAAGGCGGTCGTCGTGACGAGCGCGCAGCCGCGGATCTTCTGCGCCGGCGCGAACATCTACATGCTCGGGTCGTCGACGCACGCGTTCAAGGTCAACTTCTGCAAGTTCACGAACGAGACGCGCCTCGCGCTCGAGGAGGCGTGCTCCGAGAGCGGGCAGCGCTACCTCGCGGCGCTGAACGGCGTCGCCTCGGGCGGCGGCTACGAGCTCGCGCTCGCGTGCGAGGAGATCCTCCTCGCCGACGACGGGAGCAGCGCCGTCTCGTTCCCGGAGACGCCGCTGCTCGCCGTGCTCCCGGGGACCGGGGGGCTCACGCGGCTCGTGGACAAGCGCAAGGTGCGGCGCGATCTCGCGGACGTGTTCTCGACGCTGGCCGAGGGGGTGCGCGGCAAGCGCGCGGAGCAGTGGGGCCTCGTCGATCGATCGATCCCGAAGAGCCGCTTCGAGCAGGTGGTGGCCCAGCGCGCCGCCGAGCTCGCGGCGGCGACGCCGGACAGGGCGGGGCCCGGGGTGAGGCTCTCGCCGCTCGAGGCGCGGCGCGCCACGGCGGGCGACGTGTCCACCAGCGACTACCGCCACGTGTCGATGAAGGTGGACCGCGCCGCGAGGACCGCGGAGATCCGCGTGCTCGGGCCGGACGGCGAAGGGCGCGAGACGCGCGAGACGCGCGAGATGCCGACCGACGCCGCCGGGATGCGCCGGGCGGGCGCGGACCTGTGGGCGCTCCGCGCGTTCCGCGAGCTCGACGACGCGCTGCTCGACCTCCGCTTCAACCACCCGACGGTGGGCCTCGTGCTCCTGCGGACTTCCGGCTCTCCCGCCGCGGTGCGGGCCGCGGACGAGGCGCTGTGGGCGAGCCGCGACGACTGGTTTGTGAAGGAGGTGTTGCTCCACATGCGGCGCGTGCTCAAGCGGCTCGACCTCACGGCGCGCAGCGTGTTCGCGCTGATCGAGCCGGGCTCCTGCTTCGCGGGGAGCCTGTTCGAGCTCGCCCTCGCGGCGGACCGCTCCTACATGCTGGACGGCGGAGGGGACGAGGGGCAGGCAGGGGCGCCCGCGTCGCACGCGTCGCACGCGTCCATTGCGCTGAGCTCGCTGAACTTCGGTCCGCTCGTCATGTCGAACGGCCTGACGCGGCTCGCGTCGCGCTTCCTCGGCGCGCCGGAGCGCGTGGCCGCGCTGAAGGAGAAGACGGGCCTCCTGTCCGCCGAGGAGGCGCTGGAGGAGGGCCTCTGCACCTTCGCGCCGGACGCGATGGACTGGGACGACGAGGTGCGGCTCGCGATCGAGGAGCGGGTGAGCCTGTCGCCCGACGCGCTCACCGGGATGGAGGCGAGCCTGCGCTTCTGCGGGCCCGAGACGATGGAGACGAAGATCTTCTCGCGGCTGTCGGCCTGGCAGAACTGGATCTTCCAGCGCCCCAACGCGGTGGGCCAGCGGGGCGCGCTGACGGTGTACGGGCGGCCGGAGCGCCCCGAATTCGACTGGAGGCGGACATGAGCGCGGTCGTCAACTCGGAGAGGATCCCGAACAACGTCGACCTCGCGTCGGACAGGAAGCTGCAGCGCGCCCTCGAGGCGTGGCAGCCGAAGTTCCTGGACTGGTGGCGGGAGGCGGGGCCCGAGGGCTTCCAGGCGGACGACATCTACCTGCGCACGGCGATCAGCGTCGATCACGAGGGGTGGGCGCATTTCGACTACGTGAAGATGCCGGAGTACCGCTGGGGCATCTTCCTCGCGGATCGGGTGGCGGACCGGACGATCGGCTTCGGCGACCACCTGGGCGAGCCGGCGTGGCAAGAGGTGCCGGGGGAGCTCCGGAACATGCTGCGGCGGCTGGTGGTGACGCAGGGAGACACGGAGCCCGCGAGCGTGGAGCAGCAGCGGCTGCTCGGCCAGAGCTGCCCGAGCGTCTACGATCTGCGGAACCTGTTCCAGGTGAACGTCGAGGAGGGGCGGCACCTCTGGGCGATGGTGTACCTCCTGCACAGCCACTTCGGCCGCGACGGCCGGGAGGAGGCGGAGGCGCTCCTGGAGCGGCGCAGCGGCGACCCGGACAAGCCGCGGATCCTGGGCGCCTTCAACGAGCCGTGCACGAACTGGCTCTCGTTCTTCATGTTCACCTACTTCACGGATCGCGACGGCAAGTACCAGCTGCTCGCGCTCGCGGAGAGCGGCTTCGATCCGCTGTCGCGCACGACGCGGTTCATGCTGACCGAGGAGGCGCACCACATGTTCGTCGGCGAGACGGGCCTGCTCCGCATCGTCGAGCGCACGTGCGAGCTGATGAAGCGCAATGCGAACGAGGACGCGCGCGCCGAGGGCGGCATCGATCTGCCGACGATGCAGAAATACCTGAACCTCTGGTACTCGCTGTCGCTGGACCTCTTCGGCGGGGAGATCTCGTCGAACGCGGCGTCGTTCTTCGCCTCGAGCGTGAAGGGCCGCGCGAAGGAGGCGTCGTACGACGACCACCGGGCGCTCGACGGCGTGTACGTAATTGACGTGCCGCACGTGCCGCACGTGCCGCACGTGCCCGCCGCCGGGGGCGGCGCGGTGACCGGCTGGCGGCGCGAGGAGGTGCCGCTCAGGAACGCGATGAACGAGGTGCTGCGCGACGAGTACGTGGCCGACTCGCAGCGCGGGATCGACAAGATGAACCGGGCGATCGAGGCGTCCGGCGTGTCGTTCAAGCTGAGCCTGCCGAGCCGGCGCTTCCACCGGAGCTCGGGGATCTACGCGGGGCTCCACTTCGACGTCGACGGCAACCCGCTCTCGAAGGAGGCGTGGGAGCGCCGGCGCGACGCGTGGCTGCCGACCGCGAGCGACGAGGCCTACGTGCGGAGCCTGATGGAGAAGCCGGTGTTCGATCCGAAGCAGATGGCGAACTGGATCGCTGCGCCGACCAAGGGGCTCAAGGGCAAGCCCGTCGACTTCGAGTACGTGCGGCGCGGCTAGGGCGCGCCCGCGTCGGGCGGAGGCGCGCCCGCGTCGGGCGGAGGCGCGCCCGCGTCAGGGGGAGGTGCGCCCCCGCCCGCGCCTGCGGGCGCCTTCTTCGGCGGGTCGCCGTGCTCGTCGGCGAGCTTCTTCACGAGCCCGTCGAGGAGCACCTGCTCGTGGTACTGCGGCATCGCCGGGAGCTGCACGGCGACGTGCACCCCGGCGCGGCCGTCCACGACCTCGATCGCCCCCTGCGTCACCCTGCCGCCGCTCTCCGGGCTCCGGTACTCGAAGAGCAGGTAGCCATTGGAGACGTCCTTCTCGACGATCTTGAAGCCGAGATCGACGCGCACGAGGCGCAGCGCCGTGCCGAAGGTCTGCTCGAAGGTGTAAGGCGACTCATAGGCGACGCTGGCGCTGGCGTGCCGCTCGCCGAGGCCGCTCGCCACGGGGACGGCGAGCGCGATGAGGGCGACGAGCGCGATCGACGGGAGGCGGCGCATGACCGCGGCGTAGAGGGGCTGGCGAGGACGGGCCAAGTTCCTTGCTGCCGAGCGAGCGGTTATGCTGGGGTCGATCTCGATGGACCGACCCTACGTCGAGCAGCTCCGCATCCAGGGCTACGGCTGCGTTCAGGACGCGACCCTGGAGCTGACGCCGCTGCATGCGCTCATCGGGCCCAACGACAGCGGCAAGAGCACGGTGCTGCGGGCGCTCCGCACGCTCTCCTCCGTCCTCGATCGGGCGCTCGGAGCGCCGTCGCCGGACACGCTCGGGCGCGCCGGCCCCGCGAGCAAGGCCCCGGACGGCGCCGTGTTCGAGGTGTCGGCGGCGAGCACGACGTGGCGCGTGGAGCTCGACGCCGGGGGCCGGGTCCGGTCCATGTCGTTCCCCAGGGACCTCGAGCCCCCTTCCCTGCTCGACGACGCAGACGGGGACGACGCGGGCGGCGCGCCCAGCCCGGAGCGCCCTGCCCTGGACATCGTCCAGGCGCTGCGCGGGGCGCAGATGCTCCGCCTCGATCCCGACGCGCTGAGGGCCCCGCACCCGCTCATCCCCGACGGGCACCCGCTCTGCTTCGCCGACGAGCGCGGCACGGGCCTGCCGGCCGTCTACGACGCCGTCATCAGCCGCGACCTGTCGGCGTACGTCGATCTGAACGAGGAGCTCACCCGCCTGTTCCCCAGCGTGAAGAGCCTCCACCTCGCCAACCCGAGCTCCACGACGAAGGCCATCGGCGTGAAGCTCGAGGGCGGCGCCGTCGTGCCGGCGTCGCTGATGAGCGAGGGTATGCTCTACTACCTCGCCTTCGCGGCGCTGCCGCACCTCGATCCGACGCCCCTGCTCCTCGTCGAGGAGCCCGAGCACGGGCTGCACCCCGCGCGCATCGCCGACGTGATGCGCGCGCTGCGCCTCGTCTCCGAGAAGACCCAGGTCCTCCTCGCGACGCACAGCCCGCTCGTGGTCAACGAGCTGCAGCCGGAGGAGGTCACGGTCGTCACCCGCGCTGGCGAGCGGGGGATGAGGGCCACGCGCATCCTGGACACGCCGGGCTTCGAGGATCGGGCGAGGGTGTACGCGCTGGGGGAGCTCTGGCTGAGCTACGCCAACGGCGGTGACGAGGCGCCGCTCCTCGGGGGAGGGCCGCGGCCGTGATGAAGGCGCCCGATCGGATCCGGGTCTTCCTCGTCGGCGAGGGCGAGAGCGAGCTCGGCAGCCGCGCCGGGGCGCCCGCCTACCAGTCGGACAAGCACCCGGGCGTGCTCTTCACGCTGCTCTCCCGCGTCCAGCCGAGCGGGTGGGTCGTCGGCGGCGCGCGCGAGTGGAAGAGCATCCGGAAGTACCAGGCGCGCGGCGCGGCCCACGAGGACACGCACCACGTGCTCGGCGCGGCGCTCGACGCGCAGGAGGCGGGGTGCGAGATCCTCGCGTTCGCCCGCGACATCGACCGCGATCCGGCGCGCCGCGAGGCGATCGCGGAGGGCATCCGGCGCGTCTCGTCGGCCCTGTCCTCGCCGCCCGACGTGATCGGCGGCGTGGCCGCGCCGGCGCTCGGAGCCTGGATCCTCGCGCTGCTCGGCGAGAAGGCGACCGAGGAGATGTCGCCCCTCAGGGCGCAGGCGATGCTCGCTGCAAAGGGCATGATGCCCGGCGACGGCGCCGCCATGGTGCGCGTGGCGGAGGACGCCGACCTCGACGCGGTCCCCCCGGACGCCACGTCGCTCGGCGAGTGGCTCGCGCGCGCGCGCGCGGTGCTGCCGCGGCGGGCAGGACGCGTCGTGAGGTGAGCGCTGACGCCCTCACGATGGAACAGCCATGGTCGGTAGGGGCTATCCCAGAAGTCGAAGCGTGCGAGCTGCTTCGGCGGCGACCCTCGCGCGTTTGTCCTTCACGAACGTCTCGATGAGAGGTCGATCCTGTTCGCGGCCGAACTCTGAGAGTACCGCGAGGGCGCCGATGAGTTGCGCGGTTTGGCCGGCGGAGCTCGTGAGAATCGAGAGCGCGCGGTCGCGGTGGTCGACGCTCCTATGGAGCTTGCGGAGGTAGCGCCGAGCGTAGAAGCGCACATTGGCGTTGCCGTCGAGGCATGCGACCTCGATGCGATCGGCGTCCGCGCGCCGACGATACTCACGCAATGCCAGGAGCCGGAGCGACGGGCTGCGATTGTCTGCGAGCAGCCGAAGAAGAGGTTCCAGCTCATGTTGTGGAACGACGGAGAGCGCGGTCCGTCCTGCCCATCGTCGGACGGGAGGGCTCGCGTCTTCGAGGGCTCGAGCGAGGCGCGGAGTGAGCTCGTCCGGAAACAAGCGAGCGAGGTGAGTGAACGCGCTCAGGCGCAAGTATTGGTCTGGCGAACGGGTCGCGAGATCGAGCTCGGCGACGGCCAGGTCCGGGAAGCGGGACATGAAGCCATCGACGTCTTGCAGAACACTGGAGCGCGCGCCCCGTGGCGTTTTGATGACCATGTCGATGAGCGGGAGGCACCAAACCAGGTGCTGGACGCTCGAGGTTGCCAGCAGACAGGCCCAGGCGTCGCGCGCCTGTTCAGCGACCTGGGGAACGGGGTCGACGATCCGGTTCGCGACGCCAGCCAGCGAGATGGCTTCCACTCGGACGGCGAGCGCGGAGACGGCACGCTGACGCAGGTAGCCGTCGCGCTGCATGGCGAGGCAAACCAGGAGCGGGGTGGACAGGCTGGAGATATCGAAGGGGAGCAGCGAAGAGAATTCGGTGAGGTCGAGACCGACCCTGGCGTAGGCTTCACGACTGCGCAGGATCCGGTCGAAGTAGCGAAAGGCGCGCGCCCCGTCCCGCTCGAGGCGACCTCGCAGGGTCGGGGAGTGCGTGGCGTCGTCCAGAAGCGCGTCCCGAACCAGCTTGTGAAGGTTGAGCATGCGTTTCGTTGGCCGATGAAGGAGAGTGGAGAGCGAGGGGCATCGCTGGCGGCCTGCCGCCCCCCTGCCGGCCTTCAATTCTCAGTCAGCGGCGGCGGCACTGCGGCGCCGCGGAGAGCGCGGCCCTCGCCGCCTCGCGCAGGCCGTGCGGCGTGTCCTTGTCGAGGAGCGGCCTGAGGCGCGCGGGCAGATCCGCCGGGTGCACCGACCCGAGCGCCGCGAGCGCCGCCGAGCCGAGCCGCTGATCGTGCTCGCCGATCGGCGCCTTCGCCCGGTGCGCGAGCCGCGTCCACAGGTCGACCGAGCTCGCGTCGCACATCGCCCCGAGCGCGAGGATCGCCCGCGCGCGCACCTCGAGGTCCTCCTCCTTGTCCTCCGCCCGGTCGCGCACGGCCTCGATGTGCGCTGTCGCGCGGTGCGCGCCGAGGCCGTCGAGCGCGTGCCGGCGCACCTCGGGCGAGCTGTCGGCGAGCGCCCCGACGAGCGCCCGGTCGCCCGCCGGCGTCGCCGGCATCGCGCCGATCGCGAGCGCAGCGCCGCCCCGGATGAACGTCCACGGGTCCGAGGTGAGCCGCGCCGCGAGCGCCTCGGCCGCGCCGGCGGGCAGCTTCGCGCCGGCAGAGGCGGCGCGCGCGAGCGCCACGATCGCCGCCTCGCGCACGCGCGCGTCCGGATCGGAGGCCGCCGCGAGCAGGTCCTGCGCGAGCGACGGCACGTCCGCCGCGACCTCGGCCGCGCGGAGGCGCACGTGCGCGTCCGCGTCCTTCCGGAGCGACGCCCGGAGGTACGCCTCCGCTGGCGCCTCGCCCGCGCGCGCGAGCGCCGCGGCCGGCGCTTGCAGCAGGTAACGCCGCTCGAAGGGCGCGCTACCCGCCGAAGCGAGCGCCTGGAACGCCGCCCCGCCGCCCTTCACCCGCCCGAGCGCCGGCCCGAGCGCGCGCAGCAGATCGAGCTGCGCGTCCTCCGGCCGGGCGCGGAGCCGCTCGATCTGCACCTCTTCCTCGACCACGGAAGCGGCCCGCTCGCTCCGCGCCGCCAGCGCGAGCGCGGCCCGGAGCTCCCTCCGCGCCGCGCCGCGCGCCCCGGCGAGGGCGTCGAGCAGCGCCGGGATCGCCTCGGCCGGCGCGACGAGCGCGAGCTCCCGGGCCGCCGTCACCCTGGCCGCGGCCGCGCCCGCCTTCACGATCTCCGCGAGCGCCGGCGCGGCCGCGCGTCCGCAGCGGCGGATGCGATCGCGCGCGTGGTGGAGCTCCGGATCGAGCTCGGGCGGCGCGGCGCGAGGGGCGCGCCCCGGCGCGGCCGATGCCACCCCGGACGCGCGCCCCGCGGAGGCCGCGCCGGGCGCGAGCTGCGCCGCCGACGCCGCGCCGGACACCAGCCGCGCGGTGAGGAACGGGATCTGCACCGCGCAGGGCGCCGTGTCGATCACGCCCCGTGCGAGCTGCCTGCCCGCGGGATCGAGCCTGTCATAGCCGGCGATCGCCGCCTCGACCGCCTCCGGTCCGCCGCGCGCGAGCAGCGCCGCCGCCGCCCTGGATCGCTCGCCGCCGCCCGCGAGCGCGCCCACGAGCGCCGCCGGGCCCTGCCCGTCGAACGCCGTGCGCGCCGTGATCTCGGCGATCGTGACCCGCGCCTCCGGCGCCGCGGGCGCGCCGCGACCCCCGACCCCCGCCGGCGCGTACGCGTCGTCGAGCACGACGGCGATGCACGAGGCCTTGATCTCCTCGGGGAGCTTCACCTCGTAGCCGGCGGACTCCTTGAGCCACGCGTCCTCGGGCAGGCTCACCTGGAAGAGGCGGTCGGGCGTCGCCACGAAGAGCGTGCGCGGCGCGGCGCCGCCCTCGACGCCGTCGGGCGGCTTGATGCGCAGACCCAGGCCCGTGATCCCGACCTCGTCCGCCGACGAGAACGACACGAACTCGCCCCGGCCCGCGCCCGCCTTGCCCTCGGACCACGCGGTCTTCGGATCGCCGTCGGCGATCTCCGCGAAGCGCTTGCCGACCGCGCTCGACGCGGCGGTCGGGCGCAGCAGCCGGAACGCAGCCGCCGCCGCGTCGGCCTCACGGCGCTCGGCGACCACCTTGCCTGCACCGCGCCGCTCCTCCGCCGAGAGGTTCTGGAAGCTGGCCCCCTTCAGGAGCGTCATGGTCCGGGGATCGACCTCGCTCGCGCCGACCAGCGCCGGCCGCCCGCAGAGGGTCACGTCGTCTCGCAGCTGCCCGACGAGCACACGGCTGCCGCTGCCGCCGAGCGGCTCCACGACCACGGCGTCGCTCCGCCCCTCGCCGTGCTCCCCGGTCGCGACGCCGGTCCAGCCGCTCCAGAGCACGAGCGGCTCCGTCCCCTTCCCCGCGAGCGGCGCCGCGAGCAGCATCACCCAGCTGCCGCTCGCGCCTTCCGGCGCGCCGGCGCCCGCCGGCTTTCCCCCGGCCGGCGCCTCGATCTTGGCGAGGCGCTTGCCGTCCGCCAGGGTGACCGGCACGACGCGCGCGCCGCCGAGCAGCGGCGCCACCTCGGACGGCACGGCGAGGACCTTGCCGCCGTCGGGCGCGCACGCCGCCGCGGCGGGACAGACGCGGGCAGTGACCCCGCCCGGATCGATGCGGACAGCGAGCGCCTGCTGGCCCGCCGCGTGAGGGAGCACCACGGGCGCGGCCTGCGCGGCGGCGCTGCCACCCACGGCCGCGGAGGCTGCGATCACCCCGGCCGCGGCGCCAAGGCGAGGCCGCCGGAAACGAAACGGCGATCTGGACATGCGCGCCATCCTAATCGCCCGGCGCGGCGAGACCCCTCGAGAGTTGACGCCTCGAGCACAGCGCCGCTCCCACCCGGACCGGCGCTGCGGCGCGTCGTCCGGGCGGGCCCGCCGCGCACGGCGGGCCCGCGCGCCCTCGCTACTTCGGCGTCTCCGCGGCGGGGATCCAGAAGCCGCCCTCGTCCGGCGGCGTCATCCCGAGCGCCTTCGGGAGCACGTTGGTCCAGCCCGCCACCGTCTCGAGCAGGTAGATCTCCGCGCCGGCCTCGATCTCGCCGATCGGCTTCTCCTTCTCGTCGCGCCGCGCGCGGACCGGGATCGCCCTCGTCGCCTTCACGATCGGCGGCGCCTTGTCGAGCGCCAGCTGCGCGCCGGCCACCGCGGTCGTCGGCGGGATGTACTGGTCCATCATCTCGCCCTTCTTCAGCGGCTCGAGATCCTTGAGGCGGCCCCAGGCGTCGATCGTGAGGTCGCCCCGCGACATCAGGTGAACGAAGCCGGACTTCGCCTCGGTGCTCCAGAAGAGCTGGGCCGTCCCCTCCAGCATCCTCAGCGTGAAGATCACGTCGCCGTCCGGGCGATCGAAGAGCTCGATCGTCGACGTCTTCATCAGGTACCCGCGGGCGCTGCCGGGGATCTCCATCTTCGTGGAGACGCCGCGCTGCAGCGCGAAGGCGTCGCAGGGGGCCGAGGCCTTCGCCGTCTGCCTTTCAGACCCGGAGATCGAGAGCTCCGCGCGCAGCGAGTCGCCCGTGGCCGCGACGAGCTTCACCTTCTGCGCGCTCGAGATCCACACGTGCCCGGCGATGACCGGGATGTCGCGCGTCGTGAACACCGCGACGTCCGAGGGCGCGATGTAGCCGTCGATCCGCAGCGCAGGCGAGCTGTCCGACGTGCTCAGCCGCGCGCGGCCCGCCGCCGGATCCGCCGGGATCGCGCTCAGCGTCATCGGGACCAGCGCGCCGGTGAAGCTCGCGACCGTCCTGCCGCCGCTCGGCGCGTCATGCAGCCGGGCGCCCTTGGGCACCGGCGCCGTCCCCTTCAGCTTGCACGCCGGCCCCGACACCGCCTGGCCGACCGTCGCGGTCGCCTGCGCGGCCGCCCCCGTCACCTGCGCGGCCGACACCACCACCTGGGCGGGCTCTGCCTTCGCCTCGGAGACGGCCGGCGTGCCCGGGAGCCCCGCGCAGAGCACTCCCCCAAGAGCCAGAAGACCGAGTCCCAGAACGTCGCTTCTCATCCACTTCCTCCGACACAGGCCAGCAGCCCCGCTCGCGCGGCGAGCCCGAGCGCGGTCCCCACCTGTCGAGTCTCCCTGGAACCGCCGGCCTGCTCTGCGCGGCGGCGCACTCGCTGCGGGGCCGCCCGGCACGCCGAGCCGCCACTGCCGTTGGTCGGATCATCCTAGCGGATCATTCAGGCCTCGCCCGAGAAAGGTCCTCCACCGCAGCGCTTCGACCGTTTCGGGTGTATGGAGCAGGGCGCCCGACGCGGCACGCGCCGGGTCGCCCGGCTGGACGGTACCTACCTCCCCGGGAAGCCACGCCATGCACGGATTCGATCTCGCCTTCGCCTCCCCCCGCAAGCTCCCCCGCGCCCGCGATCTGCGCGGCAACGTCGCCGTTCTCGACATCGCCTTCGCCTCGGAGGCGGGGGGCAAGAGCTTCGAGACGGTCACGCTGCCCTTCATCCAGGACCTCGGGCCGCGGCTCGCCGCCTGGGTCGACCACCACGACAGCGCCCACCACGCGCGCTTCGCCGGCGATCCGCGCTTCGTCCTGTCGACCAAGGCCGAGCACGGCGCCTGCCCCGAGATGATCACGCCGGAGCTCGTCGCCCGCGCCGGGCGCGTCGACACCCTCGTCTGCCACGTCGACTTCGACGGCCTCGCCAGCGGCGCGAAGTGGATGCGCGGCGGCGTCGAGCCCTACCCCGGCTGCGACGACGACGCCCGCGCCATCGACACCCGCATCGGCGTCCCGGGCCCGGCCGCCACCCGCATGGACCGCGCGCTCCGCGCCCGCCCCCGCGATCAGGCCCTCTTCGGCCTCATCGTCCGGCACCTCGCGTCAGGCCTCTCCGACCCGTCGCTCTGGACTCCCATCGACCAGGCCGGCGCCGAGCTCGCCACCATGGAAGCCGAGACCCGCCGGATCGCGCTCCGCTACGAGCGCGTCGAGCCGGGCCTCGTCCTCGTCGACGCCTCCCAGCGGGGCGGGGCCTACGACAAGACCCTGCTCCTCCTCATCGGGCAGGAGCGCGCGCCCATCTCCGTCGTCGTCGACAACGACAGCATCACCTTCGCCGCCCGGTTCGACAGCGGGGTGAACTTCCTCGAGACGTTCAAGATCTCCGGAGGGATGCCGACCCGCATCTCCCTCCAGCGCTCCCGGCTCCAGGAGGCGCTCGTGGCCCTCGGGGTCAAGGCGACCGACGCGAGCCGGCTCGCCGCGACCCCCTGAGCCCGTCCTCACCGCGATCCCGCCGACATCGTTGACGCTGTGGGCCTCGACTGCTAGGGGGGCATTGCAGATCTGCAATTTGCAATTCTGCAATGAACATCTGATCCGAGGCGTCACGTCTGCGCCGAGCGCGAGGGGGTATGGCAGCGACAAACTTGTCTTCGACGGCGAGCAGCGGTGTCGACGAGCTCCTGTTCCGGAACGACTCCGTCTCGCTCTGTCTGCTGGTCAATCGACGGCACCGGACGCTCCGCATCGTCGACTTCCGAGCGGGACCCACGCCGTCCAAGCGGAGCTTCGTCCTGTCGACCGCCAAGCGCGAGGGGGTCGAGAAGATCTTCACGCTGGTCGAGCGCGACGAGGTGCCGACGTGGACCCGCCTCGGGTTCACGCGGGAGGGGTCGATCCCCGGCTTTTACAAGCGCAGCGACGCCTGGATCCTCGGGGCGGTCGTGTCCGAGATGACGTCGCGGCTGCGCGCGAGCGGAGACGGCGAGGAGGGCGGCGAGGGAGACGACGTCGCGGCCTCTCCGGCGGTCCTGCTCGCGGAGCGCACGATCGCCCGCGCGAGGCGGCTGCTCCGGGAGGCCGAGGGGCGGCCGCTGCCCGCGATCAAGATCGCGCCCGCGAGCGGCGTCGAGCTGCGGCGCGCGGTCGCGGCCGCGCAGCGGGCGGGGCGGGCGCTGACGGGCTTCGAGCCGTTCGGGCGCGACGCGGTGCGGACGGGCTACGTGCTGTCCGCGCGGGGCGGCTTCACGCTGCACGCCGCGTGGGAGATGCAGTCGTGCTTCGGCAACTCGTTCCTGGAGATCCTGTGCCCGCCGCGCCACGAGGCGGAGCGGCTCGCCACGACGGCCGCCGTCGGCGCGCTCTGCGACCGCCTCGTCGAGGAGAAGGCCGTGAGCACGTTCACCTTCGCCCCCGCGGACGACCAGGAGCTGTGCGCCGCCCTCCTCGCGAACGGCTTCCGCCGCTCGGCCGTGCTGGCGCGGCACCTCGTCGTCGGCCGCGCCCGCAAGGACGCCATCCTCTGGGCGAAGAAGCTCGTCGCGCCCGAGGCCTGAGCCGCCGGCCCCGCGGGCCGGGGCGAGGGCTACGGCGCGATCGTGACCTCGTAGTCCTCGATGACGGTGTTGGCGAGCATCTCGTCCGCCATCTTCTTCAGCCGCTGCTCGAGGTCGGGCGCGCTGCCGAGCGAGGGGTCGAGCTCTATCTCGATGAGCTTGCCCACGCGCACGCCCTTCACGCCGGGGAACCCGAGCGAGGTGAGGGCGCGCTTCACGGCGTCGCCCTGCGGATCGAGGACCTCTTTCTTCAGTCGGACGTTGACGACGGCTTTCACTGGCTTTGCTCCACGCGCTCTTCGCGCGACGCGATGGCGGTGCGCACCTGCGCCCCGCGACGATTCATGGGCGCGGCCGCGCCCGCCTCACACCCCCAGGTTGCGCGGGATGCGCACCGCCGGGTCCTCGAGGTCGGGGACGAACGCCGCCCCGGTGATCCGCTCGAACGCCTCGATGTAGCGGCGGGACGCCTCGATCCGTACCTCGTCCGGGATCGAGGGGATCGGCCCGTCGCCCTGGAAGCCGCGCGCGGCGAGCCAGCGGCGCACGTACTCCTTGTCGAACGACTCCGGGTCCTCGCCGGCCGCGAAGCGCTCGCCGTAGGACGAGGCGAACCAGAAGCGGGACGAGTCGGGGGTGTGGATCTCGTCGATGACGACGATGTTCCCGTCCCGGTCCTTGCCGAACTCGTACTTGGTGTCGACGAGGATGAGCCCCTGCTCCGCGCACGCGCGGGCGCCGTGCTCGAAGAGCGCGAGGGCCATCTCGGCGGCGGCGTCGAAGTCGCGCGGCGCGATCGTGCCGAGGGCGAGGATCTCCTCGCGCGAGGCGGAGAGATCGTGCCCGCCCTTCGGCGCCTTGGTGCTCGGCGTCAGGATGGGCCGCGGCAGGCGCTCGTTCTTGCGGAGGCCCTCGGGGAGCCGGTGGCCGCAGAAGACGCGCTCGCCGCGCGCGTAGTGCGTCCAGATGCTGGTCGAGGTCACGCCCGTCACGTAGGCGCGCACCACCATCTCGACCGGCAGGGGCACACACTCGATCGCCTCGAGGACGTTCGGGTCGGGCTGGGAGATCATGTGGTTCGGCGCGACGCTCCGCGTGCGCTCGAACCAGAAGGCGGACAGCCGGTTCAGCACCTGGCCCTTCAGCGGCAGCGTGCCGAGCACGCGATCGAAGGCGCTGATGCGGTCGGTGACGACGAGCAGGCGGCGGCCGTCCGGCGTCGTGTAGCAGTCCCGCACCTTGCCCTCGTAGCGGGCGAAGGGGCCCGCGAGCGAGGTGCGTTCGAGCACCCTGCCGAGCGCGGTGCGCAGATCGTCCTCGGTGACCATGGGGCGCGGCTTACCCGGGCTCGCGGGCCGAGTCGACAGGTTTCGAAGACGCCGGCCGAGTTCCCTCCCCCGCGCCCGCCCTGGAGCCCCGTTGGTCTCCGGCCGGGGGGGTGGTAATAGGGCCGCCCATGGCAAACCGAAGAAAGATCGCCCTTATCGGCGCCGGCAACATCGGCGGGGAGCTCGCGGCCCTCATCGCGCGCAAGGAGCTCGGGGACGTCGTTCTGTTCGACATCCCCCAGAAGACGGACTTCGCGAAGGGCAAGGCGCTCGACCTCGAGCAGAACGGCGCCGTGCTGGGCTACGACGCCTCGATCAAGGGCACCTCGAGCTGGGCGGACTGTGCAGGGGCCGACGTCCTCATCGTCACGGCCGGCATCCCGCGCAAGCCGGGCCAGAGCCGTGACGACCTGGTCGCGACGAACCTGCCGATCATCCGCAGCGTGGCGGACGGCGCGAAGGAGCACTGCCCGAACGCGCTGGTGATCGTCATCTCGAACCCGATCGACGCGATGGTCTACGAGTTCAAGCGCCGCACCGGCTTCCCGCGCGAGCGCGTGCTCGGCATGGCGGGCGTGCTCGACAGCGCGCGCTTCCAGCTGTTCCTGGCGCGCGAGGCGAATGTGTCCGTGAAGGACGTGCGCGCGATGGTCCTCGGCGGCCACGGCGATGACATGGTGCCCATCCCGTCGGCGTGCACGATCAACGGCGTGCGCGCGACCGAGCTCATCAGCAAGGAGAAGCTCGACGCGCTCATCGCGAGGACCCGCAAGGGCGGCGGCGAGATCGTCCAGCTCATGGGGACGAGCGCCTACTACGCGCCCGCCTCGAGCGCCGTCGCGATGGCCGAGAGCTACCTGCTCGACCAGAAGCGGCTGCTCCCCGTCGCGGCCTACCTGGACGGCGAGTACGGCTACAAGGACATCTTCATGGGCGTGCCGGTCATCCTCGGCGGCAAGGGCATCGAGAAGATCGTCGAGCTGCCGCTGACCGCAGAAGAGAAGGAGATGCTCGCGAAGAGCGCGAAGAGCGTGCAGGGCATCACCGACGTGGTGAAGGCCTCGAGCTAGCGCCGGTCGCGCCGCCTGCGCTGGCGCGCCGCGCGTCACGAAGAGCACGGGCGGCAGGAGCGAAACGCGCGCCAGGAGCGGGAGGGAGAGGAGAGGGCGAAGGGCTCTCCCTCTCCCTCGGCGCTTCAGCGGTTCACATCACACCGCCGTAGAGGCCATCCAGCACGGCCGTCAGCTCGCGCCGAGGATCGCGGGCGAGCTCGCCGGGGCTCGCGCCGCCCGCCGGCATCTCGGCGGCCGCGTCGCCGTCCCCTGCAGCGATGTCGCTGATGCGCTGGCAGATCAGGTTCATCATCTGCCAGCCCTCGGTGAGCGCGCCCCGCAGCGGGCCGAGGTCCAGGCCGGGGAAGCCCTTCAGAAGGCTGTACCCGAGCTTGAAGTGCTCGGCGTCCACCTCGGCGTGCGTCGCGAAGTAGTCCGAGTCGGGGAAGACCTGCTGGGCCGCCGTGAGGAGGATGTCGGCGCAGCGCTCGATGACGAAGTGGACGAGGACCGTCCGCTCCTCGGTGGACGCCGAGCCCATCCGCTCGATGAACCAGGACGACGCCGCGGCGATGCCGCGGTCCCAGGACGGCGAGCTCCGCGGGTCGTGCATCCTGGAGAGCCTCCGGTTGTGCCCGACCTCGTCGGCCAGGTGGCGCTCGGCGATCGCGATGGCCCCGGGGTGCGACTCGAAGACGACCCTGGCGCACAGGACCTTCTGGAACGCGTTCGACCAGATCTGGAGCGCGCCGAGCATCCGCCGCTTCACGTCGTCGCGGAGGGCGCGCTCGGACCGGATGAGCTGCATCAAGGGGCTGCCCGCGAACTCCCGCGCGTGGACCTCGTTCTCCTCGACGAGGAGATCCACGGGGGACACGGCGCGATCCGGGGACGCCTCGTCCGCGCTGTCCTCCCGCCCGAGCGCCGCGCACAGACACGGCGTGTCCCACCGAGGCTCGCTTTCGTCGAGCTCCTCGAGATGGATGGATATCGCGGAGAGCCCGTCCGGCGCGCCGCCCACGAGCCCCTGCAGCCCGCCGGGAGGGACCATCACGACGTCTCCCGCCCGGACGCTGCTGGGCGAGTCCCCGATGACCTCGCCCGAGCCTTCGGTGACGACGATCATGCCTTTGCCGAGGAGCCCGCGAGGCCTGAGCGGCTGACCTTCGAGGAGGCGTACCCATCGCAAGGACAGGTGGCAGACTTCGGGCAGGTAAGCCGAGAGCTCCGAATGTTTCCGGAGCTCCTTGAACAGCCCCAGCAGGGTGCGCTCATCCGCCTTGAGAGACTCGATCGCGAGGATGTCGGCTGTGTTGACTACGCGCATCTACACGTCCTCCGGGTCGACATGATGGTGCGTCGACTCTGCACGGCTTGATCGCCTGTGTCTAGATCACACTCGGGCATGAAGGCGAATCGCACGGGCCTGAAAAGGAAGAACTCCCGCGGTTCTTTTCATTCACGCTTCCCGCTCCCTGCGCCGCTGCTTCTCAGTATATCTGTTTTTCCGCTCGTCTGTTTCTCTGCTCCTCTGCTCCCCTGCCCCTCTCCTGCCGTGATTCCGTGATTCCGCGATTCCGTGCGAGACCGCCATGTGTTGTGGCAGAATGCGTGCATGAGCCAGCCGCAGCTCGTACCCGCCATCCGCCGCGCCGCCGAGGCAGACCTGCCGGCGATCGTCCATCTCTTCTCGATCCCGGACGAGGGCAACGCGAAGACGGACCACCCCGGCCCGCCGCTCGATCCGCGCTACCGCGAGGCGCTCGCCGCCATCGCGGAAGATCCGAACAACGCGCTGCTCGTCGCGGAGGTCGAGGGGCGCGTCGCCGGCGCGTTCCACCTGACCATCATCCAGTACGTGGCGAACCGCGGAGCACGGGTGGCGCAGATCGAGAACGTCATCGTGGACCCGAGCCTGCGGGGCCGCGGGATCGGCGAGGCGATGATGCGATGGGCCATCGACGAGGCGCGGCGGCTCGGGTGCTTCCGGGTGCAGCTCACCTCGAACAAGGCGCGGCTGCGCGCGCACCGCTTCTACGAGCGGCTCGGCTTCGTGGCGAGCCACGAGGGGATGAAGCTGAAGCTGTAGACACGAGCAGCCTCGCGGCCAGCACGACCGCCACGGCACGAGGGGAGCCGCCTCAGCGGCCGCTCACGAGGAGCGGCTCCCCCTCGGCCCCGAGCAGCGACAGCGGGAAGACCTGCGCTCCGGCGAGCACGTCGCCGCAATAGAGCTCCACGTCGGGGCCGCGCAGCGGCAAGGCCGCGAGCTCCTCCAGCGTGACCCAGCGCGCCTCGAGCGAGTGCTCGTCCGGCTGGCTCTTCGGGGGCGTGGCGTCCCGAGGCCGCGCGAGGAAGATCACCCGGAAGCGCGCCTGCCAGGGGCCCGGGCTGTGCTCGATGCGCAGGATGCCCTCCAGCTCCACCGGGACGCCGGTCTCCTCGAGCGCCTCGCGCCGCGCCGCGTCCGCGAACGTCTCCCCGGGCTCGACGCGGCCCGCCGGCAAATACCAGAGCTGGTCGTGCTTGCGCTCGTGCACGAGGAGGAACCGGTTCCGGTGCCTCACCAGCACCACGGCGAAGCACCAGGTCGGGATGGCCGTGCGCGACATGATCGAACCTGCGACAGCTTATCCGGGGGCGCCGTTCGCCAGAAGGGGGGACGCGAGGATCACCCTGGCGCCGCGCCAGCCGGAGCCGCAGGCCCGGGGGGCTCGCTCGGCACCGCGAACGCGGCGATGGTGAGCACCGCCATGAGGGCGCCGAACACGAGGAGCCCCATGAACAAGGCGATCCCGGCGTGCAGCGCCACGGTGGCGACGACCCAGGGCAGCCGCGTGCGGCGCGGCCAGATCAGGAAGCCATAGCCGATCTCCACGAGCAGCACCGTCCACCCGGCGACCGCCGCGAGCCAGGGGGCGCCGGCGAGCCACGAGAGGTCGAACTGCCGGTATTCCGGCAACATGACCGAACGCCAGATCGCCTCGCCGTCCCACCACGCCTCGCCCGCTGCTTTTCCCAGCCCGCTGACGAGGTAAGCGAACGAGAGGTGCAGCTGCGCCACGCGCAACCCGAGCCGGGCTGCCGGCGTGGGCCCTCCCCGCACGCGCCCGAGCCGGCGATCCATGGAGAAGGCGGCCTCCGAGGGCATCCAGAGGAGATAGAAGAGAAAGATGCTGGCGAAGCTGTCCACGCCATAGACGGTGGAGCTCGCCGTCGTCACCAGCATCAGGTGGGTGAGCCACGCCAGGGAGGCCGCGGCCCTGGTGCACCAACCGGCCAGGAGCGCGGCGAGGGCAACCACGTAGATCACCCCCGTGCCCACGATGACCGGATCCTCCCCGATCCCGAGCGGGGCAAGGAGCTCCACCGCCCAGCCGATGCGTGGCAGATCGGTCCTCGCGAACACGTCGCGCAGAGGCCCCTGGAGGATCCCGGACCGGCCGTAGAGCTCGAAGAGCGCGGGCGCGACGAGCGCCGCTTGAAGCAAGAGCACGGCCGCGAGCCCGATGCGGAGGGCCGCGAGCGGCGCCGCCGAGGCCGGCGCCAGCGCGAAGCGCTCGATCGCGCGGAGGACGCGCGCGGGCTCGCCGCCTGCGGCCGCCCCGCGGAGGCCGATCGGAGGGTCCTTCACCGCGCACCCCCGCTCGCCTCTCGAGAGGCCCGGAGCTTCGCGCGGATCATGAACTTCGCCTCGTACTGCAGGTTCCAGCTGGACCGCTTCCCCTCCCGGTACTCCCGCATCGACGGCAGATCGCACGTCTCCAGTCGGACGAGGATGCTCTCGGCCGCGGGGTGTCTCGCCAGCACCTTGCCCGCCCACGAGGCGGCGATCGAGCGCTGGATCGTCGGGTCCTCCACGCTCAAGAAAGGCGTGATGAGGTTCAGTATCCGTATCTCCGTCTCGCGGCTGGCGCCCGACTCGAGGGCGTCGGTGAGGGTCGCACCGCCGGCATCCGAGACGTGAAAGCTGGCCCTGGGCAGCGGGGTGATGCTGTCCGCGAAGAAGGCATAGCCGCTCTCGGCCCCGGAGAGCGCGCCGTAAACCGCGAGCGCCCGCGCAAGCCAGCCGTCTCCCTCGGGATGGATCTGGAGAGCCCCCATGACGACGAGGCCTAGATGGCCCACGACGGCGACCAGGGCTGCGGCGTGACTCCGGCTGTTCCGCTTTCCCTCCATGCAGCTCCCTCCGGGTGTGCCCGCCTGCGAGCGCCCGCGAACCTGACCGACAAGAGCGAGACGGGGAGAGGGCCGCCCGTCCCGCTCTCCTGCCGCGGCGCCGGCGCCCTCAGCGATCCGTCCTGCCCCCCCTCGGGCGTCCGCCGGCCGAGGGGGCGAGGCCCCCCATCGGACCGCCGCCGGTCATGTCACCGCCAGTGCCCGTACCAGAGACCATGCCAATGACCGTGCCAGTGACCATGCCAATGACCATGACCATGCCAATGACCATGACCATGCCAATGACCATGACCATGCCAATGACCGTGCCAGTACCCATGCCAGGGCCTGTACCAATGACCATACCAGGACGCGTACCAGTGACCGTACCAGGGCCGCTGGCGTGCAGGACGAGCGTCGGCTGCATCCGCGGCGACGGGAGCTCGTGTTTCCGCGATGAGGACGAGCTCCTCGACGGGCGTCGTGGGTGCGGCCGAGGCGAGCTGCGCTGCCCCGAGGCATGCGAGCGGCGCGGCCAGCAGGCCGATGATGTTGATGCGCTTCATGTTCATCCCCCCGTGTGACGGCTGCTCATGACGAGCGCTGAACATGGCCGAGTGTCCTCAACACCCATGCAAGCCGCACGCCCCGGCTGCGTCCGGCGGACGGTCGTCGCTTCCCCGATCTCGGGGTGACAATCACGATAAAGCGGAGCTCACGCACCTCGCCCGGCGCGCGGCTCGACGCCGACCGGCGACGGCAGGTCCTGCGCTATTCCTGCGCTATTCCTGCGCTATTCCTGCCAAAGAACGCCGAGCTCGATCTCCACGGCGTCGAACGGCGCCGCGCGCACGGTGACGTCACCCTCCCACGCGCCCACGCGCGCGAACCGCCCACCGTCGATGCGGTAGACCTCCAGGAGCCGGAGCCGCGGGTCGATCAGCCAGTAGTGCGCCACGAGCTCGCGCGCGTAGATCTCCATCTTGTCGCGGCGATCGAGCGCCTCGGTGGACGGCGAGATCACCTCGCACACCCAGTCGGGCGCGAGGAAGATCGCCGCGTTCCGCATCGGGATCTGCGGCATCCGGTCGCGGCGCCACGCGGCGATGTCAGGGATCACGATGTCCGGATCGGTGCCGAGGTGCAGCTCGGGCTCGACCAGCAGCGCCCACCGGCCAGGCCCCTTGATGCCCCGACGAAATGGCAGGTAAAGCTCGCCCGCGAGCACCGACGTCACGTTGCGGGAGGACACGGAGGGCCGCGGCGTCGCGTGGAGGACGCCGTTCAGGACCTCCGCCACCTGATTCGGCGGCGTGTCAAGCACATCCTGGTACGTGGCGCGACGGGCGCAATCGGACATGGTCGGATGTTAGCATGCACGCCGCGCGCGGCGGCTCGCCAGGCGAAAATCCGTGAGCAGCCCCCCTCCGATCGCCGCGGGTTCGTTGTAGATTCCGCCGCCATGAGCGAAGCAGCCCCCTCCCCCACGCAACGCCCCCGTCCGCTCGTCCTCTGCATCCTCGATGGATTCGGCGAGCGCGAAGAAAAGGACCAGAACGCGATCGCCCTCGCGGCGATGCCGAACCTCGACGCGATCAAGCGCGACTCCGAGAGGACGCTGATCGGAACGAGCGGCCCGGACGTCGGGCTCCCGGTGGGGCAGATGGGCAACAGCGAGGTCGGCCACCTGAACTTCGGCGCGGGGAGGATCGCGCTGATGGACATCTCGCGCATCGACGTCGCGATCGCCGAGAACAAGCTCGGCTCGAACGAGATCATCGACCGGACGTTCCGGATCGCGCAGGACCGCAAGTGCCGGGTGCACCTCTTCGGGCTCGTCTCCGACGGCGGCGTCCACTCGTCGCTCGACCACTTCCTCGCGCTGATCAAGCTCGCGAAGTTCCACGAGGTACCCCTCGTCCTGCACGCGTTCCTCGACGGCCGCGACACGCCGCCGAAGAGCGCGTGGGGCTACGTCGAGAAGATCGAGGAGGCGCTCCAGGGCATCGGCGTCATCGGCACCATCTCGGGCCGGTACTACGCCATGGACCGCGACAAGCGCTGGGACCGCGTCATGAAGGCCTACACCGCGATCGTGCGCGGCGACGCGCCGCGGGCCGACACGGCGTTCGACGCGATCCAGCAGTCGTACGCGGCCGGGAAGACGGACGAGTTCGTCGAGCCCGTCCGCATCGGCGACTATAACGGCATCAAGGGCGACTTCGTGGCCGACTTCGCCTCGAAGGAGCCCCGCTGGGAGTGGCAGGGAGAGGAGGTCGGCCTCTCCGTCAACTTCAGGCCCGACCGCATGCGCGAGATCTCGGCGATGCTCACGCGGCGGAACCTGCCGGCCGAGGTGCTGGAGCTCCTCTCGGACCGGGGCAAGCCGGTCTTCGCCTTCCAGGAGAACTGTTACAGCGGCATGACCGAGTACGACGCGGCGCTGAAGCTGCCGGTCGCGTTCCCGAAGGACGAGGTGACCGAGTCGTTCCCCGAGATGATCGCCCGCGCCGGGCTCACGCAGCTCCGGTGCGCGGAGACCGAGAAGTACGCGCACGTCACGTACTTCTTCAACGGCGGCCGCGAGGAGACGTTCCCGGGCGAGGACAGGAAGCTCGTGCCCTCGCCGCGCGACGTCGCCACCTACGACAAGAAGCCGGAGATGAGCGCGGCGGGCGTCGCGAGCGAGGTCGTGGCCGCGATCAAGAGCGGCAAGTACGACTTCATCCTGGTGAACTTCGCGAACCCGGACATGGTCGGGCACACCGGCATCCTCGAGGCCGCCATCCACGCCAACGAGGCGGTCGACAAGGGGCTCGGCGCCATCGGGGACGCCGTGCGCGAGGCCGGCGGCGCGCTGATCATCACCGCGGACCACGGCAACTGCGAGCAGATGAAGGACGAGCACGGCAACCCGCACACGGCCCACACGCTCAACCCGGTGCCGCTCTACTACCTGAACAAGAACGACCCCGGCATCGTGCTCCGGTCCGGCGGCCGCATCTGCGACGTGGCGCCGACGATGCTCGAGATCCTCGGCCTCCCGCAGCCCGCGGCGATGACGGGGCGCACGCTCCGCGTCCGACAGCGGTAAGTGGGCGCCGACCAGAGGCAGCTCGGCCCGTACATCCTGCGCGAGGCCGTCTCGTCGCGGGCGCTCACCGTGACGTACCGGGCCGAGCACGTCGGGCTCGGCCGGGCGGCGCTGATCAAGACGCTCAAGCCCACGGTGTCGGCCGCGAGCGCGTTCGCGGCCGGCCTCGAGCGCGAGGCGAAGATCCTCGCGCGCATCCGGCACCCCAACATCATCGACATCCACGACTTCCAGCGCGACGAGGACCGGATATGGCTCGTGCTGGAGCCGCTCTCGGGGCCGACGCTCGCGGCCCTGTGCGCGCGCGCTGGCCGCCTCGAGGAGGGTGCCGCGGCGGCCATCGCGCTGGAGATCGCGCGCGGCCTCGGGCACGCGCACGAGCGGGGCGTCGTGCACCGCGAGCTGCGCCCCGAGCGCGTCATCGTCACGCCCGCGGGCGGCGTGAAGATCCTGGAGTTCGCGGCGGCGTCCGACGGCCGGCAACCCTCGCTGCCAGAGCCGTTCGAGGGCAGCGACACGTTCGCGCGGCCCGACTACATGGCGCCGGAGCAGATCCTCGGGGCAGAGCCCGGGCCTCAGGCGGACGTCTTCACGCTCGGCGTGGTGCTGTTCGAGATGCTCACCGGCGTGCGCCCGTTCGACGAGCCGAAGGCGGGGCCGGAGGATGCCAATCATACGTCGAACCGCGCGTCGGGCGCGCCCGGCGCGCCGCGCGGGCGCGACGAGGACCGGTGGGCCGAGGGCAGGGCCGTCGCCCACCGGATCCGCAACGCGCCGCCGCAGCCGCTGCGGGGGCTCGTGCCCGACGTGTCGCGCGGCCTGGAGCGCGTGGTGCTCCGGTGCCTCGAGAAAGAGCCGGAGCAACGCTACGAGAGCGGCCGCGCCGTCGCGGACGCCCTGGCCGAGGAGCTCGCGGAGCGCGGCCATCCGCAGCCGCGCGCGCTCATCGCGAGGGCCCTCTCGGCGGCCAAGCTCGGCGGCGACGAGCTGCCGCCCGCTCAGGCGCCCTCCGCGCGCCCCGCGGCCGAGCAGCGCAGCGCGCCGTCGCTCGCGCCCGACGTGGGGCGGCTCGTCGGCATCTTCGCGCTGGTCGTCGCGGGCGGCGCGCTCATCGAGCTCAGCCTCCGCCAGCACGACGTCGCGGAGCCGCCCAGCGCCGAGGTCAGGCAGCCCGGCGCGCGCTCGGAGGAGCGCGGCTACCTGAAGGTCCTCGCCAGGCCGTGGGCGGAGGTCGTCATCGATGGGGAGCTCATCGACGTGACGCCGATGGCGCGGGCGATCCCGCTCCAGGCCGGACGGCACTACGTCACGTTCCGGCACCCGAACGCGCCCGAGGAGAAGCGCACGATCACCGTCTCCGAGGGGCAGACGGTCACGCTCGACGTGAGCATGCGGATCGATCGCAGCGCGATCGACGCAGGCGCGCCGCCGGTGGAGGACAGGGACGCGTCGCCCTGACGGCGGCGCCGGCCGCCCACCTACACGGCGCCGCCCCCCGCCCCCGCGCCGTTTGCGCCCCCCGCGTCTCCCTCGCCGCTCGCGCCGCCCGCGCGGCGGCGGAGCGCCTCGAGCGCGAGGAGCGGCCGCTCCCGCTTCTCGTGCAGCTCGCCGAGGCACGCGCCGCTGCCGCGCTCGAGCGCGCGGCAGCAGTCGGGCCGCACCTCGTAGATCGAGCACAGGAAACGGCCGCGCTCCGCGTCCAGCGTGAGCGCGGCGCAGCGGCCGTCCTCGATGCGCATGTAGCAGCGGTTGCCGATGAAGCGCGTGAGCCCCCGCGCGCGATCGTCCATGCGATCGTGGTCGCAGCCGAAGACCCGGACGTACTCCGGCAGGGCCGAGAAGCAGCAGGTGCCGCACGCGGTGCACTCGGGGACGACCGCATCCCCCTCGCCGCGCGCGCCGCCCGCGCGCGCCGCGCCCCGCTCGCCCTTGCGCGTCAGAGCCGGACCTCCACGTGCGTCCCGCGCTTCAGGTCGTCGAGCCACTTCTGCTTGGCCTTCGTCATGATCTCCGCCTGCAGCCGCTGCAAGACCTCCGGGCGAGCCGCCTCGAGCGTCGTGAAGCGGGACGGCTGGCGGCTCAGGAGCTTCATGACCACGAACGCGTCGCCCGCGCGCATCGGCCCGGTCACGCCGCCCGGCTCGATCGCCATCAGCGCGGCCTCGAGCTCCGGGGCCATCACCTCGCGCTGGCCGGTCGCCGCGGCCTGCGTCCCCTGCGGCGCGCGGACGCCGAGGTCGCCGCCCTCCTCGCGGGTCGCGGTGTCGTCCGAGAACTGCCGCGCGAGCGCCGCGAAATCCTCCCCGCCGCGCGCGCGCTCCGCGAGCGCGGCGGCGAGCGCGCGGCGCTCCTCGAGCGCCTCGGCGCTCGAGCCGGGCAGGACGCGCAGGACGATCCACGCCGGGTGGTAGTCGCGCCGCCGGCGCTCCTCGCGCACCAGCCGATCGAAGGCGGACCGCACGTCCTGCTCGGTGATGCGCACGCGGCCCTTCACCCGGAGCTGCAGCATCTTGCCCTCGAGGATCTGCCGGCGGATCTCGTCGCGGTACTCCTGCTCGGTGAGCCCCGAGCTCGCCCGCGCCGTCCGGAACAGCTCCTCGACCGTCATCTGCTCCGCGGCCGCGATGTTCCGGAAGGCATTCTCGATCTCCTCGGAGGTCACGCGGATATTGGCCTTCTCGGCGGCCTGGCCCTCGAGCTCCTCGTCCACCATCTTCTGGAGGAGATCGCGGAAGACCTGGGACTCGGCCGCCGCCTGCTGCGCGCCCGGCGGGACCCGGGCCTGGATCTGCAGCAGGAAGGGGCGAGCCCGCTGCCGCAGATCCGAGAGCAGGATGGCGCGATCGCCTACGACGGCGACGATCCGCTCGCTCACGACCGCGTGGGCGAGCGGCGAGGCGAAGGCGGCGGCGGCGACGAGCCCGGCGAGGGCGAGGCGGAGCGGAACACGCATCGCGCGCCTCTACCACTGGGCCCCAGGCGGTTCCACGCGTTTCCGGCCCCGCGCGGCCCGGGTTGCCCCGGACTCAGCCGGAGCCGGGGTACACCGTCCGACGGGAGGCGCGCTCGCGGACGGCCTCGCGCGCGAGCGCGTCGGCGCGCTCGTTGAGCAGCACGCCGGCGTGCCCCGGCACATACACGAGGCGCGCGCGCGGCCGCGCGGCGAGCGCGCCTCGCAGCGAGGCGATGAGCTCGGCGTTCGCCTTCGCCTTCCACCCCTTCTGGAGCACGCCGATCGAGTACTGGCTGTCCGTGTGGATGACGATGGGCCGCCCCGGCTCGTCCACCTCCTCGAGCGAGCGGAGGATGGCCGTCAGCTCGGCGATGTTGTTGGTCGCGGTGCCGAGGAACTCGCTGCGCTCGATCCGCCGGCCGCCGTCGATGATCACCACGCCGAGCCCCGCGGGCCCCGGGTTCCCCGAGCACGCGCCGTCCGCGTAGACGATGACAGCCCCTTCCGGGACGGGCGCCGCGCCGGCATCCCCCCGCGCCGGCGCCTTGCGCTGCGCGCGCCCGGCAGGCGCCGGGGCGGCCGCGCCCCCCTCGGGCTGCTCGCCGGCGCGCGCCTTCACGACCGCCTCCGCAGGCCCACAGGTGTCGTCGGGCAACACCTTCGGGTCGACCACGGTCAGGTTGTCGGCGCGCGCCTTGTATCTGCGGCCGTCGTGCGGCTTGTAGCGGATCTCGACGCCGCCGCCCTCCTCCGCGACCAGGGCGCCGGCGGCGTCGGCGCGAGCATAGACGGATTGACCTCGAAGCGATGCGCGGACCCAGGGCACGAGCGCACCCTGGCATGGATCGAAGGCCGCCGGTACGGGAGACCACGCCAGGCGAGCCCGGCCGATCGGGCCGGCCGGGCGCGGCCGCGACTGCCCGCGCCTACCCTGGTTGCAGCCCTCGCGACGCGCACGGCGGACAGCGTGGCGGACGGCGCGCGCCGCGCCGCCCTGCGATCACGGGTCGATGCAGAGCGCGAGGGACCACGCGGTCAGCGTACCGGAGTCGGACCCGGCGTCGTCCCCGACCCGGAGCGTCCACGCGCCGTTCGCCGGCCCCGAGAGGAAGGCCGCGAACGACGACTCCGGGCGGAAGCAGCCGCGGAACGGCGCCATCGCTCCCGTGACCGCGGTCGCGCAGCCCATGTCGAAGACGGTCCTCCGGTAGTTGTCGCCGGAGCCGCCGTTGTCGCTCGACACATCGACCGTCGCGCCAGCCGGAGAGGTGAGCGAGATATCGAGATCTCCGTCGAACGAATGCGCGATGTCGAGCTCGAGCGTCACGCGCCGGATCGCGCCCCTCGAGACGACAGGGAGGACGCTGGCAGCGACGGCGCGATCCGTGACGGTCTTCGGGATGTCCGTGGACGACTGCACCCACAGCACCTGCCCGGGCGAGCACGCGCCGACGGCATCGTCGCAGCCGAGCGCGCAGTCCGGGTCGGCGCAGTCCGCCTCGCCGTCGAGGTCATCGTCCGCCGCGTCGCCGCAGTTGCGCTCCTTGGAGTACGTGCACACGCTCGGCGTGCCCCGGCAGGTGTACCGCGCTTCCACGACGCAGCTCGCGCTGCAGCCGTCGCCGCTCGACGTGTTGGCGTCGTCGCAGCCCTCGACGCCGTCCCGCACGAAGCCGTCGCCGCACCTCGCGGCGCGACAGGTGATCGGGCAGCCGTCGGCGCTGTCGGCGTCGCCGTCGTCGCACTCCTCGCCGGCCTGGATCGCGCCGTCGCCGCAGCCGTCGAGGAGGCACCCTGGGCTGCACCCGTCGCCCGCGTTCCGGTTCCCGTCGTCACACGCCTCGACGCCGGCATGGACGAACCCGTCCCCGCACACCGCGCGCGCGCAGCTCGTCGGGCAGGCGTCGGTGTTGCTCGCGTTTCCGTCGTCGCACGCCTCGACGCCGGCGCGGACGAACCCGTCCCCGCACGAGGCGGCGACGCACGTGGTGAGGCACGCGTCCGTGGTGCTCGTATTGCCGTCATCACACGCCTCGGCGGCGGCGTTGACCACGCCGTCGCCGCAGACCGGCGCGGCGCAGGTGCCTGCCGCGCTGCACACGTGGCTCAGGCAATCGCGCCCGGCGGCGCAGCGCATTCCGGCGGCGCACCCGACGCACGCGGGGCCGCCGCAGTCGATATCGGTCTCCGCCCCGTTCCGGGCGATGTCGGTGCACGACGGGAGGCACGTCGTCCCTGAACAGCGGCCGCCCAGGCAGTCGCCGTCCGCGGCGCACGCCTTGCCGGTGGCGCAAGGCGAGCACGCCGGTCCGCCGCAGTCGACGTCGGTCTCCGCCCCGTTCGTCGCGCCGTCGGTGCACGACGACGCGCGGCACCTGCCGTCCGCGCAGATCCCGCTCCGGCAGTCCGCGCCGGTGAGGCAGGCCTCGAGATCCGCGCACCGCACGCAATCCGAGCCGCCGCAGTCGACGCCGGTCTCGGCGCCGTTCACCGCGCCATCGCCGCAATCGGGCGCGACGCAGCTGTTCTCGACGCAGATGTTGCTCAGGCAATCGCCTGCGACGAGACACTCGACACAAGCGCCGTTCCCATCACAATAGCGCGCTCCGGTCGCGTCGGATCCGCCGCACTCCGTGGTCGCCGGCGCCGGAAGGTTCTTCGGTGCCCCTGCGACGCACACGTCGGCCGAGCACGGGTCTCCGTCGGAGAAGGCGTCTTGGTCGTCGTCGAGCTCGATCACGGCGCCATGCCCATCGCAAACGCGCGCCTTGCAGTCGCCCAGCACCTGCTCGCCCACGGGTTTTCCCCGCGGCGCGGCGTCGAGGGCGCACCGGCCGCCTTCGCAGGTGCGCAGCTGACACGCGCCGTCGACCCCGGGGCAGTCCGCGGCCGTGACGCAAGGCGCTCCGCCCCCTCCGCCCCCGCCGTCCTCGCCGCCTCCGCCGTTCCCGCCGTTCCCGCCGTCGCCGGCCTCCGGCCCCGGCGCCTGCCGGGGACGATCGCAGTCGACCGCGGTCAAAGCAGCAGCGATGACGAGCGGCGACAGAACCTTCGTGAACGGAGCGCTTCTGAAGAGGTCCGCTCGCACTGACACCTCGATTCCTCTGCTTCTGGAGGGAACGGCGACGTCCCTTCAAGGCTCGATCCGAGCCTGACGGACGCGCAGGCGGTCGATCATCGGCGCACTAGACTGATATGGAATCGAGAGGACGCCAGCAGCCAAACGGATCGGGAGAGCCCCTATTGCGACGCGCGGCGCTCGCAGCGCGCCGGGCCCTCGGCCACGCCATGGCGGCGGCCAGCTCGCCGCCGCGTACGCCTCCCGGCCGCCGGGTGAGCTCGAGCGTCCACCGGGAACCGGGAACCGTGAACCGTGAGAGGAGCCGCCCGCGAGCGCGGTCGGGCGCGCCGCATGCCGATGTGAGGCAGCCCTCGCACTGCCGAGCAACGCGCCCGGCTGATGCTTGACATCTCCAGGCCGTTCTGGGTTTCATTCCCTCTTCTGCGGCCGTTCGGGATACCACCTTGCTCCTCCGAACCGCTTTGGATTTGATTCTCCCCCGAGCTGTTCCCGCTGGCGGAGCCCCTGTGCGCTCTTCTGCCCACCACCGGACTCGATCCATGCAGGCGTAGGCGATGCAACCACTGTTGAGCACCTCGCTACGCCCTGTATGGAGCAATCTACGCGCGACCCGGGCCTCGGTGCGCAATGCTCTCGCGCAGTACCCGAGCGCGCTCGTGGACGCGGCAGAGATGACGGCCTGCGAGCTGCTGGAGAACGCCATCAAGTACGGCGAGGAGGTCCCCGCAGCGCGCGCCATTCGCTTCACGCTCAGCCTGACCGAGGACAGGATCGAACTCGTCACGATCAACGGCTGCACCGATCGAGGGTCGGTCAATCGACTGCTCTGCCGGATAGAGTCCCTGCGCAGCGCCCCGAACAAGACGGAGCTCTACATCGAACAGCTGGAGGAGCTGCTCGTCAGCCCGCGCGAGGGCGCCAACGTGGGCATCTACAGGATCGCGATGGAAGGCGGCTTTGCGCTCGACGCAACGTACGCAGACGATACGGTCACCGTGACAGCCACCAGGAGAATCCATGACCGAGTCGACGTTTGAGCGCGACGGGCTGAAGGTACGCATCTCCGTGGCCGGCGATTCGTCGCGAATCGAGTGGTCGGGCGTCAGCGACATCCGCAGCCCCGCCATGTTCCTCAATCCCCTCTTCGAGGACTGGACCGGGAAGACCAGGAACACGGTCGTCACGGTGGATCTGACGAAGCTCGAGTACATGAACTCGGCCACGGTGAAGCCCCTGGTGGACCTGATAAAATTGCTGGATCAGACGAGCCTCGGCGTGGTCGTCGTCTTCCGCGACAACGACTGGCAGCGAGCGCACCGCAACTGCATGTCGGCTCTGGCGCGCACCCTGAAGAAGACAAAGGTGCAATGACCTGGAGCGACAAGGCCATCGGCGCGCTCACCGCTCAGATCTTGGAACGAAACCGATCCTCATGAATCCACCATGATCACCTTGTCCGACCGCTACACCCTGAACGCGAAGGTGCGCGAGACCCAGAGCTCCGAGGTGTACCGCGGCTATCGCGTCGTCGACGGGGCATCGGTGCTGGTGAAGCTGCTCAGGAGCGAGCGCCCGACCGCGCTCGAGGTGGGACGCCTCCGCCATGAATATGAAGTGTTGACGTGCCTCGACATGCCCGAGGTCGTCAAGGCCATCGGACTGGAGCGGCACGGGCACGGCCTGGCCCTGGTCATGGAGGACGCGGGAGACGTGTCCGTCGACAAGCTGATTCGATCGGGTCGCCTGGATCTGCTGCGCTCGCTCGAGCTTTCGCTGGCCATGGCGCGAACGCTCGCGGCGGTCCACCGCAGGCACGTCATCCACAAGGACATCAAACCCCATCACTTCTTCGTCACCGGCGGCCCGAGCTCGATCGTGCTCGTCGACTTCGGGATCGCGACGCGCCTCTCCCAGAAAGTCGACGCGCTCTCGGGGGTCACGCAGCTGGAAGGCACGCTGGCGTACATCGCGCCCGAGCAGACGGGGCGGATGAACCGGAGCGTGGACTTTCGAGCCGACCTGTATTCGCTCGGGGTCACCCTGTACGAGCTCTTCACCGGCGCGCTGCCCTTCGACGCCAGCGATCCGCTGGAGCTGGTGCACAGCCACATCGCTCGCAGCCCCAGGGCGCCCCTGGCATCCAGGCCGGACTTGCCGCCGGTCCTGTCGGACGTGATCCTCAAGCTGCTCAGCAAGTCCGTGGAGCAGCGATACCAGACCGCAGCTGGGTTGCAGCACGATCTGCAGCAAATTCTGGATCAGGTCAAGGGGGCTGGCGCGGCGGAGGTCTTCGGTCTGGGCCAGCGCGACAGATCCGATGAGCTCTCGATCCCCGAGAAGCTCTATGGCCGCGAGCGCGACCTCGAAGCGCTCCTGGAGAGCTTCGGCCGCGCCAGGCAGGGCAGGAGCGAGCTCGTCCTCCTGTCCGGACAGGCGGGCGTCGGGAAATCCGCGCTCGTCGAGGAGCTGCACCAGCACATCCTCGGCCGGGCGTACTTCGGCGCAGGAAAGTTCGACTCCCTGGCGCGGAGCGTCCCCTACGGCCCGATCGCCCGCGCTTGCCGTGCTCTCGTCCGGTCCGTGCTCGCGGAGCCCCCGGGCGTGCTCGAGCAGCGGCGACGTGAAATCCTCGAAGCGGTCGGCCCGAACGCGGCTCTCCTCACCGATCTGATCCCCGAGCTGAAGCACGTCGTCGGCGAACATCCCCCCGTGCCAGCGCTCGGTCCGACCGAGTCGCAGCGCCGCTTCGAACATGTCTTCTTGAGCTTTCTCCGTGCGCTGGCGGCTGAAGAGCACCCGCTGGTGCTCTTCCTGGATGACCTGCAGTGGGCGGACGCCAGCTCGACCCGGCTCTTGCAGCACGTGCTGACGGCCGCCGGCGCGCGCCACGTGCTCGTGATCGGAGCTTACCGAGAGCTCGAGATCGACGCCGCGCACCCGCTGTCTCTGATGCTCCAGGAGCTGCGCCAGGCCGGCGTCAGGAGGCATGAGATCACGCTCGGCCCGCTCGGCCAGCCGCACATCGCGGACCTCCTCGGCGACACGCTCGGGTGCGGCGCCGAGGCGGTGGGCGGGCTCAGCGCTGCCTTGTTCGAGAAGACCCGCGGAAACCCCTTCTTCCTCGCGCAGTTCTTGATCGCGCTGCACCGGGACGGCCTGCTGCGCTTCGACCACGGGGACCTCGCCTGGAGGTGGGACACGGCGCGGGTGTGGGAACGGCTGGCGACGGACAACGTGATCGATTTCATGGTGTCCGAGCTGCGGCGATTGCCGCAGTCGAGCCAGGACGTGCTGCGCTTCGCCGCCTGCGTGGGGCATAGCTTCGACATGGCCACGCTGGCCGCCGTGTCTCAGCGCTCTCACAGCGATGTGGCGGACCACCTCTGGGAAGCGCTGCGCCAGGGGTTCATCGCCTCGCTGGACGGCAAATACCGCTACAGGGCCGACGCTCATCACGACGCGACAGGGATCGTCGACGGCGCGCTCGACGCCGCGTTCCGCTTCTCGCACGATCGCGTCCAGCAGGCGGCCTACTCGCTGTTCGGCCCGGAGGAGCGGGACGCCATCCACCTGCGCATCGGTCGGCTGCTGCGGGAGCGCGGCGGCGCAGATCCGGGCGATCGTGAGCTGTTCGCGATCGTGGATCACCTGAACCGTGGCGCGAGCCTGATCGTCGAGCCCGCCGAGAGGCGCGGGCTCGCGCGCTTCAATCTGAACGCCGGCCGCAAGGCGCGCGCTCGAGCGGCGCCCGACGCGGCGGCGCATTACCTGAGGGCGGCGCTCGACGTGCTCGGGGAGACGGGGTGGATTGAAGAGTACGAGGTCGTCTGCGCCGCTCACCTGACCATGGCGGAGTGCGAGTACCTCACCGGGAACCTGGATTCCGCGTTCAGGCTGCTCGAGGTCGTGGAGCGGAACGCGCGGTCGGTGGTGGATCGGGTCATGGGGCGCAACCTCGAGGTGCTCCTGCTCACCAACACGGGCAGGCTCGACGTCGCGTGCGCGAAGGGCATCGACGCGCTGCGACTCCTGGACGTGGAGCTGCCTCCGCTGGCAGACAAGGCGGCCCTCGGCGCCGCGATCGGCGCCGAGTTCGGAGCGTATCAATCTGCGATAGCGGGGTCGGAGATCGAGTCTCTGGAGACGGTGTCGGTGATGGGCGACGCCCGCGAGCTAGCGGTGCTCCACACCCTGGCCACCAGCATTCCAGCAGCGTTCCAGGCCATTCCAGAGCTTCATTTCCTGCTCGTACTCAAGGGAGTCCAGCTGCTCCGTCGGGGCACGGCGCCGCTCGCGGGCTTCTTCTATGCGCAGTACGCGATCGTCCACCTCGCCATCACGGGGAGCCGGGAGCACGCGTTTCGCTTCGGCCGGCTGGGCCTCGAGCTAGCTACCCGTGGCGGCAGTCCAGCCAGCAAGGGTCAGGTTCATTTCCTCTTCGGGGTCTTCATCGCCCACTGGCGTCAACACATATCGCACAGCCTGGAGGTGTTGCGGTCAGGGCTGAGAATCAGCCTCGAGATGGGCGACCAGATCTACGCCTCTTACTGCGCTGCGTTCATCCTGTACTATCGCATGTACGCCGGCGAGAGCTTGCACGACCTGGAGGACAGCCTCTTGACCGCCCGCGACCTCGCGGACAGGACGGGTGACGTCGTCAACCAGGGCATCTGCAAGGTCGCCCAACAGGCCATCCGTGCGCTGACTGGCCAGACTCGACACCCCGCAACCCTGGAGAGCGCGGATTTCGAGGAGAGCACATTCATGGCCTCTACGCCGCCGCCGACGCTGGCGATCTACGGGGTCGCGAAGACGACCGCCCAGTATCTCGCTGGCCGCTTCCGAGATGCCCTGGCCACCAGCGACAGCTGCAAGCTGGTCCCTGGCTTCTTCTATCACGCTGACCACGTCTTCTATCGGGCTCTGATCCTGGCCGAGCTGACCCGCACCGCGGCCCCGGAAGAGCGCGCCGGACTCCTGGATCGCCTGCGTGCCGACGCTGCCACGCTCGAAGCTTGGGCGCTGTCCTCGCCCGCCAACTTCGCGCACCGCGCTGCGCTCGCGCAGGCGGAGATCTCGCGGATCGAGCGGCGCATCGAGGGCGCGCTGGATCTCTACGATCGCGCGATAGCCCTCGCCCAGGAGCATGGCTTCGTGCACGCCGAGGCCATCGGCAACGAGCTGGCAGGCCGATTTCACCTGGACGAGCGCAGGAACAGGGTGGCGAGCGCCTACCTGGCCGAGGCGATCTACGCGTACCAGCGCTGGGGGGCGACGTGCAAGGTCGAGGAGCTGAGGTCGAAGTACGCTCACGTGCTCCGGAGCAACGCGGCGCTCTCATCTCCGCTCAATCCAGCAGACGAGACGGCAGCGAGCTTGCAAAGAACGACCGGCCGGACGACTGGCCAGACGACCAGCCAGACGACCAGCCAGACCTCCAGCACGCTTCGATCACGCGAGAGCCTCGACCTCACGGCGGCCATCCGCGCGACCGAGGCGATTTCCACGGAGCTCGTCATCGATCGGCTGCTCGCGCGGCTGATGCGGACGCTGCTCGAGAACGCGGGAGCTCGACGGGGATGCTTGATCCTCGATCGCGCCGGGGTGCTCACCCTGGAGGCGAGCATGACCATCGATCCCGATACGATAACGCTGGACGCCCGTGCGCTGCGGGGCGGCTCGGAGGTCCCGGAGTCGCTCGTGCGCTACGTGGCGCGCACGCGCGAGCTGACGGTCCTCACGGACGCGCACCGCGACATGCGCTTCGCGTCTGACCGATATTTCACTCAGGCTCGGCCCAAGTCGGTGATGTGCGCTCCGATGCTCCAGGGCGGAAAGCTCACCGGCGTCCTGTACCTCGAGAACAGCATCACCGCGGAGGCGTTCAGCCCTGCGCGGTGCGGGCTCTTGCAATTTCTCGCGACCCAAGCCGCCGTGTCCCTCGAGAACGCGATGCTCTACGGGCGGCTGGAGGCCGCATCCCAGGACCTCAGGCGCGCGAACGAGAACCTCGAAGCGCTCGTCGCCGAGCGCACCGCCGAGCTCAGGCGCCTCGTCGCGGAGCTGTGGAGCGAGATGGATCTCGCGCGCAAGATACAGACGGTGCTCCTGCCGCAGCAGAGTCGTCTGAAGGATTACGACATGGCCGCCCTGATGACGCCGGCCGAGAGCGTCGGCGGCGACTACTACGACGTGGTCCAGACGGGCGGGAGCAGCTGGGTCCTCATCGGCGATGTGTCCGGCCATGGCGTCACCGCCGGCCTGACGATGATGATGGTCCAGACCGCCGTACGGACCATCCTTACGACGTCGCCGCGCGACGGCGAGCCTCTCACGCCGGCGGTCGTGCTGAGCCGGGCGAACCGCGCGGTCCGGGAGAACTTGATCCGCGTCAGCCCCGATCAGTACATGACGATCGTCGCGCTGGAGCTCGGCCGCGGCACGGTCCGCTACGCGGGCCTTCACCTGGACATCTTGATCCACAGGGCGCTCTCCAACACCGTAGAGGTGGTGGAGACCAGGGGGATGTGGATCGGCATCGAAGACGACATCACGGCGCTGCTCCGGGATGATGTGATAGAGGTCGGCGTCGGGGACACGATGCTGCTGTACACCGATGGGCTCACCGAGTCTGTCACCGCCGACGGCGGAATGCTGGAGACCCGGGGGCTGACGGAGCGATTCCGCGCGCTCGCTGCGCAAGGGATGTCGCCGAGCGCCATCGTGAAGGGCCTCGTGGGCCCCATGGCGGGGCAGCAGCTGCGTGATGACGTCACCGTGATGGTGATCCGCTACTCTCCGACCGAACAGCCGGCGTCTGCGACCTAGGTGTTCCGGCGGCCACGCAATCCCTCGATGAGGGAGCCGGGGCCAGGGAACCATGCGGCCAATCATGATGAAACTGCTCCGCGCTTCGGTCTCTGCTGTCGCTTCGGGCCTGCTTCTCTCCGCGCTGCCTGCCGCCCTGGGAGGGTGCAGCGCACCGGCGGCGGGAAGATCTTGCGACCCGAGACGGCCGCCGCCATGACCTCGAACCGCGGTCTACGGCCCCGCTCAGCCGTGATGTTCGTCCCGGGGCTCGGGACGCGAGGCGTCGGCCGTTGCGAGCTGCGCATACAGCGCGGCGTACTCCGCCATGATCGTCCGGCTCGCATAGCGGCGCACGGCGCGCCGGCGCGCGGCCTCGCCGAGCTGCGCCCGCAGGGAAGGGTCGTCGCGCAGGGAGCGGAGCGCGCCCCGCAGCGCGTCCTCGTCTCTCGGCGCCGCCAGGAGGGCCACCCGACCGCCCTCGCCCTGGATGACCTCCGGCACCGCGCCGACCGGCGTGACGACGCAGGGCAGGCCGCTGGCCATCGCCTCCAGCAACGCGTTGGGCAGCCCCTCGCCATGGCTCGGTAGGCAGAAGACGTCCGCGTCGCGGTAGACAGCGGGCATCGCGTCTTCGGGCACCTCGCCGAGCAGGCTCAGGCGGCCCTGCCGCTCGAGCTCCGCGAGCGCCTCGTCGAGGCGGCGGGACGGGCCGGCAGCGCCGCCTGCGTCGCGCGACCCCGCCAGCGCGAGGGTCAGGCCCTCGACCGCCAGCACGGCCCGCGCGAGCTCCAGGACCCCCTTCTGCGGCGTGACGAGCCCCGCGAAGAGCACCCGCAGCGGCTGGCCGGGCGAGCGCGGCGCGGCGGCGGGGTGGAAGCCGCCGGTGTCGACCGGGTTCGCGATCCGGAGGACGCGGCCCCCTGGAACCAAGGCCTGCACGTAACACCGCAGCTCCTCCGAGAGCGTGATGACCGCTGCGGCGCGGCCCAGCACGGCGCACACGGCCTGCCGAGCCGGCCACGGCAGGGCCCGATGCCAGGCGATGATCTGCGGCGACAGGCGCAGGTGGAGCACGGCCGGCACACCCGCGCGGCGGCACAGCTCCACCGCGAGGCCGTCGCGCGCGGTCGCCCAGAACAGGGTGGTGCACAGATGAACGACATCCAGCCGGCGTCGCGCGAGCAGCCGGTGAAGCGCAGCCAGCGCTTCGCCCGCGCGGACCACGCGCGCGGGGCGAAGCCTGCTCGTCGGATCGGTCGAGGCGGCTCGGGGCGAGGTGTCGATGACGTCCGCCTCGATGCCCGCCGCTGCCGCCGCGTCGAGGTAGTTCCGCATCCACCGCGTGATTCCGCCGGCGGGCGGCGGGAGGGGGCCCCAGAGCGCGACGCGCATGTCCCTAGAAGCGCGCGTCGGCCTCGATCTGGGCCCAGCGCTCGCGGAACCACGCCACGGTGCGCGCGAGCCCATCGCGCAGGCCCGTCTGCGCCTCGAAGCCGAGGACGCGACGGGCCTTGTCGGTGGACGCGACCCGGCGGCGCTGCGTATCCCACGCCCGGCGCTCGACGAACCGGACGCCGGCGCGGTTGCCCGTCAACTCGTTGATGGCTCTCGCGACGTCGAGGATGGCGATCTCCTCGCCCGACGCCAGGTTGAACGCCTCGCCCGAGGCGGACGCCGCGGTGCCCGCGCGGAGAAAGCCATCGACGATGTCACCCACGTAGGTGAACGAGCGGGTCTCCTCTCCCGTCCCGGTGATCGGCAGCGGCTCGCCGCGCAGGGCCCAGTAGACGAAGTTGGGGATCACATTGCGGTATCGGCCAGGGACCTCGCCCGGACCATACGAGTTGAAGGGGCGGACCCGCACGGTGCTCAGCCCTTCGTGGCCGGCCGGATGACCGCAAAAATAATTGCAATAGAGCTCGCCGAGCAGCTTGGTGGCCTGGTAAGGCGTGTGGACATCGAGCGCGAGGTGCTCCTCGTGGACGGGCCGCGGCGGGTCGCTGCCGTAGGGCGCGCACCCGGACGAGGCGAAGACGACGCGCTGCGCCCCGCTGCGCCGCGCGTGCTGCAGCACCCGCAATGTGCCGAGGCCGTTGACCTCGAGATCGCGCTCCGGGTTGTCCACCGAGTTCTGGTTCGCGAACAGCGCGGCGAGGTGGAAGACGTGCGATGGCTGCTCCCGGAACACCGCCGCGAGCAAGCCGTCATCAACGACGCTCCCCTCCACGAAGCGCACGTTGCGCCGCGCCGGGACGCCCCAGCGGGAGGAGGAGGAGAGGTCGTCCACCACGATCACCTCCGCGCCCGCGTCGGCCAGGGCCGCCGTGAGCGAGCCGCCGATCGCGCCCGCCCCACCGGTCACGATGATCCGCCGGTCCTTGTAACCCTGCATGGTGCCCACCGCTGTGCCTGTCGTCTCGCCCATGGAACGATGCTCACCGCAATGCCCCGGTGCATTGCGTCCTTCGGTCCCCCCAGCCTCGCGCCGGCGCCCGAGGGCGCCGGCGTCCTCACGACGATGCTTCACCCGCTGCGCGCGCGAAGATCTCCTCATAACGACGCACGAGCGGCTCGCGCGTGAACCAGCGAAGGAAATAGAGCCGGCCGGCCTCCCCCATCGCGCGCCGCGCCTCCGGCGTCATGCCGTGAAACCGCCGCACGGCGTCCGCGAGCGCCGCCGGGTCCTCGGGCTCGCAGGCGAGCCCCGCCCCGCTGCTCCGCACCAGATCCGCTGGATCCCCGCCCGCCGCGACGAGCACCGGCCTGGCCGCGGCCATGTAGGCCGGGATCTTCGAGGGAATCGTGATCTCGAAGCGCGGATCGCGCCGGAGGTGCGCGAGCACCACATCGGCCAGCGCGAAGAAATGCGGCATGCGCTCATGGGGTTGCTGGCCGATGAAGACGACGTTCGAGAGGGCCCGCGCCGCAGCTTCGCCCCGGAGCCTGAGCGCGTCGTTCCCGTCCCCGACCATCACGAACCGCACGTCGGGGAGGTCGCGCAGCCGATCGGCCGCGTCGAGCACGCTGGAGAGGGCCTGGGCAGAGCCCATGTTGCCGGCAAAGAGGACGACGAACCGCCCTGACAACCCGTGCTCCGCTGCGAGCTGCGGGTCGGGCTCGACCGGCCTGTAGATCCGATCGTCGGCCCAGTTCGGGATCAGGTGCACCTTGTCTGTGGAGACGCCTCTGCGGGAGAGCTCGCGCTCGAGCCCCGGGCTGATGACGGTGATCGCCGCAGCGCGCCGGAAGAGGGCGCGGTTCACGCGATCGATGCCAGCGAATACAAGCCTGTTGTCGAGCATGCCCGAGGCCGCCGCGGTCTCGGGCCACAGATCCTGGACCTCATAGACCCACGGTATCCGGCGGAGCGCGGCGAGCCAGGAGGCGGCGAGGGCGTGGCTCGGCGGGGGATTGTGGACCCAGGCGACGTCCGCCGGCCCGGAGAGGGCGGTCCCGAGCAGCGCGGTCGAGGCAGCGAAGCTCGCGTAGTTGAGCGTCCGCCGCACGCGCGATCGGCTGTGATCAGGGTAGGTCGGGAGGCGTATCACCCTGGTGCCGCTCGCGTGCTCCACGTCCCAGAGGCGCTGTCGGTACCCCGGATAGGTGCGGCCATGCGGGTAGTTCGGGAACGCGGTCACCACCGTCACCTGGTGCCCGCGCTCGGCCAGCGCCTCCGCGAGCAGATGGGGGCGCGCGATCGGCTCTGGGTGATACCACTGCGACAGGAGGAGAATCTTCACTCACCGCACTTCGATGCACCGGCGCTCGCGGGCATTCACGTGATGCACGGTGGGCGGCGCCGACATGTCGCCGCCGGGTCCGACGGCCGGCGCCCGCCTCGATGAGACGGGCGACCATCACGCCTCGACAGCATCACGAGGGGCGGGGGGCGTCACGGTGATGTCGCTGGCGCCGCGGGTCGCGCCAGACGGCTGCGACTCGCCCGCCGGGAGCGGCTCGAGCAGCACTGCGAAGATGCACCCCCGGCGGAGCCGCCGCGTCAGTACTCGACGTCCTGCTTGAAGATGAGCTCCGAGGACGGCGACCCGGGATTGGCGGTCTTCTCGAGGCTGATGACGAGCTCGAACCGGGTGAGCGGCACGCTCACGTCCTTGAGCTTGCCGGTGCGGGCATCGGGGTCGAAGGTGAGCGCGCCGATCCGCTGCCAGGGCGAGTCGCTGTCCGGGCGCGCCCAGACGACGTAGGCGGTGCCGCTCGAGTCGAGGCGATCGGGCGGCGGGAGGTCCTTCACGTTGATGTCGAGGCGGGTCATGGCCGCGTCGAAGTTGACGTCGGCGATGATCACGGCGTCCGCGCCCGGCGCCTTCCCCATGCCCTGCGGCGTGTAGCGCAGCGGGCCGCCGCAGCCCGCCATCAGCGCGCACGCAAACGCCACGACAGCGAGCCGCAGCACCCTGGAAACATGTCCTCTCATCTCGGTAGCTCCTCCTTCGTCTCTCTGCTGCGGGCGAAGACGCCTCGCGAGCCGCCAGCACCGGCCGGCGGCCGAAACCGCCGCGGCATCATAGCCGCTTTCGGCCACGCCGACGGCGCTCGACGCAGCAGGAGGCGGCCTGGCCCGCCGGACGTGCTCGACGCGCCGGAAACCCCGCCGCCTCGCGCGCCCGGCCGGCGAGGCGCCGTCCGCGAGCGCAGCTCACGCCCCCGGCGTCGGGGAACGGAGCGGATCGGACGGATCGCGTGGCGGAGCGCCGCCCATAGACTAAAGTCTCGAAATCGAGATGGATTTGGCACACACACGGCTCGGAGCTCGGGGCGATCGCTGGTCGACCGGGCGGGGAGTCCTCGATGTTCGAACGCCGGCGTCCGACGTCGTGACGAGGCGCCTCGAGGGGTACGCGTCGCTCGATCTCATCGAGCCGGCGATCAGGCACCTGGAGACCCTCGTCGAGGCGGGCGTGCACCCGGTCGTGTTCGACGATTTCGAGCTCGGCACCGGCTATGACAGCGACGTCCGGGCCAGGCTCACGGCGTGGCACCTGCGGAACCCCGGCAAGCTGAAGGAGGTCCATATCCTCGTGCGGCCGGGGCTCGTGGCCATGGGCGTCACGGTCGCCAACCTCGCCACGGGCGGCCGCTTCAACGTGTACACCGACCGCTCCGCGTTCGAATGGGCGCTCGCGGGCGTGCTGACGACGAGGATCACGGCGGGGCCCGCCTCGTCGGTTCGCGCGCCGTCCCTGCGCTGACGAGCGCACCCGGCGGCGCGCACGCGGCTCGCGCGCTGCCGACCCGAGCTCAGGGGTGCTGCACGGCCCCGTTCGCCGGAGCACCCCTGGCGCCGAGCGTGATCTCGCTCATCCGCTCCGGGTGCTTTCCTTCGATACCCTCGTAGAGGCGGCGGATCGCCGCCATGTCGGCCTCGATGTCGCCCGTCGGGTGGAACACGTGGAGGATCCCGCCCCGCTTGCGGGGGAAGTCGAGGTATCCGAGGAGGATCGGGACGCCGGCGCCGAGCGCGACGTAGTAGAAGCCCGTCTTCCAGCGCTTCGTGCGCGAGCGCGTGCCCTCGGGCGCGATGATCAGGATGAGCTCGTCGCGCTCCTTCAGCACGTCGACCACGGCCGCGACGAGGTTGTTCCGGTCGCGGCGGTCGACGGGGACGCCGCCGAGCCACTTGAAGAAGAAGCCGAACGGCGGCTCGAAGAGCGTGTGCTTGCCGAGCCAGGAGAACTCGAGGTCGAGCACGTAGCTGACCGCGAGCGTGAACGGGAAATCCCAGTTCGAGGTGTGGGGCGCCGCGATGATCACCGCCTTCGACGGGAGCTCCGCCATGCCCTCCACGCGCCAGCCGAACACGGACAACCAGGTGCGGCCGACGAACCGGCGAACGGCGCGGCGCGCGGCGGAAAAACGTGGAGCGGGTGCGTTCGGCATGGAGGACCTCGACGGTAAGCAGCCGGAGGTTCGTCGCTGCCCGGGTGGAAGTCACGTCACCTTTCCGTCATCCCGCGCCGCGGCTCGCGCGCATGGGAAGCATGGCGCGATGAGCGCGTCGCGCGCTGCGTCGCGCGACGTCAACGCCGCGCGATCAGCGCCGTTCGATCGACGCAGCTCGCTCAACGCCGCTCGATTCCATGCGGCTTGCCCTCGCCGTAGCCCGCCAGCGTCTGCACCCCGATGACGGCCTTGTCGTGGAGCTCGTCGAGGTTCGCCGCGCCGGCGTAGGTGCACGCCGACTGCACGCCGGTGATCATCTCGATCAGGATGGCGCCGACGCTCTCGCGCCCCTCGTGGATGTAGATGCGCGACGTCGAGATGCCCTCGCGGAAGAAGGCCTTCTTGGCGCGCTCGAACGCGTCGAGGTCCGCGGTGCGCTCGCTGACCGCGCGGGCGCTCGCCATGCCGTAGTTCTCCTTGTAGAGCAGCCCGTCGCGGTCCTCCATGACGTCGCCCGGGCTCTCGTACGTGCCGGCGAGCGTCGTCCCGACCATGACGCGCGAGGCGCCGGCGGCGAGGTAGAGCGCCACGTCGCGCGGGTGACGGACGCCGCCGTCGGCCCAGACGCGCTTGCCGTGGCGGCGCGCCTCGCGGGCGCACGCGAGCACCGAGGAGAACGTCGGGCGGCCGGCGCCGGTCTGCATGCGCGTCGTGCACATCGCGCCGGGGCCGACGTTCACCTTCACGATGCCGGCGCCCGCCTCGATGAGAGCCCGCGTGCCCTCCGCCGTGCAGACGTTGCCGGCCACGAGCGGGACGGCGTCGCCGACGGCGCCCCGCACGGCGCGGATCGCCTCGATCATCCGGCGCTGGTGGCCGTGCGCGGTGTCGAGCACGATCGCAGAGACGCCGATCTCGAGCAGGCGCGCGGCGCTCTGGGCCGCCTGCGCGGAGATCCCGATCGCCGCCGCGACCATGAGCTCGCCGCCGCCGTCGAGCGTCGGCTTGAGCAGCTCGAGCCGCACGGCGTCGTCGCGCGTCAGCACGCCGTGGAGCCGCCCGTCCCCGTCGAGCACGGGGACCGCCTTCACGCGGGCGTCCTCCATCAGCAGGAAGGCCGTCCGGTTCGGCGTGCCGGCCGGGATGGTGATGAGGCGCGGCGACATGAGCGCGGACGCGGGCGTGTACTGATCCCGGTCGCGCAGGTCGGCGTGGGTGACGATGCCGATCGGCCGCCGCTCGTCGTCGACCACGACCACCATATCGTGCGATCGCTTGCGGATGATGCCGTGCACGTCGCGGAGCGTCGCCCGCGGGGAGACCGAGAGGGGCGTGTCGTAGCGCGGGTCGGCGCGCTTGATGTGGCGGACGATGCGCTCGACCGTGTCGAGATCCATGTCCTGCGGGAGCACGCCGAGGCCGCCGAAGCGGGCCATCGTCTCCGCCATCCGCTTGCCGGTGACCGCGTTCATGTTCGCCGAGACGATCGGGTGCGAGCCGCCAGGGAAGTCCGCCGGGCGCAGGTCGGTCTCGAGGCGGGAGCCACCGGCGAAGTACCCGGGGGTCAGGAACACGTCTTCGAGCGCGAGCTCCAGGCTCTCGTCATGCTCGGGGTGGAGAAAGCGCATGCACAGCTCCGAGGAAGGGGGATGGCGCCGTGAAGGCGGCGCGGCGCGCGCCAGTCTAGTGCCTGACGGCAGGGCGGGGTCGGCGCTGGTTGCGCGACGGCCCCCTCCCCGCCGGGCTACCCTGTTCAAGCAGGCTGGCGGGCGCTACGCGCGGTCGCGTCGGTGATGACGCGGTCCAGGATCGCGGCGACGCTGGCGGCGGCCGCCTCGGACGACAGCTCCGCGGGCGGAGGCGCCGGGACCGGCAGCGCGCCCGTCTCCCGGAAGCGCGCGAGGTGGCGCGCGAGCGCGGCGGCGATGCCGTCCGCGTCGTCCGGCGCGACGCGCGCGTTGTCGCTCCGGTACGAGAGGAGCTCTTCGACCTCGCGGTTCGCGGTCACGCTGACGACGGGCATCCCCGACGCGGCGTAGTCGTAGGTCTTGGCCGAGACGCGCAGCACGACGTGGGGGCTGAGCATCGCGAGCAGCACGTGCGCCCGCCTGAGCTCGCCGAGCACGTCGCGCTGCGGGACCGGGGGGAGCGCCTCGATGTACGGCGTGAGCCCCATGCGCTCGAAGCAGGCGCGATCGTGGTCGGACATCCGGCCGATCTGCCGGAGGACGACGTCCTCGGGCGCGAGCCGCTCGCGGTCGATGAACCGCCGCAGCGCGGCGCCTATCTGGTCCGCCGAGGCCTCCTCGCGGATCGTGCCGAGGTGGAGCACGACGAAGCGGCGGGGCGGCTCCGGCACGGGCGGCGGCGCGTACAGCGCGAGATCGAAGTGGTTGCGCACGAACGAGGACTTCGACGAGAGCTCGGGGAAGCGCGCGCGGTAGACCTCGAGCGCGGCCCGCGTGTTGAAGATCACGTGGTCGGCGCCCTCGAGCCAGCGACGCTCCAGGCGCGGGACGATGGCGCGCCGCGCCCGCTCGGCCAGGCCGGACGGCGGCCCGCTCCCCGTCTCGTGCAGCGAGTACGGGTCGCGCATGTCGAGGACGAGCGGCACGCCGAGCGTCCGCTTCACGTGGAGGCCGACCGGGCAGGCCGAGTACGGCCCGGCGCTCACCACGACGGCCCGCGCGCCGGTGCGGCGGGCCAGGGCCACGGCCGCGCGCGCCCCGCGCGGCGCGTGCGCGATCCAGCGGTCGGTGATCGCCTGGAACGGGCGGAGCCCGACGAGCGGCCCCGCGCGCCCCGCGGGGAGCGGCGCCCGCGCGCGGAGGGCGCGCAGCGCGGCGCCCGCGGCGAGGACGGCCGGATCGAGGTACTCGTCGAAGACCTCGACCTCGGGCGGCAGCGCGGCGAGCAACCCGTCGTCGCGCGGATCCTCGGGGAAGGTCCCCGACAGGACGGCGACGCGGAAGCCGTGGCGCGGCAGGTGCCGCGCGAGCTTCACCCAGCGGAAGGCGCCGACGCTCGTCTGGGGCGCGAAGGCGGGGGAGATCAGCAGGAAGGGGCGCACGATCGATCCTCTCGCGTCCTCTCGCGTCGTCTCGCGGGCAAGCTGGCGTCCACGACGTCAGCCCTCGCCGCGCACGCCGCGCTCGAGCAGGTCCGCGTAGAGCGCGAACAGCGCTTTGAAGTGCTCGTCGCTCGTGGGCAGCCGCTCCCCCGCGGCCCGCGCCGCCGCGACGCGCTCCTCCCGCGGGCGCGCGAGCACCCGCTCGATCGCGGCGGCCACCTCGCCCGGCGAGGCGCGCGGCGCGTACACCTCGGCGGCGCCGGGCTGCACGAAATCCAGCGCGGCGCCGGCGGCCGGGACGACGAGCGGCAGGCCCGAGCACAGCGCCTCGCCCAGCACGAAGCCGAACGTCTCGGCGGCGCCCCCGTGGACGAAGACGTCGGCGCTGGCGTGCAGCGCGGCGTAGGTGGCGCGGTCCTTGGCGAAGCCGAGGAAGGTCACCTGCGGAAGGGCGGCCGCGCGGCGCTCGAGCCGCGCCCGCTCGGGCCCGTCGCCCAGCACCGCGAGGGCGACCGGGCGCCGCGCCGCGAGCTCCCGCGCGGCGTCGATCACGAGCGCGACCCGCTTCTCGACGGCCAGCCGGCACGCGACGAGGAGCAGCGCGGCCGAGGGCTCGTCCGCGAACCGGCCGAGCAGGCTGCGGCGCAGCGCCGCGTCCGCGCGGGAGGGGTCGAAGTCGCCGCGCTTCACGCCGAAGGTGACGCGGTGGACGCGCTCGCAGCCGTGGCTGCGGAGCTGCTCCGCGATGAACGCCCCGGGGGCGATCGTCGCGTCGAACCGCCGCGACAGCGCGCGCGGCCAGGCGAACAGCGCGCCCTCGAGCGCCCGGGCGACCGCGCGCGGGCGCACCCGGTCGAGCAGCGGCGCCGCGTAGGTGCTGATCTGATCCGAGTGGTACACGAGCGTGCGGAGCGGGACCTCGCGGGCGCTCGCCGCGACGAGCGCGGCCGTGTACGGCGCGCTCGCCTGCACCACGTCCGGCGCCTCGCGGCGGATGATCGCCCGCGCCGCGCCGAGCCGGAGGAGCGCGTGGTAGGTCGGGTCGTACGGCATCGGCGGGCCGGCCACCCGCACGACGCGGCCCCCCTCGAGCGGCACCACCTCGTCGCGCGGCCCGGGCGCCACGACGACGATCTCGTGGCCGCGCCGGCTCCCCTGGCGCACGAGCTCCTCCAGGTACGACCGCACGCCGCCCCCGCGGGACGAGAAGAACTCCGCGACGTCGAGGATCTTCACGAATGGTTGCTCCCGCGCAGGAGGAGGCCGCCCTTCCACGAGCGCCGCATCCGCGCCGAGCGGTTCATGACGTGGAGCAGCGCCGGGAGGAACAGGAGCGCGCACGCGACGCACGCCAACTCGCCGCTGACCGCGACCCAGCCGAACGAGTTCAGCGCCTGGTTGTCGGCGAAGATGAGCGACCCGTAGCCCAGCACGGTCGTGTAGCTGCAGAGGGCCACGGGGCCGGCCGAGCGCTTGAGCGCGAGCGACACGTCGCCGCCGAGCAGCCGCGCGCGATCGAAGACGTTGAAGGGGTACTCGCAGCCGATGCCGAACGTGATCGGGAGCGCGATGAAGTTCAGGAAGTTGATCTTGACGTCGAGCGCCGCCATGGCGGTGGCCGTCGCGAGCACGCCGAGCACGAGGGCCAGGAGGACCGCGAGCGCGCCCGCGATGCTGCCCGTCGCGAGCACCACGACGGCCGTGACCGCGAGGAGCGAGGCCGCCGTCGCCAGCGGACCGTCGCGCTCCATCGACCGGATCATCTCGGCGAAGACCGTCGGCCTGCTCGCCGTGACGACGTGGGTCCCGTCAGGGAGGACCACGTCGCCGGTCGTGTCGGCCATCCGCAGGAGGTTCCTGCCGTTCGAGAACGAGACGTTGTTCTTGTACTTCACGTAGAACACCGTCCCCACGACGCCGTTGTTCTCCTCGAACCTGCGGCGGATGAGGTCGGGCAGGTCCTTCGGGCCGATGACGCGCAGCGCCTCCGGCGGCTTCATGCTGAGGACGCGCTCGCGCTCCTCGGGGCTCAGCGCTTTCAGCACCCGCGGGGTCAGCCGGTCCCGGATGCGCTCCAGGATCTCGATCTTCCGCTGCTGCTCCTCGGCCGTGCCGGGGAGGGCGTCGGCGATCGTCGCGACGTCGGCCACGAGCTGGCCCTGCGGATCCTTCGCGTCGTTCGCCAGGATCTGCGCCTTGATGGCCGGCACCTGCTCGGGGGTGTCCGCGAGCATCATCGCGCCGGCGACGTTCATCTTCCCGCCGAAGACCTCGGACGCCTTGAGCGACCAGCTCCCCGCGCCCTTCTCCCGCGAGCTCTTCGAGCCGAGGCGCGCGAAGTTGTACTCCCAGGGATCCCGGATGTACGCGGGGAGCTTCCACGCCGCGAGCGCGACGATGACCGGCGCGACCGCGAGGAACGCGAGCGGCCACCGCGACGTCACGCGCGCGAGCGCCCGCGCGCTGGGCCCCGCGGTGCCCTCGTCCGAGACGCGCGGCGCCGGATCGCGCATCCAGCGCGGGAGCCTCGCCTGGATGCGCTCGATCGCGACGAGCGTCGCGGGCACGAGCGGCACGATGGACGCCCACACCATGAACATCCCGACGAAGCCGATCGTGCCGAACTGGCTGAACCCGCGGAAGTGCGTGATCGTGAGCGATCCGTAGGCGATCGCCGCCACGCTCGCCCCGACGAGCTCGGCGCGGAACGCGTTGATGACCGCCTCGCGCCGCGCCTCGTCCGCGGGCATGCCGCGCGCGCGGAAGTCGCGGTACCTCGACAGGAGCACGATCGGGTAATTGACCCCGTTGCCGACGATGATCGCCCCGAGGAAGGCGCCGACCGTGTTGACGTAGCCGTAGGTCAGGGTCGCGAACGCGTACCCCGCGCTGGCGCCGAGGGCCGTGGGGAGCAGGATCACCACGAGCGACCAGGGCGAGCGGTAGTAGATCATCACGCCGCCGACGATCAGCACGAGCGCGATGGCGGTGGCCCACACCGCCTCGCTCACGAGCGACTTCTGCTCGGCGATGGCGTTCGGGATGTCGCCCGCGTACCCGACCTGCATGGCCGGGTGGAACGCCGCAGGATCGAGGCGCGAGACGAGCGCGGTCACCTGGTCGAGGAGCTCCGCCGCGCGGCGATCGCCCATCCCGGCGCTGCGCGAGACGATGCGGAGCGCGACCATGCGCCCGTCGGGCGTGGCGAAGTAGCCGCTCGGGAACTCGTCGATCTTCTTCAGGCGCCGCTGGAGCTCCTGCCAGGTCTCGTCGAGCGACAGCCCCTTCTGGGCCGGCGCCGGCGTCGCCGCCGCGCCCGCGTCACCGCCGGGCGCCCCGGAAGCCTCCAGATCCTCGATGAGGCCGCTCCGCAGCGCGAGCTCCAGCTCGATCGCCTCGTCCGCCGCCTCGAGCTCGCGGACGCTCGCGTAGAGCCACTTGTTCGCGTCGAAGAAGCTGCGGACCTCCTTCGTGCCGGACTCCACGTAGCGGATGAGCGCCGGCGGCCCGCACGCCGCCCGGCAGGCGTCGTCGCCGCACGCCGCGGCGCAGGCCGCGCGCTTCCGGAGCGGCTCGTTCAGCTGCTCCGCGAGCGCGTCGATGAACCGCTCGTTCGCGCCGCGATCCGGCGACTCGGCGATGACGATGAGCTGCGCTCCACCGTCCACGCGCTGGGCCTGACGCTCGTAGGCCTGGAACGCCGGGCTGTCGCTCGGCAGGAGCTCGCGGAGCTCCGTGCGCAGCTCGAGCCGCGACGCGTACCCCCATAGCCCTGCCATGGAGAGGAGGGCGAGCGCGATGACGAGCCAGGGACGGCGCCCGCTGATATCGACGAGCGCACCGATCATCCTGAGGAGCATTCGAAGGACACCTCGAAACCGGGAACACCTCGAAGCGGCCGCGTGCGGGCCGTCTTCGGGCCGGTCTTACCACGCGCGCTAGGCGCAGAACGACGGCTGGATTCCCTTGGGCCGCGGCGCCGCCGCGGGGCGCAGGTGGCCGAACGCGAAGAGGCCGCCGGTGAAGCCCATCCAGGTGCGGAAGTGCCGGAAAGTCTCCAGCCACTGGAGCGCCTTCGGCCCGTCGACGAGCGGGCGCAGGTTGGATTGCCTCGCGTGCTCGCGCGCGTGCGCGAACGCGTTCGCGAGCATGCGCTGCACGACGAGGGGCGAGGACCGCTCGCGCGCCCGCTGCGCGGCCGCGTTTCCGAGCCGCGCGGCGGCGAGCGGGTCGCGCGTGAGCGCGAGCACGGCCTTGCCGTACGCGGCGTTCGCGCTCTCCTCGGCGATCGGCCCGCGGCCCGGGTCGATCAGCAGGCCGTTGTGGCCGCTCTGGATCTGCGAGCTCACGCCCATGCCGTCGGCGAACGCGACCGTCGGGGAGCCGCACCAGAGCGCCTCGCTGAGCACGTTTCCGAACGTCTCGCTCAGCGAGGCGTGCAGGAAGAGGTTCGCGTGCCGGTAGTAGTCCGAGATCTGGCTGTACGGCACCTCGCCCGTGAAGATGACCCGGCGCGCGACGCCCAGCTCGCGCGCGAGCGCCGCGTACGCCACGCTGTCCGGCCCGTCGCCGACGAGCGTGAGCGTCGCCTGCGGCTCGTGCGGGGCGATGTGCTCGGCGAAGATGCGGATCAGCCGGTGCTGCGACTTCTCCCGGGTGTGGCGGCCCGCGCAGACGAGGCGGGGGCCGCGCGGGTCGAGCCCGCGCTCCTCGAGCAGCTGCACGTAGGGGTCGGGGCCGAGCGGGCGCTCGAACACGTCCTCGGGGACCATCCGCGGGATGACGTGGATGGGCACCGTCACGCCCCGTTCGCGCCAGTAATCGCGAAGGCCCTCGCTCAGCACGACGAGGCCGTCTCCCTGGTTGTACAGGTCCACGAAGAGCCGCTCCATCGGCGCGCGGAGCGTCTTGTGGAGCACCGTGTGGACCGCGCCGATCCGGGAGACCCGCTCCGGCAGGAGCACGTCGTACGCGGCCGCGAGGTGCGTCGTGTTCACGCAGAGCAGCGGGATGCCGCGCATCTTGCGCAGCCAGATGCCGAACTCGACGAGCAGGGTCGTGGTCTGCGCAAAGCAGATGTCAAAATCCCACCGCATCGGATCGAGCACCGAGGATCCCACGGGGATGGGCAGGTGCACCCCCGGGTAGGTGCGCAGCGGCAGGCTGGGCAAGGCGACGGTGCCGGGAGGGATCTCGTCGGCCGAGGCATCCGGATCCCGAGGTCCGATCAGTGTTGCCTGGTGACCACAGGTGTTGAGCGCGCGATACAGGGCCCGCGTCTGGAAGACCGCGCCATTCGCGTAAGGAATGCGCGTGAAATCGCTGAGGATGGCGACCTTGAGCGGCCGCCCGTTGGCGCCGGAGAGGGCAGCGAAGGGATTCTCTGGAATGGCCGCTTGCACCCTGACGGAGGAGAGCCCTCCCCGCGCGGGTCCCGTCGACGGCGTGGGACGCGCCGGCGCGATCGCCTCGTGCGGCGCGCGATCGCTCCGGTGGTCGCTGAGCGGCAGAATTGCATCCATCGTCATCTTCGTTGCTCCTGGAGAAGCGGCGCGAACCGTGGTCGATGGCCGACCGAGGCGCGCAGCGTGACGGGCGGTAGGGCGCTCGTGTCGCGCCCGCGACAGCCGTGTCACGCTGCGGCCGCGAGCGCTGCCTGCTGCTCGGCACAGCAGCCATTCCTCGTCGGCCAATCGGCCTGTCGGCAGTGGGCGTAATTAGCAAAGCTCATGCCGCTTGTGTCGACTTCGGCCACGGTGCGAGGTGCGAACGTCGCGATGCACCTCGTCACGAGGCGCCCGCGCACGCCTCCTCCAGCAGGGTGAGCACGGCGGAAGGCGCGCTCGGCAGCGCGCGCTCCAGGTCGATGCGAGCGAAGTCGGCGGCGCGGCAGCGATCGAAGAAGCGCGCCACGACGTCCGGCGAGAGCGCCGCGAGCGAGCTCGCGACGGCGACGCCGGCCCGCTCGGCGAGGAGCGCGTTGAGCGTCTGCTCGTTGTGGCGGTCGTCGTAGAGCGCGAGCACGGGCTTGCCGGCGAGCACGCACTCGGCGAGGACGTTGCTGCCGGCGGTGGTCACGACCGCCGACGCGCCCTCGAGGTGACCGAGGAACGCGCCCGGATCGAAGGGGCGCGCCTCGACGCCGGGCATGTCGAGGCCCGGGTCGCCGAACGCGATGACGCGCCGGCCGTCGCGCGCGACGAGATCGAGCACGCGGCGCGCGTCGCACTCGCTGAAGTAGCAGACGACGGCCCCGGGCTCGCCGGCGCGCGCGGGGGCGAGCCGGCGCTCGGGCCGCGCGACGAGGGTGCCCGGCGTCTCCGGCTCGATCGGCAGGAAGTGGACGGCGACCGCGCGGCGCGCCCGGCTGGAGGCCCAGGTCGTGCGCCGGCACGCGAGCACCCGCAGCCTCGGCAGCCCCTCGGGCAGGCGGCAGCGCGAGAAGACGAGATCGTGGCCGAGCGCGACGGCGGGGATCCCGAGCGCGCGCGCGGCGAGCAGCGACGGGACGTCGCCGTCGCTCACGATGGCGTCGGGCCGGAAGCCCGCCTGCTCGACGATCTCCTTCGCCAGGCGGCGCGGGAGCTCGATCACGCCCGCGAGCCCGCGGTGGATCGGCCGCACGAGGCGGTGCTCCGGGAGCGCGCCGAGCAGGTCCGCCGCCTGGCCGCCGCCGTAGATCCGGAGCTCGTGGCCGCGCTCGCGGAGGGCTCCCACGATCGGGAGCGCGCGGCTCGCGTGCCCGCGCCCGCGCCCGTGGACGTAGTAGCCGATCTTCGCCACGGGCCGTCAGCGCACCGGCGCGCCGCAGCAGCCGCGCGCGAGAGAGAGGGCCCGTCCCAGGATCGCGCGCGGGCCCCTGGCCGCCCGCGCGGGGGCCGCGCCGGCGAGCACGCCATTGCGGACCGCGATGATCATGAGCGCACGTCTCTGCTTCATCCCATTTCCCCGCGGAGCGCCGCCGAGATCGCCGCCATGGCGGCGGTCTCGGAGCGAGCGCGGAGCGCCTCTACAACGAACGCCCCGCCGGCGGAACCCCGGAGGCGCGCTCGCCGCGCCGCGCCCGGGCGGCGCCCGCGTGGTGCGTACGACGTGGGCAACGCGTACGACGTGTGTGATGCGCGCGATGCGCGCCCCACGTACGTTGCGTGCGACACGTGCGATGCGTCATTTCTCGCTCCTCCCGACGGGCGACGTGCGCTTTGACTCCGCGCCAGCGCAGGGCTCCAATGGCCTGCGATACGGCCCGCGCCGCACCATGACCGCCTCGAGCAGCTTCCATTCGACGGGATCCCAGGGACCTCGAGGCGTCAGCTCGGCGGACGAGCGCCGCGCGATGGCGCGGGGCCTCCCCACGGCGCTCGTGACCTGGCCCACGTTCGCGGCGCTCGACGTGTTCGTGGTGCTCGCCGTGTTTCCGAGCGCCTCGGTCACCCGGCTGCTGCTCTACCGGCTGCTCGGCGAGGTCATCCTGCTCTGGCTGTACCTCCTCGCCCGGCGCGAGCAGACCTCGGCCGAGCTCCTCGACGCGGCGCACGTCTTCGCGGTGTGGAGCACGGGGGGGCTCATCTCCGTGATGGCGCTGGAGTTCGGGGATCTGACCTGGAACTACATGCACGGGCTGTCGATCGTGATGCTCGTCGACGCGACGATCCTGCCCACGCACTTCTCGCGATCGCTCCGGATGACGATCCCTGTGGCGCTCAGCTTCCCCATCATCATGGGCGCGGGGGCGTCCCTCGACCCGGCGCTGGCTGCGCAGTGGACGTCGCCGCGGTCGCTCGTGATCTTCGCCTGCAACTACATCTTCGTGCTCGCCACCGCGATCCTGGTGTCGGCGGCGAGCCACGGCCTCTGGTCGGCGCGCCAGCAGGTCTACGAGGCCCGCAAGCTCGGCCGCTACCGGCTCGTGGCGCCGGTCGGTCGGGGCGGGCAGAACGAGGTGTGGCTCGCCTGGGACGAGTCGCTCCGCCGCGACGTGGCGCTGAAGCTGCTCCGCAGCGAGAGCAAGTCCGAGGGTGACGTGCGCAGCTTCGAGCGCGAGGCGCGCGCGACGAGCCGGCTCACGTCGCCGCACACGATCCGGATCTTCGATTTCGGGGCGAGCAGCGACGGCATCTTCTACATCGCGATGGAGCACCTGGCCGGCGCCGACCTGGCCACCCTGGTGCGCGATCACGGCCCGATGCCGCCCTCCCGGGTCGTCCATTTCGCGCGGCAGGCCTGCCTCTCGCTGGCGGAGGCGCACGACGCGGGCGTCATCCACCGCGACATCAAGCCCCACAACCTCTACATCACGCGCGTGGGGGACGAGCAGGACGTGCTCAAGGTGCTCGACTTCGGGATCGCGAAGCAGGTGAGCCTGGAGGGAGACGCGAGCATGACGGACGTCGGCGTGATCAAGGGAACGCCGACGTACATGTCCCCGGAGATGATCTCGGCCGGCGCCGTGGACGCCCGGAGCGACATCTACTCGCTCGGGGTCACGCTCTATTACCTGCTGACGGGCGTGGCCCCCTTCGACGGCCGGAGCTTCGGCAAGCTCGTCTACTCGCACCTGACGATGCCGCCGATCCCGCCGTCGCTGCGCGCGCCCTGGCCGCTGTCGTCGGAGCTGGAAGAGGTGGTGATGCGGTGCCTCGCCAAGCGGCCAGGCGACCGTTACCAGAGCGCGCGCGAGCTGCTCGCCGCGCTCGACGCATGCGAGCCGGCGCCGGCGTGGACGCCGGACGACGCAAGGAGCTTCTGGACGGCGCGCGCCGCGATGCCGCGCGCCGAGCCGCCGCCCCCGGATCCCGGCCCCACCGTTCGCCTGCGGCCAGAAAAGGCCGTGCCCGTGGCCTGAGGCGGGGCCAGGGCCCTTCAGGCCTGGCCGACCCCGAGCTGCGCGCCGTCGGGGAACCGCCGCGAGGGGGGCGGCGCCCGTCGCACGGACGCAGGGGGTTGCGCGTCCGCCTGGAGCGCGGGGCCGTTGTCGATCACGGGCACGCGCAGCGGCGCGGGCGCGGGCGCTGGCGAGCGCCGCTCGCTCCGCGCCAGGACGAGCGTGTCGTGGAGCGCGCGAGCGCTCTCGTCCCACCCCTTGCACCCGGCGAGCGCCGAGATCCGCTCGGGATCGTAGGGCGCGTGCGCCGCGCGCGCCATGGCGCCGGCCAGGGCGGGGAGATCGCCGGGCGAGACGAGCTCGCCGAGCTCGGGGCCAGTGATCACGTCGGGGATGCCCCCGACCCGCGTCGCGACCACCCGGCGGCCCGACGCGAGCGACTCGATCACGACGTTGGGCGTGCCCTCGTGATGGCTCGGCAGGACGAGCGCATCGCAGGCGGCGACCCAGCGCGCCACCTCGTGGTGCGGCAGGCGACCGGTCATCAGGACGCGCCCGTCGAGCCGCGCCGCCGCCGACCTGCAGGCCTGCTCGTCCGCGCCGCTCCCGACCAGCGCGAGGTCGATGTCGGGGTGCGCGGCGGCGATGCTCTCGAACGCGGCGATCGCGTCGAGCGCGCCCTTGTCGCGGAGCAGGTGGCCGACGTAGAGCAGCAGCCGGCGCTCCGCGGGGCGGCCCAGGGCGGCGCGGGCCTCGCCCCGGTCGCGCGGGTAGAACAGGCCGCGATCGACGCCGTTCATGACGACATCGATGCGGTCGCGACGGACGCCGAGCGCGTGGACCCCCTCGGCCAGCTGCTTGCTCACGGCGACGACGCGGGTCGCGCGCCGGAGACCCCACTCGAGCGAGGGCCTGACCGCCGGTTGCTGCGAGAGCACGTCGACGTCCGAGCCATGCACCTTGACGACCGCCGGGACGCCGAGCAGCTCCGCGAGGCACACCGCGGCGAATCCGTCCGGATAGGCGAACGAGCCCACGATGACGTCCGGCGCAGGACGGTGGCGCGCCAGCTCGAAGAGCATGGACGCCGCATAGAGCGGGCCATTGAGATACGGCGCCACCTTGGGCACATAGAGGAATCGCGGGTGGCGCACCGGCAACCCCTCGATCACGTCCTCGCGAGGCGCGTCGCTCGACATGGACCACCGGGAGAACCTGGAAGCCCCCGGAAACCAGGGGATCGTCGCGAAGACGTCGATGTCGCAATACCTCGAGAGCGCGGCGAACTGACGCCGGTTGAACGGCGCCTGTCCCGGGTTCGTCGCGTTCGGGAAGATCTTGGTGATAAGCAGGACGCGCATACCTCTGCTCCTTCGAACTCGCCCGCTCGGCTCGACGAAAATCCTCCGATCAGCGGAGCATCTCGCCGCGCGGTCGAGCGGTGTCGAGCAGAGAACATGCCACTGCGAGAAAGCTGGAAACGAGGCAAGGAATGGGAGCAACGTGCCCAGACGAGCGATGAGCGAACAGCCATGCTGCCCCAGCGAGGCAAATTGCCACGCGCCGTAGGTGACCTTGGCAGAAGAGGTGGGCAAACAGCGCGCAGCGCTAGCGAGCGAGCGCGACGATTGCAATGAGAACGGTATTTATAAAGAGAGCTTCGCGACGAACGCGTCGCCCTGGCCTGCGCTCGAGAGCACCCCTTGACCGAAGTTGATGGCGCCGTAAAAACGGCCGGCGATCAGCACGCTCGCGCCTGAGCCCGCCGCCACGTCGAGTCCGACCTGCGTCTGGACGTCGCCGAACAGCTTGCTGAACACGTGATCGTTCGAGGCGCCGAGCTTGACCAGGTAGACATCGGTCTTGCCTCGGCTCGTCAGCGGCCCTCCGCCGAAGTCCGCTGAGCCGAACAGCGGCCCCGCGAGCAGGAGATTGCCGGCGGAGTCCACCGCAACGCTCGCGCGCGCCCCGGTCTCGAAATCGGTGAGCAGCTGGTCCTCGTCGTCGCCGAAGCGCCGGCTCATGAGGTGCGCGCCGGCGCCGGAGAGCCTGGCGACGAACAGATCCCGCCCGCCGGCGCTCACCATCGGCTCGCCGCCGAGGTCGATGGTCGACGCGAACGTGCCCGTGAGCGCCACGTCGCCCGTCGCCTGGTGGACCGCGACGTCGTGGGCCTCGTCCGCCTCGGCGCCGCCGAACCGGGCGCTCCAGACGTGGTCGCCGGAAGGACGGAGCTTGGCGAGGAAGATGTCGGAGAGGCCGGCGCTCACGAGCTGCGCGCCGCCCAGGTCGATGGATCCCTCGAAATACCCCGCGACGAGCAGGTTGCCGTCGGCGTCGACCGCGATCCCGTGGGCGTAGTCGTCGCCTTCGCCGCCGGCGCGCAGGGCGAGGAGCGTCCGGCCGTCGTCCGAGGCGAGGCGCAGCACGAAGGCGTCGCGCATGCCCGCGCTCGTGAGCTCGCCGGCGCCGAAGTCGACGGCGCCGTGGTAGCCGCCCGCCACGAGGACGTTGCCCGCCGCGTCGACGGCGATGCGGTCGCAGCGATCCGCGCCGGATCCGCCGAAGATCCTGCTCCAGATGTGCTCGCCGCCGCCGCCCAGCTTGACGACGAAGACGTCGTCGCTCCCGTGCGACGCGAGCTCGCCGCCGCCGAGATCGACGCGGCCGAAGGCGCGGCCCGCCACGAGGACGCTGCCCGCCGCGTCGACAGCGAGCGCCATCGCGAACTGGTTGCCGTCGCCCGGGAACAGCTTGCTCCAGACGTGCGCGCCGAACCTGTCGAACTTCGCCACGAAGGCGTCCGTGCCGGTGGCCGTGAGCGGGCCGCCGCCGAGATCGACGGTCCCCTCCAGCTGGCCGGCCACGATCACGTTGCCGTCCGCGTCGAACGCGACGGATCGGGCGTACTGGCCGGTCGCGTCGCCGAAGCCGCGGCTCCACACGTCCTCGCAGGCGGGCGTCGCGCCGTCGCAGTCCTCGTCGTCGGGCGTGTCGCACGCGTCGAACGCGGGCAGGACCTCCCCCATGCACGGGCCCCACGACGTGCCCTCCGCGTTGCAGACGCGCGTGCCGGCCACGCAGCGCCCGACGCCGTCCGTCCCCCCCGGGCCCGTGTAACACGCCTCCTGCGCGCTGGGCGTGCACACGCAGCCGGGACAGCCGCAGTCGAGGCCGCTGCACGCGGCCGGCGTGAGCTCCGCGATCCAGGCGGCGACACACGCGATCTCCTCGGACGAATACGGGGCCCCCCCGAGCGGCATGCGCGCGCCGCACGAGGGCGCGTCGGTGAGCCGCACGTAGAGCGCGCTCTCCTCCGGCCGATCGGGGTCGGCGAGCACGCCGGCGCAGCTCGTGGCCGGGCGGCCGGCGACGCGATCGCCGACGCCGAGCGTGACGAGGTCGAGGCCGGCCGCGGGCTCGCCCGGCCCGTGGCAGCTCGCGCCGCCGCACCGCTCGGCGAACACCGCGGGCACGTCGGCGCACGCGGCCTGCGGACCGCCGCCGCCGTGCCGCCGGTCGAACCGCTCCTGATCGTCGATCGTCCCCGGACACCCCGCGAGCAGCGGCAAGGCCGGAGCGACGAGCGCCGCCGCCGTCGCCGCCGTCGCCGCCGTGAAGCGCCCGCCGCGACGGGCAGACCCGGCGCGCGCCGCGCGCGCTGAGCGCACCTCACTCCCCATGATAAGCCACCCCCAGGTGAACGCTGAAGAGCTGGTCGAGCGCCCCGCCAGCGATGTACGTGTCCTCTGGCTCGGAGTCGAAGTCGTAGAAGAACCGCGCGTACGACGCGCCGGCGCGCGCCTCGAGCCCCGGCGCGAACGGGGCGGCGACCGCGACGCGGAGATCGACGCCTCCAGCGCTCGGCGCGCGGAAATGAGACGCGAGGGCTCCCATCGAGAGGGGCGCCTGGACCCCTCCCCCGGCCTCCAGCGCGACCGGGCCGACCGGCAATCGCCCGTCCACCCCCACGCGCAAGGCGACGTAAGACACCGACGCGGCGTCGCGCGACGGGTCGCCCGTCGACTCGATATCGAAGTCGGTCCAGCGGAGTCCGCCGCCCGCGAACAGGACAGGCCCGTCCTGCCCGGCGAGGCGGTAACGGCCCCGGAGGCCGGCGTGGAGCCGGCTCCACGAGGTCGATACGCTCGCTCCGCCGGCGCCCTCCGAGTCGAGGCCGAGGGCGCGAGCGTACGAGAGCTCGACGCCGAGGTCGCGGAGCACCGGGACGGCGCTTCGCGCGAACGGGTACAGCTCGCCCCGGAGGGACGGCATGGGCACGCCCAGCACCTCGTAGGTGCGGAGGTTGTCGGAGAGCAGATCGCTATAGGACAGCGTACGACCCGCGATCTCGAGATCGACACCCGCGCTGAAGAGCGCGGTCCCCGCGGCGGGCGGGCGGGCGCCTTCATCGCGCTCGGCGCGATCGGCGCTGGACGCCGCGCTGGGATCGGCGAGCGCCGAGCCTGGCGAAAGGAGCGCCAGGAGCATCGACAGCGCCGAGAGCGCCGCGCCGAGCGGCGCGGCCGCAGAAGAGCGGCGCGCGCGGCGCCGCGGCGCCCGAGGAGAGAGACGAGAGACAGGACAGGCGAGCGTTCGCCTTTGCATTGGGCGCGAGCATAGTCGCTCCGTACACCGCAGGTCGAGCCGCCTTCGAAGGCCGGAGTCCGCGGCAACGCCGTAAGACACGCGCACACGGGATGATCGGATCGGCCCCGTGCTCCCACTTGATTCGGCCGCTCCGAGCGCGGCTGCTATCCGGGAGCGACGGTTTGCCATACGCTCCTTGAAGATGGCGAGATGGCGCGCCACGCACACGGCCGCGCCGCGCGCGCTGCACGGAGGGGAACGCGCCGTGCCCTGCTCGCGCTCGCCGACGAGGCACCATGGCTGAACCAAGAGCTCTCCGCTGGCCCATCGGCCTGCTCCTCCTCGCCTCCTGCTCAGGGCAGTTCGGCGATCTCCCCGCGAACGACGACGACGACGGCGAGGCGACGGCACCGCTCTGCGCCTCCATCGAGCCAGGCGAGTCGCCGCTCCGCCGCATGACACGGGTGGAGTACGACAATACGATACTCGATCTCCTCGGCGACGACAGCCGCCCTGCGAGGGGCTTCGTGCCCGAGGAGGAGTCGCTCGGCTTCAACAACCAGGCGGCGGCGCTCGTGGTGAGCCCGCTGCTCGCGGAGCAGTACATGACCGCCGCCGAGGGCATCGCGGCGCGCGCGGCGGGCAAGCTGCTCGGCGAGGCGCCCTCGTGCCGCGGGGCCGCGGCGGGCGCCTCGTGCCGCGGCGAGATCACGGCGCTCATCGCGTCGCTCGGCAAGCGGGCGTTCCGCCGGCCCCTCGCCGAGGACGAGATCGCCGAGCTCGCGGCGCTCTTCGACCGCGGGCTCGGCCTCGGGGACACGCCCGACGACGCGTCGACCGGCCTCTCGCTCGTCGTCCAGGCGATGCTCCAGTCGCCGCACTTCCTCTACCGCGTCGAGCTCGGCATGCCGGATCCGGTGGAGGGCGACGTCGTGCCGCTCACCTCGTACGAGATCGCCTCGCGGCTCTCGTACCTGCTCTGGGGCACGATGCCCGACGACGCGCTCTTCGCGGCCGCCGAGGAGGGGGCGCTCGGCACCGCCGCGGAGATCACGGCGCAGGCGCGGCGCATGCTGGACGATCCGCGGGCGCGCGAGGCCGCGAAGAACTTCCACCGCCAGTGGCTCGGGCTCTCGAAGATCGACGAGATCGCCGCGGGCGGGAGGGATCCGGAGCTCTACCCCGAGTACCGGGACGAGCTCCTGCCGCTCTTCCAGGCCGAGACCGAGGCGTTCCTGGATCACGCGATCTTCGAGGAGGACGCGAGCGTGAGCACGCTGTTCACGGCGTCCTATTCGATGATGAACCGGGAGCTCGCCGAGCTCTACGGCGTCGAGGGAGGCCCGAAGGGCGAGGCGTTCGAGCGGGTGGAGCTCGATCCGTCGCAGCGCGCCGGCTTCCTGACGCACGCCGGGCTGCTCTCGCTCTACGCGAAGCCGAACCGGTCCTCGCCGGTGCACCGCGGCCGGTTCGTGCGCCAGAGCCTGCTCTGCCAGATCCCGCCGCCGCCGCCGGACGTGGTCCCGGAGCCGCCGATGGTCGACCGGACGAAGACGACGCGCGAGCAGTTCTCGCAGCACGTGTCCGACCCGGGCTGCAGGAGCTGCCACACGCTGCTCGACCCGATCGGGTTCGGCTTCGAGCACTACGACGCGCTCGGCCGCTGGCGGGACGCCGAGAACGGCATCCCTGTCGACGCCAGCGGCGAGCTCACGCAGACCGACATCGACGGGCCGTTCGACGGGGCGGTCGAGCTCGCGCACCGGCTCGCGGAGAGCGAGCAGGTGCGCGCGTGCGTCGTGAAGCAGTGGTTCCGCTTCGGTTATGGCCGCGCCGAGCAGCGCGAGGACGCCTGCAGCCTCTCGCAGGCGACGGAGGCGTTCGAGGCGTCCCGGTACAACGTCAGGGCGCTGCTCGTGGCGCTCACCCAGACCGACGCGTTCCGCTACCGGCGCGAGATCAACGTGGGAGACGACGCAGGGGGCGCCGCGGAGAGCGCCCCGGGAGGAGAGCCGTGATGAAGCCGTACCGACTCAGCCGCCGCGCCGTGCTCAGGGGCCTCGGCGGCGCGGCGCTCGCGCTGCCGTTCCTCGAGGCCATGGGCTGCTCGAAGCGGCTCGCGCCGGCGTCGGAGCAGACGGGGCGGGCCGCGTTCGGGCTCGAGTTCCCGAAGCGCTTCATCGTGCTCTACACGCCGAACGGGACCGTCCCGCCGGACTTCTGGCCGTCGTCCTCGACGTTCCAGGACGGCGAGGAGCTGTCGCCCATCCTGGCGCCGCTCAAGGACCACAACAGGGATCTGCTGGTCCTCGGCAACGTGAGCGCGCTGTCGGCGCTGACGGGGCCGGGCGACGCGCACCAGAAGGGCACGGGGCAGTGCCTGACCGCGCGCGCGATGCAGGAGGGCGACTTCCCCGGCGACGCCGGGCTGTCGTGCGGCTGGGCCGACGGCATCTCGCTCGACCAGGAGATCGCGAACCACATCGGCACGAAGACCAAGTTCCTCTCGCTCGAGCTCGGCGTGCTCGTCTACGGGGCGACCGTGGGCGCGCGCCTCGCGTACCGCGGGCCGGCGCAGCCGCTGCCGCCGGAGAACAGCCCGTACGCCGCGTTCGACCGGCTCTTCTCCGACCTGTCGGTCGCGCCCGCCGACGCGACGCGGAAGACCGAGCAGCGCAGGGCGGTGCTCGGCAAGGTGGCCTCGGACTACGACCGGCTGCGCAAGCGCCTGGGCGCCGCGGATCGGCTGAAGCTCGACGGGCACCTCGCGTCGGTGGAGGACATCGCGTCGCGCCTCGATCGCGGCTCGGCGCCGACCTCGCCGGCGTGCGCCGCGCCGGCGCTGACGCCGGACCTCGACGTCGACAAGGTCGCCAGCATGCCGGAGCTCTGCCGGCTCCAGCTGGATCTCATCGCGATGTCCCTCGCCTGCGATCTGACGCGGGTCGCGAGCCTGCACTTCACGAACTCCGCGACGACCAAGGTGCTGAGCTTCCTCGGGCCGGACATCACCGAGGGCCACCACCCGATGGCGCACAACGGCTACGCCGATCAGGTGAACCGCGAGCGGCTCACCAGGATCAGCCGCTTCTACGCCGAGCAGCTCGCGTACCTGATCGCCAGGCTGAAGAGCATGCCGGAGGGCGACGGCACGGTCTTCGACAACACGGTGATCTTCTGGACCAACGAGCACGCGGACGGCAATCACCTGCGCAAGAACATCCCTTATGTCGTCGCCGGGAGCGCGGGAGGTCAATTCAAGACGGGCCGATACGTCGTCCAGCAGAAGGAGGTCGCGCACAACGACCTGCTCCTGTCGCTGCTCCACGCGATGGGCATCGAGGCCGACACGTTCGGCGACCCGGACTTCTGCACAGGACCGCTGGTAGGGATGATCTGACGGCGGCCTGCCGGCCGCGCTCGCCAGCGCGAGGCGCAGGTTCGTGGGCGAGCGCCGCCGTCGACCGCGGCGGCCCCCTCAAAACCGGCCACCGAATCCGGTCGGGCGGCCCTCGCTGGGGGCTCCCTGGCCCGCCCCTACCTGCTCGGGATGGGGGTCGTGCGCGAGGAGGAGGCCGGCCGACAAGGCCGCGGCGACGACCGCCCCGGCGCCGGCGATCCATACCCACGACGGCGTCCCGCCGCGCTTCTCGGCCGGCACCAGGCCGACGCGGACGCTGCTCAGCGCCTCGTCTTGAATCCGTATCTGAGCCTGGTAGGGCACCTTCCCCGGCGCCGTCACCCTCACCACGTGACGGCCGCTCGGCACGATGCCCTCCCACTGCCCTTCACCCAGGAACTCGCCGTCGAGCGCGAGGCGATCGCCCGGAGAGGCAAGGATCGAGAGCCTGCCGCCGTTCATCGGCCGCGCCAGCCGGACGTCGAGCGCCAGCTGCGCGCCAGGGGACACGCTCTCCACGCGGAGGTGCTCCTTGAACCCCGGCTTGAAGACACGGATTCGCCTGGTGCCGGCGTCGACGATCACCTTGCCCGGGAGCGGCGTCTTCCCGATCAGCTCGCCGTCGATCGTCACCTCCGCGTCCCGCTCGCTCGCGGCGATGTCCAGGTGACCGACGAGGGCGCTGGCGTTCCGCTCGACCTCGGCGATCGTCGCCCAGTCCTCCGGGAGCAGGACGCCGCGGTCCTCCTGCTTCAACCTCTCCACCAGCGCAAGGAGCTGGCTGTACCGGTGCATCTTGGAGGTGCAGGCGATCATGTTCCAGAGGAGGCGCGCGTCCTTCGAGCTCCCGTAGGCGCTCTGGAACTTGAGGAAGGCGCTGGCGAAGTCGCCGTTGCGAAAGAGCGCCTTGCCGGACTCGTAATCGGCCCTGGCCTCACCGCTCAGCCGCTCGCGGGCGGGCGCAGAAGCAGCCTCGCCCGGCGCGGAAGGGGCCGGCGCGGGAGCGGCCGGTGCAGGAGCCGCCGCCGGCGCGGGAGCGGCCGGCGCAGGAGCCGCCGCAGGGGCGGGCTGGGGTTGCTGCGCGGCCGCGCCGCCGGCCGTGGTCAACACCACGATGGCGACCGCTGGCGCGAGCCCCGTCGCCGGGCGGCGCGAACGCACCGGCGCCTCGCCTGTATCCGGCTGGAATGCGGGGTGCCGCCGGTCGGAGGCCGGAGGTTCCTGTCTCATTTGATCGGTAGTTCCAAGGGATTCGTCCCTCCGGGCGCCGACGGCGCCTTCAGCGTCGCCGACGCGCTCGTCGCCGGGGGCGCGCGCCGGCCCTCGAGCGCCGCCCCGGAGGGCGCCGCGTCGTTGGCCGGCGCGACGACCGGGGAGACCGACGGCGGCTGTGGCGGCGAGGCGTCACGGACCGCCGGCGGCGGCTCCGGCGCGATCAGCGGGTCCGCGCCGCGCGCCGCGGTGTCCTGCCGCGCGCGCCGCGGCGCCGTGTCGTCTCGCGAGGCCGCCGCGGCCTGCAGCGCCGCCGCCTCCGGCGCTCTGCCGGGCAACGCGACCGCGCCCCAGAGGGCGAGCGCGAGCACGGCGAGCGCGACCGCCCCGAGCGCCGCCCCGAGGATCCTGCGCGACCCGGGCCGCGCGGACGTCCGCGTGAGCCCCCGCGTCGTGGGCAGGAGGCTCGCCATCGCGCCGGACGGGGCGCTCGGAGGGCCGCTGGCCGTCACGAGCCGCGGCGGCGGCACAGAACCGGTCGGCGGCGGCGTCGCCTGCGCCCCCGCCCCGAGGATCCTCGCGGCGCGCTCCGCGCGCTCCTGCCCGCCCGCCGTCGCGAAGGGCACCAGCGCGCGCGCCAGGTCGGCCACGGTCTGCGGCCGCCGGGCCGGATCCTTCTGGAGGCAATGGAGGATCGCGGCCTCGAGCCCCGGTGGGATGTCGCTCCTGAGCGCGGTGGGCGGGATCGGCTCGGCGCTCGCGACCTGCAGCACGAGCTCGGCGAGCGCCGGGGCCTCGAACGGCGGCTGCCCTACCAGGAGGCGGTAGAGCAGCGCGCCGAGCGCCCACACGTCCGAGCGGGCGTCGACCGAGCGCGACGACCGCATCTGCTCCGGGGACATGTAGATGGGCGAGCCGAGCATCTCCCGCGTCTGCGTCAACGATGCGCCGACGCCCTCGGTGCTGCCCGGAACCTCCTTCGAGATCCCGAAGTCGAGGACCTTGATGAGCGTCGCCCCGCCGGGCGTCGTCGTGAGGAAGAGGTTCGCCGGCTTGAGATCGCGGTGCACGATGCCCGCGGCGTGCGCCTCGGCCATCGCCAGGCAGGCCTGCAGGACGTAGTCGGCCGCGTCCACGACGCTGAGCGTGCCGCGGGCGCGGAGCACATCGGAGAGATCTTCGCCCTCCAGGTACTCCATCACGATGTAAGGGATGCCCGAGCCGAGCTCGCCGACGTCGAACACCCGCACGACGTGCTCGCCCTTGAGGCGGACCACCGCGCGCGCCTCGCGGAGAAACCGCTGCACGAGCGCCGGGCTCTCCGTGCTGAGAAGGAGCTTGATCGCGACACGCTGCGGAAGGAACAGGTGGCTCGCCGCGACCACGATGCCCATGCCGCCTCGGCCCACGACGCGATCGACCCGGTACTTGCCGGCGATGACGTCTCCTTCGACGACAGGTGGCTTCATGAGAGCTCCGTGCTTCACGCCCGGCCACGGGGCGCGCCGCCATCCGAGCCTGCTGTGGTCGACGGTAGCACAGGTGCCCCCGGGCCGGTCCATCGACGGAGGCGTGCCCTCGTCTGCGATCGCGGGCCGGAGGGCGATACGATGCGACGATGAAGCGCTCACCTCGATGCATCTCAATGGCGGTAGGCTCGCTCGCGCTGCTCGTTCAAAGCGCGTGCGGCGGCGCGGTGATCATGGACGGCGGAGGAGGCGGGGCCGGCGGCGCGGGCAGCACGACCGGCCAGGGCAGCACGAGCGGCCAGGGCAGCCCGGATGGCCCGGATGGCCCGGATGGCCCGGTCTCGACGACGAGCTCGGTCGCGCCGTCGCCGACGACCTCGGGCGGCGGTGGGCGCCGGGTGAGCGCGATCGTCTTCGGCGACTCGTCGAGCGTGACGCTCCGTGTCGCCACCCTGGCCCTGTCCTGCAGCGATCCCGACGCGAACCCCACGTACGAGCCCTGCAGCGACTGGTGGGACCTGGAGCTGCGCATGCCCGAGTCGATGCTCGCCGTGGGCGAGGTGAACACGGCGAGCGGAGATCTCACGATCTTCGGGACGTCCTCTCGCGCGGACTGCAGCAGCACGGGGGCCGTCACCGGCGGCGGCGACGCGGGATTCGGCAGGCTCACCATCACGGCGGTCGACGCAAGATCGGTCAGCTTCGAGCTCTCCGACGTGGGTCCCGTGTTCGTCGACGACGACCCGAACGGCCGCTACGTCGCGCCCCGGTGCGCCGCGCGGTAGCACCGCGCCGCCGGAGAAAGAATTCACGGCGATTGGACGGGCTGCGCGGGCTGCCGGTGCCGCCGGAGGGGCGTGCGAGCAAGCTTGAGCGCTTCGTCTCGAAAGGTCACCTCCGCGGCCCGCGCTCGTGAAACGTCAGAACGGACGTCGCGACAGAGAATCCGGCGTAATTTTGCAGGAGCGCCCAGGTCCTGACCTGGACCTCGCCTCCCAAGCAGGATCCTGGAGAGATCGCGACCTGGGCGCTGGTCAAAAAACGACGGCTTGGACAGGTCGCGACCTCCGCGCCGCCTCCAAAACGACCCTCCCGCCAGGTCCCGACCTCCGCGCCGCCTCCGAAACGACCCTCCCGCCAGGTCGCCACCTCCACGCCGCCTCCAAAACGACCCTCCCGCCAGGTCGCCACCTTCACGCCGCCTCCAAAACGACCCTCCCGCCAGGTCGCCACCTTCACGCCACCTCCAAAACGACCCTTCCGCCAGGTCGCCACCTTCACGCCGCCTCCAAAACGACCCTTGGCAGGGTTCTTCACTCCAGCGCGACGCTCACGCTCTTCGTGCCCTCGTACCCGTCGCCGCGCACGGTCACCGTGAGCCCCAGCTTCTGACCTTCGAGCGTCTTGCGGTCCCACGCGAACGGGTGGTAGAACGCGCCGTCCGAGACCAGGAAAGAACCGGTCTTGATGAACTGGACGTTGAACTGCGCGGCGGCGAGCCCGCGGGGATCGTCGGCGAGCGGACCCTCGAACTCGTTCGCGAGGCGCACCACATGGCACGTCTCCTCTGCGTCGCCGGGCAGGGCCTCCACCTGGACCCAGGGCGTGATCATCATCGAGCCCTGGTTGCCAAGGATCAGTTGCACGCTGGCGCCGTCGGCGTAGGGCACGAACGTCCCGGACGACGCGTCGCCGATGTCGACGGCGCGGGTCTCGGTGAAGTCCTCGCCGAACAGCGCGGGACAATCGCTGGCTTCCGCGGGGATCGACGGCTCACGGTCGACAGGGCCACACCCGGAGAGGGACGCGAGAAAAGAGAAGGCGGACGGTAAAAGGCAGGATCGCATTGCGCGCGCAGAGCTCCGAAAAACGCCGGGACGAGCCGGACAGGAGAGACGCCGGCTCGCAGAGGCGCGAGGGCGACGGCGAGGGCGAGCTGTAGCACGCCGGGTCCGGAGCAACCTCGGCGAGCAAAGCGCGTCCGAGTGGCACGCGCGCTGCTATCGGCTCGCGGCGATGCTGAACTCATCACGGCGAAACGCCGGCGGCCCCGCAGGTGCTCTGACGTTGGTGTCGCGGTCACGACAATCTGTGTCGCCTCGATTCGCGGTCCTCCGCCACCCCCTCTTCCTTGGCGCCCTGGCGCTCCTGGTGGTCAACGACCACCTCCTGAAAGGCGCCGGGCTCTTGCCAGGCGCCCTCACCGGCAAGCTCAGCGACCTCGCCGGCCTCGTGGTCGCCCCCGTCCTCGCAGCGGCGCTCGTGGACGCGCGCACGTCGCGCGGGCGGGCGCTGGCGTTCGCGGCGGTGGTCGCGCCGTTCGCGGCGATCAAGCTCTCGGCCGCTGCCGCGCAGCTCCTCGTGGGGCTCGTGGGGCTCGCGGGGATCACGTGGCGTATCTGGCAAGATCCGACGGATCTGGCCGCGCTGGTGGTCCTCGTCCCGGCATGGCGCCTCTCGGCGCGCGCGGCTTCCATCCGGGAGCTCTCGGCCCGGAGCGCCGAGGAAGGCCCGCGCACAGCCTGGGTGCTCGAGCGCGCGATCCTGGGGGCGTCCGCCGTCGCCTGCGTCGCGACCGGCACCCCCGCACCCGAGGGCTATTCCACGGACGCCTATCTCATCAATGCCACGTCCGGGATCGTGGACGTTCGCGTGCGCTGGGTGGACGCGTCGCTCGATTGCTCTGCTGTCACCTCCGGCGATCCGACACGCATGTTCGGGCCGAGCGCGTTCAACCTCGGGATCACGTATCGGCTGGACCCGCAGGACACGCTCCCGCTCAACCGGGCCGTGGCCCACCTCGCCGCAGGCAACTTCGAGGAGACGGTGCCGGCCTCGGAAGAGCCTTGCGAGGTGGTGCTGCTCGAGACGGATGGAATGCGGCCTGTGATGGCATGGTGGTCCGGCCTGCAATTCGTCCTGATTCCGCAGAACGTGAACGACAACAGGGATTTCTGGGAGGACACGGAGATGTTGGCGGGGCGCGTCGCGCTGAAGCCGCTCACGGTGGTGGCGCCCGGACAGGTGAAGACGGGCGCGCTGCAGACGAACGTCGTGCCCTCGGTGTGCGCTGGCGCGCCTCAATCGTCCTTCCAGTGGGCGGGCCCCTGGTCGAAGCAGGTGGTCGGCGAGATCGCGAACATCGATGCACTGTCGGATGGCTGCATCGAATTGACCATGAACTACCCGCGGCTCGGCCCCGGCAATGGCTCGGGCGGCGCTGGCGGCGTGGGCACAGGCGGCGCCGGTGCCGGCGGAGCCGACGTTGGAGGCGCTGGCGGCGCGGCTGCCGGAGGAGCCGGGGGCAGTGGCGCTGGCGGCGCGGGTGCTGGCGGGGCCGGCGGCAGCGGCGCTGGCGGCGCGGGTGCTGGCGGCGCCGACGTTGGAGGCGCTGGCGGCGCGGGTGCCGGCGGCACCGGCGGCGAAGGTGGAATGGGCACCGGCGGCGAGGACGGCGGCGAGCCGGACCCGAGCTTCACCCGTCAGACTCACTACCTGTGCATTCCGATCGAAGACTTCCCGTTCTCGGCGGGCGAAACGGTGCAATGGTTCGACGAGGGCGACCACCTCGAGGTCTCGGCCATCGACTCGGCGAAGCGGCTCGAGGTCTATCCCAACGTCGTCGAACTCCAGCTCGGAGGCCTCGCTGCCTCGATCGAGGCGACCGGGTGCGAGGGCGACCGGCTGGGCTGCGGCGCCTACGTCACCGACGCGGTGATGGCGGTGCAGAGCGGCGGCGAGAAGACCCTGCTGGGCCCTGGAGACGCCCTCGAAGGGCCGGATTTCCGCGTGCGTGTCGGCCGCGCCGAGCGCGTGCTCGCCGGGCGTGACGAGTGCGACGCGGGGTACCAGACGCCCAGCGCGTCCGCGGACCTGTTGATTGTTCACGAATGAGGAGAGGTCATATGTCGTCGAAGATGAAGCTGGTCTCACTCGGCCTCTGCGCCGCCGCCGTCGGTTGCGGCACCGACAGCAGCGACGGCGCGGGCAGCGACGTCCCCACAGGCTCGGTCAACGTGGCCCAGGGCGGGGCGCAGGACATTTCCCAGTTCCGCGCGATCGTGAAGGCGGGGAAGGTGCCCGCGCTCGACACGCTGGATCCGATCGGGTTCTTCGCCGAGCACGCGATCGACCTGCCCGACGCCGACTGCGGCAAGGACGTCTGCATTCACCCGTTCCTCGCGGTGGCGCCGCGCTTCAACGAGGGGAACTGGACAATGGCCTTCGTCGCGATGAACACCGCGGTCGACCCTTCGATTCTGGACAGGCCGCCGGTTCACCTGGCGATCGCCGTCGAGAACAGCCGCTTCGCCGGCATCGATGAGAGCGCGCTGGACGCGGGAATGGGAGGGCTGCTCGAAAGCCTCCGTCCCGAGGACCGCGTCAGCGTCATCCGCTATGGCGAGAGGGTCGAGCGCCGCGCCTTCCTCGAAGCGCCGGAGTCGGCGGAGCTCACGCGCCTCATCGCCGACGAGCGCCTCGGCGACGGCGCCGGCGAGCTCGTCGGCCTCTACGAGGGGATCGCCGCCGCCGAGAACGCGTTCGAGGAGGGCGACGCGGCCGGCTTCGAGGGCGCGCACCGCGTGCTCCTGCTCACGAGCGGGCACGCGACCAGCGGTATCACCGATCCCGACCGCATCCTCGGTCTGGGCGAGGCGCTTGTGGAGAAGGGCACGGCGTTCGGCGTGATCGGCGTGGGCGAGAGCTTCCTGGTGAAGATCCCATCGGCGCTGGGCTCGATGGGCGCGGGCACGTACGCCTACGCGCTGAGCTCGGGCGACCTCGGCGGCCTGCTCTCGGAGGAGGGGAAGACCACGCTCTTCCCGCTGGCAACGGACTTCAACCTGGAGGTGACCCCGTCCGCCGGCTACAAGGTGGGGCGCATCTACGGGACGAAGCGGGCGACCGCCAGCGCCGCGGGGGCGACCCTGGAGATGCCGGCGCTGTTCATCGGCCAGCGCGACGGCGCGACCGACGTGGGCGGCAGCCGCCGCGGCGGCGGTGGGGGTCTGTTCGTGGAGCTCCTCGCCGACGCGTCCCTCGCCGACGACATCGGGCCGGACAAGGCGGCCTTCCAGGTGACGGCAGGCTGGACCTCGGCGAAGGACGGAGCCGCGCAGGACGTCGACACCACGCTGCTCAACGCGCTGCCTCCCGGGCAGAACCCCGACTCGAGGTGGTGGAACATCTCCGACGGCGGCTCGGGCAAGCCGTACATGATGCTGAACATGTACCTGGCGCTGCGCGGCGCGCTCGACTTCTACCAGGCGGGCGACTGCCGGCGCTCGCTCGGGGTCATCGAGATGATGAAGCCGTCGGTCGGGGGGTGGCTCGGGAAGTACTCGGACACGGACATCCAGGACGACAACAACCTGATGTTGATGTTGCGACAGAACATCGAGGATGCCTGTCGTGAATCGCAGTCGTCCACGGAGCCCACGCCCCCCTTCGACTTCGACGGCGGCTGCGGCTGGCTGTGACCGCCGCCTTCCCCCTCTGAACGCCGCTCGGCGGAGGTGGGGGCGGGGGGCGCGCTCCCTTCATCCCGCGAGGGGGGATCGACAGGCGGTCACGGAGAGCCGATGTGCATCATGGCTGTCCGATACCCGCGATCGCCCGGAGCGCCTGGACCGTGTTGTCGAGGTGCCCCCTGGCCTGGACGAGGTGGCTGATCGTCCTTCGGATCTCGCGCACCGCCGGGCGGAAGATATAGAGCCCTTCGAGAAAGAGGACCCCCAGGGTCACACACAGCAGGATCAGCTCGACGAGCCGGAGCCGCTCGATCCGCGCCGTCGCCTCGTGGGCAACCTGAGAGACGACCCGGTCCATCCCGCTCAGGAAGCCCGGCTCCGCGGCGAGGATCGCGGCGACGATCGGCTGGATGGCGGCCGCCTCCACCGGCTTTTCGCCGCCGGCGCCGACCGCGGCGAGGAGATTTTTCCCGTCCCGGAGCATGCTCTGGTGCAGCGGCTCGATCGCCTGGAACATGCGGGTCACCTCCGGCGTGTTCTTCCCCGGCAATCCCATCGCCGGATCGCCGTGCTGGAGCGCGCGATGCGACCGCTCCCAGAGCGCCATCGCCTGCGCCAGCTCGTCGGCGCGGCCCTTGCGCTCGGCGGGGTCGGTGGTCACCTGGAACGTGAGCGCGGCCTTGCTGAGCCGCTGGCTGAGCATTCGCTGGCGCCCGGCCACGTTGACGACGTGGGCGTCGCTCGTCTGCTGGTTCAACGCGTGCTGCACGAGGAGCTGCGCCACGACCGACAAGAGCGCCACGGCGCCGAGCGCGCTGACGTACAGGCGCGTCAACCGGCGGGTCGGTGCCAGGAGCTCAGAGGAAACCTGCGCCATTGTTCTCTCTCCATGGGCGAGGAGGGAGACATTACCCGCGCATCGGAACGAACATGTATCGCTCATGTTTCCACAGATTGCTTTGCGCGCGCTGCCCCGCGCTCCGCCATTTCAGGCGGACGCATTCAAAAAAAGCTGACTTCTCATGACCGCTCCATGGTAAGACTCGCCCGAGAGCGCTCATCGCGAGGCCCCTTTGCGCTGGCCTTGCAGTAGCGTCCACTGGAACCAGGAGAATGTCTCATGCAAGAGCGTACCGCGTTGGCCGCGGGCGGCGCGCCGCCGAGCACGGCCGGAAACGCACCTGAGCTCTTGCCGAAACAGTTCGGCAAATACACGCTCCTGTCGAAGCTGTCGGCGGGGGGCATGGCGGAGATCTTCCTCGCGCTGCATCGCTCGTCCTTCGGCTTCGAGAAGCTCGTGGTGATCAAGCGCATCCTGCCCTCGATGAACCAGGATCCGTCGCTCATCGACATGCTGCTCCACGAGGCGCGCATCGCGGCGACGCTCTCGCATCCCAACATCGTCCAGACGTTCGACGCCGGGCAGGTGGACAGGACGTATTTCATCGCGATGGAGCACATCCACGGCGAGGACGTCGGCTCGATCGTGCGCGAGGCGGCGGAGCGCGACCCGGGAGGGATCCCGCTCGAGCACGCGCTCAGCATCATCCTCGGCGTCTGCGCGGGGCTCGCGTACATCCACGACAAGCGCGGCCTCGACGGTGCGCCGCTCGGCATCGTCCACAGGGACATCTCGCCGCGCAACGTGGTCGTGAGCTACACGGGGGACGTGAAGATCGTCGACTTCGGCATCGCGCGGAGCGAGCTCGGCGACGTCGAAGAGCAGAGAGAGAACGTGCTGATGGGCAAGTTCGCCTACATGGCCCCGGAGCACGTGGCGGGGGATCGCATCGACCATCGCGCGGACATCTTCGCCGCCGGCGTGGTCCTGTTCGAGATGACGACGGGCAGACGTCTGTTCAAGGGCGGTACCCAGATGCGGACGCTCCTCCAGATCCACGGCTCGGAGTACCCCCTCCCGAGCGCGATCAAGCCCGGCTACCCGAAGGGGCTGGAGAAGATCGTCCTGCGCGCGCTCGAGAAGCGGCGCGAGGATCGCTACCAGTCTGCCCGGGAGATGCACGCCGCGCTCGAGGAGCTCATCCGCGACGAGCGCATCCCCGCCTCGCCGATGGGCCTCACGGCATGGATGGAGTCGCTCTTCCGGGACAAGCTCGCTCGCCACAAGGAGGCGCTCCTCGGCGTCAGGCAGCTCATCGACGTGATCGCGGCGCAGCAGCAGCGCTGGTCGCTGGAGATGAGCGGCGGCGCGACCGCCTCCCAGAGCGGCGTCCCGACGAGCACGAGCCCGACGACCTTGAGCAGCCCGCCGCCGCTCGCGGGCAAGGGAGGTGTCGCGGCGTTCATCCCGGCCGCCAGCGCGCTCGCGCTCGTGCCTGGGTTCCTCTACATGCAGGGGCAGCTCTCGGAGCGGCACGCCGAGTTCATGACGATGGTCCACGACGCCCAGGCGAGCCGCCAGGAGCCGCCCGCGCAGGTCGAGGCGAAGGGCTCGCTGGAGATCACGAGCAAGCCGGAGGGCTGCACGTTATGGGTGAACGGCGAGCGTCACCCCGTCGCCACGCCGGCCAAGCTCCACGGGCTTCCGCTCGGGCGTGAGCTCCACATCAAGCTCACGAGAGACGGATACAAGCCGTACCGCACGGCCGTGAAGCTGAGCGACGAGGCGCGCTTCAAGGAGATCGTGGCCGAGCTGGACAGGCTCACGGCGACGGTGGTGCTCTGGGTCGATCCGCCGGCCAACGTCGTCGTCGACGGGAAGCTATGGAAGGGCAATCGCACGAGGATCGAGGGGCTCACGGTGGGCGAGGGACACCGCTTCGTGCTGTCCGCCCCTGGGCATGCCTCCAGGACGCTGATGGTCAACGTGGAGCCGGGAGAGATGAAGACGCTGAGCGTCCGGCTTCCGAAGCTCGGCGCGCAAGCGCCGGTGGAGGAGCGCGCCGAGGGCGCGCAGTGACGCCGCGCGCCGCGCGTCTCCCGTTACGCCCGGATCTCCACCGGCTCGCCCGGATCACCGCGCAGGAACGCCAGCGCCGCGCGGGCGAACGGCTCCTTCCACTCGCCGAAGATGGGGCCGTGTCCGCCGTTCGGCAGGATCCACAGGCAGGAGCGCGGGATGGCGCGGTACAGCTCCAGAGCGATCTCGGCCGGGTAGAGGGGATCGCGGTCGCCGCTCACGATCATCGTGCGCGCCGTGATGGTCGACAGGTGGGGGGGCGTGAAGCTCATGTCGTCGTGGCTGGCCGCGAAGCGGCGCGGCTGATTCCACAGCGCTCGGATCTGCGCGTCGCCGAGCGCGTGGCGGCTCCTCATGTCCCGCCATTCCTCCTCCGAGCGGCCCTCGTCGGAGACGAGGCGCATGATCGCCCTGGCCTGCTCGGGGAAGTAGGGTGTCGCGGACACGAGGACCATCGACGCGACGCGGTCCGGCTGCTGCGTGGCCAGGTGCAGGAGGCACTTGGCGCCGAAGCTGAGGCCGACGGCCCGGAACGCCTTCACCCCCAGGTGGTCGAGGAGGGCGAACACGTCGGAGGCGCACTGACGGATCGTCAGCGAGCCAGCCGGGTTGGTCGAGCGGCCGTGGCCGCGCAGGTCGGGGGCGATGACCGTGTGTCCACACCCGAGCTCCGCGAGGTCGAACACCTGAGCCCAGTCCCCGCCCGCTCCGGTGAAGCCGTGGAGCAGCACGAGCGGCGGCCCTTCGCCGCGGAGCTCGTAGTACATCTCGATGTCGTTGACGGGCGCGGTGCGCCCGGTGGCCGTCGCTGTCGCCATTTGCTCCTCCGATCGCTCGACCGCGGCCGATCCGCGGCCGGTCGCACACGATCTGTAAGCGGCGCTCTTCGCTCTTGATAGCTGTGACCTTCTCGCATAGAATGCCAGTCGGCTGGTGAGGGGACGGCCAACCGGCGTATCGAGCTGAACGCGCTGAACAGACGCTCAGCGTCCGCGGTCCTGACGACAACGCGTGTTCGTCAGCCGACGAGGAAGTGGCGCAGGAAATCGTCCACCTCGCGGAGGATGCGTGGGATCGAGGCGACGAGCTCGTGGCCGTCGTCCACCTCGATGAGCCGGACATGCCGCTTCCCTGCGGCGAACGTCCGCGAGAGCTCGATGTCCACCACCTCGTCGTTCCGGCCATGGACGATCAGCGTGGGTACACGCACGTCCGGCCAGCCCCCCGAGCGCTCATCCACCTCGGCCGCGTCGGCGGCGAAGCCGAAGTCCACCCGGGCTCGCTTCCTCTCCGCGTAGTCGTCGACCTCGAGCCACCCCCGCTCCTCCCACGCCCGGAAGTCCTCCTCACCCAGCCGCAGCCGCCATCGCTCCATGATCCGGAACGCGGGCGCGAGCAGCACCAGCGCGCACACCCGCGCGTCCTCCTCGGCGACGCGGCTCGCGGTGAGGCCGCCGAGGCTCGATCCCATCACCACCGCCCGGTCGCGCTCTCCGCCGATCGCCTGCTTCACGGCGCCGATCATCACGCTCAGGCGCAGGCGCTCGAACGAGGGCACCCGCAGGTTGAGCCGCTCGACGGCGACCCCGCGCCCCTCGAAGTGCGCGGCGATCCGGACGCCCTTGGTGGAGCTCGGGCCCGAGGCGAAGCCGTGCAGGTACAGCCAGCGCGGGCCGGCGGCGGAGGGCGGCGTCGTCATGGTCATGCAGGCGGGGAGCCTACTCCCTCCACCGCGGCGCGACGATGCGGTATGACCCGCGGGAGAGACGCCATGATCCGCCCCGCCACCGCCGCCGACATCCCCATCATCGCCCGCCTCATCCGGATGCTCGCCGAGTACGAGCGTCTCGCGCACGAGGTCACCTTCGACGAGCGAGAGCTCGAAGCGCACCTCTTCGGCCCGAGGCCGGCAGCCGAGGTCGTCCTGGCCGAAGCGGAGGGGATCCCGGTGGGATTCGCGCTCTTCTTCCAGAGCTTCTCCACCTTCCTCGGCAAGCCCGGGATCTACCTCGAAGACCTCTTCGTGCTCCCGGAGCACCGCGGAGGAGGCCACGGCAAGGCCCTGCTCGTGCACCTCGCGAAGCTCGCGGTGGAGCGCGGCTGCGGGCGCTTCGAGTGGTCCGTTCTCGACTGGAACGAGCCGGCGCTCGGCTTTTACCGGAAGCTCGGCGCCAAGCCCATGGACGAGTGGACCGTCCACCGCCTCACCGGCGAGGCGCTCGCCCGGCTCGCGCAGGGCTGACGCGCTCGCCACGGGCATTGCTCGTGGCGGCGCAGCCGAGCACCACCGGCTGCTGCTGGAGCAGCAGCGGCCGCGACCCCTCGGCGCGCTCTTGGCCTGATCACGCCCGAGGCGCGCCGTCCAGACGACCACCGCGGGCGCGGGGATCTTGGTACGGATGTTGCGATTCATGGCAAATGGCGGATTGCGAATCGCCCATCACACACGCCGCGTGGGCTGATAACGGCGTCGCGACTCCTGGACTCGGTCGCGACATGCCCTACTGCTCATCGTGGTTGAGCGAGAGTCCACAACGCCCCACCAGGGCCGCCGCAGGCGCCGAGATGTCTTCCAACAACCTCACCGGGCTCGGCGTGCTGCGCCACCGGAGCTTCGCGTTCTACCTCGCGGCCAGGCTGCTCTCCGCGGTCGCGGTGCAGATGCAGAGCGTCGCGATCGGCTGGCAGGTCTACGCGCTGACCGGCGATGTCTTCGATCTGGGCCTCATCGGCCTCGCCCAGTTCGCGCCCTTCTTCGCGCTGATCCTCTTCGCCGGCCAGGCGGCGGATCGGTTCGACCGGCGCCGCATCATCACGGTCGGCCTCGGCGTGGAGCTGCTCTGCTCCCTCCTGCTGCTCGCGTTCACGGTGTCGGGCCTGACGGTGGTGTGGCCCGTGTTCGCGGTGCTGGTGCTGTTCGGCAGCGCGCGCGCCTTCATGATGCCGGCGCAGCAGGCGATCCTGATGAACCTGGTGCCGCAGGACAGCTTCAGCAAGGCGGTCGCGCTCAGCTCATCGAGCTTCCATGTCGCGGTCATCGTCGGGCCGACGCTCGGCGGGCTCCTTTACCTCGCCGGGTCGACGATCGTGTATTCGATCGTCGCGGCGCTGCTCCTCGTCTCGCTCGTGCTCATGAGCCTCGTGCGCGCGGCCCGGCAGGCGAGGCGCGCCGAGCCGACGTCGTGGAGCGCGGTGCTGGAGGGGCTTCGCTTCGTCTGGTCGAAGCCGGCGGTGCTCGGCGCCATCTCGCTCGACCTGTTCGCGGTGCTGTTCGGCGGGGCGGTCGCGCTCCTGCCCGCGGTTGCGCGCGACGTGCTCCACGCCGGCCCGACCGGCCTCGGCCTGCTCCGCACGGCGCCGGCCGCGGGCGCCGCGATCACCGCCGGCGTCCTCGCCTTCCGGCCGATCACGCGCCAGGTGGGCCGCTGGATGTTCGGCGGCGTCGCCGTGTTCGGGCTCGCCACCATCGCCCTCGGGCAGACCCGGAGCTTCACCGTCGCGCTCATCGCCCTGTTCCTCGTCGGCGCAGGCGACATGGTGAGCGTCTATATCCGTCACATCCTCGTGCAGTTCGAGACGCCGGACTCCATCCGAGGGCGGGTGAGCGCGGTCAACGCGGTGTTCATCGGCGCCTCCAACGAGCTCGGCGAGTTCGAGTCCGGCCTCACCGCCAGCTGGCTCGGCCTGCTGCCCGCCATCCTCCTCGGCGGCAGCGCCACCCTCGTGGTCGCCGCGCTGTGGGCCCTCGGCTTCCCCGTGCTCAGCCGCATGGACCGCTTCCCGCACGCGAAGCGAGATCCCGAGCAGAGCGCGGACGGCGGCGGAGCGGACGAGGCCGCCGCGACGACGTGAGCGTCCTCGGGAGCCGCGCTACTCCGAGCGGAGGGCCTCGATCGGGTCGAGCCGCGAGGCGCGCCAGGCCGGGTAGAAGCCGAAGACCACGCCGATCGTGACCGAGAGGCCGAGGCCGAGGAAGAGCGACCAGGGCTCGACCTGGAACGCCCAGCGGCCGACCATCTGCGCGAGCAGCGCGCTGGCGAGCCAGGAGAGGGCGAGCCCCGAGAGCACGCCGAGCACGCCGCCGAGCAGCGAGACGGCCGCCGCCTCGCACAGGAACTGCAGCAGGATCGCGCGCGGCGAGGCCCCGACCGCGCGGCGGATGCCGATCTCCCGCGTCCGCTCGGTCACGGTGACCAGCATGATGTTCATGATGTTGATGCCCCCCACGATCAGCGCGACAACGCCGGTGCTGAGCAGCAGCATCTTGATGATGTCGAGGACGAGCTTCTCCTGGCCGTGGCTGTCCTCGTCCTCGATCCTGAAGTTCTTGACCCCGTGATGGCGGCGCTGGAGCGTCGCGTCGATGACGCCGCGGAGCGCGGCGAGCGGCGTCCGGACGGTGACGAGCGGATCCTGCCGGACGTACAGGCGGTCGGTCCTGTGCGACGGCGCATAGAGCGCGTCGTAGGTGGTCTCCGGGACGAGGACCTTGCGGTTCCAGATGTTCGTGTCGTCCGTGGAGCCGAGGATCGGCCGGTCCCGGAGCACGCCGACCACCGTCCACACGTGGCCGTCGGCCGTCATGTGCAGCGGCTCGGCCTGCGCGGCCCGCGCAGGAGGGCCGCCGAAGAGCTCGGCCCAGACCTCGTGGCCGACCACGCACACGCGCCGCCGCGCCGCGAGATCCGCCTCGACGAGGAAACGGCCCGCCGCGAGCTCCAGGTCGTAGAGGGCCGGCGCCGCCGGCACGGCGCTGACGAGGGAGATCCGCTTCTTCTTGCCGCCGGCGCGGGCCTCGGTCGGGCGCACCGACTCGCTCAGGGCAGAGGCGCCGCCGAGGGCGCGCGAGGCGGCGAGCGCGCGGGCGTCGTCCCGCGAGAGATCGCGCCGGGTGCGGCGCCGATCGCCGACGCTCACCTCCGCGGGGTGGACCTGGATGAGGTCGGCCTCCACGGCCTGCTGGCTCGCCCGGAGGAGCGCCTCCTCGCCGCCCGCGAGCAGCGAGGCGAGCAGCACGATCGAGCCGGTGCCGATGATGATGCCGAGCAGCGTGAGCGCGGCGCGGGTCCGGTCGGCGACCACGGCGCGCGTCGAGTGGAGGAGATCGTCGAGCCTCATCGCCGCATCGCCGCCACGGGGTCGAGCCGGCCCGCGCGCTGGGCCGGCAGCCACCCGAAGACCACGCCCACGCCGGAGGAGACGAGCAGCGCCGCGATCACGGCCGGCGTGGAGACCGCGCCGATCCAGCTCGGCGTGAAGCGGCGGATGACCGCCGAGGCGAGCTCGGCCGCGGCGGCGCCGCCGGCGACCCCGAGCAGGCCGCCGAAGCCCGAGAGCAGCGCCGCCTCGGCCAGGAACTGCGCGCTGATGTCGCGCGGCGACGCCCCGAGCGCCTTGCGGATGCCGATCTCACGCACGCGCTCGGACACGCTGACGAGCATCATGTTCATCACGCCCACGCCGCCGATGAGCAGCGCGACGCCCGCGATGAGGCCGACGATCGCCTTCATCGTGGTGAACATGGCCTCGAATTTCTGCATGATGCTGCTGAAATCGAGGAGGGTGAAGTCGTCGACGCCGTGGTGGCGGTCGACGAGGAGCGCGTTGATGATGCGCTTCACCGGGTCGTTGTTGCGGACGTCGTCGGTCTTGATGACGAGCAGCGCCGAGGTGCTCACCGCCTTCTCGACGTCCGCCGCCGTGTCGAGCGGGGCGACGAGCAGGTCGACCCAGCTGAAGCCGAAGTTGACGCCCATCCGATCGGCGTCGGCCAGCACGCCGATCACGCGGCAGCGCAGGGCCCCGACCGTCACCCACCGGCCGATCGGGTCGCCGCGCCAGAGCCGCGCCGCGAGCTTCGGGCCGGCGACGCAGACCCGGGCCCGGCGGCGGTCCTCCTCGTCGGAGAACGTCCGGCCGCGCGCGACGGGCATCCGGAAGGCGTCGAGGAAGCCGCTGTCGGCCGCGATGAAGTCGGTGCGATCCTCCTTGCCCTCGTCGGAGGTGACGTCGCGCGAGCCGAGCATGGCGTACATGGTGTGCTCGGCGACGTGGGGGACGCCGCGCGCGAGCCGATCGCGATCCCGGCGGGTGAAGCCGGTGACGTACATCGTCTTCTTCCGCTCGGCGCGCTCCGGCTCCTTCGGGACGACGAGGATGAGCCGCGCCCCGCCGAGCTGCTCGATGCCGCGGCCCAGCGTGAGCAGGCCGCCCTCCGCGAGCGAGGTCATGAGCACGATGGCGAAGGCGCCCAGGGTGATGCTGAGGACGGTCAGGAGCGACCGCAGCTTGTGCGCCGAGAGGGCCTTCGCGGCGATCGCGAGGTAGGCGGACCACCTCACATCTTCGTCTCGTTCGCGGCCGCCGAGGGCGGGTTGATGAGCACGCGGGCCCCCTCCGGGACGCCGTTCACGATCTCGACGTCGCGATCGTTGCGCGCGCCGAGCGCGACCTCGACCTTCTCGGTCGTCTGCTTGCCGTCGGGGCCGTCGACGACGCGCGTGACGAGCTGCTTGCCGCCCTCGTCGGCGACGGCCTCGATGGGCAGGGAGACCACGCCTGGCCTGCTGTCGAGCCGGATGCGCACGTCGGCGGTCATGCCGGGCTTGATGAGGCCGTCGATCTGGGTGAGCTCGGCCTCGACCGGGAAGACGTCGACCTCGCGGCCCTCGAGCTTCACCGAGGCGGGCGCGATCTTGGTGACCCTGGCCGCGTACGTCTTGCCGGGCAGGGCGTCGAGCGTCAGGGTCGCCGTCTGGCCGAGCGCGACCTTGGCCACGTCGATCTGGTTGAGGTCCACCTTGACCACGAGCGTCGAGAGGTCGGCCACGGTGAGCAGCGCCTTGCCGTTGAAGGTCGACTGCACGCCCGGCGTGACGACCTCGCCGGGCTCGATGTTGCGCTGGATGACGGTGCCGTCGAGGGGCGAGGAGATCTTCGTGTACCGGAGCTGGTCCCTGGCGGCGCTGAGCGCGACCTCGGCGAGCCGGATGGCGACGGTCTTCTCGGTGAGGTCGTGCTTGGCCGTGTCGAGCTCCTGCGCGGGGACGACGCTGGCCTCGACGCCGGCGGTCCGCTGCGCGACCACGCGCTTGGCGAAGCCCGCGGCGGCCCTGGCCCGGGCGAGCTCGGCCTCGGCGCGGGCGACCTCGCGCTCGTAGTCGGTCGGGTCGAGCACGAGCAGCAGCTGGTCCTTCTGGACCCGGGCGCCCTCGTCCGCGAGCACCTCGGCGACCTGGCCCGCGACCTTGGACTTGAGCTCGACCTGCTCGCGGGCCTCGATGCGCCCGGTCTCGAGGATCTCGACGGCGAGGTCGCCGCGCTTCGCGGTCACGACGAGCGCGGGGTCGATGGGCGCGGGGCCGGCGCCGGCCTTCGCGAGGACGGCGGCGCCGCCCCCGGCGAGCGCCAGCGCCCCGACGAGCCACGGCCAGAGGCGCCGCCGACGCCGGGCGCTCACGAGAGGCCTCCGGGAGGGGACGACGCTGGTCCTGGAACCGGCGACGCTGGTCCTGGAACCGATGACGACGGTCCAGGAACCGGCGACGAGACGTCAACGCGCCGGCCGCGAGGGCCGGTGTCCTCGACGATGGCGCCGTCCCTGAAGGTGACGACGCGGGTGGCGTAGTCGGCGATCGAGCGGTCGTGGGTCACGACGACGACCGTCATCCCCTGCGCGTGCAGCGCGCAGAAGAGCTCCATGACCTGCCCGGTGGTGGCGGAGTCGAGCGCGCCGGTCGGCTCGTCCGCGAGGAGGAGCGGCGGCTCGTTGACGATGGCGCGGGCGATCGCCACGCGCTGCTGCTGGCCGCCGGACAGCTGGTTCGGCAGGTGGTGCGCCCGGTCCTCGAGGCCGACGCGCGCGAGCGCCCGCGCGGCCCGCGCCCGCCGGTCGGCCGGCCGGACGCCGGCGTAGACCATGGGCAGCTCGACGTTCGCGAGGGCGGTGTCGCGCGGAAGGAGGTTGAACGACTGGAAAACGAACCCGATCTTGCGGTTGCGGAGCTGGGCCAGCTCGACCTCGTCGAGCTCCTCGACCGGCTCGTCGTCGAGGAGGTAACGGCCGCCGGTGGGGCGGTCGAGCGTGCCGATGACGTTCAGGGTCGTCGATTTGCCCGACCCCGAGGCGCCCATGATGGCGACCATCTCGCCCCGCGAGAGCTCCAGCGAGACGCCGCGGAGCGCCTGCACCTCCACCTCGCCCATCCAGTAGACCTTGGTGATCGCGTCGAGCTTCACGAGTGCAGACATGAGGGTCCTCGGCGGTGGCCTGCGCGCCGTCCCCAGGGACGGCCGCGGCGCGCGCGAGCCCGGTTCACCTGACCCGCGCGTGACGCACCAGGGTGCGCCGCTCTCGTCGCTCCGGCCATCGCGCTGCGAAGGCCGGCGGACGCGCTGAGGCGTAGGCGAAGCGCAGCAGCAAGGCAACCGCGGCGCAGGAGCGCGGCGGTCGCGCGCCGAGGCCGCGGCGAGCGTGGCGCTGGCAGAGCTACAGCCCGGACGTTTCGACGAGCGCCAGGACCACGGCTCCGACGCCGTACGAGAGGTCGTCGCGGAGCTCGACCGCCGCGTAATCCTCGAGCTTGCCGACCGTCGTGGGCCCGGAGATTCCGGTCACCACCGGCCGCCCGGAGTCGTCCTCCTCGATGCGCGAGCGCACGCCCGCCATGGCGCGGTCGATCGCGGGGCGCACCGAGGCGTCGAGGAAGCCGTGGCGCAACCCGCGCGCGAGCCCGACGGCGAAGAGGGCCGTCGCGCTCGTCTCCAGGTAGATCTCGCCGGGGCGGTTCATGATCGTCCACCACAGGCCGCTGTCCTGGTCCTGCGCGCCCAGGACCGCCGCGACCTGCCGCTCGAGCGCCCCGGCCACGGCGTCGTCGCGCTCGCCGCGCGCCGCGCGCACGCGGAGGTACTCGTAGCCGGCCGCCGTGATCCAGGCGTTGCCGCGCGCCCAGTACACGTCCGGATCCTGCGGCGCCGCCCAGTTGTACGCGTGCCGGAACAGCCCGGGCTCGTCCTGGAGGAGCGAGGCGAAGATCTGGAATTGATTCGAGAATTCGTCGAGCGGACGCGCCTCGCCCGAGCGCTCGCCGGCGCGGACGAGCACGTTGCCGAACATGAACAGCGAGTCGACCCAGAGGGTGGGCTCGAACAGCGGCGACACGCCGAGGTGGTTGATGCCGCCCTGCTCCGTCCGGCGCGCTTCCTCGTAGAGGTAGCGGAGCACGTCGTCGACGACCTTCGCATAGGGAGCCGCGCACGTTTCCTCGTGGAGCGCGAGCGCGGCCATGGCCGGCGGGCAGCGGTCGCTGGTCGTGATCTCGTAGCCGTACTCGATGTGGCGGTCGATGGTGCGCCGGTAGTAGTCCCGGTACGGGGAGTGCTGCGTGACGCGGTACAGCTCGACCAGCGAGAGCATGACCGTGCCCTCGCCCCAGTCCCACGGCAGCGACTCCGCCGGGTGCTCGGTGATCCAGCGGTCGGCGATGGCGCGCGCCAGCGTGATGCTCTCGGAGTCGGGTGCGCGCTCGCGCGCGAACGCGTCCTCCGCCGACGGTGACGTCGGCATGCACTCCGCCCCGGAGGTGCCCGGCGGCCCGGCGTTCGGGTCCCCCGAGCACCCGCTGGCCGCCGCGGCGCACGCGGCGGCAGCGACGAGCAACGCGCGGAGGCGCGATCCACGTTCGCGACGGGGCATCTCACTCCTCCACGGCGAGGCCGGTGGCGTCGGGCGCGGTGACGAGGGGGCTCCCGTCGAGGAGCACCCTGGTACCCCGCGCCATCAGCGCGAACGGCCGGTCGCCCTCGATCCGCAGCACGACGAGCTCCGCGTCGGTCTCGAGGACCCGCCCCCCAGGCAGCGCCAGCGCCTCCGGGGCTCCCTTGCTCCGCAGCACCGCGACGTCGGTCCCTCCTTCGCTCTCGATCTGCCACGCGACGACGCCGGGCTCCGCCGCGATCGGCGCCGCCTGGAGCGGCGCGTCGGGGCCCGCGTCCACGCCGACCTTGTAGGGCAGGAGCACCGCCAGGAACCCCGGCGCCTCGGCTTGCACGGCTGCGTCGATGACGGCGTGGTCGGCGGCCTTGCGGTCCTCCTCGAACTCGTGGACGTGGGGCGCGGTGAGCGGCGTGTACGGCGGCTCCACGACGGCGAGCCCCGGCGACGTCGACAACACGCGCGCCTCGACGCCCGCCCGCGCCCGCTCCCATCGGCCGCCGTCGGGGAGGAGCTCGAAGGTGCCTCCGGACGTCAGCCCCGCGTAGCCGTGCAGCCGCCACGCGTGGGCGCGGGCCGCCGGGTGCGACGTCGAGAGGCGGTCGCCGACCACGAAGTAGCGGCCGTCGATGAAGGCCACCGATCGCTCGACGTGCGTGTCCTGGTAGTCCTGGTGCGCCTCCGCGTAGTCGACGGCGTCGCCGTCGTGGGTGTTCCGGAGGAAGGCGTCCGCGTCGCCGAAATCGTTGAAGAGCCCCTTGTCGGGCGCGGATCGGCCGTCGATGAGGACCACGTTGTGCGACGGCGACTGGCTGGTCTTGGCGTTGTCGAGCGAATCGGGCTTGTAGTAGCCGGCGTCGATCAACAGGTACTCTCCGTAGGCCGCGAGGGAGAACGACGTGCCGTCCACGTGGTCGTGGATCGCCTTGCGCGCCGAGCCGTGCTCCGCGAGGAGCAGGAGCCAGCGCGCGTCGTCGCCCCAGTCCGAGCGGAACACCGCGTGGCCGGTGTCGGGGAAGAAGCGCGTGAGGAAGCGCGGCGCCTCGGGGGCCACTGCGTCGTCGACGTAGAGCAGGTGATGGGCGATGAGGTCGGCGCCGAACTCCATGGCCTGGGGGTCGCGGTTCTGCTCCCAGTCCCACAGGTACTCCCCGCTTCCGCCGAAGGACGTGAGCAGCGGGCTCCCGTTGAACGGGGTGAAGACCCCGTCGTCGACGGGGGGCCGGCTGCCCCAGGGGAGGCGCAGCGAGAGCGACCAGTCGACGGCCTTCGTGAAGAGCCCGCCGCGCAGCGGGACCTTGAGCGCGCCCTGCTCGCCGTCGACGCAGCCATGTCCGGCCCACGGGTCCTCGTCGGAGCGGGTACGGCAGTCGCGGGTGAAGGCCACCTCGCCCTCGAGCGCGTTGTCGAGGGCGATGAAGAACGCCGCCGTGGGGCCCCAGGCGAAGCCGGAGTAATACGGGCCCTCGGACGCCCCGCCGTCGGGCTGCACGTACTGGCCGTCCGGGCCCCAGAGGTAATCGAGCTCCGAGATCGACCAGCTCCACCAGGTCGCGGCGGCCGGGTGCTCGGGGAACGCGAGCGCCACATAACCGAGCGCGTCGGCGGTCCGGATCGGGTGGTTGTTCTGCGCGGGGCGCAGCAGGAGATCTCGATAGAAATCCTGCTCGAGGTACTTGGCGAAAAACTGACCGGTGATGTCGGTGATCTTCCTCTCGGCCTGGGCGGACTCCTCGTCGGGGAACCACGGCGTGGCGCTCAGGAGGTCCCACGTGTTCGTGTACCCCATGAGGATCTTCGCCATCCGGATGTTCATGTCGAGGACCGTGTTCGTGTCCCAGTGGGTCTCCAGGCGGCGCAGGAACTCGCGCGCCTTGTCGGCCGCCGCCCGGTCCTCGAAGGCCCAGGCGAGGAGGGCATTCGCCTGCGCGGTCGAGGCGTTGTTGCCGTTCGTCTTGTGGTCCCATGAAGCGGGGTCGGGCTCTTCCTCGTAGGGGCGGTCGGCGCGGCGCTTCAGGGTGGCGAGGATCGAGGCGTAGGGCTCGCGATCGACGCGCGAGCGCAGGAGGTCGCGGTGCTCCGGGCGCGCGAGGAGCCGCGGATGAACGCCGGTGTCCCGCGGCTCGCTCGGCCCGGTGGCGTCCGTGCCGCACGCCGCGGCCGCGAGCGCGAAGCACGCGAGCGCCGGAGCGAGGGTGTGAAGAGGGAGAGGAAAGCCGCGAGACAGTGATTTCATGGAAGGAGGGGGCGAGGGCTCAGAGGGACGAGCTGGTGCGTGAGGCGCAGCGTATCAGCTCGTCCCGGCCTGGGGCCGCCCGAGTTCTCGCTGCCGTGGGGGCGATCACCACATGTCCACGATGGGCAGTCTCGGCAGCCGCCGACACGCCGGAAGATCCGACCAGAGCGGAGAGAACAACGCTGGCGACGCGCGGTCGCGAGGGGAATGCGGGAGAGGAGGAGCCTTCTGTGAGCTCGCCAGGATCAGCCCGGCAGGCGCCCCGGGGAGCGTGTCCTGCGAGCTGAGCCGTGCCTGTTGCGATCGCCTGGCGCGGGCTGCGTCGAGCGCGCCCGCGGCCTTCTCCGCGCGACGGGCCGCGCTCGCGCAGGGTGGTGCGATCCTGCGCGAGCGTCTGCCTGCTGTAGCAGGACGCGACAGGCGGGGTGGAACGACCACGCTGCTGGCGCGGAACCCTCGACACAGGGGCTCCCCGCTGCGCGGTCTCCCGCTTGCATTGCCCGGCCCCGGTGGGGGGAGTCGAGGAGGTTCGATATGGCGACCGAGCAGAAGCAGGGAATGGGCGCACAGGGGCAGCAGGGCGCTGGCCTACAGGAGGGCCGCAGCGAGAGCACCGTGGTCCCCGACAAGGACTACAACCTGGTCAGCGTGCTCTACCATGTGCTCAAGGGCGCGGAGACCCACTCACAGTACATCCAGGATGCGAAGAAGGAGGGGGATCAAGAGCTCGCCTCCTTCTTCAGCGAGGTCCGGCAGGAGGAGCTGCGGCTCGCGGAGCGCGCGAAGCACCTCCTCGGACAGCGGCTGAGCGGAGGGCGCCCGGGCCAGGGAGGGGCCCGCGCGAGCGCCTAGGGCTCACGGCGCTCCGGGCCGCCCTGACGGGCCCTCAATCGGCGATATACTGGTTTCGACCAACGAAATCGAGATACGGGTACAACGCCGAACGCAGGTTATCCACCTGAACACTCGAGTTGATACCGCCGACCTCCCACCCGTTCCACTTGGACGGGTTCCGGGTCGTCGCGTTCAAGAACAGCGGCACCTCCAGCAATGACTCCACGACGCCGGTCGTGGACATCTTGTCAAAATCGACGAGGACCGGAGCGGTGTTGTCCGTCAGGTTCTTCACCCAGACACGCGCAGCGCCGAAGTCACCGCCCGCGACGCCGTCGATGTCGCGGCTCGGGTCGACCTGCACCTGAAGTTCATACCACTTGCCCGAAGCCGGCGCGAAGTTGGTCGCCTTGTACAGCTCGCCGCTGTCCCGCGACCCCCGGAGGCGCAGCTGCCCCTGCTCGAACTGCACAAGGAACCCGACGTAGTTGTTCGGGGTGAGGCCGTTGCTCGCGCTGGCGACCGTGTTGACAGGAGCGAAGTAAACACCTGTGGTGCCGTACAGCTGGCCGGAATAAACCGTCAGGTCGCTCGCGTCGTGGTCGGTCAGCTCGGTCTCCCACCAGGCGCTGGCCGCGCTCGCCCCCGTCGGACGAACCGCGAGCGTCGAGGTGTTGCCTGTACCGTACGGCGCAGAAGCCGTGAGCTGCCCCGGCCCGCCGGAGGCCGGACCCTTCCACACCAGCTGCGGAACAGCCTGACTGTCCATGGCGACGCCAGACTGATAATGATCGAAATTGTCACTCATCTGCGGCACGTAGTACCCCATCGAGAGGTCATCCACGGCGTTGCTGTCGCCGTAGGCCGCCACGATGAACCCGTTGAAATTGGAGGGGTTCTTGTTCACGCCCATGAGCAGCGGGACAACCAGCACCCGCTCGGTCACGCCGGTCGTCGTGAGATTGTCGAAGACGACGCGCGTGAAGTCCTTCTGCCCGTCCGTCACATTGCGGACGTACAGCGAGCCAAGACCGGTGCCCACGGTGGGGTTGACGACCATCTTCACCTCCAGCCATTTGCCCATCGTGGCGGGGATGTTGACGGCTTGATAGACATCTCCGCCGTCATAGCCAGAACGAAGACGGAGCGCCCCCCAGGCCATGGAGACGGTCGGCCCCTGGTAGGCAGGGAGTGCGTAGCCCGTCGGGCTCCCGCCGGCCACGTTGATCGGCTCGAACGCGACGCCGGAGATGGCATTGTAGATGAAACCCGAGTAGACGACCTTGTCCGTGCTGTTGAAGCTCGGGCCATCGAACGCGGACCAGGCTACCTTGCTGTTGTAGCCGCCCGTGGAGACGATGCTCTGCTCGGAGTCATTCCCGCTTCCCGGCGGCGAGCCGATCGCGAACTTGTCCGGGTTCGCCCCCGACCAGCTGTTCGCGCCCTGGTTGTTCATCGCGTTGCCGAAGACGTGCTGCTCGTAGTCCTCGCGATCCATGGCGCAGGCCTCATACTGGAGGCGCACGTGGTCGTGGGAAGCGACGTCCGGCGACCGGGAGGGCAACGCCGCCACATGAGACCAGTCGGCGTGCTGCGTGGTGGTGTTCATGTTGCTCACCAGCACATCGACGCGGCCCCCTCTCTGAACACCGGACCACTCGATGCCGGCGTTCTTGTTGGTCGCCAGGTTGAGGGTGCGCAGCTCGCCGTCCCGCGCGAACACGCCGTCCAGCGCCTGCCACGCGTCAGCCATGTCCGCAGTGAACGCGAGCGTCGCGGCGACGACGTTGCCATACGTCTGGATGTAGTAGGTGGTCGCCCCCGTCTGGTTGACGTTGACCTCCCACGTCCTGAACCCGTCCGCCCCGCGGAGCCGGTAATGCTGGACTTGCGCGACGTTGTCCGTCGGCAGGAGGACCTGCGGCTGAGGCACACCATAGTTGGGTTTGTTGACGAAGTCCGCGATATAGGGAATCAACAAATCACCAGCAGGAAGGTGGCGCGCCGCCACGCTCACCGTCTCGAGCCCCTGCCAGAAGATCGCGGAGATCTGGGTGGGCGCCGTTCCGCCGACATAAGGCACGCCATTGATCGAGGAGGCGACATGCAACGCCGATTGGCTCGAGTTGTACGCCACCGGCATCGCGACGTTGATGCCTGACGTAGTGTAGATATTCTCTCGATCAATCTTGAACTGCTCACCGACATTCCAGGGCCACGCGCCGGACGTATCGACGCTCATCCCAGGGTAGTAGCCATAGTTGCCCACATAGGCCTCCGAGATATCCGCGTCTGGGTCGGTTCGAACGCGGTCGACGTTGTCCAGGAGCAGGTCGTATTGCGTCTGGGTGTCCCCCTCGATGTCCATCAACAGGTAATCGAGCGCATAGCCGTTGCTGCTGATCCAATCGAGCGCAGGGTCCAGCGTCGCCAGGCCCCACCCCCTGGTCTCGAGCCCCGTGGGGACCCCGGCCAGGGTGTTGCTGATGATCACGTCGTCGTAGTCGCCCCGCTCTGCCCACCCCACCGCGGCGATGTCTCCCCCGTTCTGGACAATCTCGGGGTTGGTCGGCTCGAACGCCTGCCAGCTCGTGAAGTAGCCCTCGGCTTGCGCCATCGCGGTCGAGCATGCGATCACCGCCGCCGGGGCGGGTGCCGGTCGGGGCGCCCCTTGCGAGGCGCCCCTTCGCCCCGAGCGGCTACTGGAGGGTCGGCGCCGTCCACTTCATCCACCGGTTCAGATCGGCCGTCGCCCCGTCGCCCTTGAGCAGGTTGGTGTCCGCGGTGCCGCCGCCGACGAGGAACTTCTTCACGTACGCATCGAGGGCCGCCCTCTGCGAGGACGGGAACGCGCAGTGGGCATGGGCGGCGGTCTGCCAGTAACCCATCTTGTCCGGCACCCCGAGCCCCTTCCAGATCTGCTGGGCGATGGACCCCGCCGTGAAGGTGCTGTTGATGCCGAGCCAGTCGATCCTGTTGTCGATGACGAGCAGCGCGCGCGGCGCGACGAGCCCCATGACCATGTGATGGTCGAAGGGCAAGGACGTCACCCGGTTGCCGAAGGTCGAGCCGAAGTTCGCGCGGAACCACGGCTGCTCGCTGGCCGCGCTGGACAGGGTCTGCACGTTCTCCCCGGCGTTGGCGCCCGCCTGCGAGACGCGCCAGCTCGCCGAGCCGCCGGCGCCCGACTCCTGGGGGATCGTCAGCACGATGCGCTCATCGAACGCGCCGGCCGTGAGCGCGCCCTTGCCGTTGCGCGAGCAACCCGTCACCGCGATGCGCTTCGGGTCGATGTTGGCCCCCGGGGTCTTCTCCAGCGCGTCGATGATCCGGCTCACGCCCCAGGCCCACGCGATCATCGAGCTGGCCGAGTGGTTGCTGCCGTAGAGGTTGTAGAACGTGCCTGTCCCGCGCGAGCCGCCGCCGTTCTGCGCGCCCATCGCGTTGTTGTCGAAGGTCGCCATCGCGACGCCGTTCTGGGTGAACACGCTGTTGTCCAGATTCGAACCGCCGATGCCGATGACGAGCGGGATCGGACCAGCAGGCGCGCCGGAAGGCCGGCTGATGTTGATGGAGAAGGAGGCGCTCTTCCCTGCATCGTTGACGTTGACCGTCAGCCTGTTCGCCGAGAACTGCCCCGTGACATTGTCCTTGGACACCACCGGCTTCGATCCGGACTCATACGTCTCGACCTGCGACTTGATCTCCGCGCGCCGGCACGCCCACTCCGACTTCTTCGTGATGCGTGAACCGCTCAAGCTCAGGAACGGATCGTGATGCGTGTCGAACACCGGGAGAGACGAGGCGGCGGGCAACGTCGGCTTGGGGCAGCTCGCGCCGCTGTCTTCGACCGCGCCCGTGCTCCCGCCGGAGCCGCCCGACCCGCCGGAGCCGCCGGAGCCGCCCGCACCGGAGCCGCCCGCACCGCCCGAGCCGCCTGCCCCGCCCGCCCCCGTGCTGCTGCTGCTCGACGACGAGCTGCTGCTCGATGACGAGCTGCTGCTCGACGACGAGCTCGCGCTGCTGCTCGACGAGGAGGACGCGCCCGTGCCGACGATCGTGCCTCCGCTGCCGGTGACCGACGCGACCGCGGGCCGCCCGCTGCCGTTTGCGCAGAACCCCCACTCCACCCAACCTTTCTCCTTGATCGCTGCGTTGTGGGTCGCGTTCGTGGCGGTGAACTGTCCGCTCGAGGACACGGAGGTCACGTTCCACGCATTGACCAGGGTCGAGCCGTTGAGCCGGACGCCCACGTTCCAGCCGGTGGTGGCCGGGGAGCGGGACTTGTTCGTCACCCTCACGTTCGCGCAGTAGCCGTTCCCCCAGTCCGACTGAATCGCGATATCCGCCGACATCGAGCCGTCAGCGCTGTCCAGGGCGCCGTCCAGCGTGTCGAGATCCTCTTCCTCGATGGGCTCCACGGCGCACGCAAACAGACCGAGCGCGAACGAAGCGGAGATGCAGCCAAGCAAGCGAGTGGTACGCATAAGGTTCTCCATGATCAGAACGTCTGAGTCGCGGGCTTCTGCTCAAGGTGGATACGTGCACCAGCGAGACGCCTGCGAACCCTCGTTCAATTGGTAGAGCTCAATATTCCCGGCCAGCGTGCGCCTGATCATGAACACCTCGCGAACCTTGCCGACCCCATGCCTGGCAACACGGTGTTCGTCGGACAGCTACTCACATGCGGATACCCCGCGGTGGGGCGGGGCACCCTGAGAAAGCAAGAGCAACCATGAAGCGCAGCTGCAAGGAGCGAGCGCTCCGGGCAGCGCTCTCTCTCGAACGCTGAGTCCGGCGATGTGATGACAGCGGCGCCCAGAGACGACATGGTTCACGTCCCCCGCACACCGGGCCGGACCATGCTGTTGCCGCTCAGGCTGCCTGGGCGCGGGCCAGCGTCGAGTTACGCCGTTCCGAGGCCGGGCGTCACGCCTGCTTGCGCCCCGACACCAGGTAGAACGTCACCCCGTGCGCGCCGCCGTGCGTGCGCGCGAGCGCGGCCTGCTTCCACGCGCGGGCCTCCCGCATGGCGATCGCCCACAGCCGCTCGAACTGCGCCGGATCGCCGCCGCCGGCCAGATACCAGGCGTGGGCCTGGTCGCGGGTGCCGCCCGTTCCGAGCCAGATGCCGCCGTCGATCCACGCCAGCATCTGGCGCAGCTCCGCGCGCTCCGCGGGCGTCTCGTACGGCGGGATCAGCGCGGCGCACTTGTCCGACTGGCACACGTGGAGATCGCCGAGCCCTGCCTCGCGGAAGAGCCCTGGCAGCCGCTCGCCCACGGAGCTGTCCCCCTGTCCCAGCGCGCGCTTGCCGTCCTGGCAGGTTGCCTCGAGCTCGAGCAGCGAGAGCCGGTCGGCGCGCGACAGGCCGGGCGCGGTGACCAGGGCGGTGGCCTTCTCGGCGAAGTTGTTCGGCTCGACCGCCAGCAGGAGGCCGCCGGGGCGCAGGACACGGCGCATCTCGCGCAGCACCCGCAGCGGGTCGGCGACGTGCATCAGGACCGTCTGGCACGTGGCGAGGTCGACGCTCGCGTCGGGCAGCGGGAGGGCCTCGGCGAGGCCCTCCAGGTACGACGTGCGCGCCGCCACCCCGCACGCCTCGGCCTCGGCGGCGGCGCGCGCGACGAACGACGGTTCACGATCGACGCCCACCAGGGTGGCGTCGCCGTGGAGCACAGGCAGGAGGGTGCGACCCCAGTGCCCGACGCCGCAGCCGACATCGACCGCCGCGCGCACCTCGTCGAGCCGGAGCCGGCGGGCGATGAGCTCGACGAAGTCACGGTTCCACCAGGTGTCGCGCCAGTCGCCCTCGAAGCCGACGAGCCAGCTGTAGTCGCTGGCCTCGAAGGCGGGCGGCGGCGGAGGAGCCGAGGGATCAGCGGCGCTGGACACCGCGATGGCATACCACGGCCGGCCCCCTGTGCCCTGACCTACAGAGGTGGTGACGCCGGCCGAGCTCGAGGTTGCGCATTGGGTCCGTCGCCTCCTCCGCCCGTCGAGTCGTCGCCGATGCTCACCGCGCACGCCGCGAGCAGCGGAAGCGAAGCGGCTCCGATGAGCGGTTTGGAGCCATTCGGTCGAACGGACATTCCGGACCTCGCAGATCTGCAGGGCTCGGCCTCGCCATGCGCGAGCCTGTCGTGCCGCGTCCTCCTCCGCCGGAGACACTGGACCGCAGCGCGATCGGGTGAGCATTCCCAGTGGAAGGCACCTCGATCACGGTTATTGGCAGCTTCAGTCCGCATTTCTGACGTTTTTGCTCGGAGCCGCCAGAAATGCAGGAACGCTGAACACTTCGCGCACGACGGCACGAGAAGCGACCTCTGACGGGGTGGGCAAGGCATGACGGAGCCGCGGTGCGTTGCAGTCTTGCACGGCGCGTTTAGGCCTTGACGGGCGTCGAGATTCACCCTCGAGATCCGCGAATCGGTTTGTTCACTCTCTTTCCCAAGCCACCCTCCATGGAAAGGCTGATTCAGATGGCGCCTCCTTCGGAAAACAAGATGCCACGTTGCGCGGGTCGACCGCCCACCAGACGGGCTCATTCGATGAAGATCCTGAGGGTACCGCTCCTCGTCGTCGGGCTCTTGAGCGCGGCGCTCGCGGGCGCTTGCTCCTCGAGCGGCACCGATGAGCCGAACGAGGTGACCGGCAGCGGCGGCTCCAGCGCGGCGGGGAGCCCCAGCGGGGCCACCGGCACGGGCGGCGGCGCGAGCAGCGGCGCGAACAGCGGCACATCGGTCGGCCAGGGCGGCGTGGACACGACAGGATCGACCGGGAGCACGGGCGGCATGTCGGGCTCCGACGAGGAGTACCCCGCGCCGGGCGCCCTGCCGGACGAGACGGGCGCAGACCTCTGGCTCAGGTACCCGAAGGTGCCGATTCCGGGGCGCCTCGCGGAGTACCAGGCGGCCTTCAAGCGCGTGGTCAAATCGGGGACCGGCGCGAGCCTCGACATCGCCGAGGCCGAGCTCGTCAAAGGGCTGAGCGGCTTGACGGGCGGAACCGTCGGGACCGGCGCGGCCGTCGACGGACCGGGCGCCGTGGTGATCGGGACGGCCGCAGCGGACGTCATCAAGGGCCTGCCGCTCGCAGCGCGCCTCGGCGCCCTGGGCCCCGAGGGCTACCTCGTCGAGGCCGCCGACGTCGGAGGCCAGCCGGTGATCGCCGTGGCCGGCAACACCGAGGTGGGCGTGCTCTATGGCACCTTCGCGCTCCTCCGGCACGTCCAGAGCCACAGCGCCCTCGACAAGCTGTCGCTCACCGGCTCTCCGAAGATCGGCCATCGCATCCTGAACCACTGGGACAACCTCGATCGCAGCGTGGAGCGCGGCTACGCGGGCCGATCCATCTGGGACTGGAGCGCGCTGCCCGGCACGCTCTCTCCCCGTTACAAGGACTACGCGAGGGCCAACGCCTCCATCGGCATCAACGGGACGGTGCTGACCAACGTGAACGCCAACGCGCAGGTCCTGACGCCATCGTACCTCACGAAGGTCAAGGCGCTCGCCGACGTCTTCCGCCCTTATGGCATCAAGGTCTACCTCACGGCGCGATTCAGCGCGCCGGTCGAGATCGGCAACCTGAGCACGGCCGATCCGACCAACGCCAGCGTCAAGCAATGGTGGACGAACAAGGTCAACGAGATCTACCAGCAGATCCCCGACTTCGGTGGTTTCCTTGTGAAGGCGAACTCCGAGGGTCAGCCAGGGCCGCAAGACTACGGGCGGACCCACGCCGACGGCGCCAACATGCTCGCCGACGCCCTCGCGCCGCATGACGGCATCGTGATATGGCGCGCCTTCGTCTACTCCGACACCAGCCCCCCGGACCGCATCAAGCAGGCCTACGAGGAGTTCAAGCCTCTGGACGGCAAATTCAAGAGCAACGTCCTCGTGCAGGCCAAGAACGGCCCGCTCGATTTCCAGCCCCGGGAGCCGTTCCATCCGCTGTTCGGGGCCATGCCGAAGACGCCCCTCGCCCTCGAGCTCCAGATCACGAAGGAGTACCTCGGCATGGACACGCACCTCGCCTACCTCGGCCCGCTCTACGAGGAGGTCCTCAAGGCGGACACCTACGCGGGCGGCGAGGGCTCGACCGTGGCGCGGGTCATCGACGGCACCCTCCACAAGTACACGACCACCGCGATCTCGGGCGTCGCCAACGTGGGTGACGACACGAACTGGACCGGATCGCAGATGAACCAGGCGAACTGGTACGTGTTCGGGCGCCTGGCGTGGAACCCGGACCTCTCCTCGGAGGCCATCGCGGAGGAGTGGGTCCGGCAGACGTTCTCGAACGACCCCGTCGTCGTCGAGCCGGTCGTTCAGATCATGATGGAGTCACGCGAGGCGCTTGTCGACTACATGACGCCCCTCGGCCTTGTCCACATCATGGGCAACGACCATCACTACGGGCCGGGGCCGTGGCTGAACAGCCTGAGCCGCGTCGAGTGGAACCCGGTCTACTATCACAAGGCGGACGCGAACAGCATCGGCTTCAACCGCACCTCGGCGGGCAGCAACGCCGTTGCCCAGTACGCCGCGCAGGTGGGACAGACGTTTGGAAGCCGGGACACGGTCCCGGACGATCTCGTGCTCTTCTTCCACCGCGTCGGCTGGCAAGACAAGCTGAAGTCGGGGAGGACGGTCTGGGAGGAGCTCGTCCATCGTTACAGCCAGGGCGTCGATGAGGTGGGGGTCATGCGAGAGACATGGAAGTCCGTCGAGGGCCGTATCGATGGCAAGCGCTTCGGTGACGTGAGCGACTTCCTTGAGATCCAGCACTACGAGGCGCGCTGGTGGCGCGACGCGTGCCTCGCCTACTTCGGCTCGGTGTCGAAGCTCCAGGTCCCGAGCGGCTATGCCCCCCTGGCGAACACGCTGAGCTTCTACCAGGGGCTCCGCTGCCCGTCCGACGCGAAGAAGCCCCGCTGCTCGCAGGTCTATACGGGGAATCCGTCCCCGGCCATTCTCCAGTGAGAGCGGCGGGCCAGCTCGGTCTGGCCCGCGGCCTGCTGGCGATCTTCACGCCCCTGCCCCCGTCAAGCGCACAGCGTCCTCCGGGTCTTGCTGACTCGGCGATCTAGCCAGGTCACAACACCGGAGTCGTCGCATGACCTCGTCGTGGTCCGCGATCGACGTGAACGCACACACGCTGTTACCGTCCCGCTGGCTCATCCATCAGAGAACGGCGGGGTGCGCGTCGGCTGCCAAGGCCGTCAGGAGGTGCATCGTGACGCTGGCTTCGAGTCGAGCATGGTTGCTGTTGATGGCGGGGTGCGCCTCGGCGTGCAGCGCGCCTGGACCGCAGGCGGCGGGGACCGGTCCTGCCGAGCGCCCCGCGGAGCGCGCGCTCCGGCCGAGCGGCGCCGCGCCGGTCGAGCTCGGGCGGATCGTGAGCAGGGCGCGGGCGAGCTTTCGATCCACGCGACAAGGGCTCTCCGCCGAGGGCGCCGCCCACCGGATTGACGTCGAGGGCGGCGCGGCGCGGATCCGCGCGAAGCCCTCGGCGAGGGCGGCGCGCAGGGGGCGAGCGAGGCAGCTCCAGGCGCTCGCCGGGGCGCGCACCGCCGCCGAGCTGACGGCGCGCCGCCGCGCGCTCCGCGGGCCTCTCCTCGAGGGCGCGCCCGGCGAGCTCCAGCCAGGGAGCGCGCTCACGCTGACGACGCGATCGATCGCCCGCGCCGGCCACGAGTGCGTGAACGGCGAGGGCCGCGTGCGCATGGCGGCGGACGGCGGCGCGGAGCGCGCGTTCGAGACCTGCAGCGAGCTGTGGAGGAACCACGAGGCGAACGCCGAGCAGGCGTTCCGGTTCCCCGAGCGGCCCGGGGGGCGCGGCGATCTCGTCGTGCGCGTGAGCGCCCGGCTCGGCGCCGCGGACGCCGCGCCCTCGGTCGCGAGCGACGCCCGCGGCCTCGTCCTCGGCGCCGCGCCGGGGCAGCGGTTCGTGTACGGCCACGGCACGTGGATCGACGCGTCGGGCCGCCGCGTTCCGGTGCCCGCCCGCTGGGCGGACGGCCACATCGAGCTGCGTGTGCCCGCCTCGGTCGTCGAGGAGAGCGGCTATCCGGCGCTGCTCGATCCGGAGGTGGGCCCGGAGATCGGGACGGAGCCGCCCGTGCCCGTCCAGCAAGACGTGGGGTTCGATCCGGAGATCGCGACCGACGGGACGAGCTACGTCGTCGTCTTCGAGGATCTGTCGCGCATCCGCGCGGTCCGCGTCGGCGCGCGCGGGGACGTGCTCGATCTCGACTGGCTGGATCTGGGCGAGGAGTCCGCCGGTCAGTACCTGCCCAGCGTGGCGTACGGCGGAGGCCGCTACCTCGTCACCTGGAGCCAGTACGGCGACGACGCCCGGATCACCATCCGCGGCCGCGTGATGCGACCCGACGGCACGCTCGAAGGGCCGGCGAGCTTCGCGATCTCGACGTCGGCCGAGGGCGTGTATCCCTCGGTCGAGTGGAACGGGGAGCGCTTCGTGACCGCCTGGCTCAGCCTCGCCGACGATGGGGCCGACGACGTCCGCGCGACGCTCGTCGACCCGAGCGGCAGCGCCGTTCCCGGCGCCGAGCGCGCCCTCTCCACGAGCGGCCGCGCGTCGCGGCCGGCGGTCGGCGCCGGGGCGGACGTCTCCGTCGTGGCCTGGGACGAGGACGTCGCCGGCGGCGGCGCGCGGGCCATCCGTGCGGCGCGGGTGGCCAGCGATGGGACAGCGCTCGACGCCTTTGGCGTTCAGATCTCGGAGGACCCGGGCAACGCGCGGCTGGCCGCGCTCGCGTCCGGCGGGACGAGCTTCCTGGCCACGTGGGTACGGGACGATCCCACGAGCACGATCCGGGGCGCGGTGCTGCGCGCAGACGGCACGATCGCGGCAAGGGACTTCCCGATCTCGCGGCCGAGCCCGGGCACCGGGGCCCCCGCCGCGGCGTTCGACGGCAGCAGCTATCTCGTGGCCTGGGCCGACGAGCGGGACGGTCGCGCGATGTACGGGGCCCGCGTCTCGGCCGAGGGTGTCGTGCAGGGGACCGACGACGTGAGGCTCGCGGACGGGTCGCCTCGCTCCGTCCGGGATTCGGATCGGAACGCGCTCGCGTGGAACGGTTCGCGCTTCCTGCTCGCGTTCCACGGCCAGGGCATCGAGGGCAGCCTGATCGGCCCGGATCTCGCGCTGGCCGCGGGCCGACTCGGGCTCAGCCCCCTGCCGAACAGGCAGGGCGCCCCGCGCGTGGCCTGGACCGGCGAGAGCTACCTCGTCGCCTGGACCGACGAGCCGGACCCGGAAGGGGAGCGGGCGACCGCGCGCGCGGTGCGCGTGAGCGCGGCCGGCGAGGTCGTCGATCCGGTCGGGATCGAGCTCGCGAGCAGCGCCTTCGCGATCGATCTGGCCTCGAACGGCGACGGCGCGTCGGTGCTCACCTGGAGCGCGCTCGGCGCCGGCGGGGATCACCTGCGGCGGGTGTCGGGCGACGGCGCGCTCGGGGAGAGCGCCGCCGTCTCGTCGCTCCACCTGTCGGCGACGCCGTCGGTCGCGGGCAACGGCGACGGATATCTGGTGACCTTCGTGGAGAGGACCGCGGAGGAGCCCTTCGTGTACACAGCGTCGGGCCGCCTGCTCGGCGCTTCGGGGAGCGCCGGCCCGGTGTTCCCCATCGTGCCCTCGGTCGGGGCGGAGTCGCACGCGATGCCGCTCCGCGCCGGGCAGGACTACCTGGTGGCCTACTCGAAGGCCGGCCTGCATCTCGTCCCCGTGAGCCGCACGGGAGACGTCGGGGAGGGCTTCCTGCTGTCGAGCGCATCGGCCGCCGTCGCCGGGGCAACGGACGGCACGGACACACTCGTTGTCTGGACGGAGTCCGTCGATGGCTGGCCGGAGAGCGGTGATGGGCCGGTGCACGGTCGAATCTACGGCACGGGCGGCTGGAGGGGCGAAGCATTCCTGATCTCGCCGACGAGCGCTGGTCATGCGGCGGCCGTCGCCTGGGACGGCGCGAGCTACCAGGTGGTGTGGGAAGAGGCGGAGACGCACCGGCTCCGGATCCGCGCCGTGGCCCCCGATGGAACGCCGGGCATGGAGGCGCTGCTCGTGGATGACGATTGTGATGCGCCGATGCTGGCCCGCGGCGAGGATGGCCGGTTCCTCCTGAGCTATGACAAGCGCGGCCCTGCTGCGCGCACGCGGCGCGTCGTCTCGCGGCTGCTCGGCTGGGAGCCCTCACCCGGGACCGGCGCAGGCGGCGGCGGCGCGGGCGGAAGCGGCGGCGCAGGGCTTGGTACGGGCGGAGGCGACAGCGTGGAGCCCGGCGCGGGCGGGAGCGGCGGTGCGGAGCCGGGCGCGGGCGGCCGAGCAGGGAACGGCGCGGGCGGCGGCACCTCCAGCGCTGCCGCCGGCAACAGCAGCAGAAATGATGGGACCGACGACACCAGCGACGACGCCCGATGCAGCTTTCACGGCGCTGGCAGCAGGTCAGCGTACCTCGGGCTCACCGTCGCCCTGTTCGGCCTCGCCCTCATCGTACGACGCTGCAGCACCGGGAGTGCGCAGGACGCTCAAGCGGGCCGCTCAGTCTGATCCACCGAGAAATGAACCGCCAAGGACGCCAAGACGCCAAGACGCCAAGAAATGAAAAAATTGGCGCCTTGGCGCGCTTGGCGACTCGAAACCCTGCCCTATTCTGGCGGTTTCAGCCCACTTGTCGCTCTGGCGCTATGACGTCAGGTTCGTGAGCGGCCCGGTGCAGTGCTCCGGGGTGCCGAACGTGGTCCGGGTGTCGCCGAACAGGTTCAAGATCGAGACGAGCAGGTTGTTGTGCGGGAGGTTCCGGTACCGGAGCAGTGGCGCCGTCGTTCTGCGCCACCTTCTCGAACGCACGCATCAGGTTGTCCTCGGACGCCACCTCCTCCATCGTCATCGCCGGCAGGGCGATTCCCTTCGTGTTCCGAGCCTTCGGCGCCGCGCGCGGCGCAGCCACGGGCCGGCCCGTGTCCACCCCGCCGTCGGCCCCTTGCGGGCTGTCGACTGTCGCTCGGAACAGTTCGAGCTGTCCTGCCTGTTCACTGGCCGTGGTCGCCTTCCCTCCCCGCGTCGCCGCGGTTGGGACCGCCTTTCGGCGGCTTTCCGGTACTGTACGACCATCCGACTCCTCCCATTCCTTCACCACTTTGTCCTTTCGTTCTCCATGGTTACTGCCCGCGGTCGCCTGTGGCGGAGGCCGGGAGGTCTCCCCGGGTAAGAACGCGAAACTTCGTGCCGAGCCCGTCGCCTATACGCACGCCGCCCGACGGACATTTGGGCTTCGCCGCCGTTGGCCGGCTCACCCCGCGGTACGTGCGCATCGTCAGCGCTTCGCTTTCGCTCGGTTCGGCACTGCACCTTAGACTTCCACCAGACGACCCCATGCGGGCTCGCCCTTGTCGCTTCGGTGTTGGGTGCCCTTCCGCCTAGGTCCCAAGAGGACTTTCACCTCCAGTTCCGCGCCCATGCCGGGCGCACCAAGGACGCCAAGAAGAGAATCTTCTCTTGGCGTCCTTGGGGTCTTGGCGGTTTATTTCTCACTTGATCAACGTGATCGCTATTCTAGCCGGGCCAGCCCGACAGCTCGCCGCTCGCTGGTTCCCGCAGGCGCTGTCGAGACAGCACACGGTTGCACGCATGGACGGTCAGATTGCTGAGGTGACCATCGCGGACACGCTCTCAGACCCCGACGGCTCGTCCAGCTGCTCGCGAGCGAGGGCGAGTAGGCGAGCGCGGGATGGCAGGCCCTCAAGGAAGCTCCGCCGATAGCCGGCGTCGGGGATCGCGGCGGCTCGAGCGAGCAGATCATCGCGCTCGGCCCGCAGCGCCGCGCGGGCGCCGTCGACGTCGCCGCTCGCCTGGAGCGCGAGCACGTAGACCAGCGGCAGATCGAGCTCGTGGAACCACGGGGATATCCCGCTGCTCCGCGTCAGGTCCATGGCCTGGCGCGCAAACGTCACCGCCTCTGTAGCGCGGCCCTGAGCGAGCCGGAGCTCGGCGAGCACGGTACCCAGGCTCACGGAGAGGGCGAGGTAGAGCGGCCCCGCCGAGGGTTCAACCACCTCACGGACGGCCTCCTCGGCCCGGTCATGGTGTCCTAAGCGGACCAGCGCGGCGCAAAGGGCGATGCGCATGTTCGGGATCATCGCGTCCATCGGGTCGGCGACGTCGCCGAGGTAGGTATCGAGAAGCTCGATGGCCTGCTCGTACTTGCCCCTTTGCAGGAGCACGAACGAGAGGTGATAGACGACGATGGAGCCGAGGTGTCCCCTCGCGCCCTCGGAGGCGAACGCGCGCGTGAGGTTCTGCTCCGCCGCTTCGAGGGCGCCGAGCCCCTGGTTGCTCATCTCGAGGAACATCCGAGCATTCAAGATGTGGCGGCAATCGCCGCCGATCTCGAAGCACCTGAGCGCTTCTCGGTTGTGGCCGAGCGCGCGGAAACCATCGCGCTCCGCGTGGCGGCACCAGGCCCCGCGCGCGAGCTCCAGCCAGCCCCGGCTCGACGCGTCGACCGTCTCTGCCTGTGCGACGATGAGCTCCATGCGCTGCAGGAAGCCGCGGGCCGCGTCACGCATGCCCGCGAACAGCAGCACGTAGACGACCTGCTCGTACGCCATCATGACCCAGAAGAGTCCCGAACCAGGCGACTCCAGGGTCGAGAGGCGCTGGATCAGGTCTTCCAGCGCGTCGATTCGCCTGGCGAGCGCCGCGGATTTGATCGCAAACCCGAGCGCGCGGCAGTAGCACGCGCTCGCCGGGTCGGCCACGGCGAGCGCCTGCGAGGCCCACTCGTAGGTGCTCGCGTGCTCGGACAGGTACATCCCCGCCTCCACCTGGACCGCGCGGAGCGCCCCCACCGTCTCCACGGAGGCCCCGCAGGCGATGCCGCGCTCGGCGCGCGCGATCGCGCCCCTGAGATCGGCGCCGCGCAGTGCCTGCTCCGCGGCCGTGAGGTAGAACTCGGCCGCGCGCGCGCCCTCGCCACCGCGCTCGAAATGCTCGGCCAGCACCACGGGATCCCGCTCGCCGGTCCGCTCCAGCCACGCGCCAGCAAGCCTGTGCCCGAGCGCCCGATCGCGGTCGGCGAGCATGGCATACGCCCCCTCGCGGAGCAGCGCGTGCCGGAGCGCGTACTCCTCCTCCCCCGCGAAGCGGGAGCGGACGCGCCGCATGATGAGCTCGTCTGCGCAGAGCTGCGCGAGGCAGGCGTCCACCGACACGTCGTCCCCCAGGAGAGCGCTCACGCCGCCTTTCCAGAAGACCTCGCCAAATAGGCTCGCCGCCCGGAGGAGCCGCCGCGCCTCGGGCGCGAGCGCCGAGAGGCGCGCCTCCACCATGCCCAGCACGGTGTCGGGCAGCGCCGCCCCCCGCCCCTCGGCCACCGTGCGGATCAGCTCCTCGACGTAAAACGCGTTCCCTCCCGACCGCTCGACGATCTCCGCGACCTGGGAGGGCTCCACGGCCGCGCCGAGCGCGCTCAGCACGAGTTCCGTCGCCGCACGCCGCGAGAGCTCGTTGAGGCGGATCTGTTGGGCGTTGCGCGTCGCCCATAGACGCGGGAAGAGCTCGTGCACCGATGGCCGCGCGAACGCGATCACCGCAAATGGCCGGTCGTCGAGCTCGCGCAGCGCCGCGTCGACGATCTTGATCGATGGCGCGTCTCCCCAGTGGAGATCCTCGAGGACCAGGAGGGCGGGCCGGGTGCTCGCCACGGCGGAGATGAGCGCGACGTACGCCGCCTCCACCTGCTCGGCCATGAGCTGCGGGCTCTGCCGGGCGGCGCGCAGGCGAGGGCTGTCCTCGTCCGGAAACGGCGCGCCCGCGAGCTCCCCCAGGAATTCCGCGATATGCCGGGCTTCTTCACCCGCATGGAAGAGGGAGACGGAGACGAGGTGCTTTATCTTCTCTCGCTGGGCCGCGAGCGGCTCGCCGGCCGTGATCTGGAGGGGGCCGCGCAGCGCCTCCGACAGCATCGCGAAGGGCGAGCCTGCGCCGATCGCATCGGGGCAGGCCATCCCGAGCGCCACATCAGGGTGGCCCCCCCGGATCACGCGGACGATCTCTTGTCGCAGGCGCGACTTGCCCATGCCAGGGGGCGCCGTCACCAGGACCGCGACCGGGCGCCGCTCCTCGAAGCTCTCCTCGATCAGGTCGACGACGCTCCGGAGCTCCCGGTCTCGACCGACAAAAGGGCTCGGTTTGCCGAGGAGGGTGCGCGGCTCGTCCCCGATCTGCCGCAGGTCCTGGAGCAGGAAGCGGCCTGCCTCCTCGACGACCTGGAAGCGCGGGTCCAGCAGCGCTCGGGTCACGTCGTCGATCCGCACCAGCACGCCTCGTCCCTCGAGCCCGCGTGTCTCATCGAGCAATGCCGCGGCCCGCTCCAGGGCCTCTCCCACGGGCAGACGGTGGGTCGCCTCGGCACGGCCCGTCACCAGCACGATCGCGGCGTCCGTCGCCGCCCTCACCCAGAGCGCGCAACGCGCCGCCGCCGCCGCTTGATCCGTCGCGCTGCCCTCGCTCAGGAGCGCCGCCACGACGACGCCGTTCACGAGCTCCTCGACCCGCGCCCCCAGCGGCACCGCCGCGCGCTTCACCGCCTCGACGAGGCCCCGCGACGCGCCCTGGGCGGGCCTCGTCGCTCCGGTGGTCCTCACCTCGCCGGCGGGAGCCGTCCGGGCCTCGACGGCGGACTGGCCATGAGCCGAGGCCACCGCCACGATGGATACGAGCCGCCGCTCCATGCGGGTGATCGATCGGAAACCAGCGCCTATTTCGGCGCGGCTGCGCGGCTCCGCGTCCGACCCCAGCGATACGAGGGCCTCTATCACGGCCGCCCCGTCGGCCGGGCGCTCCGAAGGCTCCTTCGCGAGCATCCGCGCGACGAGGTCCGCGAGCCCTGCGGGCACGTCCGGCCGGAGCTCGATCAGGTACGACGGCTCTTCCAAGAGGAGCTTCGCGAGCAGCGCCATCAGGTGCTCGCCCTGAAATGCAGGCTTGCCAGTCAAGCACTCGAACAGCACGCACCCGAGCGCGAACACGTCCGCCGGCGGGCCCACCTCGCGCTCCGCGCGAGCCTGCTCCGGGGCCATGTACCCGGGGGTCCCTAGGATCGATCCTGTCTGCGTCAGGCGCCTCGTCGCTCCTGGGTGCCACGCTATCCCGAAATCGAGCACCTTCACCTGCTCGACCTCGCCGCCGACCAGGAGCAGGTTGTTCGGCTTGATATCCCGGTGAACGACGCCGAGGGCATGGGCCTTTGCGAGGGCGCTCGCGACGCGACGGGCGACGAGCAGGCTCTCTTCGAGGTTCAGGCCCGCCCCGTCGAGCCGGTCGGCGAGCGTCTCGCCGTCGAGCCACTCCATCACGAGGTAAGGTTCGCCCGAAGGCTCGAGCCCGTGCGTCACATAATGCACGATGTGCGGGTGCGAGAGCCCCGCAAGCACGCGCGCCTCGTGACGAAACCTCGCCGAATCGCGGTCGCTGACGCGGGTGAGGAGTTTGAGCGCCACGGGTCGACCCGTCGTCCGGTCCAGCGCGCGCCACACCGTCCCCATTCCCCCCGTGCCCGCGCGGTCCACGAGCTCGAAGCGGCGGCCGAAGAGCTGCCCCCTGTGCATTGAAGGACGAGCGTGCCGCAGCCGAGGTCAAGACTCAACAGAGATTTACTCGCCAAAGGCGCGATGAGGCGCTCCAGCCCGCTGGACCTCTTCAGGGACGGCCGACCAAGACGCGGGGCGGTAGGTCGACCGAAGGCGTGCGGCGCGCTCGTTATGCGCCACAAGTACGCGTGTGTCTCATCGCCGATTCATCCCTGGAGAAAGAAACCGTTCGCCGCACGTCGGAGAAAGCGCACTCGTTCTGGCTCAGCCAGGGAGCGTGCCTGCGGGTGAAGAGCAACATCCAGCGCGGGTCTCCTCAAGCCACTCCATCACCTCGCCGACGATGCAAGGCGATGTCGTCAATGGTATTCATTGTGCTGCCTGGCTGAGCCATGTCCCCCCGACGGACGGTATCGGTCAATCAGTCCGTGTCGAGGAGTAGGCCTCCCGAGCGTACCCTCGAGGTCTGCCCGCTGCGTGGTGCCTCCAAGCGGCTCGCCCGGTTTTGCTCGGACGCGCCTCGTTCTCGCTGCTATGTCAGGTTCGTGAGCGGCCCGGTGCAATGCTCCGGGGTGCCGAACGTGGTCCGGGTGTCGCCGAACAGGTTCAAGATCGAGACGAGCAGGTTGTTGTGCGGGAGGTTCTTGTACCGGAGCCAGCGCCCGGTACGCAGGCCTCCGCCGCCGCCGGCCAGGAGGAACGGCATGTTCGTCTTCTTGTGGCTCGGCGGATCCGAGATCTCGGAGCCGAAGAAGACGACGCTCTCGTCGAGCAGCGAGTGTCCGCCCATGTCGACCTTCTCCATCTCCTGCAGGAGATAGAGGTGTTGCTTCGAATACCAGTTGCAGATGAGCTCGCACTCCGCCGCCCTGAAGCCGCCGTCGTGCTGGTAGTAATGGTGGTGCTCGCTCAGGTTCAGCCAGGGGAAGGTGTGCTTCGCCTCGGTGTCGCTCCACTGAAGGGTGCCGACCGCGGTGATGTCGCAGGCGAGCGCCATCACCAGTATGTCCGTCATGAGCTTGCCGACCTTGGGGATCGCCGCGTCGGTCGACGTGTCCTTGATCGAGCCGTTGTCGGCGGAGTTGCGCCCCGTGCGCGGGTTGTAGTCGGACGTGTCGACCTTCGCCGGCGCCTGGCAGGCGCCCGTCGCGATCGGCGCCTTGCTGAGGCTCTCCTCGATCTCGCGGATCTTCGTCAGGTGCTGATCGATCTTCTGCCTGTCAGCCGCGCCGAGCCGCGACGACAGGGCGGAGTAGCGCCGGTCGAGGAAGTCGAGGATCGATTGCTTTCGCGCGAGGCGACGGGCAGCGTCGTCGTCGGTACCGGGGTTCAGCGTGCCGAAGAGATCGGTGAAGATCTCCACCGGATCGATGCGCGGCGGGATCGGGCTGTAAGGCGCGTCGTTCTCGAAATTCGCGATGTTCATCGGAGACAGCAGGCCGTGCGATTTTCCCGTCGCCCAGCGCACCGCGATCTCGAGGCTCGCCTTCGCCTTTTGCCCCCCGGAGATCCGGGAGGCGATCACCTGATCGATGGACGGCCCGCTCCCGTAGGCGCGGCCCGCGGCGCCGTCCTGCGGCGTGCCCGTGAGCCAGGCGATGATCCCCGCCTGGTGCTGCTCGCCGAGCCCGCTCTTCATGTCGAGGCCGTCGACGACGAGCAGCCGGCTCTGCACCGGCGCGAGCGGCGCCAGGATGGGGCTCAGCGTGAAGCTCGTCTCGGAGCCCGTCGGCCGCCAGCGGTCCATCACGGTCCCGCCGGGCGTGTAGACGGCGAGGAAGCGCTTCGCGGGGGCGGCTTGCGCGCGCGCCGTGGGCTCGGTGCCCATGATCTCCAGCCACGGGAGCGCGATGGCGATGCCGCCAGCACCTCGCAGCAAGGCACGCCGGTTCAAGCGAAACGTCGAGCGAAACGTCGACATAGCCGTCACTCCTCCCGGGGAGCCATGGTGTGGAAGGCGTCCGTCTGCGTGAGCTCGATGAGGAGCTGCTTCACGTTGTATCCGGACGTCTTGAAGGCGGCCGTGACGGCCTCTCGGGTGCACTTGTCCTCGGCGCGCAGCGTGAGGCCGTAGGCGTATTCGATCCAGTGCGTCGCGAAGCAGCTCTGCACGTCCTCGGCCTCGGCGAGCTTGCGCACCAGCTCGATCGGCCCGCTCACCGTCCCCTCCGTGCCCGGCACCGAGCCGCTCGCGTCGATCGCGACGTCGTTCTCGGTCGTGCGGAACAGCCCGACGGCGTCGTAGTTCTCGAACGAGAAGCCGACCGGATCCATGAACTGGTGGCACGTCGCGCAGACCTTGTCCTCGCTGTGCTGACTGAAGCGCTCCCGCGCCGTCTTGCCGGTGTACGGGTCCGGCGGCTTCACCTTCTCCAGGATGTCGCCCGTGGGGAGCGGGATCACGTGGCACATCAGCTTCTGGACCACGAAGGAGCCGCGGACCACGGGGTTCGTCATGTTCGAGTGCGTCGTCCCGGCCATCACCCCCGCCTGGGTGAGGAGCCCGAGGCGCTGGGTCGTATCGAGCTCCACGCGCTGGAACGCGTCGCCCGTCACGCCGGAGACGCCGTAGAACGCCGCGAGCGGGCCGTTCATGTACGTGTACGGGGCGGTCAAGATGGACGGCCAGGTGCCGGCCTCCTCGAAGATCTCCTGCTCGAGGAACCGCTGCGTCTCCTCACGCATCAGCGAGCCGATGGTGCGAGAGAAGGTCGGGAAGGCCTCCGCGTCCCGCTCGAGATCCGCGAGGCTGCTGATGGGGAGCAGGCTGTCGAAGAAGAACCGCACGACGGGTCGGGCCCGAGGATCGTCGAGCATGCGCTCGGCGTGCGAGCGCACGCCTTCCTTCGTCGCGAGCTCCCCCGCCCGCGCGGCCGAGCGCAGCTGCTCGTCGGGCATCGTGCCCCAGAACAGGTACGAGAGCCGCGTCGCCATCTCGTCGCCCGTCGGCCGGCGGAGCGCCGGGCGCGCGGGATCGGGCGCGCCCCACTCGACGCGGTAGAGGAAATCGGGCGACTGGAGCACCGCCTCGATCACCATCGCGATGCCGGCGGCGAACGTCGCGTCCTCTCGCCCGACGCTGTACAGCGCGAGGAGCTCGTCCGCCTCGCCGGCCTGGAGCGGCCGGCGATAGGCGCGCGCCGCGAGGTCCTCGACGATCGTGCGCGCGCACGCTTCCTCGCTCGCCGCCGTCACGTCGCCCGCGCAGGGAGCGAGCCTCTCGAGCGCCTCCGGCGTCGCTGTCGCGCGCTGGGCGATGCCCTCCGCGATGGTGCCCAGCTGCTCGGCGAGCAGGCTCGAGACAGACAGCGTGTCCGCGTCGTTGCCGAAGCCGTTCCCGATATCCTCGCTCGGCAGCGAGAAGGCGGGCTCCGTCGTGTCCCCCAGGAGGTCGCGAACCGTGTTGTTGTATTCGAAGCGCGTCAACCGCCGGAGCGGCGCTCGCCCGGGGTACACCGTGTCGTCCCGGCAAACACCGATGGGATCGTCGGTACCAGGTTTGCCGGAGCCGGAGCTCGAGCCGGAGCCGGAACCGGCGCCCGGCTCACCCACGGATCCCGTACAGCCGCCGGCGAGGACCAGCGCGATCGGCGCGGCCCACCGAGCGCCTCCGCGACGACGCGCAGGCTGGTGACGCGAGGGTCTGGACATCGTTGTCGCTCCTCACCAGCGCTGGGAGCGCTGAAGTCCCGCGATTAGACAACGAGCGCTCTTCAATCGCCAGGAAATTGAGAGCGGATCCCTCCCCTTCGACCGCACAGGAGCCGTCGGGACCGTCCCGGGGGCTCCGTGATTCCAGTGACGGCGACATCATTTGATTTTTCAGGACGTGTTGCCCCCCGGCGCGCCCACGTTCCGTTCGTTCCGTTCAGCAGCGAAAATCACACGAGCAAGGCGCTCCTCGCTGACTGCAATTTTCTCGCGATGGGCGTTCGCGCAGGACCGGATGGGTACTTTCGCCAAGCCCCGGTCACGGAGATGGATTGGGCTCCAGATCCGCGATGCGCGTCGTCGCGTCTACCGGGCGAGCGCGACGGCGAAGGGCGCGAGCCCTCGCCTTCGCAGCACGGAGGGGACGAGCAAGGCGACGGCCTCGGGACCGCGCGCGGTCTCGATGTCTCCGAGATCTTCGATCCAGCCGGCCGGCCAGCCCAGATCACCGAGCAACCGCCCGACGACCGCCTTCGCGCCCTCGTCGTTGCCGGAGAGGAACGCGGTCGGAGCGGCGCGCAGGCTCGTGGGATCGGCCATGACGGTGAACAGCATGGTGTTCAGCGTCTTGACCACGGCCGTCTCGGGCAGCGCAGCCTGCAGGCGCTCGGCGACGCTGCCGTTCGGGTAAAGCAGGCTGCCGGGGAGGCCGTCGCGGCCGCGCAGCGTCGCGTTGGAGACGTCGACGAGGATCTTTCCCTTCAGCGCGTCGCGGAGGGCGCCGAGCCGCTCCACGCTCGTGTCCCCGGGGGTGGCGTTGATGACGATCGCGGCCAGGCGCGCGGTCTCCGCGTGATCCCTGAGCTCGACGCGCGCTCCCGACCATTTCAGCGCCGCTTGCGCCGGGTCCCTGGTGCCGATCGTGACGGCGTGCCCGGCGCCCGCGAGCTTGTTGGCGAGGACCGTGGCGACACGGCCCGAGCCGAGGATTCCAATGTTTCCCATGAGTTGATCCATGTTCAGCCTCCTCCTCTCATCGGACGATCGACAGGACGCCTACCGCGCCGGCGTGGAGCCCGGGCGCCGCAGCCAGGAAGTCCTCGCTGGCGAGGGTCCAGCGCTCCCCGCGTGTGTCCGTGACCGTGCCCCCGGCCTCCGCGACGAGCAGCGCCCCCGCGACGAGCCCGGAGCGGATCTGGCTGTACTGCCAGAAGACGTCCATCCGGCCGGCCGCGACCTGAACGAGCTGGAGGGTGGCCGGGACCGAGACGCGCAGGACGAGCGCGCTTCCGAGCATCGCGGTGACGGACATGCCAATCCGCCGGTACGTCTCGTCGTCCTCACCCGGCTTCGCCTGGCCGGTCCCGACGAAGGCAGCGCCGAGCGCCGTCTTCGCCGACGCTCGGATCCTCCTGGTCCCGAGGTACGCGCCGGCGCCCTTCCGGGCGGTGTACGTGTCGCCGGTCAGGGGCAGGTGCACCGCCGTCAGGACCGGCTCGTTGTCGCGGACGAGGGTCGCCGTGACGCACCAGTCCGCCATCCCGTGAACATGGTTGATGTTCCCCTCGACGGTGTCGGTGACCCACCACTCCCCCGGCGGGAGGGGCCCGCACTCGAGCTCGTCCTCGACCCACCGGGCCTCCGGGCGAGCGCGCGACAAGGGCTCGCGGAGCGCCTCGAGGGAGACCGCATCGTTGGCGCCGAGCGCGGCGAAGATGTCCTCTCGGCTCCTCGGCCGCGGCTCTGTCGAGAAGCGACCGACGAGCCGCTCGCCCGCCGCGGAGAGCGCCGCGACGACCGCGGGCAGCAGGGGCTCGCCCTCCGCGCGGCCCGGGCTCCGGTCTCGCCACATCACATCGTTGTTCATCTGCTCGGAATGATCGGAATGAATCGACATGAATCCTCCTCGGACGAGCGCCTCGCGCGTGCTCGTGAACCGCTGAACCACCGCGCGGAGGAATAAACCCTGGACGACTCATACCGTCCAATGCATAGTTGATATGAGGAAGAATTACCGCCATGCATGTGGACCTGAACCTGTTGCCGGCGCTGGACGCGTTGCTCGAGGAGAGGAGCGTCAGCGCCGCGGCGGCCCGCTTGCGCCTGTCCCAGCCCGCGATGAGCCGAACGCTGGGGCGCATCCGGGACGCCACGGGGGACCCGATCCTTGTGCGCGCCGGCCGGACGATGGCGCTCACGCCCCGCGCGCTGGCCTTGCGACAGGAGGTCCAGGCCATCGTCCAGCGAGCGCACGCGGTGTTCGCGCCCGAGCGGGAGCTCGACCTGGCGAGGCTCGAGCGGACCTTCACCGTCCGCTGCCACGACGCCCTGACGACGGCGCTCGGCACGCGGCTCTTGCGAGCGGTGCAGGAGCAGGCGCCTCTCGCGAAGGTCCGGCTCCTGGCCGAGCCCGCGGGAGACACGGACGACCTGCGCCACGGGCGCGTGGATCTCGAGCTCGGCTCGACGGAGCCCGCGCTCCCCGAGATCCGCGGGGAGCTGGTCGGCGAAGATCGCGTCGTCGTCGCCCTCCGCCGGGCCCACCCGCTCGCGCGCGGCCGGCTCACCGCCAGGCGCTACGCCGAGGCGCTCCACGTCATCGTCTCACGCCGTGGCCGCCTGCGCGATCCGATCGACGAGGCGCTCGAGGCGCTGGGGCTGCGGCGGCGCGTCGTCGCGGCGGCTCCCACGTGCGCGGCGGCCATCCATTTCGCCCACGAGAGCGATCTCGTCGTCGCGCTGCCGGCGCGCGTCTGCGGTCCCATCGTGCGGGCGCTGGGCCTCAGCACCCGTCCGCTGCCGCTCGACGCGCCCGAGCTCAGGATCGTTCAGCTGTGGCACCAGCGCTGCGAGGGCGACAAGGCGCACGCATGGCTGCGCGGACACACGCGCGAGATCCTCCGAGCGATCTGCCGTGGAGAGGCGTGACCCAGCGGCAGCGCGCCGGTCGGCCGGCGCTCACGGGCACGACGTCGACCGGCCTGGCGAGCGCGCTCCGCCGCCGGAGGTCTGGCCGGCGCGGCCCTCAACCCCTCCTCCGGCGGCGCGCGGCCTTCCCGGCCGCCGCGGGCGCCCCGGCGCCGTGGCCGCAGCGCCCGAGCGCCTCCCAGAGCGCCTGCGCGACGACGCCGTGCGGGCGGTCGCGGCGGCGGATCACGAAGAGCTCCATGGTGTCGGCCACGAACTCGGGGACCTGCAGCGCCACGAGCTCGCCCGCCGCCAGCGCGCCGGCGGCCACGTGCTCGGGCAGCCCGCCCCAGCCCATGCCCGCGAGGAGGACCTCCTTCTTCGCCGCGACGTCGGTGACCGTCCAGCGCAGGCCGCCCTCCAGCACGTTCAGGGACGGCGAGGCGCTCGCCCTCGCGCTGTCGCGCAGGATGATCTGCGCGTGCGCCCGCAGCAGCGCGGGCGGGATCGGCGCGCCGCAGGTCGCCAGGGGGTGATCGAAGCGCGCCACCGGGATCACCCGCACGTCGCAGAAGCGCGCAGTCTCCACCGCTGAGCCGTCGATCCCGAGCTTCGTGGCGACGGCGAGATCGGCGCGGTCCTCGCGCAGCGCGTCGGCGGTGCCCGCCAGCCGCTCGGTGCCGAGCTCGATGCGCACCAGGGGATGACGCGCCTGGAGCCCCCGGAAGATGTCCATGATGGGGCCGAGCGGCGTCACCGCGTCGACGGCGAGCCGCACGATCGGCTCCGCCTTCCCCGAGAGGCGCATGCCGAAGCTGCGCAGCGCCTCGGTGCCCTCGATGACGGCCGCGGCGCGCTCGTGGAACAGGCGGCCGGCGTCGGTGAGCGTGGCGCGGTACTCCCGGCGATCGAACAGCTCGATCCCCAGCTCGCGCTCGAGGTTGCGCACCAGCTTGCTCACGGCCGGCTGGGACTTGTGCAGCCGCGCGGACGCGGCGCTGAACGTGCCCTCGCCCGCGACGGCGAGGAAGGCGACGAGCTGATCGTAGGTCATGGCGGGGGCCCGCAGGATCAGAACCTGGAGTTATGGTGTTGATAGAAACATACCACTTTCTCGGTTCGAGGGGCGGCCGTAGATTGTCGGCGCGAAAGGAACGACACTCCATGTCCACCAGGATCGATCGCGTCATCATCACAGGCGCCAGCAGCGGTATCGGCCTCGACCTTGCCAGGAGCTTCCTGGCCGAGGGATCGAGCGTCGTCATGAACGGCCGCGACCCGGAGAAGCTCGAGCAGGCGCGGCGGAGCCTCGACGGCGGGGCGCGCGTCGTCGCCGTGCCGGGCCACGTGGGGGATCGGGCCACGGCGCGGGCCGTCGCCGCGGCCGCGCGCGAGCGCTTCGGCGGCGTCGACGTGCTCATCAACAACGCCGGGATCTTCGGCGTGAAGCCGTTCCTCGAGAGCACGGAGGAGGACCTGGAGCGGTTCTTCACCACCAACGTGAAGGGGACGTTCCTGATGACGCAGGCGGCGGTGCCGCTGATGATCGAGGGCGGCGGGGGCTCGATCATCAATATCGGCACGGTGCTCGTCCAGCAGGCCATGGCGCGGATGCCGGCCTCGGCCGCCATGGCCAGCAAAGGCGGCGTCCACGCGCTCACCGTCTCGCTGGCCGCCGAGCTCGCCGCCCACAACATCCGCGTGAACACGCTGGCGCCCGGCATCATCCGCACGCCGCTCATCGGCGAAGGCGCCGATTCGCTGGCCTCGATCCACCCGCTGCAGCGCGTCGGCGAGGTGCGGGACACGACGGAAGCGGCGCTGTTCCTGGCCAGGGCCGGCTTCGTGACAGGCACGACGCTCGACGTGGATGGAGGCTACTCTCATGGGCGCTGAGGGCCGGCAACACGTGCTCCTGGTGGGGCTCCAGCTGGCGGACGAGACGTCCTACGCCCGCTACCGCGCCAGCATGATGCCGATCCTGTTGTCCTACGGCGGCGCGTTCGGCCACGATTTCGTGGTGGCGCGCGTGCTGAAGGGGGATGAGCGGATCAACCGCGTCTTCACCCTGCTGTTCCCCGACCGCGCGGCGCGGGAGCGGTTCTTCGCCGACCCGCAGTACCGCGCCGTGCGCGCCGAGCTCTTCGAGCCGGCGGTCGCGGCGGTCTTCATCCTCGGCGAGCTCGAAGCGACGGCGGGGTGAGCTGCCTCCTCAAGGCGTGTAGACGATATCGCCGTCATCGAAGAAGCCGCCGGGGATCGAGACGCCGACCGCGCCGTAGTAGTTCACGTCGACGGCGTCGACGCCCGCGCCTGGGCTGCCCAGGTCAGAGAAGGTGAAGCGGTTCGCCGCAGCGAACGCGCCGCCCGAGGTCCAGCACGTGCCATGGCCATCGAAGCTCCAGCTTCCGCCGCTCACGGTATGGGGACGGAAGCGCAGGTAGCGGCAGGTGACGGGGTCTTCGCCGGGATTGTGGATGATGATCGTGAAATGCCCCCTGAGCGAGCCGTCGACCTGCTGGCTCACCGAGCCCATGAAGCTGGCATGGCCGCGCACGCCCCATCCGGACAGCGTCGGCAGCGGCCCGGCCGCCGCAGGGGGCGAGAACGCGGTGATGGCGAGGCCGGCGGCCATCGTGAGGGACATGACGAGGGAGCGGGTCTTGCGGGTCGTGTTCGTGGGCAGCATCGTATCTCCTTGGTCGTTGCAGCGAGCGTCGCGCGGCTTCTTTCGTGCCGGTACCAGGCGGACACTCGCATGAGCCGTACCAGGGCCGACGGGGGGAGCCGGGCGAGCGGGAGAGGCTGCTTCAGCCGAGATCCTGGCCGCGGCGCGGCGCGAGGGACGCGGGGCTGGAGGGGCGCGCCTCCATGTCTGGTGGTGGCTCGCGGCACCACCGGGGGGCGCGAGCCGTCGTGCCTTGGTGAGAGGGCGTCACAAGCAGGCTTCGCTCGAGGAGCGAGAGCTCGACGTCACCGAGATGGCCACTGACACCATGATGCAAGCGAGCCTTTCTGCAGCTGCACGGGGTCCATTGGCGTGACGCGATGTGCGGCTCTCGTTTTCCTGCTCAGCACCTGGGGCTGCGGGATGGCGACCTGGGGCAACGAACGCCGCGCGTGATGAGGCTGGAGGCGCCTTCCATGAAACGCGGTGTCAAGACGGATCCCTCCCGTCCGCCGGCCGTGCTCGTCTTTCACGGAGGCGTCCGCTCCCACCTCCTCCGACGTGTCCGGTTGCGCGGCCACGGCCGGCAGGTGCGGGAACAGCAGGATTGACCTTGCGGACGCCATGTTTCTATGATGCCGAGGGCGCCTCCGCTCTGTTCGAACTCGGGGCCACCGCCCCGAGCTCCACTGCCCTGATCAACGACGGCGGCTCCGCCCCGGCAAGCGGCGGGCCCCCCAGCTCTCCGAGGTCCCGATGAGGTTCTCGCGCTTCGTTTCCATCCTCGCCACCACGGTCGCGCTCGGTCTCTCGCACGCCCCCGCCGCGCTGGCCGACGACGCCGCCGACAAGGCCCTGGCAGCGACCGAAGCGGCCATGAACAAGGCCAAGACGCTCTACTTCGAGTACGAGGCCAAGACGACGGAGAGCGGCAGACCCGACAAGACCGTCGGCATCAACGTGTGGATGAAGGGCGAGAAGCGCCTCGCCGAGTTCACGGCTCCCGCCGACCTCAAAGGCACCAAGGTCCTCATCCTCTCCCCTACCGAGATGTACGTCTATCTGCCGTCCTTCGGCAAAGTCCGCCGCATCGCCAGCCACACGAGCGATCAGAGCGCCTTCGGCATGGCCTTCAGCCAGGGAGACCTGGCCACCCAGAAGTACGGCAGCTACACGCCGGCCGTCAGCTCCTCCAGCGACAAGGAGGTCAAGCTCACGCTCACGCCCAGGAGCGGCCAGGCGACCTCCTACGCCAAGATCGAGATGACGATCACGAAGGACAAGAACGTCCCCAGCGAGATCAGGTATTACAAGACCGAGGGCAAGCTGGTGAAGACCGAGACCCGCACCGGCTACTCCTGCGACGGCGACGTCTGCACCCCCGGCACCCTCAAGATGGTGGACCACACAAAGAACCTCACCACCACGCTCACGCGCAAGAAGGTGAAGGTGAACGAGGCCATCAGCGACGACACCTTCTCCAAGCGCAACCTGGAGAAGTGAGCGACACGGCCGTCGAAGGCCGCCATCTCCTGAAGCGCTCGACCTCAGGGTCGCCTCCTCCTCGATGAAAGGCATCAAGGATGAAGAGGCACGCCTCGCATGGGCTGCTGGTTGCGGAGCGATCGAGCGATGAGGCTGCCGATCGCGGACCAGGACGTTCGGTGAGGAGGAACTCGGGGAGGGAGCGGCGCAGGAGGGGAAGCGGCCGAGGAGAGGGGGAGGGGCCAGCGCAGGTCGCGCTTGAGGCGGTTCGCTCGGGGCGGGCGCTGGCCTCGGGGGAGATCTCGTCGTGCTGGCCGATCACCGGGTATCGGCCGAGCGTCGGTCAGTCACGGTGCGGGGCGCAGAGGAGGCCGTTGTTGTACGCGTCGAGCGTCTCGGCCAGGGGCTTGCCGGTCGTCCAGGGCGCGTTCCGGCTGGTGCTCTCCTTCACGTTGCTGCCGAGCGGGTACTTCTTGAGCCAGGCGTCGGCCGCGGCGATGGTGTCCTCGATGCAGCTCGACTGGTTGCCGATACCGACGTTGAGCTTGGCGACGATGAGGTGCTTCGCGATGATGTACGTGACGTCACCCTTGGTCGGACGGCTGATGATGTCGAGGAGCTGGGACTTCGTATAGGTCTTGCCACCGATGGTCAGCTGCGAGACCTTCCAGGCGCTCTCGTGGTTCTTCCAGTACCCGGGGGTGCCGGTGCCGGGGGAGGCGCACTGGCAGGCGCCGCAGTCGGCCGCGCAGCTCGAGCAGTCCTCGGAGCCGGCCTTGCAGACGCCATCGCCGCAGACCGGCGGGCACTCGCCGCAGTCGGCCGCGCAGCTCGAGCAGGTCTCACCGGCCTCGCAGACGCCGCTGCCGCAGACCGGCGGGCAGATGCCGCAGTCGCTCGGGACCTCGAAGCAGTTCTCGCCGGCCTCGCAGACGCCGTTGCCGGGGACCGCGGGGCAAGCGCCGCAGTCGCCGGTGCAGGTCGAGCAGTCCTCGCCGTTCTCGCAGACGTTGTTGCCGCAGACCGCGGGGCAGGCGCCGCAGTCGTCCGAGCAGCTGCCGCAGTCCTCGCCGGCCTCGCAGGTGCCGTTACCACAGACCGGCGGGCAGGTGCCGCAGTCGTCCGCGCAGGTGCCGCAGCTCTCGCTGCCGTTGCAGGTGCCGTCGCCGCAGGCGGGCGGGCAGACGTCGCAGTCGGAACTGCAGCTCCCGCAGTCCTCGCCGGCCTCGCAGGTGCCGTTGCCGCACTGGGGCGGGCAGACGCCGCAGTCGACGGCGCAGGTGGAACAGCTCTCGTCGCCGCCGCAGACGCCGTTGCCGCAGGAGAGCTGGTAACCGAAGTCCGCGTCGAGCAGGTCCTGTGCCCAGCCGAGCGAGACCACGCCCACGTTGTCGAGCCCGCCATCGGGATCGGCCGTCGGCTCCTGCCCAGCGAGCGGACCGCTCGTCATGAAGTTGTCGGGCGTGATGACCACCGAGTAGGTGCCCGCCGGGAGCGTGTCGAAGAGGTAGAAGCCGGGCTGACCGGTGTAGGGGCTCGTGCCGGTGATGGTGAAGTCGACCAGCTGGGCCCCCTGGAACAGCTCGACACGGACGCCGTTGACGCCGAGCTCGCCGGTCTCCGGCTCGTAGAGCCCGTCGGCGTCGCTGTCGAGCCACACCGTGTCACCGATCGACGAGTACGTCACGTAGCCGAAGTCGGCGTTGGCGACGTTCTCACCCACGTCGAGGGACACGCCGAGCGGCTCGTCGTCGCTGGTCAGGATATGGCCGAGCGGGAGCGTCGCGTCGTCGACGTCGACGACGTAACAGCCCGCCTCGAGCTCGGTGAAGCGGTAGACGCCGTTCGCGCCGGTCACGGCCGTCTGGCGCAGGGCGCCGTCGGCGACGCCGTCGCAGTTCGCGTCGCCGAAGAGGTCGACGACGACGCCGGAGATGCCGAGCTCGGAGGCGTCCTCGATGCCGTCCGCGTTCGCGTCGAACCACACCTTGTCGCCGATCGAGCCCTTCGGCACCGTGTAACAGACCTCGAGGAGAGGGCGGTAACCCATCTCGGTGTGGGCGCTGCCCTTGTACGACGTCTTCCCGCTGGCGCCCTCCTCCAGGAGGATCCCATAGCTCGGCGCCGTCCCGCTCACCCACTGCTGCACCATCCCGGTGAGGTCGACGGTGGTCCACCCGGTGACGTTGGGCACGAACGAGGTGAACGCGGCGGGATCCATGCCGCCGAAGTTGTTCCACGTGACGAGCGGCTCGCTCCAGGGGGCGAGCACCTGGTGGACGTACACGGTCTTCGCGGTGCTCGTGTACGTCAGGGCGTAGAACGTGGCCGACGTGACGAGAGAGCCGGCGGGGATGGGGCTGAGATCGAAGCGGAACAGGGCGCGCTTCTCTCCGACCGAGCTGGAGAACCCGGTGTTGACCTCGAACGGGGACGGGACGTGGTAGCTCGGGGCGAGGCTCCAGATCTCGGCGTTGTAGATGTCGCCCAGGACACCCCGCTTGATCACGGTGCACGTGGGAGACGGAGCGGTCGTGTTGGCGAGGCTGGTGGCGGTGATGAACAGCGTGGCGAGCGCGGCAGAAGATGCGATTGCGATCTGCTTCATTGGTAGCTCCTCGAGGTCCTCACGGGTGAACCATTGCTGGAGCGTCATCCGAATAGCAGGCACCATGACACACGGGTCAGGCGAGGTCGGTTTCGCGGGCTCCGGTCGGAATGAGCCCCCGCGGGCTGATCAGGATCGGATCAAGTACGCGGGTGCTTGTGCTTCGATCAGAGGGCGGATGCGCAAGGTGACAGTGTTCAAGATAGCAACTCGACTACGAAGGTGTCCAGATCTTTTTGAAGACAGATCAGAAAAATACATCGAGTTGCGCAGTGACAATTTTGGGTCGTTCGGTGACGTTTTTGGGCGTCTCGCGTCGTCTCGCGTCGTCTCACGATCTGTGGGGAGGAACGCAGAGACGAGCGTGGTCTGTCGCATCGAGCGCATCGAGCGCATCGAGCGCATCGAGCGCATCGAGGTTTCATCGATATCGATGGCCAGCGCGCAGCTCGCGGTCCGCGGGTCGCGGCGTGCCCCGCGCGGCGCGCGCGGCGGCGGCGCGCGCGGCGGCGGCGCGCCGCGACGCTCAGCCGGATCAGCAGCCCTCGCCGACCCTTCGCGGAGGCCGAGGGACGAACACGATCGGATCAGGTACGCGGGAGTGTCTGACGAGATTTGATGCAGAGTGCGCACGGGACCATTTTTCAAGATAACGATTCCTCGCTTCGCCTGTCTAGATCCTTTTTTTGCCGCGTGAGCTTTTTATGTGGCTCTTGGTCTCGCATGCGGGCTCGCGTGCGGGTGGGTGTCAGGCGCCCGGCGCAGCTCATCGCGCACCGCTCATCACATCCTGTTCATCGCTCGCCCCCGGCGGCGCCGGAGGTCCGCCGCCGCTGGTACGCCGCACACCAAAGCCGGCTCACCAAGGCGCCCGGCCCAGGATGGTGAGCCCGGCCACGCGCTTCCCGCTGCTCGAGACGCTGAGCGGGACCGCGGCCGAGCGGGCGCTGCCGGCGGCCGATTGGCGCGACGCCGGGCGGCCATCAAGTGTGGCTGGAGCGGCTGGAGCGGCTGGACAGGGACGGGCTCCCGGCGTAACCGCGTCCGCCGGGCCCGGCGAGCGCCGAATAATCGGCATGGGCTTGACGACCATCCCCCCGGCGGAACGACAATACGCCACAATGATAACGGTCCGTCCTCCTCCGATGACGGCCGAGCTACTCGAGCGCACGGACAGGTACGTGGTGGCGGTGTGGCGGCGGCTCATGCTGCTGGTCTGGCGGGGCGAGGCCACCGCGACCGGCATCGATCGCTCGCGAGAGCTCTTCGCTCGCTGGTCGGCGGACCAGCCGTACGGCGCGGTCTTCGTCGTCGTCCTCCCCCTTGAGCACACCCTGCCGCCGGACGAGGCGAGCCGGGCCGCGATGCGGCGGGCGGCGAGCTCCCCTTCCCGGAACCTCAGGGGCACGGCCACGCTCGTCGAGTCGGAGGGGTTCATCGCCGCCTCGGTCCGCTCCATCATGATGCTGCTGCAGACGGGGCGGGCGCCCAACGTCTTCCGGACGACCGGCGAGCTCGCGACCTGGGCGGCGACGCTCCTGAAGGACCCCGAGCTCACCTCCGCCGGCATCGCGGAGGCGATCCGCGTGGCGCGCGAGGGGTGACACAGCCCCGAAGCCCCAGCGAGGCGCTCACCCCGCGGGCCCTGCCTCGGGGATCGGCACGCGGCCAATCGCGTAAGGCAGGATACGTGCGATGTTGCGCGCGTCGTCGATCCCGCGGTGGTGTGTCCCGTGGAGCGGGAGCCCGAGCCGCTCGAGCGCGCTCGCCATGCCGTAGCGCTGGGTCACCCCGAGCGCCGCGGAGAAGCGCTTCTTGATGTTCATGTGCCCCTGCAGCGGCAGGGGCACGCCCCAGCGGGCCGCGTCGATCTCGAACTGCTTGCGGTCGTAATCGCCCCACGAGCAGAAGAGCGCCTCCCGCTGGCCGACGAAGCGCCCGAGCGCCGCGACGGCTTCGGGGAACGTGGGCGCGGCGTCGACGTCTGCTTGCGTGATCGTGGTGAGCTTCGTGCAGAACTCCGTGAGCTTCGGCCGGATGACCGGGCGCACGAAGGTGGCGAGCTCGCTCACGGGCTCGAGCGTCGCGCCGTCCACGAGGACCGCGCCGATCTCGATGATCTCCATGATGCGCTCGGGGATGCGGCCCTCCTCGTCGCACGTCGCCTCCAGATCGATCACCAGGAAAAACGCAGGTTCCTTTCCCATGTCCGTCCTCCTCTCTGCTGGACCTTGATAGGATCCGCGCGAAGAAAATGCCCGGACACGAAACCGGACAGGCCGCTCCCGCGGGCTTTTCCTGGGAGGATTACGTCGCCTGGCTCGTCGCGCAGCACGGCTCCTTGACCGCGGTCGCCGAGCGGCTCTCCTCCCTGCGCGGCTACGAGGACGACGTGTACTCGATCGAGCGCGCCCTGCGCCGGCTGCGGACGCGCGGCCAGCGGGACGGCGGGACGTGGGGGGCGCGCGCGCTCGCGGCCTTCGGCTTGCCGGACGCGCTCACCGAGCGCGCCCGCTGGATGGGCGCCTATCACTCGCGGTTCACCGACCTGCCCCTGCCCCTCGCCCAGGACCTCTTGCGCCTCTGGGATCGACCGCCGGTGAGCGAGGATCCGACCTCCCACGTCTTCCTCGCCCTCGCCCACGCCACCTGCGTGCTGCGCGGCGACGACCGCGAGGCCGGAAAGACGCACCTCGCCCGCATCCGGCCGCTGCTCGGAAAGGCCCCGCCCGAGGCGCGGGTGGAGGCCCTGCTCACAGAGGCCTTCGTGGCGAGCCGTGATGACGTCGCGCGCGTGCCCGGCCTGCTCGACGAGATCGAGCCGCTCTTCGAGCTGCGGATGCCCGCCTGCGACCGAGCCTGCCTGTTCGCCCGGTGGATCGATCAACGCGCCTTCGAGCGGAACCGCTCCTGGGGCGGCAAGCAGCCGGATCCGGCGGCCGCGGAGGCGCTTTACCGGCGCATCCCGGAGGACGGTCCGGCCTTCGCGCGGTCGCGGCGGGCGAACGGGCTGGCGTATGCGAGGTGGAAGCAGGGTTTCCCCGAGGAAGGCGCCGCGCTCGCGCGCGAGGCGTGCCGGCACGCGGGGGACGGCGGGCACATGCGGATGCGCGCGATGGCGCTGAACATGCTGGCGCGGATCGTGGGCGGCGACGAGGGCGCGGAGGCGCGGCGGCGGGCGATGGCGATCGCGAACGAGCTCGAGGACGAGGTGCTCAGGCTGCGGTTCGAGCGGCGAGCGGGGAACAAGGGCTGAGGCGGATCAAGCCGCAACGGGGGCGCGGGCGGGGAGGACGAGAACGGTCTCGGTGAGATCGCCGGCGTCGGCGGAGGGACCGGGCTCTCGACCGCGGTGAGCGTGATCATCACGGCCGACAATGCGTACGGCTTCGGCTACGGGACCGGCGACGGGCTCCTGAACTATTTCGGGGGCATCGAGAACACCCTCGCCGGGAAGATCTTCTCCTGTCCCATCGGCAACGGGCCGGAGTCGTACACCGTGCCGGCGGCGTCCGCGAACGCCGGGCATTATCTCTACATCATCACGTACGCCGACAAGTCCACGACACAGGGCGTGATCGGCCAGTTCTTCCGCGAGGGGGCCGCTCCCGTCTTCACCGGCGACGGCGCGTGGGAGGTCTGCGCGACGGGCGAGGACTACGACCTCGGCTCGCACGGGCCGACGCTGGAGACCATCAACCAGCATATCGCGCGCTGCAACAGCGGTGAGCTCGACCCGCAGACGACCAGCGCCGGCTGGGTGACCACCGAGGCGTCTGCGCACGGGCATGTCGCATTCGGAGAGACGAACGACACGGAGCGCTCGGTTCCGGAGCCCGGCAATGAGTTCTCCATCGTCTGCGACATCGACGAGGAGGCTCGGTGGATGTGGTACGAGTGGGATCCGGACCGCAGCGCCGGCAGTCCCTTCCTGTGGCCCGCCGGTGGCAGCGGCAACGTCACCAAGGACTTCCTGATCTTCCGCCTGGGCGCCGAGTTCATCCCCGAGGTCCCGCGCTAGAGCGACTGACGGGCTGAAACCGCCTGAAACGAGCAGAAATTCGAACCGCCAAGGCGCCATAAGACGCCAAGGGTTTTGTGTTTTTCTTGGCGTCCTTGGCGCGCTTGGCGGTTCATCTCTCGCTTGATCAATGTGATCCGTGCTCTAGTCGAGCGCGACGAAGGGCGCATCGACGTGCCGCGGGCACACGTCGCCCTCCGGGCATTGGTCTGGCACGGGATGTTCTTGCGGCTACGCGGCGTCCCCGAGCGCCTTGCGGCGCAGGACGGTGCTCTTCCACAGCACGGCGGCCCTCGGTTGGGTGAGCGCGCTGGAACATCGGTGGGCGCGCCGACTCAGTCCTCGTCGACGGTCTGGCGCCCCTTGGGGAAGAAGTCCTCGAAGATCGCGATCTCCTCCCGGGCCGCGACGAGCTCCGCAATGCGCTGGCCCTCGGCTTTCGGCAGGTAGGCGAAGCCGACCTCCTGTCCCCACGATCGCGAACAGAACGCATAGAAGCGGCCCGACGCGCCGTCCGCCTCGAGCGCGCGATCGAGCTGCTCGACGAGCGCCGGATGGTCGATCCAGTCGGTATCGCCCTCCAGGCGGAGCTCGATCGCCGCTCGCGCGCCCCGCTCGAGCACGATCGTGCGCGTCGCGCCCTCCTCGAAGCGGCGCGTGGTGACACCGAGCACGCCGCCCGAGATCGCGTCGAGCGCGTCGAGGACCCGGCCGTAATCGCGCACGTCGTCGACGCTCTCTCCGTCGGTCACGCGCACCGCCGCGTCGCCCGCCGCCGCGCGGACGATCTCCTCGAGGTTCTCGGACTCGCGAAGCTCTTCGTCCTCGTTCATCCGGGCACGATACCAGGAAGTGTGGCACGGCGAACCGAAGTAGCGGGACCGCGCGCGTCGCGATGCCTCGTTCTGTCCTCAGCTCAGCTTACCCAAGTCATTCGGCCCGAGTTCCCATGAAGAGCCGGCAAATCGAGCTCCAGAGCCACAGAGGACACGGAGTTTCTTTGCTCGCCCCTCCGTATCCTCTATGCCTCCACTCCTCTCATCTCGTGACGCCGCGTTCCCCGGGCTGGTTGCTGGTTCCGGGAGGCGCTGGGCCGCTGGGCCTACGAGGACGTCCGACATCGGGGCGTCCTCGACAGGCCATCGTCAACGGGACCGTCGCTGGCGCGCGCGTGAAGGGGTGATGAGGGACGACGGCGCGCGAAAGAGCTCGACGAAGCGCGCGAGCGGAAAGCGCGCAGCCGCGTCGCGCCTGTAGACGGCCGCCCACTGCTCCGGGAGGCCGTCGCGGGTGAGGCGGCGCGCGGCGACCTCGCCGCGCGCGATGTTCGGCGCGACGGCCCAGCGGGAGACGAGCCCGACGCCGAGACCGGCCTTGACCAGATCCACGAGCGCGTCGGTGAGCGGCACGCGCGCGGCGAGCGGCATTGGCGCGCGCTCGCTGGCGATGAGCTCCCGAAGGCGCTCGACGTCGCTCCGCGGGGCGTCGACGGTGAGGAGCTTCTCGTGACCGAGCTCGATCGCGGTGACGTACGGACGCGCGGCGAGCGGATGCGACGGTGAGACGATAACCGTCCACTCGTCGTCGAAGAGCGGCTCGACGACGAGCGCGCGATCGCGCACCGGCGAGCTCACGATGGCGAGCTCGATCTCGCCGCGGAGGAGCGCGGCGACGGGCTCGCGCCGCGCCTCGAGCACGATGCGCACGTCGACATGCGGATGGTCCTTCGCGAGCGCCGAGAGGACCGGCGGGAGCCAGTAGTACGTGGTGAAGCACTCGACGGCGATGCGGAAGACCTCGTGCCTGCGCGATCCGGCGTACTGCAGGTCCCGCTCGATACGCGCCAGATCGACGAGCATCGTGCGCGCGGCGTCGAGCAGCCGCGCGCCGGCCGGGGTGAGCTTGAGCCGGCGCCGGACGCGCGTGAACAGGACGACCCCGAGGCGGCCTTCGAGCTCGGCGAGCTGATGGCTCACGGCGGACTGGGTCAGGTGAAGGCGCGCCGCGGCGCGCGTGGGCCCGCCCTCTTCGGCGATGGCGCGGACGAGGCGGAGGTGGCGGATCTCGAGCATCTGGGACATGAGCTGCTCTCATGAAATCATGCGAAACATGAGCTTCTCACATACCGAGGCGACGATCATAGTGGGTTCATGAACACGACGACCTTCCACCAGCAGCAAGATCAGTCGTTCGAGACCGTCGCGCCCGGCATCCAGTTCAGCTTCCTGCGCCGCCACGACGGCGGCAAAGGGCTGACGGTGCTCGTTCGCATGGCGAAGGGGGCGCACGCGCGGCGCCACGACCACCCCGGCGGCGAAGAGACGTACCTCGTCTCGGGGAGGCTTCGGATCGGCGAGCGGGTGCTCTCGCCAGGCGACTACCTCTGGACCGCGCCGGGCGAGAGCCACGACGGATACGCCGAGGAGGAGAGCGTCTTTTTCGTCGTCCTCCCGGGCGGCCTCGACCTCACCGACGCGCGCTGAGCGGCGGCCCTCGGTCGGGTGAGCGCGCTTGAACATCGGTGGGCTCGCCGAGCTCGGTGAGCAAGCCACGCGCCCTGGAGACGCGAGACCGGCAGCTCGGGCAGACAGCGAGGCAGCTTGCGGCGCACGCGCTTCCGCCGGATCGAGGCGCTCAGCGACAGCCGTCCTGGCGCGACGCGCGAACGCCGAGCGTCGACAGGCGCGAACGCCGCGACTAGGCTCGCCGCCCGCAAGGAGCGGCTGATGAAACGAACGTATTGCCTCTTGCTCGCGCTGGCGCTCTCCACGCTGGGCGCGGGCTGTGGGGGCGAAGAGATCGAGAACGGCGGGCAGGGAGCGACGCTGCCGTGTTATCCGCCGGACGCCGCGGTGGCCGACGGCGACCCGAGCGCGCTGTACGCGGCCAGCGACGTCCCGCGCTTCGACTTCCGGCTTCGCGACGAGACCTGGGCGGACCTCCAGGCCAACCCGATCGAGGAGGAGTACGTCGAGGCGGAGGCCTGCTACAGGGGCAGCAGCCTGGGCCTCGTGGGCCTGCGCTTCAAGGGCGGCTACGGCACCCTCGAGATGTGCGTCGAGGAGCAGCAAGAGCTCCCCTGCCCGAAGCTCAGCATGAAGGTGAGATTCGACGAGTATGTCGACGGACAGCGCTTCTTCCGGCAGAAGCGCCTGAACTTCCATTCCATGATCCGCGACCCCACGAAGCTCCACGAGCGGCTCGCCTATGATCTCTACAGGGACATGGGCGTGGCCGCCCCGAGGAGCGCGTGGGCCACGCTGCACGTGAACGGCGAGCCGCTCGGCCTCTTCTCGATGGTGGAGGACGCCGACGGCCGCTTCACGGAAAACCAGTTTCCCGAGGATCCCGACGGCAGCCTCTACGAAGCAGCCTGGCCGGTCTCGACCGACTCCGCTTACTATGCCGGGAAGATCAAGACGAACGAAGAGGAGGCCACGCACGAGCGCTTCATCGCGTTCGCGGAGGACCTCGCGTCCACCGAGGGCGCGGAGCGCCTCGCCGCCCTGTCGACATGGATGGATGTCGAGGAGCTCCAGCGCTACCTGGCCGTCGATGACGCCATCTTGAACTGGGACGGGATCACCACCTTCTACGTCGACGAGGACGGCTCCGCCGCGAACCACAACTACTTCGTCTACGAAGAGCCCTCGTCGGGCACGTTCCGCGTCGTTCCGTGGGATCTCGACAACACCTTGAGCCTGGGCAGCTGGCGCTTCTTCGGCGGGGCGGCTCACTGGACGGAGACGCCGGAGATGTGCCCCGAAGACGTCCCGGTCCTCGAAGGCAGAGCGCAGCTGCGCGTGCCCGGCTGCGACGTGCTGTTCAGCGCCCTTCGCCAGGACCTCGCGGGCTACCGGAGCGCGGTCCGGGGCCTGCTCGACGGCCCGTTCCGCGAAGGGCAGCTCGAGGAGCAGGTGGACCGCTACGCCAAGCTCATTCGCTCTTCCGTCGAGGAAGACGCGCATGGGCCCCCCCGCCCCGCGTGGGAGGCGGACGTCGCGTACCTCAGGAGCGAACTGTCGGAGATGCGGAGCCGCATGGAGCGCTTCCTCGACGAGGCGGCGCGCACGGAGCGCGGCGAATAAGGGGCTCACCGCGCGGGCGGCGCGCCTCGAAGGGCGCCGCCTTCACGCCACGGCGAGACGCGCCGCGGGCACACGCCGCCCTCCGGGCGCTCCTGATCCGCGTGCTTCGAGCGCGCCAGGATGGCGCGCGCCGGATCACGTGCCCGTGAGGTAGCCGGCCACGAGACGCGTCGTCTCGTCGAGGAACGTCTTCATCCTCGGGCCGGCGACGTAGGCGCCGTCGTTCACCACCGCCGTGTGCGTCAGCGTCTCGACCGTCTTCACGCACATGAAGGCCGCGAGGTCGAGATCGTCCACCGCGAGCGTCGGCTGGCTCTCACAGCCGCTTCAGAAAGGCCACCAGGTCGCTTTTCTGATCGGCGGTCAACGCCTCGGGAGGGCCGATATCCCCATCATCGTCCGGCTCCTTCTCCCCAGGCAGGGTGAGGGATGGGAACCTGGAGAGCAGGTGGTCGCTGTAGACGTCAACAACCCTCTCCAGGGTGTCCGCGGCATTGTCGTGGAAGTAGGGAGCAGTTTTCCCTATTCCACGCAATGTCGGTACGTCAAATGCCTCGAAGTCGTTGGGGCTCCCGGTGATCATGGAGCGACCCGGATCGGCGGAGAAAAGTTGTAGCCCGAAGTTCGGCCCCGCGACGGGGTTGCCATCGCTGTCCAGATCGTCATTGAGGCCCGCGGGGTCGCCATCGCCGCCCGGATCGTCATCGAAGCCCGGCGGGGGAGTCGGAGGCAGGTCCGCGGCTATCTCCCTTCGAGAATCGTCCGTGTAGAACCGATACCGGTAACGTGGAAAGCTCACATCCCTCGTAAAGACATGCGAATCAGGGTCCAGCTGGCCCATGAATGTTTCGTATGCCGACCCAATATTAAGAAATTCGTTCCTGGGTTGAGCGGCGAGCACCGGGGTCGGGGGATCTGTCGCTGGCACTTCATAAAGCACGGTTCCGTCGGGTTTGATGACCGGGAAGGCCAGATCGTGGATATCCCGATCCACGATGGTCGCCTGGTTGCCGCCCCCGTGGCACGCCGCGCATATGGCCTTGTAAACCTCTCGTCCCCGCTCCTCCGTTGGAGTGAGATCGAGCTCGTCCTCCACGTCGGGCGCGCTCTCCGGGGCACCGCCGCCGGCGAGAACCTCCGCGACGCTGCGCGCCCGGTTCGAGGAGAAGACATCGCGCTCGAACGCGGCGATGCGCTCGAGCTCGCTCCGGGGAGCCTCGCCGCCTTCGCTGTGCCCGGTGATGGCTCCCTGGGCTTGATCTTCGAGCGTCTTCATACGTCCATCCAGCTGAAAAGGCGCAGTCAACGCCGAGTCAGCGATGGAGGGCACTCCGCGCCACACGAAGAGCTTGCGATCCCCGGGGGTGATCACGTTGCCGTCATCGTCTATCAGGTCCACGTTGTCGGGCAATGTGAGCCACACGCGCACGAGGCCCTTTTTCAGGTGTTCGAATGTGAGCTTTTCGGCCGTGGGGTCGTCGGCGTCGATCGCGTTGAACAGCGGGTCGTCCGGGTTCGTCTCCAGCAGCCGCGCCACGTGGTCGGGGGTGAGCGTGAAGTTGTCCTCCGGTACGTGGCAGGTGGCGCACGAGCGGCCGTTGGAGCGCGGGAAGGGCGTGCTGAAGAGCTGCTCTCCCGTGAGGTCCTCTCTGCTCGCGCTGCTCGTGCCACAGGCGCTCGTCGCCATCAGCACGACTGCGGCCCAATGCCAAGGGCGGGTCACGAGCCGGCCTGGACGCGAGCCGCCGGACGGCTCGCGCTCTCTGCGGAGTGTGTGTTGGGTCATGGTTCGTCCGTCTGAGCGAGTGGGAGTGATGGGTTGGCTGGGGTTCTCAGCTCTCCCATCTGGCGCGCGGCTCTGCCGTGCACTTCCGACGAGCCGGGTGTTGGTTCCGACGAGCCGTCGCTCCTCGCGCACGAGCCGGTGAGCGCTCGGTCGCGGGCCTTCTTCGCTTCATCGTGCGAGCGGCGAACGTTGTGGACCGTCTCCCCGAATGGTAGCTTTCCTTCATGGAAGGCTCTGCTTCGCGCGCGCCGCTGACCCTCCATACCCGGCGACGTTGGCTCCTCGGCATGGCCTCGGCCATCGGCGTCGGGGTGCTCCAGACCGCCCCTGATCTCGGCGGCGAGGAGCACATCGCGAGCATCGTCATCAGCTTCTCGCTCTGGCTGGTCGCGGCGCCGGTGGTGCTGCTCGCCCTCACCGCCGCCTTCGAGCGCGGCGTCGAACGCCGTTTCAGCCCGACGAGGTTGCTGGTCGTGAGCCTCCTCGGGGCGGTCGTCGTCGGGGCCCTGTTCGCGCTCGCGTTCGTGCTCGTCTTCGAGGGGCTCGTCGGCGTCGAGCTCGACGAGAAGGGGCCGCTCTCCCCACCGCTCGTCGCGGGGTTCGGCGCCATGATGGGCCTCGTGCTCGCCGGCATCTGGGGGCTCGTCTTCGTGTCCCCGCACGTGACCGAACAAGCCCAGCGCCGCGCGCTCGAGACGGAGAAGCTCCGCCTCGAGGCGGAGCAACTCCGGGTCTCGGCGGAGCTCGCGCGCTTGCGCTCACAGCTCGAGCCGCACTTCCTCCTCAACACGCTCAACACGATCGCGGGGCTCGTCGTGCAGGATCCGCGCGAGGCGCGGCGCTTGATCGGGTCACTCGGAGACCTGCTCCGGGGCTCGCTGCAAGGGGAGGACGAGATGCAGCCGCTGGACCAGGAGATCACGTGGCTCAGGCGCTATGCGGAGATCCTCGAGTCACGCCACCGTGACGCCCTGCGCTTCGACTGGGACATTCCGGCCGACGTCGGCGGCGTGCTGCTGCCGCGGCTCTTGCTGCAACCCCTGGTGGAGAACGCGGTCCAGCACGGCGCGCTGTGTCGCGCGGGCGGCGGACGGGTGACCGTGCGGGCGGCGATCCATGAGGCCGGCACGTCATCGAAGCTCGTATGTACCGTGACGGACAACGGGCCCGGTCTCTCGGCGAACGAGCCGCGCTCGGGCGCGCTCGGCCTCCACACCGTGCGTCGGCGACTCCAGCTGAGGTGCCCTGGTTCACAGCTGCGCCTCTCGTCGTCGAGCGAAGGAACCGCTGCGGTCGTCGAGGTGCTGATGACTCGAGGAGCGACGGCATGAGCACGGTGAGCGACGCGAAGCTACGCACGCTCGTCGTCGAGGACGAGTGGGCGGCGCGCGACTACCTCGTCGAGCTCCTCGATGGCTCGAACCTCGCGCAGGTCGCGGGCGCCGTGTCGTCCGCGGAAGAAGCACGGCAGATCCTCCTCGGAGAAGGGCGCCACGCCTTCGATGTGGTGTTCCTCGACGTGCGCCTCTCCGGCGGTCGCAACGAGGGGCTCGACGTCGCGCGCGAGCTCGCGGCGCTGCCGGGCGCTCCGTTGCTCGTGCTCGCGACCGCGTTCCACACGCATGCGCTCGAGGCCTACGATCTCGGCGTCTCCGACTACCTCCTGAAGCCCTTCACCGAGCAACGTGTCGAGCAGTGCCTGAAGAGGCTGCGGGCGCGCGACCCGCGGCCGGAGCGCGCGGGTCCGCTGCGGATCGCCGCGCGGCGGAACAAGGGCCTCGTGCTGTTCGACCGAGACGAGGTCTGGGCGTTCGAGGCCGCGGAGCGCTTGACGCAGGTGCACACCTCCCACGGCGCCTTCGACATCGACCTCTCGCTGGCGGCCATCGAGTCGTCCTTCGGGCGGTCCTTCGCGCGTGTGCATCGCAACTGGCTGATCAACGTGGCGCACGTCAAGGAGCTCACGCGAGAGGGCGAGACCCGCGTCTGGGTGGGCGACGGCCTCGCCGCGCACGGTCGCGGTGTCCACGTGCCGGTCGCGCGTGAGCGCGCGCAGCAGGTGCTCGACTTGCTGCTCGCAAACACCGCTGGATTGCGCCGCGGAAACGAGCCCACGCGATCGAGGCACGGCGAGGAGGTCACGCCGGGTACGCGGGGAGCACGAGGTCGCTGGCGGCGCTCGTGACCATCTTCTCGAACCAGCGGGAGAGCGGGCGCGACGTGAGCGCCCGGTACATCGCGTTGCGCAGCGCGAGCTGCACGCGGGTCGGCGGTGCGAAGAACGAGCCGACGTGCTTCGCCCCCTGCTGGCAGCGCCGGGCATATCGACGGATCCGCGCTTCGTAGCGCTGGAACGCGGCGCGGTGGTCTCCCTTCGCGACGGCGAGCTCACCCGCGAGCACGTACGCGCAGACCACGGCGAGCCCGGTCCCCTGTCCGCCGAGGGTGCCGCCGTAGCCGGCGTCGCCCAGGAGCACGACGCGACCGCGCGAAGTGCGATCCATGTCGATCCACCCCACGGCGTCGAAATACAGACTCGGACTCTGCCTCATCGCCTCGAGCAGACGCGGCACCTCCCACCCCATCCCCGCAAAACGCTCGGCGAGGATCGCCTTGTGCTGCGCCACGTCGCGCGGATCGTGGCCGAGCGGCCTGGAGGCGAACATCAGGAGCGCCGTCGCCTCCTCGGGGCGGCGGGCGCTCGCGATGCTGGCGGCCCGCCCCGGCTCGCTGAAGATGAGGCCCTGGTGATCGAGGCCGAGGTGGTTCGGCGCGGCGAACGTCGCCACGTAATGGCCGTGGAAGCGCAGGAACCTCGACTCGTCGCCGAACGCGAGCGCGCGCACGCGGGAGTGCAGCCCGTCGGCGCCCACGACCAGGTCGAAGCGCCTCGGCCGGCCGCGTTCGAACGTGACGTCGACGCCGTCGGGCGTGTCGGTGAGCGAGGCGATGCTGTCGCCGAACACGAACTCGGCCGCGTCCTTCGCGGCCTCGTGGAGGATGCGGCTGAGGTCGCCGCGCTCGATCTCCACGTCGCCGCTCGCGAACGCCGCGGGGAGCGTGACGAGGCGCCGGCCGGTCTCGTCCACCATCGCGAGATCCCGCATGTGGGTCTGATGCTGTCGAATCGCGTCGAGCACCCCCATCTCGCCGAGGACGCGCAGGTGCGTCGGCCCGCGGAAGTCCACGGCGTTGCCTCCTGCCCGCAGGGCGGGGGCGCGCTCGACCACGGTGGGGGTGAACCCGCGACGCGAGAGCCAGTAGGCGAGCGCGGGGCCTGCGATGCCTGCGCCGGAGACGAGAACGGTGCCGTTCGACATGGGGACCTCGGGGGGAAGGTTGCGTACGACGTACGTAGTCGAGCGCGTACGACGTACGCACGAGCATGGCGACGGCGGCGGCGCCCGGCACCCCACGAGTGGCGCCATGGCCCATAATTCTAGGCTATAACAGCCGCGGTCGCGCGCCGCGCCAGGCAGCGTCGCGCGCGCTTTCAACCGACCATCTGTGCTAGTACAGTCACCATGCCTCCGGTGAAGCGCGGCGCGTCGACGAACCGCCGCAAGTCGGCCGACGGACCGCCCTACCTGCAGATCGCGAACGACCTGCGCGCGCGCATCGCGTCCGGGCGCCTCCGTGCGGGCGATCGCATCCCTTCGACGCGCCAGATCGTCCGCTCCTTCGGCGTCGCGCTCGCCACCGCCACCAAGGCGCTGTCGACCCTGCGCCACGAGGGGCTCATCCGCTCGATCCCGCGCTCGGGCCACGTGGTGGCCGAGAGCGTTCGCGCGGCATGTGAGCCGTCCGAGCGAGGCGGCGCCTTGACGCGCGAGCGGATCGTGCAGGCCGCCATCCGGCTCGCCGACGACGAGGGGCTCGACGCCCTCTCCATGCGCGGTGTCGCCGCGAAGCTCGGCGTGCCGACGATGTCGCTCTACCGGTACGTGGAGGGGAAAGACGCGCTCGTGCTCCTCATGATCGACGCGGTGTTCGGCGAGCACCCGCTGCCGAGCTCGCCTCCTCGCGATCTGCGCGAGGCCCTGATCCGCGCGGCCCGCGCGCAGTGGGCGCTGTACCGGCGGCACGGATGGCTCGCGCACGTGCTGCCGCTCGCGCGGCCGGTCGCGCTGCGGAACGTGATCGCGCACGCCGAGTGGATCCTGCGGGCCATGGAAGCCCCCGGGATCGACGCGGCGACCCGGCTCGAGGCGCACATGACGCTCTACAGCTACGTTCGCGGCGTCGCCGTGAACCTCGAGTCGGAGCGCGAGGCCGAGGCCACCACGGGGATGACCGAAGCGCAGTGGAACGAATCGCAGGGGGCCGCGTTCCTGGCGATCGCGACGTCGGGGCCGTATCCGAGCTTCGCCAGGCTGCTGGACGAGCTCTCGGGCGGGTACGATTTCAACCTCGATCGCGTGTTCGAGTTCGGCCTCCAGCCGATGATCGACGGCCTCATGAAGACGCTGCGGCCGCGCGAATGAACGGGCCGGTGGCGCAAAGCCGAGCTCACGCGCGCGTCAGCACCTCGAGGATGTGCCCGTCGAGATCGCGGAAGTAGAAGCCGCGGCCGCCCTTCCGGTGGTTGATCCGGCCCATCTCGTTCGCGTGCGGATCGGCGCTGAAGGGGATGCCGGCGCTCTGAATGCGCTCGAAGATCCGGTCGAACTCCGCGTCGTCCACGAAGAACGCGTAGTGGTGCGGCTCGAACGTCTCGCGGTCGGCGAAGTCGAGCGTGAGCCCGCCGTTGATGCGCACGGGGGAGAACGGCCCGAACGGCGCGTCCACCGCGAGTCCGAACATGCGCGCGAAGAACTGCGCGGCAGCCTCCTTGTCGTGCGCCGGGACGATGGTGTGGTTGAGCTCGATCGACATCGGTGATCTCCTCCCCTTTTGTCATTCGATCCGAGCGCGGATCGTCAAGCGGCGCGCGCGTCCTCTTCCAGGGTCGCTTCGGTTTCGCGGAGTTCTTCCCGTCGAACCTTCCAGGGTTGATGTGCTCCGCGAGCCCATGCGAAGGGCGCCTGACAGCGGATGAGCTGATGCGGGCAGGAGGCGCCACGCAGGCTGGGGAGCGAACCGGCAGTTCTGGCGGAACTGTTCCGCGGGGGCGAACCGGTGCGATCCGTCGCCTGCCCCGGGATTTGGGGAGAGTGTGACGATGGATAGCACCCCCTCGGGAGGCAGGGGCCCAACGCGGGCCCAGTTGTCAAGCGCCGGGCCTGGGGAACTCGCCGTGACCGATCCGTCGCCTCGGGCGGCCGTGAGAGCAGCGCATCGCGGAGAGCTATCGATAGCTTATTCCGGCGAGCTCACCGCTTTTACCGTTGCGCCAGTCGTCCGGCGACGAGATCCGTCACTTGGGCGAGGGCGTGGTCGGTCTCGACCGGCCCGATCGTGGACCGGGCCCTGTCGAGCTCACATGGAACGTCGCGCGATCGCGCGCTGCAGCATGCTCGGCGATGAGCCATCGGCCGCAGAGCTCCCCTTGAGCCTGGGTTCAACCTACGGTTCTTCTTCGTACTCCACGACGAGCTGCGGTCGCTTGGTCACGTCGTCCCACTCGCGGGAGTAGTAGTCCGAGTCACAACACGTTGAATCTAGCCGGAAAGAGATGAGTTGGTCCGAGGCGAGCGCCTCCTGCACGGGGGCGATGAGCAACTCGTGGTCGTTCACGCAGAGCTTGGCAGAACGAGAAAGTATACCCACAGACCAGGAGCCGAGCACCTTGTCTTCGATAGGCGGTTGGTTGTTCCACGTTATCCCGTACTCGTCCCAGGTGTCGTTCAGCACGAGACGCGTATCAACGCTGTCTCCATATTCGCTATGATGAGCCGTCATCTCGAGCCGCACGGACAGGACGTTCACGTTGCTCGGGACGCTCCTGAGGTCGAAACGGAGGAAGATCTGGCTGGGGATCCCCTCGTTGAACCACAGAGAAGAAATGGAACCGAAATTCGTGTCATCCCCGTTGTCGTCAAAATGTTCCCCGTAGACCGCGGCATCGGCGACCGCCTCCAGGTGCGCTGTCGCGCTGACGTCGCCGCCCTGGATAACGTCGCCCGCGCCGCCCGCGCCCGAGCCATCGGGGTCGAGCGGCTGGCCGGGGTCGAGGTCATCGATCACCACATCTCCGGCGCACCCCGACGTGGTGGCCGAGAGGGCGAGCGGAAACAACAACGAGAGTACACTCTTCAGGAATCGCATGGTCGATAATCCTCCACTGCCCGGCGATCTCTCCCCGCGCGTTTGATCACGGAATCGTATTTGAACAGCGACCCACCTTGATCATGCGCGGCGCCTGAGTGGAGCGCGGGCTCCGCGCGGCGAAGGCGCACGCGTGCGACGCGGCCTCCGCGATGCGCCCGCCGGCCAAGAGGGCGTCGACGCGGAGGACGTCGCGCTCGATGGCGAGGCTGCCCCCTGGAAAGCGCGCCGCGTGCTCGGCGGTGAGGCGAAGGGCGAGCGGCGCGTCCCCCCGCGCGAGGGCCGCTCGCGCGGCGTCGATGAGCCGGAGCTCGTCCGATAGAACGAAGGTGGGTGCCGCAGGGGACGGCGCGACCTGCTCACCGCGGGGTTCTCGTGGAAGGGGGTCGACGGCGGGGACGGCCGTCACCGCAGGAGCGGATGAGGGGACCTGGCGCGCGAGCCTGATCCCCTGGGGCGCCGGCGCCACGTCCTTGATCGACGCCGCTGCGCGCGGGGCGGGCTCGGCGGCAGGGGCGGCGGCGGGCTCTTCCTTTGCAGGCAGGGCGGGCTCCTCCTGCGTGGGTGGGATGGCTGCCGGCGCCGCCCCACCGACCTCGGCCGCGCGAGGCGAGCGCACGGGGGCTGCGGGCGCGACGGCGTCCGCGTGATGGGTCGCCACGTACGCGCCCCCGAGCACGAGGGCGATCGACGTGACGCCGATGAACGCGACGACCACCGCCTTCAGGCCGAACGCGTGAGCGGCCTGCGCCGCGATCCCCCCGCTCGCCTTGGCCGCACCGACGCCGAGCTTCGTCGTTGCGACCGCGGTCGCGGTCCCCGCCGCGGCGGCCGCGAGGGCCTTCGCGCGGAGCGAGGAAGGCGCCTTCGCCGTCCTCCCGGCGCGCAGCAGCGCGCGGTCGAAGTCGTCGTACGAGTCGCTCACGGCCGCCTCCCGCCGCTCACCGGCAGACCCTTCTTCAACCGATCGGTCGCTCGCTTCCACGCTTCACGGGCGCGGCGGAGTCGTGACGCCACGGTCCCTGGCGGCAAGTCCAGCAGATGGGCGATGTCCGCCATCGTCTCTTCTTCGATCTCATGGAGCACGAACACCGCGCGAAGCTGGTCGTCCAGCGCCTCGAGCGACGCATCCAGCAGCCTGCGCGCGCGTGCGTCGTCGAGGCGGCTGTCCGGCTGCTCGCCCGCCGGCGCGGAGGGCTCTCCCGTGAGCTCTTCGTGACGTGCTCGCCGGGTTCGCTCGCGTCGGACCATGTGAACCACGACCGAGACGAGATACGAGCGCTCTTTGCCGGGAAGGATCGCGTCGAGGCGCGACGCCGCCACCACGAACGCTTCCTGCGCAATGTCCTCGGCCGCCGCCTCGCCCACGCCCATCCGGCACGCGAACCGCCACAGGAACTCGAGGTGCGACGCGAGCTCTTCGAGACGCGCCTCGCGGGCACCGCAGGCGGTGGACTCACAGGGGGAACGCGCCTGCGCGTCCACGAGTCCGCCCGGAGGGCGAGCGAGGCGGAAGGCGGTGGAGCCGGGGGCGTCGTCGGTGGTGGTGATCACGAGGGGCTCATCCCAGGCGATCCACGAGGTCCCCGGTTTGATCACGGAAAAAGCACCCCGATGGAGAGCGCGGCGTCAAGCCGCACGGCGGGGGCTTGATAGGCCGTCCCGCCGTGCACGTAGTAGAACTCGTCCCGAAGGAGGGGCAGCGCGGGCCCAACCTGCCAATCCATGAAGGACCATGCGCCGAGCAGCGCGCGCATCCGTGCGTCGGCGCCCGCCTCGAGCCACGGGCGCCATCGGCTGTAGACCTCCGGGGCTCCCTCCCCCGAGGCGAGCAACGCGCCCGCATCGAACATCATGTAAGCACTCACGAAGACGTGATCGCCGAGGGATGCGCCGAGCGGCGCCAGCGAGGCGCGAGCGGTGAGCCAGGTGAGGCTCACCGACGCTCCCCCTCCGGGCACGGTGCGCGGCAACGTCGCCCCCACGCCGAGCTCCGCCCATGGAAAGAACACCCGACCCGATGCGAGACCGCCCGAGAGCCGCGCGCCTGTCGGCCCTACTACGTAGAGCGGTGTGGCCACGAGACCGAGCGCCGCATACAGCTTCGTCGCGGGCGTGGTCTCGCGAGCCGTGGCCGGAGCCGCCCCTTCGCCGCGAAGGGCGTCGCGGTATCCATGACTCCGTCGTAGGCGCTCCTCCGCGGGAGCGACGGGTGCCGCCGGAGAGGGCTTTACCGCGCGCACCTGTTGTGATGCAGTGTCGTCGTGATTTCACCGAGCAAACCCAGGACGCCAGAGGGAGATCTGGCCACCTTCGCGCTCGAGCGCTTCACGCATCGCGGCGTCGCGCACGACGTGTATCGGAAGGGGAAGGGACCCGCCGTCCTGGTGTTGACCAAGATGCCCGGGATCTCTCCCCATGTGCTCGGGTTCGCCGATCGGGTCGTAGCGCTCGGCTGCACGGCCGTGCTGCCCAGCCTCTTCGGCACCGACGGCCGCGACCCGTTGCGAGCGGGCGTGTCGGGCGCGCTCTATGGCCTCTCGTCGATGGTGAGCGCCTGCATCAGCAAGGAGTTCACCGTGTTCGCCACGCCGTGACGAGGCTCGGGAGGGCGGGATGATGAAGCCTGTTGATGCGTTTCAGGTTTATCTCATGTCGGGTATGCGTAACAAGGAGCGCGTCTCGGAAGGGCTGAGGCTGCTGGGCGTTGGCGCGTCGGAGGTCGCCGCGGCGCAGGAGATGGTCGCGCGCGCGCCTGTTCGAAGCGGACGCCGGGAGCGTGTGTCATGCGGACGAATACCGTCGATTCCTCGGGGAGCCGCTGCGCACCGAGCGGGCGCTGGTGGAGGAGCTGCCTTATCGCCACACGATCATGTTCTACTCTCTGCCCCTGTGGCGGGCCCGGGAGCTGGAGCTGGAGCTGAGATTCTCGGACGCGGGGGAGCTCCGTGGCATCCAGTTCGTTCGCGCAGGCGGTCCCGGGGCGCGTCGGGATCGTCTGGGGGATGGGCGCCGGTCGCACGGCGCAGGCGAGCCCAGGGGGCGTCGGCTTCGGTTGGAGGAGGTCGTGCCCTGGAGCGCGGTGGAGGACGATATTCTCTTCACGTGCAGCGAGGCAAAATACGCGGATGGGTTCGGGACGTCGATGGATTACCGCTGCACCTTGCTCGGTTCCGGGAGCGAGGCGTACTACTGGGCCTTCGACTTCGGCCTCTTGCAGAGGGTATGGAACTGGAAGGACCTGAACCTGGAGGAGGTGGAGGAGCTCGTCTTCCCTGACGACTTCTTCCCCGAGAAGCCGTAAACAGCGCGGGCCATCGCGCTTGATGTCTGCCGAGCTTCGATGTCCACTGGATCGCGGCGAGGCTGAGCTGCCGAACCGGCACGCAGGGGAGCAACTGGGCGGCGGCGCGGCCCTCGCCGCCGCTCTCTGCGTCACTCCTTCGCCACGCACCTGCTGGAAGCCGGCTACGACATCCGCACCATCCAGGAGCTCCTCGGCCACCGCGACGTGAGCACGACGATGATCTACACCCACGTGCTGAACCGCGGCGGCCTGGCCGTCCGCAGCCCCCTCGACGGCCCCTTCGGTCCGGGGTTGTGAGCGGACCGGGTTGTGTCCGGCAACGTCCCGATGAGGCGGCCGCGCCGTGTCACCCAGGCGCGGCGCGGCGCGACGCGTCCGCCGCGCCCCCTCCACGCCGCCCCGACCCCCGGAAAGGCGGCGATTGCCGCCGGGTTAGACGGATCTGCCCTACGGCGCTGGACAGCATTGGGGCCTCGCGGCGCAGAGCCGATCCGTGAGACTCTCCGTGGGGGAGGTCACAAAAGGCGACGAGCTAGACAGACCTGGTCCGGCGGCTTCGGTTGACCAATCGACTGATAGTTCGGACATGGGAGACGTGGACTCTGTGAGCCGCCCTCCAGAGGATCGAGCCTCCATGTACGCTTACCTCTTCGTAACGCCCGTCCTCGACGGGAACGTGCCGTCGTCGGAGGGGGTCACTGGCGGAGCTTCTTCAGCCGATTCGCCCTCTCCGACGGGCGAGACGTCGCGAAGCTCGCTCCCGACGACACGGGCCCGTGACGTTGCTGGACGGGCGCGGGCTTTTTCTGTTCCCTGAGGGACCATGCGAACGCTGATTGCCGAACACTTCGCTCCCTGGTCCGAGAAAGCTCGCTGGGCGCTGGACCACCATGGCCTCGCGTACAGCTACCGCGAGCACGTGCCGCTGCTCGGTGAGCTGCTGCTGCGACTGCGCACGCGACGACCGACCGGCAGGGTCAGCACCCCGGCGCTGGTCACGCCGCACGGCGTGCTGACCGATTCGTTCGCCATCGCGCGGCATGCGGACCAGATCGGCCGCGGACCGACGCTCTTTCCGCCCGACCACGACGCGGCGATCACCGCGTGGAACGCCCGTAGCGAGACGGCGCTCGCGGCTGGCCGCGCGCTCTACCTCGAGCGGCTCACGCACGACCGCGCCGCCAAGGTCGAGATGCAGCCGCCGTTTCTTCCCGCACCCGTGCGACGCGCGTCGGTTCCGGCAGCGGACCTGGCGATCGTGTTTCTCCGGCGGAAGTACGGGATCGACGCCGCCGCCCTCGCCGTCGCGGACGCGACGCTCGCGCGCGAGCTCGACGGGCTGCGGGAAGCCCTCGCCGGTGACCGCGCGTACCTGCTCGGCGAGGGCCTGACGTACGCCGACATGGCGATGGCCGTGACGTTGCAGTTCGTCGCGCCGGTCGATACCCGGTACATCGCTCTGAGCCCGGCGGCGCGCGCGCCATGGTGGCACGCAGCGCTTGCGGAACGCTACGCTGATCTCGTGGCCTGGCGCGACGCGCTTTACGACCGTCACCGGCGGGCGCGCCCCGCACCGGCCGGTGCTCGATAGCGGCCTGACCGATGCGCAGGCGACTGACGCGGAAGAATCGAAGAGGAGCGCCGCTCTCCCTGCCGAGAGTGGCTGGATGATCCCCCAATGGGATCTTGCGCGCTATCTGATGGGAAGAGCCGCCGAACTTGGCGCTGGTGCTGACGGGCGCTGCGCGCCCGCGGCACACTGCTACGTTAGACCGCCTGGTGGCCGCCCTGTCCAGGAATTCCGGCGGCTGGTGCGCGTTGTTCTTAACTCCTCGCGCTGCCTGCGCTTCCCTGTCGTGACGAGAACTTACGCTCTCGCGGATGTCGTCGACGCTCACGCCGAGTCGCTCGGCGTAGAGGCCAAGGGTGCGCTGCCACGCCGGGCGGGCCTGACAGCGCTCGTAGTAGGCCTTGAGCCTCGGGAAGGGCTCCATCAGGTCGGTCTTGCTCACCGGCATGAAGATCTTGCGGGCGATCATTGGTGCTGAGCGCGATCCCGAAGTGCTGGCGGCTCACCGTGACGTGCGCTGCAAAGCATCGGTCGAGACGATCTGCGAGGCGCTGACGGGCAATTACCGGCCGGAGCACGTCTTCGCTCTTCGGCAGGCCATCGAGCTCTACGACACCTACCAAGCCAAATTGCAGGACTGCGATGCCGAGATCGAGCGAACCGTCCGCGCGTTGCCACAGAAGGAGACTGCCCCGCCACCACCTCCTCCACGCTGACGCAAGGCCCAGAGGAATGAACCGCGTTTCGACGTCCATGCCCTGCTGCATGCGATGCTCGGCGTCGACCTGACGCAGATCAACGGCCTCGGCCCGTCCTCGGCGCTGCGGATCGTGGCGGAGTGCGGTACCGACATGACGCGCTGGCCTACCGTAAAACACTTCACCTCGTGGTTGACGCTCGCACCGGGCACCAAGATTTCGGGCGGCAAGGTACTCAGCTCCCGCACACGCCCCTCGGCGAATCGTGCAGCGGCCCTGCTGCGCCTTGCAGCGGTCTCGGTGAGTCGAACGAGCACAGGGCTCGGAGCGTTCTTCCGGCGACTCGCCGCGCGTATCGGCAAGGCGAAGGCTATAACGGCCACGGCCCGCAAGATCGCCGTACTTTTCTACAACACCCTGCGGCACGGCTCGGCCTACGTCGATCCGGGCGCGAACTACTACGAAGAGCGCTACCGGCAACGATCGATCGCCAATCTCCGCCGACGGGCGGATGCGCTGGGCCTGACGCTCGTCGAGGGGCAGGCTGCGGCAGGAGCTTCTTAGGAAAGCCCAGACCATCTGGGGGGACGGGGACGACGACACGGACCCGGAGACCGACAGGTGACCCTCGAGCTCATCGACGAGGCCGTGCGTGGCGGCGCCACGCTCGCGGCGGCCTGCCGTGCGCTCGGACTCAGCGCGCGCACAGTGGCTCGCTGGCGAGGCGAGGCCGGCGGCGAGGATGGTCGAGCCGGACCGCGCCACGCCCCGGTGCACAAGCTGACCGAAGCGGAGCGCCGGCGCATCGTCGAGACGGCCAATAGCCCGGAGTTCCGCAACCTCTCGCCCAAGCAGATCGTCCCGCGCCTGGCCGACCGCGGCGTGTATCTCGCGTCGGAGTCGAGCTTCTACCGCGTCCTGCGCGAGCAGGGGCTGCTGGCACACCGCAATCCGGCTCGACCGGCAAGCGCCCATCGTCCTCGCTCGTTCGTCGCCAGAAGGCCCAATCAGGTGTGGTGCTGGGACATCACCTACCTGAAGAGCGCAGTGCGCGGAGCGTTCTACTTCCTGTACCTGGTTGTGGACGTCTACAGCCGCAAGATTGTCGGCTGGTCGGTCGAGACCGAGGAGTCGATGGTCGCTGCTGCTCGCCTCGTCAAGCAGACGTGCGGCCGTGAAAAAGTGGGCTCCGGCTGCCTGGTGCTGCACGCAGACAACGGCGGCCCGATGAAGGGCTCGACCATGCTCGCCACCCTCCAGCGCCTGGGCGTCGTGCCCTCCTTCAGCCGCCCTCGCGTCAGCGACGACAACCCCTACGCGGAGGCCCTTTTCCGCACCCTCAAGTACCGGCCCGAGTACCCACGCCGCCCGTTTGCCACCGTGGAACAGGCACGCCAGTGGGTCGCGCGCTTCGTCGCCTGGTACAACGGCGAGCACCTGCACAGCAGCATCCGCTTTGTCACGCCCGACGACCGACACCGGGGGCGCGACGGCGCGCTGCTCGCCGCCCGCCATGCCCTCTACCAGCGGGCCCGCCGCAGGACGCCCCTGCGCTGGACCGGCCAGACACGCAACTGGACGCCCATCGGCCCCGTGACCCTCAACCCCCACACTCACGAGGCTCAGGCACTCACGAGGATGTGACCGAATCAACGGACAACTATCTTGACACCCACCGCATGCCGGGCGACGGCGTCATGGCCTTCTGCACCTTCTACGAACTCCTCGATCGGCTCGCGCCCATCACCGGCGACCGCTTCGATCGTGGTCACCGGGCGATCACCGGATTGACCCGGCTCCGCTTCCGATACAAGGAGATCGAGACCGAGGAGGGACACACATTTCCGGACCAGTTCACGATCACGCTGTATCCCAACTCGGTGTTCTTCATGCCGCTGTCGACCAACCGACGCTACACTCACGAGATAGTGCCGTCCGAGTTGGACGCCGCGCGGCTCCCGACCCGGCTGGGCTACGTGGTGCGCTGCTCGAAGACCGAGGCGGTCCACGAGGGTGGGCGCACATTCCTGCTCCAGGACGGGACGCGGGTGGAGCTGGAGGCCCCCACGCCCGAGGGGATGACGGCGCTTCGCCGGTTGTACGCCGAAGAGAACAAGACGTCGGCCCCCATCGACTACGGAGACGGCTTTCGCTTCAGCATGAACGCAGGGGACTACCGGGCGCCGATCTACGAGGCGTCGGACATGTTTCGCACCTACACCGTGCCCGCCGAGGGCGACCTCTTCGCGGCGCTGTCCGCGTCGGCTCGGCTCGAGGAGCTCGGGAAAGGCCGGCGCGGCGCGGTGCTCGTGGTGAGCGACGGCCCGCGCGGGGTCCCCATCGTCCGCACCACGACCGCTTACAAGCTCCCGGCTCAGTGTTTTCGGCCGATCCACACCACGCTCGCACGGCAGATCCGCGCGTGTGCCTCGCTCGCGCTACCCTTCAACAACGCGCTGCTGGAGGTCTACACCCGCGCCTACGCCACCATGCGCGCCCACTCGGACCAGGCGCTCGACCTGGAGGATGCCGGCGAGATCGCCCTTTTCTCCTGTTACGAACACCCCCAGGCCGGGCCGTCACGGCGGCTGATGGTGGAGTCGAAGGAGCCCGGGGGGCCCTCCTTCGTAATCCCACTCCTCCACGGCCGCGTCGTCGTATTCTCCGCCGACACCAATCGAAGGTTCCGTCACCGGATCGTGCTGGACCCCGCGACTGACGCTCCCGACAACCCCTGGCTCGGGGGCACGTTTCGCACCTCGAAGACCTGGGTATGTGTTCGTGACGGGCGTCCCGAGCTTGCGGACGGCACACCGCTGACCCTGGCCAACGACGAGGAGCGCCACCAATTCCTCCAGCTCCGCCGCAGGGAGAACGAGGAAACCGACTTCGTCTACCCCCGCGTCACCTGCACCCTGAGCCCGAGCGATCTCTGGCCGCCCGAGATGGCCACAATGCTCTAACGCTCATGCGGTGCGCAGCTATCGTGAAACGATGGTGCTCCCCTGTCCGTCGGAGCCCGCCACAGTCGCGGTTCGTAGACACGCTGGCGCATGGTGCTCACGATGGGCGGGGCAGGCTGACGGGCCTGGCGCTATTGTTCCGATGCCTCGCTAACGAGCCAATCACGAAAAGCGACGAGCCCACGCCAGCGAGCGACCCGGCCGTGAATCAGACAGAACAGATTGAAATTATTGACATTTCTTCCGCATCCGCCTCGTCGTCCCAGAAATCCTGGCGGGACGACTCCGCGGGGGCGAACCGTCGCGATCCGTCGCTTCCCCGGGGATTTGGGGAGGGCGTGACGACGGATCGCACCCCCTCGGACGGCCTGGGCCCAACCCGGGCCCAAGTGTCAAGCCCCGGGCCTGGGGAGCTCGCCGTGACCGATCCGTCGCATCGGGCGGCCGTGGTCGCCTCACTCGCCAGCACCCTGAGCTGCGCCGTCGCCCTCGGGGATGAGGTGGGGGCCCGGGTCGTTCACGAGGCGATCGGTCGGCTGCTCGGCCTGACGCCCGCACCGAACGGGCGAGCAAGGGCGCGTCGACAGCAGCAGGCCACGTAGACGAGGTGCCAGAGTGCGATAAACGCGGAGATCCGCGTAGGCCGAACCGCGTCGTGACGATCCGCTTAGCCATCGATTTGGCGCGACCCGGGGACCGCCAACCCCTGGGAGCGCAGCGGGCCGACGACGCGCCGCGCTCCGGTCAACGACCTGGCGAGTCCGAGAAGCCCCGCGATCGGGCGAAGGTCGCCCCAACATCGCCGTCGCGGAGAGGCATAACGTGATCTTGATGGGTACGCTAGGCTCCGGTTGAGCCGGGGGAGCCAGGCCCATGCGGTTGTGCCTTCCGCTACTGTCCATGAACCCGGCGCAGGGCTCCCTCGAACGCCAACGCACTGAGAGAGGCAGAGAAAACCATTGCGATGGCGATGAAGGTCGTCGTGCCCGAGCTACCGGACAGGCAAAGGAAAGTCCGACGTGATCAGCTTCGTCGAGACGACTCGGTTCTCCGCGGCCGTCGCAGGACAAAGCCAGTTCGCCTTGTCGATGATCCGCACCGTCCGATCGAACCTGCCCTTGTCCAGCAGCGCGGGGACGAGCTTCCGCAGCTCCGCGGCCGCGCAGAGCGGGTGGTTCTGTAGGTCGAAGCGCCCTGCCAGGATCGGTGAGACCGCCGGTGTTCCAGCTCATGTCGCAGCAGCGAACCGCCCTGTGTCATCGCCGCCGTGCGACCCTCTCCTGTGGTCGCAGGTGGCGACATCAAGCCTCACGCGCACCGTCGTTCTACATGTGTGCAAACGAGGCAGGATGTGTCGGCAACCCCAATTACATCTCGTGCCTCCGCCGGGCAGGAAGGCCGCCGTAAGCGCGCGAGCGACCGGCGTGAAGCCTGGCGCGCCTCGACCCGACTAGGCCGTCTCCTAATGCCGCGCGTCAGAGATCCTGTCGGGCTTGCTGACCGCCGCTTCGCGGCGCGCGCGGGGCGCGAGGCTTGTTTCCGTGGAGCGCCCCCGCTCCGCAGCGCGCATCCGCTTCACGGCCGCCTGGCCCTGACCGCGCTTCGTGCGGCCATGACCAGGGGGCGCTTGACAAGGAGGGTTGATCCTCGGATACGCTGACTGCTCACGATGACCGGGAGGGCATGAGGGGGGTGGATAGGTGTCGCGCGCGCTCCACGCGGGGACGGCGGTCAGCGGCCGTGATTGCCCTGGAGCACCTCGCGAAGCAAGCGCAGGCCACGCACCGCTGGATACCGTCATGGACGCGGCGCGACAACGAGCGTACGCGGCGAGACAACGACTTGATCTCTCCATTTCGACCCGGAGCATCTCACCCTGTTATCGAGGAGCTGGTCGCGCGTGCTCGGAGCGGGACGGCCGGTTTCTGGCCCTCGCGACCTCGGCGGTCCGCGCGCGCGTCGGCGGTCCTGCTCGCGGCGGCTCTGCTGCTCGGGTGCTGCCTCCTGCTGCTCAGCCCCCCGACCACGGCCGGCCCCGAGGCCACGCTCTATGTCTACGCGGTGACGCCGCTCCGTGCGCGAGCGCTGGAGCAGGAGATCGAGGAGGCGATGCCCGGCGTCGATGTCACGGTCTTCGGAAAGCTGAGCGATTTCAGGACGGCGCTCGAGGCCAACCCGCCGAGCGCGGCGCTCTCGCCGAGACCGGTCCTGGCCTCGCTCAACCGGACAGCCGACCTCCAGGGCCTGAAGGCGGGGAGCGACGCGGAGCAATACCTCCTGGTCTCGACGAAGGCGCTGACCAAGGACATGCTCTCATCGCACAGGTACGGGATCATCGACCTGGTCGAGCGAAAAGCGCTCCCGAAGTTCGTCGCCGGGCTCCTGGGCGTGAGCGACGCGCCGGAGGTCCAGCGCGTCACGAAGATCGAGGCTCTGCTGCCGCTGCTCCAGTTCCAGACGGCCGACGCCGTGCTCCTCCCGGAGCGGTTTCGTTCCGATTTCGAGTCCAAGAGCACGATGCGCTTCGTAATCCTCAGCCTCTCGACGGCGAAGGTCGGGCTGGTGGCGGTCACGTTTTTGAGCAATCGTCAAGTCATCGAGAACGCGATCCGGAAGCTCCCCAAACACGTGATGGCGGATCTGGGGGTCGACGAATGGAGATGAGGTCGACGCGCCCCCGCTTCCGGCGTCTGCTCTGGCGAGCCTACAGCCTCGGCGGCCTCTTCGTGGCGCTGAGCTGCTCGTCGGGGTCGCCGGGGTCGGATTCACGTGCCCCGAGGGACCCGGCGCCGCTGCCCGACGCGCCGCCCGAGGACGGGAGGTCCGTCATCTCCATCATCGGAGCCTTTGCGCTTTGCTCTTGTTCTTTCGGGAGCAGTCCGACCATGCTGGTTGCAATGGAACCATGACGACCAGGACACACAGCCACTTACCCCAGAAGGGCTTGCGCAACAGGGCGACCGTGACCGCCGGTCTTCTGTGGCTAATGGCGCCGAGGGTAGCCCATTCGCAGTCGGCGGTTCCCGCAGGGGATTTCGACGAAACCGCGCTCAACCAGCTCTCGCTGACCAATTTGCTGGACATTCGCGAGGTGACGACCGCGAGCGGCGGCAAGGCAGAATCGCAGGACCTGTCCTCAGCGAACGTCTTCGTCTATACGCGTGAAGACATCAAGCGACATGGCTGGAGCTCGCTCGCGGAAGTGCTGGCGCACGTCCCAGGTCTCTACGTAATCGACGATCTCGTTACGCCTACCATCAGCGTGCGCGGCACCACTGGTGGACTCGCGTCCGCCACCCGCATCGTCAAGGTCATGATCAACGGGATCGAGGTTTCATTTCGCCCCGACATGACGGCGTTTCTCGGCCCCGAGTACGTGCCGTTCGACGCGGTCGAGCAAGTAGACATCGCGCGTGGTCCGTTGTCGGCGGTGTATGGCACGAACGCTTTCATCGCGACAATCAACGTAATCACCCGCGAACCCGCCGAGGGGGGCCACGGCGCTGCTGGTCTGGGCTACTCGACGTCCGGGGCGAGCGGGCTCGGTCGGTGGGCCACCGTCACCTACGGCTCGGAACACCTGAGCTTGCTCATGTCCACATCGGATTCGAATCTCGATCGCTCGGGCTTGGCCGTGCAACAAACGTTTCCGAAGCAGGACCCAAGAAGCGTCCAGTACAAGGATTTCTTCGAAACGAGATCCAAGGGCGATCTGGCACGTCCGGCGAGTTTTTACGCGAATCTCCGACTATCGCGCGAGGGGCTCGGCGAGTTGACGGTGCAGGGCGGAGCGCAGCACCACGATGCCTATGGCGAATTCCAGTCCTTCTCAGCGCTCACCCACAACTCGAAGTACGTCATCGACAACTACTGGGCCTCCGCCACGGGCGAGCGCAAATGGTCGAAAAGGTTCTCGACATGGGCTTCGCTGGGGTGGTCGCAGGGGGCGCCAGCGGCGGACGACCTGCAGTATCTGTCCGGAAGTCAGCAATATGCCTACCATCGCAACTTCTCTTACCACGCTTTCGACGGACGTCTGGGACTCGCGTTCGATCCTGTGAAGTGGCTCAGCACCGCGCTAGGCTTCGATGCGGCGATCGAACGACATCGCGTTCCGTTCTACACTCAAATCTATCGCCAACCAGCGGCAGGACACCCGCCAGGCTACGAAGAATCTCTCCTTCCCGATGGCACGGCCGAGTTTCAGCACATCACCAACATGGCGGTGCACGGCCAGGTCGCCATTCAGAACCTCAGGATCGCGCCAGACCTTGTTGTCCTCGGCGATTTCCGGCTAGACAAGTCGAACCTTTACCCCGCCGCGACGAGCTGGCGGACAGCTGTCGGATATCGACTGTTCGAGGACGTCACGGTACGCGTGGTGGGTGGTCGCGCCTTCCAAGCTCCGTCGGCGATGCTCCTGTTTGCCAACCCCGGCTTCGGAACGACAGGGAATATTATTGGCAATCGTTCCGCCGTGGGCCAGCTTCCGCTCTTGCCACAGGTGGTCGAAAGCGGCGAGTTCATTCTCAACATCCGCGCATTCGAGGCCATTGAGATCAGCTCATCGGTCTTCTACCAGCAACTCGAGCGTAGCATCGATTTCGCGACGAACGGGCTCGGCTTTATTGCGAAAAACGGGCCTACTCGCAGCTTCGTCGGCACCGAGCTGGCTATGAGATTGGGTAGCGGAAGGTGCCATGGGGAGGTTGGGCTTGCGTATCAAAAGCAGTTGAAATCGGATGAAACGGACCCGACCAAAGACCTCGCGGCGCCACCGCTCTTTCCCAATGTCTGGGGGATGTCGTCGGTCGGGCTCGATATTCCGGAGGCTTACCTTCAGATGACGGCCACGGCACGTTGGGTGGGCGAGCGCGGACCGACCGAACAGAACCTCCGCCTCAACGACGGAAAGCCATATACGCTACCCGCCTACATGCGAGTCGACTTGATGGTCTCCAGCCACGGCTTCAAGCCGCTCTCGCTCGGCGAAACCCGGGTCTCCCTGGCAATCCGTAACCTCACCGACGCCCGTTATTCGGAGCCCGGCCCCGTCGGCATGGACCTGCCCACACTGGGACGAACATTCACCATGCAATTAGCACAGGAGTTGTGGTGAGGTCGAGACGACTACCTGCGACTGGGAATGGTGCCACGATTCGTCGGATCCGAGTTCGGGATTTCGAAAGCGCCTTGGAGGAGAAGCCCGATGCCGCGCTCGCCAGAAAGTCGACCCCAAAGTGAACGCAGAACTGGGGGTAAACCGATAAGAGCGCGGATGATGCTCGCCGCCCTGCTGTTGGTAGGCTGTGGCCTTTCTTGTGCCACGAAGGCCTTCTTTCCGCTGATCCCAGCAGCTCCGTCCGATCGCAGTCGGGGGATGCACCGGCCCGCGAACGCTCCCACCATCCTCGTCGTCATGCCAGCCAGCGAGCACGTCGAAGGCGTTTGGAAGGGCTTGAGGGATGAACTCTCGGGCGACTTCGCGGTCTTCGAACAACGCATCAATGAAGAATCGGGCCCGGAGCTCTTGGCAAATGATATTCGAGCGATCAAGCCTGCAAGCGTGGTCTTGATGGACAATGCAGCGGTGCGGCTCTACCGCGCCTATCAAAACGCTCAGCCGACCGGGACGCAGTTTCCCCCTGCGGTTATCACGATGACGTCGTTCTTGGAAGACAGTTTCCACATGGTGCAGAACGTCACCGGCATTGCGTACGAGATTCCCGGCGTCACTCAGTTTGTGAAGCTCCGATCCATCATCAACCGCCCGGTGCGACGTGTAGGAGTCGTCTATCGAGCTCCGTTCGCGGGATTCATGGCCCGACAGAAGAAGTTGGCAGAAGTAGAGCAGATCGAGATCATCGGCCAGGAAGTCGGTCGGGACCCTCGCCGCACCGAGGTCGCGACAGCGTTAGAGTCGCTGGTGGAAGACGAAAAGATCGATGCTCTGTGGGTGCTCAATGACAACATTCTGCTGAAGCCGCGATGGTTGGCCTCCATTTGGTTGCCAAAGGTGGGCAAGAAATGCCGCATTCCGGTCATCGTCGGCGTCGCATCGCTTCTGACGCCGGTTCATCTGGGCACGTTTGCGATGGTGCCTGACCATGCCGCGTTGGCGGTTCAGACGGCGGACATGGTGTTCGATCTGGCCGACGACGGCTGGCAGATCCGTCGCCCCGCCATTCAGCTGCCGTTGGAGATCAAGACGATCGTCGCGCTCGAAAGAGCTCGCAAGCAATACGGATTGAAGGAGTCTGCGCTCCGGTCGATTGACCAGACGGTCGAGTAAGCGGAACCTGCAAACAAGAATAGTGCCGCCTCGGTTCAGTTCAGCCGTTAGCCACCGACAGTCTAGGTGATGCAAGGTCGAGCCTTCTGTTCAGACCTTGGTCTATACCACATGAAAAGGGGGCCCTGTGCGAAAATACATCATCCTGGGAACGTGCCTTGCGATGTCTGGCTGTGCTAGCAACGGTGACTCCACCAAGGAGTCTACCGTCGTCATCGGAGCGATCCTCCCGGACACGGGCCTGAATGCGAACCCCTACATGATCCAGGCTGCCGAGATGGCATTCGAACAATTCAATGAGGCCCTTGCGGGGACGTCCGCGAGTCGAGGTCTTCGCTTCAAGCTCGAGAAGCGCGACGACCAGAGCGACGCCACGACGGTGAGACCGCTTGCCACCGAGTTGCTCGGCTTGGGGAGCCCCGTGCTCGTGACGGCCACGAGCGTCACCAGCATGACCGTCAACAACATGAACTATGTTGCCGATTCCCCGACAAAGGTCCCGGTCGTGTGCGGCTCTTGCACCAACATGAATCTGAACAATCCCAACGCCGCCCCCACGCCCGCGACGGATGCGCCCGGCTATCAAGACTTGGATAACTGGCTGAGAAGGACCACCATCACGGCCACTAGGCACGCCGAAATCATGTTTAGAGACATGTTCTCCCGCGGCTCCGAGGGCGATGGAGATCTCGATGGAGATGGGACGGTCAATGTGTCTATTATTGCCGGCGATGACCGTGTTGCATACACGGGTGAACTGAGGTCGGCTCAGCATCCTCCGAACCCGGACATCGTCGATTACGAGATGCTCGGGGTGAATCCTAATATAGATCCCAATACCATCGATTTTGCTGGACTGGTTGCAGGGGCATTCGACATGGTCAACGCGGATGATCCCAGTGAGCCGAAGGGGCCGCCCGATTTCATCGTCAATTGGGTGCTGCCCACGCTCGCCGTGGGTGTCGCCAAGGCCTATAAGCAGGCAGGCTATACCGTGCCGATGTTGAACAGCTCGTCGTTCCGCCGCGCCGCCATTCTGCAAACCCTGGGGACGATGGCCGATGGCCAGGAGGGCGTCTCGAACCTTTGCTGGACCGCCGACGCGTCCGGAGACAACTTCGCCAAGGCCTTTGCGGAAGAGACCGGCGCCGATCCCGCAGGTTATGACTCGTCCGTGTATGATTCGATGGTGGTGGCGCTTCTGGGTACCGTGAAGGCAACCCTGGCTCTGGAGGATCCGTCGAAGGTGACGGGACCCGACGTCAACGTCGCGTTGGACCAGATCAATGACCCTGCCGGGACGATCGTGCGAACGGGAACGGAGGAGTTCAAGAAGGCGATTGAGGCCATCGCCGCCGGCAAAGCCATCAACTATGAAGGGGCATCAGGCCCATGCGACTTCGATTCGGTTGGCGATGTCAAGGGGGACATCGCCGTCTACAAGGTTCAGAACGGCAAATTCGTAGAATTGCGAACGTACGCCTGCACAAAAGATGATACCTGTCCACTCGCGACAAAGTGAGAGACGATCTCGGCGGATAAGACGACGAATGCCCTTCCCGGCGCCAGCAGCTTGAGGCCGTCGATGTGCGCGTCGAGCTTCGCCTGCTCGCGCGCGGGCACGCCAGGGCGCAGCGCCTCCAACTCGGCGTTCATGACGCGCAGGATGCTCTCCCGCCGCTTCCTCTTCGGATCGACCTCGCCTGTTCCGGTCCCGGTCGTGTCGCCGGTGCGCGTGAAGGCGTCGAAGATCGGTTCTGCCCACGGCTCGGGCTGATGTGATTCATGACGTCGGGCTCGCTGCAGAGGTCATGCCCGCGCGACATGCGCCCTTGGAAGCGCGAATCCACGAGGACAGCGCCGTGCTACATGTCACGAGAACCCAGAACGGTTCTGGGTGCGAGATCCAGCACATTCGGGGGCCGATCCAGGGCGAGAGCGAGTCCGACGCGCCTCGGCGACAAGGGGTAAGCGAGCTCAGGCGCGCTGGGGGTCAACCTGCTGTCGGCGGAAGCTCCCAAAAACGTGTCGAAATCCCCTGAGAGTGCATGGGTGGTATTCAAGCTGCGTGCCGAGTTCTCCCGGGGCGCAGCGTGGTCTTCAGAAAATGTGTTGAAATGCTCTGAGGACGCATCGAAGTTTCAGAAAATGTGTCGGAATCCTCCGAGGGCGCATCGATGGCCTTCAGGGGCGCGTCGAGGGCCTAGCGAGCACATCCGCGGCGCGACATCCCGTCAGGACGCCACCCCATGGGGCGGTCGGCGGGAGCGCCGCACGTCCACGCGCGTCAACCGCAGGTGGACACCTGCAAACTCCGATTTGACGATCATCGATGGTGACGAGGTGCGAGGTTCGGTGCGGGTCGGCGCCATGGCGAGGCGCAGCGCTGCAATCGTGTGTTCGCAGGCGAATGCATCGTCGCTCGCCGAGAGCCGTGATTGGTTTCGCCTGCGCGCCGACACTCTTTTTGCGACTGCACCTCTACGGTCGCTCGGTGCTGCCCGCCAGGGCTCCGGGCGTCGAGCCCGGCGCGAGCGCCAACAGGGGACGGCAGGCACCCCTTACCGTTTGGAGCTTGAGATGAAGATCAGAATGCACGTGGCTTCCGTGGTGTCCGTGACCCTCGCCGGGCTGCTCGTGGCCCCCGGCTGCGCGCTGACCGCTGGCGGCGACCTGGAGGACACCGGCGGCGACGCGCCCGCGGACGACGCGCCCGCGGGCGACGGAGCGGGCGCGGACAACGGGCTCTCGCTCGTGGCCGGGTCGGACCCGGCCTATCCCTGCGACGGCAACACGAGCGGATACAACGCCGTGGTCACCCGATCCGGATCCACGTGGGTCGCGCGGAACGGCAGCCGCAGCGTCTACAGCGGCGGCGACATGCGCGCCGCGGTGCAGGCGGCGCTCGACAGCCTGCGCTCCGGCCGCACGAGCAAGGAGAAGGTCCTGGTTCAGGGGTCGGGGACCATCCCCGCGAGCGCGCGGCTGAGCGTGCCGAGCTACACCGTGCTCAACGTCTGCGGCACGATCGACGTCACGGGCAGCGGCTCCGGCGACATGGCGCCGATCTACGCGCGCGGCCGGACCGACATCGAGATCCCGAACGTCACCATCACCGGCACGCCGCGCTACGGCCTGTTCTTCCGCGACGTCGACAACCTCCGTATCGGTCAGGTCGAGCTGCGCGTCTCGAGCGGCCTCGGCATCCGCATCGACAACTACGGCCACGCGGATCGCACCAAGAAGGTGAAGAACATCGACATCGATTACGTCTACGCCGAGGGGACCGGCTCTCACGGCGTCGAGACGTACGGCGTCGACGACATCCGCATCGGCGCGGTCGTCGCCCGCAGCACCAAGGAGTGCGGCCTCCTCCTGAACGACACGACCAACGCGGACGTCGGCAAGGTCGACGCGGTGAACGCGGGCACGGGCACCGGCTACGCGGCGTTCCGCCTCGCCAACCGCGCCGGCCGCATCGGCGACGGCTACCCCACGAACATCCACGTCGGCGAGGTCAAGGCGCGCGGCGGCGGCCGCGGCATCTTCTGCGTGTCCGAGAGCGGCGGCGTCACCATCGACCGCATCGACGTCGCCGACACCGGCAACAACTCCATCCTCATCGAGAACTGCCACAACGTGAACATCGCGGCGGAGTCCGGCACCGTCACGGGCGGCGGCGACGTCCGCCTCGCCGCGCGCACCCAGTTCGAGAACTCCTCCGACATCACGATCCAGAACCTCACGATCAAGAACACCGCGGTCAACGAGAGCCCCTGCGCCACCCGCAGCACGTTCCGCAACCTCACGCTGGTCAATTCGCGCGACAACACCTGCGACTAGCCTCTCGCCCCACCTCTCGAACACGGCGCCAGGTCCAGCGCCCGGCCGGCGGGCGTGGCGTAGTTGCCCATGCCCGACGCCCGCGCCGAGCCTGGCGACGAATACAGCCCGAGCTCCATCGTGCAGTTCGCTGCCTCGCGCGCGGCCCGGCGGCTACCGGGGCGCGCGGATCTCGCCACGACGACGGTGATGTCGCCGTCGGGGCTCGGACACCAGCCCTCGACCTCGCCGAGGATCCGGTCGCGGATCACCTCGACGGGCGCGGACTGCGCGGCTTCGATCGCGGCGCAGAGCCGCTCCAGCCCGAACTGCTCCTGGTGAACGTTGCGGGCCTCCGTCACCCCGTCGCTGTAGAGCACGACGACGTCCCCGTCCTCCAGGAAGAACTCGGAATCCCGCGTCAGCGCGTCGAGCACGGGGAGCACGCCGAGCCAGACCCCGGTGCTCGGGATGCACACGCAGCGCCGCGTGCGCGCCGAGCAGACGATGATGTCGTCGTGCGCCCCCGCGAACGTCACGCGGCCGCTCCGCTCGTACCGCAAGAGCAGCAGCGTCGCGTGCTCGTCCCGCTTCAGGCGACCGCGGACGTTCTTGTAGATCGCATTGTTGAGCGCGGCGATGAGCTCGCTCGGGCTGGCGCCCGGATCCCTGCTCGTCAGCGCCGACACCATGCTCTGGATCATCAGCGTCACGAGCCCCGCCGCGAGCCCGTGCCCGGCGACGTCGCCGATCCCGAGCCACCCGCTCTCGGGCCTCGAGATGACGTCGTAGTAGTCGCCGCCGACCTCCGTGGCCGGCGTCATCGCCGCGCCGATGTCGAGCCCCTCGACCGCCAGCTGCTCGGGCCCTTCAGGCACCAGCGTCGTCTGGATCCGCGCCGCGACGAGGCTCTCCTCGCGCCCCCGCTCCTGCTCCAGCCGCTCGCGCAGCTCCACCTGCCGCACCACCTCTCGGTGGAGCGCCACCGTCTTCATCGCAGAGCCGAGCTGGAGGCGGAGCGCGTCGTAGACCATCTCGCTCGCGCCGCTGCCGAGCGCCATGATGCCGAAATGCTCGGTGTTACCTAGCATGAGCGGCATCACGACCACGCTCCTGCGCTCGCTCGCGTTCAGGAACCCGGGCGGGGCGAGCTTCTGGACCGGGAAGCTCTCGGAGCGAGGGTCCACCTCGCGGCCGTCCTCCATCAGGAAGAGCGGCTTCAGGGTGGTTCGCTGGACGTCCTCGTAGAGCGAGATGGCGGCGTGCGCGAAGTGCAGCCTCGGCATCTCCGAGGCCAGCATGCGCTTGACGAGCGGCAGGCTCAGGCACGTCGAGAACCACCGCCCGCTCCAGTTCAGGTTGATCGAGGCGACCTCGACCTCAAGGCGCTGGCGCCCCTCCTCGCGCACCGACGCGCTTCCGATGAGGACGCGGCAAGCGTGCCAGAGCCGCTCGAGCGTCTCGTTTGTCGCGGCCGCGGCCGGATCCTCGGACGGACGGCGGCGCCGCGCGCGGAGGAGCGTGATCACGCTCTGGAACCGGTCGAGGAACACTCCGTCGAGCGTCGCCATGTCGAGGAGGCGCTCCAGCGCCTGCACGAAGCGGCCCTCGCTCCCCTCGAGCTCCTCCTCGAGCGCCGAGAGCAGCTCGGCGGGCCAGCCCCAGAAGGCGGCGGCCGGGATGCCCACGGCCAGCTCGAGCGCGCGCTCCAGCTCGTCGCGCCGGCCGCCGAGCGACGGCAGCGCGCCGCGCGCCGGCGGCGGCGGCGCCGTGAGCGGGCGCACGGCGACGGGCCGGAACCCGCAGCCGCACGACTCGCGCCGCGCGAGCTCGATCTGCTGCAGGTTGAGCTCCGGGCCGTCCTCGCCGTCGAGCATCCGCAGGACCGTCTCGACCGCGAGCGCCCCGAGCCGCTTGATCGGCTGGCGCACCGCCGTCAGCGACGGCTTCGTGTAACGCGCCACGCCGACGTCGTCGAAGCCGCACACGAGGATGTCCTTCGGGACGCCGACGCCTTGCGCCTTGAGCATCTCGATCGCCCCGAGCGCCATGTTGTCGTTCGCCGCAACGACCGCGTCGAAATCGACCCCGCGATCGAGGATCTCGCGCATCGCGCTGCGCCCGGTGTCGATCGTGAACTCGCCGAACGCGACGAGGCGCTCGTCGTAAGATATCGCGCGCGCGGCGAGCGCCCTCCGGTACGCCTCGGCGCGGATCCGCGCCTCCCCGTTGCTCGGCGAGCCGCCGACGTACGCGATGCGCCGGCGCGCGTGGTCGTCGAATTCGCTCCAACGTAAGCCCATATACGCCGCGCGTCGCAGCCTCAGCACCTCGCCGTCGGTGGCGGCGGAGCGAAGCCGCTGGCGGCAGCGCTGCTCCGGCCGCACGACGGCACGCCGGCATCACCGTACCGTAATGTCGGGTCTGGGGGGCTCCTTCATGCCGTCGCCGATGTGGAAGCTGGTGTGCGGCGGCTGGTTGTAACTGGCGTTTTGCGCCGACACGTTGGCACGGTACTGCGGGTCGTGCATCAGCGTGTAGATGCGGCGTCGGGTGACGTGATTGGTGGTGTAGATGCGCAGGCTGTTGCCGCACAGGAACACGACCTCCTCGCGCCAGTCGCCGAACAGATCTGCGCTGAGCGTCGGCACCGATTTGGTGCCGTTGATCGAGGTGCAGCCTTCCGCGGTGAAGCCCCGGCCTTCGCCGTCGAAGTTCGTGACGGTGTTGCCGTCGAGCAGCTCGCGGCTCTCGTCGCCGTCCCACCAGACCAGGAAATTCACCTGGCGGGGACGGGATCCGATGTTGCGACCGTCGGCCGCATTGAACAGGCCGGCGGTGTTGGTCCAGGCCTCACCTCCGGGATTATCGGGAGATATGTCGTCGGCAGCCCCGCGGCCCGGTCCCTCACCGTCGCTGTTGGGGCCGCGCCACAGGATCTCGCAGGTCTCCGCATCTCGGAGGAAGTAGGAGGGCACGCCGTTCGATTCGGTCGGCTGGAACACCTCGAGCCCGGGGCGTGAGGGGACCAGGTCGGTGATGTGAAGCGCGTCGCCGTGCGCGCCGAAGTTGACGGCGCACTTGCCCTTGCCGTCGGGGCCGATCGTCGCGCCACCAGGGATGATCTCCTGTCTCAAGTCGCCGTCCGTATCCGCTGCCATGACGCTGTGAGTGCCCTTGCTGGCGTAGGCACCGTTGCCGTTCGCGGACGAATCGAAGCTCCACATCAGGCTCAGCTTGCCGTCTCGGTAGTTGTACGCTCCGAACGTCGTTCGGGCGTAGTAGCCCCGCTGCATGACGACGCTCGGCTGGCCGGAGTCGTCGAGGAACGCCAGCGTGGCGTTGTAGCGATCCGAGCGGTTGCCGTTGTTGTCGCCGAAGCTGCCGCTGGTGATGGGGGCGTGGTACCCGATGGTCGCGAGCTCCGAGCCGTCGACGCCGCTGAAGATCGTGAGATATTCCGGCCCGCTCAAGATCTTGCCCGCCCCGTTGCGATAGTCTCGCGAGTCGTCATCGTCGGCGGCGGGACCGGTGTGCAGGAACGCTCCCTTCCCGTCGCGCGTGCCAGGAGCGGTCTTGATGGCGATCTCAGCGCGACCATCGCCGTCGAGGTCGTACACGACGAAGGGCGTGGTGTGCTCGCTCTCGCGGATGTTGATGCCCAGGTCGATGCGCCACAGGAAGGTGCCGTCGGTGTCGTAGGCCGCGAATTTGGGCTGGCCGGTGCGGCCGTCTTGCGACGGATCGCGCGGGGTGTCCTGCTCCTTGACCACGAGCTCGTAGTCGCCGTCGCCGTCGAGATCGCCGGGAGAGGCGTCCCCGGCTTCGTAATTGTCGGGCGTTTTGAGCGGGATGGTCAGATAGTTCTGCTGCCACGTGGGTGTGCCCGCGTCCCCGTCGCGCGTGTTGGCCGAGTCGCCCTGCTCGGCGCCATCGATCACGGCGCGGACGGTGTACTTCGCGTCTCCGGGGGCCCCCGGGTCGAAGTAGTTGGTCGAGTCGGTGATGGGGGTGTCGTTCACCTTGGCGCCGTCGCGGTAGACGTTGAATCCGGTCTCGGGATCCTCGTAGCCCATCAACCGCCAGCTGATGAAGTTGCCTTCGCCCGAGCGCACGGCCACCACGCCGCGGCACAGGTTCTCCAGCGTGACGTGGCCAGTCGCGGCGGCCGGCGTCACTCCGCAGATTGACTCGCCTGGACTGTCGGTGCCGCCCGTGCCGGAGGTTCCACCGCCCGATGAGCCGCTGGACGTCTGCCCCGATGCGCCGCTGGATGTCTGCCCCGATGCTCCGCTGGATGTCTGCCCCGATGCGCCGCCTGCATTCGGAGCGCCACCGGAACCATCATCGCCCGACTCGGACCCGCTGCACGCACTAAGGGCTCCCGCCACGACCAGGGCCATGGTCGCATGCGCAATGTCTCTCATTGTAGTCCTCGCCTTTCAAGCCAATCGAAATAAGCTGAACGCCGACGCCGGCGCTGCCGGACGTGGCGTACGTGAGCCGGTCGCGGATCACCCCACGACCGAGCAGCCGCTGAGCCACCGCTACGGAACGTCCGGGATCACCGTTTCCAGAACTCGACGGGTATGTGGGACGAGGTGCTGGCTTTCGGTCACCACTTTGAGGCGTCCGCACGCTTTTTTTTGGCGCACCCCGAAGGAACCGCAAGGGTGAAATTTTGTGGCCAAGCGGAACCGTCCAGGAGACGAGGCGAGCACGGCTGCCGTGCTAAGGAAGGCTCGTAGCCGGAGGCGAGCTACCTGTAGACGACCGAGCTCGCCCGCGAGATGCTCGATGCCGCCGTGCGGCGGCAGGCTCTGCCTCGCCCTGCCGGGCGCGCCGGGCCCGCTCCGGCAGGACGCTCGTCCTGCACGACGCGCCGGCGAGCGCGACGTCCTCCGACGACCTCCGCGGTGGCGAGCCGTGGTGTGCGGCTACTGCGGCCGCCGGTAGAACGAGACGTCGTCTATCCAGAGATTGAACGCCTTCCCCGCATCGAATTCGAACTCGACGGCCCAGATCCTGGACATCTTGAGCGTGTCGAATTTGCCCCACCCCATTTGCCTGAGGTCCGAGACATCCACGGTGAAGTGCTTCCAGCAGTTCGTCATCTCGACGATCGCGCGAAACTTGTCATTACATGGCACCTTTTCGGGCTCACCCCCGCGTTCGTGGTGCATATCCCTGGCAGAACGGCGGCACCACCTTCAAGGTCGACGTCATCATCGACCGGTGCGACATTTCGAAGATAAAGGAGTCCATCTTCAGCACGGACAGCCGCACGAGCACCGTGACGATGACGAACACCCGCTACAGCCAGATCGGCAAGTCGCCGTTCATCGGCGTGAGCTCGTCGAACATCTCCAGCTCGAACAACACCCAATACTGACCGGCCAGCGCCGCCGCGGGGCAGTCCGACGCCATCCGAACAATGCGCGCCGGCTGCCCCCTCCTTGCGCCAGCGCGTGAACCATAGCCCACCTCGAACGGCGCCCGAGCAGCGCCGGTGTGCCCATCCCTCCTCAGCCGTGGGCATCAGGCGACCTCACCCCTCGTGGCCGCCGGCGCATGTAACTTTTCATCGTTCCTCAGCGCAAAAGTACCTTCCTGAGCGATCGGTTGGAGAAGCAAAAAAAGACGAAGAACCCGTGATTGATCTCGGGCGCCTCGGCTCACCTGGATCACGAGAGGAAGGAGCTGAGGTGACCGTGTGGCCCGCGCGTTGCGTTATGTCTCTGGTGAACCGCGCGATGGAGCGCTGGTCGAGCCGGAGCGCAGCGAGCCTGCAGTGTCCGACGACCTTAAACGAGCAGCTCGGCCTCGCGTATACGCGGCCTGCCCAACCCCGCGAGCTACACCGATCTCGGCGGCGGCGTGGTGCACGACAACGTCACGTGCCTCGACTGGCAGCAGAGCCCTCCCGCGGACGTGTACACGTGGGACCAGGCGCTCAGCTACTGCGATTCTCTGACGCTCGGCGGGTTCTCCGACTGGCGTCTGCCCACGCGCATCGAGATGACGTCGCTCGTGGACTTCACCCGGAGCCCGGCCATCGACAGTACCGCGTTCCCGGGAGCGCGGGGGGGCTTCCACAAGACGTCGTCCGACTGGATCCTCACGATCCGGCAGGCCGGCGCCGGGCGCGATCGCGACTTCGCCTGGGCCTTCAACCTGAGCGACGGGATCGTCAGCAACGCCTACTCCAAGGCGAACGCGGCGAGCCTGCGCTGCGTGCGGGGCAACGGCGCGGGGGAGGCGCCAAGCAGCCCGGCCGTAGCGCCGCCCGACCAGTACACCGTCGTGTCGCAAGCAGAGGTGAGAGATAACTACACAGGGCTGATCTGGCAGCAGGGGTATTCACCCACCACGATGACGTGGGAGGAGGCGAAGAGCTACTGTGCGACGCTCGACCTGAACGACCACGCCTGGCGCTTGCCGAGCATCCGGGAGCTGGCGACCCTCGTCGACGAGGCGCTGGTGGCGCCCTCGATCCATCGGACGATGTTCCCCGACACGCAGTACGGCGCCCGGAGCAACGACTGGTACTGGGGCTCTCACGCGGCCGCGCGGAACGCGTCGGCGGCGTGGGCGCTCAACTTCGACGACGGCTTCACCGGGTTCAACGCCGGCGCCAGCGGCAAGTGGAATTACTTCACGGCAGCCTGGGCGAGGTGCGTGCGCTGAAGTTCGCCCGTCACCTCGCTCGCCGTCTCCCCGTCCGGCCCTCCAGCGGTGTGGCTGGCTGGTCGGCCGCGAGCAGATCGAGCGCGAGTTCGAGAGAGCGCGTGGTCTCGGCCGGCAGATCGGAGAAGAGCTGCTGCAAGGCCGCATATTCCAGGCGCGCGAGCAGCACGGCGGTGTCGCGCGCGCCCCGGGGAGGCGTGCAGGGGCGCGAGGTAGTCGACGCGGCGCAGAGCGCCCCGTTGGGCCACGCCAAAGCCACCCTCAGCGGCGAAACAGGCAGAAGCTATGAAAATCGCTACTGTTTCCGGCGACCGCTCGTCATCGGCGGGTTTCTCTGGCGGGATTTCCGACCCGCGGTCCCAGCGCGCTCAGCGCGCGGGCCGGTCGAGCGCCGCGAGCGCCTTCTGCGCGCCCCGGTGTTTGGGATCGAGCCGCAGCGCCTCCTCGAGGTGCTTCTTCGCCTCGGCGAGCAGCTCGGCGCGTCTCTGCTGCTCCTGCTCCTTCTCCGCCATCGCGCGGAGGTACAGCGCCATGCCGTGCGGCGCCTCGGCGCTCCCGGGGTACGCCTCCTTCGCGGCGAGGAACTGCGCCCGCGCGCCCTCGAGGTCCTGCCGGGCGAGCAGCTGCCGGCCCTTGCCGCACAGCGCGCTGGCCAGGATCGTGCGCCCTATCGGGTAATCGTTCGTGGCGAGGGCGGCTCGCGCCATGTCCACGGCCCGATCGTGCTCCTCTCTCCACGTGAGAAAGGCGGCGTAGTTGCCCTTGGCCCAGGCAGACTTCGGATCGAGGCGAACGATCGCCAGGTAGGTATCCTCCACGGCGTCCCACTCACGCATGGCCTTGTAGACGTCGGTGAGGATGTCGTAAGCGCGCGCCAGCACCTGCGGGTTCTTGCTGCTCTCGATGATCCGCTTCGCGCCCGCGAGGGCCTCCTCGGTCTTCCCCTCGCGCTCGGCGAGGGTGGCCGACAGGAGGACCACGTCGTCGGCGTCGGGGCGGAGCGCCTCCGCGGCCTCGACCCTCTTGCGCGCCTCGCCGTGGTTCTTCTGGAACATGTAGGCCCAGCCCTTGACCACATGGGCGTCCAGGCATCTGGGATCGAGCTCCAGCGCCTTGTCCGTGTGCTCGTGGGCGCGCACAAGGCTGTCCGGCTCGTACTCGTTGCCACGGAGATAACCGCTCTTGTACGCGACGCGGCCGAGCGCCGCGTGGGCCGGCGCGTAGGCGGGGTTCGCGCGGAGCGCCTGATCGAGGAGCGCGCGCGCCCGCTGGTAGACGCTCTGCGATCTGGCCTCGTCGAGCAGCGCGTTGGCGTCGCGGACGAGCGACGCCTCGACGGAGGGCGACGGCTCGGGGACGACGGGCGCTGGCGCGTAGTCGGCGGGCGGCACCGGCGGCCTCCACACCTTGCCCGGCGCCGCCCAGATGCGGATCTGGTTGTTCCCGCCGCCCGCGGCGAACTGCGCGCCGCCCGGGTGGAAGGCGAGCGCGATCACGCCGTTCAGGCCGGCGCGCTGCTCTCTCCTGAGCTTGCCCGAGTAAACGTCCCAGACCCGGATCATGTCGTCCTTGCCGCCGCTCACCAGGGTGTCGCCGTTCGGTGAGAGCGCGAGCGACCAGACCTCGTCGGTGTGCCCGGAGAGCGTGGTGAGCGGCTTCCGGCTGCCGAGGTGGAAGAGGCGGATGGTGCGGTCGTCGCTCGCGCTGATCACGGTCTGCCCGTCGGGCCCGATCACGATGCGGTTCACCGGCCCGGCGTGGCCCGAAAGCACGCCGATCTCGCTGGCCGTCTCGACCGACCAGACCCGGACGGCCCCGCGGTCGTCGCCGCTCAGGACAACGCGCCCGTCGGCCGTCATGGCGACGGACATGACGCGCCCGCCGTTCTGGAACGTCTTCTCGCTCTCGCCCGTCCGGATCGAGAACACCCGCACGGTCCCATCCATGCTCGAGACGGCGACCCGGCCGCCGTCGGCGGACAGCGCGAGATCGGTGATGACCCCGGCGCCGGCGTCGAGCGTCTTCAGCGGCGCGCCCGAGTCGACGTCCCAGAGCCGCACGGTCGAGTCGGCCGCAGAAACAAGCGCCTTGCCGTCCGGCGTGAACGCGATCCCTCCGATGCGCTTCGTGTGCCCGGCGAAGGAGCGCAGCGGCTGGCCGTCGTCGAGGTTCCAGAGCTTGAGCGCGAGATCGTTGCTGCCGCTCGCGAGGCGCTTGCCCCCGGGGTCATAAGCGACCTCGAAGATCGCGGACCAGTGCCCCGAGAGCGTGCGCAGCGGGGCGAAGGACGCCCGTTCCTTCGCTTCCTTCGCGGCGGTCGTCGCGGGCGTGCCGGGCGCGTCGCGCGAGACGGCCGCGGTGGGGAGCGGAACCGATCGGGTGCGATGGACGACCAGGGCGGCGCCGCCGGCGGCCGTGAGGCCGAGGGCGACCGCGGCCGCCGCGAAGAGGCCCCGCCGGGGGCTGCGTTCCGCCGGGCGATCGAGCGCGAGGAGCGCTTCCCTCGCCGTGGCGAACCGGCGATCCAGGTCGGGATCGAGCATGCGATCGAGCCAGTCGGCGAAGGGGGGCGAGACCTGGACGCTGCCGCGGACATCGAACCGCATGCCCTTCTGGGGCAGATCCGCGGGATCGCGGCCGGAGAGCACGTGCAGCAGCGTGGCGCCGAGCCCATAGAGATCGCTCCTGGGCGCGGCGCGGCCGCGGAACTGCTCCGGGGCCATGTAACCGTACGTGCCCACCACCGTGCTCCCTCCCGACGTCGTGTCCCGCGCCTCCCCCACGGCGCCGAAATCGACGAGGTACACGGAGCCGTCCTCGTGGCGGAGGAGGTTCTGCGGCTTGATGTCGCGGTGGACGATGGGCTGGCTGAAGCCCTGGAGATAAAGCAACGTCCGCAGGACGTGCCGCGCGATGGTCGACGCCTCGGCCTCGTCGGCGCGCCATCCGTCCTTGACCCAGGCCGAGAGCGGCCGCCCCGGCGCGAGCTCCTGCACCAGATAGAAACAAGGCCCCTGCGCGCCGTCGAGCTTGAGGTAATCGATATAGCGAGGAATGCTGGGGTGGGTGAGGTTCGCGAGGACCCTCGCCTCGCGCTCGAACAGGTCGAGGGCCTTCCACTCCGCGCGCTTCCAGATCAGGAGCTGTTTGACGGCGACGCGCCCCCCGGTCGAGAGGTCCTCGGCCTCGTAGGTGATCGCGTTGCCGCCGCGGCCAAGCACGCGAACGACGCGGTACCGATCGGCGATCACATGCCCTTCGAGGTACGCAGAGTCCATGACGAGCGAGAGGATATCATGCGGAATGCGCTGCTCTCCGCGCGGTCCGCTCCGCCGGAGCGCCGGAATCGTGCCCCGAGGCGAGGGCGGCTCCGGGGCCCAGGGACGTCGTGAGGACACGCAAATGACCAAATTCGTTCAACAATGCCTCGCTCGAGAGGCGCTGTCGCTCACGTGAGCAGCGCCGATGTCGCGCAGCGGGATCGGCGGTCCGACCGCGCGCCGGCCGCGAGGCGTCTGGCAGGCGCGCTGGGCGATCGCCGAGCCGCGGCGCAATCCGCGCCAGGCGCCGGAGCCGGACGGGCAAGCGCCCTCGAACGCCGGGGCCTTTCTGCCTGGGACGCCGGAACCACCCCGGATCGCCCAGCGTGTGGCGGCGCCCGCTGAGCCGTTGTAAACGCGGGGCGTGACCCAGGTGCGCTCGATCTTCGCCCCAGGACTCTTCGGACACCAGGTAGCGATCGTCACCGGCGGGGGCAGCGGCATCGGCCTCGCGTGCGCGCGTGAGCTCGCTTACCTCGGCGCGAAGGTCGCCCTCTGCGGCCGCCGGGCCGACAAGCTCGAGGCCGCGGCGAGCACGCTCGCGGGCGACGGCGTCCCCGGCGACGACGTGCTCGCCGCGCCGTGTGATATCCGCGAGCCGGAGCAGATCGCCGCCTTCGTGGGCCAGGTCCTCGGGAAATTCGGCCGCGTCGACGTCCTCGTGAACAACGCCGGCGGCCAGTTCCCGAGCCCGGCCAGCGACATGACGCCGAAGGGCTGGGAGGCGGTCGTCCGCAACAACCTGAACGGCACCTTCTTCATGACGCGCGAGGTCGCGAGGCGCGCGATGCTCCCGGCGCGCCGCGGCCGGATCGTGAACGTCACCGCGTCGGTGAGCCGCGGCTTCCCGGGCATGGCGCACACGGGCGCCGCGCGCGCCGGCGTGGAGAACCTGACCCGCTCGCTCGCCGTCGAGTGGGCGGCGCTCGGCATCCGGGTCAACGCGGTCGCGCCCGGCAGCAACATCCGGTCGAGCGGCACGTCGCAGTACGGCGACGAGCTGCTCGAGCTCGCGCGGCGCGCCACGCCGCTCAAGCGCCTCGCCACCCCCGAGGAGGTCTCGCGGCTCATCGTCTTCCTCGCCAGCGACCAGAACGACTTCATCACGGGCGCTGTCTACGGCGTCGACGGCGGCCAGCCGCTCTGGGGCGACATCTGGTCCATCCCCGAGCCGGACGGCGCGCCGGGCGCTCCACCGGACGTGAAGGGCTGAGAGGGCGCGGCGTGACCTATCGGCCCCCGTCCCCTGCCGCCGCGCGCGACCCCATGTCCAGCGCGCTCGACGACGACACGACGACGCCGTACGGGCCGCCGTCCTCCGGGCCGCCGCCGTCCTTCGGGCCGCCGCCGTCGGCAGGGCCGCCGCCGTCCTTCGGCCCGCCGCCGTCCTCCGGGCTGCCGCCGTCGGCAGGGCCGCCCGCCACGCCGTCCTTCCTCGGGGACGCCGCGCGGCGCGTGCGCGACTACTTCCTCGGGCTCGACCCGACGTTCCTGTCCGCGATCGCGCCGCTCGCGCTGGTCGCCGTCATCCTCTTCACGCGCGCACCGTCGACGAACTACATCTTCGACGAGCAGGAGGCGCTCCTCGCCAACCCGTACGTGAACGCGAAGGGCGGGATCGGCTTCCTCGAGGCGATCCACCGCGATTTCTGGGGGCTGCCGCCTGACCGGAGCGTCGGCTCCTACCGCCCGCTGCCGAACTTCCTCTGGCGCACGATCTGGGCGGTCACGAAGCAGCCGTTCTTCCACCACTTCTACAACGTCCTCTTCCACGCGGTGAACGGCGCGCTGCTCACGTGCGTCACGTTCTGGCTCACGCGGCGGCGCGGGCTCGCGTACCTCACAGGGCTCCTCTTCGTCGGCTGCGCGGTGCTCACCGAGGCGGTGAGCGGCATCGTGGGCATCGCCGACGTGCTCGGGGGCATGGGGGCGATCGCCGCCCTCGCCGCCCTCGCGCTGCCCGCGTGGGCGATGCCGTTCGGCGTGTTCGCGGCCGTGCTCCTCGGCCTCTTCTCCAAGGAGAGCGCGCTCGTCTGCGTGCCGCTCGTCCCGTTCGCCGCGCTGATCGCCGCGCCGCTCACCCACCCCACGCGGCCGGCGCGGTTCGTCCGGGCGCTGCTCGCGCTGCTCGCCGCGGGCGCGGCGTTCGTGCTCTACGTCGAGCTCCGGCGGCGCTGGTTCCCCGCGCCCATGCCGGCCGAGCTCGCCGCGGCGCTCCCCGAGGGCGCGCCGCTCGTGAAGCGCGCGCTCCACGAGGCGCTCGTCTGGTTCCACCAGGCGCCCCTGCCGCGCGATCCGCTCAACAACCCGCTCGGCGCTGCGGACATGCCGCACCGGATCGCCGGCGCGCTGCGCGTCTACTGGCGGGGCCTCACCCAGATCGTGTTCCCGTGGACGCTGAGCGGCGACTACTCGTACCCGCAGGAGCCGGTGCCGGACAGGCTTGTCTTCTTCGGCAGCGTCGCCGGCGCCGCGATGATGGTGCTGCCCCCGCTCGGCTCGCTCGCGCTCTGGATCGCGGCCCTCCGCCGCGAGCACCTGGAGCGGCGCGAGCGGCGCTCGGTGCGCGCCGCCTTCCTGGTGGACGGCGGCCAGGCGACGTCGCGGAGGTGGCCGCTGCTCCTCGCGGGGGCGCTCCTCGCGATCGCGGCGGCGGCGCTCGCGGCGTACGACTGGCACGTGCTCCGCCCGGCGGGGCGCGTTCCGCTGCTCCGGGCGCTGCCGCTCGTGCTCTGGCCGCTGCCGTTCCTGCCCGCGTTCCTCCTCGGGCTCGGGCTGCTTGTCGAGGGCGCGCGCCCCCTGCCCTGCCCGGCGACGGCGGACCGGAGCGCCTGGGTGCCGCTGCGCCGCGGCTACGCGGGGCTGTGCATCGCGGCGATCGGGCTGACCTGGGTCGTTGTCAGCTACTTCCCGCACTCGAACATCCCGGTCGTCCTGCCGACGGTGCGCGCCGAGCGCTTCTGGTACTTCCCGGCCATCGGCTCGTCGCTCGTGCTCGCCGTCGCCTTCTCGTGGCTCCACGAGGCGCTCGCGGGCTCGACCCTCACGCCGCGCGCGCGCTGGTCGTGGAGGGCGTGGGTGACGCCGGCGCTGTTCGTGCTCTTCTTCGGCTTCCAGTGCGCGCAGGCCTACCGGCACGCGATGGACTACCGCAACGACCTCGATTTCTGGGCGGCGACGAAGGAGGCGGTCCCGAACAGCGCCAAGGCGCACCTCAACTACTCGGTGATGAAGGGCGCCCGCGGCGACCTCGAGACCCGCCTCGCCGAGAGCAAGATCGCGATGGAGCTCGCCCCGACGTGGCCGATGGCGCACGTGTACACGGGCGACACGCTCTGCCGGATGCACCGCCCCGACGAGGCCTTCCCGCACTACCAGCGCGGCATGGAGCTCGGCCCGAACGAGCTGAGCCTGATCGCGCTCGCGCTGCAGTGCCTGCACGACGAGCAGCGGCTCGCGGCGCACGACGCGGAGCTCCGGCGGCTCGCGGAGGAGCACCCCGGGACGTGGCTCGCGTACCTCGCGACCGACACGCTCGACAACGGCGCGACGCACGGCGGAGTGGACCCGAAGTACCGGCCGCGCGGCTACAACGAGGGGCCGAAGGAGTGACAGCGGCCTGGCACGTCTACATCCTGCGCTGCGGAGACGGGTCGTTCTACACGGGGATCGCCCGCGACGTGGAGGCGCGCTTCGCGCAGCACGCGGCGGGGCGCGGGGCGCGGTACACGCGCGGACGGGGGCCGCTCGCGCTGGTCCACGTCGAGGCGGCGGCCGACAGGGGGGAGGCCCTGCGGAGGGAGGCGGCGATCCGGCGGCTGGGGCGCGCGGGAAAGGTGGCGCTCGCCGCCGGGGGCCGGGGGGCAACGTGAACGTTTACGTGGACGTGAACGTTTACGTGAACGTGGTCGTGAACGTGGACGTGAACGTGGTCGTGGTCGTGGTCGTTCACGGCCTACCGTTGACGACCACGACCACGACCACGTAAACGTTCACGACCACGTAAATGTTCGGATGTAGGAGAACGCGGCGCGAAGCTTGGTGGTTGCCGTGGATCTCACGCCCGGGATGTAGACTACACTCGTCGGGGTGAAGCCCTGCCCCTTCTGCGCGGAGCAGATCCAGGACGCCGCGATCAAGTGCCGATTCTGCGGCAGCATGCTCGACGAGCGAGCGCCGGTGGCCGCGGCCCCCGCCGCGCCGCTCGCCCCCGCCGCCCACGCCGGCGGCGCGCTCGCCCACGCCGGCGGCGCGCTCGCCCACGCCAGCGGCGCGCTCGCCCCCGCGCCGGGCGCGGCGCGCGTCCTCTTCGAGGGCACACCGAGCTGGAAGGCGTGGTTCTGGTCCTACGTGGCGGCGAGCGTGCTCTCGCTCGTGCTGGTGGGCCTCATCTGGCTCGGCATCCTGCACTGGAAGCGCAAGAGCCTCCGCTACAAGATCACCGATCGCACGATCGACTACGAGGCCGGCCTGCTCACGCGCCGGATCGAGACCCTGCAGCTCTGGCGGGTCCTCGACATCGACCTCCGCCAGACGTTCATGCAGCGGCTGCTCGACGTCGCGGAGATCCGCGTGTTCACGAAGGACGCGAGCGATCCCGAGCTCGTCATCCGGGGGCTTCCGGCGTCTCGCGAGCTGTTCGAGGCGCTCAAGAACGCGGCGGAGCTCGCGCGCCAGCAGCGCGTGCTCGGCGTCGTGCAGTGAGCGCGGCCCACGAACGCCAGATCTCGGAGCCTGACCATGCCCCCTAGGCGATCCCCGCTCGACGAGCTCCCGGACGTGCGCGACGGCCTGACCCGCGCCGAGCGCATCATCCTGTGGAAGCTCTCCGAGCTCGAGAAGGAGTTCAACGGCCGCAACGTGCCCACGGCCACGCTCTACGGCCGCGTCGTCGAGCACATCGACCTCTCGGTCCCCGAGTTCCAGCGCCTGATGCAGCGCCTCGTCGGCGTGCGCTGAGCGCTGCGTGGCCCCTCCTCGCGCGGGCGCGGCGCGCCCCGTCAGGCGGCCGCCTGCTCGATGGCGGCCCGCAGCGCGGACACGGACGCGCTGCGCAGGTACACGACCTGAGCGCCGTCCGCCGCGAGGCGCTGCATCTGGTCGCGCAGCGCGTGCGAGACCATCGTCACCATGATCACGATGAGCGCGATCCTCCCCACGCCGTGGCGCGCGCCCGGCGGCACGCGGTTCTCGTAATGGCGCAGCGACCAGCCGTGCTTCTCGACCACATCGCGGTAGCGGCTCGACATGCCGCCGCTGCCCCCGATGACCAGCACCGTCTGCTCCTCACGCCTCCTGTCGCTCCCCTGACTCCGCCGCTCCGCCTTCATGCGATCTCCCTGGAGCAAGGCGCAAGCCACGCTCTCCAGCTCGCCATTTCCGGCGAAATCCTCGTTATCGGACTCTATTCCTGGGCAAATTGTCCTCGAATCGCAAAGGCCCTTGTCACCGTGACAGCGCGAGCGTCGAAACGCGGGACAGACATGCTCGAGGAGGGTCGGGAGAGGAGAGGAGAGGAGCAGGAGAGGAGGCGCGACGCCGGCTCCGGGGGAGAGGGCCTCTCCTCGCCGCGGCAGCGCGACGTGGTGTCAGGCGGACCGCTGCTCGATCGCGGCCCGCAGCGCCGAGACGGAGGCGCTGCGCAGGTACACGACGGGGGCGCCATCCGCCGCGAGGCTCTGCATCTGGTCGCGCAGCGCGTGCGAGACCATCGTCACCATGATCACGATGAGCGCGATCCGCCCCACGCCGTGGCGCGCGCCCGGCGGCACGCGGTTCTCGTAATGGCGCAGCGACCAGCCGTGCTTCTCGACCACATCGCGGTAGCGGCTCGACATGCCGCCGCTGCCCCCGATGACCAGCACCGTCTGCTCCTCGCGCTTCCTGTCGACCGCCTGGGAACGCCGCTCCGCCTTCATGCGATCTCCCTGGAGCAAGGCGTAAGCCACGCTGCTCCAGCGGCCATTTCCGCGCAAATGTCGCGGCTCCGGCCTATTCCCCGGCAAAATGTCGTCGAGTCACCGAGGCCTCTGTCATCGTGACATCGCGAGCGCGAGGACCCGACGCTGCGCGGCGGTAGCCGCGAGGATCGGGGAATATTCTCCCCCTCGCAGCAGTTCCTGCCGGCGCGCGCGGCCCGGGCGAGGAGACGGATCGCAGGCGCTACCGCGAGCGTCCCGCCAAAGCCACGAGAGCGCCGCGACTACGACCGCTCGGTGCGGAAGGCAAACCTACCGGCACCGAGATAGCCCGACATGCCGTCCCCGCTGCCCGCGGCCGGGGTGCGCCCGGTGAGGGCGTGCCGGATGCGGCCACGAAGGCGGGAAGGCCGGAATAAAATTCAACAATAGTCCAGATTTAACGCCTCCATGGGGGCGCTCTCCGGGCGGATGCCACGGCGTTCCGCCGGCGACGTCGAGCTGTGGTAGGAAGCGGCGTCCCCCCTGCCCCGCCGTGCCATGATGTCTCCCGCCACGCCGCCCAGCGATCCGCCTCCGCCCCCGCCCGACACCGTCGAGCGCTGGGCCTGGGATTACGTCCTCTCGACCGACCTCGAGCACAAGCTCTCTCCGCCGCCCGTGCCCTCCCTCTGGGAGTCGGATGCCACGCTGTCTGCGTCGGGCGCCGCGCCGGCCCCGCCGCGGCGCCTCGAGCGACCTGGACGGCCCGCCGTGCTGCGCATCTCGGAGCGCGCGCAGAAGAGCCCGGGGCCCGAGGCGCTGCGCAACCCGGCGCGCCGCGCGCAGCTCTTCCACGCGTTCCTGCACCACGAGCTCCAGGCGGCGGAGCTCATGGCCTGGGCGCTGCTCGCCTTCCCCGAGACGCCGCGCGCCTTCCGCGGCGGCCTCGTCCGGATTGCCCTCGACGAGGTGCGCCACATGCGGCTCTACGCCGCGTACCTCGCCGCGATCGGCCACCGCTTCGGCGACTTCCCTGTGCGCGACTGGTTCTGGACGCGGGTGCCGGCCGCCGCGTCGCCCGCGCAGTTCGTGGCCGTGATGGGCATGGGCCTCGAGGGGGGCAACCTCGACCACACGGCGCGCTTCGCCGAGCGCTTCCGCGCCATCGGCGACGTCGAGGGCGCCGCGCTCACGGAGCGGGTCTGCGCGGAGGAGATCCCGCACGTGCGCTTCGGGGTCCGCTGGTTCCGCCGCTTCACGCAGGCGAGCGGGAGCGCTGGCCAGGCGGCGATTCCCACGTCGCTCGGCGGCGATCCGGCTGGCGCGGGCGAAGCCGCGCCGCACGGGCCGGAGGACGTCGCGCAGCGCGGGCCGAGCGATTTCGACGTGTGGGTGCGCCACATCCCGCCGCCCCTCTCGCCGCTGCTCATGCGGGGCGAGCCGATGAACCGCCGCGACCGCAGCCGCTCCGGCCTCTCCGAGCCGTTCCTCGACGCGCTGGCCTCATGGACCGAGCGAGCGCCTGGGTCCTGAACTTCGACGCCGACGAGGAGCTGGCGCGCCCCGCGGGGTACACCCCGCGCGCCGCGGTCGCCGGCCGGGCGCCCGAGCTCGCCGGCCGGGTCTCGGCCCTGCTGCGCCCCGGCGACGTCGTGCTCAGCCCCGAGCTCCCCTCGCCTCTCGTGCCGCCGGCGCCTCCTGGAACGCCGCTCGTCGGCCGCGCGTGGTGCCCCACGCCCCGCGCCCTTCGCCTCCTCGGCCGCGCCGGCGTCGCGCTCGCGGAGGCGCCGCCGCTCGACGTGCTCCGGCGCGTCAACCACCGGAGGTTCTGCGCGGACCTCGGCCAGACGCTGCCCGGCGCGCGCTACGTCGCCTCTCTGGCCGAGCTCGAGGCCGCGATCGCGGAGCCCACGCCGACGGGCCACTGGCTGCTCAAGCGGCCGTTCGGGTTCGCCGGGCGCGGCCGGCGCCGGGTCGCCCGCGGCGCGCTGCCGCCCGATGCGCGGCCCTGGGCCGCCGCGTCGCTCGATCCCGCGTCGCCGGACAGCGGCCTCCAGGTCGAGCCCTGGGTCGAGCGCCGCGGCGACTTCTCGCTGCACGGGCACGTCGCCCGCGGCGGCGCGGTGCGCCTCGGCGACCCGTGTGTCCAGCGCTGCGACGCGAACGGGGCGTACCTCGGGGCCGCCCTGGCCGGCGAGGGCGACCTCGGCGACGGCGAGCGCCGGGGGCTCGTCGAGGCCGCGCTCGAGGCGGGGCAGGCGCTCGCCGCCGCGGGCTATTTCGGGCCGTTCGGAATCGACGCATTCCGCTGGGAGGACGAACACGGCGAGCTGCGCTGGAACCCCCGGTGCGAGATCAACGCGCGCTACACGATGGCGTGGGCCATCGGCATGGGCAGCGCGCGGCCTGATCTGGAGTGACCGAGGTCGTCCCCTCGGACGGCGAGCGCGACTGCGGGCAGCGGCGCCCTGCGATCGCCGAGGTGAACCGTCGCCTCGCCGCGAGCCGAGATCCAGGTCGACGACGACCACCGCAGAGCCGGATCTTCGGGCCCTCACGTAGTCCGCTCGGCAACAAGGCGTCCGCTCCCAAAGCAAGACGTCAGCCCTCACGGCTCGGCTCCCGAAGCGGTGACATGCTCGCCAGCTTGCTCCTGATGGCGGGCAGCGTCGGGGCATCGTTCAAGTGCAGCACCCTCCGGAGCTGGTCTCTTCCGCGCGCCAGGCGCTCCTGGATCGTATTGGGATTCTGACCAAGCTCGGCCGCAATCTCCTCTGCGGTGAGCCCCAAAGCGAAGTCCATCACGACGTCGCGCAGCGCGGGATCGATCCGTTCCAGGTTGCGGAGGCCGAGCCGCGCCTCCACGCGCCCAGACGGCGGCGGCATAAGGTCATCGATCGCCGAATGCGCATACGAATCGCGGCCTTTCTGCCACCGATTCTGGAACTCCCTGTAGTGCGTCGTATGGTGCCACACGACCACATCCAGCCAGCGTCTTGTAGCCTGCTTCATCGACAGGTGCTCGGGCGCAGGGACCCCTCCTGCCTCGACCGTCCTCCATGCCGAGAGCAGGATATCCTGCATGACGTCGTCTCGGTCGCACTCTGGAACCTGGAGCCGGCGCAGCCTGTCCCTGATCATGGAACATTGCTGCACGATGGCATCGAATGCAACGCGTACCTCGGGGCGCATGGCCACGTCCACCGCATCCGAGGCACGGCGGCGCTCACCCATGGCTTCCTACTCCCGGAAGTGTCGTGTTCAGCGGAGAGCGCTCTGCTTCCTCCCAATCCGACGCGTCGGCGGAGCTCGCCCCCCCTTCCTCACGCTGTAGCGGGAAGCTCGCCGACGTCCCAGCTCGGCGGACGACCTCTTCCCCCGTGGCGGAGCGGACAGGGAGCGGCGACCGAAGCCGCGGCAGCGGTGGCGGCGGGAGCTTCGCCCGCGGGCTCCTGGCCGCGAGCTCGGGAGACGGCACCACGGGCGGAGGAACGTCGGGCGCGCCAGGAGGCATCGTGGGCGGAGGCGGCGGCACCGAGCTCGGCGCCGGTGACGACGCGGGACGCGCCGAGCTCTCGCGCCTGGTGACGGGCTCGCCGACCTGGATGACCACGGTCTCTTCTGCGTGCGTCCGGTAGTCGTCGTGCAGCCGCCACAGGCGCTCCCAGTACCGAGCGGGCGTGCCGGTGAAGTCCTCCAGCTGCCGGGCAAGGCCGGGCGTCATGGGAAGGTCGTTCCTTAGCAACTGCTCCACCTCCCTCGGCGATAGCCCCGTGCTCTCGGCCAGCTTTCTCCTCCACGAAGGGTTCGTCGCGCAGAACGACTCGAGGACCCTGCCTGGCCCGGGAATGGGGCGCGCGCGGACGTTTGTCAGCTCTGCGAGCGCCGCATCGACGTGACAGTCCAGCAGGCGCCGGTATCGGTCCCGCTCCCCTGCAGCCTGATCCCTCGCATCGGTGAGGGCTGCCTCTTCGTCATCATGCGCGTGCTCGCGCGCCTCGCGAAGCCCGCGCTCGCGTCCCAGCGCTTCACGCGCGGTGACCGCGAAGCCGATCGCGACGCAGGCTATCATCGCGAGCCCGAGCGGCGAAATGAGCCACATCGCACTGAGCACATCCTCCATCGTCGTCATCGCGTTTCGTTTCCTGGACGTGACCGTTCTTGTCGGGAACAAGGCGGATCGTCGCCTTGTGCTGTCCGAAGACATCACCAGCGTCACCGCCTGCTTGCTGTCAGAGGACAGCCGAGGGCTCAGCGCAGCTGTCTGAGAAGTGCCTCGCGCTCGGCGGCGAGCAGCCCATCGGGGAACTCCCGCGCGTGGGCATTCAGCAGCTGGAGCGCCTCGACGTCGGCCATGGCGTTGCCGGCCTCGACAGCCCTCCGGGCCTGGTTGATCAGGCTCCTCTCGTGCTCGCTGATGGTCGGTCGAACGGCCCTCGCCGGAGACGCGGGCCGGCCATCGGTCCTCGTTGAGAGAGCGGGCGTGCTGCTCGCCGCCGCCTGCGTGCGTGCGCTTCCTTGATCCCTTGGCGACGAGATCTCGCGCGCGATCGGCGCGGCGGGCGCCGCGGCGCCGTGCGCGCCGTCTCGCGCAGGGGACGCCGCAGCGTCCTGAGCTGCGGGCGGGGTGACAGGGACGACAGGGGCGCGGACCGCCGCCGCCCCGAGCCACGATTCCAGATCGGCCAAGGGCGGCACAGCGGAGACGATCGCGCCGGTCAGCAGGACGAGCGCGCACTGAACGAGGATCCTCACGCCCAGATGGCGCAGCGAGGCCACCCACGACGCGTGACGGCGGAAACCCAGCGCGAGCGACAGGAAGGCGCGATCGTCCCTTCCCTGCGAGCGCTCCTGCGCCTGCCACCGCTCCCGCTGCACCCGGAGCGCCTTGTGCGCCCGCCAGTGCCGCGTCCTCACCGTGGCCAGCGGGAGTCCCTGCTCGGCGGCGATCTCGGCGAGCGGGACCTCCTGGAGATCGTGCTTGATCACCAGATCCCGGTACTTGGGATCGAGCTGGTTTATCAGCTCCCGCGTGAACTCTTCCTGCTGCCGTCTCCGGAGCAGCTCTTCCGGCGTGGGGCACTCGTCCCGGATCTCGCACTCATCGAACGACGTCAGCACCTCGCCGCGGCAGCGCGCGTCACGGACATGGTTGCGCGCCTGGTTGATGGCGATCGTGACGCGGTACGGGGCCGGGTCTCCCCCCGGGTCGAGCCGCTTGTCGGCCTCCAGCCCCCGCAGCAGCGCTTCCTGGGCGACATCCTCGGCGTTTCGCGCCGGCACCCCGTGGCGCCGCGCGAGACGCCGGAAGAGCTCGAAGCCGGGGGAGACGGTCGCTGGCTTGTCCACGGTACGCAGCACACTTGAGCCGGTCGAAACGCTTCACGGAAATGATCCGGCAAGCAACTTTGGTCGGACAACATGCCCTATAGTAGGACAATTAACCACATTCACCTAGGCCCTGGCGGACGGCTGAGCTCATTCCACCAACCGACCGAAAATTCTCACAAAAACGGACCAAAATCTGGCGATTTCTGTCGGTTGACGCCAAGTGGACGACATCACTAGCGTGGCTGGATGCGTTGCATCGCGCATTCGCTCTCGATCTTTCTTGCGCTCGGGGTCGCGACAGGCCTCACGCGCTCGGCCAGCGCGGACGACATTCAAGCGAAGGCGAAACCGAGCGGCAGCTCCTCGGTGAAGGACCATGTTCGCCGCGGTCAGAGAGCGCGCAATGCCGGGCTGTGGGTCGAGGCGCACGCGGCATACAAGGCTGCTTTCGAGTCCGCGGACCCCGCGACCAGCACCGAGCGAGAGCGCGCGGAGCTCGCCGGTGAGCTCGGACTTTGCGAGGTCGCGCTGCACAGGTATCGCGACGCGGCCGAGCACCTCTCCAGGAGCCTGGAACAGCGCGAGACGCTGCCGGACGCGCTCCGGCGGCGATTCGAGGCAGGACAGCGCGAGGCAGCGAGGCACATAGCGACGCTCGTGCTCGGGGTCGATCCGCCCGACGCCGAGGTGTTCATCGACGGCGAGCGCATCGGCGAGATTGCACGGACCTACACGCGCTTCTTCGAGCCGGGCAAACACATGGTGCGGGCCCGCGCACCGGGCCGTGAGGACGCGCTCCATTCGTTCCTCGCCGTGGCAGGCGCGGAGCACGAGATCACGATGCAGCTGCCCCGCAGTGCGGCGAGCAGCGCCAAGGAGGCGAGCAGCGCCAAGGAGATCGCGACAGCGGCGCCGTCCTCCGCGCGCAGGTTGCCCGCTGCGCGCGCGCAGGCTCCCAGCCCGTGGGCCTCCTGGCCGGGGACGCTGCGCATCACGGGGATCGCCGTCTCGACGGCAGGCGTGGCGGTGGGCACCATCCTCATCGTTCGGGCGGGCAAGCTCGATGACGACCTGAGCGCCCGGAGAGCTCGGCTCCAAAGCGAGCCGTCATCGAGCGCGTCGATGTGCTGGCAAGCGCCTCGGAGCTCGCCGTGTGGCGAGCTGGCGCGCCTTCAGGACGCGCGCAACACGTACGGCCGGGCCGGGATGGCCGCCGTGATCACGGGCGGTGTCCTCGGGGCCATGACCGCCGCGTCATTCTTCACGGACTTCTCTTTCCTGGGACTCACACCGGCTGGGGATCGAGTCCATGTCTCGCCCGTGGCGAATGGGAGCGAAATCGGCGCGCGAATCGAGGGGAAATGGTGAGCACGCAGGGGGCCGAGAGAATGGCGGCGCTGGCAGGCCGAGGCGCCGTGAGGTCGGCCATCGCTCTGGCAGCCTGCCTGTGGGGAGCTGGTACGCTGACAGCTTGCGCTAGCTATTCCGATGATTGCTCGGAAAAGCTGGCGTGTCCCCCCGAGCCGGAGCCTCCGCTCGACCCGTGCGCGGGAGAGCCCAGCACAGCGCCAGCGCTCGATGAGTGCGGCGTGTTCGTCGGCGAGCACGGCGACGACAAGCACCCCGGCACGAAGGATGCGCCCGTGAAGACCTTGCAACACGCGGTCCGGCTCGCCGCGCACGGGCGAGGCCACGGCGAGGCGGCGACCCGGCGCGTGTACGCGTGCGGCGGGAGGTTCGAGGAGGCGCTCGCGTTGCCCTCGGGCGTCGATCTCTGGGGCGGGCGGCTCTGCGAGGACGGCGAGTGGTCGTATGAGGGGTCGTTCGGCGGGCCGGATCACCCGACGATCATCGCTCCGACGGTGGGGATCCCGCTGCGGGTCCTCGGGGGGAACGACGCAATCATCGCAGGGGACGACGCGACCTCCGTGATCTTCGGCGTACACGCCGTGGCGGCCGACGCCTCCGCGAGCGATGGAAAGTCGTCGATCGCGATGATCTTGAGCCAGGGCGCCAAGGCGAGGGTAGCGTCGAGCGATGTCATCGCGGGCAACGGCAAGGATGGGGAGGCGGGCAAGGACGCGCCCAGCCATCGAGCGACGGATGGCATGGAGGGCAACGATGGGGCGTCCGCCTGCACTGCGGACGCCGCCGTGGGCGCCCTGCCAGTCGTGACCGTGTGCGACGATGGGAGCGAGTCGACGAGCGGATACGGCGGCGACGGAGGGCTTGAGGTCGGCCGCGATGGTACGCCAGGGCAGCCGGAGCCTGCGGAAAATCCGCAAGGCTACGGGATTGCGGGGCTCGGCGCGGGCAGCGATCCGTGCACGAAGGGGAGAGACGGTGCGCCCGGTGCCAGTCGTGGCCGCGCTGACGGCGCGGCAGGTGAAGGCTACCTCGACATCCACGGATGGGTGGGTGTCCGGGGTGAGGATGGAAAGAAGGGCGGCGCCGGCCAAGGGGGGGGCGGCGGCGGCGGCAGCAAGTCGCATGGGCCCATGGTTGCGTGCCCTGTAGGCCGCCCTCAAAGCGGTGCAGCCGGTGGTTCGGGGGGGAGCGGGGGTTGCGGCGGCCAGGCAGGCCGGGGCGGCGGCTATGGCGGAGCGAGCATCGCCATCGTTGCACTGGAGGACTCGGAGCTGGAACTCGACGCCACGAAGGTTGTCGCGGGCAGCGGCGGCAAGGGTGGGGTCGGCGGAACTGGTCAACTAGGCGGCATCGGACGACATGGCGGGGACAGCGGCAACGGCTTGGCTGGAACCGAAATGTGGGACGCATGCGATGGCGGCTTCGGAGGGAACGGCGGCCGCGGCGGTGATGCCGGCGGTGGGCTCGGCGGCGCTGCCGTCGGCATCGCGTATGTGGTCCCCCATCTGGCCATCCTGCCCGGCACGACCATCGAAGTTGGAAGCCCCGGAGGCGGCGGCCCCGCAGGCAACGCCAGCGCCGATGACGAAGTGGGCAGAGGCGCGGCTGGTCCACAGGGGCATCTCTATCGCTTCGGTGCGACCAACGAGCCGCCCCATTGAGTCGCTTGCCGCGGCGCCGCCGTCGAGGAATACCGATGATGTCAAAAGGCACGATTGTCCTGCTCCTTGCTCTCCCCTTCGCCACGGTTGGCTGCGAGAGCGCGCCAGGCCCCATCGATGCCGACGCTCCGCCGTGTACGCTCACATCGTCGTGCCAGGACGAAGCACCGCCGGAATCCGTCTGTCTCGAGCACCTTGCCGCCGATCGGTTGGACGACGGCTGTGGCGTGTTTGTTGCCGGGCCCTTCTATGGCGGTGACGATGCGAATCCAGGCACGAAGAACAAGCCGGTCCGCTCTCTCCAGCGCGCGATTGCCCTGGCGCGCATCGGAAGAGGAAGGGTGTTCGCGTGCAACGACGCCTTCGAAGGAGCCGTCCTCCTACCCTCCGGCGTGGACCTCTACGGGGGCTTTCATTGCCAGACATTTGAACGCTTTGACGAGGATGTTACGACCAGCATCAACGTCCGTGAGAAACCTTTCGCCATCGATCTGACCGTCGAGCCAGCGAGCGCCGGCGACACCGGGGCGGCGGATGGCGTCTCGACGATCGACCACATCGACCTCTCGGGTGGAACCTATATCGGGATGCTCGTTCGGTCGGGTACCGCGGTGGAGCTCACCCGGAGCGAGATCCGCGCGTCCTACGGAAATGGGGGCGGCTCTGGCGAGAGGTGGCCCGGGTTCAATCGGGCACCCGACGGGCCGCACGGAATCTACGGCGGGGATGCGTGCTCGGCAGCCACCGTCGCCGGCGGGCCCGCGGTGGTGAACCCGTGCGAGGGCGGGATCCCGAGCGTCGGTGGCAAGGGAGGCGACGGGCTCGCCGACGGCGCTGGCGATGGGGAGGCCGGCGAGCCCGTACCCGCGCCGGACCCCGGCCACGAGGGGCAAGGAGGACTCGGCGACCGCGAAGACGGTGGTTGCGGCGTCGGCTTCAGCGGGAAAACCGGCAAGTGGGGCGCCGCCGGCGCACCTGGCGAGGGCATCGGGCGGCTCACGGAGACCGGATGGGAGGGCGACAAGGCAGCCGAGGGGGGCCGCGGCATGCCGGGCCAGGGCGGCGGCGGGGGAGGCGGGCGTCGCGGCGGGCTCGCTGTGTGCGATGTGGCCTCCAAGGGGGGCGCAGCCGGCGGTTCAGGCGGCGCGGGGGGCTGCGGCGGTCGAGGCGGCCAACCGGGCGGGAACGGCCAGCCGAGCATCGCCATCGCCGTGCTTCACGCCAAGCTGACGGTGCGCGACAGCCTGCTCACGACGGTCGACGCCGGGGGAGGTGGTGACGGCGGGCCGCCCGAGCGAGGCGGCGACGGCGGCCGAGGCGCCCCCGGCGGGGCCGTGGGGGACGGCACCTGGTCGTGTGGCGGCGGCGAGGGAGGCCGAGGAGGCGACGGCGGCTACGGCGGCCCTGGACGCGGCGGCGACTCGATCGGCATTGCCTACCTCGACGAGGACCAGCTTACGCTTGAGGGCGTCAGGTATGAACTGGGACCGCCGGGTAAGGGCGGCGTGAGCTGGGATTGGTCTGGCAACGAGATCAGGGGGGAGGATGGCGTCGCCGTCAAGACGCTTCGCTTCCGCGAATAGGTGCGGTCATCGGTCAAGGCATCGACGAGAGAGCCTTGGCTTCATATCCCACCGAACATGACGACAACATCGCTGGCCCCGGCTTTTGTCTAAGGCGCACTATCCCCAGATTCAAACAGTCCCTCTCGCTCGCCCTGCTCCAATTACCCTTCGCTAGCGAATGGGGACGCTGGGAGGCACGTCCATAGCAACCAGGCGCGGCAAATCGCTCGTAAGTCTTCGCCCCGGCCTGCCCTGACGATCGCTTGACCAACTAGCTTCTTCGCGCGCGCGTACGAGGAGGCGCCGTCCTCGCCGGTGACCGCATCGACCGAGCCGAGGTGGTCGACGTGGATGTAGCGCTTGTCTGGCTGGTCGCCACCTCGGGTCACCATCGCCACCAGCCGCTCCGGCGAGTGGACGTGATACCGGTGCTCGGCCTTCCTGTCGCCGCGTCGGTGATTCGCTCGTACAGAGCGCCGAAGTAGATCGTCTCCTGTTCCGGCGTTGTCTTGCGGATCCGCTGCTGGTCGCCATCGTAGGCGAAGGTGACGGTGCTCGCGCCCTGCGCGATGGTGTCCGGCAGATCGAACGGCGTGTACCGCACCGCGACGCTGCCCGAGCGCGCGAGCTGGTTGCCGACGGCGTCGTAGCTGAAGCTGTCCGTACCCGCGCTGGTGACGGCGTGCGGGTGCGCCGGGTCGTCGTAGGAGAGCGCGCCGACGTCCGACTTGAAGGGGAAATTGCCGTTGGGCTTGCCCTCGTAGCGGAGATCGCATGGTGCCGCCGAGCTCTCGATATCGCCGAAGTACGCGCACGTCAGCCGATGGAGCGAATCGTACCGGAAGCGCTCCGTCGTGTTCTCTGGCTGGAGCGCGTCGGTGCGGCGCGTGAGATTCAGGAGATCATCGAACCCGTAGTCCAGGTCCTGCACCTCCCCCGCGCCGCTCTGCGTCGCCATGTGCCTCAGGCGCTGCTTGTCGGCGAAGTAGCTCCGCTCCGTGACGGCGCCGTTGCCAAACACCTCCTCCCGGAAGCGCCCCGCGTCGTCCACGTCCGCCAAGCGCCAGTAGGCGAGGTTCGTTCCGCTGTCGCGCACGGCGAGCACATGGCCGTGCGCGTCGCGGTCGTGGGCCACGACGAACGGCGCCGCGCCGGCAGGCGCCGGGTACGTGACCGTCTCGACGCGGCCGAGCACCTCGTCGGGCTCACGGATGTGATGTGTGTGGCCGCGTTCACGTGCTCCTCGAAGCAGACCGGCGGGAGCGTGGCGCGCGCCATCTCGGGCGGAACCGCGACGCGAGCAGCCACTGTGCGAACTCAGACGCGAGGAAGCGCACCTCGGCGCAGAGCAGGCCGAGGGGCGCGTTGCGCAGCATCGGACCGACGACCTGGACATGGTCGGTTTCCGCGCGACGAGCCGATTCATTCCCGCGATTTACCCACCGACACGTGCTGGGGATCGATGAACGCGTCATGTCGCGCATAATGCAGAACCGCTGCGAGCCGCTCTTCAGCCGACGTATCACGCCGAAGCTGGGCCTCGAGCCCGACGATGGCGTCCCTGACTTGCTCAAAACTCAAGATGTATTCGAGGTCTTCGACCCTCCGAGGACGATGCCGATCGAACGAAAGAATGACGACGGGTGTGTTCAAGGTGATGCTCGTTCCGGATGGAACATATAGGTCGTCATCGGGCTCGTATTTTTCCCACTCCTGAAGAACTTCTTTTAGTAGAGATGTCCCCATTCACTCATCCCTCCCTGTCCGTTTGGATGAAGTAGATTTTGCCAGGACGAGCCCGACGCGTGTTGCTCGATTGGAACCAGCTGAAGCACACCAGGTCTACCGGGAACGTGATGCCATGTCCACCCCGTGGGTGATCTTCCAAGAACGCGACCCGTTGGACTCAGGACCGTGCTCTCGAACTGTTGCCCTAGGGTTTGACGAAGCATTTGCGCGAGCTGTGGATCTGCCATCGCTTGAAGCAGATTCTCATTCGCTGCGGCGAAGTGCGCAGGGTATCTGCCGACCCCGGCCTTCGGGATGGTGGTCTCGAACGCCACCGAGTACGCTCTCGGTGTTGCCGTCGCGGCTCCCGCCGCCGTCGACCCCTCCGCGAGCGCTCCCAGCCCTCTGCCCGCACCGTACACCGTTGCCGCGCCGAGGAGGATCGCCTTCACCCCCGCCGAGCCCGCTGTCCGATAGTCATCCCGATCGATGGCGAGCGCCGTGTCCGCCGCGCCGCGGCCGATGTGGTAGAGCGGGTTGACGGCATTGAGCGCGCCGACGAGGCCGTCTTCGTCGTACCCGGCCCACATCGCGCCGGCGAACTCGTAGCCGCTGTACATCCCGAGCGTCAGCGCATTCAGCACGAGCATCCGCCCGATCCCTGCTCCGAGGTCGCGCGTCCCCTCCGCGGCGCCCAGCAAGGTCTGGCCGACGACGGTGCCTGGGCCGCCGACGCCCGAGTGCTCCGGCGATACGGTCACCGGCTGCGGCACGTACCCGGATGAGCTTCCGGTCGTGCCCACGTCGATAGGCGCCGTCGTGGCGCCGACCTCCACGGCCTCGCGCGGTCCTTCTTCAGGCTGGTTTGCTTTCGGCGGCGAGTAGAAGATCTCTACGGCGTATTGTTCCGGGCGCACCACCGAGTAGACCGGCAGGATCGGCGCCTCCACCGGTTCTTCCTGGAACCCGCTCGGATCCACGTGATTGAGCGGGCTGTTGCGCACGTAGCTGTACGGATTCCAGCTCTGCCCGAAGGACGGAATCGAAACGATCGGGTCGGTCGTCAAGAACCGCCCGATCCTGGGATCGTAGATCCTGCCCTTCATGTTCACGAGCCCGAGCTCGTCGTCGCTCTCGTGCCCGGTGAACCCCTGCGTCGTCTCGCTCGGGAACGACGCAGGCGGGCGCTCTCCCCATACGGGGTTCCTGCGCTGCCCGAACGGGTCGTAGCTCCGCCGCTCGATCACGTCGCCGTCCTCGTCGGTGAGCGCATCGATCGAGCCGAGGTGATCGACATGCACGTAACGCGTGCCGTCGCCCGAGCCTCCCCGGGTCACGATCGCCACCACGCGCTCCGGCGAGTAGACGTGGTACCGGTGCTCCACGGCGCCTGACGCCGCCTCGGTGACCCGCTCGTACAGATCGCCGAAGTAGAGCGTCTCCTTTTCCGGCGTGGTCTTACGGATCCGCTGCTGGTCGCCGTCGTAGCCGAACGTGATGGTGCTCGCGCCCTGCGTGATCTGCTCCGGCAGGTCGAACGGCGTATAGCGCACCGTCGTGCCGCCGGGCCGCGCCGTCTGATTACCGACGGCGTCATGCGCGAAGGTGTCCGTGCCCGCGCCGGTGATCGCATGCGGGTGCAGCGGGTCGTCATACGAGAGGTCACCGACGTCCGACTTGAAGGTGAGATTGCCGTTCGGGTGGTAGTCGTAGCGGAGCGCGCAAGGCGCCGTCGCGCTCTCGAGATCGCCGAAGTACGCGCAGGTCAGCCGATGGATCGGATCATACCGGAAGCGCTCCGTCGTGTTCTCTGGCTGGAGCGCGTCGGTGCGGCGCGTGAGATTCAGGAGATCGTCGACCCCATAGTCCAGGTCTTGCACCTCCCCCGCGCGGCTCTGCGTCGTCATGTGCCTCAGGCGCTGCTTGTCCGCGAAGTAGCTCCGCTCCGTGACGGCGCCGTTGCCGAACACCTCCTCCCGGAAGCGCCCCGCGTCGTCCACGTCCGCCAAGCGCCAGTAGGCGAGGTTCGTTCCGCTGTCGCGCACGGCGAGCACATGGCCGTGCGCGTCGCGATCGTGGGCCACGACGAACGGCGCCGAGCCGGCAGGCGCCGGATACGTGACCGTCTCGACGCGACCGAGGTCGTCATAGCCGAGCCTGGCCTCCAGGGGAGAGCGCTCGCCGTCGATGCGGAGCGAGATCGTGTCGAGCTGGCCGCGGTCGGTATAGCCATACGTCTTCTCCCCATCGGGGCTTGTGAGCGTGTGGAGCTTGCCGACGCCGTGCGCCGCGTTGTCCCAGGTCCACGTGGTCGTCCGGCGCTCGCCGCCGTCCTGGCCCACGCGCGTGCGCGGTCGACCGGCCGCGTCGCTGGTAAAGGCAGTCGTGCCCCGATCACGGTGTGCGATCCACCGCGCGTGCCGCACCTCGTCGGAGCGCTGAACGGGCGGTTCAGCTGGTCCGTCCACGGTAGGGCACGCCGATTGGACGGCTTCGAAGTCGCGCGGTCATCGGAGCCTTGGTGAACGGATTGATCCCTGAACGCTCCTCAAATGTGAACAGCCTCTCCGCGAGTGAAACACCATTGACCCAGTCAGCCATCCAGTCATGAAGCGATATCTGCGTGTCGGTGAGGCCTGTTTCGTCCAACATTAGCACATGTCCAGTGTCTTCGTCGACGCACGACCATGTGCCGCTGCCCCAATCGCAGAGAGGGACTACCTGCGCAGGTACACCAGCACCCGTAGGGTCTGCGAAGAGCTGCTCGCGGAGCTCTACGACCGATCGACCGTCGTCATCAACTTTGCCTCCCGGTAAGCCAATGAGACCATTCGCTGGACCGAATCCACCATTTCCGACCTCTTGGAGCAGCCTTCGGTGCAATGGGTGGAGCTTACACTTCAATGCCTGCTCGGCTCGCTCCACCTGCTCCAGTGTGGCGCACGGAGCTAGCTCAGGCGTGTCTCGGTCCGGCCAATCCGTGCGGGTCGTCGGATCTGTTGCTCGTCTGATGATCGCGCCAATGAGGGTGTCTTCTTCCATGATTAGAACTCGAATGTGTGCTTTCCGGTGACGCGGCCTCCGAGGCCTTCGATAAACTCAGTGCATCCACCGGGGCCTGTGCAAATGGTGCTGGTGGTTACGCCGCGCGTAGGTGTCAGGCCGAGCTTTCCGGCTCCGAAGATTGCGGTTGGCTCCGCATGAACTCCTGGCATCGGTGGTGCTGGAGTCAGCCCGAGCCTCTGAGCCGCAGCGATTTGAGCGGCGGATAGATCGCTCGCGCCTCCAGCAACTAGCGTCGGTCCTTCGGCCGTTTCGACGAGCACAACCGTTCGTCTGAAGTTCATCGGCACACGTTCGACGTTGGCAATATGCTGAGCGAGCTCGCGAGTGGCTCCTGCCCCTCGTACCGCCCCCGCCGCAACCGCCGATCCCTCCGCCGCGCCCAGCCCCCTTCCCATCCCGAAGACGGTGGCCGCGGCGAGGACCATCGTCTTGGTCCCCGCCGCGCCCGCTGTCCGATAGTCATCCCGATCGATGGCGAGGGCCGTGTCCGCCGCGCCGCGGCCGATGTGGTAGAGCGGGTTGACGGCGTTGAGCGCGCCGACGAGGCCGTCCTCGTCGTAGCCCTCCCACATCGCGCTGGCGAACTCGTAGCCGCTGTACATCCCGAGCGTCAGCGCATTCAGCACGAGCATCCGCCCGATCCCTGCTCCGAGGTCGCGCGTCCCCTCCGCGGCGCCCAGCAAGGTCTGGCCGACGACGGTGGCTGGGCCGCCGACGCCCGAGTGCTCCGGCGAGACGGTCAACGGCTGCGGCACGTACCCGGATGAGCTTCCGGTCGTGCCCACGTCGATAGGCGCCGTCGTGGCGCCGACCTCCACGGCCTCGCGCGGCCCTTCTTCAGGCTGGTTTGCTTTCGGCGGCGAGTAGAAGATCTCTACGGCGTATTGTTCCGGGCGCACCACCGAGTAGACCGGCAGGATCGGCGCCTCCACCGGCTCTTCCTGGAACCCGCTCGGATCCACGTGATTGAGCGGGCTGTTGCGCACGTAGCTGTACGGATTCCAGCTCTGCCCGAAGGACGGAATCGAAACGATCGGGTCGGTCGTCAAGAACCGCCCGATCCTCGGATCGTAGATCCTGCCCTTCATGTTCACGAGCCCGAGCTCGTCGTCGCTCTCGTGCCCGGTGAACCCCTGCGTCGTCTCGCTCGGGAACGAGGCAGGCGGGCGCTCCCCCCACACGGGGTTCCTGCGCTGCCCGAACGGGTCGTAGCTCCGCCGTTCGATCACGTCGCCGTCCTCGTCGGTGAGCGCATCGATCGAGCCGAGGTGATCTACATGCACGTAGCGCGTGCCGTCGTCCGAGCCTCCCCGGGTCACGATCGCCACCACGCGCTCCGGCGAGTGGACGTGGTACCGGTGCTCCACGGCGCCCGACGCCGCCTCGGTGACCCGCTCGTACAGATCGCCGAAGTAGAGCGTCTCCTTTTCCGGCGTGGTCTTGCGGATCCGCTGCTGGTCGCCGTCGTAGCCGAACGTGATGGTGCTCGCGCCGTGCGTGATCTGCTCCGGCAGGTCGAACGGCGTATAGCGCACCGTCGTGCCGCCGGGCCGCGCCGTCTGATTACCGACAGCGTCATGCGCGTAACTGTCCGTACCCGCGCCGGTGCTCGCATGCGGGTGCAGCGGGTCGTCATACGAGAGGTCACCAACGTCCGACTTGAAGGTGAGATTGCCGTTCGGGTGGTAGTCGTAGCGGAGCGCGCAGGGTGCCGTCGCGCTCTCGAGATCGCCGAAGTACGCGCAGGTCAGCCGATGGATCGGATCATACCGGAAGCGCTCCGTCGTGTTCTCTGGCTGGAGCGCGTCGGTGCGGCGCGTGAGATTCAGGAGATCGTCGAACCCATAGTCCAGGTTTTGCACCTCACCCGCGCCGCTCTGCGTCGTCAAGTGCCTCAGGCGCTGCTTGTCCGCGAAGTAGCTCCGCTCCGTGACGGGGCCGTTGCCGAACACCTCCTCCCGGAAGCGCCCCGCGTCGTCCACGTCCGCCAAGCGCCAGTAGGCGAGGTTCGTTCCGATGTCGCGCACGGCGAGCACATGGCCGTGCGCGTCGCGGTCGTGGGCCACGACGAACGGCGCCGCGCCGGCCGGCGCCGGGTACGTGACCGTCTCGACGCGGCCGAGCTCGTCGTAGCCCAGCCTGGCCTCCAGGGGAGAGCGCTCGCCGTCGATGCGGAGCGCGATCGTGTCGAGCTGGCCAAGGCCCGTGTACCCGTACGTCTTGTCCCCGTCCGGGCTCGCGAGCGTGTGGAGCCTGCCGACGCCGTGCGACGCGGTGTCCCATGTCCACGTGGTCGTCAGGCTCTCCGCGCCGTCCTGGTCCACGCGCGAGCGGGGTCGACCGAGCGCGTCGTAGGTCCACGTGACCTTTCGCTCGAGCGCATCGGTCGACGAGATCTGCTCGCCGAAGCCGTCATGGATCGAGACCGTCGTGCCCCGATCGGGGTCGTCGAGCTGCCGGACACGGCCGAACGCGTCGCGCGTCGTGCGCGTCACCGCCTCGCCCGGATCGGTGACCGTGTGCAGCAGTCCAAAGGGGCCGTACGCGTAACGGGTGATCCCGTCGGCCGCGTCGGTGATGGTCTTGATGCGCCCCAGCGGATCCTGCTCGGTCACCGTCACATGATCGAGCGGGTCGGTGACGCGCACCTGCAGGCCATCGTACGCCGTCGTCGTGACCGCGTTCCACGGCGTCGTATGGCGCACCTCGCGGACCGCCGCATCGTACTCGTAGCGATCGTACAGGATCGCGCTCTCGGGCGTGTCCTCCCTGACCGGCACCGAGCGCCGCGCGATGTGCTCGCCCAGCGCGTCGTACCCGATCTCCTGCATGATGCGCTTCGCATCGCCCGAGCCCTCCGACGGCTCCGGTTCGGGCCCGTATCCCAGCCACCGGATCGGGCGGCCGAGGCTGTCGAACTCCACCGTATCGTCGGCACCGCCGGTCGTGATGCTCTGCTGCCTCACCCGCCACGCATCCTGGTCCGGGCCACCATCCTTGCTGCGAGCGAGGGTGACGGTCGTCGTTGTGCCGTCCGGGCGCCTCTCGATGCCGAGCCGCCCGAAGCCGTCGTGCGCCCACGTCGTCACGAGCTGATTCGGATCGACCCGCTTGAGGAGCACGCCGATCGCGTCGTCGAACTCCACGAGCGTAGCGTGCCCGGCCGCGTTCACGTACTTCTCGGGGAACATGCCCTCCTCGTCGAAGTCCGTGCTGGATGTGCGCTTGTGCCCGAAGGCGTCCTCCGCCGTGACGCTGGTGATGTTCCCGAAGTCGTCGCGCGCATAGGTGAGCTTCAGCTTCGTGTCCGGCAGGCCGTCGTCGCTCTCGGTGGACTCGGTCTCGACCTCCCCGTAGATCGTTGTCGTTCGCGTGAGGGTCCGGCACTGCGACATCCCCGCCGCCGCGCTGCACTCCTTCTGCGTCTCAAGCTGGCCGAGCACCCAGCGCTCGGTGTCGTTCTTGAACGTCCGCGTGACCTCGAGCGTCAGGTCGACGCCTTCCGTCGAGACCTCCTCGGCGCGCACGTTGCCGAACATGTCGAAGTCCGTCACCTTCGACACCGAGTCGCGCAGCAGCGTCGCGCCGTCGCCGCCGCGCTCGATCTCCCGCACGTACGCCTCGATCGAGGTCGCGTCACCGCTCGGGGGCGGATAGACCCCTTGCGCTCGCCTCACCCGGCGCTCGGTGGGCAGCGTGAAGTACGTGGCGCCGTCGTTGGTCGGCACGAGCGTCCGCGTCACGTCGCTGAACGAGAGCTCAATCTGCTCCGGCCTGGGCTGGCTCGCGAGCCCCGGAGCCCCGCGCAGCGTCCGCTGGACGCTCCCCGCGAAGGGAAAGATCTGCAGCTCGTCGTCGAAGGTGACGTGGTCGTAGACGTCGATCGTCACGGCACCCGTGTCCAGGTCGGTGACGATCCGCTCGCCGAACCCGAGAAATCCGCGGCCCAGCCGGTGGTAGCGTCCGTCGCGATAGCCGACCTCGAAGCGCCTCGCTCGATCCGCGCCGTTGTTGAGCGCGTACGCGCTGACCACCCGGCGAGGGCCCACGACGCAGCGCCGCGGATAGCCGCAGTCGTCCGCCGCGCCGGAACGCGCGACGTAGAGCGCGCTCCTCCGGTCCGGATCCTCCTCCGCGCCTCCGCTCGTGACCGGCGCATCGGTCAGGTGGCCGTACGAGATGCTCACGTTGGGCACGAAGCCCGGCTCGGTCGGCTCGTGCGCGTTCATCCCGTCAGAGACTGCGACCAGGAGATCCTGGTCGGCCGAGAGGTTCTGGAAGACGTTGAACACACCGCCGAGCGGCAGGATCACGTCCTGGGCCCCGTCACCGTTGAGATCGCCGGTGCGCGGCCCGTGCGGATCGGCGAGCGTGATCGCGTCACCGAGCTTGGCCTCGAAAGGAACCCCTGCGTCGACGAGCTTGAACGGCGGCCCTGCCAGGTCGCCCGTCGCTTGCAGGACGGCCCAGGAGGGGAGGACATTGGAGCCACTCAGCAGCATGCCTGGTGGGACGGGCATGAGGAGATCCTGCCGTCCATCGCCGTTGAAGTCGAGCGGCACCGCGAGGCGGAAAAGGGCGTCCTGATCCGGGGCCCCCAGCAGATCGCCGAAGCTGAACGCGTCGACGGTCCGGAACGGCGACATCACGAACGTCGGCCCCGTGTTGAGGTAGGTGTAGAGCTGGTGGCTATGGACATCCGATTCGACGGCATCGGGCAGGCCGTCGCCGTTGACGTCGAGAAAGACGACGCGGCCCCCGGGCCACACGACAGGGAGCTTGGTGTCGATGACCCCCCAGCGTCCCTCGCCCCGGCGCATGATCGCCTCGTAACTATCTCCAATGAGGGCCGTCCCGTCACCAAACAACCTCACGGAGGGCACGATGAGATCGATCTTGCTGTCAGCGTCGATGTCGAGCGTGTGGAGCTCCATTGCGCATGGATAGCCGGTGAGCAGCTCGATCGATTCGCCCGTAGGGTCGAATCCCGCGGACGTCGCGCCGCGCGCGGGCCTCCAGAGGTGGACGGTCCACACGGCGGAGAGCGGGTCCGGTACCAGCTCCTCGGCGTGGTCCTGGCACTGGATCAGATCCGGCACCGAGTCGCCGTCGAGATCGGCGAGGTGCACCGAGGCGCCGGGTCGTCTCAGGCTCGGCGGCGCAGGCGTGACCCCGAGCGGGAACGGCCGGCGGATCCCCGTGTCGTGAAGTGCGAAGGTCCGGTCCGGCTGGGACAGGAGCACGTGCCATGTGGTCTTGGTGTCGAAGACGTCGTGGAGAAAGACGTCCATCTGCCCATCGTCGTTGTAATCGAGCACCGTCCCGAGCTCGGGCTGAAGAAGGGCCGGGTCGGACGGTCCATCCGGATCGGCGACGAACAGCCAATCCTGGAGGAAGGCGAGCTCCGGCGCCGCGAGGAAGGACGGTGTGGCGCGGGGCCCGAGGTTGCGCGCCACCCCCCACGCGGTGATCGGATGCGACGGCGTGCTGGACCCCGCGACGATGTCCGGAATCACGAGATCGTCGAGGCCGTCGGCGTCGATGTCGAACACCATCGGGCTCGCCTTCTCGGAGACCGGCTTGTCGATGTCCGTCGTGAGCCGCTCGAATCCGGGCTTTCCGCGGCTGTACTGAAACCGTGTGGGCGGCTTGCAGACCCCGTCGCTCGCGCACTCCTCGACCTGGGTGAGGAGCGTCCGGCTCGTCGTCGGGCTCAGCTCGTAGCGGAAACCATAGCTCCGGACCAGCGCGTCGCCCGGACCGAGCATCTGGATCTCCTCCAGGCGAAGCGAGCGCTGGAGCGCCATGCCGCCCGAGTAGCCCATGCGAACCGCGGCCGAGTCCTTGGTCCCGTACACGAAGCGCACCGCCCGGGAAGGCTCGAGCGACGGCGTGCCCTCGAAGCTCGTGTAGCGGATCTCGTCCACCGCATATTCGGCGGTATGGCCGTCCTCGGCCTCGGCGAGGCAATATGCGTACGTCATGGCGTTGCCGCGGCCGTCACGGGCCTCGTTCGCGAGCCACGCGCGCGGGACGCCGCCTCGCGCGAGCGGCTTGCTGCCGTCGGCGCGCCCGTACTCCACGACGCGGCCGGAGGGCAGATTCGCCTCGAAGAAGAGCGCCTCGGCGGGCGCGCCGCGTTCCGGAGGGTAGTGACCGACCACCTTGACGAAGGTATCCGGGAATGTCCGGTACTCGATGGTTCCCGGCCCCTCTCCCACGGGGACGAGGCGCTGGCCGTCGAGGCAGAGTGCGTCGTCGCCGTCGTACCGCACGCCGCGGATCTCCCCGTCTTGCGCGAGGCTCTTCGGACATTGCGTGATCGCGGACAGCCCGGTGATGGAGAAGCCGTTGCCGAGCACGCCGTCGCCGCCGTCGCTGCGGTAGACGAGCTGGAGCCCAGGACCCATGCCCGCGCGCGAGGGCGGGGAGGCCAGGTCCATGGTGTACACGGCCTCGCCGGTGCTCGTGATGGAAAACGCCCCGGGGACGGTGCCGGCGGCGGCGGTCTCGACCTCCGGCGCGGGACGGGACGTGGCAGGGCCATGGGCGCGCTGCGTCCGGCAGGCGACGAGGCCAGGCGGCTCCGGAATCGGCTCGCCGAAGCTGCACTGGCACCCGCCCGACGCGAGCACGCAAGTGAGAAACATCCAGAGCGGGATCAACGCCCGGAGCAACCAACGCGGAACTGGCGACATCGCACCCTCCCCGGCGAACAGCAGTGCCACGGCGCTGCAGCGCGCGTCAAGCGCTGCGCTCCTGCCGAACCGCGCCCTCCATGCCGAGGTCGAGGCATTCGTGAATCCCTCTGTACCTGACCGGTGTGCGCGCGGCGGGCGCCACAGTTGCCCTCGTCGAGGCGCGATTGGCCGTCCATGATGAAGTCACGACGAGGAGAGGGCAACCGAGCGTGAACGCGCGCATGACGGCGTGCCCCCTGCCTCGACGATCACAACCGCGGTTCTCGGCTGAGCCTCGCACGGCCCAGATTGAGTGGATTGAGCCGGTACGGGAGGTCAGCACGCACGACGGCGTGATCGGAGCGCTCGCCGGCCGCCCAAGCGCAGGGACGACTCGATCGGCGTTGCCTACCTCGACGAGGACCAGCTCACGCTGGGGTTACCTACGATCTGGAACCGCCGGGCACGGGAAGCTGGAGTCTCGGACACGGGCGACGATCTGCGCGCCAGCGCCGGCGCGCTCCGTGGTAGGATCTCATCATGGCCGAGCTCATGCCGACGCCGGACGCCGCGCTGTCGCATCGCCTCGGAGCGCGTTCGGCGCTCGGGGCACGCGCGCAGGAGCTCTTCGAGGAGCTCTCCCCCTACCGCGGCGACGGGCTGCGCAACCACTGTCTTCGCGTATTCCACTTCACGATGCTGCTCCTCGAGCGCCGCCGCCAGAAGGCCGATCCCGACCTGCTCCACGCGCTGGCGATGATTCATGATCTCGGGCTGCTGTGCCCGGACGAGCGGGGCGGAGACTACATGCAGCGCAGCCGCTCGCTGTTCCACCGCGCCTTCGCCGCGAAGTCGTTCGAGCTCTCCCCGCACGACCTGCGCGTGGCCGACGAGTGCCTCCTCTACAACCATCGCCTCCGCCCGACGCCGGCGTTATGCCCTGAATCGACGGCGTTCCGGCAGTCGGTGTGGATGGACCACTCCCTCGGTGTGCGCCGCTACGACCTCGACGCCGCCTCGGTGCGCGACGGCTTCGCGCGTTATCCGCGGGGCGACTTCAACGCGGTCCTCCTCGACTTCGCCCGGCGCGTCCTGACGCGCGAGCCCTGGACCCTCGTCGACGGCATCTTCATGTGAGGGCCAGGCCGCATGTCGACCCTGCGTGGCGCCATGTTCCGGGACCCCGCCGACGCGCGGCGGCTCGCCGTCGTCGCGGCAGCCGAGGTGATCCTCCTCGGGATCGGCGTGTGGAGCGGAGGCGGCGCCCTCGCCGGAGCGCTCTTCTGGGCGGCTGGCCTCGCGGGATGGACCTTGATCGAGTACCTGCTCCACCGCTTCCTCTTCCACCTGCCGGCGGAGCACCCGCTCGCCTTCCTCGGCGCCCGTATCCACCTGGCGCACCACGAGGCCCCTGACCAGACGCCGATCGTCAAACCCCCCGCCGCCACGCTCGGGGCCTTCTCCGCAGGCTTCTGCGCGACCGCGGCGGCCGCGGGGGTCTCTCGCGCCGCGCCGCTCTGGGCCGGGCTCGTCGCCGGCTATCTTCTTTATGAGCTCTCCCATCTCGCGGCGCACCTGCTCGGCGACGCGGAGCACCCTCTTCCGGCGCAGCGCCGCCATCACCTCCGGCACCACGCCGCGCCGCGCGCGCGCTTCGGGGTGAGCTCCGCGCTCTGGGACCGGGCGTTCGACACAGGGCGCGAGGCAGGCCAGTGAGCGTGTCTGACCAGAATGGCTCGCCCGACCCCGCCCCGCTCGACGACTCGGGCCGGGCCGAGCTGCGGCGGCGCCGGGTCATGTCGATGCCGCGGTGGTACTCTCCCTGGCTCCACCTCGCCAGCACGGTCGGCCTCGGGTGTGGGCTCGCGGCGCTCTCGCTCACGCGGTTGCATGGCCTGCGGGCCTGGGAGCTCGCCGCGATTCCGCTTTTCTTCGTCTTTTGCAATGCCGTCGAGTGGCGGGCACATCGGGGTCTGCTTCACCGGAGGCGGCGCTTCCTCGAGGCGTTCTACGACCGGCACACGCCGGTGCACCACCGCGTGTTCGTCGAGCGCGACATGGCGATCCGCACACCGCGTGAGCTCGGCTTCGTGCTGATCCCGTCGTACGGCATCGCGGGCGTCTTCGCGCTGACGCTCCCGCTCGCGCTCGCCCTCAGCGCGGCCGGTCAAGGCAACCTCGCGTCGCTCTTCGTGGCGACGTGCATGGCGTACATGGTGCTGTACGAGTGCCTCCATCTCTCGTACCACCTCCCGCCGGACGGCAGGATAGGCCGCAGCCGCGTCGTGGCACGGCTCCGGCGCCACCACGGCGCGCACCACAGGCCGTCGTTGATGCGGCAGTGGAACTTCAACGTCACCTTCCCGCTCTGGGATCTGGTTCGCGGGACGTACTACCGCGGCGACGCCACGGACGCGACGACCCGGGATGTGCGCTCCAGATCAGCGCTCGAGCGTCTCGAACGGTGATGTCAGCGCCCGGGAACCGCCGGGCGGATCCGACGGCGGAGCGCCGCGCCCTCGCCGACACAGACTTGTTGCACACTGGCCCGTCCAGCTCCTTTACGTTCCCGCCCGCCGAACGACACGGGCCATCCAGGATTGTCCGATGGCCACGTGAGAGGAGGGAGCGGCATGGATCTTCCAACGTGCATGGCGGTGCGACGTGCGGTGAGGCATCGCGCGGTGCGACGGGGCACCAGCGCGACGACGAGCGTGGGGCTCGGGGCGTTCGGCGCGCTCGTGGCGCTCGTCGCGGCGTGCGGGGACGGCGGCGACGACGGAACGGGCGCGGCCCGAGGGCCCTGCGGCGGCGTGTTCTGCGCCGCGGATCAGTACTGCAACTACCCGCCAGGCGACTGCGGAGAGGGCGGCGTCGTCCCGGGGAATTACGGTATCTGCCAGGAGCGGCCCACGTCGTGCGACACCGCCACGCCGCGCGAGGTCTGCGCCTGCGACGGGCGCTCCTACGCCAACGCCTGTGAGGCCGCGCGGGCCGGCGTGAGCGTCGGCGACGGCGAGGAGTGCGCGGGCGCAGCGCCGCCGGGGACGTTCGCGTGCGGAAGCTACTTCTGCCGATCGGACAGCGAGTACTGCCAGACCATCGAGGATCAACACGACGAGCTGTTCCGGCTGCCGCCGCAGAGCTCCTGCAAAGCGGTCGCCGTCGCCTGCGCGCCGGAGCCCTCCTGCGCCTGCCTGATCGAGGTGGTCAAGCCGGCTGGCAGCAGCGACAAAAGGGAGTGCACCACCGCACCGACCTGCACGCAGGACGCATCAGGCAATTTCGCCCTCCGGTGCGCCGGCGATCTCTACTGAGCTGCGATCGCGAGCAACTGGATCTGCTGAGCCTGCGAGGCGCGGCGCCAGGCAAACGCTCAGTCGATCGTACCAGGATGGAACACGATCTTCATGGAATTGTATCCAATAACGGAACAACACTTCCATTAACCTGCCCGTGCCTCGCTCACACCTACGTTCGAGATCAGGAGAAAGGGTAGACAGACTCATGCAGAATTCGCGCACGCGAGAGGACGCAGGCACACACGACAACCGAGAGACGGGCTGGTCGAGACGATCGAAGGGCGCCCTCTGCGCCGCCCTGCCGGCGCTCGCGGTCATCCATGCCTGCGGCGCAAATGACGAGTACATCGAGGAGGTCCTGGAGACGCGGCAGACGCTGACCACGGTCTCCTTCCAGCAGGGGTCGCTCCCGAGCTCGTCGTACGCCGGCTCGACCGACGCGACCCTCCGGCAGGCCGCCGCCACCACGAACTACGGCGGAGCCACCACGTGCGAGGCCGACGGCGACGACGGCTCGGGCGTGGACAAATCTTGCCTGCTGAAATGGACCGTCTCCGGCATCCCCGCGGGGAGCATCGTCCAGTCGGCGTCGATCACCCTCCAGGTGACGGACGGCTCCGCGAACACGTACAGCGTCTACGAGGTGAAGCGCTCGTGGAGCGAGTCGCAGGTCACCTGGAACAACGCGACGTCCACGACGGCGTGGGCCACCGCGGGCGCGATGGGCTCGACCGATCGCGGAAGCCTCGTGGGCAGCGTCACCGGCAGCGCCGGCGCCAGGACGATCACGCTGAACGCGGCCGGCGTGGCGCTCGTCCAGGCGTGGATCGACGGGACCTCCAACGACGGCCTCCTCATCGCGAGCGCGTCGAACACCGATGGCATCGACTTCGCGTCCTCGGAGCACGCCACCGTGGCGCAGCGGCCCAAGCTCACCATCACGTATGGCTCGCCCGGCGGCGGCGCGGGCACGCCGACCGATCCGGATCTCCTGATCGCCTTCATCGGCGACCAGGGCGCGAACGGCAACTCGGACGCGGTGCTCAACCTGATCAAGGACGAGGGCGCCGCGGCCACCATCCACAACGGTGACTTCGACTATGCGAACAACCCGACCGCGTGGGACAACCGGATCAACAGCATCCTCGGCGCGAACTATCCTTATTTCGCGATCATCGGCAACCACGACGCCGCGGCCTGGGGCGGCACGAGCGGCTACGCCAGCAAGATCCAGGCTCGCCACGCGGCCGTGCCGTCGATGAACTGTACCGGCGAGCTCGGCGTCAAGTCGACGTGCAACTTCCGCGGGCTGCACATCATCCAGTCCTGCATCGGGACGAGCGAGCTCCGGTCGACCTGCGCCGCCAACGCGGCCGACCAGGTGGACTTCATCCGCGACTCGCTCGCCGCCGACAGCTCGATCTGGTCCATCTGCAACTGGCACAAGAACCAGAACGACATGCAGGTCGGCACCAAGGGCAACGAGGTCGGCTGGAGCGCGTACCAGGAGTGCATGAACGCCGGCGCCATCGTCTCGACCGGCCACGAGCACTCCTACTCGCGCACGCTGACCCTGACCGACGTCGGCAACGCCGCGACCGGCCACGGCAAGACCGGCGCCTACGACCTCGTGGAGCTCGGCCCGAGCCGCAACTTCGTGTTCGTCTCCGGCCTCGCCGGCGTCGGCATCCGCGACTACGACGCGGCCAGCCACGACGACGACACGTGGTGGGCCTCCTACTACGCCAGCAACAAGTGGAAGAAGAACAACGTGGTCATGTCGGGCACCGCCGCCTATGGCGCCCTGTTCATCCGCTTCCACGTCGGCGGGGATCCGAAGCGCGCGACGGCGTACTTCAAGGACGTGAACGGCCGCCTCGCGGACGAGTTCACGATCCAGGTCCAGTAAACCCGGGCGGCCCCGGCGAACCTGCGGGATCCGCACGTTCCGCCAGGGAACAGCCTTCTACCAACACGACCGAGAATCCCACGGCGTTGTTCCTGGCCACGTTGTAGGTGAGATCGACATTGTGATCGTTCACATTTTTGATGTCAACGATGCTCTGTCAGTCCGCGGCCAAGCTCGACATCGGATGGCTGGCAAGTCTCCTCCGGAGCGGCGCGTCAAGAGGGCGGGCGCAGGGCCACGGTATTGTTCGACGTGGATTCCAATTTCGGGATCGAGGCTCGCCTCGCGCCAGTTCATTTGAGTTGACACGGACAATGTGAACGTTCACAATTTCGTCTCAGGGTGTCGTTTCGCTTTGTCCCGGGTAGCCGTCGTGCGCACCGGACTCTTGGTCCTTTGTACCGGGATCGATCTCTGCGCCGGCTCCGCTCGGGTGTCGTGAACGCAAGCCATGGCGAGATCGCGGGGGCTCGCCCGCGCTGGGCTCGCTCAGGTGAGCCGATCCAGGTGAGACAATCCTGGCGGAGGGAACAGCATGGCGATGGGTAGGACGAGATCGTGGTTCGGATTGACGATGACGGCGTGCCTCGCCGGCGCGTGCGGCGGCGCGCAGACCGTCGACACGCCCCCTGCGGCAGCGCCGCCTGCGCCGGCGGCGGCCCCCGCGACGGACGCCGCTCCAGCGGCCCCGGCCGCCAGATCCGAGCCACCTGGTGGTGAAGCCGTGAACACAAAGCCCGCTTCCGTCTCCAAGGCGCCTTTCGGCAACGCCGATGGCAAAGAGGTGATCCTCTACACGCTCACGAACGCGAACGGCCTGGTCGCGAAGGTGATGACCTACGGCGCGACGGTGACCGAGCTCCACGTCCCCGACAAGACGGGGAAGATGGGCGACATCGTCCTCGGCCACGACAACCTCGACGGGTACCTGAAGAGCAGCCCGTACTTCGGGTCGACGGTCGGCCGCGTGGCCAATCGCATCAAGAACGCGCAGTTCCAGCTCGATGGCAAGACCTACAAGCTCTCCGCGAACAACGGCGCCCACACGCTGCACGGCGGCAAGAAAGGCTGGGACAAGGTCGTCTGGGACGCGGAAGCGACCGAGACGCCGGACGGCCCCTCCATCAAGCTCACGTACGTATCGAAGGACGGGGAAGAAGGATACCCCGGCACGGTCAACGCGACCACGACCTACACGCTCACCAACAAGAACGAGCTCAGGGTCGAGATGTCGGCGACGACCGACAAGACAACGATCGTCAACATGGCCCACCACGGCTACTGGAACCTGGGAGGGCACGGCTCGGGCTCCGTCGCCGACCAGGAGCTGACGCTGCACGCCGACAGCTACACCCCGCCGGACGCCACCGACATCCCCTCGGGCCAGATCAAGCCGGTGAAGGGGACGCCGCTCGATTTCACCGCCGCCAAGCCGATCGGCAAGGACCTGAAAGCCATGGGCGGCAAGCCGGTCGGATACGACCACAACCTCGTCATCAGCGGCGACCCGCACAAGCTCCGCGAGGCGGCTCGGGTCAAGGATCCGAAGACCGGTCGGGTGCTGACGATCGAGGCCGATCAGCCGGGGATCCAGTTCTATACGGGCAACTACCTCGACGGGTCGATCAAGGGCAAGGGCGGCGCGGTTTACGACCAGTACAGCGGCTTGTGCCTCGAGCCGCAGAAGTTCCCGAACTCGATCAACGTCCCGGCCTGGAAGAACGAGGTCATCCTCAAACCCGGCCAGCGCTACGCGCAGACGGCCGTCTTCCGGTTCACCACCGAGTAGCTCGCCGACGGTCACCCGCGCTGCCTCGCGGCGCCTGCGCGCTCACGCGAACGTCACGATCGGCATCACGTCCGCCGAGCGGCGCGCGAGCGCCACGGCCCGGCGTCCGTGCGGCACACGCCGACGGCGGGCGGCAACCCAATCCCAGGAGGATCCATGACCCGCTCGATCCCATGCAGTATCTCGCTCCTTGTCGCGCTTTCAATCGCTGCTTGCGGGTCCGACGACGCCGCCGACGGCTCGGGCGGCAGCGGAGGAAAAGGAAGCAGCAGCGCTTCGAGCAGCAGCAGCAGCAGCAGCAGCAGTTCTTCGAGCAGCAGCAGCAGCAGCCCTTCGAGCAGCAGCAGCACCTCGGGCGCGGGCGGCACGGACGACCCGAACCCGAGCGGCGGGGGAGGACAGGGCGGGACGGTCGATCCGGTCGGCACCGAAGGCGACGGCGATTTCGAGATCGGGCCTGACTACCGAGACGCCCCGGAGATCAAGAGGATCGACGGCGTTCCCCAGGGACGGACGTTCACGTTTTCCCTGTCGTCCCGGGAGAGCGACATCTTCACCGGCCACGATCCGACGTTGAACGACAACGCCAAGGGGGATTTCAACCGCCGCGTGGAGGTCGCGATCCCCGCGACGTACGTCGACGGCGCGGAGGCGCCGTTCATGGTCGTCCAGGACGCGCGCGACAGGAACGAGATCATCAACACGATCAACAACCTCGTCGCGGACCCGAACGACCGTTTCCCGAGCGTCATCGCCATCTTCGCCGCGAGCGGAGGGGGCGACTCGTACGGCAGCGAGCGGGGGCTCGAATACGATACCATGTCGGACGCCTATCAGAGGTTCGTCGATACGGAGCTCCTCGAGGCGGTCAAGAACGACCAGGCCGTCCACGCCGCGTACCCCAACCTGAAGTTCACGAGCAACCCGGACGGCCGCGCCACGTACGGATGCAGCTCGGGCGGGGCGGCGGCGCTGACCATGGGCTGGTTCGGCCACGACACCTACCGCAAGATCGTCACCTACTCCGGCACGTTCGTCGACCAGCAGAACCCCCGCGCGCCCACCGAGGCCGAGTATCCCGACGGCGCCTGGGAGTACACGGAGGGGCTCATCCGGGAGAACCCGCCCAAGCCGTTGCGCGTCTTCCTGCAGGTCGGCGAGAACGACCTCGGCAGCACCAGGGATGAAGCCAGCCACCACAACTGGGTGATGGCGAACCAGCGCGTGGCGGCGGTCCTCAAGGAGAAGGGGTATCACTACCGCTTCGTCTACGCGAACGGCGCCAGCCACTGCGACGGGAGAGTGATCAGGCAAACGCTCCCCGACACGCTGCGCTGGATGTGGCGGGGCTATCCGGTCGATTGACGGTACGGACCGGTGGCCTGGGGAACGGTTCAGACCGGCAGCCTTGGCGACCTAGAGCGGTTCCCACCCGCCCCTGGTACGAGCGTCGCAGAGCGGGTGACCGCTGCTCTAGGGAGTCTCCTTGCGCGGCGGGATGACGTCGAAGCGCCGGGTCCCCGGCTTCCCCAGGAGGACCTGATCGGCGAAGTCGAAGATGGCGTTCCAGTCTTCCTCGGTGGCGCCGTGCCCGCCGGGCCGGAAGTTCAGCCCCACATGCTCGGGGACGCCGAGGAAGTCGTACACCGGCTCCGCGCCAAGGTACGACTGCACGGCCGCGTAGGCCCTTCCGTACTGATCTTTGAGCGAGTTGCACAGGATGAAGAGCCGCGGCGCGGCGAGGGCGGGCAGCCAGTGTTGGTCCGAGGGAAGGCGCTCCGTCCGGTCCCTGAACTCCGGAAGCAGCGGCCCGAACCAGTAGGTGTTCTGGTCGACGATCTCGGTGATGCCCTGCCCGAGCCCGCCGCCCATCTCGGCGCCCGAGAACCGAAAGGCCATGCCCCCCGCCACCGGGGCGGTGAGCGCGATGCGCTCGTCGAAGGCGCCCGCCAGCAGGACCGCCTGGCCCAGGCGTGACGTCCCCGTGATCATGATCTTGCCCCGATCGACGGCAGGATCGGTCATCAGGTAGTCGACAGCGCGGGAGATGCCCCAGGCCCACGCCGAGATGTCCCTCCAGTCGTGGTCCGGGTAGGCCGGAAAGAACGCGCTCGACGCGTAGTCGCGAGAGTCCGCGCCGAGCTCCTGGTAGCCGATCGTGGCCACGGCGTAGCCTCGCGCGAGCGCGCCCGCCGCTCCCCCGAGGCTGCTTTCGCCGGAGCTGAAGGAGAGCGAGATCAAGATGGGACGCGCCTCGGCCTCCCCCTCCGGAGTCGCCTCGGCCTTCGGGAAGAAGAGGCCCAGGTCGAAGCCGAGCTCCCCACCTGGCCCGAAGCTCAGGTGAAGCTTGCGGTAGGTGGCGTCCACGCCCGAGGCCGTCGTGATCTCCGACGGCTCCGAGACCGGCACGGCCGTCACGTTGCCCGGCGGCGGCGGCATGTGCCCGTACGTGTAGTCCTCCAGGATCCGCATCATCTCCTTGCGGCGAGCCCGCCACTGCGCTGCCGTGGTGACCTTGGTCCCATCGACCATCGTGAGCGGATCGGGCATGTCGGAGATGACAGGGAGCTCGTCGACCGGGATCGGCGCGGAGTCGTCGACCGAAGAGCTCCCGCCGCTCGGATAGGGATCGCTCGGAGCGCCCAGCCAGCAGCACCGCTCGCTCGGGACAGCGCAGCTGCCCTCCACCTCCAGAGCGCCCAGGGCCGGACAGTCGTCGTGACAGGTGAAGGTGCACGGCGTGGCGGCCGGGCCGCCGCCGCCGCTGCCGCCTTCCCCCGCCGATTTCGTGCCTCCGCTCGAGCTCGAAGGCGAGCTGCCACCCGCCCCGCCGCCTCCAGCTCCACCGGTGAGGCGCGGCGCATCCGCCTCTGCCGCGGGGCCTCGCTCGCTGCAGCCCATGAGCGCCCCGCACAACGCGCCGACGCACAGGGTCGTGAAGCGAACGGTCCGACGCTCGATCATGGATGTCGCTCCAGGGGAAATCAGGGCATCGGGATGACGAAGGTGGTGACGGAAAAGGCCGGGACCGTGACCACCAGGCGATAGTCTTCGATCGCCATGTCGGGGAGCCGATCGAGGTCCTCCGTGCGCGAGGTGCGGTGCACCTCCGCGGCGGGACCGACCGTGGGGAGCCGGGTGAGATCGAGCGTGTAGCCGCGGCTCGCGTTGCGATCGCCGTTGCGGACCACGAGCGAGAGAGAGCCCCCGTCGGCGCTGACCGCGGCCACCATGTCCTCGCTATCGACGTCGACGAAGCGCGCGCCGGGCCGGATGTAGCGGCTGAAGCCGGCATGCATGTAGAAGCGCTTGATGGGAGCGAAGGACTGCTCGCGGTCGTTCAGCGTGAAGCTCGCCCAGCTGCGCGACGGATCGCCCGACTGCCAGTCCACCCAGGCCTCCGGCTTCAGCTCGCGCAGATCGTCGATGATGCGCTCCGCCATGAACAGCGCCGCGTCCGTGTCGTCGCTGATGTTCTGCCCGAGCGGCCCCGATTCCGATTGCCACAGCCGCTTGCCGAGCCTGGTCGCGAGCTGCCGGAGCTCGCTGCGCTGGCTGCCGGCGTAGGAGTGGACGTTGAGCTGCTGGAAAGCGGCGAGCGTCCCCGCGCCGAAGGCGCCGATGTTCCGGACGGCGTCATCCATGCTGTTCTCGTCCGACGCGCTGACCACCGTCTCGCCGAGGCCCTTGCTGGTCAGCTGCCTGGCCACCTCCTGGATGATCTTCTCCTGGCTCGCCCGGTCGAAGTGGCATCCTTCCTGGGAGCCGTTCGATTTCCACCAGTCGGCAAAAGGCTCGTTCAGCGGCTCCAGCGTGCGAAAGGTGATCCCGTGCTCGTCCCTGTAGTGACGGACGACCTCCGTGAGGTAGTGGGCGAAGTCGTCGTAATGGTCCGCTTTGAGGTTGTCTTTGCCGTTGCTGCTGCCCGAGGCGCAACCGCTGTTCGTCATCCAGTAGGGGGGAGAGTTGGAGAACGCCTCGAAGATCAGATCCGCTCCGCGCTCCGCGATGCGCAGGAGGATGGCGCGCTGCCTGGCGTCGTTCGCCCACGTGAAGGTCCCGTCGGCGCTCTGGAATCCAGGCATCTCGCGGTGCTCCTTCATGTGCTCGTGGGACGGGTTCTCCCCGCCGCCGATGTTGTAGCGGAACACGTTGTAGCCGAGGCCATTCACCGGATCGACGACCGCTTCGACCACGGCGTTGCGCTTGGCTTCCTGCCATCCGCCCACGTGATCGGCCCACCAGCACAAGCTCGTGCCCCAGCCCTCGAAGGATTGGTGCATCACGTTCGTGTCGACCCGGACGAGCTCCGTGCCCGGAGCGGCCGTCACCGTGGGGCGAGGCTCGCTCGGTGAGCCCCCGCTCGCGCCCGACGAGCCGCCGCTGGTCGAAGCCGCGCTCGCCGCCCCTGCCCCACCGGAGCCCGCCGGCGCCCCGCCCGAGCCCGCCGGCGCCCCGCCCGAGCCCGCCGCTCCTCCTGCTCCGGTCGAGGGCGCGCCGCCGCTTCCACCGCTCGACCCAGCCTCGTCCGAGGGAGCCGCCGAATCACGACCGCAGCCCGATACGAGGACCAGGGTGATCGCGAGGAGGGACGAGGTTCTCGAGGTCCTGGTCATCATGGGGCCGTACCCGAGCACCGGCGCCTCCCGGTCGCTCCACGGTGAGAGGTCTCAACAGCTCTCAGGTGGTCGATGACCTGTCCGGCCGGACAGGGCGCCGAACAGGCAGCGTCTTCCCGAGAACGGCAACAGTAGAGCATGACGGCGCGGAGCGTGGAAGATGGGACCCGAGCCGATCCCACATTCGCGCCCTCATGTAGTTCTCTTGCGCTGTTTCACGCGACTCGGCGCGTCAGGGAGCCAGCGCGTCAGGGAGCCAGGGTGACGGGAGGAGACGCTTGCCTCGGCGGCTGTTGGCAAACCCACCGTACCGGGGGCGGTCGTGCGACCTCGTCCGCTGCTCGGCCGGGTCGAGCCTGAGGCGGGCCATGGACCAGCGGCTGGAATGGCTCTACGGGCCGTTGTCGCCACCGAGCCCAGATGCTAGCCATGATCACGAGATCGGCTGCAGGGAATTGACTCATTTCGCCAAGGAGGATCTGTGAGTTTAACTTTGTTAAAACATTTTACTATCGCCCTGGGATTCGTCGCTGTGGGGTGCGCGGGGCCGGACGATTCCTCTGCAGAAGACACCGGGGCGGGTGGCAGCTCGTCCGGGACGGGCGGCGTGACCTCGGGCAGCGCCGGCACCACCGGCAGCACCGCGGGCCCGGGCGGCGTGACCTCGGGCAGCACCGGCACCACCGGCAGCACCGCGGGCCCGGGCGGGTCGACGACGAGCGGGACCGGGGGCTCGGACGGGTCCGGGGGTGCGAGCAGCTCGACAACGAGCAGCTCGACCGCGGGCAGCACGACAACGAGCAGCTCGACAACGAGCAGCACCACCGCGAGCAGCACGAGCGCGAGCACCACGGCCTCGACCGGGACCGGCACGCCCACCCGGTGCACGGAAGCCGACCTGGAGGTCTGCAGCGACAGGACAGGCATGCATTGCGGGCTCACCTTCGAATACTGGAAGGACCGAGGAGACGGGTGCCTGCGCAACACGGCGGATGGCTTCAGCGTGAACTGGAGCAACATCAACAACCTGCTGGGCCGTAAAGGCGTGAGGCCGGGCGGGAAGAACAATATCGTCACCTACGAGGCCGACTACCGGCCAAACGGCAATTCCTACCTGGGCGTCTACGGGTGGACGAGGAGCCCGCTCATCGAGTATTACATCATCGATAGCTGGGGCAACTGGCGTCCGCCGGGCGGAGAAGGGCACGTGGGCACCGTCTCCAGCGACGGAGGCACCTACGACATCTACAAGACCCAGCGAGTCAACCAACCTTCCATCGATGGCACGGCGACTTTCTATCAGTTCTGGAGCGTCCGGCAGCAGAAGCGCACGAGCGGAACCATCACTGTCGGCAACCACTTCGACGCGTGGGGGAAGCAGGGGCTGACCCTCGGGACCTTCTATGAGGTCTCGCTGGTCGTGGAAGGCTATCAAAGCAGCGGCAGCGCCGATGTGAAGGTCTCGATCGAGTGAGCGCCGAGCCCTGAGCATCGTTTCGGCCGACAGCCGTCCCTGAACGGAGCAACGACGGGCACCTGGAGCATCCCCTCGAATTTTTCGGGGGGGAGAATTCACAGGGAGGCGGGGAGATGGGGAGTAAAATCCCGACGATCTCACCGTCTCCCTGTTCAGTTTCCCGGCAAGATGCCGACCCATGAGGGGGTTGTTCAGGACGACGCCACGCGCCCCGTCCAGGCGCTCGCCGCCCTGCGCGCCCCCGAGCGCCGGCCGCGCCGGCCCGCTCGTGCGGCGCTCGAAGGTGGACCGCCCGTCGGGTACGCTGCGGGCCGGACATGAAACAGCACGCGCCGCGCTCCCCTGACGCCCCGGCCCCCGGGGCCCACGCGAACGCGCCCTCGCTGCCGTCGCCGCCGCCTTCCAGCGCCACGGCGCCGGTCCACAAGACGCGCGTCCCGGAGGCCTTCGGAGAGGCGCCCACGATCATGTACATGCCGGGCGACGAGCCCGATCGCTCGCCGGGCCACGCCCCTCCCCACGCGGCCGGACAGGCCCGGCCCCCGGCGACCGACGAGGCCACCCTGCGCATGCCGCCCAGGGCCGGCGTTCAGGCCGGGGACGAGGCCACCCTGCGCATGCCGCCCAGGGCCAGCACCCCGGGCGGGGAGCACGACGACCGCACGCTCAAGATGCCCGAGCGGCCAGCGCGCGGCGCGGCAGCGGACGAGGACAACGCGCCCACCGTCAAGGCCGAGCCCAAGGCGTCCTACGTCGACCTGAACGCCGAGGACGAGGACAAGCCCGGGGACCTCCGATCGTCCGCCCGCGCCTTCCTCAAGCGCCACCACAAGAAGCTCTGGTGGCTGCACACCGCGTATGCGCTCAGCCTCGGCGCGTTCGTGGTGACCTTCGCGCAGAAGGGGTTCCAGCACGCGCGCTTCCTCGCGGTCACGGTCAGCGTCGCCTGGCTGCTCGTGCTCCTCTTCTTCCGGCTCTTCGGCACCGGCGCCCGCCAGGACTTCGCGACGGCGTGGCGCGGCGCCCGGCTGCGCTTCCTCGTGATGACCTATGTCCTGAAGAACCTCTATCAGGGCATGCTCTTCTTCCTCCTCCCGTTCTACTGGAAGAGCGCCAGCCTGGACGCGCCGAACCGGTGGTTCGTCCTCCTCCTCGCCGCCTGCGCGGTGCTCTCGACGCTCGATCTCGTCTTCGACCGCGTGCTCATGCGCTGGAAGACCCTCGCCTCGGTGTTCTACGGGGTGACGCTGTTCGCGTGCCTGAACCTCGTCATCCCCGCGCTCCTCCCCGACACCCGCACGCTGTACACGCTGCTCTCCGCCGCCCTCGTGTCCGTGCTCGGCTTCTGCACGCTGCACCTGCCGTTCGGGGCCCTCTGGAGCCGGATGGGCGCCGTGTTCCTCGTCGTCGCGATGGCCGCCGGGGTCGGGCTCGCCTACGGGACGCGCGAGCTCATCCCGCCCGTCCCGATGCACCTGTCCTCCGCGGCCGTGGGCCCCTCGGTGCTCCCGGACGGACGTCTCGCCATGTCCGTGAAATCACTTCATTTTTCTGTGATCCGCGAGCTCCGCGCGGTGACCGACGTGGTGGTGCCGGGCGGCGACGGCGATCGCCTGCTCCACGTCTGGCGGCGCGAGGGGCGCGAGGTCCTCCGCGCGCCCGAGGAGACGCTGCGGGTGCCCGGGCCGGAGGGCGCGGTGCGGCTCAAGTCGCAGCTCGTGGGCGGGAGCCTGCCGCGCCGCCTGGCAGGGCGCTGGACGGTGGATGTCGAGACCGAGGACGGCCAGCTCGTCGGCCGCACCTCGTTCGAGGTGACGGAATGAGCTGGCCGCTCCGGGGCGGAGGCGAGGCGAGCGCCGCGGAGCGCGCGCGCTGGGTCGACGCCGGCAACATCGCGAACGGGTTCCTCGTGTTCGGCAACGTCGTCACGGGCTTCATCGCGATCGGCAACGTCGCGCGCGGCTTCATCGCGATCGGCAACGTCGCCGTCGGCGTCGTCGCGATCGGCAACGTCGCCGTCGGCGTGGTCGGCGGGTTCGGCGCGACGATCGCCGTGGGCGCCTTCGCCGGCGCGGGCGTGCTCGCCCTGCCGGTGCTCGACGGGGTGGCGGGCGTGACCAGCCTGCTCGCCCTGAATCCATTCCTGTCGGTGCTCCCGATCGCCCTCTGGCTCTTCGCCGCGCGCGTCCTCCCGGGGGAGCGCGCGCCCCGGCTGGGCCCCGATCCCGAGCTCGCGTCGCTCTCGTCGGTGCTCCGCGGCGAGCGCTCCGAGGGCTGGGTCCGGGGGCGGGTCGAGCGCGCGGGGGACGGCGCGCTCCGCCTCACGCAGCGCGGCCGGGCCGTCGAGCTGCCCGCGACCCCGGAGGCGCTGCGCGCGGGCGCGGCGCTGCTCCCGGAGGGGCGCGGCGCGCGGCTCCTCGCCCTCGTGCGGGCGGAGGAGCACGTCCGCGGCGGCGAGGGCGGCTACCGCGCGGCGCAGGAGCGCGAGCGGGTCCTCACCGTCGCCGATCTGCTGGCGCCGCCGGCGTGGGTGCCGCCATGGATCAACGGCGCCGAGGTGCAGTGGTGGCTCGCGCGCGCGTGGAACGTCGGGGCGGTCGTGGCGGTCCTCCTGAGGGCGGCGCAGCTCATCGCGGGCGCGATGGGATGAGCGCCCGCCGCTCCCCTGCTCCCGTTACTCCGTCCCTCCGTTGCTCCGCTCCTCCGCCGGCTTCCGCTCGCTCTCGGGCGCCAGGGCGGCGTCGCCTCCCTCGATCTCCGGAGGCAGCGGCAGCCGGACGCGGAACGTCGTGCCCTGACCTGGCTCGCTCTCGACCAGGATCTCTCCGCCGTGCGCCCACACGATCAGCCTGCAGACGTAGAGCCCGACGCCGAGCCCGCTGTGCGCCTCCGGTGTCCACCGGAACGGCTCGAAGAGCCTGTCTCGCTGCTCCGGCGTGATGCCGACGCCGCGATCGTGCACGGAGATCACCGCGAAGCCGCCCTGCCGGACGACCGACAGCGTGATCGGCTGTCCAGCGCCGTGCCGCGACGCGTTCGACAGGAGGTTCGTGATGACCTGCTCGACGCGCGCGTCGTCCCAGTAGCCGAACACCGATCGATCGAGCTGGAGCTCCAGGGAACACCCGTCGGCCTCGAGCTGCTCTGTCACCTGCCGGGCGGTCCTGCGCACGATCTCGTTGAGCTCCGCCCTCTCCAGGTTCAGCGCCGGCGGGCCGGTCGCGAAGCTCGCGACGACGAACATGTTGTTGATGACCTGCGTGATCCGGGCGAGCTCCCGCGAGGACACCTTCAAGAAGCGGCTGATGTCCTTCGAGCCCAGCGTCACCATGAGGGGCTGCGATCGCGATCGCAGCATGTGCTCGTACAGGAGCCGCAGGCTCGTCAGCGGCGTGCGCAGCTCGTGCGAGGCGAACCGCAGGAACTCCTCGCGGACGCGGATGGCGTCTTTCAGCTCGGTCTCCGCGCACTCCAGGCGACGGACACGATCCTCGAGCTCCCTTCGCAGCTCCTGCTCGCGCTGCACGCCGGTGGCCAGGTCCTTCGCGCGCCGCTGCAGCAGGATCGTCAGGACGAGCGTGGCGAGCAGCATCACGCCGCAGGCGGTGAGGACCACACGGCGCGTCACGACATACACGCCATAGGCATCGTCCTTGTCGATCTCGGTCGCCAGGCCGAGGTCGAGCTCCTGATCCCACAGCCACGAGCCGACGACCTCGACGCCGCGATAATCGCGGTATCCCTCGACGTCGACCCCGGCGATCCCCGCGACGGCGCTGGTCGCCATGCGCGTGAGCGGCTGCTCCATGCGAGGCAAGGGGCGCGCGGAGCCGTCCGGCGCCTCGCCCCCGGGATCGCGGATCTCCACGTTGAGGCTCGTGCGCTCGCCTGCCGCCAGGAGGCCCATGTCGCGGAGGTTCTGGGCGAACCTGAGCTCCGTGACGACGCGACCGTGCCTGTCGAACGCGTAGGTCTCCCCGGCCGCGCCGACCTGTCCGCGATGGGCGATCTGCGTCAGCTCCTTCCCGGGATCGATGCGAAAGGCGAGCGCCGCGATGACCCCCCCTTCCCCGGCGACGGAGCGCACCGGCGCCGCGACGATGAGGACGGGGGTGACCCTTCCGAGGACGGGAGACCGCATGGCGAAGGGAGTACCCATGACGGTCGAGCCGCGCAGGGCCGCGGCGATGGTGTCCGGGTCGTGGGCGCTCAGCGTCTTGGTGGCGAGGAGCTCATCGCGATCCGAGGCGATATGGGTGCCGTCCAGCGCGATGACGTCGAAGCCGAGGCACTGTTCCCGCTCGACGACGCTCTCCAGCTCCAGCCGCAGATCCTGGAGGTACGGGCTATCGCGGAGCGAGCCATCGCTGCGGCGCACCTCGACCTGGGCGGCGACCGCGCGCCGTATCCTCGGCTCGTTCGCCCAGAACCCCGCGGCGCCCTTCGCCTGCCGCGCCCAGGTCAAGAGCCCTTCGCGGGTCGTCGAGAGCACCGCCTGCAGCGTCGCCGCGATGTTCCTGCGATGGACGTCCTGGATCTCGTGGAGGCTCAGGAGCAAGACGACGCCGATCGGCAGCAGCGCCGCCAGGGGCATCCAGTCGAGCCATTCCTTCCTTCGCCGTTCGTTTCCCATGCATGACGCAGGCGAGACGCGGGGGAACGGCTCCTCACAAACCACGCCACCACCCCGTGTGAGCGCGCTTCACGCTCGCCCGCTCGGCCCGGGCCTGCCTCGATCCCCGGCGCCGAGGCGAGCCGGCGCCTCGCCTCGGTCAATGCGCAGGCGGGCCCGAGGGCGCGGGGCTCCCCTCCACGATCGAAGGGCTCCCGCTGTACACCACCGCGTCGAGCAGCCGCTCCTCCCGCACCATCGCGAGCGCCGGCGCGTCCCGGCGCACCGAGATGCTGCCGCCGGGATCCACGAACCCGCACGCCTCCGCCCCTCGCTGCGAGCCGATCTCCCAGAGCGCCTCGGCGGGCGTCGCCCCGCCCTCGCCCCGCAGCGTCACGCGGCGGCCCGTCCGCAGCCGCTCGCCGAGCTCGACGCCGCGCATGTCCTCGAACGGATCGGTGATCACGTGGCTGTCGATCCCGACGCACAGCCGCGCGCCCGCCGCGCGCAGCGCGCCCACGTCGGGCAATCCGTCGCCGAGGTCGCGCTCGGTCGTCGGGCACAGGCACGCGAACGCCCTCGCCGCGCCGAGCAGCGCCGGCTCGTGCGGCGCGAGGTGCGTCGCGTGCACCGCCACGAAGCGCTCGCCGAGGACCCCGCGCTCGGCCAGGAGCTCCACCGGCCGCCGGCCCGTCTCGGCGAGGCACGCCTCGATCTCGGCCGGCTGCTCGGCCACGTGCATGTGCACCATGAGCCCGCGCTCCGCGGCGTACCGCGCGATCTCGCCGAGCCACGCCGGGGGCACGGCGCGCACGCTGTGGGGCGCCACGCCGACGCGCACGTCCTCGCAGCCCGCGTAGCGCGCCCGGAGCGCCTCGACGTCCGCGAGCGCCGCGTCGAGCGAGGCGTCCGAGAACCGCCGCTGCGCCCCCTCGGGCGCCCTGCCCGCGCCGGCGCGCGCGTAGACGACCCGGAGGAGCGCGATCCGGAGGCCCTCCTCGCGCGCGGCCTCGATCACCGCGTCCGCGAGGACCGTGCGATCCGCGTAGGGCGCGCCGCCCGGCTGGTGGTGCACGTAATGAAACTCGCCGACCGTGCGCACGCCCGCTGCGCGGAGCTCGCGATAAGCCACCTTCGAGATCGCATGAATGGACTCCGGCGTGAGCGACTCGGCGAGCGCGTACATGGCGCTGCGCCACGACCAGAAGTCGTCCGCCCCCGACGGCCCCGGCCGCTGCGCCTCACCGCGCATCCCGCGCTGGAAAGCATGCGAGTGGGCGCTCGCGAGCGCCGGCAGCTCGATGGCTCGCTCGGTCAGCCTCATGGCGCACGTCTATCACGTCCATCGCGTCCATCACGTTGGGACAGACGGGAAAAGGCGCGGGCAGGCCGCTCTGCCGGGGCGGCGCCGCGATCCAGAGCGGCCATCTGTACCGCGGCAGGGAGCGCAGCGGTCCGGGACGCGCGCCTTCCAGTCAATTCCCGTCAATTCCGGTCAATCATCGCTCGGCGTCAGGAGGAGCGGGAGGCAGCCGACGTTGAGCTTGCTGCAGGCCCCATCGAGCACGGCGGGGTCCTCGTCGGATTGCTCGTAAAACGCCATGGTGAGCGCGCTGCACGCGGGGAGCACATCGCGCGTGTACGCTCGCACCTCGGCGGCGCAGGCGTCGATCTCCGCGATCGTGGCCGTGCACTGCGTCGGCTGGGCGCAGGGCTTTGCGTCGACCTCCATGAGGGCCTGCTCCATCAGCTGCTCTGCCTGGCTCGGGTCGGCCATGCACCCCTCGACCAGCTCGGAGCACTTCGCCTGCAGCTCGGCGTCGCTGGTCCCGGCGTCGTCCCCGTACGCCGCGCCGAGCACGCCCTGCATGAGGCAAACGTACTCGACGGTCACCTGCTCGGCGCTGCAGCGGCGATACCCCTTGCACGCCTGCTCGACCTCCGCGGGCGAGAGCTCGCTGACGAGCGCCGACGTGTCGAGTCCGGAGCAGGACGCGGCCCCGGAGCCCCCGCCTCCCGCCGAACCCGCCGAGTCGCCGGGCGTCGCCCCGTCGTCGTCTCCCCCGCAGCCCAGCCCCGAGAGGCCGCAAGCCAAGCACACCCCCACCACACAAGCCCAGAACGTCGTTCGCATTCCTCTGCGCTCCCGATGAAAGGTCAAGAATCGAGCCCTGCCGCGGCAGAACCACGTTTCCTTACGCCGGGCGGCTCCGGTTCTTCCCTGACGAGGCCGTCACGATGCTGCTCGCCGCGCCGCGACGCCGGATCGTGGTCGTTTACGTGGTCGTGGTCGTCAACGATAGGCCGTGAACGACCACGACCACGACCACGTAAACGACCACGTAAACGACCACGACCACGTAAACGACCACGACCACGTAAACGACCACGACCACGTAAACGACCACGACCACGACCACGACCCGGCCACGGTCGTCTGGATTTTCCTCGGGCTTTCGCGGCCCGAGCGCGACTCACGGCTTCGGCTCGACCTCGAGCTCGGGCAACCCCGCGAGCTTCACCTCGACCTCCGCGGCGGGCGGCGCTTCACGGGCCTCCTCGCGGCGGGGCGCCATGACCGTCAGGGCGCGAGGGAGGCACTCCACCACGAGCGGCGTCGTCCCGGCCTCCTCGCCGTCGATGAGCACGTTCTGGGGCGGATCGGTCGTGATGCAGACCCGCCGGGCGGCGAGGAAACCTACGTTGTCGCGCTCGGCCGGCTCGCCGTCGATCGCGGTCCTCAGGAGGTGCAGTCCGGTCGCGACCGCCTCCACCAGCGTCGTGGCCGACACGATGGTCAGGTCGAGCCGCCCGTCGTCGGGGGACAGGACGGGCGGCCCCTGCGCCAGCACCGTGCGCGGAGGCGCCATGTTCGCGACGGTCACCGCGACCGCACGGCAGTGGATCCGCTGGTCCTCGGTCTCGATCTCGACCACGAACGGCTCGAGGCTCATCAGCTTCCTCAGCCCGGTGCGGATGTACGCGAGCACACCCCAGCGCTGCTTCTCGTCCTGCGGGGTCTCGCCGACCGTGTCGGCGTGCAGCCCGACCGCCGAGAGCAGGATCATGGTCTTCCCGTTGGCGCGGGCGGCGTCGATGCGCGTCGGCTCACCGTGGACGAGCACGTCGATCGCCCCCTCCAGGTCGGCCGGGATTCCCAGGGAGTGCGCGATCGAGTTCGCCGTTCCCAGCGGCAGGACACCCAGGCACGCATCGGCCCCGAGGAGCGCGGACGCCACGCTGGAGATCGTCCCGTCGCCGCCCGCCGCGATCACCAGGGAGGCCCCTTCGCGGCGCGCTGCGTCGGCGCAGGCGGCGGCAGAGCGCTCCGCGCTCGTCTCGTAGACGCTCAGCGCAAACTCGCGCTGGAGCCGGGCAGGCAGCGACTCGACCGAATCGCCCGCGTGGCCGGCAGCAGGGTTGACGATCAGCGCCGCTCTCCGCTCGGTCATGGCGGCATCGTAGAACGCCGAACCGGTTGAAACCCCAAGAAAAATCGGCAGGGTGGCCGCGAGCAGACCTGCGCGAGCAGCCGCGCCGCGCCCGTACGGCTGTGCCTGCGTGCGCCACGCGCGCGACAGCGACGCCCCGCCGCGCAGCCCAGAGATGCCGCTGGCCGCACGATGGCACGGCAGTTGTACCGCGATGTTGTTCATGAGACTTCAGCGAATCGGTCGACCGGCTTGTCTTGCGCTCGCGCTCCTCGGCGCGGGGACGCTCGCCGCCTGCGGAGAGGACTCGTCAGGGGGCGCGGGTGGCAGCGGCGCCACCAGCAGCGGAGGCGCCACCGGCGGCGAAGGCGGCGAAGGCGGCGCGGGCGGCGAAGGCGGGGGGGCCGGCGGGAGCGCCGGAGGCGGCGCGTCATGGCCCGTCGACACCTACCCGATCGACATCACCCCATCGGAGGACTGGAAGAACCAGATCAGCTTCCCCTTCGAGCCCTTCGCCGCCTGGCCCGCGACCTTCCAGACGCCGGGCTGGGTGAAGTTCACCGTGCTGATGCACGACCCCACCAAGGTCTACTACCAGGACAGCAACAAGTTCCCGTTCCACGGCGAGTTCGCCACGGCGCGGCTCGACCCGTTCTTCGAGATGTCGCGGGACGAGTTCGACCAGGTCTCGCTGCACGAGGAGGGGCAGAAGGCCATCCTCGGCGCCGTGCTCTTCCCGCCGACCCCGGAGAGCGTGCCGGAATACGGCATCCAGCTCGTCCGCCAGGAGGCTTACGACCCCGAGGTGGCGCGCGTCGTCCTGGAGCTCGTGAAGGACAGCGTCATCGCGCCCCAGGGGGCGCGGCCCTTCTATTTCCCGACGTACGAGCAAGCCGCGTCGGCCGCGGAGAACAGCGCCTTCTTCGAGGCGAGCGGCTTCCCGGTGAGCTCGGTCGAGCGGTGGCTGGACGGCGACGCGTGTTATGCGACGGGCTGGGCCGTGGGCCGGCTCCGCTATGTCCCGCCGGACGCGATCGACGCCGCCTACGCGAGCGGCGAGCTCCGGGCCGAGGACATCCTGCTCACCGACTCCATCCCTGCGGAGGTGCCGTACGTGGCGGGCATCGTCTCGCTGTCGCCCGCGACGCCGAACGCGCACACCGCCCTCCTCGCGACCTCGTTCGGCATCCCGTTCGTCTACCTCGGCGATCCGGCCGCCGCCGAGGCGGCAAAGGCGCTCGACGGCGAGGAGGTCGCGCTGCGGGCCTCGCTGCAATACGGGTCCATCTGCCGCGCCGTGCTCTTCGAGGCCGGAGGGATCGCGCCGGCGGACAGGGAGCAGCTGCTCGCGCTGAAGCGGCCCGGCGAGCTCGGGATCCAGCCCAAGGAGCCCCTCGGCGCCTACGCCGGATCCACCGAGGATCTCGGCCCCGCGGAACTCGTGCATTTCGGGGGCAAGGCCGCGAACTATGGCCTGCTGCGGGACGCCATCCCGGAGAACTCCGATGTCGCTGTCGCGCTGTCGTTCGATCTCTGGGACGATTTCCTCGATCAGGTCATGCCCGGCGGCCGTACGCTTCGCGCCGAGATCGCGGAGCGCCTCGCGGGACATAGCTACCCGCCCGACATGCTGGCGCTCAAGGCCGATCTCGCGGCGATCCGCGCGCGGATCACCGGGGAGACCGCCTTCTCGGCGGGGCAGCGGCAGGCGATCGAGGCGGCGCTCGAGGGCTTCACGCCCACGAAGAAGATCCGGTTCCGGAGCTCGACCAACGTGGAGGACAGCGCCGTCTTCACGGGCGCGGGCCTCTACGACAGCTACAGCGGCTGCCTGGCCGACGATCGGGACGCCGACCAGGAGGGGCCGAGCCTGTGCGACGCCGGCGAGGCCAGCGAGCGCGGCGTGTTCCGCGCGATCCGCAAGGTGTACGCGAGCTTCTACAACGACAATGCCTTCCTCGCCCGGCTCCTCCATGGCGTCGACGAGGCTGAGGTCGGGATGGGCGTCCTCGTCCATCACTCCTATCCTGACGACGACGAGATGGCGAACGGCGTCGCGACGCTCGAGCGGCGCGAGCTGGTCAATGACCAGATCAAGATCGTGACGCAGCTCGGGGCGACGTCCGTCACCAACCCGGAAGGCGGAGCGCAGCCGGAGGTCGTGACCGCGAGCCTCTTCGACCAGGAAACCTCCGTTTACCTCCTGTCCGGCTCGACGCTCGTCCCGCTCGGCGGCCACGTGATGCAATGGGAGGACGATTACCTCGCGCTCGCCGCGCTGCTCGGCCGCGTCGAGGCGCGGTTCAGCGAGGTGAACCCCGGCAGGAAGTCGTTCCTGCTCGATTACGAGTTCAAGAAGATGAAGCCTGGAGACCTCGTCGTGAAGCAGGTGCGCGAGGTCGCGCTCCCGGACACGGCGCCGAGCCTCACGCCGTTCCTGCTCGACGAGCCCCGGGAGGTCTGCACCTTCCAGGGCGAGTTCGGCAACGTGTTCGCGAACCACCGGCTCAAGGTGCGCGCGAGGCTCTCGGCGAAGAGCGGGTTCCTCACGCCGGCGGCGCTCGCCGGCACGCTCTTCGAGGACGCGCGGCTCGACTACCTCTCCGGTGGATCGGTGGCGACGCTCTCGGGGAGCCCTGCGGCGTGGCCGGCCGCGTCCCACGCGTATGCCGAGGAGACGGCCACGGACTCCTTCGTGGACGGCGCCGGGGCCTCGGAGATCACCTATGCTCTCGCCGCCTCCCCGGTGCCCGAGCTCCTGCCGCCGTCGCTGGGCCCGCTGGTCGCGCTGCGCGACGTCGGGATGATGCTGAGCGCCGCCTACGCCACGCCCGTGCCGGCGCTCGAGTGGGACGGCACGCCGCTCGACGTGTCCTCGGAGGTGGTGCAGCTCGATGCCTGTCCCGCAGACGGCCCCCCGGTGGCGGGCGCGCTGCTCCAGGAGCGCTCGCTCTCGTGGACGTCCGGCGTCACGGTGGAGACCTCGTTCTACTGGCCGCCGGCCCCCACGGGCCCCACGGCGGGGTACACGGCGCCGCTCCACAAGTGGGTGGAGACGCGCATCGAGGGGCTGACGAGCGCACCGATCGTGCTCAGGGGCTACCACGCGCAGACGTACCACCCGCAGCACCACAACTTCTCGGAGGATTTCATCTTCGAGCCCCGCCTCGAGCCCGGCCTGGATCCCGCGATCCTCGCCGAGCTGGAGCAGAAGGGCATCCGGCTGATCCACGTCCGGACGCCGGACGGCGGCGAGGGCGGCGCGAAGCTGTGGACCCTCGATCCAGCGGGCGTGTTCCACCGGGTCGACTGAGCGGCGCACGGGCGGCCTGCGGAGCCCCGGCGAGCCCCGCCGCCTGAGGCTCCGCCGGGCGCGTCACTCCTCCTCGAAGCATCCAGCCGAGCGCGACTGCCGCTTCAGACGGCCGCGCGACGTGAACCGGCGCCGGCGCGCGCGCGGAGTTGACGCGCGGAGGCCGCGGGTGGACCAGAGGCGCCGGCTGTTCCTGCTGACGAGGAGAAGATCATGAGCCTTTACGACAGCTCGTTCCCCCAGATGACTCGCATGCTCGGCCAGGCGCTGGTCTGGCTCGACAAGGCGGAGGCCTACGCACAGCAGAAGAAGTTCGATCCGGAGGTGCTCCTCACCGCGCGCCTCGCGCCCGATCAGTGGAACCTCAGGCGTCAGCTCCAGAACGTCATCGCCTGGCCCCTGAGGCTGAGCGCGCTGCTCACCGGCGGGGAGCCGCCGCAGCTCGAGACGGGCGACGAGACGCTCGCGGAGCTGCGCGCGCGCATCGGCAAGGCGATCGAGCAGGTGAAGGCGGTGAAGCCGGAGCAGCTGAAGGGCGCGGAAGACCGCACGATTCCGCTCTTCTTCCTGCCGGGCAAGGGCATGAAGGCCCCGGAGTTCGTGTTCGGGTTCGCGCTCCCCAACTTCTACTTCCACGCCACCACCGCGTACTCGATCCTGCGGCACAACGGGCTCGACGTCGGCAAGTCCGACTTCATCGGGTCGCTCGACCTCCGCGACCTGTGACAGCGGCCGCCCTCCCCCGCGGGGAGGCGGCCGGCGACCGTCAGTCGTCCTCGCGCTCGTCCCCGAAGAGCACCCCGACCTGAAGCTCGATCGCATCGAACGGCTCGGCCCTGATGCGCTCGCTCCGCTCCGCGCGGAGCGCCACGAGGTACCCCTCCGGGGTCCACCGGTGCACGGTCAGCGTCTCCTCCCGGGGATCGACGATCCAGCAATGGGGGAGCTGACAGCGCTGGTAGACGCGCATCTTCTTGACCGTGTCGTTCCGCGCGTTGCTCGGGGAGAGCACCTCACAGACCCAGTCGGGCCGGATCGGGACAGGGCACCCGCTGGGCCGCTCCGGCGCGCGCTCGCGACGCCAGCCGACCACGTCAGGCCGGTACACCTGGTCCGGCATGAACTCGACCTCGATCTCCGTGGCGAACCACCATCCTCCGGGCCAGCGGCCCCCGGGGCGCCGCTGGAAGGGGATCTTCACGTGCGCGACGATGGCGGACTGCGCGTCGCCGTGCTCGAACGAAGGGACGGCCTTCTGCACGAGCTCGCCGTCGAGGATCTCGTGAAAGCGCTGCTCCTCGGGGATGGCCAGGAGATCCGCCACCGTGGCTGGGTGTGGCTTCTGTGCAGCGGGCACGCGTCGAGCATAGCGCCTCCGAGCGAGGTGTCGCGACGCATCGCTCGACCTCACCAGCTCGCTCCACCTCCGCGACGTGGGACCGCGACGCGCTCTCTCGCCCGATCGGCGCCGGGCCTCGGTCCAGCGCGGCGCACGCTCAGCGCGCGCTCTCCCTCGGCTCCTGCTCGGCGAGCGCAACGAGCGTCTCCCGCGCGACCAGCGCCGAGGACGCCGGGTTCTTCCCCGGTGACGAGCCGGCTATCCCGGACGGCGAACGGCTTCCACACCGGCCCTCGCTCGTAGCGCGCGCCCAGGGAGCGCAGCCGCGACTCCAGGCGCGGATGCTGGCGCTCGTGCTCGCGGGCGTCGGGATCGCGGTCCTGCCGAACTACTTCATCGCCGAGGCGGTCGCGGCGAAGCAGGTCGTCGTGGTGGGGCCGCGGCCGGGCAAGGGGCGCCGGGGCGCCCGGAACACGATCCACCTCGCCTGGGCGCAAGGGCGCGGCGCAGAGCGCGCGCTTTAGGGCCGTGCAGGCGGCGCTGCTGGAGGAGGGCTGAGCGCCGCACGGGGCTCAACCGCCCGCGTCGCGGAGCGAGCTGGGCCCGGAGCGCGCGCCGTCCGTCCGCCGCCCGTCCAGAGTCCGCACGCTTCACCGGGCGCTGGCGCGCCGTCGAGCGATTCAGTGAAACGACGGGCAGCGAGGCAGCTACACTCCACGCCGAGAGCCCATGCTGACCTCGATCACGCTCGAGAACTTCAAGAGCTTCCGGAAGGCGGCGATCCCGCTGGGCCCCTTCACGCTGCTCGTCGGGACGAACGCCTCCGGCAAGAGCAACCTCCGCGATGCGTTCCGCTTTCTCCATGGCGTCGGCCGCGGCTACTCGCTGGCGGAGATCTTGGGAGAGAAGTACGGCGAGGGCGGCGAGCTTCAGTGGAAGGGTCTTCGAGGCGGCACAAAGGAGGTCGTCTTCGGAGGAGGAGCAGAGTTCTCGATCGGTGCAGAGCTCAAGGACATTGAGAACCAATACCATCACAAATATCGAATCTCCGTCACCACCGGGCTCTCGAATGCTGCTCCCAGGGTCACACGCGAGGCCCTCTACGAGAGCACAGACATGAGCTTCGACTCCCACCCCGCTGAGAACGCCCCTGCGCAGAAAGACAAAGAACACTTGCTCGTACGCCTCGCGCGAGGTGGTGAGGAATCCACCCTGTCAAGCTCGCCTGCGATAAGTTCGCCTGCGATCGCGCAGGTCAGGGATCCTCGTTACGTCCGGAGACAAGCAAAGAGGACGCTGCACACGCTACGCTCGATGCGCTTTTTGGATCTCTCACCGGACGCTGCGCGGCTCCCCTCGTTGCCAGGCCGACAGGTGCTCGGGGATCGCGGCGAAAACCTCTCGTCCGTGCTGCAAGCGATCTCCCAGGATCCGAAGCGAAGAGCCACGCTCCTCGAGTGGATCCGCGCCCTCACGCCGCTCGACGTGATGGATCTCGAATTTCCCCAGGATTTCGCCGGACGCGTCCTCGTGCACCTCGTGGAGCAGGGCGGGCGCAGGATCTCGGCCTACAGCGCGTCGGACGGCACGCTGCGCTTCCTCGCGATCCTCGCCGCTCTTCTCGACACCGACTCCGCTCACTTCTACTTCTTCGAGGAGATCGAGAACGGCATCCATCCGACGCGCCTTCACCTGCTCGTGCAGCTCATCGAGCAGCAGTGTCGCACCAGGGATGTCCAGGTCATCGCGACGACCCATTCGCCCCAGCTCCTCGGCTTCCTCACCCCCGAGTCCAGGGAGAGCGCCCTCCTCATCTACCGGCTTCGCGGCGCCGACGAGTCCAGCGTGCGCAAGGTGGTCGACCTCCCCGACCTGAGCCGGGTCCTCGAGACGCAGGACCTCGCTCGGCTCCACGCCTCAGGGTGGCTAGAAGACATGGTAGAGCTCATGGCAGACGACGCGGGCGAGGCCGCGCAGTGAGCTATCGCGTGCTCGTCATCCCCGAGGACTTTCGCAAGGACCAATACGTCCTCGAGCCCGTCATCACGAGGATGTTCGAGGTCATTGGCCGCAAAGCCAAGGTGATCGTCTGCCGCGATCCGCTCCTCGGCGGCGTCGACCAGGCGCTCCGGTGGGAACGCCTCCAGGAGATCCTCGTGCGCTACCAGGCGATGATCGAGTGCTTCCTGCTCATCGTCGACCGCGATGGCAAACCGGGGCGGCGCGAGGCACTCGATAGACTGGAGTCGCTGGCCAGCACCGCTCTTCCACTGGGAAAGCGCTTTCTGGCCGAGAACGCCTGGCAAGAGGTCGAGGTGTGGCTCCTCGCCGGACACGATCTGCCCTCCGAGTGGGCGTGGAAGGCAGTACGCGCCCACGAAAACCCGAAGGAGCATTACTATCAACCCCTCGCCAAGAAGCGCGGCGTCCTCCAGGAGCCGGCGGAGGGGCCCGGGATCCTGGCCCGCGAGGCAGCCTCGCGGTACAGCCGCATTCGCTCCCTGTGCCCGGAGGTCGCGGACCTCGAGCGACGCCTCGGCGCGTAGCGCCCCCGCGCCCCGTACAGGCTCACCCGCCCCAGTCGACCTTCGGCCTCCCCGGCGGCGTGACGTTCGGCATCTCGTGGAAGAGCCCCCGCGCGAGGTCGGGCAGCGGCGCGCACGCCTGCTCTCCCAGGTTGGTCAGCTCCAGCGGGTCGTCGAGCACGTTGAAGCAGTGGTACTCGCCGTCCCACTCGCGCGCCTCGATCTTCATCGGCCCCTGCATCATCCCCCAGTTGCGGAACGCGCAGCCCCACACCCACGTGCAGTTCGTGAGCGGCATCGGCGCGACCGTGCGCTCGGGCCGCGTCAACGGGTGTCCGATCATCCGCCGGCGGAACGGATCGAGGCCCGGCTCGTCCCAGAGGCCCATCAGATCGAGGAACGTCGGCGCCAGGTCGAGGTGCCACACGAACGTGTCCTTCGCGCCCTCGATGCTCGCCCGCTCCTCCGGCGCGAGCGTCCCCTCCGGCGCGTCGACCCACGTCGGGACGAGGATCTCCTCGTCCCAGAGCGAGCTCGTGTGGCCGAGCTGCCAGTGCTCCCGGAACGACTCGCCATGATCCGACGTGTACACGATGACCGTGCGCTCGCCGCTCGGCGTCCCGCGGATGTGCTCGATGAGCCGGCCAACCGCCATGTCCGACAGGTAAACGACGTTCTTGTAGTAGTTCTTGAAGTGCTCGTTCTTCTCGGGCGCCTTGGTCAGCTCGCTCGGTTGAAACGGCGAGTGGAGCGGATCGCTCACGTACGGGAAATGGACGTTCGAGTAATGGACGACCGCGAAGAACGGCTCGACGAGCTCGCCCCACTCCTCGATCACCCGATCCGTGAGCTGCCGATCATAGGCGCCGTAATCGAGGTCGGCGCCCGGATCGAGCTGGGTCGCGACAGCCCGGTGCGAGACCGGGATGTCTTGCACGTAGAGCCGAGCGTTCCCGAACATGAGGTTCTGGCTCGTCCAGTACGCGGTGTCCCACCCGGCCGCGTGGGCGTAATCCCAGAGCAGCGGCGCAGCGCCGAGCACCGCGAGGCTCTCCGTCGGAGGGACGCCGGACCAGATGTTCGAGATGGAGATGGCCGTCGTCGAGTCGTGGGCCCGCATCTGCAGGAGCGGCATGCGGCGAGGCGCGGCGGCGTTGGAGAACGGCGTCGCCTTGTCGCAGGCCGGGTCATACGCGACGCACGTCACGTCCGCCCGCTGGCTCTCCTGCAGGATGAGCACCACGTTCCGCGGCCGCGCAGGCCGCGCCGAGAGCCGCGGCACGCGCTCCGGGTTGCGGCGCTGCACCCGCAGATCCGGTGAGTCGTTCGTGACGCCGAGGTGCTCCTTCACCACGGCGGTGATGCCGTGGAAGTAGATCATGTCGGCCGACGACGACTGGATCACCCGGTAGCTCACCGGGATCATCGCCACGCCGGCCAGCGCGAGCGGCACGAGCGCGGCGGCGAGGCGCCGCCTGAGCCGCCGGGGGCGCACGAGCCGTCGGGAGAGCCGGAGCGCCCCAAGGGCGAGCCCGAGCGCGACCGCGAAGTGGGCGATCACGCGCGGGTGCCCCAGCGGGAGCGTGCCCACGATCGACCAGGGGATCGACTGGGAGTGGATCTGGGAGTCGACCGAACAGTAGATGTTGTAGAGGGCGTGGAAGCCCCCCTGGACGCCGCACGCGAGCGTGAAGAGCGCGACGAACAGCGCGCCCACGACGCCGCGCGCCGCGCCGCGACGGCCCGAGGCGACGTAGAGCAAGAGGCCCCAGAACCCCAGCGACGCCGCCACGGTCGCGGCGTACCCCGCGGCGTGCGGCCGATCGAACGTGGTCATGTGGCGGGCCCGGCGCAGCACGTCGGCGACGAGGATCCAGAGCGCCGGCGAGGCCAGGAGGGCAGCGCTGATCAGGCGGCCGCGGCGGAGCGCGGCCCTCCGCGCAGCGCGCGGGCGGACGCGGTCACGGGCGGCGCGATCGTCCCCGTGCGCGGGGGGGAGGATGGCGGGGGACGTGGGCGGCTCGGCGAGCGCGCCGCCCTGTCGGTCGATGTCCTGGGTCATCCGGATCAGTCGTGGCGAGGCCCGACCGCGAGGTCGCGGAGGTGGGCGGGGACGTCGACGCTGCCGGCGGGACCGCCGTAGAGGGCGTCCGCGAGCCGGGGCAGGTCGCCGCAGGCGGCGGGCCCGAGGTCGCGCTGCTCGCGGGGGTCGGCGAGCACGTCGTAGCAGTGCCAGGCGGTGTCCCAGGCGCGGGATTCGAGCTTCATGTTGCCGCGCATCATCCCCCAGTTCTTGAACGCGCAGCCCCAGATCCCGGTGCAGTTCGTGAGCGCCAGCACCGCCGGCCCGGGCGACGGCCGGAGCAGGCTGTGCCCGACCATCGCCGCCCGGTACCCCGCGAGCGCAGGCTCCTCCCAGAGGCCCATCAGGTCGAGCAGGGTCGGCGCCACGTCGGTGTGGAAGACGGGCTCGTCCCGGGCCGCGCGCAGCGCGCCCTCCTCCGCGGCCGTGAGGGTGCCCGGCGGAGCGTCGACCCATCCGGGCACCCGGATCTCCTCGTCGAGGATCGAGCCCGTGTGGCCGAGCTGGCCGTGCTCCCGGAACGCCTCGCCGTGGTCGGACGTGAAGACGATGACCGTGCGCTCGCCGACCGGAGAGCTGCGGACGAAGCGGATGAGCTCCGCGATGGCCGCGTCCTGACGGTAGACCGCGTTCCTGTAGAAGTTGCGGTACGCCTCGTTGTCGTCCGGCGCCTTGCTCTCGAGGGCGGGCTGGAACGGCGCGTCCTCCGGGTCGACCAGGTAGGGGACGTGGGTATTCCCGAAGTGCGCGACCGCGAGGAACGGCTCGCGCAGCGAGAGCACCTCGGACCGGACGTGCGCCGACAGCAGCCGGTCGTCGGCCCCGAGATCGATGTCGGCGAGCGGATCGAGCTCGGTCGCGCCGCACTGGTGCGAGACCGGCAGGTCCTGCACGTAGAGGCGCGAGTTGGCGAACATCATGTGGTGGCTCGTCCAGTAAGCGCTGTCGAAGCCGGCGGCGTGCGCGTAGTCGAAGACGAGCGGCGCCGTGTGGAGCGCCTCGCGGGTCGCGACCGGCTGGAGGCCCGACCAGAGCACCGCGAGCCCGATCGCCGTCGTCGAGGCGTTCGAGCGCATCTGCGTGAGCGGCAGCCGGTCGGGGACCGCCGCGTCGATGCGCGGCGTGCCGGGGCACGCGGCGGGCGCCTCGCCGGCGGCGACCCCGACGCCGACCGGAGCGCGCGCCGAGCACGTCGCGTCGGCGCGCACGCTCTCGGTCAGGATGAAGAGGACGTTGCGCCGCGGGCCCGGCCGCGGGGTGACAGGCGGCAGCGAGGGCGGCGTGCGGAGCCCGGGGCGCACCTGCGCCGTGGTCTGGACGCCGGCGAGCTCCTTGAGCAGGCCGCCGATCGCGTGGAAGTAGATGACGTCGGGCGTGGAGGCCTGCACCGTGCGGTAGGAGCACGGCAGGACGAACGCGGCCACCACGACCGCGGGCGCGGCGAGGCGGGCGGCGCGGGCCCACGCCGTGCGGCCAGGCCGCACGATCCGCCGGCCCAGCCACACGAGCGCGATCGCGAGCAGGAGCGGCGGGAGGACCGAGCGGAAGAAGTTCTCGCCGTCGGCCCGGAGCTGGCCGAAGAGGCTGGCCGAGAGCGAGGTCCCGAAGAGCGTCGCGTCGAGGTTGAGGTACGTCGCGTACTGGCGGTGGAAGTAGAGCTGGCCGCCGAGCGACAGCGTCGCGAGCGCCACGAAGAGCAGCGCCGCGAGCCACCGCGACGCGCCCCGCCGCGACGAGGCCGCGAAGAGCAGGAGCCCCCAGAGCGCGGCGCTCTCGACCATCGCGCCGAGGTAGCTCGCGATGTGCTTCCCGCCCAGATCGAGCAGGCGATCGCCGCGGAGGAGGACGTCCGCCACCACGACGAGGAGCAGCGGGAGCGCGAGGAACAGGCGGCCGTAGCGGCGGCGGGCGCGGGCGACGGCGCGCAGCCGAGCGCGCGCCGCGGCGCGATCTGCGCCCAGATCGCGGGCGAAGCCGCGGGACGAGCGGCTTGCGGCGTCGGCCTCGACCGGCCGAGGATCGTTGAGCGCCTTGGAGCGGAGCACGGAGGCGCGCGAGTTTACCGAGGACGTGGCGTATCGGGAACGTTTCTGAGGCGGCTCGGTGGCATCGAGGTGACGGCGCCGGCCGGGGTTGCCCGCCCGGGAGACGAGAAAACCCTTCGACCGCCGCGCGAGGCGTGCCATGGAGGCGTTCGCATGGCGGAGCAGCTCTTCCTGAACGGGATGCCCGGCGCGCAGCAGGCCTCCGGGGCCGGGGCGCCGCCGGCCGAACCCGCGTCGACCGAGGCCCCCGCGGAGCCTGAGGCGAGGCCGTCGCCGGGCGCGCCCGCGCCCGAGTCGCCGCTCGAGACGGCGGCCAGGCTCAGCGCCGAGCTGGAGGCCGCGCTCGTGCGCGAGCTCATGGCGGCCTACCAGAGCCTGAACTACACGCATTTCCGGCGGAAGCTGCGCTCTGCGTCCATCGAGCTGTCCGACGCCGCGAGCCGGCTCGGGCGGTGGATCTCGGAGACGCGCGCGATCGAGATCTCGCGGCCGCTCGTCCTGACGCAGCCGTGGGGCGTCGTGATCGAGGTGCTGAAGCACGAGATGGCGCACCAGTACGTGCACGAGGTGCTGGGCGTCAGGGACGAGGCGGCGCACGGGCCTGCGTTCCGCGAGGTGTGCACGCGCCTCGGCATCGACGGGACGGCGGCCGGGATGCCGGCCGCGGGGCGCTCGCCGGCGGATCCTGGCGGGGCCGCGCGCGGCGGCGACGCGGGCGCGTCGGAGGCGAGCGTGGACGCCCGGATCCTCGATCGCATCGCGCGGCTGCTCGCGCTCGCCGACAGCCCGAACGCGAACGAGGCGCAGGCGGCGATGAGCGCCGCGCAGCGGCTGATGCTGAAGTACAACCTCGACGTCGCGAAGGCGCGCGCCGCGCGGCAGTACGGATTCCGCCACCTCGGCGCGCCGAGCGGGCGCGTGGGCGAGACCGAGCGGATCGTCGGCGGCATCCTGGGGAAGCACTTCTTCGTCGAGGCGATCTGGGTGCCCGTCTACGTGCCGCTCGAGGGCAAGCGGGGCAGCGTCCTCGAGATCTGCGGGACGCCGGCGAACCTGGAGATGGCGGCCTACGTGCACGCGTTCCTGCACCACACGGCCGAGCAGCTGTGGAACGAGCACAAGCGGACCCAAGGGGTGAAGGGCAACAAGGACCGGCGGACCTACCAGGCCGGGGTGATGCTCGGGTTCCTCGAGAAGCTGAACGCGGAGCGGAAGGTGTCCGTCGAGCAGGGGCTCGTCTGGGTGAGGGACGCCGATCTGGACGGCTACTATCGAACGCGCCACCCGCACGTGCAGCACCTGCGCCACGCGGGCAACCAGCGGACGGCGGCGCACGCGCACGGGCGCGAGGCGGGGCGAAAGATCGTCCTGCACCGCCCGATGCAGGGGGCGACCGGCAACCGGGGCATGCTGCTGCCGCCGGGCAAGAAGGGCTGAGCTCGCGACTCCGGATCCGGGCCGCGCGAGGAGCTCGGACGGAAGCCGGACGATGCGAGATGGCGGAGCGCCAGCGTCTCGGCCGCGGCGCACGCTCGACGCGCTCGTTGACGGAGAAGGATCGGTTCCGGCACGATGGCGCGGCGCGCGGGAAAGCCTAGGAGAAGAACGAGATGCCGCTCCTGTTCACCATTGAAGAGCGCTTCGATGCATCGCCCGAGGACGTCTTCCGGCTCGCGACCGACATCGACGCGTTCGGCGACTGGATGCCCAATTTCGTGCGGGTAGAGAAGCTCACGGGCGCCGTCGTCGGCAAGGGCGCGATGTGGCGTGAGACGCGCAAGATGTTCGGCAAGGAATCGACCGAGCTGTTCGAGGTCACGGCGGCGGAGCCAGGCAGGCGTCTGGACCTCTTCGTCGACGGGCAAAAGGGCACCACGGGGCGGGGGGCCTACCGCTTCCGGTATGTCTTCGAGCCCGAGGGCGCCGGCACGCTGCTCAAGATGGAGGGCGAGATCGCCGGGATGGGCTGGTTCATGGAGGCGCTGGGGCGGCTGTTCATTGGCAGCTTCAAGAAGGCGGTGCACGGGGATCTCAAGGCCATGAAGACGCACCTGGAGCGGCGGCGGGCGAGCTAGCGCTGCGCCGCCCCACGAACACCCTCTCCGGGGGCCTCATCGGTGTTCACCAAGCTCGTTCGATCGCGCTCAGGGCACCAAGGCCGACCAGCGCTCACCAGCGTAATCGTGGTTATCTCATCCTCCCTCGACACGAGCCTGGGGGACATCCGCTGATGCAGCGAGGGTGATCCGCCACGGCTCCGGCGTACTTCCCGCGTTGCGCTCGGGCGGACGGCGGAACAGCATCCCGGCATGGCGATGCGACGGAGGAAGGACCCGGCGAGAGCGAAGTCTTCTCTTATGCTCGAGCGGCTGCCGTCTATCCTGCTGTCGCTGTTTGCGGCCTTCTTCGTCGCCATCGCGAGCTTCGTGATCTCCGCCGGCTACGCGGAGCACCGAGCCGCCGAGATCGACGCGGCGGCCATGAGCTTGGCGGAGAACGCCACGCCGAGCATCATGCAACTGGCGGCCGCGCGCGCCGAGCTGAGGCATACCCAGGCGCTCCTGAGCGACCTCGTCAACGACGCCGCGCTGGGCCGCCCGCGCGACCGCCACGAGCTCGACGAGGCGCGCGACAATCTATCCCGGAGCATCGACGTCTACCTCGGCATGCCCGTCTACCCGGGCGAGCTCAAGCAATGGCAGACCGTCGCGCAGGCGCTCGGCAAGCTCGATCAGGACACCGATCGGGTCCTCTCGCTGGTGGCGAACGGCCATCCGGACGAGGCCAACAAGCTCGTGGACGGCGCGCTGCGGGCGGACTTCAACTCGACGAACGACGCCGTGATGGCCAGCATCGAGCTCAACGCCCGGCAGGCACGCCTTCTGGCGATCGAGATAGCAGCCAACCGCGTTCGCTCCCGTCGGACCGCGCTCGTGCTCAACACGGCGAGCGTGACGTTCGCGCTGCTGGCCTGCGCGGCGGCCGCCGTGCAGGTCCGGCGCCACGTGAGGCTGCTCTGGCAGCAAGGCGTGGTCCTGGAGCGTCGAGCGGATGAGCTCGAGCAGTTCGCCGGCCGGGTCGCGCACGACGTGCTCAGCCCCCTCGGCGCGGTTGCGCTCGCGCTCGACCTCGCCCTGCGGCGGTGCGGCGAGGGAGATCCGGCACGAAAAGGGCTCGAACGGGGCCGGCAGGCCATCCTGCGCGTCAAGCGCATGACCGACGGGCTGCTGGCGTTTGCTCGCGCGGGCGCGAGTCCGGAGCCAGGCGCGCGCGCCGAGGTGCACCCCATCATCGACGATCTCATGGTCGAGCTCGCTCCTGTCGCGGTGGAGCTCGGCGCGGAGCTCCGGGTCGAGCCCTTCGCCCCGTGCGCGGTGGCCGCGAGCCCCGGCGTGCTGACCAGCATCCTCGCCAACCTGACCCGCAACGCGCTCAAGTACCTCGGCGACGCGGCGGTCTGTCGCGTCGTGATCCGGGTGATCGACGCGAGAGAGGCTGTGCGGATCGAGGTGGAGGACACGGGGCCCGGCGTCGCGCCGGCCCTGGAGCAGATGGTGTTCGAGCCTCATGTCCGAGCGCAAGGCGCTCGAGTGCCGGGTCTGGGCCTGGGCCTCGCCACCGTCAAACGCTTGACCGAGGCGCACGGCGGCCGCGTGGGGCTCCGCACGGTCGTGGGCAAGGGGAGCCTCTTTTGGTTCGAGCTGCCCAGAGCGAGCAGCGAGGCAGCGCACGCGCCCGAAATCGGCCCGAGCTCCACCGCATGACCTCCGGGAGGCTGCGCTCCGCGAGCGACGTGAGGATGCGCTTGCGAAAAAAGAGAGGCGCCGAGATCGTGCTCGACACGCCGGTCCCGGACGCGCCGCAGTAGCCGCCCTATCCGAACGGGGCAGGCGGCGCCTCCCCTCGCACGAGGCTGCCGCCGAGCAGACCCACGGCGCCTCGAACTTGTACGAGGTTGCCCCCTCGGACGACCCCGGTCCCCTTCAGTCCACGCCGATCCGTCTTTGTTGACCCGGTGCGCAGCCCCAGGCACCATCGGCGCGCAGCGCCCGGCCGGCCTGCATGGCTGGAGGCTCGACTCCGGCTCGCTCCCCTTCCCTAAACAAGCTGTTGAGGTGCTTTGATGCCCGTTCGTACGATGCTCTTGCTCTGCTTCGCGCCCTTTGTCATGGGCGCTCTCCAAGGTTGCGGCGGCGATGACGGCGGCGGCGATACCTCCGGGGGGTCGCCGCTCGGTGAGTGTCCGCCCGACTCGACCGCGCAGGCGGAGGCGGGCTACCAGGCGCTCCAGGACCAGTGCGTGCCCTGTCACTTGTCGACCTCGGAGGGCGCGTCGCGCATCGGCGCTCCGGAGGAGGTCAACGTCGACGACCCCGCCAGCGTCACCGCCGAGGCGGCGGAGATCCTCTCGGAGATCCGGATCGGCGGCGCGAATGGCGGGGACGGGATGCCCATCGGCGCGAAGCTCTCGGACGACACGATCGAGTCCATCCGGATCTTCCTCGCCTGCGACGCGGCCCAGTAACGCCGCGCCCCCCGCCACGCCCGCTTCTCACGTCCGAACGCCGGCGCGCCAGCTCACGAGAGGGCGCGCCGGCGGCTCGCAGGCGCGCCGCTCGCCTCGATCGCTGTGCGACCGCGCGATCCGGAGTATGGTGCAGGCATGTTCAGGCTGGATGCCCGCTCCGGGGCCGCCGCGCTCGCGCTGGCCGCCACGCTCGCGCTGACCGCGTCGCTCGGCGCCTCGTGCGCCGGCGCGCCCCCCGCGCAGCGCGGGGCGACGGCCTGCCCGCCGCTCTGCCCGCAGCCGGCGCCCCCGCCGAGCGCGGCGCCGGCGGGGCCCGTCGTCCCGGGCACGCCGGGCGAGGCGCCGGCGTTCGACCCCGAGCGCCTCACCCTCGTGCTGGACGACCCGCGGCTCGCGCAGGTGCAGAAGCTCGTCGAGCAGGAGGCGTACGCAGGCGCGGCCGCGGCGATGGCCCAGGCGCTCTCGGCGCCCCTGTCGCCCGCGGACACGGCGGCGTTTCGCTACCAGCTCGGGCGGCTGCGCGCCCTCGCGGGCGATCCCGTGGGCGCGGCGAGGGAGTACGACGCCGCCGCGGCGGCGGGCGGGCCGCTCGCGGATCACGCGAGGTTCGCGGCGGCCGATCTCCTCGCCAGGGCGGGGCAGCCCGATGCGGCGCTCGAGCGCGCGCGCGCCGTCGCGTCGGACGTCGCGATCGCCGACGAGCTCGATCGCCTCGTCGCCGGCGCGCTCGCCGACAAGGGCGACATCGAGGGCGCGGCCGCGCGCTGGCGCGCGTACCTCGCCCGCAGCTGGCCGGCGTCGACGTGGGTGCCCGAGGCGCTCCGCTTCGCGCGCGCGCTGCTCCGCCACCCGAGCGAAGACCACGCCGAGGAGGCGATCCGTGTCACCCGGCGCGTCATCGACGAGGCGCCGGGCGGCGCCGGCGCCGGGGAGGCGAAGGAGATCCAGGACCAGGCCCTGTCGACGCTGCCGTTCGCGCGGCGCAAGCCGTTCCTCGACCTGGGCCCCGCCGATCTGCTCGCCCGCGCGCGTGCCTTGCTCGCCTCGCGCCAGGACAAGGAAGCGCTCGCCGTCACCGACGCGCTGATCGCCCTCCCCGAGGCGCAGGCGCCCTCGGCCTTCGCCTGCGACGCGTTCGCCGCGCGCGGCGAGGCGCTCGGGCGCCTCCGGCGGAGGGCCGAGGCCGCCGACCTCTTCGGCACGGCGATCGAGCGCTGCGGGCCGGCGGCGCCCGCCGCTGCAGGCGTCGCGCCCGCCGCTGCAGGCGTCGCGCCCGCCGCTGCCGGCGTCGCGCCCACCGCTGCAGGTGCGAACGCGCCCGCCGCAGCCGGGGCGCCCGCCGCAGCCGGGGCGCCCGCCCCGCGGCGGCCCGAGACCCTCTACAACGCCGGGCGCGCTTCGCTCCGCGTCGATCGGCACGCCGAGGCGGCCGCGCGCTTCGCGCTGCTCGAGAAGGAATACCCGGATCACCGGCTCGCGGACGACGCGCGCTACCTCGGCGCGCGCGCGCTGCTCGGGCTCGGGGACCAGGCGCAGTTCGTGCAGCTGCTCACCGCCATGCCCGACGATTACCCGGCGGGCGACATGGTCGCCGACGGCCTGTTCGAGCTCGCGCTCTTCGAGATGGAGCGCGGCGACTGGGCGGGCGCGGTCAGGCCGCTCGAGCGCGCGCTCGAGCGGTTCCCGCACGAACGCGCGTACCACGCCGCCGGCAGGCTCCCCTATTACCTCGGGCGCGCCCACATCGAGACGGGCTCGCCCGACAAGGGGAAGGCGCTGCTCGAGCAGGTGATCCGCGATTACCCGCTCTCTTTCTACATGGCGCTCTCCCACGCGCGGCTCGCCGACGTGGACCCCGCCGCCGCCCAGCGCGCCCTGTCCGCGGCCCTGGAGCGCGACGCGAGCGCGCCGTACACCGAGCTCAGGAGCCCGCTCTTCGCGCAACCCGCGTTCACGCGCGCGGTGGAGCTCGCGCGCCAGGGGGAAGCGAAGCTCGCGCGGCGCGAGCTCGACCTGCTCGGCGTCGGGGGCAAGACGGCGCCGCGCGAGGTGATGTGGGCCTCGGCGTTCCTGCTCGCGCGCTCGGGCGCGCTGCCGCAGTCGTACAGCATCCTGCGCACCGCCATGGCGGCGCCGGCGGCCGTCGAGCTCGCGGGCGAGTGGGTCGATCACTACCCGGTCGGGCGCTGGCGCGGCGCCTGGGAGCTCGCCTACCCGCGCCCCTTCTCCGGCCTCGTCGCCGCGGAGACCAAGCGGAGCGGGATCCCCGAGGCCCTCGCCTACGCGATCATGCGCGAGGAGTCGGCCTTCGACCCGAGGGTGGCCTCGCCGGCCCAGGCGTTCGGGCTGATGCAGCTCATCGTGCCGACCGCGAAGCGGGTGGCCAAGCCGCTCGGGCTGCCGTGGAGCGCCGACGCGCTGAAGCGCCCCGAGGTGAACATCGCGCTCGGCTGCCGTTACCTCTCGCAGCTGCGCGGCCAGTTCTCGGACAACCCCCTGCTGGCGATCCCCGCCTACAACGCGGGGGGCGGCGCGCCGAAGCGGTGGATCGCGGAGCGCCCCTCGCAGAGCTTCGACCTGTGGGTCGAGCGCATCCCGTACGAGGAGACGCGGCTCTACACGAAGCGCGTGATGACGAGCCTCGCCGTCTACGAGCTCCTCTACGCCGGCGCTCAGCCGGGCGAGGCCCTGCGGACGCCGCTGCCCGCGAGCCCGGCCGCGCGCTCGGCCGTGGCGAACGCCGCGCCCTGACACCCGCGCCGGCGGAGCCGCACGCCGAAGCGCCGGCGGAACCGGAAGCCAAAAGCCGCCGAGGTTTCGGCGAGCGGGCCGCGGTGAAGCTTTGGTAGAGTCCGCGTGTGATCGACCCATCGAGCCCTTCCCATCAGCTCGTGGGCGCCGTGCTCAGCGGGCGCTTCCGGATCCTGCGTCTCCTCGGCGAGGGGGGCATGGGCGCGGTCTACGAGGCCGAGAGCCTTCGCGGCGAGGGCAAGCGGGCGATCAAGGTGCTCCACCCCGAGTTCACGCAGGAGGAGCAGGTACTCCACCGCTTCTTCGCCGAGGCGGAGGCGACGAGGGGGTTCGTCCACCAGAACATCGCCTCGGTCTTCGAGGCGACCCGCGCCGAGGACGGCACGCCCTACCTCGTCATGGAGCTCCTGCAGGGCGTCCCGCTCGCCGCGTACATCGACACGGGCAACCCGATCCCCCCGCAGCAGGCCGTGCCCATCATCCACGAGGTGCTCCAGGCGCTCATGGCGGCGCACAGCCACAAGGTGATCCACCGCGATCTGAAGCCCGAGAACCTGTTCCTCATCCGCGATCCGCGCGGGGGCTTCCGCGTGAAGGTGCTCGACTTCGGCATCGCGAAGGTGATGGACGCGGCCGGCGGAATGGGCCTGAAGACCCGCGCTGGCACGCTCCTCGGGACGCCCGGCTACATGAGCCCCGAGCAGATCAAGAACGCGCAGGGCGTCGACGCGCGCGCCGATCTCTGGAGCGTCGGCGTGATCTTCTACGAGATGCTCACGGCGACGCAGCCGTTCCCAGCCGAGAACGAGTTCGCGCGGCTCACCGCCGTGCTCGCCAAGGAGGTGCGCCCGATCGAGCAGGTCGCGCCCCACCTCGCGGCCTGGGGCCTCTTCTTCCAGCGCGCCCTCTGCAAGGACGTGGCCGGGCGCTTCCAGACGGCCGAGGAGATGGCGCAGACGCTGGGCGCCATCGCGCACCGCACGGGCATCGCGACGCCCAGCGCGCGGCCCGACGCGCCGGCGTCGCCCGCGCTGACGCACCAGCTGCCCTCGCTGCCGCCGCCGCAGCCGCTTCAGAACGCGACGCAGTCGCCGCAGAACATGGCGCCACCGCCGCAGAACATGGCGCCACCGCCGCAGAACATGGCGCCACCGCCGCAGAACATGGCGCCACCGCCGCAGAACATGGCGCCACCGCCGCAGAACATCACGCAGCCGGTGCAGAGCATGCCGCCGGTCGCGTCCAGGATCCCGACGGTGCCCCCGCCGCGCACGTCAGCGCCGCCCGTCCAGGCGTCCCCGTCGGTGGCGCCCACGGCGACCTTCTCGGCCAGGCCAACCCACATCAGCGCGCAGCAGCCCGCCGGCGTGCCGACGCTCACGGGCGGCCACTACGACGTGCGGGTCGTGGACGTCCCCCTGGCCGCCGAGGGCGGGGGCTCGGAGGGCGCTGCCTGGTGGCTCGTGGGGCTCATCGGGCTCGTGTGCCTCGGCGTCGGCTTCGCGCTGGGCGTGCTGGTGAGCGGGTGAGCGCATGAACGGAAGCGCCCGCGTCCGCGCCCTGCTCGCCGTCACCTGCGCCGCCGGCGCCCTGGGCGCGCCGCGGCCCACGCTCGGCGACCCGCCCGCGGAGCCCCCCGTGCCGGTCGTCGATCTGCACGTCGACGTGCCCTGGCAGGTCCACTTCAAGGGGCGCGACAGGCGCCTCGGCGAAGGCCACGCCCGCAGGGAGACGCTCGTCGCGGGCCACTACCTCGGCATCGTGCTGCCGATCTACCTGCCCGACCAGGCGCGCCCCGAGGGCCCGCAGATCGAGGACGCCAGCGCGGTCCTCGCGACGATCGAGGCGATCATCGCCGCGAACCCGGTGCTCCTCCCGCTCGGCGCGGCGCGGGCCGAGCCGGGGAAGATCAGCACCTTCCTCTCGATCGAGGGGGCCGGCGCGTTCGCGGCGGACATCGCGCAGATCGACCGCTTCATCGCGCGCGGCGTGCGGCTCATCAGCCCGAACCACGCGAAGAACACGCGGCTCTCGTCGTCCGCGACCGGCGAGCCGGCGGCGTACGGGCTGACCGAGCTCGGCAAGCGGTTCTGCGAGCGCGTCTACGACCAGGGCGCCCTGATCGACGTCTCGCACATCTCGGACGCCGCGTTCGCGGATCTCGTCCCGATCGCCGCGGCGCACGGCGCGCCGATCGTCGCGACCCACTCGAACGCGCGCGCGGTGGCGAACCGGCCGCGCAACCTGACGGACGAGCAGCTGCGGCTCATCGCGCGGAGCGGCGGGGTCGCGGGGCTCAACTTCCACGCCCCCTTCGTGAACGGCACGAGCGAGGCGGACGTCGACGACGTGGTCGCGCAGGTCGATCACATGGTCCGCGTGGCCGGCGTCGATCACGTCGCGATCGGCTCGGATTTCGACGGCGGCATCGTCCCGCCGAGGGGGCTCGACGACGCGTCGGCGCTGCCGGCGCTCGCCGCGCGGCTCAGGCAGCGCGGCATGTCGCGCGAGGACGTGGTGAAGATCTTCGCGCAGAACGCGCTGCGCATCCTCGGCTGGCAGCCGGCGATGGATGCGAAGAGCGCGAGCGCGGCCGGCGGCGCGCGCCCGTAGCCGAAGGCCGCGGCGCGCTGCCCGCGCGCTCGTGGTAAAGGCCACGCATGCGCAGGGGAGTCGCCCGGTCGGCGCGAGGGCTCCTCGCCCTCGCGCTCCTCGCGTCCATCGCCGGCCCGAGCTGCGCCGAGCTCCCGCGCGTCGAGGGCGCCGGCGAGGCCGTCTGCCCCGAGCTGCGCGGCCCGGGCGACGTCCTCGGGGCCCAGCTCGCCGCGGACGCCCGGGCGAACGCGAAGGTGAGGACGTTCGTGCAGGCCGCCAAGGACATGGCGGCCGTGTCGGCCACAATCGAGGCGCAGGTGGCCGGCGCGTGCCGCCGGATGGGCGCGGATCTCGGGATACCCCCCGCGCAGATGGCGCCGCGCGACGAGGTGGGGGGCCAGGCCAGCGGCGCCTGCGGCCCGGTCTCGGCGGCGATGGACGCCATCCTGCTCCAGGGCGCCGGGGTGGGGGTCACGCTGAGGCGGCCGGCCTGCGAGGCGAACGGCGCGCAGTGCAGCGGCTCGTGCAACGTGCAGCTGGCTCCAGGGCAGATCGTGGCGTACTGCGAGCCCGCGCGGCTCTCCGGCCACTGCCAGGGTCGCTGCGACGGGCGGTGCGACGGGCGCTGCACCGGGCAGTGCCGGGGGCAGTGCTCCGCCCACGACGCGCAGGGCCGCTGCGCGGGGCAGTGCGACGGCGAGTGCGACGGCGGCTGCGACGCCACGTGCCACGCGCGCTGCGAGGGCACCTGGCAGGCGCCGCAGTGCTCCTGGGTGGAGTGGCCCCCGAGCGGCGACGCCGAGTGCGAGGCGTGCTGCCGCGCGCACGCGGCCGTCCACGCGGCCTGCACGCCCACGCGGGTCCAGGTGCGCGTGGTGCAGGGCGGCGAGATGGCCGCGCGGCTCGCGGCGACGCTGCAGGCCAACCTGCCGGCGTTGCTGCACGCCGAGGTGGCGCTCGGCCGCCGGCTCCTCGGCGACGCCCAGACGGTGGTCCAGGTCGGCGCCGCGCTCCCGCGGATCGTGGGCGACGCGGGAGCGCGCGCGCTCGCGTGCGTCGCCGGGGCGGCCGAGGCTTCGAAGAGCGCGTCGGCGCGCATCCAGGCGAGCGTGCGCGCGAGCGCGAGCGTCACGGGGCGCATCGGGCTGACGGACGGATAATCGGGGGGCTGCCGCGGCAGAGCGCGCGCGCTGCGCGGCCCGCCGCCCGCGAGCCCCGATCGACGCGCGCCCGCGCCGGCGACGCGCGCTCGCGCCGGCCGCGCTCGCGCCGGCAACGATGTCCTGGTCGCAGCGCCCGGCGCCCGAAGCGGCGCCGAGCGCCTTCGCCTGCATGGATGGCATGGACGGCGCCGCGCCCCTCGGACTACCCTCCGGCTCCCGCCGGGAGGATCCCATGACCGATCTCGACGACCGCTGTCTCGACACGTTCCCCGAGTGGCTGCGCAGCCTCGCCTCGGACGCCACGGATCTGGCGGGCCTGCTCGCCTCGCCGGAAAGCCCGGAGGCCACGCGCCGCTCGCTCGCGGGGGGCCTCAACTACCTCTTCAAGTCGCTCGACCTCATCCCGGACGGCATCGAGGATCTCGGCTTCCTCGACGACGCCTTCGTGCTGCGCGTCGCCGCGTCCTTCGCCGCGGCGGAGAGCCCTGAGCTGCGCGATCAGGCGCCGGCCCTCGCGCGGCTCGCCCGCGACGCGGAGCTCATCGCCGAGCTGCTCGGCGGCGACTACGCCCGGCTCAAGGGCTACGTGCGCTCGCTGGAGAAGGGCGCCGCGCGCGGCCGCACCGTCGACGACATCCTGAGCGACGAGCAGGTCCGCACCTCGTTCATGCACGAGATCACCGGCTGGGCGTCGAGCTACACGGCACCGAGCTTCAGCCGTGACGCGAAGAATCTGATCAAGCTGAAATCATTCCTCTCCGCCAAGCTCCCGGCCTGATCGCGCGCGTCGAGGCGCCGCTGCGGCGCGCCGCGGCGCGTCCACCGCTCGCCATGGTACACCCCCGATCATCCCCCGGAGGATCGCGTCCGATGTCAGCCGCTCCCCGCCTCACCGCGCTGCTCGCCGCACTGCTCGCCGCGGGCTGCGACGCCGACCGACCTGCCTCGACGGCGCACAGCCCGGCTGCCGCCGCCTCCTCTCCGCCTTCGCGCTCGACCGGAGCCCCGGCCGCGCCGCCGCCCGACGCGGATCGCTCCTACGCCTACCCGGCCGCCGATCGCGTGGTCGCCATCGGCGACGTCCACGGCGACCTCGCGGCAACGCGCGCGGCCCTGCGGATCGCGGGCGCGATCGACGGCGCGGATCGCTGGATCGGCGGCAAGCTCGTGCTCGTGCAGACGGGCGACGAGCTCGACCGCGGCGACGGCGAGCAGGAGATCGTCGACCTCTTCGATCGCCTCGCCGTCGAGGCGCGCGCCGGCGGCGGCGTCGTGTACGCGCTGAACGGCAACCACGAGGTCATGAACGTCCAGCTCGATTTCCGCTACGTCACCGAGGGCGGCTTCAAGGACTTCGAGGACGTGCCCGGGCTCGACGCGTCGGGCCCCCGCCTCGCGCCGGTGCCGCCCCCCGCGCGAGCCCGCGCCGCCGCGTTCGCCCCCGGCGGTCTCTACGCGAGGAAGCTCGCGGCGCGCGACGTGATCATCGCGGTCGGCGACACCGTCTTCGCGCACGGCGGCGTGCTCCCGGCCCACACGCGCTACGGCATCGCGCGGATCAACCGCGAGGTGCGCGCGTGGATGGAGGGGAAGAGCCCCTCCGCGCCGGCCGTGATCGCGGCCGAGGACAGCCCGGTGTGGGCGCGCCTCTACTCGAGCGAGCCGCCGCCGGCCCCGGGGTCGCCCCCCTGCGCGGCGCTGGACCAGACCCTCGCGGCGATGTCCGCGAAGCGCATGGTCGTGGGCCACACGGTCCAGAAGCACGGCGTCACGTCGGCCTGCGGCGACAAGATCTGGCGGATCGACGTCGGCATGGCGTCGCATTACGGCGGAAAACCAGCAGCGCTGGAGATTGTCGGTGACACCGTGCGCGTCTTGACGGCCGACGCAACCAAGGCGACCGAGGCGGCCGACGCCTCTGGCGGCACCGATGCGACCAGCGCACCCAACGCGGCCAAACCGAAAAAATAGACGCAATTGTGAGAAAATATCGGCGCCGTCCGCAATGCGATCGCGTGTCGTCAACGACCACGACCACGTTCACGACCACGCCGACAGGTGCCAGGGGGAGAAGCCCCTGGGCGCGCCCACCAGCGCATTGACGCGCGCCGCGAAGACCGGATAACGTGAACAGCAAACTGGGGTTCTTCGATCCCCAGGGGAAGGGAATCAGATGCCCGAGCGACCGCTCGCGCTGATCCACGAGGCGAATCTGAGCGACGGGGTGCCTACCCTGACGCTCGGCGAGCGGCGCCCCCCCCTTCCGGTCCCCCGTGCTGCGCCCGCGCTCCTGAGCCGGTGCCGGCAGGTCGAGCGCTGTACCGCGTGGCTCGACGCGGGGAGCGGCTGATGGACGACGACGAGCTGCTGCGCGCCCTGACGCGCATCGCACAGCGGGATCCGACGACCGATCCGCGCTGGCGCAGGCTCGCCGAAGAGACGCGCCCGGAGGACGCGCAAGACGCTCCGGGAAACGCCGCGAACACCGCGGCGCGCTCGAGCGCCGAGCGGGAGGAGCGCGAAGTCCGGCCGCCCCTCGACGACGAGACCCGCGCCCGGCTCGCCGACCAGCTCCTCGCCCAGCTCCGGGAGCCGCGCGGCGGTGCGCCCGCGCCGTCTCCGCTGGCGCGTCCAGCGGTCGATCGGAAGTCGGGGATCCGCTTCCGGTGCCCCGAGGAGTGGGACTGCGACGCGGAGGAGGCGAGCGACGTCGCCGATGCCGCGCCGCTGGGCGCGGACGCCGACTCGCTCAGCGGGACGAGCGCGCCGTCCACCACGGACGCGCCGGTCTGTCGCGCGATCGACGGCGAATCGGTGCCGCCCGGGACATCGGAGCCGCCGCGCGATGCGCGCTCGAGCGCGGCGCCCGGGCAGCCTGCCCAGCGCGCGCAGGACGGCGCGGACGCTCTCGCCAGGCCGCCGCGCAAGGGCCTGCCGCACCCCGAGCTGGTCGTCGAGCGGCGGAGCGCGCGGCGGACGACTCCGGCGGCGCGGGCCCGGGCGGCCGTGGGTGTGGTCGGCTGGGTCGTGTCGGCGGCGCTCGTGTCGCTGCTCGCGCTGCGGCCCGCGCCGTTCGCGCCGGGCGCCGCCCCGCTCCCCGACTACACGCTCGTGACGACGATCCTCGGCGACGGCCCGCAGCAGGGCGATCGCGGGCCGGGCACCCCGCGCCACGTCGGCAGGGGCAAAAGGCTCACGATCGCGCTCTCACCCGGCACGCGCGTGCCGGCGCCGGTCGCGGTAAGGGCCTTTCTGGTGCAGGGCGGGAGCGCGCGCCCGTGGTCCGTGGAGCTGGCGCTGGACGGCGTCGGCGGCGCGAGCATCTCGGGCACGCGCGAGGAGCTGTTCCGGGACGTCGCGGTGGGTCCCTGCGAGGTCATCCTGGTTGTCGGCCACCCCGACGCGCTGCCAGGCCCGGACGACCCGCTGCCCGACGAGGACGCCATCCACCTGGCGGGCGGCCGGCTCCTGCGGCAGCGATTGTTCCTTGACTGACCGCCGCCTGCGCGCATGAGGTAGCCCGTCCCTCCCCTGGCGAGGGAGGCCCGCCTCGCCCGCGGGCCTGCGGGCGCGCTCGACCGGGCGCGCGCGCCGCCGTCCCTGGCCGGGAAGGGCAGAGGGCATCACGCATGAACCGACGGATATTCAAGAGCAAGATCCACCGCGCGACCGTGACCCACGCGGATCTGCACTACGAGGGCAGCGTCACGATCGACGCCGACCTCCTGGAGGCCGCGGACATCTTGCCGTACGAGGCGGTCGACATCTGGAACGTGACGCGCGGCTCCCGGCTGACCACGTATGCGCTCGCGGGGGCGCGCGGCTCGGGCGTCGTGTGCATCAACGGCGCGGCGGCGCACCTCAATCAGCCGGGCGACCTCGTGATCATCGCGACGTTCGCGGACATGGACGACGCCGAGGCGCGGCGGCACACGCCGCGCGTGCTCCGCGTCGACGGGCGCAACCGGCCGCTCGCCGACCAGCCGCCCGAGACGCCGGGCCCGCTCGCGCCCAACTGAGCGTGCCCCCAGGCGCCGAGGCCCCTCCGGGCCGCCGCCTGGGCCTCACCAGGCGAGGTGCGCCCGCCCGTCGAGGTACACGCGCTGCGCCTCGCCGAGGCCCGTCGACTCGCCCTCCACGACGCGCAGGATCCCCGTCGCGGGCCCGAGCGCCACATCCCGCCCCGCCTCGAAGCGCTGCATCCGGACCAGGGCGCGGTAGGCCTTGTCCAGCAGGAGGGCCCGCTCGCGCGACGGCGCGACGAGGTACGCGAGATCGCGGTCGCCGCCGGGCGCGCCGCGCCGCACCTCGGCCTCATCGAGCGCGCCGCCCGGGAAGAAGCGGGCGAGCATCTCCGCGTTCCCGCGGTAGTCGTCGGCCCCGCGCGCGCGGCGCAGGTAGGTCAGCACCTCCGGCTCCGCGTGGCCGGCCTGCGGCACGTCGGGCATGCCGCGCAGGTCCTGGTGCCGCCAGCCGGCCGCGCCGGGCACCTTGCGCGCCAGCGAGAAGGTGTGGTCCACCGTCACCCCGACCGCGCCGTGGCAGCCCATGCACGCCCGGTGCTCCTCCGCGGTCTGCAGCCGCAGCCGGCCCTGCTCGTCCTCGATGAACGCCTGGATCTGCCAGCCGAACGCGTTGCGCAGGCCGACCTCGGGCCCGCCCGGGTGGAACGGCGGCTGCCCCTCGTCCTTCTCCTCCGCCTCGCGCTCGTACGCGCGCGCGATCGCCCAGTCGTCCGGCTCGTCGACCTTGCGCGCGTAGCGCAGCTCCTTCATCCGCGCGGCGAGCAGCGCCGGGCGATCCGGGTCGAGGTACCGCACCGAGTGCAGGAGCTCCGCCCCGCGCGGGTAGAGCCACGCCCGCACCGGGACGCCGGCCGCCCCGCCGGCGTACCGCGCGGGCAGGCGGACGACGCGCGTCACCGCGGGCTCGAGCGCGCCGTCGCCGTCGAGATCGAAGCCGGCGAGGAGCTCGCTCACCGGCTCCACCTCCCGCCCGGCGGCCGCGTCAGCGGGCCCGGCCGCGCTCTCCCTCGGCAGGGGCGACGGCGACGCGATCGCCGCCTCGAGCAGCGCGAGGTTCAGCTTGTACACCTCGCGCGACGGCGCGCCCGAGGCGTCCTCGCGGAACGCGGCCGGCAGCCGGAGGAACACGTCGCCGGCGCTGCCGTTCGTGGGCCAGAAGCTCCCGGGGAACGGCTTGTAGCGGACCGCGCGGAAGCCGCTCCCGTCGCGCGCGAAGCCCTCCTCGTCGAGCCCGGCGCCGAGGTCGAGATCCGGCACGTAACCCGGGTAATCCCGGCGCGCGGCGAGCGCCTCGCGCAGCGGCGCGTAGTTGTCCTCCCGGATGTACTCGAGGATCTCCGCGTCGCTCGTCCGGGCGGCGGCGGCCGAGAGGTCGTCGAGCAGGTTCGTCCAGGGGTTCTTCCGGGCCGCGTCCGAGAAGCTGTACTCGCGCTGGAGCTCGTGATCGGCGAGCGTGTTCGGGCCGATCCCGATCGTGTGGCACGTCCAGCAGCCGTTCGCGCCGCTGGCCGTGGTCGCGTAACACATCGGCGGGATCGACGCCTCGGGGTTGCCCGCGCGCCCGGCGCGCGCGGCCGCGGTGGCGAGCGGGTCGTAGCCGCCCCCGCCGCAGCGCGCGCCCGCGGCGAGGACGGCGGACACCGCCGCGAAGGCCAGGGGCGCAGACAGCAGGCGCGCGCGGCGGGCGGGCATCGAGGGGATCACTCGGGCAGGAAGGTGACCGCGATCACGCTCGACAGGGAGGCGTCGCCCTTCGGCCAGGTGCTGTAGGCGTTCTCGCCGGGGTGCTGCACCGACATGAAGATCGTGCCCATGTCGGGCGTGAACGACGGGCCGGTCGCCTCCGCGTCGCTCGGCAGCCCCACGACGCGGAACGCCTTGCCGAAGCTCGGCTGGGTCACGCCCGGCTGGCCCGCGCGGTGGGCAGGGTCGAGATCGAGGTAGTAGAAGGCGTCCGCGTGCGAGGCCACGCCGAAGTTGCCGTCGGTGCCGAACCACACGCCGCCATCGCGGTCGAGGAGCAGGTTGTCCGGGCAGGAGGCGTCGAAGTCGCCCTGCCCCTTCGAGCCGTGCCACACCTCGAAGTACAGGAACTCGGCCGACGCGCCCGGGTTCGCGGGGTCGGACTCCTCCAGCGCGAAGATCGAGCCCACGGCGTCCGCGCGCTTCGGGGACTGGGTCGCGTGCGTCGCCGGATCGAAGACCGCGCCGTCCTGATCGAGCGACGTCTGCCCCGTGTGGTTGGTGAACGCCACGTAGATGCGCGGCGTGCCGCTCGGGTCGCGCGGGTTCCACTCGATGTCCTCGGGCCGGTTCAGCTCCATGATCCCGACCTTGTTGCTCGCCGTGAACAGCGCGCGCCAGACGTCGTAATCCGTCGGGAAGCCGCCGATCCGGTTCCAGCTCACGTCGCGCAGCGCGTCGCCGACCGTCCTGGCCGGGTCGCCGAGCGCTGCCGCGTTCGGCGCGATGGCGGCGCTGTCGACGGAGAGCTCGATCCACTGCCCCGTGCCCGGGGCCGCCTCGGTCGGGGCCGCGTGGGTCGCGACCAGGGTGTTGCCTGTCGTGTTGTCGAGCCCGGCCATGTGCGCCGCGTAGAGCTTGCCCTCGTCGAGCAGCGCGCGGATCGCCGCCCGCGTCATCCCGGCCGTGTAGTTGCCGCTGGTCACGTACTTGTAGATGCGGCCGCCGCGGCGATCGTCGGTCCCGTAGACCACGATCGGCCGGCCGGGCACGAGCCTCCACGCGTCGTCGACAGCGAACGTCGCGGCCTCCCAGCGGGCGCGGCCCATGAAGCCGAACTTCTTGTGGCCCGTGCCCGCCTGGGTCTTGCCGTCGTACTCGCCAGCGGGCTGCCCCGGGTCGATCTCGGTGAGATACCCGTAATGGTCGCGCGGCTGCCGGCCGTTCGGATCGGAGATGCGCCCGAACTCCGCGCTTGTGCTCGCCTCGAAGACAGGGCTCACCGGCGCGCCCGGGTCGAAGCCCCGGCCGGTGAGGAACCGCTGATCGCCCGACCAGCTCGCCTCGAGATCACCGTAGTAGTCCTGCACGTTCTCCTCGGCGGTGATCACCGTGCCCCACGGCGTCTGCCCGCCGGCGCAGTCGCCCATGATGCCGGCCACGAGCCCGCCCGCGAGCGCCGCGCCGGTCGTGTCGTCGTGGCCCGGACTCGAAAGCTCGTGCCCCGCGAGGCGGCTCAGCGTCTTGCTCGTCGCGTCGTAGCGGACGGCGGTCGCGCTCCGGTCGACCGACCATGCGCCCGTCGCCGGGTCCTGCACGGTCCGGAGCCAGGAGCCGCCGACCTCCTTCTTTTCCCAGCGGATATAGGTGTCGACGTCCGCCTGCGACCAGACGTTCGACTCGACATCATTCGTGAGGACGCCGAGCTTGCGCAGGTGCCGGGCCAGCGTGAGGTGCTGCCCGGTCGGCGCGGAGCTGACCGTCGGGCTTCGCCCGGAGACGTACTCGTGGTTGACCCAGAGCCACCCGGCGGTGGCGGAGCCGTTCCACTGCGGCGCGTCGCCCGCGGTGGCGGCCCACCCTTCGCCGAAGAACGCGGTGTAGTCGTTGTTGGCGCCGAAGCGAGGCGCTTCCGGCGCGGTGCTGAAGGTCAGCGGATCGAGCCAGGTCACCACGATGTCGGAGCGCACGCCGGCGAGGGCACGGATGGTGTCGGTCGCGGCCGCGCGGAGCGGGAACTGCTCGCCCTCGGGCAAGGTGCCGGCGGCGAACAGCGCGACGCGCTCCCTCACGTAATCCCCGAGGTTCGCAGCGCTGCTCCACACCGGCGCGTCCTGGCCGGGCGCCCCGGGCTCCCCTGGCGCTCCGGGCTCCCCGGGCGCTCCGGGCTCACCGGGCGCTCCGGGCTCGCCGGGCGCCCCCGGCTCCCCGGGCGCTCCGGGCTCCCCGGGCGCTCCCGGCTCCCCTGGCGCCCCGGGCTCCCCCTGCTCACCGGGCTCCCCTTGCTCCCCGGGCTCTCCCTGCTCACCGTTCGCGCCGTCCTTGCCCGGTGCGCCCTGTTCACCGGGCGCGCCCTTCGCGCCATCCTCGCCGCAACCGCTCCCGATCGCGGCAAGACCGCCTGCGAGCACCAGAAGCAACGCCGTCCTCAGGGTCCGCCTCGTCATCATTTCCTCGTCTCCGCCGGGTAATGGACGCAGACGATGCCTGGCGACGGTGGCGCCCCAATGCCCCTCACGCGACGAGTTGTTGTCAGAGATCGCCTGACCCTCGATCGGGCGTGTCATGAGCACCGCACGACCGGCGGCCACGCGCCGGGGCCACGGCGAAGATGCCTTCAGATGACCAGCGGAGCCGCGTTGCTCGTCATGACCGCGCGGCCGTCGTCGCCGCGCTACTCGTCATCTTCGTCGGGGACGACGACGTCTTGACCGAAGCGAGCGCGCGCCTCGAGCAGCTCCCTGTCCGAGATCCAGGTGCGCTCGCAGCCGAGGAGCGGCTCTACCTGATAGACGTCCTTGCGCTGCTCGCCGTGTCCGTCTTCGAGGACCCGGACTACCTCGTGATGGAGGCCGCAGGTGGGGCAGAGCGCTCGCATGAAGGGTCACTATAGTGCGGGCACGCTGGGCGCAAGGCCCCTCCCCCCGCGCGCCGTCGACCGCGGAGCGGCGTCGGGCGGCGGGGGAGGTCAGCGCGTGAACGAGGGGAGCGTCAGGGCGCGGGGAGCGCCGAGCGCGAGAGGAGACGCCTGGCTCAGGCCGTGGCGCGGGCGCCGGCAGCGGCGGTCGCCTTCTCGTCCGACTTGATCCGCATCCCGTAGAAGGAGCGGTACACGAACACCGTCGAGAGCACGAAGAAGATGCCCGCGAGCACGAGGCTCGTCCCGCGGTCGATCTCGATCGCCAGCTCGACCGCGAGGAGGCCGAACAGCGTCGTGAACTTGATGATGGGGTTCATCGCGACGGACGAGGTGTCCTTGAAGGGGTCGCCCACGGTGTCACCGACGACCGTCGCCGCGTGGAGCGGCGTGCCCTTCTCCTTCAGCTCCACCTCGACGAGCTTCTTCGCGTTGTCCCAGGCGCCGCCGGCGTTCGCCATGAAGATCGCCTGATAGAGCCCGAAGAGCGCGATGCTGATGAGGTAGCCGATGAAGAAGAACGGCTCGAGGCAGGCGAACGCGAGCGTCGAGAAGAAGACGCCGAGGAAGATGTTGAACATCCCCCGCTGCGCGTACTGCGTGCAGATCTCGACCACCTTCTTGCTGTCGGTGATCGAGGCCTTCTCCACGCCCTCGAGGCGGATGTTCGCCTTGATGAACTCGACCGCACGGTAGGCGCCGGTCGAGACCGCCTGGGTCGACGCGCCGGTGAACCAGTAAATGATCGCGCCGCCCGTCACGAGGCCGAGCAGGAACGGCGGGTGGAGCAGCGAGAGCTTGTCCACGTTCGTCGTCAGCTTGTTCGTGAGCACGACGATGATCGAGAAGATGAGCGTCGTCGATCCGACGACCGCCGTCCCGATGAGCACCGGCTTGGCCGTCGCCTTGAAGGTGTTGCCTGCGCCGTCGTTCTCCTCGAGGTAGTGCTTCGCCTTGTCGAAGTTCGGGGTGAAGCCGAAATCCTTCTTCAGCTCGGCCTCGACGTTCGGGACGTTCTCGATGAGCGAGAGCTCGTAGACCGACTGCGCGTTGTCGGTCACCGGGCCGTAGGAGTCGACCGCGATGGTCACCGGGCCCATGCCGAGGAAGCCGAACGCCACGAGGCCGAAGGCGAAGACGCTCTCGGCGATCATGAGCTGCGCGAGACCCTGGGCGGAGAAGAAGTACGAGATGGCCATCAGCACGACGAGGACGAGGCCCATCCAGTACGCGCTGAAATTGCCGGCCGTCAGGCCCGAGAGCACGTTCAGCGAGGCGCCGCCCTCGCGCGACGCGGTCACGACCTCGCGGACGTGGCCCGACTCGGTCGAGGTGAAGATCTTGGTCATCTCCGGGATGATGGCGCCCGCCAGGGTGCCGCAGGTGATGATCGACGAGAGCTTCCACCAGAGCGTCGTGTCGCCCCCGATGTTCGGGATCATGAACGCCGAGACGGCGTAGGTGAGCGCGACCGACACGATCGAGGTCAGCCAGACGAGGCGCGTCAGGGGAGCCTCGAAGTTCATCTTGTCGGCGTCGGCGTAGGACGCCTTCGCGATCGCCTCGTTGAGCAGGTACGAGCCGATGCTCGCGAGGACCATCACGATGCGCATCACGAAGATCCAGACGAGCAGCTGGACCTGGACGGCGGCGTCGGGGACGGCGAGGAGGATGAACGAGATGAGCGCGACGCCGGTCACGCCGTAGGTCTCGAAGCCGTCGGCGCTCGGGCCGACCGAATCGCCCGCGTTGTCGCCGGTGCAGTCGGCGATGACGCCCGGGTTGCGCGCGTCGTCTTCCTTGATGTTGAAGACGATCTTCATGAGGTCCGAGCCGATGTCGGCGATCTTCGTGAAGATGCCGCCCGCGATGCGGAGCGCGGAGGCGCCGAGCGACTCGCCGATGGCGAAGCCGATGAAGCACGGGCCGGCGTAATCGCCCGGGATGAAGAGCAGGATCACCAGCATGAGCATGAGCTCGGTGCTGATGAGGACCGCGCCGATGCTCATCCCGGCCTTGAGCGGGATCGCGTACGTCGGGAACGGCTTGCCCTTGAGGCTCGCGAACGCGGCGCGCGAGTTCGCGAACGTGTTGATGCGCATGCCGAACCACGCGACGCCGCAGCTGCCCGCGATGCCGACGAGGCTGCTCAGCAGGATGACCACGACCTTCGCGGCATCCATGTGACGCAGCACGCCGAAGTAGAGAACCATGACCGCGCCGATCAGGATCTCCAGGACCAGGATGAACTTGAACTGCGTGACCAGGTACGTCTTGCAGGTCTCGTAGATGAGCTCCGAGATCTCCCGCATCGCGCGGTGGACCGGGAGCTTGTTCAGCTGCGAGTAAATGACGAGCCCGAACACGAACCCGAGCGCGCAGACGCCGATGCCGCCCATGAGGAGCGTGCGGCCGTCGATGCCGCCGAAGGACTGGGTGCCTAGGTCGGGGAGGACAAGATCGGATTCACTGGCGCTGGCGAGCCCGCCGCTGAGCAGCAGGGCAAGCGCGGCGAGCCCGGCCAGCATCGGTGCGAGCCAGGCCTTTTGGGACCGGAGAACGTTCATGGACGGTGTGCCTCCATCGCAAAATCCGAGGCAGAGGACGGCGCCATCGCCGCTCGCTGCTTCGTGGTTCCGAGGGGTTGGCCGCCTGCGTAAAGGGGAAGGGGACCGGCGCGCTGCCGGATGGGCTCTTGCTCTAACGCCGACGCTTCAGCACAGCCTCGTCCCTCGACGACCGGAGGGTGTCGGAGTGCCCAGAGCTGCCAGGCATGCCTCCACCGTGACCGGACCCCCGAGGCGCGCGCTAGCTACCATGCACCCGAGACGCCGTCGAGAGGGCGCGGTGCGCGCCCATGACGAGAAGGCCTGTCAGCGGCGCGACGTCAGGAGATGACGTAGGGAGATTACGTACGATGGTGAAAGAAAGAAGCGCGCACGACCGAACGCTGTCACACGCTGTCGCGTTCGGTCGCATTCAGCTGCGCTCGGACGCTTTCAGCGGCGCTCGATCGCGTTCAGCTGTCCTCGTCCGTGTTCAGTTGCGCTCGGTCGCGTTGTTCAGCCGCCGATCCGAGCCGGAGAGCCGCTGATCCGAGCCCGAGTCCGCGCCAGGGCTGGCGTGGGACGTGAGGAGCTCCGCGACGAGATCCCGACACTCCGGCTTGTTGCGGAGGTGGCTCAGCAGCAGGTTGGAGGCCTCGCTGAACGACTTCTCGTAGGCGAGCCCCTCGCGCGTGCGCGCCGCGACGCGCTCGCGCCCCTGCGCCAGGTCCTCCTCCAGGGCCTCGGCGTAGCGGGCGAGCTGGGCGCGGAGCTCGTCGATCTGGCGGCGCAGGTCGCGCGCGTTCGCCTCGCGCGTGTTCTTCTTGTGCTCGTAACGCCCGAGCTGCTCGCGCTTCGCCTGCGCGGTCGCGCCGGCCGCGCCCGCGCGCTCGTAAATGAGCGGATCGTGGTTGCCCTGGCGGGCCGCCCCGTCCGCCAGCTGGCGCGCGGACAGCGCGAGCTTCTCGGCGGCGGCGAGCTCGACGCGGACCTTCTCGACGTCCTCGCCGTCGGCCATCGCCTCGCGCATCACGCGCGACTCCTCGTGCGCGAGCTCCTCGACCTTGCGGCCGATCTCGGCGCGCAGCGCGCGGCCGCGGCGCTCGAGCGCCTCGAGCTTGCGGGTGAGGCTCGCGACCTCGCCCTCGAGCTTGTTGGCGCGCGCGGCGAGGTCCCAGGCCTGCGCAAGGCCGTTCTGGACCTCCTGCGGCACCTGCCCGGACGGGTAGGCACGGGAGACCATGCGGGAGAACAGGGCCGCCCGGCTCGCCCACTCGATGACGCCGGCGCTCTGCGGCGGCGGCGGCGGCGGCGGCACCGGCACGCCGTCGCTCCCCTCGACCTCCCACGCGTGGGCCGGGAGCCCGCGCTGGAGCGCCTTCAGCTCCTCCTGGAGGTGGTGGGCGTCGCGGTAGCGCTTGCGGATGTCCTTCTCGAGCAGGCGCAGCACGATCGCCTCGCCCTGCGCGTGCGCGTCGGGGCGGATCGAGCGGGGCCGCGGCGGCGCGTGGGTCCGCTGCATCTCGAGGAGCGTGTCGCGGTCGTTCGCGCGGAAGGGGAGCTGCCCGGTCAGCATCTCGAAGAAGAGCACGCCGAGCGCGTAGAGGTCGGACTGCGCCGTCGCCTCCTCGCCGCGCGCCTGCTCGGGCGACATGTACTCGGGCGTCCCGAAGACCGCGCCCTTCGGGGCGAGGCGCGGGTCGCGCGCGATGGCGGCGAGGCCGAAGTCGAGGATCTTGACGAAATCCTTCCGGCCGCCGCGGTGGGTGAGCAGGATGTTGTCGCTCTTCAGGTCGCGGTGCACGACGCCGAGGTCGTGGGCGCGCGCGAGAGCCGCGCACATCTGCTCGAGGATGTCCACCGATCGCGCGATCGGCATCGGGCCGCGCGCGAGCTCCGCCGAGAGCGGCGTGCCGACGAGGTACTCCATGACGAGATAGAGCTCGCCCTCCTCGGTCTCGCCGATGTCGTGGATATCGATGATGTGGGCGTGATCAACGCGGTTTGCGGCGCGCGCCTCGCGCAGCATCCACGCGCGGAGGTGGGTCTCTCCGCGGAGATCGGGCCGGATGAGCTTCAGGGCGACGACCCGGTCGATCAGCACGTGGCGAGCGCGATAAACGACGCCCATGCCGCCTTCGCCAAGCCGTGCCTCGAGCCGGTACCTGCCGGCCACGACCTTCCCGATCAACGGATCGGTGCTCGAAGCCTTGGGACCTGCCGGTCGCTGAATCGCGCGCTCCATGGTGCCTTCGTTTCTCCTCAGCGCTCCCCAGAAGAGCCGTTCTCGTCTCTCAGGGCCCTATTGCGCTGTGCGGTGAGTCGGATCGCTCGCTGAACGTATCCGGTTTGAAACAGCCGGTCTACGGGCCCGCGGTCGGGTTGCGATGAATATCGTGCGAGCTCCGTGTGGAGGTGGGGTGGGAGACCGGCGCCGATGACGCGCTCGTCTCGTCGAGCCAAGCCGCGCGTTAGGCCGAGCGGGCGGGCTCGCCTCCGCGGACGGCCGTTCGGGCGGGCTCGCCTCCGTGGACGGCCGTGCGGGAGGAGGGGTATCGCCTTGCGGACGGGCGCTCGCCGGGCGAGGATCGAGGGGCAGGCGACAGACGAAGCGCGCGCCGTGGACCGAGGCCGGCGCTCCGCGGCACGGGTGTCCGCCGTGGCCGCCGTCGCCATCTTCTTCTGGTTCTGGTTCTGGCGCGAGGGCCAGCGTGCCGCCGTGCCGCCGGACGATCTCGGTCGAGATCGACAGCCCGAGGCCGGTCCCCTGCCCTCGCGGCTTCGTGGTGAAGAACGGATCGAAGATGCGCTGGGCGAGGTCCGCCGGAACGCCGGGCCCGCTGTCCGAGATCGCGACGGCCGCCATGTCCTCGTCGACCCAGGTCTCGATGCAGATCGCCGGCTCGCCGGGCGCACGCGGCGCCGCGCCCCCGCCGGAGGTCCCCTCCTCTGCCGGCGCGGCGGGCGCCGGCGGCGCCTCGATCGCCTGGATGGCGTTGACGAGGAGGTTCATGAACACCTGGTTGATCTCGCCGCCCCTGCAGGTGACGGGCGGCAGCTCGCCGTAGCGCCGGATCACCTCGATGCGCGCCTGCCGGAGCCGCGGGCCGAGCAGGAGCAGCGTCTCCTCGAGCCCGGCGTGCAGATCGACCGGCAGCGGCTCGCCCGAGACGCGCGAGAAGCTCTTCAGGTTGGTGACGATGCGGACGCTGCGCTCGACCGCGCGGTGGACGAGGGTCGAGATGCCGGCGAGATCGTCGAGCGCCGCCTCGGTCTGGAGCCGCTCGCGGAGCGCCTCGAGCGCGCGGCGGCGCTCGCCCGGGAGATCGCGCTCCGCCTCGCGGTACGCGTCGAGGACGGCGCGGAGCTCCGCGGCGCGCTCCTCGATCGGCTGGGCGGCGCCGGCGATGGCGTTCAGCGGGTTGTAGATCTCGTGCGCCACGCCGGCCACGAGCTCGCCGATGGAGGCGAGCCGCTCGCCCTGGATGAGCGCGGCCTGCGTCCGCTTCAGCTCGGACAGGGCGCGCGTGAGCTCGGCGGTGCGCGCGGCGACGTTCTCCTCGAGGCCGGCGCGCTCGGCCTCGAGCTCGGCGATCGTCCGGGACAGCGCCTGCCGCATGCGCTCGACGCTCTCGCCGAGACCCACGACCTCCTTCGGCCCTGACAGCCGCGGCACGGCGGCGTCGAGCTCGCCGCGCGCGACCTCGTCGGCGGCGCGGGCGAGCTGTGCCATCGGCCGGGAGAGCTCGCGCGCCGCCCGCGCGACGACGCCGAGGGCGGCGAGGACGAGGAGGGACAGCGAGGCGAAGAGCGCGGTGATCGCGTTGAAGTCCTCGTCGAACGACGAGCCGGTGGCGAGCGCGCGGTAGAGGCCGATCGACGAGAAGAGCGAGAGGAGCCCCGTGAACAGGAGGGGCAGCCCGAAGTCGCGCAGCATGCGCCGCCGGAGGGGCGTCGGGGGCGCGCCGCCGTGCTCGGGCGCGCCCGTCCAGGCGCGCAGGAGGTCCACCGCGCGGGCGACCGAGTCCTTGTGCCAGGCGCGCTGGTAGAACGAGACGCCGAAGGCGAAGAGCGCGCCGAAGCCGAGCTGCATGAGCGCGTCGGCGACGCTGGAGGTGGCGCCGACGCGCACGTAGGCCATGCCGATCGCGGTGCACCCGAGCCACAGCGCGAAGTTCAAGGAGGCGAGCACGTCGGGGAGCCGCTCGGCGCGGGCGAGGCCACGGTCGAGCAGGGCGCGGGCGCCGGAAGGGCCGGCCGCGAGGGCGGCCAGGATCGGGCGCGTGGCGGGGCGCACGGCGAGCGTGAAGCCGAGGGTGCCCGAGAGGGCGAGGAGGGGGACGACCTCGAACCACGCCTGGAACACGACCTGGCTCTGGGTGCGGAGGAACGCGACGCAGAAGAGCAGCATGACGTGCCCGCCGACGATGCCCGCGGTCGCCGCCGACTCCGCGAGCCTCGGCCGGAGCGCCGCGGCGAGGGCGCGCGCCGAGGCGGCGTCTCCGGCGCCGCCCTCGACGGCGCCTTCGCGGAGCAGGGCGCGGTAGATCGCGCGGCGCATGCCGCCCGCCATGACGCCGAAGGCGACCGCGGTCACCAGGAGGCCGAGCCACGACGGCGGCGTCGCGCGGCCGATCCCGAGCGGCCCTGGCCAGGAGGGGGGCACGGTCGGGGCGCCTCGGAACGCGAGCGGCAAGACCGCGAGCGGCCACGAGAGGGTGCGGATCGCCGCCGCGACGGCGAAGCCGCGGTCGCCGCGGCGGGTGAGCGCGCCCGAGAACGCGGCCGAGGCGGCCAGGGAGGCGAGCAGGAGGATCGCCGGCCACGGCGTGGTGAGGGCGGCGGGGACGACGGCGGAGAGGAACAGGAGCGCCGAGAACAGCTCCCATCCGGTCGCGACGAGCTCTGCGCGGACGCGCGGGGCGCGGAGCGCGGCGGGCGGGGGCGGCGGCGGCGTGGTCACGAGGCGGGCGGCATGGAAGCGCAGGGCGCGCGCCCTCGCAACGGCGCCCCGGCCCGCGGCGGGGCGCGCCTCCGCGCGTCAGCGGGCGGGGAGGCGCACGCCCGGGAGGACGGTGCGCCGCTCGACGACCTCCTCGAGCGCGTCGGCGTCGATCAGGAGGTGCGCCCGCAGGCTGTCCTCGATCACCGAGAACACCTTGCCCTGGTAACGGATCTCGCGGCCGGGCCCGGCCGCGAGCCAGTAGTTGCCGCCGGGGCCGCTGCCGTCGCCGGCCGCGCTCGGGCTGGCCAGGAGCGGCTCCGTGTTGCCGGGGAACGGATCGGGCGGGGTCGCGAAGCCCGGGAACGACGGCGCGGGCGGCGCGGGCCCGAAGAGCTCGGGGCCTGCGGAGAACGTGAGCGACGCGCCGGGCTCGAAGCTCACCGACAGGGCGCCGCCGCGAGCGGCGACCACCACGCCGGGCGTGCGCTCCTCGACGACGACCTCCTCGATGACCTTCCCGGAGACGAGCAGGAGCTTGTGGCTGCTCGTCACCTGCGAGCTCTCGGCCGTGAGCTCGCGGCGCAGCGCGATCGGGTGCGAAACGTAAAATTGCAGGTTCTTCACGTCGCTGTCGCTCAGGTCGCGCTGCACCCGGAGCTCGTGCGTGAACGGGACGAGGCGGGGGCCGCAGCCCAGGAGGAGGAGCGAAAGGAGCGCCAGGAAGAGCGGGGCGGACGCCGTGGACAGGCGCCAGCGCGCCGCGGCGTGGGTCGTGTGGACGGAGAACGGCATGGAAGCCCTCGTTGAGGAGGCCCCGGCGAGATCGCCGCGGCGCACCTCTTCGCAACGGGGCGGCCGGACGCAGCTTACAGCGAGCCGCCCGCCGCGAGGGTGCCTGGCGACGCAACGGCGGAGTCGCCGCCGCCTCCGGGGCGCGCGACGGGATGAGGCGCTCAGCCGGCTCCAGGACGATTGGCGATGTCCGCCAGGTGCTGTTTCAGCACCTCCGCGCGGATCGGCTTGACCAGGTGCACGTCGAACCCGGCCTCCCGGGTCATGCGGCGGTCCGATTCCTGGCCGTAACCGGTCATCGCGAACAGCGATAGGCCCGCGAGGCCGGGAGTGCGACGCAGCGCGCGCGCGACGTCAATCCCTGTCATGCCCGGCATGCCGATATCGAGCAGCACGACGTCGGGCTGGAGCTGCGCCGCGAGCTCGAGCGCTGAAGGGCCGTCGAACACGGCGTGCACGTCGTTGCCCATGCGCTTGAGCAGCAGCGCCATGCTCTCGGCCGAGTCGTGGTTGTCGTCGACGACGAGGATGCGCAGCTTGCGCCCGGCTTTCGTTGCGGGCGCGCCCACCGTCGGCGGCGCGAGGGGGCGCGTCAGCCGCGGCAATCGCACGATGAACTCGCTGCCGCCGCCGGGCCCCTCGCTGAGCGCCTGGACCGTCCCGCCGTGCAGCTCGACCAGCCGGCGCACGATCGTCAATCCGAGGCCGAGCCCGCCCTCGACGCGATCGAGGCCGCGCTCCCCCTGCGTGAACAGATCGAACACCTGCGGCAGCAGCTCGGGCGATATCCCCACGCCGTTGTCGCGGATACGGAGGATCGCGTGCGCGTCGTCCGCCTCCACGGTGACCCGGATCGCGCCGCGCGGCGGCGTGAACTTCGCCGCGTTGTGCAGCAGGTTGCTCACCACCTGCGTGAGCCGCGCCAGGTCGCCCGGGACGATGGCGAGCGGCTCGGCGGGCAGCTGCAGCTCCAGGGTCTGCTCGCGCGCGTCGATCCAGGTCCGGGACGCTTCCGCCGCGCGCGTCACCACGTCGGCGAGGTCGATCCGCTTGGACTCCAGGGCGATCTTGCCGCGCGTGATGCGGCTCACGTCGAGCAGGTCGTCGACGAGCCGCACGAGCTGACCGAGCTGCCGTTCCATCAGGCCGGCTGCCCAGACGACCTGGGCGTTGTCCTGGCCTTCGAGCTTGAGGACGCTGGTCGCGTTGGCGATCGGCGCCAGCGGATTGCGCAGCTCGTGCGCCAGCATCGCCACGAATTCCTCCATCTGGCGCGCGTTGGACTCCATCTGCTCCAGGCGCTTGCGCTCGCTCAGATCGCGCGTGATCTTGGAGAAGCCGCGCAGCTCGCCGCCCGGACCACGGATGGCCGTGACGAGGACGCTCGCCCAGAACATCGAGCCGTCCTTGCGCACGCGCCAGCCTTCGTCCTCGAAGCTGCCTTCGCGCCGCGCGGCGGCGAGCACCGTCTCTGGCCGGCCGCGCTCGATCGCCTCGGCCGGATAGAAGCGCGAGAAATGCGTGCCGATCACCTCTCGCGCGGAATATCCCTTGATCCGCTCCGCGCCGGCGTTCCACGTGGCCACCCTGCCCTCGGGGTCGAGCATGAAGATGGCGTAATCCTTCACGCCTTCGACCAGCGTGCGGAAGCGCTCCTCGCTCTGCCGCAGCGACTCTTCCTGGCGCTTGCGCTCGGTCAGATCGCGCGTGATCTTGGAGAAGCCGCGCAGCTCGCCGTCGGGGCCGTGGAGGGCCGTGATGATGACGTTCGCCCAGAACATCGAGCCGTCCTTGCGCACGCGCCAGCCTTCGTCCTCGAAGCGGCCTACGCGCCGCGCTTCGGCGAGCTCTGTCTGTGGCCACTTCCGCTCGATCGCCTCGGCCGGATAGAAGCGCGAGAAGTGCGAACCGATCACCTCTTGCGCGGAGTATCCTTTGATCTGCTCGGCGCCGGCGTTCCACGTGATCACGCGCCCCTCGGTGTCCAGCATGAAGATGGCGTAGTCCTTCACCCCTTCGATCAGCATGCGGAATTGCAGATCGGCGCCGAGCCCCGTCGGATCCATGCGGCACAGCCTACAGCATGGGTACACGTTTGCCACGCGGCGAGGCTCTCCGTTCCCGTCCTGCTCTCCGCGTCTGCGAGCGGTCATCGTGGCGGCCGGCAGCCGCGAGTGACGAGCACAGCAATTGCCGCGTGGGCCGGCGTCGAGAGCGCCCGCCGGCGGCCGCGCAGGGCCACGGCTACCCGCTGGAGCGGTTCGAGACTGTCAAGACGGACTCATCGATTGTGGCGCCATCGAACGTGGCCAGTGCGAGCCACCCAACCTCGACGGCACCGGTACTGTCTTGCCCATCAGCGCCGAGAGCGCGCGGCGCGGATCCGTTATCGACGCCCGGTGGCTCACGCTCGAGTTGGTGTGCGTGCGTGTCGCGGGGAAAGAGACGCCGGTGTACCCTGGCCGGTGTACCCTGAGGCCCCCGCGAGCATCTCCGCTGCGACCGCTCCAGAACGAGCACGATCATGCATCCTGACCCCTGGCACCTGGTCACCAGACAACCGGACTATGTCCTGACTTCCTGGCACCAGATCTTCTGCGTCATCTGGCGCCGCGAGACGACCGAGGAGGCCGCGCGCCACCTGAGCGACGCGTGCGCGGAGTTCGCGAAGAAGCACCCGCGCGGCATAGGGCTGCTCACCCTCGTCGAGAGCGGGGCGTCGTTGCCGTCGGCGCCCGCGCGCAGGGCGATCGCGAGCTTCCTCGCGGAGGCGAGCGCAACCATCAGGTGCTCAGCGGTCGTCTTCGAGGGCTCGGGGTTCCAGGCGGCGATGGTTCGCAGCGTCGTGACAGGGCTCACGCTCATTGCCCGTCAGCGTTATCCGCACAGGGTATGTGACATCCGGGAAGCCTGGCAGATGTTCGCAGAGCTCCTGCCCCTGGCGACGGGCGCCGCCGTGAGCGAAGCCGCGTTCCGGGCATCGCTCGACGCGCTGCGCGAGGACCTCCGCCGGACATGAGCCGGCGCTGCGCCTACTCCCAGTACAGCGTCGCCCGCCCGATCGCGGTGAACGGCCACCCCGGCGAGTAGTGGATCCCGGTGACCGCGGCCGGCTCGTACTGCAGCCGCGACTCGCTCGCGAACTGGACCTCGCGCCACGTCGTGTCGAAGAGGTTCTGGATGTCCACGGCCACCTCGACGTTCTTCCACCGCAGCCCGGCGTTGGCGTCGACGACCGTGAACCCCTCGGCGGTGAGCGACTCGTCCTCGGTCGCGGGCCGAGCGCCGATCGCCTTGACCCGCAGCGCCGCGAACGGCGTGAACGCGCCGAGCGTCGGGCGGACGCCGACGCCCGCGGTCAGCGTCTGGGTCGGCGCGAGGGCGACCGCGCTCGCGTTGCCGGCGTTCTCGCGGAAGCGCGCGCGGGTGAAGGTCGCGTCCACGTCCGCGAAGAGCCAGCTCCCGAGCCGGTAGCGCCCGCCGATCTCGATCCCGTAGCGCCGCGTCTGCCCCGACGCTTCGGTCGCGCCCGCGTCGCCGCTCCAGACCAGCTCCGAGTCCAGGTCGAGCAGGAACGCGGCCCCGCTCAGCGACAGCCCGCGCAAGGGCGCGACCCGCAGGCCGACCTCGTAGCCCGTCGCGGGCGTGATCAGCGTCGCCGCCCCCTGCCCCAGCACCACGCCCTGCGCGTCGTTCGAGTGGAAGCCCCGCCCGAAGTGGGCGAAGAGATCGACCCCCTCGACGGGCGACACGATCGCCGTGAGCTTCGGGAGCAGCTGCATCTGTCCCCGGGCGCCGCTCGACCTGTTCCCCGCCGCCTCGAGGTCCTCGCCCGGATCGTCCACGTTGACGTCGATCCACTGCGCGCGCGCCCCGAGCACGACGCGGAGCCAGCGCCGGAGCCGGGCGTCCTGCTCGACGTAGACGCCGATCTGGCTCTCATCGACGTGGGTCCTGCTCTTCTCCTCGATCCGCTCGCGCGCCTCGTCGTGGTGGAGGGACTTGTCGATCGCGTCCGCGCGGATCTGCGCGCCGAGCGAGGTCGTGAACCTCGCCCCGCCGAGCTCGTATTGCCTGCGGAAGCGGAGATCGGCGCCGCCGACCGTGCGGTCGTCGTTCTGCTCGATCTGGTCGCCGTGGACGGGGTCCTCGCTGAAGAAGGTGAAGTTCGAGTACAGCGTGAAGCGGTAGCGGACGAGGTAGGCCAGCGCGCTCAGATCGGCGTCCCGCCACGCGGTCGAGTACGCGACGGACGCCATGTGCCGCTCGGTCGCCCCGCCCTCGGTCGGATCCACGGCGCCGAAATGGTCGATGCACGGCTGTCCGAACGCCGACGGCGGCGGGTTCAACCCGCCCTGCTCGCCCTCGCCGCACACGGCGCGCGCGGGGATCTGGCCGGAGCCGTGCCAGGTCGATCCATACGACATCCAGGTCATCTGGATCTTCCCGGTGTTGTCGAGATCGTGCGTGGCCCGCAGGTACACGTTGAAGCGCTCGAGCCGCTCCGGGCTCAGGAACGGCCCGTCGTTCCGGTAGATCTCCGCCGCGGCCACCGCGCGCCACGCGTCGCCGAGATCCGGCGAGGCGAGGACGAGGCCGCGCTGGATACCGTACTGCCCCAGGCTGACCTGCGCGTAGCTCTCCTCGAGCTTCTCGGCGAAGCGCAGGTTGACGGCGCCCGCCGTACCGAAGTCGCCGATGCTCGCGTAATAAGGCCCCTTGTACCCGTCGAGCCCTGTCACGAGCTCCGGGATCATGAAGTAGAGATCGGTGAAGCCGTGCCCGTGGCCGTGGCTGACCATGTTGACGGGCACGCCGTCGACGAAGAAGGCGACGTCGGTCCCGTGATCCGCGTCGAATCCGCGGAGGAAGTACTGGTTCGCCTTGCCGCCGCCCGCGTGCTGCACGGCGAAGAGCCCGGGGACCGACTCGAGGATGTCGCCCGGCCGGAGCCTCGGCCGGAGCTCGAGCTCCCGGTGTCCGACGGAGACGCGCGACGCGGCCTCGCTGCCCGGCTTCTCCGCCTGGATCGTGACCTCGATCGCGGCGTCGCCAGCGGGCGCGCCCTCGCCGGTGGGCTCTGCAGCGGCGGCCTCCGGCGGGGCAGCGGGCGACCCGGGGGTGTCGCCCTCGGCGCGCGCGGGCCGCGCGGCGGCCAGCACCATGGATAACGCGGCGAGCAGATGAAATGGATGGCGGTGCCCGTCGCTCGTCGTGACCGTCTCGCGCAGCATTCGTGTCCTCCTTCGCCGCAATCGCGCGGAGCGGCGTCGGGCCGCTCGCGTCGAGCTCCGCGAGGACGAAATGGCTGGCCATCGCACGGTGCGCTGGACCGACCTCTCGCCCCCGCGGGCGACCGGAAGGCGACGCGGGGGGCGGTTCGGTATCCGGGACGTGGCAGAGGCAGAGCTGCACCGGCTCGGACCTCACCGCCTCCCTCGAGGCTCCCAGGTCGAACCGGCGCCGGATGTCTCCCGCCGCCGGGCGCTGGCAGGTCTTCGGGCTCGCGAGCGCTCCGGTCTGACCGGCTCCCTACTGTCCACCGCTTCCCAGCCCTCGTCGGGCCAGTGCTTGGGGTGGAGGTCGTTCTCGCTTACCGCTGCGGGGCAGCCCCGGAGTTTCACCGGGTTCCCTCTTCGGCCCAGGCGAACGCCCGGGCACCAGCACGGCGCGCACCCTATGGCCGTGCGCCTTCGGCTGTCAATCGCTACCGCTCCGCTCGCCCGCTCGACGCGCGCCGCTCTCGCGCCATGCGCGCGCCTCGCGCTCTCCATCCGAGCGCCTCGACGCGGGCCTGCCGTGCAGGCCGAACGTTCGGGCTCTAGCGAGGATGGGCTCGCTCCTCCGTGGGTCGCGTGCTACACGGCCGCCGCCGTATATGCCCCGTAACGATCTCCGCAACATCGCCATCGTCGCCCACGTCGACCACGGGAAGACGACCCTCGTCGATCACATGCTCCGCCAGTCGGGCGCCTTCCGAGAGAACGAGGTCGTGGCCGAGCGCGTCATGGACTCGAACGACCTCGAGCGGGAGCGCGGCATCACCATCCTCGCGAAGAACACGAGCATCCGGTACCGCGGGGTCAAGATCAACATCGTCGACACGCCCGGCCACTCCGACTTCGGCGGCGAGGTCGAGCGCACGCTCATGATGGCCGACGGGGCGCTCCTCCTCGTCGACGCCGCCGAGGGCCCGCTGCCGCAGACGCGCTTCGTGCTCTCGAAGTGCCTCCAGCGCGGCTTCCCGGTCATCGTGGTCATCAACAAGATCGACCGGAGCGACGCGCGCGCCCACGAGGTGCTCTCCGAGGTGTTCGACCTCTTCTGTGACCTCGAGGCGAGCGACGCGCAGATGGACTTCTCGACGCTCTACGCCGTGGCGAAGCTCGGCCAGGCGAAGCGCGAGCTCGAGCACGAGGCGAAGGACCTCGAGCCGCTCTTCGAGACCATCCTCGAGCGGGTCCCCGGCCCCTCCGGCGACCCCGACGGTCCGCTCCAGGTCATCGTCTGCAACACGACCCACGACGATTACGTGGGCCGGCTCGCGGTCGGCCGCGTGGTCCGCGGCACCGCCCGGTCCGGCGCCGACGTCGCGCTCCTCGGCGAGGGCGGCCAGTCGCGCGGCTACGTGAAGATGCTCTACGCCTACGAGGGGCTGAAGCGCGTCGCGGTCGAGAGCGCCGTCGCGGGCGAGGTGATCGCGATCGCCGGGCTCGACGCGGTCACGATCGGCGATACGATCACGGATCCGGCGCACCCCGAGGCGCTGCCGCGCATCGTCGTCGAGGAGCCGACGATCAAGATGAAGATCGGCGTCAACACGTCGACCTTCGCCGGCAAGTGCAAGCAGTCGAAGTACCTCACGAGCCGTCACCTGAAGGAGCGGCTCGAGCGCGAGGCGATGAAGAACCTCGCGATCCGGGTGGAGCCGACGGAGGTGCCCGACACGTTCGTGGTGCTCGGCCGCGGCGAGCTCCAGCTGGCGATCCTCGTGGAGACGATGCGGCGCGAGGGGTACGAGATGCAGCTCTCGAACCCCGAGGTGGTGACGCGCGAGATCGACGGCGAGGTGATGGAGCCGCTCGAGCTCGTGGTCGTGGACGTGCCGGACACCTACGTCGGCATCGTGACCGAGCGCCTCAGCTCCCGGCGCGGCCGGATGGTGAAGATGACGAACCCCGGCTTCGGCCGCGCCCGCCTCGAGTTCCGGGTGCCGTCGCGCGGGCTCATCGGCTTCCGCGGCGAGTTCCTGACGGCGACGCGCGGGACGGGCCTGCTCAACACGATGTTCGACGGCTGGGCGCCCTGGGGCGGCCCGATGATGCGCCGCCCGACCGGCGCCATCGTCGCCGATCGCGTCGGCGTGGCGACCCCGTACGCGCTGCACCACCTGCAGCCGCGCGGCATGTTCTTCATCGTCCCCGGCGTCGAGGTCTACGAGGGGATGATCATCGGCGAGCACAACCGGCCGAACGACACCGACGTCAACGTCATCAAGGAGAAGAAGCTGTCGAACGTGCGCAACCACGGCAAGGACGAGAACGTCCTCCTGGCCAGCCCGCGGCTGCTCACGATCGAGACGGCGATGGAGTGGATCGACGGCGACGAGCTCGTCGAGGTCACGCCCGACGCGGTGCGCGTCCGCAAGAAGGTGCTCGCGTGCAACCGCCGGGAGCGCCGCGAGGACGCGATCGAGCAATCGCAGGCGGTGGAGTGAGCGGCATCGGACGCCCGACGCGCGCCTGACGCGCGCCCGATGCGCCCGACGCGCGCCCCTGCCGTGCCTGCCGCGCGATAGGATGCCCTGATGAGAACGCCGCTGCTCTTCGCTTTCCTGGCTTCGCTCGTCGCGCTCTCGGGGGCGGGCGCTTGCGGCGGGGCCGTCGTCGTCGACGGGCTCCCCGGGAGCTCCGACGGCGCCGGGGGCGCCGGCGCGGCCGTGGGGTCGCAATCGGCGAGCTCCGGCGGGCCCTCCATCGAAGAGCAGAGGGCCTCGTGCGATTTCTTCTGCTCGCTCTTCGACGGCGTCACGTGTCCGGAGCTCCGGTGCAGCGAGCGCTGCGCCGACCTGCTCTCCGAGCAGCGCCCCTGCAACGCGCTGACCGCCCCTTTCTTCGACTGCGCGGGCGAGACCGTCGCCTCCGCGGACCGGATCCCCTGCGAGTTCCTCGCGCCGTCGGTCGCGTCGCTCTTCGATTGCCTGAGCGGGCGCGTTCGGGAGTGCACGACCGATTTCCTGCCCCAGACGTGTGACGCGCAGTTCGAGGAGCTCAGGGCGTGCCAGCGCGATCAGGGCCGGTAGCGGGGGCGCTCGTCGCCTGACGCGCGCGGCCGCGCGCCGGGGTCGAGGGCGCTCCGGAGCGGCCCGAGGGCGTCGGCGACGAACGTGACGAGCGCCTTCACGCGCGGCACCCCGCGCGTATCGCGGTGCACCCCGAGCCACAGCTTGCGCCCTGGCGGCGGCGAGGGCGGCGAGAGCAGGCAAAGGCCGGCGGTCGCGTCGCCGAGGTAGCGGGGCAGGCAGACGAGCCCGACGCCGGCGGCCCCCATCGTCGCCTGGGGCTCGCGGCCGTTGGTGCGCGCGGCGACGCGGGCCTTCGCGGCGACGGCGCGCACCCACGACAGGTCGGCGATCGCCGGAGGATCGTCGTTCATGGTGACGAGGGTGTGGCCCTCGCACTGCCGGCCCCAGTCCGGCGGGCCGCGCTCGGCGAGGTAGGCCTCCGATGCATAGAGCCCGAACCCGATCCGCGCGACCTCGCGCTGGAAGACCTCGTGGTGCTCGAACGCGGCGGGGCGAAGGGCGATGTCCGCTTCCCGCCGCGGCAGGCTCAGCCACCGCGCGTCCGCGATGAGATCGACGGAGATGGCGGGGTGGCGCGCGAGGAACGGGACGAGCAGCGGCCCGAGGACGCGCGTGGCGAGCCACTCGGACGCGGTGATACGGAGGTGGCCTCTCAGGCCCGCGTCGCGTCCGGCGGCGGCGCGCTCGGCCGCGAGCGCGTCCTGCTCCATGCGCTCGGCGTGGCCGAGCACGCTCTCGCCCGCGGCCGAGAGCGCGAACCCCGACGGCGAGCGCTGGAAGAGCCTCGCCCCGAGGCGCCGCTCGAACGCCGCGACGCGCCGCCCCACGGTCGGCTGGGTGACCTTCAGGACGCGCGCGGCGGCGGAGAGGTTGCCGTGCCGCGCGACGGCGAGGAAGTAGCGCAGATCGTCCCAGTCGAGCATGGCTCCGGGGCGCGGGGCGCTGCTGCCGGAGAGCGCTCCGCGCCATGCAAAGGTGCATGGCGAGTCTACGTCGATGGCGGATCCCCGGGCAACGACGGACCGCGCATGCTCTCCCGCGTGCGTTCCCGCACCCGCGCACTCGCGCTCTCGCGGGTCGCGTGTTTCACGTCGGATGATCCGATGGAGGCCGGCATGTTGACGAATCGTCGTGAGTTTCTCCACCGCGTGACCGGCACGGCCGCGGCGGGCTTCCTGGGCTCGGCCCCGGCCGGGAGCGCCTCCTGTGCCGCCCAGCACGGGCCGGCGCCGCCGCGGCCGGCGGCCGGGTCGAAGATCAAGGCGATCGCCTTCGACGCCTTTCCGATCTTCGATCCGCGGCCGATCGCGGCGCTCGCGGAGGAGCTCTGTCCGGGCAAGGGCGCATCGCTGAGCGAGGCGTGGCGCACCCGGCAATTCGAGTACACGTGGCTCCGGGTCGCGTCCCACGAGTATGCCGACTTCTGGCAGGTGACGGCGGATGCGCTGGTGTTCGCCGAGCGCGCGCTGCCGCTCGATCTCGGGGAGGAGAAGCGGGCGCGGCTCCTCGGCGCCTACCTCGATCTCCGGGCGTGGCCTGACGTGCTGCCGGCGCTCCGGGCGCTGAGGGGCGCGGGGATCCGGCTCTCGTTCCTGTCGAACTTCACGCCGAGGATGCTCGGGGCCGCCATCGAGAGCTCCGGTCTGGGGGGCCTGTTCGAGCACGTGCTCAGCACGGACGGGGCGAGGACGTACAAGCCGGATCCTCGCGCGTACCGGATGGCGCTCGACGCGTTCGGCCTCACGCGCGAGGAGATCGCGTTCGTCGCGTTCGCCGGCTGGGACGCCGCGGGGGCCCGGTGGTTCGGCTATCCCACGTTCTGGGTCAACCGCCTGGGCCTGCCGGCCGAGGAGCTCGGCGTGAGCGCTGACGCGACGGGAGCGAGCCTGTCGGATCTCGTGGAGTTCGTGAAGGAGAGGGCGTGACCGGCGGGGCCATGCCGCCTGTGCGATCAGCTCGTCCCAGGGCTCCCGGTACGCCTCACGGCGGCGAGGTCGTGGCGCTGCGCATGGCGCACACGGAGTCGCGGGCGAACCGCCCCTGGACCCGGCGCGCGTAGGGGAAGCCGAGCCGGGCGAGGAGGTGGTTCGGCCGGGAGACGGCGAAGATGTCGTAGGCGACCTCGCCGGAATGCTCGTTGTGCTCGACGAGAAAGCGCTCCTCGCCGCGCTCGCCGTGCTCCTCGAACGTCCCGTAGGCGAAGCCGAACCGGCGCACAGGGCCGATCGTCTCATCGACCGTGTAAACGATCCGGCACGCGTTGAGCCAGTGAATCCCGAGCACGCGGACGAGGATCACCACGGTGACGCCGGTCTGGAGGGGAGCGTCGGGATAGCAGAGCTCGACCCAGCCGAGCCGGAACTGCGCCCAGCGCCGCATCGCCTCGACAGCGCGGTCGAAGAGCGCGGCGCCCTGGCCGAGCACCGCGCGGTGGTGGTCGACGTTGAAGCCGGCCGGCGGCCGCGGGCGGCCGTCGCCGGCGCCGGTGCTGCCGACCTCCGCGTACGAGAGCGGCCGGCCCGCCTGGCGAGCGAGGAAGGCGCGGATCGCGGCGTCGGAGGGGCGGGCGCGGGAGAGCACGAGGGGCAGGATAGCCGATCACGGAGACGCCATCTTGATGGCTTTACAGTCACGACGAAGCACGAGGAGCAACTTCGCGGCTGACCGGCCTGCACGGATCCGCCAGGGCTCTCACGGATGGATCAGCATGGACATGAGATGTGCTGGACGATCGCGAAGCGGGCTTCAGGCGCGCTTCGCAGATCGAGGATGGCGGCGCGCGCCGCGCGCGGGCTCGCCGGCCCGCGCGGCTGGCACCTGCCAGCGAGCGCTGATACGCTCCTCGGCGACTCGTAACAGCGAGGAGGTGCATGGCCAATGGACATGCAGTTCAAATTTCACGACGCCGATGTCGAGGCCGACCAGCTGGACACGATGCTCGAGAGCTTGATGCGCGACATCGGCACCGCAGGCGCGACCCCGTGCCGCGCCGTTGAAGGCCACCTCCCCAAGAACGCAAAGGGAGACGCCTTCACCGTCGGCGCCATCGCGCTCGCCGCGCTCCCCGCGGTGCTTCCCCAGGTGATTCAGCTCGTCAATGAGTGGGTCGTCCGCGCGCCGAGGCGCCGCATTCGCATCCGGGGGAAGAACGGTCTGGAGGTCGAGTTCACCTCGGACAAGCCGCTCGGGGAGAAGGAAGTGCTCGACCTCGCGCGCCGCATCAGCGCAATCAAATGACAGCCTTGGACAGAGATCCTGTGCTGGGCGGACGGGACCGCATCGCGCTCATCATCGCGAACGGAATGTACGCGGACGGCAGGTTGCGCTCGCTTCAGGCGCCCGCCCTCGACGCATCGAAGCTCGCCGACACGATGGGAAACCCGGACATCGGCGATTTTCGCGTCGAGCTCTGCGTCGATGGCAGTCAGCTCGAAGTCCGGAAGGCCATCGGCGCGCTCTTCCATCGCCGCCATCCGGAGGATCTGCTCGTCCTCTACTACTCCGGTCATGGCCTGAAGGACGACTGGGGGCACCTCCACCTCGCCACACACGACACGGAGAAGGAGCTCTTCAGCGCGACCTCGGTCGACGCGGCGTGGATCAGCCGCCAGATCGATCAGTGCCCCGCGAAGCGCATCGTCCTGATCCTCGACTGCTGCTACAGCGGCGCCTACGAGAACTCCGCCAAGAGCGAGCAGGACAGCGTCGACATCGCCGGGACGTTCATGGGAGACGGCTCGGGTCGCGTCGTGATCTCCGCCACGACGTCGGTTCAGCTGGCGTGGCAGGCTGACCAGCCCGTGGGGGTGCCCCCGCAGTCGATCTTCACGCGCCACATCGTCGAGGGCCTGTCGACCGGAACAGCCGATCTGGACCGAGACGGATACGTCGATGTCCACGAGCTCTGCGAGTACGTGCAAGCGAGCATCAAGGCCGAGGGAGGCCGGCAAACCCCGCAGATGTGGACGCAGAAGTACGAGGGGCGGCTGCGCATCGCGAAGGCCCCGCTCCGGCCCACCATCCCGGCGTCGGGCGGGAACACCTCGATCGCCTACGAGCTCCTCGTGTGCAACGGGCCCCTCGCGGGTCGGCGGTTCCTGCTCCGGCCTGGAGAGTTCAGGGTAGGGCGAGAGCCCGATTGCTTCATCCGCCTCGATGATCCGAAGGTGTCGCGAAAGCACGCGACGATCGTCGTCGGAGCGGATGAGGTGCGCGTGATCGACCAGGGAAGCACGCACGGGACCCTGATCGACGATCAGCGCATCACGAGCGCATTGCTCCCGCAAAACGGCCAGATCATCGTCGGGGGCACCGTGCTCAGGCTGGTCCGCCTGGAGGCCCCAGGCACACGTCAGACCGCGGAGACGGCCGCGCAACTCACGCCGCCGAGGAAGCGATCGGCCACCCTGTTCACTCCCTGAGCCCTGGCGCAGGGGGCGCCCGCGCTATGCTTCGGCTCGCCCGGCGCGCGGGGCCTCCCGGTGGGTGTGACCGCGCCCCAGGGTGAAGGGGCACCGCTCGCCCGCAGCCCGCGGGCGGCCTGACCGCCCTCCCGTCGATGCACAAGGACCTCCTCGATCTCCTCCTCGCCCTCGACCGCGTGCCGCAGGATCCGCGCTGGCACCCCGAGGGCGACGCGCTCTTCCATTCCCTGCAGGTCTTCGACCTGGCCCGCCGCGAGACCGCGGATCGCTCGCTCTGGGCCGCGGCCCTGCTCCACGACGTCGGCAAGGCGTTCGCCTGCGCCGACCACGCCGAGGAGGGGGCCGACGTGCTCGCGGAGCTCGTGTGCCCGCGGATCGTCTGGCTCGTGCGGCACCACCTCCACCTGCTGCGCGCGCCCGGCGCGACCCGGCGGCGTCTGCGGCGCACGAAGGCGCTCGCGGACCTCGCGCGGCTCCGCCGCTGGGACGTCGGCGGCCGCTCGCCCGAGGCGACCGTGCTCCGCCCCGAGGCCGCCGTGGAGCTCCTGCTCGACGGCGCAGACTGGACCCTGCTCTCGATCGGCGGCGAGCCCGCCCCCTCCGATGACCTGCGAAAGGAGCCGCTCGCCTGAGCGCAAGGTCCGCCGGGAGATCCTCTGCGACGACGTCGACCGCTGGGGCGACGATCGCCGGCTCTGGGGCGGCGAGGCCGAGCCGCCCGGGCGAGCGCGGCTCTGCGCCGCGGTGCGGGACGCGGTCGAGACCGCGCTGACGGCGAAGCAGCGGGAGGTCGTCGAGGCGTATTTCTTCGACGGCCTCTCGCAGGGCGAGATCGCGCGCCGCCTCGGCGTGGCGCAGCAGGTGGTGCAGAAGCGCCTGTTCGGGGCGCCTCGGGGCGGCCGGGTGGTCGGCGGCGCGATGCTCCGGCTGAGGCAAGCCCTCGAGCCGGCGGTCGCCGCGGCGCCGGCGCCGACAGCGCGCGCGGCGCGGGTGGCCCGATGAGCGCCGAGCGCTTCGGCGGGCTGCGGGCCCGCATCGCCGCGGAGGCCGCGCGCCTCATGTACGAGGAAGGCGTGGACCAGTACTTCACCGCCAAGCGGATGGCCGCGAAGCGGATCCTCGGCCAGGTGGAGGGGCGGCGAGCGCGCTACCGGCCCGCGGACCTGCCCTCGAACGGCGAGATCCGCGAGGCGCTGCTCCTCTTCGCCGAGCGCGCCGAGGGGAGCCAGCGGACGCGCCGGCTCTTCGCGCTGCGCATCGTGGCGCTGGAGGCCATGCGCGCGCTCGCGCCGTTCTCGCCGCGGCTCATCGGCTCGGTCTCCACCGGCCATATCCGCCGCGGCAGCGACGTCGATCTGCACGTGTTCCCCGCCGACGAGGAGGCGCTGGAGCGGCACGTGCGGGCGCTCGGCTGGACGTTCGACCGGGAGCGCGTGACGATCCAGAAGGGCGGAGAGCTCCGGGAGTACGTCCACTACCACGTGGCGGACGTGGCGCCCCTCGAGCTCACGGTGTACGCCCCGCGCGACCTGAGGGCGCGGCCCCGCAGCAGCACCGATGGGAAGCCCATCGTGCGCCTCGGCGTCGCCGCGCTCTCGGCGCTCTGCGCCCGGGATCACCCCGGCGCGTGGGAGCGCTACCTGGAGACCGGCGAGGTGGAGGGCATGGACGCGCTGCTCGAGGCGGACGAGGACGAGCCGCTCCCCGGGCCGTTCGATGGGCTGCTCCACGATACCGGCGGCGCCGGCGAGGACGGCGACGAGCCGGCCTGCGCCGAGCCCGGCGAGGAGGACGACGCAACTCAAGACTACGAGCCGCTCCCCGGCTTCGAGGACACGGCCTGAGACCCCGCCCTCAGGCGAGGAGGGTCCGGCGCTCCTGCGCTCCCGCGACGGCACGAAGGGAACTCGTCGTTCGCCGAGCGCGAGGTTCGACACCGATGGATGGATAGGACGACTCGCCGGATTCGGATCCTGCGGTCGTCGCCGGACTCTGTCGCTTTCACCCGCGCTGCGAGGCCGATGAACCTCCTCGGCGGGCGGAGAGGCGAACGTCGGACGACGCGTCGGTGTCGCGGCGCGGCGAGGCTTGACCCTCGCGACGCCCCGGTGCTCTCATGGCGCGGTGAAGTCCGAGGCCCCGCCCATTCCCAGCGCGATTGCGGCGCCTTCCGGAACGGCGGCGGCGGGGGTCATGTGGCGCGCGCGGGGGCGGCTCCACCTCACGGTGATCGCCAAGGCGACCTTCGCCTTCGTCGACGGCGCACCGATGATTCCCGTCGAGCCGCAAAAAATCATCGATGCCGACATCCACCATCACAACCACCCGGGCCGCAGCGTCCGGTTGACGAGCGATCTCGCGCCCTACCTCGCGCGCATCGACGTGTTCTTCACGGGCCACGCGCACGCGCCGCCGGGCCCGCCTGCGGCGCCCTTCTCCGTGCGCCTCGCGCTCTTCGCCGGCGAGCGCCCGATCCTCGACAAGGCGCTCTCGATCGAGCCCGGCGGCGCGGAGAAGGCGATCCCGCTCGCCTACGAGCGCGCATTCGGGGGGATCGGCATGGCCGACAACCCGTTCGGCACCGATCGCCCGGCCGTCCTGGATCCCTCGCGGCGCGACCACCCGGCGGGCTTCGCGCCGCTCGGGAGCGTGTGGCCGTCGCGCAGGCGGCTGCTCGGGCGTACGCCCCACAAGGCGCTCGAGGGGCCCATCCTCGAGATCCCCGACGATTTCGACTGGAGCTACTTCCAGGCGGCCCCCCCCGATCAGCGCGTCGAAGCCCTGGTCGGCGACGAGTGGCTCGTGCTCACGGGGCTCCACCCGACGCTCGCAGCGCTGCGGACGCGGCTCCCCGGGGCGCGCGCCCTCGCGCGCGTCCATGGCCTCTCCGCGTTCGGCGTCACGGAGGGGCAGCCGCTCGATCTCGTGCTGGACACGCTGCACGTCGACGGCGACCGGCAATCGTGCTCGCTGGTCTGGCGGCGCAGCTTCCCGCTCGCGGAGGCAGCAGCGCTCGCGGCGGTGCGTGTCGTCGTCGGTGTCGAGGTGCCGGGCGCCCCGCCCGCATGGCTGGCTCCTGCCGAGATCGCGATAGCGGCCCAGAGCGCCGTCGCGACGTCCGATCCGACAGGGGTGACGCTCAACGTGTCCGATCAAGACGTCGTCAGTACGTGAGCGAGGCCGTCGCGCAACCCATCCCGGAGGCGCTGCGGCGGGCGCGGCGCCGCAGCACGGGCGCGGGGCGCGTTGCTCGGCCTCGCCGCCGCAAGTACATTCGGTGACCCATGGACGTCACGACGCTGGTGCGGGGCGACGCCATCTCGGTGGTCGACTACCGGTGCCGCTCCGGGCCCGGGGACGCGCCGTTCGCCGAGCTCCACCGCGGCTTCTCCGTCTCCTACGTGCGCAAGGGCAGCTTCGGTTACCGCGTTCGGGGGGAGGCGTTCGAGCTCGTGGCCGGGTCGCTCCTGGTCGGCCACCCCGGCGACGAGTACACGTGCTCGCACGAGCACGTCGTCGGGGACGAGTGCCTGTCGTTCCAGCTCGCGCCGGCGCTCGTCGAGGCCCTCGGCGACGGCGACGGCGCGTTCCGGGCCGGCGGCCTGCCGCCGGTGCCCGAGCTGATGGTGCTCGGCGAGCTCGCGCAGGCGGCCGCCGAGGGCAGGAGCGACATCGGCGTCGACGAGGTGGGGGTGCTCCTCGCCGCCCGCTTCGTCGAGGTCGCCTCCGGCCGGAAGCGAAGGCCGCCGGACACCGGGGCGCGCGACCGCCGCCGCGCCGTCGAGGCGGCGCTCTGGCTGGACGAGCACGCGCACGAGCCGATCGACCTCGAGGGCGCGGCGCGGGAGGTCGGGCTCAGCCCGTTCCACTTCCTGCGGGTCTTCGGGAAGGTCGTCGGCGTGACCCCGCACCAGTACCTGGTCCGCGCCCGCCTGCGCCGCGCGGCGCGCCTCCTCGCCGACGGCGCCCGGTCGATCACCGACATCGCGCTCGACGTCGGGTTCGGCGACCTCTCCAACTTCGTCCGCACCTTCCACCGCGCGGCCGGCGTCTCGCCCCGCGGCTTCCGGAAGGCGGCGAGGGGGGATCGCAAGATCTTCCAAGATCGCCTCGCCGCGCGCTCCTAGGATGGCCGCCGGACGCGGGCGCCCCGCCTGCCCGCGAGGACCCCATGACAGCAACGGCACACGGCTTCCTCCTGTTCGACACGGCGATCGGCCGCTGCGGCATCGCGTGGGGCGAGCGCGGCGTCGCCGCCTTGCAGCTCCCCGAGGCGCGCGAGCCCGAGACGCGGTCGCGCCTGCTCCAGCGCCTCCCGGGCGCCCAGGCGGCGGCGCCGCCGCCCGAGGTGCAGCGCGCGGTCGACGCGATCGTCGCGCTCCTGCGCGGCGAGGCGAGCGACCTGTCCGCCGTCGCGCTCGACATGGATCGGGTGCCGCCGTTCCACCGCCGCGTCTACGAGGTCGCGCGCACCATCCCGCCGGGCGCGACGCTGACCTACGGCGAAGTCGCGGCGCGCCTCGGGGCGGTCGGCTCGGCGCGCGCCGTGGGACAGGCGCTCGGGCGGAACCCGTTCGCGATCATCGTCCCGTGCCACCGCGTGCTCGCGGCCGGCGGCAAGGCCGGCGGCTTCTCCGCGAACGGCGGCGTCACGACGAAGCTCCGCCTCCTCGCGATCGAGGGCGGCCAGGCGCGCGGCGCTCCAAATGCCGCGCCCGGCGGCGACTTCGGCTTCGATCCGGGCGCCGCCGTCGAGCACCTGCGCGCGTCCGACGCGGCGCTCGCGCGCGTCATCGACGCGGTCGGGCCGTTCGCCCTGCGGATCGACAGGACGTCGAGCCTCTTCCTCGCGCTCGCGGAGTCGATCGTCTACCAGCAGCTCACCGGCAAGGCCGCCGCGACCATCTTCGCGCGCGTGCGCGCGCTCTTCCCGCGAGCGCACGAGGGCCCCACGCCCGCGCAGCTCCTGCGCGCCTCCGACGAGAAGCTCCGCGGCGCCGGCCTCTCGCAGGCGAAGCTCCTCGCGCTGCGCGACCTCGCGCGGAAGACGGAGGACGGCGAGCTCCCCACGCTCGCCGAGGTCCACGGCATGGAGGACGAGGCGATCATCGAGCGCCTCACGCGGGTGCGCGGCATCGGCCGGTGGACGGTGGAGATGCTCCTCATGTTCCGCCTCGGCCGCCCGGACGTGCTGCCCGTGGACGACTACGGTATCCGCAAGGGCTTCGCGCTCGCGTTCAAGCGGCCCGAGCCGCCGGCGCGCGCGGATCTCGAGAAGCGCGGCGCGCGGTGGAAGCCGTACCGCACGGTGGCGAGCTGGTACCTCTGGCGCGCGGTGGATCTGGCGCGGAGCGGCTGACGCCTCGCCCCGCGGCGGCGCTGGGGCTGCCCAGCGGGGCGCCTCCTCTGGCGCCGTCGCCCGGGCGAGCAGCCTTCGCGGCGCGTCCATCGGTCGGGCTCGCCATCGCGGCGCGTCCATCGGTCGGGCTCGCCGTCGCGCTGGCCGGCGTCGAAGCTCGGGGCTACGTTCTCGCCGGCCCGAGAGCGCCGCGTGGAGCGCCGCACGACGCTGGACAAGGTTGCCGTCGCGGATGGCAACGAGAAGAGCACGGGAGGAGTACGACTGTCATGCTGAAGAACCTCGAAGGGCAGCGCGTTCCGGATGTCACGTTTCGTACGCGTATCGACGGTCAGTGGAAGGACGTGACCACCAAGGACGTGTTCGCTGGCAAGAAGGTGGTGGTGTTCGCGCTGCCGGGCGCCTTCACGCCGACCTGCTCGAGCAGCCACGTGCCGCGCTACAACGAGCTCGCGGAGGAGTTCAAGCGGCGCGGGGTGGACACGATCGCGTGTGTGTCCGTGAACGACGCGTTCGTGATGGATGAGTGGTGCAAGGCGCAGGAGGCGGACAAGGTCCAGTTCCTGCCCGACGGGAACGGGGAGTTCTCCGAGAAGATGGGCATGCTCGTCGACAAGGCGAACCTCGGCTTCGGCAAGCGCTCGTGGCGCTATTCGATGCTGGTCGACGACGGCGTGATCAAGAAGATGTTCATCGAGCCCGAGGTGGAGGGCGATCCCTTCGATGTGTCGGACGCGGACACGATGCTGAAGTACCTGGATCCGTCGTCGAAGTCGCCGCACGACGTGCTGCTGTTCACGAAGCCGGGCTGTGGCTACTGCACCAAGGCGAAGCGGCTCCTCGACGCGCGGAAGATTCCTTATGAGGAGGTGGCGGCCTCGCCGCGCCGCCTGCGCGCGGTGAGCGGCAAGGGCACGACCCCGCAGGTCTTCATCGACGGCAAGCACATCGGCGGCGCCGACGAGCTCGAAGCCTACCTCGCGAAGGCCTGATTCACGGAGACGGCCTGGGCGCCCCCCGGCGATGGGGGGCGCCTACGCGCCGCCCTCCGGGTCCGACGGCTCGGCGCGGAAATGGGTCACCGCGGGCGCCGAGGCCGGCACCACCGCGGGCGCCGAGGCCGGCGACACCGCCGGCGCCTCCACGTGGGCGACGGCCGAGCTGCGGCGCGCCGCGGCGGCGCACCTGTCGCTGTTCATGGCGAACTGCCCGATGCTGCTCCATAACCTGTCGAACTCGGCCTGATCGAAGGTCGACCGGGACTGGAACAGGTCGTATCCGCCGTATTTCGGGTCCGCTCCGTCGCCGTCCTCCGGGGCGATGAACCGATAGTGGCCCATCACGTCGGCGTGGTCGGCGTCGACAAGGAAGCTGCGCTTCGTGTCGGGATAGACCATCGATACGCAGTTGACGATCCCGTCGTTCATCTCCGGATCGAGCGTCTCGGTCTGGGTCGGGTCGTCGAACCGTGGCACGGAGCAGGACGGCCCGAGGGCCTCGACCACCTTCGGATCCTTGATGTTGGCCGTGATGCCGTGAAAGATGCCGAAGGCGCCCAGGAACGGGCCGCCGGGATCGCGCTTCGCCCGGGTGACGATCGACCGGAGCGCGATGCCCCGCTGCTCGTAGTACGCGCTCAGCTCCTCCTCGAGCTCCGCCCCGAGGAGGCTGGCTTTCCTTGTCTGCTTCGCGCTCTTGACGGAGGCCGCGAGCTCGCGCGGCCAGGCGCCGAGGCCGCGCGCGGACAGGCCATGTTTGGACCAGCGCTCCTCGCGCGACGACTGGCCTGACAGCGGCAGGGGATCGAGATCCTCGAAGGCCTCGGTGTCCTCGGCGACGTGCAGCAGCCAGCGGAGCACGTTGAAGTACTCGCCGCGCGCCTCGGCCCTGGCGAGGTCGTCGCACGGCAACGCGTGGAAGCGCTCGATCGTGTCGAGGGCGGCGCGGACGATGCCGTCCGATTGGCCGAACACCTGCAGGAGCGTCTTCGCGCGGCGGGCCGCGGAGCTCGCGTCCTTCGGGCCAGCCAGGCGGAGCCACCAGTGGAGGGCCCCGGCCAGGCCTGTGAGGAGGGGTTGCCTCCGGTGGAGGACGTGGGCGAGGTTCGTCCCGCGGTGCGGCGTCGAGAGGAACTGGATCGAGCAGATGCTCTCGAGGATGCGCTCCACCGGGACGCCGTAGACAGACCCTTTCTGCTCGGTCTCGGCCAGGAGCAGGAGCATCAGCGTCTTGATGTCCCGCCCGCCGGTCGAGTGGCCCACGAGGTGGACGCAGTCCCGCTGGCCACGGCCCGCGCCCCCGTGGAACACCCCCTGCCTGAACCGATCCGCGAGCCAGCGGAGGAGCGCGTGGGCGCGGGTGTCCACGCTCGCCGTGGGCAGGTTCGCGAAGCAATGCACCGAGAGCGGGCCTTGATACGGCCCGGTATCGGAGTTTCGGAGGATCTCCGTGACACCGCTGTAATAGACGATCCCACCCAGGATATCGAAGCCCGCAAAACCCGGCACGAGCACGAGGTGGCTTCTCGGTGAACTCATGGCTTTTCCCTCCCACATGAAAGGGCCGCGCGCATCCCTTCAGAAGATGAGCGACAGCCCGACATTCTCTGATCGAGCGGGCGGTCGACGAACGCGCCGCGGGGCGCCTCTCCCAGGGCCGGGCGAGCGCCGCGGCGCGTTCGTCGACCGACCGCCCGCCGGCGGGGCCCGCGGCCCCCGCTCACTCGGCGGGATACATCTCGTCGATGGTCCCGCGGAAGCGCTGCTCGATCACGTTGCGCTTCATCTTCAGCGTCGGCGTCATCTCGCCGTCCTGCACCGAGAACTCGCGGCCGAGGACGGTGAACCGCTTGATCTGCTCGAAGCTGGCGAGCTCCGCGTTCAGGGCGTCGACGTGCACCCTCACCTGGCCGACCACCTCGGGGCTCGTGATCGCGGCGTCGCTGCTCAGGGCGCCCCGATCCTTCAGCTCGGCGAGCTTGCCCTCGGTCAGCGTGATCAGCGCCGAGAGGTACTTGCGACCGTCGCCCACCATGCACACCTGGCTGATGATCTCCGCCGCCTTGAGCCTCTCCTCGATCGGGAGCGGCGCGATCATCTTGCCGCCCGAGGTCTTGAGGATCTCCTTCTTGCGGCCCCGGATCTTGAGCTGTCCGCGGTCGTTCCACTCGCCGAGATCGCCCGTGTGCAGCCAGCCGTCCTCGAGCGCGGCCTCCGTCGCCGCCTTGTCCTTGTAATAACCCACGAACACGTGCCGGCCGCGGGTCAAGATCTCGCCGTCCTCGGCCAGCTTGAACTCGACGCCCGGCACGGGCTTGCCCACGGTGCCCGCGCTCTCGATGCCCGGCTCGGTCATGCAGATGACGCCTGTCGACTCCGTCTGGCCGAAGTCCTCGAGGATCTCGAGGTTCAGCGCGCGGAACCACGTCGAGATGTGCGGCGCGAGCGCCGCCGCGCCCGAGGCGAGCACCTCGGCCTTGCCCAGGCCGAGCGCCGCGCGCACCTTGCCCAGCACGAGCTTGTCGGCGAGCTTGAGCTGCAAGGCGTCGAGCGCGCTCGGCGCGCGCTGCGCGTACTTCGCCTGGGCCACGCGGGCGCCCACGGCGAGCGCCCACTCGGCCAGCTTCTTCTTGGCGCCCTTGCCGCCGCGCACCTTCGCCATCACGCCTTCCATCATCTTCTCCCAGAGCCGCGGCACGCAGAGCAGCAGCGTGGGCTGCACCTCGGGGAGCTCGATCGAGACGTTCTCGAACTTCGAGCAGAAGTTGACGGTGTAGCGCTGGGTGAGCCCCGCCCCGACGCACTGCAGCTTCTCGGCGATGTGACAGAGCGGGAGGAACGAGAACATCGTGCCGCGCGCGAACGGCAGGTTCCAGTACTTCACGGCCATGTCGGCCGTGTAAGCCAGGTTGTCGTGCGAGAGCATGGCCCCCTTGGGGTTGCCCGTCGTGCCCGAGGTGTAGATCAGGAACGCGCCGGCCCTGGGGTCGATCTTCGCCAGGTAGTCGGCGAACGTCTTCGCGCCCGGCTGCCCCGCGAGCGCGCGGCCCTCGGCCAGGGCCTGTTCGTACGAGATCGCCTTGGGAGAGATCGATGTGTCGCCATCGAAGACGAGGATCCAACTCACGCTGTCAGGGACGGAATACTCGCCCTTCTCTCCGGAGATCTTCTGAAAGTACTCCTTGTTTTGCACCGAGAGCAGCGTCGCCTCGGTGTGGTTCAGGATGTACTGGATGTCTTTCGCGGTGGAGTTCGGGTAGAGGCCCGCCGACTTGCCCCCGACGAGCAGCGCCGCCAGGTCGACGTGGACCCACTGCGGGCAGTTGTACGAGAGGATCGCGCCGACCTGGCTCGCGTCGAAGCCCCTGGACTCCAGGAACAGCGCGAGGTGGTGAACCCGGTCACGGTACTCGCGCGCGGTCAGCGTCTTCCACTCGCCTTGAGATTTGAAGCGCTGGGCCGGCGCGTCAGGAGATTCGTTAGCCCACTGTTCCAGACGGTGGAGGACGGTGCTCATTGCATCTCCTGCGGCTCAAGGCCTCGGGGGTCGCGGGGTGGCCAGGATGCGGGAGCCGCCGGGGCATTGTCAATCAGCGTCGAGGAGCCCCTCGAAGCGCTGGGCGGCACAGGACGAGCCGCCGGTTGTCTCGTTCCGCGCTCAGCGTTCCGCTTCCGCGCGCCGCGTACCGCCCGGTCCGGACGTCACGGTCCACGGTTCGGCATGGCCGCCCGGCGCCGCGGCCTGATACGATCCGATAAGGAACCTCACCTCACGTGGCCCGTCCATGCGGCATGTCCCCGAGCGCTTTCAGATCGTCCGGCGGCTCGGGGCAGGTGGCTTCGGGATCGTGTACGAGGCGATCGATCGCGAGCGCGGGGAGCGGGTCGCCCTGAAGGCGCTCGCGCGCGTGGGCGCCTCGGCGCTGTACCGCTTCAAGCGGGAGTTCCGGGCGCTCGCGGACGTCACCCACGACAACCTCGTCCGGCTCCACGAGCTCATCGGCAGCGGGGACGAGTGGTTCTTCACCATGGAGCTCGTGCGCGGGGTCGACTGGCTCACGCACGTGCGCGGGCAGGGAGCCACGGGCGGCGCCGCCTCGTGGCCCAGCCTGACCAGCACCGCGCCCCCGGACGAGGGGATCGATCTCGACGCCACGCTGGAGGAGCCGGTCGAGCGCCCGCCCGCGCCCTCTCCTGCCGGCGCCGCCTGCGCGGAGGCGCGCGCCGACCTCGGGCGGGTGCGGTCCTCGCTCGTCCAGGTCGCGCGGGCGCTCCAGGCGGTCCACGCGGCGCGGCTCGTCCACCGGGACGTGAAGCCCTCCAACGTGCTCGTCACGGCCGAGGGGCGCGCCGTCGTGCTCGATTTCGGCATCGCCTCGCGCCTCTCGACCAGCGGCAGCGGGCAGAGCGCGACCGACGCCGAGCAGCTCGTCGGGACGCCGCGCTACATGGCGCCGGAGCAGGTGGGCGCGACCGCCGCGGCGCCGAGCGCCGACTGGTACGCGCTCGGCGTGATGCTCTTCGAGGCGCTGGCAGGGAGGCCGCCCTTCACGGGCACGTCGATCGAGGTCCTCGCCGAGAAGCAGCGATCCGCGCCGCCCCGGCTCCGCGACGTCGCGCCGTGGGCGCCGGACGACCTGGCCGACCTGGTCGCCGATCTCCTGTGCGCGGCGCCGGAGCGGCGCCCCTCCGGCGCGGAGGTGGTGCGGCGGCTCGGCGCGGCGGGTGATCTCGCGGCGGCACCCCCCGACCCGGCGGCGCCGGTCGGTCGCGGCGGCCGCGGCCCGTCGCGCGCGGCGGAGGAGGCGCCGGCGACGCGGCCGCGGGAGCTCGAGGCGCTCGCAGGCGCGCTCGCGCGGGCGCGCGAGGGGCGGCCGGGGCTGGTCCTCGTCCAGGGCGCCGCCGCGGCGAACGGGGGCGCGCTCGTGCGCGCGTTCCTCGACGGCGAGGCCGGTGACGCGCTCGTGCTCGAGGGCAGGTGCCACGAGCGCGAGCAGGTGCCGTTCAGGGCGCTCGACGGCGCGATCGACGCGCTCAGCCGCCACCTCGTGCGGACCCCGCCGGGGGAGGCCGCCGCGCTCATGCCCCGCGGCGCCGCCGCGCTCGCCCGCGTCTTTCCCGTGCTCGCGCGCGTCCCGGCCGTGCGCGCGTCGCCGCCGCTCGCGGCGCCGCGGAGCGCAGCGGAAGAGGGCGAGGAGCGGCTCCGGGCGCGCGCTTCGGCCGCGCTGGGCGATCTGCTCGGGCGGATCTCCGACCGGCGCGCCGTTGTCGTGTTCATCGACGACGCCCACTGGGGCGACGCGGAGAGCGCGTCGCTGCTCGCGGAGATCATGGCCTCGCCGGACCCGGCCGCGCTCCTGCTGATCGTCGCCTACCGCCCCGAGGACGCCGGAGCGAGCCCGCTGCTCTCGGCGCTCCGGACCTCCCCGGCGATGGCCGCGGTGCACACCGTGGAGATCGACCTCACGGAAACCCCGGCGCGAAGATCGCCGCCAGGCGCGCGGGGTTCCTGACGCCCTGGCCCGCCATCCAGGCGTCCGCGGCCTGGACCAGGGAGCGGCCCTCGCCCCCGCCGAGGAGCTGGCCGCGGCGGCGGCGCGCGCAGGCGGCGAAGAGGGCCATCCCGCGCTCGTCGAACGCGGCCGCGGCCGCCGCGAGGAGCGACAGCGCCGAGGCGGCCTGGCCCCGCTGCGCCGCGATGGCGGCGCGCAGGGACATCACCATCGGAGCGACCCACGGCGCGCCCTCGCGCGACAGCCGCCGGGCGTCGCGCGCCGCGCCGCGGAGGAGGGCCCGGCCGAGCCGCGCGTCGCGAGCGCCGTCGCGCGCGGCGGCCTCCAGCGCCGCGGACGCGCGCAGGTGATGGATCAAGACGCGGTAGTACTGGAACCTCGGCAGGAACGACCAGGCGATCTTGCGCCAGCGGTCCTCGATCCTCCGCAGCGCCGCGAGCGGCGCGCCGGCGTAGAGATCGATGCGCCCGAGCGCCAGGGTCTCCAGGCAGTCGAGGTGATCGAACGCGCGGCGCGGCCAGCGCGCCATGGCGCCCAGCACCTCGTCGCGCGCGGCGTCGGGCCGGTCCGCGGCGAGCGGCACGATGTACGTGAGCCCCACCCGGAAGAAGCTGGCCGCGTAGAGGTCGCCGCGCGCGTCCGCGTCCGCGCAGCGCGGCGCCGCGAGGCGGGCCAGCGCGTCGAGCTCGCCGCGGTGGTAGTGGGCCACCATCATGAACCGGCTGGTGGTGCCCAGCTCCCACGCGACGCCCGCGCACCGGGCGCGCAGGAGGTCCTCGGCCTCGCGGCAGAGCTCGAGGCCCTCGGCCCAGCGCCCGGAGAGGCTCTCGACGACGCCGAGCATGCCCTTGTTGACGGCGATGAGGTACGGGTCGCCGACCTTCTCCGCGAGCGCCGCCGCCGTGCCGTAGAGCCGGTGGGCCTGGCAGCGCCCCACGACATGGTCCGTGCCGAGGTGCGCGATCTCGGTCGCGATGGCGCGGGCGAGGCGGTAGGGCTCGCCCGCGCGGAGCGCTAGGAGGAGGTGCCTCGCCTGGAACTCGGCGCCCTGGAGGACATCGGCCATGGCGAGCCCGACGGAGGCCGACCAGCAGATGTCGATGCGGGTCAGCGTCTCGGCCGGCAGATCGCGGGCGTCGCGCTCCCGGAAGCGGAAGCCGCGCACGCGCAGGAGCAGGCGGAAGAACAGGAGCGAGAGCAGCACCGCCCACCGGCGCTCGGCGAGGCGCATCCCCACGGCCGCGAGGACGCCCCGGAGCGCGCGCTTGCCCTCCTCGATATGGCCGCTCACGAGCAGCTGCTCGGCGGCGCACCGCCGCAGATCGAGGCTCTCCCGCGGCGGCGCGCCCTCGGCCGCGGCGGCGTACGCCCGGGCCGCCTCCGCGCCGCGGCCGGCGTTGCGCAGGGCGTGCGCGAGCTTGACCCGCAGCGCGCGCGCCTCCCCCGCGCCGGCCGGCGCCGCCTCGAGCGCGGCGGCGAAGTGCTCCGCGGCGCGATCGAAGGCGAGCGCCTCGGCCGCGCGGTCGCCCGCCAGGACCGCGTAACGGGCCGCCTCGCCGGGGCGCCCGGCGCGCCGGAAGTGCACGGCGAGCACGTCCGCGTCGGCCCGCCCCGAGGCCTCCAGGACGGCGGCGAGCCGCAGGTGGACCTCGGCGAGCTCCGCCGCGCCGAGCTGCGCGAGGGCCGCCTCGCGGATGCGGTCGTGGAACGCCTCGAGCTCCTGCTCGCCGTGCTGCCCCCGCGCGCGCACGACGTTGCCGGCCCGGAGCGCCGCGAGCGCGGCCCGCTCCTGCTCGGGGGTGAGCGCCGCGGCCTGCCGGGCGTCGCGGAGATCGAGCGGCTTGCCCGACACGGCGATGACCTCGAGCAGGCGCCTCGCCTCGGCGGGCAGGCGCAGGAGGCGGTTCGCGAGGACCGATCCCAGCCGGACGCCGCCGTCGTCCGCGCCGCGCGCCGACTCCGGCGCGGCCTGGCCCTGCACGTCGCGCGAGAGCTCGATCACGAAGAAGGGGCTCCCGGCCGCCTCCGCCGCGATCGCGTCGGCCTGCGCGACGGCGCGAGCGCCGCCGCCGAGGAAGGCCAGCGCGAGGGCGCGCCCCTCCTCGGGGGTGAGCGCGCCGACGGCCAGGGAGCGCACGTCGCCCTCGTCCCCGTCGCTCGGGGCTGGCGGGAGCAGCCGCGCGAGGAGCTCGCTCCGCTCGGCGTCCTCGCTCCGGTAGCAGAGGAGCAGCAGGAGCGCGGGCGCGTCGGGCTCGCGGAGGACGTCGGTGAGGAGCGCGGCGCTGTCGGCGTCCCCCCACTGGAGGTCGTCGATGAACAGGACGAGCGGCCGTCGATCCGCGATCCGCGCGAGGATCTCGCGGAGCGCGGCGAACCCGCGCCGGCGGAGCTCCCGGGCGTCCGGGGGCTCGATCTCGCGCCGCGGCGCCCGGGCGATCGCGTCGACCCGCCCGAGCACCGGGAAGAGGCGCACGACCGCGTGGACGTCGCGCGGCATGAGCTCGGCGGCCTCGAGCCTGGGGAGCCGCGAGAGGTGGCGGCTGAGCGCGTCGATCAGGCTGTCGACGGCCTTGTAGGGGACGGATTCCCGCTCGTAACACCGGCCCTCGAGGATCACCGCGTCATCCACGCGCGCGCGGTCGTCGAGGAAGCGCCGGACGAGCGCGGTCTTGCCCGTGCCCGACGCGCCGTGGATGTGCAGGGTGGTCGCCCGCCCTCCCCTCGCCCGCTCGAACGCCCCGCGCAGCGCGTCGATGTGCCGCTGCCGCCCGACGAACGGCGCGGCGCTCCCGGCCGGCGGCCCCGGGCGCGCCTCGGCGAGCGGCGGCGCGCCGGCGCTGCCGCGGGCGTCGCCGCTCGGCGGCAGCAGCCGCCGGAGCACCTCGGGCGCCGGGGGCCGCTCGTCGGGCGCGCGGCGCAGGAGCTCCGCGCAGAGGGCGTCGAGGTCCTCCGGGATGCCCGGCGCGAGGGCGCTCGGAGGAGGCGGCTCTTCCACCTGCTTTCGCAGGATGACGTCGAGCGCCCCTCCCTCGAACGGCCGGCGCCCGGTGAGCGCCTCGTGGAGCATGACGCCCACCGCGTACCAGTCGCAGGCGGGCGACAGGGAGCCGGCCTTCGCCTGCTCCGGCGCCATGTACGCCGGCGTCCCCGCGATGTGGCTGCCGCTCTGGTCGATGGAGCCGCTCGAGAGCTCCGCCACGAGGCCGAAATCGAGGATGACGACGCGCCCCTCGCGCGTCACCAGCACGTTCGACGGCTTGAGGTCGCGATGGAGCTTGCCGGCCGCGTGGAGCGCGGCGAGGCCCTGGGCGAGCTGGAGGAGCGCGCTTCTCAGCGGCCCCCAGGGCGGCGGCGGAGCGGCGGCCGGGTCGCGCCCGGCGTCGCCGGCGGCCGGATGGGGCCGCGCCGCCGACAGGTCCGGTTCCGTCGCGTCCGGATCGTCCTGCGCGAGGCTGGGCGCGGAGGGGCTGGGCGCCGAGGCGGCGCGGGCGCCGCGGGCCAATGAGCCGCGCACGGAGGAGAGGAAATCGATGCCCTCGATGAGGTCCATCGTGAAAAACCACCGATCGTCCTCGGAGAACAGCTCGTGGAGCGCGACCAGGTTCGGGTGGACGACCTCGGACAGGGCGCGGAACTCGCGCTTGAACCGGTAGAGCGCGACCGGGTCGATGCGGTGGAGCGATTTCAATGCGACGCGCGCCCCCCGCTCGCGATCCTGCGCCTCGTAGACGGCGCCGAACGCGCCCTCGCCGAGGCGGCGGCCGATCGAGAATCGCGCATTGCTGGGGGGCGTCCGCTGCATCGAATCGCTCTGCAGTGCCCGGCCTGCGGGCGGCGAGCCTACCACGCGGTGCGCGCGATTTTGCGCCGGATTCCGCGCCGGATTCCGCGCCGACCTGGAGCCTTGCGCGCCCTGGCGCCGCAATGAGAGAGTCGGCCGCGAGAGGATGAGCGAGGCAACGGCGTCCGGCGGCCCGACCCGAACAGACGAGGCGCCGCGCGGGGCCGACGAGGGCGGCTCGTACCTGCTCGTGGTGCAGGGGAGCTCCTCGTCGGTGCTCCGCCTGCCGCGGAGCGGCGTGGTGCTCCTGGGCCGCGGGCCCCGGGCCGACGTGCGCCTCCGCAACACCTCGGCGTCGCGGGAGCACGCGAAGATCGTGCTGCTCGACGGGCGCGCGCAGCTCGTCGATCTCGGCAGCCGGAACGGCACCCTGCTCAACGGCGTCCGCGTCGACGGCGCGAGGCCGCTCGGCTCGGGCGACGTTGTGTCGATCGGTGAGGCCGTCGTGGTGATGCGGTGCCCGCGCCCCGCGAAGAGCCGGCAGGTCCTCGAGATCGCGGAGCTGCGGCGGAGGATCGAGGGGGAGATCGACAGGGCGCTGCGCCACGATCGGCCGGCGACGGTGATCGCCGTCCAGCTCGGGGCGGCCTCGGCCCGCGAGGTCGTCGCCGGCGCGCTGGAGCGGGAGCTCGCGGTGACCGATTTCGCGGGCTTCGAGGCCGACGATCGGCTCCTCGTGCTCTTGCCCGAGGCGGACGCTACGGCGGCGGGCCACGCCGTGCAGCGGCTCGTCGACGCCGTGCACGCCGTCGCCGCGGCGCCGAGGGTCGGCGTGGCGACGGCGCCGGCGGACGGCTGCGACGCGGACACGCTCGTCGCGTCGGCCCGGGCAGCCGCGGAGGTCGCGCGCCCCGGGCAGCCGGCGACCGCGGCGGAGGCGGTGACCACGCTGGAGATCGGCGGGCAGCGCACGGTGCTCGCCGACGCGGCCATGGTGCGCGTGTTCGATCTGATCCGGCGCCTCGCGGCGACGGACCTGCCGGTGCTGGTGACCGGCGAGACGGGCTCCGGAAAGGAGAGCGCGGCGCGCGCGCTGCACGAGTGGTCTCCGAGGGCGCGGCGGCCGCTCGTGACGCTCAACTGCGCCGCGATGCCCGAGAGCCTGGTCGAGAGCGAGCTCTTCGGCTACGAGCGAGGCGCGTTCTCCGGCGCGACGGGCCCGAAGCCGGGCCTCCTGGAGCACGGGAGCGGGGGGACCGTCTTCCTCGACGAGATAGGCGATCTCTCGGCGAGCGCCCAGGCGAAGATCCTGCGCGCGATCGAGACCCGGCGGATCCTCCGGCTGGGCGACGTGCGCGAGCGCGAGGTCGACATCCGCGTCGTCGCCGCCACGCACAAGGATCTTCAGGGGGAGGTCAAGGCGGGCCGCTTCCGGCAAGATCTCTATTATCGCCTCGGCGCGGCCACGGTGATCTTGCCTCCTCTCCGGGAGCGCCCCCGGGAGATCCTCGCGCTCTCGCGGGCGTTCCTGGCCGACGCGTGCGCGCGCGCGGGGCGCGAGGAGATGGTCCTGTCGACCGAGGCGACGGAGCTCTTCACGGCCCATGCGTGGCCGGGCAACGTGCGTGAGCTGAAGAACGTCATCGACTACATCGCGGCGACGGTCAGCGCGCGCATCGTCGAGCGCGGGCACCTGCCCGCTGCGCTCGCGGCGGGGCCGCCGCGCCCCGAGGGCATCCCGCCCTCGGTGGCGCCGGCCTCCCGCGCGGCGCCCTCCGCGAGGGGCGCTGGCCGGACGTTCCGGCCGCTCGCCGAGGAGGTGAGGGAGCTCGAGCGCACGCGCATCGCCGAGGCGCTCGCCGCGGTGGGCGGGGTGCAGACGAGGGCGGCGGAGGCGCTCCACATGCCGCTGCGGACCTTCGTGCTGAAGATGAATCGTTACGGCCTGGCGAAGCGCAGGCGGTGACGCCGCCGGGCGCGGCTCCGATGCCAGGATGCGACGGCGACGTGGAGGCCTCAGCGCTCTCCCGCTGCCCTCGAGGAGGCAAGCGGTCCGTCGATCACTTCGAAATGACCTTCGTGCACGTCGCGCCGAAGTCGACGTAGCCGACCGGGCAGCTCCCCCAGCACACGGGGCCCGCGCCGCTGTAGCCGGAGGCGCAGGCCGGATAGCAGAGACCCGCGTCGTATTGCTGGCCCGCGCCGCAGCTCGTCGGCACGGAGCCGGCGCCGCGCCCGTAAGAGCTCTTTCCGAAGATATGCGCGTTGATACGGCACGTGCAGCCGTCGTTGCTATACCCCGGCGGGCAGGTGGAGCAGCCCTTGGCGAAGGTCAGGCCGCAGGCGTCATACCAGGGGCACGCGGAGTTGTCGGCGTTGATGATCTGCGCGTCGCGCCGGCACGTGAGGCCGTCGTCCGTGTATCCGGCCGGGCAGCTCTGCCAGCACACCGGGCCGACCCCGTAGTAGCCCGACGCACACGCCGGATAGCAGAGACCCGCGTCGTACTGCTGGCCCGCGCCGCAGAGCGTCGGCGCCGTGCCGACGCCGCGCCCGTAGCTCGGTTTGTTGACCGTGGAGGAGCACGTCGCGCCATCATCGCTGAAGCCGGGCGGGCAGGCCGGCACCGCGGCGGGGGCCGGGACGGCTGGGTTCTGCACGTGGAGGCGCGCCTGGAACTCGTAAAGGCTGTGGATCGCGCCGGGGTTCGCCTCCAGCACCTGGATCATCGCGCTGTCGCCCACGACATCGGAGAGATCGAGCAGCGCGTTGGCGATGCGCTTCTCGTTCCAGTCCCGGTACTGGCTCGACGGGCACGCGGCTCCGCCGCCGCAGAGGCGGCCGCGCGCGCCGGCCCGGGCTTGCTCCCAGTAGTCCGCGAAGCCCTCGTTGAAGGCGTACCCCTGGTTGGCGATCTCGGAGCCGTCGTGAGAGCGCCCATAGACATAGGCCACGTCGTCACCATTCCAGTGGTTCAGATCCCCGTCGGCGACGTGCCGCACGCTGTGGCCGAACTCGTGGGTGATGACCCGCCGGCGCTCCGCGGCCGTGCTCCCCCAGGTGCTCGTGAGGAAGTCCGTGCGAATGTTGATGTAGTCGTAGAACGTGAAGGGCGTGCCCACGTAGACCCCGCTCCAGCGCAGCATGCGCAGCGCGTGCGCGGGCGGCTGGGCCCCGCGGGCAGCGTGGAAGTCGCGCAGCGTATCGACGCCGAGCCGCCAGAGCTCGCAGTCGACGCCGCTCAGCGTGACCACGTCGACGTCGAGATCGCCGCTCGAGCGCGGGCTGCCGGCGATATCGACCCCCTGGCCGCGCGGGGCGTGCAGGTCGTCCATGATCGTGAGCGGCGTCGTCACGCCGCTCGAGCTCACGACGCCGTCGTACGTCACGTCGAGGTGCACGCTCGCGCTCGCGGTCGACGAGATGGGGATCCTGAAATCGCCGTTCGCGTCCGTCACGCCGCTCCCCAGGCCGGGAATGCTGATCGGCGCGAACGCGAGCGCGCTCGTGATCGTGCCCGCGCCGTCCGGCGCGGCGCACTGCAGGCGCCCGATGACGGCCGCGGACGGCGGTACGCAATGGAGGCTCGTCACCTCTGCGGCGCAGATCGAGTCCCACTGGGTGGTACAGCAGTACGGGTCCGCCGCGCAAACGCAGCTCTGGACGGCCGCGTCGTTGCAGCCGGCGAACGGGTGCGGGTTCACGCAGTCGTTCACCTTGAGCTCGCTGTCCGCCTCGGCCGTCGATTCAGCCTCGGCCTGCGGCTCACCTGGATCGCCGGAGGGCTCCGAGCCCTCATGATCGCCCGAGGGCTCAGCGCCCTCGGGGACCGCGCACGCGGCGAACGCCCCCGCGGCGAAGAACAGCACAGCGGACGCAGAAACCCTCGCCATCCCGACGTTGCGAGTCGATGACATGCCCCTCTCCTTGTTGTGGTCTGGACCGCTCCATGGCGTCCAGCCACCCCAGGTACGCGGGCCTGCTTGGGTGGTTTCGCGCGACCGTCCAGTTTCGCGATGGCCGGACAAAGGGACGGCAGGGGGCGCGCCGCGCCCCCTGCGCCGGAGCGAAAGCGGCGCCGACTACCGGTTGACGGCGCTCACGACGGCCTGCCACTCCGTCGAGAACGAGCCGTCCGTGCGCTTGATGTCCGTCCCCGTGTCCCACAGCACGGGGACGACGCCGCGAGACCGCGCCGCCTCCACCACCGACCGCATCCACAGCGTCCGTGACGCCGCCTCACGGGGGTAGTTCGTGCCCAGCGTGACGCCGAACTCGCCGAGGATGATCGGGAGGCTCCGCTGCGCGCTGAACGCGCCGAGCGTGTCGAACTTGCTCTTCAGCTCTGCCTTCTCGGGCTCCGTGCCCCACGTCGTCTTGGGAGAGCCCCAGCTCTCCACCGTGTCGAGGCCGCAGAAGGTATAGGGCGTATAGTAATGGATCGAGAGGAAGAGGCTCTTCGTGCCGGCCGGGTCGGTCGGCACCTTGAAATCGCCCACACAGGTCCTGTCGATGTCCGTCACGAAGCCGGAGATGAGCAGGGCGCGGCTCGCGTTGTAGCCGCCCTGCGCGCGCACGGTGGTGACGAAGAGCTGGTTCATCTCGTTCAGAGCGGCGTAGTCCGGCGTCCCGCCGTCGTGAACGCCGTTGACCCAGTAGTTCCCCTCCTCGTTCATCCCCTCGAGGATCAGCTTGTGGCCGACGTCGTTGAAGGCCGTGGCGATCTGGGTCCAGTAGGACGCGAACTTGGTCTTGACGTCGCCCGTGAGCTTGTACTTATCGGCGTTGTCCTCGTTGTAGATCCAGCCCCCGTCCCAGTGGATGTTCACGATCGAGTACATTCCTGCGGCCTCGATCCAGCCCACCACCTCCTTGACTCGGGCCATCTTGGTGGCGTCGATCGTGCCGTTGACGGCGTAGGTGTCCCAGGCCACGGGCACGCGTACCGTCTTGATGCCGTGGTTGGCCATGCCGTTGATGAACGTCTGCGTGATCAGCGGCTGGCCCCAGCCCGTCTCCCACTCGGTGGTGTTCTCCAGCGTGTTGCCGATGTTGGCCCCGATGCCCATGTCGGGGACCATGGCCGCGGCGTCCGCCGGCGTCTCTGCTCCGCCGGCCCCGCCGGAGCCCCCGACTCCCCCCGTACCGGCACCGCCCGTGCCGGCACCGCCCGTGCCGGCGTCGCCCGCACCGGCACCGCCCGTCGCGGCGTCGCCCGCGCCGGCACCGCTTGTGCCGGCATCGCCCGTGGCCGTACCTCCGCCGCTGCCTCCGGTGGCCCCTCCAGAGGCCGCGCCTGCGCCCGACGTGACATCGGGATCCGTCGAGCTGCAAGCGACCAGCAAGCCGATAATCGAGAAGGAAGCGAGTCGATACGCGTGGGTCATGGGTCCTCTGCGGGTGATGGAAAGGAGCTCGTCTCCCTCAGGTTGCGCTGCGCCCCTGCCAGCCGTCACAAATCGCACGGACGCTCCCGGACCGCGATCCGCGCCGGATCCTCGGAGCCCGAGCTCGGCCTTCGGGACCAGGCGGCGCCGCGGGGCCTGCCGTCGCCCTGCCGCCGCGCGCGGGCGGAGCGCCCTCCGGGTGCAGGAGTTACCGGGATCAGGCAAGAGTTACCTAGCCCGGTCGTGCAAGAGTTGCACGAGCTCGCCAGGGGGACGCGTCACGCTCGCTGGAGCGCGCTGCGCCCGCGGCGCCGGCGCGGGCACACAGGCTGCTAGGACGACAAGACCCGTGCGCCTCGCAGGGTTCTCGAACACCGGAGGACGGAGCGAGGCGCGGAGCGGGTCACGTCCGCCGCATCCGCCTCGCATCTTTCTTCTGCCGCCTCCTGTCTTCCGTGCGCGCACACAGGCGGACGCGGGCGAGGACGGCAGACGCATGGCGAGACGAGCGAGGACGCCCCCCTGCTCGCAGCCCGAGGAGATCCGCTTGCCCGACGCCAACATGACGACATCCGCCCTCAACTCCGCGCTCGGCGGAGAGATTCGGTCCCTCCGATCCGTGATCGCCGCGCTCACGCCGGTGATTCAAGCGCGGGTCGGCCGGGCGCTGCACCGGCGCCGCGCGCGGTTGACGGGCGGCGCGGACGATCGCATGGACGACCTCGTGCAGGACGTGTTCGTCGAGCTGTTCCGCGACGACAGCCGGGCGCTCCGCGCCTGGGATCCAGCCCGCGGATTGAGCCTCGCCAACTGGGTCGGCCTCATCGCCGACCAGAGGGTGGCGGCGGCCTTCCGCTGCCGGAAGCGGCAGCTCGACGCCGCGGCGCTGCCGCTCGACGACGCGCCGGAGGAGGGCGCCCGGTCCGACGACGATCCGGAGGCCAGGGTGCTCGCCCGCGACGCGCTGGAGCGCCCCCTCGGCCTGCTCCGGGCGGAGCTCAGCCCCCTCGGGCGTTCGCTCCTCGAGGCGCTCCTCATCGAGGAGGAGCCGATCGCCTCGGTCTGCGCGCGGACCGGCATGAGCGCCTGCGCGGTGCAAGCCTGGAGCAGCCGCCTCAGGCGGCGGTTCGCGGCGCTGGCCGCCGGGGGCGGCGAGCACGCGCGGAGCGGGCCCGGAGGACGGAGCAGGGCGGCCTCGCTCTGCGCATGAGCGCAGCGGCCTCGCAGCGCGCCGCCTCCGCCCGCGCCACGTGCTCGCGGGGCACCACGATGGGCCAGAGCCTCACGGCCCAGAGCCGCTCGGCGCCCTCCAGGGTGAGCGTCAATCGATCCCCTTCGATGCGAAGCTGCACGGCGACAGTCTAGCTGTTCGCGAGCGCCTGGCGAGCAGCTGTCGCTGCCAGATTGCCGCCATGGTGAAACGCAGCGAAGAAGAAAAAGACACGTGATGTCAGATGTGGCGAGCGTCGCGCATACTCCTCTATCGACGACGGCGAGACGCCCGGCCTTCGGATGGCGGCGGCGGCTCGCCCCTCACCACAGCGATGGGAGAAGACATCATGTTTCATGACACGAACCTGCGCTCGATGAAGATGCACCTTTGCGCGCTGCTCGCGACGACCGCGGCGCTCACGACGCTCCTCTCCGCGTGCGGCGCCCCGCCCGTGGGCGATCTCGAGGCCGCCGAGGAGGAGACCCTCTCCGAGCAGGCGGATGCGCTCGCGGGGCCCGCGGGCGGCCGCCTCACCTGCGCTGTCGTCCGCTGTATGGACGGGTTTGTCTGCGAGGAACGGAAGGGGAGGGCCGCGTGCGTGCCCGCCCCGATGCGCCAGTGCGTGACCGACGCCGACTGCAGCCTCGTCGACAATTACTGTGGAGGCTGCAACTGCAACGCAGTCCCCACGGGCACGCCCGCGCCCAAGTGCCTGGGAGACGAGGTGGCGTGTTTCGTCGCGCCGTGTTCCGGCCTCACCGCTTCCTGCCAGGCCGGAGCGTGCGTGATCGCGAACGAGCTCTGACAGAAGCCCCCACGACGACGTACCGAGCCGCCGCTCGCCCCTGCGCGGCTCGCCGTCGCCCTCGCGCGAGGCGCCGGCGCTCGCCTTACCCCGGATCGCGCCCGGGGATCTCCGGCCGCACGCGCACGCTCTTCCACCGCGCGAGCTGAACGAGCCCGGCGGGCGCGCCCCGCGGCTTGCTCACGTCCCCGGCCCTGCAGACGTGGACCTCCACCTTGGCGGCGCTCCGCGCCTTCGAGTACCACGCGGCGGCCGCCGCGGCGCGCTCGACCACCTCGCGCGGGACCTCCACGCGCTCGGGGTTGCGCACGATCACGTGGCTGCCCGGCGTGCCGCCGGCCACGTGCAGCCAGAGATCGTGCGGCTCGGCGACCTCGAAGGTGAGCGCGTCGTTGTCCTCGTCGCCGCGGCCGACGAGCACCTCGAAGCCATCGATCGTGAGCGTGCGGTACGGCCGCCCCTTGCTGCCCATGCCGGCCCCCGCCGTCAGCCGGGCGCTGCGCCGGCGCCCGGCTGCGCAGGCCTCGCCGGCGCCCTCGCCTCGCCCGCCACCTCGGCGGCGAGCCACGCGAGCAGGTCCCGCACGACCTCCTCGCGGTTGATCTCGTTCAGCATCTCATGGCGCCCGCCGGGGTAGAACCGCTGCGCCACCCTGCGGAGACCGGCGGCGCGGTACGCCTCGATCATCTGGGTGACGCCCTTGAGCAGCCCGCCGACCGGGTCGCGAGAGCCGGAGAAGACGTAGATGGGCAGGTCCTTCGGGATGCGCGAGAGCCGCTCGGGGCGCGCGAGCGCCGCCATCGCGTCGAGCAGGTCGACCCAGAGCGAGGTCGTCGCCGGGAAGCCGCAGCGGGGATCGGCGATGTACACGTCGACCTCGGCGCGATCGCGAGAGAGCCAGTCGAAGGGCGTGCGCGTCGGGGCGAACATCTTGTTGAAGCTGTCGAAGCTCATCGTCTGGAGGAGCTGGCTCTTGCCGCGCTCGCCCAGCCGCCGCCGCTCGGCGCGGGCCACGAGCCGGCCCGCGTCCACGAGCGCGTTCGCCTTGCCCGCGGCGCCGGAGAGCACCGCGCCGTCGATCGAGCCGCCGTGCTCGCTCAGGACCTCCTGCGCGAGCGCGGCGCCCATGCTGTGGCCGAAGAGGACGACCGGCAGGCCGGGGTGCTCGCCGCGCGCGCGCGCGATGAGCTGCGCGAGATCGCGGACGACCCGCTGGAAGCCGCCCTGGCTCGCGAAGAAGCCGAGCTCGTCGCTCCCGCGCGCCGTCGCGCCGTGGCCGCGGTGGTCGTTCGCGTAGACGGCCCACCCGTCGGCGCAGAGCGCCTGCGCGAGGCGCGCGTAGCGGCCCGCGTGCTCCGACATGCCGTGCGCGACGTGGACGACGCCGCGCGCCCCGCCCTCCGGGAGCCAGCGGTACACGAAGAGCTCTCGGCCATCGTCCGCCTGAAACGTGAAGGTGTCCGCGGGCATCGCGGGCCGACCCTACCACCGCTCCGCGCGCGGCTGACCACGATTCTCGATGCTTCCGCGCCGAAAGGAGTTTTCGGTACGGTCCTCCATGGCATGAGGTTCGCACAAAGGCCGGCCATGCCCGAGCGCCGATCGTTGCCCGTGCTCTCGTTGCGCGACACCGTCCTCTTCCCTGGGATAGCGACGCCCATCACGGTCGGACGGTTGAAGACGCTCCGAGCGGTGGAGGCCGCCCTCCGGGTCGAGGGAGAAGACAAGCGCATCTTCGCGGTCGCCCAGCGCGACGCCGCCGAGGAGCCCACCGCGGGCGGCCTCTTCTCGATCGGCGTGATCGCCCGCATCACCCAGGTGCAGCGGTTCGGGTCGGGCCTTCAGCTCGTGCTCTACTGCGAGCGGCGAGCGGCCGCGCCCCGCTACACCGAGGTCGACGGCGTGATCCGCGCCCCCGTCATCGAGCTCGCCGATCTGCCCCTCCGTCCAGAGGAGGACGGCGCCCTGGAGGCGCTCTCCCGCGAGGTGCGCGAGCGGGCCGTCGAGTACGGCCGCCACCGCGGCGCGCCGGAGGACGTGCTCAAGCAGTTCGTCGGCAGCATGTACGGCCCGGCCGAGCTCGTGAACCACATCGCCTTCTACCTGGACCTCCCGACCCCCGAGAAGCAGGCGCTGCTCGAGATCCTCTCGACGGAAGAGCGGATGCGCAGCCTCGCGCTGCACCTCTACCGGCAGATCGGCATCGTGGAGACCCAGGAGAAGATCAGGACGACCGTCGAGGAGGAGCTCGGCGAGCGGCAGCGGGAGATCTACCTGCGCGAGCAGCTGCGCGCGATCCAGAAGGAGCTCGGCGAGGAGGACGACGAGAACGCCGCCGCACGTCTTGAGCACAAGCTGCAGCGGGCCAACCTGCCGGCGGAGATCCTGCAGGAGGCCCGGCGCGATCTCGCGCGCTTGCGGCGCATGGGGCGGGAGACGTCGCCGGAGGCGCAGGTCCTCATGACGTGGCTCGAGTGGGTGGCGGATCTGCCCTGGAACCAGCGGACCGACGACCACGTCGATCTCGATCGGGCGCGGGCGATCCTCGACGAGGATCACTACGGCCTGGGCGACGTGAAGGACCGGGTGCTCGAGTTCCTGGCCGTCCGCAAGCTGCGCCTGGAGCAGGCGAGGAGCGAGGGCGAGCGGAGCCGCGCGATCTCCCGCGGGCCGATCCTGCTCTTCCTCGGTCCGCCCGGGACCGGCAAGACGTCCATCGCGGAGTCGATCGCGCGGGCGCTCGGGCGCAAGTACGTCCGCGTCTCGCTGGGCGGGGCGCGCGACGAGGCGGACATCCGCGGCCACCGGCGCACCTACGTGGGCGCGATGCCCGGCCGCATCCTCCAGGGGATCAAGCGGATCGGCTCCAAGAACCCGGTGATCGTCCTCGACGAGGTCGACAAGCTCGGCGCCTCCTACCAGGGGGATCCTGGCGCGGCGCTGCTCGAGGTGCTGGATCCGGCGCAGAACGACGGCTTCGTCGATCACTACCTCGGCCTGCCGTTCGACCTGTCCGAGGTGCTGTTCATCTGCACGGCGAACTTCCGCGAGACGATCCCCGCTCCGCTGTTCGACCGGATGGAGCCCGCGCTGTTCGCCGGGTACACCGAGCAGGAGAAGCACGAGATCGCCCGGAAGTACCTGCTCCCCCGGCAGCGGAAGGAGTGCGGGCTGCGCGAGGAGCAGCTGCGCGTGACGGGCACGGCGCTCGGCGGGATCATCAGCGGATACACGCGCGAGGCGGGCGTGCGGCAGCTGGAACGGACGCTCGGCGCGCTGGCGCGGAAGGCCGCGCGCCGGATCGCGGCCGGCGAGATCGAGCGGGCTGTGGTGGGCGTCGACGACGACGTGAAGGAATTGCTCGGCCGCGCGAGGATGCGCCTTGAGCGGAGGCTCCAGTACGATCAGCCGGGGGTCGCGACCGGCATGTATTACACGCAGGTGGGTGGCGACATCATGCACGTCGAGGCGAGCGTGATGCCCGGCAAGGGCGATTTCGTCCTCACGGGGCAGCTGGGCGACGTCATGAAGGAGAGCGGCCGCGCGGCGCTGAGTTATGCGCGCGCGCACGCGGCGGAGCTCGGCGTGCCGTCCGATCGGCTGCAGCGGCGGGACGTTCACATCCATGTTCCGGCGGGGGCGGTACCGAAGGACGGGCCGAGCGCGGGCGTGACGATGGCGGTGGCGCTGGTGAGCGCCCTGTCGGGCAGGCCGGTCAGGAGCGACATCGCGATGACGGGGGAGATCACGCTTCGCGGGACGGTGCTGCCGATCGGGGGGATCAAGGAGAAGGTGCTGGGGGCGCACCGCGCGGGGATCTTCGAGATCCTGCTGCCGGCGGACAACGAGGCGGATCTCGACGATCTGCCGGCCGAGGTGAGGAGCTCGCTCGAGTTCTACCTGGTGAACACGCTCGACGAGGCACTCGCGCTCTGCCTGCGGCTCCGCTCGATCCGGCTGGAGGCGCCCGAGGAGATGCCGCACGCGCGGGCGTCCTGACGCGCCTCAGGTGGGCGGCGGGGAGACCGGCGCGCCGTCGCCGCCGAGCGTGTCGGCCGGCGCGCCGGCGGCGCCGAGCGCATCGGCCAGCGCGGCGGCGGCGGCGGCGGCGAAGGCGTCGAGCGTGGCGGGCTCGGTCCAGCGGGTCGCCTCGCGGGCGTCGAGCGCGTGGTGGGTCTCGACGAGGATGGAGGGCATGGAAGGGCGGCGCAGCACGAAGATGCGCTGTCCCGGGGGGCGCCGGTCGAGGAAGACGCCGGGCTGGGCGGAGTCCGGCGCGTACAGGCCGCTGTACGCGGCGCCGTCGTAGGGCAACAGGCCTGCTTCTTCCATGCGCCTCGCGAAGCCGCGCGCGAGCGCGAGCCGGAGGGCGCAGAGGGCGGGCTCGCCTTCGTCGGACCACAGGACGGCGAACCCCGGCGCGGCGAGGCTGAGCGGGCACTGGCGGCCCTGGCCGGGCGACCACGTCTCGGTCTTGCCGCGCACGTCCGAGTGCAGGCTGACGAAGGCGTCGGCGCCCCACCGGGCGGCGTCCTCGACGCGCTCCGCGTAGGGCAACGGACGGTCGCCGGCCCTGCCCACGCGCGCCTCGAAGCGCCCGGTGGCGTTGAGCCGCTCGGCGAGGGCGCGCGCCGCGGCGAGGGTGAAGTCCTGCTCGTCGACGCAGAAGCAGGAGAGGTTGCCGGAGTTGCCGGGGGCGCCATGTCCGGCGTCGAGGTAGATGCGGCGGACCCCGAAATCCCGTGGAAAGACGGCGGAGGGGGCGACGACGCGGGCCCCTGGAAACGGCCACCCGCTCGGCGCGATCGGGAGCTTGAGGGCGCGCCGCGCCGCGATCTCGCGCGGGGAGCCCGGGGCGAGCGCCCGTGAGAGGGCGGCGGCGCCGGCGGCGCCGGCGAGACCGAGGACGAGCTTCCTGCGCGAGATCACCGCGGCTCCGCTTGCTATCAAAGGCGGAGCGCGGCGTCAGGTTCTCGGCAAGCGAGCGTGGCCGAGGTGACGAAGGGGGCGTGACGTGGCGACATCCCGAGATCACCCGGGACGTCCGAGAGCTCGTGACCCGGCGTGCCCCGCGCCTCGGCCGGAACCCCGCTACTGGGCCGGCGTGTAGCAGACCTCGAGCTTCGGCCGGGGGGCGATGTTCGTTTGCTCGCTCGAGCGGATGTCGGTCCGACCGTTCACGTCGTGGAGCGCGACGCCGTGGTTCGGGGAACCATCCACCCAGGACTGGACGAGGGCCGCCACGTTGGCGGTCACGACGGCGCTCGCCTGGGCGACGGTGGTGATCGAGGCCTCGACGGCCGGGTTGTATCCGGGGAAGTTGCCGGCGTGCACGGTCGACTCCTGCCAGGGGCCGTTCACGCGGTGCAGCTCGATGGTGCTGGCGCTCGCCTTCCACGTGTGAGACAGCGAGAGGGTCGCGGATTCGACGTCGGAGCCCGCCGGGATGAACGACAGATCGAAGGCCAGCACGCCCAGCTGCACGCCCTCCGGGAACGTATTCATGACGACGTACGGGTAATCGCCGTACGGCCACGAGACGCCGGGCTGGATATGCGCATCCTGCACGCTCCCGTAGGTGCCGCGCTGCACGACCACGCACACGGGCTCGGCGGGCGGGGGGGGCTCGCAGGCGTCACCGATGCCGTCGGCGTCGGCGTCGGCCTGGGAGGGGTTGGCCAGCGCCGGGCAGTTGTCGCACGAGTCGAACACCCCGTCCTGATCCGTATCTGCGGCGACCACGGTGACGTTATCGAGCAGCGTCCCCTGGCCGTTCGAGATGCCCAGGTCGTTGAACTGGAGGCGCGTCGTCGTGCCGGAGGCCACGAGGGTATAGGTGTGATTGGCCCATGCGGAGCTGGCGGTCGTCAGCGTGGCCACCTGCTGGCCGCCCCAGACGACGCCTAGCACGTTCTGGCTCGCGCTCGTGCCGGGGCGCGCGGCGAAGGCGAACCGGAGCTGGTAGGTCGCTCCCGGGACGGTCGTGAGGTTCTGATAGATGCCGCTCGAGTTCGTGGCGTCCAGCTCGACGTGCTGGTCGCCGTGCGCGGGGTTCATGCCGTTCGAGTGGTCATAGACCTGGATCTGACCATAGGCAGCCTGCCAGCCGGTGATCGAGCCGTTGTAGATCGACGACGTGCCGGGCCACACGTCCGGCGATTCGAAGCTGCCGTTCGTCACGATGTTGCCGGAGGGGAGCACCGAGCAGGAGACGAGCGCCGCCGCGCCCTCGCCGATGGCATCTTCGGTATCGTCGTGCGGCTCGGCTGTAGCCATGCAGCCGGAGATCATCGAGGCGAGCGCGAGCGCAGAGGCAGAGATCGACAGATAGGCGGTTCTCATAGGAGAGCTCCTCGTTGCGGCGCCGGCATAGCGGCGCCGCGCTGTGCGGCGAGCTGCCGCACGCTGTTGACTTAGGAAATACTTCTTCCAAACTGGGCGATGCTGATACGGTGCTCCATTTGCCCGAAGGCGGAGCGCTGAAGGAGTCATTCGTCAACCAGCGCGTGCGGCACGACGGCGCAATGGGACGGCCGTTACCAGGCGCTCGCCTCCCGGATCGTGGCCGACCTCGACCTCCCTGGCCCCAGGAGGATCTCACCCCCCTTGGGGGATGAGGGGCGTCGCCGGCCGGGCGATCGATGGATGAAGTCGGGCGAGCGCGGTCACGAGCGATTCTTGCAGCAGTCAGCCGTAGCGCTGTCTGGTTATATCATGAAATGGGCGCGCGGATCATCGTCTTTCGCACCAGCCAGCGCCGCGACGAAAAAGGCTGTCCCCCTGATCTCGTGAGAAAAAGAGCCATGGTGGGCACCGCGGGCGCCGAGGGAAGAGGAGAGAGCAAAAATTCTTCATCTCTCCTCTTTCCCGCTGCGTTTCGGCGTCTTCGGCGTCTTCGGCGTCTTCGGCGTCTGTCTTGCTTCTACGATTCAATTTCGCCAGGTCACGGAACTGGGGCAAAATTGGTCACTGGGGCAAAATGGGACGACCGGGCCCGCTCACCCCTCACCCGCTCTCCGCTCCCGCAGCGGCAAGAGCAGCCCGAGGAAGACGACCGAGATCACGGTCCCCAGGGCGAACAGACCTGCATAGCCGAGCCGCTGGGCGACGGCGCCCGAGAGCCACACCGCCGGTGATTTGCCGAGCACCTCCACGCTGGCCAGCAGCGTGTAGTGCGTCGCGCCGACCGACCGCCGGACACGCGACATCATGAAAGCGAACACCGCCGTCGTGAGCGCGCCGCCGAAGAGGTGCTCGGCCACGGTGACCGCGACGACGGCCTCCGCGGTGGGCGCCCCCGCCGCGGCGAGATACCACTCGCCCGCCATCGCGACGGTGCGCAGCGCCGAGGTCACCGCGACGGCGGCGAGCAGCGGGATCCGCTGCGACAGGAGGCCTCCCGCGAGCGAGCCGGCGATCGACGCGACGAGGCCGTACGTGCCTACCCAGAGGCCGATCCGGTGCGGCGGGAAGCCGGCGTCGACGAGGAACGGCTTGAACATCATGTCGACCATCGCCTCGCCGAGCTTGTAGGTCCCGAGGAAGGCGACGACCCAGAGCGCGCCAGGCGCCCGCAGGGCGGCGAAGACCGCCGCGAGCACCTCGCGGAGCGACCGGCGCGCGTGCGCCTCGAGCTCGCTCGCGGGAGGCTCGCGCAGCGCGAGCGAGGCCAGCGCCGAGAGGAGGACGAGCGCGGCCATCGCCCCGAACTGACCGCCCCAGCCGATCCAGGCGCTCGCCCAGACGAGCAGCCCGCCCGCGACGAGCATGCCGACCTTGTAGCCGACCACCTGCGCGGCGTTCGCCAGGCCGAGCTCACCGCGCCCGAGCAGGTCGATCGCGAGCCCGTCGACCGCGATGTCCTGGGTGGCCGCGAGCAGGTTCATCAGGAAGACCAGCGCGAGCAGGGCGCCGAGGTGGCGCGACGGCGGGACGAACGCGGCGGTCGCGCACGTGAGCGAGAGCAGCACCCCGAGCGGCAGGATCCACGAGCGGCGCCTGCCGAGCCGCTCCCAGCCGTAGCGGTCGACGAGCGGCGCCCAGAGCGCCTTCGCCGCCCACGGGAGCGCGAGCGCGCCGGCGAAGCCCACGCCGGAGAGCGAGACGCCGCTCGCCCGCAGGAAGACGGGGAGCGCCGTCGCCTGGAAGCCGAACGGAATGCCCTGTGCGAAGTACAGCGCGGCGAGGGCGGCGATCGTGCCGACGCGCGTTCGGTCTGCCACGACCGACGATCGTAACCGAGCGGACGAGCGTCGGTCGCCGGAAACACGGACACTGGCGTACGTTTCGATCTCGATCTCGATGAGCACGCCGCAACGACTCACCCCGTCTGCCGGCCGGACGAGCCCGCGCCGATGATCGCCGACACCTTCTCTCCGCGATCGCTCGCGCCGGCGGGCGAGGTCCGGGTGCGGTGGCTGGGCACGGCGGGGTTCGCGATCGAGCACGCCGGCGCGGTGGTGCTCATCGATCCCTATCTCACGCGCGCTTCGCTCCGCCGTTGCGTGGTCGGCCGGCTCGTCCCCGACGTGGCCGCCATCGCGCGCCACGCGCCGCGCGCCGACGCCGTCATCGCGGGCCACACCCATTTCGATCACGCGCTCGACATCCCGGAGATCGCGCTCCGCACCGGGGCCACGGTCTTCGGCTCGCGCTCCGCGGCGGCGCTCTGCCGCGCCGCCGGCGTCCCCGCGGCGCGCGTGCGCGACGTCGAGCGCGCGCCGGGCGGCGAGCCCGTGGTCGGCGAGGTCGGCCCGTTCCAGCTGCGCTTCTTCCCGAGCGCTCACGCCCGCCTGCTGCTCGGCCGGGTCCCCTTCCCCGGCGACATCTCCGATTGCGACCAGGTCCCGCTCCGGGCCGAGCGTTACCGGTGCGGCGCCGTCTTTGCGGTGGAGATCCGGGTCGCGGACCGGCGCATCGTCCACCTGGGCAGCGCGGAGCTCGTCGAGGCGGGCCTCGATTGCAGGGAGCCCGATCTGCTCCTTCTCTGCGTTGCCGGCTGGACCACCTCGAGCGCTTTCCCCGAGCGCGTCGCGCGCGCCCTGTCGCCGCGCGCGGTGCTCTTCTCTCACTGGGACAATTTCTTTCTGCCCCTCGATCGCCCTGCCGTCGCGCTCCCCGCGATGCAGGGAGAGCGCCTGGCAGAGCGCCTCGGCCGGGCGTCGCGCGATGTGAGGATGGGCGTGCTCCCCCTTCTAGGCGAGGTGTGGCTCTAGAGCGGCGGTCACCCGCGTCGGATACGGGCCCACCTCGACGTTTTCGGTGCTCAGCGCACCGGAGTGCGCTTCCGCGCCGAAAACGCCGATCTGGGCCCGTCTCCTGTGCGGGTGACCGCCGCTCTGCTCTAGGTCGAGGTGCGTTGTTTGCTCGCCGTCCCTGGGGACTTTGTACCAGGGTGGGGGGGAGCGGGGATGCCTTCCCCGGCCGGCGCGCTGCGTGCGAGAGGCCGCGCGGCGTCGTCTCGGCCGTCGCTTGCGGCCATGGTGGAGCTCCGGCTAGATTCGCGCGCGCATGAGCGCTTCCCGTCGCTGGCCCTCCTCGCGCGCGAAGCGCTCGTCGCGGCCGCTCGCCATCACCCGCTTTGCTGGGCGGGCATCACAGATCGGGTGAGGATACCTTGATTTCGTTCATCGCCGCCTTCAACCTGCCGGACGCGAGCGACCGCGATCCCGGCGCGTTTCTTCGCCGCGCGGCGCTCCTCGTCGGCGAGCGGATGTCCTCCATGGGCCCGGAGCCCCGGACAACGGTGGAGGTCCTGCCAGAGGTGGGCGGCGGGTGGGCGCTCCTCACGCCGGAGCCGCCGGCGCGGCTCGCCCTGCTCGATCAGGTGGTCACCGACACGCACGCTTTGCTGTTGTTCGGCGAGCTGCAGGGCGAATCCAGGGCTGCGCCCGCGAGGGCCGTCCTCCGCGCCTGGACGTCGGGCGGCGGGGACGCGGTGGCTGCGCTCGATGGCAATTTCTCCGCCATCGTCGTCGACCGCGCTGAGCGCACGGCCTCGGTGATCTCGGATCTGCTCGGCCGCCGGGCGCTGCGCACCCTGCACGCGGACGGGGTCCTCTACGTCTCTCCGCACGACGTCGCGCTCGTGGCGACCGGGGCGTGCCCTGTCGAGATCGACCACGCCTCGGCGTGCTCGATCATCACCGCGGACTGGTCCATCGGCGGGCGGCCGCTGCTCGCGCGCGTCGAGCCGGGCGATCCGGCGCACTGGCTGCGCCTGCGGGGCGGACGCCTGGAGCGGCTCCCCGCGCCGCTCGGGCTGTTCGAGCGCCGCATCGACGCCCGTGACGCGGCCGCGGTCCGGGAGCGAATCGACCGGATCGTCGACACCATGCGCGAGAACACGCGCTTCGCCGCGGCGGGCTGCGACACGGTCCGGGCCGATCTGACCGCGGGCATCGACAGCCGCGCGGCTTTTGCGCTGGTCGCGTCGATCGTGCCGGCGGAGCGCATCGTCGCCAAGACCACCGGCGCGACCGACAGCCTCGACGTGCGCGTGGCCAGGCGCATCGCCGCCCTCGTGGGCGCACGCCACGAGCACCGCGAGCTGGATCTGCCCATCCACGACGATTTCAGCCGTCACGCGGATCTCATCGCGTTTCACATGAACGGCGATTCCAGCGCCAAGCGCGCGATTGACAGGTATCCGAGCTGGGACGACCGCCCCCTGGGCTTCGAAGGGGGTGGAGGCGAGATCTTCCGTGGCTATTACTATGCTCGCCCCGGCCAATACACGCGGGTGGCTCGCGCCAACGCGGACGACGTCACGGCCTTCTTCGCCCGGAAGTGGCGCCGCCCGACAGCGCTGAGCTTTCGCTCACCCGATCCTCTGGCCGCCGTCCGCGAGCGCACCCGCTCGGTGGTCGAGGCGATGTTCCGGCGCTCGCCCGACCTCCACGACGTGCTCGATCAATTCTACCTCTTCGAGCGGTATGGCCGCTGGGGCGCGATCACGTCGCGTTTCGCCTGGTGGAAGACCTTCTCCCCGTACGCGAGCCCGTCCGTCGTGCGGCTGGCGTTCGGCCTGCCCTCCCCGATTGGCACGCACGCGGGCCTCCACGACGCCATCGTGCGCCGCTTCTTGCCGTCCGCGCGCGGCATCCTCGTGAACGACAACTCCCTGCTTCCGCTCCAGGGGCCCGGGCTCACGCGCCTGCTCGCGCGCGATCTGCTCTATGTCACCGGCGAGCTCTGGCGAGCGGCGACCGCGTGGCGCGGCCGCTCGGGCAAGAAGCGCCGCTCGGCGGACGCCATGCGCGCCGACATGCTCGCGGGGCCGCTCCACGACCACGCGCGCGACGTGCTCCTCTCGCGAGACAGCATCGCCGTGGACCTGCTCGGGCACGAGCCCGTCGCCCGCCTGCTGGACGAGCACAGGGCGCGCCGGCAGCACCTGGAGAGCCTGTGCAACCTCCTCAGCATCGAGCATTTTCGGCGCCTCGCCACGTCCACCGCCGCGGCCGCGTCCAGCCGCTGACACCGGGTCGCGCAGGGCCCCTCTCAGGGGCCCGGCCGCTGGGCCGCACTTCCCGCGCGGCCGGAACCGTTCCTGGTCAACGCGCTGCCAGAGCCCGCCCCTCTCACGGCCCGGCGCGCAGGAACGCCACCTTGATCCGCTTCTTCCCCCACCCGGAGAACTTCACGGTCGCGATCGGATCCGCCCCAGGATCCACGCTCTCGACCACGCCGGGCCCGAACCGCTCGTGGTACACCCGCATCCCGCGCCGCAACGCGAGCCCCTCGCCGCCCTCGGCGCCCGGGTCGACCGCCTCCCGCTCGACGTACCGCTCGCCCGGCGCCCGGTCGGGGACGTCCATGCCGCGCGCCATCGCCCCCCTCGCCGGCTCGCCCTCCCGCGAGAACCGCGCCCCTGCGAACCGCTCGTCCGCCTGCGCCCCGGGTCTCCGCTCGCGGCCCTCCCACGAGCGCTCCTGGCCGCCGAACCGGAGCCCGGGCGCGGCGTACCCGCCGCCCCCGCCGAACCCGCCCTCGACCCGGCGCTGCGCCATCATGCTGGCGGGCGTCGCGATCCCGCGCACCGAGGCCGGCGGCAGATCCGCGAGGAAGCGGCTCGGCAAGCCGTAACGCGTCTGGCCGAAGATCGCCCGCCGCGCCGCGTGTGTGATCCAGAGCCGCTCGCGCGCCCGCGTGATCGCGACGTAGGCCAGCCGGCGCTCCTCCTCGATGTCGCCCTTGCGGTTCGGATCCTGGCTCCGGAACGGGAACAGGTCCTCCTCCATGCCGGTCAGGAACACCGCGTGGAACTCCAGCCCCTTCGCGGCGTGGATCGTCATCATCGCCACCTTGGGCACGTCCGCGAGCGCGTCGACGTCCGACACCAGGCTCACCCGCTCGAGGTAGCCCGCGAGCGTCGCCTCGTCGCCCGCGGCGGTCGCCTCCTGCTCGTAGTCGACGAGCGACTGCACGAGCTCGCGCAAGTTCTGGAGCCGCGCCTCCGACTCGACGCTGTCCTCCTGCTCGAGCGCCTTGGCGTAGCCCGACCGCGCGAGCACCTCCTCCGCCAGCGCGCTCGGCGAAGCGCTCTTCGCCTCGGTCATGAGCCCGTGGATCAGATCGCGGAAGCCGAGCAGGCTGCGCTTCGCCGCCGACGCGAGCGGCGGCAGCTGGCCCCCCGGCATCGCCGACGGCGGCACCCGCCCCTCCAGGAGCGGATCGATCGCCTCGAACAGCGACACGCCCAGCAGGTCCGCCGCCTGGATGAGCTTGTCGACCGTGCTCTGGCCGATCTTGCGGGCGGGCACGTTGATGATGCGGTTGAGATCCACGTCGCTCTTGGGGTTCGCGATCACGCGGAGGTACGAGAGCAGGTTCTTCACCTCCGCCCGCTCGAAGAAGCGCGTGCCCCCGATGATCTGGTACGGGATGCGCGCCTCGCGCAGCACCTCTTCGAGCACGCGCGACTGCGCGTGGATCCGGTAGAACACCGCGATCTCGTTCGGCGAGACGCCCTCCGCGATGAGCTCGCGGACGCACTCGACCACCCACGCCGCCTCGTCGTGCTCGCTGTCCGCCGCCACCACGTCGATCGGCGTGCCGTCCTGGTTCGCCGTCCAGAGCTCCTTCGGCTCGCGATCCGACGCGTGGCGGATCACGCCGAGCGCGCCCCGCACGACGTGCCCGATCGAGCGGTAGTTCTGCTCGAGCTTCACCACCGTCGCGTGCGGAAAATCGCGCCGGAAGCCGCGGACGATCCGGACGTCCGCGCCGCGCCAGCGATAGATGCTCTGGTCGTCGTCGCCGACCACGCAGAGGTTGTCGTGGCTCTTGCAGAACGCCCGGACGAGCCGGTACTGCACCTGGTTCACGTCCTGGAACTCGTCCACGAGCACGTGCCGGAAGCGCCCCCGGAGATCCTCGCCGGCGTAGCTCGTCGGGTCCTCCGCGATGCGCAGCACGGCGAGCAGCAGGTCGTCGAAGTCCACCGCGCTCGCCGCCTTGAGGTGCCGCTCGTACGCCTCGAAGCACCGCGCGATCGCGTCGTCGAAGTAGCCCTTCCGCTCGAACTCGGCGGGCCCCCGCCCCTCCTGCTTCTCCGCGTGGATGCGCGAGAGCACCTGGCGGGGCGGATAGCGCCGATCGTCGAGGTTGAGCTCCTTGAGAACGCGGTTCATGACCGCCCGCTGATCGTCGTCGTCGTAAATGACGAAGTTCTTGTCGAGCCCGGCCGCCTCGTGGTGCCGGCGCAGCAGGCGCGCGCACACCGCGTGGAACGTGCCCACCCAGAGGTCCTTCACGATGTCGGCCCCGATGAGCCCCTCCAGCCGGCGCTTCATCTCGGTCGCCGCCTTGTTCGTGAACGTCACCGCCAGGATCCGGTAGGGCGGGACACGGTGCGTGACGATGAGGTTCGCGATCCGGTACACGATGACGCGGGTCTTGCCGCTCCCCGCGCCGGCGAAGATGAGGAGCGGACCCGCCGCGTGGCTGGCCGCGCGCGCCTGCGGCTCGTTCAGCTCCTCGTGAGGGAGGCCAGGCTCGGGCGGCGGAGAGCGGTCGGCGTCGTGTGCGGCGAAACGATCCACACGGGGTCGCTAGCACGACCTCCGCGCGAGCGGGAGCCCGCCGAGCCCCGGAGCCCCGAGCGGCGCTCTCCTGCTTTTTCCCCGGCAAATCACGCCCGCTGGCCGTAACCTCGCACGCGCGTGCGCCTCCGGCAGAGCACCGGGGGAGCCGCGGCCCGGACGACCGGCACAGGAGAGACCATGCGCATCGCGCTCACGCACAACCTGAAGATCACGGGCTCCGCCGAGGAAGCCGAGTTCGACAGCCCGGAGACGATCGCCGCCATCGCCGGCGCGCTCGAGCGAGCCGGGCACGAGGTCGAGCGGATCGAGGTCAGCGGCCCGGCCTCCCGGGTCCTCGCCCGGCTCGAGGCGCTCCAGCCGGACCTCATCTTCAACACCGCCGAAGGTCACAAGGGCAAGACGCGCGAGGCGTTCTATCCGTCGCTCTTCGACGAGCTCGGCATCCCGTACACCGGCTCCGACGCCTACACGCTGAACGTCGCGCTCGACAAGTCGCTCACGAAGCGCGTCCTCGCGAGCTACGGCGTCGCCACCCCGCGCGCCCGCCTCGTCAACCGGACCACCCTGGACAGCGGCGCGCTCGACGACATGAGCTTCCCCGTCATCGTGAAGCCGAATTTCGAGGGCTCCTCCAAGGGCATCTTCCGGGAGTGGAGCGTCTGCGAGGACGCGCACCACCTCGCCGAGGTCGTCGAGCGGCAGCTCGCGCGCTTCGAGGCGGGCCTGCTCGTCGAGCACTACATCGCCGGCATCGACGTCGCGTGCGCCTTCGTCGACGGCCTCAAGGAGGCGAACGGCGCGCGCTCGAGCGGCACCGGCATCCCCGAGGGCGTCCTCACCCCGATCGAGTTCGTGATCGATCCCCAGGTGCCGGGCAGCTACAACGTGTACGACTTCAACCTGAAGCACGCGAAGCCCGAGCAGGTCACGCGCCGGCCCGCGCAGCTGCCCGCAGCCACGATCGAGCGCATCCGGGCCATCACGGCGCGCGTCGTGCGCGCCCTGGACCTCAAGGATCACGCCCGCTGCGAGTTCCGGGTCACGCCGTCCCCCTCGCGCAGCCAGGGCCACGACGTCCACTTCCTCGAGGTCGACGGGCTGCCCACCCTCCAGCCGGGCGCCAGCGTCTTCGTCGCGGCGGCGCAGCGCGGCGTCGACTTCGACGGCGTGATCCGGGCCATCGTGAGGAGCGCCTGCAAGCGGCGGGGGCTCCTGCCGCTCCTGGAGAGCAACCAGCCGCGGCGGGCGAAGCGGACCGCGCTCCGCGTCGGCTTCACCTACAACATGAAGCGGAGCGACACGGCCGCGGCCGACAAGGCGGGCCCCGGCACGATGCACGACCTGGAGGCCGAGTTCGACTCGCCGCGCACGATCCAGGCGATCGCGAGCGCCATCGAGAGCTACGGCCACACCGTGGTCCCGCTCGAGGCGACCCCGGACCTGCCGCGCGCGCTCGCGGCTTCCGGGGTCGACGTCGTCTTCAACATCGCCGAGGGGCTCCGCGGCCGCGGCCGCGAGGCGCAGGTGCCGGCGCTCTGCGAGCTGCTCGGCATCCCCTACAGCGGCTCGGACGCGACCACGCTCTCGCTCGCCCTCGACAAGGGCCTCACGAAGCAGATCCTGCGGGCCGCCGGCATCGAGACGGCCGAGTGGCAGGTGGTCACGACCGGGCGCGAGAAGCTGAAGCCGTTCCGCTACCCGGTGATCGTGAAGCCCAACGCCGAGGGGACCTCGAAGGGGATCACGTCCGCGTCCGTCGTCAAGGACGAGGCCGCCGCGCGCGCCGCGGCGAAGCAGCTGGTCGATCGCTACCACCAGCCGGCCCTCATCGAGGAGTACATCACGGGCCGCGAGTTCACCGTGGGCCTGCTCGGGGAGCGGCGGCCGAAGGTGCTGCCGCCGATGGAGGTCGTCTTCGTCGACCCGCCCACCTACCCCGTCTACGGCTACGAGGAGAAGCAAACGGACACGCCGCGCGTGCGCTTCGAGTGCCCCGCGCAGCTCACGCCGTCGGAGCTCCGCCGCGTCGAGAAGGTCGTGCGCGACACGTTCGCGGCCCTCGGGTGCCGCGACGTGGCCAGGGTCGATCTGCGCATGGCGAAGGACGGCAGGGTGTACGTCATCGAGATCAACCCGCTGCCCGGCCTGACGCCCGACTTCAGCGATCTCTGCGTGATCGCGAAGGTCGCGGGGATGGATTACCGGATGCTGATCGGCGAGATCCTGGCCGGCTGCCTCAAGCGCTACCGCGACGCCCGGGCCGCCACGGCGCCGCGGCCCGCGTTCACCGCGGCGCCGCCTGCGGCGGGCGCCGCCGCGCCCTCCGCGAGCGCGTCGGGCGCCTCGCCGGCCGCCGATCCGGGCCTGCTGGCCGCGCCCGGCCCTCCGCTCGCCGGGCCCGCGCCGCTCCCGGCGGAGGCCGCGCCCCTCTCCGACACGGTCTCCGTCGCGAACGGCGAGGTCGCCGGCCCATGAGCGCGCCCTCGACCGCGCTCAGGCGCCCTCGGCTGCGCGATCTCGGCGTCGCGATCGGCCGCTTTCCGACCGGTCCGGAGAACGCGATCACGGACGTCCCTGGGGTGCGGGTCCACCACGTGACCAAGATCGAGGGCGAAGGCGAGCTCGTCCCCGGCCTCGGTCCGGTGCGCACGGGCGTGACCGCGGTCGTCCCGGCCGACGGCGACGTCTTCCTCGATCGGGTGTTCACCGCGAGCTACGTGCTCAACGGCGCGGGCGAGGTGACCGGCCTCTCGCAGATCAACGAGTGGGGCCTCTGCGAGACGCCGATCCTGCTCTGCAGCACGCTCTGCGTCGGCCGCGTCCTCGACGCGACCGTCGCGTGGCTCTCGCGCAAACACCCCAAGATCGGCAAGGACTACGACGTCGTGATCCCGGTCGTCGCCGAGTGCGACGACAGCTTCCTCAACGACGCCGTGGGGCGCCACGTGGCGCAGGCCGACGTCGACGAGGCGATCGACAACGCCCGGGGTGGCCCCGTGGCCGAGGGGTGCGTCGGCGCCGGCACGGGCATGCAGACGTTCCACTTCGCGGGCGGGATCGGCACCTCGAGCCGGTCGGTCCCTGTCGGCGGAGTCGACGCCCTCGTGGGGGCGCTCGTGCTGTCGAACTTCGGCGATCGCGAGCTGCTCCGCGTCGATGGGGTCCCGGTCGGGCGGCTCATCAGCGACCGCTTCAACCACGTCCCGCGGCGGGGCCCCGCCGGCTCGATCATCGTGCTCGTCGCCACCGACGCCCCGCTCATCCATCGTCAGCTCGCGCGCCTCGCGCGGCGCGCCGCGCTCGCGATCGGCCGGACCGGCGGGTATGCGGCCAACAACTCGGGCGAGATCGTCCTCGCCTGGAGCACCGCGAACCGGGTGCCTCGCGTCACCACCGAGCAGTGGAGCGCCCCCCGGTCGAGCCGCTCGCTCAGCGTGCACCCCCTCGCGCCGGGCCGGCACATGGCCGAGCTCGTCCTCGACACCGAGGTCGACGCGCTCTACGAGGCCACCGTCGACGTGGTCGAGGAGGCGATCCTCAACGCGATGTTCGGCGGCGTCGACATGACCGGCCACAGCGGACACCACGCGCCGGCCCTGCCGCTAGACGCCGTTGCCGAGATCCTGAAGCAGTACCGCCCCCCGCACCCCTCCGACCCGCCCCCCCTCTTCTAGCGCCCCCCGCCCCCTTCTCTCCGGCAAAGGCCCCGCCGAGCGGCGGTCACCCGCACAGGAGACGGGCCCAGATCGGCGTTTTCGGCGCGGAAGCGCACTCAGGTGCGCTGAGCACCGAAAACGTCGAGATGGGCCCGTATCCGAAGCGGGTGCCCGCCGCTCATTCCGGATCACCGTGGAGGAGCCACTCGTGGGCCGCGTCCTCGTCCCAGAAGCGCCGGAGGACCTTGTCCGTGCCGCTCTCGCGCGCCACGCGGTTCAGCTGGAGCGCGACGATGTCGCTCTCGATGATCTCGGCGACGCGCATCACCCCGAGCTCCAGGCCGAACTCCTGGACGGCGCGGATCTTCTCCGCCACATCGGGGGACATCGGCCTGAACCCGCGGACATCGGCCTTGATCTTGATCTCCCGGCCCTGGAGGCTCTCGCACGCCTTCCTCAGCTCGCTGACGAAGTTCTCCATCTCCTCGAGGCGGACACGCCCCTCGAGGACGAAATCCACCATGGCGATGATCCGGTCGACTTTGATCTCGAACACGTTGAGAGACCTCCTGCCAGTTCCCGAAGGGGCGGGATGGGGCCGCGTGATCATACCCCGGATCGCGCGAGGACGCGCCTAGGGATCGCGACGCTCACGCGGCAGCGACGCTGACCGTCGGCCGTGGGAAGCCCGGGCTGGGGTCGCCGCCCTTCACGCCGCGTGCGGCTCGCCGACGCGCGACTTGCCCTGTCCGCGCCGCACGGCGATCGCCTGCTCGTAGATGGTCTCGTACCGCGAGAGCAGCGTGGGCCACTGCCGCTCCTTGAGGATCCACGCCCGCGCGTTCTTGCCGACCTGCTCGAGGCGCGCCGGGTCCTTGAGCGCCTCCACACACCGCCTCGTGAGGTCGGCGCTGTCGCCCGCCTTGAAGACGAACCCGGTCTCGCCATAACGGACGAGCTCCCCCATGGCCGCGACGTCGCTCACCATCACGGGCCGGGCCATGGCCATCGCCTCGAGCGGCTTCAGCGGCGTCGTCAGCTCGGTCGTCCGGGTCCGGATGCGGGGATACACGAGCAGGCTCGCCATCGCGTAGATGTTGAACACCTCGTCGTGCGGCACCCGCCCGGTGAAGGTCACCTTGGACTCCACCCCTCGCTCGCGGGCGAACGCCTTGAGCTCCATCTCCTGGCCGCCGGCCCCGGTGATCACGACGTGCGCGTCCGGGATCTCCCGCGCGATGTCGCCGATCGCCGCGATGAGCGTCTGGAGCCCCTCGTACGGCTGGAAGGTGCCGACGTAGCCGATGAGCTTCTTCCCGGCGAGCCCGAAGCGCTCCCAGGCGCCGGGCGGGGCCTCCCGCGGCGCGAACTTGTCCGAGTCGACGCCGTTGCCCACGACGTGGAGCGCGTCCGTGCTGCGCACCCGCGGCGCGACAGCGCTCTTCAGGGCCTCGCAGATCGTCACCGTCGCGTCAGCGTACTTGTAGACGATCGTCTCGAGGCCGGCCGCGATCTTGTAAGGCGCCGAGTCCTCTTTGAATTTGCCCCGGTCGACGGAGGCGTTCTCCCAGAGGTCGCGCACCTCGTAGACGAGCGGCAGCCCGAAGCGGCGCGCCGCCGCGAGCGCCGGCAGCCCGACGAGCATCGGCGAGTGCGCGTGCACGAGATCGGGCTGAAACTCCCGGATCGCGTCCTCGACGCGCGCCTCCAGCGCCCGCACGAGCTGGAGCTCCCTGACCAGCGGCAGCTTCTTGCCGGTAGGCTCGCGCGTCCGCCAGTACGAGATGCCGCCGATCTCGTCCTTCAGCGTATCCCCGGACCCCTGCTGCGCCGACGTCACCACCGCCGGCCGCATCCCGTGCTCGGCCTGGTGCTTGATGATGTAGTCGCTGCGGATCGTGTATCCCGCAATGACAGGCAGCGACGTATGAAGAACATGGAGCACGCGCACGAATCACCACCCTTCTTTATGCTGCGCCGCGCAGCCTACCCGAGGCCGCCGCGACCGTCATCAAGCTCCTCCACGCGCATGGACGCGCGTGGAGGAGCTTGGACGCGTCCGCGCTGACCGCGGGCCGGCCGAGAGCCTAGCTCTCGGCTGCCACGTTGCGGTACGCTCCGCCGCCGCATGACCCTCAAAATCGCGATCGTCGGCTGCGGCAAGATCGCCGACGGCCACATAGAAGAGATCCAGAAGATGCCGGAGCGGGCTCGGGTCGTCGCCGTATGCGACCTGGAGCTCCTGATGGCCGAGCAGATCGCGGTGCGCTACGGCATCCCGAGCCACTACGACTCGTTCGACCGGTTGCTCGACGTCGAGAAGCCCGACGTCGTCCACATCACCACCCCTCCGCAGTCGCACCTGTTCCTCGCCCGGCGCGCCATCGAGGCCGGCGCCCACGTCTACGTGGAGAAGCCGACTGCGCTGAACCTCGCGGACGTGCGGCGCCTCATCGAGCTCTGCACCGCCGCCGGGAAGAAGATGACCGTCGGCTGGGAGTACCAGTTCGATCCCCCGGCCATCGAGATGCGCAGGCTCGTCGGCGACGGCGTGATCGGTGATCCCGTCCACGTGGAGAGCTGCTTCGGCTACAACCTCGCCGGCCCCTTCGGCACGGCGCTCCTCGGCGACGGCTCGCACTGGGTCCATCGCCTCCCGGGCAAGCTGTTCCACAACAACGTCGATCACCTGCTGAACAAGATCGTCGAGTTCGTGGACGACGAGCAGCCGAAGGTCACCGCGACCGCCTACGCGCTCCGGGAGAAGCGGTTCGGCGACTCGCGCGACGACATGCTCGACGAGCTCCGCGTCACGGTGCAGGGCGCGCGCGTCAGCGCCTACGGGACCTTCTCGTCGCACGCGCGGCCGCCCGGGCACTTTCTCCGCGTCTATGGCACGAAGAACACGCTCCACGTCGACTTCACGAGCCGCACGGTCACCCTCGACGCGTCGCCGAAGCTCCCGAGCGCCATCGGGCGCGTCGTCCCGGCCTTCGATCAGGCCCTCTCGTACCTCCGCGAGGGGGGCAAGAACGTGGTGCGGTTCGCCCGCAGCGACTTCCACTTCTTCTCGGGGCTGAACCGCCTGATCGGCCTCTTCTACGACAGCATCACGCGGGGCGCGGAGCTGCCCATCTCGTACCGGGACATGATCCGGGTCGCGTCGATGATGGATGAGATCTTCCGGCAGGTCCCGCAGGAGAAGGCGCGCACATGAAAGTCCTTGTCACCGGCTCGAACGGCTTCCTCGGATCGGCCCTCGTCGACCGGCTGCTCGCCCACGGCGAGACCGACCTCCGCTGCCTCGTCCGCCCCGCGAGCAACCGCTCGCGGCTCGACGAGATCGAGAAGCGGCGGGGCGTCCCCCTCGAGGTCGCGGTGGGCTCCCTCGCCACGAAGGAGGCCGCCGAGCGCGCGGTCGAGGGCGTGGACGTCGTCTACCACGTGGCCGCGGCCATGGGCGGCGCGCCCGCGGACATGTTCCTGAGCACCGTCGTCGCCTCGAAGAACCTGCTCGAGGCGCTCGTCCACACCGGCCGATCGCCGCGCGTCGTCCTGGTCAGCTCCTTCGGCGTCTACGGCGTCGCCGATCTCCCGCGGGGGTACATCGTCGACGAGAACACGCCCCTGGAGACGCGGCCGGCGCAGCGCGATCTCTACTCGCAGGCGAAGCTCCGGCAGGAGAAGCTCTTCTGGGAGTACCAGGCGCGCTACGGCTTCCCGCTGACGGTGCTCCGCCCCGGCGTCATCTACGGCCCCGGCGGCAACGCCTTCTCCAGCCGCGTGGGGATGAGCCTCTTCGGCGTGTTCCTGCACCTCGGCGGCCGCAACGTCCTCCCGCTGTCGTACGTCGACAACTGCGCGGAGGCGATCGCCGTCGCCGGCCGGAGCGACGTCGCGCGGGGGCAGGTCTACAACGTCCACGACGACGACCTGCCCACGGCCGACGTCTACCTCGCCCGCTACAAGCGCGAGGTGAAGCCGATCCGCTCGCTCACGGTGCCCTACTTCGCCCTCGCCGGGATATCGAAGCTCGTCGAGCGCTACCACGCCTACTCGAAGGGGCAGCTGCCGGCCATCTTCACGCCCTACAAGAGCGCGACCTCGTGGAAGGGGAACCGGTTCGACAACACGAAGCTCAAGGCGCTCGGGTGGAAGCAGCTGGTCTCCACGGAGGAGGGCCTCCAGCGGACGTTCACGTACCTCAAGGAACGCGCGACATGACGGGCTCGCGGTCGCTCGCGTCGCTCGGCCTCGCGCTCGGCCTCGCGGGTCTCCTCGCCGGCTGCGACCGGCGGCAGACCCCGGGGCCCCCGGCGGTCCACAGCGGCGAGGGCACCCAGTCCGCCACCGCCGCGCTCGCGGTCGCGGCGCCGCGCTTCGACGCGCCGGCCGCGCCGCCGGCCACGCCGGCCAAGGGGCACCCCCGGCTCTGGGTGCGCGCGGCCGATCTGCCGAAGCTCCGGGCGCGCGCCACGCAGGCGAACCCCCTGTTCAAGGAGCTCGCCGCCGTGACGGCCGAGGCCGCGGCGGCGATGGACAAGGGCAACATCCCCTCGGAGGGCGACTGCACCCACGCCCGCATCTACTGCGAGGCGCACGCGGAGCTGTTCGCCTTCATGTCGCTCGTCTCGAGCGACGAGGCGGCCCGCAACGACCACGCCGCCCGCGCGCGCAAGATCCTTCTCTACATCGTCGATCGCGTGAACAAGGGCGATCCGCAGGATCCCTTCGTCCGCAGGTTCTCGACCGGCGACCGCGCCCGCTGGGCCGGCGAGTCGTTCGGCCTCACGGTCGACTGGATCTACGGGTACCTCTCGGCCCAGGACAAGGCGGCGATACGGCCCGTCTTCCTCCGCTGGGCGGAGGAGCAGCTGAAGTCGTCGACGACGAGCCACGATCACCCCGAGCCCGTGGGCAAGCTGAACGACCCGGCGATGCTGAAGGAGCCGAAGAAGCGCAGGTACGCCGCGAACAACTACTTCACGTCGCACATGCGCAACCTGACGCTCCTGTCGCTCGCGTTCGACGAGGCCGACGATCCGCCGGATCCGAAGCCGAGCGGCACCTACCCGCGGCTCAGGGACTACTTCGCCAACGTCGCCGGGGCGTGGCTCTACATGACCGACAGCGTCCTGCGGAACGACGCGCGCGGCGGCGCGCCGCCGGAGGGCTTCCAGTACGGCCCCGCGACGCTGGCCTACGTGAGCGAGACGCTGCTCGCCATCCAGACGGCCGGCGAGGCCGATCCGGCGAAGTGGGGCCCGCAGGTGCACCTCGACGGCAACCCGTTCTGGCACGAGTTCATCCCGGCCCACCTCCACAGCCTGAGCCCCGCCACGCCGGCGGGCCGGCTCGGGCCGACCCACGAGGCCGCGTGGACGGGCGACGGGGAGCGCTACGAGTACACGGATCACATCGACCCGTTCGCGGCGCTCGGCCTCCACGCCGAGAACAGCGGCAACGCCGAGCGCCTGAACGCGCTCCGCTGGATGGCCATCCACGCCGGCCCGGGCGGCGCCGCAGCCCTCGCGCGGCGCGCCCGCTCGCAGCTCGGCCAGGTCCACAAGCGCCACTCGATCATGTACTTCCTCCTGCTCGACCCGGCGGTCACCCCGACCGACCCGCGCCCCTCCACCCCGCTCACGCACTACGGCCCCGGCCTCGGCCAGGTCTTCGCGAGGACGAGCTGGGGGCCCGAGGCCACGTGGCTCCAGTTCCAGCTCGGCTGGGAGCAGATCGACCACCAGCACGGCGACGGCCTCAGCTTCGGCTTCTACCGCGGCGGCGAGTGGCTCACGAAGGAGCGCGTCGGGTACGGCGCCTTCATGGGGAGCTCCGAGCAGCACAACACCCTCACGGTCGAGAACGACAGGAACCGCCGCCACGACGACCCGAACCGCGGCGAGCTCTGGCGGCGCGGGTCCCAGTGGCCGCTCGTGCACACGGGCGATCCCAGGGTGCTCGCGAAGAGCTTCGCGCAGGACTACGTCTACGTCCTCGGCGACGCGACCCCGCTCTACAACTCCGAGTACGAGAACATCCGCGACGTCACGCACGTCAGCCGCGCGCTCGTGTGGCTCAAGCCGGACCACCTCGTCCTCTATGACCGCGCCGCCACGGGCAAGGACGGGCGCTTCAAGCGCTTCTTCGTGCAGACGCCGAGCGCGGCGCAGGTCGCGGGGAAGCTCGCGACGGCCACGACGGCGAAGGGGCAGAAGCTCTTCGTGACCACGCTCCTGCCGGAGAGCGCCGTCATGGTGGCCGAGCCGTACAAGCCGACGGGCACCTGGGACACCAAGCCGGCCGAGAACGAGCCGATGCTCGCAACCCTGCGGGTCGAGCCGCCGGCCCCGATGCCGAAGGACACGCGCTTCCTGCACGTGCTCCAGGGCGCGGCCGGCAACGCGACGGCGGATCCGGTGACGCTCGTGCGCACGAAGCGCGGGACGCCGTTCGCTGGCGCGGCGGTGAAGGACACGCTGGTCCTGTTCCCGGTCGAGCTGGGCGCTGTGTCCGAGGTGCAGTTCACCTCGCTCCCCGGCGTGACGAAGCACGTCGTCACGGGGCTCTCCCCCGGCGCGTCCTACGACGTGATCAGGAAGCCCGCGGGCGGCGGCGACGAGATTACGATCCGCGCCGGCTCGGCCGCCAAGGCCGACGAGGGCGGCGTCCTCGCCTTCTGAGCGCCGTGTCGCAAACGGCAAATGCGACGATGACGCCCCCCGCGCCACGCTTGTCCTCGGCGTGGCGCGCTGCAATAATCCATTCTCCTTGCCCACGTCCTGTACGGAGATGCCATGAGCAAGAAGCGACTCGTCTCTGCCGGCGCATTTCTCGTCGCGCTGGGCGCCCTGTTCATCCCCATCGAGGGGACGGCGCCGGCCGCGACCGGCCCCATCGCGAAGGCCGGCTCGCTCGATCTGTCCGGCTTCGCGAGCGCCCGGCCCGATACCCCGCTGGATCTCCTGTTCATCCATCACTCGTGCGGCGGCCAGCTCCTCACGGAGACGGGCGCCGAGAAGGAGAAGGCGTCGTGCGTCTACGAGGCGCACCCGAACGGAGGCGGGCTCAAGAAGAAGCTCACGGAGCAGGGCTACCGCGTCCATGAGGCCTCCTACGGCAGCGAGATCGGCGAGAAGACCGACCTCTTCGACTGGGCGCCCAAGTTCCGCGACAAGATGGACAAGGTGCTCCGGGTCGCGCTGAACGACCAGATGCACCCGGACGGCGTGGTGAACCGGATCGTCGTCTTCAAGTCCTGTTATCCCAACAACCGCTTCGTCGGCGAGGGCTCCGCCCCCGGCAACCCGGCCGGCCCGGAGCTCACCGTCTGGAACGCAAAGGCCACGCTGACGTCCATCCTGCCCGACCTCGCGAAGCGGAAGGACACGCTGTTCGTCTACGTCACCGCCCCCGCCAACGTCCTCAAACGCTCCAAGGAGCCCGCCTGGAAGTGGACCGCGAAGCGGCTCCTCGGGAAGCCCTCCGACGCCGAGATCGCGCAGCGCCAGGCGGATCTCGCCCGCTCGTTCAACAACTGGGTCAAGTCGCCCGACGGCTGGCTCAGCGGTTATCCGGAGAAGAACGTCGTCGTCTTCGACTACTACGACGTGCTCACGAACAAGGGCGAGTCCAACTTCTCCCTGCACGGCTCGGAGGGGAACACCGACAACCACCCCTCGAGCGCGGGCAACGCGAGGGCCGCGGATGAGTTCGTCCCGTTCCTGAACCAGGCCGTGCGCCGCGTGGGCCTCAGCACGTAGCCTCGAGGGCCCGGAAACCACGCCGGAGGGAGCGAGCGCAAGTCGCTTGACGCGAGCCGCGATCCTCCGGAACGTCCCCCACCACCCGAACGGCGTCTCCGCCGAGGACCCTCGACATGCTCGCGCTCCCCGGGGTCATCCTTCTCATCGTCTTCATCTACGGCAGGCCTCAGGAGTGGGACGAGCGCTTCGAGAGCCTGCCGTTCCTGTACCTCTGGCTCGGCCTCGCCTTCATGGGCATGGGCCTCGACCTCGCGATGGGCAAGGTCAGGCTGAAGGCGACCCCGCAGCTCCGGTGGGCCATCGTCGTCTACTGCTGGTGCGTGCTCACGCTGGGCTTCCGGAACCCCGCCGAGTTCACCGAGGGGTTCGTCTCGATCAGCGTGACGTTCGTCCTCTTCTTCCTGATCGGGCACAGCCCCGACGGCTTCAAAGGGTTCCAGAAGCTCGCCGCCACGGTGCTCATCATGGGCCTCTTCGTGGCGGGCGTCGCGATCCACCAGGGGTTCTCCTCGTTTCAGTGCCTGGCGATGACGCAGACCATCGGAGGCTCGCGCGGCGAGGCGGGCATCCCCGACGGCCGGTCCTGCGAGCTCCGCGTGGACTGCCGCGAGGGGCCGGGCGCCGATCCCGAGGTCGAGTACCTGTGCGAGCGCGTCGGCCTCTTCAAGACGTCGACGATCAACGGCCGCGTGCGCTGGCGCGGCGTGCTCCAGGATCCGAACGAGCTCGCGCTCACGGCGGGCATCGTGCTGCCGTTCAGCTTCGCGATGTTCGAGCAGAAGCGCTCCTTCACGCGCGCGCTCATGGTCTTCGGCTCGCTCCTCCTCATCGCGACCGCGATCATCCTCACGCAGTCCCGGGGCGGCCAGCTCGTCTTCGCGACGGTGCTGGGCGTCTACTTCGTCAAGAAGTACGGCATCCGCGGCGCGATCTTCGGCGCGATCTGCGCGGCGCCGCTCATGATGCTCGGCGGCCGCGGCGGGGGCGAGGCGGATGAGTCAGCGAACGAGCGCACGGAGATCCTGGGCGAGGGCCTGAATATCTACCGGATGTTCCCGCTGATGGGCGCGGGCTTCCGCCAGTTCACGGAGCACCACTGGCTCACCGCGCACAACGCGTACCTCCTCGCGCTCTCGGAGCTCGGTCCGCTCGGGATGTTCGCGTGGACGGCGATGATCTACCTCACCCTCAAGATCTCGCTGGTCGCGCTCAAGCGGTACGAGCACGGCGCCCAGTTCGCGGCGATCCGCGCCTGGTCCATGGCGATCATGGCCGGGTTCTGCGGGATGATGGTCGGGATCTTCTTCCTCTCGTTCACCTACCACTACGTGCTCTGGATCTACTTCGGCCTGGCGGGGGCGCTGTATTCCGCCATCAGGAGCGTCGATCCGAACTTCTCGATCCGGCTCGAGAAGCGCGACGTCTACCGGCTCATCCTGGCCGATCTCGCCCTGGTGCTCGTGATCGTCGTGCTCAGCAAGAGGGCCTAGAGCGACAAACGGGTTGAAACCCCGGAAAAGAGCAGGAATTTGAACCGCCAAGCGCGCCGAGGACGCCAAGATCGTGTTTTGTTCTTGGCGTCTTGGCGGCTCAGTTCTCGCTCGATCAACGTGATCGGTGTCCTAGCAGAGCCGCGGGAAGCGCCCCCGGTTCAGCGGAGAGAGCGCCATGGCGCCGGGGTCCGGAGGCGCGGCGCCCGCTCAGCGCCCGAGGCCGAGGACCATCACGAGCGGCGTCTTCACGATGATCGAGAGCTCCATCTGCAGGAACGTCGAGAGCTTCTCGAGCGACGCGGCGTACGCGAGATCGAAGAGCAGCTTCATCCGCATGTCGTCGGCCTCGGCCCCCTCCGCCTCCTCGAGGCCGAACGGGTTCGTCAGCGTCGCCTCGAACGCGGCGACCTCGCTCTCCGCCGGGGCGCGTCCGGTATACCCGAGCGACACCTGCGCGAGCCCCGTGATGCCCGGCTTGATGTCGCGCATCCGCTCCTCGAAGAAGGGAATGGCGAGCGCGAGGTTGACGAGCAGCTCGGGGCGCTCGGGGCGCGGCCCCACGATGCTCATGTCGCCCATGAGCACGCTCCAGAACTGCGGGATCTCATCGAGGCGCGTCTTGCGCAGGAAGCGGCCGACCCGGGTGATGCGCGGGTCGTCCTGCTGGGCGAGCACGGCCCCCGTCAACTTCTCGGCATCCACGCGCATGGAACGAAATTTGCGCATGTGGAATTCGACGAACCGCGGGTAGGCCACGCCGTCCCGCACTTCCGTGCCGATGAGCATCCCGGCACGGCGCTGCATGTAGAAGATCGGCCCGGGCGACTCGAGGTAGATAGCCGCGCCGATGAGAGGGTAGAGCGGGAGGGTCAGCGTGAGACCCACGAGCGAGCCCGCGATGTCGATCGCACGTTTCGCTACACGAACGCCAGGTGTCACTGTTTACCTTGTGGCTCCCATAGTCGAGAACGTGGTAGGGTACAAGCTCGGATGGAGGTTTGGGCGTGATCCGACTCCGCGTACCAGGTTCGTTGACCTATCGCCACCTCGCCCTCCGCGTGGTGGCGGCCGCATGCAAGATGGCCGCGCCGGGGAGGGTCGAGGGCGGGTCGCCCGGCCTCACCCAGGAGGATTTCGAGGACCAGACCGTCTCGGCGTTCGGCGAGGCGTTCAACAACATCGCGATTCACGGATACCGCGCTGGCCCGCCGGGCGACGTCGACATCGAGATCGAGTCCGACGCGGACGGCATTATCATCCGTTTGATGGACACGGGCTGCAGCTTCGATCCCGCGGCCATCGACAACCCTCCCATCGACGACCTCCCCGAGTCCGGGATGGGGCTCTTCATCATCAAGTCGTTCATGGATGAGGTCGACTACTGTCCCGGCAGTCCGAATGTCCTCCGTCTTGTGAAACGGAGGGAGGGCAGCTCGTGTATTGCCGGCGACGGGGGTGAAGGCAGCAGCGAACAAGAGCATTCCGACGCCGATTTCGCCGGGGCGACAGGGCATCGGACGAGCAGTTTTCGAATGCGGAGCGTCTCCCGTTCGGGCGCGACCCGCGCCGCAGGGGGAATCAAAATCCAATGAGTTATACGCGGACCGATAACGGCAGTGAGACGGTCGTGCAGTTCGAGGGGACCCTCGACGCAGTGACCGCACCGGAGTTCAGGACATTGGTGGACGAGCTGGTGGCCGAGAACCGGCAGAACATCACGCTCGAGCTCTCGTCCCTCCGGCTGATCGACAGCTCGGGCGTCGGCGTCATCGTCTCGCTGTTCAAGCGGGTACGGGCCAACGGCGGCCAGGTGCGCATCGTCGGGCTGAGGGATCAGCCGCGCGCGATCTTCCGCCTGCTGCGCCTCGATCGGGTGTTCCCCACGTGACGCTCGGTGGCGGCGCGCGCGCCGCCACCCCGGCCCCCCGGCCCACCCGTCGACAACGGTCGCGGTGGCAGCGCCGCGCGGCAGGTGTCGCGCGGACGGTGCAGCGCGGCTGGCGTCGCCCGGGCGGTGCCCCCTGTCGCCGTGGTGCTGGTTGCGCGTGCTGCGCGTACTGGGGGCGTGTTAGGCGTGGGGTTGCGCGCAGCGGGCACAGCCGGAGCTGGGTGCAACAAGCTGGCGCTCGGGCGTCGCACGTCTACCATAGCCAACCAGCCTGCCTGACCGGGGTGCGCGTTCTCCGGACCGGGCGGAGCAAGGCAACCTTCGAGGAGCGGGGACCATGGACAAGAAGATGAACCAGCAGCTCTCCGGGCCTACCCCGCCCCAGGAGGCGCTCGGGGCGATCCCCGCCGACGCAGCGGCGCGGCCTGCAGGTCCGCAGCCGCCCAGCGTCAGCGCGATGATCAACCGGACGCTGGCGCACTGGTACGTGGCGGTGCTGGTGGCGATCGCGGGGCTCGGGTTCACGGTGCTCGTCGTGCAGTCGAGGAAGCCCGCGTACCGCTCCGAGACCGTGATCTTCTACCGCGAGGGCGTCAAGGCGACGTACCTCGGGCCCGACGGGCCCGACCCGCTCCGCACCCTCTCCGCGCGGCTCAAGGAGACGCTGCTCGCGCGCTCCAACCTCGAGAAGGTCGTGACGGAGTTCAACCTCTTCCCCGACGTCCTCGAGAAGCGGGGCATGGTCGACGCGGTCGATCGGCTCCGCGCCAAGATCACCTTCAAGGCCCGCTCGCAGGACACCTTCGCGATCTCGGCCGAAGGAGAGACGCGCGAGCAGGCGCAGGAGGTGACGCAGCGGCTCGCGGACATCCTCGTCGAGGAGACGACCCGCATGCGCAGGTCGCAGGCGAAGCTGACGAACGAGTTCCTCGACGCCGAGCTGAAGCGCGCCGAGCAGGACGTCGAGAAGGCCGAGGCCGAGCTCGCGGCGTTCCTGGCCGAGCACCCCGAGTTCGCTACCGAGCAATCCACACCCGGCGGCTCGCAGGGCGGCGCCGCCATCCGCGAGCGGGAGCGGCGCGCCACAGGGACCGACCCGACCCTCGAGGCGCTCGAGCGGCAGGTGCCCCGCCTGCGCAGCCGGCTCACCGGCAAGCCGGAGCAGCCGGCGGCGAGCGCCGCCGGGGTGCCCTCCCCCGCGCTCACCCGGCAGCGGGATCAGGCCGAGCAAGAGCTCGCCACCGCGCGGCGGGATCTGGCCGACAAGCAGTCCCGCTTCACCGAGCAGCACCCCGACGTCCGGGCGGCGGCGGCCCGCGTGACCAACGCCGAGGCGGCGCTGCGGCGCGCCGAGCAGGCGCTCGTCCTGCCGCCGGAGCCGGTGGTGGAGGTCCCCGCGACCGACGAGGCCGAGAAGGCGAAGATCAAGTCCCAGCTCGCCGCTCTCGAGCGGGAGATCGCGGTGCGCAGGGGCGCGAAGAAGGGCAACGCGGCCGACGCGAGCGAGGCGGCGAAGCAGATCATCAACACCGAGACCGACTGGTCGCGGCTCAGCCGCGAGAAGGCGCGCGCGCAGCAGCGCCTCTCCGACCTCGAGGGCAAGTCGTTCCGCGCGGAGATCGCCGCGAGCTCGGAGCAGGGCGGCTACTCGGCGCAGATCGAGGTGCTCGACCCGGCGTACCGGCCGAGCGCGCCGTCGAGCCCGTCGCGGTTGATCATCGCCATCGGCGGGCTGTTCTTGTCCGTTGCGGCCGGCATCGCGGCCGCCGCGGCGCGTGGCATCGTGTTCGATGATCGGGTTTACGACATGGAAGATATCGATCGAATGGCGCTCGCTCCGGTGCTCGTCGTCGTTCCGCCCGCCGCGCGCGCGCCCCGAGGGCGCCGTGGCTGAGGCAGGCGGAGCTGAGCCGGGAAAGCCCCCGCCGGTCGCTTCCCTCGAGCGGGCGCTCGATCAGGTCTGCGACTTCCTGAGTCGCGCGGAGCAGACCGCGCGGGTCCGCGCCCTCGTCATCGAGGCGCGCCGTCTCCGCAACGTGGTCGGCAACTGGCGCTCGATCGCGCCGGATCCGGACGTGCGCGAGGAGATGATCGCCCGCGTCCTGCGCCTCGCGAACGACGCGGAGGACGTGGTCTCGGCGGAGCGCCCGAGCTCCAGCCAGGACGACCCGAGCGCCGCGTTCGACTCGCCGACCATCCGGCAAGATCTGCCCCCTTCGCCGCTGCAGCACCCGCAGGCGATGGGGCTGCGCCTCGGCGCCGCGCAGGCGCCGGGCGCTCACCCCGGCGCGCAGCAGCCGCTCAGGGGGCCGTCGCCAGCGACGGCGCTCTTCCTCGGGGGTCCCGCGGCGAACCACGGGGAGCACCGCGCGCACCCGGGTACCGCGACGGTGCTCGGCATGCCCGCGCCGGCGCTGCCGCCCGGCCCCGAGCGGCAAGGCTCATCCCCCGCGATCGCGCGTGTCGCCGATCTGAGCGCGACGCTGAGCAGCCCTGGGCTCGTATCGAGCGGCGGGAGGCCGGGCAGCTCGCCAGCGCTGCCGGTGCCGATCGAGCGGGTCATCGCCTCGCCGGCGCGCGACGTGGGGGTCCGGGACGCGGGGGCGCCCCCCGGGGGAGCGCCGTCCCTCGAGCGATCGTTCAGCGGCGCGTTCCCCTCGCCTCCGTCGCTCGTCTTCGATCGCGTGGTGCCGCCCGCGGCGCGCGAGGTGACGGTGCGCGAGGTGCCGCAGCCGCATCAGCAGCCGCCGCCGCAGCAGCAGCCGCCGCCCGAGCGGCCGATCGAGCGCTCGCTCACCAGCACGTTCAACTCGCCGCCCTCCCTGATCTTCAACCGCGTGGTGTCGACCCCGGCGCACCAGGCCGTGGACGCGAAGCTGCAGTCGCTGGATCCGACGTTCGAGGAGCCGCCGTCGCTGCACATCGAGCAGCTGCGCTCCCTGCCCACCACACCGGAGAACGCCGGGTTGCTCCCGGAGGAGTCGCTGCGCGGCCCGGGCGAGATCACCGTGCGCCCCGTGCCGATGCCGGACGCCGTGGATCCGAACATCGTGATGCTCCGCGCGCCCTACTCGCCCCAGGCCGACGCGTACCGGACGCTCCGGCGCAAGCTGCCGACGGGCTCGGGGATCACCATCGCCGTGACGAGCGCGGGGCCCGGCGAGGGCAAGACGTCGTGCGCCATCAACCTCGCCCTCGCGCTCCGCGAGACCGTCCGCGGGAAGATCCTCCTCGTCGAGGCGAACATCCGCAAGCCCGGCATCGCGAAGGCGCTGCGGTTCGAGCCCCCGAGCTGCTTCACGGAGCAGCTCCAGCGCCACGTCAACGACCGGTTCGCGCCCTGGGTCGTCGTCGATCAGGCGGCGCCCACCGTGACGCCCGGCGACGACGGCGGCGAGTCGTCGTCGGACAGGAACGCCGCGCCGGGCGGCAGGTCGCCCGACGCGAGGCTCGCCCTCCAGACGCCCGTCCACATCCTGGCGGTCGATCCGCGCACGGAGCGGCCGCCGATCTTCGACGGGGTGGCGTTCTCGACCGCGATCGAGAGCCTCAAGCGCGCGGGCTACTCGTACATCATCATCGACACGCCGCCGGTGCTCGGCAGCATGGACCTGAACGTCATCGGCGACTCGGTGGACGGCGTGATCCTGACCTCGCTGGTCAAGAAGTCGACCCGCAAGGCGATCCGCCAGGCCATCGAGCAGCTCCGGCCGGCGCCCATCCTCGGTGTCGTCCTTCTCGACGCCTGAACGGCCGGCGCGCGGCGTTCGCCTCCTTGCGCCGAAAGGTCGGGGAGGCATAGCCGAGCGCCGGCTCCATTGTTACCTTGCAGCCCTCATGCGCTCCGGACGAGGTATTGCGGTCGCGGCCTTCGGCTGCGCGATCCTCACCCACCACGACGCCCGGGCGCAGGACGCAACCCTCCACGGCGTCTTCACCGGGTCGATCGGCGTCACCGACAACGTGACCTCCGCGGCCGAGCCCCCTGCCGGGCCCGGTCCCGACGCCGACGGCCTCGCGACCGCGAGCCCCGGCCTGATCTTCACCTACACGACGCCGCGGACCGCCCAGACGCTCTCCTACACGTTCTCGACGAGCCTCTTCTTCCGGCACGCGGAGGCGAGCTCGTACTCGAACGTGGCCGCGTGGACCGGCCGCTTCGTCACGTCGCCGAGGACCTCGCTGACGCTCGGGGCGTCCGGGTCGCAAGGCCAGCTCAACACGTTCCAGCTCGAGCAGACGCCGGGGACCACGACGCTCCAGGGCAACGCGGGCGGGACGACGAACTTCGTGCAGGGGTCGTTCAACGAGGGGTTCTCGTTCCAGCCCTCGCCGGTCTGGTCGCTCGGGCAGGCGGCGACGTTCGCCGTCTACAACCCGCTCCTGGATCGCCCGCAGCGCACGTACAGCGTGACGAACACGCTGAACGCGAACCGAAGCTTCCGTCACGACGTCGCGGCCCTCGCGCTCTCGGTCGGCTACACCCATTTCGACAACGTTCCGGTCACCGACACCGATCCCACGACCGAAGACACGTACACGTCGCGCGACCAGCTCCTCAGCACGCTCGTGGCGAGCTGGCAGCACGACCTCGGGCGTCGCTTCTCGAGCCAGCTCGACCTCGGCGGGGTCGTCGCGACGGACCTGGCGGGCGGCGCCGGGTCGCTCGTGCGCCCGAGCGGGCTCGCGGCGCTGCGCTACTTGCACGAGCGGGGCGACGCGGCCGAGCTCGCGTACACCTACGCGGCCACGCCGAACGTCTTCCTGCAGCAGATCCAGCTCTCCCATATGCTGACGCTCCGCGCCGCCGTGCCCATCCGCCCCGCCTGGCACCTGTCGGTCGAGGGCTCGGCCAGCGCGCAGCTCTCGCAGCCTCTCGAGACGAACGCGGAGGGGGATCTCGACACGGGGCCGACGACGCTCGCGGTGCTCACCGATGTCGGGCTGCTCTGGAGCCCCGTCATCCTCATCCCCGACTTTGCGCTCGCGCTCCGGTACCAGCACGCGAACCAGCGCGCCGAGGCAAGGACAGCGGAGCTCCCCGACACGCGCGTCGTCCGGAACACGCTCCTCCTGTCCGTGTCGGGCGCGTTCCCGCGGCAGATGGCGCCGGGCTCGCGCATCTTGATGACCCAGCCCTTCGGCTCGGCAGGCCCTTCCGGAACGCCGCGCCGGGAGCCGACGCCGAGCGAGCCGCTGGAGGGCGAGGCGTCGGCTGGCGCGGGCGACGCCGCTCGCTGAGCGCGACGGGGCTCCGCCGGGCGGCCGACCGCGGCGCGCTCAGGTGCGCCGCGCGAGGAGGAAGGCCCTGTCGTCCTCGGGCAGCTGGTCGCCGCGGAACTCCTCGAGCATGTGCGTGAGCTTGTCGGCGATCGACGCGACCGGGCGGCCAGCGCTGGTGGCGCAGAGCTTGGCGAAGCCCGTGCCGAGCGCGTGCAGGCCGAGCATCTGCTTCGACGAGTTGCGCAGCTCGGTGAGCCCGTCGGTGTACATCGCGAGCACCTCGCCCGGCGCGAGCACGCTCTGGTGCGCCTCCATCGGCACCAGGCCGACCCCGAGCGCCGGGTTGACCGCCGCCTGGAGGTGCCGCAGTCCGCCCTCCGCGGTCGCCACCAGCGCCGGCGGGTGCCCTGCGTTGACGCACTCCATGCGGCCCGTCGCGGGGTCGAGGGCGACGGCCACCATCGTGACGAACGAGTGCTCCGGCAGGTACTCGCAGAGGTAGGCGTTCAGCCGGTCCATCATGCCCGTGATCCCGCGGCCGGCGTCGACCGTCGCGCGCACCATCGTGTGGACGCTCGAGCCGATGAGCGCGGCCTGGAGCCCCTTGCCGCAGACGTCCGCCACGGCGAGCATGATGCGGCCGTCCGGCATCGGGACGATGTCCACGTAGTCACCCCCGACCCACCGGCACGGCTCGAAGCCGAGCGCCACGTCCAGCGCCTTGAACTCCAGCCGCTTCGGGACGAAGGTCCGCTGGATCTGGTGCGCCATCTCGAGCTCGCGCTCGATCGCCGCGTGCGCCTGCGCGTGGCGCCGCGCCTCCCAGGCCGACTCGGCCTGCTGATAGACCTCCGCCGCGAGCGCGATGAGCCCGAGCCACTCGACGCTGCCGAAGTCGGGGGGCAGGGTCACGTAGAGCAGGTTCATCATCTGCTCCTCGACGCGCAGCGGACAGGCCACGACCCAGAGGGCCATGACGTCGCGCGACATCGTGAGCTCGACCGTGGCGCTGTCGCTCACCAGGTTGCCGGCCAGCACCGGCTCGCGCGTGTCCTGCACCGCCGCGAGCACGCGGCGCGAGATGTACGGCGGGGCGACGGAGTCCTCGCGCCGGAGCGACTGGAACGGGCGGTGCGGCCCGGACAGGATCGTCAGCGCGCCGTTCTGCCGGAGCCGCAGCGCGAGCGCCATGCTGCCGTGGAAGTCCTCGCGGACCATCAGCTGGCAGAGCGCGTCGAACCGATCCGTCGCGTCCTCGATGCTGAGGAGCCGCCGCGACAGGTCCATCAGGGTGAACAGGTGCTTCGCCGCGATCCGCGGAGGGTCGAGCTCGCCGAGCTTGCGGATCGCGGTCGGCTTGTCCTCCTCGAAATGGAGGCCGCCCGGGTCGATCGGCACACGAGGGGCCCGCGCCGTGAGCTGGAACTCGAGGATGTAGTCGCCGATCCCGATGCGATCGCCCGGCTTCAGCACCTTCTCGTTGATCCGCTCGTCGTTGACGAGCGTTCCGTTGGTGCTGCCGAGATCGCGGATCCACCACCGGCCGAACGGATCGCAGAAGAGCTCCGCGTGGCGCCGTGAGACCGTGTAGTGGTCGAGCGTGAGCTGCACGCCCGGCGCCCTGCCGATGACGATGTGGGACTCGGTCAGCGGCCGTCGCGTCCCCGGGAGATCGCCGAGCCGGATCTCCAGGTGGCCCTTCCAATCCGAGCTCGACGGCGCAGGGCCCAGGCTGTCATCTGCAGGCGACATCGTTCGACCTGGCCCGACCATGGGCGGCGGCGTGGACATGGACCGTCTTTGATGGGTACCGAACCGGCGCCCTGACATCAAGGGGATGCTCGCGATTTCGCGAGCTCGGCAAGAGCTGCATCGGTTACCGTCGGTTACCGGGTTACCGGGTTACGGCGTTACGGGGTTGCCGGGTCACGAGGATACGTGGTGACGAGGATACGCGGATACAAGGTGACGCGGCTACGAGGTCGCGAGGACACGCGGAGCTCCTCGCGGTTGCCGAGGAGTCACCCAGGAGCTCCGCCGTGGCGCCCGCGCCGCGGCGTGGGCGCTACGGCGATGCCCGCGGCGCGCCGCCCACAGCGCGTGAATCGAGCGACACGCCACGGGGCCAGCGGCGACACGGCAAGGACGCCGCCGCTGGATGCCTGGTCACCAGGACCGCCGCGCTGGCGTGCGACGCCTGCTCGCGCCGCTCGGGGCGCCCTCGCCCTCCGTCAGGCCTTGACCACCTTGGGGTTCGCCGCGCGGTAGACGCCACGGGCGTCGACGATCAGGGCGGCGTGGTTCAGCACCAGATCGTAATCGACCACGGAATGGTCGGTGACGATCATGACCGCGTCGTGGCTCTTGAGCGTGTCCTCGTTGAGGGGGACGGACGAGAGCTCCGGCAGATGCGGCCAGGTGCGCATGCGCGGCAGCTTGGGGACGTGCGGGTCGTGGAAGCTCAGCACGGCCCCGAGCTTGCGCAGGAGCTCGATGATCTCGAACGCGGGGCTCTCGCGCGGGTCGTCGATGTCCTTCTTGTAGGCGACGCCGAGCAGCAGGACCTTCGTGCCCTTCAGCGCCTTGCCGCGCTCGTTCAGCGCGAGCTGGAGCTTGTTGACGACGTAGTGCGGCATCTCGACGTTCACCTCGCCCGCGAGCTCGATGAACTTGGTGGACACGCCGTACTCGCGCGCCTTCCACGCGAGGTAGAACGGGTCGAGCGGGATGCAGTGGCCGCCCCAGCCCGGGCCGGGGTTGAACCGCATGAAGCCGAACGGCTTGGTCGACGCGGCGTCGAGCACCTCCCAGACGTCGATGCCCATGGCGTCGTAGACGACCTTGAGCTCGTTCACGAGGGCGATGTTGATGGCCCGGAAGATGTTCTCGGTCAGCTTCGCCGCCTCGGCCGCGCGCGCCGAGGAGACGGCCACGACGCGCGCGATCGCCTGCGAGTAGAGCGCCTGCGAGAGGACCAGCGACGCGCGATCGACGCCGCCGACGACCTTCGGGATGGTCGCGGTGCTGTGATCGCGGTTCCCCGGGTCCTCGCGCTCGGGCGAGAAGGCGAGGTAGAAATCCTGCCCCATGCGCAGGCCCGATTGCTCGAGGATGCCCTTGACGAGCTCATCGGTCGTGCCGGGATACGTGGTGGACTCGAGGACGACGAGCTGCCCCTTCCGCAGCCGCTCCTTGATCTTCTGGGCGGAGCCGACGACGTAGCTCATGTCGGGCTCCCGCTGGGCCGTCAGCGGGGTCGGGACGCAGATCAGGATGGCGTCGGGCTCGCCGAGCCGCGAGAAGTCCGCCGTCGCCTCCAATCGGCCCGTCTTGGCTGCCGCCGCGATGCGCGCGGGATCGAGGTGCTTGATGTAGCCCTTCCCCTCTCCGAGCGCGGTGACCTTCGCCGGGTCCACGTCGAAGCCCAGCACGCGGAAGCCCTTCTCGATGAACGTGAGCGCCAGCGGCAGGCCGACATAACCCATGCCGATGATGCCCACCTGGGCTTCGCGGGAGTTGATCTTGGCCAGGAAGCTCTCGACCGCAGGGGGATGCGTCTCTGCCATTTCCTATTATCTCCAGTGGTGGAGGGGAGCCGCCATGCGGATCCCGACCCAGTTTCGAAGAGAGGGGCCCGACGCTACCACAGGCCCCCCCAATTTCGCTCGAGTGTCGCGTGGGGCCCCAACGATCGGCGGGGAAAGGTGCTCCTCGTTGCGGTCCGCACGCTCGTTACGCTCGTTACGCTGGCGACGCTCGTTGCGCTCGTTGCGCGCGCTTCGCTCGTCACGCCGGATCGGTGACATTCAGGAAACGCCTTAACGACGGCGGTGGACCGCTTCGCGGGCGAGCTGGAGGAAGTCCCGTGATGCCTGCCGCGCGATGACCAGCGCGGAAGCGACGAAGGCGAGCCCGCCGACCACCACCTCAGCGCCAAGGCGGCACCCGCGGGGCAGGTCGTGGAGCGACCGCATGCCGTAGCGAACGGCGAGCACCGCGGCGACCATGGGCACGCACGCGACGAGCGGGCGGACCAGCGGGCGCAGGAGCCGCATGTACGGGACGCCATCGGCGCGCTTGACCACCCAGAGGCTCGCCAGGGCGTGCACCCCGAACGCAACGCCGACGCCGGCGCAGGCCCAGAGGACGCCGCCGATCGTTCCGAGCAGCGCGATGCTGCCGACGATCGCGGCCACCTTGAGCCACTCGAGGACCATGATCGTCCGCGTCCGGCCGTAGACCTGCATGTACGAGGACAGGACCCAGCCGATCGGGCGCGTGACGCCGAGCGCGGACAGCACGGCGAGGAGCGGGCCGGCCGGCTCCCATGCCTCGTTGAAGAAGGTGTCGTTCAGGATCGTCGGGGCGACCGCGCCGAGGCCCACGGCGAGCGGGAAGATGAGGAGCGCGAGCAGCGTGAGCGCGCGGACGAGCGCCGCCTTGCGCTGCTCCGGCTCGAGCTTCGCGAACGACGGGACGAGCACGTCGCCGATGCGCTCGCCGACCTGGGAGGCCGGGATGTCGGCGAGGTTCCAGGCGAGGTTGTAGAGCCCGCCGACTTGCTCCCCGAACAGGCGAATCATGACGAGGTTGTCCCATTTGGAAGCCCCGAAGTTCGCCAGCGACCCGAAGTTGAGCGGGATGCCGAAGGCGAACAGCTCGCGCGCCTTCTCGCCCGACAGCGGGCTCGGCGTCAGCCACTCGGAGAGCTTCACCGCCGGGACCGTGGTCACCACGCGCACGACGGCGCGCAGGAGCGTCGCCACCACGATGGCGTTCCCCCCCCAGCCGAGCACGGCGAGGGAGACGGACGCCGCGGTGTAGGTGAGCTCGCCGGCGGCGTTCCGGAGGCTCACGCTGCGGAAGCGCATCTCGCGGATGAGCAGGCGATCGGGGACGTACCAGATCCGATCGATGATCATCGCGAGAATGAGCCCCGGCATGAACTCGAGCATCCCGGGCGCGCCGACGAGGTGCACCGCGATCGGCTCCCGGAGGAGGTACACGGCGGCGATGGCGACGAGGCCCGCCACGTGGAAATAGACGGTCGCGTTGAAGACCATCTGGCGGTCGAGGTTGGGCCTCGACGCGATGAACTGGCCGGTCCCGAGGCTCGACATGAAGTGCGCCGTCATGATCACGACGGACGCTGCCGAGACCTCGCCGTACACATCCGGCGCGATGAACCGGGTGAGCACGAGGGTGCCTATCAGGCCGAGCACGCGCGAGCCGAGCCCCGTCGCGATCGTCCAGACCGCGCCGAGGACGGCCTTTCGGGCAAGCGCGGAGGAGCCGGCCACGATCAGGGCACGAAGACGGTATCGCCGGCCTTGAGCACGAGGTCCTGCTCGGGCCGCTTGCGCGAGGCGATGTCGTCGTAGTTGATGGGGATGTGCCGGAACTTGCCCGGGCTATCCATGCGGATGAGCAGGATCTGATCCGTCGAGGCGAACTGGTTGGGACCGCCGGCGAGCGCGAGCGCCTCGGAGACGGAGACGAAGTAGTTGGAGGCGAAGATGCCGGCGCGCGCGACGTTGCCGCTGACCACGAACCGGTAGCTGTTGATCCCGGTCACGGCGACGGTGATCACGGCCGTCTCGTCCTTCACGAACTCTGAGAGCCGCTTCTTCAGCTCCTCGCGCACCTGGGTCGGGGTCCTGCCGGCCACGTAGACGTCGCCGATGAGCGGCATCGTGATGACGCCATCGGCCCGGACGAGCGCCTCGCTCGACAGGTCGGCCATGCGCCAGACGTTGATCCGGATCTGGTCCCCTACCCCGATCGTGTATTCGTGCTTACGCGGGTCGTACTCCTTCGCGTAGTTCGCGGGATTGTAGACGTACGTGGGCGCGCACCCGGCGGAGAACGCGGCGAGGGCGAGCCCTGCCGCTGCCGTCAGAAGCACTCCTCGCATGAAGGACCGTTTCGTGGGACGGGCTGTGCCTTCCATGGGCGTCTGCATTGAGGAGGATGTCAGGCGGTACGGGGTTGCGATCACGCGGCGATCACGCGGCGATCACGGGGCGATCACGGGGAACGAGGTGAACTCGGCCGTACGGCGGCGCGATTCACCGAGCGGCGCCAGCATTGCAGGAAGGCCGTCCGCCGCCAAGGGGAAGTTTTCGTACCGCGGCAAGACGCGGGATCCTCGCGAGGAACCAACTTGACGGGCCGATGACCTCTCTCGAAAGTCGGCTTTGATGCTGCTTCATCTGCAACGGATCGCGGTCCCCTTCGAGTACCCCGTCTACTTCACGGAGGGCGTCTTTTCGCCGAGCAACGCCGACCTGGCGGCCGCCATCGCCGCGAAGGAGCCGCGCCGGCGTCACCGCGTGCTGCCGGTGATCGACGGCGGCGTCGCGGCGGCGTGGCCGTCTCTGGCGGACGACATCGCGCGGTACGTGGGCGCGCGACCGGACCTGCTCACGCTCGCGGCCGAGCCGATCGTGGTGCCCGGCGGCGAGGCGGCGAAGAACGACGGCGCGGCGACGGCGGCGCTGCAGGCGAGGCTCGACGCGCTGGGGATGGATCGGCAGTCGTTCGTGATGATCGTCGGAGGCGGCGCGGTGCTCGACATGGTCGGCTACGCGGCGGCGACGGTGCACCGAGGCGTCCGGGTCGTGCGGATCCCGACCACGGTGCTCGCGCAGGCCGATTCCGGGGTCGGCGTGAAGAACGGCGTCAACGCGTTCGGGAAGAAGAACCTGCTCGGCACGTTCGCCCCGCCGTTCGCGGTGCTCATCGATCCGCGCTTCCTGGAGACGCTGCCCTTGCGCGACAAGGTGGCGGGGATGGCGGAGGCGGTGAAGGTCGCGCTGATCCGGGACGCGCGGCTGTTCTCGTGGCTGTCCGAGCACGCGCCCGCGCTCGCGTCGGGGTCGCTCGCGCCGCTCGCGCAGCTCGTGCGCCGCTCGGCGGAGATCCACCTCCAGCACATCGCGAGCGCGGGCGACCCGTTCGAGCTCGGGAGCGCGCGGCCGCTCGACTTCGGGCACTGGGCTGCGCACAAGCTGGAGTCGCTCACGAAGCACAGGCTCCGCCACGGCGAGGCGGTCGCGATCGGGATCGCGATCGACACGCTGTACGCCGAGCTGGCGGGCCTGTGCAGCCAGGCGACGGCGGCCGCGGTGGTGGCGGCGCTCGAGGCGCTCGGCTTCACGCTGTGGGACGACGCGCTCGCGCTGACGCGCACGTGCGAGAGCGGGGAGCGGGGCGAGCGGCTCTGCGTGCTCGATGGGCTGGACGAGTTCCGCGAGCACCTCGGCGGGGAGCTCACGGTGACGTTGCTCGAGGACGTGGGGCGCGCCCGCGAGGTGCACGCGATGGAGGAGCGGCACATCGTCGCGGCGATCGCGCGGCTGCGCGAGCGCGCCGGGAGGCGGGGCGCGCTCGCGGCGATCGGCGCAACGGGAGCGGCGAGCGCGGCCACGGGAGCGGCGAGCGCGGCCACGGGAGCGACGGGCGTGGCCACGGGAGCGGCGAGCGCGGCCACGGGAGCGGCGAGCGCGGTCACGGGAGCGGCGCAATCATGAGGCTCGCGTGCGCGGGCGCGCCGCACCTCACGTACTGCACGAACATCCACGCGGGCGAGACGTGGTCGGAGGTGAAGCAGAGCCTCGAGACGCACCTGCTCGCGATCTGGTCGCGCGCGGCCGGCGGGGAACAAGGGGCGCTGCACCGAGGAGGCGACGGAAGCGGCGGAGGCGGCAGCGGGGCGGAGGGCCTCGGGCCGGGCGCGCGCCGCCGGTGCGGGGTGGGGCTGCGGCTCTCGGCGAGGGCGGCGGCGGAGCTCGCCGAGCCGGCGGAGCTCGACGCGTTCCGCGATTTTCTCGAGCGGAACGGCCTCTACGTGTTCACGCTGAACGGCTTCCCTTACGGCCGGTTCCACGGCGCGCCGGTGAAGGAGCGCGTGTACCTGCCCGACTGGCTCGACGAGGAGCGGCTCGCGTACAGCGATCTCCTGGCGACGCTCCTCGCCGAGCTGCTGCCGGCGGACGAGGGCCTGATGGGCAGCGTCAGCACGGTGCCCGGCGCGTTCAGGCCGCGGGTGCGCACGCCCGGCGATGCGCCGGCGATGGCGCGGCGGTTGGTCGAGCACGCGGCGCACCTCGTCGAGATCCGGCGCCGCACGGGCAAGCACATCGCGCTGGCCCTCGAGCCGGAGCCGTGCTGCTTCCTCGAGACGACGCCCGAGGCGATCGGCTTCTTCACCGATCACGTGTTCGCGCCGGAGCGCGCGCGCGAGCTGTCGGCGCTGGCCGGGATGAGCCTGCCGGACGCCGAGGAGGCGCTCCGGAGCCACCTTGGCCTTTGCTTCGACGCGTGCCACATGGCGGTGGAGTTCGAGGACGCCCCCGCGTCGCTCGCGGCGCTCCGCGCTGCGGGCATCGGCGTGCACAAGGTGCAGCTCAGCGCCGGGCTGCGCGCCCGCGTGGCGGAGCGCGAGCCGGCGACGATGGCGAGGCTGCGCGCGTATGCGGAGGACGTCGTCTACCTGCACCAGGTGGTCGAGCGGCGTGGGGGCCCAGGCGGGGGCGAGCTCGTCCGCTACCTGGATCTGCCCGAGGCGCTGGCGGCGCTCGACGGCGGGACCGCAGCGCCGCCCGGGGTGCAGCCGGAGGAGTGGCGAGTCCACTTCCATGTGCCGATCTTCCGGGAGCTCGAGGGCGCGCTCGCGACGACGCAGCCGGAGCTGGCGGCGCTGCTGTCGCACCTGCGAGACTCGCCAGCGACGCAGCACCTCGAGGTAGAGACCTACACCTGGGATGTACTTCCGGACGACCAGCGCCGAGGCGGGCTGGTCGAGGCGGTGGCGAGGGAGCTCCGCTGGGTGGAGGAGCGGATGGTGAGGGACGGAAGCGTGGGCGCCGGTGTCGGCGAGGGCCGAGGCGTCGGCGGGAGCCGTGGAGTCGGGGGAGACCGCGAAGTCGGCGCAGGCGCCGGTGGGCAAGCGGACAGTCGAGTCGGCGCCAGCGCCGGCGGGCGAGCGGACAGCGGAGTGGGGGCAGAGCGATGAGCTCGCGCGCACGGGTCTATCTGCGGCTCGGCCGCGTCTCGAATCTGCCCACGGTGTGGACGAACGTGCTCTGTGGCATGGTCCTTTCGGGGTCTGCGCCGCGGGCGATCGACGTGGCGCTGGTGGGGTTCGCGGTGTCGCTGATGTACGTGGGCGGCATGTTCCTGAACGACGCGTTCGATCGAGAGATCGACGCGCGCGAGCGGCCCGAGCGGCCGATCCCATCCGGGCTGGTGAGCGCCCGGGAGGTGTTCGCGGTGGGCTACGGCCTGCTCGGGGCCGGTGTGTTGATCGTGGGCGGCCACGCCTATGTGGCGAACCGGGGAATGGCGCCCGCCCTGGCGAGCGCGCTGCTCGCTGGGGCGATCGTGCTTTACGATGCCTGGCACAAGGGGAACCCGCTGAGCCCGGCGCTGATGGGGGCGTGCCGCGTGCTGGTCTATATGACCGCGGCGTTCGCGGCGGGGGGGCAGCTCGGGAGCGCGGTGCTCGCCGGGGGGGTGGCGCTGCTGTTCTACTTGATCGGGCTGACCGCGATCGCAAAGCAGGAGAACCTGCTGGCGGTGCGCAGCCTGTGGGCCCTCGGCTTCATGGCGGTCCCGTTCCTGGCGACGCTCGGTGCGCCGCTCACGGGGATGATGGGCACGATCGCGTACGGGGCGCTCGCTGGCTGCGTGATCCACGCGGTGAGGTTGCTGCGGGGGACGCGAAAGGACCGGATCCCGCGCGCCGTGGTGACGCTCATCGCAGGGATATCGCTGCTGGACGCGGTGCTCATCGCGAGGAGCGGAGCGCCGGGGGCAGACGGCGCGGCGGCGCTGGCGATGCTGGGGTTTCCGCTGACGCTGGCGATGCAGCGGGTGGTGCGGGGGACGTGAGGACTGGCGCGGGAGTCGGTGCCGCAGCTGGCATCCTCATCGACGACTGAGAGACAACAGCTCGGGCTACTGGAGACGCGGCTCATGACGTTACGTAACGCACGAATCATTCCAACAGGCTTCTTTGCGCTATTCTTTGCCGGTTCCGGATGCGCGCTCGTCCTCGGGCTCGACGACTTTGAAGACTCTCCACCATCAGAAGACCAGAGTGCAGGCGGGAATAACAGCGCGAACGTTTGTAGGCCGAACATCACAGAGGAATGCTACAGCGGCCCAGAAGGTACTGCTGATTTCGGGCTGTGCAAATCCGGAACACGGACGTGCGACGACAGTGGAAGCACCTGGGGTGCATGCCAGAACGAAAAGCTGCCAGCTCAGGAGACCTGTGCGATCGACGACGACGAAAATTGCGACGGCTTCGACTGCACCTTGTGGGCACGAGCATTCGGAACTGAATCAGTGGCTCACTCAGTAACAACCGACCGACAGGGCAACATCATCGCAGCAGGCGCCTTCTCGCAGTCCATACAATTTGGCACAGAGCCACACACAAGCGCCGGAAACTCCGACATATTCATCGTCGCCCTTGACAAAGACGGAAACCACATATGGAGTCACAGCTTCGGAGATGCAGCAGCTCAGGAAGCGACATCCGTAAGCGTAGATGCCGCAGGCAACATCTTGTTGACTGGCGTCAGCGCCGGCACGATAAATTTCGGCGGGAGCGACGTCGGACCGGGTCTATTTGTCGCAAAATTCAGCAACAAAGGAGAGCACACGTGGAGCCGCAGCTTCCCAGCAAAAATCGTTAACGATAGTTACTTTGACCAATTCACCAGAACCGTTCGCCCCAAGATCAGTAGCACGCAACATGGCGACGCGTTCATCTCAGGAACGTTCAGAGGGAACATTGAGTTCGACGATACGATCCTGACATCCGCTCCAGCGGACACGCCGGATATGTATACTGCAAAGCTCGATGGGAAGACAGGATCCACGAGCACAGCACAAGGCGGATGGGCACGGATGTTCGGCAGCTCAGGCGATGATGCGCTGATAGACGCAACCATCGATCGAAGCGACAACATCGTTATCATCGGGAATCATCAGAACTCGATTCGCTTTGGCGATTCGCCAGAGCTTGACGGCGCGGGGATGTTCCTAGCGAAGCTCGATAGCGCTGGGACCCCGGTTTGGACACGTGACTTCGACAATGGTTACCCGTCTGCTCTAGCCGTGGACAGCCTCGGCAACATTTCGGCCACCGGCAACTACGATGAGCGCATCGAATTTGACAGCAGCCATGGCCTCGGTTCACCCGATGGGGACACAGCGTTCTTCGTCGTCCAATTCGACGCATCCGGAAAACATCGTTGGAGTCGCGACTTCGAAGGAACTTCCCACAACGCGATCGGCGGCATCAGCAATGACACGCTCAACAACGTCGTGCTCATCGGAGAATTCAGCGGGGAGCTGAGGGTGGACAACGAGATCATGGACCACGACGAGCTCCCATCCCCCTGGGTACTGAAGCTAGATTCGTCAGGAAAAACGCTCTGGAAAAGGTCATACCGAAGCGGAGGCCCGTCAGACGGATTTGCCGCAAAGGCAGCCCTCAGCAACGAGACCATCATCATCGGCTCATTCTTCAGAACAATCGCGTTCGAGTCGGGGACGCTCCAAACAGATTACGATACCATGTTTCTGGCAAAGCTTGGAATTTAGCAGCGTGGCCACCGCGAACCGTTCATACCAATTTATGACACGAAGCAATTGACGGGGGCGTCAACAAAAGATGTGATCCATCACGATTCGACTCACATCAAGAGCAAGAACCCTTCCATCCGGCAGCAGCGAGCCACAAGTAGAGAGCGCGAGCGGCCCCTGCTCCGGGCGCGCGGTCAAACGACCGTGCGATCCTTTCACCAATGCGGCATCCAGTGGGATCACGTCCATAAGATACCGGAAACCGAGCTTTTTCTTGAGCAGCTTCCAGGCGACATGGGCTGGCAGGACGCGCAGCTTAGGGTCAGAGAACAGCTCCACAGGATCGTATCCGGGCTTGCGGTGGATATCGACGGTTCTGGCAAACTCTGGAGCCTTATCGTCATCGAGCCAGTAGTAGTAGCTGAACCACCGATCCTCTCGTGAGATCGCTACAAGCTCTCCCGACCTCGCATGATCCAGTCCGGCTGAGCGCTTGGCTTCCGCATCGAGAACGACGTCTACTCCGGAAAGCCTTTCAAGGAGCGCCTTCACTTCTTGAATACGCTCCGGGCGACGCACGTACACATGCGCCACCTGATGATCCGCCACCGCGAACGCCTCGGATGCGCCGGCGTCGAGCTTCTCGAGGCCACGCTCAACCCTGACGCGCAGGAGCCCCTGCTCTCGGAGCGCACGGTTGATGTGCACCACGCCGGACACACGCGTGATGCCGTACTCGGACAGGACGATCACCCGCGCCCCATCCTTGCGCACATGGTCGATGAGCTCCCCGCATACGGCGTCCACGGCGCGGAGATCGTCCCTGATCCCCGGGTGATCCGGCCCGAGCCGTTGCAGGTTGTAGTCGAGGTGCGGAAGGTAAACCAACGTCAACGTGGGCCGTCGCGTGTCGTAAACATGGCGCGCACACCGCGCAATCCACTCCGTCGACCGGATATCCGCGTTCGGACCCCAGAAATTGAAGAGAGGGAACTCACCCAATCGGCAGACGAGTTCATCTCGCAACGACGCCGGTTCAGTGTAGATATCCGGCAGCTTGAGCCCGTCCGCCCAGTAGATCGGCCTCGGCGTCACCGCGTAGTCTGCCGAGCTGTACATGTTGTACCACCAGAACAGCTTCGCACAGGTGAACGTCGGATCGCGCCGACGCGCAGCCTCCCAGATCTTCTCCCCCGTCACCAGCTGGTTCGCCTGGCGCCACAGGTTCACCTCGGCGATATCGCGAAAGTACCAGCCGTTCGCGACGCAGCCGTGCCCGCTCGGGAGGAGGCCTGTCGTGAACGTCGACTGGACGGTGCATGTGACCGCCGGCAGCACGGTCTGAAGAGGGCGCATCACGCCCTCCTGAGCGAGCCGCTTCAGGTTCGGCGTCGCATCGCCCAGGAGTTCGCCGGTAAGCCCGACGACATTGAGAACGACGGTGCGGTGCATACCTGTTCAATCAGCTCTTCACGACGGGAGCCTGCCCGCGCAAGACCGAGTTGCCCTCGAACAGGGCGCGCTGATCCACCGCCGGCGCCTCGCCGAACTCCGCGAGATCGAGCCGGCCGCTCTGGGAGAAGAAGGTGAGGGGGTTCTTCCACACGATCCGCTCGATCGCATCGTCCGAGATCCCGTTCTCGCGCATCCGCGCCGCCGTCTTCGGGACCTTGAGCGGATCGCTCACGCCCCAGTCCGCCGCGCTGTTGATCAGGATTCGCTCAGCGCCGTAGGTCTTGACGAGCGTGACCATCCGGTCCTCGTCCATCTTGGTATTGGGGTAGATGGAGTGGCCGGCCCAGCAGCCGGTCGCGAGCACGAGCGGCAGCGTCTCTTCATTGTTATGGTCGATGAGCACACGCTCCTCAGGGAACCGAAGCTCCTTCACCAGGGCGAGCGTCCGCTCCGTGCCCCGCTTTTTGTCGCGGTGCGGCGTATGCACCAGAATCGGAAGATCGTGCTCTCGGGCGAGCTCGACCTGCTGGGCGAAATACTTCTCTTCCTCCGGTGTCATGTCATCGAACCCGATCTCCCCGACCGCGACCACGCCTTCCTTGTCGAGATAGCGCGGCAAGAGATCGATGACGCCTTGCGCCACGCGAGGGTTGTTGGCTTCCTTCGGGTTGAGCCCCAGCGTGCAAAGGTGACGGATGCCGAACTGACTGGCCCGGAAACGCTCCCAGCCGAGCAGGGACGTGAAGTAGTCCTCGAACGTGCCGACATGGGTCCTCGGTTGACCGAGCCAGAACGCCGGCTCGAGGACGGCCACGATGCCGGCCGCGGCCATCGCCTGGTAGTCGTCCGTCGTCCGCGATGTCATGTGGATATGGGGATCGAATAGCTTCAAGAGTCCCTCCGCAGCGCGCTGCTTCACTCGGGGATCCGTGTCGCGCGCTCACGCTCGTGGTCCAGAGAGAGCAAGCCTATGTCGGCCGGGACGCTCCGGCCAGCCGCCCTCCGTTCGCTCGCGAAGTCCTCCGCCATCCTGGCGAGCTCGCCCGATCGCCGTCGGTCGAGCCCGATGATCCGGGCGAGCGCCACGCCCATGAACATGGCCTTGAGGACCAACTGGTTGAAGTTGAGATCGGGAAAATGGGCAGCCGGGTAGGGATTCTCGCAGGCGATCGCTTCGAAGATGGGCAGCTCGTTCGTTCGGCACGCCTCGACCGCGAGCGGAACGAAGCGCTCCGCCTCGGTCAAGAACGGCAGTGCCCGCAAGAGCGCCTGCCGCTCCCGGCCATCTCCCTGCTCATAACAAACACGGAGCAGCGATTCGAGCTCCGGTGCGGGCAGGCGCCTCGAAACCTGCGCCAGCATCGTTACCCGGCCGAGCTCATCCAGTGCCCTGCCATCGACCGCCCCGGCGACACCGGCAGCCTCCAGCGCATCCCGCTCGTCGGGGTGAAGCCCGAGCTGCGCCCTACCGAGCACCCGTACCGCCGCAGTGAACGTCGCGAGGAAGCGGTCGAGATCGAACCACGTCGACGACTCGCTCTCCCGCGCGTCGGGCGTGCCGCCGAGACCCGCACCGGTCCCGGTCACCCGTTCGACGCACTCCAGCCAGGAGCGCGCCGCCGAAGGAATCCGGCGCGAGAGAATTCCAAACAGCAGTAGGGAAGCGTCTTGCATTGTAGTCATGCCCGCCGGTCCGGGCGCCTGCCGCAAAATGCCGACGTCGCCGAGCGGTGGAAAGTTATACCAAGGGGCGCGCTGTTCGGATAGTGTCCTACTGCATGATGGACCAGAAGCGTTTCCTTTTGTCTTTTATGCCCATCGCAGCCGCCCTTTTCGGGCTCGGCTTCACCCTGAATGGCTGCGGCGGCAGCGACAACAGCGCAGGCACAGGCGGAGGAGGCGGGGGAGGAACCGGTCCCGGTGGACCGGGCTCCGGCGGCGGCACCTCGAGCGGCGCTCCCACGAGCAGCGGATCCGGCGCGAACACCAGCACAAGCACCAGCACCAGCACCGGCACCAACGCCAGCACCAGCGGCCCGGGCTCGACCACAAGCACCGGAGCCGGCGCCGGCCCTGCGACCAGCGCCGGCTCCGGTGCCGGCGGGAGCGGGACGATCGAGTGCGACGAGCCGGGCGGGACCGTGCCGCCGCTCAAGCTCACCGAGGTGGTCAACGGCTTCGACCGGCCGCTCCATGTAACCAGCGAGCCTGCCGATGCGAGCCGACTCTACGTTATCGAGCAGGTCGGAAGGATTCGCCTGGTAAAGAACGGAGCGCTTCAGGAGGAGCCGTTCCTCGACATCACGGGGCTCGTCACGCCGGTCGACACGGGCTATGATGACGAGAAGGGGCTACTCGGCCTCACGTTCCATCCCGACTACGCAGAGAACGGGCGCTTCTTTGTGTACTTCAACGCACGCCGCCAGGGTGATTTGGCGACTGGACTCACTCTGATGGAATTCTCACGCTCGCCAAGCAATCCGGATGTCGCCGTCGCCGAGAGCAAGCGCAGCTATTTCCGCATAACATCCGGTGTCATGGGCAACCACAACGGCGGCATGCTCGCGTTCGGCCCAGATCGCATGCTCTATATAGGCGTCGGCGACGGTGGTGGCCAAACCGACAACCCGGATCCGAACAACAATGGGCAGAACATTGAGGTAAAGCTCGGCAAGATCCTGCGCATCGATGTCGATAATCATCCGACAGCGCCAGCGGGGAACGTCACCGGTGGAGATCCGGACGTCTGGGATTACGGCCTGCGCAACCCGTGGCGATTCAGCTTCGACCGCTGCCGGGGAGATCTCTACATCGGAGATGTCGGTGGGCGATTGTTTGAGGAGATCAACGTCGAGCCGCGCGGCCAGGGCAACAAGAACTACGGATGGAGCGTCACCGAGGGGGGTACGTGCATCCAGCAAGACCAGGCGACCCCATGCAACTCGCCGACGATCACGGCGCCCATCGTGGCGTACGATCACGACAACGGCGATGGTTCCGTAACCGGCGGCTATGTCTATCGTGGGAGCAGGATCCCCGCGCTTCGTGGGAAATACCTGTTCGGCGACTACGCATCGGACAGAGTCTGGATGCTTACATGGAAGGACGGCATCGCCACGCCAAGAAGCTCGCTCAGCCAGGACCTCGCTTCTGAGAGTACCATCCAGGGCCTGGCTTCGTTCGGAGAAGACGCAGCGGGCGAGCTGTACATCGTCTCTTACGGAGGCAGCATCTTCCGAATCGATCCGGAATAGATTGTCCCGCGATCCATAGGGAACAGCGTGGCCGTTCATCGTTGGTCCCCACCTTCCGAAGAGCAGCTTACCAGATCTGGATTCGAGCCATGCAGAATACGCTGAAACTGGCAGTGGGTTGGGTGCTCGCGCTCGGGTTGCTGAGTCACGAGGCAGCCGCTGGGATCGATGACCTCCAGGGCACGGCGCCGGGCGACATGCCACAACCGAACAATCTGGGCACCGCAGAGCGCTGCGCCGGCTGCCATCTCGCCGAATACGAGGATCGCCAGGACTACATGCCCACCGACACGTGGGCAGGTACCATGATGGCCAACGCATGGCGCGATCCTGTCTTCAAAGCTGCTCTGGCGATTGCCAACCAGGACGCGCCGGGGGTGGGGACTTTCTGCTTGCGATGTCACTCTCCCATTGGGTTCCTGAACGGGAGAGCGACGCCTCCGGATGGCTCTGGATTCGACCCTGAGGCATCGGTTGATGGCAAGATCGTCGATGGCCAAGGCGTCAGCTGCAACGTTTGCCACCGCGCGATGCCGACGCCGGGCCCCAACAATACTGAGTCGTACCTCCTCGGCAATGCTCAGCTCGTGTTCGACCATTCACCAGAGGCTGCTGACTTCATCAACACTCCTGTAATGTACGGTCCTTACGAGAACATTGAGTCCAGGTCTCACATCGGGGAGAATGCCCCAATGCTCGCCGATTCCCGATTCTGTGGCCAGTGTCACCAGGTCACGAATCCGGAGGTGATGCTGAGGGACGCGAGCGGTACGCCCACCACCATCGAATTTCCCCTCGACACGACCTACGAGGAGTGGGCCGCCAGCGACTTCCGCGACGGTGGCTCGAACGAACAGAGCTGCATCGACTGCCACATGCAGAAGAAGCCGGGGGAGTGGGCTGTCGCCGACGAGGGGCCGATCCGCAACGACCCGCGCGACCACCTCCTCGTCGGCGGCAACCACTGGGGCATCCAGGCCGTCATGGCGGCTGACAAGGCCCGCGCCGCGGAGTATCCCGACTCCTTCGAGCTCGCGCTCGACGGCACGCTCAAGAGCCTCACCTCGGCCGCCTCGGTCACTCTCGTCGACGCCCCGCAGGAGGCCGCGCCTGGACAGGAAATCGCCGTCACCGTCCGGGTCGAGAACCTCACCGGTCACAAGTTCCCGACAGGCTACGCGGAGAGCCGGCGCGCCTGGATCGCCGTGTTCCTCGTCGACGAGAGCGGCGTCGAACGGCCGCTGCTCGGCGGCTACGACGCCGACACCGGCGAGATCCAGCACGAGCCGCCCACCCACGAGTACCGGGCCGTGCACGGGCGATGGGACGGCGAGGCGGGCGTGGGTGAGAAGGAGGAGCACCTCGCGCTCCACGACATGATCATCTCCGATACGCGCATCCCGCCGAAGGGCTTCGTCCCGTCGCGGACCACCCAGCCGACCCAGGAGATCGACTTCGCCGATGGGAACGGCGGATACCGCAACTACGACGAGGCGCGCTTCACGCTCACCGTCCCGGCCAACGCCTTCGGCAGGCAAACGCTCTCGGCGCGCGTGTACTACCAGTCGATGACGAAGGAGTACATCGAGTTCCTGCAGTCCGAGAACCGCACGGACAGCACGGGAGACGACCTCCTGGCCATCTACGAGGAGACCGGCGAGGCGCCGCCCATCCTCGTCGCGGCCGATGACGCGGAAGCGCCGCTCGATCTAGGAGAGCCGCCCGCCAACGCCAGCAGCAGCAACGGCGCCGGCGGCAGCGGCGCCGGCGGCAACGGCACCGGCGGCGAGAGCTCGACCGGCGGCAGCGTCAGCCGCTCCAGCGACGACGGCGGCTGCGGCTGCCGGATGCCCGGCAACGCCCCCGACGGCTGGCTCCCCGCGGGCCTCGCGGGGCTCGCCCTCGCCGCCGCAGCCAGGCGCCGGCGCACACACCGGCGGCGTTGAGCCCCGCCCCACAACGAACCGCCGCAAGCGCGCGTCGCTGCGGGGCGGACGATCCCCGATCGACTCCGTCCCGCCGTTTCACCTGGAGACGGGCCCTTTTTCGCTCGCATCGCCCCCCCGGCGCCTTCATAGAGTGAGCCCACCCAGCGCCTCACGGCGAGCCTCGCCTTGCCCATCTCCCGCCTCGTCGATCCCCTCCTCGTGCTCCTCGTCGCCGCGGGCGTCGGCCTCGCGCTCTCCGGCGGCGACTGGAGCTTCCGAACACGCGGGGCGAAGATCGGGCGGGCGCTCGCGTGGAGCGCCTGGCTCGCGCTGTGGCTCCTCTCCACGCCCTGGCTCTCCAGCGCGCTCGCACGCCGGATCAGCACGGTGCCGAGGGACCTGCACGCGGAGCTCGCCGGAAGCTCACCCGAGCGGCGGGTCCTCGTCATCCTCACCGCCGGCATCGACGCCGACGAGTTCGGCGAGCCAGCCATGGAACGGCAGTCGGCGGCAGGCCTCGAGCGCGGCCTCGCCGCCGTGCGGGTCTACCGCGAGCACGGCTTCGGCCACATCATCGTCTCGGGGAAGGACGTCCGAGGCGCGCCCACCCAGCTCGCCAGCGCCATGGCCGATCTCCTCGTGGAGCTCGGCGTTCCCAGGAAGAAGATCATCCTGGAGACCGAGTCGCGCGATACCCGAGAGAACGCCCTCCACTCCACGCGGATCGCCCGCGGCCTGTCGGCCGACGCCGTCGTGGTCGTGACCAGCGCGCTCCACATGCCGCGCTCCCTCCGCATGTTCGAGCGCGCAGGGCTCGACGTCCTCCCCGCGCCGGTCAGGTTCCAGTCGCTGCCGCCCGAGGGGCCTGAGCGGCTGCTGCCGGAGTCGCTCTCCCTCAGACGTTCGCAGCGCGCCGTTCACGAGCTCGTGGGTCTACTGGAGCCGTAGCCCCGGCGCGCCCCGCGCTACCAGGTGACCTTCTGCGAGCCGCGGAGGTATCGCCAGAGGCCGACCACCGCCGCCGCGTTCAGGACCACGAACGTCCGCGCGAGCGCGCCGAGCTTGCCCGCAGCGCCCCCGAGCGCCGCGAGCAGGTAGAAGGCCACCTGCCCGCCGAACAGCGCGCGCGCCGCGTAGAGCGTCCACGAGGCGTCGCCGCTCATCTCGGCGCCCATCCACGCGACCGTCGACGTGATCAGCAGCGCGACGAGCGCCCAGGGGCACACGAGGCGGAGCAGCTTGTGCGAGAAGATCTCGAACCAGGACGGGTTCCTGAACGGGACGAGGAGCGCCGGGAGCAGCGAAAAGAGCTGATAATTGCCGGCCAGCGTGCGCACCTTGCGGCCGAACTCGCGCTCGTCGCCGAAGGCGTCGTCGTACGCGATCGCGTCGGGAGCAAACAGGATCGAACGCCCCTCGAGGCGGAGCCGCATCGGCACCCACATGTCGTCGAGGATGACGCCCTCCGGGAGATGGCTCATGTCGGCGCGGCGGATCGCATAGATGGGACCGGTCACGCCCACCATGCTCCTGAACCGCCCTTCCTGGAGGCGGATCCAGTTCTCGTAACGCCAGTAAGCCCCCGACCCCGCCGATCCCTTCAGCACCAGGTTGCCAGAGACACAGCCCGCGTTCGGATCGGCCAGGAGCCGCACGAGCGCGCGCAGCGCCCCAGGCACGAGCGGCTGGCGGATGTCCGTCATCAACAGCACCTCGCCCGTCGCGACCCCGAGCATCGTGTTCACGCCGATCGGCTTGCCACGACGCGCCTCGCTGACGATCACCTTCACCCGAGGATCGCGCTCGGCCAGCTGTCGCGCCACGAGCACGGTGTCGTCCGTCGAGCCGTCCGAGAAGAGCAGGACCTCTAACTTGTCCTTCGGATAGTCGAGCGCGAGGAGGCTCTCGACCTTCGCCGGGAGATACGACGCCGCGTTGAAGACGGGAATGCACGCCGTCACCGTGGGGACGTAGTCCGGATCCTCCTTCCGCTGCGCGGGCCGGAGGCGCGCCAGGACGCCGATAACGATCGGGTACCCGAAGTAGGTGTACACGAGCACCGCGACGGCCAGAAAGGAGGCAATGACCACGCTAAACTGTAGAGCGCCGGTCGGGGGCGGTTGTCAACCGACATGGATGGGCCACGCCGCGACATCGCCGTTCAAGTTGCATGCGCACGCGCACGCGCGTCACGCGCCGCACAGGACCGATGCGTGGCGCATGTCGCACGCTCCGTGAAGCGCGCCGCGTGAGGCGCGTCGTGCGCCGCGCGCGCACGCAACACAGGCGCCGCGCGCCCCAGGTCGTCACGGGACGCGCACGCCGCGCGCCGCCCGCGATCAGTCCTGCACCTTCACGCTCCGGATGATGTCCCCATCCGCGAGCGCAGCCCACGGCCCGGCGGCGACGCCGACGGCCGCGTACTGGCCGTCGAGGTGCGGCGCGCGCGCGTGCATCACGAAGAGCTGGCTCGATCCGGTGTCGCGGCCGGCGAGCGCGACGCCGACCCGCAGCGGCTCGAACGCGACCGGCGACGTCTCGCAACGCAGCGCCGGCCTGCCGGGCGGACCTCCTGCGCCGTCGCCGAACGGCGCGCCGAACTGGGTGACGAAGCCGGGCACCACGCGATGGACAAGCTTGCCGTCGTAATAGCCGGAGCGCGCGAGATCGACGAAGCGGGTCACCGCGACGGGCGCGAGCGCAGGGTCGAGCGTCATCGTGAGCTCGCCGGCGTCCGTGTCGAAGATCAGCACCGCCGGCGCGCGCACGAGCGCGGAGGCCTCGGCGGGCACCTCGCCGACCGGCGGCGCGACGGCCGGCCGCCCCGCCGCGCCCGCGTCCCCCGGCAGACCGGCGTCGCACGCGATCTTGCGGCCCCTGAGCACGCCGAGCGCCGTCCCGGCGCGCGCCCGCGTCGTGGGGTGGCTCGACCGGCAGAGCTGCTCCAGGCGAGCCTCCGCCGGCTTGAGCGCCAGCGCGCCCACCGCGTCGACGACCGCGCCGATCAGCTCCGGATCGTCGCGCGCACCTGGGCGGTCGAGGATCGCGAGCAGCGCGGCCTCGATCGCCGGCGACGTGACCGCTGCGGGAGCGTCCTTCTCGTCGCTCCGCTTCCTGCGCTTCCGCTTCCCCGGCGCCTCCGACGCGCGCTGAGGCTGCCGCGCGATGACCTCCGCCGCGGCGGCGACGAGGCCCGGCTCCTCCGCGGCGAGCGCCTTCGCGAGCAGGTCGGGCGCGCCGGCGATCTCCTCGTGCGCGGCGATGAGCTCGATCGCGGCCTCCCGCGCGCGCAGATCGCCCGACGCGGCGTACGCGCGGAACGCGGCGAGCCGCGCGCCCGTGATGGCGTCGCGGCCGATCACCTCGACGACCGCCCGGGCGCCGATCGGGCCGCGCACCGGCGCGCCTGCGTCCGGCTTGCTCCCCGGCTCCGCCGGCGCCGTGACGTCACAGCCGAGCAGCAGCGGATCACGGTAGTCCCCGCCCGCGAGGAGCCGGGCCGCGCCGCAGCGGAGCCACGCGACGCGGCGGAGGATCGCCGCGGGCGCGCTCGGCGGCGGCGGCAGGGCGGCGAGATCGCGGAGCGCCTTGCGCGCGGCGCCCGCAGATCCGAGCGCGTCGAGCGCGGTGAGCAGCACGCCGAAGTCCTCGCTCACGAGGCCCGTGAGCGCGATCGGGTCCGCGCTCGGGGCGAGCGCGGCGACCGCGTCGGCGAGGGCGCGCTGGCCGGGCGGGCCGAGGCGCTTGAGCGCGCGCGCGGCCTCGGCGCGCTCACTCGCGGTGAACACGCCCTTCGCGGAGAGCACGCGCGCAAGCTCGGAGGCAGCCGCCTCCCCTGCCCGGCCGAGCGCGCGCACCGCGAAGAGCCGCGCGTCGGAGGCCTCCGCGAGCCGCGCGGTCGCGACGTCGCGGATGCGGGGGATGACCGTGAGCGGGACGTGCTCGAGGCGCCCGATCGGGTAGAGCGCCTCGGGGACCGGCGGGCTCGCCGCGCTCCCCGAGGCGAGGTTGAGCAGCGCGACGAGCGTCTCCTCGCGCAGCTTGAGCTTGATCGCGGCGAGATCGCCGAGCGCATACGCCGCGTGGATCGCGCGCTCGCGCGGGCCGTCGAGCCACGCGACCAGCGTCGGCTCCGACGCCTCCGCGCCGCACCGCCCGATGGCGCGGGCGAGCGCGCCGCCCGCGTCGAGCGGCGGCGCACCCGCAGCGGCGCCGCCGCTCGGCGCCGCCGCGGACGCAGCGGCGCTCGCCGCGCCCGCGGGGCTCGGGCGGGCGTCGCGGGCGAGGGCGCGCGCGACGAGCGCCGAGACCGCCTCGACCTCGCGCTCCTTGCACGAGAACCCGAGGCCGTAGGCGGCCCACGCGACCACCTCGTCGTCCTCGTCGGCAAGCGCCCGCGCGAGCCCGGGCCACGCCGCGTCTCCGCCGATGCGTGCGAGGGCCCGCGCGGCGGCGCGCCGCACGCCGACGTCGCGGCTCTGCTGGTCCGCGGGGCTCACCTCCAGGGCGGCGCGGCGCTGCTCGGCCGCGAGGAGGGCATCGAGCCGCCCCGCCGCCCCGGCGCTGGCGGCCGGCGCCGCCGCGGAGCTCCCGGCGTCGGGCGCAGGGCCCGGCGCCGGCTGCCCGGTGCAGGCGGAGAGGGAGAGGAGCAGCGCGAGGACGAGGAGCGGAGAGGAGCGCCTTCTCGGCATGATCACGGTTCACCCTGACGAGCGGTGTCGAGCAGCCAGGCGGCGCTCTCGCTGAGGATCCGCCTGCGGCGCATCGCGCGCGCGTCGAGCCACATCGAGATCACCTCGTGACCGCGCTGCCATGCGCGCGCAACCACCGGCTCGCTTACGCGCGACGCCGGCAGCCCGCAAGCGTCGATCCCGACGTCGTGGAAGTTCTGGAGAGCCCTGGCCATGTGCCAGGAGCAGGTGACGATCGCCGCGCGCCGCGCGCCCACGCGGCGCAGGAGGGCCGCGCTGAAGATCGCGTTCTCGTGCGTCGTCAGCGACCAGAGATCCTGCAGGATCGCGTGCGCCGGCACGCCGGCGCGCCGCAGCTCGGCGGCGAGCACGCGCGCCTCGACCTGCGCGCCCCAGCGGCGCCCGCCGCTGGCGATCACCCACGGCGCGACCCCGGCGCGGTAGGCCTCCGCGGCGCGCGCCGCGCGGCGCGCACCGGGGGCCGCCGGGCGCCCGGAGGGAAACACCCTGCAGCCGAGGACGACGATGGCGTCCGCGTGGAGCGGCATGCGACCGACCATAGCCCATCGGCCGCGACCTTCGCGTGCCCGCTGCGCGCGATCGTCCTGCCCTCCCGCTGCCGCCCGCGGGCCGTTGCCGCTCCGATGCCTGCGCCGCCCGCAGGCTGACCTGTGGCCGCCACCTGCGCCCCCCGCCCCGGCGCCCGCGCCTCGGCCCCGCCTCCGCGCGCTCCCGCCCCCCAGCGGCAGGCCGCGACCGCCGCTGGGCCCGCAACCTATCCCCTGACTACATTGGCGCCTTGGCCCTGCTCCCCCGGCCAGGTCTCCACGTCTGCGACCTTCCTTGCTCCCGGTGCACCAGGCGGCTTGACGCTGCCCGCGCTCGGAATCTAATAGCTCTACCTTGAAACGGGCGGGGTTCAGCGAGCGAGGCAGGATGCGGATCAAGATGTGGGGGGTTCGCGGAAGCATCCCCACGCCCGGTGCAGGCACGGTCGAAGTAGGCGGCAACACGAGCTGCTATGAGATTCGTGCCGGCGAAACGCTGGTCATCCTCGATGGAGGGACGGGGCTCCGTCTCCTCGGCCAGGAGCTGGTCAAGGAGATGCCCTTCGAAGCCTGGATGTTCTTCAGTCATGTGCACTGGGATCACATCCAGGGCTTCCCGTTCTTCACGCCCGCGTTCGTGCGCGGGAACAAGATCCATCTCTACGGTGGCCTCAACGTCTCCCGGACGCTCGAGGAGACGCTGGCCGGGCAGATGGACTACCCGAGCTTCCCGGTGCACCTCACGGAGATGGGCGCGGCGATGACCTTCCGCGACCTCTACGAGGGCGAGGTGGTCACGATCGGCCCGAACGACGATGTGCGCGTGACCAACGCGCGCGGCAACCACCCGAACGGCGTGTACGCGTACCGCGTCGAGCACGAGGGCAAGGTGGTCGTGTACATCACCGACTCCGAGCACTACGCGATCGTGGATCCGAAGCTGAAGAAGCTCGCGATGGGCGCCGACGTGCTGATCTTCGACGCCATGTACACGCCCGAAGAGTACGCGGGCGAGGTCGGCGGCGGCCCGAAGACGGGCTGGGGTCACGCCACGTTCGTCGCGGGCTGCGAGCTCGCGAAGGCGGCGGGCGCCAAGCAGCTCGTCCTGCACCACCACGATCCCAACCAGACCGACGCGATGGTGCGCGAGAAGGAGATGCGCGCCCGCGAGCTCTTCCCGAACACCATCGCCGCGCGCGAAGGCACGGTCATCGAGATCTAGCGCGACGCCTCGCCAGGCTCGTGGCGGCAAGGAGCAGCGCGCGGCCAGACGCGGCGCTGGAGCGCGCCGCGTCTCGCTGCCACAGGCGCCTTAAGCGCTCTTCGCCATCGGCTCTCGGGTGATCTCCTCGATGCGCGCGCGCATCCGCTTCTTGGCGCGCTCCTCGATCTGCCGCACGCGCTCCTTGCTGACGCCGAAGTCGGCGCCGAGCTGCTCGAGCGTCACGGGGCTGTCCGTCAGCCAGCGCTGGTTCATGATGGAGCGCTCGCGGGGCGACAGCTCGTTCACGACCTGGAGCAGCGCGCGCGAGAGCTGCGCGCGCTCATCGGCGTCGCAGGCCTCGTCCTCCGGCGTGTGCGCGCTCGACGCGAGCCGCTCCACCGGAGCTACGCCGTCCTCGGTCGGAGAGCGCTCCAGGCTGACGTCGCGCGCCATGAGCAGCGGCAGCAGCTCGGCCGCCCGTTCCTCCGACAGGCCGCTCAGCTCCGCGAGCACCGCCGGGTCCTTCTCGTGCGTCTTGCGGTAGATGCGAAGCGCGCGCCGCTCGCTCTTCGACGACCCGAGGCGCACGATCCGGTACCCCCGCGCCACGTGCTCGCGGATCTCCGCCCGGATCCAGTAGGCCGCGTACGTCGCCAGGCGGCAGCCGCGGTCCGGATCGAAGCGCTCCGCGGCCTTCAGGAGGCCGATGTTCCCCTCCTGCACGATGTCCTCCATCGGCAGCCCCCAGCGGCGGTACTCGAGAGCGATCGTCATCACGAAGGGCAGACACGCCTCGATGAGGCGCCGGCCAGCGTCCTGGTCACCAGCTCGCCAGCGGAGCGCGAGCTCCCGCTCGGCGTCCGGGCTCAGGGTGGCGTAGTTCGCGAGCTCTGTACGATAAGCCGAGAATGCCGCACGATCCCAGGTGGCGCTCATGATCTCTCCGCTCTCCCACCGCGCGCGCCGATCAAGGAGGGTTGGTTTGCGAGCCCCTACGAGCCGGCGGGCGGCACAGACGCAGATGCAGGCGCGATGCCGGGATAAACCCTAGGAAATCGCCTTTTTTTGCGCTGGAATGCGCAACGTGTTCGGATCCCTCGACGGAAGCGAAAGCTTTGCGGGAAAGCGGAGGAGCACGAATGCGCAGCGCTGAGCCCAGATCCACAGCGCACGAGCGGCGAATGAGGCGGACGATGTGCGCGCCGAGGCCCCAGGCCGCGGGCAACGGCGCCGCCCGAGCGGCGCGCGCGCTCGCTCGCCGCGCGGCCGCCGCTGCGGTCGCCCCTGCCCCCGCGCGCCGCATCGTGATATCCGGGGAGCAGTGAGGACGCGCGTCGCGGGCTCCGTCGCGTGCATCGCCGCAAGCCTGGCGACGCTCGCCTTGCTCTCGCGCGAGGCGGAGATCCCCCTCGCGAGGGCGCGGCGCGGGATCGCGCGGCCCTTGCTCCACACCGTCGCGCCGGACGACGAGGAGATCGACGGCGTCGGCTGTGACCCGAACGCCCTCGACCGCGGCATCGCGGTGCCGACCGGGGCGCCGACGTCGCTCGGCTGCGAGCAGGCCCGCGCCATCGTGGCCCAGGCCCGCACCACGCTGGCCGCTCCGCCGCTCCGCGTCGATCCCGCAAAGTTTGCCGAAGCGACCTCCGACTGGCTGGATCCGCACGGGCTGTGGTCGGTCGCCCCCGACACGCCCGTGGGCGCCTCGCTGCAGCGGGAAGCCGCCGCGCTCCTGGACGAGCTGCAGGCGCCCGTGGGCAGCGGGCCGTGCGCGGCAGCGCTGCGCGTCGGGGGGGAGCTCGGCCGGTGGTCGCGCGAGCTCGAGAGGCTCTTCGATGACGGCTACCGGCGCGGCCTGGCCAGCCCGCCCGCGAACCACGCCGCGGCGTGGGAGCTGGTGTCGTCGGCGCCGTTCGAGGACGGCGAGGTGACGCGCAGCGCCCGGGACCTCGCGCGCAAGCTCGGCCGGGAGGTCGGCGGGCTGCGCGCGCACGTCGGGGAGCCGCTCGCCCGGTACGCCGACGCCGTGCGCGAGCGGGCGGCGCCCTCGATGAGCGAGGACGGCTGGGCGCGCACGGTGATCGCCGCCGCGGTGCGCGCCTATGTGCCCCAGCTGGACGCGCACGGCGCCTGGGCGCCGCTCGAGGAGGAGGTCTCCATCTACGATCTCGACCTCGAGGCGCACCCGCCGGCCCGGCTCTGGCAAGAGATGACGCGCACCGCGATCGGGGTGCGCATCGACCGCGGCGCGCTCGCGCCGCTCGAGGACGGGGACGTGGTGATCCGGATCCAGGATCTGCCGATCTCCGGCATGAGCGTCGAGCAGGCCGAGCAGCTCGCCGTGCTGTCCGACGTGCACCCCGGGACGACCGCTCGCGTGGCGCTGCTGCGGCGCGGGGTCGCGGCGCCCCTCGAGCTGACCGTGGCGCCGCACCCGGTCGGACCGCAGCCGGCCGAGGCGGCGCCCTCGGAGCTGCCGCTCGATCTGGTGCGCTACGGGGACGGCAAGGTCGCGGTGATCGCCATCCCCGACGTGCCCGACGACCTCGGGGATCGGGTCGCGGCGGCGCTCCTCCGCGCGCGCGCGCAGGGCGACACGCGGGGCGTGATGCTGGACGTGCGCGCGAACGGAGGCGGCTCGACCGACGGCGCGATCGCCGCGCTAGGGCTGTTCCTGCCGGGCGTACCGCTGTTCCCGATGCGGCGCCGCGACGGCGGCGTCGAGGTGGAGCGCTCGCCCGACGTCCCGGAGGAGCGCGGGTGGAGCGGGCCGCTCGCGGTGCTCGTCGACGGCGACTCCGCGAGCGCGGCGGAGATGATCGCCGGCGCGATCGCCAGCTACCGGCGCGGCGTGATCATCGGCGATCGGACGTACGGCAAGGGGTGCGCTCAGGAATACCTCGACGACGACGCCCACGTCGGCGTGCTGCGGCTCACGACGCTCCTCTACGCGCTCCCCGACGGCGCGCCGGTGCAGAAGGTGGGCATCGTGCCGCAGGTGCAGCTGTCGCTGCCGGCGACGAACGAGCGAGAGGCGCGCGTGGACCGGGCGCTCGGCCCGTGGCGAGGCCCCGACGTGCGCGATCTGCACCGCGTGCGCGACGTGCCCTGGCCGGCGCACGCAGGGCGGATAGGGCCCTGCCGCGACGAGACGGTCTGCCGCGCGCTGCGGTCGCTCGGCGCGGTGCCCGCGGCAGCGCGCTGACGCGCGTCAGCGCTTCCAGAACTTGCCGAGGAGACCGCCCGCGGGCGTCGTATCGCTCGTCGTGCGGCTCCGCATCTCCTGCAGGCGGACCTCGCGGATGGCGTCGAGGTTCTTCGGGTTGAGCTCTGCCGCCAGGCGGAAATCGCCGATCGCCTTGTCGATCCTCCCCGAGCGCTTGAGGAGCATGCCGCGGTAGAAGAGCGCCCGCTCGTAGCGAGGCTCCTTCTCCAGGACGGCATCCAGCGTCTGGATCAGATCGTCGTAGTGCGCGCTCGTGGCCCCCTCCGCGAGCACGGGCGGATCGCCGCGCCGCTGCGCCTGGATCCAGACGAGCAACGTCATGTACTCGGGCTGCTCCGGGTCGGCGTTGAGCGCGCGCCGCGCGCGGGCCTCGGCGCCCGCGAGGTCGTTCTTCTTGAGCAGGATCTCGGCCTTCTGGAACTCGAGCGCGGCGTCGACGGCGCGGGCGATCCGCTGCTCGTCCTCGGCGGGGGGCGGGGCCTCCTTCGGCGCGCTCTGGTACTCGGCGCGCCGCTTCGGATCGCTCAGCGTCTGGTAGGCCTCGCTGATGCGGGCGAACACGCGCGCGACGAGCGGCTTGACGTCCTGGAGCTCCGCCGGCGTCCGGTCGGGGTGCCACCGCTTGGCGAGCGCGAAATAGGCGCTCTGCACGCGCTCCGGAGGGGCGTCCTCCGCCACGCCGAGCATCTCGAAGAAGCTCTCACCGTCGATCGACGCGGCGCGCGCCTCGATCTCCGCGCGGCGCGCGGCGAGCTCGGGGTTCGGCGCGGCGCGCGGCAGCGGGGGGAGATCGGGCGCGAGCGCCGCCGGTCCCTGCGGCTTCGCCGGCTCCGCGGCGCGCGCCGGCGGCACAGGCGACGGCGCCTCGGCGCGCCCCGCCCCTCGCGCAGCCCTGCTGCCCTCCGGGCCGACCGCCGCCATCTTGACGGTGGGCGCCTGCTGGGGCGGCGGCGCAACGCGGGCGCCGGCGAAGGTCGGCGCAGGAGGCGGCCTCAGCGCCTTCGGATCCACGCCGCGGTAACCGCCGCCCGGATCACCGCCGGACGCGCGCGCGTCGAAGGGCGCCGCCGGGCTCGGGGTGGGCGCGCCGCTCCACGACGCCGCCTCCGGCGCCGCGGCCGGGGGTGGCGCCGTGGAGCGACGGGGGGCGACCGGGACCCCGGCGCGCCTGCTGGACGGCGCGGCGACGTCGTCGGGCTGCCGCTGCGGTGCGCGGCCTTCGGCCTCGCCGCGCGCCGGGCGTGGACCGGGCATCGTCGAGCCCGCGGTGGGGCGCGGCGAGCGCGCCGCCGCGCCGGAGGGCTCGCGCTGGGGCGCTGGCCCCGCCTCGGCCGGGGGCGCGCCAGCGGCCCGCTCCCGGCCGGGCCCGGCGGGACCGCCGACCCCGACAGGGCGCCGGCCCGGCGCGCCGAGATCGAGGTGCCGCGTGATCGCGAGCGCATAGATCATCAGCCGCACGACGCGCTCCTGCGCGACGCCGGCGGCGAGCAGCTCGGCCAGCGTCATGCGCCGCATCCGCAGGAGATCCACGATGGCCGCCTCGTCGCGATGGAGCTGGAACCGCTTCATCTCGGCCTCGACGTGGAGCCCGAGCTGCCGGTTCTGGATCCGGTCCAGGGTCGTGTCGATCAGCGGATCGTCGGCGTGGAGCCGGACGCCCGCCATGATCACCGCGAGGGGCTCGCACCCGATGAGCTCCGGACCGCCGTAGGACGACAGCAGGTTCTGGGCGTCGTAGTAGGCGTAACGCGTCCCGGGCGGGAGATCGTAGAGCGCGACCAGCTTGCGCACGAGCTGCTCGCGCAGCACGCCGAACACCGTCTCCCTGTCGAGCAGGCCCCGGGAGACGAGCAGCCGGCCATGCAGCACCCGTCGCTTGGTGATGTCCCGGAGCGTCTCCCGGAGCGTCGCCTCGTCCAGGAGGCCCAGATCGAGGATCACCCGATCGAGCGGGGCGATGATCGTCCCGGTCCAGATCTTGGCCGGCACGCCTTCGCTGAAGAAGATGCCGTGGCGGACGCCGTCGGGGTCGATGAAGCACGTCGTGCCGGTGAGGCGCCGGTCGAGCATGTACACGAGCAGGTGGACGAGCGGCGTGCGCGCGAGCGTGCCCTCCGCGGTCGCCGGGTCGCCCGGCAACGACAGCACGGCGATCGGACCGGCCATCGCCGACGGAGGCAGATCAGACACGGGGTTGCGCTCGCGCCGCTGCGGCGGATCTCCCCAGCCGCGGGTGCGCACCGACGGCGGCCGCGCGCTCTCCTCGGGGACCTCGTCCGGATCGCTGTCTGTCTGCACCGACCACGACTCCTCTCCATGAGCGCCCGGGGCGGGCGAGGTTGGGTCCGCCACCGCGGCGGGCTCCAGATGCGGTGGATCTGGCCAGCGCGCCGTCGTGCGCCCTGACCGCAAGGGCGGAGACAGCCTGCCGGACGGCGCAGGCGGCAAATCCGCGAGCATCCTGGCGTCCGCGCCGTCGTCCGGCAGTCCCCCGAACGTGGCCTCGGGCGGCGAGGCGGGCCCGCGGGCGGCGTCGCTGGCCCGCGGCTGCGTCCTCCGGCTCGCCGGCGCGTTGGTCATGGGCAGCGTGGGCGACGAGGGCCGCGTGATCTGCTGCTGCGGCGGCATGCGCAGGTTTCCGAGCGGCGACGCCGGCGCGTTGCGGATCGGCGGCGGCTCCGCCGCGAGCACCGGCGAGCGGAGCGACACCTGCGGCGCCTCCTGGATCGCCGCGTGGGCGCGCATCGACGCGGCGGCGGGGTCGTCGCTCGTCGCGACGATCCGGCGGATGTGCCGCGGCGGCTCACCCTGGCGAGGCCGCTCGGCGAGATCGACCTCGAGCGCGCGCGGGATGGGACCGCCGGCGGCGTCGAGGACCAGCCGGACGCGCGGCTGCGAGTACCGGGCCGGGTGCGTCGGCGTCTGCACGACGAGCGCGACCTCCCCGGTCGAGAGCTCCACGAGCGTGCCGGTCGGAAAGATGCCGAGCGCGCCCACGAGCAGCCGCAGCACCGCGCGGTCCGCCGGATCGGCCGCCTCCTGCTCGAGCTTGGCGATGGCCTCGTCGGCGGAGAGCGGCGCCTCGCCCGGGCCCGGCGTCAGGAGGTCGTTGAAGGCGCGGGCGGTCGCGAGGATCCGCGCCTGGAGCGTCGGCTGGCGGAGGCCGCGGTAGACCGGGCCGAGCGCCGGCTGGCGGCGCACCCAGTGCGCCTCGTAGGCCACGACGGTGCGCATCACGCTCGGCTCGTTGACGAGGCCGAGCGCGGTCAGCACGACCGCCGTGCCCGCCGGGACGTCCGCCTCCTGCTGCTCGCTCAGCTGCGGGACGAGCCCGCCCGAGCCGCTCGTCGCGGCGCCCGTGAGGCGCGGCCGGGCGATGTCGAAGAGCAGCGCCGCCATCGAGAGCCGCTGGAGAAGGACGACGTCGCTCGTGATCTGCCGCGCCATCGCGAGGCTCAGGATCGCGGTGTTCACGGCGCGCCCGGCGTCGTCGTGGTTCTGGTTGCGCAGCGCGGTGACGCCCAGGAAGGCCGGCGTCTCGTTCGCGGAGAGGTCGACGAGGCGCTGCGTGATGCGCTTGACGCCCTGCCGCAGCGTGTACCGGCCGTGCCGCAGGTCGTCGTAGAACCGGCGGATGATCACGATCGCCGTCGCGTAGGTGCGCACGATCGCGGAGGTCTCGTCGCCCTCGCGATCGATCGCCACCTCGCGGCGGAGCACGGCCTCGTCCACGGCGCGCAGGCGGATGCGCGGCGCCGGGCGGTCGGCGAGCGCCGGCTTGCTGCTGCGGAGGGCCTCGGCGAGCGCGGAGGCGAGGGCGTAGAGATCGCTCGCGCGGACGTCCTTGGCGACGCCGATCTCGGAGTAGCCGCAGCGGCTCAGGACGTCGCCGAGCTCGAGCGCGCCCTCGTAGACGGCGCGGTTCGCCTTGAGGAGCTGCCCGGAGACGAACACCGAGCCGCGGGTGAACAGGATCGAGACGTTGTGACCGGAGCGCTGGCCGAAGTCCTGGACCAGCGAGACCGTCTCCTCGACCTGCCGCACCATGGCCTGGTTGTCGATCGCGTGCAGGGTCGAGAGCTTCACCAGCCGGAAGAGGGCCTGCACCACGCTGGCGGCGAGATCGCGCGCCTGCTCGCGGCGGATGTTCTCCGACACGTTCTGGCTGATGACGTCGACCTGGGGCGCCATCACGGGACCTCCCCGGCGGTCGAGATCCGCTTGCCGAGGCGCGCGGCGATGGCCTCGGCGGCGGCGCCCGCGGCGTCGCGCAGCGCCTGGCTGTTCCAGGGCCGCCGCTTCGTGGCGGCGAGCGCGGCGTCGAGCGCCTCCTGCGAGCGCGCCTCGCGGCCGAGCAGCTCCGCCGAGAGGCAGCGGGTCTGCTCCGCCGCGTCGTCCGCGAGGAGGCCGTGCCGCTGGAGCAGCTCGACGGCGACCGACTCGCCGCGCGCCGGGTTGAGCGTGTAGAGCGCGCCGAGGAACTCGCGCCGCTCGTCGAGCGTGAGCTGGTGGAACGAGCTGTCCTGCACGCGGCGGACGAGCAGCGGGCCGGCCGCGCGGACCTGGTGGTGCGCCAGCGTGCGGAGCGCCGCGACGCGCACGTCGGGCGGCGCCGACTCGGCGAGCGAGAGCAGCTCGTCCCGGATCTGCTCGGGGCTCGTCGCGAGGTGCGCGATCGCCTCGCAGCGGAGCGCCGCGTTCGCGCACCCGGAGAGCCGCTTCAGCGCGCCCAGGGCGCCCGGCGTCCGCGACGCGGCGAACATCTTGAGGATCGGGCGGGCCACGTCGAGATCCAGCGTCATGAGCGCGTCCACGACACCCTCCTCGTGCCCGGGCAGCGTCCGCTCGACGTGGCCGAGCAGCGCGCGGCGCAGCGCCTCGTGGCCGGTGTGCCCCACGACCTCCATCGCGACGGGCAGGGTTTCGCTGCCGAGCTTGTGCAGGATGGGCGCGAGCCGCTGCGCGACCAGATCGAGGTCCACGGGGGCGGGCTGCGCCGCGCCGCCGGAGGCGGCCGTCATGACGACGCGCGTCGCCTCGCGGAGGAGCAGCCGCATCGTGTCGGGCGGGAACATCCCCCGGGCGAGCTCCGTCGCGAGCGCGCCCCCCTGCTGCCTGGGCGCGAGCGCGTCGAGGGCCTTCTCGATGGCATCGTGCATCCCGAAGAGCACCTCGAAGCGGCGCGCGAGGATGAGATCGCGCGCCGAGGCGGCCATCGGCTCGGTCACGAGCTCGACGTCCTTGTACCGCCTGGCGTTCAGGAAGGCGTCGGCCACGACCTCGACGAAGCGCTCGCTCCAGCGGTCCGGGCTCATGACCAGCTGCGTGCCGAGCGCGCGCTGCGCGACCGGGTCGAGCGCGAGCGCGCTCGCGGCGCGGCGCGCGGCCCGCAGCGCGGCGGCGTCGGTGTCGATGACCATCGCCGCCGCCTCGGCGCGGTTCGCCTTCTCCTCGGCGGCGCGCCGGGCCATGCCCTCGAGGTCGTCGGCCTCGTGCCAGAACTGCTCGCGATCGGCCGCGTCCCCCTCGACGAAGACGCTCACCACGTCGTAGCGCACGTGCTCGAGGCGGCGCTCCCACAGGGCGGCCGCGACGTCGTCCTCGGGGGCGAGGTCGCGCAGCGGATCGAGCAGCAGCACCTCGCAGAGCGCGCGCAGCTCGTCCTCCGTGATGCCAGGGAGCAGCTGGACGCGCCGCACGCCGGCCGCGAAGAGGTTGTACGGGACGAGGTCGAGCGGGTGCGACGGCTCCCACACCGTCCGCCGGCGATGCTCGAAGGCGTACGGCGTCAGCGTCCAGTGGACGAGGCTCCCGTCCGCGCGCAGCGCCTCCACGATCGCCTGGAAGGTCGCGCGGAGCTTGTTGTCCGCGTCCGGATGGGTCCAGCCGTAGTGACGCACCGCCGGTAGCAGCCGCTCCACGCGGCGGAACACCTCGGTGAGCCGCGTGACAGCGGGGTCGTCCGGCTCCGCCTCGCCCGGCTCGTCGTGAGGCGCGGGCTCCTCAGCCGCCCGCATCCCGACGGCCGTGGGCGAGTCGTCCGGCGGGGGGCGCCTCGTGCTCTGCGGCGAGGAGCGGCGGGGCACGGACGCGCCGACCTCCTCGAGGACGCGCAGCACCTCCTGCCGCATGTGCGCGGCCGACTCGAAGCGGTTGCGCTTGTCCCAGGCGAGCGCCTTGTCGACGAGGCCGATGACCGAGGCGGGCAGCTCGGGCGCGATCCGCGCGAGCGACGGCGCCGGCGTCGTCGCCGCGAGGATGAACGCCTCGTTGTCCGAGCGCCCCTGGTGGAGTCGCTGCCCGCTGAGCACGGCGTACAGGGTCGCGCCGATCGAGAAGAGATCCGCCCGCCCGTCGACCCCCTCGGTCAGCCCCATCGCCTGCTCGGGCGCCATGAACGAGGGGGTCCCGAGCGCCGTGCCCGCCTTGGTCTTGTCGCCGGGCGCGCCGCGCATCCTCGCCACGCCGAAGTCGAGCAGCTTCACCACGTTGTCCTTCGTGATGAAGATGTTCGCGGGCTTCAGGTCGCGGTGGACGATGCCCTCCGCGTGGAAGCTCTCGAGCGTGAGGAGCACCTCCCCCGCGATCCAGAGCGCCTCGGCGACGGGGAGCTTCCGGCTCTTGCGCTTCCAGAGCTGCTGGACGGTCTCCCCGTCGAGCAGCTCCATCACGAGGAACGGCTCGTCCTGCTCGGTGATGTCGTCGTCGAGGATCGCGACCCGGCCGGGGTGATCGATCTTGTTGGCGACGTAGCCCTCGCGCAGGAACCGCTCGCGGATGCCGACGTCGCGCGCGAACTCGGCGTGCAGGATCTTCAGCGCGGCGCGCGAGCCGTTCCGGTGGTGGGTGGCGGCGTACACGGAGGCCATGCCGCCCACGCCGAGGAGCGAGTCGATCCGCCACTTGTTCTTGACGGTCATCCCGAGGCGGGCGCGCGCCCGCTGCTTCTCGTCCGGCGTGTCCGTGACTTCCGAGGGCGGAGGGATGACGGACTCGGGGAGGACGCCACGTGAGGTCATTCGGCCACCGGAAGGCGGGAAATCGTATCACCTCCCCGCCCGCGCCAGGTTCCGGATTTCACGCGGGAGGGCGGCCGGCCTTACGGTCCCTCGCGCTCCCTCCGCGGGCGCCCCCGGCGACGCCGCGGGAGACCGCGCTCAGGAGGCCCCCCGCGCGGCGAAGATCGCGCGACAGCGCGCGTCGTCGAGCACGGGGCGCACGCCGCGGTTCGACGGAAAGAGCGCGTTGAGGCGCGCGGTGACCGCAGGATCGCCGGTGAAGACGTCGATCTGCCGTCCGACGACCTTGATGCCGCGATCCTCGGCGACGAAGCACCCATCGTGTCGGCCCCCGCCCGGCAGCGGCAGCCCGACGAGCTCGGGCACGAAGAGGGACGTGCCGAGCGGAATGACGCTCGAGTCGACCGCGACCGTGCGCAGCGGGGTGATCGGGCGCCCGGTCGCGCCGCGGCCATACGGGAACCGCCGCGGATCGAGCCGCTCGAAGCAGACCTGCTGGCCGGTGCGCGGGCAGACATCGGCGCACGCGCAGCCGCGTCGCGCGAAGCTTACCGTGTCACCCGAAGCGAGCCGGCCGCTGCCCTGGACGCAGACCTGGTCGTGGAACGCGCGCGGGACGCTCGCGAGCGGCGCGCAGGCAGCGTCGTAGAGGACCGCATCCTTCGGCCCTCCGCCCTCGCTCGGGAAGTCGTAGTAGGTGTTCCGGAACATCCCGGGCGCGAGCCCCGGCGCCGCCTGTGACGCCGGCGTCACGCGCGCGGGCCGGCCGTGCTCGCGCACGAGGATCGCGGGGTCGCCCTGCGCGGAGGCCGCGCCCGCGGCGCCGCCCAGATCGGCCTGCGCCCCGCCGGGCGCCTCGCCCGGCGCGCCGTCGACAGCGGAGCTGGCGCGCCGGTCGCGATCGCCGTCGTCCGGGGAGGGCTCGTGGAGCCAGCCGCCGCCTCCGCGCGCGATCTGCGGCTCGCTCGAGCCGTCGTGGACCCAGTCGGCGCCCCCCTTGGTCGCGCACCCCGCGGGGAGCGCGAGCAGGAACGCATGGATCCCGCCAAGGACGAGCGCTCGCGCGCGTGCCACGCTCGTCAAAAGGCGCCTCCGAGCCGGACGAGCTCCCGGATCGCCGCGGCGGCGACGTCGGCGCGCGCCCAGAACGCGGCGGGTGAGCCGGCGCTCTCGGGCGCGGCGCCGGCCGCGATCACCACGGGCGCGGTGTCGCCCGCGCCCGGCTGGCCAAGGCGGCTCGCGACGAGCCGCAGCGGCTCGACCACCAGCGCGAACGCGATGTCGGAGCCGAGCGGCGCCAGCGCGGTCTTCATGGACGGGACCTCGCCGAGGCGCTCTCCCTGGAGCGCGCCGACCACGCTGCGGAGCCCCGCGCCCGGATCGTTGCCGACGGACGCGAAGAGGCCGTCGTCGCGGACCAGGTAGAGCAGCTCGATCGACGACGGCGGAAGCGACGCTCCCTGCGCGGCGGGCCCGCCCTTTCCGCCCTGCGGCCCCTTGCGCGCCGGCGCCCCTCCCGCGCCAGCGGGCGCGCTCGCCCCCGCGGTCCGCTCGAACCGCACCCGCCGCACGTCGCCGTCGAGCAGCGGAAGCGCCGCCTTGCCCGCGGAGACCCGGAGCCCCTCGCGCTGCAGCGCAGCCTTGAACGGCGGGAGCTCCGCGGTCCCGAGGAGATCCTGGATGGAGGCCTCGAGCTTGGCCCGGTCGCCCACGGCGGCGCGCACGAACGCCGTGGGACCCGCGCCGTCGAAGCGGAGCCCGCCGGCGAACCAGTCGCCGCGCGCGTCCGACGCCGCGCGGATCGCGGCGCCGAGCCGCTCCCGCTCCGCGGCCGGGAGGTCGCCCTCGACGAGCCCAGCGAGGGCGTCGACGAGCCTGGGCACGTTCTCGGCGCGCGTCGCGGCCCGATCGCGGACGAGGATCCCGACGAGCGAGTCGGCTGGCAGATCGAGCAGCGGCTTCACGTCGCCGACGGCGAGATCGGCCGACGCCTTCGACGCCGGGCCACCCCCTGCCTTCGGCGTTCCGGAGACGCGCAGGTGCGCGTTCTCGTCCAGCACCAGCGTGAGGCGCGCTCGCTCGAGATCGCCGAGCATCGCGAGCGCGCTCTCGATCATCGGACCGAGCGGCACCGCGGTGGCGCGCGGCGCGCCGTCGGGCCCGCGCGCCTTGTCCCAGGCGCTCCGAGCCGCCTTGAGCACCGGGCCCTCGAGCGCGGCCCTCGGGATCTCGACCGCGAGATCCTCCTTCGGCACCTGCGCTTGAGGCATCGTCCGCGCGACGTAGGGGCCCAGGGAGATCAGGTCGCCCGGCGTCTCCGCGACGAGCAGGTAGTTGCCGAGGACGCCGAGGGCCACCGGGCTCGCGCCCTGGAGCGGCTCGAGCAGCGCGATCGCGGTCGCCGCGTCGGGCTTCGCGCGGAAGCGCGCCCCCTCGCCTCGCGTGAGCTGGTCGACGAAGCGTCCCCCGTCCTTCACGTGGATGCCGAGCGCGGCCCGCGGGCGCGCCCCATCCGCGGCCTCCACGGCCGCGCCGAGCACCGGCACCCCGCCGTCGATCTCGGACGCGACGGTGATGGGCAGGCCGAGCAGCGACGCCGCGAGGGCGCCAGCGCTGCTCGGGAGGAGCGCCGCCGAGCCGCCGACGAGGGCGCGCGCCTTGGCCCACGTGGCGTCTGGCGTCGGGAGGAACGCCTCGGCGACGAGCCCCGCCGGCGCGGGCACGGGGCTCAGGGCCGCGGCGCCGGCGTCGGACGGCGCGCCAGGCGATTTGCAGCCCAGAGCGCCCGCGCTCAGGCCGAGGACGATGGCCAGGAGCACCGCAGCGCCGCGGCGCACGGCAGAGGTCGATCGCACGATCACGACCCGAACGGTAGCGCCTTCCCGCCGCGATCGACCACGAACCTGCAAAATCGCCGCGCGCGCCGGGCGACGCACGTGAGGTCCTCGTCGCCGAGCGACTCGTGCGCGAGGAGGCGCGAGGAGGCGACTCCCGGGCACATCGCATCGACCGAGCGAGGAACCGTCGGGCCGCGGTCGCCGATGGTGAAAGCGCTCGGCTGCAGCGGCGGGTGCACGCCCCGGCCGGACAGCGGCGCGCAGCGTGGCAGCTGCCCCCATCACCCCTGCGCTGGTCCGAGGCGGCCTCAGCGGAAAGCTGCGGAGCAGGCGCACCGCTGCGGTAAGCTCCAGCCGATGCCTCGCCCCGGCTACGACAGCGTGGTGCTCATCACCGGCTTCCCCAAGTTCATCGCGCGGAAGATGCTGCAGCACATCCTCGCGTCGGAGCCGCGCACGCTCGTGTACGCCGTCGTGATCGCGAAGTCGTCGGCGCAGGCCAGCGCGGAGCGGGACGCGCTCCCGGCGGCGGACCGCGAGCGCCTCGTGCTGCTCGAGGGGGACGTCGCGGCGATGGATCTCGGGCTGTCGGGCGCCGAGTTCCGGCAGCTGGCCCGCGAGGTCGACCGGATCCATCACCTCGCGCACGTGGGCCACGCCGGGGCCGCCCCTGGCACCGCGCACGCCGTGAACGTCGTCGGTACGGCCGAGGTGATCGAGCTCGCCCGCGCTTGCACCTCGCTCCAGTGCCTCGTCCATCAATCGACCGCGTTCGTCGCGGGGGACCGGACGGGGATGGTGTACGAGGACGATCTCGAGGCCGGCCAGGCGTTCCGCAACCCCGTGGAGGAGACGCGGATGCGCGCGGAGGTGCTCGTGCGGCGGGCGATGCGCCACGTGCCGGCGGCGGTCGTCCGGCCGACCACGGTGGTGGGCGACGCGACGACCGGGGAGATCGACCGGCTCGATGGCCTGTACCTCCTGGTGCTGCTCATCATGGCAGCGCCGGCCGACATGGCGATCCCGATGCCCGGCCGCGGCGACGTGCCGCTCAACATCGTCCCGATCGACCACGTCGTCCGCGCGACGCACGCGATCGGCCTGAACCGCCTCGCGCCGGGTCGCACGCTCCACGTCACCGATCCGCACCCGCTGTCGGCGCGGCGGGTCTTCGATCTCATCGCGCGGGCGAGCGGCCGCCGCGCCGCGCGCGGTCACATCCCGTCGAACCTCGCCAAGGCGCTGCTCCGTACGCCCGGGATCGAGCGCTTCGTCCGCAGCCCGCGCGCGTTCGTCGAGCAGCTGATGACCCCGGTGCGCTACGACGCCCGGAACGCGGATCTCGTGCTCACGGCCGCGGGGATCGCGTGCCCGCCCTTCGAGTCGTACGTCGACGTGCTCGTCGGCGCCGTCCAGGAGCGCGTCCGCGAGCGGCGCGAGCGCCAGGAGATCGAGGTCAGCGCGGACGCCGAGCCCGACGTCGAGGATCCGCTGTCGTGAGGGGCGCAGCCCGCCCCGCAGCCCGCGCGCGGATCCCGGAGCGCCGCGCGGCGTCCTGCTGCGCCCCGCGGCGTCGAGCGCCGGCGCGGCCCCTCTCCGCCGCGTCGCGGCGCGCCCTCGCGGCGCTGCTCGCGGCGCTGCTCGAGGCCGCAGCGCTCGGCTGCAGCGCGACGCGCGAGCACGTCGCGCCGCCCGCGCCCGAGGTGGGATCCGCGCCGCCCGCGCCTTCGCCCCCGCCGCGCCTCGCAGAGGCCCCCGCCCCGGAAACAGCCGCGCCGAGCCCCGCGGAGCCCGCGCCGGCGCGCCCGCCAGAGCTGGATCTGCTGCGCCCCGAGGACGGGGCTTACGCCCACTTCTTCGCGGCGCTCCGCGCGCTCGAGCAGGGTCGCCGCCGGGATCACGTGCGCATCGCCTGGCTCGGCGACTCGCACGCCGCGGCGGACTTCTGGAGCGGCGCGGTCCGCGCCGCGCTGCAGCGGCGCTTCGGCGACGGCGGGCTCGGCTTCGTGCACCTCGGCTATGCCGCCTACCGCCACAACGGCGCGCGGCTCACGGCCGACGGCAAGTGGCGGACCCGCCCGAAGTCTCCGGGCGGCTCCACGCCGGCCGACGACGGCGTCTTCGGGCTCGGGGGCATCCTCTTCGGCGCGCAGACGGCCCCGGTGCGCGCGGAGATCTCGCTCACCTCGGCGGCGCCTTCCGCGCGGCTGATCTGGGACGTGTGCTTCCGCCCGAGCGCGCCCACCGACGAGGTCGCGGTGACGATCGAGGGCGGCCCCAGCGAGGTGCTCCGCGCGGCCACGGGCGAGGCGCCCGGCGCGCTGCAGCACACGCGGCTGGCGAGCGCGGGCGCGGTGAAGCTCAGCGTCGCGCCGTCGGGCGGGGCCGAGCTCTGCGGGCTGGTCGTCGAGCGCGATCCGGAGGCCGGGGCCGGGGTGGTGCTCGACACGCTCGGCATCAACGGCGCCCGCCTGGCGACGCCGCTCCGGTGGAGCGAGCTCGGCTGGGCCGCCGAGCTCGCGCGGCGCTCGCCGGAGCTCGTCGTGATCGAGTACGGCACGAACGAAGCGGGCGACGTCACCACGGATCCCTCCCTCTACGCGAAGCAGCTCGCCGAGCTGCTCGCCCGCGCCCGCAGGGTGGAGCCCGACGTCGACTGCCTGGTGCTCGCGCCGACGGACCGGAGGGACGCGCCGGAGCGCACGCCCGTCGTCCGAGACGTCCTGCGCGACGCCGCGCGGGAGGGCGGCTGCGCGTTCTGGGACACGTACCAGGCGATGGGCGGAAGGGGCTCGATCGAGACCTGGTACCGCGAGCGCCCGCCGCGCGCGTCGCGCGACGGCGTCCACCTGACCTTCCGCGGCTACCAGGAGCTCGGCGTGAAGCTCTCGAACGACATCCTGGAGCGCTATCGCCCCTGACGAGCGTCGCCGCCTCCGGGGTCGGTTCGACGCCGACGGCGGGCGGCCGGCCCGGTGGCCTTGCTCGTGCTTTCCGCTGTCGTTGCTCGATCGGCGTGAAGGCTTCTCACGCGCGATGGGCGAAGGGGGCACATGCTTCATGCCGGGGACGTTGCAGGAGGTCGCTTCCGGCTGATCCGGCAGATCGGCGCGGGTGGGATGTCGAGCGTGTGGTGGGCGCGCCATGAGCTCATCGGCCGGGACGTGGCGCTCAAGCTGTCCCCGGCGCTCCGGGACGAGCAGGTCGTCGGACGCTTCATCCGGGAGGCGAAGATCATCGGCAAGTTCCAGCACCGGAACATCGTCGGCGTCGTCGACGCCGGCGAGCTCCAGGACGAGGGTTACCTGTTCCTGGCCCTGGAGCTCCTGCGGGGCTCGCCGTTCGCTGACCGCCTCCAGCCGAACCGGCCGCTGCCGCCCGACGAGGTGGTGCCCGTCCTCATCGAGGTGTGCTGCGGGCTCTCGGCCGCTCACGCCGAGGGCGTCGTACACCGCGACATCAAGCCGGAGAACATCATGATGGCGACGGTCCCCGGCGAGGGGATCGTGCCGAAGATCGTCGACTTCGGCATCAGCCAGCTCACGGGCGCGGGCGACGCCATCACCATCGACGGGCAGCTGCTCGGGACGCCCTCGTACATGAGCCCGGAGCAGGTGCTCGGCAAGCGCACCATCGACGCGCGCGCCGATCTCTGGGCGGTCGGCGTCATGCTCTACGAGGCGCTCAGCGGCGCGCAGCCGTTCACGGGAGGCAACCACCACGCGGTCCTCCGGCGCATCCTCGAGACCGAGCCCGCGCCCCTGCCGAGTTCGATCCCGCCGCGCCTCCGGAAGATCGCCGGCCGGTGTCTCGAGAAGGACCCGGCGCGGCGCTACCCGGACGCGGCCTCGCTGCGCGCGGATCTCCAGGCCGCGCTCGACGATCTCGGCGCGAGCGCGCCCGCGCCGATCGTGGTCCTCTCGCCGCCGGCCGCAGGCTCGCGGCCCGGGGAGGTGACGCGAGCCCGCGGCGCGCTCGCCGCGCCCCCGAGGCTCGCCGTTCGCGCCATCGAGCGGCTCTGGACCCGGGTGCCGCGGGCGCCTCGATGGCGGGAGGCGACGACGATCGGGCGCACGCAGGGCGCCGCCGCCCCGCAGGGCGCGGCGCGCCGCGCGAGGACGATCCTGGCGATCCGGCTCGCGGGCGCCGCGGCGCTCGCGGCGGCGCTCAGCTCGGCCGCGCTGCGGGAGCAGGCGGACGCGGGGCCCGAGAGCGCGGCGCGCGAGAGCCTCCGCCCCGTGCTGGCCACGGCCTTCGCCGGCAGCGGCGCCGCCTGGCGGCGCGGCGCCAGCGCGCCCGAGGCGACGAGCGGCGACGCGTCGCCTCGGAACGCGGCGAGCCGCGGCGGCGCGCCGGGCTCGCCCGAGCGCGCCGCGAGGGACCCGGGCAGCGACGACGTCTCGTCGGCTTACGAGGACAAGCCCCCGCGCTGGCAAGCGCCGCGCGGGCCATCTCGACCCCGCATCACGAGCCCCGGGTTCTGATGACCAGCGCCGCACCGATCACCGCTCCTCGCCGACGCCGCTGGCGGCGCGCCGCTGCGCTCGGGCTCGTTTGCTGGGCGCTGCTCTCGCCCTCCTGGCTGCATGCGCAGGACGACAGCGCGACGCGCGCGCTGAGGCTCCAGTTCGCACAGGGGCTGACGCTCGAGATCGCGGGGCGCTGGGCCGACGCGCTGGACAGGTTCGAGGCGATCGCCCGCCGGCGGCCGACGGCGAACGTGACGTACCACATCGGCCTCTGTCACGAGCGGCTCGGCCGGCTGCGCACGGCCGAGCGGACGTACCACAACGCGCGCGCGATCGCAGACGCGGACGCGGACGCGAACGCGCGGAAGGCGTCGCCGGGGGTGCTCGCCGAGATCGACGCGCGCCTCGAGGACCTCGAGGGACGGATGCCGAGGATCGTGCTGAACCTCGCCGGCGCGACCGACGGCGTGACCCTGCTGCTCGACGGCGAGGTGACGCAGCCGTCGCGGGCAATCCGGGTCGATCCGGGCCCCCACGTCGCCGTGGCGCTCCGGCACGGGATCCCCGTCGCCGCGAGCGCCTTCTCGAGCCACGAGCGCCGAACCAGGTTCGTGACGCTGACCGTTCACCCCAATGCGCTCCGCGTGTCCAGCGTGTCGCGCCCCTGAGCTCGCTGACCTGGACGGCCCACACCGAGCTCCCCACACCCGGGCACCTGTGTGTGAACAGAGGGGCCCGCGCCCCTCGCTCCAGACATGATCGCGCAGCGGTGGCGCGACTTCGAGGAGCGCCGTCGCCGCGCGGCCCTGCGGCCCGTCGCGGGCGTGTGCCCGGCCGCGCGCGCAGCGCCCACATGCCGGCGAGATCTCGCGAGCACGTGGCATTTCGCCGCACGCGCGGCGCTGGCCCGACCGTCCAGCGCCCGCTTGAATCCCATGCGAGGCCCACCTGACAGGGCGCTCCGGATACGCCCAAACTCGCCGAGTCGTCGGCCGTGAACGCTGGATCCAGCTTCTGACGTCCTGATAGCATGCGAATCCCATGGCGCTCGACAGGCCGCCCGGTGCGGGCTCTGCTTCGCGACTCGGCAACTATGAGCTGCTGAGAGAGCTCTCCGGCGGCGGCATCGGCTCCACGTGGCTGGCGCGGGCGTCCTCCGACGAGGGCGAGGCGAAGAGCGCGCCGCCCGTCACGATCCTGCGCATCTACCGGCACCTCACGAAGAAGGCCGAGACCGCCGACAGCATCCTCCGCGAAGCCGGGATGGCGCAGCAGGTCCGCTTCCCCAACGTGCTCTCGGTGCTCGACGCCCGCATCGCGGACGGCGAGGTCTTCATCGTCTCGGAGTACGTGGAGGGCGAGCCGCTGGGCGCGCTGGTGCCTTTGGCCGGCGCCGAGGGGCTGCCGCCGCCGGTGTCCCTCCGGATCGCGATCGACGTGCTGCGCGCGCTCGCGTCCGCGCACACGGCGCAGCCGGCGCCGCTCGTTCACGGCGAGCTGAACCCGACCCACGTCTCCGTCGGCATCGACGGCGTCACCCGGGTCGGCGGGCTCGGCGTCGCGCGGGCCATCGCCGGGCTCGCGCCCATGGGGACGAGGAACCCCGATCGGCTGGCCTATGCCGCGCCCGAGCGGGTCAAGGCGATGGCAGCGCACGCGGAAGCCCCGCTCGATCCGCGCGCGGATCTCTTCTCGGTCGGCGTGGTCCTCTGGGAGCTGCTCGCGCGGCAGCGGCTGTTCTCGTCGAAGCTCGAGGCTGCGGTCATCCAGAAGGTGCAGTCGGCGCCGATCCCGCAGCTCGCGGGGCTCGCCGGGAGCGCCGTCCCGGCCGAGGTCGTCGATGTCGTCCAGGCGGCGCTCGAGCGCGATCCGGCGCGCCGCTTCGAGAGCGCCTCGGCGATGCTCGCGGCGCTGGAGGCCGCGGGAGCAGGGCGGATCGCCGGCGATGAGGACGTGGCCGCGGCGGTAAGCAGGCTGGCCGGCAAGACGATCGAGCCGCGCAGGACGATGATCGCGGCGGCCATGGCGAGCCCCGCTGGCGCGGACGAGCCGCGGCCGCCGCCGCGCGCGCGGGGGATGACGCTGGTGGGCGTGGCGATCCCCGCGGCCGACGGCGCGCTCTCCCCCCGCGGCGACAGCCCGCGCCAGGCGATCACCGCGCCGTCGCCGCGCGCGCGCGCGAACCCGGCGACGCCTGGCGCGCCGCCGGTGGCCGCGGGCGGCGCGATCGCCGCGAGCCAGGTTCGCCCGACGAGCGGCGCGACGGCGACGAAGGACGCCGCCGCGCCAAAGAACGGCCTGGGGGCCAAGCCAGCGGCCGGCGCAGGCGCGTCGAACGGCGCGGGACCCGCGGGCACCGATGCGGCGCACGCCAGCGTCGACACCGGGTGGGGCTCGGTGGACGAGGTCCCCGCCCGCGACCTGCCCGGGGCGCGGCGTCCCGCGCAGACCCTTCCGCGGATCGAGCTGTCGGGCCAGGGGACCGAGGATCGCGCCGCCGCCGGGGCGAGCACCGAGCGCGCCGCAGCGACGGGGGCGGCCACGGCGAAGGAGCAGCCGCCCGCGCGGCCCGCCGCGCCGCGCCCGGGCGATCTGGGCGACCCCCTCGTGGCGGCGCGGGCGACGCCGACACCGGCCGAAGGGACGGCGCCGAAGCCGGCCCCGGGAGGGCCGGCCCCGAGGCCACCTCGCCCGCCGCCGCCGGCTCGCGCGGCGTCGCCGGCGCAGCCCGAGACGCACGGCAAGGTCGCCGCTGCAGCGCCTGCCGTCGTCGTGCCAGCGCTCACGCCGAGCCCTCCAACGCCTCGGGTACCTGTGCCGCCGCCGGCCGCTGCGACGCGCCGCACGCCCGTGGTGCCCGCCGTGACGCCGGCGCCGCGCGCGGCCGCCACGCCCGCGCCGCCGCTGGCGACGGCCACGAGCCGCGCGCCGGCGACACCGTCGGCGCCCCTCCCGCCGGCTGCGCCCGCGTCGGCCGAGCCCTCTCAGCCGCTGCCCCCCGTCGCGCCCGCGTCGGCCACCGCGCCTGCCATCCCTGTCGCAGCGAAGACCCCGCCGCCCCCGCCGGCGGCGGCCGCACCTCCGGGCGGGGCGCATGCGGTGGCCGCGACGCAGGAGGGCGCGCGCGGCAACGGTCCGGCATCGACCTCCAGCAGGACGGTCGCCACGCCGACCGGGATGCAGGGCCCGAACAAGCTCTGGGGTCGCGCGGCGTCGGCCGTGGACCAGCTGGGCCCGGGGAGCACCCTCGGCCGCTACGAGATCCTCATGCCAGTCGCCAAGGGCGGCATGGCGGCCGTCTGGGCCGCGCGCCTCCAGGGCACCCGCGGCTTCAGGAAGATCGTCGCCATCAAGACGATGCTGCCCGACGTCTCCGACGACCCCGACTTCGAGTCGATGTTCCTCGACGAGGCGCGGGTCGCGGCGCGGATCCGGCACCCCAACGTGGTCGAGATCCTCGACCTCGGCGAGGAGGACGACGTCCTCTACATCGTGATGGAGTGGGTCGACGGCGAGACGGCCGGCACGCTGCAGAAGGCCGCGAAGCGGCTCGGGGGCATCCCGCAGCGGATCGTGCTCCGCATCGCCTCGCAGATCTGCGCGGGGCTCCACAACGCGCACGAGCTCCGCGACGACAGCGGCGTGCTGCTCGACCTCGTCCACCGGGACATCTCGCCGGCGAACGTGCTCATCTCGACCGCCGGGTTCGTGAAGATCGTCGACTTCGGCGTGGCGAAGTCGAAGGGGCGCCTGCACGTCACGCGCGCTGGCGGCATCGTCAAGGGGAAGACGCCGTACCTCTCGCCGGAGCAGCTCGGCGGGCTCCCCATCGATCGCCGGAGCGACATCTTCTCGCTCGGCGCGCTGCTGTACGTGCTCACGACGGGGCTGCACCCCTTCCGCGCCGAGACCGAGCTCGCGACCATCGAGAACATCACCATCAAAAACCCGCTCCCCCCGCGCGAGCTGAACGGAGCGATCCACCCCGAGCTCGACAGGATCATCCTCAAGGCGCTCGAGAAGGACCCCGAGAGCCGCTTCTCGACGTGCGCGGAGATGCAGCGGGCCATCGATCAGGTCGCGTCGACGCTCGGCGAGCCCACGACCGACGAGGACGTGGCGGCCTTCGTGCGGCAGGCGATCGGCGAGATCCAGTCGAAGCGCGCGCAGGAGCTCCGCGACGCGATCGCGGCCGTCGACGCAGGCGCGGCCGTGAACTCGGAGCGTCGGCCCGGGGCCTCTCTGGAGGGCCACGCTGCGCTGGCCGACGTCGGCGCGGGCTCGCGCGAGGGCGCTCCCGCCGCCGCGGCGGGGTCTCCCCCTGCGGCAGCGGCGCCAGCCGGCGCCGGCCCGGCGTCCAGCAGAGGGGCCGCATCACCGACCGCGGAGAAGGACGAGGAGCCGCCGGTCAGCCTGGAGCCGATCTCGTTCGAAGAGATCGCCGTGCCGGCGCAGCCTGCCGGGGTGCCGCCGCGGCTCATCATCGCGCCCGCCCTGCAGGCCGACGTCGCGCCCGGCGAGCCGGCCGAGCCGGTGAGCCCGCGGCCCGCCGCCCGCGAGGGCAAGCCGCTCGGCCCGTCCGCCAAGCGGATCCTCCCGGCGGCCGGCGTGCCCGCCACGAAGGTGCTCGCCGCGGCGGATCCGCCCGCGTCCCGGGCCGCGGCGCTCAGCGAACGCCTCGCGAGGCGCGGCTCGCGGAGCCTCGCCAACGACGTCGGCGAGGTCACGGCGGTCGACCGATCGTTCGAGACCGGGGAGCGGCGCAAGCGGCTCCAGCTGATCGTGGCTGGCGCGGCGATGTTCTGCGTGGCGCTCGGGGCCGTCGCGCTGGTCGTGCGCGGCGGCGACGAGCGCTCGCGCCCGGAGATCGGCAAGGCGCGCGTCGATGCGTTGCCCGCGGCCGCGGCGGCCGACACCACCGCCACCGCGGCTGCGGCGGAGGCCGTCCCGGCTGCGCCCGTTTCGCCGGCGGAGCCTCAGGCGGCGGAGCCGGCGTCGCCGCCCGCTCCCGAGGCGTCGTCGACGCCTCCCGAGGCGGCGCCAGCGCCCTCGCCGACGCCTCCCGCGGCGGAGCCGGCGCCTTCCCAGACGGCCAAGGCGCCCGCGGCAGCGACGGCGCAGCCCATCGCCGCGCCGCAGGCGTCGCGCCCACCGTCGACCGCGCGCCCCCGGACGACGTCCACGCCGGCGAAGCCTGCGCCCAAGCCGGCAACGACCGGCAAACCCACCCCCAAGAAGAAGTACAACCCATCGGGTATCTGAACACCGTGCGATCTCGACCCTGGCTCCGTGCGCTGCTCTTCGGTGCGGCATCTTGCCTGTGCTTGTGCACGCTCCCCGGGCCCGCAGCCGGCGCGGACGGCGCCGCGGCGACGCCCGCGCCGGACGCGGTGGAGAAGGCGCAGAACCACTTCAAGAAGGGCGCTGCCCTCTACGAGAGCAAGCGCCACGCGCTTGCGCTGGAGCAGTTCCGGGCCTCGTACGCCACCGTGCCGAGCCCGAACTCCCGCCTCTACATCGCGCGCTGCCTCGCGGATCTGGGCGATCACGTCGAGGCGTACCTCGAGTTCGATCAGGTCGCGGCGGAGGCCGCGTCCCGGGCGAAGGACGAGCCGCGCTATGCCCAGACGGAGCAGACGGCGCAGCTGGAGCGCGACGAGCTCGCGCGCAAGATCGCCCTCGTCACGGTCACGGTCGCGCACCCGGACGCGGCGACCTCGCTCGCGGTGGCCGGCAAGGACGTCCCGCGCGAGCGGTGGGGCAAGCCGTTCCCGGTCAAGCCCGGCAAGACCGAGATCGTCCTGCGCACCAAGCTCACCTCGACGCCGCAGACCGTCGATCTCTCGGCGGGCGAAGCGAAGACCGTCGCGCTCGACGCCGAGCCGAGCGGCCCGACCGAGGCCGGCTCCGGCGCTCCGGCGCTCCTCGACGAGGGCCCGAGCCCGCCCTTCTCGGAAGCGCCCTCGCCGCGTGCGTACCTGCGGCCTTACGCCTACGCCGCTGGCGGCGTGGGTGTTGCGGGGCTCGCGATGTTCACCGTCGCCGGGCTGATGGCGAACAGCACCTACAGCGATCTCGCCGAGACCTGCGGGGGCCCCTGCCCCGCCGATCGCCAGGACGACATCGACGCCGGCAAGACCCAGAAGACGGTCGCGAACATCGGCGTCGTGGTCGGCGCGCTCGGGCTCGTCACGGGCACGACCCTGCTCATCCTGAGCTTCACCGGAGGCGGCGCTGGCGGCTCGCAGAGCGCCACCGCCTCGACGCAGCTGCTCGTCGGCCCCGGTTTCACCGGTCTACGCGGCACCTTCTAGGCGCGGGGTTCACCCGCTGCGGATACGGGCCCATCTCGACGTTTTCGGTGCTCAGCGCACCGGAGCGCGCTTGCGCGCCGAAAACGCCGATCTGGACCCGTCTCCTGTGCGGGTGAGCCCCGCGCGGCGACGGACATGCCCGTGGTGAGGGCGCTCAGGCTGTAGCTGCGCGAAAAGGAACGGGCAGGGCCGCTGCTGCGACCCTGCCCGCTTCATGTCGATGCGCTCGCGGTTGACGCGGAGCGATCAGCGACCGCCCGGGCCGCCCTTGGCGACCTTGGCCTTCTTGTCCCCGGAGTGGCCGTGGAACGTGCGCGTCGGGGCGAACTCACCCAGCTTGTGGCCGACCATGTTCTCCGTCACGAACACGGGAACGAACTTCCTCCCGTTGTGCACGGCGAAGGTCAGGCCGACCGACTCGGGCAGGATCGTCGAGCGGCGCGACCACGTCTTGATCACCTTCTTGGCATTGGTCGCCTGGGCCGCCTGGATCTTCTCCAGCAGGTGACCGTCAATGAAGGGCCCTTTCTTGATGCTCCTCGGCATGACTAACCCTTGGTCCCGCGCCGCCGGACGATCATCCCGTCGGTGCGCTTGTTGTTCCGCGTCTTGAGGCCCTTCGAGAGCTGACCCCACGGCGAGCACGGATGGCGCCCGCCGCTCGTCCGGCCCTCACCACCGCCCATCGGATGATCGACGGGGTTCATCGTGACACCGCGGTTGTGCGGCCGGCGCCCGAGCCAGCGCGAACGCCCCGCCTTGCCGAGGCTGATGTTCGCGTGCTCGGAGTTCGACACCTGCCCGATCGTGGCGCGGCAATCGAGGTGCACCTTGCGGATCTCACCGCTCGGGAGGCGGACCTGCGCATAGTCGCCGTCCTTCGCCATGAGCTGCGCGGCCACGCCGGCCGAGCGCACGAGCTGACCGCCCTTGCCCTTCTTGACCTCGACGTTGTGGATCGAGGTGCCGGGCGGGATGAAGCGGAGCGTCAGGCTGTTGCCAGGCTTGATGTCCGCGTTCCGGCTCGCGAGCAGCGTCGCCCCCACCGCGAGGCCGTCGGGCGCCAGGATGTAGCGCTTCTCGCCGTCCACATAGTGCAGGAGCGCGATGCGCGCCGTCCGGTTCGGGTCGTACTCGATCGCGGCGACCTTCGCCGGGACGCCGATCTTGTCGCGCCGGAAATCGATGATCCGGTAGCGCTGCTTGTGACCACCGCCGCGGAACCGCGACGTGATCCGGCCGTTGTTGTTCCGGCCGCCGGTGGACGTCTGCTGCTCCAGCAGCGACCGCTCGGGCTCGACCTTCGTGATTTCCTTGAAGTCGCTGACCGAGTAGTAACGCCGCGCCGGCGAGGTCGGCTTGAAGGATCTGATTCCCATCGCTATTCCGCCTTCTCGTCGAAGAACTGGATCTCGTCACCCTCCTTGAGGGTGACGATCGCCTTCTTCCAATTGCGCAGCTTCGCGTAGCCGCGCCCCATGCGCTTGTCCTTGCCGCGCATGATCAGCGTGTTGACGTCCACGACGCCCACCTTGAAGAGCGTCTGGATGGCGTCCTTGATCTGGATCTTGTTCGCCTCGCGGCGGACCTCAAAGATGACCTTGTTGCCTTGGTCGCGGAGCCGGCTCGACTTCTCCGTGAGGATGATTGGCCGGCGGATGATCTGCTCGGGCTGCATGTCGGACTCCCCTGACTAGCGAAGGCAACGCGCCTCGAGCGCCTTGGCGGCGTCCCTCGAGACGATGAGGTGGTCGTGCCTGAGGAGGTCGTAGACGTTGACCCCTTCCGGCGGCAGGTACTGGTGGTTCTCCAGGTTGCGGAGGCTCTTCACCAGCTTCTCGTTGCCGGCCGTGTCGACGACCAGCGACTTCCGATCCGCCTGCAGCGTCGTCAGCGTGGCAGAGATCGCCTTGGTCTTGATCTCGGAGACCTCCAGGCTGTCGAGCACGATGAGCCGCCCCTCCTTCGCGAAGAGGGAGAGCGCGCTCTTCAGCGCGCCGATCCGCACCTTGCGGGGCGGACGGTACGACCAGTCCTTCGGCTCCAGGGCGTGCGCCATGCCGCCGCCCGCGTGGTGCGGCGCGCGGATCGAGCCCTGGCGAGCGCGGCCGGTGCCCTTCTGGCGATAGAGCTTCTTCGTGGAGCCGGCGACCGCGCTCCGCTCCTTGGTGGCCTTGGTGCCCGAGCGGCGAGACGCGAGCTGCGCCTTCACGACCTCGTAGAAGAGGTGCTCCTTCACCTCGGTCCCGAAGACCTCGTCCGAGAGGTCGAGTTCGCCGACCTGCTCCCGCTTGAGGTTGTAAACGGTAACCTTCATGGTACCTGGACTCCTAGCTCTTGATCTCAACGTCGACGCCGGCCGAGAGGTCGAGCTTCATCAGCGCGTCGAGGGTCTGCTGTGTCGGCTCGATGATGTCGAGAAGCCGCTTGTGCGTCCGGATCTCGAACTGCTCGCGCGACTTCTTGTCGACGTGGGGCCCCCGCAGGACCGTGTAACGGCGGATCTCGGTGGGCAGCGGGATAGGACCCGCGACGTGCGCCCCGGTCCGCTTCGCCGTCTCGACGATGTCGCTCGTCGACTTGTCGAGCAGCTGGTGGTCGAAGGCCTTGAGGCGAATCCGGATCTTGGTTGTATCAGGCATGGTGCTCTTCCTACGCGAGGATCTTGGTGACGACGCCGGCGCCCACCGTCTTGCCGCCCTCGCGGATGGCGAAGCGCATCTGCTCCTCCAGCGCGACCGGGGCGATGAGCTCGATCGTCATCGTGATGTTGTCGCCCGGCATCACCATCTTCACCCCCTCGGGGAGGTTCACCGTGCCGGTCACGTCCGTCGTCCGGATGTAGAACTGCGGCCGGTAGTTGGTGAAGAACGGCGTGTGGCGCCCGCCCTCCTCCTTCTTGAGGACGTACACCTCACCGGTGAACTTCGTGTGCGGCGTGATCGACCCGGGCTTCGCCAGCACCTGGCCGCGCTCGATCTCTTCCTTCTCCACGCCGCGGAGCAGACACCCGACGTTGTCGCCGGCCTGCCCCTGATCGAGCAGCTTGCGGAACATCTCGACGCCGGTCACGACCGACTTCTTCGTGTCCTTGAAGCCGATGATCTGCACCTCGTCGCCGACCTTGATCACGCCGCGCTCGATGCGGCCCGTGGCCACCGTGCCGCGGCCCTTGATCGAGAACACGTCCTCGATCGCCATCAGGAACGGCTTGTCGATGTCGCGCACCGGCTCGGGGATGTAGCTGTCCAGCGCGCTGAGGAGCTGCTGGATCGTCTCCTCCCACTTCGGGTCGCCCTGAAGCGCCGGCAGCGACGCGCCACGGACCACCGGCGCGTTGTCCCCGTCGAACTTGTACTTCGACAGGAGCTCGCGGACCTCCATCTCGACCAGGTCGAGCATCTCCGGGTCGTCCACCGCGTCGCACTTGTTGAGGAACACGACGATGTGGTTCAGGCCGACCTGCCGGGCGAGCAGCACGTGCTCGCGCGTCTGCGGCATCACGCTGTCGAGCGACGACACGACGAGGATCGCCCCGTCCATCTGCGCCGCGCCGGTGATCATGTTCTTGATGTAGTCGGCGTGCCCGGGGCAGTCGACGTGCGCGTAGTGGCGGTTCGCCGACTCGTACTCGACGTGCGCCGCCGCGATGGTCACCGTCTTCGTCTCGTCACGGACCGTCCCGCCCTTCGCGATGTCGGCGTACGAGATCGCCTTCGCCAGGTTGCGCTTCGACTGCACCTTGACGAGCGCCGCCGTGAGCGTGGTCTTGCCGTGGTCGATGTGACCGATGGTGCCCACGTTCACGTGCGGCTTCGTACGAGTGAATTTCTCCTTGGCCATGGCGTCTCTTTAACCTCGCTGCTTGGCGACGATCTCTTCCTGGATCGCTGCTGGAACCGGTGCGTAATGAGAAAACTGCATCGAATGGGTCGCGCGGCCCTGCGTCTTGGAACGGACGTCGGTCGCGTAACCGAACATGGTGGCGAGGGGGACCTCCGCGCGGATCACCCGAGTGTTCGCGCGCTGCCCCATATCGAGGATGCGGCCGCGCCGCGAGTTGAGGTCTCCGATGACGTCCCCGAGGTAGTTCTCGGGCGACACGACCTCGACGGCCATCATCGGCTCCAGGAGCACGAGCCCCGCCTTCTTGGCGCCGTCCTGGAAGGCCATCGACGCGGCGACCTCGAACGCGGGCCCGGAGGAGTCGACCTCGTGGTAGCTGCCGAAGTGGAGCCGCACCTTGATGTCGACGACGGGGTAGCCCGCGAGCACGCCGCGGCCCATCGCGTCCCGGATGCCCTTCTCGATCGAGGGGATGAACTCCTTCGGGATGATGCCGCCGACGATGTCGTTCTCGAACACGAAGCCCGCGCCGCGCTCCGCCGGCTCGATGTCGATCCTCACGTGACCGAACTGGCCGTGTCCGCCCGACTGCCGGACGAAGCGCCCCTCCACGTCGGTCGCCTTCTTCGAGATGGTCTCGCGGTAGGCGACCTCGGGCTTGCCGACGTTGGCGTCGACCTTGAACTCGCGCTTCAGGCGGTCGACGATGATCTCGAGGTGAAGCTCGCCCATCCCGGCGATGATCGTCTGGCCCGTGTCCTCGTTCGTGTACGTGCGGAACGAGGGGTCCTCGTAGGCGAGCTTCTGCAGGCTGAGCCCGAGCTTGTCGAGATCGACCTTGGTCTTCGGCTCGATGGCGATCGAGATCACCGGGTCGGGGAACTCCATCCGCTCCAGCACGATCGGGTGCTTCTCATCGCAGAGCGTGTCCCCGGTGCGGGTGTCGCGCAGCCCGACGGCAGCGTAGATGTTGCCCGCGTAGCAGACGTCGATCTCCTCGCGCTTGTTCGCGTGCATGCGGAGGATGCGCCCGAAGCGCTCCCGCTTGCCGCGCGTCGAGTTGAGCACGCTGACGCCGCTCTTCGTCGTCCCGGAGTAGACGCGGAAGAAGGTGAGGTTGCCGAACTGGTCGTTCATGATCTTGAACGCCAGCGCCGAGAACGGCTCGTCGTCGCCCGCCTTGCGCGAGACGACCTTGTCCTTCTTGTCGGGCAGCGTCCCCTCGACGGCCGGGATCTCGACCGGCGACGGCAGGTAGTTCACCACGCTGTCGAGCAGGAGCTGGACCCCCTTGTTCTTGAACGCCGAGCCGCACAGGACCGGGACGATCTTGAAGCCGAGGGTGCCCGCGCGGATGGCCGCGTGGATCTCCTGCTCGGTGATCTGGTCGATCTCACCGGCGATGAACTTCTCCATCACCTTGTCGCTCGCGTCGGCGCACGCCTCGATGAGCTTCTCGCGGAGCTCCTTGCACCGCGGCAGGAGGTCGGCCGGGATCTCCCGCCAGTCGTAGCGCTGGCCCTTCGTCTCCTCGTCGAACACGGCGGCCCGGAGGGTCACGAGGTCGATCACGCCGCGGAACGAGTCCTCCGCGCCGAGCGGGTAGTGGATCGCCACCGGGTTCGCGCCGAGGCGCTCGCGGATGGAGTCGACGCACATGTCGAAGTCGGCGCCGACCTTGTCCATCTTGTTGATGAACGCGATGCGCGGAACGCCGTACTTGTCCGCCTGGCGCCACACCGTCTCGCTCTGCGGCTCGACGCCGTTGCCGCCGTCGAACACCGCCACCGCGCCGTCGAGCACGCGGAGGCTCCGCTCGACCTCGATGGTGAAGTCGACGTGACCGGGCGTGTCGATGATGTTGATCCGGTGAGAGACGCCCTTCTCGGGGCCCTGCTCCGGCGCCCAGAAGCAGTTCGTCGCGGCGGACGTGATGGTGATGCCGCGCTCCTGCTCCTGGACCATCCAGTCCATCGTGGCTGCGCCCTCGTGGACCTCGCCGATCTTGTAGTTGACACCCGAGTAATAAAGGATGCGCTCGGTGACCGTGGTCTTGCCCGCATCGATGTGGGCCATGATCCCGATGTTGCGCGTCCGTTCCAGGCTGTACTCGCGTGCCACTTTTCCTTCTCCGTCGTGTGATGCGTGGGGTGAGGGTTCCGGACTCAGGATGCAAAACACCCTCTCCAGCCCGGCCCGCCTCCGTTATGGCGGGCACTTGAACCTGGAGAGGGTGTCGGGGTACAGCAGCAGCTTTTCTAGGTCCCGCGAGGGCGAGCGCTGTCGCGCTCCCTCGAGAGGACCGGCTCTGTAACCCGATCCTTATGTCAGCCGTGCCATCTCGCTCTACGCGTCTCCTCGCCTGGGGATGGGACCTGAAATGACGAACCAGCGCAGATCCGGGATCTGCGCTGGCCTCGCTGACCTACCAGCGGTAGTGGGCGAACGCCTTGTTGGCCTCCGCCATCTTGTGCGTGTCGTCGCGCTTCTTGACCGCGTTGCCGCGGTTCTGCGCCGCGTCGACGAGCTCGGCGGCGAGCCGCTCGCGCATCGTCTTCTCGCCGCGGCCGCGCGAGTAGGTCACGAGCCACCGCATCGCCAGCGCGACGCGACGCTCGGGGCGGACCTCGACGGGGACCTGGTAGGTCGCGCCGCCGACGCGCCGGCTCTTCACCTCGAGCTTCGGCTTCACGTTGTCGAGCGCCTTGCGGAAGACGTCGATCGGCTCCTCCTTGAAGCGGTCGCGCACGATGTCGAACGCGCCGTAGAGGATCCCCTCGGCGGTCGCCTTCTTGCCCGACTGCATCAGGGAGTTCGTGAACTTGGCGACGAGCTTGTCCTTGTACTTCGGGTCCGGAATGATCTTCCGCTTCGGGACTTCGCGACGACGGGGCATCTTCGTTCCTCTGCTCGGCTTTCGCGCGTTGAGGCTGTCAGGCCTTCGGGCGCTTCACGCCGTACTTCGAGCGCTTGCGGTTGCGGGTCGCTTTGTTGGTGGAGCTAGGCCCGGCAGCGCCGGACGCGTCGAGCGTGCCGCGGACGACGTGGTAGCGCACGCCCGGCAGGTCCTTGACACGGCCGCCGCGGATGAGGACGACCGAGTGCTCCTGCAGGTTGTGGCCTTCGCCCGGGATGTAGCTCGTCACTTCCATCTGGTTGCTCAGCCTGACGCGGCAGACTTTGCGGAGCGCCGAGTTGGGCTTCTTCGGCGTCGTGGTGTAAACACGTACGCACACGCCTCGCCGCTGCGGGCAGGACTTGAGCGCAGGAGAGGCCGTCTTGTAACGAGCGGCCTCGCGGCCTTGGCGGATGAGCTGGCTGATGGTCGGCATAGTGACGCGGATTTCCACCTGAGGGATGGGGACGCGCAGGATACCCAGGAGGCGACCCATGTCAAGCGGGACGACACCCGTTCGTGTTGGATGCGCCAGCGTGCCGTTCGTTCGCGTCGATCCCGTGCGTCGCGCCCGCCGCGTCGGTCGCATCGTTCACGTCGCTGGCGTCGTTCGCGTCGGTCGCGTCGTTCGCGTCGGGCGCGTCCGTTGCGCTGGCCGAGGCGCGGCATCGTTCGTGTCGGGCGCGTCGGTCCCGCCGCGCCTGCGGAGGCCGTGTTCTGCGCGTCCCGGCCCCGCGCGAAGAGCTCGTGGGTCGCGGCGCGCGGCGGGGGCCGTCCGTGCGCGTCTCGTTCGACGGGGCGCTCGGCGTGCGACCGCGGCTCCCGGGACGCGCGGGTGCCTGCGCCCGCCGCACGAGTCGGACGCCGACACGCGCCGCGGGCCCTTGGCGGCCCGCCTGCTGTTCGGTACGGTCGCTGCGTGGCGAAGAAGCTTTCACGCGCCCAGCGTAAAGAAAGCCGGCGCAAGGCGCCGCAGAGCAGCGTTGCGTCGAGGCCTGCGTCCGACGTGGACACGGGGGGCGCGGAGCCCTCGTCGCGCGGCGATCAGGGCGACAGCGCGACAGCGCGAGGCCCCGCGGTAGCGCGCGTCGATCCGACGGCGAGCCGAAGCGGCGACGACCCGCGCGGCGCGCGCACACGCGGCGCCGCCGCGCCGAGCAGCGCGGAGCCCGCGCGGGCGCGCGACGCCGGCGATCGATCCCATCGGAGAGGCGGCGTCGAGGCGCAGCCCGCGCGAGCGCGCGGCGGAAGCGCACAGACGAAGCCAAAGCGAGATCGCGCGCTCCTTGTGTTCCTGGGCCTCGTGGCGCTCGCCGCGGTGATCGTGTTCGCCGCGCAGTCCCCCCGCGCCCCAGAGCGCGCCGCGCCGGAGCCCGCGAGAGCCGCTCCGGCAAAGACACACGCCGCGGAGCCGTCCACCGCGTCCCTCGCCGCGCCGACGGCGACCGACGAGCTGCCGGCGCCACCTCCCGTCGACTCGTCACCGCCAACGATCGTCACCGCCGAACCGCCCGCAGCAGAGACGGCGCGCGCTGCAACCCCGCAGCGTGCTGCAGCCGGCGCCTCGCCAGAGGGGACGGCTGCCAGCGCTTCTCCATCAGGAGCAGCCACCGGAGCAGCCGCAGCCGCCCCGCCGAAGAAGCGCACCAGCGCACCGAAGCCGGCCGCCGCCCCGCCCGTGGCGACACCGACAGCGGGGGCGACGCCGGCAGCGGGAGCGACACCGGCAGCGGGGGCGCCGACAGCGGAGGCGGCGCCTCCGCCGGAGCCGGCGCAAAAGCCTGCCGAGCTTCCACACGAGTGATCGCAACCGCCGTGATGAAAGGACGCCCGAGATGCTTCGCTTGAATGCTTCGCCCGACGCCGCTCGAACGCCGGGCCGCTCCCCGCGCGCCCTGCCGCTCGGCGTCGCGCTGTCCGGCCTGCTCGCCGCGGCGACGGCGGGCGCGCAACCGGCGCCGCCACCCGCTCCGCCCGCTGCCTCCGCGCCGCCCGCTGCCTCCGCGCCGCCCGCTGCCTCCGCGCCGCCCGCTGCCTCCGCGCCGCCGTACCCGGCGGTCCCCTACCCGGCGCCGCCGCAGGAGGCCCCGCGGGCTCCGCCAGGGGCCTCGCCGGGCTATCCGCCGCCTGGTCCCCCGGGCGGCTACGCTCCGTACGGCGGCGCCTACCCTCCGCTCCCGCCGGGCTACCCGGTGACCCCGGCGGAGATCCCGCCTGCTCCGCCCCCGGTTCCCCTGCGCCGGAAGAGCCCGGGCCTCATGCTGGGCGGCATCGCGCTCACCGCCGGCGGCACGATCGCGTTCTTCACCGGGACGGGCCTGCTCGCGTCGGCGAGCAACCGATACGAGATCTACTGCGATTTCGGGGGCTTCACGGGCATCTGCGAGACGCGCTCCGACGGGCGCCGCCAGCTCGCCGGCGCGCTCGTCTCCGTGGCGGGCGGCATCATGATCGCCGTGGGCATCCCGCTCTGGGTCATCGGAGGGAAGAAGGTGCCGGTCAGCGACGCGACGCCCAAGGCGTCGGCCCAGACCACGCTCTCGCTCGGCCCCGGCTCCGCCGCGTTGCAGACGCAGTTCTGAAGGGCTCCCCGCGCGCGAGGCCGCGCGGAGGCCTCTACCGCTCCTGCGCGTCGTCGCTCAGGGCAGACCCTTCTTCTTCTTGGCGCCCTTGCGGTGGCGCGGCCCGCCGTCGTCCGTGCCCGCGGGCATGCGGAGGATGTGGAAGCGCCCGCCGCCGCGCGCCAGCGGATCGCTGAGCTTCACCCGCTCGCGCGCGAGCTCGATGAAGCGGTGCTGCGACCGCAGCTGGGGGGCGCCGGCGGGCTGCTGGAGCTTGTGGTAGCTGCCGTCGCTCGCGAGCTCCCAGGTCTTCGCCGTGTCGGACATCACGGTGTTCAGCATGTCCTCCACGCGCGCGCGGGTGGCGGGCTCGATGATCGGGATCATCAGCTCGACGCGGCGATGGAAGTTGCGCGGCATCCAGTCGGCGCTCGACATGTAGATCTCCTCGCTGCCGCCGTTCGCGAACCGGAACAGGCGCTTGTGCTCGAGGAAACGATCGATGATCGCGCGCACCTGGATCCGCTCCGACAGGCCCGGGATCCCCGGCCGGAGGCAGCAGATGCCGCGCACGGCGAGCTTGATGTCGACCCCGGCCTGCGACGCCGAGTAGAGCGCGTCGATGACGTCGACGTCCACGAGCGCGTTCATCTGCGCCACGATCTCCGCCTTGCGCCCGGCCCGCGCGTGGGCCTCCTCGCGCGCGATGAGGCCCAGCACCGCCTCGTGCAGGCCGAGCGGCGCCACGAGGAGGCGGTTCCACTTGGGCGGCGCGCTGTAGCCGGTCAGCAGGTTGAAGAGCGACGTCATGTCCTCGCCGATCTCCCGGTTCGCCGTGAACAGGCCGATGTCGGTGTAGAGCCGCGCGGTCTGCGGGTTGTAGTTGCCCGTCGACAGGTGCACGTAGCGGCGCAGCTTGTCCTTCTCGCGCCTCACCACGAGCAGCGCCTTCGCGTGCGTCTTCAGCCCGAGCAGGCCGTAGATCACCTGCACGCCGCTCTGCTCGAGCGTCCTCGCCCACTGGATGTTGCTCGCCTCGTCGAACCGCGCCTTCAGCTCGACGATGGCCGTCACCTGCTTGCCGCTCTCGGCCGCGCGCGCGAGCGCCTTCAGGATCGGCGAGTCGCCGCCGGTCCGGTAGAGCGTCTGCTTGATCGCGAGCACGTTCGGGTCGTCGGCGGCGCGGGAGACGAACTCCGCGATCGGATCGAACGACTCGTACGGGTGGTGCAGGAGCACGTCCTGCTCCCGGATGACGGCGAAGATGTCCTCGACGTCCCGGAAGAGCGGCGGGACCTGCGGCGCGAACGGCTCGTCCCGGTACTCGCGGCGCTCGTCGTCCGCGACGATGCCCATGAGGTCGGCGATGTGGAGCGGCCCAGGCACCCGGTAGACGGCGTGCGACGCGTCGACCTTGAGCGCGCGGCAGAGCCGCTGGACCGAGGTGCCGGCGCCCTCGCCGAAGCCGATCTCCAGGCGCACGGCGTTGCCGCGATCGCGCCGGCGGAGCTCGGCCTGGATCGTCTCGAGCAGGTCCTCGCCTTCCTCCTCGTCGATCTCGAGGTCCCAGTTCCGGGTGACGCGGAAGGGGTACGTGCCGCGCAGCCTGCCCGAGGGGAAGAAATCCTTCACGTGCCGGGCGATCACGTCCTCGAGCAGGACGAACGCGCGCGTCGCGCCCTCCACGCGGACCCGCATCAGCCGGCTCAGCCCCGGCGGCACCTGGATGACCGCGAAGCCGGGCTCCTGCGCTTCATGCTCCCGGGAGAACATGATCCCGAGGTTGATCATCTTGTTGCGCAGGTGCGGGAATGGGTGCCCCGGATCGATCGCGATCGGCGTGAGGATCGGGAAGATGTCCGTGCGGAACCGCTCGTCGAGCGCGCCGAGCTCGGTCGCGTCGAGCTCATCGGGCCGGACGATCACGATGCCCGCGCGCTGGAGCGCCGGGATCAGATCCGAGTGCCACAGCTGGTAGGCGTCATCGACGAGCGCGTGGACCCGCGCGCTGATCGCCACGAGTTGCTCGTGGGGCGTGAGCCCGTCCGGCGGGACCTCCGCGATCGTGCGCTGCGTCTGCGCCTGGAGGCCGGCGACGCGCACCATGAAGAACTCGTCGAGGTTGGAGAAGAAGATGCTCAGGAACTTGAGGCGCTCGAACAGCGGCACCTCGTGCGACCTGGCCTCGGCCAGCACCCGCGCGTTGAACTCGAGCCACGAGAGCTCGCGGTTCAGGTAGTGCGTCGGGTCCCCCTCGATCGGGATCGCCCCCGGGGCGGCCGATATCGACACCGGGCCGCTGGACGGAGCGGAGCTCCCCCCGGACCGCGCGCTGGAGGGGCCGCTCGGGCGCGGTGCAGGCCCGGCGACCCGAGCTGAATCCACGTCGTCTTCTGAGTCGGGAGCGAGGGCGCTATCTGGGGTGGACGGCGGGTCAACCATGATCGAAGCTCCGATTTTGCCGTACGTCTGATAGGGTTCAACTATGGAGTTTTGGCGACATCCTGGCGACCTCAGGGTGGCGAGCGACCGGGCTCGTGCGGGAGGGAGCCGCGTCGGCCTCGTCCCGACGATGGGCGCGCTCCACGCAGGCCACCTCGCCTTGATCACGGAGGCGCGGCGGAGGACGGACTTCGTGGCCGTGACCATCTTCGTCAACCCGACCCAGTTCGGCGCGGGAGAAGACCTGGCACGCTACCCGCGGACGCTCGAGCGAGACCTCGCCGCCTGCGCGGAGGCCGGCGCCGACGGCGTGTTCGCGCCGGACGTCGCGGCGATGTACCCGCCCGGCGAGGAGACGCGCGTGCGCGTCGGCGCGACCGCGGGCCCGCTCTGCGGCGTCCATCGGCCCGCGCACTTCGAGGGCGTCGCCACCGTGGTGACGAAGATGCTCTCGCTCGCTGGCCCGTGCGTCGCCGTCTTCGGCCGGAAGGATTACCAGCAGCTCCAGGTCATCCGGCGGCTCGTAGCCGACCTGTTCCTTCCCGTCGAGATCGTCGGTGCCACGACGGTGCGCGAGCCGGACGGCCTCGCCATGTCGTCGCGGAACGCCTACCTCTCGCCCGAGCAGCGGAGCGCGGCGCGCGCCATCCCGCTCGCCCTCGCCGGCGCGTGCCGCGCCTTCGCCCGCGGCGAGCGGCGCGCCGCGGCGCTCCTCGAGCCCGCGCGCGCGCGCCTCGCGGCCGCCGCGACGAGCATCGATTACGTGGACCTCGCCGATCCGGAGTCCCTGGCGATCTGGAGCGACTCCGCGGCGATCGGCGATCGGGCGCTGCTGGCGGTCGCCGTCCGCGTCGGGACGACGCGGCTCATCGACAACGTCGTGCTCGGGGAGGACGCGCCGCCCGTCGCGGAGTCGAGCGAGGAGGCGAGCTAGATGCCGAAGACGAGAGGCGAGCAAGAGAGCCCCGCGTCGCGCCCGGCGGGGGAGGCCGGCCGTGGCGTCTTCGTGGTGTTCGAGGGCATCGACGGCGCCGGCACGAGCACGCAGGCCGAGCGCTACGCGGCGCACCTCAGGGCGGCGCGGCGCATGGTCCACGTCACCCGAGAGCCGAGCGCCGGGCCGGTGGGCGCGCTGCTCCGGCAGGTCCTGACCCACCGGATCTCGCTTCCCGGCGCCCGCCAGGCGGAGGTGATGGCGCTCCTCTTCTCGGCCGATCGCCTCGATCACCTCGGCGCCGAGATCGAGCCGCTCCTCCGTGACGGATACGTCGTGATCTCGGATCGCTACGACCTGTCGAGCCTGGCCTACCAGTCCACGACGGCGGGCGAGGACGGGGCGGGCTCCGGGGCGATCGTCGAATGGATCCGTGAGCTCAACCGCCACGCCCTGAGGCCCGACGTCACGGTGGTGATCGACGTGGCGCCCGAGATCGCCGAGAAGCGCCGCCGCGGCCGCGGGGGGGCGGCGGAGCTGTTCGAGAAGACCGAGCTGCAGGCGCGGCTCGCGGAGGCATACCGCCGGGCGGAGGAGCTCGTCCCGGGGGACAGGGTCATCCATATCGACGGGGATGGCGCGGTCGACGAGGTCTCCCGGGCGATCACGGCGGCGCTCTCGGCCGTCGTGGAGCGGTGAGCCAGGGTCCCCGCTCGAACATCGGAGTCGAGCTGCCGAGGGCGCAAGGTCCCTGAGCCTCCCCGCGCCCCCGTCGCGCGCTCTACGGACAAGCCGCGTTCGCGATCTCCACATCGTCGACGTTCCAGCTCGACACGGTATCGACGAAGGCTTCCCGCCCGATCTCGTAGCCGAAGCGGACGCGCAGGCCGGCGTTCTTGTAGGGCGTCAGGTCATGGACGACCTTCGTCCAGGCCGAGTCGCGGACGCCGGGGTACGCCCCCGACTCGAAGAGCACCTTCCAGCGGACGCCGTCATAGACCTCGACACGGTTCGTCATGTGAGGCGTCTCATCGCTGTTCAGGAGACGCCAGAACGTCAGGTACACGCCGCCCGCGACATCGGCGTTGACGACCGGGCTCGTCAGGTAGAAGTACGGGTGGACCCCGAGGGGCGCGTTCCCTCCGATGACCACGCCGGCCACCCCGTTGTCCGACGTCGCCGTGTGATCGAGCGCCGGATCGGCGTGCCCGTAGGTCTGCCCGGTTGACGCCTTCGCCGCGCCGATCTGCCAGGTCGGACCGAGCTCCCACCCGGCCCCGTCGCTCTCGAACGTATCCCGGAAATAGACCACCGGCGTCCCCGCGGCGGCGCCGCCCTGACAGACGCCAGCCAGGCAGGACTCCCCCACGGTGCACGAGTCGCTGTCGACGCAGACCCCGCCGTCGGGAACCGGGCGCGCCGTGCACACCCCGGCCTCGCTGCAGACGCCGCGCGTGCAACCGACCGCCTGCGAGAGGCACGACTCCCCGGGGGTGGGGATGGAAATACAGGCGCCGCTCTCGTCACAGACGCCACGATTGCACTCGTCGGTCCCAGAGAGGCAGGCGCCGCCCGGTCCGATCGGCTCAGCATAGCAATTGCCAGAGCCCGGATCACAGGCGCCATCGTTGCACCCGACGCTCAGCGCGCCGCAGTCCTTCGGGACGCCCCCCTCGCAGCGGCCGCTCTGGCAGGTCTTGCCGACCATGCAGAGATCGCCGGAGTCCGCGCACGGCGCCCCCTCGTTCCCCGGAACCGCCTCGCACGCACCGGTGGCCGGGTCGCACGCACCAACATGACAGGAGTCCGGCACGTGGAAGAAGAAGCAGTCCCGCGGCGTCCCGACGCAGGCGCCGTCCAGGCACGCCGCGTCGAGGATACAGCGGTCTTCCGTCGCGCACGGGGCCCCGTTCGCCCTCGGCTCCACCCCGCAGCGAGGCGCGCCGCCCGCGTCGACGCACGTGACCACGTGACAGGCGTCCGGCGCGAGGCCGCAGTCCTCCTGGGCCCCGCCCTGACAGACCCCCTCCTCGCACGTCTCGCCGACCGTGCAGGCGTCCCTGTCGTCACAGGGCTCCCCGCCCGCGCTGGGGACGAGCTCGCAATCGCGCGTCGCCTCGTTGCAGACGGCCATGACACATTGCGAGGTCGGAACGAGCGAGCAGTCGATCCGGCACGGCGCGCCGTCCCCGCCTGCGCCGCCCCCTCCGCTCGAGACAGCCGCCCCAGCGGCGCCGCCGGCCCCCGCCGGGCCCGAGCTGCCCGCGGATGTCGCAGTCGAACAGCCGAGATCCGTCAGGGCGACAGCGGAAAGTACCCATGGAATCCACCTAGTCATGTTCGCCTCTTTCCAGCAAGCGTGACGCACCTCGTGGGAATTACGCGTCCTTCGCGGCTGCGCAAGGAAACATGATGTTCCGGCGCGCGAGCACCCGGAACGGTCGGCGCGCTCAGCGACGAGCAAAGACGCAGAGCCCCGCCGCGCCGGCGCGCGCACGAGACCGCGAGAGCAACGAGAGCTGCAAGAAGCAACGAGAGCTGCGACAAGCGACGAGAGCCGCGACAAGCGACGAAAGAAGAGAGAGCAACGACAGCACGACACGAGCGGGGCTTACAAACCGGAGAGCCCCTATCGCGCCTCGATCGAGAGCTGCATACACTGACGAGATCGTCTCGGAGCTCGGCCACCCCTCGATAGACAGACCACTTCGCGCGTGGAGCCCCGCGGCAGCGAGCCACGTCGCACCCATTTTCAGAGGAGCGCAGAGATGTCCTTCCGACGTCATTTCGTGTTTGCCCCTTTCCTCGTCGCCACCGGGATCGCGGCGCAGTCGGGCGGCTGCGCGGCCACCGAGGACGAGAAGCCCGCGACGATCCCCCCGCCGGATGACGCCGCGAGCGGCGGCGGCGGCTCCTTCGGCGTGAGCAGCGCGAGCGGAGACACGTCGCTCGGCGAGGGGGGAGGGCTCGGCGGCGCCGGCGAGGGCGGCCTCGGGGAGGGGTCCTCCTGCGCCCAGGCGAGCGCGGAGGCCACGCTCGTGCCGCTCGATATGCTCATCCTGCTCGACCGATCCGGCAGCATGCTCGGCTCGAAATGGGTCGGCGTCACGAACGCGCTCTCGGCGTTCGTGACCGACGCCGCCTCGGCCGGGATGAACGTGGGGTTGACCTACTTCCCGCGGAGCAGCGATGGGCAGAGCGACTGCAACCACACGAGCTACGACGAGCTCGCGGTCGCCATCGGCGAGCTGCCGGTGAACACGCCGGAGCTCACCGCCTCCATCCAGAGCACCTCGCCCGGCGGCGGGACGCCCATGCGCCCGGCGCTCCAGGGGGTGCTCACGAACGCGACCGCCTACAAGGACGCGAACCCTTCCCACAAGGTGATCGTCGTGCTCGCGACCGACGGCGATCCCTCGGGCTGCTCCGGAAACACCGTCGCGAGCACCGCGGAGATGGCGCAGAGGGCCCTCCGCTACAACGGCGTCCAGACCTACGTCGTCGCGGTGCAAGGCTCGACGCTCACCAACCTGGACCAGATCGCCGACGCCGGCGGGACGACCCGCGCGTTCGACGTCACGGCGGACATCACGGCGTTCTCGGCGAAGATGGCCGAGATCCGCGCGTCGGCGCTCCCGTGCGAGCTCCTCATCCCCGCGCCGCCCGCGGGCGCGGTCCTCGACACGAGCCGGGTCGCGGTCAGGTTCGCGCCCGAGGGCGCGAGCCCGCTGGAGGTCCCGAAGGCGGACGACGCGGCGGACTGCGGCACGGGGCCGGGGTGGTATTACGACGACGATGTGCTCCCGAAGAAGATCATCCTCTGCCCCGCGTCCTGCACGACGGTGCAACACGAGGTGCGCGCGGAGCTCGACGTGCTCTTCGGGTGCGCGCCGACGCTGAACTGAGCCGCGCGGGCCCCACCCCCGCCGCCCGCGCGGGGCTCACGGCCGCTTCGGCGCCGCCGTCTTCAGAGCGTCGAGCGCGGCGAGGAGCTCGGCCTCGGTGAACGGGAGCCTCGCGAGGGCCGCCTGCTCGTCGGCGAGCGCGAGCTCTATCTCGCGCTGCGCGTCGCGGGCGCGGAGGACCCACGCCGACGACTCCCCGGTGCGGTCGCCGAGGCGCACGGTGCCGGCGAGCATCTTCTGCCCCTTCTCCAGGAGCACGCGGTAGCGCAGCCGCATCGCCCCCTCGAACAGCTGCCTCTCCCTCGGGGTGTCGGCGCTCCGCGGCGGCGGGACCTGCATCACGTCGCGGTGGAGCTCCTTGTAGAGCTGCCCGATGCGGTAACCCGCCATCGCCGACCAGTGGGCGTCGAGGCTGCGCATGGCCTCGGTGTAGGCGCTCTGCGCGTCGAGCAGCCCCTGGCAGCGGCGCTCGAGCGCCTCGGCGAAGCTCGCCGGCACCGGCACGAAGGAGATCGCCTCGCTCCGGCGCCGCCGCACCTCGCCGAGCGCGAAGCTCACCTGCGCGAGCTCGATCGGCGGCTTGCCGGACTCGCCGAGCCGGTGCTCCTCGATGAGATCGCGCGCGAGCGCGACCTGACGCGCAGCCTCCTCCACGAGATCCTGCTCGACCAGGCCGAGCGCGAGCGCGCCGCGCGCCTCGATCGCCTCCAGCACGCTCAGATCGCCGAGGCGGAGCAGGCGGCGCGACACCTCGACGAGCTCGGGCCACCGCTCGAGGGCGGCCGCCGCGCGCGAGAGCCGGAAGAGCGCGCCGCGCGCGACCGCGTGGTCCGGGAAGCGCTGCGCGACCTCGCGGTAGCGCTCGGCCGCGAGCGCGCGGTCGCCGAGCGCCTCGTGCGCGAGCCCGGCGTTGAACAGGCTCGGGGGCGCGACCTCGCCGCCCGGCGCGAGGCGGGCGAGCCGCTCGAACAGGGGCACCGCCTCACGCGCCTTGTCGGCCAGGAGCAGCGCGCGCGCCCGCTCGAACTCCGCCGCGAGCTCGGCGTCCGAGTAGGGCGACACGACGACCGGCGCGAGCTCGACCGGCGCGCGCGCCGAGGCCGGCTGCGGCGATCGCGCCCGCGCCGGCACGTTGGCCTCCGAAGTGCATCCGCCCAGGACGACCGCAAGGGCCAGAAGGGCGACCGAGGTGGCGCTGAAGCTCGACATTGCCGGGGAAGAATAGCCCCACGCTCGAGGTTGTTCCGCAACGTGCATGGACGGAGAGTCCGGCCCGGCCGTCCGGGACACCGGTGGATTGCTGTACGCCGTAGGGCAATCCCTGACTACAACGGCTGCTCTGTGAAATTGCAGAATGGCATCGCCCGACAAAAAGCCTGCATGGATCCGCCATGTTGCGGTAATCTCGCATTCGTTCATCAGGCCGCTGTCTCGGCGTGTAGCTCGGTCGGCGGCGTTCTCCTCTCCAGCGACGATCAGAACGAGGGCTTCTGTTGTGGGCCCTCGAAGGCATCACGGCCCCGTTGTGGGGCCTTGGAGGTGGGCACATGAAGCATCAGATCATCTCTCCTCGCGCGGTGACTGGAATCGGCCCGGAGCAGCGGCTGAGCATGGCGGAAGCGCGTCATCGCGAGCTCGACTCACGCCTCAGGCAGCTGGGTCGACGGGCGTTCCTGACACCGGGGGAGAGAATGGAAGCTGCCCAGCTCAAGAAACGTAAGCTCGCCGCGAAGGACGAGATCGAATCCCTGCGCCGGCGGTTGTCGTAGCGAGCGACCCCTCGCCGACCCTCATCCTGCGCCACACACGGCGCCCCCGCCCCTTTCCGTTCTATTCCAGACATCCCGCGCGCCCACGCAATGGGCCGCTCGCACGCTGCGCGCGCCGCACGGATCTGCGCGCGCTGCTGGGACGCGCGCGCGCCCGATCGCCACGGCGGACGTGCCGGCGGGCGGGGACACGCGCACGCAATGCGATGCTCGCACCCGATTCGATGCCCGCGAGGCGCGACGAGCGGGGACGTCAGCGCGCGGCGGTCAGAGCGTGGGCGCCGACGGCTCCGACTCCGACGGCGGCTCCTCGGGCGACGCGGGAGCGTCGGACGGCGGCGCGGCGCCCCCCTCCGGCAGCGCCTCGGCGCCGCCGTACACGTCGCGGTTGAGGTCCGCGAGGGTCTCGGTCAGGCGGTTCTTCTGCTCGCTGGTGATGCCGCCGGGGGCCTGCTTCTCGGTCGCCGCGGCGAGCCCGAGCCAGTGGCGCGCGTTGTCGCGGTAGCCCTTGCGCGGATCGGCGACGCCGGTGCCCTGCGGCGCGAGGTCGGCCAGGCGGTAGTCCGTCATGCCCCGGAGGTAGGCGTACTGCGCCCGCTCCGGGACTGAGAACGAGTCCTGATCGTGCTCGAGCACCCGGAACAGCGCCAGCGCCTGCTCGAACCGGTTCGCCTCGTAGTGGCTGCGGGCGCGATCGAGATCCTGCGTGTAGGTCGCGCAACCCGACGCAAGGGCGAAGGACGAGAGAAGGAGGACGCACGGGACCAGGCGGCGCATGCGCGCAGGGTATCTCCCGTGTCGCCGCGCGATCAAGCACGAAGGCAGCGCGCCACACACCGCGCGCCACGCTGGCCGTTGACGCACGGCGCGCCCTCGCACGCCGCTCCGCATCCAGCGGATCGCCGTCAGCGCAGGAGCGTCGCGGCGAGGACGCCGCTCACCGCGAGCAGCGCGACCGCCAGCAAGACGACCGCCCAGACGAGGCCGCGCGCGGGCGCAACAGGGCGCGCGGCCGCGACCGCGCCCGGCCCCATCGCCGACGACAGGGGGGCGACCGGGGGCTGCGGCGCAGCGGCGACCGGCGCCTGGCCGTCGCTGGAGGGCAAGGCCACCGTGTCGGCCGTCTCCCACACCCCGGCAGGGGGGCGCACGGCCGAGGGCGGCTTGCCGTCCGGGAGGCCCGCGGAGGAGCCGCGATCCATCGAGTCGGCGACGCCCGACGCCACCATGAACGCCTCGGAGAGCTCCCGGGCCGAGGCGAAGCGCGCGTCCGGCTCGACGGCGAGCGCCTTCCGCATCCAGGCCTCGACCTCCGCCGGGATGCCAGCGCCTGGCGCCGCCGCGGTCAGCGCGGGCGGGGGCGTGCCCAGGATCTTGGCGATGAGCGGCCCGAGCGCCGGGGCGGTGAAAGGACGTTCCCCCGTGAGACACTCGTAGACCACGACGCCCAGGGACCAGAGATCGGAGCGGTGATCGACGCTCTTCAGGCCTTTCGCCTGCTCCGGGCTCATGTAGTAGGGCGTCCCGAGGAGCGCCCCCGTGCGCGTGGGATCCATGCCGGTGATGGCGAGCGCGTCTGTCACCTTCGCCACGCCGAAGTCGAGGATCTTGACGATCTCCCCCTCATCCTCGCGCGCGATAAAGAGGTTCTCCGGCTTGATGTCGCGATGGACGAGCCCGACCTCGTGGGCGCGCGAGAGGGCGCGGCAGACGTGAGAGACGATCGTCGCCGTCTCCGCCGGCGTCAGGCGCCGGCGCGCGGAGAGGCGATCGCGCAGGCTCTCGCCTGCCAGACACTCCATCGCGATGTACGGTAATCCATCGTCGGTGAGGCCATGGTCGAGCACCTTGACCACATGGGCGCTGCGGATCCGCGCCGCGATCTGCGCCTCACGATCGAAGCGCGCCCGGGCGGTCGCGTTCTTCGCGGTCTCGACGTCGATGAGCTTGATGGCCACCGGCGTGCGCAGCGACAGGTGCTCTGCCAGCCACACCGAGCCCATCCCGCCCCTGCCGAGGAGCCGGGCAAGGCGGTACTTCCCGGCGATACGTTGACCTTCCATGGCGCGGGAGCAGGGTAACGCGGGGCGCGCTCGCCGTCAGTACGGGAGTTGGTCGACGATCCCCCGCGCTTGCGTCGCCGGCGCCGACGGCGGCGGCGGCGGTGTCGCCGATGTCGCCGGTGTCGCCGGCGCCTTCAGCGTGCCAGAGAGCGCGCTCGGTGAGGGCCGCCTGGACGACGACGCCGCGGACGGCGCTACGCCTGCGACCGCAGGCTCGTCCCGAGCGGGAAGGGGCGGAGCGGGCGCGCTCGACATGGATGCTGCAGGCACCGCGACCGCCGCGGGCGGCGGCTCCACCACCGCTTCCGCCGAGGCGGGGACCGGAGCGGCAGGCCCGTCCGGCGGCGGGGGGCGGAGCGCAGCGAACACCGCCACGAAGGCCACCACGAGGAGCGCCGCGAACGCGAACGCCCTCTTCAGCGATCGCGCGCGCACGCCGGGGGCCGCGAGGGCCGGAAGCGCCGCGACGGCTCCCGAGATCAGAGGCGCGGCGAGCGGCGCGAGCGCGCCGACGACCTTGCCTCCCGCGAGCGCGCCCGCCGACGTGGGATCGGTGTAGCGGCCGAGGACCTCGACGAGCAGCGCCAGATCGTCGAGCCGATCCTCGCGCCGCTTTTGCAGGCAGCGGTCGAGCACCCCGGCGACGTCCGCGGGCAGGTCGGGCACGGCCGAGCGGATCGACGGCACCTCGCGCTGCAGGAACGCCGTGTACATCTCGCCGAGGTTCTCGAACTCGAGCGGCCTCCGGCCGGTGAGCGCCTCGAAGAGGATGACGCCCATCGCCCAGATGTCCGCGCGATGATCGATGTCCTTCTCGCTCATCGCCTGCTCGAACGACATGTAATGAGGCGTCCCGAGGATCGAGCCGGTGCTGGTGTTGCCTCCCTGCGTCTCCGAGCTGATGGAGGTCGGGTCGAGCACCTTGGCGATCCCGAAGTCCAGCACCTTGGGCACGCACCCGCCGGCCTGCGGCTCCGAGAGGAAGATGTTGTCCGGCTTGAGGTCGCGGTGCACGATCCCCTTCTCGTGCGCGGCGCGGAGCGCGGAGGCGACCGGCACGAGGAGGCGCGCCGCCTCGTACAGCTGCAGGGCGCCCCTCCGCTTGCGCAGCCCGGAGAGCGGCTCGCCGCGGAGCAGCTCCATGACCATCACGGGCGTGTGGTCCTCCTCGAAGACGTCGAGCACCTCGATCACGTTCGGGTGCTGGATCGCGGTCGCCGCCTTGGCCTCGCGGAGGAAGCGCCGGGTCTGCGCGGCGTCGGCGACGCCGCGGATCATCTTGAGCGCGACGTCGCGCCCGGTGCCGACGTTCCTGGCCGCGTACACCTCGCCCATCCCGCCGCGGCCGATGAGGCGCTCGATCCGGAAGCGCCCGGCGATGATCTTGCCGGCCGGGAGAGAGCCCTGGAGATCGTCCGACACGAGCGGCAGCGTACCGTGGTTCCCAGCTGGACGCAGCGGTTCGCGGTCGCCGGCCGGCCCCGATCCGCGGCAGCGCGGTCACATCGGCTGCGCGCAGCGGAAGCCGGTGGCCGGGTTGAACGCCGACGCCCTCTCATGGCTGCGCGCCGTGGCCCGGGCCCCCAGCTTGTAACCCGACCAGGAGCTCCCGCGATAAGAGAAGCCCGGCGCCGCGCCGGGGGCCGGCGCGCGACACACCGGATCGACGAGGAGCGGCCCGCCCGACTGCCAGCAAGGCGCGGCGTAGGGAGCGAAGGTGTCGGCCACCCACTCGGACATGCTCCCGGCGAGGTTCCGGATGCCAAGGGCGGTCACGTCGCTCGGGGCGCCTCCGGCGACAGGCCCCCAGGGCACCGGCGCGTCGAGCGGCCGACAGCCGGAGTTCTCGAACACGTCCTGGTCGACCTCCCCGCCGCCCCGGCCCCTGCCGAGGAGCGCCATCGCGCAGAGATCCCCGCCGTTGCCCCAGGGATAGGCGGTCTCGTCATCGAGGTTGCCGGCCGCGTACTCCCATTCCGCCTCGGTGGGGAGCCGCAATCCCCGCGCGGAACAGGCCTCCTCCGCCAGCGCGTGGGTGACGCAGTTGACGGGCAGCGCGTCGTTCGCGCCGTCGGACACGCCGAGATACGTGCAAGTGCCCAGATCCGACCCCGGCGCGTCGATGTCCCTGGCCACGGGCGCTGATCGGATCTGCCCTGTCGCCACGAGCTCCCGGACCGCGCCCACGGTCACCTCGTCCGCGTCGAGGGCGAACGCGCCGAGCTGCACGAGGCGCTCGGGCTGGCTCAGCTCGTCGAGATCGATGGTGTATCCGGGTCGCGGCGTCCCGAGAAGGAAGACCCCTCCGGGCACACACACCATCCCCGCCGGCGCCGGCCCCTGGCAGGGTACCGGGGCCGCGCTCGGCCAGGAGCCGGGCTCGGGCCGGGCCTCGACCTCCGAGAGCAGCGGGAGCACCGGCTCCGGCGCGAGCGCGCCCGCCTCCGGGTCGCAGGTCGCGCGCTGCTCGGGGAGGCTCGGGACACCGAAGCAGCGCATGGACAGATCGAGGGCCACGTGTGTCTCGCCATCGAGCGGCGGGAGCCTGGCCACGGCGTCGATCAAGGCCGGACCGCGGGGAAGGCCGTCGGAGCCCGCCTGCTCGGCCCGGTAGAGCCGCGCTCGGACCCGCACGGCGGCGCCTTCCTCCCGCGGGACCACGCCGAAGCTGACGGGCAGGCTGTCCGGCCCATCCACCCCGATGAGCCGCATGCACCCGGTGCAGATCGCGCCCTCGCCCATCACCTCGAGCAGCAGGTGATCTCCGAACCGGGGCGCCGGGGCGTCCGTGGAGACGCTGACGAGCCACTGGCGAGGCTCGGGCTCGCACGCGGGCGCCGAGAGCAGAAACCCGGCGGCCGCGAGCGCCGTCGACAGGCCACGAGCCGTCACGGCGCACCTCCCGCGTAGACGCACCGGAAGCCGTGAAGCGAGTCCAGGACATCGCCTCTCCGGAACGCGGGCCTCGTGTTCGCGGGGCCGCTGGCCCAGTCTCCACCGCGGGCGGCGTGCGCGTTGATGCCTTCATCGTCGCAGCGGGGCTCGACGAAGATCCCCGGCGCGCTCCAGCAGCCCTCTCCGTACGGAACCAGCTTGTCGGCGCACAGCTCGCTCAGGCTCCCGCCGAGATCCAGGACGCCATCCCTGGAGCTGTCGCCCAGGCCACCGCACGTCGCCGAGGGCCGATGCGAGCCGACCTCCTCCGGCCCCGGATCGCCAGGGCACAGCGTCCCCCGCCCGGCGCTCGCCGTGCAGCACGCGGGAGACGCGTCACCCCAGGGATAGATTCGCCCCTGCCCTCGACCCCGCGCGGCGTGCTCCCACTGCGCCTCCGTCGGCAGATCACCGCCGCTCGCCCTGCACGCCTCCCGGGCAAGGCGCCACGAGATGCAGTTGAGGGGATATCCATCGTTCGCTCCGCCTTCGGCGCCAAGCCAGCGGCAGTCTGCGAGCCCCGCCCTGCTCGGATCAGGCCCGGCAAGGTCATCGGCCTCCGCGTGGAGGAGCCCCTCGTTCAGCAGCGCACGGAGACGGCCGACCGTGAACTCCGTCCTGTCCATGAAGAACGGGCCCACATGCACCGGCCGCGGCGGCACGACCGAGACATAGCTCTGCTCGTCGACGCCGGCGAGCTCGGCCTGGCCGATGACGCTGAATCCGCCGGGGATGCAGGCGGCATCGGCGCCCTCGGGCGCGGCGCCGCAGGGGACCTCCCGCGCGCGCGACCACGTGCCGGCGCGCGTCGCGCCCCTCTCTGCCCCTGATCCGACGAGGACACCCTCCGATGGGACCGCCGTCCGCCTGGAGGCATCGATGCATGTGTGCGGCGGCTTGCGCAGCGACGCGGGCACGCCCAGGCAGTCGGCCGAGAGCGTGAGTCGCACCGTCACCACGCCAGACGCGGGGAGCGCGACCTCGATCAGCCGGTCGATGGCGGCCTCTGGCGGAGGATCGATGGTCGAGAACACCCTCCCCTCGATGGAGTCCTTCCCCCGCGCCGCGACGGCGCCGCGGAACGCCCGGATGCGCAGGCGGAGCACGGCGCTCCCCTCCTCCGGCGCGGCCACCCCGAAGGAGAACGGCCAGGACGAAGGGTCCGGCAGGACGAAGTTCGCCGTGCAGTCGACGTCATCGATGCAGCCGGGGCGCCACGCGCCGTCGAACCCGTCGATGCGCACCGTATCGATGACCGCCTCCGGCGAGATGGAGGGGTCTGCCAGGAGCTGCGCGGCGACCGGCGCGTCGGTGTCCACGACGACGAGGAGCTGCGTTCGCTCTCGCTCGCCGCAGGCGCCGGAGAGCCCCGCCGCAGCGAGCACGATGAGGATCGAGAGCGCGCGTGTCGGTTCGACCACCTGCCGCCTTTCGCCTTTCTCGTTGCCGCCCGACAGGACCCAGGGGTAGTCTCCTCGCTATCATCGAGGAGGGGCGAGGCCAAGAGGGTTCTTTCGCTTCTTCATCCGAATCCCTCGTCACCCGAATCACCCGAATCACCCGAATCACCCGAACATCGCTCTGCCGCTCGCGAGGAGATTGTATGTCGTGGGTCACCCGGCCAGTGCTCGCCGCGCTCTCCGTAGCCACCGCGGCGGCGCTCTCCCCCGCGTGCGACGGCGATTCCCCATCCGGAGATCCGGGAGCGGCGGCGAGCACGGGATCGGGCGCCGGCGGCGGCAACGGTGGTGGCGGCGGTGATGCCACGTACGGCGCGAGCGCGTGCGGTACGTGCGTGGAGCAGACAGCGTGCTTGTCCCAGGTGAACGCGTGCGCGGCCGACCCGGGCTGCGCCGCCTACCTCGACTGCCTCGACGCTTGTCCGCTGGGCCCGAGCGGAGACGCGGACATCGCGTGCGAGCAGGCGTGCCCGCCCGTCACCGGCTCTCTTGGCCAGAGCGCGAAGCAGGCCTTCATCGACTGTCGCCTCGCCGGCCCGGGCGCGGAGTGCGCCGGTTGCGGTCAGATCCCCGCCCCGACAGACCCGGATTTCAACCAGACGTGCTCGCCGTCGACGGATCCGAACACCTGCTACAAGTGCGAGGACGAGCGCTGCTGCGAGACCTACCAGGCTTGCAGAGACGACCAGGATTGCCAGGACCTGGTCACGTGCGTCAAGGCGTGCGCCGAGGACCCGGATGACGCGGCCTTCTCGCCCTGCGAGAGCGCGTGTTACCAGGCGCACGCCGCCGGCTACGTCGCCTACAGCCACCGGATGGCGTGTATGCAGTACTTCTGCTTCGACGACGACGCTTGCGGCAACGAGCCGCTGGACCCCTGCGTCAAGTGCCAGAACCTGCACTGCGCCGATGAGATGGCGGCTTGCCAGCATGAGATCGAGTGTGCGTTGCTGGACAACTGCAAGGTCCCGTGCGACGTCGGGGACCAGGCCTGTCTCATGGGGTGTGACGCGATGTTCCCGGACGCGGTGGCGACCCACGAGGCCGGGCTCGATTGCGCGCTCGCCCACTGCGAGATCGCTTGCGGCGGGACGGACTGAGGGGGCGGCCAGGGACGAGGGGTACGATGCGGACACGATGGATCCTGGGTGGCCTGGTCATGGCGGCGGTCGATCTCTCGACGGCCGGGCGCGCGCGCGCCGAGGCGCCGGCCCCGGCGGAGGCGCCGGCGGTCGATGAGCGCACCGCGCGCGGCAGGGCGGCGTTCCTGCTCGGCGTGCAGCGATCGAAGGACGCGCAGTGGGGCGAGGCGCTCGCCGCCTTCGAGGAGGCGGCGGCGGCGCGGGACGCGCCCATCGTCCAGTACAACATCGGCTTCTGCGAGCGCGCCCTGGGCCGCTACGTCGCCGCGCGCCGCACCTTCCGCCGCGTGCTCGCGGGCACCGAGGGCCTCGCGGCCGCGCAGATCGACGACGCCAGGGCGTTCGTCGCCGAGCTGGATCAGCTCGTGGTCCGGGTGGCGATCACGCTGGATCCCCCGGGCACCCCGCTGACCGTCGACGGGCGCGCGCTCCGGCTGGCCACCGACGATGGGACCCGGGTCTTCGTGACGCACCCCGGGTCCGCCGAGCGCGCGGCGGCGCCGGTGGAGAAGCGCTTCACCGTGGAGCTCGATCCCGGGGTCCACCTCTTCCGCGCGGCGCGGCCAGGGCGCCAGGATGCGTTCGTCCAGAAGACCTACCGGCCGGGGGAGAAGGCGACGCTCGATCTGCACCTGGACATCCTCCCCGCGCGCGTGGCCGTGCGCGCGGAGCCGGCGCAGGCGCTCGTGCGTGTGGACGGCCGCGAGGCCGGGCTCGCGCCCATCGACCTCGAGCGGCCGCCGGGGAAGTACAGGATCGAGGTGGTGCGGGACGGGTTCGAGACGTACGCGGCGACGCTCGATCTGCACGCGGGGCAGCGGGCAGATCTGACGGCCAAGCTGATCCCGGTGCGGCCGTCGCTGTGGACGCGGTGGTGGTTCTGGACGGGCGCGGCGGCCGTGGTGACGGGAGGCGTGGTGCTGACGTACGCGCTGACGCGGCCGGAGCCGGACTACAACGGGGGGAGCCTGAACTGGGTCGCGGAGCCGGCGGCGATCAGGTGGTGAGCGGCATCGGGCGCGCGAGGCGCCCAGATGCCAGGGCCGCCGTGCTGCGCGCGAGGCAACCGAGCGGCGCGCGTACGGTGGTGGGGCAGCTAGAAAGGCCCGGCAACGGTGCCCGCACCGTGTCGCTGCGCGAGGTCGACGCGGTTCTCGAGACCACGGCCAGCGAGGCCGCCGGATGACCGGAAGGCGGCTCTACCTACGCGCAGGACGCTATGCGGAAGGTCCGAGTGACTACGACTTTCTCTTGCCGCTCCTCGTTGGGCGGAGAGGAAGAAGGAAAGATTCACAGGGAGGCGGGGAGGCGGGGAGGCGAGAGATGGGGATCAGTCGTTCGAGCCATCAGGCTCGGCGCCGACTGCTTCGGGCGGCATCGATGCGGGGCGGCCGGTGGTGCTGGGGTGGCCGTCTTCGGTGCGCCATCGGGAGAACCGGACAGCCTCCGCATCGCGGCGTACGAGGCGTCGGATCCCGCGGCGGAGCACCGGCGTGTTGAAGTTGACGAGCAACCCGACGTCCAGGTGCGTCAGCTTCAGGTATGTGAGCACCTGAGCTTCATAGACGGGCAGCAGGTGCTCGACGGCCTTGAGCTCCAGGATGAGCTTCTCCTCGACGACAACGTCGAGTCGATAACCACACTCGAGCGTGGCCCCCTTGTAGGTCACTGGAAGTGGCCTTTGCCTCGCGAAGCCTAAGTCCATGAGCGACAGTTCACGACACAAGCATTCTTCGTAGGCAGACTCCAGGAGCCCGGGACCGAGGTGGCGGTGCACCTCGATGCACGCTCCGATGATTCGCTCGGACAGATCCCACAATTTTCTCGTTTCCCTGTCACCCCGTGCCGAATCCATGGTCATGCCTATATATCGACGCAAAACCAGCCCTGGTTGCGCGAATTGACGTCACCGGGAGCCGCCCCGCAAACGAGCGACCTGAAAGCAGTCAACCCCCAAGCGAGCAGCCTCGAAGAATGGCCCACCTCTCGCCTCTCCACCTTGGTCTATATATATCTCTCTCCTCCCCGCCTCCACGTCTCCCTGTGTAATCTCTCTTTCTCTCTCCCTCCCAACAAGCCGCTGCTGCCGACCGCGCTTCGCGCGGCGGCACACCGGCAAGACGATCGACTGCTGTCCTCGCTCGCGTTGTCGCTATATTTCCCGGCGCCTGCGATGTCGAGACCGAGGCGCGGATGCTGGTCGACGGCGAGGTCTTCCGGACCTTGCTCGGCAGCGGCGCGCAATCAGCTCTTCCCGCCGAGCCAGAGCGCGAGGCCGATCCCAAGCTGACGCTGGGGCGCCTCTTGAAAGAAGGAGGGATGAGACGAAAGCCGGAGCGGCTCTACCGCTTGTTCGGCGAAGAGGTCAGCCTCGAGGCGCTGCGAGCACTGCCGGCTTTCCAGCGCTTCGAAGCGGAGCTCGCCGAAGCAATCCGCGCTGTCGCGCGCTCGCAGGGATGGCCCCGATGAGCTCCACCTCGGCTCACCCCCCGAGCCGCCTCCCGAGGAGCCGCGCGGCGAGCTTCCGCAGCCAGTCCGCCCGCCGCGCGTCGGGCGCGACGAGCCGCCCCGTGCGCGCGGCCTCCAGGATCGCCGCCGTCTCCGGCGTCGGGTCGGCGCACGCCTGCAGCACCCGGAAGACCGTCGCGTCCTCGTGCGCGACGCCCGCCTCCTCGACCCAGGCGTCCACCGACGCCGCGAACGCAGGATCCCCGGGGAACGGCTGCTCGACCGCGTTGCTCGGTCCGAGCCCGTTGATGCCGCTGATCACGAGGTCCTTGCGATCCTTGTAGGTCAGCCCCGCGAGCTCCTCGGGCAGCAGCGGGCGGCCGATCCAGATGTCCTGCAGGCCCATGCCGAGCGGGAACTCGAGCCGCCGCTCGAGCGGCTCCGGCGGCAGCGCGCCGGAGAAGCGCACCGGCACCACCGGGACGCCCACCGCGAGCGCCATGTCGATGAACGAGCCGCTCATCTTGCGCACCGGCGTGCGGCACTCGAGCGACCGCGTGCCCTCGACGTGCACCATCACGCCCTTGCCGGCCCCCTGCATCTCGGCCCCGAGCTCCGCGATGATGCTCCCGAGCGACGCCTTGTCCTCGCGATCGAAGTACGTGATCACCTTCGGATCGCGCGCGCCTGGGTACGCGAAGCAGTGCGCGAGCATCGTGCCGAGCCACGTCGTCCGGTGCTCGGCCTTGGCCAGCGTGACCGTCGAGACCTCCGTCAGGCCGGACACGGCGATGCCGAACAGCAGCGACTCCACGCCGACCTGGTGGTTGCCGAGGTAGAGCAGGCTCCGGCCCTTCACGGCGCGGAACGCCTCGGGATCGACGACGTGCACCCGGCGGATGAACCGCTCGATGAGGCCGAAGTACAGGTCCTCCGCCGGCCACCGGCCGATGCCCATGGCCGCGCCCCAGTAGCGGCGGACAGGCTCGATGTCGATCACGGGCGGGCCCGCGTCGCGGACCACGACCTCGGAGCCCTCGCGCGCCACGGTGAACGGCCAGCGCGTGAGCGGCTGCGCCGAGGAGACACCGGCGAGGGACACGGTCGACGGGTGCACGCCCGCGCGCCGCGCGACGTGATCCTTCACCGCCGCCGCCTCGACGAGGTCGCCCGACGCGGCGTAGAGCTGCGCCACGGTGCCGGGCATCCAGTCCATCGTGCGCACGTCGGCGGGGCTGCAGCGCGCCTCGCCCGACGCCGCGTCGACCCGCGAGACAGCGAGGTCGACCGGCGCGCGATCGCGCAGGAACGCCCGGCGGATCCCGGGAGGCGCACCGCCGATCGGCCCCTGCGGGAGCAGCACCTCGACCAGCCGTAGCTCCAGCCAGACGCGCTCTCCCGCCGCGGCCCCGGCCTCTGCGATGGCCTGCACCCGGAACGAGACGAAGCGATCGTCACGGCCCTCGTAACGCACCTCCACGCGCACCGGCGACCCGGGCGCCGGCCCGTACAGGCGGAGCGACGGGATGCGCGACGGGAACGCGATCTGGGCGGGCGGGCACTCCGGATCCCACAGCGACAGCCGGTCGTGCGGGATGGTGTGGGTCAGCGCGTCGAGCATGCCCTGGTGCAGCGTGCCGGGAGCCACCGAGCCCCTCGCAGGGTCCAGCACCGCCGATGACCCGCGCGCGCCGAGGCGGAGCGCGGTCAGGTACTGGAACGCAGGGCCGTGGAACAGCGTCCCCGCGGCGTACGGATCGTCCGCCTCCGGCGCGTCGAGCGCCGGCTCCGGCGCCGGAGCGGGCGGGTAGTCACGGGCCACCCGCACGCGGCCGGTGCACACGGGCTCGAACCGCGAGAGCGCCGGGTTCGATGCCTCGCGCCACGCGAGCAGCCGGACGTCGAGGACGTCGCCCGATCCGGTCGCCTCGGCCTTGACGCGCACCGGCCCCGGCACGGGCAGCCAGCGCTGCACCACCACGTCCTCCACGGCCACGACCACGCTCCCCGGGCGCGCCCGCAACGCGGCGCCGGCCAGCCGGTCGACCATGCTCATCCCGGGGAGCGCCGGGACCGTCCACGTGGGGCGGTGGTCCGCGACCCACCCGTCCGGGTCGAGCACCTCCTCGACGTCGTCGAGCGCCGGCGCCGGCGCGGCCTTCGCCGCGGGCTGCTCCTGCGGGCGCAGGCGCGGGCTCCCGCCCACGGCGCCCGGGAGCGAGGCGAGGCGGCGCGCGCTCGCGCGCGGGTCGAAGCCGACGTCGCGCCGCGCCCGCGGCGAGGCGCCGTCGACGATCCGCACGCCGAGCGTCGCGCCGTAGATGCGCAGGCCGTCCACCCAGAGGTAGGACTCGGCGATGACGTAGGGCCCGCGATCGTCGCGGCCGATCTCGAGGATGTCGGTGTCGACAGTCACCCGCCGGCTGGCCGGCAGCACCTGGCCCCGGTACCGCCAGGAGTGCTCGTGCCCCGTCATCACGGGCTCGAACCGCGGGTCGCGGAGGCCCGCGTGGAGGTCCTGGTGCAGCATCCAGAACTGGATCGTCTGCAGCATCGCCTCGATGCCGAGCGAGCCTGGCTGCACGGGATCGCCCAGGAAATGAGCCTTGAAGAACCACTCCGACGCGTGCACGTCCCGCCGCGCGCGGAGCCGGCCGAGCCCCTTCCGGCCGCCGGCCTGCCACAGGCCGTCGATCCGGTCGATCATCAGCAGCGACGGCCGCGCGAGCCCGAGCTTGCCGCCGCAGTACCGCGCGGGGCGCTCGCGGAGATCGACCTCGAAATCGGACGGCTCATCGAGCGCGGCGACCTCCTCGGGCCTCGGCGGGATCCCGATCTGCGTCGCGAGCGCGGCCTTCGGGAAGAAGCCGAACACCGTGTCGAGGTCGTACACGCGGGCGCCGCCGAGGCTGCACTCGACCCGGAACGAGAGGATGATCATGCCGCCCGATCGGGACATGTTCGTGAGCCGCGATCGGGTGCGCAGCGCGCCGCCGGCCAGCACCGGCAGGACCTCGGCGTGCAGCGTGCCCTTGCCGTCGAGGTTGCGGAAGTACAGCGCGCCGTCGGTCGAGAGCGCGCAGCCGGCGTAGCTCGCGAGCCAGCCGCACGTCTGGAGCGCGGCCTCGAGCACCACCGCGAACGGCATCGTGAGGCTCGCGTTCTCGTCGAAGTACCACGCGTCCTCCGGGACGTCGTACTCGACCTCGACCTCGGCGCCGGCCTTCATCGACGCCATGGGGCGCGAGACCGAGAGGACCCGGCTCATGAAGTGGTACGGCGGCCCCGGGAGCCGGGCGACGTGCTGGCCCCCGTCGAACCTGCGGTAGAGCGGGCCGAACGCGTCCGACGGCCTGCCCCAGGCGCACGAGAGGAGGCTCCGGTAATCGAGCGGGAAGCCGCCGGCGTCCGCGTGTCCCGCCGAGACGGCGCCGTCCGGCGGCGGCGCGCCCGTCTCGGACCAGGGGACGCGCGCGACCGGCACCGGCTCGACGTGGCCGTCGAGCAGCTCGGGGGCGCTCGTCAGCGGCCAGTCGGGGCTGAGGCGCAGGCCCACGCGGCGGGCGTGGAACGCCTTGAGGCCGTCGACCGTGCACAGGAAGTCGGCGAACACCGTCGGACACGGGCCGTCGTGGACCTCCTCGACGAACACCTCGTACGTGAGCACGCGGCTCGTCGGGACCACCTGGCCGCGGCAGCGGAGCAGGTACGGGATCTCCGGCACGGGCTCGAAGCGGAAGCCGTCCGCGTCCACCGTGAAGCCCATGGCCGCCATGTAAAACGCGAGCGCCTGCAGGCAGCCCTCGAACATGAGCGTCCCCGGCATGCAGGGGTCGTCCTTGAAGTGGCCCTCGAAGTACCAGCCGTCCTTCGTGATCGGCAGCGTGGCCCGGAGATAGCCGCGCTTCCACGGGCCGCCCGCCGGATCGAACACGTCGACGCGATCGAAGAACAGCATGGGCGGGGCGCTGATCCGCGGCGTCCTGACGTGGGTGCTCAGACGATCGAAGCCGGGGCCGAACGCCGCCGCGCCGTCGCCGGCCGCGAACGCGAGGAGGTCGGCCCGGTCGAACGCGGACTTCCCGCACGCGATCCGGGGCGGATCGAGGCGGGCGGTCGTCGCGTGCTCGGCGGTGTCCGCGTCCCAGAGGACGCCGCCGGAGCTCGCGAGCTCCTCGTCGGTGAAGAAGCCGGCCTGGCCCTTGCGCGTCTTCAGGCGCAGCTCGCCGCCGATCCGGCAGTCGTAGTGGAAGAAGAACAGTCGGACGTCGCCGTGCTTCGCGTGCCCGTCGACGTGGATGTCGTAGACGAGCGTGTCGCCCGGGCGCGGCAGGCCGCCGTAGAAGGTGAGCTCGCAGCCGAGCAGGCGGTAGACGCGCTCGCCCTTGTTCTCGAAGTCCGCGCCGAGCCAGCTGATGAGCAGCAGGTCGGCCTGGCCGCTCTCGATCATGACGCCGGCCGGCATCGCGCCGTCGTGCAGGTACCAGGAATCCCACCGCACGTCGGTCTCGGTCCACATCGTGCCGAGCTTCATCGAGCCGGGCTCGGCGTCGATCCCGGTGACCCGATCGGCGAGCAGGAGCGGCGGCATGGGCATGCGCACCTGGCGGCGATAGGCGTCCTGCCGGGCGAAGAGCGGGCCGAACACGTCGGAGATCCGGCCCGAGGCGAGGTGCTCGAGCTGCTCGCGGCTGAACCGGGGGCCGCGGGGCGCAACGGAAGGCGCCGCGGAGAGCACCGGCTGGGCGGAGAAACGCGGCGCAGGCGGCGGCGCGGCGGAGGGGCGCGGCGCCTCGACGACGCGCGGCTCGAACGAGCGCGGCGCCTCGGCGCGGGCGGGCTGCGGTGGCTCGGCGCGGACCGGACGCGGCGCCTCGATCGGCTGCGGCGCAGCGGCAGGGCGCATCGCCTCGATGCGCGCGAGAGGCGGCGCCTCGATCGGCCGCGGCGAAGCGGCGGGACGCGGCGCCTCGACCGGGCGCGGGGCCTCGATACGGACCGGCGCGGCGTGAGGCACCAGCGCCAAGGGGGCCTCGACCACCACCGCGGCCGCGCCCGGCGACGCCTGCACGAGCGAGTCCAGCGCGCGCTGCCGCATCTGAAGGAACCGACGGTGGACCTGGGCCTGCTGCTCCGCCCACTCCTTGTGGATCTGCGCCAGCTGCACGGTGAACGCCGCGGCGCCGGCGATCACGTCGCCCGGGATGTCCACGGCAGCGGCCGCGACGACGGCCGGTCCGACCGGCGGCGGCTCCTCCGCGAGGCTCGCGGCGACGGCCGTGACGACCGCCGGCCCGACCGGCGGCGGCTCGTCCCAGGACGGCGCCCGATCCGCGTCGGCGGCAGAGAACCCCGTGGGGCCGGGGTACAGCGGCGGCAGGTCGTCGAGAGCGGACGGCAGAGGCGGCGCAGGTTCCATGGAGTCTCCGGGGGATGAACAGGAGGCCGCGCCGGGCACGACGATCGCCGGCGGGTGGGCGGGGAGCGTCAGCGTCGGCCCCTCCGCCGATCGCGGCGGCGGGAGCGGCGCGGCGGGGCCGCCGGCCCCGATGCGGACCGACAGCGAGCCGCCGCCGAGGCCGGCGCAGCGGACCTCGGCGATCCGGATCTCGTCGGACCACGGCGCCCCGTCGGGCTTGCGGCCGTGACGGCAGGCGAGCACCGCGGCGGCCACGTGCAGCAGGCCCGAGGCCGCGTGCGCGTGGCCGAACCGCGGCGCGAGATCCGTGGACGACAGCACGAGGCCAGGGTCGGCCGGCTCGTCCACGACCACGGCCAGGACCGGGTGCCGCTCCCGGACGGCGTCGTCGAGGCGCTCGAGCACGAGCACCACGGCGGCGTCGCCGGGGGGCAGGCGGACGCCGAGCGCCTCGAGCGCGGCCGCGTGGGCGGGCTCGCACGAGAGATCCACCGCGCCGACGATCGCCGCGTCCACCGTGCCGGCGCGCAGGGCGCGGGACGCGACGCGCAGCGCCCAGGGGCCGGACAGCTCCTCGGCCGCGATCGTGAACGACGGTCCACCGACGTCGAGCTGGCTGTTCAGCCGGTTCGCCGGGATGTTGGGCATGTTCCCGACGACGCCCGCCGCCTGCAGCGCAGGGATGATCGCGTCCTGGAGCGCGCCGACGTCGACCGACGGACCGAGCCGCGCCGGCGCCGTCTCGGCGAGCCGCCATCGCGTCATGTACCGGCACACCTCGGTGTCGGCGCCCATGCCGATCAGCACGGCGGTGCGATCGCGCGGCAGCGCGAGGCCCTCGGTGGCCTCGATCGCCGCCTCGAGCAGCAGCGTCTGCTGGGCGAGCGCCTGCTGCAGATCGCGCGGCGGGAACCGGAGCCGATCCGCGGGCAGCGCGACCGCCGCCCGGCGGGGATCCGCGCCGCGGCCCGAGAGGAGCGGCTCCGCGAAGGCCCGGACGCCGCTGAGCTCACCGACGCACAGGCCCATGGCCACCACGGCCAGGGGGCCTGCCGGCGCGGGATGCGCGGCCGCGACAGCGCGCGAGGCCTCTGCGGCGGGCTGCGGCGCGGCGTGGGCCGCGCGGCCCCTCGGCGAGGACGGCTCGTACGCCTCCACGAGGAGGTGGGCGTTGTTCCCGCCGAACCCGAACGCCGACAGGCCCGCGAGCCGCCGCCCCTCCCACGGCTCGGCGCGCTGCAGCACCCGGAAGGGGCTCGAGGCCGCCGCCTCGCTCAGCGGATCGGCGTGCAACGTCGGCGGGCGGACGCCGGCCGCCATGGCGCCGAGCAGCTTGAGGAGCCCGGCCGCGCCGGCCGTCGTGACGAGGTGACCGAGGTTCGACTTGAGCGAGCCGAGCGGGACGTCGCGGGAGCCGAACACCTCCTTGAGGGTCGCGATCTCGGTCGCGTCGCCGAGGGGCGTGCCCGTCGCGTGGCACTCGAGCAGCGACACCTCGCGGGGATCGAGGCCCGCCATGGCGTACGCGGCCCGCATCGCGCGCAGCTGGCCCTCGACGGAGGGCGCCAGGAGGCCGCGGCCGCGGCCGTCGTTCGACAGGCCGATCCCGCGGATCACGCCGAGGATCGGCCTGCCCGCGGCCTCCGCGTCCGACAGGCGCTCCAGGACCACGAACGCCGCGCCCTCCGCCGGGACCAGGCCGTCGGCCTCCGACGAGAACGGGCGGCTCTGCCCGGTGCGGCTCATGGCCGACAGCGCGCAGAACCCGATGTGCATGAAGAGGTCGTCCGAGCGGCACACAGCGCCCGCGAGCATCCGGTCGACCTCGCGGTCCTGCAGCCGCTCGCAGGCGAGCGCGATCGCGTACAGCGACGACGCGCACGCGGCGTCGAGCGCGAACGCCCCGGCCCCGAGGCCGAGCACGTCGGCCAGCAGGTGGGCGGGCAGCCCCGACATGAACCGGTTGCGCGGATCGGGGCGCGGGACGCCGGCGAGATCGCCGAGCCACGTCGACTCGACCCACGCCGACATCGCCGACGACGGGAACGAGAGGTTCCCGAGCACCGCGCCCGCGCGGTCGGACCGGCCCTCGTGCCCCGCCTCGCGCAGCGCCTCGCGGCCCGCGTGGAGCACCCACTGGAAGAGCGGGTCGAGCGCGAGCAGGGACTCGGGCGGCCCGCCCCGCCGCGGGAACGGGTCGCTGGCGAGCACGCGGCGGAAGTGCTCGTCGAACCCGGTGACGTAGCCGCCGCGGTCGCTCCACGCGCGGTCCTTCGCGTCGCGCACGTCGCGCGCGCCGCGGGCGACGTGCGCGAGCGCGCGCTCACGCGAGAGGCGCCAGCGGCCGTCGGGCGCGGCGGACAGGAGGTCCCTGCCGGCGAGCACGTTGTCCCAGAGGGCCGCGGGGTGGAGCGCGCCCGGGAGGACGCACCCGCGGCCGACGATCGCGATGGGCTCGAACACGCTGGCCTCGATCACGCCTGGCCGCGCGCCGTGTCGGGGCGCAGGACGTACTGCACGTCGCGCAGCTCCGCGACGAGCGAGCCGCGGTCGTCGACGAACGCGATGTCGGCCTTCGTGCGATCGCGGGCCACGATCTGCCCGCGCACCACGGCGCGCAGCGGGCCGTCGGACGGCCCCTCGGCGAAGGTGTGCAGCGCGCCCACGGACATCGGGAGCGCCGCGCCGCCGAGCACGTGCTGCGTCCACAGCGTCGCGAGCTGCAGCCCGCCGTCGAGCGCCGCCGGATCGGTCTTCCACGGCTGGGCCACCCAGCCGGCCTCGCGGAGGCCCACGACCGTCCCCGCGATCCCGTCGCGGCTCACGCCGTCGAGCTGCCGGATCACCTGGAAGTCGCGGCCGTGGAAGAGCGTGCGGCCGTCGTACAGCTCGCCGCCGGCGGGCCACGGGCCGAGCTCCGGCGCGGCCGGGCCCTTCGGGGCCACGCGCCCTTCGGGCGGCTGCATCTGGATGGTCGCCGCGTAGTGCAGCGCCCCCTGCGGCCCGCGCAGCTCCGCCGCGAGCACCGCGCCTTGGCCGTTGCTCACCTCGCGGCAGTCGACGCGGAACACCTCGCCGCCGGACTCGTAGGCCGCGAGCTTGATCCCGCGCAGGACCCGCACGTCGCGGAGCTCGGTCACGACGAGATCCGGCCGGCACGCGCGCGCGGCGCGGGCGAACCACTCGAGCGCGATCACCACCGGCACCACGGGGACGCCGTTGATGGCGTGATCGCCGAGGTAGGGGTGCGTCGTGCGGTCCGCGCGGACGGCCAGCGCGACCCGGCCGCCGTTGCCCTGGGCCGCGAGCGCCTTCGGCTCCGCGCCGAGCACGAGCTCGACCGCGCCGGGCGGGGCGCCGCCTTGCCCGCGCGCGCCGCGATCTCCCGATGCGTCGCACAGCTCGTCGAGGAGCATCTTCGCGCCCGCGGCGAGCGGGATGAGCGGCACGCCGAGCTGCGCGAAGTGGGCCTCGAGCGCCGCGTTCACCATGCCGCCTTGCCAGGGGCCCCAGCCGAGCGACTTCACCCGGCAGCCCGGGCGGCGGGCTGCCTCGGCGGCCGCGACCTTGTTCAGGACCTCGTTCGCCATCGCGTAGTCGCACTGCCCCTTGTTGCCGCCGCGCGCGGCGATCGAGCTGAAGAGGACGATCGCCTTGAGCGGGTCGCCCGCGGTCGCGCCGAGCAGGGCCCGGAGGCCGTCGACCTTCGTGCTGAACACGCGCTCGAACTGCTCGACCGTCTTCTCGGCGACGAGCTTGTCGGCGAGCACGCCGGCGCCGTGGACGATCGCCGTGACGGGGCCGAGGGCGCCGCGCACGCCGTTGAGCGCCGCGGCCACCGCCCGCGCGTCGTTCACGTCGACAGGGACGTAGATGGCTTCGCCGCCGGCGGCGCGGATCGCGTCGAGCGTCGCGCGGACCTCGCGGTTCGCGAGGATCTTCGCGACGCTCCGGCCGATCTCCGCCGGGGTCACCCGCTGGCCCGCGGAGGTCGCCGCCTTGACGAGCGCCGCCTTGAGCGCGGCCTCGCCGTCGGCGCCGCGGCAGGCGGCCGGCTCGTCCTCGAGCGCGGTGCGGCCGAGCAGCGCGAACCGCGCGTGGCTGGCCCTGGCGAGCGCGATCAGCGTCGCAGCGGTGACGCCGCGGGCGCCGCCGCTCGCCACGACCACGTCGGACGGCCCGAGGGGGAGCGGCCCGGGCTGCGCGTCCTGCCGGACGCTGCGCGGGGTGGTGCGCCGGCCGTCCGCGCGCAGGCCGATCTCGAGCTCGACGCCGCCGGACAGGAGCTCCGAGGTGATGGCCTCCGCGAGCTCGCCGTCCGAGCGGCCGGCGCGCTCGAGGTCGATCGCGCGGCAGGACGCCTCGGGCCACTCCAGCGCCGCGGTCTTCACGAGGCCCGGCAGCCCGCCGACCCAGGCTCGGTCCGAGCCCGCGAGGCCGAAGTCGCCGCCGGTGTCCTGGACCGTGACGAAGAGGGCCGGCTTCGCCGCGATCGCCTGGGCAGCGAGGAACGCCTCGCGGTGGACGGCGAGCGCCTCGTCGGCCGTGGCCAGCTCGCGCAGGCCGCCGAGGAACACGGCGCCGCGCGCGCCGCGGGGCACGGCGGGGGCGTACTCGGCGGCGATCCCGCGCGCCGCGAGGACCGCGACGAGCGCGGGGCCGATCGCGTCGTGGCCGGTGACCACGACGGTGCCTGCGTCGAAGAGGCCGGGCATCGTGAGGCCGGCGGCGGGCGCCGGCTCCTCGACGAGCGTCCACCGGCCGAGGGGCGCGGAGGCCGGCTCCTCGGCGGGCGCCGCCGGGGCAGCGCCGGCGGTGACAGCGGCGGGACCGAGGCTCGCGCGGAGGTGGTCGACGACCTGCCCCAGCGTGCGCAGCTGCGCCAGCGCCGACGCGTCGACCTCCGCCAGCCCCGGCGTCCGGTCGCGGACCGCCGACAGGATCTCCACCCGCTTGATGCTGTCGATGCCGAGGTCGCTCTCCAGCTCCATCTGCAGCCCCAGCATCTCCGCCGGGTAGCCCGTCGTCTCCGCGACGACCGCCATCACGACTCGCTCCACCTCGGCCGCGCCAGGCGCCGCGCCCGACGAGACGGCAGGCGCTGCGATAGCAGGCACGGCGGCGGCGGTGGGCGTGACGATCGCCGAGCTTGCGCTGGCGGCCGGCAGCGAGGCGCGGAGGTGATCGACGACCTGCCCCAGCGTGCGCAGCTGCGCCAGCGCCGACGCATCGACCTCCGACAGTCCGGGCGTCCGGTCACGGACCGCCGACAGGATCTCCACCCGCTTGATGCTGTCGATGCCGAGATCACTCTCCAGCTCCATCTGAAGCCCGAGCATCTCCGCCGGATAGCCCGTCGTCTCCGCGACGACCGCCATCACCACCTGCTCCACCTCGGCCGCGCCAGGCGCAGAGGCGGAAGCGACGGCAGGCGCCGCGACGGCAGACGCCTTCGCGGCGGGCGCGACGGCCGCCGGACTGGGGCTGGCAGCAGGCAGCGAGGCGCGGAGGTGGTCGACGACCTGCCCCAGCGTGCGCAGCTGCGCCAGCGCCGAAGCGTCGACCTCCGACAGCCCCGGCGTCCGGTCCCGAACTGCCGACAGGATCTCCACCCGCTTGATGCTGTCGATGCCGAGATCACTCTCCAGCTCCATCTGAAGCCCGAGCATCTCCGCCGGATAGCCCGTCGTCTCCGCGACGACCGCCATCACCACCCGCTCCACCTCGGCCGCGCCAGGCGCAGAGGCGGAAGCGACGGCAGGCGCCGCGACGGCAGACGCCTTCGCGGCGGGCGCGACGGCCGCCGGACTGGGGCTGGCAGCAGGCAGCGAGGCGCGGAGGTGGTCGACGACCTGCCCCAGCGTGCGCAGCTGCGCCAGCGCCGAAGCGTCGACCTCCGACAGCCCCGGCGTCCGGTCCCGAACTGCCGACAGGATCTCCACCCGCTTGATGCTGTCGATGCCGAGGTCGCTCTCCAGCTCCATCTGAAGCCCGAGCATCTCCGCCGGGTAGCCCGTCGTCTCCGCGACGACCGCCATCACCACCCGCTCCACCTCGGCCGCGCCAGGCGCCGCGCCGGAAGCGACGGCAGGCGCCGCGATGGCAGACGCCGCGATGGCAGACGCCGCGATGGCAGACGCCGCGATGGCAGACGCCTTCGCGGCGGGCGCGACGGCCGCCGGACTGGCGCTGGCAGCCGGCCCGGCGGCCGGCAGCGAGGCGCGGAGGTGGTCGACGACCTGCCCCAGCGTGCGCAGCTGCGCCAGCGCCGAGGCATCGACCTCCGACAGCCCAGGCGTCCTGTCACGGACCGAGGACAGGATCTCCACCCGCTTGATGCTGTCGATGCCGAGATCGCTCTCCAGCTCCATCTGCAGCCCGAGCATGGAGACGGGGTATCCCGTCTTGTCCGCGACCACGTCGAGGACCAACCGCTCGATGTCGACACGCGGCGCAGCGGCGACCGCCGCCTGCGTTGCCACGGCGACCGCAGGCGGGGTGACGGCCGTAGACACTGCCATCGGAGGCGTCGCGGCTGCGGTCTTCGCCGCCGCAACAGGCGCCGAGGCGGCCGCTTTTGCGGTGACGGCGGGCGCTGCAACCGCCACCTTCGCTGTCACGGCAGGCGCCGCCTGCGCCGGCAGCGCGACAGGCGTATGGAGCTCCCCGCCGGCACCGTTCAGGCCGTCCAGGGCCACGTTGCTCCTGCCCTCGCCGGAGCGCGCGGTCGGCGCCCCTGCGGGCCGTAGGGATGCCTCCGAGACAGGCCCCACATGCACCGGAGCGAGGAGAACCGGCGGAGGCCGTACCTCGGACACCGTCGTCGGAGCGACCGGGTACGGAGCGCCGGTCGCCAGCGCGGCAAGCCCTGAGAAGGACGCCTCGGCGGCCTGGAGAAAGGCGATGTGGCTCTCGGCCATCGTGCGCTGGTACACGCTGTGGGCTTCCGCCGTGGCGCGCTGCGCCTCCTGGTACGCGGCCAGCCACGACGCGCTCGCCGCCGGCCGCGATGCGCTCACGACAGGCGCCGGCGCGCTCACCACCGCCTGCGGCACGCTCACCACCGCCTGCGGCACGCTCACCACGGGCGCCGACGCGCTCACTGCCGAACGCGACGCGCTCACGATAGGCGCCGACGCGCTCGCCACCGCAGGCGCCGGCGCGCTCACCACGGGCGCCGGCGCGCTCACTACCGGCCGCGACGCGCTCACCACAGGCGCCGGCGCGCTCACTGCCGAACGCGATGCGCTCACCGCAGACGCCGACGCGCTCACCGCAGGCGCCGGCGCGCTCACCGCAGGCGCCGGCGCGCTCACCGCAGACGCCGACGCGCTCACCACCGGCCGCGGCGCGCTCGCCACCGCCCGCGCCGCCTCCGGCGCCGGCTTCTGCGCCGCCCGCGGCGGGCTCGCCGCCGGCAGCGCCTTCGCGCCCCCCTGCGGCGGGTACGGCTTCCCGTAGTTGCTGCCGTTGATCTGCAGCGCCAGCTTCGGCTTCGGCAGCGCCCGCGGATCGCTCGGCGCCGCGAAGCCTTCCCACAGGACCCGCGCGTCCAGCGGCACCCCGGCCACGGCGAGCCGCGCCACCGCCTCGAGCAGGCTCGTCACGCCGTGTTTGCCCTTGCGGTCGAGCGCCAGCGCCCGGTGCGGCCGGCCGCTCAGGATGTCGCCGACCAGGTTCGTCAGCACCGAGCCCGGCCCGACCTCGACGAACGTGCGCACGCCGTCCGCGTACATCCGCTCGATCTCCTCCACGAACCGCACCGGCTCCGCGAGCTGCCGCGCCAGCCGGTCGCGCGCGGCGTCGCCGCCGCCCGCGTACGGCTCGATCTCCGCGTTGCTGTACACGGGCGCCGCCGGCGCCTCGACCGCGATGCCCGCCAGGAACTCGCGGAGCGGCGCGCTCGCCTCCGCCACGAGCGGCGAGTGGAACGCCGCGGCCACGTCGAGGCGCCGCGCCTGGATCCCGACGCCCTTCAGCCGCTCCTCCGCGGCCTCGATCGCCGCGACCGAGCCCGACAGCACCACCTGCTTCGGGCCGTTGTGGTTCGCGATCACCACGCCGCCGAGGCCGAGCGCCCGCACCTCGTCGATCCCCCGCGGGACCGCGATCATCGCGCCCCGCTCCGACGACGCCGCGCCCATCAGCTCGCCGCGCCGCCGCGCCACGCGCAGGAGGTCCGCCGCGGACAGCGCGCCGGCCGCGTGCAGCGCCGTGATCTCGCCGAAGCTGTGGCCCGCGAACGCCTCGGCCCGCACCCCGAGCGCCGCGAGCAGCGCGAGGTGCGCGAGGCTCGTCGCGCCGATCGCCGGCTGCGCCCACCGCGTCTCGCGGAGCCGCGCCTCCTGCGCCGTCCGGTCCTCGTCCGAGAACACCGGCCGCGGGAACACCACCTCGTGCAGCGGCGCGTCCGCGATCGCGACGCCCGCCGCCGCGTCCCAGGCCGCGCGCGCCGGGTCGAACGTCATGAGCGCGTCCGCGCCCATCCCGACGTACTGGCTCCCCTGCCCCGGGAACAGGAACGCCACCCGCCCCGGCGCCTCCCCGCTCGCGCAGTGCACGAGCGGCGCCGAGAGCGCCTGCTCCGGCCTCGCCTCGAGGTGCGCCGCGACCTGCTCGAGCTTCTTCCTGAGATCCGCCTCGTCCGTCGCGCACAGCCCGAGCCGCGCCGGCCTCGACGCGTCGAACGAGAGCACCGACTCCCGCGCCAGGAAGCGCAGGATCTCGGGCACCTCCGCCTCCTTCGCCAGCGCCCGCGCGCGATCCGCGAGCGCCGCCGGCGTGTCCGCCGACAGGAGGAACAGCTCCGCCGGCAAGGCCCGCACCCGCCACGCCTTCGGCGCCGGGCCCGTGTACTCCTCCAGCGCCACGTGGAAGTTCGAGCCGCCGAAGCCGAACGAGCTCACCGACGCCCGCCGCGGGTGGTCCCCCGGCCGGATCCACGGCCGCGCCTGGGTGTTGAGATAAAAAGCGGTCTTTTCTATGTCGAGCTTGGGGTTCGGCTTGTCGACCTTGATGGTCGGCGGGAGCACCTTGTGGTGCAGCGCCATGATCGCCTTGAACAGGCCGGCCGCGCCGGCCGCCGCCTTGGTGTGGCCGATCTGCGACTTCACGCTGCCGAGCGCGCACCACTGGCGGTCTTCGCGCCCCGACTCGTCGAACATCACGCGCAGGCCCTCGAACTCGGCCGCGTCGCCGGCCTTCGTCCCGGTGCCGTGCGCCTCCATCAGCTCCACGGTCTCGGGGCCGTACCCGGCGGCGGCGTACGTCCGGCGGAGCGCCTTCGCCTGCCCTTCCGGCACCGGCGCGTACACGCTCTTGCTCCGCCCGTCCGAGGACGAGCCGATCCCGCGGATCACCGCGTAGACCCGGTCTCCGTCGCGCTCGGCGTCGTCGAGCCGCTTGAGCGCCACCATCGCGATGCCCTCGCCGAGCAGCGTGCCGTCGGCCTTGTCGGAGAACGGCCGGCAATCGCCCGACTTCGACAGCGCGGGCGTCTTGCTGAAGCACATGTACATGAAGGCGTCGTTCATCGTGTCGCAGCCGCCCGCGATCACGAGATCGGACTGGCCGAGCGCCAGCTCGTTGATGGCCATCGACATCGCCGACAGCGACGACGCGCACGCCGCGTCGGTCACGCAGTTCGTCCCGCCGAGGTCGAGCCGGTTCGCGATGCGCCCGGCCACCACGTTCCCGAGCAGGCCCGGAAAGCTCGACTCCTGCCATGGCACGTAGTTGCCCGCGATCTTGTCGCAGGCGCGCTTCACCTCGTCCTCCGGATACCCGAGATCCCGGAGCGCCTTCGCCCACACCGGCCGCTGGATCCGGCTCACCATCGAGGCGAGCAGCTCCTGCGCGGAGGTGACGCCGAGGATCACGCTCATCCGCTCGCGGCTCATCGACTCGAACTGCCCCTGAGCCGCGTCCTCCAGGACCCGCTTCGCCACGATCAGCGCGAGCAGCTGCGTCGTGTCCGTCGCCGGAACGATCGAGGGCGGGACGCCCCACTCGAGCGGATCGAACGGCACATTCTTGAGAAAGGCGCCGCGCTTCGCATACGTCTTGTCCGGGGCGGACGGGTCGGGATCGTAGTAGTCCTCGACCAGCCAGTGGGTGCTCGGGACATCCGTGATAAGGTCTGTCCCGGACAGGATATCGCGCCAGAAGCCGTGCGCGTCGACCGAGCCGGGGAAGATGGCGCTCACGCCGACGACGGCGATGTGCGGGATACGCGAAGACGAAGGGTGCATGAGGACCTCGGCAGGTGGTCAGGCGCTCAGGCGAGCGGGCGAGGAGTGAAGTGGAATGCGGCGCTCGGCACGGGGACGCCGTACGTCCGGAGCTGCTGCGCGCGCGTGACGACGGCCGCGCCCTCGAGCAGGTTGCGCGCGACCTGGACCGCGGTGCGGCGCGCCGGGTCCTCGAGGAACGACCCCTTGACCCAGCGGTTGAACGCGCCCATGGCCGGGCCGCACCAGATCTGGTAATCGGCGCGGCGCTTCGGGTCCCCGGCGATCGCCCACTTGCTGGACATGCCGAGATACCAGCGGAAGATCAGCGCCATCTTGTGCTTCGGCTCGCGCGCGGCGCGCTCGAGCTCGGCCGGGTCGCGCTCGGCGAAGAACCGCTCGCAGCCCGCCCACACCTCGTCGCACGACATCTGGAACAGCTCCCTCTCGATGCGCGCGCGCACGTCGCTGGGCAGCGACTCGATGGAGTCGTGGGCGACGTAGAGGTCGTAGAGCCGCTGCGCGCGGACACCGAACATCGTGCCGCGCTTGAGCACCTGGACCTGCACGCCGAGCTCGAACATGTCGGCGGCCGGCGTCATCACCACGTCCGGGAGATCGGCCTGGGCCAGCATCTTCTTTCCCTCGTCGGACAGGCCCGACTCGATGCACGACTGGTTGACCGAGCCCGTGAGCACGTACGCCGCCCCGAGCGCGAACGCGGCGGCGACCGACTCCGGCGTGGAGAGGCCGCCGGCGGCGCCGACGCGGATCGGCCGGTGATACCCGTACTTCGCCGCGAGCTCGTCGCGGACGCCGAGGATCACCGGGAACAGCGCGACGAGGGGCTGGTTGTCGGTGTGACCGCCGGAGTCCGCTTCCACGGTGATGTCCTCGGCGACCGGGAGGCTCCGCGCGAGCTCCGCCTCGTCGCGGGTGAGCCACCCGTTGCGAACGCAGGTGTCGAGGATCTCGGCCGGCGCGGGCGACAGGAAGCGCGCGGCGACCTCCGGGCGCGAGATCTTCGCGAACAGGTGGTTCTTCCGGTCGACGCGGCCGTCGGGCAAGCGCTTGACGCCGCTGTAGGCGAACCGCACGACCATCGGGTTCAGGCCCATGTAGGCGGCCGCCTCGGCCCGCCGGACTCCCCTCTTCAGGTAGAGCTCCACCGTGTCGCTCTCCAGCCTGGGCTGGTTCGGAGCGTGGATGAGGTTGCAGCCCCAGGTGGGGCCGTCCGTCCCGAGCGCCGCCGAGATCTCGTCGATCGCCTGCTCGATCCGGTGCAGCCCGAGCCCGGCGGCGCCGAAGAACCCCATCATGCCTGCCTTGGCCATCGCGATCGTGAGCCGCGTGGTGTGGATGCCGTTCGCCATCGCGCCGGCCACGTAGGGGAAGCGCAGGCCGTGGACCTCGACGAAGGAGCGGTCTCCGAGCCACTCCGGGTACAGGGCGGGCAGCGTTCCGAGGAGCGGGAACGTCGGGACCCCGTTGACCTGATCCTCGCGGAGGACAGCGCCGCCCCGGGACACGCCGACGCGCCCATCCGGCGTCTCACGCACCACGTGCACCGGCTCTCGCACGCAGGAGACGGCCTCCCGCAGATCTGTCGATGTGAACGCGGGGAGCCAGGGCCCGCTGCGCCAGATGCCGATCGGCTGGAGGCCGGCGCTGCGGATGACCTGCGGATCCTCAATCATGCTGGGCTGCCTCCTAATGACAAGCACGGCCTCTATAACACCCGTCGTGAGCGGCCCGCGGTAATGGTTCGGTCACGGCGCAACGGCGGGACGGACGCCTTCACCAGGCGATGAAAGCGCTTTCCCTCGGCTCCTGCGGGCCTGACGCGCCCTCGTGACGCACCGCGCCTTTGTTTCGTATCTGTCACACGCGCCGCAGCGCGGCGCTCACCGCACCGGCGACGGGCCCGACGCTCTAGAGAGAGTAGCCACCATCGCTGACGAGGAGCGCGCCAGTCATGGTGGCAGAGGCGTCGGAGAGCAGGAACGCGATGAGCCCGGCGATCTCGTCGGCGCTCGCGTAGCGGCCCAGGGGCGTCGACATCGCCGCCATCTGATCGAACGCGGCGCGCTCGCTGCCGGCCGTCGTGACGAGCGCCTGGAAGAAGGGCGCCTGGGCCCAGATCGGCGTCTCGACGCCGCCGGGCAGGACGCCGTTCACCCGGATCTTGTCGCGCGCCCCCTCCTTCGCCGCGACGCGGACCAGCTGCGCCGCGCCGGCCTTGGATGCCCCATAAGCACCGATCCCCGGCTCGGCCTTGACCGCCGCGATCGAGGAGACGACGACAGCCGTCCCGCCACGACCGGTCTTCCTGAGCAGACGAAGGCCCGTCCGGAGCGTCAGAAAGACCCCATCGAGGTTCACGGAGAGGACCCGCCGCCAGTCGTCAAACGACGTCTCCTCGATCGGCGCGCCGTGGGCGATACCGGCGTTCGCGACGACATGGTCGAGCCTCCCGAAGCGACCCTCGACAGCCGCCTCGATCTCGACCCACGCGGCGTCGTCCCCCACGTCGGCCTCGCGCAGCAGGAGCTCCGGCCCGCGGAGATCGCCCGCGAGGGCGTCGAGCGCGTCGCGGCGCCGATCGATCAGGACCAGGCCGGATGCGGTCTGCGACAGCTTGCGCGCGGTCGCAGCGCCGATACCCGACGCCGCTCCGGTGATGAGCGCGACTCCCTCCACCATGGGCGTACCTCCTCTCCTGTAGCACGGTGGAGCCGCCGCGCGCAGGAGCCAGTGCAGAGCTGGTGGGGTTCGTGGGGTTCAGGGCCAGTGGGACGAGGCCAGCGACGCGCAGGCCAGCGCCGCCGGGAGGGCTCGACGGGACCGACACCAGGCGCTACCACAGCGCCCAGCGGCGAGGTGAGCGGCGGATCCGACGCGCCAGCCTGCTCGGGCGTCATTTTACACGACCGCACGCGCTCGACCGCGGCGTCCCGGTGCTGAGCAGGTTTGATGTCGCCCGCGCTCGCCTTATGCTCCTGTGACGATACGACGATGAGACGTCTCTACCGCCTCTCTGCCAAGATCAGCAGGCTCCTCACGGCCCGTCGGACGCGCGAAGCACGCGCGCGGACGCCCCGTGTGGCGCCGCCGGACGAGGCCTCGACTGGCACCGCCGCCCAGGAATGGACGCCGGCGCCCGTCGACCAGCAGCAGGCGGTGCTCAAGTACGTCATCGCCAACGTCCCCCACGCCATCTTCTGGAAAGACCGTCATGGACGGTTTCTCGGAGGAAATCAGAACTTCCTCAACGACACCAACACGAAGGTGCTGGAGAACCTCGTCGGCAAGACCGATTTCGACGTGTGGGGCAGCAAGAACGCAGAGTGCTTCGTGCGCATCGACCGGGAGGTCATGGAGGGCGGCACCCCGGTCCTCGACGTCGAGGAGCCGCTGCTCCGCCCGGACGGCGAGCAGCGATTCCTGCTCACCAGCAAGGTGCCCATCCGCGACGAGCGGGGCGAGGTGACGGGGATCCTCGGGATCTACGCGGATATCACCGAGCGCAAACGGATGGAGATCGAGCTCCAGAAGGCCAAGGAGGCGGCGGACGCCGCGGCCTGCGCCAAGGGAGAGTTCCTCACGATGATGAGCCACGAGCTCCGGACGCCGCTCTCCCTCATCCTCGGACCGCTCGAGTCGCTCCTGTCCAACCGGGACGAACCGCTCTCGCTGCGGGTACGGGCGGACCTCGAGCTCATCCAGCGCAGCGGGCGGCGGCTCCGCCGGCTGGTCGACGATGTCCTCGATCACCAGAAGATCGAGGCCGGCAAGATGCAGATCGACTGGGAGGCCGTCGACGTCGGAGAGCTCGTCTCGGACATCGTGGAGGAGGCTCGCCCGGCGGCGGCGCGCGGCGGGCTCGATCTCTCGATTCACGTGGATCCCGAGCTGCGGAGGGTCCCCGCCGATCGGCGCAAGCTCGAGAAGATCGCGCTCAACCTGCTGGGCAACGCGCTGAAGTTTACCCCGCCTGGCGGGCGCGTCACCGTCGACCTGCGGGCGCTCGATGGTCTGTTCGAGCTCTCGGTCGAGGACACCGGCCCTGGCATCCCGGCGGACAGGAGACACCTGCTCTTTCGACGGTTTCAGCAGATCGACGCCTCGGCGACGCGAAAGCACGAGGGGACGGGGATCGGGCTGTCGCTGGCCAAGGAGCTCACGGAGCTCATGGGCGGCACGGTCGGCGTGGAGAGCGAGCCCGGGGTCGGCTCTCGCTTCTTCGTGCGGCTCCCGCGCGCCGCGGATTTCCTGGCGGCGCGGCGGGCGACCGCCGCGCCCGAGCCGCCGAGATCGCTCAACGGCGCGGGTGCCTTCGAGCCTCCCCCGTCGTCGGTCAACCTCCGCGGCTTCGAGGTGCCTCCGCTGCCCGCCGCGGTCGCGCCCCGCGCCGACGGCGGCGCGGAGGGGCCGCGCGTGCTCGTGGTGGAAGACAACCCGGACATGAGATCGTACCTGGCGGACATCCTGTCGGTTGGACACGAGATCGTCCTGGCGACGAACGGCCGGGAAGCGCTCGAGTCGATCGCGGCGAAGCGGCCCGATGTCATCGTCTCGGACGTGATGATGCCGGAGATGGACGGATTCGAGCTGGTCAGGCGTCTCAAGGGGGATGCCGCGCTCCGGGACATCCCGGTCCTCCTCTTGACGGCCAGGGCGAGCGGCGCGGAGGCCGTGGGGGGGCTCGACGTCGGCGCCGACGAGTACATGAGCAAGCCGTTCGACCCCCTGGAGCTCAGGGCGCGAGTCCGCGCCGCCGAGCGGCTGCACCGCGCCTATCTGGAGCTCGCGGCGAAGAACGGCGAGCTCGCGGCGGCGCTGGAGCGGCTCTCGGAGACGCAGCAGGAGCTCCTCCAGGCGGGCAAGATGGCGGCGATAGGGACGCTGGTTGCGGGGCTGTCGCACGAGATGAACAACCCGGTGTCGGCCATCCTGATGAACGCCCAGCTGCTGCTCAGGCGGCACCGGAAGGGGCATGGCCTGCCCGACGAGGCCTCGCTCCTGAAGGCGCTCAGCACCATCGAGCGGCAGGCGATCCGGTGCTCGGATCTCGTGACGGCGCTGCTCGAGTACGCGCGCGGCAAGCCGATCGGCCGGGAGCCCTGCGACGTGCGCGCGGCGCTCCGCCGCGCGGTCGACCTGTCCGCGCCGCGGGCGCGCGAGCGCAGGGTCCACCTCGAGGCGGACGGCACCTCATCGGAGCTTCCCGAGGTGCTCGTCAACGCATCGCAGCTCGAGTCGGCCTTGCTCAACGTGATAGGCAATGCGCTCGACGCCAGCCCGCACGGCAGCGCCGTGGTGGTCGAGGCTCGCCCGCTGCCGCGCGGGGACATCCACGGCGTGGAGATCGACGTGCACGATCACGGCTGCGGCATCCGCGCCGAGGACCTGAGCCGCATCTTCGAGCCGTTCTTCACGACGAAGCCGCCCGGGCAAGGGACCGGGCTCGGGCTGTCGCTGACGCACCGGTTCATCGAGGAGCACCACGGCAGCATCCGTATCGAGAGCGCGCTGGGCGAGGGCACGACGGTGCGCATGTGGCTGCCCGCGCGGCAAACGGAAGGGGCGGAGTGAGGCGAGGGAGCGCGTCCACGTCGACCACGCCGGCCACGCCGGCCACGCGGGGTCAGCTCGCCGGCGAGGCGCGGAGCTCCGCGGCGAGCGCCGCACCCAGCGCGAAGAACGCCGGACGGGCGGGCTCCGGGCCGCCGCCCAGCCGGCGCTCGAGCCGCGCCGGATCCCAGCCGCAGGCATCGTAGGTCTCCAGCGCGTGCCGGTCGCGCCTGGACAGCCGGGCCCTCGCGCCGTGGAGCGCTGCGGCCATGGCCGGCAGCACCGCGGAGAGCGCGAGGCCGGTCTCCCCCCAGTCGTCGAGCGACGATGGGCTCTCCAGCACATCGACGACGAGGCCCGTGAAGAACAGGCCGACGACGGCCTCGCAGAGGCGATCCAGCGCGCCGCGCACGGCGTCATCGCCCATCGTCCAGAGCGCCGGGTCCGGGTTGAAGTAGCCCAGGAACGCTTGCAGCATGAGCATCGGCGTCTCGGGCATCAAGAAGCGACGCTCGCCCCGCTCGCGCGACCGCCTGCGGAGCACGCGCATCATCGAGATCATGATCTCGCCGACCGCGAACCCCTGCTGCGCCTGCTCGGCGAGATCGTCGCCCATGTCCACCTCGACGCGGACCCCGGGGGCGAGCCGGGCGACGAACGAGATCCCGAGCGGGTGCACGAACAGCGTCCTCGTGGCGAGCATCTCGACGTCACGGAGGACATCCGCGGGGAGAACCGCCGCATAGGCGACGAGCGCACGCTGGACCGCGCCGGTGATGAGCGGGTCCTCGGGGACGTCGTCGACCAGGTCGCCCAGGCTCATGACCGACTCCGCATGATCGCGAAATAGCACAGCTGGACGAGGAGCGGCGCCCGCTTCGCGCCGAACGCTCTCGATGCCGCCAGCGGCAGCGCGACATCGGATCTGTCATTTATTTGCGGCGAGCGATCTGTCATTTATTTGTGACGAGAGATCTCGTCATTTATTGATGATGAGGAGGGAAGGAGGCCACGGCGCCCCGCGACCCCTCGAGCCGGCAGCGCACCGCATCAAGCTCGCCCTCGAGCCGGGGCTCGATCTGCCTCAGGCCCTCGAGCTCTCCCACCCTCTCCTTGACGGCCGAGAGCCCCTCGACGATCTGGTCGTGGCGGGCCTCCGGTCTCCACGCCGTCGCGGTAGGGGACGGGCATGGCGGCTTGGATGCCCTGGGGCGGCCGGAGATTGGCTCGGAGCCAGCGGCGCGACGGCAACGGATTTTGGCAGATCCGTCGGCGGCCGAGCGCGCGGCGTGCGCGCCGTACGGGCGCCCCTGTGTGGTAGCTTCGGCGCATGACCAGCGCGGGCGCGACGCTGCCAGTCCCGGTCGCGACGCCGCGTCGAGCCGCGTTGCGCGCCCACCTCACCGAGTTCCTGCTCGTCGGGGGCGCGACGCTCGTGCTCTTCCCGCTCGCGTGGCTCGCCCGCAGGGCCGTCGGGCTCGACGCGGCGGAGCTCGCGATCGGCTTCCTGACGTTCCACGCCGCGTCCGTGATCAACGATCCTCACTTCGCGGTGACGTACCTGCTGTTCTACAAGGACGCGAGGCGCCGCGCGTTCGGCGGCGCGTTCGCCCCGGCGCAGCGAGCCCGCTACATCCTGGCCGGCCTCCTGGTCCCGGTCGCGCTGCTCGCGTGGGCGATCGGGGCGCTCTCGACCGGCTCCGCGCGGTCCATGGGCTTCATGATCCAGCTCATGTTCCTCCTGGTGGGCTGGCACTACGTGAAGCAGGGCTTCGGCGTCCTGACGGTGCTCTCGGCGCGGCGTGGGTTCCGGTTCGGCCCCCTGGAGCGCAAGGTGATCCTCGCGCACTGCTTCGCGGCCTGGGCGTACGCGTGGGCGAGCCCGGCGGATCCAGGTAGAGAGGTCGAGGAGAAAGGCGTGGTCTACACGTCGCTCGGGCACCCGCCGGCGCTCGAGCCCGTCACCGGGCTCGCGTTCGGGCTCAGCGCGCTCGCGCTGCTCTGGGTGATCGCGCGCAGGTGGCGAATGGAGCGGCGCCTGCCGCCGCTCGCGCCGCTGGCCGGTTTCCTCATCACGATCTGGCTCTGGACGGTCTACTCGAGCCTCGACCGGCTCATGGTGTACGTGATCCCGGCGCTCCACTCCGTTCAGTATCTGTATTTCGTCTGGCTCATGAAGCGGAACGAGGCGCGCGACGCCGAGGGCCCGCCGCTGTTCGGGCGGCCGACCGGCCTGCGCCTCGGGATCCTGGCGGCGACCGCCGTCGGCCTCGGGTGGGTCGTGTTCCGCGGCGCGCCCGCGCTCTTCGACGGCGCGCACGGCGCGCTGGTGCTGAGCTCGAGCGACGGCGAAGCGATGTCCGACCTGGGACCGACACCGTACTTCGCAGCCGTCTTCGTGTTCGTGAACATCCACCACTATTTCATGGACAACGTGATCTGGCGCCGGGAGAACCCCGAGACAGCGTATCTGCTGCGACAGGACGACCGAGGCAGCGCGACCGGTTGATCGAGCGGCCCGGCGCGGCGGCGCTCCCGCCCCGGCCCTGCGAAGACCGGAGCGCCGGGCGCCCCTCGAGGCCGCTTCACGCCCTCCTCTTCGCGACCGCCCCCGCCGCGCGCGCGGCGAGCCGCGCGGCGGCCGCCGCGGCGCCGAGCGCCGTGGCCGCGACAAGGGAGAGCCGCAGCCACGCGGCGGCGACCTTCTCCGGCCGGTAATCGGGCAGGTACGGCCGGGCGGCGCGCGGCAGCACCCAGGCCTCGCTCCCGGGGCCATCGCCGCCGATCGCGTGCACCGCGCGCGCGAGGCGGGTGCCGGGATACGAGCGGCTCTGCAACCAGGGGATGAACCGGAAGAAAGGGACGTGGCCAGGCGCCTGCCGCTCCATCCAGGCGAGCGCACGCCCGAGCTCGACGGCCGTCGCGCGAGCGCCGCCGTCGCCTTCGAGGCGGCGCCATTCGCCATGGCCGGGCAGGAGCCACGCGAAGCGGAGGTGGCCAGCGCCCGCCAGCGCGACCAGGCGGCGCACGGAGCGGATCTGACGCTCCCAGTCGTTCCAGCACTGGAGCCGGAACGCCACGATCTGACCGATGCGGCGCGAGTAGGCGAGGTGGTCGCCGGTGAACAGGAAGCGGCCCCGGTACAGCAGGCACATCGAGCCCGCGGTGTGGCCGGGCTGCGAGAGCACGGCGAGCTCGGCGCCGGCGAGGTCGCCGTCGGCGAGCGGCGAGCCGTCGAGGGTCATGGGCTCGAGGCGGTCGCTGAGCTTGATCTCCACATCGGAGGTGGCCGGATTGCGCCCGTCGGCGCGCGGGTTCACGTCCGCGGCGCCGAGGACGCGGCGACACCCGGGGAAGCGCGCCGCGAACTCGGCGTGGTGCGCGGTGTGGTCACGGTGGGTGAGGAAGATCCACCGCACGCCGCCGCGCTCTTCGAGGAAACGGAAGACGGCCTCGGTCGGGCTCGGCAGGTCGACGAGCACGCCGCCGCCGGGGCGCTCGATGAAGTAGGCCGTCGCGCCCGCGTTCTCGCGCGCGGGATGGCCGAGGGCCCAGACGTCCTCTTCGATGCGGCGCGGCCAGGCGCGGAACGGGGCGCCGAGCGCGCCGGGCCGCGCGCGGCATGGCGACGACGATCGGAGGCGCAAGGCGTTGACCGGACAGGCGGCGACCGCCGAGCGCGCCGCCTCGAGGTCGGCCCGGCTCCGGGGCTGGCGCAGGATGCCGGTGAAGGCCCCTTCATCATAGGTGCCCGCGAGCACCGCGGGGCCGCGGCGCCCGACGTCGCCGTCCATGGCTTCCCAGTGCGCGGGCGCGACCTCGCCCAGGAGCTCTGGAGCGAAGTTCCTGCAAACGCCTGCACCACAGCAGGCGCGCGTGACGTGAAGTCGTCCCCAGTCTCCTTCATCGGCACCGTCGCCCTGCGCGTTGTCCATAGGCGCGCAGACTACCACGTTGACCGAGAGCAGGCATGTGCGCCGACTCGCCTCGAGCGGCCGGACGCACCGAGGCGGCCCAATGCCATGATGCCATCACCACACCACCCGATCGTCCAAGTTGCACACCACCGTCTCCTGCATCGACGACATTCGCGGCGGTGCAGCGCCGTCACATCGCTCCGGCGGCGGTCGAAGAAGGCAGCGCTGCGGCGCCTTCGAGCGAGCTCACGACGAGCACCCTCACCGCCCCCATGAGCGCGGCCACCGCGCGAGGCTGCCCCGGGCGGAGCTAGCCCACAACCTCATCCGTCCAGACGCGGAAGCTCCGCAACGTGTTCTCGCCGAAGGTCGTGGTGATCGCCACGTCGGCGGCATCGCGCCCGCGGGCGATCAGCACGCGCCCGATGCGAGGCACGTTGTTGCGCGCATCGAACGTATGCCACTCGCCACCGAGATAGGCCTCGAACCAGCCGGAGAAGTCCATCGTCCCGTGGGGAGGAGGTACGCCGATGTCGCCCAGGTAGCCGGTGCAGTAACGAGCCGGAACGTTCAGGCAACGGCAGAGCGCGATCGCGAGGTGCGCATAATCTCTGCAGACGCCTCTCCGATCGTTGAACACCTCCTCCGCCGTCTTGGTAGGGCTCGCAAACTCGTATCCGAAGGCGATGTGCCGATGAACGAAGTCGCAGACGGCCTGCACGCGACCCCAGCCGGTGGGCGACTGGCCGAACAGGTCCCACGCCGCCTCCGACAGGCGATCCGTCTCGCAGTACCGGCTGCCCAGCAAGAACACCAGCGTCTCCTCTGGCAGCGCATCGACGGGGTGTTGCTCGGCCGATGTCACGACCCGGTCCGGCGCGCCCGTGTCGTTCACCACCGCGTCGGAGGAGATCTTCAGCTGACCCGCCGGCGCGACGATACGGCTACACCAGTTGCCGAAGGCATCCCGGTAAGCTCGGACCGGGATCGACGGGCTGGTGAGCATGTGATCGGGCCGCACCAGATCCGATGCACGCGAGTAGTGGACGCTCAGCGTCAGGATCACCGGCGTCGGTCGTGGGAATTCATAGAGCAGCTCGTATCCTACGCGGATCTGCATGCGTGCACCTCGATGTGATCGCGCGGCTCCAGTCACGAGCAGGACGCAGCGAGGCACCCTGTTCCTGCGGCGCACGAGCCGCCGCGCGACGGCCGGCCGCGCCAGCTCCCCGCCGCGATGGAGCGCTCGGACGAGCTATCCCACGTCAAGCTCGATGAGCCCGCACCGCGCGACGCCGCTGCGAGCCCCTGGACCCCGAGCGCGACGAATTCTTCGGCACACGCTCGAATGGTTTACTGAAACATTCTGTACGCAGCGCCCATGTATGTCAAGAACGATCCGCCGCCGCTGACGGTCTCAACGTTCGGCTCGTCGTGATAAGGCGGCGTGCGACGTCGCTTGCGTGATGCCGTGATGCGCTATACCTGGAGCGACGCGGCGCCTGTCAGCACAGCATTGTTTCCGGTCGATGAACTCGCCCGTTACGGACTCGCCTCCACGGACGAAATCGCGTGGCATAAGAACGCGCTCGCACGAGCGACGCGGCAACGGACCTCGCGAATCGTGACCGTGAGCTGACCGCATGTGGGCCCAACCTGGGTGTACAAGCGAGCCATGGAATTCGTCGCCATCCTGATCGCCCATTCGACGCTATCGGTATTTTTCCAGACCTTCTTCCTGCACCGGTACGCCTCGCATCGGATGTTCACGATGTCGAAGCGCTGGGAACGGATCTTCCATCTCCTCACCTACGTCACGCAGGGCTCCTCGTACCTTGTGCCCCGGGCGTATGCGATTTTGCACCGCATGCACCACGCGTACAGCGACACCCCGAAGGACCCGCACTCGCCACGCTACTACGCGGAGCCAGTCTCCATGATGCTGTCGACCGCGAAGCGCTACGACGCCATCTGCGACGGCACGGCGGAGGTGGAGCCGCGCTTTCTGGGCGGCTACCCCGAGTGGCGCGCGCTCGACCGCATCGGCAACTCGTGGGCCAGCCGCCTCGCGTGGGGGACGGGCTACGCGCTCTTCTACATCGCCTTCGCCACGCAATGGTGGCAGTTCCTGTTTGTCCCGCTCCACTGGACGATGGGCCCGCTCCACGGCGCCATCGTGAACTGGTGCGGCCACCGCTACGGTTACCGCAACTTCAACAGCGACGACGACTCGCGCAACACGCTCGCCCTCGACCTCGTGACGCTCGGCGAGCTCTTCCAGAACAACCACCACAAGTACCCGCAGAGCCCGACTTTCGCGGTGCGCTGGTTCGAGATCGACCCGGCCTACCAGGTCATCCGCGTGATCGCCTGGATGGGCATCCTCCAGATGGCCGGCAGGCGCCAGGTCGCCCGGTTGGACACCGGGACCACGGGTGCCGAGGGTTGAGCTCCCCTCCCTGGAAGAGACATCTCTCATGAGGCCCGGGGCGCCGCGCCGCGAAAAAGCATCGTGCCGGTGAAATCGGTGTGTGCTCCGCCGATAAACGTGGTGCAGCGGCCGTCCTTTCTGCTATACATCGTTTGCGCACACGCAGCGCAGTTGTCGGCGATGCCGTCTGGGCCGTCGGTCCTGGAGCGGCAAGCACGGCCGTCAAGCGACGTTCGAGGCAGTTCATGTACAGCCCCGGGATGCACGCGCCTTGCGTGCTTTCCGCCTTCGGGAGAACGTCGAGATGATCCACGTGTTTACGCCCAGCATCACCGCCGCGCCGAGCAGCGCGAGGCCGGGCGACGGCCTCGTGTCGATCTCGCCGTCGCGCGTCGAGCGGACGCCGACCGTCCTGCGCGCGCTCCGGGAAGACCTCCGATCGTGGCCTCGCTTCCTCCCGAGCGCGCTGTTCGCGCTCCGCTCCGCCGGAGGCCCGTCGCCGCTCTCGGGGCAGGACGAGGGCTTGGATGGTGGCGGAGGTCGAGGCCGACGTCAGGGAAGCGCGCGCCCTGGGCGAGGTACGGACGGGAAGGCCGCGCTCGCCGATCCCGCCGCGTCCGTTGCTTCCTCCTCGCGAGCACGCGCGCTGAGCGCAGAGAGCTATAGGCCATGAAAGTGTTGTTGTCGCGGGTCGTGGACGGTGTGGAACAAAGGCTCTGCTGGCGTTTCCAGGTGCATGGGAAGAGCGATGCCATGTACGAGCCGGCGAGCGAGCAGCGCGGTCCATTCGATCGCGACAGGCAGCGGCACCTCAAGGCGGGCGAGACGTTCAAGCGGCTCGACCGTTCGGGCTCTCCCCGGAGGTACGACGGGCTCTCCTGGCAGCCGACGAGCGCGCTCGCCGGCGCAGGCCCGTGATCGCCGGCTCCGCGAGAGCTCGGCCGCCGGGCAGCCCCGGAACGACGCGTCGCACGGGAACTTGCAAGGTCCATCAACGGAGCTGTTCATCACCGCCATGTCCATCCCCCAGAAGCCAGTCGCCTCCTCCCTGTTGCTCTCCACCGCTGCCCATCTCCACTTCCGCGCCACGGCGCGCGACCGAAGCGGCTCGACGCTCGGCGTGCTCATCGACCCGTCGGGCGCTCGGCAGCACCTCGTGATCGAATCGGGCGGCGCGGAGGGCACCTGGACGCTGTCCAGCGCGGTGCCCACCGGTCACTCCTCCTTCCTTCTGTACGAGAGCGCCGCCAACGTGTTGCGCGGCGGAAACATGAGTGAGGACGGGAGCATCTCCTACCAGGGAGCGTTGTACACCATCGAGTCGTCGCTCGACGGGAATACCCGTACAGCGAAGGTGAGCGGCAGCGTGTGAGCGGTGCCATCGCCGGTCCACGGCGGACGCGCCGCGGCGGCGCGGTGATCCGGCCGCCTGGTAGGCGAACGAGGACGAAGGAGCGCGCGGGTCCGGCTGTCCGGCGTGGTGCTCGCCACGGGCCAGCTGCGGGTGGCGGGCGGTAGAAACCGCTTCCGCCGCGACGCATGGATGGGTCGCCACCTCGGCCGCCGAGGCCATGCGCTCAAGCGCGCTCGCTGGATGCAACCCCATCAACGAAGAACCGGTTAAGAACCTGTCCCGGCAGGGCTCCGGGACAGGGCGCGCCGGCGGCAGCCGGCCGAACCTGCCGCGATGCGCTCGCGGTGAGCCAGCTGCCAGGTGACGCACCGCAGCATCGCGCCGAGGGGCGCTCGGGGTGAAATCGGCGCGAAGCCCGGTGCGGCGCACCTCTCCCCTGGTGAGATGGCCGTTGACACTGAACCGATTAACACGCTTTAGTGTCGCCTCGTCACTGGCACCGTTCGCAGGGGAGAATCCATGAATCTTGTCCCGCTCAGTCCACGCGTTTATGCCGCATTCCTCCTGTGCTTGACGGCCGCCTGCGGGTCGTCGGACGAGGACACGCCGCCGGGAGGTACCTCGTCGGGCTCCTCGGGAGGCACCTCGTCGGGCTCCTCGGGAGGCGCGTCGTCAAGCGCCTCGGGAGGCACCTCGGGAGGCGCGTCGTCGAGCACGTCGTCGGGCACGGGAGGCGCGCCGGGAGACACGCCGGAGTTTCCGGACACGCCGAGGGGCGACCTCCTCGAGGACCTCTGGACGTCGTCTCGAGCCGGCAAGTTCCGGTTCGGTTACGAGAACGCCATCACGTGGGGGCTCTACGATCCGGGCACCAAGCAGTTCGTGTCGACCAACGACTGGTTCTCGAGCATGGCGGGCGCCGCCAGCCGCGGCGAGCGGGGCTGGTCGTCGGACGCCGGCGCCACCGTGGGAGAGAACCCCGGGTTGCTCGGCATCTCCCTCGACGCGATGGTCTTCGATCCCGTCCCCTGGAATCGCCGCGACGTCACCGCGGACGCCGCGGCGTACATGCTGGAGCAGCCGGGCGGGATGGTGGCCTTCGACTGGCACACGCCCCCGTGCAACTACGACATCAGCACGTCGGACTTCGCGGACGCCATCGAGACGCCGCTCGCCACCCTCTCGGTCGACGGACAGAGCGTCCCGATTCACGCCCAGGGCGGAGGTACCCCGTTCTACGCCGAGACGTACTATTCGCGATCACTCGGCTCCAGCGCGGACATCCCGGAGAACCTGAAGTGCATCTGCAAGATCGCCAACGACGTGCCGATCGAGCAGGGGACCCACGCCGGGATCTCGGCGCGCGACTGGCTCGTCGCCCACGCGAAGTACGTGGCCCAGTTCTTCCGCGAGCACGGGCTCGACGGCAAGCCGATCGTCCTCCGTCCGTTCCACGAGCACACCGGCGGATGGTTCTGGTGGGGTCAGCCCTACTGGAACTGCCAGGCCCTGCTCGACGACGATCAGGCCGTCACCGGCCCCGCCGCCTACAGCGCCGCGTACCGCACGTTCGCCGAGGCCGTCCGGAGCGAGCCGGGGATGGAGAACGTGATCTTCGCGTACTCGACGGACAAGGTGCGAAAGCTGAGCGACAGCTCGGTGACGCCCGCCGAGGCGAAGGTCAGGGATCCAGAGAGCCTCTCTCGCGACATGCTCCGGGCCCGCCTCGTCGAGGAGCTCACCGAGCTGGGCGCGGCGTACGAGAGCCCGCCCCAGGAGGCGATCGCAGCGCTCGAGAACGACGGCCAGCCGCCGTCCGCGCTGCTGGAGGAGTACTACCTCGAGGCGTACCCTGGCGACGACCTCATCGACATCCTCGGCATCGATCTCTATTACCCGTACGAGCGCGCGGCGTCGTCGGCAGACCTCGAGGACATGAAGGCGATGGCGAGCGCCGTCGCGGCGATCGGCGCGGCCAAGGGCAAGCCTCACGCGCTCACCGAGACGGGCACCTACCGGCTGCACCTCCTCCACCGGGTCAGCAAGCTCGCGGCGGGCGCGTCGCTCACGCTCTACCCGGCAGACCACGTGAGCAAGTGGCACGACACCCTGTTCGATGAGAGCCTGCGGACCGAGTTCCTGGCCAACTACGGCCTCAGCTCGGCGGGCGCCGTCGCGCTCTCTTCCGCCGAGGTGACGAGCCTGTTTCCGGACGCGGGGCAGGGCGCGCTCACCGAGGACTGGTACAACACCCACCTCCTCGATCTCGCCAAGAGCGCCGGCGTCGCTTACGCGCTGACGTGGCAGACCTACTACGACGGCAGCGACTTCGACAACAAGGCCGTCTACTACTACGTTCCCTTCCCGGGCCACCCGGAGGCGGACAACTTCCGTCGCTTCGCGGACGATCCGGCGGTCTGCTTCGGCGCGACAGCCTGCCAGTAGCCCGGCGAGGAGGCGAGGAGCGGAACGCGGACATCCGCTCTAGACGTGAAAGCTGCGTCGAGCCCCAGGCCTCGCGGTCAGGTGTCGAGGTTCAGGCGGTTCCAGGCGGCGCAGAGCCGCCGGAGCGAGGGAGCTCCGGCGGCTCTTTCACTGTCATCGTCGCCGCGGCCGAGGGCTCCCTCCCTGGCGCGCGCTGGCCTCGACGACGGCGCTGGAGTAAGGGGAGATCGTTCAGGAGGCACCATGGGCATCTCCATCGCGTACTCGGGCAAGCTCCGCGACCCGATCGTCGTCCCCGAGCTCGTCGCGGATCTCGCCGCCAAGGCCGCGGCCGCCGGCTGGCCCAGCAAGACCATGAAGGAGCTCATCGCCGATCGGCGCGTGACGTGCTCGGGTCTCGAGGGGATCACGCTCTATCCCCACCGCGAATGCGAGCCTCTCCACTTTCACTTCGACGGTGAAGGCACCTTCATCAACCACACGTACCACGCGCTGCTCAGCGACTCGAAGATGGCGGACATGATGCGTCAGGCGCTGGCAGAGTCCGCGGCCATCACGCGCAACCTCACCCGCGCAGCGCAGGAGAAGGCGGGGCGCGGCGGAGGGCCGCGCGTCAGCGTCAGCGTCCCCAGCCTGCCAGAGGCGCCGGGGGTCGAGTTCTTCAAGGAGGGGAGCCGCTACAACTGGACGAAGACGCAGTTCGCCGGCCCCAAGGTCCACGTCGCCGTGTGCGCCATCCTGCGGTACGTGAAGCAGCGCTATGCGCCCGAGCTCGACGTGAAGGACGACAGCGGGTACTTCGTCGACGGGGACTACGAGAAGCTCGAGGGCCAGCTCGCCTACGTCGAGCGCCTCACCTCGCTCGCGTCGCAGGCCATCGAGGCCGCCGCCGCCGCGAGCAAGGGCCCGATGACCCTCGACGCGTTCGTTGACCGGATCAACGAGGAGCTCGCCGAGGCGAAGGACAGGCTGCACTGACGAGGGCCGGCGCCGCCGCCGGCGGCCGCTTCGAGGCCCGCCAATGCAGTTGATGATTGCGTCATCACGACCCCGATGCGATCGACGATCACATCGGCCGCACGGAGGTCCCATGTCCATCGCCCTGTCCGCCCCCGACTTCGACGCCGCCCTCGACGCCGCCTTCGCCGGCGCGGGGGGCGCCTCCACGGACGCCGCTCGCGGAGCGCGCGCCTTCGATCACCCGATCGACCTCGAAGCCGAGTACGGGTTCGCGCCGCTCGCGATCGAGGGGACGCTGCCCGAAGGCCTCGAGGGCACGCTCTTTCGCGTGGGCCCGGCCCGCGCGACCCTCTTCGGCGTCCGCGTGCCGCACGCCTTCGAGGCCGACGGCGGGGTGCTCGCGGTGCGGCTGTCGAGCGGCCGAGCGGAGGGCGCGCACCGCCTCGTGCGCAGCCGCGGCCTGGTGGAGGAGCTCGCGGCCGGGCGGCGGCTCTACGGCTCGACCCTGCCCTGGCCGAAGCGGGTGCTCCACGCGCTGCAGGGCAAGGGCAAGGGCAAGAAGGGCAAGAACGTCGCGAACACGAGCGCCTTCCTCGCCGGCGGCCGGCTGTTCGCGCTCATGGAGGCCGGCAGGCCGACGGAGCTCGATCCCGCGACGCTCGACACGCTCGGCGAGAGCGATCTCGGCGGCGCCGTGGGTTCCACCTTCTCGGCCCACCCGCACCGGGTGGCCGCCAGGAAGACGAGCTACAACTTCGGCGTCCGCTACGGGCGCAGGACCCAGCTCGACCTCTACGCGATCGACGACGACGGGCGCGCGCGCTCGCTCGGCGCGGTGCCGCTCTCGGCGCCGGTGATGCTCCACGACTTCTGCGCCACCCACCGGCACCTCGTGTTCTTCGTCTCGCCCGCGATGATCCGGGTGGGGCGCGCGATGCTCCAGTGGGGAGGCTTCGAGTCCTGGGTGCGCTTCGAGCCCCGCCGGGGCACGGAGGTGATCGTCGTCGACATCGACGACGTCTCCCGCGTGCGCCGCTTCGGCGTCGACGCGTTCTTCCAGTGGCATTTCGCGAACGCCTACGACGACGGCGAGGACATCGTCGTCGACCTCGTCCGCCACAGAACGCTCGCCACGCTCGGCGCGATCGGCAAGGACCCGGATCGGCCCGAGCTCGCCGCCGTCGAGGGAGGCGTCCTCGTGCGCCACCGCGTGCGCCCGAGCCGCGAGCAGCTCCTCGTGGAGGACCTCGGCGGCGTCGTCGGCGAATACCCGCGCGCCGACCCGCGGGTCGAGGGGGAGCGGCACGGCGTCGTCTTCCTCGCCACGAAGGGGCGGGCCGACGACCCGCACGGAAACGGCATCGCGCGCGTCGACGTCGACACGGGCGCGATCACCCTGGCGCGCGTCGCACACCACGAGCGCCCCTCGGAGCCGGTCTTCGTGCCGCGCGCGCCCGGCGCTCCCGAGGGGGACGGCCATGTGCTCGCCCTGGTCACCGACGCGAAGGCCGGGAAGAGCGCCATCCACGTCTGGGACGCCGCGCACCTGGACGATGGGCCAGCGGCGCGGGTCCACCTGCCCCACGCCTCGCCCCAGACCTTCCACGGGGCGTTCCTGCCCCGCGCGGATTGAAAGCCGCTGCTTCCGCCCCGGCTGGCGCATCGCCGTCAGGCAGGGAGAGGAGGTGGCGCCGCGCCGAGCGAGAGGCTCGTCGGGCGTCGAGACCGCGGTGAGACGCGGAGCTAGTACTACAGCCGTACTTGGTCCGAGGTGCGGCTGTAGGCATCAAAATCGTCGAGAAATCCCTGTCCGTCCGCCCGCCTACAGCCGCGGATGGGCCGCAAGTACGGCTGTAGTACTAGCACTACTGCGGGAAGTTGCTCCAGAGCAGCAGAAAGGCTGCCAAGGCCGCCAAGAGGAGAGGAAAAGGGTCGCCCCGGCATCTCCCCTCCGATTTCCCTTGTTCCTTGGCGCCTTTAGCGTCATGGCGGTTCGCTTTCCAGACCGACTTCCCGCAGTAGAGCTAGAGGCTCTCGCGCGCGCCGCGCGTGGCGGATGCTCGCACGCGCTTGACGAGCGCCACGGCGTCAGCGAGCCAAAGCGCTCGCGCTCCCGGGATGTTTAGGCAACGGCCCACTGCCCAGGACCCGTCGTGGTGATGGGGGTGCGTCGCAAACCGCGATCGGTGAGGTCGATGTGCCGGCGGTCGAGCAACTCGCCGACGGTCGCGGTTCGACGCGTTCGTCCTCGCCACGTCTTCCTCCTTCGGGGGCGCGCCCCTGCGGCGGACGCCGTCGCTCACTCTCGTCCGGATGACGTGACGGCAACCCGCAGCGCGAAGCGCCGTCAGGTTCAGCGCCGGGTTGGGCGGCATTGTCGATTCACGCGGTTCGTCCCGTGGAGCCGTTAGAAGTCCTTTCCTGTTGCACCTGAGTTACTACGCCCGACGTCCCAGACGGAAGGGCTGCGTCCAGTACGGCGTAGAGATTTTCGCGCGTTACCTCGATGGGAAACCTCTGCGCATCTAGGATCGTCGAATTGAGGGAGACACGCAGACGTGCCGGTCCGGTTGTCGTGAGATTCTCAACTGCAAGGAGTGCCGCTCGATCCTTGACAAAGTTGCGAACCCGTTGGTTTAATTCGATATTTGTGGTTGTCTTAGTGGTATTATCAAGACACGGAGCTAAGGCCGCCAGCAGTATCTGCCGGAGTTGCGCGGCCTCGTCCACACGTGGCCGGGGCGCAGAATACTCGATTGCGCGGATGATATCACTGAACTCCTGGCGAACGCGCAATTCAGGCTCCGTCTCAATGCGCTCAGCTTCGGCGACAGCAGCTTCCGGCTTGCCGCGGATGTCTGACGCGGACGTCGATAGCGAGTAACTCTCAAGGGCCCCACGCCGGAGGATAAAACAGCCACCAAGTTCAAGGGCATCTAGGAGTGCCACGATGCGCATGCGTAAGGACAACCACTGAGGGGAGTTTGGAAGCGATGCAACCGTTTCGTCGTTCATGCTAAGGAGTGTCGCTGTGCCGGCTCTATAGCGCGCGCTCTCAGGCGACGCCTGGGGCTCTCGATTGATCCAGTACGGATGTCGCTCGACGGCGGGGCCGAGATCACCATAGTTCGCTGCCAGTGTTTTCTTCAAGTCGTCGCGAACAGCGGTGGAGAAGCTCCGAAGATCTCGGTGGCCACGGGTCTGAAGCGTTTGTTCGATTTCGGGATGGTCGTAAAACTCTCCCGTGAGCTTGCCGTCGTCGACAAATGCATCGAGGTCAGCCAACACGGCGCATGTCTTCCCTGTCAGACGAAAGAGCTTTCGTACCGACCCCATTTCACCCTTACCGATAACGGGTACGATCTGCGTGCCTGATGCGTCGAGAGGAAGCTCCAGCCGCGCTGCCAGCGCATTAGCAATGATCTCATCACTCGGTCCTTCCACGAGGAGCAACAGTCGCGCGAAGAAGGCGGCACGGTGAGACTCTCCCATTCGAGCAAGAAGTCCCGCGATCGATTTCGAGCGGAGCTCCGGCGTGGCGGCGGGAATTTGCCTCCACGGTGCGGTTGAGTCCTGAAAGAAGACCATGCTCGTCAAATGCTCGGGCCGACGAGCCTGGAGCATTGCTGGAGAATGGGACGATATTACTACTAGCTTTTGCCCAGGCAGAGCGGGATCCCCTGCCACGCCGCGAAGCTCGCGAAGGACGTATGCTTGAAGCTGCGGGTGCAGCGACACTTCGGGCTCGTCAAGTAGCAACGCGCCGACGCCATCGTCGAATGCGGCGGCCAAGATCGAAACCAAATGCAGCAAGCCACTCGCCTCTTGGCTAGCATAGTACGAACTATCGTTGTCTGTCCTCGTGAAGTCCACCTGGAGTCCCGCTTGCGTCCACTCAAGGTCGATTCTACGACGAAACAGCGCCTGAAGTCGTGCCTCGACTTTGATGCGGAGGTCAGGTCGTTCATGGAGTGCCAGAACATCACCGGCAATGCCTGAGGCAGCGTGGCGTCTACGCAGGTGTTGCTTTTGCCCGATATAGGTGGGATTAAATTCTGCCCTTCCTCCTCGGTGGCCGTCGAGATCCGAACGAACGTGTTCGATGGTGGCGAGCCGTCCGGGAGACAGGTATCGAACATTCTTTCCGGCAGAATGCCGAACGAGCTCGTCGCGCAACACGTGGAGCACTTGAGTCTTTCCAGACCCATTCGGGCCAACGAATGTCGTTAAGCCGTCTACGATCATCAAATTCTGATGTTGCCCACCAAATAGATTGGGCAAATTGACAGAGATGTCGATTGTAAGGGTCATAGTCGACTCCTAATAATCGTTTCGTGGGAGAGGCTTCCGAATTATGGTTGCGCACACTATCGATCGTGCTCCTGCCCGCCCAACGACGAGTCGACAGGTCAACCGAAGCCGGTGGACCAGGTCTGCCTATTCGGGCGCCTCCAGTGACCTCCCGCACAGAGGATCACACAGATCAGCGCTGCGCCGCAACCACCGAGCGCTGTCCAGCGCCGCAGGGTAGATCCGTGGAGCACCTGCGGCAGCCGCCGATTTTCCGTAGTACCGGGGAGCGACGCCCCTCGGTCGGGCCGATGTCGCAGGGATGCCCGCCGCTCGCGCGGCCGCAGCTTCAGGGCTCGCCGGCGAGCTTCTTCACCGCGGCGAGCAACAGGTCCGGCTTGAACGGCTTGATGATCCAGCCCTTCGCGCCGGCCTTCCGGGCCTTCTCGATGAGCTCCGGCTGCCCCTCGGTGGTGAGCATCAGGATCGGGACGCCCGACGCGAGCCCCTTGTCCCGCAGGCTCTGGATCATCTCGATCCCGTTCATCACGGGCATGTTCACGTCCGCGATGATCATGGCTAGCCCATCCTTGTGGGCGGCGACCGCGGCCACCGCATCTCGGCCGTTGTCCGCTTCCAGCGTGCCATAGCCCGCCCCCGACAGGAGAATGCCGACCTGCTGGCGGACCGTACTCGAATCCTCGACGAGAAGAATTTTCTTGGCCATGTGACGTGTCTCCTCTTGCGTGTACGGCCATCCGGCTCAGAACAGCAGCACTTCGCCCTCGGGCTGCGGATCGGGCATGTTCACTTCCTCGAGCTCCAGCGCGTCGTCGGGGGCGAGCGCGTCGAAGAGCACGACGAGCCGGTCGGAACCCGCGGCGAACAGGAGCCGCCGGAAGCCCTCGCTCTGCTCCTCCCTGGCGCGCAGGTGCTCGCCGATCGCGGCGCTCGGCGTCGAGAGCACGATGACCAGCCCGAGGTGGCGCAGGCGGTTCTTCACCCGCCCGAGGAGCTGATTGGCGAGCTCGCTCGCCCAGTCGCACACCATGTCTTCGTCGATCTCGCGCTGCTCTCGCAGCGGGTGGCTGCGCGTGATGAGCGCCACGGGGGCGACGATGGTCAGGCTCCCGCGAAGGTGGTCGCCCGTGAAGCCGATGAAGGAGACCACCGCGTTGCCCGGCGTCGCCTCCGACGTCCCGTCGTCCAGCCGCCGGAGCTCGACGCCGTTGTCACGAAACAGGTGGACGCACGACGAAGCGAGCTCCTCATGGATGCGGTCCCAGCTCTCCGAGTTCATTCCCCTCTCCTCGATATCTCGCTCTGCATTGTCGATGTGCTCACCGTGTCACGCGCTCCCCGAGGCCATGCCCGGGCTCGATCCGCCCCGCGAAGGAGGCGGCACCAGCGAGCCCCGCCCGCTCGGAGGCGGCAGCGAGGCAGGGAGCGACACCCCCGCGGCGTCGCTCGGATCCCGGGGGAACCGGAAGCGGAAGGTCGTCCCCTGGCCGCGCTCGGTGTCGAGCTCTACCCGGCCCGCGAGCCGCCGGCACTCGTGGAGCGCCACGCCGAGACCGACGCCGCGGCCGGAGACGTCCGTGACCTGCTCGGCCGTGCTGAAGCCGGGCGCGAACAGCGCGGCCTCGAGATCGCGCCGCGTCGCCCCCGAGAGCCCGACGGCCACGGCCTTCTCGCGCACGCGCTCCCAGTCGATGCCCGCGCCGTCGTCGCCGATCTCGATGACGATCTCGTCCGCCGTGATCCGCGAGCGGAGCGTGAGCGTGCCGTTCGACGGCTTGCCCGCCGCCTCGCGCGCCTCCGGCCGCTCGATCCCGTGGTCCATCACGTTGCGCACGACGTGGCCCAGCGCCTGCCACATCCCGGCGAACCGCGACGCGGGCAGCCGGACGCCCCCGGCGTCGATGCGCACCTCGGGCTTCGGCTTGCCGAGCTTCCGGGCCAGCGTCTCGGCCTGGTCCTTCATCCGGCTGAACCGCACCTCGGTCCGCTCGTCGCGGAGGGCCCCGATGGCCCGCTCGATCTCGGCGGGGTCGCGGCGCTGGCGCACCATGGCGAGCAAGGCATCGACCTCTTCATGGCCGACGTCGGCGCGCGAGGACTGCGCCGTCGACGCGAGCAGGACGCTCACGCGCCCCACGAACGCGAGCCACACGTCCCTCAGCGCGTCGATCTGGTCGTCGGACGGCAGCGCGCGCTCCTCGACGACGAAGCTCTCGATCTCGTGCGCCACCCTCGCCACGCTCGTCACGTCCCAGAGCCCGGCGTTCCCCTTGATCGTGTGCACGAGGCGCATCACCTCGTCCACCTCGCCGCTGGACCGCGCGCTCACCGCGTCGACGAGCTTGGTCGTGTCGTTGACGAAGCCGACGAGGCCGAGCCGATCCTTCACGGCCCGCTCGAACACCTGGATATATTCGTGCTGCTGCTCGGCCTCGCGCACGGAGGCGATCGTGGACGTGACGTCCGTGATCACCATCAGCGCCCCGTTGAACTGGCCCTCTCCCGACAGGATCGGCTTGAAGCCGAGCGCGAGGTAGCGGCCCTCGCGGTGCAAGGTCTTCGGGAGCTGGTCGAGGACGACCTCGAGCGGGAGGAAGTCGTCGCAGGCCGCCTCCCACCCCATCCTGAGGAACGCGCTGGCCCGCGGATCGTGGCCGGCGATGCGATCGGCGAAGTGCTCGTCGCGCGCCGGTACGCCGAAGAGGCGCTCGAAGGCGGCGGAGTGCACGGGCTCCATCGTGCCGTCCCGGTGGAGGGTCACGAGGGCCTGATCGACGTTGTCGAGGACGAGGCGCATCTCCCGGTTGCGCTTCTCGAGCTCCGAGGTCCGCTCGGCGACCGTGGCCTCGAGGTTCTGCCGGTGGCCCTCGAGGACCTCGTCGCGCGCCTGGATGCCCGCCAGCATCTCGTTGAAGGCGTCCGTGAGCGCCCCGAACTCGTCGTCGGCGGTCTTGCGGGCGCGCGTCGTGTAGTCGCGCGTCCGCCGGACGTGGGCCGCCGCCTCGCCGAGGACCTCGAGCGATCGGGAGATCCCCCGCACGAGGACCAGCGCAAGCGCGACCGACACGAGGAGCACGAACGCCGAGACCGCGACGCCGTCGCGCACCGTCCTCCGCGTGTCCGCCACCCTGGCCGCCGCGGCGCGCCTCATCCCGGAGATCGCCTCCTGCTCGATCGCGGCGAGCCCGTCGACGCGCCCCTGCTGCGCCTCGAACCACGCGTCGTGATCGATCGCCAGCGCCTCGTCGGTCGACGCGATCGCGGCGGCGCGCAGCTCGTCGGCGCGCCGCACGCGCGGGTTGGAGCGGGCGGCGTCGTAGAGCGCCCGCGCCGGCTCCGACGCGTTGGCGATGAACTCCTCGTGATAGAGCTGCTCCTCCGTCATCAGCGTCACGAGCGTCTTGAAGGCGCCCGGCTCGAACTGCGTGGACGCGAAGGCGTGCGCGAGCAGCGCGTGCTGGCGGCTGGCGCGCTCGGCGAACTCGTGGACGGCGACGATCGACTGGATGCTGCGCAGGAGCTCGCCTTCGTCGCTCAGCTCGGAGAGGCCGGCGTTGGCCCGGATGAGGCTCACGTTGATGCCGCCGAAGACCCTCAGCACGCTGTCGAGCGACACCGTCTTCGCGTCGGCCTGACCCCGGAACGCGCCGAGCTCGCCGACCTTGGCGCGCCCCTCCGCGAGATCGCGGGCGAGCCGGCGCGGCAGCCCGGAGAGGTCGCGCGCGGCCAGGAACGCGTCGAGCTGGGCGAGGCTCTCGTCGGTCGCCGCCCGCGCGTCCCGGAGCTGGCCGCCGGCGCGCAGGAGCTCCGCCGCGCGATTGAGCGGCGGCGCGGCGCGCTGCTCGCCCTCGACGTCGGTCGTCTCCGGAGGACGGGCCTCCAGCCCCTCGACCAGCGCGGTCCACGCCCGCTCCTTCTGGAGGGCGTGCAGCGGCTGCGCCATGATCGAGGAGAGCTGCGCGAGGTCCTCGATCGAGCCTATCCCCGCCGCCCTCGCCGCCTGCTGCCGCGCGTCGCCGACGATCATCGCCGCCAGCAGCAGGGCCCCCGCGACGGGGACGCCGGCGAGCGACCACAGCTTCAGTCGAATCGAAGCGCTACGCAATGTCGGCATGCCCCCGTCCCCCCGGCGTGGCCCGCGCGGCGCGGCGCCCGCGCGCATCTCGTGTGCTTCGTGACGAGGGGGCTCGCGCGAACGCCTGTCCCCCCGCGCGGCGCACTCAGCACGAGCCCCGGGCGAGCTGCCCCCCGCGCGCGACGCGGATGATGCAAGTGATGCAAGTGATGCGAGTGATGCAAGTGATGCAAACGACAGTCAACACGTGCACACGTGGAGTCATCATCATCGTTCGCCCGCACACCATGTACGCTCCCCTGATTCACGTTCTTTCCTGTTGTGATGTCTCACCCAGTTGTGGTGCACCGGAGCGTCACGGAGCGCGTCGAGTTCACGCCCGCCCTCGTGGCCGTGTATGCTACGCGTGAAGTTCGCGAGTCCGCAAGAGCGCGTGCGACGTCGGCTGGAGCCGCAACGAAGGCTCTGCGAACGGGGAGAAATCAATGATGATGGGTCGGAGTTCACTGCGGCGAGCGCGGACAGGTCGCCTCGCGCGCGCTTCGAGCGCAGCCATCGGAGCAGTGCTCTTCACGGCATCTCTCGCGCACGCGCAGAGCCCTGGCGCCGGCGTCGCCCCGGCGCCCGCCGCGACCGGAGCGCCCCCCGCCGCGCCCGCCACGACCGGGGCGCCCGCCGCCGCGCCTGCCGCGACCGGAGCGGCCGCTGCGCCCGCCGCGCCCGCCGCCACCGGCGCGGCCGCGGCGACCCCCGCCGCCACCGGAGCGGCCACCGCCGAGCCCGCCACCGGAGAAGATGCGATGGCCGCGCGGCTCGCCGCTGCAGAGAAGCGATCGGCGGAGCTCGAGAAGCGCCTCGAGGCGCTCGAGGAGGCGCAGGCCCCGCCGGAGCAGGACGACAGCAAGGATCTCTTCCGGATCTACGGGTTCGTCGACGTCGGCGTCCAGCGCACATGGGTCCCGGAGAACTCGGGCCTCGCGGCCGCCCTCCCGCAGGCGAACGCCACGAACTTCGTCGTGGGGAACTTGAACCTCTACCTCGACGCGCAGCCGACCGATCACTTTCGCTTTCTCGGGGAGCTGCGGTTCACGACCGCTCCCGGCGGCTCCCCGGTCCCGGCGGACGCGGCGACGCTGCCGCCCGGCGTGGTGGGCCGGACGACCACGCAGCCGTACGGGACCTTCGACTCGACGGCGATCGCGCTCGGCTCGCCGACCACCTATGGGGGGCTCGTGTCGATCGAGCGCGCCCACATCGACTGGACGCGCTTCAACCTCTTCAAGGTGCGCGTCGGGCAGTTCTTCACCCCGATCGGCATCTACAACGTCGACCACGGGAGCCCGGTGCTCATCACCGCCGCCATCCCCTATTTCATTACATCCCGCCTGTTTCCCACGCGGCAGACCGGGATCATGATCTATGGCAGCACGTTCACGGGCCCGTGGGAGCTCGGGTACAACGCGTACGTGAGCAACGGGCGCAACGAGGACGCGCCGTTCGCCTTCGACGACAACCGCGGGTTCGGCGGCCGCCTGCACGCCAGCTATGAGGACCCCGGCAAGATGACCTTGAAGCTCGGGGCGTCGTTCATCGCGAGCAGCTCCCGCGACTGGGTCGCCGATTACAAGGTCGGAGAGCTCAACCCCGACATCCATGCGACGTGGTCGTTCCAGGAGTACACCGGGGCCGGCGACGTCTCGCTCGACATCGGGACCACCCGCCTGCGCGCGGAGGCGGCGGTCGTCCGCGTGGTCTACGACGAAGGGAAGCGCCAGGGGGGATTCGGGGTCTACGCGCCGGACGCCTGGAAGACCTCCACGTACGCCGTGGCGGCGCACCGGCTCGATTTCCTGGACATGGAGCCGTTCGTCATCGGCGCCGCCCTGCACGCGCCGTTCTACGGGCACGACACCATGTTCCAGGTGGGCGGCGGCTTGAACTTCTACATCACTCCGGACGTCACACTCCGGACCCAGGTGCTGCGCACGATCATGACCGCCCTGCGCGATCAGCCCCCGGGGGTGCCGGAGATCGAGGACTTCCACACCACGAGCGCGCTCGCGCGTCTGATCCTGGCCTTCTGAGAGAGGTTCGACGCACTATGAAGCGTTACTCCCTGCTGCTCCTCCTGGCCCTGCTCGGCATGACCCCATCGGCCTCGTCCTTCGCTGTGGAGGACGAGATCGTCATTGTAGTCAACCAGACCAACCCCGCGCGGGCGGCGAGCCGCGACACACTCCGCCCGATCTTCCAGACGACGCGCACCGAGTGGTCCGGCAGGTCGATGATGCCGGTGAACCTCCCCGAGGACTCCGCGCTGCGGAAGCGCTTCGACATGGCGGTGCTGGGCCTCGATCCCGAGGGCGTCGCCCGCTACTGGATCGACAGGAAGATCCGCGGCGGCGAGCGGCCGCCGCGCAAGGTGGCGAGTCCGAGCGCCGTGCTCCGCGCCGTGGGCGAGGAGGCGGGCGGTATCGGCTACCTCCTTGCCAGCGACGTGAACCCCACCGTCAAGGTGATCGCGCGCATCCGCGACGGCCAGGTCTTGCCGCCGTGAGTCCGTGGAGAGAGGAACGAACGATGGTCATTCACCCGTCTCGCATCATGCCGCCCACCCGTCGCGGCGCCCTGGTCGTCGCCCTCGGCGCGATCTCCGCGGCGATGCTCGTGGGATGCTGGGATTCCGACCCCTGCGACCCGGGCCAGCAGGTCATCGGAAACGCGTGCTTCGCACCGTTCCCGCCGCCCGGCGCCACGAGCAGCGGCAGCGCCGCCGGCAGCGGCGGCAGCGACGCCACCAGCAGCGGCGCCACCGGCAGCGGCGGCAGCGACGCCACCAGCAGCGGCGCCACGGGCAGCGGCGGTAGCGACGCCACCGGCAGCGGCGGTAGCGGCGACGGTGGCGCTGGCGGCGGCGCCACGGGCAGCGGCGGTACCGGCGGCGGCAGCCCCTAGACTGCGCGGCGCGGGTGCCGCGCAAGAGGGCTCAGAACAGGATCACCTTGCCATCGAGCGGAAGCGGGGACGAGTTCGAGAACACCAGCGAGCTCTCGTCGAAGTCGCCGCCCAGCGTGACGACCACCTCGCCCTTCAACGTCCGGAAAGCATAGCAGAACTGCTGTTTGCTGCCCCGGTACCGCCGCGCCACGTCGCTCGCGCGGCGCAGCTGCGGCAGCTCGGCGTGAAGCGCTATCTGGAACCGCGCGAGGCGGCTCTTCACCTTTCCCATGAGCTGATTGACGACCTCACGCATCCAGTCGTCGACGCTGTCGAGCCCGGGCGGCAGCCCCGTCATCGCGCGAAACACGCCAGGGTGCGCCGACAAGGCCAGCAGGCCGGAGAAGCCGGGCGCAGAGAACTCGACCGTGCTCGCGGGATCGCTGTGAACGAGCGCCTCGTCGCGGCTCTCCCCGATGTCCGCAGGCGCTATGGCGACGCCGTAGAAGTGGAAGAGCTCCACGGTCGCGCCCTGAACGAGGACGTCGATGGTCCGCACCTTGCGCGACGAAGCAGACCTTGGAGCGGACGACGGCTCGCTGGACGGGCCGGAGCGCCCAGGCCCGGAGGATGGCTGCCCGGATCGGGGCGGGGGGAGCGAGTCGCGACGCTCGGCGCCGGGTCGGTCAGGGATGCTGTGCCCCGACCTCATGTCGGACTCACCCTCCGGTGTCGTGCTCCGCCGCCGCATGACAAACGCTCAACTTAGCTCATCTATCCCTCGAGGACCAATGCGGTCCTCGGACAGGACGCACGAGCACGCGACGGCCTATCTATCACATCTCTATCACATCTGACCACGCCTGACCACGCACGTCAACGCTCGGCCACGTGTGAGCACACACACTTGCCCCACTCACCGGACGCCGCGCTTTGCGCTTTACAGGCGTGACCGGCAGCGCGCGAAGCGGCGGGGTCCACGAGGAGATTGACATCAGCGAAAGTTCCAGGATTCCCTGATCGCCCGATGCTGAAGCGCAGAGATTTCCTTCGAGCGACGCTCGTCACCGCCGGCGCGCTGGTCGTCCCGGCCTGCGGCGATGACCCCGAGACGATCAACCCGCTCGACGACGAGCGCGAGCTCGCGGACGGCTCCGAGTACTTCCCCCAGTCGGTCGCCTCCGGCGATCCGCGCCCCGGCAGCGCCGTCCTCTGGACGCGCGTGCAGGACGGCGCAGGGGATCTCGATCTCGAGGTCGAGGTCGCGACCGACGCCGGGTTCGCGCAGCGGGTGGCGCTCGACGCCGGACAGGCGAAGGTGAAGGCGCTCGCGAGGCACGATCACTGCGTGAAGGTGAAGGTCCGCGGCCTCGCGGCGGGCACGGTCTACTACTACCGCTTCATCTACGTGAAGGGCGGGACGAGCTACGCGTCTCGCGTGGGGCGCACCAAGACCGCCCCGGCCGAGGAGGCGGACGTCAAGGTCCGCTTCGCCTACGTGTCGTGCCAGGATTACGTGGGCCGGTACTACAACACCTACCTGGCGCTCGCCCAGGAGGAGCTCGATTTCTTCGTCCACCTCGGCGATTACATCTACGAGACGGACGGCGATCCGAGCTTCCAGAGCACGACCGGGCGCCGCGTCGTCTTCACCGACGTGGCCGGCAGCATCTCCCTCGGTGACGGCGACGGCGCCTACCACGCGGCGAGATCGCTCGATAACTACCGGGAGCTCTACAGGACATACCGCTCCGACGCGAACCTCCAGAAGGTCCACGAGAGCTTCCCGATGATCGCCACGTGGGACGACCACGAGTTCTCGAACGACTGCTTCGGCGCCACGGCCACCTATTTCGACGGCCGGCAGGACGAGACCGACGCGGACCGGCGCAAGGCCGCGAACCAGGCCTGGTTCGAGTACCAGCCCGTCGATTACGGCGACGACGTCGAGCTCGACCCGGACGCCTCGCTCCCGGACGAATTCCACATCTACCGCGACTTCGTGTTCGGCCGGCACGTCCACCTGGTGATGACCGATCTGCGCAGCTACCGGCCGGATCACCTCATCCCCGAGGACGCTTTCCCCGGCAGGGTCGCGCTCGATCAGCCGAAGCTCGTGGCCGAGCTCGGGGAGGTCCCCGCGGCCGCCCTGCCCTACGTGGACGTGGAGACCTACGGCGACGGCATCTATGCGCCGGTCCTCCTCGGGGCCGCGGAGACCGTGGGCTACGACCCCGCCGAGGTGACGGGGAAGATCAGCGTCGCCTTCATCAACGAGATCGTCGCTGCGGCGAACGAGGACCTGCCCGCGGACATGCAGATCCCGCTCATCGACGCCGCGGAAGCGGGCCTGGAGCGGGGCATCGCCTACGTGGATTTCGGCAAGATCAACGCGTACGGCATGATCGGCACCCGCTACTTCACGGCCAAGGACACCTTCGATATCTACGCTGCCATCCGCTACAAGGAGACGCAGGGCGCGAGCGAGGACATGATGGGCGCCGAGCAAGAGGCCTGGTTCCTCGACACCATGGAAGGCTCGAAGGCGACCTGGAAGGTATGGGGCAACGAGTTCTGCCTCGTCCAGCTCGCCGTCGATCTCAGCCCCTATTCCCTCCCCGCCCAGTTCAAGCGCAGCTTCTACACGACCACCGACGCCTGGGACGGCTTCCGCAACAAGCGGGACGAGCTGCTCGAGAGGCTCGTCGGGCTGGGGGGCGTCGTGGCGATCACCGGCGATGTCCACGCCTTCTACGCTGGCACGCCCGGGCCGAGCGGCGATCCCACGAAGAAGATCGTCGAGCTCGTCGGCGGCGCCGTCTCCTCGGCGTCCTTCCGCGAGATCCTGACGAGCCAGGTCGCGAGCGATCCGACGCTGCGCGGGCTCCCGGGCGCCGCGGCGCTCGCCCTCAGCATCGACACGCTGCTCACGTCGCCCGAGACGAAGATCAACCCGCACCTCGCCCACGCCAACAGCAGCGCCCACGGCTATGTGGTGGTCGAGGCGAGCGGGCAAGAGCTCGTCGCCGACATGCGGAGCATCAAGGCCACCGAAGCGCAGACCGACTACTCGGCAAGGATCGGCGACCTGAAGATCAGCAGCAAGCGCTTCCGCACCCTCCCCGGGGAGAGCGAGCTCTACCTGGACGACGACGGCGCCTGGAAGCGCTGGGATCCCACGACGCAAGCGTGGGTCTGACGCCCGGCAGCCCGCGACAGACCGTTCACGGCATCAGGTGGAGCATCGCCATCATCCCCAGATCCGCGTGGTCGAGGATGTGACAGTGGAACATCCACATGCCGGCCCGGTCGTCGAACGGGATGGCGATCCGCACGGCCTCTCCAGGCACGAGGTTGACGGTATCGCGCCATGCGCGCACGGGCGGCTCGGCGCCGTCGATGTCGAGCACCTGAAAGAAGAACCCGTGCAGGTGGAACGGGTGATCGTAGTTGGTGGTGTTCATCAGCGTCCAGATCTCGACCGTGTTCGTCTTTGCAGAGAACATGAGAGAGCCGTCCGTCTGGCCGTTGATCCCGAGCACCGCTCCGTCGGAATCGCCCTGCTCCATGAACTCCACCGCCTGTCGTTGCGCGCCCGTGGTGTCGATCGAGGCGATCTCGGCCAGCCGCTCGGGGAGCGTCGGTGCGCCGCTCCCCGGAGGCTCGTCGGCCAGCTCGAGGCGCATGAGGTCCTTGGGATCAGCCTCGTTCGGCAGGTGGAATCGATTCGCGTCCAGGAGCGGGATCACCACCGGCTCGCCCTCGACGGGCAGCATGGTGAGCTCCGCGCGCTCCCCCGGGGCGAGCGTCACCTCGTCCACGGGTAGCGGGCTCTCCGAGAGGCCACCATCTCCGCCGATGAGCACGAGCGGCTGGCCCGGCACGGCGAAGCGGAAGTAGCGGCTGCGCGCGGCGTTGACCACCCGCCAGCGCTGCGGAACCCCCTCCCGCGCCGCGACCGTCGGCAGGATCTTCCCGTTGACCAGGACCGTCCCGCCCTCGCGCCCGAAGTAATCGCCGAACCATCCGCTCTCGTCCGCGGGGGTGAGCGAGCCGTCTTCCTCGACGCCGATGTCGCTCATCACGAGCAGCAGCTCGTCGCCGAGCGTCGCCTCCTCCGCGGCATCCTCGACCACGAACGCGCCGTAGAGGCCCGCACCGACCTGGGCGCTCGAGCGAAGGTGGGGGTGGTACCAGAACGTGCCGGCGTCCGGCACGGTGAAGGAGTACTCGAAGCCCTCGCCCGGCTCGATGGGCTTCTGCACGTGCTGCGTCCCATCCATGGCCGCCGGCACGCGCAGACCATGCCAGTGGACCGTCGTCGCCTCGGGAAGGTGGTTCTCGAGCTTCACCACAACGCGGTCGCCCTTCTTCGCGCGGATCGTCGGACCGGGGAGCATCCCGTTGTAGGTCCAGACCTCGGTCGTGAGCCCCGGGACCACCTCGATCGCGGCCACCCTGGCCTCGAGGTGCACCTCGACCACGTCGGGCGCGGGGTCGTGATCCTCGGCATCCGGCAGCCGCAGCGCGTCGTCCCAGCCCGCCGGCTGCCGGAGATCCGGCGGCGCCTCTTCCGCGCCGCACCCCGCGAGCAGGGTCATGAGCGATAGGAGTACCGCAATCTCTCCGGCAAAACGTGCCGAGGACACGCACCCTTTGCGCCATGCACGGGGCAAGGCGCATCCGATCCAGCGCATGCGCCGCCCTTTGCAAGGCGCGATCCCTCACGGGCGAGCCGACCTGGGTTGTGTGGGGTGACCCCGCGGGCCGTGGAGTGAGCCTCGCCGCGGGACTGCACGGCGCGGGCTACCGCCCGAACGCGCCGATCGTGAGGGTCGCGCCGTCGTTGCGCGCCTTGGCCTGCTGGTGCGGCGTGTACTGGTGCTCGACCGGCGGGAGGCCGTCGAGCGAGGCGCCAGCGCCGATGAGCGGCGCGCTCGCGGCCGGCATGAAGTCGTGGTCTGCCGCCGACGCGAACGCCGGATCGACGCCGAAGATCGAGTCGTCCAGGCCGTCCACCTGCCCGATCACCTTCACCACCTCCCGGACGGGATCGAACGGCAGCCACCCGTTCGTCACCCAGTTCCCGGACAGGGTGAGGGCCCCGGCGGCCACGCCGTCGCGGTCCCCGAGGAAGGTGACCGCGCGGAGCTCGGTCGGCTCCAGGCTGCTGGCGAACACGTTGTTGCGGGCGTCGATCTGCTCGTCGTTGGTCGAGGCCTCGAACATCGCCGAGCGATCGTAGTCCTCGTAGTTGTCGTTCTTGACGAAGACGGTGTTGGAGAAGAAGTGGAGCGTGCCCTTCCTGTAGTACTCGGTCTCCCCGCTGTCCCCGCCGTAGTGGATCATGGACGCTCCGTAGCCGTTGCGCAGGAGCACGTTGCCGTAAATGAACGTCTCGTGGAACGACGGCAACGCGACCGAGTCGGTCGCCTCCTGCGCGTCGACGAGGTCGATCAGGTGGGCGCCGTCCTCGATCCAGTTGTACCGGATGACGACGCCGGCCGAGCGCTCCTTGATGTTGTTGCCGTTCCCGCCGCGCGTGGGGCCGAAGCGGTTGAACTGGTAGATGACGTTCGAGGCCTCGTTGTAGACGTTGTGCTCGTTGTAATCCTCGAGGCTTCCATTGTCGTGGATGTAGTTCGACTCGATGAGCACGTTCGTGGTCAGGATATCCCCGCCGGCCGTGCCGATGAAGAGGCCATTGGCGTTCTCGTGCACCTCGCAGGCGCGGATGGTCACGTGATCGCCGCGCTCCACGAAGATGCCGGCCGCGGGGTCCGAATAGGCCGCTTCCGAGCCCGACTTGTCGGTGAAGCGGTGGGGGCGCGACGCGTTCTTGATCTCGAGGCCCTCGATCGTGATGTGGGTCGGCTCGAGCTCCCACGGGTCGTCGTGCTTGTGCCCGACGATGATGAGCCCCCTCACCTGGTGGCCGTCGAAGGGGAAATCGAGCTCGGGCCGGGTGGTCGCGTCCTGACCGTCGATCACCGGCAGCTCGCCGTTCGGCCCCGGGACGCCACAGAGCCGGATCGGCTGCTCGGCCGTCCCCTGGCCCCCGAGCATGATCTTCTCGTGGTACGCCTCGGCACGCCAGAAGATGCGCACCGTGTCGCCGGCGACGAGCGATTCAAGCGGGACGTCGCCGATCGCCTCGAATTCCTTGCCAGGGCCGACCTGGTAATCCTTGCCGCTTCCGACGTGGCTGCAATCGACGTGAATCGGCGGAATGTTCACGACGGGCGGAGGGAGCGGCGCCGGACCGCCGTCGCCATACGTCGTTCCGCCAAGCTCGCCGGTGCAACCGGCGGCGAGGAGCAATCCGGTCACGCAAGCTCGAACCCTCACAGAATTCTCCACCATATGGGCCATAAAAGCTCCATTGTAATTTTACACATCGCGAGGCCTTCTCGCCTCGGTGAGGCAAGATGACACGCCGATCCACTTTGTCATGCGACCAGACATTGCTGTGGTCGCATCTTCCGCCCCCAAGGTAGCAGGATGTACTCCAGACTCGCGCCGGATGCCGCTTTCGCGAGAGGCTTGCTAACGGGTCGTTCGTTACATCGAACCATCTTCCTTACATCGAACCATCGATGACAACGGCGCTCCTGTGAGAAGAAGTTGAGCCGCCAGGGACGCCAAGAAGGGATTTTTCTCGCGCCTCTGAGGGTTTTTGGGGTCCTGTCGGTTCTCTTCAATCAACGGCCCCTCGCGTCATTCGAGACGATGACGTAGGCTATGCACAGGGTGCATGAGCTCCATGCGGCCTGTGAGCTGGACCCCGCCGATGAGTCAGTCGATCATCCACGATGGATAGAAGCCCCGGTTCGGCGATCGCTCAATGCCGAGCCCCGGCGGACGGCGAACACGCAGCACAGCATGGCTCGATAATTCCCGGGAGAATCGAGCTGAGGCCCCTGCGATCCAGCCCGCTGTGTTCAGCGACCGCGCGAGGACTGAAGCCATGAAGCGAACGAAGCCTAGCGGCGTGAAACCCCTCGACGTTCTCGATAGATTCACCGCGCCAGGGCGGCGCGCGACGGCGCTCGCCGGCGCGGTTGTCCTCGCGGCGTCCCACCTGCTCTCGGGCTGCGTCGGCGACCTCGGAGGCGACCGCGGCGGGTCGCCTAGCGCGAGCGGGCTGGTCGACGTCGCTCCAGCGGGGATGCGTCGGATGACACCGGAGCAGTTCACGAGCTCGATGCGCGACCTGTTCGGCGATCCGGGGCTCGAGCTCGACCTCGACCCGGACACGGGAGAGGTCGCCTCGCTCCTCGCCGTCGACAAGCTCAACGCCGCGGCGGAGGCGATCGTCGCGCGGCGCGCGTCGTGGGGGACACCGGTGTTCCCGTGCGACACGAGCGGCGCGGACGACGAGGCGTGCGTGGACAGCTTCGTGCGGACGTTCGGGCGCCGCGCCTTCCGGCGCACGCTCGACGAGGCCGAGGTCGCGATGCTCAAGGGCCAGTACGCCCGGGCGCGGAAGGAGCAGTCGTTCGAGGACGCCCTCCTCGTCGTGCTCGAGACCATGATCCAGTCGCCCAACGTCTATTACTTCGTCGAGCTCGGCCGCGACGGGGACGGGAGCGAGCCGCTCGCCTCCGGCGTCCGTCCGCTCACGGGCTGGGAGCGGGCGTCGCGCCTGTCGTATTTCCTCTGGAACACGACGCCGGACGACGCGCTGCTCGACGCCGCGGAGTCCGGCGCGCTCGACACGGCGGAGGGCGTGCGCGCGCAGGCGGAGCGGCTCCTCTCGAACGACCGCGCCCGCGCCACGGCGAGACGCTTCTTCGCCGATTGGCTGGAGCTCGACGGCACGAGCAAGCACGCCTCGCTCGAGAGCGCGCCGAAGAGCCCCGAGATCTATCCCGAGGATTCACCCGCGCTGCGCGCTGCCATGCGCACCGAGCTCGAGGCCCTCGCGGAGCGCGTGCTCTTCGAGGGGGACGGCAGGTTCGAGACGTTGCTCACGACGACGGACGCCTACGTGAACGGGTCCCTCGCCGCGCTCTACGGGGTGGAGGGCCCCGCCGACGAGCGGACGTTCTCGTGGGTCTCCCTCCCCCGCGATCAGCGCGCGGGGATCTTCACGCGAGCGGCCTTCCTGAGCGTGTTCGGCAGCATCGAGGTCAAATCGCCGATCCGCCGCGGCGCGTACATCCTGGAGCAGGTGCTCTGCCGCCCCCTCGGCCCGCCGCCCCCCAACGCCAGCGACGTGCCGGTCAAGGGCGGAGCCGTCGAGGAGAACGGCGAGGTTGTGCACAGGACGATCCGCCAGGACGTCGAGGCCAAGACGTCGAGCGGCGCCTGCGCGAGCTGCCACAGGACCATCAACCCGATCGGCTTCGCGTTCGAGCATTACGACGCGCTCGGGAGATGGCAGTCGCAGGAGGCGGGCGGGGACGCGCAGGCACCCTACCTGCTCGACATCGACGCACGCGGCAGCCTCCCTGCGCTCCCTCCGGACGAAGAGGGCGTGGAGGTCGACGGCGGCGTCGGGATGTCGGCGGCCCTCGCGGCGAGCCCCGCGGCGCGCGCCTGCCTCACGAAGCGCTTCTTCCAGACGGCGCTCCGGCGCGTCCCGATCGACCAGGATCTCGCGTCGATCGAGGCGGCCACGCCGACGCCCGAGAGCGGCGGCAGCGTGCGTGATCTCATCGTCTCCCTCACGACCAGCAACGCCTTCTTGCACCTGCGCCAGATCGAGGAGTGAACCCATGAGCCGCGCCGCTTTCAGCCGAAGGAATTTCCTCCGCACCGCGACCGGTCTGTGCATCGCCCTGCCGCTGCTCGAGGCAACCCATGGAGACGTCTGGGCCGCGAACGGCAGGGCCAGGCGGTTCATCGTGTTCTTCAGCCACGGCGGCACGATCACGTCTCGCCACTCCTCCGGGGAGAAGGGGGATCCCTGGAAGCCGGGCGCCTGGAGCATGCTCGACCTCTGGGCGCCCGGCGGCGAGGGGTCGGCGCTCGAGGTCCTCGGCGAAGAGATGGCTCCGCTCGAGGCCCACAAGGGCGACCTCACCCTGCTCCGCGGCGTCGACGACGCCGCCGGGATGCTCCAGGGAGACTACGGCGGGCACCACGGCTGCTCCAACGCGACCGTGCTCACCTGCGCCGATACGACCTCGGGAGGCGACGACGCCAGGGCGCTCGGCCCATCGATCGATCAGGTGATCGCGCAGCGGCTCGCCGGCGAGAGCCCGGCGCCGTTCTCGTCGATCGATCTCATGGTCGACGGACACAACTACGGAGAGCCGCTGTACAACGCTGCGGGCGAGCAGGTGTCCAGCGAGAAGGACCCGACGAGCGCCTTCGACCGGCTCTTCCAGGACGTCACGGAGACCGGGGCGGGTCCGACGCCCGAACAGCTCCGGCTCCGCGCCCACCGGAAGAGCGTCCTCGACGGCGTGAGCGAGCACCTCGCTGCCCTGAAGGGGCGCGTGAGCGCGGCCGACAGGCACCTGCTCGACGCGCACGCCGAGCACATCCGGAGCCTGGAGAAGAAGCTCGAGGGCATCTCCAACCTGGCCGCCTGCACGAAGCCGGATGTCAGCGGAGCGCCCGTGTACCAGGGATACGGATCCTACACGGGAGGGGGAATCGAGGAGGCCGCTCCCCTGCTGGTCGACGTCCTCCTGCATGCGTTCCGGTGCGGTCTCACGCAGGTGGCCACCTTCCAGGTGGCCGACGTCCTGACGAGCTGGCTGCCCCAACCCTACAGCACCGACCTCGGCCACAGCCTCGGCCACGCCGCCCTCGACGTCGGCCCGAGCGGCGCGGAGCCCGACAGGCTCGAGGACTGGCGCGCGACCATCCTCGCGAATCGCAACTGGCGTATGGAGCTCTTCGCACGCCTGCTCGACGGGCTGAAGAGCACCCCCGAGGGCGACGGCACGATGCTCGACAACAGCGTCGTGCTCTTCACGAGCGAGTTCGGGTGCGGCGGCGGGCACTCGCCCCGCGATATCCCCGTCCTGCTCGCCGGCAAGGCAGGCGGCAGGTGGCCGGGCGGCCGCCACGTCAACTACAACAAGCGCGCGAGCGGGGATCCCACCCAGTCCGACTACGAGACCGACGTCTCGATGCACAACGTCTACACATCGATCCTGCGCGCCTTCGGCTACGAAGACGAGCACTTCGGGAACGACACGGCGTACAGGAAGGGCCCGCTCGCGGAGCTGCCGTGAGAGACGTGCGAGGCGCCTTCAGCGCGCCCCGCTGCTGGGAAGCACCGCGGCCCCGGAGAAGGCGGGGTTGTCGCGCCTCGGGGGCAGCTTGCTCATCGCCCGCTCCGCCATGGCCGTGATGGTGAGCGACGGGTTCACGCCCAGGTTCGACGGCACCATCGAGCCGTCGACAACATAGAGGCCCTCGTGGCCGAACACCTGGTTGCGCTCGTCGATCACCCCGCGCTCGGGGCTCTCGGCGATCGCGCAGCCGCCGAGGATATGCGCCGTGGTCGGTACGTTGAGCACCGCTTCGTTGATGGCGTTGCGCGGGGTGCCGTCCATCAGCACGGCCAGCCGCTTGCCGACCTCGTTGGCGACGGGGATGTACGCCGGCGGCTTCGGCTGGTCGGGCGGCCTGCGGGTGGTCATGCCGCCGCGTTTCCAGACGAGCTGCATGTAATTGTCCAGCGTCTGCATCACGAGGAGGATCGTGGAGCGCCTGGCGAATTTGAACGGCAGGAGCCCCGAGATCAGGTCGATGGGGTGGAGCAGCCGCCGCCCCAGCCAGCGCAGCCAGCGCGGCAAGCCCGGCGCGTCGTCGGTGAGCACCGTGCCCAGCGCGCCCATCACGTCCGAGCCGGCGGGGTAACGCACCGGCTCGATGTGCGTGCGCGCGTCGGGGTAGATGCCGCTCGTGATCGCGATGCCGCGGGAGTAATCGACCCGATCGTCGCTGGCCGTCACCCCGAGGATGACCTCGCTGTTGGTGCGCACGTAATGGCCGAGCTGCGGGGAGAGATGGGGTAACCGACCCTCGGCCCTCGCCTTCAGCAGGAGCTTCATCGTGCCGAGCACGCCGGCGCTGAGCACGACACCGCGCGCCCGGAGCGTGCGGCGGCGCTTCCTGAGCAGCGCGGTGGAGCGCTCCAGGGTGAGCTCGTAGCCGCCGCCCGGGAGCGCGTCGATGGCGGTGACCATCGTCTCGGGCTGGATGGTACAGCCCTTCTTCTCGGCCAGATAAAGGTAGTTGAGGTCGAGCGTGTTCTTGGCGCCGAAGCGGCAGCCCACCATGCATCCGCCGCAGTGGACGCACGTGGCGCGGTCGGGCCCCTCGCCAGCGAAGAACGGGTCTGGCACGCGCTGCCCTTCCTGCTCGCCCTCCCTCGCGAAGAGGACGCCCACGCTGGCGACGTGGAACGTGTCCCCTCGGCCCATCTCGTCGGCGATCTGCCGGAGCTGCCGATCGGCCGGCCAGAGCTTCGGGTTCGCGGTCACGCCGAGCATGCGCTTCGCGAGCTCGTAGAAGGGCATCAGCTCGTCGCGCCAGCTGGTGCCGGCCGGCCAGCCTGGGCTGGTGAAGGCCTCGGGCGGGGGCACCAGCAAGGTGTTGGCATAGACCAGCGAGCCGCCGCCCACGCCCGCGCCCGAGAGGATGAGCGTGTCCCTGAGCAGCGTCAGCCGCTGGATGCCGTGACAGAGCAGCCTGGGCGCCCAGAGGAACTTCCGTACATTCCAGTTGGTCTTCGGGAAATCCTCCTTGCGCCAGCGCTTGCCGCACTCGAGCACGGTGACGCTGTAGCCCTTCTCGGTGAGGCGCAGCGCGGAGACGCTGCCGCCGAAGCCCGAACCCACGATGGCGAAGTCGACGTCGAAATCCATGCCACCCACTTCTCGGGGCGGAGTATGGCCCAGCCGGTCTCCAGAGCCCACCGGCGGACGCGGCTCGGCGTCGCGCCTCGCGCCTCGCGCCTCGTTGACCGCGCGCCCGCGCTCCGACGGCGCCGCCGCCGCGAGCGACGCGCGCCGTCCTGGCGAGGCGCACGCCTCCGCGGGGATCTCGGCGGCCGGAGGACGCTCTCGACGTCCGCGCTGCGCCCAGGTCAGCGCGGGTGCTGGTCGGCTGCTCGCTGCGCAGCAGCGTCGCGCGACGGCGCCCGGCGCAACACCTCCACCCGTGGCTTCCACCGCTGGTACGCCCCGTGCGTAGCGCCACCGCGGACGAGGAGACGCGAACCATGGGCCATCCGACCATTTACCCCACCGGGGTCACCCTCTATGACCCGGACCGGAGCTGGAACGGCTATACGATCTTCCAGGCTGCAGGGCTCGGCGCGCTGCTCATCGACATGAACGGCCGGGAGGTGCAGCTCTGGAGTGGACTGCACGGGTTCCCCAACAAGCTCTTGCCCGGTGGACAGGTGTTCGGCAGCACCGGGGAGCGCGACCCGCGGCACGGGGCGCAGGACCAGATCGACCTCGTCCAGGTCGACTGGGAAGGCAACGTGGTGTGGCGCTTCGACCGCCTCGAGCACATCCACGATCCCGGCGAGGCGCCGCGCTGGCTTTCGCGCCAGCACCACGACTTCCAGCGGCAGGGCAATCCGGTCGGCTATTACGCGCCCGGCCAGGACCCGCTGGTCGACCGGGGGAGCACGTTCCTGCTCGTGCACGAGAACGTGCAGAATTTCGCCATCTCCGAGCACCCGCTGCTCGATGACAAGATCATCGAGGTGGACTGGAAGGGGAACATCGTGTGGCAGTGGCGCGCCCACGAGCACGTCGAGGAGCTGGGCTTCGATGAGGCCGCGCGCGCCGCCCTGCGCCGCGATCCCAGCCTGCGCGCGCCAGGCGGCAGCGTCCTCGGCGCGGGCGCCGCGGCCGGGGGGATCGGCGACTGGCTGCACATCAACTCGCTGTCCCTGCTCGGGCCGAACCGGTGGTACGACGCCGGGGACAAGCGCTTTCACCCCGACAACCTGATCTGGGACGCGCGCGAGGCGAACATCATCGCGATCGTCGACAAGAAGACGGGGCGAATCGTGTGGAAGCTCGGCCCGCGGTACGACGGCAGCGAGGCGGAGCGCCGGCTCGGCTGGATCATCGGCCAGCACCACGCCCACCTCATCCCGCGCGGGCTGCCGGGCGAGGGCAATCTCCTCGTCTTCGACAACGGGGGCTGGGCCGGCTACGGCGCCCCCAACCCCGGCGCGCCGAGGGGCCTCAAGACGGCCCTGCGCGACCACTCGCGGGTGCTGGAGATCGACCCCACCACGCTGGAGATCCGCTGGCGATACACGCCCAGGGAAGCGGGCTTCGTGATGCCGCTCGACGCGGCGCGCTTCTACAGCCCCTTCATCAGCAGCGCTCAGCGGCTGCCCAACGGCAACACGCTCATCACCGAGGGCTCCGACGGCCGCATCTTCGAGGTCACCGCGGGGCACGAGATCGTCTGGGAGTACATCAGCCCTTACTGGCGCAAACCGCCGCTCAGCCTCAACCTGGTGTACCGGGCCTACCGGGCGCCGTACGCCTGGGTACCCCAGCTCCCGGCGCCGCGGCAGACGCCGGTGCCGAGGCTCGACGTCACCACGTTCCGCGTCCCGGGCGCTGCGCCCCTCGGCCGGGACCGGGTGGTGGAGCTCCGCGGCGCCCAGGGCTACGCCGCAGAGGCGGATTTTTGCGTCGCGCCCACGGAGGGGAGCGAGGTGCAGAGATGATCGGCGTCAGGCGGACCTGCGCGCGGGCGCCCACGAGCTCGGCGCGCTCCCGTGCGCCTCACGGCGCGGCGAGCTGGCCTCGTCGGTCGCTGCGCGGAACGACGAGCGCGCGCTGCTGGTGACCGGCGGGGCGCTCGCGGGGGCGTGGGAGGCGCTGCGCGTGGCGGCCGAGCCCGGAGGCGAGGAGGCGTCGGCGGCCCTTCTGTGGTGGGGTGCGTGGCGGCCTGCTCCCGCCGAGCGCGCGGTCGCCCGCGGCACCGGCGCGGAGCCGAAGCGCCGCGACTCGGCCCCGGTGCGCCGGGAGGGGTGAGCGCCCGGCTCCGTGCCCTCCAGCGGCTGCACGCCATCCGGAGGCGCGGCGTCCCCCCACCGGTCGTCCCAGGCCTCGATCCTCGCATCCGCCAGCTGGCGCGCGACCACCTCGAAGAGACGATCGAACGCGGAGCGCTGGGTCTGATCGCGGGCCGTGCGGTCCCGCTCCCCCGCAGGATGGGGGAGGAGAAGGATTGAAGCTATCCGGAAGTGAAGGCCAAAGGCGAGCACGACCTCGGATGCCCCAGCCGATCCTCGGCGGCCCGCGCCTCCTCTCGGAAATTCCCCCGAACCCGAGCACGCCGCCGGGGCTGCCGCAGCGACAGCAGCAACCCTCGCAAGAAATAAGGATTCCCGCCTCATACCCGTACGTACCCCGAGCGTTCTCGTTCGGCTCAACGAAAACGCCGCGGCAACCCCGGCGGAAGTTTCTTGTCAGGAGCTCTTCCTTTGTGACGGCGAGGCGGTCCGCGGGAGAAGAGGGGGCGCAGCACGACGATGACATTCCGTGTCTGCCGGAGGTCGTGGACGGCGCAGCCTACGGTGCCACGTTGCAGGGTCATGGGGCCACCACGTTGCAGGGTCATGGGGCCAGGGGGAGACGACGTGATCGGTCTCGACGATGCCCGAGACCGCGAAGCGTGTCGAGGTCCCCGGAGCCGGGCGCGAAGCGACCGGCGACGTCTCTCTTTTTTGCAGGGTCATGGGGCCACCGAGGCCCCCTGTAGGCTCCCGTGCAGGGTCCGCGACGCTCACGAGCAGGAAGGTCCACCCCGCCCCCGGCGGCGCCCGCGGTCACGTCGACGAGGGTGGGCCAGGCGCGCCGAGTGGAGCGAGGGGTCAGAGGCGCGGCCCCGGGCGTGACCTCGTCGCCGGGGCCGCAGCGGTCATCGCCGCTTGCTGCGTGGGTGGGTTGGCGGCTTGCTGCGCGCGGGCAGTGGCGGAGCCGTGTTGGTCTCGTCGAGCTTCGGCTTGAGCCGTGGCCTGTACGACTCGCCCTCGATGATGAAGTCGAACGCCGCGTTCTTGAACCGATCGACGGCGCTCTGCGCGAGTAGCACGTCGTCGAACATCGCGATCCACTCGGCTGTATCGCGGTTGCTCGTGACGATCATCGATGCATTGCCCGTACGTTCGAGGAAGAGCTGGTACACGTCGCGGCTCTCTTCCTTGTTCATCGCCTCGAGCGCGAAGTCGTCCAGGATGAGCAGGTCGACGGTCGTGAGCGCGACCATCTCGGCGTCGCGTGAGTTGTCGAGCCTGCTCTGGCGCAGCCTGCGCAGCATCGCGTCGGCGCGCAGAAAGCGCACGCTGTAGCCGTGCTGGCACGCGAGGTGTCCGAGCGCGCTCGCAAGGAAGGTCTTGCCCACGCCGACCGAGCCGAGAATGACGATGTGCTTGTGCTCCTCGAGAAAGCGCAGGCTCGTGAACCCACCGAGCAGACGCTTGTCGAAGCTGACCTTCGCGGTCTTGTCCCAGAGCTCCAGACGCATGCTGGGATTGAGCCCGGCGTCGCGCACGCGGCTCTCCGTCGCGCTCGCCTCGCGGCGCGCGATCTCGTCGGTCAGCAGCATGAGCAACATCTCCTCGTGTCCCATCGACTGCTTCTCGGCGAGCAGGAGGCGCTCGCGTAGCGTCGCGGCGATGCGGCCGAGACGCAAACGCTTGAGCGCCGTGACGAGCGCAGGGTCGACGTCACTGGAGCTCATCACGCCTCCTCCTTCGCCGCGGCAGCCGCCGGCGTGCGTGTCGCGAAGTGCTCGGTGCTGCGCGCGAACCGCGGCGTGGGGAGCGCAACGACCTTGCGCTCATCGGTCGACGGTGATGCGGGCGTCTTCGCCGTCTCGAGCATGCGCGCAACGCGCTGGACGTCGACGACATCGAACGCGAGCGCGCTCTGGCAAATCGCCTCGACACGCCCGCTTCCGAACTTGTTGCACAGCCGCAGCAGCGCGTAGACGAGCCGCATGCGCGTCCAGGGGAGCGGCACGTCGAGCAGCCGCTCGGCGTAGATGCCGACGTGCGCACCGCACTTCTTCGCGCTCGCGACGAGCGAGGCCACGTCACGCACCGCCGCGACGTCCTTGCCCGCGGGGTAGTCGCTCGGGTCGGTTGCGCGTTTGCCCGGCGCGACGCGCGCGTGCACCTTCACGAGCTCCGTGCCGGCGTAGATCCTCACCGACACGCTGTCGGCGCGAACGCGCACCGTGCTGCCGACGTAGCGCGTAGGCACGCTGTAGAGCGACCGGAGCACCTGCACGTGATGATCGGGGTGCACCTTCGCGTCAGTCCAGTGCGGCACGTCGAACGGCTCTGCCGGCGCCGGCTTCATCGCGCTCTTCTCGCGCGCTTCGAACACCTCGCGCGGCACCTCGCGTGTCGTGCCGTGGACGCGCGCGCCGGCGACGTCGCGACACCATCGCTCGGCGGACGTGCGCGCCTCGTCGAGGCTCGTGAACGACTCGCCGTCGAACCAGCTCTCCCGCACGTAGGCGACTTGGTTCTCTACCCGCGCCTTGTCTTTGGGCGACCTGACGCGCGCGGCATCGACGAACAGCCCGCGCGTCTGCGCGTAGTCGAGGAAGGCGGGCACGAGCACCGGGGCGAGCTCGTCGGCGCGCAGCACGATGGCCTTCATGTTGTCCGGGAGGATCACTCGTGCCATCGCGTCAAAGAACTTCCACGCTGCATCCAGGCCCGCGCACACCGCCGCTGTGGTCTGCTCGAACGACGGCCACACGAACTGGTAGCGGCTGTACGCGAGCGTCACCACCAGCACCCACAGGTTGCGAACCCGCTGCGTCGTCGGGTCGAACAGCCTGCCCATCAGGCCGAAGTCGACCTGCGCGACCTCGCCGGGCTCGGTGTCCGCGACGCGAACCGTCGGCGTCTTTTTACGCCACGCCAGCTCCTCCTTGGCGAAGCGTCGGAGCGTGTAGTAGCTCGCGCTGACGCCGTGGTCGCGCTTGAGCAGCGTGTGGATCTTCCGCAGCTTCAGCGGCCGAGTTTGGGTGAGCCAGGCCTCAATGCTCGCGCGATGCGCGCCGATCTGCTGCCACTCCTCACTGGCGTCGGGCACCGGGCGCGCCTGTACACGCTGGGCGATGGCGTGGATCTCCTCGTCCGTCGGCTCGCGGCCGCGCGGCAGGGGCAGCGTCGCTGCGGCATCGAAGTACCTGCCGACCGTCTTGCGGTCGAACCCCGTCTCGCGCGCCACGTGACGCGCGCTCTGACCCGCCGCACGACGGCGGAGCATCTCCTTGATGTCAACCATGATCAGCTCTCGGTAGGGCATCGGCCTCCTTCCGACGGCGACCCGCGCCGTCGTCGCAAGGAGCCCATTTCAGATCCCGACCGCGGCGTCCCGAGCTGGCCCCATGAGGCTGCAAAAAACCTCGGAAGCTGGCCCCATGACCCTGCAAAAAACTGGGTCACGCCCCCGCGCGGGTGGCCCCATCCTCCTGCAATTGGGGTGGCCCCATGACCCTGCAAAAAACGCCGTCAGGTGGCCCCATGAGGCTGCAAACTGGCAGCCTACGGTACGCGGCTCGTTGAGGCTCATCACACCTCCGATGGATCGACGAACGCCGGAACGGCCCCCTCTTCCGTGTCCTCGACCTCCTGGTTCCGTCCGCCAGAGGTCCGGCCAGGGATCCGGCGGGAGATTTCAACGCAAAGACGCAAAGTCGCAAAGTCGCAAAGACGCAAAAATGCAGACCATGTTATTCTTGCGCCTTTGCGCCCTTGGCGTCTTTGCGTCAAATCTCGCTTCGTTCGCGAGACAGATCCCTGGTGGGATTTCTGACACGCGGAACTAGCGACAGATACCCGTGACGCAGTTCTGTCCGTCGGTGCAGGCGGTGCCGCACGCTCCGCAGTTGCTCTCATCGTTGCTGAGATTCACGCATCGGTTACCGCAGTACGCCAGCCCCGCATTGCACGTGCACTCGCCAGCGGTGCAGAACGAGCCGCCGCCGCATGTGTTGCCGCACGCCCCGCAGTTGAACTGATCGAGGTTCGTGTTGACGCAAAGCGGATCGCAGTAGGTCTGCCCCGCCAGCGGGCATGTGCAGGCGCCGGCCTGGCAGGTCGAGCCCGCTTTGCAGGTGGTGCCGCAAGCCCCACAGTTCATGCTGTCTGTCTGTGTATCCACGCACAAAGGGTCACAGAACGTCTGGGTCGGGGGACACGGAGGTTCGCTGGCCCCACCCTGTCCCCCCGAGCCGTCGAGGCCGCCTTGTCCCCCCGCGTCGCCGGTGCCGCCCGCGCCGCCGGTGCCACCCGCGCCGCCGTCACCGCTCCCGCCTTGCCCTCCGGCCCCCCCGAGCCCGCCCGCGCCGCCGGTGCCCCCCGCGCCGCCATCACTGCTCCCGCCTTGCCCTCCAGCGCCGCCGAGCCCGCCCGTGCCCCCCTGCACGTCTCCACCGCTCCCCCCGTCCCCGCCAGTAGCGCTACCCGTGCTCGTGGTGGTGGAGCCTGACGTGGCGCTCGTCTCCTCCTGGGTGCTCTCGCCGCCGCTACATCCGACCATCGGTACCGAACAGACGCCCACGCCCGCCAGCCAACCCAGGATCCACATGTTCACGCGCGCACGATGCATGTCGTCCTCCAGATGTAAGAGGTAAGTGGAGTCGTGCCAACATCATGACTTGCTCTGGACAGCTTCGACGACTCCCATGGACCGCTGTCGCTGCGGACGGCGCGTGCGGCTCAGCTTTTTCTCATCTCGATTCCGAAAGAACGACTGCCTCTGTTCGGGGCACCACAGAGAGCCCAGAACGAGCCCTTCACCCGAAGCCTCGCGTCCCCCATCACAGGTGCGCCCGCATCGCTGCAGGACACATGAGCCTCAACACCGACCGACCGGCCCCGTCCTTCGCAAGGCGTGGAGGCGCTCAGCTCCCACTCTTGCGACGCCACGACGGTATCGGTCCACGACCAGGGTCGGCGACGCACATGCGGCGATGGGCGCTGCGCCTAGCGCAGGCTTGGCTCCCTCTCCCGATTCGACAGCACCGTGGCGGCCACCGTGCGTGCGCGGGCGGAGTTCTTCAGAGCCCGAGCATCGCCCGCTAGGCAGCGGACGGCGCTAATCCTCCTCGTCACTCTCCATCTCGGTGTTCGGCGTCGGCCGAGAGACATCGTCTTCCTGCCGCAGCCCCGAATACACAATGAAGGATCCCGCGACCGGCAATAGCCATATCAGCGCGCTTTGCAGGAGCTTCTGGTCGCGCGAGTACAGCTCGCTCCGCCACAGGCGCACGGTGATGAACGCCTGAGCGAGGATCGCCGCGGCGACTGTTATCCACGCAAGGATCACACGCATGACCTACAGCGTAGCCGCCATCCGCCTCACGCGCCCCGTCGAGCGCGTCCAGCGGGCTCAGCCGGCGTCTTGGCCGGGATCCAGCGGCGCGCCGCCGGCCGCGCGCGGCCGCCTCCGGTAGAGCAGCCGGCTCACCGGCAGCCCGTCGGCGATCGCGTGGTGCTCGCGGGGGCTCCTCGCGCCGTAGGGGTTCTCGGCGAGGTGCGGCGAGCCTGGCGCGTCGCCCGCCGGCTCGAACGCGGGGTGCGCGCCGATCTGCTCGGCGTAGAGCGCGCCGCGCTCCTCGACGTCGGTCTGCACGAAGAGCTCCCCGCCGTCCACGAGCAGGCGCGCGAGGCTGTCGAGCAGCGCCGGGCCCATCACGAGGCGCTTCGTGTGGCGCTTCTTCCACCATGGATCCGGAAAGTGCAGGAAAAAACGCGCGATCGACGCGTCGGGCCGGAGCCGCGCGAGCGCCTCGCGCGCGTCGGCGTTGAGCGCCCGTACGCGGCCGCCGAGGCCGCCCTTCCTCAGGCGCCCATCGACGATCGCCGCCCACTTCAGGCGGATCTCCAGCCCGAGCAGCCGCGCCTCGGGGCTCGCCGCCGCGCGCTCGAACAGGAAGCCGCCGCGCCCGGGGCCGATCTCGATCTCGACGGGGCCGGCGCCCGGGATCAAGGCGTCGATGGAGACGTCTTCGCCGTCAGGGAAGCGAGGCGCGTCGGCGTAGGGGTGGTTCGGGCGCGGCTGGAAGACCATGGAGCCCCGGCGCTCTACCAAATGCCGGCCGCCCCCGCGCGGGAAATCCGCCGGCCACCCGGCGCGCGAAATCGCTGTCCCCGGGCGGCGCGGTGGTATGCGTCGGGCCCCATGGCGGCACCTCCGGCCCCCTCCCGGCTGCGCGCCCTCGCCGCGCGCGCCCTCCCCTATGCGCCCGCCCTCGCCGCGAGCGGCGCGCTCGGCGCGCTCTGCATCAGGGCGATCCTTGCGCAGGCCGGGCGCCCGGCCCTGCCGCTCGACGACGCGTTCATCCACATGCAGTACGCCCGGCGGCTCGCCGAGGGCGGCTTCTTCAGCTTCGTCGCCGGCGACGGCTACTCGAGCGGCGCCACCAGCCTGCTCTGGCCCGTGCTGCTCGCCCCCTTCCACGCGCTCGGCCTGCGCGATCTCTCGCTCGTCTATGCGGTCTGGGCGCTCGGGCTCGTGTTCCACGCCGCGCTCGCCGTCGAGACCGCGCGCCTCGCGCGCCCCCTCGCCGGCCCCGCGGCCGCCGCCGGCGCAGGCGCGATGTGCGCCGGGTTCGCCGCGTTCGCGTGGTTCGCCTGGAGCGGGATGGAGACGGTCGCGTTCGCCTGGATCCTCACCCGGTCCGCCCGTCTGGCAGCGGCGCTCTGCGAGCCAGCACCGCCAGAGCCCGCCACGGACAGCGCTGCCCCCGCGCAGGCGCCCGGCGCGCCCGCGCAGCCACCCGGCGCGCCCACGCAGCTGCCCAGCGCGTCGATCGCCCGCTCCCTCGCGCTCTGCGGCTTCGTCGCGCCCCTGCTCCGCCCGGAGGGCGCGCTCGCCTCCCTGCTCGCCGCGATCGCGCTCGCCCTGTGGGCGTCACGCTCCGCGCCTCCAGCGCCCCTCCCGGCGCCGCCCCTCTCCGCTCCATCCCCCTCCCGCAGCGGCGCTCTCTGGCACTCCGCGCGCTCCGCCGGGCGCCTGCTCGCCCTCGCGCCGCTCCTCGGTCCGCTCGTCGTCCCGGCCTTGAACCAGCTGCTCGCGGGCCACCCGACCTCATCGACGACGTCCGTCAAGTGGCTGATCGACAACCCCAACTACGACGGACCGACGCTCAGGGCCGCGCTCCTCGACAACGTCCGGCTGCTCGTGACCGACGTGATCGACGGCGGCCAGTGGACGGCCGTCTTCCTCCCCGAGGGCTCCGCCGCCGTCATCGCCCTCGGCGCCGTCGCGCTCGCCGTGGCAGCGCACCGGAGGGGCCGCCCAGCGCACGCCGCGATCGTGGGCGCCCTCGCGCTCGGCGCGCTGCTGCCCTGCACGTACCTCAGCTTCCTCTGGAACCGCGTGCGGTACGTCTGGCCCTTCGCGCCGGCGTGGATCGTCATGGCCGCCTGCCTCGCGCGCGAGCTCGGCGACGCCGCCCAGCGGCTCCGGCCCTCGCTCCACTACGTGACGCCCCTCCTCGCCGGCGCGTTCGCCGGCGCCCTGGCCGCGCGGCTGCCGTGGGCCATCGGCGACCTCGCCAACTCCGCCCGCGCCATCGATCGGCAGCAGGTCTGGCTCGGCCGCTGGGCCGCGCAGCACCTGCCGGAGGACGCCAGGATCGGCGTCAACGACACGGGCGCGCTCGCCTACTTCAGCGGCCGCAAGACCTTCGACGTCGTGGGCCTGACCACCGAGGGCGAGGCGCGCTACTGGGTGGCCGGCGCCGGCTCCAGGTTCGAGCACTACGAGAAGCTGCCCCCGGAGCGCCGGCCGACCCACTTCATCGTCTACCCGCACTGGATGGCGTGCGCGCCGGTGCTGGGGCGCGCGCTGGTCGACGCCACCGTCGAGGACCAGGCCATCCTCGGCGGCACCACGATGATCGCCTACGAGGCGCGCTGGGACCTCCTCGGCTCAGGGGCGCTGCCGGTGCGGTCCGTGCCCGGCGAGCGGATCCTCGACGAGCTCGACGTCTCGGACCTCGAGTCCGAGGCGGCGCACGCCTATGCGCTCGATCCGCTCGCGGACCAGCGCAACATGGCGATCGCGCTCGCCGCGCCCGAGAGCAGCGCGCCAGGGGAGCTCGACCTCACGCGCACGGAGCTCGCGGACGGCGGCCGCTACCACCGGACAGCCGATCGCTTCGTCGCCCACCTCGCGGCGCTCCCCGCCGAGGCGCACCTCGTGCTCCGGGTGGCCTCGGACGACGGCGCCGAGCTCGCCGTCTCCGTGGCGGGCCAGGCGATCGGCACCATCGACGTGCCGCGCGGACCGTGGGTGGAGCGAGCGCTGCCCCTCCCCGCCGCACGGCTCTCGACGCCGGCGCCGATCGCGATCACCCTGCGCCGCGGCGCTGGATTCCACGCCTTCCATTACTGGATCACCGGGCGCTGACGCCGGCCCCCCGCGCGGCCCGCCCACCGGGGAACACCACACCTTCTCACATCGACTCCCGTCGAGTCGCGCCCCGGGTGCAACTCCCGCTCCCAAGATGCGCTCTCGAGAGTCGAGAGCGCGCCGGCGGGCTCGCGGCGCTCCACGTCGAGCGTTCAGGACAGCCGTTGACGCATCCTGGTATTCGTGTAACATCGGGATGTTCGCGCAATACAGCAAGTCAGCGAACAGATCCGTTGCAGACTCGTGGGGGAGACCGGGCGGCGCGCGCCCGCTGGCGCCGCCGCGCGCCGCCATGGCCGGCGGTCCAGGCGTGCTCCAGGACCTCGGGCCACCGGCACGCCGGCTCGCCCCGATCCTGTGCGCCCTGCCCGGCGCTCGAACGTGGGGAATCGATGCGCAAGTCGGCTTTGCTCCTCTGCTCGCTGCTATGCCCTCTCGGGGCGGCGGGCTCCTCCTGGGCGCAGACCCCGGGGAGCGAGGCGCTGGCCAGCGGCGATGACGGCGGTCAGGGGCAGTTCCTCTCGCTCGATCTCGAGGAGCTGCTCAACGTGAAGGTCTCGTCGACTGGCTTCTTCGAGACCGAGAGCAAGACGTCGACCGGTCAGGCGCGCCTCTATGATGCGCGCACGCTGAAGCTCCACGCCGTCCGCTCGCTCGACGACCTCTTGCAAGCCCACCAGCCCGGCGTCCTGATCGGCGAGCACGAGCGCACCTCGCGCCTCATCGGCGTGCGCGGCGTGCTCATCGACAACAACGCCAAGACGCTCGTCATGGTCGACGGCGTGAACACGAACATGCGCGCCCATTTCGGCGCCATCGGGAGCACGCTGGCCGTGCCCCTCACCGGAGACATCGAGCGGGTCGAGGTGATCCTCGGCCCCGGCGCCATCGTCCACGGCTCCGGCGCGATCAGCGGCTTCGTCAACGTCCTCAGGCCCACGGGGATCACCCGCCCCGGGCTCTGGGGCAAGGCGTCGTATGCCTCCGGCGACACGCGCACCCTGGAGGTCAGCTACGGCGGCCTGCTCAGCGAGAAGCACAACGCCGATTGCTTCCTCTACTTCGGCCACGCCGACAACGAAGGAGAGCTGCCGGAGGCGCCCCGGCCGAACACCGCGGAGCTGTACGGCAAGGGCTACGCCGGCGTCACGACGTCTCCCTTCCTGCGCCACACGCGCGTCAACGCCCTCGGCGAGCCGAGCTACAAGGGCTTCGGCCGCTTCCGCTACGGCTCCGAGCGCAGCCCCGTCAGCGTCGATCTGCGGCTCGACTACGCGCAGACGTCGATGATGGGCAACGCCCCGAACAGGGCCATGACCCGCGAGCAGCTCGCGGGCCAGTGGTCCGACAGCAACACCGGCCATCTGCGACAGAGGACGTTCACCGTCACGCCGGAGATCCACGTCCACCTGTCCAGGCAGCACAAGGTCGAGCTGGTCCCGACCTTCTCGGCCTTCGAGACGGCCCTCGTCCCGGCCGACTGGGTCGCAGACGAGATGGCGAAGGCGTCCAATCCGGTCCCGGGCGCAGGGGTCCTGCCGGTCGGGGGCCTCGGCGAGGAGCACCGGGACATCAAGGCGGTCTACAAGACGACGGCGCTGCCGAACAGCCAGCTCGCGATCGGCGCGTCGGCGAGCCACAAGCGCTTCAGCGGCCAGAGGTCCCGCTGGGGACGGCTCTACGGGACCGCCTTCGAGTCCCCGGAGAGCTTCTCGTGGACCGAGCTCGCCGCCTTCGGCGAGAGCACCGCCACCTTCCGCGATCTCACCGTCTCCGCGGGCCTGCGCTTCGATCACACCGAGTTTGGAGAGCTGAACCTCCGCGGGGGCCTCTCGCGCGAGCCCGAGCCGGTGAGCAGCCCCTCCTACCGCGTCGCGGCCGCCTACGCGATCAGCGACACGCAGAACGTCAAGCTGTCCTACCAGAAGGGCTTCCGCTTCCCGGACGCCGCTTACTTCAACTGGCTCGAGCAATTCAACGCCGCCTTCGAGGACGAGCCCATCGCGCCGCTCCCCTCGCTCGTTCCGGAGTCCTCCCACCTCGTGGAGCTCGATTATGTCGTGGGCCTGCTCGACGAGCGCCTCGCCCTCGACGTCGCGGTCTTCTATGAGCGCTACAAGAACCCCCTCGGCTGGGTGTCGTGGGATCAGGTGCGGCCCGAGGACTTCGAGGACCACGTGGCCCACAACCCCAGGCACCCGTCCGCGGGCGGCTGGTGGGGCAGCTTCTCGAACAGCACCGCGGACGTCGACGCCCTCGGCGGCGAGATCGGCGCGATCGGCGACCTCGGCGGCGGGTTCGCGGGGGACCTCTGGTACAGCGTGTCGAAGCCGTTCGGCCCCGAGAGCGACCTCAACATCCTGACCAACTGGGACGGCGAGACCTGGGCCAACTACCCCATCCACCTCGTCAAAGGCCACCTGAGCTACAGCGCCAGCCGGTTCACCGCCGGGCTCGCCGCGACCTTCCGGACTGGCATGAACAGCCACGGCTCCAGGGACGCGCCCGCCCACGACACGGACGATCTGCCGCCCAGAGATCGGATGGCGGCGCGATCGGCGTTCAACCTCGACGCCGCTGTATCCTTCTCGCCGCTCGAGCGCGTCTGGGTCTCCGTGTTCGGCAAGAACCTCACCTTCAACAAGGTCCCTCCACCGTCCTACGACTCGCACCGGCTGATCATCACCACCGGTCGCCCCTACGTGGGCGCCTCGGTCGAGGCGTCTTACTGACGCCGCCGGCCTGCGCGGGAAGGCGGCGCGCACGACAGCGACAGCAGAACCGACGTCAGAAATCTCCTGACACCACGCAGCCCGATACGAATGCACCTCCCCGGCGTCTGCCCTTGTGATAAATCGAGGACACCTTGTCCGAAGCAATCAGCCAGGTTCACGATCTGCGCGACGACGCCCCGGACAAGGGCCTGCGCGAGAGGGCCGTTGTCGATTTCCTGCTCTTCGACATGGGCTCGGTGACTTTCGCGCTGAGGGCGCAGCAGGTGGAAGAGGTGATCGCGTGGCGCGCCCCCTTGCCGCTGCCGCGCACCGACCCCCGGGTGATGGGCATCCTCCAGGACCGGGGGAGGATCATCGTGATCGTGTCGCCCGTCCTCGCGGAGCCGGCGGCTACCCCGCTCCGCATCGTCGTCTGCCGCGCTGCGCGCGGCTACCTGGGATTGCCCGCCGGCAAGACGCGGTGTGTCGCCGCGGTCGAGGTGTTCGGGGAGCCCGTGCCGAACGCTGTCGTCGACACCAGCGAGGGAGCAGTGACCTTCCTCGACGTGACCCACCTGGTCGACGCTTCCGACGTTGCGCCTCGGCCCTTCGTGGCGACGCGCGAAGCTCAGGGCATCTGGTCGAATCCATGAGCGTTCCGAGCTCCCGATCACCTGCGTCCAGGGCCAGACCGCCGCTCGATTCGGCCGATGAGGCGTCCCCGGCGAGCGCGGCTCCGCTGTCGCGGTCGCCGGCGAGCGCGCCGGCGAGCACGTTGACAAACGCGCCGGCAAACGCGCCTGTGCTCGTGATCGACGACAGCGAGATCGCCCGAGAAGAGGTGTCTCGCGTGCTGGGCTCCGCCGGTTTTCAGGTGCTCGCGCTCCCCTCCCCCATCGGGGCGACGCAGGCCATCGTGCGGCACCAGGTGCGCATCGTCGTCCTCGACGTCTTCATGCCCACCATCCGTGGGGACCGGCTGCTCACCCTGTTCCGCAAGAATCAGCGGCTCGGGCAGCTCAGCGTCATCCTGATGTCCGGACACTCCGAGCGGGAGCTCGAACAGCTGAAGCTGGAGGTCCAGGCGGACGCGGTCCTCTCGAAGCGCCACCTCGATCGTCTGCCGGCCCTGGTCAAGCGGCTCGCCGGCAAGGAACGCTGACGTGGGGACCGCGGTCGCCTGATGCCACGCTCGTCGAGGATCCGTCCGCGATCGTACACAGCTCGCCAGCGGAACATGGTGTCTCCGATCTCGTCGATTCGAATGCTGATGGCCGCAGCGCTCTTCACGACCGTGAGCACCGAGAGCCGCTCTGCCGCCTCCGTCCCCTACGAGCTGCGGGGCGCCATCCTCCTGCGGTCGATCGGCTACGAGAGCGGGTTCGCGAGCCGCGCGGGCACGGCCGTGCTCGCGGTCGTCGGGGCGGAGTCAGGCGCGAGCGCGGAGGACGCGAGCGCGATGGCGGCCGTGCTCTCCAGGCTGGCCGCGAAGACGACCGTGGCCAAGCGGCCGGCGTCCGTCCTGCGCGTGACGTACAGCGGAAGGGCCCAGCTGCAGGAGGCGCTGCGCGCCGCCGGCGCCGAGGTGGTCTATGTGGCGCGGGGGCTCGCCGCGGCCATCCCGGACATCCCGTCGCGCGAGGGAGCCGTCGTCCGCATCGTCGTGTGCGGCGACGGCGACGACACGAAGCGCGGCTGCGACGTCGCCGTGGGGCTCTCGGGCGCGAAGCCCGAGCTCCTGCTGAACGTGAAGCACGCCAACGCCGTCGGCCTCCGCTTCGACCCGCAGCTCCTCCGGCTCGCCCGCATCGTCGACTGAGGCCCTCGCGGCGTCCGTCACCGGACACCGCGCATCGCCGCTCGCAGGTTCACGGCTCACGGTTCACGACTCGCGATCTCCCATCGCCCATCCAGCGCCCCTCGTTCAGCGTCCGCCATCGCCGCCCCTCACCCGCCATGCTCAACTTTCGCTCTATCCGCTGGAAGATCGCCGCCCTCGTCGCGTCGGTGGCCATCGTGCTGTCGGCGCTCGATCTGTGGCTGATCCCCGAACACGCCGCGCGGGCGAGCGAGGCCGAGCTGCGCGAGCGCGCCGGGATCCTCGCCACCATGCTGAAGGAGCCCATCGGCGTGGCCATGGACCTCGAGCAGCCGCCGGAGACCTTCCCGGACACCCTGCGCACCGCGATGACCGATCCCCTGGTGAGCTGGGTGTCGGTCTACGACGCGAGGGGGCAGCGCATCGCCGCGATCGGCGCGGCGCAGGCGCCCGAGGGCGCGCGGGGCCGGGGCGACGCCGGCGTGGTCGTCAGCGAGACCCCGATCCGGTCGCGGAACGGCGATCGCCAGCTCGGGACGCTGGCCGTCGGGCTGCGCAGCGACCGGATCGCCGAGCGCCGCGCCGACGCGCGCAGGACCATCGCCCTGCAATCGGCGGGGATCGCGCTGCTCGGCCTGGGCCTCGCCTGGGTCATCTCGGCGCGCATGACGCGCTCGATGGCGCACATCAAGGAGGCGGCGGACCGGATCGCCCGCGGCGACGTCTCGGCCCGGCTGTCCCTCAGGATCTCGGACGACGAGCTCGGGGACATGGCCAGCGCGTTCGAGCGGATGAACACCCAGCTGCGCGAGCTCCAGGAGACGGCCGCGCGGGTCGCGGGCGGCGATTTCACGTGCAAGATCACCGGCGACGGGGAGCTGTTCGCCGCGTTCCGCTCCATGGTGACGAGCCTCCAGGAGCTCGCCTCGCGGATCGGCAACACCTCGGCGGAGGTCGCGTCGGCCGCCGCCGGCATGTTCTCGTCGGTGCGCGAGCAGGAGACGAGCGCGAGCCAGCAGAACGCGGCGCTCGAGGAGATCCGGCGGACCGTCGAGGCCCTGACCGCCAGCGCGGATCACATCGCGAAGGACGCGGCCACCGTGCACGAGACGGCGCAGCGGAGCCTCGTCAGCGTCCAGCACACGGCGGAGCAGACGCGCCTCGTCAGCTCCCACTCGGACCGCATCGGCGAGATCCTGTCCTTGATCCAGAGCATCGCCGACAAGTCGGACCTGCTCGCGCTCAACGCCGCGCTCGAGGGCACGAAGGCCGGCGAGGTGGGGCGCGGGTTCTCGCTCGTGGCCGCCGAGATGCGCCGCCTGTCCGAGCACGTCATGGACTCGGTGCGCGACATCCGGAGGCTCGTGGCGAACATGCACGCGGCCTCCCACGCGTCCGTGCTCGCGACCGAGGACGGGATCAAGCTGGCCCGCGACACGGCCGCGGCCGCCGCGCAGATCTCGGACGCGGTGGACCACCAGCGCGAGGGGACGGCGCGGGTCAAGACGGCGATCGTCAACATCGTCGGGGCGGTGAACGACACGCTGACGAGCAGCGTGGCCGCGACGCGCTCGGCCGAGTCGCTGCTCCAGCTGTCGCACGTGCTCAAGACGACGGCGAAGGCCTTCCGGGTCAAGCCGCTGGGGGCGAGGGCCGGCAAGCCCGAGAGCGCGGAGGCGGACGCGGATGAGGAGCCGGGCTGATCTCGTCGCCGCCTTCCACCGGACCATGCCGGACCGCGTGGCCCAGGCGACGGACCTGTGGCTCGGCTACGAGCAGGGGCAGAGCGGTAACCTGCAGGTGCTGCGCCGGCTCCTGCACACGCTGAAGGGCGAGGCGCACATGCTGGAGCTCGCCGCGTGCGGCGACCTGGCCGAGCTGGCGGAGGACGTCATCGACGCGGTGCGGGGCGGCGCGCGCCCCACGCAGCTCACCGGCGACAGCCTCCTCGGCGCGCTGGAGGGGCTAGGGCTCCTGTCGGCGAGCCCCGGCGACGAGGCCGCGCCCGAGCTCGAGATCGTGAAGGAGACCCTCCGCGCTGCGCGCGCGGAGCTCGGCGGCGGCGGCCCGCCCGACGGCGAGCTCGCGCCGCCGCTCGTATCGGCGCCTGATTCCGTGCACGAGAGCGTCCTGCCGCCGCGGCTGGACCAGCCCGACGCGCCGCCCGACCCCGCCCAGCCGACCGCCCGCGCGGCCCTCGACGCCGAGGCCGTCGGGGCGCTCTTGCAGGAGCTCCAGCGGCTCCACGGCGAGCGGGAGGTCATCCAGCGGCGGCTCCGCGAGTCCCAGCGCATGCTCCGCGCGCTGCTCGTCGAGATCGACCCCCGCGGCGCGGATGTGGATCGATTTGCCGAGCGCATCGCGAAGACGCTCGGCTATGGCGCGGAGATCGAGCGCCTCCTGAGCGCCGTCCGGGCGGACTGGTCCAGCAACGAGTTCGCGGCGGGGCGCGCGCTCGGCGAGCTCGACGAGGTGGTCCGGAGGGCGTCGGTCGTGCGCACCGAGCGCCTGCTGAACCAGGTGTCGCTCGCCGCCCGGAGCGCGGCGCGCATGCTGGGCAAGGACGTCGAGGCGCGGGTCGAGGGGACGGGGCTGCTCGACGCGGCCGTGGAGCGCCGCCTCGAGCCGGCGCTCCTGCACCTCGTGCGCAACGCCATCGACCACGGGATCGAGCCGGCGGACGTCCGGGCGCGCCGCGGCAAGCCCGCGCGCGGGACGGTGGCGGTGACCGTGGTCCAGACCGACGCCGCCGTGCGGGTCGAGGTGAAGGACGACGGCGGCGGGGTCGACTTCGCCCGCCTGCGCGAGGTGCTCGCGCCGTCGGTCCCGGGCGCCTCGACCCTCGACGACGCCGAGCTCATCCCGTACCTGTTCGCGCACGGGCTCACGACGAGCCGCAGCGTCGGCGCGATCTCGGGCCGGGGCGTCGGGCTCGACATCGTGGCGCGCGAGATCGGCGCGCTGGGCGGGCAGGTACGGGTCGACTCGAAGCCCGGGCTCGGCACGACGATCGTGCTCGTGGTGCCGAAGAACCTGCACGGCGAGGAGGTGGTCCCCATCTCCAGCGGGCGCTTCCGGTGCGCGGTGCCGACGCACGCCGTGCACTCCGTCGTGCTGCTGGAGGACGAGGAGCTTCTGCGCGCCCCCGACGGGCCGCGCGTGCGCCTGACCAGCGGCGCCGGCGCGGAGCTCGCGCCGCTGTACGCGCTCGGGGCGGTGCTCGGCGACGGAGGCCTGCCCGAGCCCGGGGACGCGGCGCTCGTGCTGCACCACGCCGCGGGCCTGTTCGCGGTGAGCGTGGACGGCTACGAGAACCCTCGGCTGGTCGCGCTCGTGCGCTCGGAGGAGATGCCCCTCACCTCGCCGCTCGTGCGCGGGGTGGCGCCGACGGCGGACGGCGAGGCGATGCTGCTCCTCGACGTGGAGCGGCTGTTCACGTACGCCCGGCAGGCGCCCCGGGACGCGCCCTTCACCGCCGCCGCCGAGCAGAAGCGGGAGCCGCTCGCGCTGGTCGTGGAGGACGCGCCCGTCGCGCGGGAGCTGCTCTGCGGCATCCTGCGGTCGATGGGGCTGCGCGTGGAGGAGGCGAGCGACGGTCGGGAGGGGCTCGCGCGGGCGCGGGCGGCGCCGCCCGACGTGGTGCTGACCGACCTGGAGATGCCCTACATGAGCGGCCTGGAGATGGTGGCGGAGCTCAGGCGCTCGCCCGGGCTCGCCCGGGTGCCGGTCGTGGTGCTGACGACGGCGGCGCAGGAGCAGAGCGAGGCCGCGCTGCGCGGGCTCGGCGTGCGGGCGGTGCTGTCGAAGCAGCGGTTCGTCGAGGAGGAGCTGCGCCGGATCATCGCGGCCAGCCTGGGGGGCGCGTGACGGCGCGCACGTCCAGCGCCGTCGCGACCGTCACTTGTCCGCGGAGGCCGCCGGCAGCGCGACGGAGATCTCGACGCGCCCCGGAGGCAGCTTGGTCTCCCCGAGCGCGGCGGCCGCGGGGTCGTGCTCGGCGTACCCGACCGCCGACAGCCGGGCCCCTGCCACCGCGCACTTGTCCTGGAGCGTCTGCGTGACGGTCGCCGCCCGGACCGCGGAGAGCTCCCACGGCGTCGGATAGGCGGCCTGCAAGGGGGCAGGCACCGAGGCCGGAGGACCGCTGACCGCGCCGACGCGCAGCGCCGCCTGGCCGCCGCCGCTCGAGGACAGCGCGCCCGAGACCTGGCACAGGAGGGCTTGCCCCTGCGGGCTCACGTCGACCGTGTTGGGGAGGAACACCGCGCTCTCCGAGAGCGCGACGAACGCCTGTCCCTCCGCGACCGCGACCGCCGCGACCCCTTTCTTGACGTGCTTGTCGAGCTTCCCCGCGAGCTCCGCCTTGATCTGCCCGACCCGCTCGGCGCCCGACTTCTTCGCGGCCTCGGTCTGCTGCCGCTCCGCCTCGCCCTTCTCGATCTGCGCCGTCTTCGCCTGGAGCTCCCCGCGCACCTGGCTCAGCGTCTGTTCGAGCTCTTTGGCCCTCTGGGTCGACTTCCGCTGCTCCTCCAGCAAGAGCACGTGAGCGTGGTGAAGCGGGACGTAATATGCCGCCACGAACGCGGCGGCCGCGACGAGGAGGAGCGCCGGCATCACGCGCATCCAGCGTCGGAAGCTGGACGATCCAGCGCTGTTGCCGGCCACGATCGCCTCATCCGCGATGTTCATGACTGCCTCCATGCTCCGCCGCCATCGCCGGCGAGAATACCGGCATGGCGAGGATCCCGCCAGCGCGACGGGTCACACCTCACTCATTGCAAAAATCCGCACCGTCTCGAAAGCACGCGGGGCCTCATGTCGGTGTGTACGGTGCGCTCGCGCCGTGGCATCCTCGGGGACGCAAGGGAGGACTTTGTATGAAACCGCCGCCCCTTCCGGCCAGGCGCCCGGCGCCGCCCGTTCCGGCAACCGATGATCGCGAGAGTCTCTGGCATGTCGCGATCGCGCCTGACGACATCAAGGTGCTCACGTTGGACAAGCTCGACGATCTGTTCCGTCTCGACGTGATCGACGAGACGACGAAGATATGGCGCCCCGGGATGGCCGCCTGGCAGCCGCTCGGCGTCGTGGCGGGAATCGAGCCGACGCCCCCCGAGCCGGCGCAGGTCCAGGGTCCTCCGCCGAGCACGGCGCGCCGGGGCCCGCCTCCGCCGCCTGCGCGGCGGAGCATGGACTCCGACCATCCGACGCCGGTGGCGTCGAACATGTTCTCCACGATGCCGCTCGGCGCCACGATGCCGATCGGAGCGCTGGACGACAGTTCGCCTCACCTCGTGACGCGGACCGAGGTGCAGGCGCCGCCCGCGGCGATGCTCGCGGCGTCTCGGCCCACCTCGCCGCCGTGGATGCCGGAGGCGCGGGAGCCGGAGTTGTTCAACGAGTCGCCCTACGCGGCGCCCCGCGCGCGCGAAACGGGCCGGGCGCAGCGCCTGACGCTCGCGCTGTCGGTCGTCGCGGGGCTGGTCGTGACGCTCTACCGCAATGACGTCCTCCTCGACGCCGCGCGCTCCTCCGGGCATCAGGGCGTGTATCTGAAGGTCGAGACCGCGCTCGGCGGGCCCGGCTTCGGGACCCCGCGCTCGATCGAGAAGCTCGACGTGTCCGCAGAGCCGGCGCCGACGAAGTAACCCCACCGAGATCCAGCGCTCCTTCGAGCGCTGCGCGACACGCGACATCGCGAGTTCGGCCGCGCTGCGACGCTCGGCCGTCCTGGCACGGCGACCCGGACACGAAGGCCGCCGAGGCGCAAGCGACGCCATGAGAGCGAGGAGGGCGCGCTCCTCGGCGTCCCGGCGGCTCGCCTTCGTCTCGTGAGAGCACCTCCGCCGCGCCACGCGCTGTCAGCGGTGGATCGCCCCGACGCTCGACGCAACGCGCGGTCGCGCCTCGCGCTGGGCGTCGAGCCGACCGGAGCAGCCATGTCCGCGCCAGGAGCGACACAGTGGCTCGTTCACGCACAATGTCATCCACCGACATCGCAAATCAACGTTGTCAGTGCGAGCGAGCTCCACATTTGCTATAGTAAAGACCTTACTCTAATCGGGGAGGGCCCTACCGGATGTCACACAATCCCCGGTTGTATGCCGAGATTTTCCCAGCGCGTCCGCCACGCCATGGCGCGGTGGGATCTGGTTAGCACCGACACTTGAAAGTCCCTTGATCGAGACAGGGAGGTAGTCCTATGTCGCCCTTTATCTCACGCAACCTGGCTGTTGTTCTGGCTCAAGTTGGTTTGCTCACCACGGCTTCGTGGAGCCTCACCGGATGTGGCCAGGCGGGTCCCCCGGACGAGCCGCTCGAATCCGATGCTCAGGCCATCGTCGCCGAGGAGGCCGAGGATCCCGGTGACGCCGAGGATCCCGGCGATGCCGATGAGGTGTGCTCGGGCGAGGAGCCGACCTTCACCTCGCGCGAAATCGTACGGGATCTCTCGTTTCCGATGCGGATCGTCTGGGGACCGGATGACTACCTGTGGCTCACCGAGCGCACAGGGAAGCGGGTCGTGCGCGTGAGGCCGGAGGACGGCCTTCAGAAGACCGCGATCACCATCCCGGAGGCGTTCCAGTCGGGAGGTCAGGACGGGCTGCTGGCCCTGGCGCTGCACCCGGATCTGCTCAAGCACAAAGGGAAGGACTACGTGTACGTGTCCTTCACCTACAACGTCGCGGCAGATCCAGCGGTGGACCGCAAGACGAAGATCCGCCGCTACACGTACAACCCGGTGACCGAGACCCTCGGAAACCCTGTCGACGTCATCACGGGCCTGCCGGGGAGCGACGATCACAACTCCGCGCGGCTCCTGTTCGGCCCCGATGGGAAGCTCTATTACACCATCGGAGATCAGGGGAACAACCAGTTCGCCAGGATGTGCAACCCGAACCGCGCGCAGGAGCTGCCGACGGCGGCCGAGGTCGCGGCGCAGGACTGGCAGAAATACGTCGGCAAGATCCTGCGCTTGAACGTCGATGGCTCGATCCCGAAGGACAACCCGGAGATCGACGGGGTCCGCAGCCACATCTACTCGTACGGCCATCGCAACGCGCAGGGCCTCACGTTCGGCCGGGGCGGCAAGCTCTACGCGAACGAGCACGGGCCGAAGAGCGACGACGAGCTGAACCTCATCCAGGCCGGCAACAACTATGGCTGGCCGTACGTCGCCGGCTACCAGGACGACCAGGCGTACACGTACGACAACTGGTCGGCCTCGAGCCCGACGCCGTGCAACGAGCTCTTCTGGAGCGACTGGGCTCCTCCCGCGTCCGTGCCGCGGCAGCTGGAGAGCGCCTTCAGCCATCCGGACTTCAAGGAGCCGCTCCTCACCTTCTACACCGTCCCGAGCGACTACGTCTTCTTCGACTGGGCGTGCGGCTTCAGCCAGTACATCTGCTGGCCGACGATCGCGCCCTCCTCGCTCCACTACTACCCTGCCGGGCACGGCATCCGCGGGTGGGATCACTCTCTCCTGATGACCTCCCTCAAGAAGGGGGCCGTGTACCAGGTGAAGCTGAGCCCGAACGGGAAGACCGTGGAGGGCGAGCCGGTCGTCCTCTTCCAGAGCACGAACCGGTACCGCGATCTCGCGATGAGCCCGGACCGCAAGACCTTCTACATCATCACGGACACCACGGGGAACACGAGCGGACCGACCGGCGGCGTCACGACGGTCCTGGACAACCCGGGGGCGATCCTCGAGTTCAAGTACACGACATCGCACTGAGCCAACAGAGGGCGGGCGCGCCGCGGGCAACCCCGCGCACAGGCGCTCAGGCGCTCGCGGGCGCCCGGTGGAGCTGCAGCAGGTCCATCGACGGCGCCCTGCCGGTCAGCCGGAGATCGTAGCGCTGCTGCAGCAGCCGCGGCAGGCCGAGGTGGGTGCCGTGGTCCTGGTTGCGAATACGGTACTTGCCGCAACCCAGCGTGAGAATGAACGAATCCCGGGGCGTCTGCGCGGCGTAGTCCGTGAAGTAGCTGCGCGCCGCCTCGGGGCCGTCGCAGCCGCCGATCAGGAAGAACCGGCTGATCTTCCCGGCCTTCACCGCCTCCACGATGGCGCCCGCGTGCGCGAGGATCGCCTCGTGGTGGTAGCCGACCTCGGTCTCGCGGACGAAGTGGTCGGGCAGCGGCGGGCTCGCGAGCTCCGGATACGCGTGCGCCGGCAGCATCTCGCCGTGGGTGTACACCCTCACGCCCGTCCCCTCGCACTGCCGGAGCAGCTCGGCGAGGTCCGAGAGATCGTGCCCCGAGACGAGGATCCCCGGCCCCGCCACGGTGCCTTCCCGGACCATCGCCGGCTGCGGCTCGCCGAAGCGCACGCGGTGGCCCTCGTCGAGCATCCTCATCACAAGGAGGTTCACCTGGCCGCACTCCAGGCAGAGCTCGAGGAGCGCCTCGGGGTCGAAGCTCACGTTGGTCAGCGTGGAGAAGAGCGTCTCGGCGGCGGGGTCGTCCTGCCCACGCGACCATGCCACCATTCCAATCCCAGCTGGCGCCGCCCTTACCCCGTGATCTACGTTCACACGCGCCGTCTTACAAGGTGTGAGCTGCTCCCCGCCGAGAGGCACGAGGCAGCTCGAGTCGCCGCGCCCGAAACGGATAGCGCTGCAGCCCTGTGTGTCAGTAGAATGGAGAATCCTTGAACTCTGAATGAGGTCGCAGTGGAAAATCATACCATGGTTAAACGAGGGCGCTTTGCCCGGTTTCACCGCTCCATCTCGCTCGCCCTGATCTCTCTGAGCGTTGCTTGCGGCCAGGGCCAGGAACCGGCTGGCGACGGCAGCGGCACCGCGGCGCCGCCCCCGTCCCTGATCGGGGATGTGTCGTTCTCCACGCCTAGCCAGACGTTCAGAGATCAGATCCAGGTGGGGATGTCCACCGCGATCGAGGGGGCAGAGATCCGCTACACGCTGGACGGGCTGCTGCCGACCGCGTCCTCCACGTTGTACACGGGCGAGCCCGTGACCCTCACTGAAACGACGCAGGTCCGCGCGCAAACGTTCGTTGGAGGCGCCGCGAGCGGCGCGGTGAGCACAGGCCTCTACATCGCGCGCACCTTCGACGCGACCTCCGATCTTCCCATCGTGATCATGGACGGTTACGGCATGGGCAAGCCGACCGACAAGGAGGTCTACTTCGACGCGGCGGTGATGATCTGGGAGCCGGTCAACGGCGTCGCGTCGATCGCCTCGCTGCCCACGATGGCGATGCGCGGCGGGTATCACGTGCGCGGTCAGTCGTCGCAGAACTTCCCGCAAACACCGTACAAGCTCGAGCTGTGGGGCAACGACGACAAGGACCTCGACTACCCGGTGCTGGGCATGCCCGCCGACTCGGACTGGGCGCTGATCCCTCCCTATTACGATCGCACGTTGATCCGCAATCCGTTCACCTTCACCCTCGGCCGCGACATGGGGCTCCAGGCGCCACGCGTCGAGTTCGCCGAGGTCTATCTGAACTACGACGCGCGCGTCGTCGGCGAAGCGGACTACCAGGGCATCTACTGGATCTCGGAGACCATCAAGAACAACAAGGTCCGCACCGATCTCAAGGAGCTCAAGGAGACGGACCGGGCACTGCCGGACATCAGCGGCGGCTACATCTTCAAGTTCGACCAGGCGGCCGCCGAGGAGCCGAAGCTCGCCTGCACCGGGTCGGATCCCCTCCCGTCGTTCAGCTTCGGCGGCGGCGGGGGTCCCCGCCCCGACGAGGGCGGCACGTGCTGGATCGATCTCGAGGTCGTGGATCCCGACCCCCTGAACGACGAGCAGACGACCTGGCTGACGCAGTACATCCAGCAGTTCCACGACAGCATCCACCAGACGCCGATCGGCGATTACGCGTCGTACATCGACGTGCCGTCGTTCATCGATTACCTGATCATCAGCGAGCTGACGCTCAACGTGGACGCGTACGTGCGGAGCGCGTATTACTTCAAGGATCGCGATCAGAAGCTCAAGGCCGGGCCGCTGTGGGACTACAACTTCGCGCTCGGCGGCGTGGGCGCCCAGAGCGCGACGCCGCAATCGGCGAACGACACCGGCTGGCGCTTCAGCGGCACGAGGAACGTCAACAACTGGTATCAGAAGCTCACCGCGGATCCGAGCTTCATGGCGCAGGTGAAGGCGCGCTACACGGCGCTTCGCCAGACGCACCTGTCCGAGGCCGCGATCGAGCAGCGCATGAACGAGCTGAGCGCGCCGCTCTCGCAGGCCGTGGTCCGCGACTTCGCCAAGTGGCCGGTGTCGAGCGTCATCGAGTCGAGCGAGGGTTTCCTCGGCGGCCCCACCGCGCCGACGTGGGAGGGGCAGCTGCAGAGCATGCGCGACTTCCTGCGGGCCCGACTCGCCTGGATGGACGCCAACTTGCCGTGACGCGGCGCGAGCCGCCGCGCAGCTCGCGCGGCCCTTCTCGACCCTGCGCGGCGAGGCGCTAGCTGCGCTGCAGCCGGCTCACGGCGAACGCGCCGTCACCGAGGAGGGCCTGCGCGCCGAGCGCGATCATCAGGAAGGCGACGTACTCCCAGCCGCCCCCCTGGCCGGCGAACATCCAGCCGTTCGGCAGGTGCACGAGCAGCGCGCCGATCATCACCGGCAGGAGCAAGAGCGAGACAAGGCGCGTCCTGAGCCCGGCGAGGAGCGCCGCGCCGCCGAGCAGCTCGGCGAGAAACACCGGATACGCCGTCCAGCCCGGGAAGCCGCTCGCCGCGAAGAACGCGACGGTGCCCGGCAACGTGAACACGAGCGGCTTGGCGATCGCGTGCGCCAGGAACACGGCGCCCAGCCCGAGGCGCAACATCAGCGCGGCCAGCTCGGCCGAGCGGGGAACGGAGAGGATCGTTTCGACACGGTTCATGGGTGATGCCTCCATGACCCGAGGAGTAAGCCCCGGCGCCGCGCCACGGTAGAGCGCGCCCGGGAACGAATTGTTCTCCGAGGAGAACGATCTGCCGCTACGCCCACGAGATCCCGCGGAACGCGGCCGCCAGGTGGTCGATGAGCCGCCGCACCCGCGCGGGCGGGCGCCGGCCAGCCGCGTGCACCGCGTAGATGCCCATCGGCCGGGGCGCGAACGCGTCGAGCAGCGTGACCAGCCGCCCGGCCGCGAGATCCTCGTCGACCATGAAGCGCGGCAGCACCGCGAGGCCGATCCCGGACACGGCCGCCTCTCGGAGCGCCGTCCCGTTGCTCGCCGTCAGCGGGCCGGAGACGGGGACGGAGATGCGCCCGCCGGCCCCGTAGAAGCGCCACTCGTCCTCGACGCGCAGGTGGAGGTAGCGCAGGCAGTCGTGGCGCAGGAGATCCCCCGGCTGCTCGGGCCGCCCCCGCCGCTCGAGGTAGCCCGGCGCGCCGACCACGTGCAGCGCCGTCGTGGCGAGCTGGCGCGCGACAAGGCTCGAGTCCTTGAGCTTCGTGATCCGGATGGCCAGGTCGACGCGCTCCTCCACCAGGTCGACGAGCCGGTCGTTCAGCATGAGCTCGACGTGCGCGCCCGGGCTCGCCCGGAGGAACCGCGCGAGCGGCTCCGCCAGGTACATCTGCGCGAAGCTGACCGGCGCGTTGAGCCGGATGCGGCCCCGGTCGGCGTCGGACGCGCCCCGCACCGCGGCCGCGGCCTCCTCGAGCACACGCGCGCAGCGCGCATAGAGGTTCATGCCGGCGTCCGTGACGGTGAGCTTGCGCGTGGTGCGCACGAGCAGGCGCTCGCCGAGGCGTTCCTCCAGGCGCGCGACCCGGGTGCTCACCATCGACTTCGACACCCCGAGCTCCGCCGCGGCCGCGGTGAACGAGCGGCGCTCCACGACGCGCGCGAAGCACAGCAGGGCGGGCAGATCGTCGAAGAGCGGGTCGACCATGCGCCCACTGTGCGCGGCGGGGCGGATTGTTCGCAACGGCGAACATCCCGGGATCGGCGTCGCCCGCCGCGGCCCGGCGAACGCGGCGCCGCGCGGCGGGCGGCCGGGCCGCTCGCGGAGCGCGATGTTCAGAGGAGACCAGGCGACAACGCCGCGACGCTCCGCTGGCCGCGTGACGCGGCGCGCGACCGCCGCACGCCTGCTCTCGACGCGCCGGCGCCGCCGGTGGTGGCGTCGCTCCGCGCGCGGGATCCCTGCACGCCAGGGGCAAGCCCCGTGCCCGGGCATGCGAACGGATAGCAACAAGACGGCGTTCGAGCAGGGCCTCCCACACCACATCGCCGCGATCGCGCGTAGCGCACGGATCGGCGCCCCGCTATAAAGGAACAAACCACGAGAGAGAGGGGGTCCCATGGCCAGTTCATTCGGTTACCTGAGCACGAGCGTCGACGTCTCGTCCGTATCGTTCGACGCGATCAGCAAGTACATGCAAGTGCTCCTCCTGCGGAACATCGCGACGGGGACCTGGGTCTTCAGCAAGGGCGCGATGCAGTCCGTCAAGGGGTGTGTGCTCGCGTCCCCGTCCCTGCCGGACGACAGGGGTCAGACCGACCAGGACTATGTGCACCACTGGATCCGGGACGCGGCCATCTGCATTCCGGAGGCGCTCGACAACCCGGTCTTCACGGCGCGGACCCTCTGCGAGGATTACACGATGTTCTCGGCGCTGTGCCAGGAGAACGCCGAGCGAGCGAGCAGGTTCGCGCTGGCGTGCTTCCACATCGACGGCACCGTGCGCGACAACTGGACCTCGCAGACGGATGGCCCGGCGCACCGCATCCTGTCCCTGCTCGCCATCGAGGATCGGCTCTCGCTGCAGGCGCTCGCCACGGCCAGGTCCATCATCGAGAAGGACACCCGGTACCTCCTCTCGGCCTACAAGGAGCAGACGCACAACCTCTGGGAGGAGACGGCCGGGTTCAGCTTCTATGCCCGCTCCGTGCAGCGAAAGGCGTTCCTCTCGCTGATCAGCCGCGCCGACGAGCACGGGCTCTCTCCGTACATCAACGACATGTGGGCGGCCGCAGAGTGGCTGGGCAGCCAGATGGCGACGCACCAGGGCACGTACGACGGGCAGCCGTACTACGCGTCCATCACGGGCCCGAACGGCAGGCCCGCCGAAGGCAGGGGAGCGACGCTCAACGTGGATATCGTCATGTCGGCCGTCTACGGCTCCACGAACTGCGCGGACCCGGTGCTGCTCTCGACGGCCGCGCTGGTGCGCGAGGCGTTCGCCCAGGGCGAGCGGCGGTACCGCATCAACGACGCCGATCGGGCGCTGCCTCGGAGCAGGGGGCCGATGATCGGGCGGTACCCCGAGGATACGTACGACGGCAACCTGTCGGATCACGGTCCGGACGCCGGTCACCCGTGGGCGCTCACGACGTGCAACTTCGCGGAGCTCTACTTCATGCTCGCGGCGAAGATCAAGAGCTCCCCCGGCGCCGTGCTCGTGAACGCCACGACGCAGAAGTTCTTCGCGCAGGTGGGCGTGAGCGATCCCGCCGATCCAGACATCGCGGCGAAGCTGATCGACGCGGGCGACAGGATGCTCGAGGCGGTGATCTACCACTCCGATCGCCTCCAGCTGAGCGAGCAGTTCGATCGCGACAACGGGTACGAATGCAGCGTGAGCGATCTGAGCTGGAGTTACGCCGCCTTCCGGAGCGCGGTCAGGGCGCGCGAGGCCGCCGTGGGGGATTTTCCAAGCCGCCACGGGTAGCCAGCGCGCGGCGCGCACGTACGAGAGGTGCCCGGCGGCGGGGCTCGACGCAGGTCAGGTCAGCGTGTTGTCCTGACGGTTGAGCACGGCGTTGAAGACGATCGCCGGCACCCGAAGGCGCTCGTCGCCCTCGTAGAGCTGGCGCAGCTCGGCGAAGCGCGCGTCGGGCGAGCGGGTGGTCGCCGCGAGCCGGTCGAACAGCGCGAGCTGGTCGTCCCGCAGCGGCTCGTCGGGTCCGATCATCGCACCCCAGTCGTCCCACGGCAGCATCTCCATGTTGTTGAGCGCCGCGAGATCGCGCAGGACGTTGCCGCTGATGAACCAGAGCCCGCGCATGTCGAACATCCCGAACTTCGACGGATCGGCCTCCCCGGCGCGGCACTGCGCCCAGGCGTCGCCCGCCACCACGAAGCGGTGGCGCGGCACGTCGAGCAGATCGAAGTCGGGCTTCAGCGCCGCCCGCTGAACGTCGTCGATCTGCGCGTCGACGAGGACCCAGCGCTCCTCGGCGGCGTTCCAGTGCTCGCAGACCCAGTGATCCACGAAGTCCCCGGCGTGGAAATAGCCGCCGAAGCCGCAGCGGGCGCGGGCAGGGATCCCCTTGGCGCGCAGAAAGGCCACCAGGAGAACCGTGAAGTCACGGCAGGAGCCGACGAGGCGCGTGTCGAGCGGCCGGGCGGCGGAGAGCGGCCGATCGTCGTGGGCGAAAAGGCGATCCAGCATCCGGTCCGTCGGGCGGAGGTGGGACTCGGCGCGGCGCTCGTCCGAGAGCTCCACGCCGTAGGCCTGCGCCCAGTGCACGTGCAGCAAGAGGCCTTGCACGACGCGCACGAGCGAGGCCACGTCGCCCGGCAGCTCGTCGAACCGGGGCGCGTGCGCGCCCCCGGACGTCATCGCCGCGGGGCGCGTGTAGAAATCGAGGATCTCTCCGGTGGTCGTCATCGTTCGTTCTCCACGAGGTAGGCTGTCCAGGGGGATGGTGCCAAATCCTCCTTGGTGTAATCGATGACGGTGTCGGCCCCCAGCGACTTCACCAGCCCCAGGTTCGCCGTGCTGCACACGCCGGTGACCTCCGCCCCGAAGTGCTTTGCGAGCTGCACCGCAGAGGTGCCTATGCTTCCGGAAGCGCTGCCGCCGGCTGCGCGAGATCGCCCGCTCGCCCGGTGCGGCGCTGGACAGCCCGGCGCCGCTCGGGGAACACTCGGGCATATGGGATACGAGGGGGACGACGATAGCGCTCAGCTGGTTCGCCGCCTGGAGGCGATGGAGCAGGAGATGGAATCGCTGCGGGCGGACGCACGCAGATGGCGCGCGCTGATGGCGGCGCGCTGCTTCAGCGTGTCGATCCACCACCCCGTCGGCAGGACCCACGCCGTCAATGCCGGCTGGGAAGCGCTCTGGCGGGCCCCAGCCGAGGTGTTCTTGCAACTGAACTACAACATGCTGGAGGACCCGCAGCTCGTCGAGAACGGGATCATGCCGCACGTCGAGCGGTTCTTTCGCGGCGAGGAGGTCGCGATCCCGCCGATCAGCTACGACACCGACCTTGTCGAGGAGCTCACGGGCAAGAGGGGCGGAGCGGTGTGGGTCTGCTCCTTCGGCGTGCCGGTGCGCGACGCCGGGCACGGCTTCGAGGGCGTGCTGTTCCAGTTCGCCGTCCCGGAGGCGGCCGAGATCCAGCACAAATACGAGGCCCTGATCGAGGACCAGCGGGCGCTCCAGGCGTCGCTGGAGGCGCGCAACCGGGAGCTCGAAGAGACGGTGCGGGTGATCGCGGCGCAGCGGGACGCGATCCAGGCGATGAGCGTCCCGGTGATCCGCGTCGCGGACGGCGTGCTCTGCCTCCCCATCGTGGGCATGATCGACGACGCGCGCGCCAGCGCGCTCCTTGAGCGCCTGCTCGAGGCGATCGCCGCGCAGCAGGCGGCGCAGGTGCTGCTCGACATCACCGGCGTGCCGGCGCTCGACGCCCGGGCCGCCGCGCAGCTCGTCGGGGCGGCGTCGGCAGCGCGGCTGCTCGGCGCGTCCTGCACGCTGGTGGGCGTCTCGCCCGCGCTGGCGCAGACGCTGGTCGAGCTCGGCGTCGACCTCGGCGGCCTCGACACCGCGGCGACGCTGGCCGAGGGGCTGACCCGGGCCCTCGCCGCGCGCCGCGGGGCGGCGCAGCGGAGCGCGGCGGTCGCGGCGCAGCGGAACGCGACGGTCGCGGCGCGCGCTCCCGAGCGAGGCGAACGCGGAGAGGCGCATCGGCCGGCGGCGCTGCCCCGTGGAGAGGCGCATCGGCCGGCGGCGCTGCCCCGTGGAGAGGCGCATCGGCCGGCGGCGCTGCCCCGTGGAGAGGCGCATCGGCCGGCGGCGCTGCCCCGTGGAGAGGCTCCGTCCCGCAAGCGGTGAGCGCTCGCCCGGCCACAGCAAACAGCGCGGCGGGCGGACCCATGCCCTGCTGTCCACCCTCAAGCCATCGAGCGCTCGCAGCAGCGCCGTCGCCTGCGCCCCGGCGCGTGCCCCTCCAGGCCGGCCCGAGGCGACACCACCCGTCCCGACCGATCAGGTCTTCACCGCGCCCGCGGTGAGGCCCTGGACGAGGTAGCGCTGGAGCAGCAGGAACCCGGCCACCACAGGCACGCTGACGACCACCGAGGCGGCCATCACCTGGTTCCAGTAGATAGGAGCTCACCGCCTATCGGAGAGCCGACGTCGAACGCCGTGCGGTAGTTGGAGAGCCGCGCGAGCCCAGGCAGGCTACCGGCGCAAACCACCTCCAGCGCCGGGCGCAGGACGTGCCCAAGGACGTGCCCCAAGACCCGCAAGAAGCGCGCGCGAGCAGAGCACTTCATCGGTTCATAGTCAACGGCCGTGAGCGGGCGTCGCGCCCCGCCCGACCCCGGATCGCGGGCGTCGAGGCGGCGGGGCGGCGGGGCGCCGTGGCCGGCGCGGCGAGCCGCGGGGGCGGGCGGCGCTCCTTCGGCTCGCCTCCGGACCCAGGCTCGTGCGACGCGGTCGTGGCGATCTGGCGACGGCATGCACGCCTTGCATGAGGCCCATGATGCATTCGAGTTGGAAGGAGGCTAACCGTCGGCATAAAGACCCTCCGTCGCACCGATACGACGCGGGGGGCGCGAGGCGTCGATGCACTCGGGGCGACAGGAGAAGCAACCAGTGCGCTCATCTGTATATGCTTTGTTCTCATTGTGCTTGGCCGCCTGCAGCGTGGAGGGCTACGGCGAGACCTCCGAGGAGATCGGCGCGGCGGACGACGCGCTGATCGGGGGGCAGCCGGCGCTAGAATCGCAGTATCCGTCGACGGTCCTCGGCCCGGGGTGCACCGCCGCGAAGGTCGGACCGCGTCACTTCCTCACCGCGGCTCACTGCGTCGATGACGAGTACGCCGCGACCGTGGCCGCGGGCTACGGGCCGGGCGGCTCGTACTCGGTCAGCGCCGACAACACGCCCCCGATCTCGCCGTACGTCAACCTGACGATCCAGCAGACGTACATCCATCCGAAGTGGCTCGAGGTCTGCGCCGCCGCGCTGGCGGGGGGAGCGACCGATTGCGGGGTCAACGTCCTGAACCCGGGGTACGCGCCAGACCTCGCGGTGGTCGTCGTCAACGAGCTCTCGCCGACGATCCCGGCCGGCGTGGTGGACGGGGCGCCGGTCGCGGTGGGGGATCCCGTCGTGGCGACCGGCTATGGCTGCGAGAACCCCGGCGGCGGGGGCGGCGGGCTCTTCAAGCTCCAGGACCTCAGCGCGGCGCCTGCCTCGATCCTGGATCACCCGGGCTCGTACGTCTCTGGCACCGCCATCAACGATGTCGCCGCGGCCTACGTGCTCACGCCGGGTTATGCCAGCAGCACCACGTACGCCAGCCTGTGCCCCGGCGACTCGGGCGGCCCGCTCTACCGGCAGAGCGCGACCGACCTCGTGGTCGTGGGTGTCAACGCCTATTACACGTTCCCGTCCGGCTGGAGCGGCCCGGCTCCCTCGCAGACCAACTGGCACACGCGGCTCGACACGGCGGCGCGCTACCCGGTGACGACGTGGCTCCAGGGCCTCGGGGTGAGCGTGATCAACGGCGGCGCCGCGCCGACCTGCACCGACGGCGTCAAGAACGGCACCGAGACGGACGTCGACTGCGGCGGCACGTGCGCGGCCGACTGCGCGAACGGCCAGGCGTGCGTCACCGGCGCGGACTGCACGAGCCTGAGCTGCGTGGCCGGCGTCTGCCAGCCCAGCACCGGGACGGCGCCGTGCAGCAGCCTGTGCACGGGCCCCACCGTGTTCTCGAGCGCGAGCTACAGCTCGGGCAGCCTCGGCTCCGGCGCGCGCTGCTTCGAGACCACGGCGAGCCTGAGCGGCGCCAACTGCGGCAACTTCGCGGGCGGCCGCACGTTCGCGGTCAACGGCACGACGGTGGCGTGCAGCGGCGGCAACATCACCCTGCCCGCGAAGCGCAACGGCGGATACTGCTTCCAGGCCTCCGCCGGAAACGAGGCGTGGGCTTACTTCACCACCTGGTGAAGCGAGACACGCAGCGACCGGACCGCGGCCGCACCCCGGGCGGGGGCGGCCGCGGCCGTTCCATCACCGGGGCGCCGCGTCGTCCTTGGCGGGCGGGGCGCCGAGCCCGAGCTCCTTGAAGAGGAACGCGAACACGTCGGCTTGCTCCTCGATCTCCTCGGAGAGCGGTGTCCCGGCCCCGTGGCCCGTCGAGCCGCTCGCCCGGAGCAGGATGGGCGCCGAGCCCGACGAGGCCGCTTGCATCCGCGCGGCCATCTTCCTCGAGTGCCATGGATCCACCCGCGGGTCGTTGGCGCCGGTCAGGAACAGGGTCGCCGGATAGGCGGTCCCGTCCTTGACGTGGTGATACGGCGAGTAGGCGTGAAGGGCCTTGAACTGCTCGGGGTCCTTCACCGTGCCGAACTCGGTCACGTTGAACGCCCCGTTCGGCGTGAGCTCCACCCGGAGCATGTCGTAGATACCGACGTGCGACACGACCGCCTTGACCATCTCCGGGTGCTGCGTGAGCTGCGCTCCCATCAGCAGACCGCCGTTCGAGCCGCCGCGGATGGCGAGCCGCGCCGGGCTCGTGACGCGCCCGTCGATGAGGTGCTGCGCGCACGCCGCGAAGTCGTCGAAGACGTTCTGCTTCTTCGTCAGGTTGCCGCCGCGGTGCCACGCCTCCCCGAACTCGCCGCCGCCGCGCAGGTTGGCGATCGCGACCACCCCTCCCTGGTCGAACCACAGCCGCCAGAGCGGGTTGAACCCGGGAGCCATGCTCGTCCCGTAGCCGCCGTATCCCGTGAGCAGCGCCGGCGCGGTCCCGTCGAGGGGCGCGCCCTTCCGGCGCAGGATGTTGAGGGGAACCTTGGTCCCATCCTTCGAGGTGCACGCCTCCCGGGCGACCTCCACGTCGGCATAGGAGACAGGGGCCGTCATCGCGAGCGGCGTCTTCGTCACCTTGCCGTCCCTGGCCGAGTACGTGAACCAGGCCGCCGGCTCGGTGTAGCTCACGCCGCGAAAGAGCATGTCGTCGCCTTGCGTGCGCACGAGCTGCCGCACCGAGGAGACCTGCGGGATCGGCACCGTCCCGAGCGCCTTGCCCTTCAGATCGAAGACGCGGACCTGCGACGGGCCGCCGAGCAGATCGCGGACGTAGAGCCGCCCTGCCGTGGGCAAGAAGTCCTGGATCACCGCCTCGCTCTCGGGCACGACGAGCTCCGCCCTGGCGAGGTCCAGCTTGCCCGGCGAGAGGCGCAGCACCTTGCCGCGCGGCGCGTCCTTGCGCGACAGGAGGTAGAGCCGGTCGTCGGCGCCGAACACGACCCGGATGACCTTGTCGGGCAGGTCGGCGAAGCGCGTCGACTTGCCCGAAGCGTCGAGGAGATAGTGCCAGTACTCGCCTCCATCGCCGTTCTGCACGCTGGCGAGCACGAGCTTGCCGCTCTCGCTCGTCGTGAGCTCCACCTCGGCGATGCGGGGGAATTCCGTGCCGAGCGCGTACTTGTCGTCCTTGTCCGGCGTACCGAGCTTGTGGAAGTAGATCTGCTGGAAGAAGCCCATGTCCTCTCGCGGGCGCTCCCCGGGCCGAGGGTGCCTTGTGTAGTAAAACCCCTTGCCGTCGCCGGTCCACGCCAGGCTGCCGCCCGCGGTGCCGCTGTTCGCGTAAGGAACGGTGTCGCCCGTCTCCTTGCCCGTCGCCACGTCGTAGACGCGCACGGTCCCGCTCTCGGTGCCGCCTTCGGACAGGGAGACAGCCACCTTCTTGCCGTCGCGCGACGGGGCGAACCAGTCGATGGCCGTGTGCCCTTTCGGGTCGATGACCTCTGGATCGACGAGGGTCCGCGCGGAGGCGGGGTCGTTCACGGACCTCAGGACGACGAGGAAAGGCTGCTGCTTCGGCGGCTGGTCCTTGAGCGCGAAGATCTGCCCGCCGGCCTCGTCGAGCGCGTAGTGGTTCGCGGAGGTCGCCGACAGGATCTCCTGCACGCGCGCCCGGATGGCGCCGCGCGCCGGCACGGCGTCGAGGGCGCCGCGCGAGAGCTGGTTCTGCTCGGCGACCCAGCGCTCCACCTCGGGGGAGCTCCCGTCCTCCAGCCACTGGTAGTCGTCGACGACCCGGGTGCCATGGTACTCGCTCGCCACGGGCCGCTTCGCGGTCGCCGGATAAGGAAGCCGCCCCGGTCCGGAGGGCGCTGCCGGCGCGGCGTGCGGCGGCGGGGTCGCGGCGGCCGGGGACGCGGCCGGCTTGTCCAGCGGCCTCGGCGCGGGGGCGCTGCACGCCGCGAGCAGCGGCAGCGCCAGGATGAAGGCGGGGGTCGTACGCAGGCGGTTCATGTCCCCGACGCTAGCCGGCGACAGGGCGGTCACGGAAGTGGGCGAGCGCCGTCGCGATCCTGCAACCGTGCAAGCCGGATCCTCGCAGAATCGAAACCCGCCCGATCGGCGCCCGAGACATAAGTAGGGGAATTTCCGAAGTGTGTACCTGGCACGGAGGATGCTTAGTCAGGGACCAGCTCCGCCGGCGGCCTCCGCCTAATCCCCCGAGGCGCCCGGCGGCGCTGCTATTTTGTCTGCCTGATTTCGGGCAGCCGCTCTGGTCACGGCGTCTCGATGGCTGAGGCCGCGGGGCGCCGGCGCCCCTGCGTCGATCGCAGAGGTCGCCTGAGCCCCCCAGGCACCGCGAGAGGCGCGGCGCCGTTCCTGCTACCGTGCGCCGCATGGCGACTCACGGGAACGAAGGGGCGGCAGCGAATGGCGAGGTCAGCGAGGTCGACGAGAGCGTCCTGAGGGATCTCGAGTCGAGGTACGCCGAAGTGGCTTGCCCGGTGCACGGCGAGCCGCCGAGCTTCGAGCTCGCGCCCGACGGCTCCGTGGTCGAGCGCTTCTGCTGTCCAGCGCTCCTGTCGATCGTCCGCGAGCTCCAGGTCGCCGCGGGCGAGCGCCCTCCGCCTTCAGAAGGCGAGGACGAAGAGGTCAGAAGCTGATCCCCGTCGCGCAACGAGGGGTGTCCATGAAAGCGGGGGGAGGACCGTTCCTGGCCGGCGCGCTTTAAGCTGCGCGCCATGCTGGACATCGATCGCCGCACCTTCATCGCCGGCGCCGCGGCCTCCGGACTGCTCGCCTCGTTTCCCCGCCTCGCCAGGGGCGCGAGCGGCAAGGCCGTCGACCTCTCGCCGGTATACGACAAGATCGCCGAGCAGCGGAGTCAGTCGATCGAGCGCATCCAGCGCTGGATCCAGCAGCCGTCGATCTCGGCGCAGAACGTCGGCATCGCCGAGTGCTGCGACCTGACGATGGATCTCCTGCGCGACGCCGGCTTCGGGACGGTCAAGAAGATGAAGACCGACGGGCATCCGGGCATCTTCGCGACGCTCGACGCCGGCGCGGAGCAGACCATGGGCTTCTACTTCATGTACGACGTCCAGCCGGTGGAGGAGAAGGAGTGGTCCTCGCCGCCCTTCGCCGCCAGGCTTGTCGACAAGGCGGACGTCGGCAAGGTCATCCTGGGGCGCGGCGCGGTCAACCAGAAGGGACCGCAGGGGGCGTTCCTGGCGGCGCTGCACGCGGTGCGCGCCGCTGGCTTGAAGCTGCCGGTCAACCTGGTGGTGGTCGCCGAAGGGGAAGAGGAGCTCGGCTCGCCGCATTTCTCGCAGGTGGTGCGGAACGATGACGTGATGAAGGCGCTCGCGAAATGCCAGGGCGTGATGATGCCGGCGGCGGACCAATCGCTGTCGGGCACGGTCAACGTCGTCCTGGGCGCGAAGGGCATCGTCTACGTCGAGCTGGAGGCGAGCGGCGGCGCGTGGGGGCGCGGCCCGCGCGACGGGGAGATCCACTCCAGCATGAAGGTGGTCGTCGACAGCCCGGCCTGGCGGCTGGTGCAGGCGCTCGGCACGCTGGTCTCGGCGGACGGCAACGAGCCGATGATCGACGGCCTCACCGACGCCGTGCGCCCGGTCTCCAGCCAGCAGAAGAAGCTGCTCGACGACCTGTCGGCGCGCTGGGACGACGCCGACTGGAAGAGGGTCTTCGGGGTCGACAGGTGGGTGAACGACCTCGACGAGCGCGCCATGCTCGAGCGCTACGTCTCGCGCCCGTCGGTGAACATCGACGGCCTCTACGCCGGCTACATCGGAGAGGGCTCCAAGACCATCCTGCCGCACCGCGCCTTCGCCAAGATGGATATCCGGCTGGTGCCGGACATGACCGCAACGGACGTGCTCGCCAAACTGCGCAAGCACCTCGACAGGCGCGGCTACAAGGACATCGCTATCAAGAACATGGGCAGCTACGACCCGACGGACACCGCGCTCGAGGCGCCGCCCATCCAGACCCAGCTCGCCGTCTACAAGGCCGCGGGCCTGAACCCGGTGATCTGGCCGCGCCTCGCCGGCTCCTGGCCCGGCTACCTCTTCACGGGAAAGCCGCTCGAGCTCCCCGCCGGCCACGTCGGCCTCGGCCACGGCTCTGGCGCCCACGCCAAGGACGAATACTTCGTCATCGAGCCCGCCGCCGGCAAGAAGTACCTCGGCCTCGACGGCGCGACCCGCTCCTTCGTGGATTTTCTGTTCGCCCTCTGAAGCCTCCGAGCTCCTGATAGCGCTACTCGTCGAACGCCGCGCCCGCGATGACGTCGCAGAAGTGGATGGGTCGAAACCCGTCGAGCCTGCGCTCGCCGACGTCGGCCACGACCGGCGAGGTGGCCGCGGCCGCCTCGTTCCGGCGGAGCAGCCCGCAGAACGCGGAGGTCATCGCCTCCTTGAAGCCGAGCCGAGGGTAACGCCCGAGCGCCTCCTCGACGAGCCGGTCGGGCAGGAGCGTCCGGGGCGCGTAGCCGACGTCGATGGCCGCGCCCATCTGGCAAAGGGCGATCTCGGGGCGCTTTCGCTGGGGTATCACCACGGTGGTGTGCAGGGCGATCGCGTCCCAGACGATCTCCTGCTCGCGCGCGCCGACCCCGCGCGCGGCAAGGAAAGCGCTGGCCGCGTCGGCCCCCTCGACCTCGAAGCGCGTCTCGACGGGGGCCGAGTCGGTGAGGCCCAGGTCGTGGAACACACACGCCAGATAGAGCAGCTCGCGGTCGTACGACAGCCCTCTGCTCCGCCCCAGCGCGTCGCCGAAGACATACGTGCGCGCCACATGGTTGAAGAGGAACGGGGCGCTGACGGCCCTGGCGTGCTCGGTCGCCTCGACACAAAGGGCGCTGTCCGGAATCTCGGGTAGTTCGATCACATTCATTGGCTCCTCCCGGGTTTGCTTGGGCCTGGCTCGGGGCGCGGTGAAGGCAGCGCGGCGCCCGGGCGCGCGGACGGCCCGCCGCCGCGCCGCCGGCGCCTCGCCACAGTGGGTACTGGACGGCGTGTGTGTCCGAAAGGACAATGGAACCGCAATTTCGGCCACGGCTGCTCCACTCGATCCGTGGCGAGCGCGGTCCGGTTGCAGCCCGATACTCCGCCGGCAGGAAAGCGAGACGACCCCGCAGGCCGTAGCTCGCGCGCCCCTCCGGTGGGGTCGCTTGAGGCAGCCGCCGCCACGCTCTATCCTGGTCGCCGGCGATGCTGCTCGGACACGACGCGCTCAGGAACCTCTGCCGGGCGCGGGACCTGCTCTCCGAGGTGCACGAGTCGAGGTTGTCGATCGAGGACGTGGCGCGGGAGGTGGCGATCTCACCCTACCACTTCATCCGGCAGTTCGAGGCGGTGTTCGGCGTGACCCCGCATCAGTACCGCATCCGGCGGCGCCTTGATCTGGCCAAGCAGCTCCTGGCGGCTGGACATCACTCGGTGACCGACGTGTGCATGGAGGTCGGGTTCTCCAGCCTCGGCAGCTTCAGCGCGCTGTTCGCTCAGCGGATCGGCGTGCCGCCGTCGGCGTACCGGCGCCGCGTGCGCGCGATGGTCCAGGTGCCGGGGAGGCTCCCGTGGGAGCTCGTCCCCGGCTGTCTCACCCTGATGGGCCGGCTGCCGCCGGGCGCGTTTCGCAGTTTTCGAGAAGCGTGAGCCGGGCGGCCCTGGCAGAGTCGGCCCGAACCGTCAGCTCAGCGAGGCGATCGATGAGGATCAAGCTCAACAGCATCATGGTCGAGGACCAGACACGCGCGCTCAAGTTCTACACGGAGGTGCTCGGCTTCAAGAAGAAGAACGATTTCCCGGTCGGAGAGTACCGGTGGATCACCGTGGTCTCGCCGGAGGGCCCCGACGACCTCGAGCTCGTGCTGGAGCCGAACGCCAACCCGGCGGCGAAGACGTTCCAGCAGGCGATGTTCGCGCAGGGCATCCCGCTCACCGCGTTCGAGGTAACGGACCTCAAGGCCGAGTTCGCTCGCCTCAAGGAGCACCAGGTCGCGTTCACCCAGGAGCCCACGCCGATGGGCCCGGTCATGATCGCGGTGTTCTCGGACACCTGCGGGAACCTGATCCAGCTGTATCAGCCGCTCTGATACCACGGCGCCAAGGGCATCCCCGGCCTGATAAGGTGTCGCCCAGGAACGAGCGGCTCGCGAGGCATTGCGCGCGTCACCGCATCGGCGCTGGCTCGGGCTCGGCCTTGATGTCGCCGTCCGGCTCGGGCCGGTCTCGACGACACGGGCCGAGGTTCTTCAGCAGCTCGACGGGCAGCGCCACGTCGACCGAGAAGCGCTGCTCCTCCGGCTTGCTCGCCCAGGGAGGGCGCCGCGCCTGCGTCTCCACCCGCGCGTGGTCGAGCAGCTCGGCGAGCTCGTCATTGTCTTCGCGCTTCGCGTTGAGCCGCCCCATGGAGAGCGCGGCGCCGAACAGCTTCGACAGGTCCTGCATCTCCTGGCCAGCGGGGCCGGCGACCTCGGCGACGACGGCGACATCCTCCGAGGCGTCGACGTGGATCTCCACCCGCTGGACGGTCTCTCGGATCCGCTCGGCGAGCTGGTCCTGGTCCGACGGCAGCATCTTCGAGAGATCGTCGGGCGAGAGCACTCCATAGACGTCGCTGTAGGCCTGGTATTCCTGAAGGATGGATCCCTGCGCGGGATCGGTCGATTCGAGCCGATCGATCGCGTCCTCGACGAGATCGGGCTCGGCGCGCGGGTTCAAGATCAGGACGTCAGGCCCCCACGTCGCGACGCCCCTGCCCGTGTCCTTTTCCTCGTAGAGGACACCTCTCTCCCCGTACGTCCGCGTGGACCATCGCTCACGCTCGAACCTCGCGCCCTCGAACGATCCCTGGAGCACCATGAGCCCCGTGCTCGACGCGGCGATGCGCTCCACGTCCTCCAGCACGTCGATCCCGTATCGGTCCTTCAAGCGCGCCAGGCCGGCGCGCTCGTCGCCGCGCGACAGCATGCAATCGAGCCAGATCTGCATGATCGGCGACTCTTTGAGCGCCTCGATCTCGAACACCATGGCCGAGCGCTTCGGATCGGCGGGCAGGGCGGCGAGCACCGGGTCGCGCTTCCATTGCGGCGCTTCGACGCCGGGCGGCGGGGCGGACAGCGGCGGCAGCGTGCGGCGACGGCTGGCGCGCTCCACCTCGGCCGGCTTCGGATAGCGCGGAAACTCGATCTTCCGGGGCCGGACCGTGGGCTTCTCCTTGTCACCGCGCGACATCAGCCACGCGGCGAGCGCGAGCAGGACCATCGCCGCCGCGAGCCACACGCCCCGGTTCTTCATCGGTCTCATCGGGTCGTCACCCCCGCCCAGGCGCCGCGGAGCTGCCGATGTCGATCGCTCACCGCCTCGTCCAGCATCGCCGCTCCACCCTAGAAATCCTTCTCTTCGAACACGTGGATGCCCACCGCGAGCGCGGCCAGGCCGAAGAGGAGCAGCCCCGCCACCTGGCTGGCGAGCACATCCCCCTTGATCGCCGTCGCCACCGCGAACTCCGCCGACGCGTCGGCGAGCGCCGACACCCGCGGCAGCACGAGCGTCGCCGCGCGGAAGGCCCCGCGGGCGAGGCCAGGCTCGAAGAACGAGTCGAGCTGCTCGCGGTACCCCGCGACGATGCCGAGGATGAACAGCGCGATCCCCACCGCCGCGGACAGCGCGGCGCTCCGCACCATCACCGCGGTCGTGAGCATCGCCCCGTAGATGCCGGCGAACGTCACGCTCGCGAGGAGCGCGGCCACGATCGGGCTCGCCATCCACACGCCCGCCCTCAGCCCGAAGATGACCGTGATCCCGAGGGCGCCGTACAGCGTGCTGACGAGCGAGAGCGCGAGCACGCCGAGGAACGTGCCGAGCAGGAGCTCGAACCGCCGCACGGGCAACGAGAGCAGGTGCTCGATGCGCCCCGGCGCCAGCAGGCTCGGGCCGAAATCGGCGCAGGAGACGATCCCGAACGCGAGCCCCCCGTAGAACAGCACGTACGCCAGCGCGCGGCCGACGTAGCGGAGCGCGACGTCGACCGAGCGGATGTCGCCGCGGCCGACCTCCTTGCCGAAGAGCCGCGTCGCCGCGAGCGCGCCGTCCACCACCTCGAGCTGCAGCGCGCCCCCGATCACCACGAGCGCCATCGTGACGCCGATCCCGAGGGCGAGGAACCACCGCCGCGACGAGGCCTCGCGCAGGAGGTCGCCGGCGACGCTCAGCGCCGCCCTCACGCCACACCTCCGCGGGCGCCGCCCGCGCCCAGCGCCTCCGCAAGCACGTCCTCCAGATCGCGCAGGTCCCGCGACAGCTCGACGAGCAAGGCGCCGGCGCGCCGCGCCTCGTCGAGCGCCTCGTTGAGCGCCGCGGGGCTCTCGGCCTCCAGGCGCCACCCTCCCTCCCCGTCGATCGGATGGAACCCGAGCGCGGCGAGCCTCGCCGCATCGGCGCCGTCCGCGAACCGCACGCGGTACGCCGTCTCGCTGCCGCACAGCTCGACGAGCGCGCCCTCGCGCACGAGCCGCCCGCCCGCGAGGATGCCGATGCGGTCGCAGATGCGCTCGGTCTCCGACAGGAGGTGCGAGTTCAGGAACAAGGTCGCCCCCCGCGCGCGCTCTTCGCCCAGGATCCTGCGGATCTCGGCGCGGCCGAGCGGATCGACGCCGTCGGTGGGCTCGTCGAGCACGAGCAGCTCCGGCTGCCCGAGCAAGGCGGCGGCGAGCCCGAGGCGCTGCCGCATCCCCTTCGAGAACCCGCCGATCTTGCGGTCCGAGTCGACCCCGAGCCCTACCCTCTCGACCAGCGCGCGCAGCGCGCCCTCGCCCGGCGAGAGGCCCTTCATGCGGGCCACGCTCGCGAGGAACTGCCGCGGCGTGAACGCGCTGGGCAAGAAGAGCCGCTCCGGCAGGTACCCGATCCTGGCGCGCACGCCCGGGTCCTCCGGCTCGCCGCCGAGCACGCGCACGGCGCCGCTCGTGGGGCGCACCACGCCGAGCAGCGTCTTGATGAACGTCGTCTTGCCCGCGCCGTTGAGGCCGATGAGCCCGAACGCGGCGCCGCGCTGGATGGCGATGTCGAGGCCCGCGAGCGCCGTCTGTCCGCCGCTCCGGCGGAAGAAGCCGCGGTAGACCTTCCTCACGGAGGACGCTTCGATGGCCAGCACGGCGGCGTAGTCTGGCCGGCCGACCGCCGCACGCAAGCGGAATGCCCGAGGCGAGGGAGAGCGGGGCAGGAATCTTTCCATCGCGACGGCGCGACCAGGCGCGCGCCGAGTCGACCTCGAAACACAGGTTCAGAGCAAAACACATCGTGAGGGAGCGGGAAGTCCAGACGCTCCGGAGGCGTTCCGGCCCCATCCTCCGCCCGCGGGCAGCGTCAAGCGCCAAGGAGCACGTGGTTATGACAGACCATGTCCGACCGGGTCCACGCCTCGATCACCCCCCGTCCTCTCCAGTTCTCCACAGGGGTTCTCCACAGGACATCCCCTGGAGAACAGCTGGATTCTGTCGATTACCTTTGCCGCGCGCGCCTCCTCTCGTCATGGCCACTCGCGCGGCCCGGAGGAGCCCCGCGCCGCCTGGTGAACCGCGCCCGGCCACCCGCATAAATGTTCGTAATTACAACACTTTTTCGACCAGCGGCGCATCCGTCCGCCCTCGACAGGTTGGGACAATGTCCGTCCGACCGATCCCTTTCCCGACGGGTCGAAGATGACTATCCATGGTAGACACCAAGGACGCGGCGCGACGGCGTGTCTCTCGTACGACGCGTGTCGATGGCGCGCCGGAATGCTTCGTTTTGCAGGAGACTTCATGGAAAAGATCTCGCTGACGTACTTTGTCGACTTCGTTCTCAAGGCCGGGACGCCCAAGCTGACCGGCGTCAGGGAGTTCAAGGAACGGAAGGACGAGCTCTACACGGACTTTTACAGGCAGGTGCGAGAGGCGATCGTCGACATGCACAGGAGCGGAAAGCCCACCAGCGTGCTCGACGGCTTCCTCGCCGCGCAGCACGACGAGCGGCGCCGCCGCATCTACCCGTCGGTGGTGAATGGATATCGCAAGTTCCTCGCCTCGACGAAGATGACGTGGTTCGAGCCGCCGGCGTCGACGTACCGCCTGGGCGATCTCGAGATCAACGTGAATCCGGAGCTCGGGCTCGTCATCGATGGGACGCCGCATGTCATCAAGATGTATTTCCGCGGCGAGCCGCTGTCGTCCAAGCGCGTCTCGGTCGTGCTGAACCTGCTCATGAACGGGCTCGCCGAGAGCACGCCGGGCGGCGCCTTCGCGGTGCTCGACGTGCGGAACGCCAAGATTCACACCTTCAAGGTGCCGAACCCGCGTCTCAGCCTGCTGCTCCGCGGCGAGGCGGCCTCCTTCGCAACGATCTACACCGGGCTCTGATCGCGGCGGCGCCGCGCGGCGCGAGGCGGCGCCGCGCTGCGCGGACATCACGCCACGTCAGCCGTCGATCACCTTTCCGGGGTTGAGGATGCCGCCCGGGTCGAAGGCGTGTTTGATGCGGCGGTGCAGCGCGAGCGACGCCGCGCCGAGCTGGCGGGTGAGGAGGCCGCGCTTGAGCGTGCCGACGCCGTGCTCGCCGGTGATCGTGCCGCCGAGCTCGAGCGCCTGCGCCATCACCTCGTTGAAGGCCGCGACCGCGCGCGCCTCGGCCGCGGCGTCGCTTCCATCGAACACGACAAGAGGGTGAAGGTTGCCGTCGCCCGCGTGCGCCACCGTCGCGATGGTGGTCTGCGTCGCGGCGGCGATCGCCTCGATTCGACGGAACATCTCCGGCAGCTGCGGCAGCGGCACGGCGACGTCGTCGACGAGCACCGTGCCGAGCTCCGCGAGCGCCGTGAGCGCGAGGCGGCGCGCGGTGAGCATCATCTGCCCCTCGCTCTCGTCCTCGGTGGTGGCGATCACCGTCCCGCCGGCGGCCTCGCAGGCCGCCTGCATGCAGGAGAGCTCGGCGGACCCGGGCGCGTCGCTCTGCGCGATCAGCATCGCGGCAGCCTCGGTGTCGAGGCCGAGCGGGCGGAAGCGCTCGACGGCGCGGACGGCCGTGCGGTCCATGATCTCGAGCATCGACGCATCGACCGAGCGGACGATCGCCGCGACCGCCCGGCCCGAGGCCTCGAGCGAGGTGAACGTCGCGACGAGCGTGGTCGCCGGCGGGGGCCGCCGCCGCAGACGCAGCGTGATCTCGGTGATCAGCGCGAGGGTGCCCTCGGAGCCGACAAGGAGCCGCGTCAGATCGTAGCCTGCGACGTCCTTGCGGCTCCGGCCGCCCGTGCGGAGCACCGTCCCGTCGGCGAGGACCGCCTCGAGGCCGAGCACGTAATCGGACGTGACACCGTATTTCACGCAGCACAGGCCGCCGGCGTTGGTGGCGACGTTGCCGCCGAGGGTCGAGACGGCGTAGCTCGACGGGTCGGGCGGATACCACAGCCCCCGTTCGTGCGCGGCGGCCTTGAGCTCGCCGTTGAGCGCCCCCGGCTGGACGACGGCGAGCATCGCCGCCTCATCGATCGCGAGGATCCGGTTCATGCGCTCGAAGCTCACCACCACGCAGCCGTCGCTGGCGGTCGCCCCGCCGGCCACCCCGGTCCCGGCGCCGCGCGGCACCAGCGCGGTGCGGTGCCGGGTCGCCCACTGCGCCAGCGCCTGCACCTGGGAGGTCGAGGCAGGCCGCGCCACCGCGACGGGCCAGCCGCCAGGCGCCCAGAGGGCCTGATCGCGGCGATAGCCCTCCAGGATGTCCCGATCCGTCACCAGGCCGTCGCCCAGGACAAGTGCAAGTTCGTCGAGCGGGGTCATGTGCCGTAGAACTCCGAGAGGTGCGCCCTGAGGAGCGTCGCTGCCGACTTCGCGTTACCGCGCTCGATCGCGCGCAGGAGCGCCCGGTGCTCCTCGACCACCCGCGGGCGGATCGCCGCGAACGAGCGCGGCCTCAGCGCCTCTTCGAGGTGGAGCCGGATGCTGTCCTTGACCGCGACCATCACGAGGGCGAGCGCCTGGTTGCCAGAGGCCGCGACCAGCGCGACGTGGAATGCGATATCGACGTCGTGGAACTCGGTGGGGGAGATCTGCTCCCGATCCATCGCCTCGAGCGCGGCGCGCGCCTCGTCGAGGTGAATTGCGACCGGCGCGGCCGCGGAGCGGGTCATCGCGGCGGTCTCGATCGCGACGCGCAGCTCGATGAGGTCCGGGAGCGACACGTTCCGGAGCTGGACCACGTGGGTGAGCGCCTCGCAGAAGCGGTCGACCGCCGCGTCAGGGCTCGCGGCCTGCATCGGCGAGGTCCGGCCGCGCGACGCGAGCAGCCCCTGCGCCTGGAGGTGGCGGAGCGCCTCGCGGATCGTCGCGCGGCTGACCCCGAACTGCTGAGCGAGCTCGCGCTCGGGCGGCAGGCGCTCACCTGACGAAAGCGAGCGATTGAGGATCGCGTCGCGGATCTGGTCGGCGACATCGACGTAGATCGCCGGACGGGACACCGTCCGGAAGCGGTGGGCGCTGGTCATGTTGTCCTTTGGTCAGACCAACGTACCGGCGGCAATCCTCGCGGTCAAGACAGAATCGGGAATCCATGCCGGTCAGGTGGGGGGCTCCGGAGGGGTTATTGCCCTCGCCTCGGGCCAGGGAAGGAAGAAGCCCAAGGACGAATTTGCGGTGCCGAACCGGCGCGATCCGTCGGAACCCCGGCGATTTCGGGGGGACCTGACGACGGATCGGCCCACCTCGGAAGGCATGGCCCCAGCGCGGGCCCCACCGGCGAGCCTCGGGATCGGAGAGCTCGCGCCGGCCGACCCGTCGCCTGACGCCGCCGTGGTCGCCTCGCTGGCCAGCGCCCTCAGCCGCGCCGTCGCCCTCGGGGATCACGTCGCGGCTCGTGTCGTCCACGAGGCGATCGGCCGGCTGCTCGGGCTCCACCGCCCGTCGACTCCGCTACCCAACATGATAGAAGCCGCGCCCATGACATCGACTTGCTTCCGCTCTACCGCCCTGTCGCTGCGACGCACCGCCCTGGCCCTCGCCGCCGCTGCCCTGACCCTGACCGGTTGCTCGTCGGGCGGCGACTCGGGCGGCAACTCGCCGGCGCCCGCCGATCCCGTGCCCCTGACCGCGTTCTGCGCCGAATGGTCCGCCGCCCGCTGCGCCGGGGTGCAGCGCTGCTGCACCCAGACGACCGGCAAGTACGCCGACGACGCCGCCTGCGCCGCCGGCGAGACCGCCCTGTGCGAGGCGACGATGCTGCCCGCCCTCGGCAACCCCCAGTACATCTACGACGAACAGGCCGGCGGCGACCTCATCGCCCGCCTGCGCCGGTCCGGCGACGGCTGCCGCGAGCCCGACGGCGGCCTGGACATCACCCCCCTGCTGAAGCCGGCCCTGGAAGCGGGCAGCGCCTGCGACCTGGCCGGCGCCGCCGCGCTGGGCGGGAACCCCTGCAAAGGGACCATCTGCCAACCGGCCAGCTCCGGGTCGACCGCCGGGACGTGCCTGGTGCTGCCCGCCGAGGGTGAGCTTTGCCCCGACCTGCTCTGCGCCACCGGGCTGGCCTGCACCAGCGAGACGGACGGCCGCCGTTGCCGCCCCGCTCCGCCCTTGCCAGCCGAGGGGAACCCCTGCGACAGCAACTCTGACCTGTGCGCGCCCGGGCTCCGCTGCATGCCGACCACGGCCGCCCTGCGCGCCTACTTCTCCGGCGGGGACTATCCCGAGGAGCACACCTGCCAGCCCCTCCACAAGAACGGCGAGCAGGCCCTGGACCCTGGCGACTGCGCCAGCGGCCTCATGAAGATCACCTCCCAGGCCAGCCTGGCCGCCACCTGCACCGCCTGCCGCAGCCACCAGGACTGCTCCAGCGAGAACACCGACACGTTCGACGGTCTGGTCAGCGTCGACAACTACAGCGGTTACTGCGACCAGGGCGTCTGTCACGACGGCCTGAACGACGTCGCCCCCGGCAGCAAGTCCGAAGGCGCCATCTGCTTCGACGTTGCGGAGTGCCGGTCCCTCAGCTGCGACCGCACCCCCAGCGCCTATGGCCACTGCCAGAAGGCGAATGTCGAGGCGCTGTTCTGCACGGCGCCGTTCACGGGCGGCGGCGCCGCCCCCGACGGGGAGACGGCGCTCACCACCTCCAGCTCGGGGTCCCAACCCGCACCTCGCCCCTGAGGCCGCTCCTCCGCACGAGTGACGAGGCCCAAGGACGAATTTGCGGTGGCGAACCGGTGCGATTCGCCGTAATCGCCGGCATTTCGGCGGGGCATAGCGACGGATCGCAGCCCCTCGGAAGGTGTGGGCCCAACGCGGGCCCAATCACCGAGCTTGGCGCCTGGCGAACTCGGGATGACCGAGATGTCGCCTCGAGCCGCCGTGGTCGCCTCGCTCGCCAGCACCCTGAGCCGCGCCGTCGCCCTCGGGGACGTCGCGGCGGCCCGGGTCGTTCACGAGGCGATCGCTCGGCTGCTCGGCCTGCCGGCGGCTCCGGAGGGTCGAGCAAGCTCGCGCCGATAGTCGAGCCCGCTGCTCGCGTCGAGTCGCCGCCGGAGCCCTGCTGCTCGCCGCCGGTTATGAACGTCGAGCGCGCCCTCCGGTGGGGGCGAGCGCGGCGCCGTCCTCTCCGCGCTGCGGTGCTCCGGGCAGGCCTGGGGGGTAGATCGGCGCGACAGTGCGCCCTGGCGACCGCGGCGCGCGGGCCTTAGCGCACGAAACTGTCGAGCTCCGCAGGGTCTGAACTGCTGGCTTGTCTCCGGGGGGACGTTCAAGCGAACCTCAGAGTATGGCGCGCACGGCTCCGGTCCCGAACATCCCGGCCATTCCCGGCATGAACCCCGGCGTCTTCGTGATGGGCGGCGGTGGTGGCGGCGGCGGATCGGGAGGACCCGGGGGCGGCGCAGGAGCGGGCCGGCAGGGCGCCGGCGTCGGGAGCGGCGGGAACCAGGCGCAGGGCGGCGGCAAGGGCGCCCCGGATCCACAGCGCTATCCGCTCTGCGGCACGAAGTCGCACCCGGTCGACGTCGCCACGGGGCGCGCGTTCACCCATCCCATCCTCATCGTCGAGCTGCCCGGACCCTTGCCGCTCCAGCTGACGCGCAGCTACAGCGCCCATGCGCACCGCCGCGACGTCGGCCTCGGGTGGGGATGGGCCCACAGCCTCGGCTGGCGCGTCGAAGAGCGCCGCCGCTCCATCGACGTCTGGACGGACCAGGGCACGCGCGTCTCCTTCCCGAAGTCGCTGCGCACGGGCGATGACGTGGTCTCCTCATTCGGCTTCCGCCTCCGCCGCGAGCCGTGGGGCTATGTCGTCGACCCGAACGACGGGCGACTCTACGCCTTCTCGGAGAAGCTCGGCGAGCACCTCTACCTGCTCACGGCGATCGAGGACAGGAACAAGAACCGCATCGCGCTCGTGTACGAGGACGGCCAGCTCGTCGAGGTGACGGACAGCGCCGGCCGGAAGCTCCGCGTGCGCAGGGACGGCGCCGGGCACATCGCCTCGATCGAGGTGAAGAACGCGCTGGAGCAGGGGCGGTGGATCGCCCTGGAGAGATACGATTACGACACGCGCGGACGGCTCGTCGGGGCGACCGACGCCGACGGCTTCTCCGCGCGCTACGAGTATGACGACGAGGCCCGGCTCACGGCCGACGTCGATCGGACCGGCCTCTGCTTCCATTTCGTGTACGACGCCCAGGGGCGGTGCATCGAGTCCTGGGGCGACTACCTGTCCAGCCCCGATCCGAGCCTGGACCCGGACGTGCCCTCGGTGCTCGCCTCGGGCCGCCACCCCGCCAGGGGCGTTCACCACTGCGTCTTCGAGTACCTCGACGAGGACTACACGCACGTCATCGACTCGACGCACGTCGGGCATTTCGCGCACAACGCGTTCGGCCTGCTCACCATGGCGCACGACGCCGGGCCGTCGCCCATACGCGCCGTGTACGACGCGCGCGGGTTCCTCGCCGTCCTCGAGTATCCGGACGGCGGCTTCGAGCGCTTCGAGCGCGACGGGCGCGGGAACCTGGTTGGCTACATGAACCAGCTCGGCGCCCGTACGTCGATCGTCCGGGATGAGGCGGGCTCCCCCGTCAAGATCACCGACCCGCATGGCGGGGTGACTCAGATCCTCCGCGACGCGCGGGGGAACCCGGAGCACATTGCGAATCCGCTGGGGCAGACCACCACCTACCGCCCCGACCAGCGGGGCCTGCTGCGCGAGCGGATCGATCCGAACGGGGCTACGACATCGTACCAGGTTGACGCGCAGGGGAACCTGATCGCGGTCGCGTCGCCGAACGGCGCGGTATGGCGCTTCCGGTACGACGCGCTCGGCCGGGTCACGGGGCGCACCGATCCGGCGGGCGCAGAGACGCGCTTCGTCTACTCCGATCGCGGCGACCTCATCGCGGTGATCGACGCCCAGGGAGGCGTCTCGCGGTATCAGTACGACGGGGAGCGGCACCTCGTGCGGGCCCAGAACCCGAGCGGGCATGTCACCGAGTGGGGGTGGGGCGGGTATCACCGGCTCTGCTGGCGCAAGGACGCGAACGGCCACGTGTCCCGCCTGCTCTACAACCGCGAGGGCGAGCTCACCACGGTCGTGAACGAGGTCGGGGAGAAGCACCAGCTCCTTTACGATATCTATGGTCGGTTGATCGAGGAGCGCACGTTCGACGGACGCGTACTGCGCTATCGCCTCGACGCGGCGGGGCGCCCGACGCGGGTCACGACGGGCGAGTCGATGGCGGCCGAGGCGGCGGGGCCGGCCGTGCATACTGATCTCGCGTACGATCTGGCGGGGCGCCTCGTCCAGCGGACGACCCCGGCGGGCGACGAGCATTTTGAGTACGACATGCTCGGCAACCTGGTCGAGACGCGCTGGCCCGGCGGGCACATCGAGCTCGAGAGGGATCCGCTCGGCCAGATCGTCAAGGAGACCCAGGTCCTGGGGAGCGAGGCGCACGCAGTCGAGGCGCGGTACGACGCGTTGGGCAACCGGATCTCGCGGCGCACGACGCTCGGGCACAGCGAGGCGATCGCGCGCGACGCGATGGGCTCGCGCGTGCGCACAGTGCTGGACGATGCGGCGTTGATCGAGCACGGGCTGGATCCCTTCGGTCGCGAGGTCTTCCGGCGTCTCCCGGGCGGCGGCGCGATCGGGACCTCGTACGACCCGCTGGGCCGCCTCTCGCAGCAGCGCCTCACGCGCCCTGGGGAGCGCCCGCCGACCGCGCCAGGCCACCCGGCGTGGGTGGGTGAGCCGCCCGACGCCATCGTGGCGCTGATGAGCTACCGCCATGATCCGACCGGCGAGCTCGTGGCGCGGAGCGGCGGCGCGCGCGGGATGACGGAGCTCCGCTACGATCCCGTGGGCCAGTTGCTCGCGATGACGCCCGAGGTGGGGCGGCGCGAGGTGTTCCGTTACGATCCCGCGGGCAACCTGCACGAGGGAGACGGCGCTCCGGAGCGCAGGTACGGCAGGGGCGGGAAGCTCCTCCGGAAGGGGAACACGGAGTACCGCTGGGACGCCGAGGGGCGGCTCGTCGAGCGGCGCGAGGACGCAGGAGGGGACAAGCCGCGCGTCTACCGCTACGGCTGGAGCGGCGCAGGGCTGCTCGAGCACGTCGAGGCGCCCGACGGCGCCCGCGTCGAGTTCGAGTACGATCCGCTGGCGAGGCGTGTCCGGAAGCGAGTCCTCGCGTGGGACGAGGCGGCAGGCGCGCTGCGGCTCGCGCGCGAGACCCGGTTCGTGTGGGATGGAGACGTCCTGGTGCACGAGATCACGCGCTCTCCGGGCCAGAGCGCGGCCGCGCCTGGGGGCGCCGGGGCCTCGGTGCGGACCTATTGCTTCATGGACGACTCGTTCGTCCCGGCGGCGCACCGCGAGGCCGACGGACGATGGATTCATTACGTTAACGATCCTGTCGGTACGCCGGAGCACCTCCTCGACGACGCGGGCGCGATCGTGGGCTCGCTGGATCGGCAGGCCTTCGGGCTCGAGGCACCGCGCGACGGCGGCGCCAGCACCCCGCTGCGGTTTCCGGGGCAGTACGAGGACGCCGAGACCGGCCTCTACTACAATCGCTATCGCTATTACGACCCGGCCGACGGCATGTTCGTCTCCCCGGATCCGCTCGGCGTGGCCGGGGGGGCGGGTTACTACGGTTATGCGGTCAACCCGTTTGCATGGATCGATCCCTTCGGCCTCGCGTCGCTGCGCGAGGCCGAGCGGCTGCTGGAAGACTCGGAGAATCGCAGCTTCGGGAACAACGTCGGGCACGCGCGCGCGCACGTGCCGGGCCCGGGACAGGATCCGTCCGCGCTCGCGACCTCGCGGCCGACGAAGCAGACGAACACGGTCTTCCGCTCGCGCAACCAAGCGCTGCGCTCGCTGCGGGACATCATGACCCGCGACGACGCGGCCCTCCGCTCCCTCGCGCCGGGGCAGGTGCACTCGGGCTCCTACACGCCCAGGGAGACGCTCGAAGGGCTGGAGTCCCAGTCAGGGCAGCCTGCGCAGCGCGCGTGCGTGAATCGCATCACCTACTCGCTCGGCCGCCTTCCGAACGGTCAGCTCCACCTGCTACATTTCGCCCCCCGCCAGTCATGAGCTCATCCAGCCAGCGAACCCTCGTCATTCTCGATGAGCGCGGCGCCGCCGCGCGCCTCCCGTCGCAGATCGCGTCGCTCGTACAGGGGTACCGGATCATCTACCTCTCCGACACGCGCCACGCCCCTTACGGCACGCTGTCGCGGGTGTCAGCGGCCCGGCTCGTGCTCCTGTGCCTCGACCTGGTGCGAGGATACGGCATCTCCGCGGTGCTGCTGGCCAGCGCGGCGGCGTCTCGCGCGGCGCTCCCGGTCGTGCGGATCGCGTGCGCGCGGGCGGGGATCGCGCTCCACGAGGGCGCCTCGCTGGCCGTCAGGGAGGTGGTCCGCCGACACCGATTCGGCGACGTCGCCGTGCTCGGAGGCGAGATCGTGGATGAGCGCGCCGTCGCCAAGGCGCTCGCCGAGGCAGGGCTCTCGGCCCGCGCGCGGGCGGTGCCGCTCGATCTCGCCTCGCTGGGCGAGGCGGGCAAGGACGTGCTGGGCCGGCTCGTGGCAGCGCAGCGCGTGCAGGTGGGGACGTACGTGCTCGGCTCGTCGGGAGCCGCGAGCGTCGCGGATCTGATCCGCCGGTCCGATCCAGACGCCGTGATCGTCGAGACGGACACGGCGCTCGCGACGGAGGTAGCCGTGGAGCTAGAGGCCGAGCCGGCGGCGGGGAAGACGGCGTCCTCGGTGATTCGCTGCGCGACCGAGGCGTCCGAGCACTGGCAGGAGCGCATCGCGGAGCTCGCAGGCGTCGCGCCCGACGCCGTGGCCGGCCGGTGGATCACGCCGGCGGGACCGGGCGAGGGGCCCTTCGCCGTCGCCATGGATGAGGACGGGGATCCGCTCGACTGAGGCGGCCGCGCGACCCGGCCCGGGCTCAGTGACCTGGGGAGTCGGGACCCGGCCCGGGTCGCGCACCTCATCCCAGCAGCTTGTCCGTGAACGCGCCGGAGAACCGCGCTTCGCTCTTACCCTCGCCTCGGCAATGTCCCGTCAGGCGCCGTCCCCGAGCGATGCTGCCGCCCCCGCCGTGGCGGACGCTGAAGCATCCGACGTCGGCCGGTTGGGTCCGCGTTGGGCCACACCCGAGGAGGATCCAGCCGCCCGTGCCCCGTAGAGATATTGAAAATTGTTGGCCTTTCCGTCGTTCGCTCCGCCGCACCAGCGACGGGGCCCAAGGACCTCCCTGGTGCGGAGGAGCGATCGGGCATTCAGCTCGGGGCTCGGACCCCCTCGCGGTCGGCCTGGCCCAACGCGGGCCCAACCGGCCCCCTTCGGGGCCTCAGCGTCCGACGAGGTGGGGGCGGAGAGGTCGCCTCGCGCCGGCGCCTGGACGGTCTGTGCGGGCGCGATGGCGGCTTCGGCGCTCGCCGCTCGCGTCGCCGGTCCAGCGGGCGCGGGAGGGCCTTCCGCGCGTCCCTTGCCGGCCAGTTCGGGGATCGCTTCATCCAGGGGGGCGAAGTCGCCCAGCCGCAGCTCGGCGACCTTGCGCGCGGCGCGCCTGTAATGATGGATCTGGCCGCTCGACTTGTGCCCGGTCCGATCGGAGATCCACGTCTCCGTGCGGCATGGGCCCGCTCGGCCCGATGAAAGCACGCTCCTTCGGTGGACCGCCTGCTTCGACAGCTCACGGGCGGGGCGGGGCAACGCGGCGGCTCGGGCGGGCGCGTCTGCCGCCGCCCGAGCTGCCGCATCGGCGGGGCGCGAGGTCAGAACTGCGTGAAGAAGCTCCAGATGGACGAGCTCGCGAAGCTCGGCGTCTGGTGGTCACCGGCAAACTCGCAGCGGTGCACCGGGTATCCCTCCCGGCACCCTTGATAGGCGACGCACGAGTTGGAGCCTACGGGGCTCGTCTCGGTGCTGCAGCCGTTCTTGCGCACGAAGACGTCGAGCGCCGCCCTTCCGGCCGAGATGGGGACGACGCTGTCGGACAGGCCGTGCGACATCCAGACGGCGACGGGCTGGGTGTTGGACTGGTTGCAGCCGCTGTAGAGGGCGCCGGACATCGGCGCGATGGCTCGGAAGACGTCGGGCATATCACAGCCGAGCGCGTTCGACATCATCCCCCCGAAGCTCCACCCGGTCGAGAAGACGCGGCTCGTGTCGACGCATAGGTTGGCTTTGAGGGAGTCGACCATGGCGCGGGCGAAGGCGATGTCGCGCCCGCCCGTGTTGGCCCAGCCGTTGTCGATGCCGTTCGGCGAGACGAAGATGGCGCTGTTGTTCGCCAGCGCCTTGAGCCCATAGTACCCGTTGTTCACGACGTCGTTGGCCGATCCGCCACGCCAGTGCCAGCCGAACACCAGCCGATACGCCCTGTTCGGGTCGTAGTTCGCCGGAATGTCGAGCACGTACTGGCGCGTGGTGCCGTTGACGTTGATGGTGCGGTTACCGCTGGTGAGGGAGGTGGGAATGCCGCAGCCGGCGCTGCGCGTGCCGGCGGAGCCGCCGCCGCCGGAGCCGCCAGTGCCGCCAGTGCCGCCGGTGCCGCCAGAGCCGCCGGTGCCGCCAGAGCCGCCGGTGCCGCCGGTTCCCGAACCCACGGGCGTGAGTCGGAATTGCTGATTGGTGCCGCCGTTCGACGCCCATTGAATCACGGCGGTGCCGTCCGCGGTGCCGCGGCCGTAGACGTCCAGGGACTTGCCGCTGTGGCGCGCGGTGAGGCGCACGACGCCGCTGGCGACGTCCGTGAACGACCACTGCTGGTTTGTCCCGGTCCAGCAGGAGTATTGCTGGACGGCGGCGCCGTCGCTGGTGGACGCGCCCGCGACGTCCATGCAACGGTTGCTGTTGACGTTGCGGATGCGATAGTAGCCGCCGCCCGCCGATTCCATGCGGAACTGTTGCCGCGTCGAGCCGTTGCAGCTGGCGATCTGCATGGCCGCTGCATCAGCGGTGCTGCCTCCAGCCACCTGCACGCATTTTCCACTCTGGACGCCGACGATCGTGTAGACCGCGCTCGTATCGATCGTGATGGCGCCCTCGAGCGAGCCTGCCTCCTCGATCTCGGCGTCGTACGCCCCCTCGGGGCCGATGACGCACGACACGGCGAGGACGCCCGTCGCCGCCGCAAGCAAGCTCTGCTTGGTTCCGAATTTCATCTTGTCCTCCTCGTCATATTAAGTAAGTAAAACTGGAATCTTCTCACTGCTCAGCGCTGCCCTTGCGTAGGTCGGGGTCGCTCGCCGCGCGCTCAAGGCATCGAGCAGCTGCGTTTGCCGTACAACACAACCAGAATGTTCATGGTGCATCCCCCCGGAGAGCCTGCTGCTGGGCGGGATACGTCGGGTCGCTTCCGGGGTTCCCGCCGCTGCCGGCTACACCGGAGTCCCACCGCCGCTAAGATCGTTGCTGCAGCCACGGTCACCACTGGCCAGGACCGCGATCCCAGCCGCGAGCAACATGACCGTTCGCTACTTCATGACCGTCTCCTGGATGCGCATGACGGCCGATCCGGAGCGAAGAAAAAGCATGACGACCGGCCGATAGTGTGAGCGTTCACATGTCCGGTGTCAACTTCGATCGACCAGCCTGCCGCCCGGCCAGCGAGGTGCGCGCTGCTGTGAACATTCATAATTTCACCCAGCCAGCGCGCTCGCGTGCTGAGCCGCGGCACGCCATCCAGCTCGCCCCTGCTACCGGGCTCAGCGTGGGCCCGGGCCACTCGGCACCACCCCCGCGCGACGAGGGACGACCTCGGGCGCCACAGCGCTACGGCTCTCCGCCGGCGGCGCTCTCCTGGCGCTGCCGGACCGCCCGCGCCCGCCGCTCGCGGTTCCTCGCCACGCGCGCCGCCCGGCTCGCCAGGGGCTCCAGCGGTAAGAACATCCCTGATGCGAAGGAGTGGAGGAGTGCCCCACACGTGACCACCACGAGATTGATGAGCCGCGGCGCCCCGTCGGGCGCACTGCTGTCCAGGAAGTCGAGAGGATGCCACGACCGAGCCGGCGCTGGCCGGCGAGGCACAGGATGGCAACGGAGGAACCGATGATCCGTAGGACTCGTACCGCGCTCGTGTCTCTCACGCTCGCGCTCCTGCCCGCCTGCGGCGAGGCCACGGCGACGGCCAGCGCGGAGATGGCCCTGAGCGAAGAGCTCGGCGCCGCGGCGCTGGTCGAGGAGCACGACGAGGGGAATGTCGCCTGGCGCATCGACGGCGACGGCCAGGTGAAGGCCGCGATCACCGCCAGCTCCGGTGTGCGCATCAAGGAGGACGTCGGCGGCACGCTCGTCTGGAAGCTGCCGTCCGGAGAGGCGCGGACGATCCCGCTCGCGATCGACGCGAGGACGGGGCTCCTTGTCGCGGCGGGGCCGAAGCTCGAGGCGGACCTGACGGAGATCAGCTACACGCTCACGATCTCGGGCAAGCCGTGGAGCGGCGTGCTGCACGTGCCCGCGGGCGGCACGGCGGAGCTCGTGGCGAGCGCCAGGGTGAGCGCTGAGAGCAAGGTGTCCGAGGTCACGGTGGGCCCCCACGGCGGCTCCGTCCAGGTGGTCGGCGACGACCGGCTCGAGATGGTCGCGAACGAGGCCACGGGAGAGGTGCGCGTCTATGTGCTCGATGCTCACCTCAAGCCGGTCGCCGTCGAGGGGCGAACGCTCAAGCTGGGTCTCGTGGCCGAGCGGCCCGAGGTGCTCGTCCTCGCGCCGGCTTCTGCCGGATTCTACTTCGTGGGCAAGCTCGCGGCGGTGGTGAACCCGCTCCGACTGACGGTCGCGCTCGGATTCCGCGGCACGACGCGCGTGGCGCTCTGGGGCTACCGGCCGGGCGTGCGCGTGATCGCGACGGCCGCGCGGGCGCCGCGGGTCAACATCCTCGTGAAGAGCTTCGTCGATGGGCCCGACGTCGACGTGCACGCGGGCGCGCGCGCCGACGTGGACGTGAAGGTTCACGATCATGATCGCGGCGACGACAAGGTCAAGATCATGGTGCACGACAAGGACCATGGTGGCGGCGACAAGGTCAAAGTCATGATCCACGACAAGGACCATGGCCGCGGCGGCACCAAGATCATGATCCACGACAAGGACCATGGCGGCGGTAACACCAAGGTCATGATCCATGACAAGGACCATGGCCGCGGCAACACCAAGGTCATGATCCACGACAAGGACCATGGCGGCGGCGGCAAGGCGAACGCGCATGGGAGCAGCGGCGGCGCCGCAAAGGCAGGCGGCGCCAAGGGCAAGCGCTGAGCTGCGCCGAGCCCGCAGGTGCCGCCGTCGGGGCTTGACGTCTCCGAGGCATTCGGACTTCCCTCCCCCGGCGCTGCCCGAGAAGGATTCGATCGAGGTGAGCTGAACTTCGACATGCTCGGCTCGCCGCGCTGCGCACCGGGCTCATCCAGGCCTCGCGCGCTCACGCGGCCTCACGTGCCGGGCCTATCGCGCGCCGCCCGCTCGATCTCCTCGATGACCTCTTCGGGCCGGACGTCCTTCTTCAATTCGTCCAGGGTTGCGTCCTGTCCGCTGGTGACACCGAGATGCCGAGCGATGTCGTCCACGAGGCCGATCAAGCGCGTGACCTCGTGCTCGGCGAGGAGGTTGATGTGGAGATCCAGATCTGCCCGTTTGTCCGCGAGCGCCTGCATCCGGTTCTGGCTGATGAGCACGAAGGTCGACAGGAAGATCGCCTCGACCGATGCGATCATCGCCAGCATCACGAAAGGGAATGGGTCGAAGGGCTGGATCCCGGGGACGACGCCCAGGTTCAACAGGATCCAGCCCCCGAACAGGAGAGCATGGATATAGACGAAAGTCATGCTCCCCGCGAAGCGGGTGATCGCGTCCGCCACCGTCTCTTGATGGGTCTTCCCACGTTCCATCTTCTCTTGTACGGCGATCAGGGTCTCTATGTTGCGCCGGACCAGGTTGTTCAGCTCGCTCGTGTTCGCGTGATGTCGATTCCGCTCCATCGGGGCCATGCGGGATGCAAGTTTCGCCCCCACCGGACGACCCGCGCCCTTCCCGGCGTGGACCGTACCCGCAGGAGATGACTGGCTGCTGCGCCAGCCCGCCGGGCGTCGGGAGGGTGTGGCCCCAACCCGGGCCCAACCGCCGGCGCCCCGGCCTGGTGCGCGCCAGCAAGCTCCCGCCCTCAGGGCGTGAACATGCCCGTGTACGTCTGTGCCTGGGCCAGCGTCGCTCCTCGGTACTTGAAGGGCGCCTGTCGCGTGTGCGTGCCCAGGTACGCGGTGATCTGCACGCTGTAGTACCGCCCGCTCTCGAGCACGCCCTCCGGCACCTTGACCGTGGTCGCCGTGGTGTCGACGCTGAGCACGCTGGTGCGCTGGCTCAGCACCGCGCCGTCCGCGTCCTTGACGTCATCGTAAAGGAAGACGACGACGCGATAGCCGTCCGGCTCGCCCAGGTCGGGCGGCTCGAAGGTGATGGTCGGTGTCGCGCCGGCGCCCTCGGTCACCGTGTCCACCGGCAGGCTCACGCCGTCGATCCGCGGGTCCCGCGGCAGGCCGAGCAGCGGCTCCACCGCCGCGCCGTTCGCGTCCTCGGCGCTCCTGACGACCGAAACGAAGCCGCGCAGGCTCTCCTGGACCTCATCGACGGGATGCATCACCCGCGTTCGGAACGCCACCCTCACGTCGAGCAGCTCCATGCCTCTCTCGGCGTACGGGTTGCCGTACCGGTATGTCGCCGCGTGGTCGCCGGGGTGGAACGTCGTCAAGGCAGCGTTGCACCCATCCGGGCAGAGCTCGGGCTCACACGTGTCGTCCGTCGAGAAGCAGATCGGGTCGACCGGCTCCTGGCCGCTCGTGACCTGCGCCTGGAGCAACGTGGGTGTGCTTCCATAGAGGGGCACGCCGGTGCCGGGCTCCTGGTACATCACCATCGAGGTGACCGTGCTCGAGAGGACGGCCGGCGCGTTCGCCGTCACCTGCGCGATGAACCGCGAACTCCGGAGGTCGGCCGCGAAGCTCGACAGCTCGAGCGGCGCGAACGAACCGCCGAAGGTGATCGCCTCCCCGTCTTGCATGTTCACCTCCCGCGTCGAGAACGACGCTTCCGCCGCCTCGTAGGTGAACGAGGACCAGGGATCGTGCGGGTCCGCCTGCTCCGGCGGCGAGCCGACCTGGTGCTGGACGAGCTGGGTGACGTGCAGCACATCGCCCCGGGAACCATCGACCAGCGGCCGCCCGCCGTCGTGCGACGCCGGGAAGACCTTCGCCTTCCAATTGAACGCCCAGCCCGAGCAGGCCGTGTCCCCGTCGGCGGGCGCGCCTTTCGTCCCCTCCTCCGGGACGAGCGAGGCGATCGCGTCGACATTGAAGCTGTAGAGCTCGAGCCTGTCCTGGAGCGGCTGGACCACCGCGCCCTCCGCGTCGAAGCTGAGCTGGTGCCAGGGCCTGAGCCCGTCCGCGGTGAGCGCAGCCTCGGTGTCCTGCGTCGCATTGCTGTTGTCGGGGCGCCCGGAGTACGCGCGACCGAAATCGACGGTGCGCGCCGTCGCCTGCAGCATCACGCGGCTCTTCGGCGCGTTCGTCGCGCGCTCGTCCGGCGCGGTGGTCGTCACGATCCAGTACTCGCCCTCGGGCACCGCCGGGATCTCCCAGCGCGAGCCGTCGGCCGACAGCGCGCCCGGGAAGGCCTGCACCGCGCCGTCCGCGGCGATCACCTGGGCCTCGACGGACTCGTACTCCGACATGTCCCGACTCACGGTGATCTCGCCGCCCTCGGTGACGTACCGATCGGTCAGGCCGAGGACCACGCCCTCGAACGGCGCTTCGTCGTTTCCACATCCCGGCACTGCCGCGAGGGTCGCTATCACCAGCACTGAAGAGAGATGAGTCCACGTGCGCATCGTCCCAGTAGACGAAAGCGTTCACAAGCAGCGCAAGCGGAAAATTCCGCTCGACACGTTTCTCCCGGAGACGCGCTCGCGGCCAGGCGCGCTCGCCTCGGCCGCTCACGCGGCGACGAGCATCCGTTCCCCGTCGCGCCGCGCCGCCGCCCACGTCTCGTCCCAGGCAGCGTCGGCCTCCGCGCGCGGGAGCCGGCCGAAGGCCTGCACCTCCTTCCGCTCGCCCTCGACCTCGGCGTCGTCCGCCGGCGGCGCCGGCGCCGGCCCGGTCATCGCGTCGCCGACCGCCTCGCGCACCTCGCGCCCGCCCTCGGCCAGGCAGTAGGCGAGCACGCGCCAGCCGAGCTCGGCGTGCAGCGCCTCGTCGCGCGCGATCTCGCCGAGCACCGCGCGCACGCCCGCGTCCTTCGCCCCCGCGAGCGACCGGCGCGCCCGGGCCGCCGCCGCGCCCTCGCCGAGACAGCCGTCGTGCCACGCCTCGAGCGCCATCCGCACGAGCGCCGCCTGCCGGTCCGCGTCGCGCGCCGCCGGAGGCGGGAGAAGCGCTGGCCTCAGGCGCCACCCGGCGAGCTCGCTCGCGATCTCGCTGCACCGCGCCGTGTGGCGGACCTCGTCGCCGAGCGCGCCGAGCGCCCGCGCCACGAGCGACGCGGGCGCGCCCACCGCCGCGAGGTCCCGCGCGAGGGCGAGGAACGCCGGGATCGAGCCGCACTCGGCCCGCGCGCTGTCCAGCCACGCACCCGCGAGCGCCGCCCGGGTCGCGCGATCGAGCCGCGCCGGGCGCGACGCAGCAGGGCCCAGCCCGAGCGCCGGCGGGAGCACCACCCCATCGGCCGTGCGCAACGGCCGGCCGTCGATGGCAGTGGACCGCTCTCCGAAGATCGGAGCGGCGTGGACGCCCACGCCCAACATCCCCTCGGGGGCGAACGGCTCGCCCGACAGTGGAATGGCCGCGCCCGCCGAGAAATCGACGACCGCCGGGTCGAGCAGGCTGGCCATCACACCGACGTGGAGACCGTGCTGCCCAGGGAGCAGGTCGCGGTAGGGGGTGCGGTACATCCAGCCGAGCTCGCCGTCGATGCTGGCGTCGCGCGACAGATCCCCGCCGCCGTGGGTGCCGATCGCGAAGCGGCCGGCAGAGAAGTTGAGCCATGTCGCCTGCGCGAACGGACCGAATCCCATGTGCCCCGAGTCGAACGCTCCGGGCACGCTGCCCTCCATGAGGAACGTCGCGCGGAGGTCGGCGCCCAGCCCGAAGGCGACGAGCTTCTGGCCGAAGGAGACCGACAGGGAGACCCCGACCGACATGGCAAAAGAATCGTCCTCGGCGCGCGCCTGGCCGGGCAGCGAGACGAGGGCGACGACACCGAGGGCGGCGAGCGTGGGCGGGAGCGCGCGGGAACAAGAGGACATGGAACCTCCGTAAGCCAAAAGGGAGACCAGGGATCGGTCTCGGCTCCAAATTTACCAGAGGGCGCGAACCGGCACGACCGCGGTGGATGACGGAAAGCGGCTCTGGAGGGCGGGAGCACGCGCCGCGCGCGGTCCGTTCGGAGCTCCATGTCGCCGTGCGACCGGCGATGAGCGAGCGCGTGGCGGAGAAGATGTGACGCGCAACGGAGCGCGTCATTCCGGGCGGAACATCACACCCAACAGCCCGCGAAAAAAGATTGACTCTCGGTCCCGCGGCGCCGCCACATAGCCATCTGGGTGTTGCAAAAAATTTGCCGAATTGAGAAATTCCCCTCGCCAGGCGGATGGGGCACCAGCACCCTCGGCTGGGTTGTGGGCCCCCTGTCTCTCGCCTGCTCGACCTCGGGGGTGCGGCTGGCAGCAACGCTCCTGCTTAACACGAGAAAGGAAACGGAGACCATGACACGCACTTATCGCCACTTGCTGCTGCCTCTGGCCCTCGCGCTCTTCTCGCACGTGGTCGGCTGCTCCGGCTCAGACTCGGAAGCGGACGCCTCGACCAGCGCCTCGTCCACCTCCGGCGGCACCACCTCATCCACCTCCGGCGGCAGCACCACCTCATCCACCTCCGGCGGCGGCACCACCTCATCCACCTCGGGCGGCGACACCACCTCATCCACTTCAAGCGGCGACACCACCTCATCCACCTCGAGCGGCGACACCACCTCATCCACCTCGAGCGGCGACACCACCTCGTCCACCTCGGGCGGCGGGACGACCGAGAAATTCAGCTTCTTCGTGACCAGCCTCGCCGCCATGCGGGAGCTGTCGGGCTCCCAGGACGGCTTCGGGGGCGACCTCCGCTTCGGTGAGACAGGGCCGGGCGCCGGTCTCCGCGGCGCGGACAAGATCTGCGCGACGATCGCCGAGAAGAGCCTCCCGGGCGCAGGAAGCAAGATGTGGCGCGCGTTCCTGAGCGCCACGGCAGGCGAGGACGGGAAGCAGGTCAACGCGATCGACCGGATCGGCGAGGGGCCCTGGTACGACCGGCTCGGCCGGCTGGTCGCGAACGACAAGGACGAGCTGCTCAACACGCGCCCCAGCGGGGCCGACGCGGCGATCATGAACGATCTGCCGAACGAGGACGGCGTCCCCAACCACCAGCCCGACCCGGGCCAACCCGAGGTCGACAACCACGACACCCTGACGGGCTCCAACGCCCAGGGGCAGCTCCAGGGCGCCACGGCGACGTGCAAGGACTGGACGGCCAAGACGGGAGACAGGGCCGAGGGGGGACCGCAGCTCGGACACTCGTGGCCAAGGGGCGGCGGCGGCGGCCCGGGCGGGGGCGGGGGCGGGTCCCACTGGATAACGTCCCACAATGCGCCGGGGTGCGCGCCGGGGGTCAATATCGTGGACTCGGGAGGCCCGGCGCCGGGCTCGAACACCGTCGGCGGCGGCGGCGGCTACGGCGGGATCTACTGCTTCGCCCTGACGCCCTGACGCAGGCAACCCGGCGCGCGCCGCCTCCCGGCCGACAGCACCATGCGCCGCCCCGAGCTGCCAGCTGAACGGCGAGCTCATCGAGCTAACCGCGGGGCCGTCGTGCCGGCTCGGGCACCCCTCCTCCCGGCGTCAGCGGCCGCCGAAGCCGGGAGCGAACAGGGCCGTCATCCGATCCGGACGGCTGGCGCCGAGGCGGACCATCGCGTCGTCGGCCGTCCTGACGAGCGCGCGGCCCTCGTCGCCGCCCAGCACCTCCCCTAGCCGCCTGCGCGCCGCCGCGGCGCTCAGCGCGACCTCGCTCGCGTCGAACCCGGCGATCGCCGCCTCCAGGTGCGTGCGCGCGAGCGCCGCGTCGCCGCGCGTCCAGGCGACGGCGGCCAGCGTGAGCCACGCCTGGGCGCTCGCCCAGCCCACCCGCTCCCGCAGGAGCACGCCGGCCACGCGCTCGGCGATGCGCAGCAGCGGGGCCGGATCCGCCGCGCTCGCGACCGCGTCGAGCGCTGCCCGCCCGCGCAGCTCGATCGCGCCGATCCGCATCGGGCTCATGCGCAGGTACGTGGAGTCCTCGACCGCCGGCCACGCGGCCGTCAGCCGGCGCCACGCGGCGCCTGGGTCCTCGCAGTACAGATCGATGAGCACGTCCGCAAAGAGCCCGAAGAAGTGCTGAAGCTGGAACCCCTGCTGCCGCCATGCCGCGAGGGCCTCCGCGAGATCCGCGCGCGCCCGCGCCGGATCGTCCGCGGCGAGCGCGACAAGGCTGTGGCCCCCCGTGACCGTGCGCAGCGACGTGACGGCATACCTGTCGCCGCGCGCCTCCGCTTCCTTGATCCACGTGGAGAGGCGCTGGGCGAGCCGCCTCAGATCACCGAGCTTGCCGAGCCCGATCATGCAGATGGTCTGCGCCGTGCCGATCTCCCAGGCCACCCCGGTGCACCGCTCGCGGAAGATGCGCTCTGCCTCCTCTGCGTGCATCACCGTCTCTCGAAACGACGTCTCGTGCGCGGCGATCGCCCGCTGGATCCGGAGGACGCCCTCGACGCGCGCGTCGCCGGAGCGCTGGAGGAGCGGCGTCACCGCGGCGATGGCGCGCTCGACGGAGCTGCCCGCCGGCTTGCCGATGATCGACGAGAACAGCGCCATGAACGCGAGCCCGAGCGCGACCCGCCCCGGCTCCCTCGCGGCCAGCGCGAGGAGGATGTGCTGCGCGTGAAAGCCCACCGCGCGCACCGGATCGACCGCGCAGAGCCCGAGAAACGCAGAGAAGCAGACGTCGACGCGGCGCAGCTCGGCGGGATCGGTCTGGCTCGCGTCGCGCTCCTTGAACCCGAAGCCGCGCAGGGCGAGCCGCGTCCGGTGAACGAGCGCCGCGGCGAGGGCGCGGCGCTTCGTCTCGGGGTAACGCAGGCCCGTCTCGGAGAGCACCTCCCGGAGCACCGCGACGCCCTCTTCCGTGTGACCGCTCGTCAGGAGCTGCTCGGCCGCGAGGCGCTTGCAGTCGAGGACGACAGAGGGCGCCGCGGCGCCTCGCGCGGCGTCCGCCGCGCCGAGGTAGGCGCGGGCGGCGTCGGCGCCGCGGCCCGCGTTCGCGAGCGCATGGCCGAGCTGCACGAGGAGCCCGTGCCGGCGGTCGCTGCCCGCCGGCGCGCAGTCGAGCGAGAGCTGGTAGAGCCGCGCCGCGTTCTCGAAGGCGAGCGCAGCGGCGGCCCTGTCCGCCGCCTCCGCGGCGTACGCGCCCGCCCTGTCGAGATCGCCTGCGCCATGGAAGTGACGCGCGATCTGCTCGGGATCGGCGCGCCCCAGGGCCGCGAGCTCCTCGCCGAGGCGGCGGTGATGGTCCTTGAGCCGCGACGGCTCGATCTGGCCGGACGCCGCCTCGCGCACCCGATCGTGGTACGCCTCGACAGGATCGGCCTCCTCGAGCCCGCCGGTGCGGACCAGGTGCCATGTCCGCAAGGCGTGCAGCGCCGACGCTGCGTCCCCCCGCAACCCGGCGGCCCTGAGCGCGACGCGCTGCTCGATGGGGAGCCCCGCGACGGCGATCACCTCGAGGAGCCGCCGGGCGTCCGCCGGCAGATCCGCGAACCTCGCCAGGAGCAGCGCCTCCAGCGACACAGGCGGCGCCGGGGAACAGGCGTCCTCGTGGCCCGGGTGAACCTGCGCCGCGCGGCCCAGGTGGAGCGCGAGCTCCGCCAGGAAGAAGGGGCTGCCCTCGGACTCGCGGGCGATCTCCGACGCCTTGTGCGAGGGGCCGTGGCCGCCCAGGAGCGAGCGAGCCAGCGACTCCGCTTCTTCACGAACGAGCGGGCCGAGGCAGAGCTTCCGGTGCTCGGTGGCCCCCGTCCACCTGGGCGCCGGAGCGCCGAAGAGCTCCCGCAGGAGTGGACTCGATGCCTCGTCCTCGGACCGATACACGCCGAGCATGAGCATCGAGGGCGGATCGGGCGGGCCGAGGAGGTCGGCGAGGAGCAGCGCGCTGTCGCGGTCGCCCCACTGCAGATCGTCGATGGACACGACGAGCGGCCCCTTGTCGGCGAGCGCCGACAGGAGCTCCTTGAGCGCTCGAAACGCGCGGAACCGGAGCTCCTGGGCGTCGTGGATCTCGAAGGCGCGCCGCGGGACGTCCTCGATGGCCGCGACGACGCGCAGGGCGGGGAACACGCGCACGAGCTCGTGGATCCCGCGCGGCAGGAGGCCCGCGGCCTCGGACCGCGGTAGCCGCTTGAGATGGCGGCTGAGGGCGTCCAGCACGCTGTCAAAGGCCTTGAACGGAACGGACTCGCGCTCATAACACCGGCCCGCCAGGACCACCGCGGCGCGGCGGCCGCGCAAATCGTCGAGGAAATGCTGGACCAGCGCCGACTTGCCCATGCCGGAGCGACCATGGACGTAGACCGCCACCGGGCGGCCAGCGCGCGCCTCGTCGAACGCTTCCTGGAGCGCTCGCAGCGGCTCGCCGCGTCCCATGAACGGCGCGCGAGGGAGCGGCGTCGGCGCCTCGCCGCCTGGCGGCGGAGCGCCGGGCCGGGGAGCGGCGCCCGGCGCTGCCGCGAGGGCGACCGCCGCCTCGCGGAGGACGCGCAGCGCGTCCGCGCCCGTGGCCCGCGCGCGCGGGTCGCGCTGGAGGAGCTGCAGGCACAGATCGCTCAGCGCCCGAGGTGCGTCCGGCGCGATGAGGTGAGGAGGCGGCGGCTCGCCGAACGCCTTTGCCTCGACGATGTCGAAGAGACTGCCGCTGAAAGGCGCGCGGCCGGTGAGCGACTCGTAAAGGATCACGCCGACCGCGTACCAGTCCGCGGCGGCGGACAGCTCTCCACGCATGTGCTCCGGCGCCATGTAGATGGGCGTCCCGGCGATCGGGGCGTCTGTCTCGGCGGTCGCGAGCGCCGTCCTGCGAGCGCCGGTGTCGCGGGCGATGCCGAAGTCCAGCACGACCACCCGTCCGCTCTGGTCCACGAGCACGTTCGAGGGCTTGAGATCCAGGTGCAGCTTGCCCGCGCCGTGCAGCGCCTCGACGGCGTGCACCAGCTGCTCGAGCGCCTGGCAGAGGCGCGCAACGTCGACCTTGGGCTGTGGCGCAGGCTCGCCGCCGGAGGCCGTCGGCGCCGCGCCGTCGGCGCGGGGCGAGGGCGCGCGGCCGTGGAGGTTCACCTGACAGGTCGTGGCCGCCGCGGGGGAAGTCCGCTCCGGGACATGCGCCGGCGAGCCCGGGGCGGCGGCCTCGCCCCCGCGGACGTACCTGGTGAAATTCACGCCGGAGACGAGCTCCATCGTGAAGAACCAGCGCCCCTGCGCGGAGATGAGCTCGTAAAGCGTCACCAGGTTCGGATGGGCGATGTCCGCGATGGCGCGGAACTCGCTCTTGAGACGGAGGATGTCGGCGGCCTCCATCCGGAGCAGCGTCTTGAGCGCCACATCGGCGCAGCGAAGCCGATCGTGAGCGTGATAAACGACCCCCATGCCGCCCGCCCCGAGGCGGGCGCGGATCTCGAAGCGGTCCGTGCCGCCGAACCCCTCGGCGGCCGGACCGTCAGCGACGCTGTCCATCTGAGCCGTCCATCTGACCCGTCCCTGCCTCCGCGACGCGCCATCCTAACAGGGCGTTCGCCGCGCGCCAGAGCGCACAACGGCGATGAAGGCAGACGACGCGGCGTGCGCCGTCGGCTCAGCGCTCCGAACAGGCGGGCTGAATCGAGGAGAGAGGGGGGAGACGCCGTCCGCCGGCGTCTCCGAGGAGCGGGCTCCGCGATCAGTTACACGGCCCGAGGTCGGCCCACTCGGCCGGGCACCAGAAGGTCGGGTTGCTGGGCGGGCACTCCGGGTGCGACCACCAGATCTGCTGGGTCGCCGACCAGAGGTGGCCGCCGTTGGTGACCAGCGTGGAGGGCGTATACACCTGCCCCGACGACCACGCGGGCGTGCTGCTGCAGTCGTTCCCGGGCACCGTCGACGTGCAGGCCTCCCAGGTCGACGGCGACGCGCCGAGGTTCTTGTTCTGGTAGACGTAGGGCTCGGCGTCGTGGAACGACCAGGTGCTCGCGCCCGACATGTTCTGCCAGGCGCCCGAGGTCGTCTTCACCTGCTGGCGAAGCATCTTGATGGGCGCCTCGCAGGAGACCTGCGGCTCGGGGTACTGCGGGCCCACGTCGGCGAAATGCTCGATGTCGTGCGCGTACATCTCGACGGTGCTGCGCGCGTCCTGGGCGAGGAACTGCCAGCCGGCGCCGTCCTTCATGTCGACATAGAGGCAGAGCTGGGCGCCGGTCACGCTCGCGGCGCGCTCGGGCGTGCACCACTCGTACTTGAAGACGACCTGCTGCCCGGGCTGCAGGCCGCCGAGCGAGCCGCCGCAGGTGCCTCCCGAGCCCCACTGGGTGTTGCAGCTCGAATGATTCCCCGTGACGCCGTTGTCATCTCCGAAGTAGTAGACGAACCACCCATCCGGGCTGTGGTAAATGCCGGACTCTAGATTGTAGTACCACTGGCCCACCGCGGTCCAGGCCGTGGACGCGTTCAGAAGCTCGGGTACCTGCCACTCGATGAGCCAGCCGCGGGTGTCTCCGACGTTGCCCGTGTAGCTGCTCGTCAGATCGTAAGTTCCGCGCTGGCTCGCCACCCCGAGGCTCTCCTCTTCGTCCGCGCCGGCACCGGCGGTGCATGCGGCGGCGCCGAGGGCGCCGAGAAGCAACAACGCCGCGCCGATTCGCGGCAGAGCAGCGCGTGACGGATGGAGAGAACAGGTATGCATCGACAGAGTGCTCTTCTCGATCATAAGGATTCTCCTGAGAGCGAGGTTTTCCCCCGCGGCGCTGAATAGCGCGGACCGAGGCCGCCCACCGTTAAGTCGTGTTAAGCCGAACGACGTGATTCAGGGGTGGGGCGCTGGGCGCGCGGGGCCGTTCGCGGGGTAGGTCGATGCGCTGGTGGCGACATGGAGGGCTGCTCAGCCCGCGTCTGCGTCGATGATCTGACGCGGCCCGGTCACGGCAGCTCGAGGCCGAGGCCGAGGTCGAGGATCGCCGACACCGGTGACGCACGGAAGACGTCGCGCCGCTCCCCCGCCTCGTCCGTGTAAAAATACACATCGCGCGCGAGCGGCACCGCGATCCCGAGCCCGACGGCCCCGAACAGCGGGCCCACGAAGCGCCGCCGCACGCGCGTGTCGAGGCTCAGATCGAACACGAGCCGCTCGTGCCGGAACCTGCTCCGCACCGCCGGTCCCTCGACGCGCAGCGAGCCGACCATCGCGCCGGCGCAGCCCGAGAGCGCCGTCCCGCCGCGCGCGATCTCGACGGGGCACACGGACAGCCTCCCGTACGCGAGCGAGAACGCGGGCGATCCGGGCACCTCGCCCGCGACCGAGCTCTTCCACAGCGCGCCGCCCAGCTCGAACCCCGGCCCGCGCGGCGGCGTCGCGTGCGCGCGGACCCCGACCCCGACGTTCGCGGGCCCAGGCGTGAGCCCGAGCCCGCCCACCGCCTCCACCGCGCCTCCCACCCGCCAGGGAGCGCTCGGCGCCGCTGGAGCCGGCGGACACGCCGGAGGCACGGCAGCTTTCGTCGCGATGGGGGGCCGCGGGGCAGGCCGCGCCGCCGCGCCCGCGGCCGGCGCTCCCCCGGCGCCGGCCGCGGCCGGGACGCCCGCGCCGCCGGGGGGCACGAGCGAGGCGTCCGGGTCGACGAGCAATGCGATCACGAGCTCGAGCTGCTCGTCGATCGCCCGACAATCGACCTGCTCGGCCTCGATCTCACGCGACCCGATCGCCGCCCCGCCCTCGCCGAACACCCGGATCGTCGCCCGCCAGACGCCGGCCTCCTGCGCGCGCTCGATCCGCCCCTCGATGGACACCTCGCCGCGGGTGGGCGGCACGAACGCCCCGCGCCCGAGCCGCCGCTCCACGGCCTGTGCGAGCGTCGGCGCGTCGATGCACGCCTCGGCCCCTGGCATCCTCACCCACGCGAGCGACGAGGCGCGCGGCGCCGCACCTGCGGGACGATCGAAGCTGCCCAGCGCGGCCCCGACGAGGAGCGCGAGCGCCGCGGATCTCATGCGGCAGCTTATCCAGGCGATCGCCGACGCCGTCAAGCGCGGGACGCATCGCGTTCGCGAGAGCAAGCGCTGCACAACATCGCTGTCACGAGACACCGAGACAGCAGCTGCCCGGACCTTGGCTTGAAATACCCACCGAAGCCGGCGTCGCCGAGCGCCCCAGCGGCCGATGCGGTCTACCCCCGGGGAGACATCGATTCGGCCGAGAGCCCGCTCATCGGCGCGCCGTCTCCCATTCGGGGCTGCTCAGGAAGTACGTATCGTAGAGCTCCTGCACGTCGCGAAGGGTCTCGGGCGGCTCCTCGCCGTGCGCGATGCGCGTCAACTTGCGAAAGTAATCGAAGCGCTCGACCCCTGGCGTGATGACGACCAGGAGCTCTGCGCCCTTGCCGCGCGCGGCGGCGAACGCGTGGGCGACCCGCGGAGGGACCACGAGGAGGTCGCCCTTCTCGGCCGTCACGATGTCGCTCCCCGAGAGGACCTGCACGGCGCCGTCGAGCACATAGAACATCTCGGCCGAGGCGTCGTGACGATGGGGCCGCGCGCCGTCCGCGTCCTTCGCGAGCGTCACGCGTACGGTGGAGAGGGCTCCGCCCGTCGCGCTGCTGTCCGCGAGGAGCTGGATCCGCGCGGCGGGAGAGCCGACGAGCTCAGCGTCAGCGCCGCGGACGACGACCGACCGATCGAAACAAGGCTGGATGATCGACATGCCGCCCAGTGAAGCACCCGTGGAGAGAGCGCTCACCTGGAAAAGCGTACGGAGCGCGCCCGCAGCCGGGGCGCCCGATGCGCTGCGTTCCGCGCCGCCGACGGCAGGCGGCGCCTGCTCAGGTGAGCGGCAGGGCGCCCCCGGTGTTCAAGACGCCCTCGCCGAAGCTCTTGACGTCCTCGAAGCCCATGTAGTGGAAGCAGCTCACGAGCATGTCGGCGAAGGAGCGATCGCCGCGGAAATCCACGAGCCGCCCGCGCCGGAAGTGGTCGTGGGCCTTGCCCGCGAAGACGACCAGGTTGTCCTCGATGCTGTGGCTGTCGCCCTGCCCGAGCTCGTTCCAGTGCACGACGAGCGTATGATCCCAGAGCGTGCCGTCGCCGTCGCTCGTGTTCTTCAAGATCTCGTAGAGCTTCGTGTTCTGCTCCCAGAGGTGCCTGTGGATCTTGCGCACCTTGGCGAACGAGTCGTCGTCGCTGTTGTGCGAGATGTCGTGGTGCCCATCGCTGAAGCCCAGGTTCGAGTAGACGCGGTTGCTGGTGTTGCCGCTCCAGTTGAAATGCACCACGCGCGTCAGATCGCAGGCGAACGCGAGGGCGCTGATCCTGAAGAACAGCTCGCCCATGATCGCGTGGTTCTCGTCGGCGTAGGGGTCGAGCCGCTCGCCCAGCGGGGTCTTCACGCACGCGGCCGCGCCGTTGCCGGCCTGGAGCGCGCGCTCGACGTCGCGCATCGCGTCGAGGTGCTGCTGGATCTTGGCGCGGTCCTCGGCGCCGACCCTGGTGAGGAGGGAGTTGCCCTCTTCGCGCACCAGATCGATGGCCGACTGCTTCTTCGCCAGGCGCCTCAGCACCTCTTGCTGCGCGCCCCCTTCGTCGGGCATGGAGGCGAAGATCCGGGCGTAGGCCTCGTACGGGTCGGTCTCCGGCGGGATCGGGTTCTGCTCGCCCGCGGGCCCCGCGTGGGAGTGCGTGTTCCAGATGTCGTTCCACTTGTCCCCGACGCGGTACACGAGGTGCCGGTGCGCGATGCTCTCGTTGGCTTCCAGCACGCGACCGCCGATCGCGTAGTCGGCGCTCGGCCCCTCCACGTAACCGATGGTGCTCTCGGTGCCGCCGATGGGGAACGACCCGGTGCCGGACTTCCACGGAGCGAGCGAGCTGCCGCCCTGCTGGTGGTTGTCGGCCCGCTCGGACTCCGGCAGATCGTAGAAGTGCTTGTGCAGGTTGTTGAGAAAGAGGAGATCCTCGCGGTACGGCTCGAGCGGGGCGAGGAACTCGCCGAGCTGAAAGCTCGTCTCACCGCGGGCGTCGAAGCGCCTCTCCGTCTCGTCGCCGTTCGCCTGGAACACGAACATGATACGGCGCGGGGACGGCGTCGTCTGGGCTCGCGCGCGGCTCGAACGCATCGCATCGAGGAACGGGAGCGCGAGCGCAACTCCGGATGCGCCACGCAGGAAGGTACGGCGGCTCAGAGGTTTCATTGTTTCTCCGGGACGATGACGGGGCGGTAGCGGAAGGCGTCGGTCTGCGTGAGCGCGACCAGGAGCTCGGACAGGCTGTAACCGCTGTCCTTGAACGCGAGCGAGAGCGACGCCATCGAGCAGCGATCGGCGTCCGTCTTGTCGCGACCGTAGAAGAAGCGGAAGTTCTGCAGCACGTAGCAGGCGCGCGCCTCCTCGCTCTGCGCGAGGCGCTGGCCCAGCTCGGCGGCGTTCGCCACAGGGCCGTTGACGTCGCGCGTGCTCGAGATGGCGCTCGAGGTGTCGATCGGCCTGCCGGCCTCGTCCGTGGTGCGGGGGCGGCCCACGGCGTCGAACGACTCGAACACCACGCCGATGGGATCCATCAGCGCGTGGCACCCCGCGCAGCTCGGCTCGGTGCGGTGGAGCTCGAGGCGCTCGCGCTGCGAGAGCCCCTCTCCCAGGCCCTCGAGATCGAGCTTCACGTCGTTGGGCGGCGCGGGCACGATCTGGCACAGGAGATCGGTGCGCACCTTGAGGCCGCGGCGGACGATCGAGGTGCGCGTCGCCTTGTCGCGCGTGAGCATCATGCCCTGGGTCAGCACGCCCGAGCGGCCAGGCATGTCGACCTTGATGAAATCGTCGCCGCTCACCCCGCTCACGCCGTAGTGCTGCGCGAGCGCGCCGTTCACGAAGCTGTAGTCGGCGGCGAAGAGGTCGTCGAGCGAGCCGCTCGGGCTCGCGAACAGGTCCTTCACGAACGTGCGCGTCTCCGCTCGCAGCAAGGCGGGCAGGTCGCGCGAGAGGTCTGGATACACCTCCGGATCGCGGTTCATGCTGCCCAGGATGTCGGTGTCGAGCCACTGGTCGAAGTACTCGAGCAAGCGCTCGGCCTTGGGATCGGCCAGCATGCGCCGCACCTGGGCTTCGAGCTGCTCTGGCGTGCCGAGCTCGTCCGCCTCCGCCGCCCGCGTGAGCTCCTCGTCCGGCTGCGACTGCCAGACCAGGTACGAGAGCCGCGAGGCCATCTCGTACGGCGTGGGCTCGGTGACGTCCCCCGTGCTCGCCTGGCCGAGCTCGACGCGATAGAGCACGTTCGGCGACTGCAGCATGCTGAAGACGACCCACTCGATGCCGTCGTCGAAGGTGTACCCGTCCGATCCTGCGGTGAAGCGCTCCTCGTAACTCTGGACCTCGGCTTCCGTGAGCGGCCGGCGGTACGCCCTGGCGCCGAAGGTGCGGATGAAGTCGCGCGCGCACTCGATCTCACCGATCTCCTCCGGATCGCAGGAGACGAGGCCCGAGGCGTGGGCCGCGACAGCGGCGACCTCCTCCGCGGCGTCGAGGAACTTCTGCGCGACGAGCGAGCCGACGTTCAAGAAGCTCGCGTTGTTGCGGAAGCCGAGCGACTCGGACTCGTTCGGAAATGTGGCGACCACCTTGTCGACGGCGGAGGCCACGCCCGGGACGCCGGAGAAGAGATCCTTCACCGTGCTTTCGTACTCGTAATTGCTGAGACGGCGGAGCGGCGCCGTACCGGGCCTCGGCGTCTGGCAGAACGCCGAATCCAGCACGTCTTCCGGGGGCTCTACGATCCCAGGCTCGTCCCCGCCGGGGCCCGTGCCAGACCCCGTGGACTGGCCGGGCCCGCCGATCTGGCCGTTGCAAGCCGCGACGAACGCGAGCAAGAGCGGCGCAGCGTACCTGAGTTGTGAGCCGAAAAGCTCGAGAGGCCAGCGATGCGTGTGTTGCTCGGGGTTCACCGTGTTCTCCACGCCGCGCCCGACGAAAGGCACGAGTTGGTGCGAGCGCCGACCACATGGATCGGCACCTGCACGTGTTCCCGACGCTGCGACTCAACAGCGCCGATTTAACAGTATGTACCAGAACCTGTCCTGTCCGGCTCACGGCAGAGGTCGATCGCGAACTTTTTTGTGCCCCAACGACCCACCAACCCACCCATTTTATCTACCGTCGTCGCGTTTTTGAACCTCGACGGTATCTGCGCGCGACACCTCACGAAACATCACTGCCGACAGTAGATACTTCAACTACCGACGATTTCGACGGCTGGACGTGGGGACGTGGGCACGTGGAGACGTCGGGATCGCGCCGGAGGAGAAGGCGCCTTCCTTCCGCCATGAGGTCGTGGCACCATCGCCGCGCCGGGCGCCGTTCGAATCAACAGACGCTCGCGGAGGTGCGGCCGATGGGGGTCAAGGTTCTCTTCATCGTCAAGGAGATAGAGGGGGCCGAGCCGCTCGGCGCGCTGTACGTGGCGGGCTGCCTGGAGCAAGCGGGCCACGAGTGCAAGTTCATCGGCACGCGCGGCAACGATGTCCTCGCCGAGGTGCGGCGGTACGGGCCGGACGTCATCGCCTTCGGGGCGACGACCGGGCTCCATCGCTATTATCTCGGGCTCAATCACCACATCAAGCAGCATTATCCGAAGGCGGTGTCGCTGATGGGCGGGCCGCACGCGACCTATTACCCGGAGGTCATCCAGACGCCGGGGCTCGACGTGGTGTGCCAGGGCGAGGGCGAGGACGCCGCCGTCGAGCTGTGCGACGCGCTGGCGCGAGGCGACGATCACCGCGGTATCCGGGACCTCTGGGTCAAGTCGGAGGGGAAAATCTACAGGAATCCAGCGCGCGGGCTGCGCCGCGACCTCGACGCGATCCCCTTCCCTCCGCGGCGTCTGCTCTACGAGTACGACGACGGCCTGCGGCGGCGCCCCCTCAAGTCGTTCACCACGAACCGGGGGTGCCCCTTCCCCTGCAGCTACTGCTTCAACCCGTCGCTGGTCGAGCACTACGGCTCGAGCTGGAAGAAGGTGCGCGTCCGCAGCCCCGAGAACGTCGTGGCCGAGCTCGTCCACGTGATGAAGCAAGGCCCGCTCCAGTTCGTCGGCTTTCGCGAGAGCATCTTCGTGTACGACGCCGAGTGGCTGAGGCAGTTCGGAGAGCTCTACCGGCGTGAGGTGAAGCTGCCTTATTACTGCCACCTGCGCGCTGACATGATGACCGAGGAGATGGTGGATCTCCTCGCCTGGTCTGGCTGTTACACCGTCAACGTCGGCATCGAGACCGCGAACCCCGAGCTCGCGAACGGCGTCTTGCGGCGCCAGATCCGGATGGACCGGCTCGTCCACGGGATCCGCCTCCTCAAGCGCGCGGGGATCGTGGTCTTCGCCGACAACATCCTCGGCATCCCGGGCGGGACGCTCGAGGACGACCTGGCGACGCTGGAGCTCAACATCGAGCTCGACGTGGACTACGCCGCCGCCACCTTGTGCACGCCCTATCCCGGAACGGGCATCGCTGCGTACGCGGTCGAGCACGGCCATTTCAGCGGGGACTTCGATCTCATCGACGACAGCTATTACACCGAGTCGGTGCTGCGCTTCTCGTCCGACGAGGAAAAGCGGCAGATCGAGAACCTGCACAAGGTGTTCGCGGTCACGGCCGCCATCCCTGCGCTGCTGCCGCTCATGAAGCGGCTCATCAGGCTCCCGCCGAACGATTTCTTCTATGCGATGTTCCGCGCCTGGTACCTCGTCTGCCACATGACAGACGTGATGCCGCGCCGGCTCGAGCTCGCCGAGCTCGTCAATAGCGCGTTATCGATCTTCGGGGTGTACCGGGGCGCCGACGAGAACCGGTATCCCGCCCCGGCCCCCGAAGCGTTGCCCGTCGCGGCGCCGCCGGCGCCGGCTGCCTGCGGGGACACGAGGACCATCCAGCTGAGACGCCGCCCGCGGATCGCGGCGGAGAGCGAGGAGGCGCGGGATGTTCGCTGATCCGAAGAAGGTCGGGCTGCGGCGGCTGAAGAGGCGGCTCAAGGCGGGCGCGTCCATCGCGATCGCCATGGCCGCCGGGGCGTTCCTTGCCTGCAAGGGCGGCGCGAGCGACCCGGGCGCGTCGCCGAGCGGCCCCGACGCGCGGACCGGCCCTGACCGCCGGAGCGCGGCCGGCGGGAGCAGCGGCCAGAGCGCGCCCGCCCCGACCAGCGACTCCGTGAGCGGGGGCGCCGCCGACGCCGGCGATGGGATGGGTGCCACGGCGCCTGCGGACGCGGAGGCCGGCGAGGCCATCGTGGCCCGCGACGCCGGCGCTCCCGCGGACGCCGGCGGGGCGATGATGGTCCCGAGCGGCAAGCCTGCCGCGGGCGTGAAGCCCCGCGCGCCGCACGTGGACAAGGAAGAGCACCGCAAGGGGATGCCGGTGCGGGACAACCTCCTCGAATGATCCCGGGGGCGCGCGGCCCCGGGATGCGCCGCGCTGGCGGAAAAGAAGCGTGTCTGCCGGCGCGGAGGTCACCCGCGCGCGGTCGCGCCGCCGCACACGGGCCTCGCGGACGGGCGCGCGCCCGCGAGGTAGGCCCGCGGCGTCACCCCGAGCAGCGACCGGAACTCGGCGGTGAGGTGGGCCTGGTCGTAGAAGCCGGTCTCGAGGGCGAGCCGCGCGAGGCTCGTCGTGGCGAGGCGCTCGGCGGCGCGACGGATGCGCGCGATGCGCGCGTAGCGCTTCGGCGATATGCCGATCTCCTCGTGGAAGAGCGCGCGCAGCGTCCGCTCTGCGACGCGGAGGCGCCGCGCGAGCGCGGGGATGGAGGCGTCCGAGTCGGGTGCCAGCGCGGAGGCGTCGAGGGCATCGACGGCGCGGCGCAGGAGCGCCCGGCGCGCGGGGGCGTCGGCCCTCGCGCCGACCGCGCGGCAGAGGGCGTCCTCGAGCAGGCGCACCGCCGCGGCCGGGTCCCCGCCGGCGCGAGCGAGCGCATGGCGAAGCTCGCGCGCGCGTGCGCCCCAGAGGTCGTCGAGCGGGACGACGCGATCGACGAGCTCGTGGGCGGCGACGCCGAGGGCGGGCCGCGCGCCCCCGGGGTGGAACGAGAGGCGAGCATAGAGAGGCACCGCGCCCGACGGCTTGAACGTGGCGCGCTGAAGCGGCCCCACCGCGGCCACGACCGGCTCTCCGCCGGTCCAGCACGCGACGAGCGACGTGGTCCCGCTCGGTAGCCGCGTCCACCCCCCGGGCGGCGAGGGGACGGCGCTCATCACGTGGACGTCGGAGATCCAGGAACGGAGCGGCGCACGCGGCGGGAGGTCGCAGCTCTCCGAGCGGGATGGCGGGAGCGAGGGCGCAAGCACGAAGGCAGTGTAGCGCGCGCGGCCTCCGGCGCCTCGGCCGTCGCGCGCCGACGAGCTCGACCTTCGTGCCGGAATCTCCAAGAGACGGCTTCGCCGAGACAGCAGGCTTCGCGCTCGAAACGGAGGTGTTCATGATCCTTGTTGCTGGTGCGACAGGCACCATCGGTCGCGCGCTGATCCCACAGCTGCTCGCCGCCCGGGCCGACGTTCGGGTGCTCACCCGCGATCCCGCCCGCGCGCGTGCGCTCTGGGGAAACGACGTCGAGGTGGCCTGCGGGGACTTCACGGATGCGCCGTCGCTCGGGCGCTCGCTCGGAAGCGTCGACCGCGTCTTCTTGCTCACGGCGCCCGGGCCGACGGTGGCCGACCACGACCGCGCGATGGCCGCGGCGGTGATGCGCTCGCGGGTCGAGCAGATCGTCAAGCTCTCGGCTTACGGCGCCGAGCAAGAGGACCTCATCGCGTCCAGCTGGCATCGGGCCGGAGAAGGAGCGGTGATCGCGACGGGGCGCCGCTTCACGCTGCTCCGGCCGGCGGGATTCCACTCGAACGTGCTCGCGTGGGCCGCGAACGTGCGCGCCGGCGCTTCGATCGAGGTCTCGACCGGCACAGGGAAGCACGCGGTCGTCGACCCGCGCGACGTCGCGGCCGTCGCCGCCCGGGCGCTCACGTCAAACGATCACGATGGGCGGGCGTATACCCTCACCGGGCCCGCCGGCCTCGACGCCCACGAGCAGATCGCGATCCTCGCCGAGGCGCTCGGACGCCCGATCGCCGCCGAGGACGTCACCGTCGAGCATGCGACGGCGAAGATGCGGGCGGCCGGCGCCCCGGAAGCGTTCGTCGCGGCGGTCTCCCAGGGCCTCACGTTCCTGCGCGACGGGCGCGCGTCGGCGCCGACGGACGACGTCGCCGCGGTCCTCGGCCGCCCGCCGCGGCCCTTCGCAGCGTGGGTCCGGGATCACCTCGACGCATTTCGCTGAGCGCCGGCGAGCCCAGAGGCGCGCCGCCGGGAGGCCTTGCATCAGGCGATCATGGGTAGAAGCCGACATCGTCGATATAGACGTCGAAATCCTCCCCTTCCGTGAACCCGAACTCGATCGCGAAGAGCCCTGTGAGATCGATGTCCTCGCCGGTTTGCTCGGCGTCCCCGCCGTCGCGCGCGAACTCATCGAAGGGGATCACGACCGGCGCCCACGCCGTGCCGAGGCGCGCGGTGAATGACCAGTCGTCGAAGCACGGATTGGCCACGTCCTCGCCCGATTCATCGCAGAGCCCGCCCGCGGGGTCCGAGGTCTTGTCCGTGATGTTGACCTTCATCGTCGTCGCCGCGCCCGCGTCGCCGAGCCTGGCCCAGAACACGATACCGCTGTACGCCGACGCGTCGTAGGCGAACAGGCCCCCGTCGGGGCCGTTCAGCGCGAAGCCGAACCCGGCGCCCCACTCCGTGAAGCCGGATCCGAACGTGTGCATCGCCATCGTGCTCTCGCCGCGTGGCTCCGCGAGCTCCTCCGGGATGAACCCGACGGGATTGTCTTCCGTGTAGACCGGGGGAGTCTGCGTGCCCGTCCCATCATTGAAGCTGTACCAGTAGCCGACCCTGCCGCCCGCCTCATCGATGGCGCTGTCGCCGTCTTCCATGTCGTCGATCAGCTCGACGTCCGTGGGGACGACCACCTCGCCCCCGCCCGCGCCTGCGCCGGCCTCGCCCCCCGCCCCCGCGCCGGCCTCGCCGCCCGCTCCGTCCACCAGGTGGTAGCTGTCGTCCAGCCCCACGAGCGTGGTGCATCCACCGGCTGTGAGCGTCCACGCCGCGCACATCCATGCTGCACGCCTCTTCGCCATATCTTCTCCTACCACCACCGCGTGGGCACGGTCCACCGCGGCCCTACCGCGCCCACCGCACCCCGGAGAGGCAGCGACGACCGCCGGCGTTGGACGGATCTGCCCTGCGGCGCTGGACGAAGCTCGGGACTTGCGGCGCGGCGCCGATCCGTGAGACCTTCTGTGCGTGAGGTCACCCAGAGCGCCTGAATCGACAGACTTGGTCCGGCGGCTTCGGTTGACCAGCCCATGATTCGTTGGGTGGACGAAATGACGGTTGAAGACATAAGGCGCGGCCTGGACGCCGCCCGCGAGGAGCTGTCGGCTGCAGCCGCTGCGCTCTCCGGAAAACGCGAAGACGGGGGATGGGCCCGTTACCAAACCGCGCACGACAAGTGCATCTCGCTCGAGCGAGATCTCGCCCGAGCGACCGAGGAGGAGTGTGCCGTCGAGATCCCCTGGCAACATCCTTGGGATGTCGGCGCCCCACTCCCGCATGTTTTCTCCTCGGGCTCCAGAACTCTCGTCGTCTACAACATGCGCGAACCTGACCCCGCGTGGGATGGCTCGTATGCGACCGTGGTCGATCCCACCAGCGCCGACCTGCGCCTGATCGCCATCGTCGAATTCGAGCGATGCCTCGCCCACAAGCTCGGTCCACCGAATGACGAGGTTCTCCACGGACATCCCCTGCACGGCCGCGGGTTGGTCGGGTATGCTGCGCACGTCGTCGAGAGGTCTCGATGGATCGCCGAGCTGATGAAGATCAACTCGGTTCACAGCGAGTACAATCCAGATGGGTGGAAGCAGTATCGACACTACTTGCTTGCCTTCCACGATGAGACGTTCGAGTGCATCGCCCGGAGTCATTCACTCAAGCAGACGATGTCGTCGTTCCCCGAAGCGCTCCACTTGTGCACCAGGAGCATCCTGGCGTGACATCGCCGCCCAACAAGCTGCTGAAGCAAACGGCCGCGGCTTGATAGCGGCACGTCGAGCAGATCTGGGTCACTCCTATGGCCATAGACTTCAGAGATTTCGCCATGCTCGTGTCGCTCGACGCCCAGGGCCGCTTCGTTGACCGGCTCGAGCTGTCCATTCCGCTGGAGACGACACGCTCGTGCTTCTCACGCCCACCTGATTTCGAAGACGGATCGGTCGTCTCGTGGGGCGCGCTGACCCCGGAGGAGGCAGAAGACCTCGTCGCCCACGACGTCTATCCCGAGCATCGATCGGAAACCCTTGATCTCGTGCGAGAGCTCTTCGCGGCAGGCGCCTCGACTCGCGTGAGCCTCTACTACGCCGACTCGAACCATGCCTACCGACCTTGACCTGCTCATCGTCGACCCACACAACGCTGCCGTTGTTTGTAGCCGCTCCCTCGGCGGCAACTTGACGCTCGAGCGCGCTCGGCAGGTCCTGGCGCGGGAGCCTGCGACGCGGATGCCAGGCCTGGAAGCCTGGAGCGGCGTATCGCCCGATGAGCTCCGGCAGATCTCCAGCGCGAGCTACGCCCATGGCGCGGATCCAGCGGAGATCGACGTCATCGCGCAGCGCTTCCCATCCCCAAGGTATGTCTGGATCCTGGTGAGGGATTTCTAGCGCTGCCGTCGCGATACCGGTCTTGTGCCACACACGAAGAACCCCATGGCGATGCCGCGTATCACCCTGGCGCACCGAGCATTGTGCGCATTCCTGCGGTCGTTGGGCGTGACGAAACAGAGGTTGCTGCGGAATTCTATCCTGGGCGTTCGGAGGTCCCCGAGGCGATCGTGCACCGGACCAAATGCGGACAATACGAATACCGTGGATTTTTGTCGGTTTCTTCGCTGGCCGACGGTGAATCGTTACAACCGAGAGGTGTGAGCGCTACACTGAGCTCAGCCCATATGCCCGTCCATGCCATCCGAATCGAAGAGCGCCTCTGGTCGAGCGCGTCGCCGCTCCGCAGGCAGGAGTGGCGCACGCTCACGACCGATATCGTCTCCGGCGAGCCGCCCTGGCCCTCGCGCGAGCCCTGCACCCTCGTCGCCGGTTGCGACGACAGCGACCTCCACTTCGTCTTCACCGGGAGCGCCCTCTCGGCAGACACCCTCGCCCTCGCGCGGGCGGAGGTCGCGCCGCTCGTGGGCGAGTACGTGGATCTCATCCGGAAGCTCTCCGGGGGCGACCTCTACCCCGCCCACATCGAGCCCATCGATATGGCCAAGCGCGTCCTCCACGACGCCGGCGCGAGGCGGATAGGCGCCCTCCTCCCCGACCTGAGCCCGAGCTTCGAGACGCGCCGCCGCTTCTTCTCGCTCGTCGTCTCGCTGCTCGTCGACACGACGCGGCTCGGCCCGCTCCCAGCGCACCAGCACGATCCGAGGCGCGTGCGGTAGCCGGGCGTCAGCCGGAAACAACGACGAGCGGCGGTCACCCGCACAGGAGACGGGCCCAGATCGGCGTTTTCGGCGCACAGGCGTGCTCCAGCACGCCGAGCACCGAAAACGTCGAGGTGGGCCCGTATCCGCAGCGGGTGCCCGCCGCTCGGGTGACCGCCGCTCGGATCAGCGGGCGCCCAGGAAGTCTAGCTTGCCGATCTCGAGCCCGTTGTGGCGCAAGATCGCGTAGGCGGTCGTCACGTGAAAATAGAAGTTGGGCAGCACGAAGTGCAGCAGGTAAACCAGGCCCTTGAATTGCAGCGGCTGATCGCGCGTCGGGATGGTGATATCGCGGTCCTCGGAGCCGTCGATCTGCTCGGGCCGGAGGCTGTTCAGGAACGCGACGGTCTTGGTGATGCGGGCCTGTAGCTCCTGGAAGCTGGCCTCGTTGTCCTCGTACTTCGGCAGATCGGCGGCCGCCAGCCGCGCTCCACAGCCCTTGGCCATGTCGGTGGCGATCTGCACCTGGCGCGTGAACGAGAGCATGTCCGGGGCGAGGCGCGCGTCGAGAAGGACGCGAGGCTCGATCTTCTTCGCCTCGGCGTACGCGGCGGCCTTGGTGAGGATCGCCGAGAGGTTGCCGAGCATCCTGACGAGCACCGGGACCGAGGCCTGATACATCGAGATCGTCATCTTCTCATCTCCTTGCTATCGCACGGTTCAGGCAGCGCGTTCCCCGCACGGCGCACGCGGCGCGGCGCCGACGCACCCCTCGGCGGGGACGCGAGCAGGCGCGAACATAGGGCATCCTGCTCGTCAGGCAAGGACGCCCTGTCGCGCAGGGGCCGCCCGCGCCCCCCCGGGCGCCCGAGCACGGCGCTCGTTCGCCGGGATCCACGGACTCCAGCGCTGAGGACACGCCCGCCGAGCGCTCCGCGTCATGACGCGCTCGTGAAGTAATGTAAAGGGCATTGACGAACAAGCCTCGATGACGGGGTGCCGCGGCGCGGCTCCGCGCCGGGGAGGGAGCGCGATGGAGCGCGCCGTGATGGCCCTCGACGGCCGCGCGGGCGGCGCGCTATAGGGGGCGCCGATGCGAAACCTCCTTTTCCTCTGCTTGTTCACGGCTGCGCTCGCGACCGCGTGCGGCTCCACGACGACCGATCCGGAGCCGACCGGGAGCGGCGGGTCGGCCGCCAGCTCGACGAGCGAAAGCTCGGCGAGCGCCAGTTCGACGACCTCCAGCTCGGCCTCGGGCGCAACCTGCACTCCTGGCGAGACCATGTCCTGCACCTGTCACGCCGCCAGCGCGCCCGGCGTCGCGACGTGCCTCGCCGACGGCAGCGGCTACGGGCCGTGCATGGAGCAAGACGGCGGCGACTGCGGCTGTCCCCTCGGGCGCGGCGACGGCTGCTGCCCTGGCGACGGCATCTGCTGCGCGTGCGTGCAAGGCTGCGATCCGAACACGGATCCCCTGCAAGATCCCGAGACGGACGCGCTCATCGCCTGCGTCTGCGCGGCAGGTGTGTGCGCCGACGAGTGCGAGAGGGAGTGCGCCGGCCAGGGCATCGCGGCGGACTGCAGGGCGTGCGTGCAGCAGGCGGGCGCGGACGCGTGCAAGGCGGAGTACGAGGCCTGCGGCGGGACGTGAGCCCGCGCCGCGGCGCGCGGCGCGCGGCGCGCGGCCAATGACGCGCAGGAGGCCGGCGCCGATTCCCCCCTTACCCGCCCCGGCCCGCCGCTACATCCTCTCGGGCTCTGCCGCTCTCGCCTGCAGCAGCGCCTCGATCCGCCGGAGCAGCTCCGCCGGGTCGATCGGCTTCGGCAGGACGCGTCCCCCGTGGGCCGAGAGGAACCGCCTGCTCACCTCGCTCGTGCCCCCTCCGGTCATGAACAGCACCCGGTCGACGAGCGCCGGCAGCTCCGCCTCGAGCCACTCGTGGAGCTCTATCCCCGTGCCCTCCTGCATCACGATATCGCAGAGCACGACATCGAAGTTTGCGTCCAGCTGGAGCGTCCTCTGGGCCTCTCTGCCCGAGCGCGCGCAAACGACCTCGTGCGACGCCTCGAGGAGCCTGCGCAGCGCGCGCAGGAGGAGGGGCTCGTCGTCCACGACGAGGATCCGGGCGCGCCGTGACGGCTCCTCGTCCCGCGCGGGCGCAGGCGGCGCTCGACGAGGGGTGAGCTCGGCGCTCGACCAGGCGGGCAGCCGGACGCGGACGCAGGTGCCGACGCCGGCCTCGCTGCTGACGCCGATGGTGCCGCCGCACGACTCGACGATGTTGCGGCAGATCGCGAGTCCGAGCCCCGTCCCCTCCCCCGCGCGCTTCGTGGTGAAGAACGGCTCGAACAGCCTGTGCATGTGCTCTTCGGGCACGCCGCAGCCGGAGTCCACGATCTCCGCGACGACCTCCCGGCCCTGGTCGCGGGTCCGCACCTCGACGACGTTTTCGGCGACGCGCCCCTCCCGGATCGACTGCGCCGCGTTGATGAGCAGGTTGACGAACACCTGCGTCAGGCGCCCCTCCGCGCCGCTCACGGGCGCGACCGAGGCGAGCTCACGCACGACCCGCGCGCGGTGCTTCATCTGGGGATGCACGATGTTGAGCGCGCTCTCGATCACCGCGTTGACGTCGGTCGGCCCGATCGCCTCGTTCGCCTCCGCGCGCGCGAACACCCCGAGATCCCCGACGATGTCCACCACCCGCGCAGCGCCGTGGCGGGCGTCCGCGAGCGGCTGGGCGAGGTGCTCGGTGGCGACGCCCTTGTCGGCAAGCCGCCGCACCTCGCGGGCGAGCAGCTCGAGGTTGGCCACCACGTACGCGAGAGGATTGTTGATCTCGTGGGCCACACCCGCCGCGAGCTGGCCGACCGCGGCCAGCCGCTCGCTGCGCTCGAGCCGTGACCTCAGCTCGTCGGCCCGGCGCCGCCCGGTCACGTCGCGCAGGAGCGCCATGCGCGAGGGGCGCCCCTGCCAGTCCACGCCGACCCAGCGAACGTCGATGGCGACCTGCTGCCCTCCGATCTCCAGGCTCGTCTCGCCGGCGCAGAGCGCCGCCGGGCAGCCCCGCCCGGCGACGGGGCGCCCGTCGCCCAGCAGCGACTCTGCGGCGGGGTTCGCGAAGAGCACCGTCCCGGAGGGATCCAGCACGATCACCCCATCGGCGCTCCGGGCGATGAGCTGGTGCAGGTTGGCCTCGTTCTCGCGGGCTTCGGCCATCGCCCGCGCGAGCTGCGTCAGGAGCTGCTGGCGGCTGACCGCATAGCGGATGGCTCGCCACAACGTGTCCGCGTCGAGGCCCCGCTTCACGAGGTAATCCTGCACCGAGGCGCCGAGCGCGCGCTCCGCGAGGCGGACGTCGTCGTGTCCCGTCAGCACGACGATGGGCACATGGGGGTCCACCGCCCGCACCCGCTCGACCACCTCGAGGCCCTCGCCATCGGGCAAGGAGAGGTCGAGGAGGACGACATCCCACCCCTCGTTCACGCGCGCGAGCCCGGCGGCGAGCGTCTCCGCATGCGCGAGCTCGGCGCGCTGCCACGGCACGGCGTCGAGGTGGCTTTGCACGACGGAGGCCGCGATGGCGCTGTCCTCGATCAGCAGGAGGCGAAAGCGAGGCGCAGGCGGCGCCCGGCTGGGTTCAGCGGACATGGTGACCCCCTGATGGCTAAGGAACTCCAACGCTTTCCCGGAATCAAGCGCCTCGCCGCCCTCGCCGCGCCGGCGGCTCGCAGCGCGGGCGGCGCGGGACCGCCGCGCTCCTCCGCGGCGGACGACGCAACGCACCATCCGGCGTCGGCGGTGGTGGTCAACTTTGCCCGAGAAAGGTCACAGGGAGACGGGGAGACAGGGAGATTCATTGAGTTTTTTCTCCTGCCTCCCCGCCTCCCCGTCCAAATTCGACCAGCACGCCGGCGTCCGCGGACCGGCCGCGCCATCGGCGCTATCGTCGCCGGAACCGGAGATGGAGTTCCTCCCCTTCCCGAAGATGCCGTGCCTCGGCGCGAGCGACGCTCCTACCTGGGTCGCGCTCGAGAAGATCCACGGCGCGCAGCTGGTGATCGGCGTGGATGCGGCCGGCGTCCATTTCGGCAAGCGCAAGGAGTGGCTCCGGGACGAGGACCCCTTCTTCGGCTGGCAGCTGCTCCGCGCGTCGCTCCGGGACGCCGCCCGCGCGGCGTACGCGGCGGTCGGCGCGGCGCGGCTCGTCCTCTACGGCGAGCTCTTCGGCGGCGGCTACCCGCATCCGGACGTGCCCTCGGGCGGCGTGAGCGCGGTGCAGACCGGGGTCTGGTACGCGCCCGACCTGCGGTGGGCGCCCTTCGAGCTCCGCGCGGTCGACGGTAGCGAGGACGCCTTCCTGGCCTGGAGCGAGGCGGCCCCGGTCGCCGCCGCGGCGGGGCTCATGATGCCCCCGCTGCTCGCCCGGGGGCGCAAGGCGGAGATCGCCGCCGTGCCCGAGCGCTTCCCGTCGCGCGTCGCGTCCGCCCTGGGGCTGCCGCCCCTCGGCCCGGAGAACCTCGCGGAGGGCCTGGTGGCCAAGCCCGACGTCCGCATGCCGGCCGGGGCGTACATGGCCTTGAAGCGCAAGATCGCCGAGATGCGCGAGGACCGCTTCGACGAGAGCGCGCCGTGGGACCCGGAGCGCCCGGTCGACCTCACGACGCTGATCCGCTGGGGGGAGCGGCTCGTGAACGGCCCGCGCCTCGCGTCCGCCGCGTCGAAGGTGGGGCGCCACGATCGGGCGGCCGTCGACGAGGAGGCGGCCCTCGACGTGCTCGTGGACCTCGAGGCGGCGTTCCCCGGCGCGATGCGCGCCCTCGCGCCCGAGGACGGCGAGGCGCTGGAGCGCGCCGTCAGGGCCGCCGTCGCGGCAGAGCGGCTCTGAGCCGCGGGGCCGGGCGCTCGCGCGCGCGACGCCGGCCGCGCGCTATCCTCGGCTCGATGCTGCCCCACCCGCCGCGCGTCGTTCGACTGGTCCTCCTCACCGCGAGGGGTGAGCTCGTGGGCGCGCTGCCGTCCTATCCGGTCGCGACGCCCTGGTGGCAGGACGCGCGCTCGGTCGTCAAGGGTGCCCGCGAGCGCTTCGGCCTCCAGGTGACGGTCCTCCGGATGCTCGCCGCCGAGCTCCCGATCCCCCACGGCGGGACGGTCACCTACCTCGCGGAGGCGGAGATCGACGCGCCGCCGCCCGGCGTCGAGCCCTGGCGCGGAGCGCTCGACGACCACCCGCTCCGGCAGCCGTGGGCGCGGCCGGGCGGGCCTGCAGACGACCTCGCGTGGGCGGACGCCGTCCTGCGCGATCGGGGCCTCGCGCGGACGGCGCCCGCCGAGCAGATGCGGTCGTGGAACCTGTCGAGCCTGTGGCGGCTCCGTGCTGGCGACCAGACGGTCTGGCTGAAGCACGTCCCTCCGTTCTTCGGGCACGAGGGGGCTGTGATCGCGCGGCTCGCGGGCGGGCCCGTGCCGGCGCTCCTCGACCACGACGACCGGCGGATCCTGATGCCCGAGATCCCGGGCGAGGATCTCTACGAGGCCGATCTGCCGGTCCGGGAGCGGTTGATCTCGCTGCTTGTCGGGCTGCAGCGCGACGCGAGCCGGCAGGTCGGCGAGCTCCTTTCGCTGGGGCTGCCGGACTGGCGCGCGCCGGCCCTGCTCCAGCTCATCACGGACGTGGTGGCTCGGACGCCCGAGCTGTCCGCCGGGGATCGGGCGACCCTCGACAGCTTCATCGATGGCCTGCCCGAGCGCTTCGCTCGCCTGGCCGAGGCCGGGCTGCCCGACACGCTGGTTCACGGCGACTTTCACCCCGGCAACGCTCGTGGCGACGCGACGTCGGCCGTCCTGCTGGACTGGGGCGACAGCGGCGTCGGGCATCCGCTGCTCGATCAGCCAGCGTTCCTCGACGGGGCCCCGCCCGGCGCGGTCGAGCCGCTCCGGAGCTTCTGGAGCCGCGCGTGGCGCGCCGCGATCCCGGGCTCCGACCCCGAGCGCGCCGCCGAGCTGCTCGCGCCTGTCGCAGCGGCCCGCCAGGCGATCATCTACCGCAAGTTCCTCGACGACATCGAGCCGTCGGAGCACCCCTACCACGCGAGAGATCCCGTGGCGTGGCTCGCGAGGACAGCCGCGATGGTGCGCTCTCGATCCTGCTAGCTAGGTGAGCACCGCTGCCACCGAGCTCTCGGACGGTCGACGACGCGCGCCCTCCCCGCGGCGCGCCTTCCCCGCGAACGGGTACAGCAGGAGTCGGCGGCGTACCGATGGATCAGGGAGAAGAGCACCGCGGTGCCTCCTAAGTTAAATGACGGTCATGGGTCGCTCGCTCCCGCTCTTCTTCGAGGAGAACTCCGAGCCGATCGACCGGCGCATCGCGGTCGGGCTTCGAAAGCTGGGGCTCGCGATGAAGCTGCAGGCGTGGGAACAGGCGAACCACGAGGGCCTGTCGCCCACGCAGGGGCAGATCCTCGCGACCCTCTCGCTCGAGGGGCCGCTCAGCGGGAGCGAGCTCTCGCATCGCCTGGGCGTCACGCTAGCGACCATCAGCGATTCGGTCCGAACGCTCGTGGACAAGGGAGCTGTCGTCAAGCGCCCGGACCCGCGCCACCCGCGGGCGGGCCCGATCGAGCTCACGCCGCACGGGCGCGCGCTCGCGCAGAAAGTGACGACGTTGCCCGACGCCATCGTGTCCGCGGTGGGAGCGCTCTCGGCGCTGGAGCAAGAGGCGTTCCTGGCTGGCGTCGTGAAGATCATCCGTTCCTTGCAGCTCAGCGGGCACATCCCGGTGAGCCGCATGTGCGTCACCTGCAAGTACTTCCGGCCGAACGCGCATGAAGGGGCGCTGCCCCACCACTGTGCTTTCGTCGACGCGCCGATGGCGGGACGACACCTGAGGATCGATTGCGGCGAACACGAGCAGGCTGAAGAGCAGCAGCGCGAAGACGCGTGGAGGCGCTTCGTCCAGCCCGAGTAGAGCGTTGCTCATCCCCGCGAGATGAGGGGATAGCTTTCCCGAGGCCTGTCACTGGCTCCTCGCTCCGGGCCTGCGCTCCCGCGACCTCGAAGCGCAGCCGGCTCGCGCGCCGGCCCTGTCGTGAGGAGTCGAGGCCGAGCTTCGGCGGAACGACCTACCGGCCCGTCGCCGTCGCGGCGACCGGTTCGACGCCCCGAGCACGTCGCTCGAGGTGAGCGCGGGGTATTGCCCGCAGAAGGAGTGGACGATCATGACCATCCATGGATACACGGTTGGAACACACGCCGTCGCGAAGTCCCCGGTTCTGCCAGCCGACTTCGAGGACATGAAGAAGAGCGCCCTCTTCGGGGAAGAAGACGTGAAGTACCTGCGCCTCTCGCACGACGTCGTGAAGGATCAGGTCGAGCAGATCCTCGATGTCTGGTACGGCTTCGTCGGCGCGAACCCGCACCTGCTCGCGTCCTTCACCGGCAAGGCCGACGGCAAGCCGCTCGGCGACTACCTCGGTGGGGTCCGCAAGCGCTCCGGCCAGTGGATCCTCGACACCGCGCGCGCGGAGTACGACCAGAAGTGGCTCGACTACCAGCACGAGATCGGCCTCCGCCACCACCGCATCAAGAAGAACAAGACGGACGGGGCGCCGTCGACCGACCTGGTGCCCTTTCGCAACCTCTTCGCGCTCATCTTCCCGGTGACGTTCACCCTGAAGCCGTTCCTCGCCAGGAAGGGCCACTCCGCCGAGGAGGTCGAGAGGATGCACGCGGCGTGGGTCAAATCCTGCCTGCTGCAGGTGACGCTGTGGAGCTACCCCTACGTGAAGGAGGGAGACTTCTGACGCGCTGGCCGCCCTGCGCCGCTGCGCGTGCTCTGCGCCGCGCCTCGAGGCGCCCGGAACCCCTCTGCGCGTCAGGCGCCCTTCGGATGGGGTCTGTGGACCAGCACCCCATCGCCCGCTCGCCGGTGTGGTAGACAGGGGCTGGATTTCCTCGCTCAGGGGTGACCTATGGCCCGTGTCTTCCCGTTCTTCTCGCCGGAAATGCAGCAGGACCCGTATCCGCGGTATGCGCAGGCCCGGTGTCCCTCGATGTCGCCTGGGACGCCAAGGAGCAGGGCACTACGGGAACTGCGCGCGGACCGAGTTGAAGTAACTGACGAGCGTGTCCGTGATACGCGGGCCCAGCCCGCCCGTGTTGGCGACCACACCGTTCGATATCGACGTGGAGATCACGTAGGGGCCGCCGGCAGCCGGAGCGTAGCTGAAGACGCCGGCGCCGCTCACGCCCTCCGAATTGTCGACTCTGTGGCTGAGCCGGGATTTCGCATTGAGAAACGGCCAGTCGGCGAGCGGCTCGGAGACGACTGGGCCCGGGTTCTGTCCCTCTCCGGCGCCTCCGAAGAGCACGCCGTCCGTGCAACCCGGCGGACTCTGCGCCATTCCACAGCCGGGAAACCCCCAAAGATGATGAGCCCAGGACTGGACGACCGCATCGTTCGAGTGCGCTGCGTAGCCGAGGTAGCCCGGGTGACCTCCGCCGAAGGGTGAGGGCCAAAGTATCAGAATGACCCAATCATGCGCATTGCATTCCCAGGTGGGATTGACCGGACAGTTCCGGGTCACCCACGCCGTCGGGTAGGCGTAGGTCTGAGCTCCGACCGCGCCGTATGGCGGAGCAGGGCTCGTCGTGTCTTGCCTCGGGACAATGCGAGGCCAATCGATACCTCCAGCCGAATCGACGGTCCCGTGCGCGTTGGTGATGGCGATCCTGGCCCCGATCATCGTCCCGGAGCCAGCGCCATGGTTGTTCGTCACACGCACCATCGTGGTCTGAGGCCAGGCGGTCGCCGGATAAAAGGCGCTGATCCTGAAATCGAGTCGATTGTCTGCCGGCCCGACGATCGACTGCGTCCCCAAGCTGGGCGGCCTCAGCTCTTCTTCGGCCGCGACCGGCCCCACATCGCCCGTGGGCCTCTCCGCGCGGCCGTCGTACCCGAGCTTTCTCGCATATTCGGCGGCGACCTTGAGGCCTTCGAGGGTCTGGATGACCTGATATTCTTCGCCTGTCTCCCCGTTGCCAACAATGACGGAGAACTCATCGTCCTTGACCGGCTGGAGGAGCCGTTTGTGGGCTTCGTGCGCCGCTACCTTTTCTGCATCTCCAGAATGGTCATACGGGTACTCGGGCGCCATGGCGGCCCTACCCTGCGGTGGCTCCAGTGGAACCGACGCCGGCGCCGTTGGGATCTTTCGTAAGAAGACCTGCCTTCTGCCGGTGTCGAGCGGTGAGTCATACGCCGCGCCCTGCGAGGACGGCCAGGGCTGTGACTCCTCCGGTCCCGGCGGCTGTGCTCCTTCGGAGCAAGCAGCCAACATCCCCGCCGTCAATACCGTGAACGAAACCCTCGAACGCACCGTTCGTGCGCGAGCCCCTGGCCTCTGCATCTTGCACGTCCTCCTAGCCAGTCCTCCCAAGCGGGAGCGGCAACTTGATGGCGACGCTACACCATCCCATCTCACGCACGTAAGGCTTTCGAGCGCTCACGCGCGACTGCCGAGCGCAATCGGCGACGCTGAGCCAGGAAAGACACCGCTCGAATGAAATCGCCACATAATGAGCACATTTTTCTTTCACGGAGCCCGTCAAAGAAGGGCTCCTTGGGGCTCCGGCGCCGAAGCGAATCACAGGCGGAGCTCTGCGAGCATCCGCAACACGTCGCGCGTTACGATCGGGTCGCGCCGGTCCGGGCCGGCCACGTGGCGCAGCAGGCTGAGCGGCTCAGGATGGGGATACGTCGAGATGAGGGCAAGCAGGCGCTGAGCCGCGCGCCCATGCCAGTGAATCAGTCCGAAACGGCGAGGTCGGGACGACCGTCGCCGTTCAGGTTTGCGGCCGCGGCCGACGGGGCGCGCTGCCACCCTCTCCTGCCGCGGTGGCGGAGAGTGTGAATGTGTTCTGTCAAGCCAGGACAGGTGGCGCAGTTGGGGATTGACATCTCCGAGGCGTTCGGATCTCCTCTTCGCGCATGATGCGCGAAAAATTCGGGCACGGCGGAGGAACGGGCGCCAGGCGCGAGCTGGGTCTCATTCTGGGGCTCGTCCTCGTCGCGGCCTGCGGACAGAAGGTGCGAACGTTCGAGTCGTCGTCGAGTTCCAGCGACGTGGGCGGCGGCGGCGCGGCAGGCGGTGACGGGGCAGGCGGTGACGGAGCGGGCGGTGACGGAGCGGGCGGTGACGGAGCAGGGGGCGACGGGACCGGGGGCGACGGGACCGGGGGCGACGGGACCGGGGGCGACGGGACCGGGGGCGAAGCCCCCCCGCCTCACTGGGATACGTTCGAGCGCATCGGTCATGACGATCTCGCCAATCAGATCTCGAATTTCCTTCCGCAGGTCGCGGTCTCGGCCAACGGCGACGCGCTGCTCGTGTTTTATGATCAGGACACCGTCTGGGCGCGCCGCTATATCAAGAAGAGCGACAGCTGGGACCCGCTGCTGCAGATCAACGACGCGGCCACGAGAGGCGTGAACGCCAGGGTTGCCATCGACGCCGATGGCAACGGGGTGGTCGTCTGGTATTCGGCCTCGGTGGGCGGCGCCGTGTTCGGCAAGCGGTTCACGGCATCGCTCGGATGGCCCGCCGGGTGGGGCACGGTCGAGACGATCGCCGAGGGCACCTCGGGGGTCTCGAGACATTCGACGACGGTCGCGATGACCCCCGCCGGCCATATCGCCGTGGGGATCGACGTGAACACCGCCGACACCTCGGCGCGTGAGGGATACCTGGCCATTTACGAGGGCGGGCAGGGCTGGCAGACACCGGTGAAGGTGTCGGGGAGCACGACCAGCTGCAACGGCACGGCTGTCGGCGTCTCGACCGTGGGCACGACGCTGCGCGCGGTGGCAGCATGGTACCAGTCGGACGGCGGGCGTCTCAACGTGCTGGGCAACGTGGTTACCTACGATCTGACGACGCACAAGGGCAGCGCGGCAGGCCCGAAGCCGCTGGAAGCGGATGACACGCTCGACCATTTGAGCCCACGCGTCGTGATGGACGGCAACGGGAACGCGATGGTCGTCTTCCTCCAGCGCGACTCGACCTCCTCGGTGTCGCACGTGATCGCCAATTCCTATTCAGGGGGCGTGTGGGCCGGAGCGACCGGCGTGGATACCGCGGGCCAACGAGCGACTGACTACGCCGTCGCGATGAACGCGGAGGGTGACGGGGGCGTGGTGTTCCGTCAGTGCGGCGCCGGCTGCGCGATCTGGGCGCGGCGCTTCTCGGGGACGACGTTCCAGCCAGCCAACAAGCTCTCGGCCGACGAAGATAGTGTGAGCGGTCCCGAGATCGCCGTGGATGGGGCCGGGCGAGGGCTCGCCGTGTGGACCCAGAAAGCCGCCGCCCTCCGGTCGATCTTTGCCAGCGAGCTCTCCCCCGCGCAGGGATGGACGGAGGCCCACGCGCTGGAGGACGACAACGCCGCCGAACACGGGGAGCCGACGGTGGGCTTCGGCCCGAACGGGACGGGGATCGCCGCGTGGGTGCGCGAGACGACGACGAACGAGGTCATGCGTCGCTCGATCTTCGCCGATGTTTACAAATACTGAGGACGGCGCTGGGCGCCCGCTCCACGAACATTTGAATCCAGGCGTCCACGGTCCTGGTGGGCCCTCAGCGGGGCTCTAAGAGCTTTTACGCGCTCATCCGCAGGCCGGCGCACGCAGAGGGGCTCAGGGCGGGGGCACGTTGATCAGGCGGGCCGCGCACCGGCCGCCCTGGCAGAGGCAGCCGCCGCCGCAATCCATCGTTCCGGGCCGGCACTCCTGCGTGCACATCAGGCCTCGATCACACGTCGGCGCGGTGGCCTTTGCGATGCACGCGGCCGCGTGGCACGCGCACACGGGCACACAGTCTGCGTCGCTCTTGCAGGGATCGCTGCCCACGACGATCCTCTCCCCTGTCGGGGCGGCCGCCGGCGGCGCGGCGGGCTCTTCCGCCGGAGGCGCGGCGGGCTCTTCCGCCGGAGGCGCGGCGGGCTCTTCCGCCGGAGGCGCGTTCGTGCCCGGAGGCGCGTTCGTGCCGGGAGGCGCGTTCGTGCCGGGAGGCGCGTTCATGCCGGGAGGATCGTGCGCGGACGCCCTGCACGCAGCGCTGCAGAGCCCCGCGGCCAGGATGACCCCCATCGACCCATCGAGGATGTGTCTCATGCGCGTGCTCTCTCACGGATCGCCACGACGTTCCACCCGGCCCGCGAGCTCATCGTCGCCCGGCGCCGCCCCGGGGCGGCGGCCGGCGGACCACGGCGGCCGCCCGGCGGGCTGCCGCCCCGCCCCCCTCGGCCGCCCCGGCGACCCGGGAGCCCGGCCGCCCCGGTGGGTCGAAAAAAAATCGTCGGCCCCATGTCGAGCCGGCGCACCGTGCTCCGACATCCAGGCAAAGCGCGGTCGCGGTGACCGCGCCGCCCTCACCTCACCGCCGGGCCCGACCCCGGCCAGGAGCCCCGATCATGACCACCACGCAGAAGATCAAGACGTGCCTCTGGTTCAGCAACAACGCTGAGGAGGCGGTGAAGTACTACCTGTCCATCTTCAAGGGCTCGCGGATCCTCTCCGAGCTCCGCTCGGGAGACGCCGGCCCGGGGCCCAAGGGCTCGCTCGTGATGGCCGAGTTCGAGCTGAACGGCCAGCGGCTCATGGCCCTGAACGGCGCCCACCAGAGTTTCAACGAGACGTTCTCGCTCGTCGTCACCTGCGAGACGCAGGAGGAGGTCGACGAGCTCTGGAGCAAGCTCACGGCCGACGGCGGCGCCGAGAGCCAGTGCGGGTGGCTCAAGGACAGGTTCGGCGTGTCCTGGCAGATCGTCCCGTCCGTCTTGATCCGGCTCATCCAGCACCCGGACCCGGCCAAGGCGGGGCGGGTCATGCAGGCGATGATGCAGATGAAGAAGATCGACATCGCGCGCATCGAGGAGGCCGCCCGATAGGCGCCCTCGTCCGGCCCACCAGAGGTCCGGCCATGGCTCGCCGGACCGGGCCCCTCACGCGAGCGCGCGGATCGCGCGCAGCACCGCGTCGACGTCCGCCTCGGAGTTGAGCAGGCTCGGCGCGACGCGGACATACGAGGTTGCGTACGGCGACGTCGAGGCGATGATCTTCCTCTCGCGGAGCCTCCCCACGACGGCCTCCGGCGTCATCCCCGCCACCTCGAAGCACACGATCCCCGCAGAGAGCGCGTCGTCGAGCGGCGTGTGCAGGGTGACATGGCCCATCCCCTTGAGCCCTTCCTTGCACTGCCGGTTCAAGGCGTGGATCCGGGCCGCGACCCTGGCCTTGCCGATGCCCCGGTGGAACGCGAACGCCGCGGGCAGCGCCCACCGGTGCTCGAAGGAGTGGAACCCTCCGGGAGACATCATGTCCGCGGTCGTGGGCGGCGGCGGCTGCTGCCGGAGCCAGGCTTCGTATGCAGCCCTTCCGAAGGGCGGGATGCTCGGGCGCAGCATCGGCCAGAGCTCCCGCCTGCCCCAGAGCACGCCGGTGCCCCGCGGCCCGAACATCCATTTGTGACAACCCGCGGCGAAGAAATCGCAGCCGAGATCGGCCATCGTGGCGTCCTCGACCCCGAAGCCGTGCACGCCGTCCACACAGCAGACGACGCGCTTCCCCGGCGCCCGGCCCTGGTTCGCCCTGGCGACGACCTCGGCGATGGCGCGCACAGGCGTCTTCACGCCCGAGCTCGAGTGGACCCACGTGATCGCCACGACCCGCGTGGCCGGGGTGAGCGCCGCCTCGATCGCCCCCGCCATCGCCGTCGCCGTCGCGGCGCTGCCCCTCCCGTAGAGCGCGATCTTCCGCACCACCGCGCCCGCCCGCTCCGCGGCGAGCCGGAGCGACTCGTGCGTGGAATAGTGATCGTGCTCCGTCGTGAGCACCTCGTCGCCGGCCTCGAGCGGCAGGCCGAGGTACAGCGACGCGAGCCCCATCGTGGTGCTGTCCGTGAGCGCGATCTCCTCGGCCCCGGCGCCCATGTACGCCGCCGCCGCCTCCCGCACCGGCGCCGGATCCTCGCGCGCGTGGAGCGCGTCCACCGGGTTCTCGTCGAGCTCCCTCCGCAGCCGCTCGATCGCCTCGCGGACGGGCCGCGGGTGCGAGGCGAGCAGGAAGGCCGTCATGTGGATCCACGCCGGCGACAGATCGAACTCGTCCCGAACGCTCTGCCACGGATCGGCCGGCGCCTTCCGGCGAGCGCTCGCGGTCGTCATCGCCCCCGAGCCCGCACAGCCCGCGGCGCCCATCACCAGCAGGCCAGCGAGCAGGCTCCGCCTGGGTAGCTTGGTCGTCATCTGATCCCCCTCCGTGCCGGCGCGGCGGCTGCCCGCCGGCGCCGCAGCATCGCTCGCCCGGGAGCGCCGCGCTCCCGCGAACAGAGGGGTCGGACCGCGCCGCCCCGGGCGAGCGGCGCCGCCGGGGCCGGCGAGATCAGGGCGCCGGGTTCGGGTACCGGGCGTGGATCTGCTCGATCTCGGCGAGCACCTCCGCGCCGAGCGCCACGCCCGCGCTCTTCACGTTCTCCTCGAGCTGCTCGAGCGTGGTCGCCCCGAGGAGGGTGCTCGCCACGAACCAGCGGCTGCGCACGAAGGCGAGCGCGAGCGACGCCGGGCTCAGGCCGTGGGCGCGCGCGAGCTTGACGTAGGCCTGCACCGCCTCGTCCACGTTGGGCTTCCTGTAGCGCTGGCCGAAGGTCTCGAACCGGGCGAAGCGCGAGCCCGGCGGCGGCCCGCCCAGGTGCTTGCCCGTGAGCAGGCCGAACGCGAGCGGGCTATAGGCGAGCAGCGGCACGTCCTCGCGGCGCGAGGCCTCCGCGAGCGCGGAGTCGAACGTGCGGTTGACGAGGCTGTAGGCGTTCTGGATCGACACCGGCCTGGGGAGCCCGAGCTGCGCCGCGACGCGGCTCCACTGCGCCACCCCCCAGGCGGTCTCGTTGCTGAGCCCGAAATACCGGACCTTGCCGTCGCGGATCACCTACCTCGCCCCCCGTTGCGCTGCCGCCCGTGCCGCCCGCCTCGCCGCCTCCCGCTTTGCCTCCGCCGCCCCCGGCGTCACCGCTTCCGCACAGCGCTCCGGGCGCGGTCACGCCGTGTCGTCGTCGAGGATCTCTGACGTGGATCACTCGGCCTTGCGGGCCGGTGGCTCCTCGAGGAGCGACGTCAATCGATCGATCTGGATGGGCTTGACGAGGTGCGTCTCGAAGCCTGCCCCCTCGGAGCGCCGGAAATCCGCCTCCTGCCCGTAACCGGTGAGCGCGATCAGGCGAACCCGCTCACCCGCCGGCTGCTCGCGGAGGCGCCGCGCGAGCTCGTAGCCGTCCATCACCGGCAGCCCGATGTCGAGCAGCGCGACGTCGGGCGCGAACTCCTCCGCGATCCGGAGCGCGGACGGGCCGTCGGAGGCGATGCGCGTCGTGTACCCCATCGCGCCCAGCGACTCGGCCAGGAGCTCGACCGCATCGAGGTTGTCGTCCACGAGCAGGATGCGGCGCCGGTCGACGAGAGATGGAGTTCCGTGGGTCCCGGCCATCCAGCGCGCCGGCGCGGCCTCGGGCGAGCTCACGGTCGCCGCGGCCAGCAGCCGGATGGTGAACTCGCTCCCGCGCCCGCGGCCCTCGCTGTGCGCGCTCACGCGGCCGCCGTGCATCGCGACGAGGTTGTGGACGATGGCGAGGCCCAGGCCAAGGCCGCCCTGGGCTCGGTCGAGCGCCTGCCGCTCCTGCACGAAGCGCTCGAAGACGCTCGGCAGCATCTCGGGGGCGATGCCGATACCATTGTCGCGCACGGAGAGGACGACCTCGCCCTCCACGCGCCCGGCCCGGACGGCGATCTCACCGCCGCTCTCGGTGTACTTCGCGGCGTTCGTGAGCAGGTTCGAGACCACCTGGGCGAGCCGCATGACGTCGCCCTCCACGGCGAGGCCGGCAGAAGGGACAGCGATAGTGAGGTGGTGCCGGCGCTGCTCGAGCAGCGGGCTCGCCAGCTCGACCGCCTTGGCCACGACCTCCGCGATCTCGATCCGCTGCTTCTTCAGCTCGACCTTGCCCCGCGTGATCCGGGAGACGTCGAGCAGGTCGTCGACGAGCGCCGTCAGGTGCTTGATCTGGCGCTCGATGACGAGCCGCTCGCGCTCGGCATGCCCCCCGGCGCGCAGGCGCATCAGGTGGAGCGCCGTGACGATCGGGGCGAGCGGGTTCCGCAGCTCGTGGCCGAGCATCGCCAGGAACTCGTCCTTCGCGCGGTTCGCCCGCTCCGCGTCGCGCCGCGCGTCCTCCGCGCGGCGCAGCAGCTCCTCGCGCTCCCGCGCCGCCGCCTCGAGCTTCTTTCGCGCCCGCACGTACTCGGTGACGTCGAGCGCGACGACCAGGATCCGGGCGACGGCAGCGCCCGGGTCACGCATGGGGAGCAGGTTGAAGCTCCAGTACGACTCTTCCAGCACGCCGCGCCCGCGATCGAGGTCGAACCGGTAGTCGTGGGTGACGAACGGCTCGCCCGTCGCATAGGCCCGGTAGAAGACCTCGAGGAACGACGAGCCGACGACCTCAGGGAAGGCCTCCTGCAACGAGCGTCCAATCACGTCGCGATGGCCCACCATGGCAACGAAGTGCGGGTTCGCGATCTCGATGACGTACTCGGGGCCACGGTAGACGGCGATCCCGACGGGCGCCAGCTCGAACAGCGCGAACATCTTCCCGCGCTCCCGCTCCGCGGCGCGCCGGTGCTCGGCGAGCTGGAGGTGGGTCGCGACGCGCGCGATGAGCTCGCGCGCCGAGAACGGCTTCACGAGGTAATCGTCGGCGCCGGCCGCCAGCCCCTCGACGCGGGACTCCTCGCCCGCGCGCGCCGAGAGCATGATCACCGGCACGCCCCGCGTCGCCGGATCGGCGCGCAGCGCCCGGAGCAGGCCGAAGCCGTCGAGGCCCGGCATCATCACGTCGGCGACGAGCAGATCCGGCGGCGACCGCCGGGCGATCTCGAGCGCGGCGGCGCCGTCGCTCACGGCCTCGACGGTCCACCGCGCATCGAGGATGCGCCGCACGTACATGCGCATATCGGCGTTGTCGTCGGCGAGGAGAACGCGCGCGCTCGGGCCGAGCGGGGCCGCGACGTGGTCGGGCTCGACGCGATCGCCCGACGCGGGCGACTCCGCGACGAGCTGCCACCGCAGCGCCTCCTCGACGTAGGGCGCGGCGCCGGTCGCCGTCGACGAGAGCGTCTTCTCGACGCGGATGCGCTCCGCCGGCAGGTGCGCGGACCCGCGCGGGATCGCGACCGTGAACGCCGTCCCCTCGCCCACGCGGCTCTCCGCCCGGATGCTACCGCCGTGCAGGCGCACCAGCTCGTGCACCAGCGCGAGCCCGATCCCGGAGCCCTCGTGCGTGCGCGCGCGCGCCCCCTGGACGCGGTGGAAGCGCTCGAAGAGGTGCTGCAGCTCGTGCTCGGGTACGCCGGTGCCCGTGTCGCGCACCACGAACTCGACGTGGTCCCCGCACACACGAAGCGACATGACGATCTCGCCCTCGAACGTGAACTTCAGGGCGTTGGACAGCAGGTTCAGCACGATCTTCTCCCACATGTCCCGGTCGACGAAGATCGGCTCCGGGAGCTCCGGGCAGTCCACCTTGAACGCGAGCCCGGCTCGCTCGCTCGCGGCGCGGAACGCGCTCGCGAGATCGGCGGTGAGGCAGGCGAGGTCCGTGGGCTCGTAGGACGCCTGAGCGCGGCCCATCTCGAGGCGGGAGAAGTCGAGCAGCGCATTGACCAGCTTGAGCAGACGCAGCGCGTTGCGGTAGACGAGCAGAAGGTGCTCGCCGCAGAGCGCGCGCTCCGGCGACGCGAGCGCGTCCTCCAGGGGGCCGAGCATCAGCGTCAGCGGCGTCCGGAACTCGTGGCTCACGTTGCTGAAGAACAGCGTCTTCGCGCTGTCGATCGCGGCGAGCTCCTCGGCGCGCCTGCGCTCCTCCTCGTAAGCGCGCGCGTTCCCGATGGCCGTCACCACATGATCGGTGATCAGCCGGAACAGCCCGCGATACGACTCGTCGAGCAGGCGGCGCGGGCTGACGCCGCCGACGAGGAAGCCATACGGGCGATGTTGGCCCGGCCGCGAGAGGGGCAGGACGAGCGCCTGCTCCGGCGCGCTGCCCCAGCGGCCGAGTGGCAAGGCGCCGAAGCGGGCCGCGAGATCGCAAACGAGGGGCTCGCCGGAGGCGCGCGCCGCCTCCGCGAGCGGCCAGGTCGAGGCCTCGCCGCCTCGGTCGTGGAGGGAGATGCGCGCCGGCTTCGCCGCCCCCTCGTAGCCGTCGAGCCCGCTCGCGCCGGCGAGACGCGCGTCGCCCGTGTCGCCGTCCAGGAGGTAGAGCAGCGAGAACGGCAGATCGGCGTCGTTCGCCGCGAAGATCTCCACGGCCGTGCAGCATGCCTCCTCGGCAGACTTCGCCTGGGCGGAGCGCGTCGCGAGATCGCGCAGCATGTGGAGCTGGCGCGCGTCGAGCACTTGCTCCGTGGTCTCCTGCACCGTGACGAGGACGCCGGCGACCCGCTGGTCGTTGCCGGGTATCGGGCTGTAGGAGAACGTGAAGTATGCCTCCTCGACGAAGCCTCGCCGTTTCATGGGGAGCATGAGGTGCTCGCTCCACGTCGCGGGCCCGCCGTCGAGCACGCTCTGCGCCATCGGGCCGATGACGTCCCAGATCTCGGCCCACACCTCGGCCGCCGGGGCGCCCATCGACGCAGGGTGTTTCATGCCCAGGATAGGCCGATAGCCATCGTTGTAGATGTGCAGCATCTCCGGCCCGAGCAGCGCGAGCATGGGGAACCGATTGCCCAGCACGAGGCCGACGACGGTCTTCAGGCTGATCGGCCATGTCGCGACGGGGCCGAGCTTCGTCTTCGCCCAGTCGATCGAGCGCATCAGGGCGCCCATCTCGCCGCCCCCGGCGAAGCAGTCCTTGTCGCTCGCGTCGAGGGCGCGGCCATCGGGCGAGGGCTCGACGACATCTGGAGACTTCTTCCCTATGCCGGCTGGCCGCATGCAGCGCCATGGTGGATGAAATCCACGGCTTTTGCCACAGGGACACGCGCGCGCGGCTCAGGCGCCGCCGGCCTCGAACCGCCCCGGTGGCCAGGATACGGGCGAGCGCGGCGACCTCCAGAGACGACGCGGTACGGCAGAGCGTGATCGCCTGGGAGGGGCGGGGCGAACGGCGAAGACTGCGCCCGGAGACCTGGAGCTCGCCTCCCGCGGCGGGGGTCCCCGGTCGCTGCCGCCTCGCTGAGGAGAGTCCTCTCGCCGAGGAGCGGCGTCTCCGGAGGCGGCCTTGCGAGGGATCAGGGCATTCCCAAGCAGTAGCGAGGTCCTTCGAAGCTTCGTATGGATTCACCATCCTCGCTGACGTTGAGCGTGAAGTAGCTATAGGCGGACCCCTCCTCGCATTGCGCTCCGTACTCTTGCGGACCAGCCGTCATTCCGCCCATGGGATCGAGCCATTGTTCGACGCTGGGAGTCGACGATTTCCATACCTCAGGCGTCGAACAACCAAACTGGACCTGGTACACATGCTCCGCGTCGTACGTATACCTGAACGCCACGACATTCCTGGGGTAGTCGCAGAATTTGGAGACGTGCGTGCCCGTCATGCTGCCAGTCACGGGGCCGGCATCGTACCCGTCCCCGGTGTGACCGTCGCTCTGAAAGTCGGCGCAATGAAGGACGAACCCGTTGAGCCACGCGTCACCCCAGACGCGGGCGCCCACGGCAACCCCCTCGCCGGGCACGCACTCTTGGACCATGACCTCGCCCCCCGTTGCGCCGCCGCCCGTGCCGCCCCCGGCGCCGCCCGTGCCACCCCCCGCTTCGCCTCCGCCGCCTCCGGCGCCGCCCGCGTCGCCGCCTCCGGCGCCGCCCGCGTCGCCGCCTCCCGCGTCGGCGCCGCCGCCGCCGGCGTCACCGCTTCCGCCAGCTCCTCCAGCGGCCTCACCGTTGAACTCGAGTGTTCCTACCCCCGAGACCAGCGTGCATCCCGCGGTCGCGGCGAATCCTGCGACCAGAACACCCATCCTCGCAATTCGCATGCGTTGCATATCCATTGTTCCTTCCTGCGTCAGAAGCTGCCTCGCGCTCCGCAAGCAGGTGACGCTGTCCTACGAGCCGCCCCGGACGGCACCTTCTGGCCAGAAGCTCATCCTACGTCGCCGCGGCTCACTCGGCCCTGCAGGCCGGAGGCTCCTCGATGAGCGCCATCAATCGATCGATCTGGATGGGCTTGACGAGGTGTGTTTCGAACCCCGCCCGCTCCGAGCGCCGGAAATCCGACTCTTGCCCGTAACCGGTGATCGCGATCAGGCGAACCCGCTCGCCCGCCGGCTGCTCGCGGAGGCGCCGCGCGAGCTCGTAGCCGTCCATCACCGGTAGCCCGATGTCGAGCAGCGCGACGTCGGGCGCGAACTCCTCCGCGATCCGGAGCGCGGACGGGCCGTCGGAGGCGACGCGCATCGTGTAGCCCATGGCGCCCAGCGACTCGGCCAGGAGCTCGGCGGCATCGAAGTTGTCGTCCACGAGCAGGATGCGGCGCTGGCCGGCCGGAGACGGCGTCCGCTGCGCCCCGGGCGGAAGGCGCGCCGGCGCAGCCTCGGGCGAGCTCACGGTCGCCGCGGCCAGCAGCCGGATGGTGAACTCGCTCCCGCGCCCGCGGCCCTCGCTGTGCGCGCTCACGCGGCCGCCGTGCATCGCGACGAGGTTGTGGACGATGGCGAGGCCCAGGCCAAGGCCGCCCTGGGCTCGGTCGAGCGCCTGCCGCTCCTGCACGAAGCGCTCGAAGACGCTCGGCAGCATCTCGGGGGCGATGCCGATACCATTGTCGCGCACGGAGAGGACGACCTCGCCCTCCACGCGCCCGGCCCGGACGGCGATCTCACCGCCGCTCTCGGTGTACTTCGCGGCGTTCGTGAGCAGGTTCGAGACCACCTGGGCGAGCCGCATGACGTCGCCCTCCACGGCGAGGCCGGCAGAAGGGACAGCGATAGTGAGGTGGTGCCGGCGCTGCTCGAGCAGCGGGCTCGCCAGCTCGACCGCCTTGGCCACGACCTCCGCGATCTCGATCCGCTGCTTCTTCAGCTCGACCTTGCCCCGCGTGATCCGGGAGACGTCGAGCAGGTCGTCGACGAGCGCCGTCAGGTGCTTGATCTGGCGCTCGATGACGAGCCGCTCGCGCTCGGCATGCCCCCCGGCGCGCAGGCGCATCAGGTGGAGCGCCGTGACGATCGGGGCGAGCGGGTTCCGCAGCTCGTGGCCGAGCATCGCCAGGAACTCGTCCTTCGCGCGGTTCGCCCGCTCCGCGTCGCGCCGCGCGTCCTCCGCGCGGCGCAGCAGCTCCTCGCGCTCCCGCGCCGCCGCCTCGAGCTTCTTTCGCGCCCGCACGTACTCGGTGACGTCGAGCGCGACGACCAGGATCCGGGCGACGGCAGCGCCCGGGTCACGCATGGGGAGCAGGTTGAAGCTCCAGTACGACTCTTCCAGCACGCCGCGCCCGCGATCGAGGTCGAACCGGTAGTCGTGGGTGACGAACGGCTCGCCCGTCGCATAGGCCCGGTAGAAGACCTCGAGGAACGACGAGCCGACGACCTCAGGGAAGGCCTCCTGCAACGAGCGTCCGAGCACGTCACGGCCCACCATGGCCACAAAGTGGGGGTTCGCTACCTCGATGATGTGCTCGGGGCCACGGTAGACGGCGATCCCGACGGGCGCCTGCTCGAACAGCGCGAACAGCTGCTCGCGCTCCCGCTCCGCGGCGCGCCGGTGCTCGGCGAGCTGGAGGTGGGTCGCGACGCGCGCGACGAGCTCGCGCGCCGAGAACGGCTTCACGAGGTAATCGTCGGCGCCGGCCGCCAGCCCCTCGACGCGGGACTCCTCGCCCGCGCGCGCCGAGAGCATGATCACCGGCACGCCCTGCGTCGCCGGATCGGCGCGCAGCGCCCGGAGCAGGCCGAAGCCGTCGAGGCCCGGCATCATCACGTCGGCAATGACGAGATCCGGCGGCGACCGCCGGGCGATCTCGAGCGCGGCGGCGCCGTCGCTCACGGCCTCGACGGTCCACCGCGCATCGAGGATGCGCCGCACGTACATGCGCATATCGGCGTTGTCGTCGGCGAGGAGAACGCGCGCGCTCGGGTCGAACGGCGCCGAGACGTGGCCGGGCCCGGCGGGATCGGTCGAGGCGAGCGCCAGGGCGGGCGCCTCGTCGACGAGCTGCCACCGCAGCGCCTCCTCGACGTAGGGCGCGGCGCCGGTCGCCGTCGACGAGAGCATCTTCTCGGCGCGGATACGCTCCGGCGGGAGGTGCGCGGACCCGCGCGGGATCGCGACCGTGAACGCCGTCCCCTCGCCCACGCGGCTCCCCGCCTGGACGCTTCCGCCGTGCAGGCGCACCAGCTCGTGCACCAGCGCGAGCCCGATCCCGGAACCCTCGTGCGTGCGCGCGCGCGCTCCCTGGACGCGATGGAAGCGCTCGAAGAGGTGCGGCAGCTCGTGCTCGGGTACGCCGGTGCCCGTGTCGCGCACCACGAGCTCGACGTGGTCCCCGCGAAGGCGCAGCGACATGACGATCTCGCCCTCGAACGTGAACTTCAGGGCGTTGGACAGCAGGTTCAGCACGATCTTCTCCCACATGTCCCGGTCGACGAAGACCGGCTCCGGGAGCGCCGGGCAGTCCACCTTGAACGCGACCCCTGCTCGCTCTATCGCGGAGCGGAACGCGCTCGCGAGATCGGCGGTGAAGCCCGCGAGGTCCGTCGGCTCGTAGGACGCCTGCGCACGGTTCATCTCGAGGCGGGAGAAGTCGAGCAGCGCGTTGACCAGCTTGAGCAAGCGCAGCGCGTTGCGGTAGACGAGCAGAAGGTGCTCGCCGCAGAGCGCGCGCTCCGGCGACGCGAGCGCGTCCTCCAGGGGGCCGAGCATCAGCGTCAGCGGCGTCCGGAACTCGTGGCTCACGTTGCTGAAGAACAGCGTCTTCGCGCTGTCGATCGCGGCGAGCTCCTCGGCGCGCCTGCGCTCCTCCTCGTAAGCGCGCGCGTTCCCGATGGCCGTCACCACATGATCGGTGATCAGCCGGAACAGCCCGCGATACGGCTCGTCGAGCAGGCGATGCGGGCTCACGCCGCCGATGAGGAAGCCATAAGGACGAGGCTGCCCCGGCCGCGAGAGGGGCAGGACGATCGCCCGCTCGATCGCGCTGCCCCAGCGGCCGAGTGGCAAGGCGCCGAAGCGGGCCGCGAGATCGCAAACGAGGGGCTCGCCGGAGGCGCGCGCCGCCTCCGCGAGCGGCCAGGTCGAGGCCTCGCCGCCTCGGTCGTGGAGGGAGATGCGCGCCGGCTTCGCCGCCCCCTCGTAGCCGTCGAGCCCGCTCGCGCCAGCGAGGCGCGCATGGCCCGTATCGCCGTCCAGGAGGTAAAGCAGCGAGAACGGAAGATCGGCGACGTTCGCCGCGAAGATCTCCGCCGCTGTGGAGCACGCCTCCTCGGCAGACTTCGCCTGGGCGGAGCGCGTCGCGAGATCGCGCAGCATGCGGAGCTGGCGCGCGTCGAGGACTTGCTCCGTGGTCTCCTGCACCGTGATGATGACGCCGGCGACCCGCTGGTCGTTGCCGGGTATCGGGCTGAAGGAGAGCGTGAAGTACGTCTCCTCGACGAAGCCTCGCCGTTGCAGCGGGAGCAGGAGGTGCTCGCTCCACGTCGCGGCCCCCCCGTCGAGCACGGTCTGCGTCATCGGGCCGACGACGTCCCAGACCTCGGCCCAGACCTCGCGCGCCGGGGCGAGCACCGACGCAGGGTGCTTCATGCCCAGGATAGGCCGATAGGCATCGTTGTAGATCTGCAGCATCTCCGGCCCGACCAGCATGATCATGGGAAACCGATTGCCGAGCACGAGGCCGACCACGGTCTTCAGGCTGATCGGCCATGTCGCGACGGGGCCGAGCTTCGTCTTCGCCCAGTCGATCGAGCGCAGCAGGGCGCCCATCTCGCCGCCCCCGGCGAGGCAGCCCTCGGCGCTCGCGTCGAGGGCGCGGCCATCGGGCGAGGGCTCGACGACATCTGGAGACTTCTTCCCTATGCCGGCTGGCCGCATGCAGCGCCATCGTGGATGAAATCCACGGCTTTCGCCACCGGGACAGGGCGCATGCGGCTCAGGCGCCGCCGGCCTCGAGGCGCCCCGGCGGCCAGGACACGGGCGAGCGCGGCGTCATCCGGGGACGGCGCGAGGCGGCGTCACTCGCGGAGCCGCGTATCCGTGTTGTAGCCGCGCGGCGCGAGGGGCGAGAGCCTCTCCAGCCAGATCTGCTCGAGCAGCGTGAGCTCGTCCGCCACGGAGAACCCCGGCTCGTCCTTCTGCTGCACGACCTCGAGCACATCGAACGTGAAGGCGTCGGCGCCGTGCTGCTGCCAGTCCCGCTGGAGAGCCTGGTTCTGGTGCGCGCCGATGGACAGCGCGAAACGGTGCTTGTTGAGCGGCCCATGGAGGTTCGTGCTGCTGCCGAGCAGGACCTTGCCGTTCACCGTGTTCCTGACCTGGAAGATGCCCGCCTGCTTCGGGGTCTCGAGGTACTTCCGCTTCAGCTCCTTGCGCGTTTCCATCGTGCTCGCTCTCGCCTTCTTCGTCCCTGACCCGGGCGTCGTGTTCTCCGCCTCGGGTGTCGTGTCCTTCGCCTCAAGTGTCCTGGTCTGTTCCGCGATCAGCTCGTAGTGCAGCCCGTCGCGCGTCATGTATCCCTCGTCGACGAGCATGCGCCGGATCGTGCAGTGATCGGGATACAGGGTCTGGATGATCTCGTTCACCTCCTGCTCGCGGTAGCGCCGGCCCGCCTGGAACCTGCCCAGGAACTGCTCGAGCACGATGCGCCGCTTGCGCCACTGCTTCGGCATCTGGACGAGCACGCCCCCGCGGAAGAAGGCGCGCATCACCTGGCCCCGGGCTCGCTCCGCGCGCCGCCGCGCAGCGCCGTCGGCGGCGGAGGGGAGCGAGACGAGCTCCTTCAGCGTGAGGCGGAGCAGATCGTCGCGCAGCGCATAGACCAGGTAGTACTGGGTCTTCTGCTTCGTCACCAGCCCGGCCTCGTCGAGCTTCCGGAGGTGGAAGGAGACCGTGGACGGCGCGCGCCCCAGCCGCTCGGCCAGCTCCTCGGCGCAGTGCGGCCGCTCGATCAGGGCGTTCACCACCTGGAGCCGCGACGCGTCGGCGAGCGCCTTGAGCACGCCGATGCGCGCCTCGACGCCCAGCTCGCGCGCCGGGGGATCTGCTTCGATGATCATCAAAGTAAATCTAGGCGGCGCGGGGGCGCCGTCAATCTGTTTCGACAGTTATCGAACCGAAATCTCGCGGGACGGGCGTCGCTCGTTCAAGCGTCACCGTCGAGCGCACAGCCGGGCTCGGGTGGGAGCCGGGCGCGGGCGGGATGGGGTGGGAGATGACGAGCGCCGAGCCCGCAGGGGCGGCGGGCGCCGCCTGGGGACCCCACGTCAGGAGATCACGGCGAGCGATGCTGCGTCGCGGTCATGGACGGGCGCTGGCCGACGACGTCGAACCAGCGCGAAAGGCCGATCCGGCCGCTTCGCCACGCCCGATCCGGCCAGCGGAAGTCGAGGTAGCCGAGCGCGCAGGCGACCGAGATCGCGCCGATGTCCGCGAGCGCTCCCGACAGCGCACCGGCGTCGCGCTCCAGCCTGTCGAGGCTGGCCTCGATGGCAGCCGCCTGGCGCTGCATGACGCTGCTCGATCGCTCGTCGGATGGGCGATGCTCTTCGGCGAAGAGGCGCCCGGCAGCAGCGCTGATGCCGTCCGCGACGCCCTGCCGGAGCAAGGCGCTCCACCGCGCCTCTCCCGGCGCTGGATACAGCCCGCCGGCCGCGAGGTGATCCAGGTATTCGCAGAGGAGCGCCGACTCGAAGAGCACCTGTCCGTCCCCCAGCACCAGCGTCGGGACCTTGGCCAACGGGTTCAGCGACCGCAGCGCCGCGTCCGACCAGGGATTGACCAGCACAAGCTCGATCCGGTCTCCCAGCTGCAGCTCATGCGCGGTGACCCGCACCTTGCGAGCAAAGGGGGATGTGGGAGCGTAGAAGAGCCTCATGGAGAATAGCTCGTGACGAATCCACTCATCTGTTGGTATCTCAGCAAAGAGAAATTGAACAGGGAGGCGGGGAGACGGGGAGATCGCTGGGATTTTAAGGCGGCGGCCAGCGGACGCCGAGCCCCTGGTGCGGCGAGTCGGCGCTCAACCGGACGTCGTCCGCTGGAGCCGGCAGCGCGCGCCAGACGTCGGGGTGCTGATCGGGCTGCTTGCCCTGGCTCTCCGCGAGCGCCTCGTAGAGCGCGCCCTGGTGGAGGACGTGGGCTCCCTTGGGGTACGTCACGGCGCGCTCGTCCGGGCTGAGCGTCGCGCGGTCGGTCCACCACTCCAGGCGCCGGTAGTCCTCGTCGAGGCCGCTTCCCATGAAGTCTCGGAAGCGGACCCGCTCCACCGCGACCGTCGGATTGTCCTCGGCCTGCACGCTGTCGAAGAGCCACTTGATGAACGGATAGGGCCCGTCCACCCGGTTGCCCTTCAGGATGTGCGGGTTCGGCGCGTTGCTGCCCACCGCGAAGACCTGCACCGGCTCGTCCGCGTCGGGGTACACCTCGCCATAGTTGAAGTGGAAACCGAGGAAGACGTTGCGCTCGAAGCGTATCGTGGCGCCGGTGTCCACCGCGTGCGTGTACACCCCGCTCAGCGACGTGTCGGCGAAGTAGTTGTCCGTGAACGAGATCGTGTCCGACGGCGAGCGCGGATCGCCGTCCACGCGCGTCGGGAACAGCTCGACGAAGAGGTCGCCCGTCCCGATCACGAGGTTGTGGTGGAAGCTCGAGCTGCCGTAGCGCTGGCCGAACTGCACGTTGCCGTCCTGGTAATGGTCGAACGCCGACCGCCACCGGACCGCGCCCGGCCCTATGACGTTGTGGTGGATCTCGCAGTCCGAGCCGAGCTGCCCGACCTGCAGCGCCTCGGTGCCGGTGCGCAGGAACCGGTTATCGTACACCTCGAGGCGCTCGAAGGCATGCTGCGGCTGCGCCTGGGTGCTGCCGAAGTAGATCCCCTCCGAGCCGACGTCGTGCACGTAGAGGTCGTGGATCTTCACGTTGCGCATCGTGGCCTGCCCGTCGTCGTCGGTCTTGGCGACGATGCCGGCGAACTCGGCGCGCGCGACCTCGAGGGTATCCAGCTCGAAATCCGACGCTCCTCCGCCGATGGCCAGCCCCGAGAGGCCCTCTTTGCTGAACGCGTCGTCGATGAAGATGCCGTACGTCCCCTGGCCATGGGCGAACGCGCCCTCGGCGTGCCCCCGGAACCCCTCGTCTCCGGTCTTCGAGACAGGGTCGTGGCGGCCGGTCAGGATCCAGCCCTTTCCGCCCTTGATCACGAACACGTAGTTGGCGGCGTCGCCCCCGACCTCGACCTGTCCGCCGAGGTTCGTGATCACGAGCGGGCGCTCCGCGCTCCGCTCGGGCAGGCCGCCGAGCAGGATGCTCCGGTAGTGGCCAGCCGGAATGTAGAGCCGGTCGAGCGCGCTCCAGTCGACCTCCGGGAACGACCCGGCGAGATCGGGATAGGCGATCTCGGGGAGCTCACCCTCCCTCGGGGCTGGCTCCGGCAGCGTGAAGGTGGTCGTGGGCTGACCGAAACGGCCGTAGGCCGGGACGCCCGGCGTGGAGCCCCCCGCGCCAGGCGAGGAACCACCGGCGGCGCCCGCGCCCGACGTGGAGCCTCCGGCGGCGCCCGCGCCCGGCGCGGCGCCTCCGGCGCCAGCGGTGGACTCCGCATCATCGCCATCGCCGCCGCACGCCGCCATCGCGACGAGCAGGACACCTATCCTCGCGCCTTGCCGCATCCGCAGGAGGATACGGCATCCGCTGGGCGGGCCGCGCCGAAAGCCACGCACCGCGCGCCGGCGCGTGGGAGCTGGTGCTCAGATCCGGGTGGACATGATACCAGCTGCGCCGCTCAGCAGCGCTTCCCTCTCGTCAACCTGCGCGTCCGACGGTGTGCGCACCGTCGTGCTCTCGCCGCCTCGCCTGCCGGTAGCCGAGGGGGCTCACGCCGTGGGCGCGCGCGAAGGCGCGCCCGAACGCGGGCTCGCTGTCGTAGCCGACGCGGGCGGCGACGAGCTTCACCGGGAGCGTCGTCTCGCCGAGCAGGACGGCGGCGCGCTCGAGGCGCAGCCGGCGCACGTGATGGCCGAGCGGCTCGCCGAGCAGCGCCGTCGCGCGCGCCGCGAACGCGGATCGCGAGAGCCCGGCCGCTCGCGCGAGGTCCCCGAGCTCCCACGCGCGCTCGGGCGAGGCGCGCACCCGCGCGAGCGCGGCCGCGATCGGCTCGTCCCGGAGCGCGTCCCGCCGCGGCAGCGACGCCGCGGGGTCGCGCAGCGCGCTCGCGAAGAGCGCGTGCGCCCACGCTTCGCCGACGGAGCGGCGCAGCGCCGCCGACAGGGCCGGCGGGCCGGCGAGCAGCGCGAGCGTGTCGTTGAGCCAGCGCGCGAGCCCCGGCGTCGCGCCCGCGACGTGCACCGCCGGCGGCAGCAGGGCGACCCACGGGGCGCCCGCCGCGTCGACGTGCAGGTCGACGACGACGAGGCGCGTCTCCGGCGGGGCCTCCGTGGCCAGGGCGTCGTCGGCCACGGCGCGCATCCCGCGGCAGAGGGCCTCCGGGTGCGCGAGCGAGGTCGTCGGCCGATCGCGGATCGCGTGCTCCTCGGCGCGCGGCAGGAACACGAGCTCTCCCGCGCCGAGCGCGAGCCGCCGGCGCGCGACGTCGATCCACCCGCCGCCGCCGAGCGCCGCGTACACCCGGGCGGAGGCGCGCTGCGCCGGCTGCCGCTTGCCCCAGCGATCGCCGAGCGCGAAGCGCCTCACCTCGGCCTCGCGGAGCACGACGCTCCGGGCCAGCTCGTCGAACGCGGCGGACATGGCGCGATCGACTCTACATCACGCGGCGGGCCGCGCCACGCCGGCGCGCGCGACCCGCCACGAGGGCGGCGCCGGCCGTGGACCGTGGACGCGCGGATCGTGGAGCTGGACGCGCGGCAACCGCGGCGCCCCTACGCTGGCCTCGTCGACACGAAAGGAAAGGACATCCCATGACGCACCCCCAGCCGCATTCCCGTCCGCTCGACGCCGCGCAGGCGCTCGACGCGCTCCTCGATCTCATCGGCCGTGACATGAATCGCTGGCTCGACCTCTTCGCCGACGACGCAACCGTCGAGTTCCCGTACGCGCCGGCGCTCGGCGCGCCGGCGCGCCTCGAGGGGAAGGCGGCCATCCGGCGCCACTTCGAGGGCATCCTCCAGAGCTTCCACGGGCTCGAGCTCCGCGACGTGCGGCGGTATCCGACGACCGATCCCGACGTCGCGCTCGCCGAGGTGCACGGCTCGGCGACCATCGGGCCCGCGCGCAGACGCTACGAGCAGGACTATGTGATGATCGTCGCGACGAGGAACGGCCGAGTCGTACGCTACCGCGAGTACTGGAATCCAGCGCCCGTCCTCGAGGCCTTCGGCGGCGAGCTCGACGCCCATCGCGAGGGGGCGTCATGAGGGCGCGCGCAGGGAGAGATGGGCCGCTCGTCCTGATCACCGGCGGGACGGGCACCACCGGGCGAGCCGTCGCCGCGCGGCTCGCGGCCGCCGGCGCGCGCGTCCGCACCGCGAGCCGCGCGGCGCCCGCCGCCCGCGACGGCGTGGAGCACGCCCGCTTCGACTGGGCCGACGCCGCGACGCACGACGAGGCGCTCCGCGGCGCCGATCGCGTGTACCTCGTGGCGCCCGCGATGGTCGAGGATCCCTCGGCGCTCATGCTGCCCTTCGTCGAGCGCGCGCTCGCGCGCGGGGCTCGCCGCCTCGTCCTGCTCAGCGCGTCGCCCGTGGCGGAGGGGAGCCCCGGGCTCGGCCTCGTCCACCGCGCGCTCCGCGAGCGCGCTCCGGAGTGGACCGTCCTCCGACCGTCGTGGTTCATGCAGAACTTCATCGACCCGCGCCACCCGCACGCGGCGGCGATCGCCGGGCGAGGCGAGCTCACGACCGCGACGGGCGGCGGCCGCGTCGGCTTCGTCGACGCCGACGATATCGCGGAGGTCGCCGCGCGCGCGCTCCTCGACGGCGCGCCGCACAACACATCTCACGTCATCACCGGCCCGGAGGCGCTCAGCTACGATGACGTGGCGGCCATCGTGTCCCGCATCGCCGGCCGGGCGATACGCCACGTCCGCCCCGGCGAGGAGGACGCTCGGGCATACCTCGTCCGGGCGGGTATCCCATCGCCCTACGCCGCGTTCCTTGTGAGCCTCGATCTCGCCATCCGCGACGGGGCTGAGGACCGCGTCACCGACGTCGTTCAGCGCGTGACAGGCCGCGCGCCCCGCGCCTTCGGCGACCTCGCGCGCGCCCACGCGCACGTCTTCCGTGGGGAGCCCAGCGCGCGCCGAGGCGGCCCGGCCGCGTAGCGACGTCGAGCCGCTGAGCCCGCCGCATCCAGCCGACAAGCGAGCTCCACGACGACTCGCCTTCACGCTCTCCCGATGTGCCCGACCCCACCGCGACGACCACACCGCTCGTCCAGCTCCCCGTTCTCCTGTAACCTGAGCAGCTGCGGGCAGGCAGCGCCTTCGCGGATACCGCACCTCGGGCGCTCATCGGGCCGGACAAGTCAAGGTCGAAGCACGACCGGGGGAGATTGGCGATGGGGACGAAGGACCGCGTGGAAGACTGGCATGATGTCCTGGACAACGCTTCGCTGGGCGTCCATCTGGTGGACGCGAACGGCAAGATCCTGTGGGCGAACAAGCTCGAGCTCGAGCTCCTCGGTTATGCGCGCGAGGAGTACATCAATCGACATGTCACCGACTTCCACGTCGACAAGGACGTGATAGACCAGATCCTCTGCTCGCTCGCGGGCACCGGCAAGCTGGCCTCCTACCCGGCCCGCCTCCGCGCCAAGGACGGCAGCATGAAGCACGTGCTCATCAACTCCAACGTCTTCAAGCGGGACGGCCAGTTCGTCCACACGCGCTGCTTCACGAGCTGTATCTCGGAGACGGTCTATGAGCAGCTCAAGAGCGAGATGCTCCGGGGGCGTCGTGCCGGGTGAGCGGGCGCAGGCGATCCTACGCTACATCGAGCAGCTCAAGGAGGGAGACGCGGATGCAGCCCTCGCCGAGGGATCGGACCCTGGCGACGATCTCGGCGCGATCGCGGCGGCGCTGGGGGAGCTCGGGGATGCGCTGAGGGAGCGGGAGGAGCTCGTCCAGATCGCCCAGGCGGTCGCGGCGAGCGACCTGAGGCGGCTCGACGACCTCGCGCAGGAGCTCTCGCGCACGAGGGCCCTCAACGCGGAACAGCAGGCGACGATCCGCGCGCTGTCGACGCCGATCATCCAGGTCTGGGAGGGCGTGCTGATGATGCCGGTGCTCGGAGCGGTCGATCTCTGCCGGGCGGACCAGATGATGCAGGGGCTCCTCGGCGCGGTGTCGAACACCCATTGCAGGGTGGTGATCATCGATCTGACCGGCGTCGACTCCATCGACGCCTCGCTCGGGAACATCCTTCTGTCGCTGGTCCGAGCGGTGGAGCTCCTCGGGGCGAAAGGGATCATCGTGGGCATCCGGCCCGACGTGGCGCGCGGCCTCCTCGTGGACGGCGTGGACATGTCGCGGGTATCCACCATCGCGCGGCTCCGCGACGCGCTCGTCCTCTGCATGAAGCAGGCGCCGCGGCGCGCGGGCCAGCTCAACTGACGCGCCGGGCGACGCGCCGGGCGACGCCGGACGCGCGTCACCCGTGCCAGAGCTCCTTCACCCCGTCGGCCATGAACTGCACGGCGATGGCCGCCAGGATGAGGCCCATGACGCGCTCGAGCACGGCCATGCCGGACGCCTTGAGCGCCCGCTGCACGAGCCCCGCGCCGCGCAGCACGAAGTAGGAGGCCACGAAGGTGATGGCCACGCCGGCGAGCACCAGCCCCATGGCCACGGGGTCGTTGCCCCCGCGCGCCATCAGCACCATCACCGTGGCGAGGGCGCCCGGCCCGGCGAGGAGCGGCATGGCCAGGGGCACGAGCGCCACGTCCTCCTTCGCGATGCCCTCCTGCTCCTCGGACGGGGTGGTGCGCGTCGCCGAGGAGCGGGCGCGCAGCATGTCGAGCGCCGTGACGAGCAAGAGCAGCCCGCCCGCGACGCGGAACGCGGCCAGCGAGACGCCGAAGACCTTGAAGACGACGCCGCCGAAGAGGGCGAAGAACAGCATGAGCCCGCCGGCGACGGCGCACGCCCGCCGCGCCGTGCGCCGCACCTTCTCCGGCGGATCGCCCGCGGTCATCGTCAGGAACAGCGGCACGATGCCGAGCGGATCCACGACGAAGAAGATCGCCGACAGCGAGACGAGGAAGACCGAGACGTAATGGGCCATGCTCATCGGATGCGTCGCGGCCCCCGCGGGCCAGGCCCATCTCCCACATCCCGGGCGGCCGCGCCAGAACAGCGCCGCGGAGGGACGACGGTGCGGTAGCGAACCGGCGTGATCCGTCGGATCCCACGGGACTTCGGTGGGACGTGACGACGGATCACATCCCCTCGGCACGACGCGATCGGGCGGCGGCTCGATCTGGCGACAGCACCGGAGGGGTGAGAAAGCTTGGGGCGGCGGTCGGGCCCATTCCCGGATACCCCCTCCAGCGTTAGTCTATCGTCCTGGATGAGGCGCGGTAGCTCCGCGGTGTGCCTCGTAGGCCCCCGGAGACGAGCGGGATGGGACGAGCAGGATCTCCATGGGCTCACGCATGTCCGTCCGCTCGCTTCATCCGTCACAGCCCCTCACCAGCGGAGCTCGTCCGGCAGGAACTCCGCGATTAGGTCCTTGTAGAACGGCTTCAGCCGCTCAACGTCCGGCGGGTCATCGGCCTTCGAGTACAGATCGTACGGGTTGAAGCGCCGCACCCATTCCATCATCCGCCGATCTTGCTCGTTCATCAGGTGCCCGTACGCGCCCTCGCGGTGCGCCGCGTAGAACGAGTGATATCGGATGATGGCGAGCGCCTCGAGCGGCAGGTGGTCCTTCACCACATAATACAGGTACTCGTCGTGTCCCCACGACATGTGTATCCGGGAGAGCCCCGCGCCCTCCTCGTAAATCCCGCATGGCGTCTGGTACACCGGGTTCGCCATGTCCGGGTTACGCGCGAAGAGCTCGGGGAAGATGATCCGCTCCGAGGTTGCACAGCCCACCGGGAAGGTGTCGCCCACCACGGCCCACTGCGGCTCGCCCCACGTGCACAGGATCTTCCCGGCGTCGTGGATCAGCGCGGTCAGCACGAACCACGGCGGCTGCCCGTCCCGCCGCGCCGCCTCCGCGGACTGGAGCGCATGTGCGATCTGCGACAGCTCCGTGTCTGGATCGCTGTCGTCGACCACCCGATCGAGCAGCTCGAGCGCCTCCCACATGCCCATCCGGCGCCGGTCGAGGCCGAGGTACTGCCGCTCTTTCTCCCGCACGAAGGCGAGCGTCTGCCCCTCGTGGTTCAGCCGGTAAAGCTCCTTCACGCTCGGCCGCGCGTCCTCGCGGTAATCGCGGAACGCCGAAGTTTCCCTCTTTTCCGCTGCTGCGCGCGCGGCGCTCCCCTCCACACCCGACGTCTGCACACGCTTCTCGCTCATCGCTCAGGCCCATAGCGTACCCCCCCTGTCCAGCGCCAGCGCCTGAGACCAGCACGATATCGGAGCGGCAAGTACGAGCCGCGCGATCGGCTCGCGGTGCTGCGGGTCACCAACGTTTACGTTTACGTTTACGCTTACGTTTACGTGGTCGTGGTCGTGGTCGTGGTCGTGGTCGTCAACGATAGGCCGTGAACGACCACGACCACGACCACGACCACGACCACGACCACGACCACGTAAACGTTCGGATGTGGGAGAACGCGGCGCGAAGCGTGGTTAACGCCTATGGGGGCCCGGGTTGGGGCCATGGCGCGCCGGCCTGGATCGCTCCTCGGCTGGCTCGCTCAATCGAGCGGCACAGGCGAGGACGCCGAGGCGACCAGGTAATCGTGCGCGAAGGCCCCGCGCTCCTTCGCGAGGGCGAGCGGGACCGGCCGGTAGAGCAGCGTGGCGGTGACGTTCGCGGTCGCCGAGCAGCCCGCGGGGATCGCGAAGCCGTGCGACGTCACCGCGACGCCCCCCGGCGCGATGCGGTTGTCGCTGGCGATATCGACGGCGCGGTGCTGCGGCGCGTGCCGCGCGCCCGCCGGATCGACGAGCACCTTGGCGAAGGTGTAGCCCGCGGCGCCGGCGAACGCGGCCGCGGGCTGGCCGTCGGCGGGCGCGGTGGCGAGGGGCGCGCCGAGGTAGACGATATCCCCGTCCTGCGCGGGGATCGCGCCGCTCAGGGTGATCGCGCCGCCGCCCGCGGCGACCACCCGCGCCTCGCCGACCGGCGCGCGGACCTCGAGGCCCTTGTCCGCGGCGTCGATCGACGGGTCCGCGAAGCGGCCGATGCCGGTGTAATCGTCGTAGACGCCGGTCGGGCGGACGATCCGCACCACGTCGCCCGCCCTCGCGCGCGCCGCGCCCTCCTCCCAGGCGAGCTGGGCGCCCGTCAGGGCCGCGCCCTGGCCGACGCGCGCCTCCGCGAGCGCGCCGCCGGTGTCGTTCACCGTCATGCCGCTCGACGGCGAAAGGGGCGCGCCGCACGCCTCCGCCGCGACGAGGAGCACGAGCGCGCGCATCGGCTCCCCGGTCGGAACGGCGTGGCCCGCCGCGCCTCCGGCCAGGGAGACCGTGACCGCGAGCTCGCCCGGCGCCGCCGAGGCGTCGATGCGGACCTCGACCGCGCCCTGGATGAGCCGCGGGGACCCCTCCAGCGGGCCGCGGAAAATATGGGAGCGGACCGTCCCCGCCGGGCGGACGAAGCCGAGCGAGACGCTCGCGTTCGCCTCGTTCGTCACGTCGAGGCTGCTCTTCAGCGAGAGGACCCCTGGCATGTGGCAGGCCTGGCATTGCGTGGCCGGGCGGTTCCAGGAGCTCGCGGCCCACTCGGAGAACGTCTGATGGATCGGGAGCCCGTCGGGCCAGCGGACCGGATCGAGCGCCGCGCCCGGCAGGAGCGCCGCCTGCTTCTGCTCGTGGCAGCCGCCGCAGAACTCCGAGGCCGAGAACTTCGGCTGGTAGCTGCCGCCCATGAACCTGTTCGGCACGTCCGGCCGCGGGCCGAACATCACCTCCAGGAGCCTCGACGAGGGATCGGGGGAGCTCCTCTCCTGCGGGCGCTGGACGATCAGGGCGCCGGCGACCCCGGGCGGCTTGCTCAGATCGACGTCGCGGATCTTGTGGCAAGCGTCGCAGTGGTCGCCCTTCTCGAACGCGATGCCGGTGGCCTCGAGGAGGTCTCGCCCGCCCGCGGGGCCGTCGATCCCCGCGGCGTGGCAGTCGGCGCACGCGCCGAACGCCGCCGGGCGCACCGCCTCGGGCAGCGCGGGATCGTCGCACGACGGCTGCGCTCCCCCGCCGCAGGACGGGTTGAGATCCGGAAGCACGCCGCTCCCGAGATAACACCGCATCGCGGCGCCCCCCTCGCTCCCCGGGACGCGTCCAGCCTTCCAGCGCCCGCCCGCGGCGCCGCACGAGGCCTCGTCCGTGTGGGCCATCGAGACCCCGGCGTAGATGGCCTGGAGGAGCGGGCTCCTGGCCGACCGCGCGTGCCCCGACTCGAGGAACTGGGCCACGAGCGTCGTGTGGCAGTGATCGCAGAACCGCGTCGAGTTGTGCGGGTCGCCGTCGCCCGGATCGCCGTAGGTGTAGCCGAGCGCGTTGTCCGGCGGCGACGCGCGGCGAATAGGGATCTCCACCGGCCCGTCGGGGACGACCTCGAATTCGATGCCGTCCGTCCGGTATCCGATCTTCGCCGCGACAACGGTCGGCTGGCCCGGGATGTCCCGCGTGATCTCGATGGAGAACGCGCCGTCCGGGCCGGTCACGAGGGCCGGCTCCCCGCCGGCCTGCATCACGATGGCGCCCTCGAGCGGCGCCGCGCCGTCGGTGACGACGCCGGTCACCGTGAACACGCGCGGCAGCTCCTCCAGCGCGCCTCCAAAGCCCGTGGCCACGCTCACGTACGTGGTCGTCGTCACCGGGTGCGCGCCCGCGCCCTGGCCACCACCGCCGTGGCCGCCCGGCGGCGCCTCCGAGCACGCGCCGCCGAGCACGCAGGCGGCGAGCGCCGCCGGAAGCGTGGAGGTTCGCAGCCGGGTCAGGGGTCGCGCCGCCGTTCGCATCCCGGGGATCGCCACCGTAAACCCGGCGCGGCCGCCTGTCGACGGCGAGAGGCTACCGCGACAGCCGGAGCTCCGAATACGGAGACTCAGGCGCTCCGGCCTTCGACGGCTGCGCTACCGGTCGCTGCGGCGACGGCGAGGGCGGCGGGACAACCCCCCGCGACATCGGCCCCCACGACGGCGGAGGCGCCGGCGGCGGGGGCGCCGGCAGCAGGGGCTGCGCCGGCGGATCACCCAGCTCGGCCGCGCTGAGCTGTTGCGTGCTGCCGTCCCCGGACAGCGTTGTCTCCGTCGCGGCCGCGTAGGCCTCGGCTTGCTCGAGGACCCGCACGAAGTTCCCGCCCAGCAGGCGGAGGATGTCCGCATCCGAGTACCCGCGACGGATGAGCTCCAGCGTGATGTTCGGGGCCCCGGCGCTGCCTGCGAGCCCCTCCTTGAGCGCCTCGCTCCCCTCGAAGACGGAGCCGAGGGCGACATGCTCGATCCCCGCGACCTTCACCACGTGGTCGATATGGTCGACGATCCGCCACAGCGGCGGCGTCTTCTCCCCTTCCTGGGTCCTGAGCTTCTCGATCTCCTCGCGGAGCGCCTTCGTGTCGCCCGGGAGCCTCTCGCCGAGCTCCTTGAGGTGCGCCCCGTACTTCTGCGTGAAGCGCGCCGACTGCTCGGCATACGCCTCGTCCAGGAAGAGCGCCCACGAGTTCACCATGACGAGGCCGCCGTTCTCCGCGACCGCGCGCAGCATGTAATCGTCGAGGTTGCGGCGGCGGTGGCCGGCGGCGGGCATCGTGGAAGAGGTGATGATCGGCGCCTTGGCCACCTTCATGACGCCCTGGAACGTGCTGTCCGATCCATGCGAGACGTCGACCAGCATGCCGATCCGTTGCATCTCGCGGACCACGGCCTCACCGAAGGGGGAGAGGCCGCGGTCGCGGACGTACCCGGCATCGAGCGCGCCTCCCGCGGAGCCTGCCCAGTCGTTCGTGGTCATGTGCGTGAGCGCCATGGTGCGGACGCCGAGGCGGTAGAACGAGCGCAGCGCAGGCAGGGAATTCTCGATGGCGTGCCCGCCCTCGATGCCCATGATCACGGCGATCCGGCCGTCGCGCTCGGCGCGGCGCATGTCTTTCGCGTTGCGCACGAGCATCAGCGCCTCGCGGTGGCGCTCGACCTGCCGGTGGGTCGCTTCGATGAGATCGAGCGCGCGGCGCGCGGCGCTGCCGCCGAGCCTCGAGGACGAAGGCGGCGCGGACGGGCCGACGTGGATCGGGAAGAACGCGCCGGTGACGCCCGCCGCCTTGATCCTGGCGACCTCCGCGGCCATCAGCTCGTCGTCCGAGCTCACCTGAGCGAACGAGCCGCCGAGGAGCAGCGAGGGCACGCCGCTGTGGCCATCCACGAGGATCGCCCTGGCTTGCAGCCGCGCGGCCCGCTGCTCCGGCGCCTCGATCCCCGGTGGGATCGCCGTGAGATCGGGCGCCGACGTGTACCAGGGCCCGACGTCGGCGGCGGACGGCGCGAAGACATCGGGCGCCGCGGCGGGCGCGGGGGAACGAACGCAGGCCGCGAGCGACGCGGCGGCGAGCAGCGCGAGCATTGGCGAAGTGCGCATGACCGGATCGTACCATGCGAGCTCGGCGGGAAAGCCAGCCATGAAGGCGGCAGGATCGTGCGTCGGAGCGGCGAGGCAGCACCACCGCTGGGCGCCGACATATCGGCACAGGTGGCCCCCTGTGCCGCAACGGCCCCCATGGGAAGCCACCGTGGCATAAAGATGGCGCCGCCGGCGGGCGTCGTCTTGCTCTCTCTTGCCTCGTCGACGCGGGCGCCCCGCGGCTCGACCCCCCAACGGGAGCCCGGCCGGCCGGCGAGGACCATCGCGCCGGCCTCCTCTTCAGCCCTCGAAAGGGCCCCGAGGAGAGCGTCGATCATCGGCTCGGACACGGGGTTCGCCCTGCCATCGTCCACGCGCACAACCACGGTCGTGCCTTCGAGCGTGGTTGTCAGCAGCTCAGTTGCCATGGCGACCACGCCAACGCGAACACCCACCAGCAACCCGAGCCAGCGCAACGTGAACGAGCTTACACGAACAGGCAAGCTTGCTGTGCGACGAAGGCGGCCCCGCTCGGCCACGAGGGTGCGACGCCGCCGTTCCGGCCGAACGCGTGCGACGAGTCGGTCTCCAGCCATAAAATGCACATGAAAGCCCCTTTGTTGTGAGCTCTATCAATCGCGCGTTCGCCTCGGTGCCCAATCGGGATCTCGACATCGCGCCCCAGACACGCTGCCGCGCCATCTCTGCGACATGTCGCTTGACAAGAAGAGGTATCTTGTAATGCTAGAAAGCATGTATGGACCGCTATTTCGACATGTTCTGTTCCCGTTGTACGAAACCCACATACGGCGACGGGCAACCCTGACGCGACTGCATGAGATCGAACAATCGCAGTGGCGCCCGGAGCGCGAAATTCGAGAGCTGTCCTTTCGAAGGATGCTCGACGCGCTCCGCTTCGCCGAGCAGAAGGTGCCATTCTATCGGCGCCGCTTCGCCGAGCATGGGGTACGTGTAGCAGACGTGAAGGCACCAGAGGACCTCGTGCGGTTCCCCGTTCTGACCAAGGCAGATATCCTCGCCCACGGGCGCGAGCTGCTCGCCGAGGGCTACAAGGGCAAACTGATCGCGAGCGCGACGGGCGGGTCCACCGGGGAGTCGCTGCGGTTCTACCTGGACCACGGCACGTACGAGCATCGGATCGCCGCGGCGATGCGGTCGGACGGCTGGGCTGGAGCGAAGGTGGGGGAGAAGGAGCTCCACATCTGGGGGACCCCCCTCCTCCCGGAGAGCCGCCTCAAGAAGGGGAAGCGCGAGCTGCACGAGGCCATCCTCCGCAAGAAGTACGCGTGCGCGTTCGACCTGTCCGAGCAACGGCTCGCCGCCGTCGTGGACGACATCGTACGCTACCGACCTAACTTGATCATCGGCTATACGAACCCGCTCTACCACACGGCGCGCTTCGCCCTCGAGACGGGCCGCAAGCTGCCGGCGCCCAGAGGCCTCGTGTGCTCCGCCGAGCGGCTCTTCGAGCACCAGCGCAGGACCATCGAGCGCGCCTTCGACGCACCCCTGTTCAACCGATATGGATGCAGGGAGGTGATGCTGCTCGCCTCGGAGTGCGACCGGCACGAAGGGCTGCACATCAACATGGAGGGGGTCTACCTGGAGCTGGTGCACGATGGCCGGCACGCAACGCCTGGCGAGCCTGGCGAGGTGATCGTGAGCGACTTTATCTCCCGGTCGATGCCGCTGCTCCGCTACAAGAACGAGGACATCGCCATCGGGTCCGCGTCGGCGTGCTCGTGTGGGCGAGGTCTGCCGCTCCTCACCTCGGTCGAAGGGCGGGTGCTCGACATGATCGTGGGACCGGACGGACGGCTCTTGGCGGGCGAGTTCTTCCCCCACCTGCTCAAGGACTACCCGTCGGTGAAGCGCTACCAGGTCCACCAGGATCGGAGCGGGGCCATCACGATCAAGATCATCCCGGCGAAGGATTACCAGGACGAGCACGCGCGCCTCATCGAGCAGGCGCTCCGCAAGCAGCTCGGCGACCGAGCCGTCATTCGGACTCGCGTGGTCGACGATATCGCGCTCACCCGCGGCGGCAAGCACCGCGTGACGATCTCCGACGTGCCGAGCAAGCTCGACGCGCGGAGGGATCCACCGCAGGCGAGCACGCTGGCGGCCTCCGCGGGGAGCGGCTTGGAACACCGCTCCAGCTGATCGACCTTCCGAGACGCACGAGCTGGGCGGAGCGGAGGGCGCACCGCGGCGCCGGCGCGCGCCACGAAGACCATCGTCGGTCAGATTCGAGCAAGAGACCTCATGTCGCCATCGAGCTTGGCACGATGGTCGTACCCCTGTGCGAGCCATCACCAACTCCATGTGCTCCTCGACCCTGGCCTCCATCATCTTTCCATACCTATCTTGCCGGACGACGAAGGGATTGCCGCTCGTTGCATTCATCGATCGCGCTCTGGATCTCGGCACCAAGCCTGATCGACACGACGGTCTCCTCCCGCTCGACGCGCGCGTGCCGGCACGCGCCACGGAGGCCGCGATCGGCTAGACTCGAACAGGAGACCCTATGTCGCTCCGACAGCGCGATTACATCCTCCGCATGATCGAGCAGCTGGCCGAGGCCATCGTCCGGATCGCCGGGCTCCGGCGCGCCGGTCAGCTCGACGAGGCGGAGCTGCTCGTCCGCACCACCGCCGACGGGCTCTTCGGCCCGATGCGGGACATGCTCGACCGGCTCGACGCCGCGGGCGCGGCCACCCTGCTCGGCGACCACGAGAAGATCGGCGCGTACGCGGCGCTCTGCGCGGAGCAGGCCGAGATCCTCGAGCTCCGGGGCCGGGCCGCGCCGGCGCTCGCGGAGCGCAGGCGCGCGCTCGAGCTCTACCTCGAGGCGGTGAGCCGCGCGCCCGAGGGCAGCCCCGGCGCGCAGGAGGCCGCGCGCGCGCTCCTCGGCCGGCTGGACGCCGCGCGCCTGCCGGAGCGGTACCGCGCCCTCGCCGCGAAGCTCGGCTGATCGGGGCAGCGGGGCTCGCCTGCCGCGCGCGCTGCGCCCCGCACCGATGCCGGTTGCAACGGCGCCGGTGCGCGACCATGACATGGGGAGCCCCTGTGGAGACGACCACCTCGTCCGCCAGCTTCGCCGCGCTCGGCATCGCACCTGCCCTCCTCGGCGTGCTCGCCGAGCTCGGTTACGAGGAGCCCACGCCGATCCAGCGCGAGGCGATCCCGCACCTCCTGACCGGGCGCGACCTGCTGGGGCAGGCCGCCACCGGGACCGGGAAGACGGCCGCGTTCGCGCTGCCGCTGCTCCAGCGCCTCCAGATCGGCGGCGAGCCGCCCGGCCTCCCCCAGGCGCTCGTCCTCGTGCCGACCCGCGAGCTGGCGATGCAGGTGGCCGAGGCGATGCACCGCTACGGCCGCCGGCTCGGCGTGCAGGTGCTGTCCGTGTACGGCGGCCAGCCCTTCGGGCAGCAGCTGCGCGCGCTCCGCCGCGGGGTCCACGTCATCGTGGCCACGCCGGGCCGGACGCTCGACCACATCGGGCGCGGCACGCTCGCGCTCGACGGCATCCGCACCGTCGTGCTCGACGAGGCCGACGAGATGCTCGACATGGGCTTCGCCGAGGCGCTGGAGGAGATCCTCTCGGCCACACCGGCGGCGCGGCAGACCGTGCTCTTCTCCGCGACGCTGCCCCCGCGGATCGCCGCGATCGCCGGCCGGCACCTGCGCGAGCCGGTGCGGGTCAAGATCGCGGGCGAGAAGGCGGCCCCCGGCGAGCTCCCCCGCGTCCGCCAGACGGCGTACATCGTGCCGCGGGCGCACAAGTCCGCCGCGCTGACCCGGGTGCTCGACATGGAGGACCCGTCGTCGGCCATCCTCTTCTGCCGCACCCGCAACGAGGTCGACGAGCTGACCGAGGCGCTGCGCGCCCGCGGCTACGAGGCCCAGGCGCTCCACGGCGGGTTCTCGCAGGAGCACCGCGATCGCGTGATGGCCCGCTTCCGCGCCGGCACGGCCGAGCTGCTCGTCGCAACCGACGTCGCGGCGCGGGGGCTCGACATCGAGCATGTCTCGCATGTCATCAACTACGACGTCCCCTGCGCCCCCGAGGTGTACGTCCACCGCATCGGCCGCACGGGGCGCGCCGGCCGCGAGGGCGCGGCGATCACGCTGGTCGAGCCGCGCGAGCACTACCTGATCCGCAACGTCGAGCGGCTCACCGGGCAGCGCATCGAGGCCGCCACCCTCCCGACCGTGGCCGACCTGCGCGCGCGGCGCCTGGAGCTGACGCGCGCCTCGCTGCGGGAGGCGCTCATCGAGGGCGGCGCCGAGCGGTTCCGGGTCGTTGTCGAGGGGCTCGCCGACGAGTTCGACGTGATGGACATCGCGGCGGCGGCGGTGAAGCTCGCCCACGACGCGACGGAGGGGGACCGGGAGGAGGACGAGGCGGAGATCCCGTCGTTCCGGCCGCCTCCGCGCGGGCCGGAGCGCGCCCGCGACGACCGCGCGCCGCGCGGGCCCGCGGGGCCGCGCGGGCGCCCGGGCGAGGCGCAGGCGCGACCGCGGCGCGAGGGGCGGGAGACCGACGGCAACATCGCCCGGCTCTACATCAGCGCGGGGCGCGCCGCGGGCATCCGGCCGGCCGATCTGGTCGGCGCCATCGCGAACGAGGCGTCGCTGAGCTCCCGCGACATCGGCGCCATCGAGATCGCCGACGGCTTCTCCACGGTGGAGGTCCCGGCCGACGCGGCCGACGCCGTCATCGAGGCGCTGCGCGCCACACGGCTGAAGGGCCGCAAGGTCCAGGTCCGCCGGGACCAGCACGACGTCCCAGGCGACGCCCGGAGCGGCGCGGCCGAGGCACGGGCGCGGGGCAGCTCGGCCGAGGCACGAAGCGGCGCGGCTGAGGCACGGGATGGCGCTGCGGGTATGGCGCCCCCGCGCCGGCGTCCACGGGCCTGAGATCCACGACAGCCAGCGCCGGCGTCTGCTCCGCTGGAGAGCCGGAGAAGCGGATGTTCATCACGACAGGCAAAGGCGCGCCGGCGGCTCTTGGGTCAGACCAGGATCCCTCGTGGGATCCCCCCACACGCACGCTCGGCGTGCCGTGGGAACTGCCAGGGAGAGGCGAAGGCGCGACGGGATGTCCCTGGGCGTTCACCTCGTATCCCTGGAGGCGGTCTCAGTGTCCCTGATGGGCCGACTCCTGTCCCCGTCATGGGGCTCCGTGCCCCTTGTGGCAACCCCGCAGTCGTCCTTGATACTTTCTCGTGTCCCTGGCGGCACTCCAAGCGTCCCTGGCAGCTCTCACCGTGTCCCTGGCGGCTCGCGCGCCGCGCCGGTTCGCGTCGTTATCAGCCGCTGATGGCCAGCCGGCGTGTACTGAAGACGGTGAGATCGCGGGAAAGGGTCTCCGATGCGGCAATGTTAGCCATGGCCTTTCGTTGCCCTTCGAATCGGTAGGATCCGGACCCGCGACGTCGTCCCATCGACGGTGACAATTGCACCGCGGTCGAGCTCGTCGTCATGCTCGCGAAGCACGCGGACGATATCGGCCCCCATCGCGTTCGGGAGAGGATCCAGGGTTCGAACCTGCAGGATGCTCGGACCGCTGGCGCCGGTTGTAGCGAGGATGATGCTGAAATCGAGGTCGTGCGTGAAGACGATGTACCCGCCCTGGCGTGCCCAGGCCATCAGCTCTCGATCCTGTGCTCGAGGGTCGCCGACTGCAGACCAGTGAACGGCCTCTATCCCTTCGCCCTTCAGGAACGGTGCCCAGGTCGGCGAGAGGTTCATGTCCACCAGAACTTTCATGAGGCCTTCAGCGGGAGCTCAACCTCCTCGACACGCCATGCCGCATAAGAGAGCGCCGCCATCACGTCGTCCCTCTCGAGGTAGGGATAGAGCTCGAGCACCTCCTCGACCGGGTGCCCCGCAGCCAGCAGTCCCAGGATGGTGCCCACCGTCACCCTCATCCCTCGGATGCAGGGCCGGCCCCCCATCACGGCGGGGTCGTGCGTGATCCGTTCCAGCAGCTCCGTCGGCATGCTGGCGAGGCTACCTCATCGTCGGCTCCTACGCTCCCGTCAGTTGCTTTCTCGGCGAATGCGCGACCGCACCGGCGGGCGGCACGGCCGGCGCCCAAGCTGCCGCGGCCGGTCGCGGTGGCAGTAGCGGCGCGTTGGCGCCTCCGCGGCGCTGCCTTCGGGCCTGAGCGCCGCCGCCCGAGGCGCCAGGCTCAGTCGGCGGTGGTCTTCCGCCGCTGGAACTGGGCGAACAGCGCGGCGCGGACGTCGTCGTGCGGCGGCTCGCCCGGGAGCCCCTGGAGCGCGTCGATCGTCAGATCCATCTGCTTCAGGTAGGTGCGGCACCTGTCGCACCACGCGAGGTGCCGCGCGCAGCCCTCCTCCTGCTCGGAGGACAGCTTTCCCTCGCTCCTGTCGGTGATCATCTCGGTCAGCTGACAGCACGTGACGATCATGCGCGCTCACCCCCTCGTCATGTAGCGCTCGAGCGCGGCCCTGAGCTTCGATCGGCCACGGTGCAAGAGGACCCGCTGGTTCGCCTCGCTGATACCCAGGATCTCGCAGACCTCGTCGGACGGACACCCCTCCACGTCGCGCAAGAGGACCACCGCGCGCTGTCCAGGCACGAGCGTCTCGAGCTCTCGCTGCAGCACGGCGCCTATCTCCTTGCGCAGCAAGAGCACCTCCGGGCTCTGCTCCGTCCACGGAACAGGCGGAGCCGCCCAGTCACCGGTGCTGTCGAATCGGGCCGGATCGACCGCAGGCTCGCCGCCGTGATCCCCGTTCTCCAGCCAGGAGACAGGGACCATGCGCTTCTCTCGAGTGCCCCACGTCCTGGCGCGGTTCGTCAGGATCCTGAACACCCATGTCTTCAGCGCGGAGCGCCCCTCGAAGCGCACGAGCCCATCGAAGACCGCCGCCCAGGTCTCCTGGACGACCTCTTGCGCGCCCGCGGGGCCGGCGACCGCCCGGGCGAGCCGGAGCATGGGTGTGTGGAGCTGGGTCACGAGCTGCTCGAAGGCCTGCTCGTCCCCCGCGAGCAGCCGGCGGACGAGCGCGATGTCGTCCGCCGGCGCCGCGCAAGCGGGCGCAGCCGCGTTGCCCGGCGCGGCGGGCGCGAGGAGCGGGCCTACCTCGGCCGATGCGCGCTGCGCCGTTGCGGCCTGTTTGCCGTCGGCGGCGGCCGAGGGGTCATGGGACACGCGGAGCAGGGTATCACGCCGCCGAGCCCCGCATCAATCGACGTGGATCCGGGGCGGCTCGCCCCGCGGACGACGACGGCCGCCGCCCCGGTCAGAGCGATCTCAGCGCGTCCGCGACCTCCTTCGGCTTCGTCAGGAAGGGGGCGTGGCCCGCGTCGATCGAGATGACCCGCTCGCAGGGCAAGGCGGTGTATTGCTGCTTCTGCTCTGCAGGGCTGATGGCGAGATCCTTGAGCGCCTCGATGTAGACCCGGGGGACCCTCCCCCACCTCTCCTCCGTGACATGGATCGGCTCGTCGAACGACTTCGCGGGCTCCTCGCGCAGGTGGCTCTCGAGCCGCGCGACGTCCTCCGGAGAGCAATCCTGGCAGAAGGCGTTCGCGGCCCACCCCTCCTTGAAGGTCAGCGTCGTGCCGTCCTCCGAAGGGGCCGCGTACGCCTTGATCGCGGCCCCTTCATCGTCGGCCCACTCCTGGCTCAGTGACTGGCCATCTTTGAGCAGGAAGGCGGTCAGGTAGACGAGCGTCTTCACCTTGTCGGGCCGCTGCTCGGCGGCCTGGCTCACCACGGTGCCGCCCATGCTGTGGCCGACGAGGATCACGGGGCGCGAGGCGCTGTCGATGGCCTCCACCACGGCGTCGGTATAGGCCTCTAGGCCGGCGTCCGCGACGGGCGTCTGGTCCTCGCCGTGAGCGGGGAGATCGAGGGCGATCACCTCGTTGCCGCCGGCCTCGAGGAGCGGCACCACCTTGTCCCATGCCCATGCGCCCACGAAGGCGCCGTGGACGAGGACATACGTGTTCTTGTCCGAGCCCTGGGAGCCGCCGCCCCCCGTGCCCCCGTCCGTGTCGCTGCCGCCGCAGCCGGGCAGCGCGGACGACATGAGCGCAGCGGCCGAGATCATGGTGCCAGACCGCAGGACCTTGCGAAGCAGACCGTTCATGGATGTCTCCTCATCGTCGCGAGGCTCTCCTCGAGCGCGACGTCATCGGTATTTCGACGTGCGATGGATGCGCGCGCCCCTGCGCCCGGGCGTGTCCCCGGCGCCGCGACGGCTATCCCGCTACCTGCACAGTCTCGGAGGGGGCCCGAACGTTACAGCCTGTTCAAGGAATCGTCCGCAGGGGGCCGGGGCCGCGTCCCGCCGGCGGGATGGCGCCGGGCGCGGAGGCCGCCGGCGCGCCCGGCGGACCTGGTGGCGATGGGGTTTCTGGGCTAGACGCGTCGCCATGCCATCGGAGAACGCCATGCCTGGCGGAGACGATCTCGTCGCGCGCGACCGCCGCTGCGTGATGCACCCTTACGCCGCGCCCCTCTCGAGCGCGCCGCTCTTCGCGGTCGAGCGCGCGGAGGGCGTTCGCCTCACCCTGACCGACGGCCGCGAGCTCATCGACGGCATGGCGTCCTGGTGGGCCGCCATCCACGGCTACGCGCACCCGGCGCTGACGGCGGCGATCAGCGCCCAGCTCGGGCGGATGAGCCACGTGATGTTCGGCGGCCTCACCCATGCGCCGGCGGTCGAGCTGTGCGAGGCGCTGGTGGCGCTCACGCCCGAGCCGTTGACGCGCGTCTTCCTCGCCGACTCCGGATCCGTGTCGGTCGAGGTGGCCATCAAGCTCGCTCTCCAGTTCTTCATCGCGCGGGGGCAGCCCGAGAAGCGCCGCCTGATCAGCGCGCTCGGCGGCTACCACGGCGACACGTTCGGCGCGATGGCGGTCACCGATCCGGTCAATGGCATGCACCACCTCTTCCGTGGCGCGCTCGTGCAACACCTGTTCGCGGAAGCGCCCGGGCCGGCGTTCGACGCGCCCTGGTCGCCGGACGCCCTGAGCAGCATGGCCGCGCTGCTCGAGCGGCACGCGCACGAGGTCGCCGCCGTGATCCTCGAGCCGATCGCGCAGAACGCCGGCGGGATGCGCTTCTACCACCCGCAGTACCTGCGCGAGCTGCGCACGCTCTGCGACCGCCACGGCGTGCTGCTCATCTTCGACGAGATCGCGACCAACTTCGGCCGCACCGGGGAGCTGTTCGCGTGCCAGCACGCGGGCGTCGCGCCGGACATCATGTGCCTCGGCAAGGCCCTCACCGGCGGCACGATGACCCTGGCCGCCACGCTCTGCACGGAGCGCGTGGCCGCGACGATCGCCGGCAACGAGCCGCGCGTGTTCATGCACGGCCCGACGTACATGGGCAATCCGCTCGCCTGCAGCGCCGCGCTGGCCAGCGTCCGGCTCTTGCTCGCCTCGCCGTGGCGCGCGCGCGTCTCGGCCATCGAGGCGCAGCTCCGCCGCGAGCTCGCCCCTTGCCGCGCGCTCGACGCGGTGGCCGACGTGCGCGTGCTCGGCGCCATCGGCGTTGTCGAGCTCAAGCAGCCCGTCGACACGGCGCGCGTGCAGCCGGCGTTCGTGGAGCGCGGCGTCTGGTTACGGCCTTTCGGGAAGCTGGTCTATACCATGCCGCCTTACATCATCGAGCCAGCCGACCTATCGCGTATCAGCGAGGCGATCGTGGGCGTGCTGTCGGGGATCTGAGCCGCGGGACAGCGCGCCTCGGGTGAAGGGCGCCCTTGAATCGAACCTGGACGCCCGCCTGGACACCCCGCCGTGCTAGCGTACGCGCGCAAGCCATCCCACGGGAGATACGAACATGACCAAGGGCGCATGTCTTTGCGGAACGGTCCGCTTCGAGATCGACGGACCGTTCCAGACCATGCTGAACTGTCACTGCTCGATGTGCCGCAAGTTCAACGGCACGGCGTTCACCACGGCCGTCGTCGCGCCGCTGCCCGGCTTTCGCTGGCTCGCCGGCGAGGACGCCATCCGCCCGTCCTGCGCGAGCGACCGCCGCTCCTTCTGCGCCACCTGCGGCTCGGCCACGCCGATGCTCCGCCCCGAGAGGCAGCTCGCCGTGCTCCATGCCGGCAACCTGGAGGGCGATCTCGGGATCGAGCCGAAGTTCCACCAGTTCGTCGGCTCCAAGGCGCCCTGGTACACGATCACGGATTCCCTGCCGCAGTTCGAGGAATGGCGGCCCGAGATGCAGGCGCCGGTCGTCTCGCGACCCGTTGTCGAGCCGAAAGAGGGCGTCACCCAGGGGAGCTGCCTGTGCGGCAGTGTGGCCTTCGAGTTCGACGGCACGCCCCTCCGCATGGTGAGCTGCCACTGCACGCGCTGTCGCCTCGGGCGCAGCGCCGCGCACGCGACCAACGTCTTCGTCGCCCTGGACAGCTTCCGCTGGATCCACGGTGACGCGCAGATCGCGAGTTACAAGGTGCCCGACGCGCGGTTCTTCACCGTCGCGTTCTGCAAGCGCTGCGGAGGCGCGGCCCCGCGCCAGTCACCCGAGCGCGGCTTCGCCGTGGTGCCCGCGGGCACGCTCGACACCGATCCCGGCATCCGCCCCGCAGCCCACATCTTCGTCGACTCCAAGGCGAGCTGGTTCCGGATCACGGACGACCTGCCGCGGTTCGCCGAGTACCCACCCCAGGCCTGACGCCGCCAGCGCGCGATCTGTCACGGCACCGTCACCGTACCGGCTGTCATGGACCGTCCCTGCGCTCACGGTGCGGTCACAACGAGAGCAGCGCAAAGCACTATACCCAGCGCTGAGAGGAACACCCTCACCGAGGGAAGACACGCGATCTCGCAGGCGCGCGAGCCACTGCGCCGATCCGGGGGGATCACCTGCCTGCCACGCCCCACACCTCCGCGAGCGCGAGGATGCGGGCATGCTCCGGCACCGCCTCGAGGAAACTGCGGCGCAGGTCGGGAGATTCGATGGCGTCCACCTCGGCATGCAGCTGATCGCGGGCAGCGACGAGCGCTGCCCGGGCCGCGTCGACGTCACCGCAGGCGTGGAGCGTCTCGGCCCAGGCGAGGCGCACGAGCGCTTCGTCTTCATCGAGACCTCCGAAGCGCTCGACAAGCTCGATCGCCACGCGTGCCGCGGCAAGCGCCTCCACGTCGCGCCCGGCTCGGAGTAGGGCTTGTGCGAGCGTGGCGTGCGCGACGGCCTGCAGCGCGGGGTACGCCTGCGTCTCGCCGATCGCGATGGTCGCCTGCGCGCACGCCTGTACAAGCTCGCTTAGAGCAAGCAGCGCTTGCGCGAGCAGCACTCTGGCCTGGGCCATCTGCCTGCCGTTGGCGAACGCTCGCGCCGCCTCGATGACCCCGGCCGCCAACCTCCTGGCGGTGTCGCTCTGCCCCTGGGCCAAGGCGATGCACCCCAGCAAGACGCTGGCCGCGTTCGCCACATAGGGCAGGTCGAGCTGGGCTGCGACCCGCTTTGCCTCATGGAGCATCGACTCAGCCGGTCCATAAGCGCCGAGTCGAGCTTGCACGTTGCCTAGATTCGTGCGCATCAGGCACGCATCGCGCAGCGCGCCGGCGCGCTCGTAGGCCCGGAAAGCCGCCTCGGTGAGGCGCAGAGAGAGCTCCAGTCGACGGGGCTTGCAGCACGGCGCAGTGCTCCTCGTGAAGTAAATATGCCCCGCCAGGCCGGGCTCCAGACGCTCCGGCTGCACTCCCTCCATGACCCGCTCGAGGGTCTCGGCCGCGGCGTGGCGCCCGAGCCCCCGCAGCCATGTAGCGGTGCTGTACCAGGCGAGCACGAGATCCCCGTCGAGCGCCGCATCGACCCGATCGAGCGGCAGCGACGACGCCACCGCCTCGAGCTGCTCCGCCTTCCCCAGCGCCCCGCTCGCCCAGGCGAGCATCGCCAGCGCGGCATACGCCACCCTGCTCCCCGCGGGCGTCAGGCCCACCGCCGCCTTCGCCGCGCGCTCCGCGTCCACGAACGCACCCCGCCAGTTGTGCGCGGTCGCCGCGAGCGCGTGCAGCCGTCCAGCGGCATCGCGCCCTGGCCCGCAGGCCAACGCCCGGTCGACCCGAGCGAGCGCACCTTCGAGGTCGCTCGCCTCCAGCGCCTGCTCCGCCGCCCGCTCGTAGCACCGCGCCGCCGCCTCGATCGCCTCGCCGTGCTCAAAGTGCTCTGCCAGCACCAGCGCATCGCGCTCGCCTGCTTCCTCCAGCCACACGCCGGCGAGCCGGTGGCCGAGCCGCCGATCCACCTCGGTCAGCATGCTGTAGGCCGCCTCGCGCACGAGCCCGTGCCGGAAGGCGAACTCCGCCTCGCCGGCGAACCGTGACTCGGGCTGCCGCACGATCCACTCGCGCCGCTCCAGATCCGCGAGGCGTGCGTCGAGCGCCGCGCTTCCCTCCTGTCGGAGCCCCAGAAGGCGCCCCGCCGCGCCGCGCCAGAACACCTCGCCGAGCACGCTCCCGGCGCGCAGCAGCCGCCGCGCCTCGGCGTCGAGGTCCTGGAGACGCGCCTGCACCATTGCCAGCACCGTCTCCGGCGCCTCGCGTGCGTCCCGCCCCTCGGCCGAGGCGCGCACGAGCTCCTCCACGAAGAACGGGTTGCCCGCGGCGCGCCGCACGATCTCCGCCACGTGTTCCCCATCGGAGCGATCGCCCAGGGCAGCCTGCACCATCCGCTCGCAGGCCCGGCGGGGCAGCTCGCCGAGCCCGATCTCCATCGTGCCCCGCCCGGCCCAGAGCGCAGGGAACGTTGCCCGCACCTCCGGCCGCGCCAGGGCGAGCACCATGAGCGGCTGCTCCTCCAGGAGGCGCAGCGCCGCGTCCATGCACTCCACGGTCGGGAGGTCGCCCCAGTGCAGATCCTCCAGCACGAGCAGCACCGGGCGCTCCCGGCACTCGGCGCCGACGAAATCGACCCACGCCCGGCGGAGCTGGTCGCCCATGAGCAGCGGATCGCGCCGGGCCGCGCGCAGCTGCACGCGCCCTTCGCCCGGGAACGGGGCGCCGACCATTTCTCCCAGGAACTCGGTCACCCGCTCCCGGAGCGCCGGGTCCACGTGCCGGGCCACGCGGGCCGCGAGCTGCTCCCGGCGGCGCGCGAGGGGCTCGCCGTCGACCAGGTGAACGGCGCGGCGCACCACCTGCCCGAGGAGGTCGAGAGGCGCCCCCGCGCGCGCGGGATTCGCCTGCGCGATCCAGATCTCGGGCGGCTCGGCCCGCGCCCTGAGCCGCCGCACGAGCTCCAGACGCAGGCGAGACTTGCCCATCCCCGCCACCGCGATCACGAGCCCCGCCCGCGCGCAGGGCTCGCCTGAACACTCGTCGAACAGGTCCTCCAGGGCGCGCAGCTCGCGGTCGCGCCCAACGAACGGGGTGGGCCTGCCGAGCAGCGTGCGCGCCTCATCGAACGGATCACGCTCGCCGACGACCGCTTGCGCGCGGGGCCCTTTCGCGATCTCGAAGCCCGGCCCGAGGAGGCTGGCCGTGATCGCGTCGACGAGCACCGGGGCCAGCGCTTCCGATGCGCCGTCGCCCGGCGTCCTGGCGTCGCCGCCTACGAGCAGCGCGGAGGCGCGGTCGATGACCGGGCCGATGGGTTGCCCGCCGCCGAGCGCGTCCCACCCGGTCGCGACCGCCAGCCGGGCGCCGGGCAGGAGCTTCCGCAGCGCGAGGCCGCAGCGCACGGCGCGCGCGGCCAGGTCGATCGGCGTCGCCGCGCCCGTGAGGACCGCGGCGACCCCGCCGTCCTGCAGCGGCTCGAGGCGGCCGCCGTGCTCGGCCGCCGCGCGGCGCAGGTCCACCAGGGACGACCCCGTCCTTGGCGGCGCCGTGACCTTCCCTCGCGCATCGATCGTGGGGGCCTCCGCGAACGGCGCCGTGGCGGCGTTGGCATGCGGCGCCGTGGCGGCCTCGCTGCGCGACCCCGTGGAGGAGGCCTCGCTGCCCATCCGCATGGCCTCCTTGGCCCATAGCGCGGCGTGCGTGGCCGGGAGGAAAGCCACGCCCACCCTGGCCAGGATCACGCTGACGAGCCCCCGCTCGCGGCGCGTCAGCGCCGGCGCAGACAGCTCCGCGGCCGCATGCTTTGCCGAGCGCGCAGCGAGCAGGCTGGCCGCCGCGGCCGCGTCCTCGGGCCGGCCTTCGCGGTCCTTCGCCATGAGCCGCGCCGTGAGCAGGTCGACGGCCTCGGGCACCTCGCCCCGCAGCGCGCTCGGCCTCGGCGCGTCCTCGAAGAGCACCTTCACGAACACCGCGAACGCGTGCTCGCCCCAGTAAGGAGGCTGGCCGGTGAGGCACTCGAACAGGATGCACCCGAGCGCGTACACGTCCGCGCGTGCGTCGATGTCCAGCTCGCCGCGGATCTGCTCCGGCGCCATGTAGGCGGGCGTTCCAATGGGCACGCCGGGCTCGGTCAGCCCGCCGGTCGCTGCCGCGTCGCGCGCAATCCCGAAATCGAGGAGCTTGACCCGATCGAGCTGACCGCCCTGCAGGAACAGGTTTGCCGGCTTGAGATCGCGGTGGATCACGCCGCGGCCGTGCACGAGCGACAGCGCCTCGGCCACGCGGTGGACCAGGGCGAGCCCCTCCTCAACGCCGAGCGGCCCGCGGGCGAGCCGCGACGCGAGGTCCTCGCCCTCGAGCCACTCCATGGCAAGGTAGTGCTGTCCCTGGTCAGAGACGCCGTGGGCGACGAGGCGTGCGATCGCCGGATGCCGGAGCTCAGCCAGGAGCCGCGCCTCCCGCTGGAACCGCGCGACGAGCTGCGCGTCCGAGCCTCTCAAGAGCTTGAGCGCGACCGGCTCACCATCCTGCCGATCCCGCGCGCGATAGACGTCGCCCATGCCTCCGGTGCCGGCGACGCGCTCGAGCTCGAACCGACCGGCAAGGATCCTCGGCGACTCCCCCCTGTGCATACCCTGATGATACCGCCCCAGTCGCCCGGTACGCGTGATGAGAATCGGAGGCGCCTGACGATTACGACACGGCACATTCCTGGAAGGACAGAATGCGCTCGTCGCACGGGGCTCGTGAAGAAGCCACGGTCACTGTACGTGTCGTCGCAGAGAGCGGCCGGGCTCTGGTCGGAAGGACGGATGTCGTCCTGGGCCACGAAGTACAGATAGGGAGCGCCCCCAGGAGCGCTGCTGCGTCCGCGGCGAGCTGGTTCCCGATCACCGACGACCTGCCGCGGTTCGCCGAGTACCCGCCCCAGGCCTGACGCCGCGATCAGGCGATCTGCCACGGCACGGTCACCGTACGAGCTGTCCTGAAACGCCCCCGTGCACACGCGGTCACTCAGGTGCCCGGGCGCCGCCCGACCCGGAGCGCGTCTCGCCGAGCGAGCAGCCACGCGCGCGCCTCGCCCTCGGTGTCAAAGAACTGCTGAGGGTAGGGCTGTCCTGTGAGCATATGCACGCCCTTCGCGAGGAGCGCCACTATCACGCGCATGGAAAAGCTCGCTCCGATGATCGCGACCGCATCGACGCGCGCTCCCCGCATCTCTTCCGTCACCGCCTTACGCACCGGCGCCGAAACAGGGCCCATGTGACGCACGTCGGCGAGCACCAGGACGTCGCGGCCGCTCTCCGCCACGCGCCGGATCGCGCCGAGGACAGCGCGCACTCGGTCTTCCGTGACCTCGCCGTGGATCTCCACCCGCAGGATGCCGTCGGGCTCGTCACGAACATCGGGGCTCGCGTCCTTGGGGCCGAGATCGCTCATGCCAACCATGCTAGCGCCTCGGCCGCGCGGCGGGGTGCGTACTCCCACGGCCCGCCGGGCTCGGCTGGATGTCCGAAGCGAGCCCGACCGCCGCGAGCGCGCGGATGAACAGGAAGGCGAGGTCGTGCTGCCCGGGCGCCATCGCCTGGCGGGCGGCGCGCGGGAAGGCGTGGTGGTTGTTGTGCCAGCCCTCGCCGAAGGTCAGGACCGCCACCCAGCCCACGTTGCGGCTCCCGTCGCGGGTATCGAACGCGCGGCTGCCGAAGCGGGCCGCGTGGCAGACGGAGTTCACCAGGTAGGTCGCGTGCATCCAGCACACGAGCGGCACGAAGAACACGAAGGGCACCGCGGCCCAGCCGAGGGCGAGCCCCGCGAGCAGCAACGCCGCGACCTGCGGGGCGAAGCGCCAGCGGAGCAGCCACCGGTAGTAGCGATCGCCGACCAGATCGCGGCAGTATTTCTCCGGATCGCGGGGGTCGGTCGAGCCATCGTCGAGGATCCACCCGAGGTGGGCGTACCAGAGGCCGCGGCGCGGCGAGTGGACGTCGCCTTCGCGATCGGTGTGGGCGTGGTGCCGCCGGTGCGTGGCCACCCACGCGATGGGGCTGCCCTGGCCGCTGATCATCGCCACCGACACGAGCGCATACTCGACCCATTTCGGGCAGCGGAACGCGCGGTGCGAGAGCAGCCGGTGCAGGCCGACCACGGTGGAGAGCTGGAGCGCCGCGTAGAGCGCGGCGGCGAGGACGATGAAGCTCGCCCGGATCGGCAGGAACAGCCCGACGACGGCGGCGGCGTGCACCAGGGCGAAGTAGGCGATCGCGACGAGGCGTGTTCGGCCCTTCATGGCGGATCCCCCATGGCCTCACGCGGCCGCGCTGGAGCGACCCGCCCGGCGGGGCCGGATCCGCGCGAGGCCGCGCGGATCCGCTCTGCAGGACGACGCCTCGATGCGCTGCGGCTCGAGGCCGAGCTCCCGCATCTTCTCCGCGTCCCAGGCCTCGATGGGGTCGCGCCCGGCGATGTAGCTGCGTGATCGGTTGGCGAGCGGCGCGCGCAGGCTCATCACCTCGGGCGCCGACATGACGACGCACGCCTTGTAACGGGGCAGATCGCTCGTCATCAGCCGATTCCACACGTGGCGGCCCACGTTGTGGAGGCTCCCCAGCGCGCGGCACAGGCGCTGGAAATGGTCGATCACCTCCGAGGGGTGCAGCCGGGGCGGGCGGTGGCAGAGGGTGTATCCATCGAGGTCCCGGCTGATCACCCCGGGAAGGAGCCGGCCCTCGGCCGCCACCTGCGCGAAGAAGGGCGTCTCCGGGTACGGGCAGACGATCCCCAGGAAGGTGGGGCAGTGATCGCCGAGATCATGGAGGTACTCGGGCACCCGCTCGAGGTAGTCGTTGGTGTCCCCGTCCGCGCCCACGAGGAGCCCGAAGGAGAGGACGATCCCGCTCGCGAAGGCCCGCTGGATGACCTCCCGGACCTCGCTCAGCTTGTTCTGGCCCTTGTTCATCGAGCTGATCGACTCGGGGTTCAGCGACTCGAGCCCTGTGTAGACGTAGCGGCACCCTGCCCGCCCCATGAGGCGCACCAGCTCCGGGTCGCGCAGCACGTTGAACGTGAGCGCGCAGCCCCAGATCTTCTTGAGGGGCATCAGCGCCTCGCAGAGCTCGCGCAGGTAGCGGGGCGAGCCCCCCAGGTTGTTGTCGAGGAAGCTGAATACGTTGTTGGTCACCCCGGGAATGCGCTGGTTGAAGATCATCCTGTCGCGGATGTCCCGGATCACGTGGTCGATGGGGCGATAGCGATACTGTTCGTGCCCGGTCAGAACGCAGAAGTTGCAGGAGAAGGGGCAGCCGCGCGACGCCTCGATGCCGGGCAGGCGGACGAGGTTGTTCCGGTAATCGACAAGGTCATAGCGGTAGGTGGGGATCTGCTCCGGGGGCACCGGCGGGAGCGCATAGACGGGCTGGAGCTCGCCCCGCTGGAAATCGGCGATGAGGGCCGGGAGGTTGGCCTCCGGGTCCTCCGCGACCACGGCGTCGAAGTACTGCAGCGCGTCCGCGCGGAAATGGCTCGCGTGCCGCCCGCCGGCCACCGTGGTCATGCCTTGCCGTCGAAACAGCGTGGAGAGGACCTTGGTGTGCTCGTAATAGGCGTGCAGGTACGAGAAGAACACCAGGTCCCAGTGGCGATCGAGCGGGATGTCCGTTTCCTTCTCGTTGTAGAGCTCGATCTCGGCATCAGGCGGGCACAGGGCCGCGAGCAGCTCGGGCACGGACGATTGCATGATCGAGCGCTCCTTGCGGAGCAGACGGCTCGGGTGCGTATAGGTCGAGATGATCGCGATGCGCATCGAGGACACTCCTGTTCAGTTCAGGACGTATCACACCCTCGAGGCAAGCAGGACGGAGACAGACGAGGGGGCAAGCTGGAGGACAACGAATGCGCCATGGGGTGGGCAGGGGTCAGCTCAGGGGGCACTCCACGCGACATGAGGGCACAGGAGCCACCTTGGCCGGGTCGACGGCGCCACCCCCGCCGTCCCAACCTCGGCGAACGCGACGGCAAACCACACGAGGACGTGTCTTCTCTGTTGCGATTCCCCGACAAACTTATCCTCGAATCGAAACATCTCCTCGCGCAGCATCCCGGGTTCCGGGGGTCGGCCGGACTGGCCAGTTGCGATTTCATGGAGACGTGACATTCACAATGCACGTTCCGGCGTAGCGTGAAAGTGGCCGCCGCTGTCTGCTTCGGCCATTTCTTGCAATCGTCTTCGAAGGCCAACAGGTGTCATGGTGCTAAAGTCATCCTTGTTCCCGCGCGCCCTCTCGCGCGCGGGGTATTCTCTTCTCCGGCGTGACCGCGTTCGATGGACGGCGGCCATGGCGCTCGCGACCGCCTGGGGCTGCGGCGGCTCGCCGGACCCAGGTGAGCTCGGGACCGCCGAGCAGCCCGGCGATCTCGGGACCGCCGAGCTCGCCGCCTCCCTCCCGAGCGGGCGCGTGGTCATCAGCCAGGTGTACGGCGGCGGGGGCAACGCTGGGGCCGTCTACACGCACGACTTCGTCGAGCTGTTCAATCGGTCGAACAGCCCGGTGTCGCTCGCGGGGTGGTCCATCCAGTACGCGAGCGCCAGCGGCACGGGCGCCCTCGGGGCCACGACGACGCAGCTCACGGAGCTGCCCGCGATCACCCTGCAGCCCGGCCAGTACTTCCTCGTCCAGCAGGCCGGGGGCTCTGGCAGCGGCGCGCCGCTCCCCGCCGCCGACCTCGTCGATGCGACCCCCATCAACATGAGCGGCTCGGCCGGCAAGGTCGCCCTCGTCCGGCAGGCCACGGGCCTCGGCTGCAACGGCGGCACCGCGCCCTGCTCGGCGGCCCAGGAGGCGCTGATCGAGGATCTGGTCGGCTTCGGCGGGGCGAGCTACTTCGAGGGCGCCGCGCCGGCGCCGGCGACCGCCAACGCGACGGCGTCGCTCCGGCAGGGCGCTGGCTGCCAGGACACGGGCAGCAACGTCGACGACCTCTCGACCGGGACGCCTACCCCCCGCAACACCTCGACCGCCGCGCTCGAATGCGGCGGCGACACCCCGCCGGCGGTGACCTCGACGGCGCCCGGCGACGGCGCGACGGGCGCCGACCCGACCGCGAGCCTGAGCGTGACGTTCAGCGAGGCGGTGGCCGTCGCGGATGCCTTCGAGCTCTCCTGCGGGGGCAGCGCGCGCCCGTTCGTGGCCAGCGGCGGCCCCCTCGCCTTCACGCTCACGCCGGCCGAGCCGCTCCCCCCGAGCGCCGCGTGCCTCCTCGTCGTGCGGGCGAGCGGCGTGCAGGAGCAGGACCCGGGGAGCAACGGGACGATCGACCCCTTGCCCGCCGACGTGTCGGTCTCGTTCACCACGGCGCAGGCGGCGCAGGCGCTCGCGATCCACGACATCCAGGGGCGCGCGCACCTCTCGCCGCGTTCGGGCGCGGTCGTGAAGACGACGGGCCTCGTGGCGACCCTGCGCAGCAACGGCTTCACCGTGGAGTCGACGGCGCCGGACGGCGATCCGGCCACCTCCGAGGGGCTGCTCGTCTTCACCGGCGCTGCGCCGTCGGTGAGGGTCGGCGACCTGGTAGAGCTCACCGGCGAGGTCACGGAGTACCGCGCCGGCTGCGCGGACCCGTGCACGCCCTCCCGCGGCAGCGCGTACCACAACCTGACGGTCACCGAGCTCGCCCGCCCGCAGATCACCGTCCTCTCGAGCGGCCATGCGCTGCCGGCCCCGGTCTCGATTGGCTTCGCGCCCGGCGCGCGCCGCCCCCCGACGCAGATCATCGAGGACGACGCCAGCGGCAGCGTCGAGGCCACGAACGGCTTCGACCCCGAGTCCGACGGCATCGATTTCTGGGAGAGCCTCGAGGGCATGCGGGTGAGCGTCAACGCCCCGGCCGTCGTGGGCCCCACCCGCGAGTTCCCGAGCTCCGGGACCGCGGAGATCGCGCTGGTCCCGGGCGACCGCGACGCGGCCACGGGCGACGCGGCCGGCCTGCGCAGCGCGCGCGGGGCCGTCGTCGTCAGCCCCGGCGACTTCAACCCGGAGCGGATCCTGCTCCAGATCCCCCTGCGCGCCTCGCCGCCCGCGCTGGACGTGGGCGCCACGTTCGCCGGGCCCATCGTGGGCACGGTCGACTACAACTTCGCCAACTACAAGCTCCTGCCGGTCGACGAGGCGCTCCCCGCGGCGACCTCGACGCTCTCGCGCGAGGTCACGACGCTCGGACCGCGGACCGCGGACGACCTCGACGTGGCCGCGTTCAACGTCGAGAACCTCGATCCGGGCGATCCGCAGGACAAGTTCGATCGACTCGCGCGGATCCTCGTCGAGAACCTCGGCAGCCCCGACCTCGTCGCGCTCGAAGAGGTCCAGGACAACAGCGGCCCGACCAACGATGGAGTGGTGGACGCCTCGACCACGTTCGCGCGGCTCATCGCCGCGATCGCGGCCGTGCCGGGCGGGCCCAGCACCTATCAATTCCGCAGCATCGATCCGACCGACGGCACCGACGGCGGGGAGCCCGGCGGCAACATCCGCGTGGGCTTCCTGTTCCGGACCGACCGCGGGCTCGCGTTCGTCGATCGCCCGGGCGCCGGCGCCCTGACGCCGAACGAGGTGCTCGGCGGCGCTGGCGGCGTGTCGCTGCGCTACAGCCCCGGCCGCATCGACCCGGGCAATCCGGCCTTCGCCAGCAGCCGCAAGCCGCTGGCAGGCGAGTTCCGCTGGAACGGACATCCGCTGTTCGTGGTGGCCAACCACTGGAACTCCAAGGGCGGCGACGAGCCGCTCTACGGGCGCTTCCAGCCCCCGACCCTCTCGAGCGAGGTCCAGCGGCGACAGCAGGCCACCGTGGTGGCCGGCTTCGTGCGGCAGATCCTCGACAGCGATCCTTCCGCCAACGTCGTGGTCCTGGGCGACCTGAACGACTTCCAGTTCTCGGCGCCGCTCGGCATCCTCAAGGACGCCGGGCTGACGACGCTCATCGAGACGCTCCCGCCGGAGGAGCGCTACACGTACGTGTTCGACGGCAATGGCCAGTCGCTCGACCACGTGCTGGTCAGCGCCAACCTGGCCGGGCCGAAGCTCATGGGCTTCGACGTCGTCCATGTCAATGCGGAGTTCGCCGACCAGGCCAGCGACCATGACCCCGGCGTCGCGCGCTTCCGCGTCGCGTCCGCGCCGGACATGGATGGCGACGGCGTGCCCGACGCGAGCGACAACTGCCCGGCCGAGCCCAACGCCGCCCAGGGGGACTCGGACAGCGACGGCCTCGGCAACGCCTGCGACCTCGAGTGCGTCAGCGTTCGTCGCGGCGCGTTCGGCGCCGTGCAGGACTCCTTCGTCGAGGGCCCCACGACGGGCTGGGCGTACGGCGCGTATCCCTACCTCATCACCAGCGCGAGCGCGGTCCAGCCGGCGACGGCCGTCCTCGCCTACGATCTGTCGTTCATCCCGGAAGGCTCCAGCGTGACCTCGGCGACGCTATCGCTCTCCTATGCCTGGAAGCCCGCGGGCAGCGTCGTGACCGTGCACCGCGTGAACGGCGCCTGGGAGGAATCGACGCTCCATGGGGGCGGGTTCAGCGGGTACAGCCCGGCGGTCGAGGCCTCCCTCGCCACGCTGGCGCAGACCGACGCGTTCGTCACCGCCGATCTGACGTCCCTCGTGCAGGGCTGGGTCGATGGCGCGCAGCCGAACCACGGCGTCGCGCTTGTCGACGCGAACAACAGGACCGACTTCCGCGCGAGCGAGTATCCCGACGCCGCGCGCAGGCCGAGGCTCGACGTCTGCTATCACGCGGGCGAGTGATCCGCCGGATCGACAGCGCCTGTCCGCCCCATCGCTCTCTGTGACATCCCTCATCCGCCGCGCCGCCCGCGGCTCCCGCGCCTGCGCAGGAAGTCGATGAACGCCGAGAGCTTGGGCGGCACGTGCGCCCGGCTCGGATAGTAAAGGAAGTACCCCGGGAAGGGCGGGCAGAAGCCATCGAGGACACGGGCGAGGCGCTTGCGGTGGAGCTCGTCCCGCACCGTCGCCTCCAGGACGTAGGCGAGCCCGATGCCGTCGACCGCGGCGCGGACCATGAGATCGGGATCGTTGCACACGAGAGGACCGCTCACCGCGATGTCGAAGTCCTTCCCGTTCTCGGTGAACTCCCACCTGTAGACGTTCTGGCTCGTGATCTGCCGGTAGTTGATGCACGCGTGCGCGTGCAGGTCGCGCGGGTGCTTCGGCTTCGCGCGCGCTGAAAGATACGCCGGCGACCCCACGACGGCGATGCGCTGGTCCTCGCTGATACGGACCGCGATCATCTCGCTGTCGAGCGTCTCGCCGAGGCGGATGCCCGCGTCGAACCCTTGCGCGACGATATCCGCGAGCCCGTCCTCGATCGCCACATCGACGCGGATCTCCGGGTAGGCCGCGACGAACGCCGCGAGCACCGGCTCGATCACCTGCCTGCACGCGATCCTCGGGACGTTCAGCCGCAGCGTCCCGGCGGGCCTTTCGCGCAGCTCGTCGAGCGCCTCGAACGAGGCGCGGACCTCGGCGAGCGCGGGCCGGAGCCGCTCGAGGAAGCGGGCGCCGGCCTCGGTCAGGCCCACGCTGCGCGTCGTGCGCTGGAGGAGCCGCACGCCGAGCCGCCGCTCGAGCCCGGTGATCGTCTGGCTCACCGCCGAGGGCGTCACGCGCAGCTCCGCCGCCGCTCGGGTGAAGCTCCGCTTCTCGGCCACGACGAGGAGCACCGACAGGCCCGCCAGGTCGTCCTGGATCATGAAGCGCAGCTTAACATCCCGTGCAGATTCACCCCGTTTTCCGGCACAGCGCCGCGGCGTAGGCTCCCCGTCGAAGGCAGAGGAGAGAGACCCATGAGCACTGCAAACAGCGGATCCAGGATCTGGTTCATCACCGGCGCGTCCTCGGGCTTCGGCCGCGCGATCGCCGAGGAGGCGCTCCGGCGTGGCGACTCGGTCGTGGCGGCGGCGCGCGGCGAGGGCGCGCTCGCGGGCCTCGCGGCCGAGGCGCCAGGGCGCGTCGAGGTCGTGAAGCTGGACGTCACGAAGCCGGACGACATCCGCCGCGGCGTCGCGGCGGCGCTCGCGCGCTTTGGCCGGATCGACGTGCTCGTGAACAACGCGGGCTACAGCCTGGTCGGCGCGGTCGAGGAGACCAGCGAGGAGGAGCTCCGCGCCGCGATGGAGGCGATGTTCTTCGGCGCCGTGGCGCTCACCCGCGAGGTGCTGCCGCACATGCGCGGCCGCAAGAGCGGCGCGATCGTCCAGATCACGAGCATGGGCGGCCTCACGACGGGGCCCGGCTTCGGCGCCTACTGCGCCGCGAAGCACGCGCTCGAGGGGCTCTCGGAGTGCATGGCCGCCGAGCTCGCGCCGCTCGGCGTCCGCGTCCTCATCGTCGAGCCGGGGGCGTTCCGCACGCGCCTCTTCGGGGGCGCCTTCCGGTCGATGCCGGCGCTCGACGCCTACGCGCCCACCGTCGGCGCGACGCGCGCGTACGCGGCCGGGTCCGACGGATCGCAGCCGGGCGATCCAGCGAAGGCGGCGCGCGCGATCATCGATGCGATCGGCCTCGACCCGATGCCGCTCCGCCTGCCGCTCGGCGCCGACGCGGTGAGCGGCATCCGCGCGAAGCTCGCCCGCGTCGCGGCCGACGTCGACCGCACCGAGGCGATCGCGCTCGACACAACGGTGGACGCCGCGGCGGGCGGCGCGGAAACTTCCTAGCCACCGCAATCATCTCCGGCTCTCGGCGCTCGGTTGTTCGCGCAATGGCAACGAGGCCCGCGCGTCACTTCACGCCGGCGCGCCGCAGCACCTCGGCGCGCTCGGCGTCGGTCGGCTCGCGCTGGCAATCCTTCCCGGCGCTCTGCAGGACATCGAGCTGGCGGACGAGATCCTGGGGATCCACGCTCAGGCATCCTTCCTCGAACTCGGAGCACTCGGCGACCGAGAGCGCGGTCCCCGCGACATAGCGGCAATCGGGATCCCCGGGTGGGTACCTCAGGAAGGTGGAGGCGTTCGTGACGAGACACGCCGCGTCCGACGGCGTGTTCGCCTTCTTGCAGCGCGCGGCGGCGATGCGCGCCATCCGGTCCAGCTCGGCCGCCGGATACATGGGTATCCGGGGGCGGGCGGGCTCGGCGCTCGAGGCGCCCGCCGCCCGCGGGCCCGCGGCGGGCTGCGGCGCTCCGGAGCACGCGCCCGCGAGGAGCGCGCATGCGCCGGCGAGGACGAGCAACAACCCCCCAGGCATCATCACGCGAGACGTATCATATCCGCCTCATCACCCGCAATCGAGCCGCCCCGGACCGGAGGCTCGCTGGCCCGACGTGGATCGGGTCGCCGCCCTTGCGGCGGCGGCGAGCGAGGAGGCAAGCTCCTCCTCGATGCTCCCGGACAGCGTGATCGACGGCCGCTTCGAGGTGAACGCGCTGGCCGGCGCCGGAGGGATGGGGACGGTCTACCGGGCCCGCGACCGGGCGAGCGGCGCGACCGTGGCGCTCAAGCTGCTGCGCGAGGCCGACGCGCACTCGGCGGCGCGCTTCGTCCACGAGGCGCACATGCTCTCGGGCCTCGAGCACCCGCACATCGTGCGCTACGTGACCCACGGGACGGCGCCGTCGGGTCAGCCGTACCTCGTGATGGAGTGGCTCGCGGGGGAGACGCTCTCGGAGCGCCTTCTGCGCGGAGCGCTGCGCCTCGAGGAGGCGCTCGCCGTCGTGCGCGCCGCGGCCGGAGCGCTCGGGACGGCGCACGCGCGCGGGATCGTCCACCGCGACGTCAAGCCGAGCAACCTGTTCCTCGTGGATGGCTCGATCGAGCGCGTGAAGGTGCTCGATTTCGGGATCGCGCGCCTGCACGCGGCGGCGACGCGGCTGACGCAGACGGGCAACGTGCTCGGCACGCCCGGGTACATGGCGCCGGAGCAGGCGCGGGGGGACCACGCGCTGCTCGACGCGCGCGCCGACGTCTTCTCGCTCGGCTGCGTGCTGTTCGAGTGCCTGACCGGGCTGCCGGCGTTCCACGGGCAGCACGTGATGGCGCTGCTCGCCAAGCTGCTGATGGAGGAGCCGCCGCGCCTGCGGGAGCTGCGGCCCGAGATGCCCGCGGAGCTCGATCACCTGGTGGCGCGGATGCTGGCCAAGGAGCCGGCCGCGCGGCCGGGCGAGGGCGCCGCGGTGGCGCAGCTCCTCGACGGGATCAGGGACGCGAGCGGCGGCGCGACCCCGGCGGATCGGAGCGTCGCGCCGATCACCGGGGACGAGAAGCGGCTGATCTCGATCGTGGCGATCCAGCCGGTCCGCGAGCGGCCGAGCCCCTTGCAGGAGACCGTGCCGCTCAGCGCGGTGTCCCTCGACGCGCTCGCGCAGGTGCGGTGCGTCGCGGCCCCGCTGGGCGCGCGGGTGGAGCAGCTCTGCGACGGGACGGTGGTGGCGACGGTGACCGGCGCGGGCAGCGCGACCGACGCGGCCTCGCTCGCGGCCCGCTGCGCGCTGCGGATCCACGCGACCCTGCCGACGGGCGCGTGGAACGTCGCGCTGGTGACGGGCCGGGCCGAGGACACGGGGCGCATACCGCTCGGCGAGGTGCTGGAGCGGGCGGCCTCGCTGTTCGAGGCGCCCTCGCGGGCCGGCCGCGCGGACGGGCGCGAGGAGCGCCACGAGGGCGTCCAGATCGACGCGATCACGATGGCGTTGCTCGACATGCGCTTCGACGTGCTGGAGCAAGGGGGAGCGCTCTGGCTGCTGGCGGAGCGCGAGGTCGGCGAGGCGGCGCGCAAGCTGCTCGGCAGGCCGAGCCCCTACGTGGGCCGCGACCGCGAGCTGCGCGGCCTCCTCCAGACCGTCGAGGGGAGCTTCGAGGATCGGCAGGCCGCGGTGGCGCTGGTGACTGCGGCGGCGGGGATGGGCAAGTCGCGCCTGCGCCACGAGCTCTTGGAGCTGCTGAAGCGGCGCTACCCTGCCATGGACCTCGGCGTGGGCCGCGGCGACTCCATCGGCGCGGGCTCGGCGTTCGCGATGCTGGCCGGGGCGCTGCGCAACGCGCTCGGGATCGCGGCGGGCGAGGCCGCCCCGGCGCGCCGCGAGAAGCTCGAGCGAGCCGCGTGCCGCCTCCTCGCCGAGGCCGATCGCCCGCGGGTGGCGGCGTTCCTCGGAGAGCTGATCGGCGCGCCGTTCCCGGACGATGACCGGCCGCTCCTGCGAGCGGCGCGTCAGAGCCCGGCGCTCATGGCGGAGCGCGTCGAGCAGGCGTACCTCGATCATGCGCGCGCGGTGACGGACGCGCAGCCCATGCTGGTGGTGCTGGAAGACCTGCACTGGGGGGACGCACCCTCGGTGCGGATCTTCGATCGGGCGCTGCGTGAGCTCTGCGATCGGCCGTTCGTGGTCGTCGCCTTCGCGCGGCCCGAGGTCCACGACCTCTTCCCCCGGCTCTGGGTGGAGCGGGGGCGCTCGGAGATCCAGCTGCGCCCCCTGCCCGCCCGGGCCGCCGAGCTGCTCGTGCGGAGCGCGCTCGGCGAGGCGATCGACGCGCAGACCGCCGCCACCATCGTGGCGCAGGCCGACGGGAACGCGTTCTACCTCGAGGAGCTGATCCGGGCGGTCGCCGAGGGGCGGGGCGGCGCGCTGCCGGAGACGGTGCTGGGGATGGTGGAGGCGCGGCTCGCGGCGCTGGGGTCGGAGGAGCGGCGGCTGCTCCGGGCCGCGAGCGTCTTTGGCGAGGTGTGCTGGACCTGGGGCGTGCGCGCGCTCTCGGGCTCCCCGGCGCCCGGCGCGCGGGAGAACGACGCCTGGGCCGAGCTCTTCGAGCGCGAGATCCTCGAGCGCCGTCGGACGCCGTGCTTCGCGGGCCAGGAGGAGATCGCGTTCCGGCACGCGCTCCTGCGGGAGGGCGCCTACGCCATGCTCACCGACCGCGACAGGCGCGTCGGGCACAGGCTCGCGGGGGAATGGCTCCTCCAGGCGGGCGAGCAGGATCCGATGGTGCTGGCCGAGCATTTCGAGCGCGGCGGGGAGACGGCGCGGGCGGCGGGGTTCTACCTGCAGGCGGCCGACAAGGCGCGGCTCGCGGCCGATGTGCCGGCGGTGCTCGCGCGCGCCCGGCGGGGTATCGCCTGCGAGCCCGCGGGGGAGGTGCTGGCCGAGCTCCATATCCTGCTGTCGGAGCTGCTGTTCCACCTCGACGACCTGGCGCAGTCCTGCGCGCACGCGCTCGCTGCGCTGGAGAGCTTGTCGCCAGGCAGCGAGCACCACGGGAGGGCCCTGGCGATCGCGCTCCTCGGCGCGGTCTACGCGGGTGACCGGCAGGCCGCCCGCGACCTGATCCAGCGCGCGCCCCCCGCGGATCTCCCCGTCGATCCCCGGCTGGTGCTGGTCACCTGGACCCCCATCACCTTCCACGCCGTGCTCTGGGAGGGGATGCCCGACCTGGCGCGGCGCTACCTGCACAGGATCGAGCAGGACGTCGCGCCGATCGCGGGGGATGATCACATCGCCTGGGCCGCGATCGACATGGTGCGGGCGTGGTGGTGCGCCCACGCCGAGCGAGATGCATGGGGAGCGCTCCAGCGGTGCCGCACCGCGAAGGAGCACATCGAGGCCCTCGGCGATCGCTTCCACATCATGATGGTGCGGCTGTATGCGGCCCAGAACGAGCTGAGGCTCGGCGCTTTCGAGCTCGCCGAGCAGGCCTTCGACGCGCTGCTCGCGGTGGAGCACGCGCCGGCCTACGTCGCGCTGACGGCGCTCTCGTTCCGGATCATGGGGCTGCTGGAGCAGCGGCGGGTCACGGAAGCGCAGGAGCAGGCCGGCACGATGCTCCGCAGAGCCTCGGCCTCCAGCGGGTTCTCTTACACGACGCAGGCGCGCCTGCTCCTCTCGGAATGCCGCCTCGAGCGAGGGGATCTCGCCGGGGCGGAGGAGGAGGTGCGCGCCGTCGGGGATGCCGCCAGGCTGGTGCCCTTCTTTCAGTCCGTGCGCCTCTCGCTGCTCGCCGAGATCCGGCTCCGGCAGGGGCGGGCGGCGGAGGCCGCCGCGCTGGCCCGCGAGGCGTTCGCCCTGGAGCGGTCGACCGCGTGTCTCTTTGTGCTGCGGCAGGAGGTGGTCCCCGCGCTGCTGGCCGAGGCGCTCCACGGGAGCGGCGAGGTCGAGGCGGCCCGTGAGGTCCTCCGCGAGGCGCGCGCCGAGCTGCTCGCCCGCGCCGACAAGATCGCGGATCCCGCCTACCGGCGGAGTTTTCTGGAGGACATCGACGCGCACGTACGCACGCTGGCGCTCGCGCGCGCGTGGCTCGAGACGCGAGCAGACGGGGGCGGCGCGACGAGGTAAAACCAGCCGCAGTGAACAGGGAGAGAACCGTGGCCGCCGCGAAGTCCACCCGGAACGATGTACAGGGCGCCCTGGAGCTCGCGGTGTTCGCCGGGGGCCGCGTGACGCGGCACCCGCTGCCTGCCGAGGGCCGGGTGTCGCTCGGCCGGTCGCCGGAGAACGACGTCCCGATCGACGACAGCTCCGTCTCGCGCCGGCACGCGATCATCCACCTCGGCCCGCCCATCGCGATCGAGGACCTCGGGAGCGCGAACGGGACCCGCCTCCGCCGCGAGCGCAGCGCCGGGCCGACGACCAAGCTCCTGGAGCTCCAGCCCGAGCAGGGCAAGACGATGGAGCTCGCGGTCGGGGACGCGGTGAACCTCGGCTCGACGCTGATCGTGATCCTGCCGCGCGAGGGCGCCGCGAGCGCGGCGCCGGGCCAGGGGCCGGGCCAGCCCATCGTGCTCGACCCGGCCATGGAGCGGCTCTACGCGCTGGCCGAGCGCGTGGCCGGCGCGCCGATCACCGTGCTCTTGCTCGGCGAGACGGGCGCCGGCAAGGAGGTGCTGGCCGAGCACATCCACCGGCGCTCGCCGCGCGCGCAGGGGCCCTTCGTGCGGCTCAACTGCGCGGCGCTCTCGGAGTCGCTCCTCGAGAGCGAGCTGTTCGGCCACGAGCGGGGCGCGTTCACGAGCGCGGTCCAGGCGAAGCCGGGCCTCCTGGAGACGGCCGAGAAGGGCACGGTGCTGCTCGACGAGGTGGGCGAGCTGCCGCCCAGCATCCAGGTGAAGCTCCTGCGCGTGCTCGAGGAACGGAAGGTGATGCGCGTCGGGGGCCTGAGCCCGCGGCCCATCGACGTGCGCTTCCTCTCGGCGACGAACCGCGATCTTGCCGCCGAGGTGAAGCGGGGCGCTTTCCGGGAGGATCTGTTCTTCCGGCTGAACGGCATCGCGCTGACGATCCCGCCGCTCCGGGCGCGCATCGCCGAGATCGCGCCGCTCGCGCGCGCGATCGCCGACCGGACCGCGAGCGCCGTCGGGCGCCCGGCGCCGGCGTTCGCCCCCGAGACGCTCGCCGCGCTGGAGGCGCACCGCTGGCCCGGCAACATCCGCGAGCTGCGCAACGTCATCGAGCGCGCGGTCGTGCTCTCCGGCGGGGACACGCTGCTCCCGGAGCACCTCCTGCTCGACGCCGCCGCCGCGCTGCCGCCCTCCGAGGCGCGCCCCGCGGCGGCGCCCGTCGAGCCGCGCCCTGCAAGGGCGCCCGCCGAGGTCGCTGCGCCGGCCGTCACCCTCCCTCCGGCCGAGGCCGGGGGCGGCCTGCGCGGCGAGCTCGACGCGATCGAGCGGAAGCGGATCGTCGACGCGCTGGAGCAGTGCGCGGGGAACCAGACGCAGGCCGCGGCGCTCCTCGGCATGCCCCGCCGCACCTTCGTGGCCCGGCTGAGCGCCTACGGCATCCCGCGGCCGCGCAAGGGCAAGGCCACGCGCTGACGCGCGCCGGGGACGCAGGGCCTCACTTCGCGCCGAGGAGCTTCAGCAGCTCTGCCCGCTCGGAGTCGGTCGGCTCGCGATTGCAGTCCTTGCCGGCGTTCTGCAGGGCCGCGAGCTGGTGGTCGAGATCCTTCGCGTCCACGCTCTGGCAGCCCTCCTCGAAATCGGAGCACTCGGCGACGGACAGCGCGGTCCCCGACACGTAACGGCAATCCGGGTCCTCGGGCCGGTATTTGAGGAATGGTGTGGCCTCGGTGAGGAGACACGCCGAGTCCGAGGACGCATTCGCCTTCTTGCATCGCGCGGACGCGACGCGGGCCACCCTGCGCAGCTCTTCCAAGGGGTAGCGGCGGCTCCGGGGACCGGCAGGGCCCGCCGCGGCGGTGTCGCCGGCCGGGGCCGCCGGCTGAGCGACGGCCACTACCGGGGCACCGCTTCCCAGGCGCTCCGGCGTCGAGGGCGAGGGCGGCGAAGAGGAGGCGCACCCACAGGCGAGAAGCGCGGCAACTGTGATGAGATGAGTTCCCCCAACCTTCATGGGCGACATATATCACACCTTGTCTCGCACTTTCAATGCAGAGCTCACCCGCCGAGCGCCGACCCCACGCATCAAGCGTGAGCAAATATTTACAGCATGAACATCCTGTCGGACGGCGAGGTGAGGTCCGCACTCGGGAAGGCTGATTGAGCATGCGCCGCGCGGCGCTCGCGCAAGCGCCGCTCGCGCAGGTCTTGCTCAAGTCGAGCGAGGGTGACCCGACCTGCGGCGCCGCGACGCGAGAGCGCCTCGGATCCTGCACGGATCCTCGTTTCCTCGCGGTGGCACGACGCCTGCTGAAAGGCCAATCGCCGCGCGCAGCGCCGCTATCTCGGCAGGAGAGCGCGCAGGCACACCTCGAAGGGAGCTCTATCATGATGCGTGCGCTGTTCGCTTCGTTGTCCTTCTCGTTGCTCGCTGGTTGCGCCGTGACGCCCGCTGGAGAGTCGGCAGCAGAGGATCTCGCCCCGCCGGACGCGGTCGAGCAGTCGGCGGCCAGCGACGCTGTCGCCTTCTCCTCGGCGGTGACGTTTCATTCGGAGACGCCGTTCTACGTCCCGCCGCGCGTCGGCGGGGATGCCGACTTCGGCGGTCACGGGCCGCGCACCACGCTGGAAGTGGAGCTCCACGTCTTCAATGGCAACGAGGTCTGGGCGTCCGTCCATATCGACGCCATCGAGACGAAGAGCGACTGGACGCGCGCCGAGGGGACCGGCTGGTTCCACCTCTACACCGCGCCCCGCGAGATCACCGGGATCCTCGGCCCCACGTACTTCGAGCACGAGTACCTCGACACGAACCACGCCCACGACCTCTTCTCGTTCTCCACCGGCAGCCTGGTCTCGCTGCTCGACTATGTCGGCGACACGAAGGGCAACGAGGCGGGGACCAGGACCGGCGTCCAGGTCTTCTTCCAGCCGATCACCGTGGGTCTCCTGTGAACCCCCGGCGCGAGCGCGCGCCCGGCGAGGTCCGCCCCTCCGGAGGTCGCGCTCGCGCCGGACAAACCGGCCAACATTTCGAGGTTCCACGCACGAGACGAGGAGTTCATCAAGCCATGAACATTGTATCAAGCACGGGCGAGCTGGGTGTCACGCGGGGATACGTCTTGCCCACGGGGTCGGATCAGCCGGACCAAACGCAGATCCCCATCGACTCGAAGCTCCGCTTCATCGAGACGAGCACCGGGAACCCGCTCCTCCACTTGGCCGTGACGGGCATGACACCCCCCGGCGGGTACACCGCGAAGACCGAGTACTGGTCGAGGCTCGCCCCCATCAAGTCGAGGTTGATCACCCTGGTCTCGTTCGGGTTCACGAACCGCCCGGGAGCGCCGGATTACCCCAAGGAGTTCCGGGACTGGCTCGTCGGGGGCAGCGTCCTCGCGACCGGCCAGGAGGCGTCGGCGCAGCAGTGGACTCAGGGCATCTACCAGCCGACCTCTCCGGCCAGCGCGCTCTACTGGGCCGTCGATCCGGACGGGCCGCTCGGGCGCCGGATCGGCCTCCTCGTGGAGCTCGGCAGCGCCGGCGAGCTGCGCAACGCGATCTGGTACAAGATGGATCGGCCCCAGAACGGCCTCATCTTCCAGAGCACCCCGAGCAAGGTGAACTTCACGCAGGTGTTCGTGGGGGATACGCCGTCGATCGATCCGCACCACATCGACCCTCAGGCCGCCTGGCACCACTACCATGGCGTGATGAGGCCCGCGTGAGCGGCCCGCGCGCTTGACGCCTCGCCCGGGGGCGCCGCCCCAGGCGCGCCCGGGCAGGCCTCCAGCGCAGGGAGGCGGAGCGCCGCGCCGCTCACCCCGGCGCCGGGCGCGCCAGCCGGAACCCGATCCCCCCGAAGCGATCCCCGGGCTTGCCCGCGAAGCGCCCCGCCGCCCGGCAGAGGTTCGGCGACGTCGACCACGCGCCGCCCCGCGCCGCGCGGAAATCCGCGTCGCCGTCGTCCGCCGGATCGAGCAGCACGACCCCCGCTTCGGTCCGGGCCCCCTCGCGCTTCCACGCGTTGATGCACCAGTCGCGCACGTTGCCCGCCGCGCCGCGCAGGCCATAAGGGCTCTCGTCCTGCGGGAAGTCGTCGACGGGCCGCCGGCCGGCGACGCCCTCGTGGCTGCCCAGCATGCAACCCCAGGTCGGCTCCAGGAAATCACCCCAGGGCATGCACCGGCCGTCGACGCCCCGCGCCGCCTTCTCCCATTCGAGCTCGTTCAGGAGGCGCCACGGCGCGCCCGTCCCCGCGGCGTACCACGCCGCATAACGCATCGCCGCCCGCCAGTGGACGAACGCGACGGGCATCCTCGGCTCCTCCTGGACGTCGGTCTGGATGCACCCGAGCCGGAAGCGGCCGTCGTCTCCCCGCTCGAACCGGAGCGAGTCCGGGCTCGATCCCGAGGCGGCGCGGCCGAGCGAGAGGCGCGGACAACACTCGAGGGCCTCGGCTTCCCGCCCGCTCGCGACGAGCGCGTTGAGGAAGCGGAGGTACTCGGCGTTGGTGACCGGGTGCCTCCGGACGATGAAGCCGTCACACCAGAGCCGCGTCCGCGGGAGGCTGTCCCCCGCGTCCGGATCGCCGCCGGCGAGGAACCAGCCGGCCGGCACGTAGAGGTCGTCCTCGCCGAGCTCGCCGAGGCGAAGGAGGCGCACCGGGTGGGCCCCTTCCCCGCCTGGCCGGACGCCGTCCCAGCGCCGCCCGCGCTCGATGAGCACGGGATACCACGCGTCGTGGTACCCCGGCGCGCGCAGCGTGAGGAGGTAGCTGCCGCGCGGGAGCGCCAGTTCGAGCAGGGGCGTCGGGCCGAGCTCGCGCGCGAGCTCGGGCACGAGCCTCCGGTCGCGCTCGACGTAGCGGTGGAGGGAGACCAGCGCCCCCGCGGGCACGGTCGCCAGCGTGAGCGCCCCGTCGCCGGCGAGCAGCACCGCGTGGCGCCCGCGGTCGTGCTGCCGGAGGAGCGCCTCGGCGCGCGCCGCGCCCCGCGGATCCCGCGCCTCCTCGGCATGGGCGAGCTCCTCGGCGTAGTGATCGGCCAGCGCATCGTGCGCCTCGCGGAGATCCGGCGCCTCGTTCAGCGCCGAGCGGAGGACCTGCATCCACTCGACCTGGCCGAGCGACGCCTCCCGCTCCAGGCGCTCCGCCTCGTCCTCGAGCCGCCACCCGCGCGCCTTCTGCTCGGCCGGATCGAACGAGCTCAGGCCGTCGAGGATCGCCCGCGCCTCGTCGCGCAGCGCCCGGGCGCGCGCCCGCGTCGCCTCGATCTCCGGCCGGATCGCGCGGGCATGGTCCACGATCGCGAGCGCGCGCTCGCGCCGCCGCGCGCCGTCGAGCCAGCTCCTGACGTCGGCCGCGAGCGCGGCCGCGTCCGGGTGGCGAGCCTCCGGGGCGAGCGCCATCGCGCGGGCGCAGATCGCCGCGAGCTCCGCGGGCACCTCGTGGGGGGCGCTCGCCTCGACCGGCCTGAGCCCGCCGGTGAGGAGCGCGCCCCAGACCGCCGCGGGCTGGCCGCCGTAGGGGTGGCGCCCGGCGAGGATCTCGTAGAGCACGACGCCGAGCGCGTAGACGTCGCTCGCCGCGCCGAGGCGATCGCCCTCGCCTCGCGCCTGCTCCGGGGCCATGTAGAGCAGCGTGCCCAGCACCTCGCCGGGCTGCGTGAGCGGGGCCGCCTCGATCACGTCCGCCGCGCCCGCGGCCCCGGGCGAGGCGCGCAGCGGCGCGGAGGGCCGCGCGAGGCCCCAGTCCATCACCAGGACCTCGCCGAACTCGCCGATCATCACGTTGGCGGGCTTGAGGTCGCGGTGCATCACGCCGCGGCTGTGCGCGTACGCCACGGCCTCGCAGACGCGGAGGAACGTGTCGACCGCCCGCCGCAGCGCGACGGGCGAGAGGCTCCCGCCGCCGGCCGCGTACGCCTCGGCGATCACCTCGCCGAGCGTGCGCCCGCGGACCTCCTTCATCGTGAACCACAGCCGCCCGTCGGCGAGCTCGCCGCACTCGTGCACGGGAACGATCCCGGGGTGCTGGAGCGCCGCGGTCAGGCGCGCCTCGGCGAGGAAGCGGGCGCGATCGGGCGTCGCGTCGCGCGTCTCGGCCGACTGGATCTTCATCGCGAGCACGCGCCCCAGGATGCGATCGCGCACGCGGCGCACCTCGCCCATGCCCCCGCGCCCGATGCAGCCGAGGTCCTCGTAGCGCTCCTCCGCGGACAGGCGCTCGGGGGCCGTGACGGAGATGGGCGGCAGCTCGGGGGCCGTGGCGCCCGGGGTCTCGCGCAGCCTGAACGTGACGTCCGACGCCGCGCCGGCCGGCGGCGCGCTACCCGCCTCGGTCGAGGCGGGCGCGCCGCATGCGGGCTGCGTCAGCGCCATCCCCTCGCGCTCGCTGAGGCTCATGCGTCGTCCACTCCGCGGATCGCGCCGGGGAGCTCCCCAGGGCCGAGGTCCGAGCCGACTCTATCGTCCGGGCGCGCTGGGCTCAACCCGACAGGCGCTGAAAGACCCGATTTTCGCCCCCGTTGAGTCTATCCTCTCGCAAGCGATCGCTCTTCGCAAGACTGGTTCTTCGCGAACGTGGATCCACCTTGTCCGCCCCGCCGCGCCGACCCGGACCCGGGCGCGGCGGCACCCAGGAGGACTCCATGAGCGACGTCACCATCCTCTTCGGAAGACCCCATGTCCCTCAGTTCGCCGAGGATCGCTTCGAGATCGACGTGCTGGCCGCCGAGGAGCTCGGCATCGAGTCCTATGCGATCCCGCTCGATCCCGTCGTGAATGGCGAGCCGGAGCGCGCGTTGCGCCGGCTGCCGAGGCCCCGGCACCGGACGTGGCTCTACCGGGGATGGATGTTGAGCGAAGAAGAATACACGGGCCTGTACGAGGCCATGCAGGACCGCGGCGAGGAGCTCGTCGTCGATCCGGAGAGCTTCGCCGAGGCGATGTACATGCCCAATTACGTCCCGCTGCTCGGCGACAAGACGGCGCCCACGCGGTGGACCGAAGGCGAAGACATCCGGGAAGCGTGGGAGGTGGCCCTGGAGCTCGGGCCGCCGCCGTGGGTGGTCAAGGACCACGTGAAATCGGTCAAGGAGCTCTGGCATCGTGCGTGCTTTGTGCCCGAGGGCGCCACGTACGACGATTTCGCCGAGGTGTGCGAGAAGATCCTGGAGCTCCGCGGGGACCGCTTCGAGCGGGGGTTCGTCGTGAGAAAGTACCTCGACCTCGCGACGCTGCCCGGCTGGGCGCCCGGCCAGCGCCGCGTGACCGACGAGCACCGCCTCGTGTTCTGGGAGGGGCGGCTCGTGGCGCACGCGCCGTACTACGACGTGGACTCCACGCTCGATCTTCCGGAGCAATTCGCCCATCTCGGGCAGGTCATCGGCTCCCCGTTCTTCACGGCGGACGTGGCCCGGCTCGAGCGCGGTGGAACTACGGTGATCGAGATCAACGACGGCGGCTGTTCGGTCTTCCCCGAGCAGATGGATCCGCGCGACTTCTACGGGGCGGTGCTGGGCTGAGGCGCCGGCGGTAGTGGAGTGAACGCTCCGCCCACGCGGGTCGCGAGGACTCGCGCGGCGCGCGCCGTCGCGGCCGCTCGCTCGGCGAAGGCGGATGGCTTGTGGGCGTGGTGAACCAGTCGATGACGCACATACCGCTCCCGCGGAGCGAGGCGTACAGAGCCTATCGCGACAACGTTACGCAGGGACTGTGCCGGGGCGGGGGAACGGGATTTCGCGGAGTTTGGGCGAGATCGCACGGGGGTGCGACCTTGGATGCCGCACCCGGTGGGAGAGGCGCGCCGTCGGGCGTGCGTCGAGGAGGGGGCGCGACGCCGGGCCTCGCAGGTGGCGGGGGTACTCCGCGAGGCGGTACGGGGCGGGTTCGGGTAACATCGCCTCCCATGGGTCCAGCAGTGTTCCCGGAGGCAGGGGCCGTGTTCGCAGGCAGCTACCGTGTCCTGCGTCCGCTCGGGGGAGGCGGAATGGGCGCCGTCTACGTCGTCGAGCACATCACGACGGGGGCGCAGCGAGCTCTCAAGATCCTCCGGCGGGAGCTCTGCGGCGACGAGCGCCTCGTCCGGCTCTTCCAGCAGGAGGCCCGGATCGGTCACCGCATCTCGAGCGATCATGTGGTCGACGTCATCGATGCCGGCGTCGCGGAGGGGACTCCATGGCTCGTGATGGAGCTGCTCCAGGGTGAGACGCTGGCAGAGCACGTGCGCCACACGGGGCCGCTTCCTCATGCCCGCGCTGCGGAGATACTGGCGCAGGTCGCGCACGCGCTCGCGGCGGCGCACGCCGAGGGCGTCGTTCATCGTGACGTCAAGCCCGAGAACGTCTTCATCGCCGCATCGAAGCGGCAGGGTGAGTCTCTGCTCGTCAAGCTGCTCGACTTCGGTGTGGCCAAGGTTCTCGAAGGGGCCCGGCTGGCGGGCACACTCGTCGGCAGTCCGCTGTGGATGGCCCCTGAGCAGCTCACGGGAGCGCCCATCACACCTTCCACCGACGTCTGGGCGCTCGGATTGCTCACCTTCTGGGTGCTCACCGGAACCACATACTGGTCGCTCGAGGATCGAGCGCTCCTGAGGCACCTGATCGAGGTAAGCCATGCGGCGTCCGTGCCTCCCGCGTCGGCCTGCGCCACGAGGAGCGGGCGCGCCGCGCTACTGCCGCCGGGGTTCGACGCGTGGTTCACTCGCTGCGTCGCGCCGTCCCCGCAGGCCCGCTTCGCCGAGGCGGGCGCCGCGTTTGACGCGCTCCGGAGCCTTCTCCGCGATCCAGGGGCGCCGGGCGCCGATCCGACAATGCGCGCGGCTTGTGTGCCGGGCTCGCGTCGCCTCGACCGGCTGGAGGACACGATTCCAGGGATCGCCGCGGCGCCGACGGAGCGCGCGGCCCGCCCGGCTTCGACAGGTGCCGGTGAGCGTGTCGCCGGAAGCGCGCGGCGCGACGCGCCGGTCGGCTATCTCGCGGCCATCGAAAAAGACATCCGTCATCAACCGCTCGGCGTGGACCAGGAGGGCGCCACGCTGCGCCTCCTCGAGGAGGTGTACGTCGAGCTCCGCGTGGCCGACCGCCGGTATATCGAGTGCGCAGACCGCATGCCGCTCGAAGGGAAGCCGCAGACGCTCGAGCGCTTCCTCGACCTGCCGGCGCCGCGTTGCTTCAGCGTGCTCGGCGAGCCGGGAAGCGGCAAATCGACGCTGCTCAAGCACCTCGCGCTGGCGCGCGCGGAACGGACCCGCGGCGTGCTCGAAGCGGGCCGCGATCCGGGAGCGGCCGCCATTCCGGTGCTCATCCGGCTCGCCGAGCTGGACGGGTCGGGCGAGGGGCTGCTTGAGTACGTCGAGCGGACGCGCGGGCGCCTTGGGCTCCCGGCAGGTACCGGCGCGGCGCTCGCGGAGCAGGCGGCCGCGGGCCGGGTGCTCTTCCTGCTTGATGGGCTCGACGAGGTGCCGGGCGATCGCCTCGACGCGCTGCTCGCCCACGTGCGCCGCATCGCGGGCGAGCGCGCGTGGCTCGACGCCGGCTGCCGCGTGGTGGTGACGTCGCGCCCGTTCGGTTATCAGATGCCCGCGGCCCAGTTCGCGGCGCTCGAGCTGCTCCCGCTCACCGCGGCAGCCCAGCGCCTCCTGCTCGACCACTGGCTATCTTCCCGTGAGATCAGCGCGGCGCAGATCGATCGCATCGCAGCAGCCATCCAGTCGCAGCAGAGCCTCCGGACGCTCGCCGGCAATCCATTCCTGCTCACGCTCATGGCGCTCGTCGCGCTGGAGCCACTCCGCACCGGCGCCCCGATCGAGCTACCCGCGCGCCGTGCGCAGCTCCTCGGCGAAGCGATCGACCACCTGCTCCGCGGCAGGCCCCGCGCGTCGCCGACCGCACCGCCGCTGCGCGAGAGGTCCCGCGTCCGTCAGACGCTGGAACAGGTCGCGCTCGACCTGCTCCGGCTCGGCGCGGGGCCATATGAGCTCGAGTGCGTCCTCGACGCTCTGCGCGCGAGCGACGCGTTCTCCCGGCTCGCGAGGGCGCGGCCCGTGTGGGACGATCCCGAGGCGCTGCTCGGAGACGTGGCGCAGGCGACCGGGATTATGATCCCGGTCGACGCTGGCCGGTCGAGGTGGCGGTTCCAGCACCGCGCGCTGCAGGAGCGACTCGCCGCAGCGGCGCTACACAGCGCGGGCCCGCCAGCGTGGCAGGCGCTCGCGCGGCAGCTCGGGCGCGACTCCGCTGCGCTCGGGCAGTGGGCCGAGACGTTCGCGCTTCTTTCCGGTGAGCGAGGCCAGGAGGAGCGGCTCCTCCGCGATCTCGCCGATGTGAACCCGGACCTGGCGATCCGTGCGCTGGGCTCGGCCGGCGACGGCGCCGTGAGGCCAGAGACGCTGCTCGAGCTTGTGGGGCTAGAGGCGGCCCGCGACGCGTGGGAGAAGCGGCGCGATGTTATCCGCGAGCTCGCGGAGCGCGTCGGGCCGACCCGCGACGGTGTCGGCTTGTTGCGCCAGATCCGACGAACGACGACCCACGGCGCGGACCTCTTCTTCGTTCACGAAGCCCTGGAGTCCATCGCCGAAAAGGCGCCTGGGCCCGCGATTGCTGCAGCCGCCAGGGAGGAGCTCTCGTGCTTCTTCGATCATCTCGCAGAGCCGCCGGATCTGGGGCTGGAGCTCGTGGAGCTGCCGGACGGCGTGCGCCTGCCCTGCTGGTGCGAGGTGACGGGGCTAGGGCCGCCATTCAAGATCGGACGCGTGCCCGTGACGAATGCGCTCTACGAGCGGTTCGATCCGGATCACCGCATCGAGCGCGAGTTCGTAGACCGGATTCCATCCTGCGAGCTCGACCACCATCCCGTGGTCAACGTGACCTGGTACGAGGCGGAGATGTTTTGCCTCTGGCTCAGCCAGCGAAACCCCGGTGTGCGGCTACCGTCCGAGGAGGAATGGGAATACGCTGCCACCCAGGGGACGGGCCGAGAGTTCCCTTGGGGACTGGAGGAGCCAACCCCGGATCTCGCCAACTTCGACGAGCACGTGGGTTGCACGACGCGCGTCGGTGCATACGCCAAAGGAGCTGGCCCGGTGGGCACGCTCGACCAGTCAGGCAATGTGTGGGAGTGGTGCCTCGACGCCTGGAATTCCGAGGTGCAGGCGAGGCGCCGAGCCTTCACGCAGAATGATGCGCACATTGACACGGCGACAGACACGGATGTGAACACCAGCGATGTCGTGCGGGTCGTTCGCGGTGGCTCCTGGGCGCGAAGCCCTGGTTTCCTGGCCGCGCACTTCCGTTTTGGGGAGTGGGCCTGGTACCGGCACAACGGCCTCGGCTTCCGGTGTTTGATGCCGGCGGGTTGACCTGACGTGCGCCTCGACGCCTCGGCCGCACGCGAAGGCCTGCGAATGGGGGCCAGCGGGAGCGGTCACGGCTTGAGCCAGCGCGCGCCTGCTAGGAGCTCGATTCACTCGCGCGTCGTCAGCCGGTGACAGGGCTCCGTCATGTGGATGCCACCAAGCACGGGTGCATCGAGATCGCGTGAGTCGGCTCCAACGCCTCGTCATATAGTTGATGGCGTGACCGAGCCTGCTCTCGGGCAAACAGGGGACGTCAACGCACCGCTCTTCGCGACCTGTTGGTGCTGGAGACGCGCGGGACGAGCCAACAGACGGCTCGCTCAGGAAAGATAGAGCACAAAGACGCTTCCGAAGAATGCCAGCATGCAAATCGCAACCCGCAGCCTGTGCCAATCACCCCAGCGCTCAAGCTCCACCGGCAGGTCCTTGGGGTCGATGGCTGCCTGCGCAAAGGCGGCGTTGGCGTGCTTGAAATAGCCGAATAGATCGCGACCAGCGAATTCGCCAGCACAGCAACGACCGTCGACACCCATACAGCCCTGCTGGCAGCCAGCCAGGCAAAGACGGCCGCGACGAATGCGGCGGCAGGAGTTATCGCCGTGATCGGCGCAAAGAAGCGAAACAGGCGCGGCGCGTACTGAGGATGCAGACGATAGAACTCTTCAGCCTTCAGGGTCTTCCAGTAGGGCACCAGCAAAGCGCCTTCAGCCCAGAGCGCTCCCGCCAGCAAGCCCAGCAGCACCACGCTCACGACCAGACAGATCTCGAACAGAAAGTTCATTCCAGTCTCGCAAGAACCATGTCATTCGCGAACATGAGCCACGCGCGGCCCGCCGGGGACCGCGGAGCAGCCATCAGGAGCGTGCCCGCGCGATAGCTACCCCGGCGCAGGGGTATGAGGGGCCGCGAGAGACGACATGGTCGGCCTCGACGATGCCCGAGACCGCGAAGCGTGTCGAGGTCGACGGAGCCGGGCGCGATACGACCGGCGACGTCTCTCTCTTTGCCTGTTTGCGGGGTCGTGGGGCCACACATGCCCCTGACAGGATCCGGCGCCGGGTCTTCGGCGCTCGCGCGCAGGATGAGCGCCGGCAGCCTAGCTGCGCAGCGCGGCCGTGGCCTGGGGCCGAAGCGCGGCGGGGCGCGGGCGCTTGGCCATCTCGGCCTTCCTCGGCACGGACGGCCTCGCATCGGCTCTCCAGGGCTGGAACCGCTCGTCCTTCCACATCACGAGGCCGCCCGACAGGGGCGCCTCGGGACCCGCATCGTCCTCGGACCGCAACCAGACGAGCGGGCGCGCCTCGAAGACGGGCTGCGTGCACGCGATGTCCTCGAACGCCGCGGACCAGGAGCCGGTGTTCCCGAAGAACACCCCGCCTTCCCAGCTCCCCTCCGGGTTGTGGGTGTGCCCGAAGATCACGGCCTTGGCGCCGTGCGCCCTGGCCACGGACCGCGCCGCCCGGTTCACGCCCTGCCAGACCGCGTCGAGCGTGGGCTTCGGGACCGTGCACTCGTACGCGACGAGGAGCGTCGGCGCGAGCAACGCCGCCGCCGCGAGCCCCCCCGGCATCCAGCACAGGCACGCGAGCGCCGCGAGGATCCCGACCGCCGCGAGCCCGAGGCGATCCAGCCAGAGCTCGCGCGCCACGCGGCCGAGGCAGTCCTCGGCCGGCCGCGCGAACAGCCGCGCGTGCTTGACCACGGCGGGGAAAGGCGCGCCCGTCTCGCGGGCGGCCGCGGCGAGGTCCGCGCGCCGGAGCGCCCGGCGGCTCGGGTCGCGCCGGCGCACGAGCTCGATCATCGTGCGCAGCGCGCCCACGCCGAAGGCAAGCACGAGGGAGCGGCCAGAGAACAGGTAGTACCGCGTCCAGTGAGAGAGATAGCCGAAGCCGGAGAGCATGAACGACGAGTCGACGTGCGGGTTGAAGTACCCCATGCGCGACACGAGCAGGCGGCTCACGAGCGAGCCCATCGTCGGCTGGATCTCCCCCGGATTCCGGCCGAACGGCGCCATCGGGTAGCGATAAGAGCAGTACGAGTCGTACTGATTGCCGTGCTCGACGATGACGCCGTCGTGCGTGCGGTGGAACCAGGCGCGGAAGACCACCCGCGCCGCGAGCGCCGCGCGGAGGTCCTCGGTCGATCCCGCCGGAAGGCCGCCGTCCCGGATCGCGAGCTCGCGCATGGCCGCGTCCACGACGCTCCGCTGCACCGCCTCGCGCACCTCGGGCAGCGTGAGCTGGATGTCGTGGTTGCCCGCCACGAAGACCGCGGTGTGCCCGTCCGCGACGATCCGGCCGACGGCCGCGACGAACACCGGGTGATCGCGCAGGATGGCCTCCATCGCCGGCACGGCGTGCTCGGCGGTGCGCGGCAGGTCGTGGACCACGCTCTCGTTGCCGATCACCCGAGGCGCATCCAGGTCGAAGATGTCGCCGTTCAGGACCAGCGTCAGCTCGTCGCGCTCCGCGCCGGGCCCTCCGGAGCTGCCCGCCCCCTTCCGGACCTCTCCCCGGAGCGCGTCGAGCATCGCCGCAATCTCCCCGTCCGGGGAGTACGGCGCCTGCCGATAGCGCATCCAGAGACCGTCGGACGGCTCGAGCTCACATAGATGGATGTCTGAGATAGCCACCGTGTGATGCATCGGCGGGAAAACTGACATGAGCACGTCTCCACGCCAGCCACAGGACCGTCAAGACTTGGTGTCACCGGGCGTGGAGAGCGCCCTGCTGCAGTGCGCCCGGAGCGTGATCCAACGCGCAATTACGCTCAGCACACCTGTTCGCCACGGTGCATTCCCGTGAATGTCGCGCGCCCGCCACGAGCGAACTCGGAACGATCGACCACGAAGCGCATTGAGATCTCGGCTCCTGGATTCTCACCAAGAGAGCAACTGGCCGAGCGGCCCCCATCTGGTTGGGGCTCAGTCGCGCCGGAACACATGATGTGGTGGTCCCCCCGGACGCGGCGAAGCCCTGGCGAGCTCGACGAGCGGCCCCATCTTTCCTGGGCGATCGCCGGCGCGACGTTCCGTCCGGGGCGCGCGAGCCCTGAGGGCGCCGGCCTCTGGTACGATGCACACTGGCGGAGCGAGGTGGACGCAAACCATACTGGGTGGACGGACTGTTGAGCCCGTGTGGTGTTCCGCGGGGGGAGCTCCGCGACAGAGAGGTGACCATGTCGACCCATTTCATCGACGGCAGCTGGGTGACCGGCGCGGGCGAGCCGTTCGCGAGCCGGAACCCCGTGACGCAGGCGGTCGTCTTCGAGGGGCGCGCCGCGAGCGAGGAGCAGGTCGACGCGGCCGTGACGGCGGCGCGCGGCGCGTTCGCTGCGTGGCGCGATCGCGGCCTGGAGGAGCGGGCGGCGCTGGTGAAGCGGTTCGCCGGCCTCCTGGGCGAGCACAAGCCCCGGCTCGCGGACGTGATCGGGCTGGAGACGGGCAAGCCGCGCTGGGAGGCGCTCACCGAGGTCCAGACGATGATCGGCAAGATCGACGTGTCGCTGATGGCCTGGCGCGAACGGACGGGCGAGCGTCAGGCCGAGGCGGGCGACGCGACGGCCGTGGTGCGCCACCGGCCGCACGGCGTGGTCGCCGTGCTCGGGCCCTACAACTTCCCGGGCCACCTGCCGAACGGACACATCGTCCCGGCCCTGATCGCGGGCAATTGCGTGGTGTTCAAGCCCTCGGAGCTCACGCCGAGGGTCGCGGAGGAGACCGCGCGGCTCTGGGAGGAGGCGGGGATCCCGGCCGGGGTGCTCAACCTGGTCCAGGGGGGGAGGCGCACCGGCGTCGCGCTCGCCGGTCACCCGGGCATCGACGGACTCTTCTTCACGGGCAGCTCCGGCACGGGCAACGCGCTGCACCGGCAGCTGGCGGGCCAACCGGAGAAGATCCTCGCCCTGGAGATGGGCGGCAACAACCCGCTCATCGTCCAGGACGTCGCGAACACCGAGGCGGCGATCCACCATATCCTTCAGTCGTCCTTCATCTCGGCGGGCCAGCGGTGTACGTGCGCGCGGCGGCTGCTCGTGCCGGCGACGCCGGAGGGCGACGCGCTGTTGGCGCGCCTGGTCGACGCGGCGTCCCGGCTCAAGGTGGGCAGGTACGACGACGCGGAGCAGCCGTTCATGGGCGCGGTGATCTCGCTCGCGGCGGCGGATCGGCTGCTCGCGGCGCAGGCACGGCTGGTCTCGCTCGGCGGCGAGGTGCTGCTGGAGATGCGCCGGCTCGAGGAGGGAACCGCGCTGCTCTCGCCCGGCATCCTCGATGTGTCGGCGATCAAGGAGCTACCGGACGAGGAGCATTTCGGGCCGCTCGTGCAGGTGCAGCGCTACGGGAGCTTCGATGAGGCGCTCTCGCTGGCCAACCGCACGCGTTATGGACTCGCGGCCGGGTTGATCTCGGATCGCAGGGAGCTCTATGAGCGGTTCTGGCGGGAATCCCGGGCGGGGATCGTCAACTGGAACAAACCGCTGACGGGGGCGTCGAGCGCCGCGCCGTTCGGTGGGGTCGGGAGCAGCGGGAACCACCGGCCCAGCGCGTATTACGCGGCGGACTACTGCGCATATCCGGTCGCGGGGCTGGAGGCGGCGGCGGTGGCGCTGCCTGGACAGCTGGCGCCGGGGATGCGGCTCAACAACTAGAACCTGGACCAGGGCGCAACGGCCGCCGGGGAGAGGGGAGGGGGCGCGCGGGGGCGAGGGGGGCCCTTCCCGCGGACTCGCGCCTTGTGGTGGCTATGGCCGGCTGTGCGGGAGAGGAAGATCTGGGGGGGCTGGCTGCGGAGCGGGCCGGCGCTCGGATCCGCGGGGCCCTTCCCCCTCGCCCCCGCGCGCCCCCTCCCCTCTCCCCGGCGGCTCCATGGTGGAACTGGCGGGTTGGGGAACGATTTGACAGGAGGGGTCAGGAGGCAGAGCTCTGCGGGCCTAGCTCTATCGGGAGGGCGGTGAGGCCGCGCATGCCGGGGTTCATCCGCCAGGTCAGCGGCCCAGGGGAGAGCTCGGCGTCGGGGAAACGGCGCAGGAACGTGGAGATGGCAGCCTGGGCCTCGACCCGGGCGAGCGCGGAGCCGGCACAGTAATGGACGCCCACGCCGAGCGAGATGTGACGGATGTCGGTGCGGCGGAAGTCGAGCTTGTCGGGGTCGGGGAACTGCGCGGGATCGCGGTTCGCCGCGCCGAGCACCAGGAAGGCGCGATCACCCTTCGGGATCCGCACGCCGTCGAGCTCGATGTCGTCGAGCGCGACGCGGCTCATCCACTGCACCGGAGAGTCGTATCGGAGCAGCTCCTCCACCGCCGGGCCGATCAGCGACGGGGTACCGCGCAGCGCTTCGCGCTCGGAACGGTGGAGAAGGAGCGCGAGCAGGCCATTGCCGATGAGGTTCTTCGTCGTCTCGTGGCCGCCGAAGAGGAGCATGCAACACGTCGAGAGCAGCTCCTGCTCGCCGAGGATCATGCCCTGCTCCTCCGCGAGGATGAGCTGGCTGAGCAGGTCGTTGCCGGGGCTCTGCCGCCGGGCCGCGATCACGCCGCGGAAATAGTCCTCCAGCTCGGCCACGGCGCTCAGCGCGCCCCCCGCGATCTCCAGCGTCGGCCGGCCCGCGCCAAGGAAGCCGCTGAGCGCGTTGGACCAGCCCTTCAGCCGGTGCCGGTCCTCGGCGGGTACACCGAGCACCTCGCCGATCACGAGCAGCGGCAAGAGGTCGCCGAGATCGCGGAGGACATCCATCCGGCCCGCCGGGGCGACCGCGTCGAGCAGCTCGTTGACCAGCGTCTCCACACGGGAGCGCAACCCCTCGACGAGCCGCGGCACGAACGCCTTGTTGATCAGCGAGCGGATGCGCGTGTGCTCCGGCGGATCGAGCAGCAAGGCCCACGACGCCAGGTTGCGGCGCAAGGGCTCCAGCCGCTGCCGCACCTCGTCAGGCAGCTTCGTCACGAAGGCGCTGGAGCGCTTCGCCGACAGACGCGGGTCACGGAAGCCCGCCGCAACCTGGTCGTAGCGGGTGACGAGCCAGCCGTTGTAAGCCGCGCTGAAGTACACGGGCGCTTCCTGGCGCAACCTGGCGTACACGGGGTACGGGTTCGCGAGGGTCTCCGGCGACTGGAGGCGAAACGGATCGAGATCAGCGTCCGCCGCTGGATTGGCCGCGGGCGGTGCGTCGGGCTTCGGTGCGTCGGGCGAGTTCATCGGGTCAGGGTACGACGGTCACGCCCGCTTGGGAACCGGCGCGACCCACGCCCGCGCAGGCCCGCCCCAGGGTCGGCGCGTCGTCTCAGGCGACAAGGCGGCCAGGCGAGAAGGCCGCGCGGGCGAGGGGACCGGCCTCCCCGCCAGCGCACGGGCGCGCGGCCGCGCTGGGCTAGGCCCAGAGCTTGATTCCGCCGAGCAGGCCAGCGACGTTGTCCACCACGACGACGTTCTCGGGCAGCCGCGAGGCATCGAGCAGGCGCGCGTTGCCGCCGCCGAGGTAGAGCTTGCGGTAATTGAAGATCGGCTCGACCTGCTCGATCATCTTGCGCACGCGCTTGTTCCAGCGCTTCGGGCCGATGCGCTTGCACTCGGCGTCGAACACGCGGTCCTCGTACTTCAGGTCCCTCTTTCCGTACGGATGGTGCCCGAGCTCGAGGTTCGGCACGTAGCGGCCGTCGATGTACAGCGCGCATCCGAGCCCCGTGCCGAAGGTGAGCACCATCTCGAGCCCCTTGCCCTCGATGACGGCGAGCCCCTGGATGCCCGCGTCGTTGGCGACGCGGACAGGCTTGCCGAGGCGGCGCTCGACGGCCTCGCCGAGCGGGTAGCCCTTCCACTTCTCGTTGTCGAGGTGCGGCGCCGTCTTGGTCACGTTCTCCATCACCACCCCGGGGAAGCCGATCGAGACGCGATCGAACTCCCCCTGCGCCCGGGCGATCTCCTCGATGAGGTCGAGGATGGGGTCCGGCGAGGCCGGCTGGGGCGTCGGCACGCGCACGGGATCCGTCATCGGAGTCCCCTGCTCGTCGAGGATGGTGGCCTTGATCCCCGTTCCGCCGATATCGATACAAAGCGTGCGCATGGATCCCTCTGTCTCCCCCCGGAGCTCTTCCTCCGGGGCCGCCGCGGATGCGCCCACGCGCCCGCGTTCGCGGCGGACATAATCTAGAGCTCTGGCTGCGCGTCAACTGGCGCGGCGACGGCGCACGCCTGAGCGGGCGACCACGCCCCCTGCGCCCGCCCTCGCGCGCACACTCCGCCCGGCGCCGACCAGCGCGCACCCCGCCCCTCGCTGCCCGGCCGCCGCGCCGCCCGCTCCCGGGCGACGCTCAAGGCGAGCCGCAAGCGTCGCACGCGACGCTCGGCGGCGGGGCACCGTTCGCGAGCCCGTCGAGCCATTGCACGAGGCGCGCTCCGCGCGACTCGAGGGTGTAAAATTCCGGGCGCCAGAGGATGCAGTGCGCGGAGCCGGCGGCAAGGAACGACCTGAAGTTCGGCGTCGACGCCTCGATTTCGGCGATCTCTGCCCTCATGGCGTCTGACCACGCCTGGGCGTCGCCGCCGCCCATCGCGTTGAAGAAGAAGACCTGGTCCTCATCATAGGCGGTGTTGTACTGCGACAGGAGCATGTCGGGGTAATGGGCGCCGATCTTCTCGTAGAGCACCGACAGCCGCGCGAGCTCGGCCGGGTCGAGGCCAGGTATCCATGTGGGATAAGCGCCCTCGGGCTTCCAGGAAGGAAGGCTGTCCCTGAAGAACGTCTCCGTGATGATCCCTGCCCCGCTGTCCGCGAACTCGATGACCGACGCGCTCTTGTAGTGCTCTCGCAGGTGCGCGGACCAGAGGATGGCGCCGTACGCGCCCGCGCTGCAGCCCGTCACGAAGATCTTCTCTGGCGCGGGGACGTTCTCGTAGATCCAGCCGAGCGCCGCGCGGACGTTGACGGCGCCCTTGTGCTGGATGGTGACGGCCTGGCTCCCCTCCCCATACGTGGCCACGTTGTCGCCCCAGTGGACGTCCCCGGTGCAATAGGGGATGTACACATGGTGCCACTCCTTGAAGGGGTTGTCCGGGTTCTCATGATCGTAGATCCCGGTCGTCAGGGCGTCCTCGCCGACCGTCTCCTGGAAGAGCGCTCCCGCGAACGAGCACGTGGTCGCGTCCCAGCACGCGCCGCCGCCGCGGAACTCGACGATGAGGCGATTGACGGTGCCCGGACGGACGAAGTACTTGAAAGGATCACCGCGCGAGCACGTCGTCTCGCCGCCCGGCTCGATGGAGCTCCAGCCGGACGGCAGGCTCAGGATCCCGCCCCGCGGCTCGCTGCTCGGGTCTTCGTGCTCGGCGGACGTGCCGCCACAGCCGAGGACGGCGAGCGGGCAGAGCAGGAGTTGAACCGGAAGGGGCAAAACGATCTTGAATCGCATGGAGGGCAGAGAATACCACTCCATGACGCGCGGGCATCACCCGCCGGTGGCGGCCCGCTCGGCGCCCGCTCGGCGGTGCCATCGCGTCATGGCACAGGGGCGTGCTCTGCCCACAGCTGCGCCGCGGCCTCGCCGACAGCGCGGCGGATCGACCCCTCGTCGAGGCGGGCGCGGTCGCGCGGCGCGAGGGCGGCGCAGATGCCGAGCGCGACGAGGTAGAGGGCGCCGATGAGGCCGATCCAGCGCAGGCCGGACGCCCCCAGGCGTGAGATGATCTCGATGGGCACGATCTGCGCGCGGATCTGGACGGTCCCGATCACGAGCACGGCGCGGTCTCCCTCCTGGAGCTCGATGTCGGCCGGGCCCGTCAAGAGGCGCGCGAGCCCGTCCGCGCCGTGAAGGCGCGCCCGCGTCCGCCGCGGGACGTGCAGCACGTAGCGGGCGCCGATCACCTCCGCGATGACCGGGGCCGCTCTGTCGAGCTCCCCCGACGGCACGCGCACGATGGACGCGGGCGTGTCGCCGATGTGGGCGCGCCCCTCCGCGAGCACGTGGCGGACGCCGAGCACGTCTTTGCCTCGGACGGCGACGAGCTCCAGCGCGCGCCGCGCAGAGGAGCTCACCGCGGGCGGCCGCGACCTCCGGTCGCGGATGGGTTCGGCCGCCGACGCCTCATTAGGCCCTTTCGCCATACTCTCCAGCCCCCTTCGTCGGCCATCGGCAGGGCTCGACTCGACATGTCACCTGAAGACCCTGCCCCCCGCGGCGCCGCCCCGCGCGCTTCCGCATCACTCCCCTTCCCTGGCTCTCTGGCATGGAGCGTTCCGTGGCCGAGCGCGCAGGGACGTGGCGGCCCGACGACCCGCGCCGGCGCGTGAGGCTCCGGAGGACGCGCCCTGCCACCGCGCGCCGAGGCGCGACGGGGGACGCCCGCCCCGGGGCAGCTCCGCCGCTCCGAGAGGGCGCGCGACGCGGCGCGCCGTGCCCGGAGCTCCGCCCCTATTTCGTGGCGCCCTCCCGGCGCTGGTGTAGATCGCCGCCCGTGAGGAAGCGCCCCCTCGGCAAGACGACCCTTCAGGTCTCGGAGCTCGCCCTAGGCACCTGGGGACTCTCCGGCGACGGCTACGGTCCCGTCGCCGACGTCGAGATCGATCGCGTCATCGATCGCGCGCTCGCGGTCGGCATCGACCTCTTCGACACCGCCGACGTCTACGGCCGCGGCGAGATGGAGCGCTGCCTCGGCAGGCGGCTCCAGGGCGCTGGCACGACGTTCGTCGTCACCAAGATCGGCACCGTTCGCGACGGCGATCCCCCGACGAAGCGGTTCGACCCGGCCCACCTCCGCACCGCGTTCGAGCGGTCGCAGGAGCGCCTCGCCCGCGAGGTGGTCGACGTCGTCCTGCTCCACAACCCCACCGTGGCCGCGATGCAATCGAAGGAGGCCCTCGCCTTCCTGAAGGAGCTCAAGCAGGCCGGGAAGATCCGCGCCTACGGCGTGAGCGCCGGCTCCGCGGACGTCGCCCGCTCCGCGCTGCGCGACGAGGTCGACGTCATCGAGATCGCCTACAACGCCTTCTTCCCCGGCGACCTCCACGACGTCGCCAGCGACGTCTCCGAGTCCGGCGCGGGCGTCCTCGCCCGATCGGTGCTCGCTCACGGGCTGCTCGCCGGCCAGTGGAGCCCCGAGCGCGAGTTCTACCTCGACGATCACCGCTACCAGCGGTGGACCCGCGACGAGCTCAAGACCCGCATCCGCCAGCTCGACGCGCTCAGGCCCCTGGTCTCGGGCGCCGTCACCTCGCTCCGCTCGGCGGCCCTGCGCTTCGTCCTCGCGAACCGCGTCGTCTCGTCCGCCGTGCTCGGCCCCCGCTCGGTCGCCCAGCTCGACCAGCTCGTCCGCGAGGCCGGCATGCCGCCCTACCTCCAGGACACGGCGCTCACGGAGCTCTCCGCGCGCCTCAAGCAGGCCGGGATCGAGGTGTGAGCAGGATGGACCAGAACGACAGGGAGCTCGACGAGATCGTCCGCATCGCGCGCGCCGCGGCGGCGATCGTGATGGACGTGTACGCGACGCCGTTCGCCGTCGAGATGAAGGGCCCCGGCGACCCGGTGACCCGCGCCGACCGCGAGGCGAACGCGCTCATCTGCAGCGCGCTCGAGGCCGCGTTCCCCGGCGAGGCGATCCTCGCCGAGGAGAGCGTCCCGACCGGCGACGAGCTCGCCTCGCGCCTGCGGAAGGAGCGGGTGTTCTTCGTCGACCCGCTCGACGGCACGCGGGAGTTCGCGGACAGGAACGGCGAGTTCGCCGTGATGATCGGGCTCGCGGACCGCGGCCGCGCGGCGCTGGGCGTCGTGGTGATGCCCACGACGGGAGAGGCGCTGGCCGGCCGCGCCGGCGAGGGCGGCGCCGCCTTCCTCGAGGCGAGGGACGGCAGCCGCAGGCCGCTCCGGGTCTCGGCCGTGAGCGCACCGGCCGACGCGACGCTCATCATCTCGCGCTCGCACCGGCCGAAGGAGCTCGATCCGCTCCTCGCGCGGCTCGGCATCTCGAAGGTCGTCCCCTGCGGCTCGGTCGGCGTGAAGATCGCCCGGATCGCGACCGGCGAGGTCGACCTCTACGTGCACGGCGGCGGCGGCGCCAAGCTCTGGGACAGCTGCGCGCCCGAGGCCGTGCTCCTCGGGGCGGGCGGCAGCTTCACCGATCTCTCGGGCGCGCCCATCGACTACAACGGCCCCGGGCTCAAGCTCGGCCGCGGCATCATCGCCTCGAACGGCGCCCTCCAGGCCGCCGTCGTCGCCGCGGCGAGGTCGGAGCTCGGCTGAGGCGCGATGCGGGGGCAGGCCGAGATCGTCATCATCGGCGCGGGGATCATGGGCCTCGCGATCGCGTACAACCTCGCGCGGCACCACGGCGTCAACGACATCGTCGTCGTCGACCGGAGCTACCTCTGCGGCGGCGCCAGCGGGCGCAACGGCGGCGGGGTCCGGGCGCAGTTCTCGAGCGAGGGCAACATCCGGCTCATGCAGGAGAGCATCCGCATCTGCCGGGATTTCGCCCGCGAGATGAAGATCAACATCTGGTTCCGGCAGGGCGGCTACCTCTTCCTCGTGCGCAGCGAGGCGGGCCGCCGGACGCTCGAGAAGAGCGTCGCCGTGCAGAACGCGTGCGGCCTCGGGACGCGGATGCTCACCGCCAACGAGGCGCGCGCGATCGTGCCGCAGCTCTCGACCGACGGCGTCGTGGCGGCGAGCTACAACCCCGACGACGGCGTCGTGTTCCCCTGGCCGTTCGTCTGGGGCTACGCCGAGCGCGCGCAGAAGCTCGGCGTCGACATCGCCACCTTCACGAACGTCCTCGGCTTCCGCACGCAGGGCGCGCGGATCGACGCGGTGGTCACCGATCGCGGCGAGATCCGGACGAACAAGGTCGTCAACGCGGCCGGCGCGTGGAGCCCCGAGATCGCGCGCATGCTCGGCGTGGAGCTGCCCAACCACCCGCACCGCCACGAGATCTGCTCGACCGAGCCGCTCAAGCCCTGGCTCGGCCCGCTCGTCGCGGATCTCTCGAACGGCCTCTATTTTTCCCAGTCGATGCGCGGCGAGATCGTGGGCGGCATCTCCAACGAGGACGTCCCCGACGGCCTCGACATGGGGTCGAGCCACAAGTTCCTCTCCCTGTACGCGCGGGCGCTCGTCGCCGCGTGCCCCCTCCTCGGCAGCGTGAAGGTGCTGCGGCAGTGGGCCGGCTGTTACGACCTCACCCCGGATCAGAACCCGATCGTGGGCGGGGTCGACGAGGTCGAGCACTTCTACCAGGCCTCCGGGTTCATGGGGCACGGCTTCATGATCGCGCCCGTCATGGGCAAGCTCCTCGCGCAGCACATCGCCGAGGGCGCCTCCCTCCCCCTGTTCGATCGCTGGAACCTGCGGCGCTTCAGGGAGGGCCGGCTCCTCAGCGAGGCGATGATCATCGGCTGAACGCCTGCCCCGGCGGCGCGGCGGCGGCGACGGCGCTTCGACGCGCCGCCCGCGCCGCACGTGCCGCGCTCCCCCGCCGCGTCGCGCTTCGCCTATACTCGCGCCCCTTCGCCATGGGTCACCTCGTCCTCGTCACCGGCTCCTCGAGCGGCATCGGCCTCGCGACCGCGGTCGCGTGCGCGGCCGCGGGCCACCGGGTCATCGCCACGATGCGCCGCCCCGAGAAGGCCGGCGCGCTCCTCGCCGCCGCCGGCGCGCGGGGCGTCACGCTCGAGATCGAGCAGCTCGACGTCGCCGCGGCGAGCGCGCCCGACAGGGTCGGGGAGATCCTTCGGAAGCACGGCCCCGCTTACGCCCTCGTCAACAACGCCGGCATCGCGGTCGGCGGCGCCTTCGAGGAGCAGGCGGACGGCGACGTCCGGGCGCAGTTCGAGACCAACGTCTTCGGGCTGATGGCCGTGACGCGCGCGGTGCTCCCGGCGATGCGCGGCGCGGGGCGCGGCCGCATCGTCAACGTCTCGAGCCTCTCCGGGCTCGTCGGCCTCCCCGGCGTGAGCGCCTACGCGGCCACGAAGCACGCCGTCGAGGGCTTCAGCGAGGCGCTGCGCTGGGAGGTCGCCCCGTTCGGCGTCCATGTCTGCCTCGTCGAGCCCGGCACCTTCAAGACCGAAATTTTCTACGAAAACCAGCGGCGCGGCGCCCACGTCTCGCTCGAAGGCCCTTACGGCGCGATGACCAGGGCGATCGAGCAGATCGTCCTGAAGGACGCCGCCAAGGCGCCGCCGCCCACCCCGGTCGCGGCGGCGATCCTCCGCCTCATCGACGACGCATCGCCGCCTTTCAGGACCCTCGTCGGCCGGGACGCACGGGCGCTCGTCGCGCTGCGCCGTGTCATCCCCGACCGCCTCTTCGCCACGGGGATCCGCCGGCTCGTCTCGGCGCCGCGCTCGCGTTGACACGTTCTCTGGCGGCGAATAGCGTCGGCTTCGCCGTTTCCAATGGCGGAGCGGCGCCACGTCGTGGCCGAAGGGGGGCCGCGCCCCCTGCCGCGCGCTGTTTTTGTCCGCTTTCGTCCCCTCAGGCTAACGAAGGCTAGCCGCTGACCGCCTCTCCTGAAGCGCACCGTGCGACGGCGAGGTCAGGCCGGCAGCATCACCGAGGTCCCGGAGGAAACACCATGTCCCGCTCAGCACGCAGCATCCTGCCGCTCCTTCGCTCGCTCCTCCTGGGGGCCGCCACCGCGTCGTCGATGGCGCTCTCCGCAGGGGTCATCGTCGGATGTGGCGACGAGAACGACCCCGAGACGCACGTCAAGCGGCTCGACGACCCGGCCACGCTCACCGCCTCCGTCAACCGGCTCGTCCAGTTCTTCGAAGACGCGATGACGCGTGACAACAAGGACCGGACCGGCCCGACCGTGAAGCCGCTCCTCGACAAGATCATCGAGCCGATGACGCAGAAGTGCGTGGCCGGCGATCTCGACGAGCGCACGAACTCGAAGCTCATCAAGTTCATCTCCGACACGAGGGACCCGCGCGGCGAGGCCTGCCTCATCAAGGCGCTCAAGGACTACAAGCCCGAGTCCACCGAGGAGGACGTCCGCTGGGCCGTGCGCGGCCTCGGCGCGATGAAGTCGGAGAAGGCCGCCGAGCCGCTCATGGCCGTCTTCTCGAAGCTCCAGCACGGCAAGCCGAAGGGCTCGACGATCTCGCGCGACGTGCACGACGCGATGGTCGACATCAACAGCAAGTCCTGGGAAGACGGGCTCATCACGATGATCGGGCGCCCGATCAACGACCCGAAGGACGTCAGCACGATGCGGAACGAGCTGTTCTGGCAGATCACCGCCGCGGAGCTGCTCGGGTGGCAGCGCAGCGAGAAGGCGGTCGTGCCGCTGCTCAAGGTGGTGCTGTCGCCGTTCAAGGCGGACGCGGCCACGACGGCCATCCTGGCGCTCACGAAGATCGGCAAGCCCGCGATCCAGCCGACGATCGCGCTGCTCCAGGGCGACCAGAAGGAGCTCGTCGAGTACTCGAAGGTCGAGAACCTGAAGGGCGCCGGCGGCGACAAGGCGAACGCGGAGCAGAAGAAAGCCGCGGAGACCGCCCACGTCGCGGCGGCCGCCCTCGTCCTGGCGACGATCGGCCGGCAGGAGTCGTCGCAGCCGCTGCTCGCCGCGCTCGGGAAGGCCGACGACGTGCCGCGCGCCATCATCGCGCGCGAGCTGACCAAGGTGCCGAGGACGCCGGAGACCCTCGCGGCCTTCCAGGCGGCCTACGAGAAGACGCCCGCGGGGCTCGAGATGCCGCCGGCCGGCATCAACGCGCGGGTGATGCTCGCCGAGGCGGCGAGCAACTTCTTCGACGCGAGCCTCGTGCCGTGGCTCGTGAAGACCGGCCTCGAGGCGCGCGGCGAGGAGGACGACGTCGCGCAGATCCGCGACGTCTCGCTGCAGACGGCGCTCAAGCTGATGAAGCCCGACCAGATCGCCGACGTCGATCGGCTCGCGGGCACCCGCACGAGCGGCGGCGGCACGGTCGGCAAGTCGATGGAGAAGGAGATCAAGATCGCGAAGGAGCTGCTCGGGGCCTGCGGCACCAAGCTCGAGTGTTACGTCGGCAAGCTCGGCGATCCGGCGTCGCAGGCGAAGGAGACGCAGTTCCAGGGGATCAAGTCCGCCTACATGGCGGGCGTGCTCGGCACCCCCGAGGTCCGGCAGCAGATCATCGACGCGATGCCGAAGGTCTCGAACGCGGCCGTCCGCTTCGTCTCGGTCTCGGTCATCGACGCCCTCTCGCCGAAGGGCGACGCCGAGGTCGCGACCAAGCTGCAGAAGATCGTCGACGACGGCGAGGCCTCGAAGGATCCCGAGAAGATCGCCGGCAACGCGCCCTTCAAGACGGTCATCTACCGCCTCACCGCCCGCGCGCAGTGACCGCCGCAGCGCCGTGCGCCCCGTCCGCGGTCGGGGCGCACGGGGCGCACGGGGCGCATGGAGCGCGCCGGCGGGCACATCACCTGGATCCAGATTTTCCTTGATTGGCGTCACCCGGACGCGATGCTTGCCCGAAGGTCGCGCGACGCTCGCGAAGCTTGCGCGAAGCTTCACTGACGCGCCTGGCTCCTGATTTTTCCTGGCGTCTCCGCCGTCTTGACGGTTTACTCCGGCCCTTGTCACGGGGTCTTCCCGGCTGAAGAACGAACCATGATCGTGCTCGAGGTAACCCAGGGTCTCGCTGCCGGGCGCACCTTCGAGCTCCAGGGCGAGCTGATCACGCTCGGGCGCTCGTCGGACAACCGCGTCGTCCTCGACGATCGCCACGTCTCCGGGGCGCACGCGCGCATCGTGAGCGGCGCCGACGGGGTGATCCTCGAGGATCTGCGCTCGACGAACGGCACGAGCGTGACGCGGCGGGGCGAGCGGCTGGAGCTCGGCGCGGGGCGCAGCGCGCTCGCCCTCCAGACGGGGGACGTCATCGAGCTCGGCTCCGGGGACGCGGTCACCCGGATGGTGGTGAAGATCCCGGAGGAGGCCGACGACGCGCGGGTCGTCTCGATCCGCCGCCTCGACGAGATCGAGCCTGCCGAGGCGAAGATCGAGCGCGACCCGAGCGCGCTGTCGGCGATGTACGCGGCGCAGAAGCGCATCGGCGCGGCGACCGATCTCGACGAGGTGCTCGCCGAGATCGCCGACGCGGTGCTCGCGCTGGTGCCGAGCTCGACCCACGTCACGGTGGTGCTGCGCGACGACGACCAGGAGCCGGGCGCGGCGCCGGCGGCGTTCGTGCCGGTGCTGACGCGGGTCCGGTCCGCGTCGGGCAAAGGGGGGCCGCCTGCAGGGCCGGTCCCGATCACGCGCAGCGTGTACCGGAAGGTGATCAAGGAGCGGGCGGCCGTGCTCGCCGCCGACGCGCCGATCGAGGTCGGGCAGTCCGAGTCGCTGATGGGCGCCTCGATCCGCAGCACGCTCGCCGTCCCGCTCTGGAAGGGCGAGGAGATCATCGGCGTGCTCCAGGCCGACAACCGGAGCGTGCCCGGGATGCTGAACGCCGGCGACCTGGAGACGCTCCTCGTGCTGGCCGCCAACGCCTCGCTCGCGGTGGCGAACGCCCGGCTCATCAAGCGGCTCGTGCTCGCGGAGGAGCGGCTCCAGAAGGAGAACAGCTTCCTCAAGGGGCGCGAGGAGCGCCGCCGGGGCGGCAGCGGGGGCGCGGTCGACATCATCGGCAACAGCGACGCGATGCGCAAGGTGATCGGGCAGCTCGACAAGGTGGTCGACACGCGCGTCACGGTGCTGATCGAGGGCGAGACGGGCACGGGCAAGGAGCTCATCGCCGCCGCCGTCCACTACCGCTCTCGCCGCCGCGACAAGCTGTTCGTCGCGCAGAACTGCGCGGCGCTGGCCGAAAGCCTCCTGGAGAGCGAGCTCTTCGGGCACAAGAAGGGGTCGTTCACGGGCGCCACCGAGGAGAAGAAGGGGCTGTTCGAGATCGCCGACGGGGGCACGCTCTTCCTCGACGAGATCACCGAGACGCCGCTGTCGCTGCAATCGAAGCTCCTCCGGGCGCTCCAGGAGGGCGAGATCCGCCCCGTGGGCGCGACGAGCCCGAAGCACGTCAACGTGCGCATCGTCGCCGCGACGAACCGGAACCTCGAGGACGAGGTGGCCAAGGGGCGGTTCCGCGAGGACCTCTACTACCGCCTCAAGGTCTTCCCGATCCGCCTGCCGCCGCTGCGAGAGCGGCGCGACGACATCTCGCTGCTCGCGGCGCATTTCCTGGAGCGCTACGCGGACGAGATCGGCAAGCCCTGCGGCGGGTTCAGCCAGCAGGCGATGGAGCTCATGGTCGCGTACGACTGGCCGGGCAACGTCCGGGAGCTCCAGAACGAGGTGCAGCGGATCGTCATCCAGCTGGAGCCGGGGGCGTTCGGGACGCCGGAGCTGCTCTCGCCGAGGATCCGGCAGGTCGAGGGGCTCATCGCGCGGGCAGGGACGCCGAAGGGGTCGCTCAAGGAGATGATGGACGCGGTCGAGAAGTTCTTCCTCCTGGAAGCGCTGCGCGGGCACAACAACAACAAGACCAACGCGGCCAAGTCGCTCGGGATCACGCGCGAGGGGCTCCACAAGAAGCTCCGGCAATACGGGATCTGACGGGACACGGGACGGAGAGGGCTCTCCAGGACGCGGGGGAGCCCTCGGGAGGGGGTGTCGCGCGCGGGGCCGGCGGGGGGCCCTTCCCACGAACTCGCGCCTTGTGGTGGCTATGGCCGGCTGAACGGGGGAGGGAGAACCAGGAGCGAGTGGCTTCGGTGCAGGCCGGCGCTCGGGTTCGTGGGGCCCTTCCCCCGCCGGCCCCGCGCGCGACACCCCCTCCCGAGGGCTCTTTCCAAGGGATGGGAAAGAGCGGTTACGAAGGTGCGTGCAGGCGGGCGGGGGCGGGGGAGGATGCGGGGGGATTTGCTGGGGGTGTCTACGCGGCGTGGCGGGGACGCCGGAGGCGGGAGGGCGGCTCTGCTTATCGCTTCGGATTGGCGCGCATCTGCTTCGAGATCTGCTTCCAGCGCCGCTTCTCCTCGATCCTCACGCGCACGTCCTGCTGCCCGGCGAGGTGGCGTCGCTCCGCACCCAGCTTGAGGTAGGCGCCGAGACGCTCGGGATCGAGGTCGCCGTCCTTGATGGCGCGGAGCACCGCGCAGCCGGGCTCGCCATCGTGCGCGCAGTCCCGGAAGCGGCAGGCCGCGGCGTGGGCCTCGACGTCGTCGAAGCCGGCCGGGGCGCTGCCGCCCGCAGACCAGACGCCGAGCTCCCGTATGCCCGGCGTGTCGATGAGAAGGCCACCGCCAGGGATCAGGAACAGCTCCCGGTGAGCCGTCGTGTGGCGGCCACGCTCGTCCGAAGCCCGGATCGCGCCCTCGAGCTGGACCTCCGCGCCGAGCAGGCGATTGCTGAGCGCGGACTTCCCCACGCCGGACGAGCCGACGAGGGCGATGGTCTCCCCTGCCCCGATCTCGGCGCGGAGCTCGTCGAGGCCGGCGCCGGAGAGCGCGCTGACGAGCGCGATCGGCGCGGCAGGGGCCACGTCCCGCGCCGCGTCGATGTACCGCGCCGGATCCGGGCAGACATCGGCCTTGTTGAGCACGAGGACCGGGCGAGCACCGCTGTCGAGGACGGCGTCGATGTAGCGCTCGAGGCGGCGCAGGTTGAAGTCGGCGTTCAGCGACGTGACGATGAACACCTTGTCGATGTTGGCCGCGAGCACCTGGGCCTCCACCGTGGGCCCAGCGGCCTTGCGGCGCAGGCACGTGCTCCGCGCGAACGTGTGCACGATGTACGAAGGCCCGGCGCCGTCGCCAGGCCTGAGCCCCACCCAGTCACCGACGGTGGGGAGCGCCGCGCGATCCGCGGCCTCGTGCGCGAGGCGACCGCTGACCACCGCGAGGCGCGGGCCATCCGCGGTCTGAACGTGGTGCCTGGACGCGGAGGCGAGGACGACGCGCGCAGGCTGCACGGCATCCTTGAGACAGGCGAGCTGACTCGCGAAGAAGGGAGTCCATCCAAGCCCGACCAGATCGGGCTGCATTTCGTGCTGCGAAGACGGATCAACGAGAGAATCGAGGTGAGTTTGCATGACGGACGAGCGCTCCATGGCGTTCGGCCGCGCCCGAGCTTCGGCGCGCGGCGATCGACGGACAGGGCGCGGCGGCGCACAAGCGCGCACGCGCCGGCCATTCCACGCGCGGGGCCGCCGCGGAGCGGAGCTCGTCGATCGATCAGGACGTCACGCCAGAAGGCACGCCCGGCCAGGGCAGATCCCTGGAAGGGGCACGCGCTCAGGGCACACACGCACCCCTCAGGGCACGCGGGCGACGTCGCGGAGACGTGGAGACGAGCTCAGCCGGCCGCGGCGGAAACGACGGCGGCGGCGCAATGGGTGTGCGATGTGTTGGCACTCATGACCTGACCTCCGCGTTCGGCTCACGTCACCACGACGCGACAGCACCTAGAATCCTATGGCCCCGCGCCGACGTCAAGCGCTCTCGGCTCGGCCCGGCCGTATGGCCAGCGAGCACAGCGCGCGCGTACGGAGCGCGCTTCATCCAACGAGCGTGCGGAGCCCGCTCTGGGGGTGCAACGAGCGCGCGGAGCCCGCTCTGGGGGTGCAACGAGCGCGCGGCGAGGTGCGGCGCATGCGGCGAAGCGGGGGCGAGCGTGGGCCGGACGGAGGGGCGCGGGACGTGGGGCGCCCTCGTTCCAGGTGAACGACAGTGGGTCGACAATTCCCGCTCGGCCGATGGTTGCCAATGGTTGCCGATAGTTGGAAGACCGACGAAGCCGTACGAGACCGCGCCTTCCCAGCGAGGCCACCCCGCCCTCCGGCCCTGACGGCCGCGGAGGTTGCGAGGAGCGCCTCGCCGCACTAGGGTCCTCCGCTCCATGCCCACACACTTCGAGCTCGTCTCCGAATTCAAGCCGTGCGGTGACCAACCTCGCGCGCTCCAGGAGATCTGCTCCGCTTTCGAGCAGGGCGAGGCCTTCCAGGTCCTCCTCGGCGTCACGGGCAGCGGCAAGACGTTCACCGCCGCCAAGGTGATCGAAAAGCTGCAAAAGCCGACCCTCATCATGGCGCCGAACAAGACGCTGGCGGCCCAGCTCTACGGCGAGATGCGGGAGCTCTTCCCCAACAACGCCGTCCACTACTTCGTCAGCTACTACGACTACTACCAGCCCGAAGCCTACGTCCCGACGAGCGACACGTTCATCGAGAAGGACGCGATCATCAACGACGCGATCGACCGCATGCGCCACGCGGCGACGCACGCGCTGCTCTCGCGGCCGGACGTGATCATCGTCGCCTCCGTGAGCTGCATCTACGGCATCGGCTCGGCCGAGAGCTACCACGGGCTCCTGATCAAGCTCGAGCGCGGCACCGAGATCCGTCGCGACGAGCTCCTGCGGCGGCTCGTCGACATCCAGTACACGCGGAACGACGTCGATTTCCACCGCGGGACGTTCCGCGTCCGCGGCGATGTCGTCGAGATCTTCCCGGCCTACGAGGAGGCGCTCGCGATCCGGGTCGAGTTCTTCGGCGACGAGATCGAGGCCATCAAGGAGGTCGACCCTGTCCGCGGCAAGGTGGTGGGCCAGCTCGATCGTTACGCGGTCTTCCCCGGCTCCCACTACGTCACCGAGCAACAGCAGCTCAGGCTCGCGATCCAGGCGATCCGCGAGGAGCTGCGCGAGCGCATCGACCACTACGACAGGGCCGTGCGCTTCCTCGAGAAGCAGCGTATCGAGCAGCGCACGATGTACGATCTCGAGATGCTGGAGCAGATGGGGTTCTGCAACGGCATCGAGAACTACTCGCGCCACCTCTCGGGCCGGAAGGCCGGCGAGCCCCCGCCGACGCTGATCGACTATTTCCCTAAGGACTTCCTCCTCATCATCGACGAGTCGCACCAGACCGTCCCGCAGGTCGGGGCGATGTACCGGGGCGACCGGGCGCGGAAGGAGACGCTCGTCGAGTACGGGTTCCGGCTCCCCAGCGCGCTCGACAACCGGCCGCTCAAGTTCGAGGAGTTCGAGCAACACTACGCGCAGGTCCTCTTCGTGAGCGCGACGCCCGGCGACTACGAGCTGCAGAAGTCGGCCGGCTCGGTCGTGGAGCAGATCATCCGGCCGACCGGGCTCATCGATCCGCAGATCAACATCCGCCCGGTGTCCGGTCAGGTCGACGACCTGCTCGCGCGCATCCGGGAGCGGGTCGGCCGCGGCGATCGCGTGCTCGTCACGACGTTGACCAAGCGGATGGCCGAGGATCTGACCGAGTACTACACGGAGCTCGGCATCCGGGTCCGCTATCTCCACTCGGACATCGACACGCTCCAGCGCGTGGAGATCCTCCGCGATCTCCGGCGCGGCGAGTTCGACGTCCTGGTCGGCATCAACCTGCTGCGCGAGGGGCTCGATCTCCCCGAGGTGTCGCTGGTCGCCATCCTCGACGCCGACAAGGAGGGCTTCCTCCGGAGCCCGCGCTCGCTCATCCAGACGATCGGCCGCGCCGCACGCAACGTGCACGGCGAGGTCGTGATGTACGCCGATCGCATCACCGAAGCGATGAAGCGCGCGATGGACGAGACGAACCGGCGGCGCGCGATCCAGGAGGCGTACAACAAGGAGCACGGCATCACGCCGGCCACGGTGAAGAAGGCGATCCTCGACCTGTCGCCCACCTCGGGCACGCGCGACTACTACGCCGTCCCGAAGGGCCCGGCGAAGCCCGCGGCCGAGGCGGCGCGCGCCGCGATGGATCTGGTCGACCAGATCGACGCGCTCCGGCAGGAGATGTTCGCGGCGGCGGAGAACCTCGAGTTCGAGAAGGCGGCGCGGCTGCGCGATCAGCTCCGACAGCTCAAGGCACAGCAGGGGGACGGGGACGCCGGCGCGGCGCGCGAGGCGGCCGAGGAGAAGCCGGCGCGGGCTGGGCGGCCGGCGAGCCGGCGCGGTCCGGGCGGCAAGGGGGGCGGGCGGCCGGCGGCGGGCGGCAAAGGGGGCGGACGGGCGGCGGCGGGGCGAGGGGGCGGGCGCTACCGATAGCTACGGAGCCCGCGGGGGAGGAGGCTGCGCGCGCGGGGGGGCGGTGGGCCCTCCCACGAACTCGGGCCTTTTGGGGGGCTGGTGCCGGCTGGACGGGTGAGGGAGGACCGCGCGGAGATCGCTGCGCTGCAGGCCGGCCCTCGGATTCGTGGGGCCCGCCCACCGCCCCCCCGCGCGCGCAGCCTCCTCCCCCGCGGGCTCTTTGTGGGGGGATGGGGGGATGGGGGGATGGGGAGGCTGCAGGCGCGGCGGGGCATGCGGAGCAGGAGGTCGCCGGGGCGTGGAGCGCGAGGGGGAGCGGTGGTTTGGCAAACGCTCTTCCGGTGAAGCATCGGTTTGCTTCGTGCAGCGATCTATCGGAGTCGACCCTGACGCGCGGCGCTGTTAAGGGGGCTCCGGCATGACAGTCTCGTCCGATCCGATCCTCGTCACCGTCACCGGCAGGGACCACCCTGGCATCACCGCTCGACTTACGGGCATCCTCAGCGATATCGGCGCCACGCTGCTCGATATCGAGCAGGTGGTGGTCCACGGAAACCTGAACCTCGCGCTCCTCGCGCTCTTCCCCGAGACACGCAGCGGACTCAAGGAGCTGCTGTTCGCCGCGAAAGAGCTCGGCGTGACGCTCGACTTCAAGCCCCTCGACGGGGGCGCGCCGCGGCGCGCGCCCGGGAGCCGCTACGTGGTGACTGCCATCGGCCGCGAGCTCGGCGCGAAGCCGCTGCACGACGTGGCCTCCACACTCGCAGCCCACGGCGCGAACATCGAGAAGATCGCGCGGCTGTCGGTCGAACGCCTCTCGTCGGTGGAGATCCAGGTGCTGCTCCAGCGCGAAGAGGAGGCCGACGCCCTCAAGCAGGCCCTCCTCGCCCTCGCGACGCAGAACAGCTTCGATCTCGCGCTGCAACGCGAGGGCCTCTTCCGCCGGAGCAAGCGGCTCGTCGTGATGGACATGGACTCGACGCTCATCCGGATCGAGGTGATCGACGAGCTGGCGCGCGCGAAGGGCGTCGCGGAACAGGTGGCGAAGATCACCGAGCGCGCGATGCAAGGGGAGATGGATTATGACGAGTCGCTCCGCCAGCGGCTCTCGCTGCTCCGCGGCCTCGACGTCGGGGTGCTGCGGAAGCTCGCCGCAGAGCTCCCCATCACCGAGGGCGCAGAGACGCTCATCCGGGTGCTGAAGCGGCTCGGCTATCGGACGGCGGTGATCTCCGGCGGCTTCTCGATCGCAGCGGAGGCGCTGAAAGCGCGGCTCGGGATCGACTACGCCTACTCGAACGCGCTCGAGGTCGTGAACGGACAGCTGACCGGCCGGGTCACAGGGCCGATCGTCAACGCGCAACGCAAGGCCGAGCTGCTCGAGACCATCGCCCAGGCAGAAGGCGTGTTGCTCGATCAGACCATCGCCGTGGGCGACGGCGCCAACGACCTCCTGATGCTGCAAAGGGCCGGCCTCGGCGTCGCGTTCCGCGCAAAGCCCAAGCTGCGAGAGGCCGCCGACACGTCCCTCTCCGCAAGCGGCCTCGACGCCATCCTCTTCCTGCTCGGCATCACCGAACGCGAGCTCCTCGAGGTGGCCTGAGCAGCGCGACACGGCCCGTCCGCCCAGCAACGGAGTCCCACGGGATGCAGCGCCGCGCTTGACAGCGGCGCGCTGACCGGGCCCCGCGGCCGTCCGGCGCGGCGCCTGGCCCGCCCCGCCTGGCCAGGCGACGGTGTGGGAGGGGCTGCGCTGGGCTCGTCGCTCGCTCGCGGCGCTCGGCCCTGCGCGGCGTTCGGCTCGCCAGCGGGCCGTCGTGCTATCCAACCGGGGCCATGCGGCAGAGCGGGTTCACACGGCAGGCGCGCTCCGTCGCCTGGAGCGGAGGTGATGCGTGAAGCGTCCGACGATCACGGACATCGCGTGGCGGGCGGGGGTATCCAAAGGAGCGGTGTCGTATGCGCTGAACGGCAGGCCCGGCGTGTCGGAGCCGACGCGCGAGCGGATCCTGGCCATCGCGGCGGAGCTGGGCTGGCAGCCGAGCAACGCGGCGCGGGCGCTCTCCGACGGCCGCGCCGGCGCCGTCGGCCTGGTCATCGACCGGCCCGCGCACATGCTCGGCATCGAGCCGTTCTTCATGCAGCTCATCTCCGGCATCGAGGCGGAGCTGTCCGAGAAGGCCGAGGCGCTGCTGCTCAAGGTCACGGAGGATCGCGTGGCCGAGGTGGAGACCTACCGCCGCTGGTGGGCCGAGCGGCGGGTCGACGGGGTGATCCTCGTCGACCTCTGCGACGACGATCCGCGCGTGAAGCTCATCGAGGAGCTGAAGCTCCCGGCGGTGGTGATCGGCGGACCGGCGGGCAAGGGGCAGCTGCCCGGGGTGTGGAGCGACGACGCGAGCGCCATGCGGGCCGTCGTCGACTACCTGGCCGCGCTGGGCCACCGGTCGATCGCGCGGGTCGCCGGCCCGGCCGAGTTCGTGCACACCGCGGTCCGGACCAAGGCGTTCACCGCGGCCGCGCGCCAGCGGCGCCTGGATCGGGTGCAGACGGTCCACGCCGACTACACGGGCGAGGCAGGCGGCCAGGCCACACGGCGGCTCCTGGCCGAGGCCTCACCGCCGACGGCCATCGTGTTCGACAACGACGTGATGGCCGTGGCCGCGCTCGCGGTCGCCCACGAGATGCGCGTCCCCGTGCCGGAGCGCCTCTCGATCGTGGCCTGGGACGACTCGGCGCTGTGCCAGCTCGTCCACCCCGCCCTGACCGCGGTGCGCCGCAACATCGCCGAGCACGGCTCCCGCGCCGCCGCGCTGCTCCTCCGCCTCGTCGCAGGAGAGCCGGTCACCGACGACGAGTGCAGCGCGCCGACGCTCGCGACGCGGGGCAGCACCGCCCCGCCCCCCCGCGCATGAGCCGGCCTGGCCCGAGGGAGGGCGCGGCCCCCCGCACGGGCGCATAGACTGAACCGATTAAGTGGCGTAAGCTGAACCGATTAAGTCACCTGCCCGCCGCTCGCGCCTCGAGCGCGCGGCCCGCGCCGCGAGCACGGGGACGGACGGTGTTCGAGAGCGCCGCTCTGCATGACCAGGACGTGAGGACTATGCACCGCAATTTCGCCAAAGTCGCAGTTCGTCAACAGGCGGTCGCCTGGCTTGGGGCCAATTTCTGGTCGCGGCGCGGCGGCCCGCTCATGTGGCAGAGCTATGATCCGTTCGTGGTCCGCGAGGAGCTCCGGGTGCTCGCCGATCACGGCCTGACCATGACCCGGTCGTTCTTCTACTGGCCGCACTTCATGCCGGAGCCGGACCGGATCGACGAGGACTGCGTCGCGCGTTATGCCGATTTCCTCGAGGCGCACGTCGAGGCGGGCCTCACGACGATCCCGACCCTCCTCGTCGGCCACATGTCCGGCGAGAACTGGGACCCGGCGTGGCGGCGCGGGCGGGACCTCTACGGCGACGTGTGGATGGTGGCCCGGCAGGCCTGGTTCGCCGAGCAGATGGCGCGGCGCTTCGCGGGGCACCGGGCGGTGACGGGCTGGCTCGTCTCCAACGAGATGCCGATCTACGGCGAGCGCGAGCGCTCGATCCGCGAGAACGTCACGAGCTGGGCGAGCCTGGTCCTGCAGGCGCTGCGGGCCGGCGGGGCGAGCCAGCCGATCTCGATCGGCGACGGCGCGTGGGGCATCGAGGTCACGGGGAACGACAATGGGTTCTCCGTCCGCGATCTCGGCGCGCTCGTCGACTTCCTCGGCCCGCACGTGTACCGGATGGAGAACGACCTGACGCGCCAGCACTACGGCGCGGCGTTCGTCTGCGAGCTCACGGGCTTTCTCGGCAAGCCCGTCGTGCTGGAGGAGTTCGGCGTCTCGTCGGCTTTCGCGTCCGACGAGAACGCCGCGCACTACTACCGGCAGGTCCTCCACAACACGCTGCTCGCCGGCGCCACCGGGTGGATCGGCTGGAACAACACCGATTTCGATCTCATCCACCAGGATCCCTACAGGCACCACCCCTTCGAGCTCCACTTCGGGCTGACGACCGTCGAGGGCCGCCCCAAGCCGCAGCTCGAGGAGATGGCCCGCTTCGCCAAGGTGCTCTCCGACATCGACGTCCTCGGCTGTGAGCGCGAGCCGGCCGACGCGGCGCTGATCGTCCCGTCGTACCTGGAAGGCGCGTTCCCGTTCACGGAGGCCGAGGACCGCAGCTACCTGTTCACGATGCTGCGGCAGGCCTACATCGCCGCGAAGGAGGCGGACCTGCCGGTCGGGCTGACGCGGGAGCGGGACGGGATCGCGGAGGACTGCCGGCTTTACCTGCTGCCGTCGGCCAAGCAGCTGACCGCGCCCACATGGCACCTCCTGGAGCGGCTTTCGTCCGCCGGCGCGGTCGTCTACGCGTCGTACTGCCACGGCACGCACGGGTCGCAGCGCGGGCCGTGGTACGCGCACCTCAACGCGATGTTCGGCGTCGAGCACCAGCTGCGCTATGGGATGATCGATCCGATCGAGGACGATTGCGCGAAGCTCACCTTCGAATGCGAGTTCGGCACGATCGCGGCGGGCACGACGCTCACGTTCCCGGTCTCCGGCACCGAGCACAGCCGCGCTTACCTGCCCGTGCGCCCGAGGGGCGCGGAGGTCGTCGCGGTCGACCAGCGCGGCCGGCCGGCGCTGCTGCGGCGCAAGATCGGGAGCGGCAGCGTCGTGCTCTGCACGTATCCGATCGAGCACTTCGCCGCGGCGACCCCGCGGATCAACCCGGAGCCGACCTACAAGATCTACGACGCGCTCGCCGAGCTCGCCGGCGTGAAGCGACCGGTGACGGTGGACGACCCGCGCGTCGCGGCGGACACGCTGCGCCACCGCGATGGCCGCCGCTTCGTGTTCCTTGTCAGCCAGGCGGATCAGCCGCTCTCGGTGAAGCCCGCCGCGGCCTCGGGGCACCTGACCGAGCTGGGCGGCAAGTCCCCGGTCCACGCCGTGGAGCTCGCGCCGTACGACGTGCGGATCCTCGAGCTGCGGCCGGGGCCGCGGTAAGCGCGGGGCCGCCGGCCGTCGCCTCAGTACCAGCGCGGCGTGCCGCAATCGATGTGCAGGTGGTCCCGGTGGCTCGCGTCGAAGTCCGGGCCGAGGACGCGCGCGGCCGCCCCCTCGGCGCGGAGCCGGCGGGCCACGCCCCGGAGGAAGCGGCCCTCACGGGTGCTCGGGTCGTCTCCGTGGAGCACGTAATCGCGGAGCACGCTGATCGCGCGGCCGCGCTTCGGCGAGAAGCGCGCGATATCGAATGCATTGCCGAACGAGTGCTCGCTCAGCCCCTCGCTCCACGGGCGCATCCTGCCGACCACTTCGCGGCAGGCATAGCTCCCCAGGGTGTTGATGCGGACGATCTGCGAGCTCAGGTGCGCCTCGGCCTCTTCCTGGATCACGCGCTCCATATCGGCCAGCCGGAGGGCGAGCGAGCAATCGACTTGCAGCGGCGGCGAGTAAACGATGCCGGTCGGCCCGCGGCTCAGCAGCACGCCGTGGGGGATGCCACACCCCTTCTTGTTGGGCTTCACGGTATCCGGCAGCGACTGGAACCGTGCCCCCGCCACCTTGAGGGCATCGCGGCAATCCGCCCCCGCGGCCGCGGCGATGTGGTTCCACTGGCGCTGCGCCCGCGGAGGCCGCTCGCGGAGGCCGGCAGCGCCGGCGAGGTGCTCGATCCAGGGGCCGGCCCATCCCGGTGATGTCGGCGGCGTCACGGGTGGACCTGCGGCACCGGTGGGCGCTGCTTCCGCGGAGACCGGCGCGCCCCCGGCCTCAACCGGTGCTGCTCCAGCGACTCCAGCGAGGGCAGGCGCGCCGCCGGGCGCCGGCGCGGCGAGACGCCCGGGCGCGGTTCCTCCGCGCTCCGCGAGCGTGGGACCGCCGTGAGAGCAGGACAGCGCCGAGGTCATCGCCGCCGCAGCGAACCCCGGAAGAAAGCGTGCGTGCACATCGATGTCCGTACCGCCGCGAGCGGCCGGCGCAAGGTGCGCGATTCCCCTCCACGCGCTCTCGCCCACACCGCTGCCGCGTTCGCCAGCCTCAGCCCTGTGCCGCGCTGCCTCCGCCGGCCGCTCCCCCGCGACGCTCGCGCTCGTCCATCTTCGCCTTCTCTTCCGGTTCCGGTTCCGGTTCCGGCTCGCTCGGCGCCGAGGACCGGAGCAGGAGCAGCCCGGCCAGCGAGACGACCATCCCCGCGAACGTGATGCTCCACGGCAGGAGCTCTCCCTCGATGACGCCTTGCGCCCACGACGGCTTGAAATAGAGGAGCGACACCGCGAGCCCGTTGTTCAGCGCGTGAAACAGCGCCCCGGGCAGAACGGAGCCGGTGCGGTGGCGCGCGTAGCCGAGCGCCAGCCCGAGCGAGAACGTCGGCAAGAGCCGGTACACCGACCCGTGCGCGAGCCCGAAGAGGAGCGCCGATACGCCGATCGCCACCGCGGGCCCAGCGCGGCGCAGGCCTGCGTAGACGAGGCCGCGGAACAGGAGCTCCTCGCAGACGGCCGGCGTGACGGCGACGAGCAGCAGGACGACCGGGTACGGCTGCCCGCCGAGCAGCACGAGCTCGCCCAGCTCACGGGCGAAGGGCTCCGGCGCGGGGAACCACCGGAGGACGGTGCCGCCGATCGCGGCCCACGCCGCGACCCCGAGGAGCAGCGCCCCGGCGAGGCCCCGGACCGAGGCCGGCCTGAGGCCGAGCGTCGCCCGCGGCGAGTAGCCGAAGCCGGCGACCAGCGCGAGGGTCGGGACCAGGAAGAAGCCGACCTGCGAGACCGCGAGCTGGACCGCCACGCTGGTGCGGGCGATGAGCAGGCTGCCATAGAAGAAGAGCACCTGGACGCCCGCGAACGCCGCCAGCGAGAAGCCCGCCGAGGGCGCCCCGCCGGCCCGGCGCCCCAGGCCGAGCACGGCGCGCGCCGACTCGTGCCCCCCGAGGAGCACGCTCTCGCGCTCGAAGACGCGCGCGGCGAAGAGGAGCGCGAGGCAGGCATAGAGCGCCGAGGAGACGAGCGCCGTGAAGAGGAGATCGGCCGGCGCCTCTCCGACGAACAGCGCCTTGATCAGCACCGCGATGTTGAGGACCGGGGCGTAGGCCGTCCACGGGTTGAGCTCGACCACCGGCAGGGCCGTGATGCCGGCGAGCAGCGAGAGCGGCAGGTACGCCGGCATGAGCGCGTTCTGGCCGTCCTTGAAGTCCTTCGCGAACACGGCGAGCGCGAGGAAAAGCGCCGAGAACAGGAGCGTGACCGGCACGAGGAGCACGAACGTCAGCGCGAAGGTGCCGGGGCCGACGACCATCGCGTCGGGCAGCAACCGGCTCACCGTGAGCGACATGCTCACCACGTTGCCGAGCGCCGTGAGCAGCGAGATGACCCACACGGCCAGGAACTTGCCCGAGATGATCTCGATGGGCCGCACGGGCGCGCACAGCAGCGTCTGCATCGTGCCGCGCTCCTTCTCGCCCGCCGTCAGATCGATCGCCGGGAGGAAGCTGCCGAGGAGCGACATCAGGATCAGCAGCATCGGCATCATCGCGCCGAGGATCTGGCCGACCTTGCGGCTGTCCGCCGCGACGTCGCGCGGCACGACGTCGAACGCGCGCGAGAACCCCTCGGGCAGGCCGCGCTCCGCCTCTCGATCCGCGACGATGGCCCTGCGGGCGCGCTGCAGCGCGCCCTCGAGGCGCGCCTCTGCCGTGGCCGAGTCGGCGCGGACCGAGTCGAAGTAGATCGCGACGGCGCCCTTCCCGCCGCGCCCGAGCTCGGCCCCCATCGATGGCCACGGCACGAGCACCGCGTCGACCTTGCGCTCGCTCACCGCGGCGCGCGCCGCGGCGAGCACGGGGTTCTCCGGCTCGATCCACCTCGCCGGCTCGGCCTCGGCCTCGGGGGGCGCCGCCTCGCCGTCGTCCGGCGGGGCCGCCGGCCCCGCCGGCGGCGCGAGCGCCCCGGAGAGGAGCCCCTCGCGCACGTCGGGGGGCGCGCCGGCCCACGGCGCGAGCTCGATCTTGCCCGCCGCGGAGAGCCTCGCCTGCAGGCCCTCGGCGAGCTCTCCCCAGACCGCGATCCTCGACGGGCGCGCCTCGCGCGCGGCCGCCTCGACGCCGACGAGCTTGCTCATCGCGAGCGCGAAGAGCGGATAGAGGAGGAGCGGGACCACGACGAGCCGCACGAGCGTGCGCCGATCCCGGAGCGACTCGACGAGCTCCTTGCGGAGGATCGTCCAGACGATGGCGAGCCTCACGGCGCGTCAGCCCCCTGGCGCGGGCGCGCCGGCGCGCTCGGGCGTGTCGCGCGCCGCGCTCGGGCGGCTCCGCTCCACGTGGTGGAGGAAGGCGTCGGTCAGGTTCGTGGTGCCGGACCGCCCGAGGAGCTCGGGCAGGGCGCCGGCGTCGACGACGCGCCCCTCGTGCATGAGGGCGATGCGGTCGCAGAGGTACTCGGCCTCGCTCATGATGTGCGTCGAGAAGAGGATCGCCCTGCCCGCGGCGCGCTCCCGCCGGATCGACGCGACGATGAAGCGGCCGCTGAGGATGTCGAGCGCGGTCGTCGGCTCGTCGAGGATGAGCACCTCCGGCTCGTGGAGGAACGCGCGCGCGATGTTGGCGCGCTGCTTCTGCCCCGTGGAGAGCGTGCCGCACGGCCGCGAGGCGAACGCGTCCATCTCCAGGTCGGCCACGAGCGCGTCGATCCGGCGCGAGAGCGCCGCCTCTTCCATGCCGTACAGCCGACCGAAGTAGCGGAGCACCTCGCGGGGCGTGAGCCGCTGGTAGAGCTGCGTGTCCCCGGAGAGAAAGCCGAGGCGCTGCTTCGCCTCGAGCGGCCTCGCGGCCAGGTCGACGCCGCCGACCAGGATCTGCCCCTGGTCCGGCGACAGGATGCCGGCGAGCATCCGCAAGGTCGTCGTCTTGCCCGCGCCGTTCGGCCCGAGCAGCCCGACGACCTCCCCGGCGTACACGGCGAGATCGACCCCGTCCACGGCCGTGACGCCGCCGTACCGCTTCACCAGACGCTCGGCGTACAGGGCGGGGCGCATGGAATCGTCTCCTAGTTCGGTCCGCGGCGCGGCGCAAAGCGCCCGTCGGACGGACCCGCACGCAGCGCGAGCCGTGGCGCGCCGCCCCTCTGCTCGCGCCGCCCGGTCGCCTCCGTCCAGGCGGCGTCGCGGCGCCGCCCCCTCGACGTCCGCCGCGGGCCCCCTAGACTACGCTGACGTCCATGCCAACGAGCCCGTCGATGCCCTATCGCGACCGTACGACGCCCGAGCCGGTCCAGTGCCCCTGCGGACATGGTCGCGATCATTACATGGTGAGCGCCGAGGCCGAGTACCGCGTCCTCGGGTACATCCAGCTCGCGTTCGGGATCTCGGCCCGGCCGACGAAGGTGAAGTACAGGTGCCGGCGCTGCGACACGGTCTTCGCGACGACGAAGGATCCCGCGGTCCTCGACAAGCATTACTGACGCCGAGGCCTCCAGCGCGATCAGGCACCTCCCCCTGCCGTGGTCGCCTCGCTCGGCGCGCCCTGTGGCATACTCGTCGCCGATGCGGCAACGGCTCTTCGCGATATCGCTCGTGATGCTCGGCGCGGCGGCCCTCCCGGCAGTCGCCTGCTCACCGGCGGAGCGCTCGTTCGGCGACAGCGGCGGCGGCGGGACCGGCGGCGCGTCGCCGACCGGCAGCGGCGGTGCATCGCCGACCGGCAGCGGCGGCGCGTCGCCGGCTGGCAGCGGGACCGGCGGCGGCGTGAGCGCCGGCGAAGGCGGGGGAGGAGGAACGGGCGCAGCTGGCGGAGGGGACACGCAACCATTGCCCCCGGAGGTCGTCGCCACGGGCCTCGACGACCCGTACTCGATCGCGGTCGACGACCAGAGCGTCTTCATCCTCTCCACCTCCACGCTGCTGCGTTGTCCCCTGGCAGGCTGCCCGGCTCCGGTGGTCCTCGCCGAGGGGCTCGGGCCTCCCTCGGGCGCCGCCATCGCCTCTCCATACCTCGTCGCGGTGGATCCGAATTTCGTGCACTGGCTGAGCTCCCCGAACGACGGAGGGTCGCGCCGTTACTACAGATGCCCAGCGGCCGGTTGCTTCGGCAAGTCGCCGGTGGAAGTGTTGGAGTCCATCGTGAGCAACCTGAACCAGATCCAGGTGAGCGATGACGGCGTGGCGCGCATCTCGGACAAGTTCGATGTCCTCGAGTGCGATAACGGCCAATGCCAGCGGATCCGCTGCGTGAGCGCGGACGGGATCCGTTCGTTCGTCATGGATGGGACGACCGTGTACTGGGCCCACGCCACCGATCCAGGAGGCGTCTATTTCTGCGATCCCGGCAATGCCGACGGCGCGATCCAGCTCCACGCCGAGCACGGCGTCGTCATGGCGATCCACGACGGGATTCATTACGTGATGAACGCGGTCAAGAATACCATTTTCGCGTGCAAGAAGACCGGGTGCGGCGGCAGCCCGACGACCTTCGTCGAGGGCGAGCCGTCATTGACCAGCATGGCTGTCGGCCCCACAGGCGTGTACTGGACCGCTCTCGGCACGGGCATGAGCGCAGTCGGCGTCGTCAAGATGTGTCCGCTGGACGGCTGCGGCGGCGGCCCTCGGGTCATCGCCTCGAACCAGGCGCGGCCGACGAGCGTCCGCCTCCGGAACGGCTTCGTCTACTGGTCCAACCGCGGCTTGGCCGGGAGCCCGATGTCGGGTGAGATCGTGCGCGCTGGCCTCTGACGCACGGCCGGGATCGCGGCGCGGGCGCCTCCGCTCGCGGCGGCGAGCAGAGCGCTCGACCTGCCGCCGGCCCGACCTCCGTGGCCGGCGGCCCTCTCGCGCCGCCAGCAAGAAGCCCTCGCCACTCGCTGCATTTCAGGACACCCTGCGCGCTCGCCATGCGCGCCTCTCACAGCTCGCTCCCCGCTTTCCCAGCGCACCTGCCGCGCGGGGGCCGACCGGCCTCCGCAACCGCCCGCCGCCGGAGCGCGCCATGAAAGGACGCGTCCTCATCGTCGCCGGCTCCGACTCGGGCGGCGGCGCAGGAATCCAGGCCGATCTGAAGGCGGTCACCGCGCTCGACGCGTTCGGCGCGACGGCGATCACCGCGCTCACCGCCCAGAACACCCGCGGCGTCGACGCCGTGTTCCCGGTGCCGCCCGACTTCATCGGTCGCCAGATGGAGGTCGTGCTCGACGACATCGGCGCGGACGCCATCAAGACCGGGATGCTCCACTCGGCCGAGGTCATCGACGAGGTCGCGCGCGTCTACGAGCGCCTCGGCCGCGGCGCGCCGCTCGTGGTGGACCCGGTGATGGTCGCCAAGGGCGGCGCCCGGCTGCTGAAGTCCGACGCGGAGGGCGCCCTGCGCGCCCGGCTCCTGCCGCTCGCGGCGCTGCTCACGCCGAACATCCCCGAGGCCGAGGCGCTGACCGGCGTGGTCATCGACAGCGTGGACGCCATGCGCAGCGCCGCAGCGCGGCTGCTCGCCATGGGTCCGCGCGCCGTGCTGCTGAAGGGGGGCCACCTCCCGGGCGCGACGGTCGTCGACGTCCTCCGGGTCGCGCCGGGGCCCGGCGCCTCCGGGATGCCGGAGGGCGAGCAGCTGTTCGAGGACGCGCGCATCGAGACGCGCGCGACCCACGGCACGGGCTGCACGCTCGCCTCGGCCATCGCCGCTGGTCTCGCCCAAGGCCTCGCCCTCGTCCCGGCGATCGGGCGCGCGCGGCGCTACCTCCGCGAGGCGATGCGCTCCGCGCCGGGGCTCGGCCAGGGCCACGAGCCGCTGAACCACGCCCACACGGCGCGGCCGTTCCCCTGAACAACGCGGCGCGCCGCGCGCGTCTGTGGACGGCCGCGACGACCACGGCGGCCCCGCGCCGCGGGCCCCGCACGGCGGCCTGGCTGCTCTGTGAAGGAGCGGCGGGGCGGTCCCGTAGGGCGCCGAACGGGCCGCGTGCAGCGCTTGTGCAACGACTCGTTGCGCCCGGCGCTCGAATGGACGACCCTGCGCGCAGTCCGTATCGGCGTCCCGGCGCGTCTCCTTCGGCGCCGTCGCGGAGCTCTTCCTCACCCTTCGTGCGCCCGTGGCCGTGACCAAAGATCCCCTCCCTCCCATCGACGTCGGAACGGTCATCAACGACCGCTACGAGGTCCTGAAGAGCATCGGCAAAGGCGGCATGGGCGAGGTGTTCTTGGCCTTCGACCGCCTGACCCAGCAACAGGTGGCGCTCAAGGTGGTGCCCGAGGCCTCCGCCATGCCCGGCGACGACGAGGCGCTGCGGCAGGAGGTGATCCTCGCGCAGAAGGCCCGCCACCCGAACGTCTGCCGCGTGCACGACCTCGCCCCGAGCCCATGGGGGCCCATCCTCGTGATGGAGTACATCCCCGGGCAGACGCTCCACAACCACATCCGCAAGCGCAAGACGTCGGGCGGGTTCAGCGCCGACGAGTTCCGAAAGATCTCGACCGATGTCTGCGCGGGGCTCGCCGCGATCCACCAGCAGGGGCTCGTGCACGGCGATCTGAAGCCCGGCAACGTGATGGTCGCCGACGATCGGGCGGTCATCCTCGACTTCGGCTTCGCGAAGGAGCGCGCCCGCGCCGCCGTGCGCAAGCCGGGGGCGCCTCCGGACGGCGGCACGCCTCACTACATGTCGCCGGAGCGGCTGCGCAGCGGCGGCGCGAGCCCGGAGGACGACGTCTACGCGGCGGCGCTGACGCTCTGGGAGATGTGGACCTGCCGCGTCCCCGAGCCCGGCTACAAGCCGCGGCTCAAGACGATGAAGCAGCAGATCACGTTCGACGTGCCCGCCGCGCTGACGAACGACGAGATCAGGCAGATCTTCCGCGCGCTGAACCCGGATCCGCAGATGCGCCCGCAGGCGCGGCACATGCGGTTCTTCAACCCGACGCAGACCGCGACCGCGCCGATCCAGCTGCCGCGCGAGCGCATCGATCCCGGCCCCGCGCCTGGGCGAGCCATCAAGACGCAGTTCACGCCGGGCGCGCAGTCGCTGCTCATCACGTACGCCACGAACGCGCCCGACAGCGTCGCCACCCTGTTCCCGCTGCAGAAGCCGGTGCTCTCCATCGGCCGCCGCAGCGATCAGGACCTCGTCCTCGCCGAGGCGACCGTCTCCGGGTCACACGCGCTCCTCCGCTGGCAGACGGGCTCCTGGCTGGTCGAGGATCTCAACAGCACGAACGGCACCTACGCGGACTTCCCCTTCGAGCGCAAAGCGCAGGTCTCGCTGCTTCATGGGGCCGAGGTGCAGCTCGGCGAGTGCCGTCTCATGGTGGTCACGTTCGGGCCCGACTCGCCGCACCACGACAAGGCGAAGCGTTACCTCGCCCGGCGCGACGGCCTCACGGGGCTGCTCGTGCGCGAGCACCTGATGAAGGCGATCGACGAGGATGGCTTCTTCGCCGAGTGGGGCGAGGTGCCGATGCAGATCGCGCGCTTCGAGCTCCGCGGCCAGAACGGCCTCGTGAGCCTGCGACCGACGATCCTCGAGATGCTCGCGCTGCGCAAGGCCGCGCTTCAGGTCGTCGATTTGACCCAGACGTTGCTGCTCAGCCTGACGCCGGCCGCCGCCGGGCGCACCGGCCCGCTCACGTTCGTCGTCTCCATCGTGGGTCCCAACCTGGACGAGGCTCAGCACGTGGTCGAGCAGGTCGTCGCGCAGGTGCAGGGCACGCTCCCCGAGACGCTCGAGCTGACCGCCACGCTCGTGAAGTGCGAGCCTGGCCGCCCCGCGCGCACGCTGATCGACTGAGACAGACCGCCGGGGCGTTGCTCCACCGTCGCTCAACCACCGGGTGGTGGTTCGATCGCGTGTTCCGTCACGACGACACGGAGCCAATCACCAGGCGCACCGCGCCGGCAGCACGCAGCGCAGCGCCTGCACCCTGCGAGCGCTCCTGCGCAACGGGGCCGCTCCCAGGCCGGAGCAGCAAGCGGCTACTGGACGGCGAGCGGCTGCTGGGCGGTGAGCGGCTGCTGGGACGGCCCGCTGCAGGCCTCGCCCGGAGCGGCGGCACGATCGAGCACCACCTCGCCGGCCGACTTCCGGACGTCGATCTCGCCCTGCCAGACGAGCTCTGCGCTGCCCTGCGCGTCGACGACGTCGCGCAGCAGCCGCACGTAGACCTTGCGCTGGGCGACCTCGGGGATCGCCACCGCGAAGTCGAACGCGCAGACCGAATCACACCTCGGATTCGCCGCATCGGGCTCGTCCCGCTCGGTGATCTCGTAGATGCTGTCGATCCTGTCGACGTGCATCGCGCGCTGGCCGCAACAGTTCAGCAGGAGCCGGCTGTCCGCGATCTTCAGGGCGCCGCTGGAGTGGTCGTAGCGCCAGCGCAGGACCTCGGCCCCGCAGTAGCTCTCCTCCCCCTCGGAGGCGAGCCGCCGCTCCGGATCCACGAACCCGCCGGCCTCGCTCACGAGCCCCACCTGCGCGGGCTCCGCCTCCAGGCACGCGCTCAGAGCAAGCAGCGACCCCACCGTTGCAAGCGCTCCACAGACCCCCATGTACTTCATGCCCCGATTTCCTTGGCTGTCCCGCGACACTGTCAAAATACGCCCAAAAGGCAAAGAACCAGGGCCTCTAGAAACGCGCTTCACGTGTCCGCTACTTGCGCCTAGGGATTCAGCTGCAAGCCAACGTACATAAGGTGCGCACATGCGCCGCACCCCGGAGCAGCTGCACGCACATTCGAGTGTGATTTACGGGTTTCTGGAAACCTTGTCCAGGCGAAAGTGGCAGAGTTAGCCCGATTCTCTGACCATCAACGTCATGGTCGACCAAGCTCCTCCATCATCCTCCACCATCCCACCCCATGACGCGCCGCCATGCGCGCCGGGACGACCGCGAGCTCTCCCCCCTGCCGACCTCGGATGCGGTGCTGCGGAGCGATGCAGGGGCGTGTGCTCAGCGCCTCATCGCGCGGCGACCGTCTTGCTGCGCTGGCGCGGGGAGCCCTTCGCCTGGCAGCCGGCTTCCGCGGGGGTTTCGTCGAGGACGACCGCGCCGGCGGAGACCCCCAGATCGAGGGAGCCGCTCCAGATCACGGCCGGGCCGCCCTGCTGATCGACGACGTCGCGCAGCAGCTTCACGTAGACCTCGCCCTGCGGGACGTCGCGCACGCCAACGGAAAGATCGAAGGCGCACTGGTCGCTGCAGCGACCTCCGGCGCCGTCCGGCGCGTCCTGCTCGGTGACCTCGAAGAGGCTGTCGATCCTCTCGACGTGGATCGCGCGCTTCCCGCAGCAGTCGAGCATCAAACGGGCATCGGCAAGGCGGAGCGTCGCCGCCGGCTCATCGTACTGCCAGCGCAGCACCTCGGCGCTGCAGTAACCCCCGTCCTCTGCCGCGGCGAGCCGATGCTCCGGGTTCCTGAACCCCCCCTGCTCGCTGATCCTCGCCTCCTGAACCGCCGCCACCTGGCTGCAGCCACCGGCACAGAAGGCCCAGACGATCGCGATGGCGGTCCAGATACGGCTCGACACCATGCACTTCTCCATTTCCTCTTGGCTGGCTGGCCAGGGCGGTTCGTCCCAATTTCGGTGCAATTTTCCAGCCAACTCTCCCCCTGAGCAGTCCGGAGGCTAACCGCGACCGACGCGGTGGGCCAAGGAAGCGGGGGCTGCTAACGCGCTCTCCCTTCATCGTCGTCGCTCGCAGCAGCGGCGCGGGAGGGCGCGCAGGAACTACCCACGTCAGACGTGCCGGGACGTAAAAAGTTGTCGGAGAGAGAACGCCTGGCTCAGCCACGATGCGGGCGGCCCTCGATCGGACACACGCCGGATGTCCGGGCCGTGCCCGCGGCTCGCCCCGTCAGTTCTTCGCTTCGACGGCCTTGCCGGGCGGAAGAGGATCCCAGCGCAGCGAGTCCCCGAGGAGGTTCGAAATGCGCTTCGGGCGCTGCCCGTCGACGCGCATGACGTAGAGCCCTGGCCCCTCGCCGGAGGTACGCGTGGAGAAGAACGCCACGAGTCGCCCGTCGGGACTGCAGGCCGGGTACCCGTTCCTGCCCTGATTCTGGGTCAACCGTACGAGGCCGCCGCCCGTCTCCCCCGAGGCGACGAGGTCGGTGTTCTTTCCCACACCGACGGCATAGACGGCCTTCACGCCGTCGGGGTGGTTGCAGAACGTGGGCGCCGAGGCGAAGAGCCCGTCCGGGGAGATCGCCTTGCCACCGACGTAGATGCGCTGTCCGTACCTGCCCTCGCCGGAGAAGGCGAGCTTGCCGGTCGGCGTGAACACCGGGTGGAGCGCCATCCCCACCTCGGACGCCGGCTTGATGCTCTGGAGATCGGGCCCGGAGAACAGCTTGATCGTCGACCCCACCCCGATGCTGAGGGCGACCTGGGCGCGATCCTTCGAGAACGCGATCCCGTAGACCGAGCCCTTCACGGGCAGCGGGAGCGGGCCGCCGGAGGGCGTGAAGACCTTGTACTCGTCGCCCTTCACGCTCGCCGCGTAGTGGAGCTGCTCGTTCTTCCCGAACGCAGGGGCGATGGCGGTCTGGTCGGGCGGCGAGACGGCCCTGGCGTCATGGCCGTCGGCGTCGATCGTGAAGACACGCCGCAGCGAGCCCGAGCCCGAGGCGAACGTCATGTGGCTGGCGAAACCGCCGTTCTGGCCGGTGAGGGCGCCGATCAGCTGGTCGGCCACCCGGTGCGACTCGAAGCGCACGTCGCGGAGGGGCACGATGAACTTCTTGTCGAACACCGGGGCCTGCCCGCGGTTCACCAGGAACGCCTGGCCGACGAGCTCGACCTTGTCAGCGGCGACCTTCTTGCCGCTCACGCTCACGACCGCCTCGACCCCCTTCGCGGACCACGCCTTCACGTCCACGGGGCTGTCGGAGAGGTACAGTCCGTCGGGCGCGGCGCTGTCGGGCAGCACCTCGAACTCGCCGCACAGCTCGAGGTCGCGCCGGACCACGCTGTGGATCGTCACGTCCTCGGGGTCCGAGACGAGCGACGGCAGGACGCCGATCTTCGGGAGCGGGCGCGTCGCGCCGGCCACGACCGTGATGTGGCCGAGCAGCTCGTCCGGGTTGGGCGGCGCCGCCGAGGAGGCCGGCGCCTGCGCAGGAGCAGGGGGAGCAGCGAGCGCGGCGGCGGCGAGCGCCAGGGCGCCGAGGGCATATCGAGCTAGTCGCATGTGGTCTCTCTACAGACGAACGTGACGCTGACCTGCTTCTGCCCGAGGTTGGGATAATTCTCGGGCGGCGGCGGCAGCGCCTGCCCCTTCGCCGCCTCGAGGGTCGCCTGCGCGGCCGCGTCGAAGGCGGGATTCCCGCTCGGCGTCAGCGTGTAGCTCACCATCTGCCCGTCGGACAGGACGATGACCGCGCGCGGCTTGTGCTTCGTGAGCTCCTCCGGCGGGAGCCCCGAGCCGTTCACGCGGAACCTGCTCGAGAACCAGCCCGCGATGCGGGCCAGGTACAGATCCACCGCGCGCGCCTTGAGGGGATCGGTCTCGGTCCCCTCCTTCACGCCGTCCTCGTGGCCCTCCTGGTCGACGTTGGCGGCCGGGGCGGCGTCGGTCTTCGGATCGAGCTCGGTGTCGACCTGCTTCGCGATCTCGGCGTCGGGCGGCGGCGGCGCGGTGCCCGCGTCCGCGATCTTGACCTCCGGGGGCGGGATGTCCGCCTCGGTCTTGCCCGCGCTCGGCGACACGAACGCCTTCTGCTCGACGCGCGGCTTGGGCGTCTGGCGCACCCACCGGTCGGGCAGCTTCATCTTGTCGCGCTTGCCGCCCAGCTTGAGCAGCGGCGTGTCCATGTCGAGCACCGGCACGACCTTCACCGGGACGCTCGGCCCCTTGTCGATCTCGGGCGCCGCAGCGGGCACGGCGAGATCGGCCAGGCTGACCGCGACGGCGGCCCCCGCCTGCACGGCCATCGCCACCGCGACGGCGAGCGCGATGTCCCGCGGGCGGAAGTCGCTCGCCGGCCGACGCTGCCCCGGCGGCGTCCTCGGTCCGGGCGCGCGCGCCGCAGCCGTGCTCACGGCGCCGCACCTCCGGGCCGCGGCGCGGCTCCCCCGGGTCGCGGCGCCGTTCCCCCGGGCGGCGGCGGCGCGCCCTCCGGCTCGATCTCCGGCTGGACGAGGAGGTTCAGCCCCTCGACCCCGGCGGCCCGGGCGGCGGCGACGACCCGCGCCACGGCGCCGTAGCGGGCGTCCTTGTCGGCGCGGATGTAGAGCTCCTTCTCCTTCTGCACGCGCCCGTTCGAGGCGAGCACGGCCTCGATGTCGGCGGTCGCGTCGTCCTCGCCGAAGAGGATCTTCTCTTCCTTCGTGACGGTCACGACGAGCTTCGTGTCCTTCGTCGGCGCCTCCTCGGCGGAGACGTTGGGCAGCTCGACCCGGAGCCCGGCCGTGAGCAGCGGGGCCGTGACCATGAACACAACGAGGAGCACGAGCATCACGTCCACGAGCGGCGTGACGTTGATGTCGCTGAACCCGCCGCCGCCGCGCCGCCTGCGCCCTCCACCGACCGACATGCCCATGATCGGCCCCGCCCCTCAGCCCTTCGGCATCACCGGCGTGGGCCGGTCGCTCGACCGCTGGAGCGCGAGCGGGATGGACTCCTGCATCCCCCGCGCGGAGAGCGACGCGATCTCCACCCAGCCCTCGCTCGCGGCCTCGAGCGCGGAGAGCAGGTCGTCGATGCGCTTGTTGATCCCGTTGTAGGCGATGACCGCGGGGATCGCGGCGAACAGCCCGATCGCGGTCGCGATGAGCGCCTCGCCGATGGCCGGGGCGACGACGGGCAGCGACGCGCTCTTCTGCTGACCGATGCGGAGGAACGCGTCCATGATCCCGTAGACCGTGCCGAACAGGCCGATGAACGGCGACGCCGCCGCGATCGACGAGAGCGTCGGCATGAGCGCGCTCGCGCGCTGCGTCTCGGTCACGATCGCCCGCTTCGCGATCGAGTCGAGGAGCCGGCTCGTCCCGACGCGGCGGCTCAGCTCCATCACGACGCGGGCGCCGGGCGCGTCCGCGTGCCGCTGCGCGAGCGCGAACAGCTGATCGGGCGAGTGGGCGTGCGCCGACTCCTGCTCGAACCGCGCCTGCTGCGAGGCGAGCCGCGCGAGCTGGAGGACCTTGAGGACGGCGATCACCCAGACGAGGATCGCCGCGAAGATCAGCAGCCAGACGACCAGGAAGACCGGACCGGAGGCGTGAAGGACCAGGGAGACGGGATCGAGCTTGATCGGGACCGCCGTCGCCGGCTCGGGGGCGCTTTGCAGGAAGGCCATTTCGATCTCTTCAGGTCAGGGAGTCGGCTCGTCAGGGTTCCGCGCGCGGCCCCGTTCAGTGGAGTTTGCGGCCGCGGCCCCCTCTCTCGCCTGGAAGCGCGGCCGTGGCCCTCTTCAAGTTCGCCCAGCGCCGCAAGCGGCGCGGCGCTCAGTCCGCGAGCAGGATGTCGACCTTCCGGTCGCGCGCCCAGCCCTCTTCGTCCGTGCCGGTCGCCTCGAACTCGCCCTTCGACGAGGTCGCGATGCGGCCCTGCTCGAGGCCCTTCTTGCCGAGGTACTCCGCGACGCTGCCGGCGCGCTTCTGGCCGAGGCCCAGGTTGTACTCCGTCTCCCCCCGGGGGTCGGCGTGGCCGATGAGCTTCATCCCCTTGCCCTTGAGCGGACCCGAGACGAAGCAGCGCGCGAGCGCGTCGAGCGCGCCCGCGGCCTCGCCCTCGATCGACGTCGAGTCGAACGCGAAGCGGGCGGTCGGTAGATCGCCGCAGGCCTTGAGGATCTTGTCGTCGATGCGGATCGATCCGCTCGTCGGCTTCGCGGTGTCCTGCTTCGGGGCAGGCGGGGCGGCGGTCTTCGCCACCGGAGGGGGCGCGACGTCGCTGGCGACATTCGCCGGCGGCTGCGGATCGGAGCCGCAGCCGGCCGCGAAGGCGGCAAGGGGCGCCGAGACCACGAGGATCAACGCAGGCAGGTTTGTCATGGGCATGCCGTTACCACGCCGGGAGGCGCGTTGCAGCATTTTGAGCGCCCGCCGGCGAGCCGGCGCGCCTGGATGACAGGCATTCCGTCAAAGTGCCGCGATGCATCGCCCGCTCCAGGCGCGGGAATATTTTGGGCACCAACGGTTGGCCAGCCGCGCTCCCTCGACGCTGGCTATTCCTCGGTGGTGTCCGCCTGGCGCTGCGTCTCCACAGCCGCCGGGGCCGGGGGGTCGGCGACGGCTGCAGCCATCGCATCGGTGAGCGACATCGGCGCCTGAGGCCGCGACACCTCCTCGGACGCGAGCGAAGGCGACGGCTGACGCTCAGGCCGGGCGCGGGCCCCCGGAGCGGCGGGCGGACGCACACTCGCCCCGGAGGCCTCGCGCGCGCCCGCCTCCGGTGCGGCGCGCGGCTGCGGCGCCGTGGCGGGCTCGGCGGCGCTGGCCTCGTCCTCGTCGGCCGCTCGCGCGCGCGCGTCGAGCCCGCGCAGCGCCGTCCTCCCGGGGCCGGACGCCTCGAGCGGCACGCGCACCTCGCGCGCGATCTCCCCGGCCCGGGACACGCCGCGCTGCGCTGCAGGCGGCACGTCATCCCGCGGCGCGCGCGACATCCGGCCGGCGATCAGCGTGAGCCCGACAGCGATCACCAGGGCGCCGGCCACCGTCGCCGCCGCGAGGATGCGCACGCGGGCTCGTGATCGCGCCCGCGAGGGCACCGCGACGGGCACGAGCGCGTCGTGGACGCGCATCACGTCGCTCACGCTCGGCGCATCGACCACGACCGGCGCCGTACCCGCGAACGCGCTCGAGGCGGTCGCCGCGGTCGACTCCACGCCCCGGATCGCCTGTGGCGTCGTCAGGCCCACCGCCGCCGGAGCGACCGGGCCGCTGCCCGGCGCGACCGAGCCCGCCGCCGACGCGCTCGACGTCGTCGTCGCGGCGGGAAGCGTCGCGATGAACGACTTCAGCGCGAGCGACCGGAGATCCATGATCGTCGGGTCATCGTCGCTCCGTGGCACCGAGGGCGCGCTCGATCGCCGGAGCGGCGGAGGAGGCCGGCTCGATCGCCGGCCGGCGCCTCCCGCCGGGGGCGCTGCCGCACCCCTCCCGTGCGCACGGAGCATCGCACCGCCGCAGACGCTGCACTCGAGCGCAGCCCCGCCGCGCGCGTCGCTCGACACCGTGGTGACGATTCCGCAGATTTCGCAGGTAACGTCCATGAGCCCCCCGCAGGCCTCGCGACACGACAACGGCGAGCGCCCGCCACGCCAGATTGTGATTCAAATTACATCTTGAGTATGGCGCGCGAGGGGCGGCCATGCATGCGGTCTCCGCGCGGCATTTCCGAGAATCGAGCGCGTGACGGCGTTGCGGTGCCATCCCGGACGGTCGACATCGGACGAGAGCCGTCCTGGACCGAAGGTTTCCCGGGTGGGCGCTTGCGATGCCGGCCTTCGGGCCGCTGTGGTAAGAGCCGCGCTTCGATGTGGTCGGGAGCGGACCACCGGTCCGCTCGACGTGGTCGCGGCTCCCTGCCGGGGGTCACGCTGACATGGGTCCGGGGGCCGCGACCGGCCTCCGAAGCGCCCGGAGGAGTTCGAGAATGGGTCTCAGCGAAACGCTGCTCGATGCGAACAAGAAATCCAAGGTCGTCGCCGACTGTTGCACGCTGGTCGACGAGGAGGTGGCTTCGAAGAGCGGACTCTCCGGCCTGGCGGTCAAGGCCGGCTACGCGGCCGTGAAGGGCATCAAGCCCGGCTTCATCCAGCAGGTGGTCGAGAAGCTCCTGCCCGAGTTCGCCAAGAAGCTCGATCCCATCTGGACCGAGGCCGCGAGCAGCGGCAACCCGAGCTCCTTCTTCACGTCGAACCGCTCGCGGATCGCCGACGCGCTCCTCAGCATCACCGACGAGAAGGCGAAGTCGTCGTCGAGCGGCGTGGTGCGCGGCACCTACGAGAAGCTGCGCGGCTCAGCGAAGAAGAACGTCGAGGAGGCCGTTCCGCGCCTCGCCCAGCTCATCCAGAAGCACTCAGCCTGAGCGGCTCGGCGCAGCAGGCCCGCTTCGCGCCGGCCTGCTGCGCGCCGCAGCGAGGCGCCCCCGCGGCCGCGTGCGCGGCGGAGGGCGCCCCTGCGATCGGCTCTCTCAGCCAGGCTCGCCGAAGCTGCGCGCGAAGAGGTCGCGGATCGCGTCGCGGCCGGCGTCGTTGAGGTCCTGCGTGCCGATGCCGGCGAAGTTCTCGCAGGTGATGCTCGGCTGCCGCGCCATCTCCCAGGCCGAACCGCTCCAGCGGAACCAGCCGCGCTTCTCCTGATCGTAGACGAACAGCTGCTTCTTCCAGAGGCGCGCGAGCTCCGCGCCCCAGCCGGTGCCGCCGCGCACGGTGCCGTCCTCCTGGAGCGTGCCCACGACGAAGACCTGGCTGGCCGCGTTGATCTGGTGCCAGATCGTCTGGAGGATGTTGCGCACGAGCGGGATCTCGCTCAGCACGCGGCCGAGGCGCCGCGACACGTAGACGAGGCTGAAGTCGCCCTTGCGCAGCTCGTCGTCCCCCAGCACGACCACGCCGCGCTGGCGCTCGAGGAGCCGGTGGCCCTCGAAGCTGTAGTTCAGCTCCTGCACCCCGTACCGCTCGGCGCACGCCCCGAACTCGGCCTCGGCCCCCTTGGCGCCGCCCGAGTGCACGCGGAAGCTCCGCGGGTCCTTCGGCCGCTCCGAGGGGGGCCGCACGTCCTCGTCGATGACGCGCATCGAGTGGGGATCGAGCCGCAGGTGGAGATCGGCGAGATCCTTGTTGCCGTGGTCCTTCAGCAGCCGCAGGCGAACCACGTCGCGCTCCGGCTGCAGGTAGACGACCACGTTGAGGTGCCGCTCGACCTTCTGGAGCGCGGCAGGCAGCTTGCCGGGAGGGCTCGCCTCGTCGACCTGGGCCGCGACCCAGACCTCGGCGGAGCGCTCCTTCGCGAGCCGCCCGAGCGCCTCCATCGCCTGCTCCGACGCGACCGCCACGTCGAAGCCGTCGACGATGATCACGTCGGGCTCGAAGTGGGCGACGCCGCGCGCGAACGCCACCGTCTCGAGCATCTTCTCGACCCACAGGCGCGCCGCCTCTTCGGGCGCGTCGGCCGACGCCTTCACATGGCCGAGGTGCGAGTAGATCTGCCGGTGCCGCTCGACCTCGAGCCGGACGGCCTCCGGCTCCTCGAGCCGCATCGACTGCGCGAGATCGTGGAAGATCTCGTCGTAGTACGCGCGGACGTGATCGACCGCGTTCTCGTGCGAGATGTGGAGGACCCGGCGATCCCGCAGCAGATCGTCGAGCGCAATCTGCACGAGCAACGCCGTCTTGCCCACGCCGGGCCGGGAGACGATGACGCCGACGTTGCCGCGACCCAGCCCGCCGTGCATCGACCCCTCGAAGACCCGCATGGGGCTCCGCTCGTTTACCTCTTTGCGGTACATGCCGACCCCCTCACTTGGCCTTCTTCGCCTGCTCTTCCCGGTATTTCTTGATGAGCTCCTCACCAAGCGCCGCCGGAAGAGGAGCATAGCGCGAGAACTCCATCGTGAACTCGGCTTTGCCCTGGGTGGCGGAGCGGAGGACGGTCGAGAAGCCGAACATGTCGGAGAGCGGCACCTCCGCCTCGACGCGGCAGAAGCCGTCTGCCTCGGTCGAACCGACGATGATGCCGCGCCGCTGCATGAGGATGCCGACGATGCCGCCCTGGTACTCGCTCGGCCCCTCGCAGGCGACCTTCATCAGCGGCTCCAGGATCTGCGGGCCGGCCTTCGGGTACGTCTCGCGCCAGGCGCCGCGCGCGGCCTCCTGGAAGGCGATGTCGGACGAGTCGACCGCGTGGGCCGCGCCGTCGTTCAGCGTGACCGACACGCCCGTGACGGGCGCGCCGATGAGCTGCCCCTTGGCGAGCATCGACACGAAGCCCTTCTCGACCGCCGGGATGAACTCGCGCGGGATCGCGCCGCCGACGACCTGATCGTCGAACCGGAACGGCGCCTCCGTCCACGGCTCGATGAAGCCGCCGACCTTGCCGTACTGACCGGAGCCGCCGGTCTGCTTCTTGTGCGTGTAGTTGAAGTCGACGCGGCGCGTGATCGTCTCGCGGTACGCGACGCGCGGCGGGCTCGTGACGACCTCGGCCGCGTACTCGCGCTTCATGCGCTCGATGTAGACGTCCAGGTGGAGCTCACCCATGCCCTGGATGATCGTCTCGCCGCTCTCCGGATCCGCCCCGACGCGGAAGGTCGGGTCCTCCTTGGTGAAGCGGCGCAGCGCCTTCGACATGTTCGCCTGGGCCTTGTTGTCCTTGGGCGTCACGGTGAGCGAGATGACCGGGTCGGGCACGTGCATCGACGTCATCGCGACGCTCAGGGTCCCGTCCGTGAAGGTGTCCCCGGAGTTGCAGTCGATGCCGAACATCGCGACGATGTCGCCCGCGCCCGCGGAGTCGATGTCCTCCATCTCGTCCGCGTGCATGCGGACGAGGCGGCCGACCTTGTGGCGCTTGCCCGTGCGGGTGTTCGTGATCTCGCCGCCGCGGGCCAGGTTGCCCTGGTAGACCCGCAGGTACGTGAGCTGGCCGAAGCGGCCATCCTCGAGCTTGAACGCGAGCATCACGAGCGGCTTCTCCGAGTCGCTCGACAGGACGACCTCGGCCTCGTCCTTGTCGAGATCCACGGCCTTGTTCGTGATGTCGGCGGGCGTCGGCAGGTAGCGGGTCACGCCGTCGAGCAGGACCTGCACCGCCTTGTTCTTGTAGGCCGACCCCATCATCACCGGGACAATCTGGAGCTTCACGGTCGCCTCGCGGATCGCCCTCTGGAGGAGCTCCTCGGTGACGCGCTCCTCGAGGATCGCCTCCGTGAGCTCGTCGGAGTACATCGAGAGCGCGTCGAGCATCTCCTCGCGCGCCGTCTTCACCTCGTCGGCCATCTCGGCCGGGATCTCGCCGACGACGATCTTCTCGCCGTTCGCCCCCTCGAACCGGTAGGACTTCATCGCGATGAGGTCGACGACCCCCTCGAACTTGTCCTCGAGCCCGATCGGCAGCTGCAGCAGCACCGGGTTCAGGTTGAGCTTCTCGCGCAGCTGCGCGCGGACCCGCAGCGGGTTCGCGCCGGCGCGGTCGCACTTGTTCACGAACGCGATGCGCGGGACGCCGTAGCGGCGCATCTGGCGGTCGACCGTGAGCGACTGGCTCTGCACGCCGGCGACGGCGCAGAGGACCAGGATCGCACCGTCGAGCACGCGCATCGCGCGCTCGACCTCGATCGTGAAGTCCACGTGGCCGGGCGTGTCGATCACGTTGATCTGGTGCCCGTTCCAGAAGCAGTGCGTGGCCGCGGACTGGATGGTGATCCCGCGCTCGCGCTCGAGATCCATCGAGTCCATCTTCGCGCCGACGCCGTCCTTGCCCTTGACGTCGTGGATGGCGTGGATCCGCTTGGTGTAAAAGAGGATGCGCTCGGTCAGCGTTGTCTTGCCCGAATCGATGTGGGCGCTGATCCCGATATTGCGCAGCTTGGACAGTTCGCTGATCACAGAAGGCTCCCCGCCGCGCACCCGTGGGGGCGTGCCCGTGGAGGGCGTGCGGCACGCATCGAACGTCAGCCAGGCGGCGCACTCTTGCGATCGCCCAGTCAGAAATTCGGCGCGGCTCTTAATTCGGCCCCATGGACAGCGCCAGGGGGAAAATGATCGCGCGTGAACATTTCACGCTACTTGGCTTGAATCCTGGAAAGCCCGACCGTCTCGTCCCACTCGGATCCGTAGCCGTCGTAGTGGATGCGGTAGCGCTCTTGCCCCACGATGCCGGTGACGACCGCCGGGTACATCTGCCCGTGCCACTCGACGCGGACCCTGTCGCCGATCTTGTAGACGTTGGTCTGCGACGCCTGCAGCCCCTTGCTCCGGACCTTCGGCGGCGGCGGCGGGTGGACGACATTGCCCTCGACGAGGCCGCGGATCCGTTCACGAGGTACAACTTCGTCCCAGATGTCGTCGTATCCCTGGTAGTGGATCTTGAACTTCGTCGGGCCCAGGACCTCGATGACCTCCGCCGGGTAGACGTTCCCTTCCCACGTCACGAGGACATGATCGCCGATGGCGTATTGGCGCTTGCAGCCCCCCAGAACCAGGGCGAGGGCCAGGAGGAGGGCCGCGGCGTGAGCGCGCGCTGCGGGCATACTTCCCGCCCGCCTTACCGTCCTCGCCGGCGCCCCGCAAGAGGCTTCGCTCAGGGACGCGCGCGGGTCGGCCCTGGACGGCGCGACGGCGCCGGGCCACGCCATGCCGTGCCGGGCCGTCCTGCCGCAGGCCGCGCCATGCCGTGCCGGGCCGCCCTGCCGCACGCCCGCCGCGCCCCATCTCGACGCCCCCAGGGCGCTGCAACGGGGCACGAACCCGTGTAGAGAACGCCCATGACCCGAGATGTTCGTCCTGGTACGGGGACCCTCTCCCGCCCGTGCCCGTGCGGCTCGGGGCGCTCGTACCGCGAGTGCTGCGCCCCCTGCCATCTGGGCGATCGCGAGGCGCCCGACGCCGTGGCGCTGATGCGCTCGCGGTACGCCGCGTTCGCCGTCGGAGACACCGCCTACCTCTGGCGGACGCTGCACATGGGCCACATCGACCGCGGGCGCGACAGGGATCAGGTGCTCCGCGAGCTGAAGGTGACGATCCATCACCACCGGTACCGGGGCCTCCAGATCCTCGACAGCCTGCAGAGCGGTGACTCGGCGTCGGTGCTGTTCCTCGCCAAGATCTTCGAGGCAGGCGTCGATCGATCGTTCGTCGAGCTGTCCGATTTCCTCCACGACGGCGAGGGCTGGCGCTACCTCCACGGCGTCGCCATCCCGCGCGCCCGCATCAGCGTCCCGCCCGACGAGCTGACGATCGCCCGTTTCTCATCCCTCGCCAGCTGACCGGCCCTCGCCGGCCGAGCGGGCGCTCGGGCGGCCGATGCGCCCTGGGCCCGCTGACCAGGTTCTCGGGTCGGCGATGCGCCTCAGCCAGACGACGGGCCCGACGCGCGGGCCTCGTGCCACCCCATCGCCTCGACCACGGCGCGGTTCTTGTCCATCCACACCGCGATGCGCTCGCGCGTCGTCCGGTAGGCGTACTCCAGGATGGCGCGCCGCGCGCGCAGGTTGGCGGGGTTGTGGAGGAACAGCAGCGCGTCGTTCCGCGCGGGCTCGAGCACGAGGACCTGCATCTTGCCCTCGGCGAGCGCGCGCCCCACCGCCTGGTGGAGCCGCGCGTGCGCCCCGATCCGCATCGCCTGGTTGAAGATCCAGAGCATGCCCTTGTCGCGCACGCTCTCGCGCACCCCGTGCCCTGTCGGGACGGGGCGGTGCGCGGTGGAGACGGGCACGAGCGGGCTCACGACGATCGTGAGGTCCACGCCGGCGGCCTGCGCGAGATCGAGGTGCGCCACGTGGCCCAGCCCGCCGTCGAGGTAGTGGCGGTGCTCGACGCGCACCGGCGAGAAGAACAGCGGGAGCGCGAGCGACGCCGCGCAGGCGAGCGACACCGGGACGTGGTCGAACCCCTCGGCGCCGAAGACGACGCGCTCGCCCGAGTCGAGGTCGTGCGCCGGGATGCGCAGCGTCCGCGGCATCGCGCGGAACGAGTTCGGGATGCCGCGCCTCAGGAAGAACTCGCCGAGGAACCGCTCGTAACGATCGAGCTGGAAGAGCCCCGCGGGGAGCGAGTCGTTGAAGCGATCGAGCTGCTCGAACAGGTACTGCTGCGCCGGCGCGTTCGGGGTCGCGTCGCCCCGGGTCGTGAGCCGGACGATCGCGTGGCGGAGCGCGACCAGGCTGGTGCTGAGCGCGCGCCGCCACTCGCCGACGTCGATGTGGAGGAGGTGGCTGCGCTCCAGCGGGAAGAAGTTGTCGACCGGATCGAGCAGGGCGCGGTAGAGCCGCTCGATCGGGATTCCGCCCGCCAGGGCCGCGGCCACCGCGGCGCCGCTGCCGTGCCCGAGGTAGAGCGAGAAGCTCTGGTTGTCGATCCCCTCGACGCCATCCTCGAGCGCCGCGAGCGCGCCGATCTGGTAGAGCGCGCCCGTCAGGCCGCCCCCGGGCAAGCAGAGGCTGACGCGCGCTCGCTTCGCCCCGGCGCGCGGAGCGGCGCGGCCCTGGCCGCTCGCGTCCACGGTCCCGGAGGAGCGGCCCTCGCCGTCCCCCGCTGCGATTTGCGCGGATCGGCTCTCGCCGCCGCCTTGGCTCCCGAACGACGGCATCATGAGAGGTCCTTTTCCCTCGCGCGGGCCGCCCCCTCGGCGCGACGGCCGAGGACGCAGGCGAGCGCGGTCAACACGAGCGCAGAGGCGGAGCTCACCGCCACGAGCCACACCGGGCTCGCCGCGGCGTCGGGCAGCGCGGCGCCGGCGGCCGAGGGCGCGCCGTCGGCGGCCCCCGCGCCCGCCGCGGAGAGGAGCGAGAAGCACTGGATGGCGTTGTAGGTGCCGTGGAGGAGGATGGACGGCAAGAGCGAGCCGCTCGCGACGCGGAGGACGCCGAGGGCCGCGCCGAAGATGCCGATCGGCAGGAACTTCTGCCACCCGACGTGGGCCACCGCGAAGAGCGCGGCCGTGATCGCGATCACGAGCGGCGCGCGGTGCGTCCAGCGCAGCGGGCGGGCGAGCGCTCCCCGGAAGAAGACCTCCTCCAGCGCGGGGCCGAGCACGATGAAGATGAGGCCGAGCGCGGCCCGCTCGGGCGCGCTCGCGTCGACGAAGACCCGGACGAGCTCGGCGTCGTCGATCCCCGACGGCCAGCGCGCCTCGATCGCCGTGTAGAGCGCGGCGATGGGCCCCTCGAGCGCGAAGCCGAGCGCGATCGCCAGCGGATAGAAGGCCACGTGCGTCCCGCGCACGCCGAGGAACTGCCGGATCGACGCGCGGGGCGCGTGCACCTGGAGCACGCCGAAGAGCCCGAGCAGGTACGCCGCGGCCTGGCACGCGAAGCTGCCGATGACGTCGAGCTTCGGCGCCGCCCGGAACGAGCCCGCGCCGTCGAGCGCCGGCTCCATCCGGAAGGAGGAGATCAGGCCGAGCAGGAACAGGAACAGCGCGGTGACGCCCACGGTCCAGCCGATGGCCCCGGGGATCGACATCGGTCGCTCCTCGCCGCCTCGACGGACGAGCGGACCGGGCCCTCCGCCGCTCGGCGGAGGGTCGGGGGTGCCGTGCAGATCGCTCATCGACCTCGCAGATAAGGCAGGACGCCCCGCTTCACGACCGTGTCCGTGCCGAGGCGATCGTTCGTCTCCGGGTAGTCGATCGTCGTGTGCAGCCCCCGGCTCTCGTGCCGGGCGGAGGCGCAGCCGACGATGAGCTCGGCCACGGTGGAGATGTTGCGCAGCTCGAGCAGATCCCGGGTGACAAGGTGCTTCCAGTAGTACTCGCGGATCTCCTCCTGGAGCAGGGAGATCCGCCGGGCGGCGCGCCGGAGGCGGGCGTCGGACCGGACGATGCCGACGTAGTTCCACATGGTGCGGCGCAGCTCGTCCCAGTTGTGGGCGACGACGACCTCCTCGTCGCTGGCGACCGCGTTGCCGACCTGCCACTCGGGCACATCGGGGAACGCGCTCTGCCGGAGCTCGGCGATCTGGGTGCCGAGGCGCGCGGCCGCGCGGTGGCCGAAGACGAGCCCCTCGAGCAGCGAGTTCGAGGCGAGCCGGTTCGCGCCGTGCAGCCCCGTGCACGTGCACTCGCCGATCGCCCAGAGCCCGGGGATCGTCGTCCTGCCGTAGAGATCGGTGGTGATCCCGCCGCACATGTAGTGGGCGGCCGGCACGACGGGGATCGGCTGCGCGGTGATGTCGATGCCGTAGCGCAGGCACTGCGCGTGGATGGTCGGGAAGTGCTCGCGGACGAAGCTCGCGGGCCGGTGGGTGATGTCGAGCAGCACGTAGTCCGAGCCTGTCCGCTTCATCTCGAAGTCGATGGCCCGCGCCACGATGTCGCGCGGCGCGAGGTCCTTGCGCGGATCGTGGCTGGCCATGAAGGCCGTCCCGTCCGGCAGCCGGAGGATGGCGCCCTCGCCGCGCAGCGCCTCGCTCACGAGGAAGCTCTTCGCCTCCGGGTGGAACAGGCACGTCGGGTGGAACTGGTAGAACTCCATGTTCGCGATCTCGGCGCCTGCCCGGTAGGCCATGGCGACGCCGTCGCCCGTCGCGACGTCGGGGTTCGTCGTGTAGAGGTAGACCTTGCCTGCGCCGCCGGTCGCGAGCACGGTCGCCCGCGCGAGGTAGGTCTCGACGACGTGCGGCTTCGAGGCCGGCCGGTGCCGGGGCGCTGGCCGCTCCGAGTCGCGCGGCCGCGGCCCGCCGTTCAGCGCGGCGTCGGTCTCGTCGAGCACGTAGGCGCCGGCGCAGATGTCCGGCCCCCCGAACCGGGAGAGCGGGATGAGGTCGATCGCCGTGTGGTGCTCGGCGAAGCGGATGTTCGGGTTCTGCCGGGCCTGCTCGAGGAGCGCACGCTCGATCTCGAGGCCGGTCGCGTCGGCGGCGTGCACGATCCGCCGCGCGGAGTGCCCTCCCTCGCGCCCGAGGCGCACCTGGCCGTTCTCGTGATCGAACTGGGCGCCCCGCGCGATGAGCTCGCGCACCCGCTCGGGCCCCTCCCGCGCGCAGATCTCGACGACCACCTCGTGACAGAGGCCCGCCCCCGCCTCGAGCGTGTCGGCGATGTGCGCCTCGGGGGAGTCGTCCGGGGCGAAGACCGCGGCGATGCCCCCCTGGGCGTACTTCGTGTTGGATTCGTCACGCGCGCGCTTGGTGACGATGATCACCTCGCCGTGCTCGGCCGCCTCGAGCGCGAAGGTCAGCCCAGCCACACCGCTACCGATGACGAGGAAATCGGTCGTTATCGCCACGGCCAGGAGGGTAGCAGGAGCGGGGCGCACGGAGGTAGGCCGTGGTGCGCTTCCTGCGTGCGACGGCGCTGCGGCCGGGCGTTCGGGCGGGAGGCCGGGGAGAGCCGAGCGCCGGCGTGAGCCTGCGCGAGGTGTGGGCGCGCGCACGGGCTGATCGCGCTCATGGCGGAGCGCCTCGGCCGCTGCCGACGCGCGCCGGGGCGCACGTCGCGCGCTCGGGCTCGCAGCGCGAGGTCATGAGCGCAGTCCATCCATCAGAAGCCGCGACTCGCGCAAAGGCGCGCCGCGCGCAGCAGCTCGCGATGCGCAGCGAGGATGCCGGAGATGCGGTGTCCTGGCACAACACGACAGGTTCCCGGAGAGCCCATCAGAGCCAGCGTCCCCCACACCCGCTGGTTGACTCGCTCGATTCAGCCCCTTCGTGAAGGGGCCTCTCGGTCAAGAGTCCTCGCTTCTGCGGTGCACCGAGGGCACGAGCATCAGCTTGGGGCGACGCTTGCTTCGCGCTTTAGGGCCACCTGCCGGGCGTGGGTTCTTCGCCCACAAGAGGCTCTGCGACGCGGGCAGTCTGGGCCCTGACGGCGGCGCGAGCTCCTCCGCCGCCGCCTCTTCGCGAGCGGCCCGCTCCGCGATGCAGTGCATACAATACTTCTCAGGATCCCAGTCGATGTCCTCGAGACCCAGCCTCCGTACCCACATCCGCTCCCACTCGCCCATCTTGCTCAAGCTGGGGCGCTTACCAGAGGGAGGGGGGTCGTCTCCGCGGGACCTTCGGCGCTTCGGCATGGGGCTCCTTGAATTCGGGCGGCGCCCATTCTGCCGGCAACGAATGAGCTCGCCAAGGGGTTTCTTCGAATCATCGTTGCCGTTTTGCCGAGTTACGTTCAGCCCTCCGAAATTGCCACGAAATCATACCGTCTCTCATTTTTTCTGCAGCGCTCGCCGCGATCAGCAGTCCAGCGGGCTCTGCTCGCCGCTCCGCTCCCTCCCCGGGCAGTCCACCGCAGCCGCGGGGTTCGCCGCTGCCTCCGCTCGCTCCGGCGCCGGCCTGACTCCCGGGAAGATCGCCTCCCCACCCTTCGCGCCGTCACCTTCGCCCACAAGAATTCTGCCCACCCCGGCCCGTGCTCGTCCCTCCGGGCCTTCGCGCGCTCCGGCGCTGCTGCACCGCTCCTCCTGACGAGTTCAACCCACAGACCCCGCAACACGTGCCAGGACGCACATTACCTGCTCGGGCTCGCCGTTCTCATGAGCGCAGTCCATCAGCAGGCTCGCCGCCAGGCGCAGCTCACGGTGCGCTGCGAGGATGCCGGCGATGCGCTGCTCGGACACCGAGCCCCAGAGGCCCCCCGAGCACGCGAGGAAGATGTCACCCGGCTCCGTGTCCTCGACCTGGGCCGTCATCTCCACCGCTGCGTCGCAGCCGAGCGCGCGTGTGGCCGCGCTGGCGTGTTGCCCCAGCATGGCTGGGGCATCCGGCGAGGTGGATCCGTCCAACGCTCCACCGTCGAGCGCCGCCCCCTTACGCGTTCGCGCCTCCAGCTTCCCCCCACGGAACCGGTAGATGTGTATATCGCCGGCGTAGACGATATACGCCGCCCCTGGCGCGAGCAGTACACCGGCGAATGTCACCTGCACGCCGCTCGGTCCGGGCCCCGGACGTTCGTCCTCGGAGCGGCCTGTTCGGCGCGGGCTCATCATGAGCCGCACTTCGTCCCGGCACTGCGGCGCGATCATCTCACCAGCACCAAGATCGTCCACGCTGGCTGCCTCGACAGCGGGATGCACCATCTCGATCGCCGTGGGGGAGACGACCTCTCCGCCAAGCCGGCCCGTGACCAGGAAGAGCCCCAGGCAAGGCAACTCCCCAGAGCGCTCCTCGTTGCTCGCACGACGCCTCGACACAAGGGCCTCGGCCCCTGCCTCGATGGCGATCGTTGGACGCACCATCCTCCACCTCGCACGCTCGTCGCAAGGACGAGCCGAGTCAGCGCGCACCACGCTCGCGGTGCGCCGGTCTCCTGTTCTGTCGCCCAGCGCGCTGCGCCGTCGCCGTGCGCCCTCGGCGTGCTCAGGCCGTCAGCGGCTGCTCGCTCGAGCTGGGAGCTCGCGACGGGACCTTTCGCTCAAGCGCTCAAAAATCATCGCGCACGAGACGCGCCAGTCGAACCATCTTCAGCAGCAGCCGCCTGCAGCGGCCCTTGCTCCGCCTGCTTCGCCTACCCGCCCTCGGTGGAATCTTCTCCCACCCAGGGCTCAGCCGCAGCTTCGATCGGCTCCCCGACCGTGATGCCAGCTCCTCCATCACCGCTTCCCAGGCCGCTCGCTTCGCGATGCAGTGCTCGCAGTGCAGCTCGGGGTCCCACTCCACATCCTCGAGACCCAGCCTGCGCACCCACATCCGCTCCCACTCCCCCATCCCGCTCGGGCTGGGGCGTCTTCCGGAGGGAGGGACATCGTTTCCACTGGAATTCCGGCGCATCGGCAGGGCGCTCCTTGGGATCGAGCGGCGCGCATACTGCCGGCCACGAAAGAGCTCGCCTAGCGTTTTCGTCCAGAAATCGATGTCTTTCGATTACTTACGCGCAGCCAGGCCGGGTCATCACAAAATCGTACGGTCGTCCTCACTTTCTCCACCGCTCGCCGGTGGCAGCAGCCCGGCGGGCGCTGCTCGCCGCCGTGCATGGCACCTGCGGGAGACGGCTCGCCCTCTCGATGGCGCGTCGCGCGATCGTCGGGGTCGCCTCCATCACACGTCGCGACGGAAGGCGGCACCGGAGAGGAGACCGCCCGCTGCCTCGTCGCTCACTTACGGAAGTTGCTGCTCCGCCGCCGCCGTGCCTTCTGCGCCCGCGTTGTCCGCCACGTTGTTGCTCCCGCCGGGCCCCCCGGCGCCCGGTGTGCCCGGTTCCAGCGTGGTCTGCCCTCCCTGCTTCACCGCCTCGCCTCGGTACGCGATCGCGAACGATGGCCCGCCGAGGCCTCCTCCTCCTGGACCGCCGTTACCTCCCTGGCCTCCCTTCCCGCCATCGCACGCGTGCTTCGACCCGCCGACCCCCATGCCACCAGCACCGCCGAGCCCGCCCGATCCGCCCGGCTGAAGGTCGCCGCCGGCACCTCCCTTGCCCCCATCGCCTGCCTTCAGCACGCAGTCCTTCAGCGTCACCTTCCCCTCCACGCTCGCCAGGGCGATGCTCGCTCCGCCGGCTCCGCCGCCTTGGCCGGGCAGCCCGCCGCAACCACCAGGGCCGCCGCTGCCGCCGCTCGCGCCAGCTCCCGGCATGGCGCCTGGGCAGATCGCCGCGCCACCCTTCGTGCCCCCGCCTCCGCCGCCGCCCTGCGCTGGCTTACCCGTTCCGCCGGCTCCGCCGTTCGTACCGGCGTAGCCCGACGAACTCAGTGTGCCGAGGCCGCTCGCAGGCTCGCCGGCATCACCCGGCGTACCGTCGGCGCCGCCATCGCCCGTTCCGTTCGGTTCAGGACCACCGCAACTCCAAGCCTCTGCCGGTGGTTCTCCGACACCTGCCGCCCCAAATGGCCCACTCTGACCTATCTGGCCGGCATTGCCGTTGTTTACCCTTCCAGCGCCGCCTTCTCCGCCAATCGACAGCGCGCTGCCGCACGCGTTCTCCACCTGCCCGCCTCCCGGTAGCCTTTCATCGGGCGCTCCTGATGTATCAACATCGCTGCACGCGTTCGTTCCGGCGTTCCCAGGAGGCGCCGGCGCCGGCCTCTCGCTCGGCGCATCCTCTCCCTCCGCGCCATCCGCTCCGTTCCCCGCGATCAACTCGCACCGCGCCAACTCCGCCGTTGCTCCATCCACCAGCACCGCTATCGACGACCCGCCCGCCTTCGTCGCGCTCGCAGCGCGCACCGCGAAGCTCCGCACCTTTGCCCCGCTCGCTCCCTCCCCCAGCGTGAGCGCGATCTGATCCGCCGGCCCCTCGATCGCGCTCCGCGCCTCTTCGCTCCACGTCCACCCCGCCCCGCAGTCAAAGCCCCCGATCATCTCGACCCCGGCCTCGATCGTCACGCTCTCAGCGAACGGCTCGATCACGCACGCCAGCACCCGCTTGCCGTTCGCGTTCGCTACTGCCTCCCCGAGCGACGCGTACGGCCTCGCCTTCGTCCCGTCTCCCCCCGCTTCCGCTGTCGCGCTCGCGAACACCGCGCACTCGTCCGTCACCGTGCTCGCGTCCTTCGTCGGGTCCGCCTCGCATGCGGGGTTCGGCACGCTGCCGCCACCACCGTCGAGATGATGAGGACACGTGAGCAGGAACTCGCAATCATCCGCCAGCCCGATAGACAGATAGTCGCACCCGCTCACCGCCATGGAAACTGCACCCCAGCTCATCAACCACGTCATCCATCTGTTCCTCATTGTGCTCACCCTCGCCTCGCTCACCACACTCCCACGATGAAGACACCGCCCCCGTCTGCGTACGTCTGGGGCAAGACGCGCAGCGCGCGACCCGCCGATGTGGCGCGTTGAGGCCACAGTGCATACGTGGCTGCGGCAATCGCCAGCGCCCCCGACGCGGCATAGCTGACCACGGACACCGTACCGAAACGAGCCGCGCGCCCCGCCTCACGCTCCATGTCGCGGCATCTATAGATCAAGTCGCTCGGCGGCTCGATGCACTGTCCGTGCATCTGCTGGATCTGCGCTCGATGTCCGTCCGCGTCGCTCCGCGCATTTCTCGACGCCACCGTCATCCCGATCCCGACGCCGAGCCACACCGCACTCGCCGCGCCCAGCGTGATCACCGACACCCAATTCCTTCTCTTGTCCGGCAGCGGTCGCGGCTCCACCAGCACCGTCGGCGGCCCCGCCACGAGCCCGACGATCCCCGCACCCGTCGCGCTCCCGCCCCCCTCCGTCGTCGCTCCCGGGGCTGTCGACGCCTCGTTCTTCGCCGGCGCCGCGTCGGCCGTCTCTCCCATAGCCACCCGCACCCGCTGCTCGCACCACGCAGTTCGCGCGGGGGTGCTGACGACAACAGCGATGAGCACGAGAATGCCCACCCCCGGCCCATGCTCGGCCCTGCGCGCCTGCGCGCGGTCCGCCCCTCCCATGTCCCGCGCTACGCGCCGGACGCGAGGGGCCTCCTGAGGCACGGGGACGTTCGAGCCGGCGCGGCGGCTCCGCCATCCCGCCGCGCCGGGCAGCTCTCGCGCGAAGCAAAAGCGACCTGCTGCCGGGCTCCCTTCAGCGACCGTCGGATAACATCCGCTCTCGCGGCCCGACGCAGAAGAAGTCAGCAGGTCAACGGTACCTCCGCCCGCGCCTTGGGCAGTCCACTCTGTGGTGGTGAAGTTGTCAGCGCCGGGGAGCCCACCGTGCCGCGTCTCCGCGACAAAAGAATCCCTATCACCCCGGCGCGGGGTGCGTCCAACCATTTCTTGTCTCCTCCTTCAGCTCAGCTGCTCACAGACTGCAGCCCTCTTGTTCGATCAATCGCATTACCTCGAGCCATATACAATTATCACTCGACAGCACGTATTTCTCGCGGCCCGGGGGCTCACAATCGAGTGCATTCCCTTGAGAACTGCGGAATTGCCACGCGACACCATTTTTTCTCGCACCGCCCACAGCTCTCGTTTCCACCGAAGTTGCGGCACGCTCCGCTCGTCCCCAGTTCGCCAGTGTTCCCGCCCGGCCTCGCGTTGCCGCCATCGCCTGCAGTACCGGTGGAGCATCCGCTTGTCGCCGCGCAGGTCACCCGCAGGACACACCTCTCCCCGTCGATCGCGTTCCATGCGATCGCCAACCCTTCTTTCGCCACGCTTCGCGCCGGCGAGCGACGCCGTCGACGACGCCGCCCGCTACCTCATCGGTCGCTTACGGAAACGCCTGCTCCGCCGCTGCAATGCCTTCCGCGCCCGCGTTATCCGACACGTTGCTGCTTCCGCCGGTTCCCCCAGCACCTCGCGTGCCGGGCTGTTGCGTCGTCGGCCCTTCCTGCGTCACCGACTCGCCTCGGTAGGCGATCGCGGACGACGGCCCACCGAGGCCTCCTCCTTCAATTGCATTCCCTTGAGAACTGCGGAATTGCCACGCAGCAACACCTTTTACTCACTGCCCGCAGCTCTCGTTTCCACCAAAGTTCCAACACGCTCCGCTGGCTCCGGGCGTACCCGCGTTCCCGCCCGGCCCCGCGCTGCCACCATCCCCGACTGTGCCCTCGGCGAAGTCCTTCAACACAACCGCTGCGCTCGGTGCCACCGCGTACGCGATGCCCACGGCATGACCTCCCCGACCGCCGGCGCCGGGGCCGCCGGCCCCGCCTGCGCCACCTCGCCCGCCGTCGCAGCCACGGATCGAGGGCGACACTCCCGATGCATCTCCGCCAGGGCCACCGGCCCCGCCGTTTGCTCCGCTCTGACCGACCACTCCATCTCCGCCCTTACCTGCCTTCCCCACCTCCACGGTCACCTCCGTGAGCACAAGCTTCGTCCCCAGGCTCACGATCCCGAGGCTCGACCCGCCCGCCTTCCCACCACCACCGCCCTTTCCTCCGCAGCCGCCGGCTCCGCCTCCGCCACCGCTGGCGCCGGGGCCATCCAGCGGGTTCGCGACGGGCCCGCAGAACAGCCCTGCTTTTGCGCCTCCGCCGCCGCCTCCCCCTTGACCACGCGTTCCAGGTATGCCGATGCCGCCGTCGCCGCCCTCGATTCCGGCCAACGTCAGCGTCGTGTCAATACTGGCCTCCCCAGCAACGCCAGCAGCTCCTGGAGCGCCATCTTCCCCGCGTCTGCAGTTGCCCGCAGCGCCGGCTTGCCCAGCACCGCCTAACCCATATTCGTCGGGGTTCGGCTCCGGCAACGGCGCACCATCCGCACCCTTCTGCCCATTGCCCTCGTCGGTACCCGTGGTCCCGCCGAGTCCACCGGCACCGCCGCGCGTCTCGCCGTCCTGGCACATCGTCACGCCGGGCTCGCCGCCGTAGACGACCTCGCACGCCTTCGACACCACCTCCGATGCGCTCGCCCCCGCGTGCGGCGCCTCCGTCGGCGTCTCGCCGTTCGCACCGGCCATCCCATCGCCGGCCGTCACGTCCACCTGCGCCAGTTCCGCCTCGACGTCCGCCACCGCCACGCCGATCGACGACCCACCTAGCTCCGTCGCGCTCGCCGCGCGGACCGAGAAGCTCCGCACCTTCGCCCCGCTCGCAGCCTCCGACACCGTGAGCGCGATCTGGTTCGCAGGCGCATCGATCGCGCTCCGCGCCTCCTCGCTCCACGCCCACTCCGCCCCGCAGTCGAAGCCGCCGATCACCTCGACCCCGGCCTCGATCGTCACGCTCTCCGCGAACGCACCGCTCGCGCACGCCAGCACCCGCTTGTTCCCCGCGTTCGCCACTGCCTCCGCGAGTGACGCGTACGGCCTCGCCTTCGTCCCGTCTCCCCCCGCTTCCGCCGTCGTGCTCGCGAACACCGCGCACTCGTCCGTCACCGTGCTCGCGTTCTCCGTCGGATCAGCCTCGCACGCCGGGTTCGGCACGCTGCCTCCGGTGCCATCCCACAATCCGCGGTGGTGCTCACACATCAGCGTGAACTCGCAGTCCTCCGCGACGTTGCTCCACACCGTATCGCAACCGGCGGAGCAAACGACAAACCCCAAGGAGCACAGCTTCAAGCGCACTCGATTCCTCTTCATCGCACCCTCGTGTCGGCTCTTCACCATGCCCCCTGCATCACAATCCCCCCGTAACCGACCTGCGTTTCGGGCAGGACACGTACCTTGCCTGACGCCTTGGTCCCCGAGCGCGGCCACAGCGCGTAGGTCACGGCTGCAATGGCCAGCACACCCGACGCCGTGTACGCCACGGTGGCTGCACGCCCGAACGTGTCGACCCGCGAAGCCGTCGATCGGAGATCAGAGCACGCTTGACTGTATGCAGCCGGTGCATCCGGGCAGCCACCACCCGCCTTGAGGATCGCATCCGCTTGCGCGTGCCCATCGGCGCTCGCGTTGTTCGACGCCACCGTCATCCCGATCCCCACGCCGAGCCCCACCGCGCTCGCCGCCCCCAGCGCGATCACCGGCATCCAGCTCCGCTTCGGCGGCGGCGGTAGCGGCTCTATCGGCGCCCCGGGTGGCTGCTGCGCCACTGGCGCACCGGCCCCCGCGCCCGCCCCGCTCGCGCCCCCCGCCGTCTGCCCGACCTGCGCCTCGCTCTTCGCCAGCGCCATCGGCAGCTTCACCTCCGCCGTCGCTCCCTTCGCCACGCTCACCGTCTGGCTCGCCGGCTCGTAGTCCAGATGCCTCGCCTCCACCCGGTGCTCGCCGGGGTCGACGAACACCTCGTCTTCCAGCGGCGCCTTCCCCACGGCCTTGCCGTCCACCAGCACTTCCGCTCCCGCTACGGTGACCGACACCTTGAGCGACCCCACCTGCGCCCGCGACTCCGCCAGCCACTTCTCCGCGTTCGGCTTCAGCTTCGCCACACCCTTCAGCAGCGGCCAGTGTCTCAGCGCGAACGAAAGGTACTGCGCCGCTTCTCGGTGTTTCTTCAGCTGGTACTCCGTGTTCCCTAGGTTGTACGCCACGTCGAACGTCGGGTTCAGCTCCCAGGCCACGAGCAGCGACGCCTCGGCTTCTTGGTACTTGCCCTCCAGATAGAGCGACTTCGCTTTGTCGACGAGTGCCTCGGCGCGCTTCGCCGCGTCGGGGCTGGCAGGCGCCGTCCCTGGCGCGACAGGCGGCGCCGCCGGCTGCGCGGCAGCGATGCCAGGGTCGGTCATCAAGGTCGCAACGGTCAGCACTACAGCTAGCGATCGGCTGGTCATCATTCTGGGTACGTCCTCGACGCCATGGCATTCGATGAGCCACGTTCGTCGTCCCACGCAGCGCGCGCTGGTGTGCAGCACAGAAGAACGGCCACAAGGATGCTGCCCACCCCCGGCCCGTGCTCGGCCCTCCGGGCCTGCGCGCGGTCCGCCCCTCCCAAGTCCCGCGCTGCGCGCGGGACGGGCGGGGCCGCCTGTACCACGGAGACGCTCGCTCCGGCACTGCGGCTCCACCATCCGGCCGCGCCTCGAAGCTCTCCCGCTGCGCAAAAACGACCTGCTGCCGGGCTCCCTTCAGCGACCGTCGGATCACATCCGCTCTCGCGGCCCGACGCAGAAGGACTCAGCAGATCAACGGTCCCTCCGCCCGCGCCTTCGGCAGTCCACTCTACGGTGGTGAAGTTGTCAGCGCCGGGAAGCCCACCGTGCCGCGTCTCCGCGACAAAAGAGTCCCTATCACCCCGGCGCGGGGTGCGTCCGACCATTTCTTGTCTCCTCCTTCAGCTCAGCTGCTCGCGGAGCACGGTGCTCGTCCGTCGCTCCTCCGCATTGCGCTCAGCTCTCAATAATTCTCAGTCGTCCTTACCGCGCTGCTCACTTCACTGGCCGCAGCTCGCATTACCCGTGAAGTCCCAACATTCTCCGCTCACGCCCACCTCGCCGGCATTTCCACCCGGCGCCGTGCCACCGCCTTCGCCCGCTGTGCCCCCAATGAAGTTCGCCAGCGTCACCGCAGCACCCGGCGCCACCCCATACGCGATGCCCACCGCGTGGCCGCCTCGGCCGCCTGCACCGGGACCGCCCAAGCCTCCTTGACCGCCATCGCCACCTCGGCAGCCGATGGATCCACCAAGGGGCGAAGCGGTACCTCCGGTCGCGCCGCTGCCTCCAGCTGCACCACCTCTCCCGCCGGCTCCGTTGCCCCCCTTGCCCGCCTTGCCCACCGCGACGGTCACCTCCGTCAGCACAAGCTTCGTCCCCAGGCTCACGATACCGAGGCTCGATCCACCGGCCTTGCCGCCTCCGCCTCCCTTGCCGCCGCAACCGCCGGCGCCGCCCCCGCCGCCGCTGGCGCCGGGGCCATCCACGGGGTTCGCTGCGGGCCCGCAGAACAGCCCCGCTTTTGCGCCTCCGCCGCCGCCTCCCCCTTGACCACGCGTTCCAGGTATGCCGATGCCGCCGTCGCCGCCCTCGATTCCGGCCAGCGTCAGCGTCGTGTCATTACTGGCCTTCCCAGCAACGCCAGCAGCTCCTGGAGCGCCATCTTCCCCGCGTCTGCAGTTGCCCGCAGCGCCGGCTTGCCCAGCACCGCCTAACCCATATTCGTCGGGGTTCGGCTCCGGCAACGGCGCACCATCCGCCCCCTTCTGCCCGTTGCCCTCGTCGGTAGCCGTGGTCCCGCCGAGTCCACCGGCACCGCCGCGCGTCTCGCCGTCCTCACACGTCGTCGCACCGGGATCGCCGCCATAGACGACGAATGGGCACGCATTGGACACGTCCGCCGGCGCGCTGGCTCCCGCCTGCGGCGCCTCCTCCGGCGTCTCGCCGTTCGCACCGGCCATCCCATCGCCGGCCGTCACGTCCACCTGCGCAAGCTCCGCCTCGACGTCCGCCACCGCCACGCCGATCGACGACCCACCCAGTTCCGTCGCGCTCGCCGCGCGGACCGAGAAGCTCCGCACCTTCGCCCCGCTCGCGGCCTCCGACACCGTGAGCGCGATCTGGTTCGCCGGCGCCTCGATCGCGCTCCGCGCCTCCTCGCTCCACGCCCACTCCGCCCCGCAGTCGAAGCCGCCGATCACCTCGACCCCGGCCTCGATCGTCACGCTCTCCGCGAACGCACCGCTCGTGCACGCCAGCACTCGCTTGTTCCCCGCGTTCGCCACCGCCTCCGCGAGCGACGCGTACGGCCTCGCCTTCGTCCCGTCTCCCCCCGCTTCCGCCGCCGCGCTCGCGAACACCGCGCACTCGTCCGTCAGCGTGCTCACGTCCTGCGTCGGATCCGCCTTACACGCGGGGTTCGGCGGTCCACCGCCGCTGCCGGCCGGCAGGAAGTGCGCGCAGGTGAGCATCAGCTCACAATCCCCTGACACGTCGTTCCACACGACGTCACAACCGCTCGCAGCGAGGACAAGCACAACATTCGCTGCAACCCAGCGCCTTGCTTTCGTTTTCATCGCGTCCTCTTCCGAGCCCTTCACCATGCACCGAGCACGACAACACCAGCGCCCGTCGGATGCGCCGTGGCCACTACGCGCGGCAGTCCCGCAGTTCTTGTCTCTCCACGCGGCCACAGCGCATAGGTCAACGCGGCGGCGGCCAGTACACCCGACGCAACGTAGGCCGCGCCTGCCACATGCCCGAGCGTGTCCACGCGCTCTCCGGCGCGGCTCAGCTCCGCACAATCGTCGACGAACGACGCCGACGGCTTCGTGCACTGCCCTCCAGCGTTCCTGATCGACTGCCTCTGCGCGTGAACGTCGTCGAGCACGTTGCTTCCTGCAACCGTCATCCCCACGCCCACGCCGAGCCCCACCGCGCTCGCCGCCCCCAGCGCGATCACCGGCACCCAGCTCCTCTTCGGCGGCGGCGGCAGCGGTTCCACCGGCACCGCCGGCGGCCCCGCCACGGGCCCGACAACCCCCGCGCCCGCCCCGCTCGCGCCCCCCGCCGTCTGCCCGACCTGCGCCTCGCTCTTCGCCAGCGCCATCGGCAGCTTCACCTCCGCCGTCGCTCCCTTCGCCACGCTCACCGTCTGGCTCGCCGGCTCGTAGTCCAGATGCCTCGCCTCCACCCGGTGCTCGCCGGGGTCGACGAACACCTCGTCTTCCAGCGGCGCCTTCCCCACGGCCTTGCCGTCTACAAGCACCTCCGCGCCTGGCGCGCCGGCCGTCACCACCAGCGCCCCCACCTGCGCTCGCGACTCCGAAAACCGCTGCTCCGCCGTCGTTTTCAGCTTCGCTGCCGACTTCATCAGCGGCCAGTTCCTCAGCGCGAACGAAAGGTACTGCGCCGCTTCTCGGTGTTTCTTCAGCTGGTACTTCGTGTTCCCTAGGTTGTACGCCACGTCGAACGTCGGATTCAGCTCCCACGCCGACTGAAGCTCAGCCTCCGCCTCCACATACTTCTTGTCGGAGTAGAGACGCAGGCCTCGTCGATAAGCCGCATCGGCGCGATTCGCCGCATCGGCGCCAACGAGGGGCGCTTCCTGCGGCGCGGCAGGCTGCGCGGCAGCGATGCCAGGTGCAGCGATCAGCGTCGCCGCAGTGAACAACACACCAAGGGTTCGGCAGTTCATCATCATGGCTCCACGCAATTTCAATCCATCACGTCATCGGCGAGCGGCTTCTCGGTGGGCGCAGGCGCGACCGGCGCCTGCGGAAGGTGCGGAGCAACCCGCGTCGGCCGCGCCGGCGCCGGCGGCGCTGGCGCCTGCGGCTCGCTCGCAGGAGCGGTGTCGTCGAGGCTCGGCTCGAGCGCCTCCGGTGCCGGCGCTGCCGGTGGCAGCAGCTCCGAGGCCTCCGGCGGCGCCTGCGTGCTCCGCGCCGGCATCCCGCTCGACCGCGGCGCCGGCTCCGGCTCTTTCGGCGGCGTCTCTCGCCGCAGGAGCATCGCCAGCACGAACGGGCTGCTCACCGCGATGACCGCCAGCAGCACCATCAGCCACGTCGGCATCCACTGCCGGCGCCTTCCCGTCGACTCCGTGGCGGCCGGCGCCTTCGGCACCGCGACCGGCGGCGGCGTCACCGGCAACAACGACGACGGCAGCAGCGCCTTGTCGATCGGCGGCAGCGCTCGATCCGCCCACTGGCTCTGCGCCGTCGCGCCCTGCTGCTGCACCGGCACGCCGTGCTGCTGCACCGGCACGCCGTGCTGCTGCACCGGCACGCCGTGCTGCTGCACCGGCGCGCGCTGCGGCGCCGCCGCCCCCCCGAACACCGGCACACGCTGCGTCACCATCGCGCCCTGCTGCACCGGCGCGCCCTGCGGCTGCACCGGCGCTCGCTGCGTCATCGTCGCGCCGTGTTGCGCCGCCGCCGCCCCATGCTGCACCGCCGCCCCGTGCTGATGCGCCGCCGTCACCTGCGGTCCTGCCGGCTGCTGCGCCGTCGCCGGAAACGGCGGCGGCACAGCTTGCGCCGGCGCCGCTTGCCCCGGAAACGGCGGCGGCACCGCTTGCCCCGGAAACGGCGGCGGCCCCGTTCGCTCCTTGGCCAGCGCAGGCACCACCGGGAACTGGAACAGCGGCTGCCCTGTCGGCTTCTGCTGCTGCATCTCCGTCAGCGCACGGTCCAGCTCCGGGTTGTTCAGCGCCTGCTGCAGCTTCCGCTCCGCAACCTCAGGATCCGCCTCCCGCCGGATGCTCTCCAGATCCGGAAGGTACTGCCGGATGTCGTCGCTGTCCTTGTTGCTGCCCATCGAAGACCTCTCTCCTCAGCGACCACACACTAGAACGGCCTGCACCCCGCCGTGGCGCATGGCCCGGCTGGCTTCGCGCCCTGTTGCTTCGCAGGCGCGGCCGGCTTCGCGGGCGACGCCTTCTTCCGCTCCTCGATCACCCGCAGAAACGACGGCTTCTGACGCTTCGGCATCGGGTAGAAGTCCCCGTCGTCCTCCGTCTCCGCCGGCGCTGCCTTCACAGGCGCTGCCTTCGCCGGCTCTGCCTTCACCGCCGCCGCTTGCTCCTTCGCCGCCGCCGCTTGCTCCTCGGGAGCAGGCGCCTCGGCCTGCGCTGCCGCCCCCGTCTTCTCCACGGCTCCGGCCTTCACCGCCGCCTCGGCCGTGCTCGCCGCCGCGCTCGCCGTCGCCTCCGGCGCGGGCGCCGCCGCGCTCGCCTCCGGCGCGGGCGCCGTGGGGCTCGCTTCGGGCAGCGGCGCCAGTGCCGCCGCGCTCACCTCGGGCGGCGGCGCCGCCGGCGGTGCCGCTGCCGTCGCCACGCTCGCCGTCGCGCTCTCGGCCGGCGCCGCCGATGCCGCCGGCTCTCCTGTCACCGGCTCCGGCGCCGTGCCGCGCGCCGAGCGCAGCCCCAGCACCGCGCCCACGCCTCCCAGCGTCAGCGCCAGCGCCACCAGCGGCGCCAGCACGTACGCCCTCGGCGCTCGCCGCGGCTGCGTCAGCAGCGCCGCCACCGGCGTCATCGGTGTCTCTTTCCGCAACGACTCCGCCGGCCCCGCGCTCGGTGCCGTCACCGAGCTCGGCGCCGCTGGCCGCGCCGCGATCGGCGGCGCCGTTCCCGGACGCGACGCCTCCGTCGCCAGGAGCTGCGGCGTTACGTACGGCAGCTCCACCTCCTGCGGCCGCTGCGGTGCCGCTCGTCGTGCCTCCCTCAATGGCACGGCGTGCTGCGTCTCCATCACCGGCAACGGCGGCGGTCCCCCATACCCCTGCGCCCCCGCGTGATACCGCTGCGCCCCCGCGTGCGACGCCGGCCCGCCGTACGACGGCGGCATCGGCACCGGCCCACCATGCGACTGCGGCATCGGCACCGGCCCATTATACGACTGCGGTATCGACGCCGGCCCACCGTGCGACTGCGGCAGCGACGGCGGTCCCGCATACGCCTGCGGCATCGGCGGCGGCGCCGCATACGCCTGCGCCCCGCCCTGCGGCTGCGGCATCGGCACCGGTCCCGCATACGCCTGCGCCCTCACCTCCGCCGGCATCGGCGGCGGCCCCGAATACGCCTGCGCCCTCACCTCCGCCGGCGGCTGCGGCATCGCCGCCGCCCCCGCTCGCTGCGCCATCCTCTCCGCCCACGCCCCGGACAGCTTCGCCGTCGACTCCAGCGGCTTCAGCGCCGGCAGCGGCTCCGTATGCCCCACCCCCCGCCCTCGCGGCACGCGCGACGCCGGCGCGAACGGCAGCGCGCTCGCCGGCGCCACGAACTGCTCCAGCGGCGCCGTCTCCCCGTGCACCACCCGCCGCCCCCGCGTCTCGCCCTCCGCGCTCCCTCGCTCCATCCCGCCCTCCTGCCCCGCCTCCTCCTCGCCCGCAGCGCCCTGCTCGTCCTCCACCGGCGCGCTGTCCTCCAGCGCCACCCCCGCGAACGCCGCCTGCCGCTCCGCCTCCAGCCGCTCCCGCGCCAGCCGCTGCGCCAGCACGTGCCCCGCCGGCACCGTCTCTCTCAAGAGCCCCCGCAGGTCCCGCGCCACATCGTCGAACCGCGGATACCGCTCCTCGCGGTCGATCGCGATGCACTTCGCCACCACCGGCCACACGAACTCGGGGCAATCCGGCACGATCTCGTGCACTGGCTCCGGCGCCGCCACCAGGTGCCCTGTCAGCGTCTCCTCCGCCGTCGCCGGCTCGCTGTCGTCCAGGAACAGGTGCTTCCCCGTCAGCACCTCATAAAAAATCGCACCGAACGCGTAGATGTCCGTACGCCCATCCGGCCTCGCCCGCTCCACGCGCTCGGCCTTCCTCGAGCTCGTGTACAGCATCTTCACCTGCTCCGGCGAGATGTACCTCACCGTCCCCACGTCCGGCAGATCATCGGTGTTCATTCCGCCGTCCGCGAACTTCGCTATCCCGAAGTCGAGCAGCCACACGTGCCCTTTCGCGTCCGCCTTCGTCCCCACCATGATGTTCTCGGGCTTCAGGTCGCGGTGCCATATCCCCTTCGAGTGCACGAACGTCATCGCGTCCGCCACCTGCAGCATCACGTGCATCGCGCTCAGGAAGTCCAGCCGATATGCCTTGTTGAGCAGCTTCCTCAGCGTCCTCCCTTCGAGGTAATCCATCACGATGTACGCCACGTGATCCGGCGACACACCCGCCTTCCTCATCCTCACGATGTTCGGGTGCTTCAGCTTCGGATAGAACTTGCACTCCTGCCGGAACCGCCTCGCGAAGTCCTCTCTCTTCAGGTGCCGTGGCAGCATGCACTTGATCGCCACGACATCTTCCGAGTAATCCTCCACTGCCTTGTACACCTCCCCCATCCCACCCGCGTCGATCACCTCCGTGATCCGGTAGTCCAGGAACACGTCCCCGGCCTTCAGCGCCTCCCGCGCCATCACAGGACCCCCATCCCGCGCAGCACCAGCGCCGCCAGCACCGAGAACACCACCGTGCTCGCCAGCGTCAGCCCCGCGAACAGCCGCGCGTCCACCGGCGCCCCCGCCACGCCCGCGCCGGCTCCCGCCCCGCTGCTCCCCTCCGGCCTCGCCTCAAACCCCCCCCTTCTCTGCTGCCCCCACCCCGCCTCCACCTCCGGCCCCGCCTCCACCTCCGGCCCCCGCGCCGCTCCTCCCCACGCCCCCGCCCCGCCCGGCCCTTCCACCACCCCCGGCTCCGCCCCGATCCGCCCCAGCTCCGCCGCGAACGCCTCGGCGCTCTGGAACCGCTCCTCCGGCCGTTTCGCCAGCGCCTTCAGCACCGCCCGGTCCAGCGCCGCCGGGATCGGCTGCGCGGCGTACCGCGACGGCGGGGCCGGCGTCTCCACGACGTGCGCGCGCAGCAGCGCCAGCGTGTCCTCGACATGGGCGAACGGACCGTGCCCCACAACCAGCGTATACATCAGCAGCCCGACCGCATACACATCTGCCCTGGCGTCCACGGGCTGGCACTGCGCCTGCTCCGGCGAGGCCGTCCGTGGCGTCCCCACGAGCAGCCCGGCGTCGGTCGGATACGCCGGCGCGGGCACGGAAGGCAACGGCGCCTCCCCCGGCGCCGCCTCGGCGACCGCGCCGTCGAGCACCTTTGCGACGCCGAAGTCGAGCACCTTCGCGACCCGGGCGCTGCCCGGCGCCGCCGCCCCCGGCGCGCACAGGAACACGTTGTCGAGCTTCACGTCGCGGTGCACGAGCCCCACCCGGTGCGCCGCCGCGAGCCCCGCCAGCACCTGCCGCACCAGATCGATCGCCTCGGCCACCGGCAGCGGACCGCGCCGCTCGAGCTCCTCCCCGAGCGTCGTCCCTCGGAGCCGCTCCATCACGAAATACGGGCGCCCCGACGGCGTCTGTCCCAGATCGAGGACCGCCACCACGTGCGGCGACGACACCGCCGCCAGCGCCCGCGCCTCCACCTGGAGCCGATCCGCGAACCGCGGATCGTGCGCCAGCGCGCGGCGGACGAGCTTCACGACGACCCGCTTCCGGAGCGCGCGGTGCTCCGCCTCGACGACCTCCCCCATGCCCCCACGCCCGAGCACCCGGACCGCCCGGTAAGGTGTCCCTTCCAGCGCATCCCAGGCACCGCCCGAGCGCCCTGAGCCGTCTGAGGTGCCGCGTTCCACCAGCGAGGTCTCCTGAGATGGAAATCACGACCAGGGGGCCGGTTCAGACAAAGAAAATGCACCCCCCGCGTCGATTCATGAAAACCTGCATTAAATCAAGGTGTTGCCTGCCCACCGGGACCCCGGCCCAGGCCCCCGGCGCAGGGCCCCGGCCCGCGCCCGGCCTGGCCCCGCCGCCGGGCGCGGACAAAAGATCCCCGCGCGTCGCTTTCCTTGTCTGAAACGCCCCCTTGGCAGTGATTTAGGAGAAGGAACGGGCGCCGCACGCACGCGGGCCCCCTCTGCTCGAGGTCACCATGACGCACGACGCTTCCGACGAGCCCGACGCGCTAGAGCCGCCCGGCGGCGCCGATCCCATCCTGGAGGGCTGCCTCGCCGACGCGCTCGGCCCGTACCTCGGCGCGCTCTCCCCCGAGGAGATCGAGGACTACCGCAGGCTCCTCACGATCTTCATCAAGACGCACCCCGCCGCAGCGCCGCTCTACGACCGCCTGCGGGCCCGGCCTCCGGTCCCCTCCGAGAGCGGCGAGGTCGCCCGCGACGCCTCGGGCGCCGGCGGGCCCGCGGCTGGCGAGGCGGCGGCGGCGCGCCGCGACGGCACCTTCGGTGGGCGGCGGTGACCCGCGGCCAGCGCCCGCCTCCACCTCTCCCTGACCAGGAGCGCGTGCTGGAGGCGCTGCCCATGGCCCGCCACGTCGCGCGCACGACCGCGCAGGTCCATGGCGTGCGGACGTCCCAGCGCCTCGAAGACTGCGAGCAGGCGGCCTATCAGGCGCTCCTGGAGGCCAGCCCCGGATACGACCCGACCCGCGGCGTCCCGTTCAGCGTCTATGCCTGGAAGCGGGTCGCCGGCGCCGTCATCCGCCTGATCACCCGCGAGGCGTCGTTCCAGCGCGCCGGGCTCGACGCCTTCCTCGATGCGGCCGAGTCGGTGCGGGACACGAGCGACCCGTTCAGCGACGACGACGCCGACGCGCGGGAGCAGCTCCTGGAGCCGTGCCGCGCGCTCGTCTTCGCGCGCTTCGTCGCGCACACCGGCGAGCGGCTCAAGGCGCATCCGGAGGACGCCATCGCGCGCACCCGCGCGTTCGAGGCGCTCGGGGCCGCGCTCCGCGGCCTCGACGAGCGGGAGGCGCGCCTCATCGAGCTCCGGTACTGGCAAGACCTCTCCTGGGCCAAGGTCGCGGCCGAGCTCGGCGTCCACGAGAAGCACGCCATGCGCATGGACGAGCACCTGCGCAGGCGGCTCCGGGGCGATCTGCGGGCGAGCGACGTCGAGGAGCCGCCGCCGAGCGAAGGGGCCTGAAGGGATCTCCGCGCCGGGCCACCCGAGCTTCCGGCGCAAAAGGCAATTACAGGCGATAACACCGTCCTCCCCTCTTGAGCCCCTCTTGAGCCGCGAATCAGCTGTAATCGAGCCGTAATTGAGCCGCGGCGCCCCTCCCGGACGCGCCGCGGGCCGACTCGAAATCTCGCGCCGCGCAAAAGAGGCTTTACACTGCCCATCCGGACTGAGAGCTTGACGAATGGTGCATTCCCCGGCGCGTCGCCGGAGGACAACCAAGGAGGCACCATGGCCCTCAAAGACCTCTCTCCTCGTCAAATGGTCCAGATCACCGGCGCCTGGCTCGACCCGGAGCGCGAAAGGCCGCGCCTCGGGTCGCTGAAGCGGTGCGCCCCGCTCATCGACGATATCGAGGAAGCGCACGAAGGCGTCTTGAAGTCGCACCGGCGGCAGAAGAAGGCGAACGACGAGCTCTCCGCGATCCAGCAAAGGCAGGTCGTGGTCGATCAGATCCACGATCGCAAGGCGCGCGGCGCCCACGCGGTGCTCACCGGCTTCGCCGATCTGGCCGACGATCCCGAGGACGCGGCGATTTACCTCGAGATCCGCGATCAGCTCTTCGCGGATGGGCTCAAGTTCCTCGGGGCGAGCTACAGCGACGAGGCGGGCGAGGTGAAGCTCGCGCGCGACCGGCTGACGCCGGAGTCCAAGGCGGCGCTCAGGGCGCTGCCGACGCCGGGGGGCAACCTGCTCAAGGCGGTGCAGGCGTGGTTCGCCGCGGGCGACGAGCTCGGCAAGCTCGACGCGCAGCGTATCCACCTTTCGGCGGAGGACCGGCCGGGCGCGGCCGACTCGCCCGGCGGGCAGCTCCGGGCGCGCAACCGCTGGATCAAGGTGGTGCGCAGCGTCCTCCAGATGCTGGAGCTCGAGGGGGCCGACGAGGAGACGGCGCGCCGGCTGCTCGCGCCGCTCCAGCGGGAGGCTGCCAAGGCCGAGCGCCGGCGCTCGGGCGGCAAGGAGGAGACCGAAGTGGAAGGCGGCGCGCCGCCCGACGCCAGCGAGCCAGCGATCGACGAGGGAGCCCCGGCGACTGGCGTGGATTGACGGGGCCGCCCCTCCGCCGGGCCTTCCTGGCAGACTCGATCCGTCACGAGCCCCCTCCGCCGGGCCTTCCTGGCAGACTCGATCCGTCACGAGCCCCCTCCGCCGGGCTCTCCTGGCAGACTCGATCCGTTAACCACCCCCCTCCGACGGGCCCTCCTGGCAGACTCGATCCGTTAACCACCCCCCTCCGACGGGCCCTCTTGACGGACTCCATCCGTCAAGAGCCCCCTCCGGCACCCCCCTCTCAACGGATCAGATCCGTTGCGCACCCCCTCCACCGCCCCCCTCTCAACGGATCAGATCCGTTGCGCACCCCCTCCGGCACCCCCCTCTCAACGGATCAGATCCGTTGCGCCCCCTCCGGCACCCCCCTCTCAACGGATCAGATCCGTTGCGCGCCCCCTCCACCGCCCCCTCTCAACGGATCGCATCCGTAAACGCCCCCTCCCCCACCATCGGTCACCAACGTTCTCGTGGTCGTGAACGTGGTCGTGGTCGTGGTCGTCAACGGCTCGATCGTGAACGTGAACGTCACCCGGAAGTCGCAGCTCTCATTCGTTGACCAAGGTTTCGGCAGAACGTTCACGTCAACGATCGTGTCGTTGACGACCACGACCACGACCACGACCACGTTCACGACGCTCTCCGCCTCCTCTCGATGGATCGCCGTCGTTGCACCCTCCTTCCGCCACCCCCTCACAACGGATCACCTCGCCTCTCCCCGTTCCGCGAGGCCCCTCACAGGCCCGCGCCCTTCGAATTAGGCCGTCGCGTCTGCTTGACGCACCACGTCGGCGCTGCCATGACCGGCTCCCTCCGCCTCGGGCGTGCTGTTTCAGCCGCGCGCGCCGGGTCCACGCATGGGGCCGCCGGCCCGGCTGCCGCATGCGTGGCGCGTCCTCGCCGAGGCGGACTACGCTCTGCGTTACCACACAGCAACAGGAGCCACCGAGCCGTGAAGATCCTCGTTCCGCTCAAGCGCGTCGCCGATCCGGATAACGCGAACAAGGTGAAGATCCCCGCTTCCGGGGACAAAATTGAGACGACCGGGCTCGAGTGGAAGCCGAACCCGTTCGACGAGTACGCGCTCGAAGCGGCGCTCCGCCTGACCGAGGACGGCAAGGCGCCGAAGACGCGGGCGGGCGAGGTCGTCGTCGTCACCTTCGGACCGAAGGAGACCGAGCAGACCCTCCGCGCCGCGCTCGCCACCGGCGCCGACAAGGCCATCCGGGTCGACGTCACCGACGACAAGCTCGACGGCGACCTCGTGGCCCGCGCCCTCAAGACGCTCGTCGAGCGCGAGAAGCCCGACGTCGTGCTGATGGGCAAGCAGGCCGTCGACGGTGACTCCAACCAGGTCGGCCAGATCCTCGCCGAGCTGCTCGACTGGCCGCTCGCCACGTTCGCCGCGACCATCAAGGAAGAGAAGGGCGCGCTCCTCGTCGGCCGCGAGGTCGACGGCGGCGTCTCCACCCTCCGCGTGCGCCTGCCGGCCGTCGTCACCGTCGACCTGCGCATCGTCGCGCCGACCAGCGTCTACTCCCAGAAGACGGCGCCCGCGTTCAAGTACAACGACGGCGTCCGCTTCGCGGCGCTCCCCGCGATCATGGCCGCCAAGAAGAAGCCCCTCGCCGAGGTGAAGCTCGCCGACCTCGCCGCGGACCAGGCGCTCAAGGTCCAGTACAGCGCGTTCCAGCCGCCCCCCGCGCGCAAGGCGGGCATCAAGGTGAAGGACGTCAGCGAGCTCGTCTCGCGCCTCAAGAACGAGGCGAAGGCCATCTGACGGGACGCAGCAGGGACAAGACCGGACGCGACAAGAGGTCGAAGACATCGAGGGTGCCGCCGACGCGGACCCCGACCCGCAGCGGCGGGTCGTGCAGGAGGGATCATGGCTGACGTTCTCGTGGTGGCCGAGGCCGCCGATGGAAAGCTGAAGAAGACGACCCACTCCGCTGTCACGTTCGCGAGGCAGGCGGCGGCGGCGCTCGGCGGGACGTACTCGATCCTCGTGATCGGCGACGCCCTCGGCGACGCGGCCGCCGAGGCGGCGACGCTCGGCGCGGCCAAGGTGCTCGTCGCCCAGGCGAGCTCGCTGAAGGACTACGTCGCCGAGCGCTACGTGCCGACCGTCGCGGCGGCCGCCAAGGGCGCCGCCGTCGTCGTGGGCACCGCGAGCGCCTACGGCAAGGACCTGCTCCCGCGCGTCGCGGCGCGGCTCTCGGCAGGGTTCGCGAGCGACATCTCCGAGCTCCTCCCCGAGGGGGGCAAGCTCAAGTACAAGCGCCCCATGTACGCCGGCAACGCGTACGGCGTCTGCACCGTCTCGACCCCCGTCCAGGTCGTGAGCGTCCGCCAGAGCGCGTTCGCCGCCGCCGAGCCCACCGGGTCGACGTCGCCGATCGAGCAGGTCGCGGTCGTCCCGCCGAGCGCGGCGGCCGAGCGCGTCGAGTTCGTCTCCTTCGACCAGGTGAAGAGCGAGCGCCCCGAGCTGACCGAGGCCAAGGTCGTCGTCTCCGGCGGCCGCGCCCTGAAGGAGCGCTTCAACGAGGTCCTCGACCCGCTCGCCGACGTCCTCGGCGCCGCCGTCGGCGCCAGCCGCGCCGCGTGCGACGCCGGCTACGCCGCCAGCGACCTCCAGGTCGGCCAGACGGGCAAGGTCGTCGCCCCCTCGCTCTACGTCGCCGTCGGCATCTCGGGCGCCATCCAGCACCTCGCCGGGATGAAGGGCTCGAAGGTCATCGTCGCCATCAACAAGGACGCCGACGCGCCCATCTTCCAGGTCGCCGACTACGGCCTGGTCGCCGATCTCTTCGCGACCGTGCCCGAGCTCGTGAAGCAGATCCAGGCAGCCCGCAGCTGATCTTCGCGCGACCGTCCTCGCGCGACCGAGACGGCCGACGCAACCAACGCAGCGGACGCGACCGACGCGACCGACGCGACCGACGCGACCGACGCGACCACCACAACCGACGCGACCAGCACAACCGACCCCGCCGGGGTGCACCTCGTCCGCCCTCCAGCGATGCGAGCGTACCCCGGCTCACCGGATGAGTCCGTCCAGCGAGAAGTTCACGTTCACGGGCGCGATTTCCGTGTCAGGTCGCGCACGTAGCATCTTGTTCGCGTCCTGCGGCCGTGGGATCCCTTGAGCTATGCCCGAACGCCCGGACATGCCGATCGTCGCGGCGCTCGCGCAGGCGCGGGCATTGCTGTACGACACGGCCACGACCACGGAGCAGCGGCGGCTCATCGGCCCCACGGTCATGGAGATCGACCGCGCGATCGTGAGCCTCGATCCGACCGCGAGCGCCTCCTTCGAGCTCACGCCGCTCGCGGCGTCGGTGCCGCCGGTCGACACGGAGATCGAGGCGCTGCGCCGCGAGGTCGAGCGGCTGCGCGTGATCACCCAGCACGAGCGCGGGCTGCTCGACGCGCTCCTCAGCGAGAGCCCGCACGGCATCATCGTCTCCGACATCCAGGGCAAGCTGATCCTCCAGAACCGCGCCTCCGAGCGGATCTGGGCCGGCAGCTCCACCGCCGAGAACGTCGAGGGCTGGGGGCGCTACCGCGCGTTCCACCCCGACGGGCGGCCGTTCGAGGGCGGCGACTGGTCGATGGCGCGGTGCCTGTCGCGCAAGGAGACCGTCCCCGCGGAGGAGATCCACTTCCAGCGCTTCGACGGCACCCACGGGATGCTGCTCGGCAGCTGCGCGCCGCTCTTCTCGCCGGAGGGCGAGATGCTCGGCGCGGTGTCCATCTTCGCCGACATCACCCAGTTCAAGCAGCTCGAGGCGGACCTCCGGGTCAGCAAGACCAAGTTCTCGACCACCCTGAAGAGCATCGGCGACGCGGTGATCTCGACCGACGGCACCGGGCGGATCGACTTCATGAACGCCGTGGCCGAGACGCTGACCGGCTGGACGCTCGACGAGGCGAAGGACCGCCGCCTGTCCGATGTCTTCCGGATCATCTCCGAGCAGACGCGCCACGACCTCGACAACCCCGTCACCGAGGTGCTGCGCCACGGCGGCATCATCGGGCTCGACGACACCACGCTGCTGCTGCGCAAGGACGGCTCGGAGCTCGCGATCGACTCGAACGGCGCGCCGATCCGGAGCGAGGAGGGCGAGCTCGTCGGGCTCGTGCTGGTCTTCCGCGACGTGACCGAGAAGCGGCTCGCCGACAAGCGGCGCTACTTCATCGGCGAGGCGAGCCGGCAGCTCGCGCTGTCGGGCCTCGACTACGAGAGCACGCTGGCCAACGTCGCCCGCCTCGCGGTGCCGCACATCGCCGACGCCACGGTGGTGGACATCGTCGAGCCGGACGGCTCGCTGGGCCGGCTCGCGGCCGTGCACGCGAGCGACACGAAGAAGGCGCTGGGGCGGGATCTCCCGGCCCGCTACCCGACGGATCCCGAGGTGCCGCGCGCGGTGCACGCGGTGCTCCGGTGCGGCGAGTCGCTCCTGCTCCCCGAGGTCGAGGGCATGGCGTGGCAGCGCGCCGCGTCGCTGAAGCCCGGCAACGAGTGCTGGTCCGGCGCGCACGACCCGGCGTACCTCGCGCTGCTCCGGGAGCTCGGCGTCCGCTCGGCGATGATCGTGCCGCTGCGCGCCCGGGACCGGACGCGCGGGGCGATCACGCTGCTCTCGACCGAGTCGAGCCGGCGCTACACCGTCGAGGATCTCGCGCTCGCCGAGGAGCTCTGCAACTTCGCCGCGCTCGCGCTCGACAACGCCCAGCTCTACCGCGAGTCGCAGCAGGTCAACCGCGCCAAGGACGAGTTCCTCGCGACGCTCTCGCACGAGCTCAGGACCCCGCTCACCGCGATCCTCGGCTGGGCGCGCATGCTGCGGCAGGGCTCGCTGAAGCCGGACACGCACGTCCGCGCGCTGGAGGCGATCGAGCGCAACGGCACGCTCCAGGCGCAGCTCGTCGAGGACCTCCTCGACGCCTCCCGCATCATCACCGGCAAGCTGCGGCTCGACGTGATGCTGGTCGACCTGCCGCCGATCATCAACGCCGCCATCGACGCGGTCCGCCACGGCGCGGACGCGAAGGGGATCGAGCTGCTCGTGCAGCTCGACCCGAACGCGGGGCCGATCTCGGGCGACCAGACGCGGCTGCAGCAGGTGGTGTGGAACCTCCTGTCGAACGCGATCAAGTTCACCCCGCGCGGCGGCAAGGTCTCGATCCTGCTCGGCAGGGCCGAGGGCCTGGCCCGCATCCAGGTGAGCGACACGGGCCAGGGCATCGTGCCGGAGTTCCTGCCGTACGTGTTCGACCGCTTCCGCCAGGCCGACAGCACGAGCACGCGGCCGCACAGCGGGCTCGGGCTCGGCCTTGCGATCGCCCGCCACCTCATCGAGCTCCACGGCGGCACCGTGAAGGCGGAGAGCGCCGGGGACGGCAAGGGCGCGACGTTCACGGTGGACATCCCGCTCGCGCCCCGGGGCGCCATCGCGGCGCTCCGGAGGGCCGATGGGCTGGTCCCTCTGTCCAACGAGCTGGAGCCGACGCTCCAGGGCGTCCGGGTGCTGATGGTCGACGACGAGCCGGACGCGCGGGAGCTCGTGACCACGGTGCTGGAGCGCAAGGGGGCGAGCATCACCGCGGTCGCGACGGTCGACGAGGCGCTGTCCGCGATCGAGCGCGAGAAGCCCGACGTGATCCTGAGCGATCTCGGGATGCCCGGGGAGGACGGCTACAGCCTGATCCGTCGCCTGCGCGCGCAGAGCCCCGAGCAGGGAGGGCGCATCCCCGCCGCGGCGCTGACCGCGTACGCGAGCGCCCAGGACCGTACACGCGCGCTGCTGGCCGGCTTCCAGTCGCACGTGCCCAAGCCGATCGAGGCGTCGGAGCTAGCGGCCGTGATCGCCAACCTGGCGGGCCGCACAGGCTAGGACCGCCCCCGACCACGCCCCCCAACGTGGACGTGGACGTCAACGTGGTCGTGGACGTCAACGTGGTCGTGGTCGTGGACGTAAACGGCCAGACGTCCACGTAGACGCCCACGGCCAGGAAGGCCCCCCGCTCCCCGTCTTCCCGTCGGCAGACCCAAACGACGAAGGGCGGCCATCAGGCCGCCCTTCGTGGATCCCCAGATGAACTGAGTCGGGGCGAGAGGATTTGAACCTCCGACTCCTCGGTCCCGAACCGAGTGCGCTACCAGGCTGCGCTACGCCCCGTTCGCTGCCCCAAGAGCAACGCCCGCTGAACAGCGGGCGCGCAACATCGCCAAGAGCGAGCCGCTTGTCAAGACGAAATGATCAGGGCTCCACGGCCGCACCGCGGGCTCGCACGGCGTCCCCGGGAGCGCCCGCGCCGCGCATGACAGCCAGATGACAAAAAGTGGCAAGAATTCGCTCACTTCGGGGTCGCCCCGGCGCCCCGGACGTTTCACGAAGCCAAGAATCGTGGGAGCGCAAGAAAAATGTCCCGTCCTGACTTGCTCAGGCCGTGTTAAAGTGTCACTGGAATCCCGATGTTGCCGAAAGGAAGCAGAGAGCGAGGCGTCTGGTGCGCCGGTGAGGGCCTCGCCCCCTGCTCGCGCAACTTGAGCAGGGGACCGCACGGGCGGCCCCTTCCAGAACGGACCAGGGCGACCGGCCGGCTCCGGCGGTCGTGACGTGAGAGGAGGAACAGGTGGCAATTGAGCTTCCCGCTGTACGCATTCTGATCGTCGACGACGACCGCGCGATCTGTGACTACATGCAGACGCTTCTCGAGCGCGACGGGTACCAGGTCAAGACGCTGGGCGACCCCACGACCGTGGAGGAAGAGGTCCGCACGGGCGGCTACCACCTCATCATCCTCGACCTGATGATGCCGAAGCTCGACGGCATCGAGGTGCTCAAGCGCATCCGCAAGGTCGACAACGACATCGCCGTCGTCATCTTCACCGGCTTCCCCAACCTCGAGAGCGCCGTCGCGTCTATGAAGCTCGACGCGGTCGATTACATCAAGAAGCCGTTCAACGTGGACGAGTTCCGCGAGGTGCTCGCCCGCGTCATGCGCAAGAAGGGCCTCGCGCGCACGCCCGAGGAGCAGCTCCACCGCGTCATCGGCGACACGATCAGGAACCTCCGCAAGGACAAGGACCTCACGCTGAAGCAGATGGCGCGCCGCACGGGGCTCAGCGTGTCGCTGCTGTCGCAGATCGAGCGCGCCGAGTCGTCGGCGTCCATCTCGTCGCTCTACAAGATCGCGGTCGCGCTCGAGTCGCGCATCCAGGACCTCTTCGGCCACTACTGATCCGCTCGCCGAGCGGCGACGCCTGGCCCGCCGCGCGCGCAGCGTGGACGCGCGCGCCCGGGCCAGCGCCGGCTCAGCGCCGCGCGCCGCGCTCGATCGCCGCGTCGAGCTCGTCGAGCGCGAGGCCGGCGATCGCCTCGACCCGCGCGCCCGACGTGTCGAAGACGATCACGTACGGCAGCTTCGAGACCTGCTTCAGGTACCGCCGGGCGAGCGGGCTGTCCCAGTCGACGATGTCGAGCTTGCGGTACGCGACGTCCTTGCGGGCCTCGAGCACCGTGACCATGTGCGCGTCCAGCTTGCGGCAGGGCATGCACCAGGCCGCCACGAAGTCGATGACCGTGACCTTGCCCGGGACGATCTGGGCGCCGAGGTCGGGGATGTCCGCGCCGCCGTCCTCGATCGTCCGGGCGTCCGCGCCCTCGGGGAACGTCGCCCAGCCGAGGTACTGCCCCTGGCCGGCGCCGAGCACCGCCTCGAACCCCTCGTCGGCGGCGAGCCGCTTCACGGTCCCCGCGACGTCGAACGACCGCGACGCGGTGACGGAGATCTCGGCGCGGCGCCTGTCGAAGGCGGCCGAATAGACGCCCGGGCGCTCGCGGAGATCCGCGACGAGCTCGGCGCCGCACGCCTCGCAGTCGATCTTCCGCAGCGAGACGACGGTGGTGCTCGCGCCCTCCGGGGCGGGCTGCGCGCCGCCGCAGGCAGCCGCCAAGCTGCCAAAGGCGACCAGCCAGCCGCCGCAGGCGGTCAAACCAAGGGCCGAAGAGAGGGCGTTCGCGCTTCGCACCGCGTCCTTCGAGGTACCTTGCCCGCCTTCTCCGCGCGGCGCAACGTCGTGTAGGCTGGGCTGCGATGAGCTCCGTCGTGACCCGCACCCTTCCGGCCGATCACGTCACGCCGGTCCGCGCCTACGCCGCGCTCCGCGCCCAGTCGCCGGGCCGGTCGTCGTTCATGCTCGAGTCCGCCCTGCCCGGCGAGCGCTGGGGCCGCTACGCGATCCTCGGCTACAGGGCGCGCGCCGAGACCCTCCTCCCCAGCGGGTTCGACCCGTTCGCGACGCTCGCGGACGGGCTCGCGCAAGCCGCGGCGGCGGACACGTCGAATGCGCCGGACGCACAGGGCACGGCGCGCGACCTGGCGGCCCGCGTCTGTCAGGCCTGGGTCGGCTTCCTCGCGTACGATGCGGTGCACCTGCTCCTGGGCGTCGAGCCGTGGCCCGACGAGGCCTACCTCGGACGGGTCATGAAGGACGCGACCGTCGTCGTGTTCGACAGCGTGGCGCAGACCATGACGATCGCCGGCCAGTCGCAGGGCGCCGTGAGCCGATGCGCCTGGGAGCTGTCGCACGGGCCAGAGCAGATGAGCCTCCCCGCGCTCGATCCGCACGCCCTGCCAGAGCACGTCGAGACGCCGGTGGCCGACGAGGACTTCGCCGCGAAGGTGGCCGCGGCGCACGAGCGCGTCGCGGCCGGCGAGGCGAAGGAGGTCGTGCTCGCCCGCAGGTTCCGAGCCCCGCTGCGCGGCGCGGATCCGTTCGACGTGTACCGGGCGCTGCGGGTGCTCGCGCCGTCGACCCACCTCTACTTCCTCGACTTCGCGGAGTCGCCGTTCGCGCCGGGGCTCACCGTGGCAGGCGCGTCGGGCGAGACGCTCGTCCGTGTCGAGCGCGATCCGTCGGCGAGGCCGAGCGCAGGCGACGCGTCGCCCGTCGAGGCGCTGCGCGCCGCCTTCGCGCGCGGCAGCGCGGTCGGCGCGCCGGCGGCGCACGCGAGCGGCGTCAGCCGCCGCCTCGAGGTCGGCCCGCGCCAGATCTACGGCGGCTCGGTCGGGTACTTCGGGCCGGAGGGCGCGGAGATGGCGCACACGCTCGGCGCCGTCTGGGTCGAGTCGGGGTACTTCGAGACGATGACCGGCGCGCGCATCGGGAACGGGAGCGACCCGCGCGCGGCGTCGGAACGGACGCGCGGCGACGCGCGCGCGGCGCTGTCGGCAATCCGCGCGGCGCAGGAGGCGCGCAAGGCGAGCGACGCGGCCGCGGAGAAGAGGGCCGCCGCCGAGAAGGCCGCCGCCGAGAAGGCCGCCGCTGACGACGACGCCGTCCGGAGCGCGTAGCGCGCAGCGCTCAGTCGTTCAGCAGGCTCTGGCGCACGCGCGCGCCCGTCGGGGCCGCCCCCGTGGCGGTGCCTGGCCGCGCGAGGCGCGACGAAGCGGCGGCCTGGGGCGCGGTTGCCGCCGCGCGGGCGCCGCGCTGAGGAGGCTCGGGAGGCGCCGGCCGAGCCGGCGGCGAGGCGATCGCCTCGAGCGCGGCGGCGCGCGCCGCCTGGGCCTTGCCGGCGGCGAGCGCCGCCGTGAGCACGGCCGCCCTGGCGCCGGTCGCGGCCATCGCAGGCCTCGGGCGCTCGGGCCGCGTGAGCGTCACGAACGTCGCGACGCCCATCAACGCGACGAGGCCGACGGGGAGGAGCCAGCCCAGGCGCGCGGGCGACGCGAGCCCGCGCAGCACGGTGGCGCTCTCCGCGCCGAGCAGCGTGTCCGGCGGCGTCGTGCGGCTCGCGGTCGGCGGCTCGGAGCCGGCCTCCGGCCCCACGACGGCGCGAGGGGCCGCCGCGTTCCCCTGCGCGAACGCCGCGACCGGCGCCCGCACCGAGGCGATCCCGGAAGCGCGCGCCGACAGGGGCGGGCGCTGGAGGCCAGAGGAGGGCGGCGGCGCGTGCTCCGCGATGCGAGCGAACGACGACACCATCTCCTCCACCGAGCGGAAGCGCCGGGCCCGGTCGCGCGCGAACGCCTTCTCGAAGAAGCCGTCCAGCGCGGCAGGCAGCCTCGGCGCGAGCCGCGTCGCGATGGGCACCGGCGCGAGCAGGATCTTCGAGGCGACGACGCTGGCGATGTCGCCGGGGAACGGGAGGTGACCGGTCACCGCGCGAAACAGGATCGAGGCCAGCGACCAGAGATCGGTCTGCGCGTCGAGGGTCCGCTCCGCCCGGATCTGTTCCGGACTGAGGTAGTGGAGCGCGCCCGCGCTGATCTCCGCCGCGATCTCGCCGACGAGCCGTGGCGCGACCGCCCTCGGGAGGCCGAAGTCGAGCACCTTCACGACCTCCTCGTCGCCCTCCAGCGCGAGGAAGAGGCTCTCCGGCCGGAGGCCCTGGTGAAGGAGGCCCGCCGCATGGGCGGCCTGCAGGGCGTCGCCGGCCTGCGCCGCGACGCGCGCGGCCTCGTCCAGCGAGAGCCGGCCGCGCCGGACGAGGCGCGCCGCGAGATCCTCGCCGGAGAGCAGGTCCATCGCCAGGTAGACCACGCCGTCCTCGGTGCCGTGATCGCGCACGCTCACGACGTGCCGCGACGAGAGCTCGGCGGCGGCGCGGACCCAGCGGTCGAGCCAGAGGATCTCCCCCGTGGCGCCGGCGTCGGGGTCGAAGAGCTTCAGGGCGACGCGAGCGCCCAGCTGGAGCTCGCGCGCGGCCCAGACAGAGCCGCGGTCGCGCGCGATCCGCGCGAACGGACGCGCGAGCTGCCTCTCCAGCAGATACTTCCCCCCAACGATGGTGCCCGGTGAGATATCCATTGGTTACCTGAGCCTCCTCCCCCACCGTAAAGTTGCACATACGCCATGCGGCGCAATTTGGCGTTGCGGGTCGCTGCACGGTTTGCTTGTGCGACCGCCTCGACCGTGCAGGCGGCGGGAGCGTTCGCACCGCACGCCGCGCGCGGAAAGAGGCGAGTCGTATCGCGGAGCACAAGGAGCCCATCCCGGTTGGGGCAGACCGAACCCGGCCTCCGAGGTCGGTGCAGCGTCAGGCGCGGAGAGGAGCCTTACCTGGCCAGGCGGAACCAGGGCGGTCGCGAAGCGGACACCGGGGCGTAGAACGGGACGTAGAACGGAGCGAAGCACCGAGGAAACAGAGCCGGTTCCGCCCGCGCGACGTCGCCTTGAAGCGGCGCAGAAATCCGGCCAGAGATGGCCGGACTTCTGGCGGGCGGAACTAGGGTGCTGAGGGCTGCGGGTCGGGCGAAAACCGGAGCGGTACGACGAAGCGCAGGTCGCCGCCCTCCGGCGCCGGGAACGTGAGCGCTCGCGCGCGCCGGAGCACGCAGCGGGTGAGCCGTTCGTCCGGGAAGCGCGACTCAGCCTCGAAGGCCTCGTCGACAGCGCCGCTGTCCGTCACGTGGAAGCGGATCGCGAGGCGGCCCCAGAGCGCCGGCGCGCCCGCGAGGGCCTCTTCGTAGCAGCTCCGCCACACGGGCAAGGCCTCGGCCAGGGCGGCGGAGATCGCGTCCGGCTGGAGCTCGCCCGGGCCAGGAGCGAGGACGGACGGCGGAGGCTCGACCGGCTCGTCGCCCGGATAGACCTGCAGCGTGGCCACGACCGTCGAGCCGGCCTTGGCCCCGGGGAGCGGGAGCGACCGCGCGCGCGCGGTGAGGCACGAGACGACGTCCGGCGCGGAGAGCGTGGACGACGTGGCGCGCGCCCCGGTGACCTTGCCGGCGCGGCTCACCGTGAGCCGCACCGTGGTCTTGCCGTGCAGCGTCGGGTCCCGGTACGCGCGCAGGCGGTAGCACGAGTAGACGTGGATCCAGAGGTGCCGCCGGGCGATGCGCTGCACCTCGCTCGCCTTGAGCGGACCCTTCACGTGGTCGATGTCCACGATGATCCTCGGCAGCGGGTGCCCCTCGGCCGGAGGCGGCGGCGCGGGAGGATCCCCCCTGCCCCCGGCGTTCCAGCGATCCCGCTCCGCCGCCTCGGCCTGGCCGCGAGGCACGAGGTGGCGGCCGAGCTTGTAGGGCGGATCGATCGCGATCGAGGGCCCCTGCGAGGCGCCGCGCGCGTCGCCCTCGGCGGCCGCCGCGGACGGGTCCCCGAGGGAGGCGCCCGGCGCCGCAGGAGAGACCGCCGGAGGCGCGGCCGGGGCGCGCAGCTCAGTGGAGGAGGCGGCGGCCGCCAGCGCGCCCACCCGCCGGGGCGGACGCCCCGGCTGGGCGGCGGCCGGGGCGGAGAGGCCGGCGGCGCGCGGGGCCGGGCGCGGCGGCGCCGGCGAGGCGCACGCGGCGAGCGCGATGGCCACGGCGAGGAGCGGACCGCACGCGCGGCCCGCGCCGCGCCGGGAGGCCGCGCTCAGAACCGGAGATCGCCGCGCGGCGCCTCCACCTTGCCGTCGAGCGCATCGATCGCCTTCGCGACCTCGGGGTCGTCGACGGTGGGGACGTGCACCACGAACTTCACGTAGAGATCCCCGGGCTCCTTCGCCTTGCGGGCGATGCCCTTGCCGCGCAGCCGCATCACCTGGCCGGTCTGGGTGCGCGCCGGGATCTTGAGCGTCACCTCGCCGTCGGGCGTGGGGACGCGGATCTTCTCGCCCCGGTAGGCCTCGCCCAGGGTGACGGGGACGTCGAGGTGGAGGTCGTCGCCCTCGCGCTTGAAGAACGGGTGCGGCGTGACGTGGATGTTGAGCAGCAGATCGCCGGGCTCGCCGCCGCCCATGCCCGGCGCGCCCTGGCCGCGGATGCGCAGGCGGCTGCCCTCGGCGGCCCCGGGCGGGACGCGCACCGTGACCGGCTCGGGATCACCCTCGCGCTGGAGCTGGAGCGTCGTGCCGCGCACCGCCGACACGAAATCGATGGTGAGGTTCTGCTCGATGTCGCCGCCGCGGCCGCGCGCCGGCTGCGGGCGGCGGCCCGCGCCGCCCGCGCCGGCGCGGCCACGGCCAAAGAGGTCGCCGAGGATGTCGCTGAGGTCGCCTCCGGCGGGGGCGTTGCCGAAGATCTCCTGGACGTCGAAGCCGCCGGGGCCGCGGCCCCCGCCGCCGGCCCGCGCGTTCGCGTAGCGGCGGTAGGCGCGGGCGCGCTCGGGATCGAAGTTCTGCGAGAGGCTCTCCTCGCCGAACTCATCGTAGAGCGCGCGCTTCGTCTTGTCGCTCAGCACCTCGTGAGCCTGGTTGATCTCCTTGAACTTCTGCTCGTTGGCCTTCCCCGGGCTCTTGTCCGGGTGGTACTTCATCGCGAGCTTGCGGAACGCCTTCTTGATGCTGTCCTCGTCCGCGTCGCGCGAGACGCCGAGCACGGAGTAGAGATCACGAGCCATGGTCGTCCGTCATCGTTCTGGTCCGCGGGAGGTGCGAGGCGCGCGGACCGCTGCGGGCCTTCATCGGGCCGAAACCTAGATCTCCCGTCGGTCCTCGTCCACTGGGGGCAGCCGCCTGCGCGAGCGTCAGCGGTGGAACGCGCGCGGCGCGGCGCGCCTCAGGCGCTCACCCGGAATGTCGTACCGGTGGGAGAGTCGGCAACCTCGATGCCGTCGCGCTCGAGCTCCTTCCGGAGGGCGTCGCCCCGCGCGAAGTCCTTCGCGGCGCGCGCCGCGGCGCGCTCGGCGAGCTTCGCCTCGATCGCCTGCCGGGTCGTGCCGAGGAGCCCGAGGCGCTGCTCCTGCGTGCGGGCCTGGTAGACCGGAGACGGCGTCTGCAGCAGGCCGAGGACGTCGAGCGAGGACCGCAGGGCCGCGTGGAGGCGGCGCGCGAGCGGCGGGGCGGCGCGGGCGACGTCCTGGTCCTTCCCCCGCCGCTGCGCGGCGTCGGCGAGCTCGTTGGCGGCCTTGGCGACCTCGGCGATGATCGAGAGCACGACGGGGGTGTTGAGGTCGTCGTCGAGCGCGGCGGCGGCGCGGCCCGGCGCGCCGTCCGCGAGCGCGGCGAGCGCCGCGAACCCCTTCGGGAGCCGCGCCGGCAGCTCCGGCGCGGCGCCCTCGCCGGCGGCGGGCGGGCCGGCGAGCGCGGACGGCGCGGAGAGCGCGGACAGTCGATCGAGCGTCGCATACAGGTAGTCGACGCGGCGCTCGGCCTCGACCACGCCGGGGAACACGACCCGGCCGTCGTCGCGCTTGTGGGTGTCGAACTCGAGCGGGCCCCGGTAGTGGACCGTGAGCAGGAAGTAGCGGAGCGCCTCCGGGTCGTTGCGCGCGTAGACGTCGCGGAGCTTGACGAAGTTGCCGAGCGACTTCGCCATCTTCTCCTTGTCGACATTGACGAAGCCGTTGTGGATCCAGATCGAGGCGAGCGGCGCGCCGTCCGGATGGGCGGCCTCGCTCTGGGCGATCTCGTTCTCGTGATGGGGAAAGACGAGGTCCATGCCGCCGCAGTGGACGTCGAAGCCGGCCCCGAGGTAGTGGCCCGCCATGGCGGAGCACTCGATGTGCCACCCGGGGCGCCCCTTGCCCCACGGGCTGTCCCAGCCCCACCCGCCGGGGGCGACCCCCTTCCAGAGCGCGAAGTCGAGCGGATCGCGCTTGTCCTCGCACGGACCGACGCGCGCGCCGACCCGCAGCTCGTCGAGGTTGCGCTTCGAGAGCTTGCCGTAGGAGGGGAAGCTGCGGACCGAGTAATAGACGTCGCGAACGTCGCGAACGTCGCGAACGTCGCCGGGCCGCTCGACGACATAGGCCACGCCTCGCTCGATCAGCCGCTCGACGAAGGCGATGACCTCCGGGATGTGCTCCGAGACCTTCGGCTCGACGTCGGGCGTCAGACAGCCGAGGGCGGCGACGTCCTCCTGGTACAGGCGAGCCATCCGCGCCGACAGGTCCATGGGGGGCTCGCCGGACTCGGCCGACCGCTGCAAGATCTTGTCGTCGACGTCCGTGACGTTTCGAACGTAAACGACGCGGAGGCCGCGCGCCCTCAGGTGGCGGACGAGGATATCCGGGGCGAGCGCGGCGCGGCCGTGCCCCACGTGCGCGACGTCGTAGGTCGTCGGGCCGCAGCAGTACATGCGGACCTCGCCAGGCCGCCGTGGGGCGAGCGGGGCGAGCTTCTGGGTCAGCGTGTCGTGGAGGCGCAGGGCGGACATCGGCCGGGGGTCTATCAAGGCAGGCGGATGCTGTCACGGGCCCGCGTGCTTAAGGTGATCGCGATGCTGCCCGTCCGTGACCAACTGCCCACCCGCAAGCTGCCGGTCGTCAACTACCTGCTGATCGCGCTCAACGTCCTCGGTTTCTTCTGGATGCGATCGACGATCGCGGCCGGGTTGCCGCCCGACCGGCTGCTCTCGGCGTGGGGCCTCGTCCCCGAGCAGCTCCTGGAAGCGCCGAGCGACGCGTGGTGGACGGTCTTCAGCAGCATGTTCCTGCACGATCCGACGGGGTGGGCCCACCTCGGCGGGAACATGCTGTTCCTCTGGATCTTCGGCGACAACGTCGAGGACGCGCTGGGCAGCGCCCGCTACGCGGCCTTCTATGTGCTGTCCGGGATCGCCGCCGCGGGCGCGCAGGTCGTCATCGATCCCGGCTCGACGATCCCGATGGTGGGCGCCTCGGGCGCGATCTCGGGCGTGCTGGCCGCGTACGCGTCGCTCTACCCGCGATCGCCGATCACGGTGCTGAACCCGATCTTCCTCCTGTGGTTCATCTTCGGGCTGTTCCTGGAGCTCCCGGCGTGGCTGGTCATCCTCGAGTACTTCGTGGTGAACCTGCTGAACGGGCTCGGCTCCATCGGCGTGCGCGGCGGCGGCGTGGCGTTCTTCGCGCACCTCGGGGGGTTCGTCGCCGGGCTCTTCCTCGTCCGCATCTTCATGACAGGGCGCACCCGGCGCGAGCACGAGCGCTGGCAGCACTTTCGCCCGTCCCCCCGGCACCCCGCTGCCCGCCGGGCCCCGCCGTGGGACGCGCCGCGGCGGCGAGACTCCTGGTGACGGCGAGGTGCGACCAGGAGCGACCCGAGGTGCGGCGCCCTGTACGCGGCGCGCGGCGAAAAAGCCGGTGAGATCCGAAGGATCTCGCCGGAACGGCCAGGCTGCTCGCGGTTCGCCCAGGATGCAAAAGCGTGATAGCGTCGGCCCGCAGCGATGCGACGACCCCTTCGAAGGCGCCTCACCGCCGCGGGTTCTGCGGGCGAGGCAGCGGACCCCCGAGCCTGGCTGCTCGCCGTCGCGATCGCGCTCGCCGCCTGCGGAGGGTCGTCGTTCGACGGAACGGTCTACCGCGGCACGGACGTGGCGTTCCGCGTGCCCCCGGCGCCGGCGAGCTGGAAGCGGCTCGAGGTGTCGGACGCGGCGGTGGCGTACCGCGACGACGCGAACGGGGCGACCATCGCCCTCAACGGGCGCTGCCGGAACGAGGAGGACATCCCGCTCGTCTCGCTGACCAACCACCTCTTCCTGCACTTCACCGAGCGCGAGGTGCTGAAGCAGGAGGTCGTGCCGTTCGACGGCCGCGAGGCGATGCACACCGTCATGTCGGCGAAGCTCGACGGGGTGCCGAAGGTCTTCGACATCTGGGTGCTCAAGAAGAACGGCTGCGTGTACGACATGCTCCTCATCGCCGATCCCGCCGGCTACGCCGCCAGCGAGCCGGCGTTCACGCGGATGGTCCGCGGCTTCTCGACCCTGCGCACCGATGACCGATGACGACTGATCGCAAACGGCCCGTGGCGGCGCCGCCGCCCGCCTCGAACGGTCCGCCGGCCGCCTCCTCCGGCGGGGGCTCCACCAGCGTGCCCCCGCAGAGCCTGCAGCCGACGAGCGTGCCCCCGCAGAGCCTGGCGCCGAACAGCCTGCCTCCTCCGCCGCTCCCCCCGCTCCTCGCCCGGATCAACGAGAACGCGGTCGGGTTCGTCGAGCACCTCGGGCAGTTCGGGCGGATGACCTGGGGGGCGCTCAGGTCGATGTTCGAGCGGCCGCTCGAGATCCGCTCGACCCTCTATCAGATGGAGGCGCTCGGCGTCCGCTCGGCCGCCATCGCGTCGGTGACGGCGCTCTTCGTCGGGATGGTCATGGCGGTGCAGTTCGCCATCGGCCTGCAGAAGTTCGGCGGCATGGAGTACACCGGCCGCATCATCGGCCTGTCGTTCTCGCGCGAGCTGGCGCCGACGCTCACGGCGGTGATCGTCGGCGGCCGCATCGGCGCCGGCATCGCGGCCGAGGTCGGGTCGATGGCCGTCACCGAGCAGATCGACGCGATCCGCGCCCTCGGCGCCAGCCCGCTGAAGAAGCTCGTCTTGCCGCGGCTGCTCGCGAGCGTCGTGGTGATGCCCGTGCTCGGCGCGTTCGCGCTCGTGCTGGGCTTCGGCGGGGCGATGCTGGTCTGCGCGACCGAGTTCGGCATCCCCGCCGGCTTCTTCCTGAGGACGGCGCTCGGATCCGTCACGTTCATGGATTACTTCAGCGGGATGTACAAGACGCCCTTCTTCGGGGCGATCATCGCGCTCGTCGGGTGCCACTTCGGGCTGATCACGCGGGGCGGAACGGAGGGCGTCGGCCACGCGACCACGCGCACGGTGGTCGTGACGTCGATCACCATCCTGATCGCCGACTTCTTCCTGACCAAGATGTCCATCCTGCTCTTCCCGACCCGGTGAGCAGGGCCGGTCCGGGAGGCGCCCAGATGCCGCCGCCGACGTCGCAGCGAACGCTGGTCGGGCTCCTGCCGGTGCTGCTGTTCGGGGTGCCGTTCGGGGTGACTGCGTGCCAGGGGGACGCCGGGAGGGAGGGCGGGGTCGCGGAGGCGAGCGACGGCGGCGCGGCGCTCCCGGAGGGCACGCCGGTGCCGCGGCGGCCGACGCGGCACTACCACCTCCGCCGGACGGACGACGGGTGCGAGATCTTCTGGATCGACGGGGATCTCGTCTCCGCGTCCCAGGCGGTCGTGTGCCCGCCCGATCTCGAGGTGGGCGAGCGCCTCCGCCTGACCGGCAAGACATGCCTCCGCGAGTCGGCGCAGACCCCCGCGCGCGCCGTGCCCGTCGTCTGCCCGCTGCCGCTCATGAACATGGAGAAGGCGGACAGGGCGCCGCCCGACGCCGGGGCGCCGCCCGACGCCGGCAAGCGAGGCGGCGGGTAAACGACGGGGAAGCGACGAGCGAGAGGCGGGGCCATCGAGGGCACAAGCGCGCAGCCGACCACGTCCCTGGAGCATCGTAGTCCGGAGGGGTAGCGTCATGCGGCACGCGGATACCGTCGTGATCGGATCGGGCGCCGGCGGGCTCACTGCGGCGCTCGCGTTGGCGCGCGCGGGACAGAAGGTGCTCGTCGTCGAGCAGCACTACTTGCCCGGCGGGTGGACGCACAGCTTCTCGTTGAACGGGTACCTGTTCAGCCCAGGAGTCCATTACATCGGCGGGCTCGGCCCGGGGGGCGCCGTGCGGCGGCTCTACGAGGGGCTCGGGCTCTCGGGAGATCTCGAGTTCTGCGAGCTCAACCCGGACGGGCTCGATCACCTGATCATCGGCGACGAGCGGCTCGACGTGCCCAAGGGCCTCGATCGGCTCGTCGCCCGGCTCACGGCGCGGTTCCCGCACGAGGCCGCGGGGATAGCGCGGTACTTCCGTGTCCTGCGCGGGGTCAACGACGATCTCGGGCGGCTCGAGGCGATGCTCGAGTTCCCGAGGGTGCTGCTCGCGCCGTTCAAGGCGCCGAGCCTCGTGCGCTGGGGCCTCCGCACCCAGGAGGATCTGCTGGACGCGACGATCCGCGATCCCCTGCTGCGCGCGTTCCTGTCGGCGCAGGGGGGCGATCACGGGCTGTCGCCGTCGCGCGTGGCGCTGCCTGTCCACGCGGGCATCGTTTGCCATTACATGGATGGCGGGTACTACCCGCGCGGGGGCGCGAAGCGCATCCCGCTCGCGATGATCAGGGCCCTTCGCCGGCTCGGAGGGCAGGTGCGGACGCGCGCGCGGGTGAAGCGCATCCTCGTCGAGCGAGGGAGAGCGGCCGGCGTCGAGCTGGAAGGGGGAGAGGTCCTGCGCGCGGCGAGCGTCGTCTCGAACGCGGACCCGGCGATCACCTATGGAGAGCTGCTGCCGCCCGAGCTGACCGCCCGCGAGCGCCGCAAGGTCCAGCGGATGGAGTACTCGGTCAGCCTGCTCAGCGTGTTCTGCGCGGTGGACATGGACCTCCGGTCGATGGGTTACGACTCAGGCAACTACTGGTGGTACCGCGAGCGAGACGTGGGGCGCCTCTACGAGCGCATGGAGCACCAGCTGCCGCGCGGGGCGGTGGACGGGCTGTTCCTGACCATCACGACGCTGAAGGACCCGGGCCACCCGACCCGGGGCAACCACCACACGATCGAGATGTTCACGTTCGTGCCCCACGGCCCCTTCACGCGCTGGGAAAAGACCCGCACGGGCGAGCGAGGGGCGGACTACGAGGCGTTCAAGGAGTCGATCGGAGATCAGATGATCGCGGCGGCGGAGAACGTCATCCCAGGCATCTCGCGCGCGCTCGTGTTCCGCTCGGTGGCGACGCCGCTGACCAACGACTTCTACTGCGCCACGTACCGCGGCGCCGCCTACGGCACCGCCAAGACGCGGTGGCAGCTCGGCCCGCTGTCGTTCTCCATCGGGACGAGGATCCCAGGGCTGTACCAGTGCGGGGCCAGCACGCTGAGCCACGGGGTGGCAGGCGCCGCGATGTCAGGCCTCATGGCCGCGCAGCGGATCACGGGCGCGGCACGCGCGGAGGATCTGCTCGGGCCGGCCGACGGCTCGCTGCGGACCTACCCCGCCGATCGGCCGGAGGAGTGGCTGCACGAGCGGAGGAAGGCGAGCGCGGCGGCGCAGGCGGACACGGACGACGAGGTCCACGAGGGGACGTGAGCCGCGCTTGAGCCGCGCTGCCGCCCTATCGAGCGCTAACCGGCCGGCGTCCTGGACCGGAACGTGATCTGCACGAGCGGCATCACGTCGGGATCGTCCTGTGTCTCCCGCTCGAACTGGAGCACGTCGTAATAGCCGCACCGCGGCCTGCCCGGGTAATCGCGGCAGACCTCGGGCCGTGCCTCGTAGATGGTGCAGCCGCGGGTCGTGAGATCGAGGAAGCGGCAGACCCGGCCGAGCACCGGATCCGACTGCCGCCGGAGGATGCGCTCGTCGTTGTAGCGCTTCGTGAAGCGCTCCTCGGCGGCCTCGAGCGTGAGGCCGAAATGGCGGGCGAGCCGCCGCAGGTCGCGCGGCGTGACCTCGACCCGCTCGTAGATGGAGCAGCAGTAGGCCGGGCACTTCGAGCAATCGTAAGAGACGCGGGGCTTGGCCTTGAGGGTCGTCGTCATGGATCGTGAGGAACGTGCAGCCGATGCCGGAGCGAAGAGGCCGAGCGCTCGCTGTCAGGCAGCGGAGCATACGCGGCCGAGCAAGCCTCCGCGACGGCGAAGTGCTCGCCACGGCGCGCACTCAACATAGCGCCACGGTGCAATCGTGCGATGGGAACGCGATGGGAACGCGATGGGAGCGCGATGCGCGAGGACGGTAGCACGATGACGCGATGAGGCGCGGGCAGCGCGCAGCCACGAGCGCGCGAGCGCCCGCCCGCCTTCACTCGTTGAAGCCGAGCTGCTCCCGCGCCTCGGTCAGGCCGTCGCTCACGGCGAAGACGATGAGGTCGCGCGCCTCCGCGTTGCGCCCGATCCAGGTGACGCGGTCCTTGCCCGCGGCGGGCGGCGCGTTCGTGTTGCCGCCGGACCAGGCGATGCCCGTGAGGACGACGTTGATGTCGCCCACGGCGAGGAACGCGGCCCGGTTCCCCCAGCCGTTGATCGCGGTGTTCAACGTCGAGGCGCGGTTGCCGATCGAGCCGATGACGTCGGCGGCGAGCACGCTGATCTTCGGATCCACGCCGCCCGCCATCACCCGCTCGATGCGGCCGTGGTACTCGCGCAGGCGCCCGGCGTCCGCGCCCTGCGGCGACCACGTCGGGACGAACGCCTTCAGGTAAGCCGCGAGCAGCGGCCAGAGATCGATCGGCGCCGTCCGCGAGAAGGCCGAGGCGTTGGTCTGGAGGATCTTGACGGCGCGGTGGATGAGGGCGACCCGGACGTCCTCGCGCGGCGAGGTGACGAGCGCCTGGCCGAGGACGATCTTGGGCGGGCTCGTGGACGCCGGCACGCAGACGGCGCCGAGCGCGCCCGTCATGTAGACCTGCAGGCCGGGGAGGCCGTACGCCGCGCCGATGCCGCGCGCCAGATCGGTGATCTCGGCGTGCTGGGGCGGCAGCGGCGTCGCGCGGATCGAGTCGAGATCGAACGGCACCGCGGCGTCGAGCAGCGGGCCCGTCTTGAGCAGGAGCTCCCGGAACGCCGGGGTCATGAGCTCCGGCGCGAGGTGGGCGTCGAGGCGGGCCGCGCCGGCGGCGTTGCCCGCGCCGCCCATCGCGGCGTCGCGGCCGTCGAGCGCGTCGACCGTCGCGCGCGCGATCTTCGCGGCGCCGGCGCGGCCGCGGAGCTCCGCGACCGTCGCGACCGTCGAGAAGAGGTAGGGCTCGAAGCGGCCGGTGTTGAGCGCGCGGCGCGCGTCGGCGAGGGCGCGATCGAGCAGCGTGGTCGCCGCGGAGGCCTGCTCGGTGCGCTGGTAGTAGCGGGCCAGCGCGCCGAGGGCGAAGTCGTCCTTCGGCCACGTCTTGCGGGCGGTGAGCAGCGTGGCCTCGGCCTTCTTCGCGTCCCCCATCGCCTCGTAGATCTCGGCGAGCTCCGCGGTGCGGCGGCACTTCTGCTCGGGCGCCTCCGCGGCGTTGATGAGGAGGTTCTGCTGCTCGAGCGCGCGGGCGCCGTCGCCGGCGCGCTTGTAGAGCGAGACGAGGCGCTCGCGCGCGCTCACGTCGCCCGGCGAGCGCTTCAGGATCTCCTGGTACGCGAGCTCGGCGCGCTCCGCGTTCGGGAGGTGCTCGTCGTAGAGCTCGCCGAGGCGGAGGTAGATCGCGACCTGCTTGGCGGGCTCGGGAACGAGGCGCGCGAGGCGGATCCACGCCTGCTCGGCGCCGGCCCAGTCGCCCTCGCCGGCGCAGACGTCGGCGAAGGCGGACAGGGCCTCGACGTGATCGGGGTTCGCGTCGAGCGCGGCGGCGAGCGCGCGCTTCGCGGCCGCCGCGTCGCCGACGTCGGCGAGCGCCCGGCCGCGCAGGACCTCCATCTCGACCCGCTCCGCGGGATCCGTCACCGCCTCGAGGCGGCGCTCGAGGAGCGCGGCGAGCTCGGCGCGCGCCCCCTCGGCGATGTAGATGGCCCTGAGCCGCGAGAAGACGTCGGCGTACGACGGATCGACCGTGGCGACCGCCTCGAGGACGTCGCGCGCCCGCGCGACGTTCTGGACCTTGTCCTGCCAGAGCACGGCCGCGGCGTAGAGCGAGTGCGCGCGCCCCTCGGGGCCGACGCTCGCGCCCGCGGCAGACTCGAGCGCCGCGGCGGCGGCCGCCGGGTCGCCGCCGCGATCGAGCGCGTCGGCGAGATCGAGGTGCGCGACGAGGTAGTGCGGGACGAGCGTGATCGCGTGCCGGAAGAAGGCGACGGCGTCCTCGATCGAGCCCGCGAGCAGGGCGTCCCTGGCGGCGCGCACCGAGAGGGCCGCGGCCTCGGACGGGCGATCGGTGCGCTCGATGAGCTGGCGATCCGCCTCGATCGCGAGGGCGTGATCCGCCTTCGCGCGGGCCTGGGCCGCCATCTGGCGCAGCGCCCAGATGCCGCGGGGCTCGTTCCTGTACGCGATCTGGACCGGCTCGAGCGCCTCCTCCCACGGGAGCACGCGCAGGCGCAGCCGCGCGGACAGGAGCGCGTGGGCGATCGCCTCCGGGCCGTCGAGGACACGCGCGATCTCCAGGGCGATCGGCTCGAGCTCCTCGTCGCGGCCCTCGCCGATGAGGTAGGAGGCGACCCGGCGGAGCGTCGGCAGGTGGTGCGGCGTCTCCTCCAGGATGGAGCGGCGCCAGAGCAGGGCGCTGCCGGCGTCCTTGCGCCCGTGCTCGTCCAGCTCCGCGAGGCGCTCGTAGATGTCGAGGCGCTCCGCCGCGTCCGCCGCCTCGCGGGCGCGCGGGATCAGGGCGTCGACGAGCTCTCCTGTGCCGTGGCCCGCGACGGCCGCGCGGTAGAGGGCGATCGGCGCGAGCGCGTTGTCCCCGGCGGCGATCGCCTGGCGGGCGCACGCGGCGGCCTGCGCGAGGTCGCCGGCGCGCTCGTGGTCGAGGGCGGCCTCGAGCGCGAGGCGAGCGGCCTCGATGCCCGCGGCAGCGCGGTCGTCACCCGAGCGGCCCGCGTCGCCATCACCGCCTGCGTCGAGGGCGCGCAGGAGCTCGGCGGCGCGCTCGGCGCGCCAGGAGGCGCGGTCGGCGGGCGGCTCCGGCGCGAGCCGCTCGAAGAGCTCGCGCAGGCCGATGTCCTGGGGGCGCGAGCGGTGCGCCGTATCGAGGAGCGACGCCGCGGCCGCGGGGTCGGCCTCGGCGACGAGGAGCGCCTCGCGGACGAGATCGTGAGCCCGCTCGAGGGGGTCGGCCGCGCCCTCGCGGCGGGTCCTGAGCCACTCGAGGAGACCGTCGCGGTCCACCCGGGCGCGCGCGCTGCGCTCGCCGAGGTGGAGCGCGACGGGGAGCTTCGGATCGATCTGAGCGGCGCGCGAGAGCAGGCGCTCGCCCTCCTCGTTGTCGCCGCCGTCGAGCAGGCGGATCGCGGCCTCGGTGACGAGCACCGCGGCGCGCGGCCCCTCGTCGAGCGTGAGCGCGTGCTCCGCGAGGATGCGGGCCGCGCCGACGCCGCTCTCCTGCGCGGCGCGGGCGCGCGCGGCGCCCTCGTGCTGCGGGTCCGCGGCGCGGGCGCGATCGAGATCGCTCATCGCCGCGCGCTGATCGCCCGCGATCTCCGCGAGGACGGCGGCGGCGAGCGCGCTGTCGCGCTCGGACGCGACCTCGCGCAGCGACGCCACGGCCCTGGCGACGCGGGCGCCGCGATCGCCGTCGAGATCGAGCTCGAGCGCGAGCGCCCGGAAGAGCGGGCTCTCCGGCGCGGTGTCGCCGTACGTGACGACCGCGCGGGAGAAGGCGTCGCTCGCGTCGACGCCGCCCTCGGCGGGGACGGCCTCGCGCGAGAGCGCGCGGCCGAGGGCCGCGGCGGCGCGGGCCCTCGGGCCGCCGAGGGGGCGCACACCCCTCGACGCGGGCGCGCCGTCCACCGCGACGTCGCCGCCGGCGTCGCTCAGGGCGGCGCTCGCCGCGGCGCAGAGCGGCGCGAACTCGGGATCGTCGGCGAGGGCGTCGAGCCACGGGTCGATCTCGCCCGCGGCGCCGCCGGCGAGCGCCGAGAGGACGATGCGATCGGCCGGCGAGAAGGCGCCGCCGTCGTCGAGCGTCGCGTCGCGCACGGCGGCGGCGTCGCCGAGCTCGATCGCCTGCGCCGCGAGGGCGCGGCGCGCCTGGCCGCCGTGCGAGCCGGCGGCGACGCTGCGGAGCGCGCCGAGCGACGCCGGGCGGGTCTCCTTGCGCGCGGCGCTCAGCGCGGCGGTGAGCCACGCGACGGCGGGCGCGAGCGAGGTGCCGCGCAGGGGATCGAGGGTCGCGAGGCCCTCGGCGAGGTCGCCGGCGCCGAGCAGGGCGCGGGCACGGAGCAGCGCCTCGTACGGCGTGGCGGGGGCGGCGCGGCCGCGCGCCGGCCTCGGGGCGCCGCGGTGCGCTGCGACCTGAGTGCTCGCCGCGGCGAGCGGCGCGAGCTCGGGCGCCTCGGGGAGGCGGAACTTCGCGAGCACGGCGGAGGCCGCCGCGTCCGAGTCCGGCGCGGCGAGCGCCTCGCAGAAGCGCTGGACGTGCGCGCGGGGATCGGCGGGGTGCGTCCGCGCCGCGAGCTCGAAGCGTTTGTGGGCGCCCTCGGGATCCACGAGCGGGATGCGGCAGAGCTCCGCGCCGAGCACGAGGTTGTGGCAGCGCGCGGCCGGCGTGCCGAGGACGCGGGTCTCGCTCTCCAGCGCCTCGAGCGCGGCGGGCAGATCCGCCTCGCGCATCAGGAGGCCGCGGAGCTGGCGGTGCGCGAAGATCAGGCTCGGGGCGAGCTCGCGCGCCTCGGCGGCGATGGCGCGGGCGGTGGCGTCCTCCCCGGCCATCACGTAGAGCTCGGCGACGGGAAGCAGCGCGCGCGCCCGGGCCGCGGGATCCTCGATGAGCTCGGCCTCGGAGCGGAGCCACGCGGCGCGCGCCGCCCACACGTCGCGCTGCTGCGACTGGACGAGGATCGCGCTCGCGTCCTGCTCGCCGTCGAACACCGAGGCGGGCGGCGGGATCGACGGCAGCGGCGGGAGGCTCTCCGGCGCGCGGGAAGGCGACGACGACGGGCCCGCAGGAGGCGCCGACGGAACGCGTGCTGACGAAGACGGGCGCGGCGGCGACGACGACGCGCGCGGCGATGAAGACGGCACGAACGACGACGACGGCACGAACGACGGCGACGGCCGGACGTGGGACGCCGCGAACGGGCGCGGTGGCGACGACGCGCGCGGCGACGACGAGGGGCGCGGCGGCGACGACGACGACGCGCGCGGCGATGAAGGCGGACGCGGCGGCGTGAAGGCGACGCCGCTGTCGGGTCTCCGGGTCGCGACGCGCGTCTGCGCGAGGTCGTCCTCGAGCTCTTCATCGGTCGGCTCGGTCGACCCGCCGATCAGGCTGGACTCGTCCACGAGCTCGCCGGGATCGCTGTCGGCGGCGGGCTGATCCCAGCGGCTGGTGGAGGCGGACGACTGGCCGGTGTACGGCCGGGTCGTGGGCCCAGGCTCGTCGAGGGCGTTCGTCTCCTCGTCGTCGATGCCGTGCGTCTCCTCGTCGTCGAAGGCGTGCGCCTCCGCGAACCGGCCGCTGCTGGCGCCGCTGGGCGGCGCGAATTCGAACGGAGAGTCGCCGCCGTCGGGGATGGGCGTCGCGCGGTCGCCCGGCTCGGCGGTGTCCTCCTCGAATACAGGCTCCCGGCGCACCGACGGCGGGGGCGGCGGGGCGGCGGGCTGCGGGCGCGGCGCCGTGAACCTCGCAGACGGGGCCGGCGGCGGGATCTTCGGCGTCCGATCGCCGGGCGTGAGCTCCGCGCCGAGCGATGCCTTCACGTCGCCCGGCCTGCTGCCCGAGCGGGGCTGGGCGGCGGGGCGGGGCAGCGACGGGGGGCGCGGCGGCGGGATGGGCGCCGGGGGCCGGCGCGTCCCGTGCAACGCCGGCGCCGAGGTCACGACCCCGTCGTCGACGTCCTCGCCGCGCTGATCCTCGAACAGCATGTCGAGCAGCGCGTCGCTCTCTCCGGCGCTCTGCGCGGGCCTCGCGGGCACGGGCACGGGCTCGCGGGAGAACAGCTGCTTCAGGCCGCCTTCGCCGGCGCGCTCGCCCTCCTCGGCGCCGCGGATCGACTGGATGAGCTCCTCGGGGATCTTCGCGAGGAGCGTGGCCTCCTCGACGTCGCCCTCCGAGACCGCCGCGCCGTACATCGCCGGCGGGGGGACCGTGATCTTCTCCTGCGACGGCGCGCCCTCGTCGCCGCCGCCAGAGGAGCCCTTGGATTGCGGATTCTTGCTCACCGGACCCCCATGCCGAGCTTCTTCCGGAGCTCGAGGTAGCTCTGCGAGAGGACGAACGCGACCAGCTGGCGCGCCCGCTCGCTCTCGGCGACGACACCGCCGAGCTGCTCGCGCGGGGTATTGAGGATGTCCGAGAGGACCAGCGAGACGTCGCCCGCGGCGATGACGGCCATGCGGTCGATGCTCCTGCGCGCGGCCTGCGCCCAGCGGAGCGGGTCCTGCTGGCTCGAGACGATGCGCTGGCAGACGTCGGCGATGGCCTTGCGGGTCGCGCGCGACATCTCCTTGTGGATGGCGCGCGAGACCTCGCCGAAGACGGCGTAGGGCGGCTGCGGGACCGTGAAGCCCGCCTCGATGCACGCGGCCGCGACGAGCGAGGCGACGGTGCTGTCGTCCCGCGTCCTGAGCGACGAGATGCCCCGGCGCAGCGCGAACGCCTCGCGCGCGATCGCCGAGCGCGAGGCGGCGTCGAGCGGCGTCGTGATCTCGGGGCCGAGCACGAGCGCCGGCAGCTGGCCGTAGACGCCGGTCGCGCCGCGAGGGCTCGGGCCGCCGACGTAGAGCTCGAAGTCCGTCTCGAAGCTGAGCGCGCCCATCCACTCGGCGACCGCCACGCGCAGCGGGTGGCCGCCGCGCGAGTCGATGCGGTCCTTCTTGCCGACGCCGAGCGACACGAGCGAGGGGCCGAGCGCCATGCAGATGGTCTCGGCCATCTTCGCGAACAGCTCGCCGACGGGCCCGGTGTCGAGCGGATCGGCGATGTCGGCCATGGCCTTGGCGTCGAGGGCGATCTGCGGCCGCGCCGGGACGCGGGCGTCGATCTTCCTGAGCTCCGCGGAGATGCCGTCGTCGATGCGGACGAGCGAGACGAGCGCGCCGAGCGTGGCCTGCCGGAGCGCCGCGTCCTGCCCCGCGCCGGCGATCTTCGCGAGGAGCGCGACCCGGTCCGCGTCGATCGGCTCGGACGCGAGCGCCTGGATCAGCGTCGCCTTGGCGCGGCCGAGCACGCGGGTGCGGAAGGCGGGCTCGTAGTCCGTCGTGAGGACGAGATCGATCGCCTCGCCGTCGTCCGGCGCCTCTTCGAGGAGCTTCGCGACGGCCCGCTCGGCGCGGCGCGGCGCGCCGAGCTGATCCCGGTAGATGGCCATCGCGAGGCGCGCCGCCTCGATCCGCCCCTCGGGGGTGTCGCGCTCGACCATGAGCTCCTCGAGCAGGCGCGTCGCCTCGTCCCAGGAGCCGACCCGGGCGGCGACCCGGACGAGGCGCTCGCGGACGACGAGCGTCGACAGCCCGGCCCGGTGCAGGCCGATCAGCACCTCGAGCGCCCTGTCGTGCTCGCCGAGCTTCTCGTAGGCGTCGACGGCCGTGATCCCCGACATGAGGCGCTGCTCCCCCGGCGCCTTCGCGACGCGCGAGAGCTCGGCGTAGAAGGCGGCCGCCTGGCCGAGGTCGCCCTGCGCCTTCGAGATGTCGGCCGAGAGCGCCAGCGCGCCGATGTGGTCCGGCTCGAGCAGCGTCACGTTCTCGAGCGCGGCGAGCGCGTCGTCGAGCTTGCCCTTCTTGCGGAGCACGCGCGCGCGCTCCCAGAACAGCTTGCAGAGCTCGAGGTCGTTGTCCGCCACGCCGAGCCGCTTCTCGATGATGTCGAGCAGCCGATCGTCCTCGTTGCGCGCGCGGACCCGGCGGAACAGCCGGTCGAAGGCGACGCCGCGCCGCGGGTCGCGCGCGAACGCGCGATCGAAGGCGATCTCCGCGTCCTCGTCGGCCTCGGTGTGCTGGAGGAGCAGGAGCCCAGCGCTCTCCCAGAACCCCGCGCCGCGCGCGTCGTCCTTGCAGAGCGCCCCGAGCTGCGCCGAGGCGAGCGCCGTCGACACGGGGTCGCGCAGCGCCTCGGACGTCGCGCGGACGCCCTCCCAGGCGGCGACGTCGTCGGGCCGCCGCTCGACGACCGCGCGGAACGCGGCGAGCGCGCGCTCGTGATCCCCGGCCGCGAAGTCCGACCAGCCCGCGAGGCCGAGCGCGGTGAGCTGCGCCTCCTCGCCGAGCGCGTCGCCGAGCCCGTGCAGCGCCGCGGCGCGGCGCCGCGGATCGCAGCCGGGGAGCGCGAGCTCGAGGTTGGCGAGCTGCGCGGGCGCGTGCTCGCCCGTGAGGAACGGCCGCGGCAGGTTCGGCTGATCGAGCGCGCCGACGATCGCGGCCGAGGCCTCCATCGCGGCGCGGGCCTCGCCCTCCATGTGCCGCGCGAGCGCGCTCCGCGCGGCGACCTCCGCCTCGCGGTCCTCGGCGCCGAGCGCGGCGCCGAGCCACTCGAGCTCGGCGTGCGGGCTCGGGTCGGCCGCGGCCCACGCCGCCGCGCGCGCCGCGGTGCGCGCGCGATCCTGGTCCAGGGTCCGCGCGAGGCGGAAGCGCTCGGCGTGCGCGATCGTCGCGGCGCCGTCGCCGCGCTCCTCGATGTAGTCGAGCGCGCGCTCGACGGCGCTGCGCTGCTCGAGGGCCGGCTGCCAGAGGAGGCGCCCGAGCGCGGCGGCCAGGGCGAGGTCGTCGCTCGCCTGCGACTCCAGCGCCTCGAGCGTCGCGAGCGCCTCGTCGGCGTCGCCGCCCTCGGCCGCGCCGACCTCGAGGCCGAACCGCGACAGCGCGAGCGCCGCCGGGTCCTCGCCCGCCTCGCCGGCGACCTCGAGGGCGCGGCGCCGGCTCTCCAGATCGCCCGCCTCGTGGCCGCGAAGGGCCCAGGTGAGCGCCGTCGCGCCGGCGCGCGGCGCCTTGCCGCGCGCCGCCTCGAGCTCCTCGACGGCGCGCCCGCGCTCGCCGGCGCGCCAGAGCAGGATCGCCGCCTCGATGTGCAGCGCCGCCGAGAGATCGGCGTCGTCGATCGCCGCGGCGCAGGCCGAGAGCGTCGCGGCCGCGGCGGTCGGGCTCCCGGCGCGCCGGTGGAGCTCGGCCAGGAACACCGCGATGACCTCGTCGTCCGCGGATCGCTCGAAGAGCGCGCGGAGCCGGCTCCGCGCGCGATCCAGATCGCCGCCGCGCGCGCTGCGCAGGGCAGCGACGAGCCACAGCCCGCGCGCGGTCTCCTCGCCCTCGACCTCGGCGAGCGACTCGATGACCGTCGGCGAGCGCCGCGGGCCCGCGGCGCCGGGCTCGTCGCCGCGCTCGCGCCGGCTGCGGACGAGATCGACCGCGAAGGCGCCGAGCGCCCGCCCGAGCCACGCGTTCGGCGTCGCGCCGTCGTCGGCGCCGGCGTCGGCGAGCTCGGCGAAGGCGCCCTCGGCGCCGTCCGCGTCCCCCCGGAGGAGGCGGCTCCGGCCGATCTCGAACCACAGGCTCGCCTTCTCGGCCGGGTCGACGCCCGTCGAGAGCAGCCGCTTCGTCGACTCCTCGTACCAGGCCGCGTCGCCGCGGAGGGCCGCGAACGAGCGGCCGAAGCGCGCGAGCACGCCCGGGTGGACGCCGGCCATGCCGGCCTGCGACAGGGCCGCCTTCGCCGCGCCGACGTCGTCCGTCCGCACCGCCCAGACGTAGGCCGCGAGGAGCAGCGCGCGCCCCCGCGCGTCGTCGCTGGCGTACGAGGCCGCCGTCGCCTCGAGCGAGGCCGCGAACGCGGATGGGTCCTGACCGTCTCCGAGGAGATCGATCTCCAGCGCGCGGGCCGGGATGCACTGCGGGTCGGCCGCGAGCGCGCTCCGGAGCGCCGCGAGCGCGGCCTCGCGATCGCTCGCGAGCGCCGCCGCCTCGGCGACGCGGAGCCACAGGGCCGCAGCGCCGGGCCCGCTCGCGCCGCGCGCGATCTCCTGCTTGGCCAGGCTGGCGGCGGCCTCGGCCTCGCCGGCGGACTCGAGCGCGGCGATGCGCGCCCGGCCGAGCAGCGTCGACTGGGGCAGCCGCTCCGCGGCCCGCTCGAGGAGCGACGCGAAGCCGCCCGTGCCGGCCCGCTGCGTCAGCTCGGCGGCGCGGAGCCACGCGTCGGCCGCGTGCTCCGGCTTGCGTAGGGTCCGCGGGACGCCGTTGGCGTCGCCGCTCGCCTCGTCGTCGAGCGCGTCGGCGATGAGCTCCGCCTGCCCCTCGAGGGCGCGCGCGAGCGCGCCGAGGTCCTCCTCGCGCCGGGCGATGACCTCGAGCGCGAGCTGCGACCTGAAGCGCGCCCGCCCCTCCAGCGCGGCGGCCGCGTCGAGCAGCTCGTAGGCGCGCTCCACGTTCTCGGTCGCCGCCGCGAGGTCGGCGAGCTCGATGAAGAGCAGCCCCTTCCACGTCGCGTCCGTCGCGAGCTCCGCGCGGGCCTCCAGCGCGCGCATCCGGCCGGCGAGGTCCCCTTCCTTGGCCGCGATGAGCTCGAGCTCGAGCCACGGGGTCGCGTCCTCCGGGTTGCTGAGCGCCGCCTCCTCGAGCGCCTCCTTGGCCGCCGCGAGGTTCTGCTCGTGGTCCTGGAGGTACGCCGCGCGCTCCCAGAACGAGCGCGCCCGCTCCTCGGGGGTGGCCGCGGCGCGCGTGAGCGCGTCGAGCAGCTTGCCGAGGTTCTTGATCGACTTGCGCCGCGTGAGGATGCGGACCAGCGCCTCGAGCGGCTCGCGGAACTGGGGATCCGCGTTGAACGCGGCGAGGTAGTCGCGCGCCGCCGTGGGCTCCTCGCCGAGCGCCTCCTCGAGCGCGCCGAGCTCGTGCAGCAAGAGCGCCTGGAGCTGCCGCTCCGGTTGCTCGCCTTGCTCCGCGCGGAGCCGCGCGATCAGGGCCGTCATGCTCTCCGCCTGCCCCTCGGGTGCCTGAACCGTCATCTCGCTCGCGACGCCTCCGAACGGGGTCTCATCTGTGCGCACCGCATGACGATGGCGGAGAGTAGCGAACCGAACCTGACGGAGTAAAGCGCGCCGGGCAGGGAGCGGGCTCGATCAGCGGCGAGCGGGCGGAGGTCGCTCGCTCGCGAGGAGGAGGCGGGGTTGCGGGGCTGAGGAGGAGGGAGCGCGTGTCGGCCGGGGCGCCGCGCGCTGCGGGGCGGCGCGGTCGATCGAGCCGCCGGGGCGCGCCTGGCCCGGCTGCCGGGCTAGGCCCTGCCCAGCACGGCGTCGAGCTTGTCGTTGACCTTCGACTCGACCATGCCCTTCATCGCCTTCAGCAGGAACGGGAGATCGATCTCCACATGGACCGCGGACGCCTCGACGCGAACGAGGCCCTTCGTCCCCTTCGCGGCGCCGCCCGGCGCCTCGAACCGGATGACGTCGCCATCCCATCGCCACTGGATGCCGAGCTTGTCTTCCATGCCCCGCGCAAGCTCTTCCGCGCGCTTCCTGGCCTCGTCCTTGGTGAGCGCGTGCTGCCGACGGATGTCGATCGTCGCCATACGGTATCTCCACTCGTTCGCGTCCACGGCGACGCGCCGGGTGCGGTACGCTCTACTTACTCGATCCGACGCGCGATCCAAAAGCCGCGCGGCGTGTCGACCGGGCCGCTCACGCCCCCCTTGGGGAGGCTGAACAGCTCGTACTCCGGCGCGGGCTCGAGCACGCCGCGCGGGATGTAGCCGAGGTCGTCGGTCGACCCCTTGTCGCCCTTCTCGATGGCGGCCTTGAAGTCCGTCTTGGCCACCTCGGCGAGCTCCCTGGCGAGCGCCAGCGCGGCGTCCTTGGAGCGCGCGGTCGGCGCCGCGCCCTGCGCGCCGCGGTACTGGATGAGCACGACGCCGAAGCGCACCTTCTTCGGCGCCTCGGCCGGCAGCGAGGGCGGCGCCTCTCCCGAGAGGAGCGTGACGCCCGCGTCGGATCGCCCCGCTGGCTCGGGGCCGCGCTCCTGGACGATGCCCTCGGCGCCGGCGTCGCTCCCCGCGTCGGCGTCGCCCGCCGCGGCCGTCGCAGGCGATGCGGCGGCGTCGGCGGCGTCGGGGCCTGCGTCGGCGGGCGCGCTGGCCGCGCCGCGCCCCTTCGAGCCGCCTTGCGTGATGACGAACGCCAGCGCGCCCGCGAAGAAGAGCGTGTAGATGACCGCCGTCGAGCGCTGCATGAGCGGCAGCGCGTTAGCACAGGTGGAGGACGCTTGGCGAGGCCGCGATGGCGACACGCGTCGCCTGCCAGATGGCGTCGCCGCTCCGTTACCGTCCCGCCCGTCCCGCCCGTCCCGCCCGTCCCGCCGTCCCCGACCGCCCCGCGACTGCGCGCTGTCCGCTTCCTGCTTCCGGACCACGTACGCGACATGCCCGAGGAAGTCGCCGATTTGAGGGCGCCCGGCAGAAGAGGCGATCCTAAGGACCGCAACCCCTGCTAGTAAGGAGAGCGGATGTCGGGGCATCCCGGCCTTTCGCAGGCCGAACGAGCGTGGGGCGCCTGCGAAGGCGCTCGCAGCGCCGGCATCGGGTCGGGAAGCATGATCAAGGTCGAGTGCGACGGGTGCAAATCGCCGTACCAGGTCGACGAGAAGCGTGTCCCCCCTGCGGGGCTCAGGATGCGCTGTCCGAAGTGCGGTACGAGCCTGCTGGTGACCAAGGGGGGCGCAAGCGCAGCGCCCGCGCCGACGCCTGTGCCCACCCCCCCGCCGCGGGCCGGGGCGGGGGGGCTTCAGCTCTCGGAGCGGAGCGCCCCGGCGGCGACCGAGGACGCCGATCTGCCCATGGCGGCTCCGGAGGACATCGCATTCCCCGCGGTCGCGCCTCCCCGACGCCCCGGGCCGGCGCCGGCGCCGGTACCGACGCCGCCGCGCCGCGCAGCGCCCGCGGTGCCTGCGCCGCCCGCGCCGCCTCCTGAGCCGCCGGGTCCGGAGGTCTTCGGCGAGATCGGCTTGCCGGACGTCCCCGATCGCCCCGCCCCGTCCGATCGGCGGAACGCCAAGACCGTGCCGCAACGGCGCGGCTTCGGAGAGATCGATCTCATGGTCGAGCTCCCGAGCCCGACGGACGCCGAGGTGCAGGGGCTCAACCCGGACGATCTGCCGGTCGTCTACGGCAACGCGCCCGGGGCGACGGTGGCGCTCCCGGCGCGATCGCGCGCGGAGTCCCGCACTGCCCCGGCGACGCCGACCGCGTTCGCCGGTACCGACCTGCCGGCGCGGATCGAGCCGCTGCCTCCGAGCAGCCGGCGCACCCTCGGGTTCGGCGAGCGAGAGTCGGCGCCGGGCGCCCCCTCGGGACCTGGTGCGCGGGACGCCGGGCTCGGCGCGCGAAACGCCGGGGCCACCACGCAGCCCCTCGGTCGCGGGCGCACCCGCGGTGCGGGGGACGCGCCCCCGCGCGTGGCCCCGGAGTACGATTTCGGAGACCTGGACGACGACGCGCCCCCGGCTCCTCCGGCGCGTTCCAGCAGCGGATCCATGTCGTTCGGCTTCGGTGAGCTCGAGCTGCCTCTCGAGGGCGACGGCGACGCCGAGCTGCCCGCGACATCCGCGGGCGACCTGCCCATCGTCGCCGGCGATCTGCCGAGTTCGGCCCCGGCCGTCATCGGCATGCCCGCCCCGTTCTCGAACACGGGCTTGCCCACGCCGGCTTCCGCGCCGCTCCCCTCGCCGGCGCGCGCCGGGCTCCCGACCGCGGCCCAGGCGGGCTTCCCTGCTCCGACCGCCGCGGGCTTCCCCACGAAGGCCACCGGCCCCGCCCTCCCCTCGAAGGCCACCGGCTCCGCGCTCCCCTCGAAGGCCACCGGCTCCGCCCTCCCCTCGAAGGCCACCGGTGCCGGTTCGCCTGTAGGACCGGGGACCATCGTCGGCGCCGAGCTCTTCGACGAGGCCCCGCCGGACTACGACGACTCGCGCGTGGGCGCCGCATTCCAGGCGCCCGGGCCGCGCCCCCTCCCGCCGCAGGCGGCGCCGGAGCCGCCCAGCAGCGGCGCCATGCCGCCCGTCGACTTCGGCGCCATGCCGCCCGCCGACTTCCTCGCCGCGCCGCCCGCCGACGTCCGCGCCGCGTCCACCACCGGCTTCGGCGCCGCGCCGCCCGCCGACGCCCGCACCGCGTCCACCACCGGCTTCGGCGCCGCGCCCACCGCCGGCTTCGGCGCCGCCGATTTCGGCGACGAGATCGCCCTCGGCGAGAGCGTCACGCAGCTCGCCCCCGGCGCCGCGCCCACCCCTTACGATCCGTCCGACCGATCGGCGAACTTCACGCAATCGCCCGCGGACGCCGACGATCGGGGCATCGAGCTCAGCGAGCCGCACCCCAGCGTCGGGGACGAGGTCGACCTGACCGGCGCGGGCACCGAGATCGGCGACCTGAGCGCCGGTCCCGGCGCGCAGGCCGAGAAGCCCGCGGCGACCACGGAAGCACCGCCGCCAAAATCGAAGATCAAGCGCTACGTCGTGGCGGCGCTCGCGGTCGCCGCCGTCAGCGGCGGCGCGCTCGCGCTCGTTCCGGACGTCGGCGCCTTCGGCGTGAACCTCATCAGCGACCGGCTCAACGCCTTCGCGCACGAGGGGGCGCTCGCCGAGCTCCGCCAGCGGACCCAGACGGCCTTCGCGAAGGACACCGCGTCGGCCGCCAACGGAGCGCTGAACGACGCGAACGCCACGCGGGCCAATGCGCCGCGCCACCGGGCGACCATGGCCTACGCCGCGTACATCGCCTTCGCGCGGAGCATCCGCTTCGGGCACCGGACCGTCGACGACGCCTTCGGCAAGGAGATGCTCACGCTCGCGAGCTCCCATCCGGGCGACCTGCTCTCCCTCGCCGTCGCGGCGCAGGCCGCGGCCAGCGGCGAGCTCCCGCGCGCGCGACAGGCCGCGCAGGCGCTCGCCGCGCAGCTCAAGGACGACGTCGACCTCGCCGTCCTCTCGGCCGAGATCGAGCTCGCCGCCAGGGACGCCCCCAAGGCGATCGCGGCGTGGCAGCACGCGAGCGGCCTCCAGAAGAGCGCGCGCACGCTCTACGGCCTGGCCCGGGCGCAGCTCCTCGCCGGGGACACCGCGGGCGCCGAGGCGAGCGCCCGCGGCGCGCTCGAGGCCTCGCCCGACCACGTCGGGGCCCGCACCCTGATCGCGTCGGTGCTCTGGCAGACCCCGGGCCGCGAGCAGGAGGCGCTCGATCTGCTCGGCAAGGTCACCGGCGACGGCCCGACCCGGGCCGCCGCGAGCGACCCCGAGATCGTCGACGCGTACACGCTGCTCGGCACCATCCACCTCGCGAGGTCGCGCATGAGCGCGGCGGAGCAGGCCTTCGCCGCCGCGGTGAAGCTCGACCCGCAGGCGGTGCGCGCCCTGATCGGCAACGGCGAGGTCCTCTACCGGTCGGGCCGCTACTCCGAGGCGCAGGCGCGCTTCGAGGCCGCGGCCCGCGCCGACGCCCAGCGCCTCGCCGCGCAGCTCGGCAAGGCGAAGACGTGGCTGGCGCAGGAGCGCATGAAGGAGGCGAAGGACCTCCTGAAGGAGCTGCAGAAGACGCACGCGGCGGCCCCGCAGGTCGCTTACTGGCTCGGGCGCACCGAGCTCGCGCTCGGCAACAAGAAGGACGCGGAGCAGGCGTACCTCGACGCCGTGAAGTCGACAGAGGACCTCCCGGAGGTCGTCGACGCTTACGTGGCGCTGGCGTCGCTCCTGTCCAGCATGGGCCGCAACGAGGCGGCGGCGGAGAAGCTGTCGGAGGCGACGGCGAAGTTCCCGGACCTGCCCGCGCTGCACAAGGCCAAGGCGGAGGTCGCGCTCCAGACCGGGCGGTACGACGAAGCCCGGCAGGAGCTCGAGCTCGCGCTCGCGAAGGAGGACGACCTCGGCAGCCAGTTCAAGCTGGGCGTGGCGTACCGTCGCCTGCGCCGGTTCGAGGACGCCGCGAAGATCTTCGACAAGGTCACGGCGGCCGACAAGGACTACCCGGGCCTCGCGCTCGAGCGCGGGCTCCTGTTCGAGGAGACCGGCCAGAGCGAGCGCGCGCTGGAGATGTACGCCGACGCGCTCCGCAAGGCGCCGAACGACATCGACCTGAAGCTGCGCGTCGGCTCGACCCAGGTCATGGCGGGGCACGCGAGCCAGGCGGAGCCCATCCTGCGCGACGTGCTCAAGGACCGCGCGAACTCCGCCGAGGCGAACCACTTCCTCGGCCGCGCGCTCCTCGTGCGCGGCACGAACATGGCCGAGGCGCTGCGCTTCCTGGAGCGCGCCGCGGAGCTCGATCCGAACCGCGCCGAGTACCACCTCTACGTCGGCTGGGGCGCCAACGAGACGGCCCAGACCGCGCGCGCGGAGATGGCGCTGAGGCGCGCGCTGGAGCTCGACGCGGAGCTCGGCGACGCGTACTGGCAGCGCGGCGTGCTGCTGCAGAAGCAGGGGGCGAGCCGGGACGCGCTGGCGGATCTGAAGATCGCGCTGGAGAAGCGGCCGTCCCGCTACGAGGCCTACGCCACGATGGCGCTCTGCTACCAGGATCAGGGCAACTGGGCGGCCGCGGAGGAGGCGTGGCGCAAGGCGATCGCGGCCAACGACAAGGTCCCCGAGTGGCACTACCGCCTCGGCAAGATCTACGCGTCGCGCGGCAACCGGGCCGGGACCGCGAGCGAGATGGAGCAGGCGGTCGCCCTGGGCGAGGCGCCGGACCGCTCGAGCCCGCCGTGGCTGTTCGACGCGCACTTCCTCCTCGCCGAGGCGCTCCGCGCGGCGAACAACCGCGAGAAGGCCATCCACCATTACCAGCGCTTCCTGGAGACGGCGCCGACCGACAACGCCTACCGGCGCGACGCGGAGCAGGCGCTGGAGGGCCTGGGGGCGGGGAAGGGGCGCTGAGGACGCTGAGGCGGAGCGAGCGGCCGGCGCTCGGCTATCCTGGCGGATGATCCCCTCCGTCAACGCCCGCCTCGCGGTGCGCGCCGACATGCCCGAGGTGGCGCGCTTCGCCGCGCAGCTCGTCCGCCTGCACCACGCCCTCGATCCGCACCGCTTCATGTGCCTGGAGCCGCTCGAGCCGGGCTACGAGCGGTGGCTCACGAGCGAGCTCGCCGACCCCGACGCCGCGATCGTCGTCGCCGAGCGAGCGGGCGCCGAGCCGGCGCTGGTCGGCTACGCCTATGGCCGCCGGGAGCCGCGCGACTGGAACAGCCTCCTCGACGCCTGCGGCGCCCTCCACGACATCTATGTCGCCGAGCCCGCGCGCCGGCTGGGCGCGGGCGCTATCCTCCTGGAGGCCGTCATCGCGCGCCTCCGGGCCCTGGGCGCGCCGCGCGTCGTGCTCCACACCGCGACCCAGAACGCCGCCGCGCAGCGCCTGTTCGAGCGGTTCGGCTTCCGTCGCACGATGATCGAGATGACGCTCGAGCTCGAGTGACCGCGGCGTCCGCCACGCTATCAGCGCGTCGGCCGCGCCTCGATCCGAACATCCGAATCCGACGGCGCTCCCGGCGCGCTGGCCGAGGGTGATGGACTCACGAGCTCCGGCCTCCCCGGCGCGATCCCGGGAGCTCCGCGGCCGTCTGCGCCCACACCATCGTGTCGCGAGGCTCGCCCGCGGGCGTCAGGGCGTTCGCCTCGAGCGTCGTCACATGCCGGTACCCGAGCCGCCGGGGCACGGCGGCGCTCGCGGTGTTCCGCGGATCGCAGCGGATCTCGACGCGGCTCACGCCGAGCTCCTCGAGCGCGACCCGGGTCAAGCCTGCCACCGCCTCGGTCGCGTAACCGCAGCGCGTCGCCGTCGCCCGGAGCCAGTAGCCGATCTCGATCGCGCCCGGGCCGATCCGCGGGTGGAGCCCCGTACCCCCGAGCACGGCGCGCTCGTCGCGCGTGAAGATGCCATAATGAAAGTCGCGTCCTTCCGTGAAGTCGTCCCGGAACTTCTCGAGGAGCGCGGCGGTCGCCTCGATGGAGGAAGGCTCGTGCACGGCCCACGGCATCCAGGGCCGCAGGTGAGCAAGGCTTGTGTCGATCGCCTCCCTGATCAAAGGCACATCCTCGGGCCGCCATGCTCGCAGCGTCAGCCGAGCGGTCAGGATGCGGTCCGGCGGGCGTTCACCTGTCATCGCGTCGCTCCATGCCTGTCGCCGTCATGCGCTTGACGACGACAACGCTGTCTTGCCAAGGCCATCGGCCCACGCGACGGTCACGTCCCGAACCATGCGAGCCATGGAGTGCTTGAGCGTCGAGGCGAGCAGGCGTCACGGCACGTACCTTACAACGAAGACAGCCCTCGCACATCCGGTCAATCCCAGCCTCCGCAGCGATCATCGCCGTTGCACACCGGTCCACACACCTCTTGCCGAGGACATCGACGCTACCGCGGAGCGTCTTGACATGTCCGTCATAGCAGACTATTGTCCGTCATAGAAGAGTAAGGCGGAAAACATCAGCGCGCCCTCCCGGCACACCGGGAGGAGGTCCACGTCCACGCCCGCGCGTGGACGACGGATGACCGCTCGAGCAGAGGTGCCATTGGCTGAGGTGGCGCGGGCTGCGAACCATGACACGAGGAGGAAGGATGAAGATCTGAGCGCGCCTCATCCCGGCGGACGCGACGTCTCCCGGGTACTCGACAGGGGTCGACCATCCATCAGCAGAGGCCTTCCCTCGCCCCACGCCGGATTCATTGCTGCCTCAGCAGCACATCACAAGCAATCCCTGCTCCCGTCGCAGCAAGCCCGCGGCCAGCGCGAACGATTGTGATCCGTTCCTGCAATAGAGCCCTGGCACGCTCCCTGCTCCCTGCCACGACGACGGCCCGTTAGCGGAGCGCCCCCTCTGCCTGAGAGCAGGAGAGCTCTTCGCGCGGCGCACGCCGTCAAGGAGAACAGGATGACGAAGCTGCGACTCTACAGCGCGAAGGCGTGCCCCTTCGCCCACCGCACCCGGCTCGTTTTGCAGGAGAAGGCGATCGACTTCGAGCTGACCGAGGTCGATCTGCAGAACAAGCCGCGGGCGTTCGTCGACGCCTCGCTCTACGGCAAGGTCCCGGCGATCGAGCACGAGGGCCACCGTATCTGGGAGTCGGCGATCATCAACGAGTACCTCGAGGAGGTCTTCCCCGAGCCAAGGCTCCTGCCCAGGGAGCCGGGCAGGCGCGCCCTGGCGAGGATCTGGATCGATTACGCGAACACGCGCCTCGTGCCGGCGTTCACCCAGCTGCTGAGGGCCGAGACCCGGAACCAGGAGGCCGAGGGGCGCAAGGCGCTCGGCGAGGTGCTCGCGTTCATCGAGCAAGAGGCGCTGGCGAGGTCGTCGGGCCAGGGGCCCTACTGGCTCGGCGCCGAGGTCAGCCTCGTCGATCTCTCCTTCTATCCATGGTTCGAGCGGCTGCCGGCGGTCGGCCGCCTCCGCGACTTCTCCATCCCCGCGGAGCTCACGCGGCTCCGGGCGTGGATCGAGGCCGTGCAGGCGCGCCCCGCGGCCAGGGCCATCCAGAATCCGGTCGAGTTCTATGTGGAGCGCTTCGCGAAGTTCGTGAAGCCGGCGGCGACGACGGCCGCCTGAGCGGCGCCGAGGGACAAGGGACATCATGTTGAGACTCTGGGGTCACAAGAATTCTTCGAACGTGCAAAAGGTCCTCTGGGCGCTCGACGAGCTCAGGCTCGATTTCGAGCGCATCGACGCCGGCGGACCGTTCGGTCGCGTCAAGGACGCCGACTATCTCACCCTCAACCCGAACGGGCTGGTTCCGACGCTCGAGGACGGCCCGCTGGTGCTCTGGGAGTCGCACGCGATCGTGCGTTATCTGTTCTCGCGCTACGGGTCGCCGCCGCTCCAGCCGAGCGATCTCGCCGACAGGGCGCGCGCCGACGCCTGGACCGACTGGCAGTTCGGAACCCTGTGGCCCCCGATCCGGACGCTCCTCGTGCAGCTCGTGCGCACGCCGGAAGAGCGCCGCGATCACGGCGCGATCGACGCCGCCCGCAGGTCGGCGCTCGCCGCGCTGGGGATCCTGGACAGGCAGCTGTCACGGCACCCGTGGGCCGCGGGAGAGTACTTCACGTTCGCCGATATCCCCCTCGGGGTCGCGGCGCAGCGGTGGTACAACCTGAAGACCGAGCGGCCCGCGCTGGAGCACGTCGACGCGTGGTACGGCCGCATCAAGCGCCGGCCTGGATTCGAGCGGTGGGTGGATCTGCCCCTGGGATGAGAGCGGGGCGCATCTTCGCGCGCTACGGGCTCATCCGCGTCTCCTCTCGCGGACGGCCCCTCAGAACATCGGCAGCTCGGTGTCCAGCCCGAGGAGCACACGGCCCTGGACCTCGCGCGTGTGCGGGGCGACGAGGGCGTGCTGCGTGACGGCGTGAACGTCGCGGAAGCTGCGCTGAAGAGGGCTCTCCGCGTAGAGCGCCGTGGCGCCGCCCGCCGTGAAGGCCAGATCGACGGCGCGCGCCGCGCCGAGGACGGCGTTCGTCGCGGCGAGCCGGACGCGCGCCCGCTCCCGCAGCGAGATCGGCCTGCCAGAGACCGCGACATCCCAGACGGCGCCGACGGCCTCGAAGAGGTAGGCCCTGGCCGCGCCCAGCGTGGCCTCGGCCTCGGCCACGGCGAGCGCGGTCGAGGGCCGCGTCGCGAGCGACGTCGTCATGCCGCTCGGCCGCTTGGTCGCCGCGAGCCGGACCAGCTCATCGATGGCCGCGCGCGCCATCCCGAGCGCGGTCGTCGCGACCGCGCTCGCGAGGAAGCCGAAGAGCGGGAACACGAAGAGAGGCCCTGGATGGGTCGGAGACGTCATCGGGAGCCGGATGCACCGGCTGCTCGGCACGAAGACGTCGACGACCGCGAAATCGTGGCTCCCGGTGCCGGCAAGGCCGGAGACGCTCCACGTATCCAGGATCTCGCACTCCGAGGCGCGGAACATCGGCACGACGGCCTCGGGGACGCCCCCGGGCAGCATGCGCGGGGCCATCCCGTCGAAGACCACCGCGGTGCCGCCCAGCCAGTCGCAATGATGACAGGCGCTCGCCATCGCCCACCTCCCGGCGACCCGATATCCTCCCTCGACCTCGACGGCGCGCCCGCTCGGCGCGAAGACGCCGGCGGTCACGACATCCGGGCTCGCATGCATCTCTTTGCCCCCCTCCGCCGGGATGTACGCCTCGAACGCGCCGGTCGTGCCGCAGATCATGGCGCACCACCCTGCCGCGCCGTCGGCGCGCGAGAGCTCCTCGATGACCTGCAGCGCCGTGAGGGGGTCGGCCTCGAGCCCGCCCAGCGCGCGCGGACGACACATGCGGAAGATGCCCGATTCCCGGAGCGCCCTCGCGACCGGATCGGGCAAACGGCGCTCGCGCTCTCCCCGCTGGGCGTGCTCCTGGACGAGCGGGACGAGGCTCCGCGCCGCGTCGAGGAGCGACGCGGGGGCGGCAGAGGACATCGTGGTCATGGTGCTCGACTCACCCCTTCCTTGGCGGCTGCGCATAGCGCACTTCTTCGGCGTAGTACTCGGGGAACCCGACGATCTCCTGGAGCGCCTCGAAGCTCATCCGCGGGTCGGGGTGCCGGCCGGCGCCCAGGGCCGCGAGCGCCTCGCGCATGGCGGCGGCGGCGACCGAGAGCAGGGTGAGCGGATAGGCCGCGATCTTGTAGCCGATCGCTCCGAGCTCGGCCGGCGGGAGCACCGGTGTCCTGCCGTGATCCACCATGTTGGCCATCGTCGGCTTGCGCACCTCGCGGCAGAACGTTCGCATCTCCTCCACGCTCTCGGGCGCCTCCAGAAACACGATGTCTGCCCCGAGGTCGGCGAACGCCCGCGCGCGGGCCAGCGCCTCGTCGAAGCCGTGCGTCTGGCGGGCGTCGGTGCGGGCCATGATGAGCACGCCGGCGCCCTCGTCGCGCGCGTCCACGGCGGCCTGGACGCGGGTGAACGCCTCGTCGCGGGGCACGACCTGCTTGCCGCGCGTATGGCCGCAGCGCTTGGGAGCGACCTGGTCCTCGATCATGACGCAGGCCAGCCCGGCCTGCGCATAACCGCGCACCGTGCGCTTCACGTTCATCGCATTGCCGTAGCCCGTGTCGCCGTCGCCGAGCACCGGAATCGACACGGCGCCAGAGATCGCCCGCGCCTGATCGACCATCTCACCATACGAGATGAGCCCCGTGTCGGGCGCGCCGAGGCGCGCGGCGGAGACCGCGAAGCCGCTCATGAACGAGAGCGAGAAGCCGGCCTGCTCGATCAGCCGCGCCGACAGCGCGTCGAAGCAGCAAGGCATGACGAGGAGGCCGGGCGAGGCGAGCAGATCGCGGAGCTTCTGAGCGGGGGACACGGCGCGGACGATACCGCGATCGGCTGCCCGTGAGGCAAGCGCGAAGGGCCGAGAGGCGCCGCGCGCCGCCGCGCGCCCGGCCAGCGCCCGCACACGCAAGAGGGAGGGACGGGGGCGCCCGCCGGCGTGCGTTCCTGTTGCGGGCCCCCGGCAGCCGGGGGCAGGATGGGCCCCGCGATGATTCCGCACAGGAGAGGGGCATGAGCACGGTTTCGGTGAAGGAGATCGCGATCGACGGCCGCCCTGCCAGCGTCCACGTGGGCGGGCAGGGCGAGCCGCTGCTGCTGGTGCACGGCGCCTGGGGCGGGGCGTCGATGCACTGGGCGCCTGTCTGGGAGCGATTGGCGGAGCGCTTCCAGGTGATCGCGCCCGATCTGCCCGGCATCGGGCGCACGGACGCCCCGGGGCTCGGCGCCCTGGACGCCTATGCGCGCTGGCTGGAGCGGCTCCTGGACGAGCTGGGGTTCTCCAGCGCGTGGTGCGTCGGCAACTCCTTCGGCGTCTCGGTCGTATCGAGCTTCGCTAGCCTGTTCGCGGCCCGCTGCCGAGGGCTCGTGTTCGTCAACGGCGTTCCCATCCCCCCGCTGCCGCGCCTCGTCGGCTGGCTCGGAGCGCGGCCGCTGCCCCGCCGGATGCTGCGCGCGTTGATGCGGAAGCAGACCTATGGCCCGCGGGTCCTGAGCCGCGCCTACGCCGATCCCGGCCGCGCCCCGGCTGCCCTGCGGGACGTCCTGCAGAGCGCCAATCCACCTCAGCTGGAGGCGGTGCTCGACGCCGCCATCCACGGAGGTCCCAGGGCCCCGCTCAGCCTGAATCCGCTCCTCGTCTGGGGCGAGGCGGACCAGCTCCTCGGCAACAGCGCGGACGACGCGAAGAAGCTTCACGCTTCGCTGCCGGGGTCGCAGCTCACCTTCATCCCGGCGACAGGGCACATGCCGCAGGTGGAGAACCCCGAGGCGTTCGTCGACGCGGTGTCGCGGTTCATCGAAGCGCGCGCGACCGCCGCCCGTCCGCGCGGCTTCGGCGGCCAGGCCAGCCCGGGCGCGTGAGCGCCTGGGGTGCACGGGCGCATCGCCCTCAGGGCATCGTGGTGACCCGAGCGCGCTTTCCGAGCTGGACCGCAGCGTAGAGCAGATAGAGCCCAGCGAGCGCGACGAGCACGTAGATGATGCGGCTGAGCGCGCTGAGCCTGCCGAAGAGCGCGGCGACCACGTCGAACTCGAACAGCCCGACGAACCCCCAGTTGATGGCGCCGATCACGACGAGCGCGATCGCCGCCCACGTTAGCCCTGAGATCCCACGGTTGACCTGCTCCATGACCGCGGCAGAAGCACGCGCCGCGCCGCGCGATGCGTGCACCGCGCGCCCGCTGCGGCGCGACCGCGCGTCGCGCTGACGCCGCCGGCTCGCCTCGCCGTGCCGATGCCGCCGGCTCGCCGCGCCCGTCAGGCCGCGGCGCTCACGCCGGCGTGACGTCGAGCAGGGAGGGCAGGATCGCGCCGGAGCCGCCGGTGAACACGACATCGCAGAGGCCGGAGATCGCGCTCGGCTCGACGTTGACCTCGGCGATGAGGGCGCCGTGGCGCTTGGCCATGGGGACGAAACCGGCGGCGGGATACACCACGGCCGACGTACCGACGACGAGCAGGAGATCGCAGCCCTCGACGCCGGCGGCCGCCGCGGCGAGATCGCTCTCCTGGAGGGCCTCGCCGAACCAGACCACGTGCGGGCGAAGGGCGCCGCCGCAGCCGCAGCGCGGCAGCTCCGCCGCCGTGAAGCGGCGGGCGGGGGCCTCCGGATCGGGGGAGCCGCTGCCCGCGAAGGCGGGCGTGATGGGCACGTCGCGGTTCTCGGTCACGCTCCCGCACGAGAGACAGCGCACCTGCCACAGCGAGCCGTGGAGGCGCACCGGGCTCCGGGAGCCCGCCTGCTCGTGCAGGCCGTCGATGTTCTGGGTGATCAGGGTGAAGACCCTGCCGGCCTCCCGCCACCGCGCCTCCAGCTGCGCCAGCGCGCGATGACCCGGGTTCGGGGCGCAGCCGAGGGCGCGCTCCCGGCGGTGATTGTAGAACTCCCAGACGAGGCCCGGATCGCGCCGCCACGCCTCGGGCGAGGCGAGGCTCGTCGCCTCGTAACGCCGCCACAGCCCCCCAGCGCCGCGGAACGTGGGGATACCCGACTCCGCCGAGACGCCTGCGCCGGTCAGGACGGCGATCTTCCTGGCGCGGCACAGGGTGGACTGGAAGCGCTCGCGGCTCGTTTCGCTCATCACGGACCCCCTGAGGATAGATCGAGAGGGAGGCGGACGGAGGACCCGACCCGAGCTCCCGTCGATTTCGGGTGTAAGCCGGCCAAGACGACCGCGTTTCCCTGGCACTCGGACGCGCCGAGCCCCGCCACAGCGGGTCCCGGCCGCGAGAGCCCCTTCGTCGGCTCGCCGGACGACCGGCGACACGCGGCGTTCACGCAGTGAAAGCGGCAAAGGGCCCGTCTCGCCCGTGGAAAATGCACCATGGGGCAGCCGCGCGTGCGGCCCCCGCAAGGACCTGTGTGTGGCGATCGGCGATGGCCGACCCACGAGAACGTACAGCAGGGATCCGCCCTCGCGATCCCCTTCAAGGAGGACACCTCAATGCGCACCCGGCCCCTCGATCTCGTCGCCCCCGCCCTCGTCACCGCGCTGCTCATCGGCTGCGGTGGATCCACGCCTGCCCCCACGGCGGCGACCGCATCGGCCGCGTCGACCGAGGCCCCCGCCGGGCAGGCCATGCAGCCGGAGTTCGACGCGGCGCAAGACGAGGGCAGCGCGTCCACCGCCAAGCGCGAGGAGGCCGCGGCGAGCGACGCGGTCGACCGTGACGCCGCGCCCGCGGAGGCCGCGCCGCCGCCGGCCCTGCCCGTGGCGGCCGCCCCTGTGGCGCCCTCGCCGGCCTCGCCGGGGCCCGCGCAGTCACGGGCGACCAAGGCGGGCGCCGCGCCCGGGGCGGACGCGCGCGTCCGCGTGACGGGCGGCGCGCCCGCGCCCAAGAAGGCGCCCACCCCGGCGGCGACCGCCGTGGCGCGCCCCGCGCCCCCGCCCCCGGCCGTCGCCGTCACCGCGCCCGAGCCCCAGGGCAGCGAGACGTACCGGGACTACGGCGTCAACCCGGTCGAGGACCCCGCGAAGGACCGGCTCTCGACGTTCGCGATCGACGTGGACACGGCCTCTTACGCCATCGCGCGCCGCAAGATCATGGATGGCGCGCTGCCCCCGTATCAGGCCGTGCGCGCCGAGGAGTTCCTCAATTACTTCGATTACGGCTACGCGTCGCCCGCGACAGGCCCGTTCGCCGTGCACCTCGCGGCCGCGCCCTCGCCGTTCACGTCGGGCCACCACCTCGTGCGCGTGGCGGTCCAGGGCAAGCGCGTGCCGGTCAAGGAGCGGACCCCGGTGCACCTCGTGTACCTCGTCGACACCAGCGGTTCGATGCAGTCGCCGGACAAGATCGAGCTCGCGAAGAAGAGCCTGAAGATGCTCACCGACACCCTCAAGCCGGGGGACACCGTCGCGCTCTGCACCTATGCGGGCAGCGTGCGAGAGGTGCTCGCGCCGACCGGCATCGAGAGCAAGGGGAAGATCCTCGCGGCCCTCGCCGACCTCACCGCGGGCGGCTCCACCGCCATGTCGAGCGGCATCGATCTCGCGTACAGCCTGGCCGAGCGGACGCTCGTGAAGGGGCACGTCAACCGCGTCATCGTGCTCTCCGACGGCGACGCGAACGTCGGCCCGACCTCCCACGACGAGATCCTGAAGACCATCAAGCGCGCGAGGGACAAGGGGATCACGCTGTCCACCGTCGGCTTCGGCCAGGGCAACTACAAGGATCTCATGATGGAGCAGCTCGCCAACCAGGGCGACGGCAACTACGCCTATATCGACAGCGAGGCGCAGGCGCGGCGGGTCTTCTCCGAGCAGGTCGGCGGGATGCTCCAGGTCATCGCCCGCGACGTGAAGATCCAGGTCGAGTTCGACCCGAGCTTCGTCAAGAGCTACCGGCTCATCGGCTACGAGAACCGCGACGTGGCCGACCGGGACTTCCGGAACGACAAGGTGGACGCCGGCGAGATCGGCGCAGGGCACAGCGTGACGGCCATCTACGACGTCGAGCTCAAGGCCTCCGCGCCGACGGGCGAGGGCGCGGCGCCGGTCGTCGTGCGCCTCCGCCACAAGGCGCCGCTCGGCTCGAACACGGCCGAGGAGACGCTGGTCAAGATGGCCCCGGGCGCCATCGCCCCCACCTTCGACGCGGCGCCGGCCGACCTCCGCTTCGCGTCCGCGGTGGCAGGGTTCGCGGAGGTCCTGCGCCACAGCCCGCACGCGCGCTCCTGGAGGCTCGCCGACATCGAGAAGATCGCGAGGGCCGCCGCGTCCAGCAAGGGCGATCAGCAGGAGTTCATCGGCATCATCCGCCGCGCCGGCGCGCTCGCCAATGGCAAGACCGACGCCGTGGCCGTGAACGCCGACTGACGCGCGCGCCGCCTCGTTCGTGGTATGCGGCGGTGATGGGATTGCTCGCGATCTGCGGCTCGATCACCGCCGATCTCATCGGCTACGGCCCGCGGCTGCCGCGCCCCGGCGAGTCGGTGCTGGGCCGCCGCTTCCTCGTCGCGCCGGGCGGCAAGGGCGCGAACCAGGCGGTCGCGGCGGCGCGCTCCGGCGCGCGCGTGCGGCTCGCGGGCGCGCGCGGCGACGACGCGCACGGCGAGCTCTGCGCGGCCGCGCTCGCCGCCGACGGGGTGGAGCTCTCCGCCGTGGCGGTCCACCGCGGCGCGACGACGGGCGTGGCCCTGATCTGCGTCGACGAGGCCGGAGAGAACCAGATCCTCGCGATCCCCGGCGCCAACGCGCTCGTCACGCCGCCCTCGCCGTGCGGGGCCTCGGTCTGGCTCTGCCAGGGCGAGATCCCGGCCGCGGCGATCGACGGCGTGCTCGCGGCAGCGCGGGCCGATGGCGCGCTGTCGATCTGCAATCCGTCGCCCGTCAACGCCATCGATCCCGAGCTCGTCGGCCGGTTCGATCTCGCCGTGGTCAACGAGCTCGAGCACGAGGCGCTGCGCGGCCGCCTCCCGGAGCGCGTGGTGCTCACGCGCGGCGCGCGCGGCGCGGTGCTGCTGCCGTCGGGCGAGGAGTTCGCCGCCCTGCCGGCCCGCGCTGTCGACACGACGGGCGCCGGGGACGCCCTCACGGGCGTGCTCGCCGGGGGGCTCGCGTCCGGGATAGCGATCGAGGCCACACTCCGGTTCGCGATCGCGGCGGCGGGCATGTCGGTCGAGCGCGAGGGGTGTCAGACCTCGTATCCGACGCGCGCCGAGGTGGAGCGCCGCCTCCAGCGCTCCACGGTTCCGTGACGGCCTCTCCTCCCGGCGTCACAGGGCACCTCGCCCATCACGCCCCCCCGCGGCGAGCGCCGCGCCTCCGGGACATGGCGCTGCACCTCGCCTGCAAGGGCGGCTATCCTGGCGGCATGACGAACCTTCGCGGGCCTGCGATAGCAGCGCTCGTCAGCCTCTCGGCCTGCAGCGCCCAGGAGCGCAACTTCGCTGGCGCGGGCGGGTCGGGCGGCGGTGATGGCGCCGGGACGACCGAACATTCCAGCGCGAGCGCCGGCACGAGCGCGACGACCGGCTGCACGCAGGTCGAGGATTGCTTCAATGGCGGCGACGACGACTGCGACGACGCCGTCGACTGCGCGGACTCGGACTGCGCGGAGGGCGCGGTCTGCCTGACGGCACCCACGAACTTCGAGCTTGGCGTCGTTGTGGACGCGACCGAGCCGTGCCCTGACGGGTTCACCGCGAAGGAGACGCTCCTCTTCCGCGGCCTCTCCGGCAGCGGCTGCGAGGGCTGCGGCTGCACGCCGAACCCCACCGACTGCGCGGCGGATCTCTACCTCTACGCCGACGAGTCGCAGTGCGAGGCCGACGAGGGCGGGACGCGCGGCACGCTCGCGAAGCGGGTCGGGTTCACGTGCGACGCGAAGCCGATCAACAACGGGTTCGTCGACTGGGGCGGCGTGCGCGTGGGCCTCTTCGACGTGATCCAGAGCTGCACCGCGACCGGCACGGCGATCCCCGCGCCGGCGACGTGGACCGAGTCCAGGAAGTTCTGCCACGCGAGCGCCGGCGTGGGCTGCGGCGCCGGCGAGGCCTGCGTCCCGAGGCAGGCCTCGCCGGCGACGCAATGCGCGCTCGTGTCCGGCAGCGCCACCTGCAGCGGCTATGCGCGGCGCGAGAGCGACTGGTTCCGGGGGTACAACGACACCCGGACGTGCTCGTCGTGCTCGTGCACCGCGAGCGGCGGCGACTGCAACTACGTGCGCGTCGAGCTCGGCAACGACTACAGCTGCTTCGATCACGCCCAGATCTCGCAGGGCGGGCGGTACTGCGGGTACGCCTACTCGCCCCCGGCTCACCTCGTCGGCACGCCGACCAGCTCCACCTGCACCGCGCGCACGAACCTCAGCGGCTCGCTGGATCCCACGGGGCAGTCGACGCTCTGCTGCGTCGAGTAGCGGATGCTCGTGCCGCGCGCTCGCAGGCAGCTCCTCGCCGCGCTCTCGGCCGCCGCCGCGGCCGGCGCGCTCGCGGTGGCCGGCTGCGCCGAGCCCGCCGCGGTCCGCGCCGCGCCGGCCTCGCCGCGCAGCGCGGCGTCGACCGGCGCCGGCGACGCGTCCTCACCCGCGGGCCCCCCGGCGGCGGGCGCGGGCCCGGCGGCGCCGGCGGCGGGCCCCGAGCGCCGGGCCAGCCTCCAGTACCACCTCAACGATCGCGCGTTCCCCTCGCCGCTCATCGACGCCGTCGTGGCGGGCCAGCCGGCGGTGCTGATCGTCGACACCGGCGCCTCCCACCACGTCCTCGCCCGCTGGCTCGCCGACGAGCTCGCGCTGCCCCTCTCGACCGCAGGCGACGTCGCCGTCGACCACGCGGGCAGGCCCCTCGCGGTGTCCCGCCTCGAGGACGCGAGCCTCGCGCTCTCCGGGTGGGGCCGGGTCGAGGTCTCCGCGCTGCTCGTCGTCCGCATGCCCGACGTCCTGCAGCGCATCGGCATCGGCGGCATCGTCGCGCCTCAGGAGCTGGCGGGGCCGGGCCGCGCCGTCGTGCTCGACCTGCGCGAGGGCCGGATGACCGAAGCTCCGCGCGACGAGGCCGCACGCACGCTCCGGGCGCGGTTCGGCGAGGCCGCCATCGTGGAGCTCGCCCGCTGCGACGGCCCGAACCAGGGCAGCGAGCTCACCGCCAGGGCGAGCGTCGAGGGGATCGACGTCACGCTGAAGATCGACTCGGGGGCGTCGCAGAGCTCGCTCTTCGCCGTCTCCCCCGCGGGGAAGCGGCTGTCGCGCCGGGCGACCGGCGCCAGGAGCGCCTACGCCGCATCAGGCAGGCACACCGTTCCCGTCCTTTCGGGCGCTCGCCTCCGGATGGCGGGGTTCGACGCCGCCGCGGATATCGATCTTCTGCCCGGCGAGCGGCGGGATACCTGTCCGTCGGACGGATTTGCCGGCATGGATGTGCTCCGCACCTGTGTGCTGGTGCTCTCCGAGGACGGCGGCGTCGCGGCCTGCGCCCCGCGGTGACCCGGTGAAGGACCACGCGACGTGCGTTCGGCGCGAGCGCGGCGCGTGATCGACGAGGCGCGGTGCGGCGACCGCGGCGCGGTCAACGAGGCGCCCCGCGGCGACCGCGGCGCGGTCAACGAGGCGCCCCGCGGCAAGCGCGGCGCGATCGGCGCCGAGCCAGCGGGCGGACCGCCATGCCTCAGCGGAGGCGCGATGCGTCGTGGTAGAAGGGGCGCACGCGTGGACGTCTCTGCCGCCGCGGCGGGGGGAGAGATCCGTTCCTCCGCGAGGCCGGGGCGCCCGCGGCGGTCGGGAGGCATCATGACGACAGGTTTCGAGTTCTTGACCCAGGACGACGAGCGGCTGCTGCTGGAGAAGTCGAGCTGCGTCACCTACCGACCGGGCGAACAGATCCTCGAGGAGGGCTCGCGAAGGCAGGGCATCTTCATCGTGCGCAGCGGCCTGGTCGGGGTCGAGGTCGCCCACCTCGGGCGCGGCGTGGCCCTCCGCCAGCTCGGCCCCGGCGCCATCTTCGGCGAGATGTCGTTCCTCGAGAGCGCCGCCGCGAGCGCCTCCGTCGTCGCCCGCGAGGAGTGCACGCTCGACGTCATCGAGGGCCCGTATGTGCACTCGCTCCTCGCCTCCGTCCCCGGGCTCGCGGCGCGCTTCTACCAGTCGCTCGCGATCATGCTCGCCCAGCGCCTCCGCGAGAACACCGCGATGCTCCCGCCGCTCCTCGTCGAGGACGTGCCGCAGGTCAACCGCTTTCACGCCGCGAGGACGGGCCAGGCCGGCACCAACAACATCCCTCCGAAGCTCATCGACACGGTCGAACAGTTCAAGTTCGAGATGATGATCGCCGACAGGATGGTGAAGGAGGCCAAGCAGCCCGAGGCGGAGATCCAGGAGAAGGTGAGCGCCGCGTGCCAGACGATCGTGTCCGCGCTGCGCGAGCACATCGAGCGCGAGCGCCACCTCGAGAAGGGCATCGGCGCCTATGTCTTCCGCGAGACGTTCTCGCTCTTCATGCTGAGCCGCACCGTCGACCGGTGCTACACGAAGCCGCGCGGCTACGCGGGCGACTTCTACACCATCGAGATGATGTACAACGACGAGCCCGCGGGCGACGGCCGCCTCGGCCGCTTCATCGACCAGTGGGGGCTCGCCATCGACGCCTGCCGCGCCGTCAAGAACCGGAGAGGCGTGCTGAGCCGCGCGATCCGGGACGCCTGCAGCGGGCACGCGTCCGGCCCGGTCCACATCACCAGCCTCGCGAGCGGCCCTGCCCGGGAGCTGTTCGACCTCTTCTCGGAGGGGGGCGAGCTGCCCGACATCAAGGCGACGTGCATCGATATCGACAACCAGGCCCTCGCCTACGCCGCCGGCATCGCCGACCAGCTCGGCGTCATGGACCGCTTCAGCTTCGCGCAGGACAACGTGGTGCGGCTGGCCCACGGCCGCGGCAGGACGGTGCTCAAGCCCCAGCACATGATCTACAGCATCGGGCTCACGGACTATCTCCGCGACGACCTGGTCGTGAGCCTCCTCAATTGCATGCACGACAAGCTCCTGCCCGGGGGCGTCGCGGTCGTGGGCAATTTCGGGGTGAACAACCCGAGCAAGGCGTTCATGGACCACGTCCTCGAGTGGGAGCTGATCCACCGCAGCACCGAGGATCTCAGGACGCTATTCGCCCGGTCGAAGTTCGGGAGCACCCCCGTGGAGGTGCTCGCGGAAGAGGCGCAGGTGAACCTGTTCGCCTTCTGCACCAAGTGGTGACTCGCCCCGCTTCAGAGCGGCGGTCACCCGCACAGGAGACGGGCCCAGATCGGCGTTTTCGGCGCGGAAGCGCACGAAAGGGCGCTGAGCACCGAAAACGTCGAGATGGGCCCGTATCCGACGCGGGTGACCGCCGCTCTACCGAAGCCAGCGCACCTCGTACTCGCACGTGGGGTGTCCCTCGAAACGGCACTTCGTGTGGAGGCTCTGGCCGCCTCGCGCGCCCGAGAGCCGGAGCGCGTTCTCCTGCCACGCCGGCACCGCGTCTCTGCAGATCTGGCGCCCCGGGTCGGACTGCGGGTCGACCCCCAGGTAAAGTATCAGCCGGAAGAACCGCTCTCCCTCGGCGAGGGGCGCGAGCCGGCCGCCGTTGAAGTACATGCCCCACATCACGCCGGCCTGCCGCATGACGAGCGCGGGCGTGCCGAGCTTGAGCAGCACCTTGTGCGCGAGCGTCAGGTCCTGCTCGGCCACGTAGGCCGCGAGATCGCGGATGACGCCGGACCGGTTGGGCCACCGCGAGATCTCGTCCGCGATCGCGTTCCAGACCGAGATGGGATACCAGCTGTGCGCCGCGAGATCGGGCGCCGTGAAGACCGCCCGCGCAGCGGCGGGCAGCTTGGCGTCGAGGGCGGACATGGCCTGGCTCCCCCACCGCGTCTGCAGGTAGGTCCTCGTGTGCATGAGCGCCGACCCCCGGATCTTCATCGCCAAAGCCGCCCGTCCAGGATAGATGCACCCGGGCGGTGGGGGCCAGCGTGGCGCGCTGCGGGCCGCCGCGCACGGCCGCACACACGCCGACGATCGCGCGCGAACGCGCCGCGAGCCCGCCTCCCGCGGCGCACGAGCGCGCTCACTGCAGGCGCTCGGCGGTCGGAGCCGGCGGCGGGGCGTCGCCGGAGCCCTTCGCCCGTCGCGCCTGCGCGGACGCGTCGAGCACGGCGCGCACCGCCTTCGCGAGCTGCGTCGGCGTGTACGGCTTGGCGAGGAAGTGGGCGACCCCGTCGAGCAGATCGGTCTGGAGGAGGGCGTCCTCCGTGTAGCCCGAGGCGTAGAGCACGGGCAGCGGGGCACGCGCGCGGGCGAGCATCGCCGAGAGCGCGGGGCCGCGCGCGTCCGGCAGGACCACATCGCTCACGAGCAGGTGGATCGGGCCTGGATAGGCGGTCGCGAGCGCGATCGCCTCCTTGCCGCTCCGCGCCGCGAGGACCGAGTAGCCGAAGGAGCGCAGCGCGGCGACGCAGAGCTCGCGCACCTGCGCCTCGTCCTCCACGACGAGCACGGTCTCCACGCCCCCGACGGCGGCCGCGGTCGCCCTCACGGGCTGCTCGCAGGGCACGCCGCGCACGCGCGGGAAGCAGATCGTGAAGCGCGTGCCCTGGCCGGGGGCGCTGGCGAACCCGATGTGGCCGCCGTGCTGCTTCACGATGCCGTGGCACGTCGCGAGCCCGAGGCCCGACCCCTTGCCCGGCTCCTTGGTCGTGAAGAACGGCTCGAACACGTACTTCTGGACGGCGTCGTCGATGCCCTGCCCGGTGTCCGTGACCGTGAGCTCCACGTAGTCGCCGGGCTCGATCTCTGGCCCCCACCCGCCGTCGTCCCCGCCGAGCGCCCTGTTCGCCGTCTCGATCACCAGGCGGCCCCCGCCGGGCATCGCGTCGCGCGCGTTCACGGCCAGGTTCATGAGCAGCTGCTCGAACTGCCCCCGATCGATGTGGATGGGCCAGATCTGGCTCCCCGGCAGCACGACGAGCTCCACGTCCTCGCCCACGAGCGGGCGGAGGAGCGGCTCGACCCCGAAGATCAGCGCGTTCGGGTCGACCACGCTCGGCTGGATCAGCTGCTTGCGCGCGAAGGCGAGCAGCTGCCGCGTGAGCGCCGCGGCCCGCTCCGCGGCGGTGCCGATCTGCGTGAGGTGCTCGGCGACGGGCGACGCCGCCGGCACCTTGCGCACCGCGAGCTCCCTGTGCCCGAAGATCGCGGTGAGCATGTTGTTGAAGTCGTGCGCGACCCCGCCGGCGAGGCGCCCGATCGCCTCGAGCTTCTGGCTGTGCAGGAGCTGCTCCTCGAGGCGCCGGCGCTCGGTGATGTCGAGGCTCGTGCCGACCAGCCCGGTGATCGTCCCGGCGTCGTCCGTGACCAGCTGCGCCGCCATCTGCACGTGGCGCAGCTCCCCGCTGGACGGGCGCACGACGCGGCACTCGACGGGGCTCGCGATGCCGAGCGGCGACGCGGTCTCCGCGCCGCCGAAGACCCGGTGGCGATCCTCGGGGTGGATGAGGCCCGCGAAGAGCTCGAACGTCGGGCGCACCGAGGGATCGACGCCGAGGATGTGGTAGAGCTCCTCGGACCAGCGGATCGTCCGCGACGCGATGTCGTAGGACCAGCTGCCCACGTGGGCGATGCGCTGCGCCTCCTTCAGCATGCGCTCGCTGCGGCGGAGCTCCTGCTCGGCGCGGCGGCGCTCGGTGAGGTCGACGACCGCGCCGAAGAAGCGCGACGGCGGCCCCGCCCCCTCGACGAGGGGCAGGCTGCTCAGCAGGCACTCCCGCACCGTTCCATCCCGGTGGCGCACGCGGAACGCTATCGCGCCCGACCCCTCTCCTGTCTCGTTCGCCAGCTGCAGGCCGGCTTGCAGCCGCTCCCGGTCGTCGGGGTGGACGGCCTCGAGAAAGGTCTCCGTCGAGGGCGTATCCGCCTCGGGATCGCGGCCCAGGATCCGGAAGAGCTGCCGCGACCAGATGGTGCTGCTCTGGCCGAGCTCCCAGAGCCAGTTGCCCATCTGCGCCGCCTGCTCGCCCTCGTCGAGCTGCCGCCGCGCCTCCTCGACGAGGGCGGAGCCCCTCGCGCTGCCCGGGTCTCTGGCCGGCGCGTCCGGGCCTCGCGCAGCGGCGCTCCGACCTGGCGCGCGGGCGTGGGCCAGCTCCCGCTCCAGCTCGGCGACGCGCGCGCGGAGCGCGTCCAGCTCACGGCTCCCAGCGGTGCTCATGGCCGTCCCGTTCCTCGCTGGGGCAGAGCGGTGCTCATGGCCGGCCATTGTATGCCGCAGGCGGCCCGCCGGGGACTCCTCATTCTGCGGCCCCCGCCTCGGGCGCGCCTGGTTTCCTCGGGGCTCCGCCCCGCTCCGCACCCCGGCGTACGCTTCGCGGCCGCCTGGTTCTGTGCGTCAGCAATCCCGCCCAGTGATCGCTGACGCACAGAACTAGCTCCGCCGGCGCAGGAGCAGCGTTCGCGTGATCTCCACGACCTTTTCCTTCACCCTGCCCTCGGCCTTGCCGAGCTCGGGTGTGAACAGGTCGGCGCCCTGCTCGATCAGGGCGCGCGGCGGCGTGTTCTTCACGCCGACGATCCGGAAGGTGACGCTCCCGGCGCCGCTCTTGGCCTCTTCCCTGGCGATCACCTTCGACGCGGCGAACAGCGTGTCGCCCGCGAGCACGCCGCTCGGGTGCGCCCCCTCGTCGAGGCCGAGGTCCCAGACGCCGCACCCGGCCGTGTCGCGGCTCGAGAGCGCGAGCACCCAGGACAGCACGAGCCCCCCGTGGACGACCCGCGTCTTCGCGAAGGAGCTCGACCTGGAGTACTGCTCGTCCACGTGCAGCGGGTGGGAGTTGCGCAGGAGGGTCGCGAGCTGCATGTGCTCGCTGTCCCCGATGGTCCTGCCGACCTCGTGGGTGATCACGTCGCCGACCTCGAAGTCGTCCCACGCGCAGGCGAAGCCGCCCTGGCGCGCCGGCGGCGGCAGCGGGCCGTCGAGCTCCTCCGGGAGGCGCGCCGGCTGCGCGTCCGGCTGCGCGACCGCGTGCGGCGCGTCCGCGGGGCGCTCCGCGACGCGGCCAGGGGGCACGAGCGCCTTGCGCTCGAACGAGCAGACGAGCAGCCCGTCCTGGTTCACCACCTGGGTCCTGACGTGCACGACGCCCTTGTCCCCCGTCGAGACCGGCTTCTTGCCGATGACCAGCGAGCTCGCGCGCAGCGTGTCCCCCGGATAGCAGGCCGCCGGGAACCGGACGTCGGTGTAGGCGAGGTGCGCGATCGCCTGCTCGCTCACGTCGTGGACGCTGAAGGAGATCCCGAGGTTGAGGAGCAAGAGCGGGCTCACCGGCCTGTCCCTGAGCCCCACCGACCGGGCCGCGACGCGGCTGGCGTAGGTCGGGATCGCGTCCTGGAACGAGGCCGCGAAGAGCGCGAGCATCCCCTCGTCCACGGTGACGTCCCAGGGGTGGGCATACACCGCGCCGACCGTGAAATCGTCGAGCTTGCGGCCGTAGCGAGGAGAGCGGACGCGGACCATCGGTCCGCGCGATCATGGCACAGGCGCGCTCGGCTGACGACGGCGCGCACGCGCGCCGCGCCTGCGCCGCGCCCACCGCGCCACGCCGCGCCTCTGCGCACGCGCTCGCTCGCTGGCTCACGCGCCCGGCCGCCCGTTCGCGACCCCCTCCGCCCCCTCCGCCCGTGCCTCCGCGCAGCAGCGCGCCGCGGCGGAGCTCGCCTCAGGGCAGCGGCCCTTCGAGCAGGGCGCGCGCGATGCCCTGCGCGAGCACCTCGTGCGGGCCCAGCTGGAAGAAGAGGCTGCGGGCGTCGAGCAGGAGCCTCGCCGCGGTCGAGCTCTCCGCGTAGCCGCTCGCCCCGTGGAGCTGCATGCAGGCGTCGGCCGCGTCCCAGGCCACGCGGCTGGAGAAGAGCTTCGCCATCGCCGACGTGAGCTCGCACGGCTGCCCCGTGTCCGCCACGCGCGCCGCGGCGCGCGTGAGCTGCCGCGCGGCGGCGACGCGCGCGATGAGCCCTCCGAGCCGGTGCGCCACGCGCGGGAAGGAGATGAGCTGCGACCCGAACTGCACGCGCGTCTTCGCCCGCTCGAGCGCGAGCTCCAGCGCGGCCTGCGCCACGCCCACGCCGCACGCGGCCGCGTAGGTGCGGCCGGTCACGAGCGCCCGCTGGATCTGGGCGATCCCCTCGCCCTCGCGCTCGCCGAGCAGGGCCTCGCGGCCGATCTGGAGCCCCTCGATCCGGAGCTCGTAGTGCCCCATGCCGCGCTGCCCGAGCGCCCGCAGCTCGGTCCCGGCGATCCCGGCGTCCGGGAAGTCGGCGCCTGGCGCGCCGCGCCGCTTCGCGATGACGAAGAGGCTCGGCCCGAGCGGCAGCTGCCCTTGTCCTCCCGGCGTCGTGGTCCTCGCGAGGGTGAGCACCAGATCGGCGCGGGACGCGCCGGTGACCCACGCCTTCTTTCCGATGAGGAGATAGCTGCCGTCGGCCTGGCGCTCGGCGCGCGTGACGACGCGCGCGAGGTCCGACCCGTACGCCGGCTCCGCGAACGCGAGGGCGCAGCGCGCCTCGCCGTTCGCGATGCGCGACAGCCAGGTCCGGCGCTGGAGGTCCGTGCCGGATCGGGCGAGCAGGTCCGACGCGATGGAGGCCGTCATGGTGAGCACGCCGAAGCCGAGCGAGCCGCGCGCGAGCTCCTCGATGGCGGTCGCCATGGCGGCCACGCCGAGCCCGTCGCCCCCGTGCTCGGGCGCGGTGGCGAGCCGGAACACCCCGAACTGCCCCATGCGGCGGACGATCGACTCGGGGATGAGGCCGTTGCGGCGGTGGATCTCGGGGGCGAGCGGCTCGACGAGGCGCTCGACGAAGTCGCGCATGTTGTGCCGGATCCAACCGATGCGCTCGTCCTCCGCGCCGGCGCTGGCGGGGATGCCCTGCTCGGCGGCCGCGCGCGCGATCGAGGCGACGGCGACGCTGGAGCCCGCGTCGCGCGCCCACGCCACGACCGCCGGGTGGCCGATCGCCTTGGCGACCTCGTCGTCGCGGAGCTCGAGCTCGCCGAGCGGCGCGATCTCCCCGCCGCCCAGATCGACGCCGCCGCGCAGCGACAGGAGCAGCGCCCCTGCGTGCGCCTCGGCGACGGCCCTGGCCTCCCCGCCGGCCTCGCAGGCCCAGCTCGCGAGCGAGCGGCAGGCCTCGATCTCCGCGTAGAGGTGGGCGAGCGCGTGGGCGGCGACCTGGTGTCGATCGAGCAGCATCCGCGACACGTGCAGCGGCACGGCGGCGCCCGCCCGGACGAAGCTCGCGCTCCTCGGCGCACCCCGGAGGGCGGCGCCCACCGCGCTCCCGACGTCCACCACCCGGTCGCGGAGGCGCCCGCGCGCGACGCGCGCGAGCTGCTCGGCGGAGGTGATCGCCTCGCGCATCCCCCCGGGACTGTCGGCCTCGAGCTTTCGAGAAACGATCGTGGCGTGTTGCTCCCGAATCGCCCTCATCCCACAATCCCCCCGCTCGCGGACTATGACCCACGCCTCGCTTCACGGGACGCAGGACACAGCGCCTTTACACCGCGCCACAGCCACGCTCCCCGCGGCAGACGCGGAAAGGCCCGCCGAGGATGCCACCCCAAACCGCGTTCGTCGAGCCTGGGCGCAGCCTCACTATCGCGAGGCGACAGCGCATTAAGGCCCTCCCTGAATTTGCCTCACATAGGGTTCACATAGGGTTCACGTCGGCGTCGCGCGTTCCGTCCCGCGGCCCGCAAACAACCCAGCTCCACTCCCGATCATCAGTCTCAGACGTCCCCAGTCCCCCCGACGGCCGCCCCTCTCGGACGCACGTCAGGCCGCCCGAGCCGTTACATGGAGCTCACGGTCGGAAGCGCCGCCGAAGGCCCCCTGCAGACCCGGAGGAGCCTGTCCCCCAGGTCGACGGCCCACGACCGCACGTCGTCCGCCCGCGGGCACTGCGGCACCGCCTCGACCGCGTCCTGGATGAGCCGCTGCAGCAGCCGGGTCGTGCCGGAGAGCCCGAGCTCCAGCGCCGTGTTCGGGCGCCCGAGCGCCCCGTCGCGCCCCGCCGGCTTGCCCATGTCCTCCGGCTTCCCGACCAGGTCGAGCACGTCGTCCGCGACCTGGTACGCCTCGCCGATGCGCTGCCCGAGATCGCCCCAGGCGGCCCCGTCCTGGCCTGCGGAGAGCGCGCCGAGGGTCGCCGCCGCCTCGAAGAGCGCGCCTGTCTTCGCGCGCCGGTAGGCCGAGAGCGGGACCTTCGCCTCCGACTCCCACGCCTGCCCGGCGATGATCCCCTGCGGCATCCCGACGCCGCCCCCGAGCACCTCGAAGAACCGGACCGCCCTGCGCGCGTCGGTCACGCCGCTCGCCATCGCGTGGAAGGCGCCGCGCGCGAGCGCCTCGAAGGCGAGCACGATGAGCTGATCGCCGGCGAGCACCGCGATCGGCTCGCCGAAGGCCCGGTGGACCGACGGCCGGCCGCGCCGGATCGGCGCGTCGTCGAAGCAGGGGAGGTCGTCGTGGACCAGCGACGCGCAGTGGATGAGCTCCACCGCCGCCGCCGCCGCGTCGGCGGCCTCCGGCGCGGGATCGCCGTACGCCGAAGCGACGGCCAGGCAGAGCCGCGGCCGGACGCGGGCGCCTCCAGGGAAGACGGCGTGCTGCGTCGCGGCCAAGAGCCCGGGGGGCGACGCGGGCGAGGAGAGCGGCTCGATGGCGGCGAGGAGGACGCGCTCGATCCGGCGATCGAAATCCATGGGGGTCGAGTCTTGGCGAGCCTCAGGGGCTTGTCAATAGTTTGAACATTAGTTAAACAAAGTATAGACAAACTACCTCCGACGCGTACACTCCGACCATGGCGGACGGGAGAGATCGCGTCGTGGTGATCGGCGGGGGTATCGGCGGTCTGACCTCGGCCGCGCTCCTTGCTTCGAGCGGGCTCGACGTGGTGCTACTCGAGCGGGCGCCGCGCGTCGGCGGAAAGATACGCGAGGCGGTCCTCGGGGACCGCCGCGTCGACGTCGGCCCGACGGTGCTCACGATGCGGTGGGTCTTCGACGAGATCTTCGCGTCGCTCGGGCTCCGCTTCGGGGACCTCGTGCCGCTCCGCCGGGCCGAGACGCTCGCGCGCCACGCCTGGCCGGACGGCTCGACGCTCGACCTCTTCGCCGACGTCGAGCGCGCCGCGGACGCGATCGGCGCGCTCGCGGGGGCGCGGGAGGCGGACGGGTACCGCCGGTTCTGCCGGTACGCGCGCGAGATCTTCGACGTCGTCGAGGCGCCGTTCCTGCGCGCGGAGCGGCCCACGCTCAAGACGATCCTGAGCACGGCGGGCAACCTGGGCCTCGGCGGGATGATGAAGATCGACGGGCACCGCACCCTCCACCGCGCGCTCGGCGACTTCTTCACGGACGCGCGCCTCCTGCAGCTGTTCGGGCGTTATGCGACCTACTGCGGCTCGTCGCCGTACCTCGCGCCTGCGACGCTGAGCGTCATCGCGCACGTGGAGCGCGAGGGCCTCTGGCTCCCCGAGGGCGGCATGAGCCGCGTCGCCGAGGCGCTCGCCGCGGCGGCGGCCCGCGCCGGGGCGACGCTGCGCTGCGGCGCGCACGTCGCCGCCATCGAGGAGGGCCGCGGCCGCGCGACGGGCGTCGTGCTCGAGGGCGGCGAGCGCATCGAGGCCGACGCCATCGTGCTGAACGCCGACCCCGCGGCGCTGCGGGCCGGCCTGTTCGGCCAGCGCGCCGCCCGCAAGGCGCCGGGGAGCGAGCCGCGCTCGCTCTCGGCGGTCACCTGGGCGCTCGTGGCCGAGGCGAGCGGCTTCCCCCTCCTCCGGCACAACGTCTTCTTCTCCGGCGACTACGAGGCCGAGTTCCGCGCGCTGTTCGACCGCGCCGAGCTCCCGCGCGACGCCACGGTCTACGTCTGCGCCGAGGACCGCGGCGACGCGCCGGCGCACGAGCCCGGCGGGCCCGAGGCCGGGGCGCGCCCGGGCGCCGAGGGAGGCGGAGAGCGGCTGTTCTTCATCCTCAATGCCCCTGCGACCGGTGATAAACACACCCCCTCATCCACGGAGATCCACGAATGGGAGCAGCGCGTGTTCCAGCAACTGCAGCGGTTCGGCCTCTCGCTGAAGAGCACGGGCGCCTCCCCGGTGGCGACGACGCCGGCGGACTTCGAGCGGATGTTCCCGGCGACGGGAGGCGCGCTGTACGGGCCGGTGTCCCACGGGTGGAACTCGACCTTCGCGCGCCCGGCCTCGCGCTCGAAGCTCCCGGGCCTGTACTTCGCCGGCGGGAGCGCGCACCCCGGGGCGGGCGTGCCGATGGCGGCGCTGAGCGGACAGCTCGCGGCGCGGAGCGTGATGGAGGACCTCGCTTCGACCTCGAGATCCCGAGCGGCGGCTACGCCTGGTGGTACCTGGACGCGGTGAGCGACGACGGGCAGAGCGCGATCACGATCATCGCGATGCTCGGGAGCGTCTTCTCGCCCTACTACGCCAAGGCGCGATCGCGCGGCGCCGCAGACCCGCTCATGCACTGCGCGATGAACGTCGCGCTGTACGGCGCGCGCGCCGATCGCTGGGCGCTGACCGAGCGGCCGCGGGGCGCGCTCTCCAGGTCGCCGCGGTCGCTCGCCATCGGACCGAGCCTGATGGAGTGGTCCGGGGGTGAGCTCCGCGTCTCCTTCGACGAGATCACGGCGCCTCTGCCCTCCCGGCTCTCGGGGACGGTGCGCCTCCGCCCGTCCGTGCCCGGACCCGCGGCGGACGGCGCGCACGATGGCGTCGCCCTGGACGGGCGGGGGCTCCACCGCTGGACGCCCATCGCGCCGATCGCGCGGGCCGAGGTCGAGCTCGCGCACCCCTCGCTGCGCTTCTCCGGCAGCGCCTACCTCGACACGAACGCCGGCGACGAGCCGCTCGACCACGCCTTCGAGCGCTGGACCTGGTCGCGCGCGCTCGGCTCGGACGGGATCGCCCTCACCTACGACGTCCGGCGCCGCGACGGCACCCGCATGCTCCTCTCGCCCGCGTTCGACGCGGCGGGCGGCGCGCGCGAGCTCCCGCCGCTCGCCCCGCGGCCGCTCGGCGACACGCGCTGGGGCATGGCGCGGGAGATCGCCGCCGACCCGGGGTCCGCGCCGCGGCTCCTCCGCACCCTCGAGGACACGCCGTTCTACGCGCGCTCCCTCGCTGCCGCGACGTTCGGCGGCAAGCCGGCGACGGTCGTCCACGAGGCCCTCTCGCTCGACCGCTTCGCCAGCCCCTGGGTGCAGCTCCTCCTGCCGTTCCGCATGAGGAGGGCGCGATGACGCTCGCGATCTGGATCGGCACGGCGCTCGCCGCCTTCGCGATCATGGAGGTGTGGGCCGCGCTCCTCCACGGCAAGGTCTGGCACCACGCGCTCTGGCGCATCCACCGCTCCCACCACACGAAGCGGCGCGGCGCCTTCGAGCAGAACGACGCGCTCGCGTTCCTCCACGCCCCGATCGCCGCCGGGCTCATCATCTACGGCTGCGACGGCGCGCCCGGGCCGCTGCGCGAGGCCGCGTTCGGCTTCGGCCTCGGCATGACCGCCTTCGGCCTCGCCTACGTCCTGGTCCACGACGGGCTCGTCCACGGGCGGCTCCCGGTCTCGGGCCTCGCGCGCGTCCCGTACCTCGCGCGCGTCCGCGACGCGCACCGCGTCCACCACGGCACCGGCGGCCCGCCGTACGGCCTGTTCCTCGGGCCCCTCGTCCTCGCGCGGCGCGCCGCCGCGGGCGGCCGCGCCCAGCGCGCCGCGCAGCGGGCGCGGTAGAAGCTTCAGCGGGCGCGGTAGAGCTCCCTCGCGAGCCCCGCACCCCAGCGGCCGATGGCCCGGAGCGGCAGCGCGCTCACGACCTCGCGGTACACCTCGGGCCGCCGCGCCGCCGTCTCCCGCAAGAACCTCACGAAATCGGCCGGCTGCATCTCGTCGCGCAGCAGCCCCGCGTACGCGTCGTTGCCCATCGCGTGGAGCACGGCGAAGGCCGTGTTGAGGAGCGCGTTCATCTCCCCTGCCCTCGCCCCGCCGGCGGGCTTCGCCATCAGGGCCGCGAGCGCGCCGGTGCCCGAGTGCACCGGCGCGTCGCGCGCCGTGGCCAACGTGCGACGCGCGCCCGGCTCCCGGACCGCCCGCGCCAGATCGGCGGCCGTCGCCGCGAGCTCGCGCACGTTCGCGCCGAAGCCGCAGAACGTCAGCGGGGAGTGCCGCGCCGCCGCGTCCCCCACGAGCCGCACCCGGCGCCCCGGCGCGCGCGGCGCGGCCGACAGCCGCGACCAGCCGGGGATGAACCCGAACGTCGGGCGGACGAGGCGCGCGTCGCCCTCCTTGTAGCGCGAGAGGAGCCGGAAGAACCGCGCGTAGAGCGACAGGAGCGCGCCGGGCCCGACGTCCCCGGAGCGCGCGTAATAGAAGAGGTAGACCGTCGTCTCGCCCGGCCGCCCCGGGAACGCCTCCCAGAGGTGCTGCCTGCCCTCCTCGACGTCCTCCGTGGTGGCGAGGATCTCGCCGACGTCCGGCCGGATCCGCCGCTCCCCGTCGCCCTCCGAGAGCCCCGTGAGCACGCCGCCGACGGTCGGGCAGAGGAGGTCCGCGGTCGCGTAGGGGCTCGCCGCGCCGCGCGCGTCGACGAGGAGCCGCGCGGACAGCGCGCGCGGCGCGGCGCCCGGCTGCGCCTCGGCCACGGCGAGCGCGACCGCGTCCGGCCCCTCCGCGTGCCCGAGGAGCGCGTGCCCGTCGAGCAGCGTCACCCCCAGCGCCTCGGCCCGGGCCCGCGCCGCGGCGAGCAGCCCCGCCGCGTCGATGGCGTGGTCGAGCACGCCGCGCACCGGGTACGTCCCGCCGCCGTGCCAGCGGCAGAGCCCCTCGACGTAGCGGGCGATGACGAGCCGCTCGATCTCGTCCCTCGCGAAGATCCCCGACGCCGACAGCGCGGCCACCTCGGCCGTCCCGGCGTTCCACTCCCGGTGCGCGGCGCCGATCCGCGCCCTGTCGAGCACCGCGACGCGCAGCCCGGCCGACGCGAGCAGCGGCGCGAGCAGGAGCGACAGCCCGCCGCCCGCGACGACCACGTCGTAATCGGCGGTCGCGCCCCGATCCGGCGGCCGCGGCGAGGGTCCCGGCCGAGGCGCCGGGGCGGCCCGCACCGCGTCGAGGTGCTCGAGGCGCGCGAGCAGCGCCTCGCCGCCCGCCTCGCGCACGCGCCCCCGCGCCGCGTCGATCTCCCGCGCGGCTGAGCCCGGCGCGCCGCCGGCGCTCATCGCGCCGCCTCCAGGAGGAAGCGGACCTCGTCGAGCGGCGGCGCCGCGCCGTGCTCGCGGGCCTCCGCGGGCGCGACGGACCTGCCGACCAGCGCCCGCAGCACGAGCCACGCCTTGCGGCCCGGCGACACCACGGCGCGCGTCGACACCGAGTCGAAGCCGCGGCGCGCGATGACCTGCCCGATGTCGGCGTAGATGAGCCGCGCCGCCTGGATCGCGGGGCGGCAGTCGCGCGGCAGCATCGGGATGCCGGCGCCCGCGCGGAGGTAGAGCACCTCCGCCTCGGCGAGCAGCCGCGCCACGAGCCGCCCCAGCCGGTCGTCGAACACCGGCCGCGCGAGCCACCCGTCCGGCGCGATCCCGGCCTCCCGCATCCAGGCGAGCGGCAGGTAGATCCGCCCGCGCCGCGCGTCCTCGCCGACGTCGCGCGCGATGTTCGTGAGCTGCATGGCGACGCCCAGGTCGCACGCCCGCGCGAGCGCGTCGGGCCCCCGCGCCCCCATGAGCGTCGACATCGTCGCGCCCACGGTGCCCGCGACGCGCGCCGCGTAGGCGTTCAGGTCCGAGAGCGTCTCGTAGCGGCGCCCCTCCGCGTCCCACGCGAACCCCTCGAGCAGCGCCTCGATGAACGCGCGCGGCAGCCCGTGCTCCGCCATCACGTGCGCGAGCGCGCGATCGACCGGGCTGTCGTCCGGCCTGCCCGCCGCGGCGCGCGCGAGCCGCTCCCGCAGCGTCGCGACCGCGGCCGCGGCCGCGGACGGCGGCGCGTGCTCCCCGAGCTCGTCGACCGCGTCGTCGGCGACCCTGCAGAACGCGTAGAACGCCGCCGCCGGCTCCCTCACGCGCGCGGGCAGGAGGAGCGCCGCCGCGGCGAAGCTCTTCGACCCCTTGCGCAGCAGGTCCCTGCACGCGGCGAAGTCCGCCGCCGACGCCTCAGGCGAGCTTCGATGCATCCGGGACCACCCTATCCAGCACGCGGGCCGACGAGAGCACCCCGGGCAGACCGGCGCCCGGGTGCGTGCCTGCCCCGACGAGGTAGAGGCGCTCGACGTCCTCACTCGCGTTGTGGGGCCGGAAGAAGGCGCTCTGCGCGAGCACCGGCTCCGGCCCGAACGCCGCGCCCCGGAACGACAGCAGCCGGTCCTGGAAGTCCTGCGGCGTGAGGAGCCGCGAGCTCGCGAGCGCGCCCTCGAGCCCCGGCAGGATCGTCGCCTCGAGCAGCGCCGAGATGGAGCGCCGGTACCGCTCCTGGGCCGTGGGCCAGTGGGTGCCGCTGAGCAGGTTCGGCACCGGGGACAGCACGTAGAACGCGTCGCAGCCGGGCGGGGCGAGGGCCGGATCGGTCGCGGTCGGGCGGTGCAGGTACAGGCTGAAGTCGTCGGCGAGCACGTGCTTCTCGAAGATGTCCTCGAGCAGCGGCCTGTACCGCGGGCCGAGGAGGATCGTGTGGTGAGCGACGTCCGGGTACTGCCGGCGCGTGCCGAAGTACCACACGAAGAGGCTCATCGAGTAGCGCTGCCGCTCGATGCGCCGGTCGGTCCAGCGCTTCCGCGCCTCGGGGGGCACGAGGTACCGGTAGGTCCACGCCGAGTCCGCGTTCGAGACGACGACGTCGGCGGCGAGCCGCTCCCCCGACGCGAGCTCCACGCCCCGGGCGCGGCCGCCCTCCACGGAGATGCGCCGCACCTCGGCGCCGCACCGCACGGAGCCGCCGAGCCCCTCGATGAGCGACACGAGCCCCTTCACCAGCGCGCCCGTGCCGCCGATCGGGAAGTGGACGCCCCAGTTGCGCTCGAGGAACGCGATCAGGCTGTAGATCGAGGTCGTCGAGAACGGGTTCCCGCCCACGAGCAGCGGGTGGAAGCTCAGCACCTGGCGCAGGCGGTCGTCCTTCACGTGCTTCGCGACGAGGCCGTACACCGTGCGATAGCTCTCGAGCCGCACCATGTCCGGCACGATGCGCGCCATGTCCAACCACGACCCGAACGGCACGTGCGCGAGCTCCTCGAACCCGACGCGGAAGATCGCCTCGCTCCGCCGGACGAAGCGCTCGTACCCCTCGACGTCCCCGGGTGAGAGGCGCGCGACCTCGGCGCGCATCGCGGCGGCGTCGCCCGTGTAGTCGAACGTCGCGCCGTCGTGGAACCGGATCCGGTAGAACGGCGTCACGGGCCGCATGTCGATGTCGTCGGCCATGTTCCGGCCGCAGAGCTGCCAGAGCTCTTCCAGGAGGAACGGCGCCGTGATGACGGTCGGCCCCGCGTCGAAGGTGAACCCGTCCTGGCGGTGGACGTACGCGCGCCCGCCCGGCTGGTCGAGCTTCTCGACCACCGTGACGTCGTAGCCCCGCACCCCGAGCCGCACGGCCGCCGCGAGGCCCCCGAAGCCGCTGCCGATCACGACGGCGCGCGGCGCGCGCGCTCCACGGAGGACGCCGGGCGCGCGCGCCGCTCGCGGGGGAGCGGCCACCTCGTCGCCCGGCGAGGCGTCGGGCCTCGCCGGATGCGCCGGATCCTGCGCCGAAGCGCTGGTGTTTTGCATGACGCGCAGTATAATGTTTGTCCTAGCCTTTGACAAAGGCGAATGACCAAGGTGAAAGACGTCGGCAGGAGGGGGTCTTTCTGGGCCTCGCTGCCCGCCGTTCCGATGCATCCCGGTGCGCCGGGCCGGCGCGGACGGCCGCGGCTCGGCGGGTCCTAGCAAGGTTTATCCAGTTGAGCCGCTACAGAATCCATGTCGTCTCGGAGATGTGTGGCGTGTCCTCGGCGACGCTGCGCGCGTGGGAGCGCCGTTATGGCGTGCCGTCCCCTGCGCGCACGGCGTCGGCGTATCGCCTGTACAGCGACGACGATGTGGCGGTGATCAAGAAGATGCGCGACCACGTGAACGGCGGGATCGCCGCGGCCGAGGCGGCGCGCATGGTGCTCGAGGCGGCGGGGCCGCGCGTGCCGGTGGGCACGAGCGGCGGCGACGCGTTCGCCGGGGCGAGCGAGCGCATCGTCGACGCCGCGGTCCGGTTCGATCCTGACGGCCTCGAGGCCGAGGTGAACCGGGCCCTCTCGCTCGGCCCGGCGGTGACGATCTTCGAGCGCGCGCTCGGCCCGGCGCTCGAGCGCATCGGCGATCTCTGGCACGCAGGGAAGATCACGGTCGCGCAGGAGCACCTCACCTCGCAGGTCCTCGGCGCGACGCTGCTGCACCTCTTGCGGCTCGCGCAGCCTGGCGAGAGCGGGCGGCGCGTGCTGCTCGCGGCCTTCGCCGACGAGGATCACGTGCTCGGGCTGTTCGGCATCGGCCTGCGCTTCTGCTCGTGGGGCTTCCGCTCCGTCGTGCTCGGCGCGAGGACGCCGCCCGCCGCGATCGCGCGGGCGGTCGAGGCGCTCGCGCCGGACCTCGTCGCGCTGACGGTCGCGATCCCACCGCTCCCGCCGTCGGCGCGCGAGCTCATCGACGCCTACGCGGACGCGTGCCGTGGCGTGCCGTGGATCGTGGGCGGCGCGGGCGCCGGGGCGCTCCGGTCCTTCATCGAGGCGCGCGGCGGCCTCGTGGCGGCCGCGGAGGCGGCGGAGATCCGCGCGCAGGTCGAGTCCGCGCTGCACGCGCGGCGGCGCCGCAGGGACGGGCGCTGAGCGCGCGCCCCGCCGGCCGGGGCGTTCGCTGCGGTCAGCCCTCGACTTCCTTGCGGAGCAGATCGAGGACCCTGCTCTGCGACTCCGGCTTGAGGGCGCCTTCGGCCGCGAAGAGCACGTGGCCGTTCTTGCCGACAACGACGACGTTGCTGACGCCGCGGCGGAGCTTGTAGGCCGCGCGGAAGGAGCCGTCCCAGTCGCAATAGATGGTCCCGCCGACCTTCCTCGACTCCTCCCGGATGGCGTCCTTCACGAAGCCTCTCGCCGGCCAGAAGTCGTAGGAGCTGACGTCGGCGATCGCGGCGACGGCGATGCCTCGCCGGTAGCGGTCGCCCTTCGTGAGCTTCGCCAGCGCGTCCTTGAGCGCCTGGTTCTGGGTCTTCGAGTCCTTGTCCTCGTAGACGATGAGGATCGGCTTGCCTTGAAGCGCCTTGAGCTGGAGCGCGCGGCCGTCCGCGTCCTCGACGCGCGCGTTCGGCGCCCGGTCCCCCTCCGAGGGCAGCGCCAGCGCGGCGCCCGAGATCAGCGCCAGGGACAGCGCCGCCGCGGAGGAGACCGAGCGAAGGCGGGCGACAAGGACGCCGCGGCGGCGGGAGGCGGACGGGCAGGGCTGCATGTCCGGGTTTCTAGCGCTTTCCGGGATGCGCTCCCAGGGATGTTCGAGGTGTTCGAGGCGGCAGGCTCCACCGGGCGCCTGCGTGGCTGGCTCCGTCGATTGCCTGCGCTGGCGTGGCTCGGCCTGCAGGGCGGTGGCCGGCGGGAGGCGCATGGAGCTGCTCCGGGGAGCCGGAGAGGTCGCGCTCGCCCGCCTTTCCCTTCGCTCTGACGAGCCCGGTCGCCATCGCCACTCCCGCCGATCTGCCTCGGGGGGACGACGGCGCGCCGTGCTCTTGACACCCCACGTGCCGTGCAAAGATTGGGCGGTGCGAAGAGACCGGCTCTCGGAGCCAAGGTCCCGTAACGCTACAACAAATCGGCCGTCGCGAGCAGGTTGACGGCGCCGCGGGCGGAGCCCCGGCGCGCGCCGCGCGCGGCGGTCATGGAGGATTGACCATGCTGCACCGAACCACGGATTTCGATCGCGCGTTTGCCATGATGGATGAGCTTCGCCGGCGCCTCGATTGGGTCTTCGAGGAGGCGGACGCGCCCCGCGCGTCGCTCCGCGGCGACTTCGACCAGACGTCCCGGTACGTGGGGGGTCCGCGCGTCTACCTGTTCGACACGGGGAGCGCCCTTGTCGTCAAGGCCGATGTTCCGGGTCTGACGGAGAAGGATGTCCAGATCTCGCTGAATCAGGACGTCCTGACGGTGAGCGGCGAGCGCAAGTCGGATGCGCCGGAGGGCTACCTCGTCCACCGCAGGGAGCGGGGCGCGGTGCGCTTCAGCCGGAGCTTCACGCTGCCGAGCAAGGTCGATCCGGAGAAGACGACCGCGGTCCTGAAGAACGGCGTGCTGACGCTCACGCTGAACAAGGCCGCCGAGGCGCAGCCGCGTCAGATCGCGGTGACGGCTCGCTGAGGGACCTGAGAGCTGGAGAGCGAACGAAGAGGAGAGCGACGATCCTGCGATGAGCGGATCTGGAGTGTACAGAGGAAGGAGCGATGAACATGAGCACCGATCGAAGCTTGACCCACCGTGCCGAGAGCAACCCCGAGAAGATCCAGCAGCGCCCCGCCGTGGCGCCGGCGGTCGACATCTACGAGAGCGCCGAGGAGCTCCTGGTCGTGGCGGATCTCCCGGGCGTGACGCAGGATCGCCTGGCGGTCCGCGTGGAGAAGGGGGAGCTCACGTTCGAGGGCCGGCGGACCGAGGCGGCCGAGCGGGAGCAGGGCGTCGAAGGCCTGCCGGACTTCCGCCGCAGCTTCGTCGTCCCGCAGGGCATCGATTCCGAGAAGATCTCCGCGGATCTCCGGGCGGGCGTCCTGCGGATCCACCTGCCGAAGAGCGCGTCGCTCAAGCCGCGTCAGATCCCGATCAGCGCGAGCTGAGGCGGTGTGCCAGGTGTCGAGGCACCGTGTCGCCGATCACCGACGGCCCCCTCCGGGGCGGCGTCGGGGCGGCGCGCGGTGCCTTTCGCGTGCTCCGGGGCGCCCTCGGCCGAGGAGCCCTGTCCTGGCGGCGCGGGTTTCGGCTACGGTTCCCGCGTGCCTCTCCTGCGCCATGCCCTGCCCGCGTTCGCGTCGACCGGCGCCGGGCACGCAGACCTGCGGCGCGGATGGGCGATGGGGGGACTGCGAGGAGCAGGTGCTCCCGGGCGAGGAGGACTGCAACGAGAGGGGCGATGAGGACTGCGACGGCGTGGGGTGCAGCGACGTCGCGTGGGCCAAGATGTTTGGCGTGGGTCCCTTCCAGTGGGCAACATCGGTGGCGATCGGCCCGAAAGGGGATCGTACCGCACTGGCCGGTATCTACCGAGGGGAGATCAACTGAGCTGGGATATACCTTTTCATGGCGTCGCGTTCGACAGCGAGAGTGAGCTCGGACGAGCGCTACGCTGCAACGCAAGGCTGTAGCGTGCGAACGCTGATGGATGACGCGCGCAGGCTCAGGGCAACGCCGCATTGTTGCCGAGGAGCGTCAGCGTCCAGTTCGCGTCCTCACCGCACACGGTCTCTCCGGTGTGACGCACCTCGATGATGAACCAGATGTCGTCCTCCGGGCCCCAGCGGTCATTCCAGGTCACGTAAAACGACTCGGGCGTACCCTGCCCTCTCACGCCGGACGCGAAGCAATCCGGTGCATCAACCTCAGGCTCCCCTTGGTAGACGATCAAATCGAAGTTCATCCCTGGCGGGGAGGTGAGCGTGGCACGGAAATGCTCGTCGCTACCCTCGTCCTCCTCGTCATCGATCTTGATCTTGAACCACTTCGACGTGGCCCCTGTCTCTGTCAACGAATCAGCGCCGACGTCGCCAGAGATCCAACCAAGATCCTCTGCTCCAAGGCAGGTGTTCGGCGCACCCAAGTCGCACTCGGCCGCCTCTCCTCCACCGCCGCCCTCGCCCCCACCGCCTTCGTTGCTCTCGCCTTCGCCTCCGTCGCCGCCGGCCCCGGTGGAGCCGACGCTCACGCTCGAGCTAGAACTCGAGCTCGCGGACAGGTCTCCCCCTCCGGCGCCGCCATCACCGCCGAGTCCGCCTCCGCCGGCCTGCTCCTCGTAATAGCCGGGCAGCAGATCGTCGGTGCCGTTGGCGCACGCGGCGAGGGTGAGAAGGACCGCAGGAATGACAAGCAGCCGGCCGGGCGTGTGCATTGCACGCATTCTATCTGCTCTCGCGACAGCGGTCCAAGGAAGCCACGAGGCAACGTGAGATACCGTAGCGTCGTTCATCACCGCCGGAAACGGCGACAACCGTTCAAGTTGTTTTCATTACTACGGACCTGAATTTCCGCGAATATCGATGAGGACTCGGCCCGAAACGACGGGCGGGAACGTCCACGATACACATCTGGAACTCGATGCCTCGCGTGCCGCCATAGAACGAGAATGAAACCGCGCCGCCTGGCCCGCCCCGGGGACCCCTCGACGCGAGCGCGGCCCGGACCGGGCCAGGGGCACCGCCGCACCCCGCCGCCGCGCCCCCTCCCCCGCCCGCCGCGGGCCCGCGCCGTCCCGGCTGGCGCCGGCGCGCTTCCGCGCCGTCCCGCATTTCGATAGTCTCGGCGCCGCTGAAGCCCGCCCTCGACGCCTTGCTCTCACTGCGCGCGAAGACGCTGCTGGCGATCGCCGCCACGCTGCTCGGGCTCAGCTTTGCCTTGTACGGCGTGTCCTCGAGGGCGCTCCTCGCCAACTCGATGGCCGCCGAGGCGCAGGACACCCGCCGTACCGTGCAGGTGGCGCTCAACCTCTTCCGCCAGGCCAGCAGCGACTTCAACGCGCGCTGGACCGACTGGAGCCAGTGGGATGACGCCTACGCGTTCGTGCAGGACGGCAATCAAGAGTTCGTTCGCTCGAACCTCGTCGCCCAGCTCTTCGACATCGCCCGGATCGATCTCGCGGTCTTCGCCGGCGCCGACGGAACGCCGGTGTACAGCACCGGCTACGAGCACGCCACGAAGAGCTGGGCCCCCCTGCCGCGCGGCATCGCGGAGCGGCTCCGCGTCGGCGATCTCCTCTTCGGGCGGGACGCGCCCGGCAGCGCCGTCCGAGGCGGCATCGTCCTCCTCCCGGACGGGCCGATGCTCCTCTGCTCCCAGCCGAGCGTCGGTAGCTCCGGCCGCGGACCGGTCGCCGGCACCGTCACGTTCGGGCGCTTCTTGACCGACGCCGAGATCAAGCGCCTCACCGAGCCCGCCGGCCTCTCGCTCGCCGTGCACCGCCTCGACGATCCCCAGCTGCCCGGCGACTTCCGCGAGGCGCGCGCCGCCCTGTCCGACCGCGACCCGATCCTCGTCCACCCGCTCGGCAGCGACCGGATCGCCGGATACACCGTGCTCAACGACATCGACGGCAAGCCGGCGCTGCTCGTGCGCGTGGACAACGACCGGGCCATCCTCAGGATGGGCCATGACACGTTGCGTTATCTCGTGCTCGTGACCGTGGTCGTGGGCCTGGTCTTCGGCGGCGTGACGCTGCTGCTCCTGGAGAAGCTGGTGCTGTACCGGCTCGCCCGCCTCAGCCGGGAGGTCACGGAGATCGGCGGCGTCGGCGACCTCTCGGCGCGGGTCGCGATGCCGGGCACCGACGAGCTGTCGCGCCTCACCGGCTCGATCAATGGCATGCTGTCGGCCCTGGAGGCGAACGCGCGGCGGCAGAGCCAGCAGAAGGCGGCGCTCGAGCAGGCGAAGGCGGCGGCCGAGCGAGCTCATGAGCGCTCGGACCGGCTCCTCCTCAACATCCTGCCGAGGACGATCGCCGATCAGCTGAAGGAGCACGAGCAGCTCATCGCCGAGCACTTCGAGGAGGTGACCGTCCTCTTCGCGGACATCGCGGGCTTCACCCCGCTCGCCGCGCGGCTCCCTCCGGCGGAGCTCGTCGGCCTGCTCAACCGGATGTTCTCCTCGTTCGATCAGCTCGCCGAGCAGCACGGCCTGGAGAAGATCAAGACCATAGGAGACGCCTATATGGTCGTCGGCGGGCTGCCGGCGCAGCGCCCCGATCACGCGAGGGCCATCGCGCGGATGGCGATCGCCATGACGCACACCGTGCGCCAGTTCGTCGGCGACGACGGCGAGCCGTTCCAGCTCAGGATCGGCATCAACACCGGGCCTGTCATCGCCGGCGTGATCGGCAAGAAGAAGTTCAGCTACGATCTCTGGGGCGACGCGGTGAACGTGGCGAGCCGCATGGAGTCGAGCGGAGAGCCCGGCCGGATCCAGGTGAGCGAGGCGAGCTATTCCCTGCTCGCGCGAGATTTCCTCCTCGAGGAGCGGGGCCTCGTGGCGATCAAGGGCAAGGGCGCGATGAAGACCTATTGGCTCATCGGCGAGAACACACCGCAGTAGCGCGGCGCGCCGGCGCTCGTTAGCCCGCGATTGACAGGCCCCCGGCCGATTGACGGGGCCCCGGCCGATTGACAAGGCCAGGCGGGCGTGCAATGGCTGCCCGCCCGATGTCAGACCAGGAGCGACGCGCCCTCATGGACAAGCAGGCCCCGAACGAGACGACGCTTCCCGTCACCGTCCGCGAACCGGGCCCCGGAGAGGACCGCGACGAGCTCGTGCGCCTCCTCTTCGGCGACGCCGCGGCGTCGGCCAGGCGGCCCGAGGAGTACGAGGCGCGTTATCCCCGGCGCGCGCTGCCCAAAGGCGCGATGGTCACCCGCTACGCGCCGAGCCCGACCGGGTTCATGCACATTGGCGGCATCTTCGTGTCGCTCATCAACAAGCGGCTGTCGCTCCAGAGCGAGGGCGTCTTCTACCTCCGCCTCGAGGACACCGACGTGAAGCGCGCCATCCCCGGCGCGCTCGACACCATCGTCGACTCCCTCGCGCGCTTCGATCTCTCCCCTCAGGAGGGCGTGCTCCGCGCGCCGGCGAAGGACGGAGACGCGTCGTCGCGAGGCGAGTTCGTGCAGCAGGGCAGCTACGGCCCCTATATCCAGACCGAGCGGGTCGAGATCTACAGGGATTACGCGATCGATCTCATCCGCCGCGGCTTCGCCTACCCCTGCTTCTGCACGGTCGAGGAGCTCGACGCCATCCGGCAGGAGCAGATGGCCCTCACGGTGAAGCCCGGGGTCCACGGCCGGTGGGCGAAGTGGCGCGACGCGCCGCTCGCCCGGGTGAAGGAGGCGCTCGCGGGCGGCACCCCGTTCGTGCTCCGGCTGCGCGCGCCGGACGACGTCTCCGGCCGCGTCGAGTGGAAGGACGGCGTGAAGGGCGTCATCTCGATGCCCGTCAACGATCTCGACACCATCCTCCTCAAGTCGGACGGCATCCCGACGTACCACTTCGCCCACGCGATCGACGATCACCTGATGCGCACGACGCACGTGATCCGAGGCGACGAGTGGATCTCGTCGATGCCGCTCCACCTGCAGCTCTTCCGCACGCTCGGCTTCAGGCCGGTCGAGTACGCCCACGTCCCGCCGATCCAGAAGCTCGATCGCGTGGAAGAGGTCGACCCGGAGACGGGCGAGACGAAGGTCTCGGACGCGCGGCGCAAGCTGAGCAAGCGCAAGGACCCCGAGGCGAACATCGCGTATTACCGGGAGATCGGCGTCCCCGAGACAGGCACCATCGAGTACCTCCTCAACATCGCCAACTCCGCGTTCGAGGACTGGCGCAAGGCGAACCCCGACAAGCCCTATTCCGCCTTCCCCCTCAAGCTCAACAAGCTCGCCCCCGGCGGCGCGCTGAGCGACATGGTGAAGCTGAAGAGCGTGAGCCAGGCGGTCGTGAGCCGGATGAGCGCCGAGGAGGTCTATACCCAGGGCCTCGACTGGGCCAGGGAGCACGACAAGGAGCTCGCCGCGCTGATGGAGCGAGATCCGGAGTACACGAAGCGCGCGCTCGGCATCGAGCGCGGCGGCAAGAAGTCGAACAAGCGCATCACCACCTGGCCCGACCTGCGGGCCCAGCTCTTCTTCTTCTACGACGAGCTCTACGACCGCGTCGACGCGCTCGATTTCCCCGAGAACGTCCCGGAGGGCGATCGCCAGCCGCTCCTCCGGCAGATGCTCGACACGTTCGACCCGGCCGACTCGAAGGAGGCGTGGTTCGAGAAGATCCGGCAGATCGCGGTGGCCTCGGGCTACGCAGGCGAGGTGAAGCAGTACAAGGCCTCTCCCGAGTCGTGGAAGGGCCATGTCGGCGACGTCTCGATGCTCCTCCGGGTCGCGGTCTGCGGGACGAGGAACAGCCCTGATCTGACCGAGGTCATGGCGGTGCTGGGCGAGCCGCGCGTGCGGGCGCGCATCGCGCGCTTCCTCTGAGGCGCGGCGTGACGAGCCCGCGGGCCGCGCGACGAGGGCGCGGCCGGCAGCGGCAGGAGGAAGAGCGATGAGCGAGGTGTGCCGGTTCGCCCCGTCGACCACCGGGCCCGCCCACCTCGGCACGCTCGCCGCGGCGCTGCTCTCCTGGCTGGACGCGCGGTCGCGGGGCGCGCGGCTGGTCCTCCGGCTGGAGGACCTCGATCCCGACCGCTGCCGGCCCGAGTTCGCGCGCGCGATCGAGGAGGATCTCGCGTGGCTCGGGCTCGATTTCGACGAGCGCGTCGAGCAGCACGCGCGGAGGGCGCACCACGAGGCGGCGATGGACCGGCTCGAGGCGCTCGGCGCGCTGTACCCCTGCTCCGCGACGCGCGAGGAGGTGCGCGCGATCGGCCGGCGCGCCCCGGACGGCGGCTTCGCCTACGACAACCGCGCGCGCGGCCGCGCGCTGCCGCCCGGCGGGTGGCGCGCGAGCGTGGAGCCGATCCGGGCGCAGCTGCCGGACGGCGTGTTCCGGCCCCTGGACGAGGGCGGGCTCGACCTGTCGCAGGAGCCCGCCCTCGCGATGGGCGATCCCGTGGTTCGCCGGCGCGACGGCGCCTTCTCCTACCAGCTGGCGGTGGTGGTCGACGACGGCGCGGCGGGCGTCACGCGCGTCGTCCGGGGGCGCGACATCGCGCCGAGCACCGCGACGCAGGCGGCGCTCCAGGCGCTGCTCGGGCTGCCAGCGCCGGTCTACCGGCACCACCTGCTCCTCCTGGAGGAGCGCGGCGGCAAGCTGGCGAAGACGCACGGCGCGGCGCGCGGGGCGGCGCTCGCCCGGAGCGCGCCCGCGCTCACCGGCGCGCTCGCCTGCTGCGTCGGCCTGCGGGATCGCCCCGATCCGTGCACGCCGACGGACCTGCTCCGCGAGTTCGACTGGTCGCGCATCGCGACCGCAGACCGCGTCGTGAGCCTCCGCGACGGCTCGCTCACGCTGACGGCGAGCGGGCCCTGAGCGGCGCGTGGATCAGGCGGGCAGCGGCGAGACGGCGCGTCCCAGCATCGGGAGCCACGTGAGGATCGCGTTCGGCCGCGGGAAATCGTCGTCGTCGTCGTCGTCGCGCCGGCCATCACGCCCACGGCGGGAGCGGCTGCCAAACAGCGTCCAGGCGCGCCACGCCTGCTCGGCGAGGTCGCGCGCCCGTCCCGACGAAGTGTCATGTCCAAGGAGCATCATGTGTGGCTGCCGCTTACCACAGGTCCAAGTCGGCGCGCCAGTGTTCCACGCCGAGGCCACGTGAACGTGACCGTCCCGATGACCGGCCGTGGTGCCCGGACCGTCCCTGCTCTCCCTCACAGTGCCCGGGATGCAACCCCTCCACGGCGCGCGGGGTGCAGCGACCTGGCGCTCGATCTCCCGGCCCGTAACCGCAGCATCGCAGCCTGGCGACCCTCGCTGGAATGCGCCATGAACGTCGCCCGGACTCGTTCATGGCCACCGCCCCCGCCGCCCTGAAGCCGTCGTCGCCCTTCGCCGCCTTCACATCGCGCGATTTTTGCGTTTACGCGGCGGCCCGCCTTCTGGCCACGGTGGCCTACCAGATGCAATCGGTCGCCGTGGGGTATCAGATCTACGACCTCACGCGAGATCCGCTCGCGCTCGGTTATGTGGGGCTCGCCCAGTTCCTCCCTGTCGCGGGCCTGTCCCTCGCGTCGGGGCACGCGGCGGATCGCTTCGATCGGCGGCGGATCCTCGTCCTTTGCTACCTCACCTCGGCGCTCGCGGCGCTCGCGCTCTTCTTCCTCGCGCGCTCGCCGAGCCCGAATTTGCCGGCGATTTACGGGGTCCTCGTGCTCCTCGGCACGGTGCGCGCCTTCCAGGGGCCGGCCGGCTCGGCGCTCCTGCCCACGCTCGTGCCGACGGAGCACTTCCAGAACGCGGTGACGTGGCAATCGACGCTCTGGCAGGTCGGCGCCATCGGCGGGCCGAGCCTGGGCGGGCTGCTCTACGCGCTCTGGAAGGCGCCTGCGCCCGTCTACCTGAGCGCGAGCCTCGCGCTCGCCGCGGCGTGCGCCGGGCCCCTGGCCGTGCGGGCGCCCGCCGGCCGCCTGGAGAGGAAGCCGCCGTCGCTCGCCACGGCGCTCGCCGGGCTGCGCTACGTCTACCGGAAGAAGGTCCTCCTCGCGTCGATCTCGCTCGACTTCGCGGCCGTCTTCCTGGGCGGCGCGGTCGCGCTGCTGCCCATCTACGCGACCGACGTGCTCGGGGTCGGCCCGCAGGGGTTCGGCTTCCTGCGCGCCGCGCCGGCCGTCGGGGCCGGGCTCATGGCCGTGGTCCTCGCCTTCCGGCCCATCACGCGGCGCGCCGGGCCGAGGATGCTCCTCTGCGTCGGGCTCTTCGGGCTCGCCGCGGTGGTGTTCGGCCTGTCGCGGAGCTTCCCCCTCTCGCTCGTCGCGCTCACCGTGATGGGCGCCGCCGACATGGTGAGCGTCGTCGTGCGGATGACCCTGGAGCAGCTCGCCACGCCGCCCGAGATGCGCGGCCGCGTGAGCGCGGTCAACATGGTGTTCGTCGGCGCCTCGAACGAGCTCGGAGAGCTCGAGTCGGGCACCCTCGCGAGGCTCATCGGGACGGTGCCCACCGTGGTGTTCGGCGGCCTCGGGACGATCGCGGTCGTGCTGCTCTGGGCATGGCTGTTCCCCGAGCTGCGCGCGGTCGACCGGCTCGAAGACACGCGCGCGACCTCCGAAGAAGACGCCGCCGAGAAGGCCTGACGCGCGCCTCGCGTCGAGCGCGCGCGCAGCACATCACCGCTCCCAGCCCGGTGAGGGCCAGTCGCTCTCTCGAGGACTGGAGAGGGCCACTCCATTCGTGAGCCCCGCGGCGAGAGCGCGAGACAACTCGGCGCGAATTTAACCGGGAGCACACCCGCAATCTCGCGAAACCGAGCGCAACGAGCGCAACGAGCGCAACGAGCGCAACGAGCGCAACAAACGTAACTGAACACAACCGAACACAAATCCAGTGCGAGCCAGTGCGAGCCAGTGCGAAATCGATTGCGCACCACGTACGACGCACCGCTTCCCAGGTCATTCGCAATTTGACGAGGACGTTATAATGCACACTGAGCGGCACGCCATCATACAACGGACGACGACAATCCCAGCCAGGCTGTCCGAATTGCTTGACACAGAGGTAGCCCATGACCTTACATGTCTTATGGATACGATTATCGCGTGGGCTGTTGGTATCATGATGACATGGGCCCCGCCTGGGAAGAGCTTCATCAAGGACGCGGTCGAGACGCCCGAGGAAGGCCGCGCGCGCTACCACGAGATCGCGCGCGCGGCGGCGAAGGTTGCCTATGATCCCGCATTGAAGCCGCTCTTCGGCGGCCCGCGCGGTCGAGCCGAGACGATGGCGCTGCTCTTATCGATCGCGTATTTCGAGAGCGGTTACCGTCGCGACGTGGACCTCGGGCTCGGGAAGCTCGCGCGCGGCTCGGGGCTCGACTCCTGTCTGCTCCAGGTCCGCGTCGGCGCCGGCAAGACCCGGGAGGGGTGGTCGCACGAGGATCTCGTCGGGGATCGAGAGAAATGCTTTCGCGCGGGACTCGCGCTGATCAAGGGATCCTTCGGGGCATGCCGCAAGCAGGAGCCGCGCGACCGGCTCAGCGCATACACGCGCGGCAGGTGCATCGACAACGACAAGCATTCGAGGGCGCGTATTGGACGCGCGCTGAACGTGCCGCGCGCGCCGATGACGGACGCGGCGGTGCTCGCCGCAATGCCCGGGCGCGCCCCCCTCCCCGCCGCGCCGCCGAGCGCGCCGTCCGCGACCGGAGCGGCCAGGACGGTCGCACCAGTCGGAACCGCCGGAAACGACAGCTAACGCGGCGAGGAATGAGGGGGATTGGCCAGCGCGCGAGCGCGTTGTGATCGCCCCGCGCACGACCGCTCCGGCCGCGCCTGACGACCCGCTGGAGGCGCGCGCTCAGCCCCGGATCAGGTTCGTGGCCGCCTCGGCGGTGAGGTAGCTCTTGCTCTTCATTCCCAGGCGGATCGACGACAGGCTCACGTCCGTCTCGCCCTGGAGCGCTGCGATCGTCAGCGCGTTGTGGCAGTAGATGTTGATGAGCTTCGGGCTACCGCCGCTCCTCGCGTGCAGCAGCTGCTGCGACGCGAGGTCCATCTGGAGCCCCCGCCTGCTCCCTCCGACCGAGCACATCCTGAAGTCGATGTATTCGATCATCTCCTGCTGGGTCATGCCGGGCAAGAGGAGCGACTGAGCGCCGGAGTAGAGCTCGCGCGGCACGCCGTTCGAGGCGAGGGTCGCGGGGAGATCGGGGGCGCCCACCAGGATCATCGAGAGCTTGCCCGCCGGGGCGCAGCGCAGGATGTCATGGAGCTCCATCAGGAGATCGTGATCCTCCGGATCGACGCCGTCGACGACGAGCACCGCGATCGCGTCCGACCCGGCGCGGAGGAGCGCTTGCCCGAGGAACGCGTCGACGAGGAACTGCTGGCTCAGCGTCGGTGTGATGGCCGTCGCCCCCACCTGCCTGCACAGCGACACGAGCGGCCGCGTCCCGAAGAGCAGCTGCGGCTCGACCGAGAAGACATGGATCCGCGGGACCTTGTTCTTGATCATCTCACAGACGAAGGTCCGGCCGCTCCCCGGCTCGCCCACGAGGATCGCCGGGCGCTGCCCGGCCACGATCTGCGACGCCAGCGTCCTCAGGATCCAGGCATAAGGGCCTGCGTCCCAGAAGAAGCTCGGCTGCCGGATGTCGCTGAACGGATAGCCGGTCAGCCCGAAATGATCACGGTAGCTGTACTGGCCGGTGAAGTGCCCGACGGCGGTCGAGCTGTTCACCAGGATCGTGCCCGTCGGCGTCGCGAGCGGGCCCCTCGGCGGCGCTGGGAGCTCGCTTATCCTCGTATCGGAGAGATCCACGGGCGAGCCGAGCAGCGCGCTCTTCGGCTCCGCCATCTCTCGCGGCCTGACGCTGCTGCGCCGGAGCATCAGCATGTCCTCGAGGAACGCCACGATGTGCCCGGCCGACGGCCGCTCCTGAGGCCTCTTCGCCATGCAGCGGCGCAAGAGCTCCGCGAGGAGCGGGTCGATGTCCGGCATCGCCAGCTTCGGATCCGGGACGGGCGCGTGGCAATGCGCCTGGAAGCAGCCAGCGAGATCCCGCGCCGAGAAGGGCGTCCTGCCCACGAGCAGGTGGTAGAACGTGCAGCCGAGGCTGTAGATGTCCGACGGAGGCGCGATGTCCTGCCCGGTCCATTGCTCCGGGCTCATGTAGAACGGCGTGCCCTCCAGCGTACGGGCGGCGCTGCCGCCGAGCGGACCGCTCTCCGGATGGGACGCCAGGCCGAAGTCGGCGATCTTGAGCGTCCCCGACGCATTGAGGAGGAGGTTGGCGGGCTTGACGTCGCGGTGGGAGATGCCGAACGACGCCGCGAGCTCGAGCGCCGCCGCGGCCTCGCGCATCTTCTCGATCCCGAACTGCTCCGGCAGGCGGCCGCCGTGCTGCTTGGCCGCCTGCGCCATGGTGAGGCCGTGGACGTACTCCATGGCGATGTAGCGGACGTCCTCGTCCTCGCCGACCTGGAAGATCTGCACCACGTTCGGGTGGAGGAGGCGCGCCGCCGCGCGCGCCTCGCGCAGGAAGCGGTCGCGCCGCTCGGGATCGGTGTCCGCGCTCCCCTTCGCGATCAGCTTCACCGCGACGTCGCGCTGGAGCACGCTGTCCCTGGCCAGGTACACGGCGCCCATCGCGCCGATGCCGAGCAGCTGGATCAGCTGGAAGGGTCCCAGCCACTGTCCCGCCAGGTGGGTCAGCGTACTCGCAGGCTCCGCGATCATCGGACTCTCATTCCCATCTTGCCATCAAACCCGTGCGCTCGCCGGGCGAATGCGTCGGCTTCCAGTCCACGACCCGCTCACGATCCGCTCACGACCCGCACGAGGAGCTCACAGCTGCCCCGCGCCGGGCCCCGCGTCGCTCCGCGCCCGACCCCGCCCCAGGATGTGTCCCATCGTGAACGCGGAGAGGACGAGGACCGTGACGATGATCGGCACGGCGTAGGTCGCGAGGGAAGCGATGTTGGGCACGGCGCCCGCGCCGGCCGCGGCGCCCACGCCCGCCGCAGCCTTGTCGGCGCCACCCACCGTCATCAGGATGGCCGTGGCCATCGAGGCGGCGATCGAGAGCAGGGCGATCGCGAGCCCCGCAGCGAGGCCGCTCGGGCCAGTCGGCTCCAGCACGACGGGCGCCGCGACCGTCGGCGACGTAATCCCGGGCGAGGAGACCGGGACCGTCACCAGCGGACCGTCCAGCTTGACGTGGACGTTGACGACCATGTCCTGGCCCGCCCACGGGATGACGAGCCCCTGCGGGCTCGCGCTCGCGACGGCAGGGGGCGCTGCGGATGCCGGGCGCGCCGCCGCCCGGGACTCCTCGTGGTGGATACCGCTGGTCATCATGGCCTCATGGGCAGGGTTGGTCTGGTAGTGCAGCGTGTCGGCGTCCTCGTCGAGCGGGCCCGGGCGCCTCTTCGCCGGCATCACCTCCGTGACGCTCGACGGCGCCGGCGCGCGCTGCTCCGAGAGGGGCGGCCGCTGCGCGGGCGCCCGCTCCCGCGCGGGCGCGGCGTCGGCCTTGCGACCGCCCCCGCTCGCGACGTGATCTGCGGCCGCCTTCTTCATGACGTCCGCGATCACGCCGTAGACCTCGGTCCATGCCGACTCGACGTCGCGCGTGAAGCCGTCGCCCAGCCCTTCGCGCAGCGTCCAGAGCAGCGCCTCGCCCACCACGTCGTAATGCCGATCGACGACCATGTAGCCGTGGTGCCGCACGCCGAGCGCCTGGAGCACCGGCACGAGCCTGCCCAGGTTGTTCAGCCCATCGACGGCCACGGCGAGCGTCTGCATGAGCTTCTTCTTCTGCTCGGCCATGTCGTTCTTGAACAGCGGCCGCACCGACGGTTCGAGCTCGAAGAGGCGGTCGTAGAAGAGCGCCGCCGCGGCGTCCGAGATGGGCATCACCTTCGCCCACGATCGCTGCACGAGCTCGATGGTGCGCAGGCTGATCGGCGCGCCCGCGGGCGCCGCGGCGGGCGCGGGCGGCGGCGGGTCGCCCTGCCAGGGCGGCACGACCCCGACGAGCGTCCGCGAGGCCTTGGTCGACGAGGGCGGCGGCACCGACTTCGGCATCTGCACCGACGGTTCCGCGGGCGCCGAGCGCTGCGCCGGTTGCGAGGAGCCGATCCGCGGGGCCTCCCTCCCGGCCGGCGCCGGCGAGGGGTGCGCCTGCGCGCCGCCCACGGCCGCGTGGGCGGCGGCGGCCTTCTTCATGACGTCCGAGACCACGCCGTAGACCTCTTTCCACGCGGACTCGACGTCGGCCGAGAAGGAGTCGCCGAGCCCTTCGCGCAGCGTCCAGAGCAGCGCCTCGCCCACCACGTCGTAATGCCGATCGACGACCATATAGCCCTGGTGCCGGACGCCGAGGGCCTGGAGCACCGGCACGAGCTTGGGCAGGTTGTTCAGCCCATCGACGGCCACGGAGAGCGTCTGCATGAGCTTCTTCTTCTGCTCGGCGATATCGTTCTTGAACAGCGGCCGCACCGACGGTTCGAGCGTGAACAGCCGCTCATAGAACAGCGCCGCCGCGGCGTCCGAGATGGGCATCACCTTCGCCCAGGACCACTGCACGAGCTCGATGGTGCGCTGGCTCAGGAGCTCCGGCGGCTGCGCGCTGCGCGCCTTGTTGAGGAACTCGGGCGCGCCGTAGGCCCCCGGCCCTCGCTGGGTGGCAGGCCCCGCAGAGGGCAACGCACGCGCCGCGGGCGCGGGCGCGGGCGCGCTGCGTTGCGGCTTGGCAGCATCCCCCGGCGTCGCGGCGCCGCGCGTGTTGGTCGAGGGTGCGAAGGGATCGTTCGGTTTGGCCATCGTGGTTGTCCGCTGGAGGTTACCGGGAATGCGCCGGTGGGGTGCGCGCCGCGGCGCGCGTGTTCAGAGCACAGGAGCCGCCTCTATCGCCATCCTACATCACGGGGCCGGCGCCTGCCTACGGCGCGGCGAGAGGGCTGCGCCGCCGGCGCGAGACGCCGGTGGAAGCGCGCGCCATGTCCACCAACGCCCGACCAAGGCGCAACGAACGCACGACGAACGCGCGCAGATCGCGGCGACCTCGCCGGGGGCGCGGCTGCGCGACGAGCGGACCGAGGCCGCGGATGTGGCGCTGGCGAACCGCACCTGCACCGGCCCCGTAGCGCTGCGCACTTCCCGAGCGACACCGCCGACGGACAGGGCATCGGAGCGGCAGCGCGCCGGAGCCGCAGAGAGCGATTGAGTTCACGCCGTCGACGCTCGATGTTCCAGAAGGGGTGTGCCCCTCATCGCCCCTGCGCTCGAGCCGCTCCGCGCCGCCGCGCTCCGATGGAACGACTGGGACCCAGGGCGCGCGAGGCCGCCGGGACGACCAGGACCTCTCCCGAGAGGCACACACCAAGCGAGCAGGCAAAGCGCGCGACGAGCGACGCTCGCCTGAAGGGACCGGACGGCGGGATCGCTCAGACCGCCTCTCCGGTCTCACGCTCGGCGTCAGCAGACAGACCCTGAAAACGAAAAACGCGAGGTGGCCTTTCCGGCCAATCCTCGCGTCCTCTTGCTACTTGGGTCGTGGTTGCGCGGGCGGGATTTGAACCCACGACCTTCGGGTTATGAGCCCGACGAGCTACCAGGCTGCTCCACCGCGCGAGAGGGAATCTACTCACGGCCTCGCTCCGGTCAAGGATTCTCTCACGGCCCGGTGTCGATTGTGTCCGTTCCCTTTCCGATGCCTTCCGAGGGCGGCGGCACAGCTCGGCTGCGCCCGAGCGGTCCCTTCGTCCCCCTGCCCCTCAGCCCAGCCAGTCCGGCACGAGCGGCGACGGCGCCGCCGTCGAGATCACCCAGAGCTGGTGCGCCGCGCGCGTCGCCCCGATGTGGAGCAGGTGCCGCGACTCGTCGTCGGCCGAGTAGGTCGACGCGTTCACGTCGACCAGCACCACGTAGTCGTACTCGAGGCCCTTCACCTGCCGGACCTCGGTCACCTCGACGCCGGGGCGGAACGCGAACTCGTAGGCGCGCACGCGCCGGAGGTTCGGGATCTCCGCCATCCTGAGGGCGTCGTAGTAGACGTCCGCCTGCTCGGGGTGGCGCGCCAGGATCGCCAGCGTCGCGCGGGGCTCGCGCGCGAACAGCGGGCGGATCGCGTCGGCCAGGAACGCGACGGCCGCGCCGGCGCTCGGGAAATGGTGGTGCTCGACCGGCGCCCCGCTGCGCGGGGCGAGGGGCGGCGTCGGATCCGCCAGCGGGCCCAGCACCGCGCGGGCGAACGCGAGCACCTCGCGCGTCGAGCGGTACGCGATGCGCAGCGGCTCGACGTCGACCCGCGACAGGCCGAGGTCGTCGAGCGTCGCCCGCCAGTCGCGGAAGCCGGAGTCCATGAAGAGCCGCTGCGCCGTGTCGCCCGCCAGCGTCACGCTGCGCGGCTCGGCCACGACGCCGAGCAGCACCGCGAGGTCGATCGGCGCGAGATCCTGCGCCTCGTCCACGAAGAGGTGCTCGTAGACGAGCACGTTCTTCCCCTTGCGGAGCTCGCCCCGGAGCAGCTGGTACGCCCGCAGGAGGAGCGCGTCGTCCTCGGGGTCGAGCACCGCGCGGTCGTCGCTCGAGACCTCGCGCCCGTCCCCGCCCCGGTCGTCGTCGTCGTCCGCGGGCTCGTCGGCCATCGCCGCCTTGCGCTCGGCGCGGTCGCCGGGGTCGAGGTCGAGCACGGCGGGGCAGCGGTCCGCGCACCAGCGCCACGCGCGCTTCACCTGCTCCGGGCCGAACTCGGGGTCGCCCGCCGCCTCGAAGGCGGCCATCACCCGGTCGAGATCGGTGAGCACGTCCGCCCAGAACGCGAGGGTGCCGCGCGAGTCGCGCCGCGCCCGCGCGTCGTCCTTGAGCTCCGCCGCGCGCTGCTCGAGGAGGTGGAGCATCGCCGGGTGGGTCTTGTAGCGGGTCACGACCGAGGGCGTGTTCTCCTCGATCGGCGCCTCGAGCCACGGGAACGCGCGCTTCCGGGCCGCGCGCGCCCACTCGGAGAACGTCTCGACCGCGATGCCGCCCAGGCCGAGCGCGGGGAGCGCCTCGCTGATGTACGCGCGGAGCGCGGGGCTGCCGACGATGACGAGCATCTTGTCGGCGGTGAAGCGGCGGCCTCCGTTGTAGGAGAGGAAGGCGAGCCGGTGGACGCCGATCGTCGTCTTGCCGCTGCCGGCGCCGCCCTGGATGACCACGATGCCGGCGTCCGGCTTCGAGATGAGCTCGAACTGCCGCGGGTCGAGGAGCGCCGCGATCTCCGGGAGGTGCCGGTCCTCGCGGGCGTGGAACGCCGCCCCCGTCCCGAGCCCGCCGCGCGCGCCGCCCGCCGCCGCGCGCGCGATGTCGCGCATGTCCTCGGGGCGCACCGCGCTGCCCTGCCCGCCGGAGAGCTCGGTCGCCCGCGTCGCGATCTCGCGGAAGCCGCCCGAGGGCCCGCGCACGAGCGTCCCCTGCGGCGCCGAGATGCGATAGAGCTCGCCGTCGTCGATGGTCACGGTGCGCCGCACGAGCACGGTGCCCTCGACGTCGCGCTCGCCGAAGGTCTCCTCGTACTCCGCGCCCTCCTCGTAGCGGTAGTAGATCTGGCTGACCGGGGCGTGGCGCCAGTCGACGATCCGCACGCCCGCGCTCGCGTCGACGAGCGTCGTGCGCCCGATGAGGACGTCGCGCTCGGGGCGGCCCTTCTCCCGGAGGCGCAGGTGGCCGAAGTAGGGCGACTTCGGATCGACGGGCTCGACGACGTTCTCGCTCCGCCGCGCGGCGATCCCTTGCAGGCGCTCCATCTGCTGCACCAGCGCCGGCACGTCCTCCAGCCGCGCCGCCGCGATCTGATCGCGCAGCGAGAGGAGCTGCTCCTCGTAGTTCTCGGCAGGCGGCGGGCGCGACGGCTTGGTCGCGGCGGCGGCGAGGTGCGCGGTGACGCGGGCGAGCAGCGCCTCCTCCTCGTGCACGATCGCCGCGCCGTGCTCGCTCAGCCCGGCGCCGGGCGCGCCGTCCGCCAACGTGGGAGGCGTGGGCGGCGCGGGCCGGGTGGACGTCGTGATGGTGGCCGAGGACGGCGCGGTGGACTGCTCTCGGGTGGGCGTGGGGCTCGTAGAACGATTCGCGGTCACGGGGATGCCGATGCGATGGTGGATGAGGTGACAGGCTGAGCCGGAGCGTCAGCACGCCAGACATCCGTCGCGGCCCGTTGACGCAGGAGGGTCGGACCTATTGACCGATCCGGCACAGCTCCGCAACCGCCGCGTGGGGCCCCCCACGCTATCCGCGCTTCGGCGCGTTTCCACGGGCCGGCGCGCGCCTCGACGGGGCGGTTCGCGCCTCGGCGTGCGCCTCGACGGGCCGGCGCGCGCCACGCGAGCGCCCTCGGTGCGTAACGTGCCCCGCGTCCGAGGGCGGATCCGCCGCGGGCGGTGGCGTTCTGGATTGAGGTCACGTGGGCGGACGCCGTACAAGGCAGCGATGCAAAACTGCGCGACCCGGTCCGACCGGCTCCTCGAGCTGATCCTCTTCTCGCTGCGCGATCGCGGGGCGCTCTGCGCGCTGGTCCTCGCCGCCTACCGGGTCGAGCTGACCAGCCTGCTCGACCGCGTCTCCTCGGGCTCGATCGGGGACGACGACGATCGGGAGGTCGCGCCGCACGCCCGGGGGGATCGCGCTTCCGGATCTCCGGCGCGCGCCCGCGCCGAGGGGCGCCGTACGGAGGCCCGGATCAGCGAGGAGGACGCGTTCCTCATCTACGATCTCGCCGGGTGCATCGCCGAGGCGGCGGGCGCGGCCCGCCTCCCGGTCGTCCGCCGCGACGCGCTCGCCCTCCGGGAGAAGGCGGCCGAGGTGCACGCCGGCGGCGAGCGCGCTGAGCGGGACATGTTCGCGGCCGGGCTCAGGGTGATCGACCGGATCCTCGACGCGGCCCGCGCGCAGCCCTCGCCGCGGAGCGAGCCCGCGAGCAAGGACCTGAACTGAGCGGAACCGAGCGGGACTGAGCGAGACTGAGCGGGAGCGTGCACGCCGGGCGCTCCATCGATGGCCTGCTCCCTGCACCGGGTGCCGCCGCGGGGCGCTCCGCCTCGGTCCCTGGGGCGGGCTCGCGTCCCGGCGGGTCGCGCTCGCGCCGAAGGACAGCATGAGCACCCCCTGCGCCGGCTCCCTCTCCGCGCCGCGAACGCTGCGAAGCCCGCTGTGGCGCGCGGCCTCGAGCGCGCCGATGCGCGTCTCCTTCGCCGGGGGTGGCAGCGACCTGCCCGGCATCGCCCGACAGGACGGCGGGCGCGTCGTGGGCGCCGCGATCGATCTGCGCGTGCGCGTGATCGTCGAGCCGTTCGATCGAGGCTGGGTGCGGCTCGAGCTCGCCGCGCGCGGCGAGGGGCGGGCGGAGCCGCGCCCGACCGAGGGCGCCGGCGGCGCCGGAGGGGCGCGCGTCCTCCTGCGGCGCCGCGCGGATCCTCCGCGCGACGATCTCGCGTTCCGCCTGGTCGAGGCGACGCTCTCCGCGGCGGGCGTGGGCGACGGGGTCGCCCTGCGGGTCGAGAGCGAGACGTCGCCCGGGGCCGGCCTGGGCGGCAGCGCGTCGGTGGCGGTGGCGGCGCTGTTCGCGCTGCGCGCCTCGCTCGGAGAGGCCGTGGCGCCGGAGGCTCTGGCGCGCGAGGCGGTCGCGATCGAGCGCGAGCGCCTGTGCAACGCGTGCGGCGCGCAGGATCAGGTGTTCGCGGCGTTCGGGGGGCTGCTCGATCTCGCCTTCGACGCCGGCGGCTGCTCGGGGGTGCGGCCGCTCGCGATCGGCTGCCCGGACCTCGTGCCCGCGCTCTCGGCGGGGCTGCTGCTCGTGGACACGGAGGTGCGGCGCGTGTCGGGCGAGGTGCTGGATCGGATGGACTCCGGCTCGGCGTGCGACGCGAAGGGCGAGCTCGTGGCGGCGGCCGGCGAGGTCGCGCGCGGCTTCGAGATCGGCTCGCTCTCGCTGGTGCTCTCGGGCATGCGCCGGGGCGCGGCCGCGAAGGTGCGCCTCTCGAGGGCGGCGAGCGCGCTCGCGCTTTCCCTGGAGCGGCGGCTCGACGGCCTCGGGGTCGAGGTCCTCCGGGTGTGCGGCGCAGGCGGCGGCGGGCACATCCTCGTGTGGGCGCCCGCCGAGCGCCACGCGCGCATCCTCGAGGCGCTCGGCCCGCGCCTCGTGCGGCGCCCCGCGCTCGGCGCCCCCGGCGTGCGGCTCGACGCGGGCTGACGCGGGCCGCGCGGCGCTAGGCGCTCGTCCTGAGGCGGGCCTTGCGCGCGCCGCGCTCGAGCGCGAGCCCGATGAGGCGCTCGATCAGCGCGCGCGCGGGGATGCCGCTCGCCTCCCAGAGCTTCGGGTACATCGAGATCGCCGTGAAGCCGGGGATGGTGTTGATCTCGTTCACGTAGAGCGCGCGATCGGGCGAGAGGAAGAGGTCGACGCGGGCCATCCCCGACGCCTCCAGCGCGCGGAACGCGCGGAGCGCAACCAGCTGCACGGCGTTCGCCTCGGCCGGGGAGAGGTCGGCCGGGATCCGGATCGTGGCGCCGTCGGCGTCGATGTACTTCGCGGCGTAGGAGTAGAAGCCGTCGGCGTGCCCGACCACGATCTCGCCGGGCACGGAGGCGATGGGGTCGTCGTCGCCGAGCACGGAGCACTCGATCTCGCGCACCCCCTCGATGCCCTGCTCGCAGACGATCTTCAGGTCGAACTCGAAGGCGTGCTCGACGGCCGCCTCGATCTCGGAGCGCGCCTTGACGCGCCGGACCCCGACGGACGACCCGAGGTTCGCGGGCTTGACGAAGATCGGCCCGAAGCCGGCGCCGCCGGCGGAGAGGGCGGCGATCTGCTCGATGCACGCGCCGCGATCGCGGTCCCACGCGGCCCGGCGGAGCGTGACGTGGGGGACGATCGGGATCTCCGCCTCGCGGAGCAGGCGCTTCATCACGTCCTTGTCCATCCCCACGGCGGAGCCGAGCACGCCGGAGCCGACGTACGGGACGCCGGCGAGCTCGAGGAGGCCCTGGACGCAGCCGTCCTCCCCGGTGGGCCCGTGCAGGACGGGGAAGACGACGTCGATCGGGGAGCGCGCGCCGCCCGGCACGGTCAGCGTGGCCTCGCCCGCGGGCCCGGGGTGGGCGTCGAGGGCGATCTCCGGCATCGCCTCGTTCAGCCGGGCGAGGCGGGGGTCGCGCGCCGCGCCGAGGAGCAGCGCCTCTTCCTGGAGCAGCCAGCGGCCGGACTTGTCGATGCCGATGAGCACCGGCTCGAAGCGGTCGCGGTCGAGCGCCTCGACGACGAAGCGGGCGGACAGGAGGGAGATCTCGTGCTCGGCCGAGCGGCCGCCGAAGAGGACGGCGACGCGCACCTTGGCAGGGTTCCGCATGGCGGCACCCTAGCCGCGATCGCGCGCGGGGGTGAAGAAGCCGGCGGCTCGAGCGACGCGAGCGACTCGAAGAAGACGGCTACTCGGAGAGGACGCGGAACGACTTGCGGACCGTTGTCATCGCCACGCGCGCGATGTGGCCGTCGGCGAGCTCGACGTCGACGGCGGTGAGCTGGCCCTGGCGCTCGATCAGCCTGGCCACGCTCACCCTGGAGCCCCGGGCGACCTCGGCGCGCGCGACCTTGACGTCCGCGAGCGCCTCCAGCTGAGCGCCGACGGCGATGCCGTTCGCCACCTTTGCCGGCGTCTCCTCGCTCGCGCCCGCCGCTCCGGCGGGGACGACAACGGCCAGCGCCGCGACGACCGCAACGATGAGGCCGCCCGTCGTGCTCCTTCGACTGCAGGTGAGCATCGAGCCCGATTCTACGCGGAAGGAGAGCGATGTCACCTGCGTTATCACCGGATCGGCGGTCCGTCCGGAGAGTCCTCCGCAACGACATCGAGCGCGACTGTCGGCACGGAACGCAGGGGTGCATCGTCCCCATGGATGGAGCGTGCCCCAGGAGCGGGCGCCCCGAGCAGGGAGCTCCTCGCGCTAAAGCCGCGGCCGCCCCAGCGAGCTCCGCGACGCGACAGCGAGCCCGGCAAAAAGAGTCCCAATGCGCGGTCCTCGCGCGTGTCCGATAAAGGCGAGGAGGCATGATGGAGTCGCGATCGCTTATTTCAGTCACGGCCACGCTGCTGTTTCTCGGCGTCTCGATCCCCGAGGCCGCTGCGGAGGACAAGACACCGACCAAGCAAGAGAATTATAGTTATACGTTCACCGACGATCTGCTGGATGCCTCGAACAGCTCCGCGACCGGCGCCATGCTCCAGGTCCGACAGCCCGGGCGCCGCGACAGGCTGCTCCGACCGAGACTCCACTTCGTCCCGGAGATGCTCAAGTCGATTGAAACGATGTGATGGGGCGCGCCGCCTTCTCGACGGAGGAGGAGCCGACGAGGAAAGGATCACGCATCGGTCGTTCGGCCGCCCACGGGGCGGAATGGGCACCGCGCCGACGCTAGGCTCCGGTCGATTTCCGGCGCCGCTCGCGCATCTTGCCGAGCTGGAGCACGATCTCGTGCATCCTGCGTTGCTCACTCTCCACCATCTGCTCGATCTCGCGCTGAAACCATACGCCGAGCGTGCTCTCGATCGGGCGCGGGAGCCCCAGATCGCCCGGCTCCTCGGTCATCCACAGGAGCTGTAGCCCGGAGGCCTCGCGGTGAGCCGCTCCCGGGCCAAGGCTCTCCTGCTCGGCCTTTCGGTCGCTGAGGAACGGCTCGATGTCGGTCACGCGCGAGTATCGGCGCAGGTCGAGGCGAGGTGTCCGACGCCACCGAGCGAGCTCGAGGAAAACATCATCGCCCTCACGTGCGCGATCCAGCCGATGTGCCGTCGGCAGAGTGGGGCCGCGTGACTCGACCAGGTGCGCGCAGACGCCAAGGAGCCGACGCTGAAGTGGCGGCTGAAGCTCGGCGACCTGCCGCCCATGGACACGCCGCACGGGATCCGGCTGCGGCTGAAGAACCTCGGCTACTACCGGATCACCGAGGGCCAGACCGAGCGAGCGGAGGTCGCTGCGATCAAGGCGTTCCAGCGCGATCAGGGCCTTGAGCCCACTGGCATCCTCGACGACGAGACGCACGGGCGGCTCGAGGCGGCGCACGGGCATTGACCGGACCGATGATTTGATGCTGCGGCATGAATCCACGAAGAAGGAACTCAACCCATGCGTTCGCCGAGATCCGAGAACGGGGCTCGTCTAGCCGCTGTCATCGTGGCATGTTCCCTTATTTCCTGCCGGCCAGGGAGCGCTGCGCCTGGTACCCCCGCGCGCGTCGGAGACGTCGCGCAGCGTGCACCGGGCGCCGCGGGGCCATCTTCCCCGCGACCAGAGAGTTCGTTTGACAAGGTCGCTGATCTCCCAGGCCGTACGGCCCGTCTGTGGTCCCTGGAAGGCGGCCAGATCCTGCTGGAGCGCAACGGCACCTCCTTTGCATTGATCGATGGCGATCATGTAGGGTCGACGGCAGAGATAGTCGAAGGTCTGCCTATGGAGTCCTCCGTACCAGAGGGAGAGGTGAGAACCCTCGTCGGGCGCTGGCCGGATGCGGTGTGGATGGTCTTGCGCACCGCGGACAACTCGAGCCGGACCTATCCCTTCTATCAGGAGAGAGTGTTCCGCCTCGGAGGTACTCGCTGGAAGATGGTCCACCAGGTACCAGAAGGCGACTACTCCGATGACCTCTACCAGGGCCTGTGGGATCAAGGCCGAGGGTGCCTGGTCGGCTTGCTCGTGGACAAGGAGGACGCCACCGACGCCTGGACGGCACACGAGGAGGTGCTCGATTGCCCTGGGCAACCCGTGCCGCGTCCTTCGTACAAGGCGACGAACGATAAGAAGTACGGGATAACCGCGGCGCGGGGCTGGCCCTCGGGAGACGTGCTGGCGATCGAGGCGCACGCTGCAATGAAGGAAGGCGAACCAGTTCCGGTCCGGCTCGTCCTGGCCCGACCGGGGCCTCCGAACAGGACCGAGATTCTCCTCCCACTGCCGCCCGAGATCCAGCGTAAAAAGCGGAAGTTCGAGCTGTACTACAGCCATCTGCTCGGAAACACACCGACCGACGTTTACGTCGTCGGCAATCACGTGCTCGGCGAGGTGCCGCGGTACGGCCCTCCTCCTGAGGATATCTCATGGCTGCCTCTGCTCCTCCGCTTCGACGGAACCTCCGTGGCGGAGATGCCTGCCCCGCCGGTTGAGGTCATCCTGGATGCCGACCGCGGCGAGGATGGCACGCTGGTGATCGTCGGCACGCCGCCAGGCGATTCCGAAGCGCGCGAGGTGCAGGAGGTGTGGGCTCTCCCGCGAGGCGGCGCCTGGGTGCGGATGCCGATGCCCGTCGATGCGGCGGTGAAGGCCGCGTACATCCCGGCGAGCATCGCGGCGCGGTCGCTCTCGGACATCTGGGTCGTTGGCTTCCACGGGGAGCATGGGAAGGATCTCCGGGTCGCTCTCTTCCACTCCCACCGCTTGGCCGAGGCCGCGCCTGGCGCCAACACGACGCAACGGTAGCCGCCACGCGAGTGCACGGAGGAACGATGCGATCGCAGCCCCCCAAGCCAGGAAAGCCCGCCGCGAAGCAAGGCGACAAGGTCATCGGCGTCGACACGCACCTGGTGATGGTGCCCTCGCCCGGTGGGCCTGTGCCAACGCCGACGCCGATGCCGTTCAGCGGGGACCTGTCCGGCGAGCTGAGTGCGGATGTCCTCGTCGAGGGCAAGCCGGCCGCGGTCCAGGGGAGCACCGCCGCGAATGCGCCCGCGCACCTGCCCAATGGAGGTGCCTTTCAGCGTCCTCCGTCGAACCAGGCTCGGATCCAGGCGGGCAGCAAGACGGTGCTGATCAACAACAAGCCGGCCGCGCACCTCGGCGATCCGGCGCTGACCTGCAACGACCCGGCCGACGCGCCGAACGGATGGGTGCTCGCGTCCGGCACCGTGCTGGTCGGCGATTAGGGGCAGGGGATGGCGGCAGCCACGAAGCCCGCATCGGGAGCGCAGGAAGCGAGCGGAGGGGTCTCGCTGGCGCAGGTTGCGGCCGTTACGGCGGCGGTGACCGAGGGGTTCGCGCTTGCGGACGTGCTCGCAGTCGAGGGGCTGACGCCGCGTGCGTTCGCGCGGGCCGATCTCGCCTGGAAGCAGCGGCTGGTCGCCGAGCCGGAGCTGCTTGCGGCGTACGAGCTGGAGCTGGGGCTGGCGGAGGACTGGCTGGAGCGCTCGGTCGAGCCGCTCGCGGAGGACGCGGCCGCCTGGGCGAGCTTCCTCGCTGCCTTCGAGGCGCATCCGGCGCCGTTCGAGCTGCTGCAGGGGAACGACCTGGGCATGAACGACGTCTCCCGGCTCCGCCGCCGCTGGGCGCGGCGCGTGGAGGAGGACCCGAAGCTCGGCGAGATCCTCGTGGAGCTTCGTGCGAAACCCGGGAAGCTTGGACCGCTCCGGGTCGGCTCCCGTGTGCTGAGGCCGTCGAGGGTGGCTGACGCACGGGGAGCGGCGAACGCGCCCACCAACGATCCCACCGCGGCGGTGATGCCCAGCGAGCCCGGTCTGGGCCTGGCCGAGTACGCGGCGCTGTGCGCGGAGCTCGAGGCACTGCCCCAGCAGCGCGAAGGGGTGTTGCGGCGCCACGGCTTGGGGGACGAGGCGGCGCTCGCCGCGCTTCATCGGGGGTGGCGGGCGGTGCTGGGGCGCGATGCGGTGCTGGCGAAGGACTTCGAGCGGCTGGAGGCGCACCACGCGCACCGGCTGGGGATGCTCCTCGCCCGGGCGCGGGACGTCGCTGACGTCGAGGGCTCGATCGCACCGCTCGCCGTCTTGTCTGCGCCGTCCGCGCCGTCTGCCGGTGGGGCGGCGACCCCGAACGCGCTGCAGGGCACGGGACCCCTGCTGGACGTGCCCCGAGCCGCGGTGGTCCCCTTCATGCCCGCGCAAGGCGAGATCGCGATCGTGAGGGCCGAACCGAAGCCTCCGCGCGCTGCGGAGTCGCTCACCGGCACGGCGCCCCTGCCCGACATTCCACGGCGAGCAGCGCTGCCATTCCCGCGGCCCACCGTGTCGGCGGCAGCGAAGCCCCCGCCACCCGTGGTCGCAGAGACCGGGCCGCTCGTGGACGTCCCCCGCGGCCCAGCTCTGCCGTTCGCGCCCGGAGCATCGGCGGCTCCTCGGCCACCCACGCCGACAGCCCAGCCGCAGCGGCCACGGGCACATCGGGAGGCCGCGGTGACATCACCGGTGCAGGCGCTGCCGCGAAGCCCGGCGATTCCCTTTGCCGAAACGGCTCCGTCGAGGCCTGCCGGAGCGCCGGCCTCATCGAAACGGGCTCCGCAGGCTCCGGCGCAGCTCGGAGAGACGTCGCTGAGCCTCGAGATCCCCCGTGAGCTGTTGAGGCAAACCGCGAGCGTGCAGGCGGCGGTGACCGGAGCCACCTCCCAGAGCTCCACGACGCCGCCGTCCCCCTCGCCGTCCAGCAAAGCTGGCACGAGCGGTCCAGCGCCCCTCGCCGAGCCGATCGACATCGTCCTGCCGCTCGCCCAGTACGCCGCGCTCTGCGCCGAGCTGTCCCTGTTCCCTGATGCGGCCGAGGAGATCTTCCGGCGATACGGGCTGAGCTCCGCCGAGAAGCGGTCAGCGGTCGATGCAACCTGGAAGGAGCGGCTCCGCGAGCGACCGACGGAGTACGCACGATGGCAGGAGATGTTCCGCCAGTGCCATGCGCACTTCGCGAAGCGCGGTAGGCCTGCGGGGTAATCCACCTCGATCTCGCCATCGGGCTCGCCCGCTGCTCCGCGACACGGAGCGGCTCATCGAGCCGGCGCGAGCCCCTCATGGGCCTTCGCCACCTCCTCGTCGCCTGCCTTCGCCGCCGCCGCGGCGTGGTCCGCTGCCGCCGCCCCGCCATCATCCGCTGCTGCCGCCTCGTTCTCATCGCCCGCTGCCGCAGCGATCGCCGTCTCCTCGGTCCACGGCGCCGCGCCGGTCGACGGCGGCGAGAGCGTGGTTCCCTTCTCGGTCGACTGCTCGCGGAACCGGAGCAGGAACGACGTCCCCAGCACGCCCGCCACGCCGGGGAGGTCCTCCACGATCGCGAGCTTCACGCTCGGGGCGGAGGCGCCTTCCACCTCCAGCCGGCCGGCGACGGCGAGCTTCGCCTCCTGAAGGCCGCTCGGCGTCCACACCCGCAGCACACGCGGCCCGGCGGAAAGGCCGATCCGGTCCGCGAACGCCCTCTGTACAAGCACGTGGCTCACCATCGCATCGACGACGAAGACGCCCTTTTCCTTGCCGTCGATCGCTGCTTCGCCTCGAGCCAGGCGGTCTTCCCCGCGCGGCAAGAGCGCCTGTCCGGTGACGGCGAGATGCTGGCAGTCGGCCGAGGTGGCGAGCTGGCTCGCCATCTCCGTCACGGTGAAGCCAGACCACCCCACGAGCCGCGTCCCTTCATCGGCATTGTAATGGAGGAGCTGGACGAGCGGCGCGATGCTGTCGCACGGGCGGCGGAGATCCTGATAGACGCGCGCCAGGTGGACGGGCGCCCCCCGCTGGTGCGGGCGGAGCGCGATGCATTGCTCGTAGTCGGCGGCCGCCTCCTCGAGCATCCCCTGGCGCTCCCGCGACTCGGCGCGCCCGCAAAAGGCGTCCCCGTCGGCCGGGTTCTGCTCGAGCAGCCGCGTCGCCGCGCGCTCCGCCCCGGAGTACTCTCCGCGGCGGTTGTGGGCGGCGCGGATCCTCCAGAGCACCCTGGGCTCGTGGCCGCACGCCGCGAGGAACGCCTCGCCGCGCTCGATCACCTCGCGATCGCGATTGGCGCGACGGAGGAGCTCGGCCATCGTGAGCATCAGGTCCTCCTCACAGGGGTTCGCCTCCAGCGCGCGCTCGGTCGCGGCGAGGCCCTCCGGCGGTATCCGCACGGCCGCGGCAGCGTGGATGTACGCCGCCGCGACGCCGCCCAGCGCCGCGAGCAAGACCGCCGTGACGCCCGCGCTCCTGAGCGCGCGACCGTGCCGGATCGCGCGCTCGCAGTCAGGGCAGGCGATCCCGTGGGAAGCGGAGAAGGAGACGCACACGTGGCAGACGGGAGCGCCGCAGCGCGCGCACTCCTCCGTCGAGGGGGCGAGAGCATGAAAGCGGCAGCGCGGGCCTTCCTCGATACGCGTGCGGTACGTCACCCTCATAGGCTAGCATTGCAGGGGGAAGTCGGTCCCTCCGAGCGTAGCGACGGCGCTCGGTGCTGATGCGCCGTGACGCGGACGGGCGATGGAGCGCGTCGGCGCCCGGTAGGTCGGGCACGATTCAGTGTCTCCGGGTGGGCCCGGACGGTGAGCTGCTGGTGGGCACCGAATTCATGCTCGAAGTCGGGGCCGCCGGCGCCGGCAAAGACGTCGAGGTGGGCGCGTCGATCCGCACCCCATGAACCGCCCTGGCGCGCCCTGCGCCGAGGGGGCGCGCGTCTTCGGGCGCAGTGGATTTCGGCGGAGGAGGAGCGCACCGACGCGCTCGCCGCTCGAGATAGACGCCTACAGCATCCAGCTGCCGACGCCGCGGAGCGACACCAGCGCGCCGACCGGCGGCGACCTGTACGCGACCCCGACGCCATCCACCGAGAAATCGTTGCGCCGGAGCGGCACCAGCGCGGCGGCGCCGACGTCGAAGCCGAGCGGACCTGCCAGGCTCGCCAGCGACAGCTCGATGGGCACCGCCAGCCACGTCGTCTCGACGGCGTCGTTCCGCGTGAAGCCGCTCGCCGCCACCTTCAGCCGGCCAGCGTGAACGCCGGAGCACACGTCGAAGCGCAGGACCCCGACGCCCGCGGCCGCGAAGCAGGCGCGCACGGCGCCGCCGAGCATCGTCTCGCGGAGCTCGCCCGGCCCGAGCTCCAGCGTCTGCGGGACGAGCCAGAGCGCGCCGATCGCCGCTCGAAATCGCGCACCGCCGATGCCGAGCTCCGCGGAGAGCGCCGGCGCGAACGGGCGCACCACGCCGAACAGGCCGGCAGCGCCCGCCGCCAGCGTGAGCCGCGTGGCGCCACGTCCGGACGTCGACGCCTCGCGCTCGCCGCTGCCGGCGCCCGCTGGCGCGGGCCGCGCGACCGGCGGCCGCTCCGCCGAGACGCTGGGCGAAGGCGCCGCCGCTTCGGGGGCAGGCGCCAGCTCGGCTCCCCCGTCGGCCTCGGGAGCTTGCGCCGACGGCTCCCGCGCGTCGGAGTCGAGCAGCAGCGCGAGCGTCACCGCGGTCGCCTGCTCGAGCCCGGCGCAGCTGCGGCTGCGATCGCGCAGCTCGCGCGCGCCGCTCCCGCTGCGGATGGACGCGCGGAAGCCGTCAGTATCCCGGGTGAAGTCGACGAGGTAAGAGTCGCTCGCACCCGTCTCCGGCCGGCCGCGCAGCTGCTCGACGCGCTCGATGAGGCGCGCCGCGTCCGGGCAGCTCTCGGCGCCAGCGCCGCGCGTCACGCTCAGGAACGGCTCGGTCTGTGCCGTGGCGGTCCCCGAAGCCGCCAGCATCGCACCAAGAACCATGGGAAAAGCGCGACGCCTCCGCATCGGGACGACGCGAGGGTAACCGCCGCGCGGTGCACGCGCATTTATTTGTGATCGTCTCGAGCCGGCGTCCCCACTAGGGGACCGAGTGGTATCGTCCCTGCACAATTCCGCGCTCGATCTGGCGGCGTCTGCTCGTCTCGTTCGCTGACAGGTCACCGGGACGTCACGGCATGAGCACACCGGACCCCGAGTTTCGAGCCCTCTACGACGCGCACTTCAACTTCGTCTGGTGCTCGCTCAGGCGCCTCGGGGTGCGCGAGGCGGACGTGCTCGACCTGGCGCAGAAGGTGTTCTTGACCGCGCATTTCAAGCTCCCCGAGTTCGAGGGTCGATCGCTCCTCACGACATGGCTCTTCGGCATCTGCCAGCGTGTTGCGAGCGACTACCGGCGCTCCGCGCGGTTCCGGCGCGAGGTCACGACGGACGCCGCGGAGATGGACCTCTACGGCGGCGCGTCCGAGGAGCTCGCGCTGAGCGCGGAGTCGCGGCAGCGCGCGCAGGCGGCCGAGGCCATCTTGAACAAGCTGCCGGAGCCGCAGCGCCTCGTGTTCGTCCTGTTCGAGCTCGAGGAGAAGTCGGGCCAGGAGATCGCGGACCTGCTGGGTATTTCCGTGGGCACCGTGCGCTCGCGCCTCCGCCTGGCGCGCGAGACCTTCTCGCGAGAGGTCAAGCGCCTCGCGCTGGCACAGGACACGAGCCGAAAGGAGGCCGTGTGATGGGGGATCCTGAACGGCTGCTGAGCATCAAGAGCGCGGCTGACCCGCTCGAGCGGGAGCTCCTGGGAAGCGTGCGCCACGTGGGTCCGCCCGAGGGCGCGAAGGAGCGCGCATGGCGCGGCATCGCGGGCCAGCTGGCGGCTGGGACGGCCGTCGGCGCCACGGCCGGCGCCAGCGCCGCCGCTGCCACGAAGGCTGGCGTCGGTTCGCTGTTGCCGTCGGCGCTCTCGGTCAAGGCAGCGGCGGTGCTCGTGGGCGGGGGCCTGGTGCTCGGCGGAGGGTACTGGGCCCTCTCCTCCCCGGACGAGCCGCCTGCGCCGCCCCGCGCGGCGGCCCCGGAGCGCGCGCCCGCGGAGGTGCCGCAGACCCCTGTGGCGCCTCCGGAGGAGCCCAAGGCACTTCCGGAGCCGCCGCTCGATGGTCCCACCGCGGAAGAGCCGACCCGGAGGCCGAGCGGGCCGAAGCCGACGGAGACCGATCTGTTGCGCGCGGAGAGCGCGCTGCTCACGGAAGCGCGCGCCAAGCTGCGCTCCGGAGACGTGGCGGGAGCCACGGCGCTCCTCGAGCGCCTGCGCGCGCAGTTCCCGAACGGCGTGCTCCGGCAGGAGCGCGAGGTGCTCGCCATCGACGTGCTGGCCGCGCGCGGCAACGCGCAGGAGGCGAAGCGGCGGGCTCAGGCCTTCGTCAAGCAGTATCCCAAGAGCCCCCACAGCGCGAAGCTAAGGCGGTTCCTGGATCAGCCGTGAAGCGCTGCTCGGCCGCTCGCATCATGGCGTTCGGCTGCCTTGCGGCCTCCGGGTGTGATGCGGAGATCACCTCGGTCGGAGCCTGGGCGCCGGTCGTGTCCGGATCGTCTTATATCGAGGCGGAGCTCGGAGAGCTGAGCGACGGCTTCACCGTCGGTGAAGACAGCCGCGCTTCCGAGGGCCGCTTCATCGCGGCCCCTGCCGGGGTGCCCTCGGACGAGGCGCCGGGGCTCGCGCGAGCTCGCTACCGCTTCGAGGCGCCGAGCGGGGCAGAGTACGTGATCTGGGGGCGGATCCACGCTCCGAGCGCCCTCAACAACCGCTTCTGGTTCCAGGTGGACAGCGGCCCCTGGTACCTCTGGCGCATCAGCGTCGGCGACATCTGGTTCTGGGACGATCTCCACGACGACACGCGCTATGGCGAGCCGCTCCGCTTCCCCCTCTCGGCCGGAGCGCACGAGCTCGTCCTCGCGAACGCCGTCGAGGGCGTCGGGCTGGATCGGCTGTACTTCACGCCGGACGGCGACGAGCCCCCGGGCAACGACACGCCCTGCGATCCGCCGCATTCGATCGAGGTCGAAGGGGAATGCCTCCCGAGCTGCGGCGCCTTGAAGGGAACCGCGTGCGGCGACGTCCCGTGCGCCGGGCGCGAATTGCTCGAAGCCTACGATTGCGCGGTGTGCTGCAGCATCGAAGGACCGTGAGCCGGCGGCGCTCCCGCCATCGGGTCGGAGCTCGGCGACCGTAGACCCACCTCTTCGTACCAATCGAAACGTCTCCACGCTTCGACGACGAAAAAGGTGATCGCGCCCGAGCAGGTCTCCCCACCGAGCCGGAGTAGCCAGCAGCCTCGAGCGGAGCCCTGAATGACTACATCATCGATTGAACAATTCAAGTCTCACGGAAGCGTGGGCCTGCTCGCCGCGGCGCTCGCGCTGTCGGCGTGCATCGGCAACCTGGGCAGCGAAGACGGCACATCGCCGGCGGAGGGCACGAACGGCACGAGCGGCAGCTCGAGCAGCGGAGGCTCGGGCTCGGGGTCGGCGGGCCCGGGCGAGCCATTGAAGTGCGACGCGAGCACCATCGATCCTGGGCCTTCGCCGATGCGGCTGCTCTCGCGGGAGCAGTACCTGAACACCGTGCGCGACCTCGTCGGCGACGTGCCCGGCCTGGATGCGGCGCTCGGCCCCGCGATCGAGGCGTCGGCGTTCGGCCTCTTGCAGCCGGACGTGACGCAGGTCGAGCTCGAGCATTTCCAGGCCGCGGCGGACGTCATCGCCGCGGCCGTCGCCGGCAATCCGGCGGCGCTCGACGAGATCGCGCCTTGCGAGGCCGGCGCCGAGCCGAGCGAGTGCGCGCGCCGGCTGGTCGTGGGCTTCGGCGCCCGCGCCTACCGCGCGCCGATCACGGACGCGGCGGACATCGAGCGACACCTTCAGCTCTTCGACGTCGGCGCGGAGACGAGCTACGAGCACGGGGTCGAGCTCCTGCTCCGCGGCATGCTGCAGTCGCCGCGCTTCCTCTACCGCGTCGAGATCGGCACCTCGGAGAAGGTGAGCGAGCGCGCCGTGAAGCTCTCTCCGCACGAGGTGGCCGCTCGCCTCTCCTACATGCTGTGGGGCACCCTGCCGGACGCCAGGCTGAACGAGGCCATCGAAGACGGCAGCCTGATCACGAAGGAGGGCGTCGCGGCGCAGCTCGACTGGATGCTCGAGGACGAGCGCGGCCAGAAGCTGGTCCATCGCTTCCTCGGCAGCTGGACGCACCTGAACGGCCTGAACAGCGTGGTGAAGGACGCGGACGCCTTCCCCGAGTGGCAATCGCGGTCGTTCCGTGAGTCGCTGCGCGGGCAGGCCGACGCCTTCTTCGACCATGTGCTCGACGACGAGGGAGGCAAGCTGAGCGCGCTCCTCACCTCGACGACGGTCTTCTACAACAAGGATCTCGGCGGGTACTACGGCGTCACCGGCGACGAGTCCTTCCAGGCGCTGAAGCGCACGGACGGCGCCACCTCGGGTATCCTGACGCTCCCGGCGCTGCTCGCCATCCAGGCGAAGCCCGCGGAGAGCTCGCCGATCTACCGAGGGAAGTTCGTGCGCGAGGCGCTGCTCTGCCAGCAGCTACCGGCCCCGCCGGCCAACATCCCCAAGCCGCCCGAGGTCGACCCGAGCAGCTCGACCCGAGAGCGGCTGTCGCAGCACGAGGTGGACCCGAGCTGCGTCGGCTGCCACCAGCTGCTCGATCCGATCGGCTTCGGCTTCGAGCACTACGACGCGATCGGCCGCTACCGCGAGCTCGACGGCGGCGAGCCGGTCGACGCGAGCGGCAAGGTCATCGCCACCCGCGACATGGACGGCGAGTTCGAGGGCGTGGCGGAGCTCGGCGAGAGGCTCGCGGGCAGCGCCGAGGTGGAAGAGTGCGTGGCGCGCCAGTGGTTCCGCTTCGCGATCGCCCGCTTCGAACAGGACATGGATGGTTGCTCGATGGAGAGCTTGCTCGAGAGCTTCAAGGCCGCCGGCCAGGATCTGAACGCGCTTCCCCGCGCCGTCGTGGAGACGGACGCCTTCCTCTTCCGCCGCGCGATCGACGCGCACACGAAGGAGATGCCATGAACCGAAGAGGCCCTATCGACCTCCGCACCCAGATCAGCCGCCGCAAGCTGCTGGGCGGGCTCGGCGCCCTGACCGTCGCGCTCACGAGCCCCGTCTGGCGGAGCGCCACGGTGTTTGGACAGGACGCGAAGCAGCCGGGCGCCAGGCGCTTCATCGGCATCTTCTCGGCGAACGGCACCGTGCCGTCGGCGTTCTTTCCGGCAGGGGACGCGCACGAGGCGCCGCTCTCGCTCGGCCCGATCCTGGCGCCGCTCGAGGAGCACAAGCAGAGGATGCTTGTGCTCAAGGGCGTGCACATGAACTCGACGGTCGAGGACGAGCTCGGCGTCCCGAGCGAGAACAAACCCGGCGGCCCCCACATGAAGGGCCCCGGCGCGATGCTCACGGGCGGCTCCCTGCTCGCCGGCAGCTTCACGGGCGCGGGCGGCCCTGCCGGCTGGGCGGATCGCATCTCGGTCGATCAGCACATCGCGAGTCGCATCGGCGAGAGCAGCCAGTTCCCGTCGCTCGAGTTCGGCGTGCGCATCGAGGGGCAGGAGCCGCTCCGCGTGATCTCGTACCGCGGTCCGAACCAGCCGAACACGGCCGTCGACGATCCATTCCAGATGTATTCGCGCATCTTCGCCAACGCGGATCTCTCCGAAACGGAGCTGCAGCAGCTGATCGCCGAGCGCCAGAGCGTGCTGGACTTCCTCAAGGACGATATCGGCCGCCTGAAGGCGCGTGTCAGCTCCGAGGACAAGGCGCGGCTCGAGGCGCACCTCGGCGGCATTCGCAACATCGAGCAGCGGCTACAAAGCTCGGCGGTCTCGTGCACGCCGCTCATGATGCCAGAGAAGTTCGACACGCGAGCGATGGAGAACTATCCGAAGGTCGGCCGGCTGCAGACCGACCTGATGCTGCTCGCGCACATCTGCGGCATGACCCGCGTCTCCACGTTCATGTGGGCCAACGCCGATAGCTGGCAGTACTATCCCTGGATCGGGGTGAACGAGGAGCACCACGAGCTCTCCCACGCCGGCGACAACGATGCGGTCGCGAACGAGAAGCTCGTGAAGATCAACGTCTGGCACAGCGAGCAGGTGAAATACGTGCTGGATCAGCTGGCGCTCGCGAAGGAAGTGGACGGCAGCTCGGTGCTGGACAACACCCTGCTGCTCTGGGGCAACGAGCTCGGCGTCGGCAACACGCACACGTACAAGGATATCCCCTGGGTGCTCGCGGGCGGCGCGGGCGGCTACTTCAAGATGGGCCGTTACATGAAATACGCCGACCTGCCGCACAACAACCTGCTCGTGTCGGTATGCAACGCGATGGGCCTCGACGACGTGACCACCTTCGGCATTCCCGGCGTGTGCACCGGGCCGCTGCCGGGCCTCCTGGCCTGACGCTTGGGGACGCGGACGCGGCCGCGCGCGCCGCGCACCGCGCGAGCGGCGCCGGGCGGGCAGGCGCCCCGCGCCAGGATCCGGGTTGCCCTGGGCGGCTTCGGCCACTACGCTCCGACACATTTAGCTTGTGAGGAACCTTGGTCCAGGCGCCAGCTCAGTCCGCGTTCTCTGACTTCGTCCTGCTCCTTCTCTCCGCAGCGCCCAAGCTCGGGCTTCCGATCGACGCGGTCCTGCGCGACGCCACGCTCCCGCCGGGAGCGCTCCGCCAGCGCGGGTTGCCAATCTCCCTGAGCGCAGCGCGGAAGATCTGGTCCTCCGCCGAGCAATTGAGCGGTAATCCTCTACTCGGACTGCACGCCGCGGAGCAGCTCGAGGTCGGCTCGCTCGACCTCCTGGACTATCTCACACGGAGCAGCAGCAGCTTCGGCGCAGCGCTGGACCGCGTCGTCCGCTTCGCTCCGCTGGTCGCCGATGCGGGCGTCCTGAGCCTCCAGGTGACCGGTCGCCGCGCGCATTTCCGCCACGTCTCGCCGGACGGCGTGCCCGCCGTCGCGGACCTCATCGTCAGCTTGATGGTGCTCCGGACGCGGGCGTTCTCGGGCGAGCACATCCGCCCGCTGGCGGTGCGCTTCCGGCACCGCCGCGAGCGCGTCGCAGGCGAGTACGAGCGCGTCTTCGACGCGCGGGTCGAGTTCGATGCCCCCTACGACGAGCTGGTCTTCGATCGCGATCTCCTGGAGCTGCCCTTCCATTCCGCCGAGCCGCGCCTCTGCGAGATCCTCGAGGACTGCGCGGCGGCGCGGCTCCAGGCGCTCGGCAAGGCCGGCGGGGCGCCGGTGGCCGCCGCCGACGCTCCGTCGAGCTTCGTCGACGACGCGCGACAGGCCCTCCACATCTGCATCGCCCAGGGCAACCCGAACATCGATCGCGTCGCCGAGCACCTCGGCGTGAGCTCGCGGACGGTCCAGCGGCTGCTGCGAGAGCAGGGCACGTCGCACCGCGCCCTCTTGATGGAAGCGCGAACCGAGCTGGCGAACCGCTACCTGGCCTCGTCCAACCCCACGAGGCGCGCGCTCGCCGCCGGGCTCGGCTATGCGAGCACGCGCTCCGTGTCCCGCGCGCTGCGCCGCCGGTGAGCCGAAGCTCACCGGCGGTCCCGAAAGGCAGGGGCCCCGCGCGCGCGGTCCATGACGAGTCAGCGGCGCACCGCGCCGAGACCGTCGCGCGGCGTCACGGATACCATTGAATCCGGAGCTGCCTGTTGCTCGTCGTGCTCACCTGATAGACAACGTCGTTCGCGGTGCCCGGGAACGGGATCGTGGTCGTCGCGGACCAGCTGTTCGCCGGGGCGTTCTGGGGCGCCCCGCCGTTGACCGACACGCTGACGCCGTTCAGCGGGACGCCGTCCGTCGGGCTCATCTGCAGCGTCAGCGTCGCCGGCGTCCAGCCCGTCGGGAGGCTCGCCCGATCGATCTGGAAGCACGCTGTCCCGTCGACCGACGCGACGATCGCCGTGCTCATCGGCCCGAGGCTCTGGCAGGGGGGCGCGGGGTTCTTGTAGAACCCGAACGTGTGCTGCCGCGTGAACATCGGGACGGTGGCGCTGCCGGCGTGGTCCGCGAACACCGTGATATCGTGGCTCCCCGCCTCGGCGAACTGGCCGACCTTCAGCGAGTAGACGCCGTCGTTGGCCGCCGTGTCGCCGTGCGCGGCGGCGCCGTCGTCATGGAACGACAGCGGCGTGACCGCGCCGCTCGGACCGGTCATCTCCGCGCTGACCGCGGCGCCCAGGACCGGGCTGCCCAGGTGGCTCACCTCGGCCTCCACGATGAGCGGCGCCGCCCCGACGTTCAGCGTGCTCGGCGTGACCCGGAGCGAGATCGTGTCGGCCAGGGTCGATACCGCGGAGTAGACGTAGATGGGCTGATCCGAGGTGTTGACGGCGCAGAACTGCCAGGACCCCTCCTCGTACGCCTCCGTCAGGTTCAGGGAGAAGCGCTTGAAGTTCTCCGCCGAGAAGAAGGTCAGGTCGGAGCCAGACGCGGCGAAGTTCGCCTCGGTGATCTGGGACATCTGGTCCCACGGGGGAAGCAAGTAGACCTCCGGCGCGGCCGCCCCGACGAAGATCATCGTGAAATCCACGATCTGCGCCGCCGAGACCAGCGTGTCCGCGCACGCGAACGACTGCAGCGACGGAGGCGACGGAGGCGGGATCTCCGTCAGCCCCTGGTCGATCATGCCGCCGTCGCGACAGTCGTTCGCCATGCGGTTGAACGCGCCGATCAGCTCGAGCTGGTCGATCGCGGTGTCGCTGTCGGCGCGCAGGTAGAGCCCGGGCGAGAACCCGTAGTTCGCCGCGATGTCGCTCATCATCGCCTCGTCCGCTCCGGACCCGAGCGCGATCGAGTGGACCTCGTCCACGCGACTGAAATAGTCCGCGTAGAAGTCGCTCGGGGCAGGCGGCGTGTTGTGCTGACCGTCGGACAGCAGGATGACGCACTCGCGCGCGTTCTTGGTCGGGCTCTCGGCGATCAGCATGTCGAGCGCCTCCTCCAGGCCGGCCCCGATCGAGGTGGAGCCGTCCGCGACGAGCGCGTCGACCGCCGCGTCCAGGCCGGACGCCGGCAGCGCCGTCATGGGGTACGTGATCGACGAGGTGTCGGAGTAGCTCGCCACGCCGAGCAGCTCCGTGAACGACTGCGACGCCGGCACGTTGCTCGATACGAGCGTGTTCCAGTAGATCTTGGCCGCCTTCTTCGCGAGCTCGATGCGGTCGCCGTACATGCTGCCGGACCGGTCGATGATCACCACATGGTTGGTGTCCAGCGGGGCGACCTGGGCCAGCGCCGCGGACACCCCCGCCACGCTCGGGAGGAGACCGCCGGCGACGCATGCGAACATTCTGAATGACCTTCTCATGTGCTCCAATCCTTCTTGAGTGTCGATCAAAACCAAAGGCCGAGAGCGGGGCGCATCTTCGTCTCTGCGCCCCGCCCTACCGCGCCGGCGTTCAGGGCCTCCGGAACACCACCTCGAGCTTGGGGCGCCGCGCGGCGGTCGCGTAATCGCTCGACGTGAACGAGACCTCCCGCCACTTCGCCACCTCGTCCTGGAGCCGCATCAGGAAGCCGTGGTTGTTCGCGGGCGCGCTCAGCATGTCCCGCACGAGCGCCGTCACGTCGACGCGCTCGTAGTCCTGACCGTCCGACGTGCTCTGCGGCAGGAGCACCTCGTTGAGCGTCGTGGTCGTGGGCTGGTTGGCCCAGCTCACGGTGTTCTCCTGCCACGCCGAGGTGACGCGCTGGAGCAGGAAGGCGTTGGAGCCGCCGAGCGTCGCGTGCCCCGGGGAGAGGCCGTTCGAGGTGCCCTGGCCGTAGAGGCGCGCGTCGGGATCGGCGTAGAGGCTGAGGCGCGCCCGCTCGATCGTGGAGCCCGCCGGGATGGTCGACAGATCGAAGCGGAAGAGGCTCCGGTTCGTGTATTTGACGTCGCTGGACGTCCACAGCCCCGCGGTCAGGTTCGGGGAATTCCCGTTGTTGGTCCCGGCGCCCGAGCTCAGGCTGGTGATGGTCGCGTCGAATCCGGCGCTGCCGGGCTGGATCTCCAGCCGCTCCGGCGCGTTCTCGCAGCGGCCGCCTTCGACGAACACGCCGCTCACCGCGTCGCACTGGGCCTCGTAGGTCGGCGTGTGGCAGGTGCCGTCCGGCTCCGTGCACGAGCCGATCGGCGCGGTCCCGCAGGCGTCGATCTCCGCGCAGCTGTAGCCGCTCACGAAGTAGCCGCCGGCCTCACGGCAGCTCGCGCTGGAGCCGATACCGCCCGTGCCGAGATCGGTGCAGGTCTGGGACCGGCAGCACGCGCCCTTCGCCTCCAGGAGGCAGCTCGACGAGCAGCCGTCTCCGCTCTGCGTGTCGCCGTCGTCGCACTGCTCGGACGCCTGCTTCACGCCGTCGCCGCAGCAGCGCTCGACGGTCACGCCCGCGTTCTTCACGACGGAGCACTGGATGACGTCGTCCTCGGGGCCCTGACACGTCCCGCTCACGCACGTCTGCCCCGGTCCCGTCGTGCAATCCGCGTCGTCGATGCACGTGCAAGGCACGGTGTCCTCGGAGTGGTCGTCGAAGCACGCCTCCACCTCGGCGAGCCACGTCTCGGCCAGGGCGCTGCGGTGCATCAGGTTGAACGCCTCGAGCCCGTTGCTCGTGTCGTACAGGATCTTGGTCAGATCGAACGTGGGCGTCGGGTTGTTGACGACGGCGCCGCTGAAGTCGCCGAGCCGCAGCTGGTTGGAGACGGGGGAGCGCTGCGTGTCGAGGCAGCCCCAGTGCATCAGCAGGTACAGGTGCGCCTCCTGGCACGGGAAATTGAGGTTGCCACGCAAGCCGCTCACCGGTCCGACGTAGGAGCAGGTCCCGGTCACGAACGTCTCGGCGAGCGCGTCCTTGTCCTGCAGCCAGTCCATCATGGGCCGGCCGTCGATGCAGAGGTTCTCCATCGTGGATACCTGCTCTCCCAGCGAGAAGCCGAAGTCGATGACCTCCTGCACGCTGGCCTTCACGTCGTCCGTGGTGGGGGGCAGCGGGTCCTCCGCGTGGAGCGGCATCTCGTCCTTGCACCACGAGAGGAAGTCGGCGGTCTCCGACGTGATGGCCGCGTAACGGGTCACCTCCGTCTCCTGGTAGTTCGTCACCTCGCCGAGCGACGTGCTGTCCCACTGGTACGTCGCCTCGAGCCCTGGCTGGAACTTGGCCTTGGCGACCGAGCCGATATCCCAGGATCGGCGCCAGTCCCAGAGCGTGAACTTCCTCGGCTTCTTGAAGAGCTTGAACTCGAGGCCGACGTGGATGCCCGCGTTGAGCGCGGCGATCAGCTCGATCTCGCTCATGCCGTAGGTGGCGATCGCGTGGGCAGGCGCCTCGGGGTTCCTGAGGCCCCAGATCACCTGCTCGGCGTACTGGGCGCCGGCCTGCGGCGCGCACGCGCCGTCGGGCGTGCAGACCTGACCGTAGCCGCAGACGGTGTCCGCGGTGGAAGAATCGTAGTTGCACCGGCGGGTGCACGCGCCCTCGACGCACGTGCGGCCTGGCTCGCTCGCGCAGCTCGGGTTCGGCTCCCCGCTGCACAGGCACGCGACCGGCGTGCCGCCCACGGTGCACAGCTTCTTCACGGCGTCGCAGGTCTCGCCGCTCGCGCAATCGGCGTTCGACGTGCAGCCGCACGCGGACTGGAAGCCGGCCTGGAGCGGGTGGCAGCCGGGGCCCCTCCAGTCGACGACATCGCTCCGGGTCTCGGTCACGCAGCGGTACGCGCCGAAGTTGCCGGGGCACTCGGACTCCGTGACGTCGTACACGACGGCTCCCGGGACCGATGCGTCGCAGTTGCTCCCGAGCTTGCGGACCGTATACGGCAGCGTATCGCTCACGTAGATGTCGCCCGACGGCAGCACGGCGAGGCCGCCGGGCAGCTCGAAGACGGCCGTCGTGACCAGGCCGTCCTGCCATACGGTGCCAGGCGCGCCGGCGACCGTGGCCGTGGCGCCGAGCGCCGGGTCGAAGCGCCGGATCCGACCAGGCCTGTTGCCTTCGCCGATGAACACGCTGCCAGCGCCGTCGATCGCGAGCGCCTGCGGCGAGGTGAGCTGGGCGACCGTCCCGACGCCGTCCGCGGACCCCGCGGCGCCGTTGCCTGCCACGGTGGTGACCATCGAGGTCGCGATCTCGTACCGGCGCAGCGAGTGATTGAACGCGTCGGCGATGTAGAGGTTGCCGCGCCCGTCGGCGACGATGCCGGCCGGCTCGGCGAAGCGCGCGGTCGTCCCCACGCCGTCGGCGTTCCCGGACAGGGGCGCCTTGCCGGCGACCGCGATGTTCGCGCCCGTCGCCAGATCGATCCAGATCAGCGTGCGGTTCGCGCTGTCGGTGACGTACAGGTGGCCTCCGACCACGGCCACGTCACGCGGCGTGCCGACCACCGTGCGGTCGGCGACCGTCGTGACCTGGTTGTTGCTCAGCGTGAGCTTGCGGATCGTGCGGCTGCCGCGATCCGCGAGGTAGAGGGCACCGTCGTGGAGCGTGATGCCCGAGAGGGTGTTGAACCGCGCCGCGGTGCCCACGCCGTCGGCGGTGCCCGAGGCGGTCGACCCCGCGATCGTGGTCACCGCGCCGCTCGCCAGGTCGATGCGGCGGACGGCGGTCCGATCCGCGACGTAGAGCATGCGCGTGGCCGCGTCATAGGCCAGGTCGCCGGCCTGGAGGAAGCGGGCCTGCGCGTAGCTGCCGTTCGTGAGGGCGCGCGACCCGGCCAGGCCGAAGGGCGACGACGCCACGGGGAGGCAGCAGACGCCGTGCTTCTGGCAGCCCGAGATGTCGCGGAGATCGTCGCTCCGCACGTCGGTCACGCAGGTGCCGTCGCTGTCGCACTCGTCACAGGTCTTGTTCGCGTTCCACTTGGCGGTGAAGCCTGCCTGGAAGGCGCTCTTGAGCAGCTTTGCCTTCTTCTCCTTCATGAAGGTGGCGAACAGCTCGTACGAGAGCTTGCCAGAGTCGCACCACTCCTCGGTGATCCCCGTCCAGTCGTCGATGCAGGCGCGGCCGCCGGTGACGAAGGTGAGGCAGCAGGAGTTGTTGGTGTCGAGCGGGGAGCAGCCGAGGTTCAGCTCGGACTCCTCGACGAGCCGGTTCGAGCAGTACGTCTGATCTTTGTAGTTGAAGACGGGCTTGCACTCGAGGTTCTCGTCCGGGTTGCTGTTCACGAGCGCCCGCTCGAGCGAGGTGTTGAGATCGACCACGCCGCCGGAGCCGCTCGGCCTGAGATCCACGGAGAAGCCGATGCTCGCCTCGACGCCGACCTTCAGCCGCTTGCCGAGCGGCACGCCGAGGAAGAGCTTCGCGCCGATCTCCGGCTTCACCGAGACCTCCGTCCCCGCCTCGCCGGTCACGTCCGGCGCCTGGAACGGGTGCATGTCGCGATCGAAATCGACGTCCCCGATCTTGTGGTTCGTGTGCTTGTTGAGCGCCTCCTGCAGGCGCTTGCGCATGAAATAGGCCTCGTCGTACCACTCGACCCCGGCGCCGAGCCGGAAGTACGGGATGAGGAACGCGCCGGGGACCGGCGGGAGGGGGATCTTCGTCAGCTCCTTCTCGATCGGCTTCATCCGGAAATCGAGGTTGAGCGCCGCGGCCATGACGGCGGCGGAGCGCCCCTCCCAGTCCTCGACCGGCTCCGCCGCGCCCCTGGGCCAGGTGGCCGGGCTCGGGGCGCCGGTCGGCGTGTAGTCCGCCGTGTAGGAGAACGGCATGTAGGTCCCGATGAGGAACTCCTGCGGAGCCACCCGGCCGTCGCCGTCGGTGTCGAGCGATTCGACCTGATCCCCGTCCGCGAGGTAGAAGAGCCCATTTCGCTTCGCCGCGGAGAGGCTGAGGCCGCCGCCGCCCGAGTGGCCGAAGGCCGCCATGCCGAGCGGGGCCTCGCGGTTGAACCACTTGTACCCGTCGAGCTGCATGTTGAACTCCATCCCCGGCTGGATGCTCAGCGTCTCGCCGAACGCCGTCACGGCGAAGCCGCCGGTGCGCATCTGGGCGCGTCGCTCCTCGCTCAGGTTGTGCGACGTGTAGCGGCCGCCGATGCCCCACCTGCCGTCGCCGCTCTCGACCATCGTGGCGTACGCGCCATGGCCGGCCCAGGGGATGCACATGTGCAGATCGGGCCGCTGCTCGGAGTAGCTGCCGAGGTGGTAGCCCTCGGTGTAGAGGTCGATATAACACTGGATCTTCGCGAGCAGCTCCGTCGCGTTCTCGAGCCCGCTGCCGGCCTGCTCCAGGAAATCGGCGAAGCGCCCGTCGGAGATCTCGCCGGCCATCTTGTCGAGCCACTTGACCACCTTGAAGGCCCATTTCTCCTTGCCCGCCTGGGTCTTCTGGACGTCGTTGGAGAGCCAGACGAGCACGCCGATGCTGCAGGTGTTCGTGGGTGTCGTGGCCGGATCGCAGAAGTCGGAGCACTCCTCGTAGGTCGTCTGGCTCTTCTGGATGACGTCCGTGCACCCGGCGACCACTTGCTGGGTGCAGATGCACCTCCCCTTGCCGGCGTCCTCGATGGTCTCCGTGTCGGCGGCGTTGATGGCCTCGGCCGTCTTGTTGACGATCGACGAGAGGAGCTGCATCGACTGCAGGACGTGGAAGTTCGTCGTGATGTTCTGGAGATCGGCGCCCTTCGGGTTCGGGTTCTCCGGCATCTTGCCGAGCAGGTTCGGGTCGCACGCCTTGGGCTTGAACTCGAAGCCTGAGCCTCCGCCGGCCCCGCTCGCGCTGCTGGCGCTGCTCGACGCGCTGCTGGCGCTGGCGCTGCTCGACGCGCTCGCGGCGCCCGAGCCGGTCTCGAACTCCTCGAAGACGGCGTCCGGCCGATCGGGCTGCTGAGACCACCTCGGCCAGCTCGGTGCGCCGCTCTGGCAGCCCACGTCGTCCGCGGAGCAGAGCGCTTGCTGCACGCTTCCGATGGGCTCGTTCGGCTCGCTCGGCTCGTCGGCGCCGCCCGCGCAGGCCGATGCGACGATGCCGAGGCAAAGGAGGAGCGGGAGGCGCCCCGCGCGCCTGGGATCCGCGAGGGCGTCTCGTGATTGGATGAGCTGACGTATCAGCATGGACCTGAGAGCTGTCATTATTGAATCAACCCCGACGGCCTGATCGGCCGAGATGAGCGGACGTGACGCGGTCGGCCGCCGTGCCCGCTCGCGGAGCGGCTCGCGGTCTCCCATCGTTGCGTGGATTAGCTGACTCTGGGCCGGCGGCGAAGGCGACAAACCGCGCCAGGCGCTGACAAAACACGCCACGCGCCGCGCGGCGGTCTGGCCCGATTCACCCCTTGAAACTGCGGTGGATCATCCCCCAGCTAACCAGACGTCCTCCGACGCCTGGAACCCCCACGACCGAACTCCGGACCGCGACACCCATGACCTCCCCCGACCATCGCCTGACACGTGCACCATCGGCTCGACCCAACCCGGCGCCCCGAGGGCGTCGCCGGCGCCAGCCGCGCCCCTTCGCGACCGCGGCCCTGGCCGCCCTCGCGCTCATGACGTCCGCGTGCGACCCGGGAACGCCCTTACCTCCCGGCGGACAGGGCGCGACGGACGAGCTCGCGGTCTCTGCCTCACTCGGCCTCTCCTCAGGCGCCGCGGCGGCGCTCCCGGCCCCTGCCCCGGCGGCGCTCGCCGGAGCACCGGTGAGCGGATTCGCGGATCTTCACTTCCACATGATGTCGGAGGAGGCGTTCGGGGGCGGCTGGCTGCACGGCAGGCACGACGGCGCGGGCGCCCTGGACGACTGCGACGGCGGCAGTCCAGGGAGCGACCACGGCCGCGTTCGACAGGGCCTCAGCGGGCTCCTGGACCACTGCCCTCAGTCGACGATGCTCGATCTCGCCAGCGGCGGCGCGCTGTCAGCGCTGCTCGGCCTGGGCGGCGGCATCGGCGGCTCGGAGGTGATCGGCCAGACCGAGGGGACGCAGGGCGACACCGGGCTCCACCTCGGGCGAGAGCGCTTCTCCGAGGGGTGGCCGCGCTGGGACACCATCGCTCACCAGCAGGGTCACGTGAGCTGGCTGCGCTCGGCCCACGATCGCGGCCTGAGCCTCATCGTCATGTCGGCGGTGAGTTTCGACTGGCTCTGCTCGATCCTGCCAGAGCAGAACCGGCAGCGGCCGTGCGACGAGATGGCGGACGTCGATCTCCAGCTCCAGATGACGCACGCGCTGGCCGCGCGGAACGCCGGATGGATGGAGATCGCGCTCTCCCCGGCGCACGCCCGGCGGATCATCGAGGCGGGCAAGCTGGCGGTGGTGCTGTCCATCGAGGCCAGCCACCTGTTCGGCCGGAGCGTCGACGCGGCGAGGATGCGCGCGCAGCTCGACAGGTACCACGCCCTGGGGGTCCGGACGCTCCAGCCGGTGCACCAGGTCGACAACGCCTTCGGCGGGGCGGCGCTGCACAACCCGATCTTCCAGTTCGCGCAGTACTCCGAGAATTGCTTCATCGACACCGACTGCGGCGCCACGCTCGCGGGGATGACGCTGGGCATGGATGTCGACGCGAGCTGCCGCAACATGCGCGGGCTGACGCCCCTCGGCGAGGCGCTGGTCGGCGAGATGATGGACCGTAAGATGATGATCGACGTCGCGCACCTCTCGGAGCGCGGTATCGATCGGGTGTTCGAGCTGGCGCGGGCGCGCGCCTATTATCCGCTCTACGTCTCCCACGGTCACTTCCGGGAGATCATGGCCCCGGAGGTGGCGGAGAAGGAGAAGTCCACGCCGGCGCGGGTGATCCGGATGCTGCGGCAGACAGGCGGCATCTTCGGCCTTCGCACGGCGCACGACGAGACCCGGCAGTACAGCCGCAGCTCGGTCGAGAACAGCTGTCAGGGCTCGTCGCGCTCCTTCGCGCAGGCCTACGAGTACGGGCGGCTCGGCCTGAAGGTCCCCATGGCCTTCGGGGCCGATCTCAACGGCTTCATCCAGCAGACCCGGCCGCGCTTCGGCGAGGACGGCGCCTGCTCGGCGGCGTTCCAGGCGGAGGCCGATTGCCAGGCCTGGGAACAGCGCGAGCAGGGGCCCGGCCCCCTGGGGACGGCGTTCGACGAGAAGGGCCTGGCCCACGAGGGGATGCTGCCCGACCTCCTTGCCGATCTGGATCGCCTGGGCGTGGACACGACCGGCCTGAGATCCTCGACCGAGTCCTTCCTCCGCATGTGGGAGCGCGCCCAGGGGCCGCGGGCCGGGATGGCCGATCCCGCCGCTGATCTCGACGAGAGCGGTATCGCGCCCTTCGCGACGGCGGAGGAGCGGGAGTCTGCCTATCCCACGAAGTGCGGCGCGGCCTACTGCCCTGGATTTCAGGCGCTTGGCGGGAGCTGCCGGTTCGATGAGGAGTGCGAGAGCGGCCAGTGCACGGCCGTCGCCTGCAACGCGATCCCGGGGCGCTGCGTCTGCAACGACGACGCCGATTGCGGCAGCGGCCTCCGCTGCGCGCTCAAGACGCCTGGGGTCGGCGGCGACAACGCCTGCGAGCCGAAGAAGGCCGAGCATCAGCTGTGTACGCGCGACAGCGAGTGCGCCTCCGGCCGCTGCGGCGGGCTGGTCGCCGGCGCGGGCTTCTGTTACACGCCCGGATCGAAGACCATCGGCCAGGGCTGCCGCGTGAACGAGGAGTGCCCCAGCAACCGCTGCGGCGATCTCACCCAGACGTGCCTCTGCCGCTCCGACGCGCACTGCGCGGCGAGCCAGTTCTGCGGGTGGGGTACCAACGAGGGCGAGTGCGTCGACAAGCGCGGCCGGGGAGCGGCGTGCACGAAGGACAACCAGTGCGCATCCGGGAACTGCAGGTTCCTCTTCTGCCGCTGACCCGTCACGCGACATGCCGCACGTCGCCAATCAATTTTCCTACGATCCGCCGCGCATCGCCCTCGGCGTGCTGCAGCGCTTACGCTTCTCAAGCCCAGGACGCTCGTCCATCATCGCTTCGCTGCGTCGGCCAGGGAGCGGAGCGCCGCTCCGCCAATCAGAGAGGCCGGATCACGCCTCGAGGAGCCAGGCAGCGCAGGCACGCTGGACGAGCAGCGCGCGTCGACACTGTTCCATTCGTTTCGTTCGAGGGCTGCACCGCGGCATGCCTGCCGTCCGGCCGAGCGACCTGCTCGCCTATGCGCGGAGCTCGTCCTTCGTGCAGCGCGCGTTCGGCGTCAGCGAGGCCGCCGAGGCGCCGGGCGGCGGCTGGAGCGCGCCGCGCAGCGACGCGGCGGCCAGCGCGCAGCCGCGCTCGCCGATCGCGCTGTCGATCTGAGCGAGCGCTGCAGCGCAACTCGAACTCGCCTCGGCCCTGCGCACCCGGAAGCCGGCGGGCGCGGTCCGCGGGGACATGCCTACGACGTCACAAGGTGTTCGAGGAGAATCTTGAACCCGAGTCCGATGAGAACGACCCCCCCAGCGAGGTCGAGACGCTTGCCGAGCATCGCCCCGAACCGCCGTCCCGCGAAGAGCCCCGCTGCGCTGAGCAGCGCCGTGACGACGCCAATCGTCACGACGGAGATCGCGAACGGGGCGTTCAGCATCGGCAGCGTGATGCCCACGGCGAGGGCGTCGATGCTCGTGGCGATCGCCAACGCGAACATCGAGCTCAACGCGAAGGGATCGGCCGTGGTCTCGCCCTCGCCGCCGTCGTCGCCGCGGGCTTCCCAGAGCATCTTTCCGCCGATGAACGCGAGCAGCACGAACGCGATCCAGTGGTCCCACGCTTGCACGCGCGGACCGATCCGCGCTCCGAGCAGCCAGCCGATGACGGGCATCAGGGCCTGAGCGCCGCCGAAGAACCCCGCGACGAGCAGGACATGGCGCGCTCGAATCGCCGGGACAGACAACCCTCGTGCCGCCGCGACAGCGGTCGCGTCCATCGCGAGCCCGAGCGCGAGGAGCAAGATCGCGCTGAAACTCACGAGCCCCTCCGCGCGTCACCGGCAGAGAGCGGGTGAACCTCGACCGTGACGTGCTGGAGGCTGGCGATCGGGACGAGCGCGTCACGGTAAGCGGAAGGCGCCAGGGGGCTCGGTACCGCGACCGAAACGATGCAGGCGCGCGCGCCGGGACCGATGTCCCACAGGTGGAGATCGACGACGCTCGCTCCTGCGAAGGTAGACTCGATGCGATCGCGGATGCGCTGAGCAAGGGACTCGGAAGGGACGACGTCGAGCAGCTGCCTGGCCGCCTGTCGGCAGAGTCCGTAGCTCCACTTCGCGATGACGAGCCCGCCGACGATGCCCATCGCGGCGTCGAGGAACGTCCAGCCAAGGTAGCGCCCGCCGAGGAGGGCGAGGATCGCGAGCACGCTGGTCAGCGCGTCCGCGAGGACGTGGAAGTACGCCGCACGCAAATTGTGATCGTGCCCGTGGTGGTCGTGGCCATGGGCGTGCTCGTCGTCGGGATCGTCATGGCCAGGGTCGTGGTGATCGTGGTCGGGGTGGTCGTCGTGCGCCTCGTGATGGTGATCGTCGGCGTGGAGGAGCCGCACGCTGACGAGGTTGACCGCGAGACCAACGACGGCGACGGGAAGCGCCTCGGAGAAGGCGATCGACTCGGGATGGAGGAAGCGGCGCAGCGACTCGACGACCATGAGGAGCGCGATGAGCGCGAGCACGACCGCGCTCGTGTACCCGGCGAGGGCGTGCACCTTGCCCGTGCCGAAGGAGAACGCGCTCGACCCGGACTGCTTGCGCGCGAACCAGTACGCGAAGGCCGCCATGCCGAGCGCGCCCGCATGCGTGGCCATGTGCCAGCCGTCGGCCGTGAGCGCGAGCGAGTTCGTCGCATAGCCGACCACGAGCTCCGCCACCATCATGGCGAAGGTCAGCGCAACGACCCACCGGGTCCTGGCTTCGTGCGAGGACGCGGCGGCGCCGTGGTCGTGGGCGTGTCGAAGCTGGGCGAGCCGATCGGATCCCGTGGAGTCGCTCATCGTTGCTTCCTTCACTTCACATAGGCGCGGACGATCTGAACCAGCTCCTCCGCGGCCTCCCGCTGGGGTGCCGTTGCACGCTCCCCGTCGATGACGTGCGTGCGGATGTGACCTTCGATGAGCTCGCCCACGAGGCCGTTCAGCGCGCCACGCGCCGAGGTCACCGTCTGCAGGACCTCCGAGCAACCCGCTTCGCCCTCGAGGGCCCGCTCGACCGCTTCGAGCTGCCCGCGGATCCGCCGGACGCGCGCGATGAGCTTCTTCTTGTTCTCGACCGTGTGCACGCATATAGCATAGGGGGGTATACTATATGGGTCAAGCGCCGCGCGCTGGCTCCTCTCGGCGGCCGGCGACGGGTCGGTGCAGGTCCGTCGCCCTCGCCGAGGCCGCTGAGGCCGAGCTCCCAGTGGTTCGGCAGGGTGGGCGGCAGGGGCTCGATCAGGTCCACGAAATGGGTCGGCGCCGGCTTGAGGTACTCGACGATGGCCCGCAGCTGCCGGCGCCCGCTGTCGGCAAGGATGCACGCCACCTCGACGTTGAAGGCGTAGCGGACGAAGCGGTCGGACGGTGCGAGCCCCCGATCGATGCCGAGCTCCGACCCGCCGAGGGTGAACGCGCCCGCGTTTGAACGGCATGATCGCTTCAGCGGCGCCTGTCGAAGCAAGGACTCGTGGATGGTCGTGACGAAACCGAAATGGCCGGCCCCACCATCGCGCATGCGGCTGCGCTCTCTGCCGCGTCGCTAGCGCCCCAGTTTTCCACAACTGGATTTTTTCTCGGCTTATCAACCAATATGTCAGCCGCGGTAGGTCCAAGGGAACAGCTGGTAGGTCCGACTGTGCCAGAGCACGTAGGCGTCGCTCTTCTCAATACAATTCTGTCCATACGCGAAGAAGTCACGTGCAGGAGCACGTCCTCCCCGCGCCCGCGAACATGAACCGACCATCTAGAATCGTCGCGATTCCGCGGGCTTCTGCGCAGCGGCCTCACGAAACACATGGCTGACACCCGAACCGCGCAATCACGTACGCTTCCGTCGCCGTCCGGAACGGCTTGTGCCTCACCAGCCAGGTGATGCTTACGAAAATTTTCCCAATTCTCTTGGAAAGCCAGATCACTTATGGAACAATCACCCTCGCTCCTCGGATCACGCGCTATCCGGTGAGCCAAGATGATCGCAGAAGGGGGGAATATATGCGTGATTCGACCGCTGTGGCTTCTCTGCCTTCTCTGTGCCTGTGAGCTCTTCATCGCCGCACCCACGTCAGTACATGCACGCGAGCTCAGCGCTGGCGTGAGCGTGGGCGGGATCCAGGTCGGGACCGAGTCCAGGCTCGCGTTGAGCCCGTTCGCCAAGGTGCTCTGGCGAAAGAACAGCGAGTTCCGCCTCGAAGTTCATAACATGTTCAGCATCGTCCCTGGCTCGCGCGTAGGGCTCTACGACCGAACGGCGGTCACGCTCGGGTACGACACGAAGACAGGCAACGTCAGCCTCGGTCCATCCCTGTCGATTTACTCGATGCCGGTGTGCGGCGCCGTGTTCTGTGACCGCGTGATGGGCGTCGCGCCAGGAGGTCGCGCCCAGTCCGACTGGTACTTTGCCGGACGTCTGGGCGTGTCCGTGAGCGCCAATGTAGACTGGGCCGGCGGGAGCAGCCGCATCCTTCCTGGCAGCGTGGTTACGATGGTCACCGCCGGACCAGTGTGGAGATTTGGGGGAGAGAAGAAATGACCAAGCCTTTCGCTGTTCTATGCCTCGGTCTGGCGGGGTGCAACTTCGACGTTGGAGACTGCTACCTCCGGAGCGAGGGGGAGAGCGGCGCCGGCGGTATCATCATCACCGCGACAGGAGCCGGCGGCTTCGGGTTCGGCGCGACAGGGGTCGGTGGCATCGGGCCCGTGCCGCTGGAGCCGCAAGACATGGATCCGCCTCCTCCCGTCTGCAACATCGCGGCCCAGACGCCATGTGAGGAGAAATGCGAGGCGGACTCCGAGTCTGACAATATTCAGTGTGGAAAAATGGAGGACGAAGCGCAGCGGACAGCGTGTCGGGATAGCGCATACGCTAGATACAAGAGCTGTCGAGAAGGTTGCGAGCAGACAAGCAATAAAAGTTGCAATGAGAAGTTTCAAGATTGCATCAACCGAGGTCCATGGTCTTGTGCAAGGCCAGGGTCTGGAAGCGAGGGTTCGAAGTGTCGGAGCTGCTTTAAGCGGTGCGAGTCCGGGGATCCTCCATCGCCGGAATGCAGAAAGTGTTTGTTCTGACTCGGGTTTCGCCCTTTTTGTGGCCTATGGAAAGCCTTGGTTTCGGCTTCGAGCGCGCGACGGGCGGCCGATCTTGCACCTCTCCGGCCGGGGAAGAACTTGGTAGAAATTCGCTCGAACGTCTTGATCTCGGCCAAATTTTGAGGATCACGTCCGCTGACTCCCCACAAAAAGAGCGAAACCCGAGTCTGAGGCTCCGATGACTATTCACGTCACTACAAATGAGGACATTCGGAAAGCAGTCCGGCGCGGGCTTCGCCTTCCTGTGCGTTTCATGCGCGATAGCGTGCTGGAGGGGCCGTGCGCGTCCGAACCCGAAGACCATTGTGAGTGGCGATGTGATTATTGGAACCTTCGAGGGCGGGAAAGGACCCAATTTCGTTCGCGGCTTCATGATGTCATCAATGCGTTAAAATCGCAGCAGAGGATCGTCGTATGGACGTCCGGGTTGTGGAGCGATAGGCTGATGCTGTGGGCGCTCTGCGCGTGGAGGCTCCGCTATCGGCCCGAGCATCCGGATCTCGACATCGTCGTCCTGGGAGATGCGCCGGAGGATGGATTTAGCCGTGGATTCGTCCACGTGAAGCCAGCTGACGCGCGCCGCGGTCTGGACGACGCGCGCGCTCAATCTCGGACGCGCGTCCAGCACATGGCGCGCTCTTGGCGAAAGGTATCCGGTCGGTCTCCGCTCCTGTCCGCCGAGGGTGGACGCGCAGATCGAGCCTCAAAGGATCTCGTAGCGCTGGGCACCCACCAAGCGGCATTCTTTCCTCGGGTGGACGGTAGCAAACTCACCCTATCTCGGATTGACGAGCTCTTGTTCTCGTGCCTCGGCAATGACTGGTCGACGCCCGTGGACGTATTGATGCACCGTTCATCGGCTGGCGCGGAGCTGAGTAAGTATTGGATGATACGCATCAGCGATTGCTTCTTTGCTGTGCGGCTGCGCCAGTGGGCCGAGCACCGTGGGGCTGAGGCCGCGCTGGAGAGCGTGCCCTACAGGACGGACAGAGCACCTATGCTGGAGGCTCGCTATAGGTTGACGGCTGTCGGCGATGAAATAAAGCGACACGGTCTTGCTGAAATCGCTCAAGGGCCACCGCTGCCGATGTGGGGCGTCACGGCGTACGACCCAGGGGCTCCTTGGGTCGTTGTGGATGACGGCGCAGGGCAAAAGCGCCTCCAGCGCCTCGGAGAGCCCGCCACACAGGACGCGGGATGACGCGGCGCGGTTCGCCGTATCGCCCCCTCACCCGCGGAGATGACCCGCCGAAAGGCGCCCGGGGCTCGGCTCACGCCGGCGGTTCGCAGCAGAAGCGCACCACCCGTCCGGGCCCGAGATCGCCCTCCTGCTCACCGCCCACGGCGGTGCACGTGGCGGTACGTTCGACGGTGAACGTCGCGCTGATGCTCCGCGGAGCAGAGCCAGGCGGCAGGTCGAAGCATACATCGTCCGCCACACCGACGGCGGGAATGGGCCGCGTACACTGCTCGTCCGCGTAGAACGTGAGCGTCTCCGTCGTCTCCCGCGAGCCCGTCTCCTCGACATAGCACGTGGTGCACCCCGCGACGCCGGCATAGGCCCGCACGAACACGGGAAGCTCGTCGGGGCACGTCGGGGTCTCCTCGTCGCCGATATAACCCAGGCACTCACGGAAGCCTGGCGCCTGATACGGAACGCACATGGCGCCGAACGACGCGCAGACCTCGTCCAGCTCCCAGACGCGCCAGCATGTCCGGACGATGGTTCCCCAGGAGGCCGCCACGTCCTCCGGCGCCAGCGACACCTTGCAGTTCGGCTCTGGTATCTCATAGGTGTAGCCGCCCCAGACGAGATCCGCGTCCTCCGCGGAGCGATGCCTGATCACCCTCTCGGAGAGGCAGCTGCCATCCCACGCGACCGGCAGCACGAACCCGCCGGCGGGCGAGGCGTCAACGTCTGTCCCATCGGCGCAATGACCACCTTTCATCATTGTGAGCCGGGTGTAGGACCTCTCTCGCAGCGGCTCGGCGACGCAGCGGGGACAGCGGTCGATGGGCTTCGGATCCATGTAGTAGTCCCATCCAGGATAGGCGTTGGCCGATCTGCAGTCCGGCGCGTCGCGCGGGTCCCCGATCCAGACCAGGACCACGCCACGGGTGTCGAAGTGCTCTTTGACGTACTCGCTCCTGGGCCGCAGGTCGTGCGAGCACTGCCAGGTCCCGGGACAGGTGCGCTGCATGTCGGTCCAGCACTCCTGCCCGCTGCAGGGGCGGATGCACGAGACCCCGACGAGCGCCGCGCCGGCGCCGAGCGCAAGGAGCGCCGCAGCCATGGAGATCGTCCTCGTCATCGTCCTCCCGTTCGCGCGCATCATGTTCCCTCCGGCATACAGCAAAGCGTCCTCCTTTCCACGATCAGCTCGCCCACGAGCTCCCCGCCGCTCGGCGCGCAGCTGCCGGGCGCATCGACCCGCCACTCCGCGCGCATGCTCCCGAGCGCTGAACCGAGATCGGCGTCAACACAGACGCGCTGTCGGATCACGGTGGAGGCAACCAGGTCGGTGCACGTGTCGTCCTCGAACGTCGACACGAGCGCCTCGCACCTGCTCGGCTCGGTCTCGGCGCATGCGCACGGCGTGCAGTCGCGGCTGTCGTCGATCACCCTCCAGAACGTGAACCGCTCGGAGAACGCGCGGCCGGCGGCGCCGTCGCCGGACGGGCACATCGCATGATCTCCCTCCATCTCGGAGACGATGCAGCGGCGAAACCCCGGCGGGACACCCGACACCTCGAACATACACACCTTGCCTGCCAGGCAAAGGTCGTCCCGTGTGCCGCCCGCGCACGTGACGGCGACCTGCCCTTCCGGCAGAGCGCCATCGCGCGGCACCGGCGCCGGCACGACGTCGCAGGAGCGCTCGGTGACCGGAGCGACCTTGAACGAGCCGAACGCCTCGGGCGCGACCGCGTCGGGCGCGACGCACGCCCCGTCCCAGCCGGACGGCGCGCGGAACGGGGTCACCGTCTCGCCGGGGCCGTTGTCGCACATCCAGCCGGAGGTCACGGTGAGGCCGGCCGGCAGCACGCACGCGGGCTCGGTGCACGCGCACGGACCGCAGCGGAGTTCGCGATCCGGCTCGGCGACGAGGCGCTCGTACTCGCGCAGCCCGGCGCTCTCGCCGTCCGACAGCACGGCCGCCTCGCACGGCGCCTGCTCCGTGGCGGGCCCGATCCAGACGAGGCGAGGCTGCTTCTCAAAATCACGGAAGTCGACCTCGACGCAGGTCCCGTGGCAGACCCCGTTGTTGGTGCCGTCCTCGTTGATGATGTCGCACGTCAGCAACTCGTGGCAGTCGTACCCGTCGACCACCCCGCAGCCACTCGCCGCCGCGCTCGCCGCACCGACCGTGCCGGCCAGCGCCGCCAGGATCCACCCCGCCTTCCACCGCCTCATCGCCCTGCCTCCCTGGTGTCGGGCCATCGAATCACCACGCCCCATCGATCCGAACGCCGCCGCCGCGCGCCATCGCCTGCGGGACCACGCGGACGCCGCCGTGGTCCGGCGAGGGCGCCCACCAGAACGACGAGAGCGCCGTCGCACCGACCACGCCGCTCGCCACGAAGCTCACCACCGCGACGAGGCCCAGGGCGTCGCGGGAAACGACCGCGTCCCGGAGCTGGGGACACCGCGCATCGACGTTCTGGGTCCTTGAACTGCACGAGCTGTCCGCAAGGTCGTCGTGCGCGCTGCGCAGCTCCTCGCGCAGCGACTCGGCCTCGCCGTCCTTCACCACCCACCCGATCGCGAACCCCGCGCCGACCAGAACGCCGGCCGACGCGAGCGCGAGCCCCCCGAGCCGGATCGCCGGCCCGATCGCCGTCCCCCCGGCCGCCGGCCGCGCCGCCGCCGGCCCCGGCGCGGCCGCCGCGGCGCGGGGCGCGACCGCCGGCTGCGCCGGCCGCGGCGCCGGCGGCTTCTCCTTGAGGGCCAGGCCGATCGGCGGCTTGTCCCCGCGCTGCGCATCGAAGCGACCCACGCCGTCCTCGTGGCCTTGCAGCGTCGCCCGCGCCTCGTGGCTTCCGGGCTCGACATAGACGACGTACGTGACGAACCCCTGGCCCACGCGCCGGCCGTCCATGAACAGCTCGGCCTCGGGCTTGCCGACCACGATCGCGACCTCGACGACCTCCTGCGCCGCCTGCTGGAGCGCTCCCCGGAGCCGCGCCCTCGCGCCAGGCGCGAGCGCGTCCCCCCCTTCGAGCGCCCGGCGCAGGTGCTCCGCGGCGTCCCGGTGCCGACGCAGCGAGAGCTCCAGGAGCCCGAGTTCCCCGGCCCAGCGCGGGTCGCCGGTCGACTCCCACGCCGTCCGATACGCCGCCGCCGCGTCGTCCCAGCGCCCGGCGCGCCGCGCCTGCTCCGCACGGCGAAGCGTCTCCGCAAGGGACGCGGAGGACGTCGCAGCAGGCGACACGGCCGGCGGAGAAGCCGCAGAGCGCGAGATCCCCGAGGACGCAGCCGCCGGCGAAGAGCCCTCCATCCCCGTGCCGGGCGACCGCGGCACGTCGGCGATTGCGCCGCGGCCCCAGCCTGAAACGCACAACAAGAGCGCAATACCCCAGCACCTGGTCCCGCGCATGGGCGCCGACGCTAGTCAGCCTGCCGCTCGCTCACAAGCGCGCCCTCCGGCGCTGAACGATGAAAAATTCTGATGGCAAATCAGAAGGCATCCACGTAATGCAGCGACGGCACGGCCACCTGCTCGCGCCTTGCTCATCGGTTCAGCGCCCGGGGAAGCTCGCGGGAGAGCGAGGCTCACCCGGGAGCAAGGCTCACCCAGGAGGCTCCGCGGGCAGACGAAGCCCGCACAAACGATTTCGGGCGCCGCCGGGTAACCGGCGGTTAATGGATCGGGCATGGAGACAAAGGACCCGCCCGCTGCGCCCGGAGCGACGCCGCCCACCTGGGACGCCCTCCTCCGCGAGCACCTCGGCTACTTGAAGGGTCGCGTGGTGTCGGAGCGGATCCCGGTGGCCGACAGGGAGGATGTGCTTCAGGAGGTGCTGCACAGCATCTCGCGGGCGCTGCCCACCTTCGATCCGGCCCGGGGCGAGCTGCGCGCCTGGCTGAAGGCCATCGTCCACAACCACGCCTCCAACTACCGGCGCCGCGCCAGCCGGCGGCGCGAGCAGCCGTGGCCGGACGAGCCGCCGGAGATCGCCGACGAGGCGCCGAGCTCCGAGGAGCGCCGGATGGAGGCCGAGCGGCGGCAGATCCTGTCGACGCTGCTCCTCGATCTGCCGCCCGAGCGCCGCCAGGCCGTGATAGCCCACGAGCTCGACGAAGCCGGAATCGGCCATGTCGCGGCGCTGCTCTCGATACCCACCACGACGGCGAAGAGCCGTGTTCGCCACGGGCGCGAGGACCTCATCGCGGCGGCGCGCCGCTGGCAGGCGCGACATCACCGCCGCCTCGCCGTCCTGCTGGCGATCCACCCGGCCGGTGGCTCGGAGGAGCGTGCCAGCCGCGCCGCGCCGTGGCGACTCCTGCTCCGCCGCGCGCGGCGCGCGCTCCGCGGCGCGGTGTCCGGCGCGAGGACACCGCGGGCGCGAGCGGTCGCTCGCGCCTACGCATCGCTCGCAGCGAGCGCCTGGAGCGTTCTCCTGACAGCAGGGCTCTTCGTGGCCGGGCACGGCGTCGGGCACGGCGGTCTCCACTCCGGCGGCGCTGCGACGCAGAGCGCCACCTTCGCCGCGGGAGCTCATGCGTCTTCAACGGCGGACCCGACAGCGGAAGCCAGCGAGATCTCGTATTCACCTGCCGACGATAAGACGCCTTCGCCAGGAGAAACAGCGGCCTCGAACGGGGGCGACACCGCGCCAGCTCGCCCTCGGGACACCTCCCGGTCGCCGCGGCGCTGGCCCGGCGCGCAGGGCGATGAGCAGGAGCACCAAAGGATGGCGGCCGCCGCGCGCGCCATCGGGGACGACGCGCTGGCGCACGCGCTGCTGGCGGGCGCCATCACGACCTCTCCCACGTCGCACCTGCGCCTGCCCGCGCCGTGGCCGTCGCTTCCCCCGCGCCCGTGACACGCGTTCGGTGAATCCGCGAATCGATGAATCGATGAACCGATAAATCGGCGCAAAGAGGGCCGCTCCACATCGGCTCGCATCATCACGAGCATCGGTACCCAATGGCGCCCACACGGGCTGAGTCGACCGGCAGCAGCGATGTCGGCCTGCAGCCCGACCGGTGCGACGGCCGCGCGGGCGCGCGATGGCTTCGGTAGCTCCTCGACGTGTGTTGCCGAGATCTTGGTATGCAGACCCGACGCCGCACGAACTCCGATGTCCACAAGCGCAGCGCGCTTGGACGCCGCCTCCCCTCGTTCGCGAAGAACCCCGCCGTCCGCCTCCCCGTCGAGCGCATCGTCGCCGAGCGTCGCTGGCTCGCCGCTCTCGTCAAGGGCAGCGGCGTGCCGCGCCGCGACCGTGACGACCTGGTTCAGGCCGTGCGCATGGCCGCCTGGATGGCTGTCGAGGCAGGCAGGTACCGTCCGGGCCCATCGGTCCACCCGACACGAGCGCTCCGCGGCTGGCTGCAGGGCATTGCCTGGCGCAAAGTAAGCCATTACCGCGAGCGCGCCTGGGTGCGCCAGGAGGTTCCCGTGGCCGACCCGTGGAGCGTTTGGCCAGAGCCGCCGCGGGACGACGAGCTCCTCGTCGACGCGCGGGAGCGCCTCCTCGCCGTGCGCCTCGCGTTATCCAGGCTGCCGCGGCGCGACCGTAAGGCGCTCGCGCTCGCCGCGGTCGGCCATGGCACCCGCGACATCGCGCGCAGGCTCCGTATGCCGGCCTCGATGGCGGTGCAGCAGCTCGGTCGAGTGCGAAGGAGGCTGCGGGGTCTCCTTGAACGGTAGCGCCCGACGACTGGCGAGCAGCACACACGGCACTACACCCCGCCAGCATCACCACCCAGCGACGCCGCACGTTTTCGTCAATTTCAACCAAGCGTCCGGGCGTGCGCGAGCGGAAGATGGATGCTTCGAGCAGCGAGCGCCGCTCGAAGCACCACGGTGAACATCGTGGTGTTAACCCCGTTCCCATGGAGGGAAGCGCCTATGCTGGGATGGCTCGGATTTTTCGCGGGCAGCGCCTTCGGCGCGTACGACATCACCTCGGTCGAGGTCACGCGACCGCATCCATCGCTCGAGAGGGTGGTCTACGAAGTGGAGGCCGGGGACAGCCCCCTCGATCGATTCTCGATCATCCACGTGAGCAAGCGCGGGGCCGGCCGCGGCTGCGGCGAGCCCGTGATCCTCTTCAGCCCATTCACATTCCCGGGCGAATTCTACGAGATCAGCGAGACCGGGAGGTACGCGAAGTCCGCGGCCGGCGAGCTCGCCATGGCCGGTCACGACGTCTGGCTCGTCGACCAGCGGAGGACCGAGCTCCCGCCCGGCGCGTGCGAGTCCGGCGCCGCCGATTGCAGCGTGATGGCCGACTGGGACTTCGACACCCTCTCGAACGACGGGCTCTTCGCGCTCGCCCTCGTGCGCTCGCTGAACCCCGGCGCGCGGCCCGTCATCGGAGGGTTCTCCGCGGGCGCCAACACGGCCATGGCGCTCGTCAATCACGCGCCCCGCGCCTTCTCGGGCGTGTTTCTCTACGAGGGCACCTTCTACACCGAGGATCCGGAGATCGCCGCGCACAACGACGCGATCTGCAGCAACCTCGAGGGGGCGCTCGCCGCGGGCTCGACCTACGATCCCAGCATCGCCGTCCTCGGGCTCGCGTTGCGCGGCGCCGCCGCGGATCCTCAGGGCGCGTTTCCTCTGCCCATCTTCCCCCCGGGCACGACCAACCAGCTCGCCATGCTGCTCGTCTTCGGCGCCCCGCCCCCTCCGGGCGCGCTCGCCCCGACTCCCTCGTTCGTCCGCGCCGTCGCCGATTTCGAGACCCAGAGCCTCGTCTATAGCGACCAGTCCCGGCTCGAGCTCGTAGGCCCCCTCTTCGACAATTACGGCTCCCTCGCCGCCGTCCGTGATCTCGCGTGCGGGCTCTCGGGGCGCGACGCGAGCCACACGTCGAACCTCTCCGCCTTCCGCGGCGACGTGCTCATCTACGTCGAGGGCACCGGCTTCGGCCCCGCCATGTTCGACACCACAGGCCTCTTCGATCGCGCCGCGTCCATCACCATCGATCACAACCCCGAGCTCGGCGAAGCGGACGTGTACTTCAACGTCCACTGGAAACGGACCTTCCTAGACCCCTTCACGCGCTGGCTTCGCCAGAAGATCTAGGACGCATTCCGATCAGGGGCGTCAAATTTCCAAAAATAATCGACCTATTTCCACCGTTCTCGCGCCCATGGCACCTCGACATCCCGGAGCCGGAGGGATACACGCGGCCGAGGCATGCAGGTCTCGACGACGCCCATCACGTCGATCTCCGCGAGCGACGTGCGCTGGCTGCTCGCCACGGAAGTGGGCAGCCGGCTGCTCTCCGGCGCTGATCTCTTCACCTTGGCGTTCGCGCTCTCGGGCCGGTCGCACCAGGAGCCGCTGACGCTCGACGAGGCGCGTGACCTGCTCCTCGCGCACGGCCTCCCGCAGGCGCTCGCGGGCAGCGCGCTCATCGAGCGGATGCGCGAATCGACGAGCGCGGATCCGGCGTTCCTTGTCTACAACGCGAGCACGTTCTGCATCGACCGCAACGTCGGTATCCCGCGCCGGCTGGGCCAGCTCGTCTTTCGCCACGACGTCCAGCGACTCCTCCTGGCTCATCGCGCGGAGCAGCCGTCGCCCCCGGAGCGCCCTGTCACCCGCGCTCGGGCCCGCTCACCCGCGCGGGCTCGGCGGACCGAAGCGCCCGCCGCGCCGCCACGAAGTCCCCCCGCGACCCCGACGACCCCGAAACGCCCGCCGCGCGCCCGCGCTGCCGGCCCGCGCGCCACGCCCACCGCCTCCCGGCCGCCTGCCGCCTCCCGGCCGCCTGCCGCCTCCCGGCCGCCTGCCGCCTCCGGCGCGGCGGAGCCGGCGCCACCGCCCGAGCCGGCTCCTCTGCCGGCTCCGCCGCCCAGGAAGCCGGCGCCGCTCCTGATGTCCGGCCTCGACCGGTCCGAGCTGCTCCAGCGGCTCGCGGGCCCGCCCTCCTCGCTCGCGGCGGTGAGCCACGCGCTGCGCGCCCACCTGCTCGCCTCGGCCGAGCAGTTCGAGGAGCTGCTCGCGCTCGCCGCGCTCACCGGCGTCGAGCCGCACCGCTACCAGATCGAGACCGCGCGCCGCGTCCTCCGCGTGTTCCGCGGGCGCGCGCTGCTCGCGGACGAGGTCGGTCTCGGCAAGACGGTCGAGGCGCTGACGATCCTGCGCGAGTACCAGCTCCGCGGGATGGTCCGGCGGGCGCTCGTGCTCGTCCCTCCTGCGCTCGTCGGCCAGTGGACGGGCGAGCTCGCGGAGAAGGCCGGGATCGCCGCGCGCACGACCGACGACGCCGCGCGCACGGCGGACCCCGAGGCCTTCTGGCAAGAGGAGGGCGTGGTCGTCGCGTCGCTCGCCCTCGCGAGGAGCGCGAAGCACGCGCCGCTCGTCCAGGCCGCCTCGTGGGACCTCGTGATTGTCGACGAGGCCCATCACGTCAAGAGCCGCACGACCGCCGGCTTCAAGCTGGTCGACGGCCTGCACAGCCGGTTCCTCCTGATGCTCACGGCGACGCCGATCGAGACCGATCTCGAGGAGCTCTACAACCTCGTGACGCTGCTCAAGCCCGGGCAGTTCGCGACCCCGGCCGCCTTCCGCGCGCAGTTCGTCGACCCGAAGGACCCGCTGTCGCCGAAGAACCGGGAGCGGCTGCGCGCCCTGCTCGCCGAGGTCATGGTGCGCAACACCCGCGCCGACAGCGGCCTCGCGCTGCCGCCCCGCTATGTGAGCACGGCGCTTGTCGATCCGCTCCTGGAGGAGCGCGAGCTCTACGAGCGCGTCCTCGCCCTCGTGCGCGCGCACGGGGCCGACGCCGGCTCCCGGATGCTGGCCTCGACGCTCCTGCTCGGCGCCGGCTCGAGCCCCGCCGCAGTTCGCGGGAGCCTCGAGCGCATGAGCGCGAGCGAGCGGCGCGTCCCCGGGCTGCGCGCCGCGCTCGCCGCGCTGGCGAAGCTCGCGGCCTCGGTCCGCGCGTCCCGGAAGGGCGGCGCCCTCGTCGATCTCGTGCGCGCTCACGACGAGCAAGTCCTCGTCTTCACCCGGTTCCGCGACACGCTTTCGTACATCGAGGCCGTGCTCCGCGAGGCCGGCGTCGAGCCCGTGGCGTTCCACGGCGGCCTCTCCGCCGCGGACAAGCGCGCGGCGCTCTCGGCGTTCCGCGACGGCCGCGCGCGCGTGCTCGTCTCCACCGACGCCGGCGGCGAGGGGCACAACCTCCACCACTGCCATGTCCTCGTGAACTTCGATCTTCCCTACAACCCCATGCTCATCGAGCAGCGGATCGGGCGGCTGCACCGGATGGGCCAGCGAGAGGAGGTGCGCGTCTACAACCTCTGCGCGCGGGGCACCGCCGAGGAGCGTGTCCTCGATCTGCTCGACCGCCGCCTGCACCTGTTCGAGCTGGTCGTGGGCGAGATGGATATGGTCCTTGGCAACATGGCGGACGAGCGCGATCTGGAGGAGCGGATTGTCTCCCTCTACGCGACATCGCTCTCAGAGGAGGAGATCGCGAGCGGCTTCGACGCCATTGCCGAGGAGCTCGCCGCGGCGCGCGGGCGTTACGAGCAGGTGAAGCGCCTCGACGCCAGGCTCTTTGGAAAGGACTACGAGGCGTGACCACGGCGCTGGGGATGCTCTCGCCCACGGAGGGCGCGCTGCCCTCTCCGCTCGATTTCGTGGTCGAGGCGCTCGCGGAGGCCGGAGCGCTCGCAGAGCGGGAGGACGCGCGGGCGGTGGCGCTCCTGCCGGCGCGGCTCGCGGCCGAGATCGAGGTCCCGGAGGAGTGCGCCCTCGCGCTCTACCCCGATCGGGACGGCGACGTCGCGTGTGGCCTTGGCTCCACGCTGCTCGAGCGGCTGATCGCGAGGGCGCGCGGACGGCCGGTGTCCACCTCGGTGCGGCTCGCCGCGGATCCGCCGCGGCCTGCCCACGTGCGGGCCGCCGCGGACCGCTTCGTGCTGCGCAACGGGCTCTGCGAGCCCGGTCAGGTCTCCACGGGCGCGGCGGTCTACGTCGCGGCCATCGTCGCCTATGGGGTCGAGGCCGACGACCGGCGCGAGGGGCTCGTTCGGGTCGTGGTGAACGCGCACGACGGCGGCGAGCCGGACGCCGCGGTGGGCGCGCACCTGGATCTGGCCTGGCCGAGCGCCCTCGTACTGCCGAGCGCCGTGCCCCTCTCAACAGACGATCGCGCGGCGGACTGGATCGCGCTCCGTGCGGAGCTGGCGGTGCGGACGGCGGTTCAGCCGCTGCTCGGCGAGGTCGAGCGCAGGCACGCGCGGGATCACGATCGGATCGTGTCGTATTTCGCGGACCTGATCGCGGAGGCGCGGGCGCCGCGGCGGCGCGCGGATCCGAAGGCCGTCGAGGCCAAGGTCGCGCACCTCGTCGCCGAGCGGAACGCGAAGCTCGAGGCTCTTCCGGGGCGGTTCGCGGCGAAGGTGACGTGCTCGGTCGCCGCGCTGGTGAGCGCCGAGGTGCCCGCGGCGCTCGTCAACATGCGTCTCCGGCGGCGCAAGGAGTCGCGGGACATCGTCTTGCGGCTCCCCGCGGGCGCTTCGAGCCTGGACAGGCTCACGTGCGAGGCGTGCGGCGCCGCGACGGCGCGGCCGGCGGCCTGCGACGATCGGATGCACCTGCTCTGCGAGGCGTGCGCGCCGAACGCGCAGGGCCGCATCGCGTGCCCGGCGTGCGCGAAGCGACGCTGAGGACCTGTCCAGCCGCCGTCGCCGAACCGCTCCACGGTTGCCCGAACCGCTCCGCGGTTTCCTTTTCCGCCTCCGATCCCAGGTGGCCCTGGCGATGGCGCCCTCTTCGCTTCGGCCCCCTGGTGATTCCCGGACTAGCCAGCGGGCGCGTCGAGCACGGGGAACTCCTTCACGGAGCGACCGCCCGCCTGCTCGACCGTCAATTCGCTCTCCACGTAGAGGACCTGGAGCCTGCTCGGCCCAAGGTTCTGGACGAAGACAACGTTGCCGTTGGGCTGGTAGGTGTCGGTGTGACCCGTCTGGATGACGACGTCGGTCCAGGCGCCGACGTTGAGAATGGTGATGCTGTAGGTCGTCGCGCCGCCTCCGGGGTTGCCGGTGTTGTAGACGTGCATCGTCCCAGGGATGGGGCCGAGCTTGTAGATGACCTGATTGGGCGGGATATTGACGACGGCCATGGTTGTCTCCTGTCTTGTATCAAGGCACGACGAACAGGTCGTGCCGGTGCAACACGCGATGGCAATGAATAGCAACGTCAATGCCAGGACATCGTCCTTCAGGGGCTCCGGACGACGAGCAGGGGGAGGATGTCCGCGCCGGCCGACACGGCCATGGCCCAGGGCTCGGAGCCCCAGCTCCACCCCGCATTGATCTCGAACGCGAGCCGGCGGACGCTCTCTTGGCCCAGCTCCACGAGCACGCCTGGCCCTGGCGACGTGGTGGCCGGGTCGCCGGGGCGGAGGCTCGACGCCGCGAAGACGAGGAGCACCGTCTCCATCGGATAGAAGACCTGGCGGGTCTTGCCATAGAGCGGAAAGGAGGCGATGGGCGCGGCGGTCTCGCCGAGGCGCTGCGCGAGGCCACAGGTGAACGGCGTCGACGTGTCGTTCTGTATCGAAATGGCGTTCGCCGGTTCCCCGAGGAGCACGACGCCGGTGCCCGTCGGCTCCTGCACGTACAGCACCTGTCCGGGCTCGATGTCGTACGAGGCCGAGGCGTCCACCCGGACCGACGGGAGGAGCGTGCGGGTCGCGGTGTAGGCCCGATAAAATGCCGCCCACGACAGGGTCGTGGTGAGGGAGTAGGACCTCGATTGGAACCACACGAGCGGCACGCCGGCGGCGTCCTCTGCGCCCACCGCTTTGAAGGCGTACAGCGAGATCTCGGAGGCGGCGAGCGCGCTCGCTGTCTCGGCGCTCATGGAGACGATCAGCCGTCTCTCGGTCGGCGCTGAGGAGGAAATGGGCGGAGCGGCTTCGTCAACGCGCGCGGCCTTTGATGTCGCCGCGCCTGGCCGCTCGTCGGGCGTCCTGAGACCCGTGCCGCACGTGAGGGACAGCAGCGACGCGGCGACGAGCGCGGCCTGTCCACGAAGAGGTCGTCGCATGAGGCCTCCTTGCCGCGTCGCGCTCGTCGCCCGACCGCGGAGGGTGAACCGGCAGCCGGTCCGCCCCGCGGGCGCCACGTCAGGCCTGGATCAGGCCGCCATTGCTGCGGGAGGCGTGGCGCGCCTCCGGCGCCGGCGCGTGGGCGCTTTGCGCCGCCAGGATCCTTCGGTTCAGGCTGGCGGACGACTGGAGCAGGAGCGGCGCGAGGTTGGCGCCCGCGGGGACGAGCTGTACGTTCGGGTTGCCGCTGGAATTCCAGCCTGCGTTGATGTCGAAGCTCAACGAGACCTCGGGCTCGCTGGTGAGGTTGATCAGGGCGGCCTGGCTGAACGCCTGGAAGATGACCGTCCCCGTGTTCACCGCGGTCGTGGCGAACTCCAGCAAGACGAGCTGGATGGGCGCGAAGACATCGAGCATGTTGCCGTAAAGCGGGAAGGCGCAGAGAGGCGTCGCCACCGCGCTGCCGCTCACCGACTGCACCTGCGAGATGCCGCAGACCATCTGCGTCGTGGTCTGGTTCGCGATCGAGATCGCGTTCTGCGTTCCACCGGTCACGACGGTGCCCGTGCCCGCCGGGCTCGTGACCTGGAGGATGTCGCCGAGGTTCATGTCGTAGGACGCGCTCGCCTTGATCTTGCCGCCGGGGATGATGACGCTCTGCGAGGTGTACCCCTGATACTGCTCCTCCCACGAGATGGTGGTATCCAGGGAGAAGTTCTTGGTCTGGAACCACACGAGCGGCGCGCCGCCCTGGATGCTCGTCTGCACCCCCTTGAATCCATACAGATAAAATCCGCCCGTCTCCAGGGCGTTGAAGGTGTTCTGGTCCATAGCAATGTCGATCGAATAGGGCGTGGCCATGGCGATGCTCTCCTCTCCGAGAAATCCTTGTGCATTCGCCTGGAGCCGCCGGCGCCGCGCATCGACGCAGGTCATGGGATCCGAGCGATGCTGCGTCCAGAATTGCAACAAGAATGCCAATCAAAAAAAAAACGTGGCATCACGGAGGCGCGACCGGGAGAGAGGGCAACAACTTGCCCGGCGGCCCCTCCCCTGACGGCAACCCTTTGCCCAGGGCAACAACTTGCCCTCGCCCCCGAGACAACCATTGACGGCGGACGTGAGGAGCGCGACGTCGGCGCTTGAATGAACGCGGCCGACCGCTCGCTCCCTACCGAATCAAGAGCGCCCTCGGCCAGGGGGCATGGGCGTCAGGGCCGTGAGCGCCGGGGTGGGGGTGTGCGCGGCAGCGCGCGGGGGGCGCGCTGGAGCACCGAACGAGGTGCCATAAGGTCTCAGCAGGCTCCACGTCCCAGGCGCGCCTTGTGTGGCGCGCAACGAAACGTCTCAGAGGGCAAGGCCCGAAGTGAGACATGCCGGGCGGTGTTTCATGCGCAAGCGCTCGCGCCCCCGTCTTGGCGGATGGCCAGCGCCCCCCGCGCGCTGCCGCGCACACCCCCACCCCGGCGCGTGCCCCCCGGATCCCCCGTCAGTCCTCCCGGGACCAAGGCATCAGCCCGGTCGCGAGGCATTTCACCGCCGCCGCCAGCTCGATCGGCTCGATCGGCTTGGGCACGTGCATCTGGTAGCCGGCCGCGAGCGCCCGCACCCGGTCCTCGGTCCGCGCGTACGGCGTCAGCGCCAGCGCCGGCGTGCGCCCCACCTTGCGCGGCAGCAGATCCCGCACCCGCCGGATCAGCGAGTAGCCGTCCTCCCCCGGCATCCCGATGTCGACGACGAGCAGCGCCGGCTCCGACGTCTCCAGCAGCTTCAGCGCCTCGTTGCTCGACGTCGCCGTGCTGACCTCGGCCCCGCAGCGCCGCAGCACCGCCGAGAGCATCGCCAGCGTGTCGGGATCGTCGTCCGCGATGAGCACCCGCACCCCGGTGAGCCGCGGGAACGGGTTGCGCGGGTCGGGCGCGATGCCCGCGTTCGTGAGCGCCGTCGCGGTCGCGCCCGTCGAGAGCGGCAGCTGAACCGTGCACGTCGTCCCGCGCCCCGGGCCGGCGCTCGTCACGCGCACCATGCCGCCGTGCAGCCCGACGATGTGCCGCACGATCGACAGCCCCAGCCCGAGCCCCCCGTGCCGGCGCGCGCCGCTGTTGTCCTCCTGCCGGAAGCGCTCGAAGACGTGCGGGAGCGAGTCCGCCGAGATGCCCTCGCCGTCGTCGATCACCTTGACCTCGGCGAAGCGCTCGTCCTGCGAGAGCTGCACCTGCACGAGCCCCCCAGGGCGCGCGAACTTCACCGCGTTCGAGAGCAGGTGCCACACGACCTGCTGCAGCCGCGCAGGGTCGCCCTCGACGAACACGCCCTCCGGATCGAGCCTCGTCTCGATCGCCACGCCCTTGCCCGCGGCCGACGGGAGGATCGACTCGACCGCCGTCTGCACCGGCAACGTCAGCTCCACCGCGAGCCGCTCGATCTTCAGCGTGCCCGTCACGACCTGCGACGCGTCGAGCAGCTCGTCGATCAGCGTCACCTGATGCTCGGCGTTGCGCTCGACCGCCGACAGCGCCCGCGTCTCCGCGACCCGATCGAGCGAGCCCGCCTGCATCATCCTCGCCCAGCCGAGGATCGCGTTGAGCGGCGTCCGCAGCTCGTGCGACACCGTCCCGAGGAACTCGTCCTTCAGGCGGTTCGCGTCCTGCACCTCGCGGTACAGGCGCGCGTTGTCGAGCGCGAGCGCGGCCCGGTGCGCCACCTCCTCCGCGAAGGCGACGTCGGACCGCTCGAAGAACCGGCCCGACTCCGACGACACGAGCGAGATCGCGCCGAGGATCCGCCCGCGCGCCCGGAGCGCCACCACGAGGTACGAGAGCGGCGCGAGCGTCCGGTTGGCCGTGGCCTCCTCGCTCGTCATCGCGTCGTGCAGCAGCACGTCCCCGCGGACGTCCGCGTAGAGCTCCGACCGGCCCGTCCGCAGCACGCGCGCCACCGGGCCCGGCTCACCGTCGACCCGGCTCGGGTGGAAGTACCGGAGCAGCGGCTCCTTCAGCGGGCTCACGTGCGCGGCGGCGACGTGGCGCAGGCCGAGGCCGTCGTCGATGTCGACCAGGCAGAAATCGGCGAGCACCGGCAGGACGAGCCGCGCGAGCGACTGGAGCGTGGCCGTGAAGTCCAGCGACGCGGCGAGCGCCGTGCTGAGCTCGGCCAGGAACGCGAACCGCCGCGCCGCCTCCTCGGCCTCGGCCCGCGCCGCCTGCACCCGGATCAGCCGGGCGCGCTCCTCCTCGGCCCGCTTGCGATCGGTGATGTCGCGGTGGATGCCGACAAGGAACAGCGGGCGCCCCTCCTGGTCGTGGACCGCGTACGCCGTGATCTCGATCGGCACCTCGGAGCCGTCGCGCCGCACGCACGGGACCTCGCCGACGAAGGTGCGCGCGTCCTCGATCTGCTGGAGGATCCGGGCCGTGCTCTCCTCGCGGACGTCGTCGCGGTGGAGGAGCGCCATGCTCTTGCCGACGATCTCCTCGGACAGGTAGCCGAAGATCGACTCGGCCTCGCCCATCCAGTACCGGATGTTGCCCTCGACGTCCGTGACGAGGATGGCCTCGGGCATCTGCTTCAGCACCTCGTGCGAGAGGTGCATGGCCTCCTCCGTCTGCAGCGCGGAGAGGCGCGCCCGCTCGAGCGCCTGCGCGCTCTGCTGGACCAGCGCGAGCATGAACGCCCGGTCGTCCTCGGTGAACGACTGCGGCGCCGAGAAGCCGAACCCCACGGCGCCGAGCACGCGCCCCTCGAGGAAGAGCGGGATCGCGGCGTACGCGCGCTCGCCCGTCGCGACGCAGCACGACGCGAAGCCCGGCTCGAACTCGCCGAAGCGCTCCTCCGACTCGAGGAAGATCGGCTGGCGCTCCCGGACCGCGCGCGCCAGCGGCAGCTCCGCGCCGAGGTCGAAGCTCTTGAAGCGCGCGATCTGCGCCTCGAGGTAGCCCGTCGAGCGCACCGTCTCGAGCTCACCGCCGAGCCCGGCGCGCAGCGCCACCACGCCGGTCATCGCCCCGGCGGCCGCGACGACGTCGCTCGCGAGCACGCGGAGCACGGCGGGCGGCGTGATCGCGTCGGACAGCGCGGCCGTCACCGCGAAGAGCCACGCGGCCCGGTCCGCGCTCCGCTCCGCGGCGTGGCGCGCCTCCTCCGCCTTCCGGTAGAGGTAGGCGTTGTCGAGCGCCAGCGCCACGCGGTGCGCGAGCTCGGCCGCGAGCACGAGATCGTCCGCGGAGTAGATGCGGTTCGACTCCGAGACGCCGAACGACAGCACGCCGAGCTTGCGGCCGCGCGCGATGAGCGGCACCGCCATCGCCGACCGCGTGCCGAGCTGCTCCAGCGCGGCGGCGCGCTCGGCGGCCTCGTCGCTCTTGTCGCGATCGAGCTCGTGCAAGAGCTCGGACTCGCCGCTGTGCAGCACCTTGGCGATGCCGAGGCGCTCCTCGGCGTCGGGCGAGATCGCGCGCAGGAGCCCCTCGCGCTCGGGGTTCACGTGCTTCGCGGCGACGCGGCAGAACCGCCGCCGCGTCGCGCCTGCCTGGCCCGCGCGATCGGAGCCCGCCGGGTCGGAGTCCGCGGCGGCGCGATGGCGCCGGGCCGCGTAGATGCCCGCCACGGGCGCCGGGTCGATCCCGTCCGGCCCGGCCAAGAACGTGGCACCGCCGTCCGACGGCGGCGGCGGCGGCACGGAGCCGACCAGGCCCATGGCGTCCGCGGCGCCACGCTCGATGAGATCGACCGTGCACCAGTCCGCCAGGTAGGGCACCGACAGACGCGCGAGCCGCTCGAGGATCGTATGAGGGTCAAGCGATCCGGTGAGCTGCTCGCTCGCGTCCGCCAGGAACATCAGCTCATTATGGATCGCCCCTCCGCGGGGCGGCTTCAGGACCTGCCATGCCATGGCGGTCTCGCTAGGGTTGCCTTCACGCTCCATGGGGTCGCCGGCGGCCCGCATCGTAGCGAGGGCCGATCGCAGAAGCCAGCGGCGCAGGAGAAAGCGCGGCGCTAACCGTCGGCGGCGAGCCGCGCGCGGGCGCGGTGGACGAGCGCCTGGACGGCGCGGTGCGATTCGTCGCGCACCTCGCCGACGTCCTGGCCTACCGTGGCGATGGGCGCGCCGACCTCGAGCGCTACCGGGATACGTCGCGCACGGCTCACCCGGGCCATGTGCGCCGTGAACGACTCGTCGACGTAGGAGGACTCGGCGCCGCCGTACACGAGCCCCACGGGGACGATCTCCGCGCCAACGCGGCATGCCGCGGTGAAGCCACCCGCGCGGAACGGCCGCACCTCATCTCCGGAGAACGTGGTCCCTTCGGGGTAGACCATCACACCACGGCCGCCCTTGAGCGCGGAGCACATCGCCTGGACGACCGCAGAGCCGCTGCGCTTGCTGGAACGGTCCACGAAGAGCGTTCCGACGCGGCGCGCCGCCATGCCGATGACCGGCCATCCAGCGAGGTCGGCCCGGCTCACGACCGTGGCCTCGAAGAAGGCGAGCGTGATCATGATGTCGAGCGCGGAGCGGTGGTTCATCACGAACAGCCGGCCGAGCCCAGCGGCGTCGCGTCCAGGGCAGTACCCGGCGCCCGCCGGATCGGCCGCGCCGTCGGCGCGCCCCGCCGCGAGCTCACCCTGGAAGAGCCCGCCCGCGCGCACGTCGAGTCCGTAGAGCTTCAGGAGCGCGCGCCCATACCGGCGCATCCATGTGTGGAGGACCACTTCGCGGTCGGCCGCGGGCGAGATCGCGGTGTCGACCTCGAGCAGGCCGTACATGCCGAAGGTGAGGCCGACGAAGCCGGCCGTGCGGAGAGGGAAGCGGAGGGCGTCGAGGGGGCGAGCGCTGACCATGCGTCGGATGTCCTTCCCGCTCGGGGCGATCGTGGAGCCAGGGCTTCAGCGAGGCGGAGGCGCCGGGCGCGCCCCGGCTCGCGCGGCGAGAGCGCCGGCCGGCGGCACCCTATTTCACGCTTGCGCTCGGAGAAAGCCCCGTCACCCGCCCGTGGCGGGAGCTCCCTCGAGCAGTCGCTTCAGCACGTCGTTCACGACGGCCGGGTTCGCGCTGCCCCCCGTCTTCTTCATGATCTGGCCGACGAAGAAGCCGAACAGCGCGGTCTTGCCGCCGCGGTACGCCGCCGCCTGCTTCTCGTTCGCGGCGATGACCGACGCGGCGACCGCCTCGATCGCGGACGCGTCGCTCATCACGGCCATGCCCTTGTCGCGGACGATGTCGCCGGGCGCCCGGTCCGTGCCGGCCATCTCCATGTAGACCTCCTTGGCCTGCTTGCCGCTGATCGCGCCCTCGTCCACGAGGCGGAGCAGCGCGGCCACCTGGCCGGGGGCGACCGGGAACGCCGCGGAGAGCCCCGTCGTCCGGGTGTCGCGCAGCACCTCGCCCTGGACGAAGTTCGCAACCTTCACGGCGTCGCCGTGGAGGCGCGCGGCCTCCTCGAAGAACGCCGCGATCTGCGGGTGGCCGGTCAGGACCGACGCCGCGTACGGGGTGAGGCCGAGCGACTCGGTGAAGCGGCGCCGCTTGTCGACCGGCGGCTCCGGGAGCGCGCCGCGCACGTCGGCGAGGAACGCCTCGTCCACGACGAGCGGCGGCAGATCCGGCTCGGGGAAGTAGCGGTAGCCGGACTCGTTCTCCTTGTCGCGGAGGAGGTACGTCTCCTTCTTCTCGGCGTTGTACCCGCGGGTCTGCTGCCGGACGCGGCCGCCCTGCTCGATGAGCGCGATCTGCCGCCGGATCTCGAGGTCGATCGCCTCGGCGACGAAGCGGAACGAGTTGATGTTCTTGAGCTCCGTCCGCGTGCCGAGCTTCGTCTCCCCCACCTTGCGGACCGAGACGTTGGCGTCGCAGCGGAAGCTGCCCTGCTCGAGGTTGCCGTCGTTCACGCCGATGAACATGAGGATCTCGCGCAGCCGCTTCAGGTACTCGGCCGCCTCCGCGCCCGAGCGGAGGTCGGGCTCACCGACGATCTCGATGAGCGGCGTGCCGGCGCGGTTGAGATCGACGACCGACAGGCCGCCGATGCCGTGGACGTTCTTGCCGGCGTCCTCCTCCATGTGGACGCGCGTGATCCCCGCCCGCGTCTTGCCCGCCTCGGTCTCGATCTCGAGCTGGCCGCGCAGCGCGAGCGGCCGATCGAACTGGCTGATCTGGAAGCCCTTCGGCAGGTCCGGGTAGAAGTAGTTCTTCCTCGCGAAGACGCTGCTCTCCTGGACGGCGCAGCCAAGCGCGAGCGCCGCGCTCACCGCCATCCGGACCGCCTCGCGGTTCAGGACCGGGAGCGCCCCCGGGAGGCCGAGGCAGACCGGGCACGTGTGCGTGTTCGGCGGGTCGCCGAAGCTGGTCGCGCAGCCACAGAACGCCTTGGTCCGGGTGAGGAGCTGCGCGTGGACCTCGAGCCCGATGACCGCCTCGAAGGAGCCGTACGTCGTCGCCATGACCCGCCCTTCTAGCAGAACCTCAGCCGGACGAGAGGCCAGATGCCCAGGCTCCGCCGCGCGCCAGGCCGCGCAACGGCACGGCCTACCGGGGGGTGACCGGCTCAGTGATCCGCGTGGTCGCGCGAGAGGCCAGGGTGCGTCGGGTCGCCCGGCTCGTGGCGCTTGTTCGCCGTCAGCCGCGAGCCCGAGCGATCGGAGAGGCTCATGAGGAGATCGCGCCGGTAGATGAACTGCTCGCGCGAGTCGTAGGGCACCGCGTGGAGGCCGGTGTCCATCCGGATGGCGTCGACGGGGCACGCCTCGACGCAGAAGCCGCAGAAGATGCAGCGGAGCTCGTCGATGACGAAGCTGCTCGGGTACCGCTCGTAGCCTTTCCGCCGATCGCCGTCGGGGTACTCGGCCGGCTCGATCGCGATGCACTGCGCCGGGCACGCCGTCGAGCAGCAGAGGCACGCGACGCAGCGGGGCGAGTTGTCCTCGCGCAGCGTGAGCCGGTGGATGCCCCGGAAGCGCTCCGGGTAGGGGCGCTTCTCCTCGGGGTAGCTGATCGTCGTGACGCCCGGCTCGAGCGCGTGCAGCACCGGGTCGGGCTTCTGGCCGAGCACCATCTCCTTCGTGTTCTTGAAGAAGTGCTTCATCGTGATCCCCAGGCCCTTGACCATCTCGGGGATGTAGGCCTGGACGTCAGCGCTCCGGACCGGCCGCGGAATGGGCTTGCCGGCGACCGGCCTTCCGGCCGGCTTCGTCCACGTGGTGCTGGGGGTAGCTCTCGCCATGAGATCCTCCTCTATGCCTGCTGCGGCGACGCCTTGGTGCCCCCCGCCGCGGCCGTGAACCGGGAAGAGGTGGAGTTGACGGTGCGCTGGCGCTCGACCGGCTCGAGCAGGCCGGCGATCAGCGCCACGACCGCCGCGAACCCGCCCAGGGCGACGACCGCGTGGGTGACGTCGGCCGCGACCTGGAGACCGCCGACGAGCCCCGCGGGCGCCGAGTCGACGGCCAGCACGACGATGCCCGTGACCATCATGTTGACGATCGTGAGCGGCAGGAGCTTCGTCCACCCGAGCCGCATCACCTGGTCGTAACGGAAGCGCGGCAGCGTCCAGCGGAAGAAGACCTGCACCCACGCCATGAGGATCGTCTTGCCGAAGAACGCCAGCACGTAGGTCAGGCTCACGGCGAAGTGGGTCATCTTGTACTGGAAGAGCGTCGCGTCGCCGAAGGCGATGTTGATGCCGTCGCGGTCCAGGAACGGCAGGTGGTAGCCGCCGAAGAAGAGCGTGACGAGGAGCGCGCTCGACGTGATGAGCTCCACGTACTCGCCCGTCATGAACATGCCGAACTTCATCCCGGAGTACTCGACGAAGTAGCCGGCGACGATCTCGCTCTCGCCCTCGGGCTGATCGAACGGGATGCGCTTCGTCTCGGCCGCGAGGGCCGCGAGGAACAGGACGAACGCGAGCGGCTGGACGAAGATCCCCCACGTGTGCTCGGCCTGCCACTGCACCATGTCGCCGAGCCGGACGCTGCCGTAGATGATGAAGAGGCCGACGACGCTGAGGCCCATCGCGACCTCGTAGCTGACCATCTGGCTCGCGGCGCGCAGGCCGCCGAGCAGCGAGAACTTGTTGTCGCTCGCCCAGCCGGCGAGCGCGGCGCCGATGATGCCGGTGCCCGCCATCGCGAAGATGTAGAGGATGCCGACGTTGAGGTCCGCGACCTGGAGGTTCACGACGTGGCCGCTGCACGTGAACGCCTGGTCGACGGTCCGCTTGAGCAGCGGGAGGTCCCCGAAGCCGAAGACCCCGTCGCCGTTGTCCTCGAAGCAGAGCTTGTCGCCGAACGGGATGACCGCGAACGTCACGAGCGCCGGGAACATCGCGAGCAGCGGCGCGAGCGAGTGGAGGAGCCGGTCGGCGTTCTTCGGGATGAAGTCCTCCTTCCAGATCATCTTGATCGCGTCGGCCGCGGCGTGGAGCGTGCCGAGGAGCCGCAGCGGGATCTTGCCCTCGGGCACGCGCAGCGCCGCGTACGCGCCCGTCACGAGCAGCAGCGCGCCGAGCAGCACACACGCGATCCGCGCGACGACGGGCGCCGCCGAGAGCGGGACCGCCTGCGTCAGGAAGAAGACCGCGACGTGGGCCATGACGCCCCCGTAGAAGATGTTGCGCGGCTCGGCGCGGGCGAGCGCCTCTTCAGCCGGGTTGATCGGGCCGCCGCTGCGGGCCGACGCGCAGAACACGATCAGCCCGAGCCAGGCCACGGCCACCGCGAACTGCGCGGCGGCCACCATCGTCTCGGCCGCGGCCGGCGCGGACGCCGGGCGCGTCGCCGTGAACACGGACAGCGCCGCGAGCAGCGCCGGGGGGAAGAACACGATGCCCCGCACGACCAGGGACGGCAGGTAGACGACCGCCCGGTTCGGGCCGACGCGGTCCTGCACCATCGCGCCCTGGCGCCGGTCGGCCCAGGTGGCGATCGCCGCCATGTTCAGCAGGAACAGGACGACGATGAGGATCTTGACGATCGCGAGAACGAGCTCGACGCTGGTCATGCCGTGGCCTCCGTCTTCTTCGGCTCGACCCGCGCGCCGTCGGCGGCGGCGGGCGCCGGCGTGGCGTGCGCGGAGGGCGCCGCTGCCCCGGCTGGCCCACCAAGCGCCGCGCCGGGCGGCATCGCGCGGCGGAGCTCGGCCAGGGTCTTCCACCCGGTCTCGTACCCGAGCGCGCGCCCGAGCCGGCCGATGAGCTCCCAGGCCGGGCGCGCGTCGCCGTGCGGGAGCAGCGCCCGCTCGCTCCGCTGCGCCAGGCCCTTGCCGTTCACGTACGTCCCCTCGGCCTCGGCCCAGGAGCACGCCGGCAGGGCGACGCGCGCGGCCTTCGCGAGCGGCCCCTCGTGGGCGGCGATCGTCACCACCCCCTTCAGCCGCGAGAACGCCCGCTGCGCCTCGCCCGCGTCGACCTCGAGGTCCGAGCCGAGGGCGACCACGTACGCGTAGTGCCCGGACGCGATCCCCTGGATCAGCTCCGCGACCGGGCGCGGCGGGGTCGCCGCCGCGATCTGCACGGCGCCGCGGGTGTTCGGGTTCTTGTCCTCGCTGATGAGGATGTCGTCGCCCTGGCCGAGCGGCTTCCCCGACACGAAGAAGTCGGTCGCGCCGAGGTACGTCGTGGCGAGGTGGTAGAGCGCGAAGTTGTCCTCGTTCGAGTGCTGCGCCGACAGGACGATCGCGACCTTCTGCGGGTCGTCGCCGTGGCCTGCGAGCTGCTCCTTGGCCGCGGCGAGCGCGTCGTCGACGCTCGCGTCGTCGTTGCCGACGAGCGCCGTGAGCAGCCGCCCATCGACCGCGTGCCGGTACGAGAGCATGCCCTCGTCGCACATCCAGTACGTGTTGACCGCCATGTTCTCGCGGGGGCGGTGCCGGTACGGGGTGTTGTTGCGCGGATCGTAGTCGAGGTAGGCGTTGCAGCCCGTCGCGCAGCCCTGGCACACGGTCCGGGCGCTGCGGAGGAACCAGACGCGCGCCTTGAACCGGAAATCGCGCGACGTGAGCGCGCCGACCGGGCAGACGTGCTCGGTCATGAGCGTGTAGTTGTGGTCGAGCTCGCGCCCCGGCGAGACCGTGATCTCCCCGAGGTTGCCGCGCTCGCGGACGGAGAGCACCGGATCCCGGGCGAGCTCGTTGCAGACGCGGATGCACCGCGTGCAGACGATGCAGCGCTCGGCGTCGTACACGATGGTCGGGCCGAAGGTGACCGCCTTCGGCTTGTGCACCGGCTCCTGCCGCATCCGCTTGCCCTTGCGCTGGTGCTCCAGCCAGTAGTCCTGGAGGCGGCACTCGCCGGCCTGGTCGCAGATCGGGCAGTCGACCGGGTGGTTCAGCAGCAGGAGCTCCTGCACCGCCGAGCGCGCCTCGGACACGTGGTCGCTGTTGTCGGACAGCACCTCCATGCCGTTCGCGCAGGCCATCTGGCAGGCCGGCTGGAGCTTCGGCTTCGCCGCCGGCACGTAGTCCTGCTTCGCCGCGTCCCAGCGGAGGATGTCGAGGCTCATCGCCGGCCGCCCCGGCGGCGGCATCACCTCGACCAGGCACATCCGGCAGTTGGCGGCGACGCTGAGGCCCGGGTGCCAGCAGTAATGGGGGATGTCGATCCCGGCGCGGTGCGCCGCGCGGATGATCGTGTCACCGCTCTCGAAGGGGATCTCCCTTCCGTCGATCTTGATCGTAGGCATCGTGCTCTCGATTCCCGGCGGGGCCGCGGAGGGCCCTTGCTTTCCTAAGTCGATGACGGGAGCGCTCCTCGCGCCGTCGCTAGTGGTCGCACTCCCCGCCGATCATGTTGAGGGAGCCGAAGGTCGGCACGACGTCGGGGATCATCAGCCCGGTGATGAGCTGGGAGAGCCCCTGCGTCGTGGCGAAGCACGGCGGGCGGATGCGCACGCGGTACGGCGTGCCGCTGCCGTCGGACACCAGGTAGAAGCCGAGCTCGCCGTTGCCGGCCTCGGTGTACGAGTAGCACTCGCCCGCGGGCACCTTGATGCCCTCCATGACGATCTTGAAGTGCTGGATGGTCGCCTCGATGGTCGTGTAGACCTCCTCCTTCGGCGGCAGCACGATGCGCGGATCGTCGATGTTGACGGGCCCCTCGTCGGGCATCTGATCGAGCGCCTGCTCGATGATCCTCCCCGCCTGGCGGATCTCCTCCTGGCGGCACATGAACCGATCGTAGTTGTCGCCCCGCGTGCCGACCGGCACGTCGAAGTCGAAGCGGTCGTAGACCATGTACGGGTTCGCCCGGCGCACGTCGTAGGGCACGCCGGTCGCCCGGAGCACGATGCCGGTCCAGCCGAGCGCGAGCGCGTCCTCCTGCGAGATCTGCCCGACGCCGTCGAGGCGGTCGAGGAAGATGCGGTTCTTGAGGATGAGCTTCTCGGCGTCGTTCACGAGCGCGAGCACGCGCGCGAGGCCCACGCGGACCATCGCCTTGAAGTCGGCCGTGGGCGGCCGCGCCATGCCGCCGACGCGGCCGAAGCTGTGCGTCAGGCGCGCCCCAGTCTCCTCCTCGAAGATCTCCCAGAAGATCTCGCGCGCGCGGCACAGGTAGAGGAACGGCGTGAAGGCGCCGAGCTCCATGCTCATCGCGCCGCTGCAGATCATGTGATCGCAGATGCGCGCCAGCTCGCCGAGGATCACGCGGTAGTACTGGCAGCGCTCGGGCACCGTGACGCCGAGCATCTTCTCGACCGCCAGCGCGAAGCCGACGTTGTTGAGCATCGGCGAGACGTAGTTGAGCCGGTCGACGTACGGGAAGACCTGCGACCACGTGCCGCGCTCGCACATCTTCTCGAAGCCGCGGTGCAGGTAGCCGATCTGCACGTCGGCCTTGTTGATCGTCTCACCGGACAGCTCGAGCACGATGCGCACCGTGCCGTGCATCGCCGGGTGGGACGGCCCCATGTTGAGGAGCATCGGCTCGCTCGGTAGGTCGAGCTCGGCCTCGTCCAGCTCGCGATCCAGAGGTTCCATGGGTCAGCTCCGCTCCTCCAGCGCGCCCGCGCGCTTCCCGTTGCTCACGGCCTCGTCTCCGTCGATCGACGCCCCGGGGCCGTGCAGCGCGAAGTCGTGCGACTGGCGGCCGAAGCTCATGCCCTCGTCGGGGCCGAACGGCGGCAGCTTGCCGGTGTTCGGCACGTCCCGGAACGGGATGAGCGGCTGGATGCGGTCGGCCGGGTAGTCCTTGCGCAGGGGGTGCCCCTCAAACTCCGGGTACATCAGGATGCGCCGGAGATCCGGGTGCCCCTTGAAGACGATGCCGAGCAGGTCGTAGCACTCGCGCTCGAACCAGTTCGCGCCCTTCCACACCGGGACGATCGAGTCGATCTCGGCGCCGTTGCCCTCCTCGTCGCCGACGCGCGCCTTGATCCGGATGCGGTGGTTGCGCTCGAGCGACCGCAGGTGGCAGACCACCTCGAAGCGGGGCACGTCGCCGCGCCAGAGGTAGTCGACCGCGGTCAGGTCGACGAACATGTTCATCAGGGTCCGCGGGTCGTTGCGGAGGAACAGGGCGACGTCGCGCCACACGGCGGGATCGAGCACCGCCGTGTCGTCGCCGAACTGCGAGTGCGTCTCCAGAACGGCGCCCGGGAACTGCGCCGTGAGGAGCTCTAGGACCTTCTTGCTCATGGCAGGCTCCGCTCCTTGCGCTGGAGGGTGACGAGGTGCTCCGTCGTCTGCGCCGGGTCCTCGCGCGGCTTGACGATCGCCGGCGTGCGATCGCCGCGCGCGATCTTGTCCTGGAGCAGCATGAGGCCGTCGAGCACCGCCTCGGGGCGCGGCGGACAGCCGGGCACGTAGACGTCGCAGGGGATGACCTTGTCGATGCCGGCGACGGTCGTGTAGTTGTCGTAGAAGCCGCCGCACGAGGCGCACGTGCCGAAGGCGAGCACCCACTTCGGGTCCGCCATCTGCTCGTAGATGCGGCGGAGCGCCGGCGCCTGGCGCTGGCTGATGGTCCCCACCACCCAGAGCAGGTCGGCCTGGCGCGGCGAGAAGCGCGGCACCTCGGCGCCGAACCGCGCCATGTCGAAGCGCGGGCTCGCCATCGCCATGTACTCCATGCCGCAGCACGCCGTCACGAACGGGTACTGGAACAGCGAGTACTTCTTCGCCCAGTTCAGCAGCGCGTCCACGCGCGTGGTCGCGAAGCCGTGCTCGGAGCCCTCCATCACCCGCGTCGAGGGCCCACCGGCCTTCACTTCTCCCATTCCAGAGCTCCCTTCTTCCACACGTACACGAGCGCCACGACGAGCAGCGCGACGAACGAGCTCATCGTCGCGAGGCCTGTCCACCCGAGGGTCCGGAACTGGACCGACCACGGGTAGATGAGCACCGCCTCGATGTCGAACACGACAAAGAGGATCGCCGTCAGGTAGAACTTCACGCTCGGCTTGACGAACCGCCCGCCCGTCGAGTCGCTGCCGCACTCGTACGGCATCATCTTCTCGGGCGTCGGGTTCTTCGGGCCGAGCAGCGACGTCAGCGTGAACATCGCGAGCGCGATGATCGCGGCGACGAGAAACAGCAGGAACAGGGGGATGTAGGTGGCCATCGAGAGAGCACTCCTACGCGTCGACCCCTGGAGGGGTCGACCATCTCGCCGAGGCGCGCGGCGTCTCGGGGCGAGACCTCGGGGCCCACGGCCCCGAACCATGCAGTCCAAAAAGGTGAGAGCGACGCGGCGATGCTGCCTGAAGCAGCAAAAATCCGAGCGATCCCGGCTTAATCCGCGCCGGATCTAGTCGGCCGCCGCGGGGGTGTCAATGGAGGCGGTCGGCCAACCGGTGGCAAGCTGCGAGCTACCGGGGGGCCGCAAGTCTAGGAGCGGTTCGCGGCCAGGACCAGCCCTCGCCACGCGGTGAGCGCCGTCCCCAGGCTGGCCTCGATCTCCCGGATCTCCTCCACCATGTCGGCGTCCGCCACGCCCACGCTCCGCGCCTCGCGGACGCAGGCGAGGGCGGCGACGAACTTCTTGCGCTGCACGAACGCCCGCGCGAGCAGCGGCCAGATCTGCTTCGGCGGGGCGCCAAGGTTGGCGGCGCGCCGGAGGGGGCCGATGGCCTCGCCGGCCCGGCCGTCGTCGAGCATGGCCTCGCCCAGCCGGCGGAAGATGTCGCCGGCCGCGGCCCCGTCGTGCGCATACTGGACGGCGAGGCGCATGACCTCCTCGCCCTGGTGCTCCTCGCCGAGCTTGACGCACGCGGTGCCGAGGAGGCCGAGGCCCTTGGCGATCAGGCTGCGGGCGTCCGGCGTGAGCATCTGCCCCTCGGGCGTGCGCAGGAAGATCGCGAGCGGGGCCGGCCAGGTGCCGAGCAGCTGGATCACCTTCGGGAAGTCGCCGCGCTGCGAGGCGACCTCGGCCTCGGCGACCTTCGTGAGATCGATGGCGGAGCGCGCGCCGGCCGAAGCGCGCTCGAGCTCGTCGCGCACGTGCGAGCGGATGCGGGCGCGGAACTCGTTGAGCTCGTGGGTCTCCTCGATGCCGTCGCGCAGGAGGAGGAGGCGCGAGGTCTTCCCCTCGACGGCGAGCTTGCGGAGGCTGTAGCCGTAGAGCGGGGCGAGCAGCAGGTAGCGGACGCCGATGTGGAGCTGGATGCCCTCGAGGTCGGTGTCCCGCTCGGGCGCGGGCGGCGTCGTGTCCTCCGTGAGGAGGGCGCCGACGAGGCGGTGGCGGAAGTCCGCGAGCGTGAGCCGCTGGACGTCGCCGTCGATGTCCTCCTCGCCCGGCGGCGCGATAACGAAGTCGACCAGGGTGTTGTCCGGGTTGCGGCGGTCGACGGTGAGCGCCGTGATGCGGGCGCCCGTAATCATCGAGAAGGCAAAGAACGCCTCGCCCACGATCTCGCAGAGCGCCTGGAAGCTGCCGATGCCGTCGCCTATGCGCTCGAACCAGCCGTCGGTCCGAACGGCATCGAGGGAGAACACGCGTTCCTTTGGCATGGTTCGACCCGGATCACAGGGGCGCGTCCCGGACGACGGGCGCAAGTCCCAAGGGGGCCGAGACTCGCACGGGCGGGCGCCGCTCTCAAGAAAACTCCTAGGGCGTGCGCGTCGACACGTCGCCCGCGTCGCTCACCGACGAGAGCGCTGGCCGCCTTCCATGGCTCCCTATCGTTCCATGCCGCTCCACCTGCCCCCACGCGCGCCGATCCGCGCCTCCCTCCCCGGCCCGTGACCCACGAGCCCCGGCCGGGCCCGTCGCGACGGCCGACCCGTCACAGCAGCGGTGCCGCCCCGCTCCCGCGCCCCTCTGCCCGCTGGCCGACGGGTCGCCGAGCGGGCGCGCCCCGCTCAAGGGATCTCTGCGATGTTGAGGGTGAGGTTGCCGGAGGCGGAACGCCGGCTGTCGCCGATGATCGTGATCACCTGCCCTTCGGTGAGGGTCACGGTCACGCGCGAGCTGACCCTGTCCGTGTTGTCGTTGCACGCGAGCTCGGGGCCGGAGCAGCTGTCACCGTCGTGCACGTGAAGGACGGTGTCGAAGTTCGACGACAGCGTGTCGATGACGTAGGTCCCGTTTGCCGGCGCGGTGAAGCGGTAGACCCTGTCGTTGCCGCTCGACGGGACGCAGCTCGGTGTGGCCGAGTCCGGCTGGTACAGGGTGGAGCCCGTCGTCGTCCGCGGGACCGTCGAGCCGAGATCGACGGGGTTCCCGCAGATGCCGTCCCCCTGGAACAGGCTGATGTTGAGCTTGAACGCGCCCGTGGCCTCGGGTTTGGCGCCATCGACCACGACGACGGTCTCCTGCCCCGCGGCGAGCGGCACCACGATCCGCGACTGGACGCCCGTGGCGTTGTCGTTGCAGCCGAGCACCGCGCCGCCGCACGTGCCGGCGTGCACGTGGACGACCGTGTCGAAGCTCGATCCGAACGTATCGAAGACGTACAATCCGTCGGCCGGCGCCGTGAAGCTGTACGCCCTGTCTTCGCCGCCGGGCATGCCGCACGGCGCGCTCACGTAGTCGCCAGCGCCGACGGTCGTCCCCTGCACGGTCTGCGGGACGACCGACTCCAGCGCGTTCTCCGGGCACGGGGGGGCCGGGGTGCCGCTCACGTTGAGCGTGTACGCGCCGTGCTTCCCGGACGCGCCGTCCACGACCACAACCGCCGTCTGCCCCTGCGCGAGGGGCGTGGACACCCGCGATAGGTACGACAAGCCCTCCGCGTCGTCGCTGCACCCCAGCGAGGCGCCCGTGCAGCTGCCGTCGTGAACGTGGAGCACCGTGTCGAAGGTCGAGCCGAGCGTATCGAATGTATACCGGCCGGCGATGGGCGCCGTGAAGCTGTAGCTGACCTCGGGGGAATTGCCCGTGGCGCAGGCCGGCGGGGGCTGGAGGACGCCGTCGAGGCCTGACGTGTGGCCCGTGACCGTCTGCGGGTAGGTGGAGCCGAGATCCACCATGGGGCACGCGGGCGGAGCCCACGCGGCGACGTTCAGCGTATAGGGCCCACGCGCGCCCTCGAAGCCGTCGATCACCGCCACGACCTTCTGGCCGGCGCTGAGCTCCACCGTGGCGCGCGACTGCGACCCTTCTCCTGAGTCGTCGGAGCAGGTGAGCACGTCGCCATCACACGCGCCGTCGTGCAGCTCCAGGATCGTATTGAACCCGGAGCCGAAGGTATCGAATACATACTTCCCGGCCGCCGGCGCCGTGAAGATGTAGCTCGCGTCGGGGCTGTCTGCGCCTCCGCACGTCGGCCTGATCGCGTCGCCGAAGTGCTCGGTGTTGCCGGTGATGGTCGTCGGGAGCGCAGCGTCGATCGCCCACCCAGGGCACTTCGGCGGATCGGCCCTCGCCATGTTGAGCGTGAAATCGCCTTCCCCTCCGTCGAAGCCGGTCACCACGATGAGGACCTGCTGGCCCGCCTCGAGGACCGCGCGGACCCTCGATTGGGCGACCCCGGTGGCAATGTCATCGTTGCAGGCGAGCTGAGCGCAGGTGGTCGCTCCCAGCACCCCGATGGCCGTATCGAAGGTGGACCCGACGGTATCCAGCGTGTATGTCCCCGCCACGGACGGCGTGAAGCGGTAGACCCGCTCCGACGAGCCGGCGGCCACGCACGCGAGATCGTAGTTCGTCTCGCCGCTGATGGTGGTCCCCTTGATCGTCTGCGGGAACGTGTTGCCGAGCTCATCATACGTCCCGAGGACGCAGGTGCAGGCGCCTGCCTGGCATAACGCCCCTCGCTCGCACGCGACGCCGCAGGCGCCGCAGTGGAGCTGGCTCGTCTGCAGATCAGCGCACGCGCCATCACACGCCGCGAGACCGGCCGGGCAGGTGCAGACGCCGTCGACGCACAGCTGGGCAGGCGCGCAGCTGGATTCACACTCGCCGCAGTTGCGCCTGTCGCTCAGCACATCCACGCAGGCGCCGTCGCACTCCGTGAGATCGCCCGCGCACGCGCAGGAGCCGTCCGCGCAGACGTGCCCCTCCGCGCACTCGACGTCGCAATCGCCGCAGTTCCGCAGGTCGGTCTGGAGGTTCACGCAGTTGCCCGAGCAGTCGGTCTGGCCTTCTCCGCACTTCTCCGCGCCCCCGACGCCGGCCCCTATACCGCCGCCGCCCTCACCGCCGCCCCCGCTGCAGCGGCCCTTCACGCAGAGCTGCCCCTCCTCGCAGGCGTCGCCGCACGCGCCGCAGTGCTCGGCGTTCGCCTGGAGCTCGACGCACTCTCCATTGCACCGCGACAGCCCGTCAGGGCACTCGCTCGACGCGTCGGGGCTCTCCGCGCAGGACGCCGCGAGGACGACCCCCGCAGCCAGGAGCAGCGCGGCGGACGACAGGGCGGGCCTGGGGCGCGATCCGGATCTGTTCATAGCCATCCTTGGGGGGGGTGCGTGGCCGCTCGAGGCGAGCGGATAACGAGGCGCGCGGATAACGAGGCGCGCGCCAGGATACGCCTACGGCCGGCGCATCCGCAACCGGCGGGGGTGCTCGGCTGGCGGCGCGCAGGTCGAGCCGCGGCCCGGACCGCGCTCGCCGCGCCGCGCCGCGGAGAGGCGCCCTCGCGGGCTCGACGCGACAGACACCGTCGCCAGGCCGGCCAGGGCACCTCCAGCGCGGACTCAGAGCTTGGCGATCTTCAGCGTGAAGTCGCCGGACGCTCCATTATACCCGTCGACGACCACGGTGATGGTCTGGTTGGGGGCGAGCTCGATCTGTACCCTCGACGCTTGTGAGCTCGTCAGATCGTCGTTGCATTGTAGCTCGATGCCGGCGCAGCCACGCGTGTGGACGTGAAGGACGGTGTTGAACGACGAACCGATCGTGTCGATGACATAGGTGCCGCGGATCGGGGCGGTGTAGGTGAACACCGTCTCCGGAGAGGACACGGACGCCGCGGACACGCATTTCGGCCTCACCGCGTCGGGCTGGCCGCGCGTGGAGCCGGTCCTGGTGATCGACAGCGGCGATCCGAGGTGGATCGCCGTCGCGCAGGTCCCCGGGCCGGTGAACCGGTCCACCTGGAGCACGTAGTCGCCGGAGCTCGTGCCGAGGCCGTCGACGACGACGAGGACGGTTTGATTGGCGGCCAGGCGGAGGGCGACACGCGACTGCTGACCGTCCGTGTTGTCGTTGCACGCGAGCGACGTCCCCGTACAGCTCTCCTCCAAGATCTGGAGTATCGTGTCGAAGCTCGATCCGAACGTATCGAAGATGTAGAGCCCGTCCTCCGGCGCGGTGAAGCGGTAGATCATGTCTGGAGCATTCGACGAGGAGCCGCAGGCCGGGCGAACGGACTCGGGCCGCTCCGCGGTGCTCCCTGTCACGAGCTGCGGGACGACGGAGCCGAGATCGATCGCCGTCGAGCAGGTGCCGCCGCCGGAGAACGGCGCAATGTTGAGCGTGAAATCGCCCGACGCGCCCGCGGCGCTGCCGTCCACGAGGAGGACGATCGTTTGCCCCTCGGCGAGCTCCAGTGTCAGCCGCGACTGCTCGCTTCCCGGCGCGTCGTCGTTGCACCCGAGCACGGCCCCGGAGCAGCTGCCGTCGAGGACGGAGAGCGCCGTGTCGAGGCTCGATCCGAGCGTATCGACGATGTAGGTGCCGGCCGCGGGCGCGGTGAAGCGGTAGGTCACCTCGCCGGCGCCGCCGCCGCCGCAGCTCGGGCGCAGGACGTCGGCCGCATCCGCGGTGGTCCCCGTCACTGTCTGAGGCACCGTCGACCCGAGATCGAGCAGCGGGCACGGGAGGACGAAGGTCTGGCGCACGTTGAGCTGGAAGGCGCCGGAGGCGACTGCAGCGTAGCTGTCCACGACGACGGCGATGGTCTCTCCCTCGCGGAGCATCACCTTCACCTGCGATTGCCGGCCAGAGGTGTCGTCGTTGCACGCGACGCTCTCGCCGCTGCATGTCCCCTCGTGGACGTGCAGGACCGTGTCGAAGGAGGAGCCGAAGGTATCGAAGGTGTAGAGCGCGGCCGCCGGCGCGGTGAAGGCATAGGTGGCCTCGGGGCCGCTGGCGCTGGTGCAGGGCGACGGGAGGGCGCTCACGCGATCCGGGATGGCCGTGGTGCCCGTCACCGTCTGCGGAAACCTGGCGTCGAGCGTGAGCTCCGGACATGGAGGCGGCACGTACTCGGAGACGTTGAGCGTGAATGGCCCGGATCCGCCGTCGACGCCGTCGACGACCGCGACGACCGTCTGGCCCTCGGCGAGGTTCGCGACGAGGCGCGACGCCTTGGCTCCCATGGCATTGTCGTTGTCGTTGCAAGAGATCACCGTCCCGGAGCAGGACCCCCTGCGCAGCTCGAGGACGGTATCGAACGTGGATCCGGACGTGTCGAAGACGTACCCGCCGGCGCGCGGCGCGGTGAAGCTATAGCTCGCGTCGGAGGTGTCGATTGAACCGCAACGCGTCGAGACGGCGTCGCCGAGCCCCCAGGTGTCCCCGGTGATGCTCAGCGGGAGCGCCGTCGCGAGGGTGTCGAGCGGGCACGCCGGCGGCGCCATCCGGTCGAGGTGAAGGGCGAAGTCGCCTTGCGCGCCGTCGTAGCCCGAGACGACGAGGAGGACGCTCTGCCCTTCCTCGAGGGCCACCGAGGCGCTGCCCGTCACGGCTCCCCCGCGATCGTCATTGCACGCGAGCTCCTCGCAGGCGTCGAAGTCCAGGACGCCGATGGCGGTGTCGTAGCTCGACCCGGCGGTGTCGAACTTGTACCAGCCGGCCTCCTCCGCGGTGAACCTGTAGACGAGCTGGGTCGAGCCGACTCCCATGCAGGCGAGCGGGAAATAGGTCTCCGCGCCGACCGTGGTGCCCGTCAGGAGCCGAGGGACCGTCGAGCCGATGTCCTCGTAGTCGCCGGCGGCGCACGCGCACGCGCCCTCCCGGCAGAACAGCCCCGGGGCGCACGCCGCGCCGCACGCGCCGCAATGCGCCGGGTCGACGGCCAGATCGACGCACCTGTCGCCGCAGACCGCGAAGCCCTCGTCGCAGACGCACGCCCCCTCCACGCACGTCTCGTGGAGGGGGCAGCGGGCCTCGCAGGTCCCGCAATGCAGCGGATCGCTCTTCACGTCCACGCAGCCGCCGCCGCACGCGGTGAAGCCGGAGGCGCAGCGGCAGGCGCCGCCCTCGCACCGCTGTTCGGCCGCGCATTCCTGGCCGCAGCCCCCGCAATGGGCGGCGTCGGTGGCGAGGTCGACGCAGCTGCCGCTGCACGCCACGAGGCCGGAGGCGCACAGCTCGCCGCCCGCCCCGCCCCCGCCCCCGCCGACGCACACGCCCGCCTCGCACCGCGTCCCGCTCGCGCAGACGCCCTCGCAGCCGCCGCAGTGGTCCGGATCGGCCTGCGTGTCGAAGCACGCTCCCCCGCACAGCGTGAGGCCGTCATCACACGGCGCGGCGGCCGAGTCCTCCGCGCAGGACGCGGCGAGGGCGGCAAGGGCGACAAGCGCCGCGACCGTCAGCCAGAGCGCCATCGACGACGGCTCGAATCTGGCGCGCAATCCGGGGTGACTCATGAACATCCTTCGGCGGACAGGCCGGCCACCGCGTGGCTCCGAGAGATCCGGCGCCGAGGATACGCCTCTTCGCTTTCGCTCTGCAATCGTCGATCACCGCACTTCCACACGCGCGCGATCGACCTCCACGGGCGTCAGGCGGCCGGGAGATCCGGCATCGGAGCGGTCTCGTCGGATGTCGGCTGACGCGTCTGGATGGCCTCCAGCGCCACAGCGCCCGTCTCGGGCCCGGGCGCGTCTTCGGCCTGCAGATCGGGGCCGAGGAAACGAGCGATCGGCTCGAAGAGCTCGACGCCGGTATAGGCGCCGACGGCCAGATCGCCGTGACCGTAATCTTCCCGCGCTCCGAAGTCGCGCCCGAGCACGAGAAAGCGCTTCGGCGTCTCCGGGCGGTCGCGCCCCCATGCGTCGAACGCCGCGCGCACCGCCGAGGCGGGGGCTATCCTGTCGGCGCTGCCCGCGATGAACAGGGCCGGCGCCCCGACCGAGGCGAGGCCGTCCAGGACCCTCTCGCCGTCCACGCGGATCTCCCCGTCGCTCGCCATCCACGCGGCGAAGTCGGCGTTCAGCGCTGCAGGGATGTCTTCGATGCAGTTGACGAGCGCGAGCCGCGTGACGCCGGGAGGCACGTTGCGCGGGTTGGCCACGGCGTGATGGATCGGCGTCGGCAGCCACTCCGACGCGAACGCGACGCTGCGTGCCATGAGGCGGAGCGGGACGCCCGGCAGCAGCCGGCCCGGCAGGAAGCGCATGAGGCGCACCGGCGTGGTGAGCCGGCCAGGCGAGCCGACGATGACGACGCGGCGGACCCGATCGCCGGCGACGCTCCGGCCAAGCGCCGCATAGAGGAGCATGCCCCCCATGGAGAAGCCGACATAATCCAGCGAACGGGCGCCTGTGCGCTCCAGGATCGCCTCGATGGCGCAGGGAAGATCGTACCGGACCATGGCGGAGAACCGGACGCTGCGGCGCTCGGCGCGGGTGAGGAGGCGGCCGCTGCGCAACGTCAGCAACCACACGTCGCGTCCGAGCGTGGCGAGGTGGCGAGCGAGCGAGTAATCGGGGTGGATGTCCTGGTTTCTGTGGTTCGCGGCGAGCCCGTGGACCAGCAGGATCGGCGGCAGGTCCGGCTGCGCCTCCGCGCCGTCCGGGCGCGGGACGCGGCGGATCTCGATCGGCGCGCCATCCTCGGTCCGCAGGACCTCTTCCACGCTGTACTCGAGCGGCAGCGTCAGCCGCTTGACCCAGTAAAGGAGGTGCGCCCACAGCCCGATCGCCGCCAGCACCGCGAGCGCCAGCGCCACCAGGAGCGTTGCCCCGAATGTCCAGACCATACGGTCAATCTACCTGCTGGCGCTGCTTCCGCATGCGGGCAACCTCGACATTCTTCTTCACCAGGATGGACGGAACACAGGCCAGTCGCTCGTCGAGGCCGCAATCCAGCTCGCTCGTCTGGATGATCATGAATCCATGGGAACAGCACGTTTCACGATCATCTCCTGCAGCGCGTGAAAAAGTCACACAGCGTTCCGGAAGCCACTCCACCCCATCGCGCCGGACAGCGCGTGGGGCGACTGCCCCTGGTGGAAACGCACGTTGGCAACGGCTCGTTTTCCCTGGGATTCGCGTCTCGCGGGGACATGACCATGTGCCCAGGCCTACCGCGACGCGAGATCGAGAGCTCCAGCACAGGCGTGCACAAAGGTTCCAGATCTACCAACCCGGAACGTGGCATGCGGATCGCAACACCCCAGGGCGAGGAGAGAGCTGGCAAGGGTCCCGTAAGCACCCGGGAAGGGGGCACGGCAAGAAGAACGCCGCAGCAGAGCTCGGGGGGGCTCGGTTGCGGCGCTCTTCTTACCGTACCGTCTGCCGGACGGCCGCGCTCATGCGCTTGCCGCGGACAAAATGAAAAAAGCGCCTCGCGGACCTGGGGGGGGAAGGTCTCCGCGACGGCGCTCGCCTGTCATTTTGCAGGCTCTGTGCCGCCCCACGCAGGATAGAATTTCAAATACTTACACCAAACACAACCAGCCACTATTGCACGGTTGCAAATCACAGTTGCAATCCGATTCAAATTCGAAGGCCTTCACGTTCTCGAACTGATCAGGGTTGTAGCTGTTCCGGACGGAAATCTGCCGTGCGGGGCGTGTTCACTCGTCCCAGTGGCGGCAGACCGGCTTCACGCCGCACCCCTGGCAGCGGACCGGATCGCGCCGCGACGGGCATTGCTGGAGCATGCCGAGGTGGCAGAGGGCGAAGTCGTACTTGACCGGGTCGGCTGGATCGAAGCCGCGGAGGGCCGCGGTGATCTCCTCTGCCGTCTTCCAGGTGGCGCCCCTGCGATCGGTGAGCCCGATATTGTAGCCGAGCTTCTCGATGTGCGTGTCGACCGGGATGAGGAGGGCCGACGGGGGCACCGGCCACAGGCCGAGGTCCACGCCGTCCGCAGGGCGGATCATCCACCGCAGCAGGAGCATGAGCCGCTTGGCGGCGCTGCCCTTCTCGGGATCGGGGAGGATGTGCGCGGCTCCGCGGTCGTCCGGACGCCGGTCGAGGCCGCCGGCGCGTCGGATCGCCCGCACCCAGGCCCCGAGCGCCTGGCGCAGGTCGCCGGTGCGCGAGAGCTCGGCCGCAAAGGCGGCGCCGAGCGAGCCCGAGGCCCGCTGCACCCGCCGCGCGCCGACGATCAGCCCGACGAGGTCGCGATCGCGGTAGATCCGGTGGCGGAAGCCGCGCAGCCGCGCCGAGACGGCCCGGGCGTCGTCGGCGGTGAGGGCGATCTCCGGCCCGAGGCGATCGAGCGCCTCGCCGATCTTGGCGTGCAGCGCCTTCACGTTGCCGAAGGCGAGCGACGCGGCGATGAGCGCCACGAGCTCCTGATCGGCCGGATCCGTGTAGCGATGGACGAAGGAGACCGGGTCTCGCGCGCGGCGCTCCTCGACGGCGCACCGCGCGCGCACCCCGTCGAGCGCCGCCTTGACCGCGGCGCCCCGCGCGGCGTCCCTCCGCCGGGGCGCCGCCTCGCCGCTCTCGCGCGCCCTCACGGCGACCCCGCGTCCGGCGCCGGATCGGTCACGACCGGCTCGGCGTTCGCGGCGCGCTCTTGCGCCTCCCGGTCGTGCTCCAGCGCGGGGAGCGACACGACGAACGCGCTGCCGCGCCCGTCGTCGGTGAGCGGGCTCTCGACCCGCACGGCGCCGCCATGGCTCTCGGCGATGTGCTTCACGAGCGCGAGCCCGATCCCGCTGCCGCGCACCTGCCGCTCGCTCGCCCGCCGCCCGCGCGCGAAGCGCTCGAAGATGTGCTTCTGCTCGTCGGGATCGATGCCCGGCCCGCGGTCGCTCACCCGGATGGTGACCTGCCTCGCCTGGCGCGTCAGCGCGGCGAGGCGCCCGCCGCCCCCGCCCTCGGCCTCCACCGCGACGGCGACGCGGCCGCCGTCCTTCGCGTACTTGAGCGCGTTGTCGAGCAGGTTCACGAGGGCGAGCTCGAGCGCGCGCGCATCGATCAGCGCCTCGGGCAGCCCCTCGGCGATCGTGAGCTCGACGGTCATCTCCTCGCGCTCGGCGCGGTAGCGGTACATGTCGACGGCGCGCGTCGCCACCTCGGCGACGCTCCCGCGCGCGAACTCGTAGGCGGCCTTGCCCCGCTCGACGCGGGCGAAATCGAGGACGTTCTCGATGAGCGCGGTGAGCCGCTCGCTCTCGCTCACGATGATCTGCAGGTACTGGCGGCGCTTCTCGTCGTTGGGGACGCGGCCGCCGAGGAGGAGCTCGCCGAACATGCGGACCAGCGAGAGCGGCGTCTTGAGCTCGTGGGACACGTTCGCGACGAAGTCGCTCTTCAGCGCCGCGAGCCGCCGCTCGTTCACGGAGGCGAGCACCACGATCGCGAGCCCGGCCAGCGCCACCAGGGCCGAGAAGCCGACCATCAGGATCTCGATCAGGCGCTGCCGCTCGACCTTCTCGCCGAGCTCCTCGGCCGTGGTGAGCGCCATCTGGAGGCGCCAGTTGTAGAGCGTGGTCGGGAAGGGGCGCCCGACGGTGAACTCGCCGCCGATGATGGGCGGGCCGAACACGATGCGGCCCTCCTCGTCGATGACGTTCATCCGGCTCTTCTCGCGATCGAGGTCGCGGAAGAGCCGGGGCATCACCTCGTGGACCAGGCGCGGCACCTCGTGCCACGCGACGATGAGGCACTTGCGCCCCACGTGCTCGCGCTGCCAGTAGCTCACGAGCAGGCTCTGCTGATCGATGACGTGGTGGAGGTGGCGCAGCTCGGTCGTGTCGCCGGCGAAGTTCATCTGCGGCAGGAGGCGGGCGAGCAGGAGCTTGCGGAAGGCGTCGTCCTCCCGCCCGGACGCGCCGCGCGAGGCGAACGCGAGCACGTCGTGCGCCTCGTTGTCCATGTCGAGGACCAGGATGGCGCGCACGGTCGGCGTCTCGCGGGCCGCCGTGGGGAGCCACCGCCGCGCGATGACCGAGAGGTTCGCCACGTCGACGTGCGCGGCGACGACGTTGTCCTGGGCGATGATCAGCTTGTCGAGCCGGTCGACGCGCTCGTCGGCGAGGGTGAGCGTCGCGTCGAAGACGGTCTGCTGCCGCGCCTTCTCGATCTGCAGCGTCGTGCGCAGGGCGATCCCGCCGAGCACGAGCACGGCGACGACGATGGCGGGGACGAGGGCGAAGTACGGGACGCGATGGCGCTTCCCAGCGGAGGGGAGGAGGTCCATCGCTCGGCTCCGCTAGCGGGCGGCCTTCTTCGCCCCCGCGGTCACGAGGCCGGGCTCGAGGACCACGCCGCGCACCCCGACGAACTCGGCGAACTGCTGGCCGATGTAGGTGAGCGCGTTGCCGTCGCTCTCGGAGAACGGCTTGCCGTCGAGCGGGTTTCCGAGCTCGAGGAGGCCGAGGTAGCGGCCCGCGAGCTCGACAGGCGCGCAGATGACGCTCCGGAGCTCGACGCCGATCGCCTTCCACCGCTCGTCCATGACGCGCTCGTCCTTGGCCGCGTCGGGCACCACGACGGCGCGCCTCGACCGCATGGCGGCCAGCGGGAGCGGCGCCCGCTCGGACAGCCTGGCGAGGAGCGCGCTCTTGCCGCCGTACTGCCGGACGACCACGAACTCGCGCCGGTTGATGTCGAACAGCGACACGAGGCCGAGGGCGCACGGGATCTTGTCGAGCGTGAGCGCGAGGATGAAGTCGGCGCCCGCGAGGGTGTCCTGGAGGAAGTGCAGGTCGCTGCACGCCTCGAACAGCTCGGCGATGAGGTCGTCGCCGGAGAGGCGCCCGTTCTTCGGGGGGAAGGAGGAGCGCCGCCGCGGCGGCGCCGGCGTGGGGGCAGCGACATCGGGCGGCTCCGGGACGAGCTGGAGACGTGGCGGCGCCCCCTGCTGGTCGGCCGGCACGGCGAGCAGCACCACGTCGGCCGGCGGCGTGAGGGCTGGCCGCGGCAGGTCCGCAGAATACGCGGCGGCTGGCGGTGGCACGTCCGCAGGCGGCGCCGCGTCCGCAGGCGGCGCGGCAGCCGGCGGCGCCACGTCCGCAGGCGGCGCGGCGTCTGCCGGCGGCGCCACGTCCGCAGGCGGCGCAACGGCCGGCGGCGCCACGTCCACAGGCGGCGCAACGGCCGGCGGCGCCACGTCCGCAGGCGGCGCAACGGCCGGCGGCGCCACGTCCGCAGGCGGCGCAACGGCCGCGGGGGGCGCGGCGTCTGCCGGCGGCGCGGCAACCGGCGGCGCCGCAGACGGCGCAACGGCCGGCGGCACGGCAACCGGCGGCGCCACGTCCGCAGGCGGCATGGCCGGCGGCGGTGCGGTGCCGCCGGTGCGCGGGCGGAACTGGATCTCGGGTTCGGCCGAGCGCCAGTCTTTCCAGGCGAGGGTCGCGAGCGGGCTGCGCTGAGGCCGGCCGTCGAAGACGTGATCGAACACGGCGATATGGATGAACTTGCCCGGTCGCGCGTCGTCGATGCGCTGCCGTGCGCGCTCGAGCCGATCGATCAGCAGCGCGCTGACGAGATCGCGCGGGGTGCCGGTCGCGACCGCATAGACGAACTCTCGGTACGTGAGCGGCGAGCGCTCGGACGGGTTCTCCTCGCGCTGTGAGATGAGCTGATACGGTGGCAGCTCCGCGGGCGCTCGCTCCGGCTCGGCGCCTCGCTCCTGCGGCGCATCCCGCCCCGGCGCCGCCTCCCCGCCTTTCGCCGGTTGCGCCTGGGCGCCCGCTGGCTCCGAGACGAGGAGCGCGGTCCCCATCGAGATGAACGGGACCGTGGGCGCGATCGGGCGCTTCCCTGCGACACGCCCCGCAGGCTCGGCCGGCTTTGGAGAAGCCGCCCCGGCCGGGGAGGCGCCCGCCGACGTGTCGGTCCCGTCCGTCAGCGCCGCGTCGTCCGGGGCGCGCTGCACGACGTACCGCACGCGCGTCGCCGGATCGATCGCTCGGTAGCCGCTCTCCAGCAGATCCACCGAGAAATTGTTGAGCGGGCCCCCATCGCCGCGGAGCGCCCGGGCCTTCTGCAGCGCGGGCTGCCACTGCGGGGCCTCGACGCACACCTTCCTGCTCGGCGGAGCGTTCTGGCCTAACGACGAGATCTCGACGAACCAACGCATCGTTTGCGGTTCCAATCCGCGCGGGCGCTGACTGGGTGGCGCGCTCTGGCGCGAAGATCGTTCTACTCGACGCGCGCGAGAGGGGTCAACGCGCAGGCCGCACGGGAGCGCGCAGAGAGCGCGCGGACCCCTTTGGAGGATGGCGCGAAATCTTCTCAACCGGGACCGGCAAGGAGAATCGGGCCTGTCCTGAAATCACGCCGCCCGCGCCGCGAGTCGCCGCGGACGAACCCGTTCGTCCACTGAACGGCCGCTGGGTATCCCCGCGGGAGCAGGAGGTCACCCGCTGTCGAGCCGCGCGCGCCATGGAGCGCGCGGTGAATGGGTGGGGCTACCTCGCGCCGCTCTTCTCCAGGCGATCGCCGTCCTGCGCGCAAGCGGGATACCCGGCGTACATCCGATCCAGGCCGGGGGACGATCCGTGATGCGCAACTCTGCATTTCGCTTCGTGCGCAGCTCGACCCCTGCAAGGGGGTCCGCCCACGCTCGCTATCGGGTCCGCAGGATGATGTGGAAGCCGAACGGCGTCTCCACGACCCCGCTCAGCGCGCCGACAGCGACCTTCTCCACCGCCTGCTCGAACTCGGGCACCATCATCCCCTTCGAGAAGGTGCCGAGGTCGCCGCCGCGCGCCGCCGCCCCCGGCTCGTCGCTGTACTGGGCCGCGAGGTCCTCGAACCTCGCCCCCTGCTGCGCTCTCTTGAGCACCTGCTCGGCGAGCGCGCGCGCCTCGTCCCGCGTGCGAACGACGCGCGCCGGGGCCCGCCGTGACCCCGCATACATGATGAGGAGGTGCTTCGCCCCCATCTGGCCGGCCGTCGCGGGGGGCTGGGCCGGCGCCGGCTGCGCTGCCCCCGGCTGGGCCGGCGCCGGCTGCGCTGCTCCCGGCTGGGCCGCGGGCTTGCCCGCGCCGTGAAGCGACTCCTTCGTGGGGGGATCGTGCGGCCCGAGCGCCCTGTCGACGAGCCGCTTGAAGTGCGCTGTCGGCTGCGCACCGCCGAGAAAGTAGTCGTTGATGGCGAAGGACGGCGTGCCGGTGATGTGCAGGCGCTCGGCGAGCTTCCGGTCCGCCTCGACCGCCGCGCGGTGCGCTCCCGAGTCGAGCGCGGCGCCGAACTTCGCCACGTCGAGGCCGATCGCGGCCGCGTGGCGCTCGAGCGCCTCCCGGCCGAGCCCGTTCTCGGACTGGTCCTCCCACAGCCGCTGCGCCATCGCCCAGAAGCCGGCCTCGCCCTTCTGCCGGAACGCCTCGATCGACGCCTCGGCGGCGAGGGGCGCCCGCGTGTGGAAGGGGAGCGGCAGGTGCCTGAAGACGACGCGGACCTTGCCCGGATAGGCGGAGATGACCTCGTCGATCGTGGGCTGGACGCGCTTGCAGAACGGGCACTGGAAGTCGGCGAACATCTGGATCGTCACCTTCGCGCCGGGCTTCGCTCCCTTGCCGGGGTTGTCCTTGGTCGGCGCCGGGGCGAGGATCCGCTCGGGCGCGTTGCCAGCCCTCGCTTCCTTCTGCAGCGCGTCGTAGACCTTCGCGGGCGGCGTGCCCGCGGCCACGAGCTTCGCGGCCTGCGCGATCTGCTCGTCGATGAGGGCCTCGAACTTCTCCGCCGGCTGGGCGCCGGCGAGACGCCTGCCGTTGATGAAGAAATGGGGTGTCCCCCTCGCCTGGAGGTCGTCGGCGAGGCGCTGATCGCGCTCGATGCGCGCCGCGTGGCGCCGCGCGGCGATGGCCCTCTGCGCGCGGGCCACGTCGAGGCCCAGGGACTTCGCGTGCGCCGCGAGGTCCGCGTCCTCGAGGCCCCCGGTCTTCAAGAGCTCGTACGCCTTCCAGAACGCCGCGTCGCCCTTCTGCGCCTTGGCCTCCAGCGCGAGCTCCGCGGCGGGCTCGGCCCGCTCGTGGAAGGGGAGCGGGTTGTGCTTGAAGACGACGCGCAGCTGAGCGCCGTACTTCGTTTCGAGGCCGTCGACGGTCGGGGCGGCCCTGCGGCAGAATGGGCACTCGAAGTCCGAGAACATGACCAGCGTGACCAGAGCGCCCGGGTTGCCCCGGATCGGCGATCCGTCGACAGGCACCTTCCACACGGTCGTGTCCTCGGGGGCCGGGGCCGTGGGCGGCGTCGGGGCCGGAGCGCGCGCCTTGTTCTGCTCGGACAGGGCCGCGTAGATGCGCTCCTGCGGGACGCCGGATCGCCGGAGATCCTCGGCCGCCCGGAGCTGCTCGTTGACGAGGGTCCGGAAGTCCTCGATGGGCCGCGCCCCGCTGACGAACACCCCGTTCACGAAGGTGGCTGGGGTGCCCCTGACGCCCGCGGCCTGGCCGGCCTCGACGTCCCGCTCGATCTTCGGCGCGTGCTGCTGCTGCTCGAAGGACGCGCGGAACGCCGCCCGATCGACGCCCGCCTCGGCAGCCCACGACTCGAACGACTCCGGCGCGAGCGAGCGCTGGTTGGCGAACGCGAGCCGATGGAACTTCCAGAACGCCTCGGGCCCGCCGAGCCGGAACACCGTCTGGGCCGCCAGGTGCGCCGGGCGCGCATTTTTGTGGAACGCGAGCGGGAAGTGCCTCCAGACGATGCGCAGCCGCTCGGGGCCGTAGGCCTGCTTCAGCTGCTCCAGCGTCGCCATGTGCCGGGAGGTGAAGGGGCACTCATAGTCGCCCCACACCACGAGGGTGACCGGCGCGAGCGGCTCGCCCCACCACGGATCCGCGCGGGTGACGGGCACGGCGGTGCCCGGCTCCGGCTCCGGCTCCGGCTCGGCCGCTACAGCAACGGTCGGCGCGGGAGCGGGGAGGACCACCGTCTTCGGCCGCTCGACCGCAGACGGGGGCACCGCGCCCGACGCGCAGGCAGCGAGAAAGCACCAGAGGAACTGCAGCAAGAACAGACGAGAAAACGGCGGTAGCGCAGGCATGAGCCCCCTCGAGTGTCGCGGTCCGTGGACGGGATCCTACACGGACGGCCACAGCTCAGGTCGCCCGGGCCGCGGCGAGCCATCGCTGCAGACGGGCGCACGACGGGAACCCCGGCGAGCACAGACGGCGAGCGCCTGCCAAGAAACACCCGCAGATCCGTCCGCCAGCCATCCGACCAGCGAGGCAACGGAGAAAAAAAAGAGCGCCCGCTCGACGGCGGGGGGGGGAGACCGTCACGGGCGCTCTGCCCTGCTCATTGAGCAGGATGCGGGCCAGGAGCTTCCCTTCCGAGTTCGGGGACTTTCGCTAGTAAAATGACTTTCCCATTTCAATCCTGAAGCGGCCGCTTGCAAACGTGCTGGGCAGAGCTGGCGGCCTCAGCCTTCGCGGGCGGGCTCCTCGGGTCAGGCTGCGTGAAAGTCGTGTAAAAGAGCCGCGTGTCACCGTCCAGCGCCGACCCTGGTTCCCCCTCGCCGCCCGGAAGCGCAGCGCCCCGACCGAGCAGCGCCTCCCACGACGGAACGGACGGAACCGAGACCGCGGCCTCCCGGGGCGCCGGCCCGGCGGTGCCACCCGGCTGGCTCGATCGCCTGGTCGCGGCCTGGCCGCGCGTCGATCCGGTCCTGTTCGCCGCCTACGCCGGCGCATGTGTCCTCTACGCCGCCGTCGCGTTCTACAGCGCGATGCACCAGCAGACGGGCGGCATGTGGTCGGCGCCGCTCGACGACGTCTTCATCCACTTCGATTACGCCCGCGCCACCGCGCGCGGGTACCCGTTCGAGTGGTCCGAGGGCAACGGCTTCTCGAGCGGGAACACGAGCCTGAGCTACCCGTTCGTCCTCGCCCTCGGCTATCTCGTCGGCTTCCGCGGCGTCCTGCTGATGCAGTGGGCGGCGATCGTCGCGTGCACCTCGACGCTCGGCTTCCTGCTCGTCGGCGCGCGGCTCCTCGAGCCCGTCGGGCGCTGGGCGAAGTACCTCCTGCCGCCGGTGGCGCTCTCCATCGGCGCGCTCGACTGGTCGCTGTTCAGCGGGATGGAGAACGCCTTCCACCTCGGCGTCTGGGCGCTCGCCACCCTCGCCGCGCTCTCGGTCGCCCGCGCGGCCGACGCGCCGCGCGAGCCGACGACGCGGACGACGCGGACGGCCGATGGCACGCGCGCCGCGGCGCCGCCGAAGCGCCTCGCCCACCTCGGCTGGGCCGCCGGCCTCGCCGGCGCGCTCCTTTACGCCACCCGGCCGGAGTCGGTCGTCTGCGTGGCGGCGCTGAGCGTGTACGCGGCCATCGCCGTGAAGCGGGCCCACGGCGCGCGCGCGGCGATCGCGACCCTGCTCCGGACGTCGGTGCCCGGCGCGCTCGCGTGCCTCGCCCAGGCGGTCGCCAACCGCGTGTTCACCGGCGAATGGGCGGCGAGCGGCGCCATCGCCAAGCTGGCGCTGAACAACCCGTACATGACGTCCTCCGAGAAGTGGGACACCTACGAGTTCCTCGCGACGTATGTCGTCGCCCGCAACACCAACCACCACTTCTCGGACGCCCTCCCCTGGGGCTGGCTCGTGCCCGCCCTCGCGCTCATCCCCCTCGCCTCGCGCAGGACCCGCGGGGCCGCGGTGCTGCTCTGGATCCAGGTCGCCGGGTGGCTCGCGCTCGTGGCCCTGAACGGTCAGGTCCGCTGGCAGAACGAGCGCTACACCATGCCCGCGGTCGCCTGGCTGCTGGTGCTCGCGGCGATGGGGCTCGCGCTGCTCGTCGCGCGCGCCGCATGGGCCAACGGCGGCGAGCGCCGCCAGGAGCGGCCAGAGAGCGCCCCGGCCGGGATCAGAGCGCGGCTCGGGGCCCTCGGCGGCATCGCGGCCGCGGCCCGCGGCGGCGCCCTTTCGCGCGGCCTCTGGTGCGCGCGCGTCGCGCTCGCCCTCGCCGTGGCCGCGCTCTTCTGGGCCCACCAGCTGCCCAGGATGCGCGACCAGATCTGGTTCTTCGGCCGCGCCAGCCGCAACATCCGCGATCAGCACCTCGTCGCCGGCAAGCTCCTCGCCCAGCTCGACGTGCGCCGCGTCCTCGTCGGCGACGCGGGCGCGCTCCTCTACGCGTCGGACCGGCCCGGCCTCGACATCATCGGGCTCGGCGGCTACCACGATCTCCCGTTCGCCCGCGCGGGCGTCCACGGCCTGGGCGCCTCGCTGGAGCTCATCGAGCGCATCCCCGCCGCCGACCGCCCCGACACGCTGGCCATCTACCCGGGCTGGTGGGGCGACCTCCCGGCCATCTTCGGCAGGCGGATCGCCGCGATCCCCGTCGTCGGCAACGTGATCTGCGGCGGCGCGGAGAAGGTCATCTACCAGGCCGACTGGAGCCCGCTCGCGCACGGCGAGGCGCCCGCGTCGATGCGCGAGGACGAGCGGGTCGTCGACGAGCTCGACGTCGCCGATCTCGTGAGCGAGCGGGAGCACGGCTACGCCTTCCCGCGGCCTCAGGCCGGCTTCGTCGGCTTCAGCGTCCTCCCGGATCCGCGCGGATCAGGGCACGATCGCTTCGACGCGGGGCGCGTCATCCCGGGCGGCAGGAGCGAGGCGGCCCGCCTTCACGCCCCCCGCGAGGGCCAGGGCAGGCTCGTGGTCCGCACCGCCGCGCCCCGCGCCGCCACGATCCGCGCGACGGCGGACGGCCGGGAGATCGGCCACCTCGCGCTCAAGAGGGGCGACGGCTGGACCGAGGCCTCGCTCGACCTCCCCGAGGGCTTGCCCGAGACGTTCACGCTCACGCTCACGCCGGTCGACGGGGAGTGGGTCGATCACCACGTCTGGATCCTCGATCGCCCCGCGCGCGGCGTCGGCGCGCGCCCGCTCGCCGGACAGTGACGTGCGCGCCGGCCTGCCCCGCGACCCCGCGCAATGGATCGCGCTCGCGCTCGCCGTCGCCGCGCTGCTCGCCGGCGCCTGGCTCCTCCGCCGCTCGCCCGCCACCGCGCGGGCCGGCCCCGCGCCTCCACGCCCCGGCGCCGCGCGCTCGGGCCGCGACCCCGCGCCCCGCTCCGGCGCGGCCCTGGGCGCCGCGATCGCCGCGGCCCTCTCGGTCGTCGCGGCGCTGCTCTCGGCCGCGTACGTCGCGGTCTACCTGCGGGGCGGCCCCCGCATCATCGACGCGACCAGCTACTGGCTCGAGGCGCGCGCGATGGCGGCCGGCTACCTCGCGTGGCCCCTCGATGAGCCCGCGGCCTCCGTGCTCGGCCGCTTCCTCGTCCGCAGCGACGCGATGGGCGACACGATGGCCGGGCGCGGCGCGGCCGAGGTAGCGGTCCTCTTCCCCCCGGGCTACCCCGCCCTGCTCGCGCTGGGCTTCCTCGCGGGCGCGCCGCTCGCGGTCGGCCCAGCGCTCGCCGCGGCGCTCGCGATCGCCACCTACGACCTGGCCGCGCGGTTCGCGCCGGAGGGCCCGGCCCCGTCCGGGAGCGCCGCGCCGATCCGCTTCGTTCCGCTCGTCGCCGCGCTCTTCTCGGCGCTCTGCGCCGCGCTCCGCTACCACACGGCCGACACGATGTCGCACGGGCTCGCGGCCCTCTGCTTCACCGTCGCGCTCGCGTCGGCGCGGCGCGCGCTCGACGAGGAACGCGCCGCCGCGTCGACGGGCGCCGCGACGGGGCCCCTCGGTCCGGCGGTCCGCGCCGCCGCGCTCGGCGGGCTCGCCGCCGGCTGGCTCGCGGCGACGCGCCCGCCGAGCGCGCTCGCCCTCGCTGCGACGCTGCCCTTCGTGATCCTGCCGGCGATCGCGCCGGGGAGCGCTGTGGCCGGCCCGCGCGAGGGCGATCCGCCGCCGCGCCCCTCGCCGCGGCTCGCGCGGCTCGCCGCGGCGATGGCGATCGGCGCCCTCCCCGGCCTCGCGCTGCTCGCGGCCCACCAGCGCGCCGCGACGGGCGCCTTCGCCTCGTCGCAGGCCGCGTACTACGCGGTCTCGGACGGCCCGCCCGGCTGCTTCCGCTACGGCTTCGGCGCCGGCGTCGGCTGCCTCGGCGAGCACGGCGACTTCGTCCGTCACAACCTCGCGGAAGGATACGGCTTTCTGGCGGCTGCCGGCACGACGCTGCGCCGCCTGAAGCTCCACCTCGTGGACGCGCTCAACGCCGAGCCGCTCGCGTTGCTCGTGCTCGCCGGCGCCGTGATCGCCTGGCGGCGGCCGCGCTCGCGCGCCCTCGCGATCGCCCCGCTCCTCCAGGTCGCCGCTTACGCCCCCTTCTATTTCGACGGCAACTACCCGGGAGGCGGCGCGCGCTTCTTCGCCGACGTGCTGCCGGTGGAGCACGTCCTCGCCGCCATGGCCGCCCTCGCGCTCGCCGAGCGCGCGGCGACGGCGGCGCACGCGGAGCGCGGCCCCGCGCGCCGGCGTGGCGCGCTCCTCCCGGCGGCGCTCCTCGCGGCGGCGCTCCCGCTCGCCGGCTTCGCCTTCCGCGCGGGCTTCGACCACGCCGCGCTCCGCGATCGCGAGGGCGGCCTGCCCATGTTCGACCCCGCCGCCGTCGCGCGCGCGGGCGTCTCGCGCGGCCTCGTGTTCGTCGACACCGATCACGGCTTCAACCTCGGCTTCGATCCCGCCCCGGAGGACGTCGCGGTGCTGCGCTACCGGGGCGACGCGATCGACCGCATGGCGTGGGAGGCCCGCGGTCGCCCCCCCGCGTACCGCTACCGCTTCGCTATCCCGGACGGAGGCGGCCTCGCCTCGGTCTCGATCACGCCGCTCGTCTTCGACGCCGAGCCGCCCGGCGAGGCCCGCATCGAGGGCGAGTCGCTGTGGCCGCCCCGCGACCAGCGCGGCGCCTTCGCGCTTCCCGAGCACGCCGGCGGCACGTGCGCGTCAGGCGGGCGCCTGCTCGCGGTGCACGCGGCGGGGCGCGGCGAGGCCGTCGTCCGGGTCGGCCTGCCCGCCCCTTGGCTCCGCGGCGCCCGGATCAGCCCGCGCGTGGCGCTCTCGGGCGACGGCGCCGGCGAGGTGCGCCTCCTCGTCGACGGCGCCCTGCTCCACGTCTGGCGGGTCGAGCCCGCCGCGCCGAGCCCCCGGGGCGCGCCGCTCGCCTGCGCCGAGCTCCCGCCGTATCCGATCCCCGAGGGTGCCGTCGGAATCGAGCTCTCCCTCGCCCGCGAGGACGCGGCGGCAACGTGGGAGACCGGGGAGACCGGGCAGGCCGGGCAGGGACAAACCGGAGCCCTCTTCGCGCTCGACGCGCTCTCTGTTGTGGGCGGGAATTCGGTTGACCGCTAGTCCCGTAACATGCGAGCTTTTCATAGGATTCTGTTGTCGTGCGGCTCCTGGAGCGGCGCATCCCCTGGAGCTCTGCGGTGGAAAGCGGCAAGTCGAGCGCCGGCGGCGGTCCGCTCGGGTGGGGGGAGGTGGACCATGACGAAAAGCGAGCTCATCGACGCGATCGCGGGACGGGGGGAGCTCACCAAGGCTCGAGCGGAGCTCGTGGTGAACTGCGTCTTCGACGCGATGACGCAGGCGCTCCAGCGCAACGAAGGCATCGAGATCCGCGGGTTCGGCAGCTTCACGGTCAGGCCGTACAAGCCCTACAGCGGCAGGAACCCGCGCACGGGCCAGCCGGTGCCCGTGCCCGCCAAGCGCCTTCCGTTCTTCAAGGTCGGCAAGGAGCTCAAGGAGCTCGTCAACGCGAGCCGCGCATACGCGATCTCGGGTGACGACGACGACGAGGACGAGGACGACGAGGAGACCGACGACGAATGAGGCGGCGCGCGGCGCGTCCGTGACGTGACGCGCCCCACGGCGTGGCGGCGTGACGACGTCGCTCGCGGCGCCCTGGTCACTCCCTGCGCCCTCTCCGCGCGCGCCGAGGCGCGTCGCCCCTCTGGCGGGCGGTTCCGCTGCGCGGTAGAAGCGGGCCCCCATGGTCCCCGCCGAACGTCAGCTCCAGATCCTCTGCAAGGGTGTCGTCGACCTCCACGTCCGGGCCGAGCTCGAGGAGCGGATCCGCGAGGGCAAGCCGCTGCGCGTGAAGGCCGGCTTCGACCCGACCCGACCCGATCTCCACCTCGGCCACACGGTGGTGATGCAGAAGATGCGGGAGTTCCAGGAGCTCGGGCACCACGTGGTCTTCGTGGTCGGCGACTTCACGGCGATGGTCGGCGATCCGACCGGCAAGAACGAGCTGCGCCCGCGGCTCTCGCGCGAGGAGGTCGTCGCCGCGGCGGAGACCTACCAGGCGCAGGCGTTCAAGGTCCTCGACAAGAACAGGACCGAGGTCCGCTACAACTCCGAGTGGCTGAACAAGCTCGATCCGACGCAGATGATCGAGCTCTGCGCGAAGTACACCGTCGCCCGCATGCTGGAGCGCGACGACTTCAAGAAGCGCTACGAGGAGGCGCGGCCCATCTACGTGCACGAGTTCATGTACCCGCTCCTCCAGGCCTACGACTCGGTCGAGCTCGAGGCCGACATCGAGCTCGGCGGCACCGATCAGCTCTTCAACCTGCTCGTGGCGCGCGACCTGATGCCCCGCTACGGCAAGCGCGCCCAGATGGTGATGACGATGCCGCTCCTCGAGGGCACGAACGCGCGCGTCGAGGACGGGAAGGTCGTCGGCGCCAAGATGTCGAAGAGCGCGGACAACTACGTCGGCATCACCGAGCCGCCGTTCGAGATGCTCCAGAAGCTGATGCTCGTCGATGACGGCGTGATCTGGCGGTACATGGAGCTCCTGTCGTCGCGCCCGCCCGAGGAGATCGCCGCCCTGCGGGGGGCGGTCCTCCGCGGCGAGCAGGGCGTCATCGCGGTGAAGGAGCTCTTCGCGCAGGAGATCGTCGCCCGCTTCCACTCGGCGGAGGACGCGCGCGCGGCCCTCGAGCGGCGCCGCAGCGTCGCGGCCGGCGGCCTGCCGGAGAACATCGAGGAGCTCCAGGTGGCGAGCGACCGCGACACGATCCCGATCGGCAACGCGCTGGCGCTGGCGGGGCTCGCCGAGTCGACCTCCGCGGCGCGGCGCCTCGTGAAGGGCGGCGCGGTGCACCTCGAGGGCGAGGTGGTCAAGGACGAGCAGCTCAAGCTCGAGCGTGGGAAGCGCTACCTGGTCCGCGTCGGCTCGAAGAACCGCCGCTTCGCCTACCTCGTCGTTGGCTGACGCGCGCGGGCGAGCGCCTCGCCGGCGCGCCGTGCTCGGCGGCGTCCTGGGCTGCGCCCTCGGCCTCGCGCTGCCCTCGTGCGGCGGCGCGCCGCGGCCGCCCGCCCGGCCTAGCCCGCCGCTGCCGCCGCTCGCCACGGCGGACCTGACGCGCCTCCTGCCGCAGGCGGGGCTCAGGTGGCTGATCCTCGTCCGGCCCCGCGAGGTCGCGGCGGTGCCGTGGCTCATCCCGTCGATCGCGCTCGTGGCGCCCGAGGAGAACCTGGCCCGGCACGCCCGCGCGACCGGCGTCGATCTGCGGCAGGTGCGCGAGGCGGCGATCGCGTCGTACGCGGGCGCGGGGCCGGCGGGCGACGCCACGCTCTACGTGGCGCGCCACAGCGGCGATCCGCGCGCCATCGAGCGCCTCTTCCGGCGGCGGCTCACGGGCAAGGAGCGGCGCGCGCTCGATCGCCCGGACGTCGTGCGCGTGACGGGCGACATCGGCACGAAGCCGCACGCGCTGGTGCTGCTCGGCGAGGACGTGGCCTGCGTGCAGGATGGCGGCAGCCCGCTGCGCGGGCCGGCGCGCGTCGCGTCGCTGTACGCGCTCGGCCGCCTCAAGCGCTCGCCCGCGGCGCTCTCGGGCGGCCCGCTGCGCGCGCTCGAGGCCCGCCTCGGCCCGGCGCCCGTGCGCGCGTTCGCGCCGGGGCCGTTCGACGGGGAGCTCGCCCGCGGCGCGCGGGGGCTGCTCGCGGCGGCGACCGCCGTGGGCGCGGCCGCGAGGCCGAGCGCCCGCGAGGGGATCGCGCTCGCGATCGCGGTGGCGGGCGACTTCTCGACGAGCGGGGAGGCCGCCTCGGAGGAGCTGCTCGCGGCCTGGAACGAGCTGGCGGGCGGCTCGTTCGGCCACCTGCTCGGGCTGGACGCGCCGGTCGAGCCGCCGCTCGCCACCCACGCGCCGGACGCGGTGGCCGTCGCGGTCGAGCTGAACCCGCGGGCGCTCGCCCGGGGGCTCGCGGCGGCGACCGGCGAGCGGCTCGCCGAGATGCTGCGGTAGGCGCGGCGGCGCCTCACCGGTAAATTGGGTGCCGTCAGCGCCATGCCCACCACGACCAGCGGCTTCTTCCTGCAATGCGCCTCCCGCGGCACGCTCGAGCTCGTCTTGCCCGCCGCCGACACGCCGTTCGGCGTCGAGCACCACCGCCGCGAGGAGGCCTCCGGGCCGTGGCGTCACGTGGCGACGTTCGCCAGCGGCCTCGGCCCGGTCGAGGCGGTGTCGCTCATCCAGAGCAACTTCGGCGATCCAGGCCACCTCGAGGCGGTGGCGCGCATCGGGGATCGGCTGGCCGCGTTCTGGTGCGCGCCCTCGAGCGAGCCGTCGTGGAGCGAGCCGCGCTTCTTCGCGGAGGGCGCGGCCGGCGACCCCGCCCTGATCCAGGGCTGCTTCGGGGGCAAAGGCAACTTCGAGCTCGTGGTGCCTCACGCGCGCGGCGGGATCGCGCACTACCACCGCGACAACGACACCGCGGAGCTCGGCTGGCGCGGCCCGGTGATCTTCGGCGAGGGGCTCGGTCGATTCGAGGCGGTCGCGATGATCCAGCGCATGGCCGGCGCGCCGCACGGACCCAACGCGCCCGGCGACCTCGAGGTCGTCGCGCGCGTCGGCGATCGCCTGGTGATGTTCCGGCGCTCTCCCGGGTCCGGGGCAGCGTGGCACGGCCCGGAGGAGGTGGTCTCCGGGGTCCGCGGGACACCGGCGCTCTTCCGGAGCACGATCGGCGGACCTGGGACGCTCGAGCTGTTCTCGCCGCTCGCGCGCGTGGGGCTCGCGCGGTGGAGCCGTGACGACGGCGCCCGCTTCCGCGGTCCGACGGTGTTCGCCACCGATCTGGGCCGGTGCGAGGCGGTATCGGTGATCGAGAGCTGGCCGCTCGGGCGAATCGAGCTCGCCGTGCGCGCCGATGGGCGGATCGTCCACGCGACGCGCGACGGCGCGGTCTGGTCGCAGCGCGCGATCGGCAACACGTCGCCTTCCCCGGCAGATGTCCCCTCTCCGGCGACGCTCCCTCCGCCTGCCACCACGACGAATCGCCCGCCTGCCGCTACGCCCTCTCGCCCGCCTGCGGCGACGACCTCTCGCCCGCCCCCCTCGATGAGCTCGCCTCCGCCTGCGCCGCTCCCCACCGGCGCTTCGCCGCGGCTGCGCGCCGGGCCGCACCGGGCGGGGTTCCGGCGCATCGGCGCGCTCTCGCTGTCGGCGGACGCCTGCTACCCCGACACGTGGCCGTTCCAGGGCGCGCTCTACCGATGCCCCGCGCGGAGCGCCGCGCTGCTCTACTACCCCGCGTCCGCGGACGGCGAGGAGGCGCCGCTCTCGCCGGGAGGCCCGTTCCCGGTCATCGCGATCGCCCACGAGCGGCGCCTCGCCACGAGCGCGGCCACCGCCGGGTCGCCCGCGGGTCTTGCCCAGGACTACCGCCAGCTCGCCGGCGTGATGGCGCACCTCGCGCGCTGGGGCTTCGTCGTCGTCGCGCCCGATCTCTCGTGGCTCACGCCCGACGACGCGCCGCTGCGCCGCGCCGCGGTGCTCCGGGACGCGCTCACGCACCTCCGCGCCGGCTCCCGGGGCCCGCTCCTGGCCGACTTCGCTCGGGTGGGCCTGCTCGGCCACGGGCTCGGCGCGCAGGCCGCGCTCGCGCTCGCGCTCGACGCCGCTTGCCCGTTCGATGTCCGCGCCCTCGCGCTCCTCGCGCCGGCGGGCGCCCCCGAGCGCGCGCTGTCCATCGACGCGCTCGCGCCTCGGCCGGCGCTCGTCGTCCGCGGCACGGCGGACCCCATCGCCGCCGCGGTCCCGGCGGCGCTCTACGACCGCGCGCGCGCTCCGAAGCACCTCGTGACCCTGCCCGGCGCGAACCACTTCGGCTACACGACGTCGCTCGGCCTCGCCGAGCCGCTCGACGGCCACGCCGGGCTCCCGCGGCGCGAGCAGCAGGCGATCGCGATGGGCTACCTCGCCGCGTTCTTCAATGGCTACCTCCGGGACGCGCGCGGCGACCTCGACGCGCTCTCGGGCAAGGCGTCGCTCGAGGGGCTCGAAGCACGTGAGATCCCGGTCAGCGCCGAGGTGCCTGACGGAGCGGCTGGCTCCTAGGCGCAGCCGGCGGGGCCGCGGCCGGACGCGCGATCGGCGCGATGCTAGTTTCCGTGGCGTGTACCAGCTCGGCGGCCTCGTCGTCACGCTCGTCAACGGCCTCCTCGGCCTGATCCTCTGGCGGCGGCTGCGCGCGGCGTTCCGTCGACATGGAGCGCTGATCAGCGGCCTCTGCGCTGCGGGCCTGCTGCTGGCCGCGCTCCCGGCGCTGCTCATGGCCGCGGCGAGCTTCTCGGGGCTGCGCGCGCTCCAGCGCCACGCGCCAGAGCCGCTGGCGCTGATCGCCATGGGCGCGCAGGTGGGCCTGCTCCTCTACGGGTTGCTCCTCGGGCTCGCCACGCTCGCGTGCGCGGCCGTCCGGGCGCTCCGCCGGCTCCGGCCGCCCCGGAACGCCCGGGCTGCGGCCGATGCCCAGCCTGCGACGAGCGCGCAGGCCAGCGCCGGCGCTCAGGCCGATCCAGCCGCTCAGGACATCCGCGTGCCTGCCGATGTCGAGGCCCGGCCGGAGGCCGTCGATGAGCGCCGCCGCCGCTTCGTCGTCGGCGCGACATGGGCGCTTCCCGCGGCGGCGGTCGCGGTGTCGATGGGCGGCGTGCTCGCGTCGCGACAGCGTCCGGCCGTCGTGAGGCTCGCGCTGCCGGTGCGCCGCGAGCTGACGAGCCTGCACGGCGTCACCATCGCGCAGCTCAGCGACGTGCACGTCGGCAGCTTCATGGATGCGGAGCGGCTCGACGAGCTCCGCGACGCCATGAACGCGATCCGCGCGGACATCCACGTCGTCACCGGCGATCTGCTCGATCACCACGTCTCGCAGCTCGAGCTGTCCGCGCGGCTGCTCCGGGGCCTGCGCCCCGCCCGGGGGCAGCTCTTCTTCTGCATGGGCAACCACGAGTACATCGCCGCCCGGTCGGCCAGCGTGGGGACGATCGTGAAGGGCCTCGAGGAAGCGGGCGCCCAGGTGCTCGTCGACGAGGCGCGGGAGGTCCGCCTCGGCGGCGATCGCCTGTGGATGGGCGCCATCGACTACCCGAGCCGCGCGCGCCCGGGAGAGCCCGCCCGACGCCCGACGCGCGACGGACTCGATCGAGCGCTCGGCCAGATGCGGGACGACGGCGCGCCGCGCGTCCTCCTCAGCCACCACCCGGGCACGTTCCGAGCCGCGCGCGAGCTGCCGTTCGATCTGATGCTGTCCGGTCACACGCACGGCGGGCAGATCTCGCTCGGCCGGATCGGCGATTACGCGCTCACGCCGATGTTGCCCGCCGGGCTCTACCACAACGGGCACTACGAGCACCGGGGCCGTCGCCTCCACGTCAACGCCGGCGCCGGGGGCTGGCTGCCGGTCCGCATCAACTGTCCACCGGAGATCACGCTCGTCGAGCTCGTGCCCGCCTGACGGCGCAGCCTCGTGGATGCGCCCAGCCGCGCTCGGCTACAGCGTCACCTCGAACGGCGCGCGCGCGAGCTCTTCGCCCGTCTCCGACCGCACGACCGCCGTCCACTCCCCCGCCTTCCGCGCCCCGCGCGTGAACGCCCACGTCCGCCACCGCGGCGACGGTCCGACCCCGAGCGTCACGTTCCCGACCGGCTCCCCGCCGCCCGGCGGGACGAACGCCACCGTCACCTCGCCCTCCACGTCGCTCCGGTTCTCGACCTCCAGGTACGCATAGAGCCGCGGTGTCTCCGGCGCGTGGAACGTCGTCCCCGGCGCCACCGGCTCGCGGTCCTTCACCCCCTCCGCGATCACCAGCCGCTTCACCTTCAGCTCCGCCGCCCCCCTCCCCTTCTCCTTGGCCTCACGGCTCCCCTTGCCCCCCTTGTCCGCCACGACGTTCGCGTCCGGCGCGGGCGCCGTCACCGTCGCGGCCGGCAGGCCTGCGGGCGCCGCCGCCGTGGCGGCTGCAGGCTCGGGGCACTGCGTCGCCGCGGGGCTCGCGGCAGCGGCCGGCGCCGGAGGCCGCGCGTCGTGACGCTCGCCGCAGCCGGCGAGCGAGACCGTGCAAAGCGCCAGAAACGTCATCCGTCGAGCCATCTTCATTGCCATCGAAGCACTCCTCCGCGATCCGGGGCGTCCCGGCCTCGCCACCGGATATGGCAAGGCGTGGACCGCATCTGGCTCATTGAAATCGCTGAAGATTTTGGCTGACCTGTGGTCGATCGGCCGCGCCGCGTGTGTCCATCGAGACGGCCGACCCGCGCCGCCGCGATCGACCCGAGCCCCAGGCCCCCTCGATTCGACGCGCGGACGAGATGCCGACCGCGAGCCCTCGCTCACGTCGAGAGATTCACCCGCCCGGCTTCCCTCCAGAAGCGGGGACAATCCCGTCCGCCCGCATCCGCTCGGCGCTCGCCGGCCCGGCCACGGTGCCGGCCGGGTGCACATACCACCCGGCCGGATCCGCCTTGTCCGGATCGTCGCGGACCTTGAGGACGGTGAACATTCCCCCCATGTCGATGTACGAGAACGGCCCGGCCCCGCCGCGCATCGGCAGGCTGTTCGCGGGGATCGGCATGGGCATCTCGCCCATACCGCCCATCCCCGTGGTCCCCATCGTCATGTAGCCGGGCATCACGCGGCTCATCCGCCGATCGAGCGCGCGGGTCTCGGCGCCGACCATGTTCGGCAGGCCATGGCCCATCTGCATCATCGTGTGATGGGTCATGTGGCAGTGCACCGCCCAGTCGCCCGGCTCCTCGGGGACGAACTCGATGACCCGCGTGCTGCCGACCGGGACCAGGACCGTCGTCTCCGGGTACTGGGCCGACTCGGGGACAAACCCGCCGTCCGTCGCCGTGACCTGGAACGACAGGCCGTGCAGGTGGATCGGGTGGTGATCCATCGGGCCGAGGTTCCCGAGGCGCACGCGCACGCGCTCGCCGCGGCCGACGACGAGCGGCGCCGTCGCGGGGAACGCCTTGCCGTTGAACGTGAGGACGTTGAAGTCGCTCATCGCGTTCGGGTCGGGCCGGCGCGCCCCCGCGTTGATCTTCCACTCGTGCGTCATCAGCACGAAATCCCGGTCCACGCGCGGCCCCCTGGGCCTCCTCGGGTGCACGACGAACATCCCCACCGCGCCCAGCGCGATCTGGGTCATCTCGTCGAAATGCGAGTGGTACATGTACGTCCCCGGATACCGCACGACGAACTCGTAAACATACGTCTCGCCGGGCTCGATCGGGCGCTGGGTGAGCCCGGCGACTCCATCCATGCCGTTCGGCAGCACGAGGCCGTGCCAGTGGACCGTGGTGGCCTCCGGCAGCGAGTTCGTCACGTAGATGCGCAGGCGATCGCCCTCGACCGCCTCGATGGTCGGGCCGGGCGTGCTCCCGTTGTAGCCCCACACCTCGCTCTTCAGGCCGGGGGCGATCTCGTGCTCGAGGGGGCCGGCGACGAGGTGGCCGACCTTCACGCCGTCCACCACGCGCAGCGGGAGCGTGCTGCCGTTCGGCGTCACCACGGCGGGCTGCCCCCCGGGCGCCGCGGTCCGGCGAGGCGGGGGCGTAGCGGCGCCCGCGGCGGGCGGCGCGCCAGGGCGCTGCTGCGCATGGGCGAGCCCTTGCGTGAGGATGGCGGCGCCGGCGGCCAGACCGCCCGCGTGGATGAAAGCACGTCGGTCCATGTCAATGCCCTCCTTCGCCGGTGGCCGAGGCCCTCGGCATCGCCGCGGGAGCTCCGGCCCCCGCGGCCTCGACGCGGCGCCCTGCCAGGAGCGCGTCGAACGCAGCCTTCGCCGTCCAGTGCTCGCGCAGCGCCTCGACCGCCGCGAGCTCGGCGTCGAGCTGCTCTCGGCGCGCCGAGAGCAGCTGGAAGACCCCGACCTGCATCGCGTTGTACTGGAGCAACGTCTGCTCCAGCACCCGCTTGCGCGCCGGGAGGATCACGCGCGCGTAGTGCCGCGCGCGCGCGTGCGCGAACAGGAGCCGGCTCTGCGCCTCGCGGACCGCCGAGCGGACGTCGACGGCGCGGCCGTGGTAGCGCTCGAGCAGGCCGTCGAACTCCGCCGCCTGCGCGGCCTCGGCCCCCTGACGCCGATCGAAGAGCGGGAGCGAGAGGCGGACCCCGGCGCCGAGGACCCACGGGTGCTCGTGCGCCTCGCCGCTCGCGCCGAGCTCCCGCTCGCCGTGGACGCCGATCGCCACGTCCGGCACCCAGCCCTCGGCGCGCAAGGCCCCGGCGCGCCCCGCCGCCGCCTCGAGCCGGCTGCGCAGCTCCGCGAGCTCGAGGCTCGCCCGCAAGGCCAGCGACTCCGCGCGCGGCGGCGTCGCGAGCGCCTCGGGCGCCGCAGGGACCGCGCCGGCGATCGTCCAGGAGGTCGCCGCGCCGGAGAGGCCGAGCAGCCGGGTGAGCCGCTCGCGCTGCGAGAGGAGCTCCAGCTCCATCTGCGCGGCCGTGACGCGCGCCTCCTCGTAACCCGCCTCCTGCGTCGCCACGTCGAGCTCCGGGACGTTGCCCGCCTCGAAGAGCGCGCGGGCGGCGTCGCGGGCCGCGGCGAACGCGTCGAGCGCGCGGTTCGCGATGCCGAGGCGCTGCTCCGCCGCCTGCGCGGCGTAGAACGCGGCGCGCACCTGGTAGCCGAGATCGACGACCGCGCCCGCGGCGCGGTAGCGCGCGGCCTCGTGCTCCGACCGCGCCGCCTTCGCGTGGAGCGGCGAGAGGAGCGCCGACGTGAGGTCGATCTCGACCTCGAGCTCGAGGTGCGCGTGCTCGACCCCCTCCTGCAGCGGCGTGACCCCGATCGCGATCTCCGGGTTCGGCAGCTTGCCCGCCTGCTCGAGGTTGCCCCGCGCGACGCCGACCTCCTTCAGCACGGCGCGCAGCTCGCGGTTGTTGAGCAGCGCGATCCGCACCGCCGCGTCCGCGGTGAGCGGCTGCCGCGGCGCCTGGCCGAGGGCGCGCGCGCCGTCGGCCGGCGCCGGATCGACCTCCTCTGACGCCGCGCCCTTCGGGAGCTCGACGCGGGAGAGCTCGCGGATCCGCGCCATGTCGGCGGTCGACGACGGGGCGGCGCAGCCGGCCGCGGCCGCCGAGGAGAGCGCGAGGCCCGCCACGAGCGGCAGGAGGCGCGAGGCGAGCGCGCGCGATCGCCGGCGTTCAGTGCGCATGGACAGGCTCCTCGGGCGTGGCAGCCGCCGGGCCGCCCTCCGGCGACCTCACCGGCGCCGGGCCGTGATGATGGTGGTGGTGGTGCTGGTGAGGGTCGGCGCCGGCGCCCGCGGCCGCCGCCGGCTCGAGCCCGACCCAGCCCGCGGCGGGCTCGCCGGGCAGCGGAGGCTCCTCCGAGAGGGCGACGCCGATCCGCGGCGAGGGAGCTTCCGCGGCCTGCGGTGAGGCAGCAGAGGACGCGGGGAAGCTCGCGGGAAGGCTGCGCGGCGCGCAGCCGGCGAGCGCAGCGACGAGCATCAGCAGGGCGTTCAGGCCGGCGAGGTGAGGTGATTTCATGGAAGCCGCTCCAGCGTGGCGAGTGCGATCACGTGCGGGGCCCGAGGGCGACCGCGCCCCGCAGCGGCTTCATGCCGCATTTGAGCTCGAGCGCTCCAGAGCTCAGCGCAGGAAGTTGGATCGCGAGCAGCGTCGTCCCGGGTTGCATGCATGGCCGACGCGCGCGGCCCGGCGGTATTACACGCTCCTGGCCGCGCGCGGTCAGGCGTGGATGTACACGAGCGTCCCGCCCTTGTCGTTGAACGCGGCGTGCCAGCCCTCGGGGACGGGGGGATCGGTCCACGCGAACAGCCACGCCGCGTCGGCGGGCGCGAGGTTCACGCAGCCGCTGCTCCGCACCTTGCCGAACGCGTCGTGCCAGTAGACGCCGTGCAGCGCATAGCTGTTGTGGAAGTACTGGACATAGGGCACGTCCCGCAGGTCGACGGACGACTCGCTGAGCTCGTCGCCGTCCATCGTCGCCGTGACGTGCTTCTCGCGGATGAAGAACGTGCCCTGCACGGTGGCGCTGGTGGTCGCGGGATCGCCGAGCTCGCCCCTGCCCGTCGAGACGAGGGTCGCGAAGACGGGGCGCTCGCCCTCGTAGGCGACCAGCGTCTGGAGCTCGATGGAGATGTCGATCCACTTCCTTCCGCGCGCCGCGTGCCCCCAGAAGTCGCGGCCCAGCCGCGCGACCCGCAGCGCGGACGCGGGGATCCACGCGCCCGCGTCGGTCTCCGCATAGGCGCCGCCGGCGGCCGTCTTGCCGGTGAGCACCCAGCCGGAGCGGTGCGCCGCCCAGCCGTCCGGCTTGAGCTCGCCCGAGGCGTCCGGCTTCAGCGTGCGCACCCCGTGGTGCATGACGAACGCGGGCGTCCCCTCGCTCTTCACCTCCACGCCGCGCATCGCCGTGGGGGCGACGGCCGAGGTGCGATCGATCGGGATGAGGTCGAGCTCGGTCGTCAGGCCGAAGCGCCGCCCGGTCCACGCGAAGGTGGAGATCAGGCCGAAGGCCGAGTCGGCCCGCGCGCGCCCCCGGTGCGCGGGGAAGCGGACCTTCTCGGCAGCGCCTACCGGCTTGGGCAGGTCGCGGCGGCTCGCGAAGAAGGGCGTGAGCGGCTCCGGCTCGCCCAGGAGCGCCTCGTCGCGGCGGGACCACGCGGGGGTGCCCTGGGCGCGCGAGCGCCCCTCGACGCGCCGCTGCTCGGCCTCGCTGGGCAGGTGGACATAGAGGTGCGGCGGCGGCTTCCGCGACACGACGTACCGGTACGGATACGGCTCGCCCCGTCGCGGGCCGGCCGGCGTCGCGGCGACGATCTCGTGGTCCAGGTCGAGCGAGGCGCCCCTGCCGACGCACACGAAGCCGCGGGGATGGATGGCGTACCACCCGCCGGCGCACCCCGCGTCGCCCGACGGCGCCGCGGCGCGCTCGACGAGCGCGCCGGCCCGCAGGTAACCGAGCTTGAGCGCGCCGCGCTCGGGCGCGGCGTGAACGAACGTGCGCATGGCGATGCTCGCGAGCTTGTCGCCGCGCCCGGGCCGCAGCGCCTCCCTGGACGCCGCGGGCGCGGCCTCGACGGCCGCGCCGCCGTCCAGCGGCTCCACGGCGCCCGCGGCGGCGAGCGCCGGCTCCGGGGCCGCCGGCTGCGCGGCGGCCGAGCGCCCCGGCGGCTCCTCGCCCGGGCCGCAGGCCGCCACGAGCGCCGACGCGGCGAGCGCCGACGCGCGCCGCAGCCGATCCAGACCACCGCGGCGGCGCGCGCGCGCATCCGGGAAAGAGCAAGCCATGACGAGCAACGGGCCTCGTCTAGCTCAGAGCCCGCCCGCCGACCAGGCCGCCCGCGGCGCGACGTCTCGACCCGCCGAGCAGCCGCGGCAGTTCAACGCGCGCGCTCCCCACCCTCGCGTCGCCGAGCGGCGTTTACCAGCGCGGATCGCCGTCGATCAGCCAATCCAGCGCTCTTCGGGTCTCTTCGGCCACAGGCCCGTCGTACCGGTGGCCGGCCTCCTTGCTGCGCGCCACGCGAGCGAGCACCCCCGCTTTCTCCAGGCGCGCCGCGGCCGCCGCGGCGGCGCCGCCGCACCCGGCCTGCGCGCAGACGAAGAGGACCCGCTGCCCGCCGCCGTCCGCGAACGCCTTGGCCGTCGCAGGGGTCCACTTGTCGTGTCCGCCCTCGACCAGCACGAGGCGCGGGAAGAGCGCCGCCCGGCGCGCGGCGATCGCAGAGCCCATGATCGCGCCCAGCGAGAAGCCTGTATAGAGCACCGCGCCGGGATCCACGTGCTCGGGAAAGCGCGCCCGCAGCGCCGCGAGCCCCGCGTCGATCTCCTGCTCCAGGCGGGCGTTGCTCTCGTACGTGAAGCGGACGTCGCTCGCCGACGGCGAATCGGGCCGCGCGACGCCCCTCGGGCACAGGACGAAGACGCCGTCTCCCACGATGTCGCGCCACACCTGGCACTGCCACTCGGGCCGATCGTAGTTGCCGTGCGACGCGATGAGCACGGGACGCCGCGCGGTGGCGCCGATCGGCACCGACACAACGGCGCTCGGAAACCCCTCGACAGGGAGCTCCACGAACGGCGCGTCCGCGCGGAGCGGCGCAGCTCCCGCAGCAGCGGCCGCCGCGTCCCCGGCGGCGGCCGCCGGCGTCGCGCCACCGTCCGCGGCCTGCGCCGCCTCTTCCCGCGCCGGAGCGGGCGCGACGCTGGGCGGCGCGGGCGCCGGACCGGCGGAGCGGCCTGGGCGGTCACAGCCGAGCGCCGCCGCCGCAAGGAGCGGAAGCGACACGAGCGAGAGGAAGAGGAACGCGACGGGGGGCGCCATCCGACCCAGAGGATGACGCTTTCCTACGGGAGCGCCTCCGCGAGCTTGTCCGCGAGCGGAGCGCCCCAGCCGGTCGGATAGTCCCAGCCGGGCCCCGCGCTGAACCCCTCGGGGGTCTTGCCCTCGGTGATGTCGCGGAACGCGGCCTGCACGCCCGCATCGGTGTAAAGCGCCCGGTTCAGCCACCCGGCGACGGGCTTGCCCTGCGCGATCCGGTGGCTGTTCACCGACGCCATCAGCCCGGCGAACACCGGCGCCGCAAACGAGGTGCCGCCGCGCTGATCCCACTCGCCCAGGAAGTAGAGCCAGTACGGGGAGTCCGACGACGCGCTCAGCGCGACGTCGGAGACCGCGCGCGTGCCCTGCGCGTCCGTCACGACGCTCTCCTGCCACCACGGCGTATCGAAGGCGCGCGATCGGCCCGAGCCGGAGCCGCTCCACGCCACCTCGCGCGCGACCTCGCCGCCGTCGCCGAGCTCGAGCACCGTCCCGCCGACGCACGTCACATACGGGCTCGACGACGGCACGTCGGGCCTGCTCGAGTCGCCGCTCGCGACGACGATCGTCATCCCGAGCGCCGCGCCCATGCGCGCCGCCTCGTTGTATTGCTCGCGGATCGGCTGCGCCTCCGTCTCCTCGCGGTGCGCGAACGACGTCGAGAGCACCGACACCTCGCCGGCAGCGATCGCCTCGTTCCACGCATAGAGGATGGAGTGGGTGCGCGCGTCCGGCCCCTGGTACGCGATGAGCTCCGCCATGGGCGCCATCACGCCCGACCATTGCATGTCCAGCGTGCTCTCGACATAACGCGTGGAGATCGGATCCGCGGTGACCACTTCCTCGGGGTTGTCGCGCGAGACGCCGAACGATCGCCAGAACGACTGGAGATCCCATCTCTTGAACGTCGCCCCGACAACGACGCCGAGCTTCACGCCCTGCCCGCTGTGGCCGCCGGTGTGAAGCGCGTCGACCCCATAGGCCCGCGCGATCTGCGCGGGCGTGTACCCCTGCTCCGGCTCCGGCGGTGGCTCCTCCTCGATCGAGCCCCCCTCGCCCGGGAGCGGATCAGTGTCGGCGGGGATCTCGACCGAGATGACGCCCGACGCGAGGTCGATGATCCGCTGCGGCGGCCTGAGCGGATCGAGCGCGCCGAACGTGCGGAGCGGCTTGCCGCCGGCCGCGGGGTTCTCGCGCTCGAAGTCGCGGAGCTCGGTGTCAAACGCGGTATTGAACTGCTCGACCGTGCCCGCGAACTCGAGCAGGAGCCGGTTTTTGGACCGCCGCCGGATCTCCATCCCCTGCTGGACGAGCCAGTCTTCGACGGCCGCGACGTCGCTCTCGGACGGGGCGTGGCGCTCCATCCAGGTCTCGACCGACATGTACTTCCGGAACGTGTCCGGCTTCCCGGGATCGTACATGTCCTCGATCGCGCTCTCGAGCCCGGGGACATCGCGGGTCGGGAACCCCATCAGCGCGCGGAAGCGGCCCTCCTCCGGCGCCGCGCCGAAGTCCATGTAGATCCCCGCGAGCGGCCGGGGAAGGCCGCTCGGGAGCACGGGTCCGTCTTTTCCGCACGCTGTGCCCCCGAGGGCGAGCAGCGCGGCGCACCAAACCGAGAGCGAACGCATCAATGAGGCCCTGCGACCGAGGGGGAAAGAGTCCGTCAGGCGCGTCTCAGCACCACACGTGCTCGATGAGGTAGCAGGTGTAGGTCCCCGGCTTCCATGTCTCGGGGCGCCCGCCGGTCGTGTTGTCGGTACATACCTCGCAGTAGGCGTGGATGCAGTCGGGGTCGGTGCTCTGCGGCTTCGCCCCGGGGGCCGCCGGGGGCTCCTCGGAGTAGAAGAACCCGTCGGTCCTCAGCTGGTCGAGCTCGCTCTCCGACAGCTTCCCGAAGGCAGACTCGTCCGAGGAGATGCTGAACCGATCGTCCGACGCCTCGGTCAGGACGGGCGCCGGGTAGTCGCCGTAGTCCGCCTGCTCGATGGCGGCCATCTGCTCCGAGAGCAAGATCTCCTTGCCGTTGCCGGTGGAGAGCTTGATGCGCGCGTAGTCGATGGCCCCCCCCGAGTAATCGAGGGCGTAGACCGTGTCTCGGCTCATGTCGAGGTTCAGGAACTCGCTCGTCTCGAGGGCCTTCGAGACCTCCGCCTGGGTGATCCGCTCGTGCGCCACCGCGTCATCGACGGGAGCCTCCTCCGACGCGCCGCATCCGGTAAACCCGGCCGCTGCGATGACGCCAAGCGCAACACTGAGAGCGAGCGATTTGGAAGAACGGATGGACTGTCGAATCATGATGGCGTTCCTTTCTTATGGGCTCACTGACGGCGCTCGCCTGGCCTCGCGCGGGCCAGCGGGAGCTCCCCCATGTCGGTCCTGCGTCGCTCCTGCAAACGATCGCTTGCTTGTCGGACCCCACGACTCCGGCGAGTCGAGTGGAATGAGGGGAAGATGAATTCATTTCAACGGTGCCGCAGGCCCCCCATACCTGGCAAGTAATTTCCCGGCGCGAAAGAGATTTCCATCGTTCTTTCTGCCGCACAGTGGTCGGGACGGTGCGCCGTGCGGGGCCTCGCTTACCCCGAGCCGCAGACGGGCCATGACCCGACTCAGGGGTTGCCGTGGAAGCCGGCCGCGGACATACCGGAGCCTACATGGAGGACGTGGCCAGATCGCCCCTCGGTTCAGCTGCTGTGTCCGCCGAGGGTGCCATCGTGGTCCTCGACGGCCCGCTCGGGACCGAGCTCGCCGCGCGCGGGGTCGAGACGCCGGCGCCGCTCTGGAGCGCCGCGGCCCTGCTCGATGCGCACGGCTGCGACGTGGTCCGCGCGATCCATCGGGATTACGCGCGCGCAGGCGCGACGGTGCACACGGCCAACACGTTCCGCACCAGACGGAGGCAGGCGGGCGCCGCCTGGGCCGAGCTGACCGCGCGCGCCGTCTCGCTGGCGCGCGAGGCCGTGCGCGACGAGGGCCCACGGCACCGGGTCGCCGGCAGCATCGCGCCGATCGAGGATTGCTACCGGCCCGACCTGAGCCCGGCCGACGCGCGGCAGGAGCACCGCGAGCTCGCGCAGGCGCTCGCGAGGGCGGGCGTCGACCTCCTCCTCTGCGAGACGTTCCCGCACATCGGCGAGGCGCTCGTGGCGCTGGAGGAGGCGGTCGCCACGGGCGTCGAAGCATGGGTGTCGTTCACGGCCGGTCCGGGGTCGGATCTGCTCTCGCCCGAGGACATCGGGCTCGCCGCGCGGGAGGCGGCCTCCCTCGGCGCGAGTGCCGTGCTCGTCAACTGCACCCCGGCGACTCGCACGCTCGCGCACATCGAGCGGCTCGCGGCGTGCGGCGTCCCGTTCGGGGCCTACGCGAACGCGGGCGCGGAGGCCGAGGGGCTCGGCTGGGGCGTTGGCGTCGACCAGCGCGGCTCGGCGGCCGCGCGTTATGCGGAGCTCGCGCGCCGCTGGCTCGAGGCGGGCGCCACGATCGTGGGCGGGTGCTGCGGGACGGGGCCAGGGCACATCGCGGCGCTGCGCGCGCTCGTCGACGGGGCGAGGCCCGCGCGCGAACCGACGGGATCGCCGCGCTGAGGCGACGCGCCCAATCGCCGGTTGCTCCCCACGGGGCGACGTGCCACCGATTGTCCGACGAGCCGGGCGACGCCAGCGCGAAGCGGCGCGGCGCCCGGCAGACACGAGCCATCGCCTGAGACAGCACGCCGTCGCGATCGGCGGCGGCCCACGGACACGGAGCGCAAGATGATCGATCTCTATTACTGGCCCACCCCGAACGGCTGGAAGATCAGCATAATGCTCGAGGAGACGGGCCTCCCCTACAAGCTCGTCCCGGTCAACATCGGGCGGGGCGAGCAGTTCAAGCCGGAGTTCCTCGCGATCAGCCCCAACAACCGGATGCCCGCCATCGTCGATCACGACCCTCCGGGCGGCGGGGCGCCGATCTCCGTGTTCGAGTCGGGCGCGATCCTGCTCTACCTCGCGGAGAAGACGGGCAAGTTCATCCCCTCGGACGTCCGCGGTCGTTACGAGGTGACCCAGTGGCTCATGTGGCAGATGGGCGGCCTCGGCCCGATGAGCGGCCAGGCGGGCCATTTCAATCACTATGCGCCGGAGAAGATCCCCTATGCGATCGAGCGCTATACCAAGGAGGTACGGCGGCTCTATGGCGTGATGGACAAGCGGCTCGCGGACCGGCCTTTCCTGGCTGGCGAGTACTCGATTGCCGACATGGCGAGCTATCCCTGGGCGATGCCGCACGAGCGGTACGGGGTGTCGGCCGACGAGCTCCCGAACTTCAAGCGGTGGCTCGATGCGGTGCGCGCGAGGCCCGCCGTCGAGCGCGGGCTCGCGGTCGGAAATGAGCTGCGGAACGCGAGCCAGCCGATGGACGACGAGGCGAAGAAGTGGCTGTTCGGGAAGAAGCCCGAGGCGTGAGCCGCCCGTCCCGCACGCGCAGGGGACGCGCCCCCCGCGATTGCGCGGTGGTGCGCCCTGGGCGCGCGGCGCCTCGCTGACGGACTGCGACCAGGGCGGACAAACCAAGCTCCAACGCGCCGTCCAGCGCGCCAGCGCGCCACGCGCGACGCACCCCAGAGCGTCCTGAGCAGGGCGGGGCCACCAGCGCAGCGCGGCCTGCCGTCAGGGCTTCACCGGGCGCGCCGGGCCGCTGGTGCGCCCTGGCTGGACCCGACACGTCCTTTCGCCGGAGAAAAGGGGAACGAGCGCTCCTCGACGATCCGCTCGGCCCGGATCGCGCGGGCTCCGCTGCGGGGCGCCGCTCGCGCGAGCGCGCTGCATTGACGCCCTCGCGGACGTCAAGCACGCCGGGAGCGGAAACGTCTGCACAGCTCCGCCAGGCACACACTCTGCTCTGCGGTGAGCCGAGATGTCTGGGCCTGGTGGGCCCTCGCGGACATCGGGGGGAAACGATCATGTCGATGCATAGCAAGATGCTGGTGCCTGCATTTCTTTTGGCTGCTCTGGCCGCCGGTTGTGCGGTGAACACGGACGACGCGGACCTCGATCAAAGCGATCTCGGTGACGACGAGATCGGGGCCGTCGAGCAAGCGTTGGAGGAGGAGCGAGGCGGATACCTGGGGATGGGCGCGGCGCAGCTCGCGCCCGGACAGGCCCAGATGGGCCCGAGCAAGGGCGGGGTGTTCCCCAGCAAGGGCGCGCTCGGACCGAGCAAGGGCGAGATGTTCCCCAGCAAGGGCGCGCTCGGACCGAGCAAGGGCGAGATGTTCCCCAGCAAGGGCGCGCTCGTGCCGAGCAAGGGCGGGATGTTCCCCAGCAAGGGCGCGCTCGGACCGAGCAAGGGCGCGCTCGGGCCCAGCAAGGGTGAGGTGTTCCCTGGCAAGGGCGCGCTCGTGCCGAGCCAGGCCGGGATGTTCCCCGGGCAGGCACAGGTGCCGTCCAAGGCCGGGTTCGGCGGTTATGCCGGCCAGCAATCCAGCCAAGGGATCCAGGGCTATGCTGGTCAGCAGGCCGGCCTCGGCCAGGCCGCCATCTCCCAGTCGGGCGCTTATGGCCAGTCGGCCGTCCTCGGGCAGCTCGCGCCCGGCCAGCAAGGCCAGATCACCGCGCCTGGCCAGCAGGGCCGGCCGTAACGCCTCGCGCGCGCTCATCGGGCTCCCAGGAGAGCGCGCCCGGCCGCGCGCACCTCCCCCGCGCTCGATCGCCCAGATTGCCCCGACTGCCCCACGACCTGGGTCGGTCGGGGCATTGTCTGGAGATCCACAGCGGTCTCCGCCCCCCCTCTGCACCATGCCGAGCAGAGCGGCGGTCTCCCGCACAGGAGACGGGCCCAGATCGGCGTTTTCGGCGCGCAAGCGCACTCCTGTGCGCTGAGCACCGAAAACGTCGAGATGGGCCCGTATCCGAAGCGGGTGACCGCCGCTCTAAAAAACGACGGTGCGGCGGCCTTCGACGATGACCCGCCGCTCCAGGTGCGCCCGGACGGCGCGAGAGAGGACGAGCCGCTCCACGTCACGCCCCATCCGGGTCATCTCCTCGGGGCCCATCTGGTGATTCACGCGCGCCACGTCCTGCTCGATGATCGGCCCCTGATCCAGGTCCCGCGTCGCATAATGCGCCGTCGCGCCGATGAGCTTCACGCCGCGCGCGTGCGCCTGGTGGTAAGGCTTCGCGCCCTGGAACGCGGGCAGGAACCCGTGGTGGATGTTGATGACGGGCGGCGCCTCATCGAGCATCTGCTCGGAGAGGATTTGCATGTAACGCGCCAGGACGACGAGATCGACATGGTGCCTCTTCAGCAGGTGAAGCACCTGACGCTCCTGCTCGCGCTTGGTCTCCGGGGTGATCGGGATGCAGAAGAAAGGGATTCGAAAGCTCTCGGCCACCGCCTCGAGCGTGGGGTGGTTGGAGATCACGAGCGGGATCTCGCAGCGAAGCTCGCCCGCGCGCTGCCGGAGCACCAGATCGTAGAGGCACGCAGGATCCCTCGTGACGAGGATCGCCATCTTCGGGACGTGATCGCTGTATTCCACCGACCATCGCGCCGAGAGCGACGCGGCGAGCTCGCGAAAGGCAGCCTCGATCGCGCCGCGGGTGGCCGAGCCGCCCAGGGCGGCGACGGCGGCCGGCGAGGCGAGGCCGGACAGATCGACGACGAGACGCATGAAGAAGCGCGGGCCCTCGTCCATGAACGCATCGGTGTGGTTGCTCGCGTCGATGATGTTCAGGCCGATGTCGTAGAAGAACCCCGCGAGTCGCGCGACGAGACCGGGCTGGTCGGGAGCGGCGATGAGGAAGGTTGCGTGAACGGGACCCATCATACGGGTCATGTAGCTCGCCCCGAGGCGGAGGCGCAAGCGCGAGGGCCGGGAGGGACCGCGGGCGGGCGGCAGCCTGTCTGCCAGGCTGCCTGGCCGCGCGTGCTAGCGCCCCTCGCCGCTCTCGGAGGACGGCGGCCCAGACGGATCATCCACGAGCCTCGGCGCCAGCGTGGAGAGCTCCGCCCAGGGGATGCGCACGGTCCGCTCGACGTCGCGCAGGTGCGCGCTGTCGTTGTAATAGATGAGGTGCCAGGCCTCGGCCCGACCCCAGCGCCGCCTTCGCTGCCAGTGGGTGAGCGAGGTGTGGCGGGTGGCGAAGTGCGCGCTCGGGAAGGCGAGCGCGTTCATCCTGAAGAAGTGGAGGAACGCGACGTCGATGAAGCCGCCGTGGGTGACGACGACGATCGTCCGCCCCTCGTGCTCACGGGTGACGCGATCGAGGGCGACGGAGACCCGCAGCATGAACTGAGCCCAGCTCTCCCCACCGGGGCTCGCCGGCCGGTACGGCTCGCGCTCGAAATCGATCGCGTAGCGCACCATCGCCTCGCCGACCGGCATCCCGTCCGCCTCGCCGGGGCGGAGCTCCTGGACCTCGTCGTCGAGCGTGACGGGCAGCCCCAGGGCGGGGGCGACGATCTCGGCCGTCTGCTGCGCCCGGCGATAGGTGCTGGCGATCAGGACGTCGGCGGGGATCTCGCGCGTCGCGGCCAGGCGATCGCGCAGGCGCTCCGCCTGGAGGACGCCGAGCTGCGTCAGCCCGGTGTCCCCGCGCATCCCGCCCACGATATGGTTCACGTTGACCAGCGCTTCTCCATGCCGGATGAGATAGAGGTTCGTCACGATCTGAGCCTCCGAGGCGCGCGACCTTGTGGGGGGAGGGCCGCGCGGGGCGGTTCGCGCTCGCTAGGAAGAGCAAGGCCCCCCTCGAATGTCAAGGGTTTGTACCGCCGCCGCGCGGGCGCTCAGGGACAGCCGTGGAAGAGCGCGAAGATGGCCGCGCTCTCGGAGCAGACCTGCTCGTCGCGCAGGGCGCTGCAGAAGTCGTCCTGCGTCAGGAAGGTCTTCTTTCCCGTGCTGCCCTCGATGCAGGAGATCGAATAGGCGAACCGCGAGGCGCCCTCCCCGGGCAAGCCTGGGATCTCCAGCTCGGAGCCTTCGCCCACCTGCGAGCCGCTGCCACCCGCGTCCTCCGGCGGATCGACGCCGAGCAACGGGAGCACCAAGATGGGCCAAATGCTGAAGAGACCGGCTACGAAATTCGGGATCATGGGTTTACCTCCAACGTCGATAGAAAGGCATCCTCGTACGAGGTGGCCATTGCAGCTGTCGAATCCAACATGCATCCGACAGGCCAGCTCCGGTCCTGTCCGCCCATTGCACAGCGCGCGCGAGCGCGGGGCGAGCCCGCGCGCGCCATCGATCGAGCGCGCGGGCCGCCTGCCCCGTCCGGGTCGGAGGGGGCGCGCGGGCCGCCGCCGCGTGATCGCGGCGGGCCGGACGGGCCCGCCTGGGCGCGGCGCGCCGGACCGGCCCGCCCGGGCGCGGCGCGCTGCGCCGCCCTTGCCAGCTCGCTCGGACATGGCCTACAAGGCGGGCCCTCTGAAGGAGACCCTCATGCACCGTCGCAGCTTCATCGCGGCCGCGCTGCTCGGCTTCGCGGCCCTCGCCGGGTGCGGGCCGCGCTGGCGCGTCGTGACCCAGGCGAGCCCCGACACGTTCGTCGGCCAGCGGTATTTCGCCCTGATGCCCATCGACTACGTGGGCCTCTTCATCCTCGACCAGCGCGAGGACCAGTACCTGGCCAGCAAGGACGCGGACGATCACCAGCGCTTCGTGGCGGACAAGGAGTCCATCAACGAGGAGTTCACGAAGGCCCTGGTCGCCGCCGCCCAGGACGAGGGCGTCGAGGTCGCGCCGTCCGACGGCCACACGTCGGCGCCGTTCGTGATCAAGCCCTATATCGGCTACATGAATCCAGGCTTCTACGCGGTCGTCTCCTCGGCCCCGAGCCAGATCCGGCTGACGCTCCGGCTCACGACGCCGGACGGCCGGGTGCTCGATGAGGTCCAGTTCTCGAGCCGCACGGCGTCGCCCATCCCGAACACGAGCCTGAGCTCCACGGACGCGGACAAGCTGAAGCCCGGCGGCCGCTGGCGCGAGGACGCGCGCGTGATCGGCGCGTATGTGGCGCGCTACCTGGCGTCCCGCGTCAGCCCCTAGGCCCCCATCGCCCGGGCGCTCCCCGGCCGCGCGCTTCGGGGAAGCCCCCGGGGAGGGCGCGGGGGGCGCTCGCCCGCTTCACAGCAGCACACCGCGGAGCAGGAGCTCGGCCACGCTGAAGTAGATCACGAGGCCGGAGACGTCGACGAGGGTCGCGACGAACGGGGCCGAGGCGCTCGCCGGGTCGAAGCGGAGCGCCCGGAGCACGAACGGCAGGAGCGCCCCCGCCAGCGTGCCCCAGGTCACGACGCCGACCAGGCTGATCGCGACGGCCAGGGCGAGGAGCGCGTAGTGCGGGCCATAGGCCCCGAAGAGCTTCTCCCAGGCGATGACGCGCGCGAAGCCGATGGCGCCGAGGATCCCGCCGAGCGCGAGGCCCGACGCGAGCTCCCGGCGGCTGACGCGCCAGAAGTCGGCGAGCCGGATCTCGCCGAGCGCCATCGCCCGGATGACCAGCGTCGTCGCCTGAGAGCCGGAGTTGCCCCCGCTCGAGATGATGAGCGGCACGAAGAGGGCGAGCACGACGGCGCGGGCGATCTCGTTCTCATAGTGCCCCATCGCCGTTGCGGTGAGGAGCTCGCCCACGAACAGCGCGGACAGCCAGCCCGCGCGCTTGCCGAGCATCCTGGAGAGGGGGGTCCGGAGGTAGGGCGCGTCGAGCGCCTGCATGCCGCCGAGCTTCTGGATGTCCTCGGTCGCCTCCTCTTCCACGACGTCCACGATGTCGTCTGCGGTGACGATCCCCTTCATCCGACCCTCGCTGTCGACGACGGGTATCGCCACGAGATCGTGCTCCGCGAAGGTCCGCGCCACCGCCTCCTGGTCGGCGTCCTCGTTGACCGACACGACGTCGGTCTTCATGACGTCGCTGACGCGCCGGTCGCCGGGGGCGATCATGAGCTGCCTGAGCGACACCACGCCGCGCAGCCGCTGCTCGGCGTCGAGCACATAACCGTAGTAGATGGTCTCGAGGTGATCCCTGGCCTGCCGCTTGAGATAGCTGATCGCCTGGTCGACCGTCGCCTCCGGCCGCACGCGCGCGAACCAAGGGCTCATCAGCCCGCCGGCCTCGTCCTCGGCGTACGCGAGGAGCGCGATCACCTCGCGCCGCGTCGGCTCGTCGAGCAAGGAGAGGAGCTCCGCCTGGTCGGCCGGCGACACCTCGAGGAGGAGGTCCGCCACGTCGTCGGGCGCGAGCAGGCGGAGCCACATCCTGCGTTCGCCCTTCGTGAGGCCCGCGAGGAGCGCGGCCTGGTCGGCCGTGGGGAGACCCTCGAAGAAATCCTCCGCCTCCTCGCGCCGCAGGCGGCGATAGGCCTGCACCCGCTCCTCGTTCTGCAGGGCCGACCAGGACAGCGTCAGATCAGCCGCCGTGAGCGCCTCGGCCGCGTTGAAGGGCGGGCGTTCCATCATCGCCTCACCTCGTCGAGCGCCTGGCCCGCCCCGTCGGCGTCGCCCGGCAGAAGATGCTCATTCGTGAGGGCCCAGCGGCAGGCTCGACCCTGGAACCACGATTAGCAACGGGCGCGCCACGGCCGCCCCTCCCTGAGAGCCCCGGCGCGCACACAGCGCCGGGGCCCCCCGCCTGCGCCGTCAGACAGCACAGCGCCTGGGGCAGCCGGCAACTTCCTGGTTCCCTGGGGCTTCTCCCTCGGTGCTCGGATCGCGCCGACGCGCAATGGCGCGGTTTGGCGGGAACCTACCGTATCTCCCAGGATGCAGGCTCTCTCTCGGCCTGCGTGGAGCCTGCCGGCGCTCTCTCTGACGCCTGCCTGACGCCTGCGCTCACGCGCGCGCGGGCGGGGCGAGCGGATCGACCCCGAAGCGGCGCAGGAGGCGGCAGAGCGGGACGAGCGGCAGCCCCACGATGGCCGCCTCGTCGGCGTGGCGCACGTCGTCGAACAGCCACGGTCCGTGCTTCTCGAAGAGGTATCCTCCCGCGCTGCCGATCGGCCGATCCAGCTCGACGTAGCGGCGGATCTGCGCGCGGTCGAGCGGGCGGACGCGGAGCTCCACCGAGACGAACTCGGCCAGCGTCCGCGGCTCGCCGGCCGCGAGCGGCACCCCCGGCGGCGCGTGCACGGCGACGGCGGCGTGGAGCGCGTGGACGCGCCCCGAGAGCCGCCCGAGCTGGTCTGCCGCCTCGTCGAGCGAGGCCGGCTTGCGGAGGAGCTCCCCATCGAGCTCGAGCGCCTGATCGGCGCCGATGATCAGGGCGCCTTCCCGCGCGGGCGCGAGGCTCAGCGCCTTCCCCTCCGCGAAGAGGCGGGCGCACGCGAGGGGCGACATCCCCTCGGGCGCGATCTCCTCGAACGCCGGCGCGACGGCCTCGTAGGCGAGCCCGAGGCGATCGAGGAGCGCCCTCCGGAAGGGCGACGTGGAGGCGAGGACAACCGGAAACATGGTCGGCTCCATGACACGAAACGACGCGCGCGCCGAGAGGAACCGCCCGCCTCGCCCCGCGCGCTCCTCCAGCCCCTCGCGCTCCTCCCGCTCCTCCCGCGCTTCACCCGCTCTTCGCTGCTCTTCACGCTCTTCGCGGCGTTCGCACCGACTTGCTTTTATTTACAAAAATTTATCGAGAAATGGCAGACGGCGAGGATTCTCAGCAATGGTGAAAGCCGCTGGGTACACGGAAATAACGGCAGGAATTCCTGCCGTCAGGTGTCGCCTGAATTACCCATCATGCATTTCATTAAAAAGCAGCTTGCACTCGGACTCTACAGCACGCGACAGTACGCCAATGCAGCAACTCAACACAAGGCACCTCGTCACACTCTCTCTCGTCGCGCCGGGCATCGGGCTCTCCGTGCTGCTCGCCGCCTCGCCGGCGAGCGCAGCGACGTACGAGGTGGGGCGGGGCAAGCCTTATGCGAGCCTCGCGGAGGTCGCCCCTCGCCTCGCTGCCGGGGACGTGGTGCTGGTCGAGGGCGACGCGACCTATCCGGGGGATCTGTTCTTCAAGAAGTCGGGCACCGAGGCGCAGAAGATCACGATCCGCGGCGTTCGCGTGAACGGCCGCCGCCCTGTCCTATCGGGGGGGACGAACACCGTGGTCTTCGCTGGCAATCACTATACCTTCGAAGGCTTCGACATCACCGGCGGCTCGGGCCGCTGCGTGTTCAACAAAGCGCACGACATCACGATCCGCGACTCGGTGGTGCACGATTGCGCCGGGCACGGGATCCTCGGCGCCGACTCCGAGTCGGGCTCCCTCACGCTGGAGTACGTCGAGGTCTATGCCTGCGGCTCGGGCGACACCAGGCACCCCATCTACATCGCGACCGACGAGGAGACGCGCCTCGGCTCGGTGTTCCGCATGCGGCACTGCTATGTGCACGACGGCAATGGCGGCAACAGCGTGAAGAGCCGCGCGGAGCGGAACGAGATCTATTACAACTGGATCGAGGGCGCGAAATACCACGAGCTCGAGCTGATCGGGCCGGACGGCCAGGACGAGGGGCTCGCGCGCGAGGACTCCGACGTCGTCGGCAATGTCATCGTCAAGACCGGCCAGCACTTCGCCGTGCGCGTCGGGGGCGACGGCACGGGGCAGACGTGGGGTCGCTTCCGGTTCGTCAACAACACGTTCCTGCTCGCCCCCGGGTCGCGGCCGGCGATCAGGATGTTCGACGGGATCGAGAGCGTCGAACTGAGCAACAACGTGTTCTATCGGCGCGGCGGCGGCGGCGTGGAGGTCTATGTCGACAGGAGCGCGACCTGGAAGACCGGAACGGCGTTGATCTCGGGCGCCAACAACTGGGTGCCCACCGGCTCCTCGGCCATCCCCGCGGCGTGGACAGGCACGGTGCAGAGCACCGACCCCGGCTTCACCAACCTCAGCTCGCTGGACCTCCGCCCGGCGTCGAACAGCCCGCTCGTCAACGCCGGCTCCAGCGCGACGCCGAGCCCGGCAGGGTACCCGTTCCCGAAGCCGCTCACCGCGCCGCAGTCCTCGCCCAGGAGGGGCAGCCGCGGGGCCAGCGGACCGCTGCTGCGGCCGGTCGCCGGCGCGATCGACATCGGAGCCTACGAGTCCGGCTCCAGCCTCGCGGCGTTCGCCATGAGGGCCGCGGACAGCGATCGGGACCTCGACGACGGCGACAGCAGCGCCGCGGAGGAGGCGTGGAACGTCGGCCGCGATGCCGCCCCGAGCGACGGTGAGGCAGATGCCAGCGACACCGACGACGTCGATGCCAGCGACGTCGATGCCAGCGACGCCGACGCCAACGCCGACGCCGACGCCGACGCGTCCGCCGGCGACTGCGCCGCGGACGGCGACGACACCGCAGCGCGCGCCGCTGCGTGCTCCGAGGCCGCGCAGGGCAACGCGGGCGCTCCGCACGACGCCCACGCCAGCGCGTGCAGCGTCGGCGGGGGGCTCGCGGGCGGCCCGATCGCCGGCTCGGGGGCTCTCCTCGCCGGGGCGGCGGCGCTCCTCGGCGCCGCCCTCCGGCGGCGCGGTCGCCGCGCCGGGGCGTGAGCCCTCAGGCGACGAGCGCGCGCAGCAAGCGACGCGCGGACGCCGGGTCGGGCAGCTGAAACGCCGCGGAGCTCTCCCCGCCGCCCACGTGGATCGTGAGCGCGGTCGGGGGGAGCGCCGCGAACAGATCCTCATCGGTCCTGTCGTCGCCGAGCGCGATCACCACCGCGTCGGGCCCCATCATGGCGAGCACCCGCGGCACGATCACCCCCTTGTTGACGCCGCGGAGCCGCACCTCCAGCACCTTCCGGCCCGGGATGAGCTCGAGATCGTGCTCGCGCAGCACCTCGCCGAGCTCCAGGGGCACCTCGCGGGCCGTCTGGCTGGCGAGCTCCGGGTCGGCGGCCCGGTAGTGCCACGCGATCGAGACCATCTTCTCCTCGATGAAGCTGCCCGCCGTGCGGTCGACGAAGCCCTGGAGGATGTCGCGGACCCTCGGCTTCCAGTCGAGCGCGGCCTCGCGGAGCGCGACCCAGGGCTCCCCGGGCGCGGCGCGCGAGAAGAACCCGTGCTCCGCGTGGAGGCTGATGGGCAGCTCGCCCAGCCACCGCTCGAGGTCCTCGCGCGGCCGGCCGCTCACCACGTGCACCTGCGTCCGCGGGCGCGCCGCGAGCTCGCGCAGCTCGGTGACGAGCGCCTCGTCCGGCTGAGCGAGCTCGGGCATGGCCTCGAGGGGGACCAGCGTGCCGTCGTAGTCGAGCATCACGATCAGCGACGGCGCGCTGCGCGCGCTCGCGATCGTGCTCCCCTGGGGCGCGCCTTCCGGCCGCCGGACGGCCCCCACCGCGGGCAGGACGCCGCCCGCGCGCTCGAGATCGTTCAGGAAGCGGTGCGACCAGCGGTGCGCGTCGTGCGTCACGACGCGACGCCGGAGCGCCTGCATCCGGACGCGCTGCTCGGACGGCGACATGACGAGCGCCCGCTGGATCGTCGACGCCACCGCGTCGATGTCGTGCGGGTTCACCAGGAGCGCCTCGATCAGCTCGGCGGCCGCGCCCGCGAACTCGCTCAGCACGAGCGCGCCGGTGTCGTCGAGCCGCGAGGCCACGTACTCCTTGCAGACGAGGTTCATCCCGTCGCGCAGCGGCGTCACCATCATCACGTCGGCCGCGAGGTAGAGCGCGACGACCCCGGCCATGGGCATCGACCGGTGCAGGAAGTGGATCGGGACATCGTCGAGCGTCCCGTAGCTGCCGTTGATGCGGCCGACGAGCTCGTTCACGACGCGCCGGAACTCGGCGTAGGCGTCGACGTTCTCGCGCGTCGGCACCGCGAGCTGGATGAACCGGACCTTGCTCCGGAGCTCGGGCTCGCGCTCCAGGAAGCGCTCGATGGCGAGCATGCGCCTCGGGATGCCCTTCGTGTAGTCGAGCCGATCGACGCCGAGCACGATCTTCCGGCCCTGGGCGCTCTCGCGGATGCGCCGCGCCTCGGCGCGGACCTCCTCGTCGCGCGCGAGCCGCACGAACTCGTCGACGTCGATGCTGACCGGATAGGCGCCGAGCCGCACCCGCCGCCCCTCGTACGCGAGCGTCTCCAGGTCGGGATCGAGCCCGAGCACGCGCGCCGCGGAGTAGACGAAGTGGTACCGATAGGCCGTCGTGTGAAACCCGACGACGTCGGCGCCGAGCATGCCGCGCAGCACCTGCTCCCGCCAGGGCAGGATCCGGAAGACCTCGGCCGCGGGGAAAGGGATGTGCAGGAAGAAGCCGATCCGCGCGTCGGGGATGCGCCGCCGCAGCATCGCCGGCACCAGCGTGAGCTGGTAGTCGTGGATCCACACCCTGTCGCCCGGCCTGTACCGGGCGACGATGGCCTCGGCGAAGCGCTCGTTCACCTCGCGGTAGCTCTCCCAGTCGTGCCGGGCGTCGAGGTGCAACTTCTCGACGAGGTAGTGGAACAGCGGCCACAGGACGCTGTTCGAGAAGCCGTCGTAGTAACGGCTCACCTCGGCCGAGGTGAGCTGCACCGGGACCGCGCCGAGCTGCTCGAGCCGATCCTCGACCTCTCGGCGCTGCTCCTCGGTGAGGCGCGCGAGGTCGCCCGGCCATCCGAGCCAGAGGCCGCCGTGGCGCTCGTGGGGGCCCCGGAGCGCGGTCACGAGGCCGCCCGCCGAGGGGACGACAGAGACGTCCCCCTGATCGGCGTGGACGGTCACCGGAAGGCGGTTCGAGACGATGAGCAGGCGGGACATGCGCGGCCAGGAAGCTAGCGCATGGCCCCTGCACCACGCCCTTGAGGCGCGGTGAAATCAGGAGCTAGCCGATGGGGCTCGTCGGGCGCGCCCTGATCGCTACCTGTCGATCCGGATCGACGGGGCCGTGTTCTCCGGAGCGCTGGGCTTCGACGTGGCCGTGGGCGCTGCGGGGCGAACGGGGCGGCCCCAGTTTCGCCTGCCGCCCGAGCTCGTGTTCGACGGCGCGTCGTCGGTCTTCGCAGGCGCGGCCACCTGCGCGAGCCGCGCGACGGTCTGCACGGACATCTCCGACGGCCCCTGCACGATGGAGTAGGGCTGGAAGCCTTCCTTCTGCAGGGTCAGCCGGCGAGGCGACGCGCGCACCTGCTCGTTCGCGATCGAGAGCTGGAGCGGCGTCTGCCCGAGCGACTTCCCGTCCTCCAGGACGTCGGCGCCCGGCGGGATCGACTCGATGATCAGCATGAACGAGGGCGCGCCCTTGTGATCGCCGGGCGTGCCGGTCGCCGCGGGCGCGGTCGTGGGCGCGGTCGCGACCTCGGGCGTGGCCTCGGTCTGAGCGGGCTTGCGGGTCAGCGCGAACGCGCCCGCCGCCACGACGACCGCGCCGATGGCGGCGAGGATCACCCCCTTGCGACCGCCGCCGGAGGGGGCCTCCTGCGCGCCGGTCGCGCCCTTGGACGCGCCCGCCGCGGTCGCGGCGGCGCCCGGGCCCGAGCCGACGCCGGAGGTGCGCCCGCTCGGATCGTCATCACTCGACGGCGCCGGGAGCGTCACCGCGTCCTTGAGCGCTTGCACCGTGGACGAACGCGACGAGATCTGCACGCCGGGCAGCGACTCGAACGAGGTGATCTGCGTGCCGCCGAACGCTGTCGTCACGCCCATGCCGCGGGCGCACTCGCCGAGGCCCTGGATGAGGGCGTCCATCGTCGCGGGCCGGCCGTCCGGATCCTTCGCGAGACAGCGCATCACGAGCGCCTCGAGCGGCTCCGGGATGTCGACGTCCGGGTTCCGCTCCTTCATGCGCGGCACCGGCTGCTGGAGGTGCGCCATCAGGATCTGGATCGACTTCTCGGACTCGAACGGGACCTTCCCGCAGAGCATCTGGTAGAGGATGACGCCGAGCGAGTAGATGTCGGTCCTGAGATCGACCTTGCCGTGCGAGATCTGCTCGGGCGACATGAAGCGGGGCGAGCCCAGGAACGCGCCCTGCTGCGTGAGCTCTTCCGAGTCGTCGCCCAGCTGCTTCACGAGGCCGAAATCGAGGATCTTGACCGCCTCCTCCGCGTCCTCGTTGGAGACGAGCATGATGTTCGACGGCTTGAGGTCGCGGTGGACGACGCCGTGCTTGTGCGCCTCGCGCAGCCCGCGCGCGATCTGCCGCGCGATGCGCATCGCCTCGGGCGGCGGCAGGCGCCCCTGCCGGCGCACGCGCCGGAAGAGCGTCTCGCCCTCGAGGAACTCCATCGCCATGAAGAACCGCTCCTGATCGTCGGCCTCGATGCGGCCGTAGTCGAAGACGGTGACGATGTTCGGGTGCTGGAGACGCGCGAGGATGCTCGCCTCGAGGAAGAAGCGCTTGTGGAAGTTCGGGTCGAGCTGCCGCGAGGCCTGGTTCGGGATCAAGACCTTGATCGCCACCTGGCGCCCGAGCGGGATCTGCTCGCCGCGATAGATCGTGCCCATGCCGCCGGTCGCGAGCTGGGAAAGGATCTTGAACTTTCCGTTGAGCACCTTTCCGAGCAACGGATCGATCGGCTCGCTGCGCGCTACTTCATCGACGACGTTTTCGTTGGCACCACTCATATGAACTCCGTCGCCTTCCCCGTGCGGGCGCGGGCGAGCCCTCCCCTCGGTGACGATGCCTCGCGATGCGTGAGCCTGGACCTCATGATCGTGGGGAGCGTCGGCGCGTGGGGCCGTCGGGGCAGTCTAAACGGAAGAAATGTCCTTGGCGACCTTTCCTCGATCGCCTCCACGATCGCCCCGTTCGTGAGGCAGGGGCCCCCGCTCGAGAGGCCGTTCGGGAGGCCGTTCGGGAGGCGCCGCACCATGCGCCGTGCGCCATAGCCCCGATCGACGGGAACCGCCAGTTGCTGGCATCGAGCGTCTGCATCGCACCTTCGCGCCACGAGATCCTGCGAGCAGAGTACACTGCTCCGCGCCCGCGCGATGCTCTTCCGATCGTCCTTGTCGGGTGCCGCCGCCGGACGCCGGCCGGTGCGCGCCGGACGTCCCTGCCGGCCTTCTCGCCCTCCCGGGTGGGGACGAGGTAGTAGAGGAGGATGCGACCGGATCGCGCCGTGCTGCGCTGGTGGAGGGGGAGAGAGTACCGGCGCCTACTCGACATGGCGGCGTCCGAGCTCGCCGGCTCGCGCCACGCCGACGCGGAGGCGACATGCGCGCGGGCGCTCCGGATCGCCGAGGAGATCTACGGTGACGGGGACGCCGAGCTGGCGGCGCCGCTCTACGCGCTGAGCTCGGCGCGGCTCGCGCAGGGGCGGCTGGACGAGGCGCGCGCGAGCTCCGCGAGGGCGATCGCCATCGCCGAGGCGGCGGCGAGCACCGATCCGCCGCTGCCGAGGCTGCTCGAGCAGCTGGCCGCCATCCTCGAGCGGCAGGGCGAGCTCGAGGACGTCGAGGCGCTGTTCCGCCGGATGCTCGCGGGCTACGAGCGGATGCGCGACCCCGACCCCATCGAGCTGTCGGCGCTGCTGAACCGGCTCGGCCTGCTGCTCGGCAGGCGGGGGGCCCGCGCCGAGGCGGCGCCGCTCTTCCGGCGGGCGATCGCGCTGCGGGAGGGGGCGCTCGGCGCCCGTCACGCGCTCGTCGCAGAGGCGCTCTACAACGCCGCCACGTTCCTGGAGCTGGAAGAGGACCTCCCGACCGCCGAGCGGGAGGTGATGCTCCGGAGGGCGCTCGAGATCGCCGAGGCGGGGGCGGGCGTGGAGGGGGGCCTCCTCGCGTCGATCCTGCACAACCTGGCGGCCGCCCGGGAGGCGCTCGGGGACACGGCCGAGGCGGCGGCGCTGTACGAGCGCGCGCTCTCCGCGCGGGAGGCGCTGGCCGGGGCCGCCCACCCGTCGCTCCGGCCGACGCTGGTCCGGCTCGCGCAGGTCCACCACGCCGCGGGGCGGCCGTCCACGGCGCTGCCGCTGTACGAGCGGGCGCTCGCGCTCGCCGAGGCGGAGCTGGGGGCGGATCACCCGGTCGCCACGGCGATCGGGGCCTGGATGGCCGAGGCGCGGAGCCGGAGCTGACCCTGCCGCTCCCGTCGATCAGCGCTCGGACGACGGATCGCCGCCTTCGCGCCAGCGCTCGACGAGCTCCGGGAGGACGGTCGAGGCCATCTGGAGCAGGTGCGCCATGTGGTGTTCGGGCGTGTTGCCCCGGAACCCGCGGACATGGAGCTCGCCCACGCTCGCCTCGGTGGTCGGGATCATCTGCTTCTCGAGCTTCTTCGAGACGGCGCCCTCGGCCGCGCGCAGCCGCAGGTGCGGGGGCGCGTCCGACGCGGGCGACCGCTCGACGTGGCGCCCTGCCGCGGCGTCGAGCAGGTAGCTGGCCGTGGCGGAGGAGCTGGCGTACGCGATCGGGTCGATCTCCGAGTGCGTGATGGTGAACAGCAGCTCCTCCGAGGCGGCGAGCTGCGCGGCGCGCGCGAACGAGGCGAGCTGCAGCGGGTTGAGCCCGCTCGGCTGCTCCGGGACGAAGCCGCAGTGGATGCCGTCGGTGACGAGGATCGCGTCGAGGGGCTCGGCGCCGCGGCGGAGCTCCAGGATCTTGGCGACCGCGCCGTAGCCCGCGCTCCACGAGGAGAGGGCGACCCGGCGGAGCCGCGGGGTCGGCAGCCCGCGCTGCGCGAGCGCCCGGTCGATGTCCGCGAGCAGGCTCTCGTAGACGCCCGGCGTCGCGTAGAAGTCCTCGTACGCGCCCGAGCCGATGCCGAGGTTGATGACGGCGACCGCGGCGTTCAGCCCGGCGACCTCGGCGCTCTCGCGGACGAGCTGGGTGTTGCCGTGGAAGTGCAGCAGGAGATCGTAGCTCGACCCGGCGGGCCTGAACGTGTCGGGCGTGAAGAGCACGCCGCCGCGGATCGACGCGTATCCCTCGTGCCGGATCGCGGGCGGCGGCGTCACCGGCGCGGGCGGCGGCGCCGGCGGCTGCAAGCGCGCGAGCCCCTCCGGCGCGACGGCCGCGCTCACCCCGGCGTCCTCGCGCGAGGAGCGCAGCGCGAGCAGCGACGCGCGGTTGACGGGGGTCATGGCGCGGAAGGCCTCGGCGGAGGCGATCGGCATCCGCGCGGCGATCCCGCGCGCGGCGGCGGCGACGACGACGATCACGGTGGCCGCGGCCAAGACGAAGGCCCCGAGGGCGCGCCACACGCGCGCGCGGCGCTCGTCCGGCGAGGGCGCGGACCAGGAGCCGTACGGCCCGGCCCCGGCCATGGGGAAGGGCGGCGTTGGCGGGGCAAAACCGGGAAGGAACGCTTGCTCCTCCGACGCGGGGGCCATGCCGAGGGGAGGCAGGTCGAGGGGAAGACCGCGATCCGGGCAAGCCTGGATCACGGTGACGGGCGGCGGCGTGGGCGTCGGCGATAGGTCCGCAGGCGACCCGTCAGCGCGCACGTTTCCCTTCATTTCGATACCCCTCCCTTACAACGGGGATGTAGCGCCCAGCCCTGGCTCGCCAGGCGCTGCGTCTGTTCCGTGAGCGCGCCGCATGGCGGCAGCGCGCTTCGTTTCTGCTCCTGCCGTGAGCCCGGAAGGCGTCGCGGCAGGCGGAGCATCGACCAGTACGGTCTCGAGCTCAAGCGACAACCGTTCCGTACGCGCATATTTAAGCGTGGCCGTAATACCCTGTCCCCCGCTGGAACACGCGTGGGTGAGCCTGTCGGGCCGCAAAGCGAGGAAGCGGGTGGGGTGTGCCCGGGGCTGCGCAGGTGCGCGCGAGCGGGGACGTGAGCACGCCGGCGACGAAACGCGCACTTGCGCCCCTGTCCGGCACCCACCAAGGTGCTCGGCGCTTGCTCTCCCGCGAGGTCCGCTTCCTGCTCGCAGCGACGCTGCTCCATGCCGCCATCCCGCTGCTCGCGCGGATCGCGGGCGCCCCGGGGCCGGTGCTCGAGGCCCGCTCGAGCGGCGCGCGCCGCGAGGTGGAGATCGAGATAGAGCCCGTCGCGCCGCGCGAGGCGGAGCAGGACGAGGCGCGCACGCCGGACGAGGCACGGCCGCGCGAGGCGGAGCCGGTCCTCGGCCGGACGGCGCGCCGCGAGCGGCGGCCGCTCGATCCATCAGCGCCGCCGGCGCCGACGGAGGCGCCGGTCGAGCCGCGGGAGGGTCCCGTGGCGCCTCCGGCCCCGGCGCCCTCGAGCGAGTACGACGGGCCGCCGACCGCCGAGGCGCCGCGCGGGGTCGCCGGCCTCGGGGGGGCGCCGGTGTGGCAGCTGCCCGGCGTTCTGCCGGATCGCGCGCCGCCAGCGCCGGCGCCGACCGCGCCGGCCGCGCCGCGCGAGGTCTCGGCGGACAGGGCCGGCGAGCTGCTGCGCGAGGCGATGCGCGATCGGGACAAGACGCTGGGGCTGGATCTGCCCGCCGCCGGCACGGTCGCGTCCGTGGTGGCGGACGCGGTGCGCTCCGCCGAGACGCCCGCGACGGCGCGCGCGGTGTTCGAGGTGCACCTGAGCGGCGCCGGCGTGGTGCTCGGGGTGCGCGCGCTGTCGTCGACGGCCGGAGCGGCGACGCTCTGGGCGCGGGTGGCGCGCGAGGCGGCGGCGCAGCTCGCCGGGCGCGTGCTCGCGATGACCGCCGCGTTCGCCAAGGGGGCGAAGGTCTACGTCACGGTGAGCTCGTCGGTGCAGATGCCGAGCGGCGCCACGTCGGGCGGGATCCACCACCAGGGCGCGGGCTTCGGGTTCGACGTCGCCGACATCGGGGCCCGGCCCCGCCGCCTGGTCCAGTCGAGCTTTCGCGTCGAGGCGATCGACTGAAGCGATCGCAGAGGCGGAGGCGCGCGACGCGCGCGAGCTCGGGCGATCAGCGGCCCCGGCGCGCCGTCCAGCGCCTGTAGCGCGCGGCGCTCGCGGCGAGGCCGATCCAGAGCAGCCCGAGCAGGCTCAGCGCCGCCGGGACGCCGGTGAGCCAGACGAGCGCTGGCAGCGGCGGGCGCGTCGGGCAGGGGCGGCGCGTGTCGAAGCGGCAGGCCTGATGCCGATCGAGCTCCTCCGCAGCGGCGCGGACCTCGGCGACGTCGTCTGGCAGGCCCCGCAGGGCCGCGGAGGCCATCATGTACGCCGCAGAGGCGGCGCGATCGTACGCCGGGTCGGCCGGCACGCGGTCGCGCACGAGCTCGCTCAGCCGGGCGGCGCGCTGCGCCGGCGCCTGCTCGGCCAGCGCTCCGGCGAGGTGCCGAGCGAGCGCCTCGTCGAGCTGCAAGGCGCAGGCGACCGCGCGATCTTCCCCAGGCGTGAGGTAGACCGTCTCGCCCGACGCCGTCTGGCGCGGCTCCGTGCCGGACGCCGCGACCGGCCTGCGCAGCGCCACCCGCGCCCCGCGGACACAGCCCGGGACCCTTGGCAGGGCGCGCAGGTGCACCGCGGCGTAGCGCTGGTATGCGACGCCGGCGATCGCGCCGAGCGAGAGCGCCAGCGCGAGGAGCGCGGCGACCCTGCGCGCGCCGGCGCCCTCTCCGGCGCCGGCGCGCGCTGGCGGCGCGGCGCGCTCCTCGCCGGTCTCCGGCGCGGGAGCCGGCTCGCCGGAGGGCTCTCGGGACGACATGGCCGGCGGTATGGACAGCCGCGACGACGCTGTCAATGCGCCGTCACGAGGGGGGCTCCGCGCCGGCGAGGCGCGCCACCTGCGCCCACGCGCGGGCCGCCTCCCCGTGCCCGGTCGCGGCCGCGAGCTGCGCCAGGAACTGCGCGCACGCCTGCTCGCCGTGGGGATCCTCGGCCTCGCGGGCGCGCGCGAGGGCGCTCAGCGCCTCGAGGAGCGCGCCCTCCGTGCGGCCCGCGGCGGCCAGCGCGACGCCGTACGCGAGCAGCGCCCGGGCCCGCTGCGAAGGCGACGCGTCGGCCTCCGCGGCGATCCGGAAGCGCCGGAGCGCCTCCTCCTTCGCGCCGCGCCCGAGCGAGATCAGGCCGGTCATGCGCTCCGCCAGCTCGAGGTGCTCGCCGGTGCGGCGGAGCTCGCCCACGAGCCGCTCGAGCGTGCGGAGGTCGCCCTGGACGAGCGCCTGCTTGGCCAGCTCGGCGAGGCGGACCGCGATGTCGTTCATCGACAGGACGGGCGACTCCGTGGTCTTCGCGAGCGGATCACCGGAGGCGTCGCCGCACGGAAGACCGACGTCCGGGGAGGTCGCGTCGGAAAAGTCCTTGGACGTGTCGTCCGGTTGCGCCGCGGGCGCGCCGGCCACGTCGCCCGCGCCCTCGCCGCGCTCGCCCTCCGCGGCGAGCGCGGAGCGCGCCGCGCGCTGCGGCTCCGGCGCGTCGCCGACCACCTCGATGGGCGTGCGGAAGGTAGGCGGCTGGCTCGACGAGCTGTCCGGCGCCCCGTCCCGGTGATCTCTCGCGGTCTCCTGCTCGTCGGCGAACGCGAGCAGCTCCGCGGCCGAGCCCTCGAGCAGCGCGTCGCCGGCCGCGCGCCCGGCGCGCCCGGCGAGATCGGCCGCGGAGCGCCGATCGCCCGCCTTCGCGGCGTGCCACGCGGCGTCGGCGAGGCCGAGCACGCTGGCGTGATCCTCGACGACCCGCGCCGCGGCCAGGTGCCACGCGGCGCGCTCGCCCGGCGGGACGCCCGCGAGCAGGGCGTCGCGCAGCGTGCGCGAGGAGAGCCGCAGCCAGCCAGGCTCCGGGCGAAAGAGCCAGCCGGCGCCGAGCAGCGCCGCCTGGACCGCGGCGACCTTCGGGGCGCCGGTGCCGTCGCACAGCGCGTCGATCGCCGCGTCCGACGCGTCCCCGCCGAGGGTCGCGAGCGCGGTGAGCACCGTGCGCTGGCCGATCGCGAGCAGGCGCAGGCGGGCCTCGATCGAGCGGAGCGCGGGGGGCGCGGCGAGCTCGGCGCCGGTCATCGTGCGCGGGGGCCTGCCCCGCCCGGCGCTGCGCCGGCGCGGCCCGACGCTCCTGCCGATCCAGCGCAGCGCGCCGCTCTCCAGCGCCTCGCAGAGGAGCTCGCGCACGGCCAGCGGGAACGCGGGCGCGCGCGCGGCCCAGCGGCGCGCGCCCGCCTCGTCGATGCAGCCGTCGAGGAGGCGGCGGACGAGATCCTGCGCGCCCGGCGCGGAGAGCGGCCCCAGCGTGACCGTCGCGGCGGGGGTGAGCGCGGTGAGCGGCGCGGGGAGCGGCTCCGAGCGCCCGAGCCGGGCGACGGCGCGCGGGCCGCCGCCCGGCGAGAGGGCGAGGGCGATCGCTTCGAGGCTCGCGGCGTCGACCTCGGAGGCGTCGTCGACGGCGAGCAGGCCGACGCGGACGTCGGACGGGGCGAGCCACACGGCGAGCACCTCGGCGGCGATCCTCGGCTCGACGCCCTCGCCGGCGAGGAGCCGGGCGAGCGCGGGCTTCAGCCGATCCGGGAGCACCGGCGCGCGGGCGCGGCTCTTCTCGGCGCGGAGCGCCGCGCGCGCGAGGGCGCGCCGGAGCGCGCCGAACGGCTCGCGCGAGGCCCCGATCGGCGCGACGAAGAGGCTCCGCGACGGCGCGAGCAGCCTCTCCAGCTCGAGGAGCAGCCGCGTGCCGCCGGCGCCGGGCTCGGCCCGGACGATCGCGAGCGAGCCGGGGGGCACGGCGAGCTCGGCGAGCTCGGCGTCGCGGCCGATGAGCGGCGGCTTGCACAGGCGCGCCACGCTCTCGGCGACCTGCCTGCGCAGCGGCTGCTGCGCGTCGAGGCGGAGGCCGCGCACCCGGCGCGCGCCGTCGATGCCGCGGTGGGCGCCGAGGGTCATGAGCTCGCCCGAGATCACGGCGGCGAGCGCGGGATCGAGGAGCACGTCGCCGGGGAGCGCGACGCGGGCGAGCATGACGGCGACGAGCAGCGGCTGCCCCCAGGAGAGCGCGGTGAAGCGTCCCGCCTCGCCGACGTAGGTCATCTCGCCCTGCGCGATGCCGACCGCGAAGCGCGCGTCGGGGTGCACGGCGGCGTCCTCCGCGGCGAGCGCGGCGAGCAGCACGGCCTCCTCGACATCGTCGGGGGTGAACTCGAACGAGAAGGTCTGCGCGCTCCAGGCGCACAGGGTGGCGCCGAGCGCCTCGGCGCGCTTCTTCAGCGCGAGCGCCCTCGCGAGGTAGCTCTCCTCGCCGCGCGCGGCGCCGCCGGCGGCGCGCGCGGCGCCCTTCTGGCGCGACGGCGGCGCGGGCGCCCGCGGCGCGCCGCGGCGGCCGGGCCACGGAGCGACCGCGTCCGTGCTGTCTGGCTGCGAGAGGGCCGCAGTACCTCGAAAGGACACGACGATGCGCTCCGGCATTGCGGCGAGTGTAGCGGGGCGGAGGGCGCGTGGGCGGTTCTCGGCGCGCGCCGCGGTACGGTGGATCCTCGATGCGCCCGCCTCCCCCGCGCGCCGTGAGGCCGGGATCTCGCCCGGCGCGCGCCGTCGCGCTCGCCGCCGCGGCGCGCGCCGTCGCGCTCGCCGCCATGGCGCTCCCCTCCCCCGCGGCCGCGAACGGCGTCTTTCCCTCGGCGGACCAGATCGTGTTCGACCCGGCGGATCCAGCGCGCGCCGTCGCCCGGATGACGTACGGCCTGCTGACCACGCGAGACGGGGGCGCGAGCTGGCGCTGGATCTGCGAGGGCGCGGTCGGGTACGACGACACGGCCGGCCAATCTCCGCCCATCGCGGCGGCGGCGAGCGGCCGGGTGCTCGCCGCGCTGGCCGACGGGATCGCGGTCGGCGCCGAGGGCGGCTGCGCCTGGACGCGCGCCGCGGAGCTCGCGGGGCGGGAGGTGATCGATCTCTCGGTCCGGCAGGGCGATCCGTCGCACGTCGTCGCGGTGGCCGCGGGGACCAGGCATGGCCTCTGGGCGTCGCGCGACGGCGGCGCGAGCTGGACCGGCGCGGGGGCGCCGCTCCCGGCGGGCTTTGTGGCCCGGACGGTCGACGTCGCGCCGTCGGATCCGCGGCGGGTCTATGTGAGCGGCCTCGCGAGCGAGGGCGGCGCCATCAAGGGGGTGCTCGCGCGCTCGGCCGACGGCGGGGAGACGTGGCAGACCGCGGCGGTGCCGGGGAGCACGACGTCGCGCGAGCCGTACATCGCGGGGGTCGATCCGCTCGACGCCGACGTGCTGTACGTGCGGATCGCGAGCGCGCCGGGGCGCCTGTTCGTCTCGACGGACGGCGGGGCGGCGTTCGCGCCCGTGTTCACGACCGAGGGCTTCGTGCGCGCGTTCGCGATCTCGCCGGACGGCGCGACGGTGGCGGTGGGCAGCGACGTCGACGGCGTCTTCCGCGCGCCCTCGTCGACGCTGGCCTTCGAGCGCGTCTCGAGCGTCGCGCCGCGCTGCTTCGCCTGGACGGATTCGGGCCTCTACGCGTGCGCGAGCGAGTTCCTGGACGGCTTCACGATCGGCCGCTCGCTCGACGGCGGCGCGACGTTCGAGCCGCTGCTCCAGCAGGGGTGCATTCGTGGTCCTCTGGAGTGCGCGGCGAGCACCGCGGTCGGAGCGGTCTGCCCGACGGACTGGCCGAGGATCGCGCTGATGACGGGCCACCGCGACTGCACGCCGGACGCCGGTTCACCCGCGGCCGGCAGCGGCACGAGCGCCGTCGCGACCGGCGCGACCGGCGCCGGCGCGGCGGCGGCGAGCGGCGGCGGCCAGGCGAGCGCCGCGGGTGCGGGCGGAGCGCCCGATGCGCCAGGCGGCGGGATCCCGCCTTCTGGCGGGGCGCGGCCGAGCGGAGCGGGCTGCGGCTGTCGTACCGGCGGCGTGGAGGAGGGCCGGGCCGGCGCCGTTGCCGCCGCGTGCCTCGCGGCGGCCGCGGCGGCGCGACGGAGGTCGCGACGCGCTGGCGTCATCGTACGAGGGGTGCTCGGCCGAGCCAGGACCAAAACGGGCAGCCTCGAGGAACGCCCCTGAGCGGTCGCCACGTGTCAGGGAGAGATGACGACCCGCTGCGCGGCCGTCCCGACGTCGCCGTTCGGGTCCTCCAGGGTGATCTCGATGTCGAGCGCTTGCCCCCGGACGGCCTCGACCGGGAGCCCCCGGTCCACCTGGAAGCGCACGCCATCGATCTCGCAGCCGCCCTCCCCGGCCTTGTGCAGCGTGATCTGCGCGGTGAACGGAAGGAGCTCGAACTCCAGCTCGGGGAAGTACCCCTCCACGGTCAGGCGCGAGCCCATCTGGCGAATTCCGGTCACGCGCAGCGCGAGCCACACGTGGTGCCCCCCTTGAGGGCCCGCCTCGATCGGCACCACCTCGCCATGCTCCAGCGAGGCGAACGCGTCTCGCCCCTGCCCGATCACGACCGCGGGGTCGCCAGAGGACGGCGTCTTGCATGCATCGCTCGCCGACGCGATCCACAGCGGGTCGTAGTCGTCGAGCGCGGAGGGGTCGATGAAGGGGTCGACGCACGCCCCCGCCGCGCAGGTCGCGCTCGCCGCGCAGGAGGTCGCGCAGCACGCCTCGTCGAGCGAGACGGGCAGGAGCACGCTCCGTCCGGAAGCCGCGCGGGTCGTGGCCTTCCGCGTCACGATGGGAGAGGCCTCGCCATCGCGGAACGCCGCGATGGACAGCTCGACCTCCGCGCCGTCCCGCGCTGGCCCCACCTCGAGCTCCGCCGGGAGCGACAGCTCTCCCCTCCGATACGAGAGACGCTCGGCGCGCGTGACGACGCCATCCACCTTCGTGGTCCTCTCGACGCGCTCGATATCGAAGCCGACCGCCAACTCCGTCGTGAGGCCGAACACCACGAGCGCATCGGCCGCGTCGCTCCCGCAACCTGCGGAGCACAGGGGGAGCAGCGAGAGCAGCGTCCCGGGGATCGGCCGCACGCTCATCTGGGGCCGATCAGCTCGACGTGTGGGATGAACGCTTGCGGCGCCGCGCGAGCCAGCCCGCCGCGGCCGCGAGCGCGGCGAACGGCGCGGCGAGGGAGGCCTTGCTCGCAGGCCTGAAGGCGCACATGCCAGCGGCGAGGTTCCCGTCGATGCCGTCCGGACCGATGGTGACCTCCGCCTCGGCCTCCACGCTGACGCCCTGCGCGAGCAGCGCGTTCACGCACGCTGGGATCTGCGATCCGGAGATGATGTACTTCCCATTGCAGAAGAGCGCGCCGTCGCCGCTGCAGGAAGCATCGCAGTTCGCGCGGAACTCGTGCTCGCAGTCCTCGAATTCCTCGTTCTGACATGTGGTCTGGCAGTCCATGTTCGCGCCGGCCGTGCACGAGCCCCCGCAGCACTCGATACAGTGCTGGTAGCAGTCGCCGTCCACCGTCACGCACTGGGCGTCGCACTCGCTGTCGCAGTTCGCGTCCCACGTGGCGGCGCACTGGGCGGCATCGACGGCGCCGGAGCAATCGACGTCCCGCGTGGTGGTGCACTCTTTGAAGCAGTTGTGGGAGCAGGTGATCGCGACGCCGCGGGCGCATTCCCCCGAGCACTGCTCGGTGCAGCTGTCCGTGCAGCCCGCCTCCGCCGAGAGGGTGCACTCCGTCTTGCAGACTTGCACGAGCTTCGTGGCGCACGCGGTCTTGTAGATCCCGAGCTCGCTGCAGCCCGCGGTGCACTCGCCCGTGACGCGCACTTCACAGTTCGACAGGCCCTCGAAGCGAATGTTGCCGCACTCCGGGACACCCGCGCTCGCCGGGAGAGCGGCGGTGATACAGACGGTGATGCTCGCCAACCCGAACCACATGGATCTTCGCATAGGTGCACTCTCCTCCTCGACGGCCGCGAAATTCGATCCTACACAAGGCGATCGCCGCGAGGAAGCGACATCGCCGCGGCGCAGGTTTGCGGCGCACGGGACGCGTTGTTGTGTTGTGTACGCGTGTACGCGGGCACGCGGAGCGCATGTGGAGACGTGGAGACGTCGAAACGCGGGTTGAGGGGGATCGACGTGAATGGGGTCACGGGCGCGGCGCGCTGGTGTCACCTGGCGCGCGTCGCTGTCACCTGGCGCGCGCTGGCGGCGCGGCGCGCGGGGCTCAATCTGCGGGCCAGGGGTTCGGCGGCTCCGCCGGCGTGTAGGGCTGCACGTTCGCCTCCGCCGTGATGAGGTTCTCGATGAACAGATCGACGTAGCGCAGGTCGTCCTCGACGTCGGGGTCCGGATGATCCGCGAGCCACGCCTCGACGTTCGGCCGCAGCGCCTCGAGCGTGCGCCGCGCGGTGCGGGGGTCGGCGTCCGCGGCGAGCTGGGCGGCGAGCTTGAACCCGGCGAAGAGGTTCAACATCACGAAGCCCTTCTCGACGGTGTCGCCGGAGAAATAGCCGGCCTCGGGCGGCGCGTCGGGCGCGCTCGGCGCCTCGATGTCGACCTCCTGCGCGTGCGCCTCGCCCGTCAGCGGGTGCCGCCACGACAGCGCGAGGCTGCCCACGGCGCGCGGGTCCTCGACGCCTTGCTGGTCGGGCTTCGGCACGAGCTCGAGCAGGATGGCGCCTCCGCCGCCGCGCCGGCCGGAGCCGACGGGCTCCGCGGCGCTCGTCCGGCCGGCGAGGAAGAGGCTCGGGATGTGCACGGCGCCGCCGCGCTCGCCGCCCTGCCAGCCGTTCGTGCCGTACGCGCCGCGCACGACGTAACCGTCGCCCACGGCGACGTCGAGCTCCACGTCGAGCGCCAGGGGAACGAGGAACGTCTTCACCTCCTCGGCGAAGACCTCCTCCACCGCCTTCGGGTCCTCGAGGAAGTAGAAGTTGCCCGCGCCGACCTCGCTGATCCCGCGCATCGCGTCGACGTCGAACTCGGCCCCGACGCCGATGGCCGTGAGGCCGATCCCCTTCTCCGCGTAGCCGGCCGCGAGCGACACGAGGCGCTGAGGCGAGGTGAGCCCGGCCGTGGCCACGCCGTCGGACAGGAAGATCACGCGGTTCTGCCAGGCCGGATCGAGGTGCTGCTCGGCGAGCGCGTACGCGGTGAAGAGCCCCTCGTACAGGTTGGTCGACCCCCGCGCGGTCAGGCCCTCGAACGCCTCCGTGAGCGCCTCCCTGTCCGAGCCCTCCGCCTGCTCGAGGACGACCTCGGCCGCGTCCGCGTAGCGGACGAGCGAGATCCGGTCGGTCGGCTGGAGGGCGCCGATCATCTCGACGAGCCCCGCCCTGACGTAGGCGATCGGGTCGCCTTCCATCGAGCCGCTCGTGTCGACGGCGATGACGAGGTGCAGCGGCGGCCGCTCGAGCGCGCCGAGATCCACGGGCGAGTTCATCCCGATCTGGATGAGCGTGCAGGGCGAGCCGCTGATCATGTTGCCCATGATCCCGAGCAGCCCGTGCATGCACACGTCCTCGCCGCAGGTCGCGGCCGGGTAATCGAGCTTGTGCTCGGCGAAGAAGCCGACGTCGTCGAGCGTGTCCGGCCCGGGGATCTCGCCGTCCTCGAGGATCTGCCGGAACAGGCCGAAGTCCTGCGCGCCGCCCTGGGAGACGCCCACGCTGCCCGGGGGATCCGTGGGTGCGGCGAAGCTGCCCCGTGCGTCACCGGAATCGGCGCAACCGGCCGCGCCGAGCGCGGCGGCGGCGCCGAGCGCGAGGACATCATGGATTCGGAGCTTCATGGCGTGACCTCCTACGGCGCCGCGGTGGCGGCGACCAAGACCGACTCGAGCAGGCGGGGTTGATCGACGGGAACGGTGAAGCACTCCGCGTCGCGCACGGGCATGTCGTCGGCGCGCACGAGGAAGAGCGCGCCGGCGCCCTCGGCGAGCTCCGCGCTCTCGCCGGGCCGCAGCGAGACGACCCCGGAGACGCCCTCGCCGAGGAGCGACGCCTCGAGCGGCGCGACGAGGCTTCCGCACGCGTCGTGGAACGCGTCGCAGCCCGGGAGCGGCGAGAGATCGGCCGAGAAATCGGCGGCCGGAAGCCGGCCCACCATCGACCAGCGGGCGAGCACGTTGCCTCGCAGCGCGAGCACGGCGTGCGTCGCGCTCTCGATGTGGATGCCGCGCGCGAAGGCGAGCTGGTCCCGCGGGAGCTCCGGGTACCTGCCGCCGTCGATCGCGACGGAGCTCACGCGGAGGACGTCGCCTTCGCTGAACGGGATCGCCTCGGCAGGAGCGCAGAGGAAGAAGGTGTCGCCGCGCTCGAGCGTGAGGGCATGACAGCCGTCCGGAGACGACGTCACGCCGGTGAGGACCCCTGCCCCGGGGACGGGCAGGGTCCAGTCGAGCCCGCTCCCCGCGGCGTACGCGCCGCACGCGCTCACGGGCGACGGCGTCTCGAGGGGCGGCGCCGGGAACACCGCCGGGTGCTCGGCGAGCTCGAGCCTGGCCCCGGCGCGCTGCAGCGCGATCATCCGATCCGGCTGCGGGTTCTCCGTCGACGTGACGAGCAGCTGCTCCGGAAACTCCGCCGCGGACCACGCGAGGAGCGTGAGGGGCAGCCCGTCGGCGTCGATCAGGGTTGCGTCGCACCCCGCGTTGCCCAGCGGCAGCGCGCGGCCGGGCGCGATGAGCCAGGTCTCGGCGTTCGCGAACAGATCGCGCGAGAGGGCGCTCGTCGGGTCGTCGAGCACGACGCCGCAGTCGACCCGCACCGACTCCCGCAGGCGCCGCACGCGGATGAGCTGCTCGGTCCCGGTCGTGTTGCCGATCACGAGCGACGCGAGCTCCTGCGGCTGCGGCGGCGCGCACCCCTCGGCCTCGCCGCACGGAGGCGGATCGTAGCTCGTGGCCACGCAGGACAGGCTGCCCGCCATCAGCGCCAGGCGGTGGGCGACCGGACGCGCGGGCTCCGGCCGCGCCATCGCCTCGGCGAGCACGCGGTACGAGGCGAGGAGGACCGGCAGCGCGATGAGGTCCGTCGGATCGACGGTGATCCGCCACGGGAGCGGCGTGAGCGCCATGAGCCCCTCGACCGCGCGGGCGGCCTCCGGAGCGAGCTTGATGGCCGAGAAGACGACGCCGATGACGACGTGCGCGCCGAGAAATCCCCGGCGCGAGGTCACGCGGAGCAGCGAGGCGAGGACCGCGGGCGCGACCAGGAGCCCCGCGAAGTCGCTGAGCTTCCCGGTCAACCACCCAGGGAGCACACCAGAGCCCTTGAGGGCGTGATCGTTGAGGACGAGGAGCGCCAGGGCTCCTAACCACAAGGGGTGAAGGAGCGTTCGAGTTGAGCGCAGATCTCGGGCCATCGGGAGCTCTCCTTCCGTGCGATAGAGGCCATCGCGGGCGGCCGAGCAAGCGAGCGGGGCGCTCGCCGAGGTTCGGCCCCAAGCAAGCGCCATACCCTGAACAAACAAACATCAATTCAACCAATTACAACGCAACGCGGCCGCGCGCCCCTGACGCCGGTGTCAGGCGTCAGGGCTGCGGCGGGCGATGGTTCGCGTGTCCGCGGCGCCCGAGCCCCTGGGCCGCTCCCCCCGAGCGCCGGATCGACCGGCGGAGCATCGCCCGCCGACGCGGGGGGTGTGGTGGCGTTGTTCGAAGGGAGGAGGGCGCCGGAGGGGCGATCCGCGCGCTGCGTCAGGGCCTGAGGACGACCTTGACGCAGTCGTCGAGCTTCTTGTTGAAGATCTCGTAGCCTTGCGGGGCGCGCGAGAGCGGCAGGCGGTGGGTGATGATGTCGTCCGCCCGGAGGTGGCCGTCCTCGATGTGCTTGAGGATCCGGTCGATGTAGTTGTGCGCCAGCGCCTGGCCGGCGCGGAGCTTCAGGCCCTTGTCGAAGAGCTGGCCCAGCGGGAAGTTGTCGTAGGACACGCCGTAGACCCCCACGACCGGCACGACCCCGCCCCGGCGCACGGCGCTCATGGCGAGCCGGAGGGCCGATATCGTCCCGACCTGGCCGTGAAGGGCGCTGGAGGCCTTCTCGAGGAGGCCGCGGTGCGCCTCCATCCCGACCGCGTCGACGCACACATCCGCGCCGCGCCCGCCCGTCATCGCGCGGATCGCCTCGACAGCGTCGACCTTGTCGACGTTGACGGTCTCGGCCTTGGCGACCTCGCGGGCCGTCTTCAGGCGATACTCTTCGCGATCGACGCCGATGACGCGCGCCGCGCCGCGGAGCCAGGCGCACTTCATGGTCGCGAGGCCGACAGGCCCGCATCCGAACACGGCGACCGTCTCTCCACCCTTGAGCTCGGCCCACTCGATCGCCGTCCACCCGGTGGGGAGGATGTCGGTCGCGAAGAGGACCTGCTCGTCGGTGAGGCGATCAGGCACCCTCCGTGGCCCGAAGTCGGCGTAAGGGACGCGCACGTACTCGGCCTGACCTCCGTCGTAACCGCCGTAGATGTCCGTGTACCCGAAGAGGGCGCCGCCCTTGCCCTCGAGCGTGCCGCCCTCGGGGCCGTAGTGCTTGGGGTTGGAGCTCTCGCAATGGACGGGGAGCTCCGCCTGACAGAAGAAGCAACGCCCGCACGCGATGGGGAACGGGACAACGACCCTGTCGCCCTTCCGCAGCTTCGTGACCTGCGGGCCGATCTCCTCGACGACGCCCATGAACTCATGGCCGAGCACCATGGGCTTCGCCTGGGGAAAGAAGCCGTTGTAGATGTGCAGATCCGAGCCGCAGATCGCGGTCGCGGTGACGCGCACGATGACGTCGGTGGGCTCTTCGAGCCGGGGATCCGGGACGTCCTCGACGCGGACGTCCGAAGGTTTGTGGAAAACCAGGGCCTTCACGGTGCCTCCTTTCGGCTGACACATCGGTACGGGGCGCTCGGCGGCTCCACCGGCCGAGCCGGCGCACGGACAGCGGAACCACAGCGCTGGCTCGCATAAAGCGAGCCACGGAGCAGCGGCGCGCCCGCAGGCGGGGGCCCGTCGGCCACGGCGAGCGCGAACGGGGTGCCCTGCCCCACCGTGGCGGTCTGTCTCGACGCCGGGGAGCGACCACGGCGACCACGGGCCGGGCGCGGCCGGCGCCCCTGCCGAGCGCGGGCCGCCGCTGCTCCGCGACCCCGCTGGCACCCCCGCCCGCGCCGATGTCTACTGCTCTCCGATGCTGCCCTCGTCCCCCGAGCCGCTCCTCGGCGCGAGCTTCGTCCGCGAGCTCGAGGTGCTCCAGCGCCGGCTCGAGATCCGCGCCCGCTCCGGCGGCGCCGGCGAGCACCTCGCGCGGCGCCGCGGCGGCTCGGCCGAGTTCAAGGAGCACCGGGCGTACGCGCCCGGCGACGACATGCGGCGGATCGACTGGGCCGCGTACGCCCGCACCGGGGAGCCGGTGCTCAAGCTGTTCCGCGCCGAGGAGGACGTCATCGCCCGCATCGTGTGCGACGCGTCGGCGTCCCTCGACTTCGGGGAGCCCACGAAGCTCGACGCGGCCCGCCGGCTCGCGGCCGCGATCGGCTACATGTCGCTCGCGCGCTCCGAGCGCGCGCAGCTCGTCGTGGCGGGCGACGGCATCGCCCGCGAGCACGCGCCGGTGCGCGGGCGCGCGGGGCTCGCCGCGCTCCTCCGCGCCCTCGACGGCGTGAGGGCCTCCGGCGGGACGCACCTCGCGCGCGCCATCGACGCCGTCGTGCGGCAGAGCGCGCGGCCAGGCCTCCTCTGCGTCGTCTCCGACTTCTTCGACCCCGGCCCGGTCACCGCCGCGCTCGGGCGCGCGGCGCAGGCCGGCCACGACGTCGCCGCCCTCCAGGTCGTTGCCGCCGACGAGCTCGAGCCGAGCTTCGAGGGTGACCTGACGCTCGAGGACGCCGAGACGGGGGCGCTCGTCGACGTGACCCTGGACGCCGCGGCCCTCGCCGCCTACGCGGCCCGCTTCGCCGGCCTGTGCGAGGCGCTGCGCGCGTTCGCCCGCCGCCACGGGGCGACGTACGTGCGAGCGCGGAGCGACGAGCCGCTCGAGGGCGCCGTCCGCCGCTTCGTCGCGAGGAGCGTCGACTGACGTGGCCGCCCCGCTCGCACAGGCCTCCGCGGGCGCCCCGCTCGCGCTGCTCTCGCCCGGCGGCCTGTGGCTGCTCGCGCTGCTGGGCCCGCTCGTCCTGCTCTACATCCTCAAGATCAAGCGGAGCCGCCGGCGCGTCCCCTCGACGTGGCTCTGGGCCGCCGCGCAGCGCGATCTCATGGCGCGCGCGCCCTTCAGGAAGCTCATCGCCCAGCTGCCGCTCGTGCTGCAGGCGCTCGCGCTCGCCCTCCTCGCGCTCGCCCTCGCCCGCCCCGCCTCGCGCGGGCGCGAGCTCACCGGCGATCACGTGGCGATCGTCCTCGACACGAGCGCCTCGATGTCCGCGGCCGCTCGAGGGCCGGCCGGCGAGGCGACGACGCGCGTCGAGCTCGCGAAGCAGCTCGCCAGGGACCTCCTCTCCGGCCTCGCCCCGGGCAGCGACGCGCTGATCGTCGAGGCGGGGCGCGACGCGCGCCTCGTCGCGGCGCTCGATCGCGATCTCGTCCGGCTCAAGGCGGCGATCGACCCCATCGCGGCGCGCGACGTCGAGGGCGACCTCGAGGCCGCGGTGGCGCTCGGGATCGACCGGCTCCGCCAGCTCGGAGGCGCCCGCCGGGTTGTCGCGATCACCGACGGCAACCTCGCCCGCCCCGCCTCGCTGCGCGGCGCGTCGCTGCCGGTGGAGGTCATCACGGTCGGTGATCCGGTCGACAACGCCGCCATCGTCCGCGTCGACGTGCGCTCCGGGAGCGCGGTGGTTGGCGCGAGCGGCGCGGACGGCGAGCGTCCGGAGCATCGCGAGGAGGTGCAGGCCTTCCTCGTGGTCGCGAACTTCGGGGCGCAGCCGCGCGACGTGTACGTGACGATGCGGCAGGACAACGCGTCGGACGTGCTCGGCTCGCGGCGCGTGCTGGTCAAGCCGGGCGAGCGCCTCCCGGTCGTGCTCACGTTCCGCCCGTCGCCCGGCGACTACCGCAAGGGGCTCGTCTTCGAGCTCTCGCCGCGCGACGCGATGCCGCTCGACGACGTCGCCTACGGGCGCGTGCCGGCCGGCGACAAGCTCCCGGTGTTCCTCGCGTCGGCCGGCAAGGGCCAGGGCGGCGACGCCCAGGGCGCGCAGCCGGGAGCGCCCTCCGGCGGCTCCGTCTGGCTCGAGCGGGCGCTCGCGTCCGATCCGATGACCTCCGTGACCTCGGGCGCGCTCGCGGACCTGCTCGGGAAGCCCGGGCTCGATCCCGACACGTTCGTGGTGATCGACGGCGCGTGCCCGCCCGATCCTCCGGGGGGCGATCTGCTGATCGTGAACCCGCCGCCCGGGCGCTGCGCCGGCACGCTCGTCGGGCAGACGCTCGAGCGCCCCACGCTCACGTCGTGGGACACGGCGGATCCGCGGCTGCGCTTCCTGACGCTGGACGGCGTGAACCTCCGCGTGGCCTCGTCCCTCAAGCCGGAGGCGGCGACGCAGGAGCTGATCCGCGCCCAGGAGGGCACGATCGCGACCGACATCTCCACCGCCTCGCGGACCGGCACGCTGCTCGGCTTCGACGTGGGCGAGAGCGACTGGCCGCTCAAGGCGTCGTTCGTGCTCTTCGTGCGCAACCTGCTCGAGCAGGCGCGAGCCCACCGCGCCCACGGCATCACCGGCCCCGCGCGCACCGGCGAGCCGCTGCGCGTGAGCGTCCCGGCGACCGCGCGGGACCTCCAGGCCATCGGCCCTGCGGGCGAGCGGCTCGAGGTCGCGCAGCGCGCCGGCGTCGCGGTGATCGCGGAGACGCCCCGCGCCGGCTTCTACCGCCTCGCCTGGCAGGGACCGCAGGCCGGGTCCGTTGCCGTGCCGGCGAACCTCACGAGCGTCGCCGAGAGCGATCTCACGCCGAGGCCGCTCGCCGCGGAGGGAGGCGGCGAGGTCGCCGTCTCCAGCGCGGCGGGACAGCCGGACGCCCATGTCGAGTGGACGTGGCTGCTGGCGCTCGCGGCGCTCGGCTTCGTGGTCTTCGACGTCTGGTACTTCACGCGCGTGCCGATACGGTCGTGAGTTTCACGCGCGTGCCGATACGGTCGTGAACACGCTGCGGTCGCAGGAGCGCAATGTGCTCGGCGAGCTCGCCGATGCACGCGAATCCCTGCTCGAGGGGCGGAACGCACCCCGAACGACGAACCACACCCTGCTCTGGACAACCACCCTCAAAGCGACCCCGTGAGGCTCCCCTCGGGTGGACTCCCGTATCCACGGCTTTGAAGGTTCCTGGTAATCTCGATGAGCTTGGCTCCTGTCCTTTTCCACCGGCGGGCGTCGCCCGCGGGCGCATCCCCCGGAGGACCCATGGTTACCCAGCGCCGCCCGTGCCGTTCCGGTCGCGGATTCCCCACCGGACCTCAGCACCCGCCCCCTTCGCCGTGGGCCGCGCGCACCGGCCCGGGTGTGTGTCCTCTCGGCAGCGCGGCGTTGCTCCTCGCGCTGCTCGCGGCGGCATGCGCCGGGGGCGAGATCGGGGGTGGCGCGAGCGGCGGCAGCACGGGCGGCACGCGCAACCCGATCTGCGAGGTGGGCACGAGCGCCGGCGAGGTGCAGGCGCCCGAGCACCGGATGGTCCTGCCCGGGCAGACGAGCTGGTACGCGTCGCCGGTGGTGATGGACCTCGACGGCGACGGTCAGAACGAGCTCATCGCCGCTTACTATGCGCTCTTCGTCTTCGACTCGAACGGGAAGGAGATCGATCGCGCCGAGGCCGGGGAGGACAGGATCTACGCGCCGCACGTGGTCGCCGACCTCGAGGGCGACGGCGCGATCGACATCGTTTATGGCAACGGTCCTCAGGTCTTCGCATTCGAATGGAACAACGGGCTCGCGCTGAAGGCCGGGTGGCCGGTGGACACCACCACGGCCGGCAGCGCCCCCGAGGTGCGCGGGCTCGCCGCGGCGGATCTCGACGGCGACGGCACCATCGAGGTGGTGGCGACGACGACCCAGACCGCGAGCACCGAGGACGGCGGCGCGCAGGTCTTCGTCTTCAGCGCGGATGGGTCGCTCTATCGACCCGCGCCCGCCGGCGCCGCCTTCGCGGCCTGGCCGCGGTACAATAGCCAGAGCGGCCCGGGGAACGACGCCGATCGCAACGGCATGGGGCACTCCGGGTTCGGGTGTTATGGGCTCAACGTCGGCATCGGCGACATCGACGACGACCCGGAGCTCGAGATCCTGGCCACCTACGACAACCACCACATCCAGGCGTTCAACCACGACGGCGTGGCGGTCGACGCCGCGCCGTATTTCAAGAATCGCGACGAGGCGTTCGCCGACCAGCCGCTGACCTGGGGCCAGTTCATCCGCTGGGCGGACCCGAAGGTGGAGGGCGACCATTACCATCTCCATACCGGGACGTGGCCGCACCCGAGCTCCGCCGAGTGGCTGCAGTGGACCGCGTCGCCGCCGAACGTGGTCGATCTCGACGGGGACGGGCGGAACGAGGTCGTCGGCATTCCGAACGTCGAGATGCACGAGCCCTACGAGACGCAGGCGTATGCGGTGATGGTGCTCGAGGGCGCGCACGGCGACGGCAGCCGATCGGCGATGCGCAAACCCGGGTGGGAGACGCTCCCGCGCGGCGAGAGGCCGCTCGAAATCGACGGTTATTACCCGCCAAACGGCGTGCCCTCGCCGACGACGGTGAACATCCAGGGGGACGCGCGGCCCGAGATCATCGTCCCGATGAACGACGGCTACCTCTATGCATTCGGCCCCGATGCGTCGCTCCTGTGGCGATACAGCTACATGCACGGCAAATCGATCATGTTCGCGACCGAGGCCACCGTGGCCGACCTGAACCAGGATGGATCACCCGAGGTCTTGCTGGCGACCTACGGCGCTCCCGACGTGCTCGACTCCGGCAACCTCGTGATCCTCGGCGCGAACGGCGCGGTCCTGCACGACGTGCCCCTGCCGAACCCCGGCAGCAACGGCAACGGCAACGGCGCGCCCGCCGCGCCGGCGGTGGGTGATCTCGACGGAGACGGCCAGCTCGAGGTCTTCGTGCAGACCTTCGAGCATGGGATGGATGTCTTCACGATCCCGGGATCGGCGGCGAATTGCATGCTCTGGCCCACCTCGCGAGGTGGCCCGCTGCGCACGGGTCAGCCCTCGCGGTGACCCGCGCTCGCAGGGCGGACGCCGGCCGATTCAGGGGGATCGCTCAAGGGCAGGCCGTCTGCTCGCCGTGAGGCCGGCCCCGGTGCCCCCGGTGCACCCGGCGGCGCGACGACCACCGGCGGCTCGGCCGGCTTCGCTCCTCCACCCACCAGGATACACGCGGCGTCGCGCCATTGCCTGCAGGTACACAGGGCTCCTCGCAAGGAAGCCACTCCCCCGCGAGCGACACGCCCCGCGCGTCCTCCAGGACGCCTCGCGCCCTCAGCCACGCGGCGAGCGCCTCGCCGAGCTCGCGCATGCTCGACCAGCGCGACGACGGCTCCTTCCGCAGCCCGCGCTCCACGATCGCCCAGAGATCCGCGTCGAGACCGCACGTGTCGACGAGCGACGGCACCGCGTCCTGCAGCACCGCCCTCAGGCCGTCCAGCGCGTTCCTTGACGAGAACGGGGGCCGGCCCGACAGGAGCTCGTACAGCATCGCGCAGAGCGACCAGATCTCACGAGCGGCGCCGAGAGCGACCTCACGCCGAGGCCGCTCGTCGCGGAGGGAGGCGGCGAGGTCGCCGTCTCCAGCGCGGCAGGACAGCCGGACGCCCACGTCGAGTGGACCTGGCTGCTGGCGCTCGCGGCGCTCGGCTTGGTGGTCGCCGACGTCTGGTATTTCACGCGCGTGCCCTGGCCGCTGCGAGGCCATGACAGGCCTGCAGCCTGAGCGCTGCGGCGGGAAAGCGCCGCGGATCAGCGGAAAGACCGCCAGAGCGCCAAGGCCGCGCCGCGAGGGGCCAGAGGTCCTAACCGACCACCTCAGCGGATATGGTCCTCGTCTCGATATCAACCCACAGCTGGAAACTCCCGGCCTCCAGCTCCTTCGCGTAGAAGATCTTCGGGTAAAGCCGACCGTTGAGCCGCATTCCTCGCTTGCAGCTCGCCACGATCGCCGCCCTGGTCGCGGCGAACAACGTCGCCACGCTGGTCTTCTTCGCCACCGGGCGGATCGTGACCTGCTCGAGATCCTGACCGCGCTGGCGCGCGCCGGCGAACTCGAGCAGATTTGCGGCCTCACGGTCGACGAAGCCCCAGTCCTGCTCGCTGGCGGGCGCCCTCCGCGACGCCAGGTACACCAGCTGATAGCCGCCTCTCAGATACTCGTGAGCCGCGAGAGGGCTCGCTTCGACGACGGAGAGCGCCGCGCCGCCGTGCGCGCCCTCGAAGCGCTGGAGCACGAGGTGCGCCCTGTGAGAACGAGCGACGTCGGTGATCGTCTCGAAGAGCGCCACCGTCGGAATGAACGCCTCTATCGTCGGCATGCGGCACCTCCAGGGGTGAACGCGTCGTCGATCTCCGAGATCTGCGTGATACAAGCGCACCGCCGACGCACGCGGCTCTCGTCGGTCGGCCAGCAGAGGTCCCGCCCGTCGATGTCGCGTCTCTCATGGGCAGCCCGTCTGCATCGACGGAGATCCCATCGGTCGCCCATCGTGGCGATGGTAATCTGAAGACCAGGAGGTCGCCAATGGTCTCGCGCACACCTGCGCCGCCGCCGCTGGCGGCCTGCATGCGGGCGAGCTCCTGTCCTCGCCCACAGACCGATGGACGGCCACACGGGGCCCGGCATCCGGCAGCAGCAAGGAGCGTTCAATTGCCATCGCGCGTGTGGGCGCTGTAGGCTGTGCCCGGAAGAGTGCGCTCGAACGCTTGCACGTCGCAGTCGCGCGCTCCGGAGTCACCATGCGCCGCCCTCGCACACGCCGCCTGTTCGTCATCTCGGACCTGCACGTCGGCGGCGAGCCGCCGTGCATGATGTCTCACCCGGACCGCCTCGCGGCGTTCATCCGCTCCATCGCCGAGCCCGGCGCGGACGAGGCCGTGGAGCTCGTCATCGCCGGTGATTTCGTCGATTACCTCGCGCTGGCTGTGCCCGGAGGCGCGGCTTCGCCGTGGACGCCGCGTCCCGCCGAGGCCGTCGCGAAGCTCGACGTGGTGATGAAGGACCGCTCGTTCGGCGACGTGTTCGACGCGCTTGCAGCGCACGTGGCGCAGCGGCACCGGCTGACGATCTTGCTCGGCAACCACGATCTGGAGCTCGCCTTGCCGCAGGTGCAAGAGGCGCTCCTCCGGCGCCTCGGGGCCACACCCCACGACGTCCTCTTCGTCCTCGATGGCCGCGCCTACCGGGTCGGCGGCGCGCTCATCGAGCACGGCAACCGCTACGACGACGCCAACCAGAACGACCTCACGCACCTCCGCGCGATCGCGTCGGCGCTCTCGCGGGGCGAGGAGCCGAAGGACGAGCTCGAGATCTCTGCCGGAAGCCTCCTGGTCCATCGCGTCGTCAATCCGCTGAAGAAGCACTACCCGTTCATCGATCTCCTGAAGCCCGAGGGCGAGCTCCTCGTGCTCCTCTTGCTTGTGCTCGAGCCTGCCGTCATCCGCTCGGTGCTGCCCCAGATTGGCCGCGTGCTCGACGCGCAGCGGCGCGCCCGGAGGAACGTCGACGGCCGGCCCCCCGGAACCACGGCGAACGTCGGAGCGCACGACGAGGACGAGGACAAGGAACTCGCCGCGGTGTTCGGCGATGCATATCCACTGCTGCGCAACCCACCGACACAGGTCGGCATGGCGGACTGGGTCCCGCTCCTCTTCGACCGGCCCGTCGCCGACAGCATCAAGGTGCTCCTTGATCAGGGTACGAGCATCCCGAAGGCACGGCTGCAGCGCATTCGCACGGCAATGCGGCGGATGCTCGTGAACGACCACACGTTCAAGCGAGACTTGGATAACCCGGAGGACGCCTTGCTCGGCGCGGCAAAGCGGATGCTCACGAGCGACGTCGAGGTCGTCGTCATGGGGCATACGCACCTCGCCCGCGAGGTTCATGTGGGGGCGGGGCGGACGTACATCAACACGGGCACGTGGGCCGATCTCGTGCGCGTGCCGGACGATGCGCTCGCCGAGGGCAAGGACGCGGAGCTCGCCAGTTTCCTGACGAAGCTCTGCAAGAACGAGGCGAGGACCCAGGTGTTCACGTTCGCGGACATCACGCTCGGCGAGGACGGGCGCGTGCACGAGGCGCGGCTGCGAGACTACCCATGAGGCCGAGCCTGCGGATCGTCGCGGCGGCCGCGAGATCGGGGCAGCGGGATCACGGGACGGCCTGGGCGCTGTACCCGGATCTCATCGTGACGGCATTTCATGTGGTCGGGAGCACGAGCGCGCGCCTCTGGAAACACGAGGATCCGCTCTGGTCTGGCTGCACGTACCTCCTCGAAGGCGTCTCCTCGGCGTCGCTCGAGCCCCTCCTGTACGATCCGCGGGCGGACGTGGCGATCCTGCGCATGCCGGAGCCCTCGAGGCTCGGCGAGCCGTGTTTCCTCGTCCCGTCGCCGATCCCGCCGTCGCCGGGGGATCCATGGTTCGCCGAGGGATACCCCGATCTGCCGGGCCTGCGACGAGAGCGGGGCGTGGGGCTCGGGGGCGTGGTCCAGCGGGCATCCGCCGATCTCGACAGCAATGCATTCCAGCTCCACGTTCGTCAGGGCACGGCGGCGACCTGGGAGGGGATGTCGGGTTCGGCGGTGCGCAACCACAACGACGAGGTGCTCGGGATCATTACCCAGACGTCGAAAGACGTGGCGACCGCCCATGCGGCGCCCGTGGAGGCCGTCGAGCGATTGCTGCGCCTCCGCGACGGCAGCGCGCTCGCCGGCCGCGTTCGCGAGCTCTTCCGCGGGGCCGGGGACGAGGAGGCGCTCGCGGCGGACCTCGCGGACGCGATGAGCTGGAGTGTCCTTGGCCATTCCCTCGACGGGCTCGTGCGTCGGGCGGCGATGGAAGGCGGCGATGGCTGGCTCGACCTGCTCGCGAAGGCCGAAGAGCAACGCCGTGCGGCGCTCCCGGGCGCGGAGGACGTCCGCCGTGAGATCCGCGATGCGTCGCGCGACGGCGCCTCGGAGGCGGAGGTCCTCCGGGTGCTCCACGCATTCATGCCCGACAAACCAGAGGAGGAGGCGGCCATCGTGGATCGACTGGGCGGCGTGGTCTCCTCGCCCATCGTGACGAACGCCGTCGCGCGGATGATCGAGCGCGGGTGGGTGGAGCGGCGGCGGGATGGGACGCTCACGCTGAAGCCGGAGGGGGCGAGGCGCGCGGCAAGGCGGGAGCATGTCCTGGCCGTGCTGCGGAAGCTCCGGGGCGGGGCGAGGCTCTCGCGCGAGGAGCTCGCAGGGCGTTTGCCGCGGATATCGCCTCTCGCGTTCGGGCGCGCTCTCGAGTGCGCCATCCTGGTCGGGTGGGTGGAGCGGCAGCCTGGAGGCGCCGTTCGCGGAACGAATGAGGGCGAGCAGCTCCTGGAGGCGGCCGATCGGGGCAGCCGCTTCCTCGTGGGAATGGGATTATGGCCATCGTGATTCTCGACGATCGTCCGGTCGACGCGGGCGGGGATCTCCTGTGGAAGAGCCTGCCGATCCGGGGGGAGCTCGAGCGGATCGCGGAGACGATCGTCCGGTCGAAGGAGGATCCCCCGTCGCCGTCGATGACGTTCGCGGTGCACGGGAAATGGGGGACGGGCAAGAGCAGTGCGCTCAAGATGCTGCGCTCGTTCGTGCGGGAGAGGTCCGTGGAGGCGGGCAAGCGCCCGGTGTTCTGCGAGTACCAGGCGCCCGCGCTCCAGGCCGCGCGGCGGGACGCCCGGACGACCCTGGCGATGCGGATCCTGCAATCGATCGCGATGGCGGGCGACGCGCGGAAGATCTCGCAGCGGCTCGAGGATTACGCGCGGATCATCGATCGGGATCGGACCGAGGGCCTGCAGAGCGCGGGGGGCGCGACCGCCGAGACGGTGTGGGACGCGGCGATGTTCGACCGGATCTCGGCGGTGCTCACGAGCATCCCGGATCTCTGCGGGATCATCATCCGGCAGGAGCTCGCTTCGAGCGAGAAGGGCCAGTGCCTGCTCGTGGTGCTGCTCGACGACCTGGATCGTTGTGGCTCCGATTTCGTGCTCTCGCTCCTGCAGGAGATCCAGTACCTCAGCGACATCGACAACCTGTTCTTCGTGATGGCGGTGGACGAGGAAGTGCTGCGCGGCGCGGTGCGGTCGCAAGGCGGCGGGAAGTCGGTGATGGAGACGGACCGCGAGCTGGAGAAGTACCTGCAGCACGCGGTCTGGGTGCCGCCGCTCGACGGTGCGCGGGCGAAGGAGTTCGTGAAGGGCCTCGCGGAGAGGGCGCCGCGGGTCAAGAAGCTGGTGGATCCGCTCTGGCGGCAGGACGACACGATGGAGGCGTTCGATCTGCTGCTCGAGGGGCTGCACGAGATGACGCCGCGGTCGGTAAAGCGGTACCTGAACCTGCTCGCGCCGAAGATCGACGGGGCGCTGGAGGCGAGGGCGGTGCATCCGAGCGACGTGCTCGGGAAGCGGGCGATCTTCAAGGAGAAGATGATCGAGACGACGTGGCCGGATTTCCACCGGAACGTGCTCGCGAAGGCGGTGGGGGAGGCTTCGTCGAAGGGGGATCCGAAGGCGGTGAACCTCGTGGCGGAGCTCGAAGGGATCGGGCGGTACGCGCGGGAGAGGAACGCGCCTGACACGAAGGTGCTGCACGATCTGAAGTACGTTTGCGAGGAGTATCCGCACATGGGGCTCGGCGAGGTGCCGGTGAGGCTCGTGCGGTATCTGGCGATCGCGCCGCCGTTGCCATATGCATGGTTGACCGGGATCGACCACCTGAAACCGGTATCCCTCGAGGAGCCACGTGTCCTGCCGAAGATCGAGCCCGAGTCGGCTCTCACGGACGAAGAGGACGAGGCAAAGGCGCTCGAGCCGGAGGGAATCGAGGAGCCTACTGCACGCTGCGCGCAAGCGCTCTCACTGGAAGCTGCAGGGCCGCCTGTCGAGGAGGCGGAGGACTCGGCGGACGATGGTAAGGCGCCGCAAAGCCCGTTGCGGCAGCTCCAGGGCATTTATTTGTCTGTCGCAAGAACGTTCGCTCGCGATCCCCAGCGAGCCCTGCAGAACGCGCAGCGTGCTTATGACCTCGTACAATCGAATCGAGAACGGTTCGACAAACGGCATGTCAACAGACTCATCGAGATCGCAAACACCATAGCACCAACCAGCAACCACAGCATCGTGAGCAAGCTCTGCGAACTTGCGCTCGAGCTGGACCCCGAGAACATAAATACCATAACGTTTTACCTCGCCCTGATTATTGGCTTTCATATTGCGGAGCTGTATCCAAGGGCTGGCGAGCTCATTCAGCGATTGCGGTCCAGCGGCACCGATCCGTACCCCGAGCGCACGCTCTATTACGAGATGAAGCTCGGCAATGCGCAGGGGAGCCAGGCCGGGGTCGATGAAGAGCGGCTGCGAAGTGCGGTCAACGACTTCAAGCGGACGCCCGGGGACGTGCTTCGGTACCGGTGGCTCATGCGGATGCTCGCTCAGATCGGCGACAGGAAGCTGGCGCGGGAGGCCACAAAAGCTCGCTACCACGCCGTGGCGGGTTCGGATGCGGTCGATGCGCTTTTTGAGATGGCGAATCTCGATGCCATGTCCCCCGACGTGAACGATGAACGCGAAGCCCTGGAGCTGTACCGGTACGCGCTTGGGGGTTTCATTCGTCTCGCATCTGGGCGCGTCCTTCACAAGTACGCGACCCTCCTCTTCAAGCATGAATACGAGCATGCAGCAGGCGAGGTATGGTTTCTGGCTTATGAGTACGGTCCCGGAAACGAGGACATCTGCCGCGAATACAGTGCCTACCTGATGCGGGCAAACGCGCCCGATCTCGCGCACAAGGTCTCGAATGGCGAGCCCATCGACCGGATGGTGACTCTGGCCAAGCGGAAGGAGCTGCCTGCTTCGTTCGTCGGACCCGACGTGGAGCGGTGGTGGAAAAAAAAGTACACAGAGGGGGGAGGATCTCGAGGCTAGCCTGGAGTGACGACTTCGCGCGGAGCAGCCGCTCCTGACCCTGGCGAGCTCCCTCCAGAGACCACCGGCGCGCCAGCTACGCCGCGTCCTGCTGCGGTGGCGCCGTCCTCGGAACGTGATCGAGCAGGAGCGAGAGGTGTCCGCTTCGGCCGCTGCGGGGGCACCTCCCCTGCGGCTCAGGGCGCGTCGCCCTCGCCCTCGTCGAGCCCTTCCCACCATTCGGCCAGGTCGATCTCGACGTCCTCGAACGGCGCCGCGCGCACCTTCTCGTCTTGTCCGTGCAGCCCCAGCTCGACCCACCGCCCGTTCTCGATCTGGCTGACCAGCAACGTCCGCCGGACGGGATCCACGTACCAGAGGCCAGACACGCCGATCTCGGCGTAGAAGCGGCGCTTCACGAGGTTGTCGTAGCTCGCCGTGCGCGGCGAGAGGATCTCGCAGCACCAGTCGGGAACGAGGGAGATGGGCTCCGCGGGCCGCGGCGGCGCGAGCATGCGCCCCCGGCGCCAGCCCGCGACGTCGGGCGACATCTGCGGCGCGCGCTCGATCTGGATGCCCGGCTCGGAGAGGATCCACCACCCTCCCGGACCGCCCCTGCCCCGCTGGTAGGGGTTCTTGAGGTCGGCCGTGATCAGGTCCTCGATGTTCGCGTGAACGAAGCCGGGACGCGGAAAGGCGTACAGCGTGCCGTCGATGATCTCGCCCCGCCAGCCGGGCGGCAGCGCGTCGAGATCGGCGAGCGTGGCGGACCGGACGACCTTCTCGGCGAGGTTCATCACGACCTGCGCGAGCATACACCACCGCGCCCTCCGGGGCTGGGGCTCCCGAGCAGGCTCGGTGCCGCCGAGCGAACGCCAGCGCACCTCCCACGGATCGATGCCGCACCCTCGCGCGGCGCTCTATGCGCTTCAGCCGGGCGACGGCTCGTCCGCGGACAGGCTCTGAAGCCAGGTGACCGCCTCGCCCCAGCGGAGGGCACGCCTCGGCTCGGCTTCGCGGAGCCGCTGCCATTCCTCGCCCTCGTCGTGGGTGATGATGCGCGACGCGGGGTCGTCCTCGACGGCGAGGGCGATGAGCCAGTCCGTGGTCATCGGCATCTTTCCAGGGATGACTTTGAAATCGGCGATCAGCTCGCCGCCGAGGGTACGCTTCTTCGCCTGCTCCCAATCTCGGTCCGTCGGATACCGTTGACACAAGCTGTCGGCCCATCGGGCGGCGCTCGGATGATCAAGGTGGATGTCGATGATCTGGATGCCAAACTGGCGGAGGAGGCCATCGAAGCGGACCTCCGAGAATCTGGCGCCCTTGCTCACACGCATCTGGCGACGCCTTTCAAGGTAGACCTGCGCATGGATTACAACCTCGACCCTTTTGCTCCCAGCGAGAATGCAGAGCTTTTCGATGTCGATGACGCTACGCGCCGCGTTAGTGTCAATCCAGAGCCGCGCGTCAGGCATCCTTGGAGGACTCATCGCCAAGACCGAACTGCTCGTCGAGCTCTGGCGCAGTCCACGCCTCCCAGCGGCCCTCCGGTCGGGAACGCAGGAACCACAGATATCCGCCGCTCTGCAGCCCGAGATCGCCTCGCATCTCCGCGGGGATCTGCGTGTAGCCCTCGGGTGTCACCCAGTGCAGCTTGGCGCCTTTCTTGCTCGCGCGATCTTGAAGCTCGCAGTCCGTGCGCGAAGGCTGCCGCGTGACGAGCGTCTCCCCCTCGGGGGAACGCCTGAACCGGAGCACCTCCGGGCCGTCGAAGACCTGGACGTGGCTCTCGAGGAAGATCTGGTCGACGATCCCGCGCTGCACCTGCTCGCGCAGGATGTCACGGACGAGCTCTTGGTTCTCGGGATGCAGGCTCAACTCCGGCTCCTCGATGGCGACAAGTCCAGCGCGGGACGTGAGCACGGCCCCGACGAGAGCGACCACCTGCTGCTCGCCCGAGCTGAGCTCGGAGAGCCGTAGGATCTGCTTGCCCCGGACCTCGAAGCGCAGGTCGGTGACGTGCCCGCCAGGTACTGGAGCGCGGAGCACGGAGATCTCTCTATCGGACAGTGTCTTGAACCGATGGATGAGGTCCACGAAGACGCGCCAGCGCTCCGTCTCCTCCGGCTCAAGCGAGGTTGCCAGCGCCAGGAGGCGCTCAGCCGTGGTAGCCGACAGCGGCCCACGCTCGCCGATCGCCCGGAAGTCTCGGCGGAGAGCGTCCAGCAGAAAGAATGGTTTGCTCCCGGGGCCGAGCGGCGCCTCGATGGCGTTCTTCAGCGGCGAGATCTCGTCATCTTGCAGCCTGCTCCCCTCACCATCTTGCATCACAAAGCCACCCGCGTTCTTCAGCGCTCGGGGCACTCTCCAGCTGTTCGCTGAGCCGGATATCGCCCTCTCCAGCCGGAGGAGGACGTCGTTGCCCGACGGGGTCAGAGTGATGCGGAGGGCGCCCAGCCGCGCATCGTCGAAGTGAACTGCGATCCGCTGTGGATCGCGAACACCGGGAGGCCAGCTCCGGTGGCTCATCGACAGGCCGAAATAGCTGTTGCTGAAGTCCCACTGCAGCTTCAAAGCACCGTCCTGGGAGACCATCCCATCAGGGCTCACGACCGAGCTCAACCAGAACGAGGCGGCCCGGAAGAACAGGTCGATCGCCGCGAGCGCGTTCGATTTTCCGGCCCCGTTGGTCCCGTGAAGCACGGGCATCGCGTCCGCCGCGCCGCCAGAGCTCAGCTCGATCTCCGTGGGCCCTCGGAACGTCCGGAAATTTTCGATGACGAGCCGCGAGATGAGCAGCGATGGGGTGGCGCGGGCGTTCACCCGCCAGAGCAGAGCAATATGCGGACCCAAAGGTCAAGCCTCCGCCCCGCCGTGCTTCGGCCCGCCCTCAGCGTGCTCATCCCGCCTCTCGGCTCTGGCCGCTCACCACCACGCCCCCGTCCTCAAGGGCAGGCCGTCTGCTCGCCGTGAAGCCGGCCCCGGTTCAGCCGGTACACCCGGCGGCGCGACGACCACCGGCGGCTCGGCCGGCTCCGCTCCTCTACCCACCAGGATACGCGCGGCGTCGCGCCATTGCCTGCAGGTTCACAGGGCTCCTCGCGAGGAAGCCACTCTCCCGCGAGCGACACGCCGCGCGCGTCCTCCAGGACGCCCCGCGCCCTTAGCCACGCGGCGAGCGCCTCGCCGAGCTCGCGCATGCTCGACCAGCGCGAGGACGGCTCCTTCCGCAGCCCGCGCTCCACGATCGCCCAGAGATCCGCGTCGAGGCCGCACGTGTCGACGAGCGACGGCACCGCGTCCTGCAGCACCGCCCGCAGGCCGTCCAGCGCGTTCCTTGACGAGAACGGGGGCCGGCCCGACAGGAGCTCGTACAGCATCGCGCAGAGCGACCAGATATCGGCGCGGCGATCGATGTCAGGGACGGCGAGCACCTGCTCCGGGGGCATGTAGTCGGGGGTGCCGAAGACCTCGAAGCTGGCCGACGCCTGGCTCGCCTCGCGCTCGGAGACGATCTTCGCGACGCCGAAATCGACGATCTTCGGCTGGAGCCGGCCGCCGCCGCGGCGCACCAGCATCACGTTGTCCGGCTTGAGGTCGCGGTGGACGACCCCCTTCTCGTGCACCGCGTGCATCGCGCCCGCGACCGGGAGGAGCAGCGCGATCGCCCGCTCCGGCGTCATCGCCGCATCGCGCGAGAGCGCGCTCCGCAGCGACTCGCCCTCGATGAGCTCCATCACCAGGTAAGGGTCCCCCGCCGCGGTCTCGCCGAGGTCGAAGATCCGGACGACCTCCGCGTGGTTCAGCCGGCCGGCGGCGCGCGCCTCGCGGACGAAGTACTCCGCGAGCTCCGGCGACCGGAGCTCGGGCCGCATCAGCTTGATCGCGACCTCCGACCCGAGCGCCACGTGCGTCGCGATCCAGACCGTGCCCATCGCCCCCTCGCCGATCCTGCGGACCAGCCGGTACTTGCCCGCGATGAGATCCCCCTCCTGGCAGTGCACGCTGCGCGCGGGCTCGCCGAGGCCCTCGTCGAGATCCCACGCGCCGCCGCCCGTGCCGTTCCAGGTGTCCGTGGTCTCGATGCGCGACATGATCTCTCCTGCCCCGACTGCGCGGCCTCGCCGCGCCCATGACCCGCGCTCAAGCAGACTGCGTGCCATCCCTGACAAACATGGAAAGGTGCTCCGATGCGCCGGAGCGCCGCATGAAACCCGCTCGACACCGACAGAGACGCCCCACGGCGTCGCCGATGGGGCACTCGGCCACACCCGCCGAAGCGGCGTCCCCGGGCCCGCGCAAAGATGATTTACTGCGGCTCCCCCGCATGCGGACCGAACGGAGGCCTCCCTGATCCCGGCGGCCGCGCTGCGCGCCCTCCCCTACGCCGCCACGCTCGCCGGCGCGCTCGTCTTCGCGGCGCTGCTGCGCCTCGCCCTCCGGCGCGGCGCGCTCCGCCGCCCGATCCTGCTCGGCTGGATGGTGGCAGGCGCGCTGCCGGCGCTCTACGTGGGCCTCGTCTGGTGCGGCGTGCTCCCGGACGCCTATCTCCGGCTCGCGCGGCCCTGGGGCGCGCTGCTCGCGCTGGGCGCCACGTCATTCATCGCGCTCCGGTACCTCGCGCTCGCGCTCGCCTCGGCGCACGCCCGCCGGCAGGGGGCGTGGCGCTCGCGGCTCGGCGACTCCCTCGCCCCCTTCGCCGCGTTCGCCGCGGCCATGGCCGTGGCCGGGCCAGAGCTTGGCCGGCCACTCGACCGGCTCACCGTCCTGGTCGCAATCGATCGCAGCCGCTCGATCGACCTCGTACCGAGCGCCGACCGGCGCGTCGCGCAGGAGCTCTCCGTCGCCGAGCTCGGCATGCGCGAGGACGATCGGATCGCCACCATCGCGTTCGCGGCGGGCGCGGCGACCGAGGATCCGCCGCGCCCGCGCTCGCAGCTCGCGGCCCCGCAGCGGGTCGCGCTCGGTCGCGACGGGACGGACCTCGCCGCCGGCATCCGGCGCGCGCTCGCCGAGGTGCCGCCGGACTCCGCGGCGCGCGTCGTGCTGCTCAGCGACGGCGTCGCGACCCGCGGCGACACGATGGCCGCGGCCGCCGCCGCCGTCGCCGCCGGCCTCCCGGTCGACGTGATCCCGCTGGAGCAGCGGCTCGTCCCCGACGTCCGCGTGGTCGCCCTCCGCGCGCCCGCGCGGGCCGACGAGGGTGAGGCGCTCGATCTGCGGCTCGTCACCTCGTCGCCGTCCCCGGCCGAGGTCGAGATCCGCCTCCGCCGCGACGGCGAGCTCATCGCCCGCACCGAGGCCTCGATCGCCGCGGGAGAAGACGTGCTGCGCATCCGGGAGAAGGCGCCGGGGCCCGGGCTGCACCGCTACGACGTCGAGATCACCGCGAAGGATCCGAGGCTCGACGAGGCCGCCGAGGACAACGCGGCGAGCGCGTTCCTGCGCGTCCGCGGGGCCGCGGCGGCCCTCGTGCTGGAGGGCGACGCCGGGCAGGGCGCGTTCATCGCGCGGGCGCTCGCGGACGGCGCGTTCCGCGTGGACGAGGGCGGCCTGAGCCGCGTCCCCGCCGATCTCGGGGAGCTCGCCGGCTACGACGTCGTGGTGCTCAGCGACATTCGCGCGTCGGATCTCTCGCCAGGCCAGATCGACGCGCTCGCGAGCTACGTCCGCGATCTCGGCGGCGGGCTCCTCCTGATGGGCGGCGATCGGAGCATGGGGCCGGGCGGCTACGCGCGGACGCCGCTCGAGGAGATCTCGCCCGTCGCGTTCGACCTGAAGCAGGAGCGGCGGCGGGCGAGCCTGGCCGAGGTGATCGGCATCGACATCTCCGGGTCGATGGCGGCGACCGCCGGCGCCCACACGAAGCTCGAGCTCGCCAACGAGGCCGCCGCCCGGTCGGCCTCGCTGCTCGGCCCCGGCGATCGGATCGGCGTCGCGCACGTCGACACGGCGGTGCGGTGGAGCGTGCCGCTCGGGCCGGTCGCGGACGGCGCCGCGATCGAGAAGGCGATCCGCGCCGTGGGCCCCGGCGGCGGCGGCATCTACGTCGACATCACCCTCGAGGCGGCCTACCAGGCGCTCGACCGGGACACCTCGAGCCTGAAGCACGTGCTGCTCTTCGCCGACGGCTCGGACGCGGAGAACATGGGGCCGTGCCGCGCGATGGTGGAGGCGGCGATGCGCCGCGGGACGACGACGAGCGTCGTGGCGCTGGGCCAGGGCAGCGACGTGCCGGAGCTCGAGGCGCTGTCGCGCATCGGCGGCGGCCGCTTCTACCTCGTCGAGGACGCCACGCGGCTGCCCGCGGTGTTCACGCAGGAGACGATCATGGCGGCGAAGAGCGCGATCGTGGAGGAGCCTTTCCACGTCGCGCTGGGCGCGCCGTCGTCGATCACCGCCGGCGTGCCGTTCGGCGAGGCGCCGCCGCTCGGGGGCTACGTGGTGACGGTCGCCAAGAGCCGGTCCACGGTGCTGCTGTCCGGGCCGGAGGGCGATCCGGTGCTCGCTGTGTGGTCGGCGGGGCTCGGCCGGACCGCCGCGTTCACGAGCGATCTCAAGGGCCGCTGGGGCGCCGCGTGGACGCGCTGGCCCGGCGCGGCGCGGATGATCGCGCAGGCCGCGCGCGACGTGACGCGCAAGGAGGAGGATCCGCGCGTGCGCCTGGAAGCGGACGCGTCGGGCGGCGAGCTGTCGGTGCGGGCGAGCGTGATCGGCGACGACGGGCGGGCGCAGTCGTTCCGCCGGCTGGTCGTGCACGTCGCGGGGCCCGACGGCTTCTCGCGAGAGCTGCCGCTCGAGGCGACGGGCGCGGGCGCGTACACGGCGAAGCTGCCGCTGTCGCGGCCGGGGACCTACGTGGCGGTGGCCCGGGACGAGCTCACGGGGGAGGCGGTCGGGACCACGGGGGCGGCGATGACCGCCGGCGAGGAGCTGCGCCCGACGGGCAGCGATCTGTCGCTGCTCCGGCGGATCGCGGAGTTCACCGGGGGCAAGCGGCGCGACACGCTCGCGGGCATCTTCGAGGATCGGGCCTCGAAGCGGTTCGCGTACCGGGACGCGACGCCGAGCCTGGTGTTCTTCGCCGCGCTCGCGCTGCTGCTCGCGGTGGCGGCGCGGCGGCTCGCGCTGCCGGAAGCTGCGGCGGCGTGGCTCGCGCGGGCGGGAGAGCGGCTCCGCGCGGCGCGGTGGGGAGCCGCCGCGGAGCCGGCCGCCGCGGGCGCGACCGTGGGGGCGCTGCTGTCGGCGCGGGAGCGGGGGCGCGAGCGGCGCGAGGGCGCGCAGGCGGGACCGGCGCTGCGCGATGACGGGCGCGGCGGGGGCGAGCCGGCGCGGGCGCCGCCGCAGCCGGGGCACACGGCAGCGCAGCCGGCGTGGACGGCGCCCACGCGGAGGCCAGCGCAGGCGGGATGGAGGGCGCCGCCCGAGGGGCCCGCGCCCCCGGGATCGGCGGGGCCCGAGCAGGCGGGATGGCCGGCAGACCAGGCAGCCGCGCGGCCGGAGCAGCGCGGAGCGGCCGCAGCGCCGGCGGCGGGGCGAGCCACGCACGAGACCGCGGCGCCCGCAGACCGCGAGGCGGCGCGCGAGGGGCGGCCGCTCACCGCGGCGGAGAAGATCCTGGCGCGCCGCCGCGGGCGGCAGTGAACGTGTCGCGCAGGCCCCGCCTCGTGAGCTCTCGTCGGGGGCGCGACCCGCTCGTGAAGGCGGAGGGCGAGCGCACGCTGAGCGTCGGCGTGAAGGCGCTGCGGAGCGTGCTCGGGGCCGCGCAGGCCGCCGGGATCGACGGGAGCTCGCTCACCCGAGCGCACGGGCTCACGCCGGAGGAGCTGCGCAACCCCGACTTCCGGCTCTCCTATCGCCGGTGGATCGCGCTCTGGGACGATGTCGTCGAGAGGGCCGGCGATCCGGGCGTCGGGCTCCGCGCCGCGGAGGCGCTCTCGATCGGTCACTGGGATGTGATGGACTACGTCGTCGCGTCGAGCGACACGGTGGGCGACGCCTTCCAGAGGTTCTCGCGGCACTTCGCCGTCATCAGCACGGCCGTGCGCCATGTCCTTCACGTCGATCGCACGGAGGCCCGGCTCGTCCGGGAGCACGTACCCGGCGCGGCCCCGCACCGGGTCGCGACCGAGTTCGGCTTCGCGAACATCGTCCTTCGCTTCCGCGCGCTCGCCGTCACGCCGTGGTCGCCTTCCTCGATCCAGTTCCGTCACCCGCGCTGCGCCGAGCTCGAGGCGTACACCCGGATCTTCGCTTGCCCGGTTCGATTTCGAGCGCCCGGCGACGCGATCGTCCTCCCGCGCGCGGCGCTCGCGACGCCGATGAAAGGGGCCGCCCCCGAGCTCTGTGCCGTCCTCGAGCGCCACGCCGCCCTCCTCGTGCAAAAGCTCCCGCCCGCCCACGCGAGCCTCGTGGAGCGCGCGCGGCACGCGCTCGCCCTCGAGCTGCACGGCGGTGCTCCCAAGCTGGCGACGGTGGCGAAGCGGCTCGGGCTGAGCGCGCGCACGCTGCAACGACGCCTCTCGGAGGACGGTTTTCCCTTCCGAGCGCTCGTCGAGAAGACCCGCGAAGAGCTCGCGCTGCGCTACCTGGAGGATCCCGCCATCGGGCTCGCGGAGATCGGCTCGCTGGTGGGCTTCTCCGATGTGAGCGCGTTCTACAAGGCCTTCCGGCGGTGGACGGGGAGCACGCCGGGCCAGCTCCGCGGGCGCTCCGTGGCGTAGCCGAGGGCGCCGCCGGACAATCGATTGGCGCGGCGGCACAATGCCGGGGGCGGCCCGGGTTCGTACGCTTCGGTCATGCGCTCCTTCGCCCGCCGCTCTTGTCTCGCGTGCCTCGTGCTCGCCTCGGGCTGCCTGGATCCGGACGCGCCTGGAAACCTCGTCCCGAGGACGGTCGCGGAGGACGACACGCTACCTCGCTTCACCCTCCGCGACGGCGCCCTCATTCACCTTCGCACGCAAGGGGATCCGGAGAACCCCACCCTCATCACGCTGCATGGCGGCCCCGGCGGCGACATGCGCGGCATGCTCGGCCTCGGCGCGCTCTCCGAGCGGTACTTCGTCGTCCACTGGGATCAGCGAGGCACCGGTCTCTCGGAGCGTGTCCCTTCATCGGATTTCACCGTCGAGACGTACGCGGCGGATCTCCACGAGCTCGTCCAGCACTTCTCCCCCGACGCGCCGGTCACGCTGTTCGGGCATTCGTGGGGCGCCATGTACGCGGCCCTCTATATCCAGAGGCACCCCGACCGCGTCGGAGAGGCCGTCCTCAGCGAGCCGGGCTTCCTGAACGCGGCGATCGCGAACGAGACCGAGCTCTTCACGTTCGGCCTCACCGCCGAGGGGCTGAACGATCTCGGTTGGTCGGAATGGGCCATGAGCCCCGACGGAGACGCGCGCGCAGACTTCCTCCTCTCGCTGGGACAGGGCTGGTCGCAGCCAGGGTATTACAAAGACCCGGACGACCCCGACAACTTCAAGGCCTTCCGCCTGGGCGCGCGCGCGATGCGGGACCTGCAGAGCTCGGCGAAGACGGACGGAGAGTGGGACTTCGATTTCTCTTCCGGCCTCGACCGCTTCTGCAAGCCGGTGACCCTGATCGGAACGACGATCAACACCGTCATCGGGTTCGAGCAACAGGAGAGCCGTCATGCCCCTCTTTTTTGCGACGTCGAGCTCGTCCGCATCGAAGGCGAAGACCACGGCTGGGTGAACAAGCACCCCGATCGTGTCATGGAGGTCCTGCGCGCCCATCTCGGCGCATACGAGGGGGCGAGATGAGGGCCGTCGCCCTCGCCGCGGCGATCGCCGCGACGGCGGTCTCCGCGTTCGCGTCGGCCGCGCCCATCAGCGGTTATCAAGGGGAGCAAGAGAACGCGACGCACGTCAATCTCGGATGGAACTCCGCGCCCGCTCTGGAGCTCGCCTACGGGCGGGCGATCCCGGTGGAACGGCTCGTGCGCCGCCTCGACCTCGAGATCGGGCTGACGCTGCCGGTCTTCCTCGTGCCGGCGCTCGACTCCTTCCGCCTGGAGCCGGCGGCGCGCGCGACGCTCTTGCAGCACGGCGGCTGGGCGCTCGCCGGGCGCCTGGGGCTGCCGGTGCAGACGGGCGACAACCAGACGTTTCGGTTCGTGAGCGTGGGCGCGCACCCCGGGCTCGCAGGAGGGTATTTCCAGCGCGGCTGGTTCATCGCGCTGGAGGTGGAGTACACGGCGATCCTGAGCACGTACATCGCGGCGAGCGATCGCGCGCGCGCGACCTACGAGGGCATTCGCGACGGCTTTTATGCGCCCACGGGGGGCTACCTCGACGCGAGCCTCGCGTTCGGGTTGTCGATCGGCCCGAGCGTCGAGCTCGGGCTGCGCGCGGGCTATCGCTCCACCCACGGCCTCGAGCCGCCCCCGCTCGTCCCCTTCCGCGCCGAAGTGGGCGTGTCCTACGCGTTCGGAGCGTCAGCGGCGGCGTCGCCCCGAGAGATCACGCAGTAGCGTGGCGCACGGGTGGCCCTCCCCCGCTCGCCTGTGACATGGATCCTCGGCCATCGCGAGGCGGACACGACGTGGAGGGAGACCGTGTGCGTGCGGCACCACCCAGGCGGCGGCCGCGCTCACGCAGCGAGGACGTCGGAGTAACGATAGGGGGCGTCCGAGGAGAGCGCGTGCGCGATCCGCTCCGCTGGGGACGCCGCCGCGGACCAGCGCCTCGCGGACGTGCTCGTGCAGGTGATCCCTGGCCCGCACCTCGCGGCGAAGGCTATCGCGCGCCTCGGCCAGGTCGGCTGCCAGCAACTCCCGGCGCCGTGCCAGCACCTCCCGGCGACTCCCCAGCAGCCCCGGGATGCCTGCCAGCACCCGCTGGTACGGCTCCCCGGACCTGCTGGTACGGCTCCTCGGACCTGCTGGTGCGCCTCCTCGGAGCTGCTGGTACGCTTCCTCGGAGCTGCTGGTACGCTTCCTCGGACCTGCTGGGACGCTTCCTCGGGCCTGCTGGTACGGCTCCTCGGACCTGCTGGCACGCCTCCTCGGACCTGCTGGTACGGCTCCCAGGATCTGCTGGTACGCCTCCTCGGATCTGCTGGCACGATTCCCGGCCGTCTCGGCGGCGCTGGACGCGCTCTCCGGCCCGCTGGGCGCGCTCCACGATCTGCTGGGTTCGCGCCCCGGCCTGCTGGGACGCGTCCTGGACGCGCCGGCGCAGCTCCCAGGCGTCGACAACCTGCTCTCCGGACGGTCTGGCCGTCGTCCAGTACGAGGCGCCGCTCGCGAGCAAGGCCTATGGCCCCGAGCGTCGCGCGCTGCTCCGCGGCGCCATCCAGCTCCTCGACACGGCGGACCCCTGGTTCGGCGAGGGCAAGCGCACCGGCGCCTATCAGGTGCGGCCCATCGACCAGGTGATCAAGGCGAGCCGGCCCTGGCGCGCGCGCCTAAGGCGTTCGCCGACCAGGCGTTCGCGTTCGAGCCGGACGTCGCCGAGCAGTTCGCCGACGTGAACACGAGCGGCACGCTCACCGAGGAGACCAGCGATCTCGCCATGCTGCTCCGGCTCGCCCAGCAGCACCAGGCCCGGCTTTCGCTCGTCGGCCTCACCGAGGACTTCCTGCGCGAAGGCAGCGCGCTGCTCGACGAGGTGAGCGGGCGCGACCTGCTCGGCATCCTCGGGTTGCGCAACCGGGAAGAGGGCGATGGTGCTCCGCAACTCCATCGTGACGTACGCCACGCTGCTCGGGAACGAGGCGCGCGCCGCCGGCATCAACGCCTGCTGGGACATGCCCGAGGTCAAGCGCCGCTCCAGCGCCACCTCGTTCCGCAGCGCCCTGCGGCGGCTCCGCCCGAAGCGCCGCGGCAGCGCCGCCGCGCCCGACGAGCCGGCGCCGCCCGAGCCTGCGCCGGTCGAGCCGACAGGCGCGCCGGTCTGACGCCTCGCCGGATCGAGAACGCGGCGCGCTAGCGCTGCGGACCCGCCGCAACCCCTCCGTCATTCCGGCAGGAGCGCCTCGCCCAGCCGGTCGCGCCGCGCTCCGCCAGGGCCGGGCTCTCCTCCGGGAAGACCAGGTTGACCTGCTCCGCGCCCCGCGCGAGGCACCGCACGAAGTCGGCGAGCCGCGCCAGGTTCTCATCGGCGCGCGCTGGCCGCTTCGGGAGCGCCTGCGAGGGGCTGCGGCGCGGGTCTTCGGCCTGGGCGCGGCGCGGGCGGGAGCGGCGGGGAGACCGCGCCTGCGCCGAGGGCGCGCGCCGCGAGCGCGCTCGGTGGAAGCGGCGCGCGGCTGCGCGAGGGCTCGCGACTCCGCGCGACGGCGGGCGGCCGGCGAGCCACGCGCGCCGCGCCGCAGCGGCCTCCTTGTGCGGCCGCCGCGCTCGGATCACGAGGCGCGCAGTCGCCCGTGGCGGGCGCGGGCCGAACGGCCTGGCCATCACCCGCGGCGCGAAGCGCCGTCGGGTGCATGGCCTGGTTGGGCGTCTCATGTGTCGCTCAGCTTGCAGCCCTACTCGGGGCGGGCGACGAGTTCCCGAAAGCGCCGACCCAACTCGCGTCGCCCCTCAGGTCGGGGGTTGTATTGGCGAGAGAAGGGCCCGTGACGCACGATGACTCGAGGGCGGGCTCCGGTGGCAAGCGTGCCCACCGCGACGCGCGTAGCGAACGCGTTCCCATACGACCCACGCTCCGCGGCAGACACGCTCAGGACGAGAGGTCGGAGATCGTCGAGAAGGTTGGCTCGCTCAAGCTGTCGGCGCACCGCGGACGCAAGAACCACGAACGTCGCGTCGGGCCAGATTTTCACCAGCGCCTCCACACGAGCGACAAACAGGTCCTTCAGAGCATCGCCGGCGGCTCGGGACGCGCGCGGAACGTGCTCGCATGCATGCATCGGGATGTATGGCAGTTCGATCATGAAGTCGCGGAATGACGCCCACGGTGAGGTCGGGTCAATGCGGGCTGATGACCACCCCTCGCCGAACTCCACCATGTTGCGCCAGTAGGGCTGCACGACGCCGCTGACGACCCGCGGGAACACGTCGAAGTACGACCAGTTCCAGTCGATGTACGGCCGAACCGACGGCGCTGCTTGCGCGATCTGCGCCTCGAAGTGGTGCGTCCGCAACGGCTCGATGCTGACGGTGATGAGAGGCACCGCCCTGGCGGCTACCCCACCGCCGCCAATGAACAGCAACGGTGGGCAATCGGGCGAGTAGTAGCCCCAATCGAGGCCGAGGTGCTTCGGGTCTGACTTCCACCGATCGAACTGATCGCGGAGCAGAGTCGTAATGCCACAAGGAGGTTCGTGATTGGCCTGCATCTGGTCACCCAATGAACGCAAGGGAACCGCAGAGCCGACGCCGCGTCAACCGTGTGGAGCGGCCCGGGGTTGCGCGGGCTGGCGCGTCTGCGTAGCTCTCATCGGCATCACGGCCCGCCCACCCAACGCCCTGGCGCTCACCCGCGGGGCGCCGCGCCGGGCGTAGCCCGGCACAGATGCGTCGTCGGTGTGCAGCGCCTTGGTGGGCCGCGTCTCGCCTTTTTCGCGCCATCGTGCGCACCAGTCGCCTCCTCCCGCCGCCCTTGCCCGCTACGATGACGAAACGCACTCCTCGGCGATGAATCTGCGTCCCGCGAAAGTTCGGTCACTCTCCGCGACTTCCCACCACTCCTGCTGCTCAATTGGATACCCGAGGCCACCAACCTCCCAGCCATTGATGGCGCCGCGGTAGCCGGCTGCCAGCCCAACCAGCGCCACCAGCATGGTTCGCACGAGCGCTACGCGGCGCAGGTCGGCGACCGTGTCATATCCGTTGGGGGCCATCAGTCCTTGATGCACTACGATATCTCGCCCACGCAATTCTCCACGAAGATTCTTGGTGAGATTCAAACCATATGCAAGAAAGGCACTCGGAACGACATTTCCTGAAGCGAGTCGGCACGCACCCTTGACCTTCATCACGAGTGCGTCCTCGCGACCCTCTACGGCATGCACCCGAATCGATTCCTTATTCTCTCGTACCCACGCCTCCCACGCATCCTTGCTCTTGACGTCCAGCGGATCTCCCTGGCCCCTTTGTTTGAGGAGCCAGAAAGCGAATGCTTCCAGTCCGATCTGAAGGTGCATGTAGTCGAAGTCGAGATGCATCCGCATTGCATCGAGGTACATGTCGAGCGCAAGCCAATAGCTCTTGTCCGAGTGAGGCAATTGTCGCCATGCGGCACTGATTCTCTCGAAGAAGAGGGAGGGCCAGGAGACGTCGATCCATTTGTCATTGTCGCGCTCCAGGGGCACGGGCGGGAAGCTGTATTTCTCGAGATGCCGTCGCCTGTCGAATCCGATCGTGCACGCGACGGTCCGCCGACTCAAGTCTAGCCCCACCAACATCGGCATACACAGCTGGCGGCCGAGCACGAACTCGAGCACCAGGAAATCCCGGCCAACGGCCTCCATCTCTGGCATCCCCGTGCCGCTCGTGTCTACGACGAGATGCCAGGCGATGCCGCTTCGATCACTACTGCGATGTTGAACAAAGTAGTACTTATACCGTCCGAACAAGGCAAAGTGACGCCGATGTCCAGCAAAAGGCCAATCCGCAGCTCTGCGTTCAATGATGAGATTGCCGCTGACATTGATCTCTCCCATGCCCTCGACGACCCCGACCCACAGCGACGGCGCATCTCCTTCGGCAACGGTCCACGTTCCGGCTTCGATCGTGACAACCTCGCGCATCCCGAATTCTTGGGAGACGCTCATGGACCGGTTTATTCTGAGAATCATGTCCCCGTGGAGGCGAACGCCCCCGTCCAGCATCCCGTCAAGCTGGGCATCCATGGGGAAAGGCATGAGCCCGGCCAATCCATCGCCCCCAACCGTCACTTTCAGCCTGTTGTTGTGCAGAACCAGGTCTTGCACCGAGTCGGAGAGATCGACGCCACCACATCGAAACTGCTCGACGCGCCCGAACTTCATAGGGACTGGCGTCCAGCCGTAGGCGAGAGCGCACAGAAGACCGCGAACCCCATCTGGCACGGGAACGGGCGGGGTGAGGTCGGGAACGTCGACGTCTTCTACGTCGCCTTGCTGGTCCTTCATGTCCTACCTCTCGACTATCTCCCCCACCATACGCCGGTCGAGACGCAAACACCAGCCACTGGATTGTCGCGGCCCAACGATCTGCCGGTCTGCCGCCGCGCAAAGTGCGGTCGGCAGCAGCGGCTTGTTAGACATTGCTTCCGTCCTCCGTGGTGATCTTCGCACTCGCTGGTGTCTCGCTGGAGTCTGGAGGGACCGTGATCTTCATAATGGTAGGGTTTGTGGATCGCATGATGTGAAGGATTGCGACTATAAAAGGCGTCGGTGGTCCGATACCACCTTCGAGTTGCTGCACCTCTTGGCTGCCAAACACGAAGAAGCCAGCAGTTTCAAGCTCACGAAGCTGGGTCGTCATACGAAACGCGGCGCGAACGCGCTCGCCGGCCTCGAGTTCGGGTAGAATCTCGCCCCAATCCTGCGCGTCCTGGAGGAAGCCAGCAACAAGATCTGTTTCCTCCTGCGATTGAAACTCGTCAAGCTGAAAGGAGAAGGCGGCAGCACCGTAAACCAGGTTGATGATGTCCTTCCCGGTCATGAGCCGAACGAGGTGCGACGGGATATTCTTCTTGATGCGCCGGATCCGGACCGGCGGAGTCTCTCTCTCCTCTGTCAGCTTGGACGAGACCCAGCGCTCATGGTTGCTCTTAAGCGTGTGAAGCAGTTCGACGTCGTAGGTCTCGTACTGATCGTCGACCATCTTATGATGAACCCGACATAGGAGCAATAGATTATCCGGATCGTCTATGCGCTCTGTAGGGAATTCTCCATCGGCACGTGGGCCGAGCGACTTTCCCGAAACGATGTGGCATTCGTCCCCAACCACGGACTCATCGTCTTGCGACGTCTTCTCGACGACAAGCTCTCTGCGGCAGATCGCGCAGCGATTTCCGGAACGTCCCCAGAGGATCTTTCGAGTCTTGTCTGTTATGGGCATGGAGGTGTGCTGGATCGATCAGGTGGGACTCAATGACGGATGAGGATGTGCAGTTTTCGGACGTCTCTACCTGTAGAGCGTTGCCATTTTGCCCTTTCGCGGTCTGGTCGCGAGCGGCGCACCGAGGCCAAGAAGCAACGCATTCGAAGGCCCGATCATAACTCGGCTCGTTCGAACGAGGCATAATTGATCAGTGCTCGGCGGCAACTGCTGACCAACGAACAAATTGTACCAAAGCCCAAAGACAACAAATCCATGTAAATGGTATCCGTGTTCGCGGAGGGACCCACAGAATCCAAACGTTTGGTCAGTGGGCTCGTCAGGTGCTCCACGAAGCAGTTGCAGAATCAGCCGAGCGTTACTAGGAAAATCGGCCTTCCCCAGCAAGCACTCCCTGAACTCGTGTTCGTACTTGCCCAGGGAGATAGTCGGAAGCTTTGAGCAGAGACTCGCGCGGAAGAACACTGCGGCACCGAACCTCGCGAGCGTTTCGACATCGAGATTGCTCGCATCAGCGCCCTTGGTATCGCCGTGACCCAAGCCCGGAATCAGCGTCACGGACTCCAGCGCGATAAAGCCGCCGTCTTGGCGGCTCATATCCGCCGCGTACTTGTCCCAGATCCCAAGCCTTTGCTCGCAGGCGAAGCACAGGAGGTGCTCCGAGAGTTGTCGTTCGTCGAACATCACGCAATCGTTCTTGAGGGCGACGATCTGACCTGATGGCGACTCCTTCGCCCTGCGGTACGCCCACCGTGGAAGAATGTGGCTGTCGTGAAGATCCGAGTCTTCACCATGAAGACCGCAGCGCCCTTTGACTTCCTTCTTCATTGTCCCAGCAGTAGCGCAAAGAGTCGTGGGTCACAAGCTTGACCAGGGACACCCGCGCCGTCGCTGCCGCGCCCCGTGCGTGCGTTCGGCTGCCCTTGCGGCACACGTGCCCGCCGCCGCAAGCCCAACGCGAGACGGGCGCCCTCGTCCGGCTTGCTGTGGCAATCGAGAACGATGGCGTTCGAGAACGACGAGAACGAGATCGAGGGGTGCTCATCCTGACTGCCTGAGCGAACGAGTAAATTCGCGTGAGGTTCTGAATCAGCTTCCGGGCTAACGTCGCAATTAGCTGTGATGCACGACGTATCTGCGCATTTTCACATGTAGGGCGCGAACCGTGGCACCCTATCTCCATATTCCCGAGGATAAGTCGCGGCCCATCATGGCCTATCTCCGCAATCCCGCAAATAGGGCGCGACCTTCCGCAGCCTATCTGCGAGATTGCGGAGATAGGCCGCCGCTGCGTACCTACGTATTCCCGTTGCTAGGTCTCGGACGGCGACGGCGTGTCGTCGCGCAAGATTCGCGCCGACGGCTGGGTACGCCGGGCGACCAGAGCCCGGTCGACGTATCCCCCGATCGCCGCAACTCGCGCCCGCCTCGCGCCGATAAGGGCCAGTGCGGGACCGACGAACCGGCCCTATCATGCAGGACCATCCACATGACCCTCATCGAAGCCGTACGCACCACCATACGACGCCTGCATGACTCTCCGCGCACCGAAGAGGCAATTGTGCACTGGATCCGGCAATTCCTCCGCTTCCACAGCGGCAAGCCCCCACAGCAGATGGGCGCGGAAGAGGTCACGGCCTTCCTTGACGAGCTTGCGGTCGCACGCCGCACCGCGGCATCCACGCAGAAGCAAGCGCTTTGGGCGCTCCTCTTCCTTTACAAGCGGGTTCTCGACCTCCAGATACCCCGGCTCGAAGCGCTCGAACGCGCACGCCGGCCGGAGCACCTCCCCTCGGTCCTCTCGCGACAGGAGACGCTCACCTTGCTCGAACACTTCGTCCCGCCTTTTCAGCTCATCGGCGAGCTCCTCTACGGAAACGGCCTCCGGCTCCTCGAAGCGCTTTCGATTCGCGGCAAAGACGTCGACCTCGATCGACGACAAATATCGGCAGTGCAAAGGGCCGTGCACGATGCCGGACGCGCGGCGGAGCTCGCCAAGCGCGCGACATGCCGACCCCTCCGCCAGAGCTTCGCGTCCCACCTTCGCGAGGTGGGCATCGACATCCGGACGATCCAGACGCTGCTCGGCCACAACGATGGGCGGACCACGATGATCGACATCCCCATCGTCGACCGCGGCCCTCTCGCCGTCATCAGCCCCCTTGGCCGCTGAGCGCCGCCTCAGCGGGGAGCGCCTTGAGCTCCGACCCCACCCCGTCGTGCCGGCCCCACTCATCGCGGAAAGGAAGCGTACCTGACGGCTGCCCCGCCTTGTCAAGGAGACCGGCGCGTGTTCGTGCGGGCTCCACACCGGACGACTCGAGCTCGGCTGGGGCGTCCACGCCGCGCGCTCGCGATGGGCATCCCCAGCCTCGCTCGCCGCCTCTTCGCCCGCTCGCTCACCCGCGCTCGGAGGTGGCCCCGATGAGCGGCGCACCCGTCGACGCCCCCACCGAGACGGCGGCCGAGATCCCGACCGCGACCGAGGCCGGCCTGATCGAGATGGTGCTCGACACCCCGGCCATGTGGCCGCGCATCCTCGGCACGGCCGCCCTCCCGTCCCTCAGTCGCCTCTCTCCGGTGGCCATCGGACGGCGTGGGACGTGGTGTACATCGGTCTCTCGTCCCCGCCGGAGACATACTCCGCGCGCATTCACACAGACCCGTGCTGCCCAGTCACCAGACCGATCACGACCAAGGTGGCCCCCGCGAACGGGCAGATCGTGTGGTTCAGCGGCAGGAACTATCTGGCCAAGTGCAGCGTCGAGATCTTCACTATGCAATCCACCTGGGTCATCGACGGGCGTGCCCGCTCGAACGGGTGGTTCGGCCGCCGGACGGACGTCAACATCGCGGCTCCCGCTGACTCCGGCGCGCCGATCTACATCCCCGTCGGCTCCGGGAACGCTGCGATCGTCGGGATGCACATCGCCGGGTTCGTGGTGGCCCCCTTCGACCAGACCTGGTTTCATTCGGTCGGCGACATCGAATCTCAGCCAGGAGTCACCGTTGCGTTTTGATTGGAGCCTCGCCGCGGCCCGACCGCTCGCCGCTTCCCTCCTCCTCGTGGCCGGGTGCAACGCTCCTACACCGGGGAGCGGCGGCGATGCAGCGACCACCGGCGTGAAACCACAGGGAGCCCCGGCCTCGACGTCGGCCGCGCCGTCGTCCTCGAGGCCGGAGGCCGCCCCGGCGGCACGTCGATCGAGCGATGTCCCTCCCGCCGTTGATCGAGCGGCCTTCAGCCCGGTCACCCTCGCGACGATCCAGCGCGCGCAGCACAAGATCACCGGGGGCCACGCGGTCGGCGTGAACCTGCAGCCCTACTGCGAGCCGGAGGTTCAGGCGCCCGGCAGCACGAGTCCGGCCGGCGAGATGGCATGGCCAGCGCTCCGCGTGACCGACTACCAGCCGCTGCACGATTTGCTCTCGAAACACCCGTCGTTCATCGGGGTGGTGCCCGAGCGGCAGCGACGGTCGATCGTCGTCGTCTTCGAGCCGGACTTCCAGGATTGGGCATCGATCCAGGCCCAGATCCCGGTTCCAAGGCGCGTCCCGGTCGAGCTGCGTCCCGGCTGTCACACGCGGAAGCAGAGAGAGCTCGCGCAGCAAGCGCTCGAGGCGCTCAGGAAAGAGCCGGCGGTCGGCTCGGCGTTGCACGCATGGGTGCCCGATGCCTCGATCGCCGGCCTCCGTGTCTTCGTGCTGCCGGGAGACACGGCGACGGCGGCGCTCGTCGCCGAGCGGCTCGGCTCGATCGCGAACGTCTGGTTCAGCAGGCCTTTCGGGAACCACTGAGCTCCCGCTGCTCGACCGAGGCGCGGACCGCCGTCATCGTCACGCCGAGCGGGCGGTACCACCCCGTCCTGGAGTAGCCATCGCGGAGCCATCTCCGCGACCACGTAGAACCGTGGCGAGCTCCTCCGGATGCCCCGGCGGGAGCCCGAAGCGCTGCCGCACCTGCGCGATGCCGACGCCCACGCCCCCTGCTGCGAGCGCGAGCGGCCAGGGCTTCCCGGTCGTCTGCCGGATGAAGGCGCGCACCCGCCCGACGTCCTCGAGGACCGCCGTCAGCCGCGCCGGATCGTTGAAGTTGTTCACGAAGGCGTTCGCGAGCGCCTGCTGTCCGCTCGTGTTGTCCGCCCGCCCGTCGCTGCCGTACTGCGCCATGAGGAGGTGGGCCATCGGAGGCGACACCCCGGCGAGCAGGATGTTGTTGAACCTGTCGGTGGGCCCGCCGTGCCGCGCGTAGAAGCGATCGAAGGTGCGCGTCATCCAGTCGGCGTCGAACGGGCGCTCGCCGTGCTGCACGATGCACTCGACCAGGTTGCGCGCCATCTTGTTGCCGTTGTTGGCGCCCTGGCCGCCGATCGGATCGATCGACATCGCCGTGTCGCCCAGCGGCGTCACGATCCGGCCGGAGGGCAGCCGTCCGACGGGCTTGCGCACCGCGGGGACGACCCGCCCGTTCTGCCATCCGTGTTTGTCCGACAGCTCGGCTCCCCTGAACCACTCGTAGTCCCAGGGGATGAGCTCCTTCACCAGCCCCTTCGCGATCGCGATGATCTCCTCGCCCGACTTCGCGCCCTGGAATCTGTCGAGCGGCCCTCCGGGCACCGCCTCGACGAGACAGTTCCAGCTCGGTCCCACGTCCTTGTGGTGGTAGGGCACCCAGAACGCCTCCCCGATGCCCGCGAACAGGTTGAACTTGACCGGGAGCATCGGGATGCCGTCGAACCCGAGCTTCGGGCCGGTCACGCACATCATGACGACGTTGCGCTGCGCCTCCGAGTGGACGCTGCGCGCGGCGTCTCGCTCGAACAGGTTGCACAGATCGCCCCGTCCAGCAGCGACGACGGTGAGATCGTTCTCGGCGGCGATCGCGTCGAGCCGCGCGATCGTGACGGGTTCGATCACGATCTTGCCGCCCCGCCGCTCGAGCTCGAGCATCCACCGGTGGCTCTGGAGCCGGAGATCGATCGCGAAGAAGTGCTGCTCGAGGCGGCCCGCCAGCGTCAGGAGGCGATTGCCCGGGGTGGCAGACGCGGTCACCTGGGCGCCGTGGCCTCGGGGCGCGGCGTCCTCCCAGAAGGCCAGGCCGAGCTCGCGCTCGAACGCGAGCGCCACGTCGAACCGCGCCGCGGTGCCGGTCGGTTTCGAGTCGTTGAGCCACTGCTCGGGCGTGCGATCCGAGTAGAGCGTCACCTCGTAGCCGGCCTTCACCAGGCCGTGCGCCGCGAGCAGGCCGGCCTGTCCAGACCCCACGATAGCTATCTTCCGCATGAGGAACCCCCGGGTTGGTTGGTCTGCGCTCGCCCCCACGGGCGACGCGCGCCGAGCCATCCGAGTCGGTTCGCCGTCAGGGCCACAGCAGGCGTCGCGAGCAAGGAAAGCCCAGTCAAGAGAGACCGTATCACCCGAGCCAGCCCCGCAGGAAGCGCCCACCCCCACGCGCTCGCAAGCGCCGTCGCCGCGCATCGTTCCCCGTTCCCTCCCCTTCGCCCCCCTCGCCCCCCTTCCGCGTTTCCCGCTGGAGAGAGCCCACGGGGGGAGGGGGCGTCGCGCGGGGGGGCGAGGGGGAGGGCCCCACGAACCCGAGCGCCGGCCCGCATCGCAGCGACGCCTCATGGACTCGGCACCTCCGTACAGCCGGCCATTGCCACCAAAAGGCGCGAGTTCGTGGGAGGGCCCCCCTCGCCCCCCCGCGCGACGCCCCCTCCCCCCGTGGGCTCCGCTGCAGTCAGTCCATGGAGCGCCCCCGCCACCGAGCCCGCCCGCCGGTTGCGAGGCGCAGCCGCTTGGAGTAGCGTCCGCGCCGCCGCGGGGCCGGGTGATCCAGTTCGCCCAGCTCCAGCGGACGAGCCGGGCGTCTGGTGCGCGCCCCGGCTCGCGCGGCTCCCTCCCGCGCACAGGAGACGAGAATGGCCCGAGGTTCGACAACGACGCGCAGCGAATCGGACGCTGCCGAATCGCTCATCGGACGGGGCGCCCGCATCCGCGGGCGCGTCCATGGCGACGGCTCGCTCCGGGTCGAGGGGAGCGTCGAGGGCAACATCCAGCTGGCTGGCGACCTCGAGATCGAGGACGGGGCGACGGTCACCGGAGACGTCGAGGCGAGCTCGCTCGTCGTGTCCGGCCAGCTCACGGGGGACGTGGCGTCGCGCGGCCCCGTCACGATCCGGGCGACCGCGCAGTACGCCGGAAACGTGGGCGGCAGCGAGGTGATCCTCGAGGAAGGCGCGGCGTTCGCCGGCCGCATCGAGGCGGAGTTCGACCTCCCGGCCGAGCTCTCGGAGCGGACGACCGGCGGGCGCGGGCAGGCCCCGCGGCGTGAACCGGCAGGGCGGTAGCGCGCGTTGACGGACGAAGAATCGCGCCGCGAGGGCGCGGCGAGGAGCACGAACGTGGCGGGTACGATCATCGGAAACGGGCTCACGATCGAGGGCGAGATCACCTCCGACGAGGAGGTGATCGTCGCCGGGACGGTGCGCGGAAAGCTCACCGTCGAGGGGCCTCTCACCATCGACGCAGGGGCGCTGATCGAAGCGGACATCGGGGCGGCGTCGCTCCAGGTGGGCGGCAACGTGACCGGCAACGTCACGGCGGCCGATCGCGTCGATCTCCTCGCTGGCGGTCGCCTCGTCGGCGACGTGAAGGCGTCGCGGCTGACCATCGCGGACGGAGCCTCGTTCAAGGGCAACGTCGACATGGACGTGTAGCCGATGGCCGCCCAGTCCTCGATCGGGCCGACGACGGCCATCCGCGGCAACGTGCAGGGCGACGGGGATCTCGAGATCCTCGGCCGCGTCGAGGGGAGCGTCGTCATGACCGGCGACGTGACCATCGGCGAGGGCGCGCTCATCCAGAGCGACGTCCGCGGGCGGCGCGTCGTCGTCCGCGGCGCCGTCGCCGGGAACATCTCCGGCGACGAGGCCGTGATCCTCGAGCCCGGCGCGCGCGTCGTCGGCGACCTCGGCGCGCCGCAGATCGGCATCCACGCGGGCGCGCTGGTGCGCGGCAACGTCACCACCGGCGCGCCGCTCGCCGCGGCCCCCGCCCCCGCCCCGGCGCGGGTCGCCGCCGCTGCACCTGCGCCGCGCGCCGCGGCGACGCGGCCGGCGCGCGCGCCGGCGGAGCAGCGCGCGCCTGCGCCGCCCGCCCGGCCTGCGCCGCGCGCCGCGCCTGCCCCCGCGCGCCCCGCGCTGGCGGCGCGCCCGGTCGTCGAGGCGAGGCCCGCTCCTGCGCCGGAGCCGCGCCTCGCGGCCGTTCACGACGACGAGGAGGCCGATCTGTCGGCCTCGGCCGCCGGCGAGGGTGACGAGCCCGAGGCGGCCGAGAGCGCCGGCGGGCCGCCGCCGCCCGTGGTCCCCGCGCTCCGGAAGGGGGCCGCGAAGGCCTCGCTGCGCAAGCGGGGCGGCCGGTGAGCGCCGCCGGCGCCTCGGAGCGGGAGCGGCTCGTCGCGCTGCTGCGCGAGCGCTCGTTCGAGCAGAAGCGCGTCGTCCTCGCGTCCGGCCGGGAGAGCGACTTCTTCATCGACTGCAAGCAGTCGGTGCTGACCGCCGAGGGCCACGCCCTCGTCGGCTCGCTGATGTTCGAGGCGCTCGGCGCGCTCCCGCGGTGCGAGGCCGTCGCCGGCGTCGAGCTCGGGGGGTGCCCCCTCGCGAGCGCTGTGTCGCTCACGAGCTTCCTGCGAGGCCGCCCCCTCCCCGCCCTCTACGTGCGCAAGGAGGTCAAGGACCACGGCTCGCGGCGCCTCGTCGAGGGCGATCGCGGCCTCGTGCCCGGGATGCCCGTCGCGATCCTCGAGGACGTGATCACGACGGGCGGCTCGACGCTGAAGGCGGTCGAGAAGCTCCGCACCGCGGGCGCCTCCGTGGTCGGCGTGATCGCCCTGGTCGACCGCCTCGAGGGCGGCGCGGAGGCGATCCGCGCCGCGGGGCTGCCGGTCGTCGCGATCTGCACCCGCCGCGACTTCATCCCGGACACCCCGCCCGGCTGAGGCTGCGCGACGCGAAGCCCGGCCGAGGCGACGGCGCGCTGCCCGCCGCCTCGGCTGCAGCGCGCTCCTCCGCCGCCTCGGCTGCGCGCTACTCCGCCGCCTTCGCCTGCTGCTCGCCGAGGAGCGGATAGCCGAGCGCCTCGCGCTGCGCGACGTACGTCTCGGCGACCGCCCGCGCGAGCGCGCGGACACGGCCGATGAAGCGCTGCCGCTCGGTGACGCTGATCGCGCCCCGCGCGTCGAGGACGTTGAAGCGGTGGGCCGCCTTCACGACGAAATCGTAGGCCGGGAGCACCAGCGCCTTCTTCGGATCGATCGCCGCCCCCTTCGCCGCCGGATCCGCGCCCCGGTACAGGAGCCGCTTCACCTCGGCCTCGCAGACGTCGAACGCCGCGAAGTGCTCGGCGATGTCGGCCTCCTCGAAGTTGTAGGTCGACCACTCCCACTCGGCGCGCTGGTAGATGTCGCCGTAGCGCACGATCTTCCCGCCCCTGTCCGAGTAGACGACGTCGTAGATGCTGTCCTTGTCCTGCAGGTACATCGCGATCCGCTCGAGCCCGTAGGTGAGCTCGCCGGACACGGGGCGGCAGTCGATCCCGCCGATCTGCTGGAAGTAGGTGAACTGCGAGATCTCGAGCCCGTCGATCCACACCTGCCAGCCGAGCCCCCACGCCCCGAGCGTCGGCGACTCCCAGTCGTCCTCGAGGAACCGGACGTCGTGATCGAGCGGGTTCGTGCCGATCGCCCGCAGCGACTCCAGGTAGAGGTCCTGGATGTCGATCGGGCTCGGCTTGAGGATCACCTGGAACTGGTGAAACTGCTGCATACGGTTCGGGTTCTCCCCGTAACGACCGTCCGCGGGCCGCCGGGAAGGCTCGACGAAGGCCACATTCCAGGGCTCGGGGCCGAGCGCGCGCAGGAACGTCGCCGGGTTGAAGGTGCCGGCGCCGACCTCCGAGTTGTACGGCTGCACGATGAGGCAGCCGCGATCGGCCCAGAACTTCTGCAGGGTGAGAATGAGGTCTTGGAAGGTCATGGGAGGGCCGGTTCTTAGCCTGGATCGCCCGCGCAGGCGACGCCCCGCGTAGCGTCGCCCGCACGGTCCGCCCGGCGCGCTGCCTCCGGGCCCGCGCGCCGCGCGCCGGACGCCGCGCCGGCGCCCCGCCGCCATCCACCGCCGCCCGCGACCACCCCGTCGAGGACGGCCCGCCTCGATCCGCCCCTGCCCCCCGGAGGTCCGCAGACTGCTTGCGGTTGACCGGCGAGCGGCGTAGGTTCCCGCGCAATTATATGGGAGCCCATGGTTCTTCGACGGCGCGCCGGAAGAGCCCCGCGCGGCAGGCCCCCGGCGGGCCCGACGCGCAGCGGGTCATGGATGCGATCCGCGCGATCGTACAGCGCCTGCGCGTCTCGTCGCGCGCGTGCGAGCGGCAGCTCGGCCTGAGCAGCGCGCAGCTGTTCGTGCTGCAGCAGCTCGATCAGGCGGCCGCCTCCTCGATCGCCGAGCTCGCGCAGCGCACGCTGACGCACCAGAGCTCGGTGTCGGTCGTGGTGACGCGCCTGGCCGAGCGAGGGCTGGTCACCCGGCGCGCCTCGCCTGAGGACGCGCGCCGGACCGAGATCTCGCTCACCGCTGCCGGCCGCGCGCTGCTCCGCCGCGCGCCCCGCACCGCGCAGGCCGAGCTCGTCACCGCCGTCGACCGCCTGCCCGCCGACGAGCGCAGCGCGCTCGCGCAGAGCCTCGCCACCCTCGCCCGGGCGCTCGGCGCCGGCGACGAGGCCCCCCCGCTGTTCTTCGAAGGCGAGGAGACCCCCGCCGGAGCCGAACCCGAAGCGACAGACCGCGAGGAGAGCTGAATTGTCCAGATTGAACGCCCCACCCCCACCAGTCACCGAGAGCATCCCGGTCGCCCCCTCGATGGGCCCGACCCTCGAGGACCTCCGCGTCCCCGCCCCCAGCGCCGCCGTCGACCGGCGGGTCGTCCTCGTCAGCGGCCTCGCGATCGCGCTCGGCGGCGTGGCCTTCCTCGCGGCGGAGCTGCTCACCACGCTCATCGCCGTCATCACGAACCTCGCGTTCTTCGGCCGGCTGTCCGCCGCCCCCGCGTCGCCCGCCGAGCACCACCTGGGCCTCCTCGTGCTCGTCGTGCCGATCCTCGGCGCGCTCGTCGTCGGCGTGATGGCGCGCTACGGCTCGCAGGCGATCCGCGGCCACGGGATCCCGGAGGCGATGGAGCAGGTGCTGTTCAACCAGAGCCGCATCCCGCCGCGGATAACGCTGCTCAAGCCGCTCTCCGCGGCGATCGCCATCGGCACCGGCGGTCCGTTCGGCGCGGAGGGCCCCATCATCGCCACCGGCGGCGCGCTCGGCTCGCTGGTCGGGCAGCTGCTCCGGATCACCGCGGACGAGCGCAAGACGCTGCTCGCCGCGGGCGCGGCGGCGGGCATGTCGGCGACCTTCGGCAGCCCGGTGGCGGCCGTGCTGCTCGCGATCGAGCTCCTGCTCTTCGAGTACCGCCCGCGCTCGGTGATCCCCGTCGCCCTCGCCGCGACCGCGGCGACCGCGGCGCGCCTGGTCGTCGGCCACAGCGCGCCCGCGTTCGAGATGGCGTCCGTGGCGCCCTCGACCGGCCCCGCGCTCGCCTTCTACATCGTGCTCGGCGCGGTCCTCGGCCTCGCGGCGATGGGCGCCACCCGCGCGATCTACGCGATCGAGGAGGCGTTCGAGCGGCTGCCGCTCCACTGGATGTGGTGGCCGGCGATCGGCGCCGTCGCGATCGGCGTCGTGGGTTACTTCGCGCCGCGGACGCTCGGGGTCGGGTACAGCAACATCGACGACATCCTGAGCGGCCGCCTGGCGCTCGCCGCGCTCGTGTCGCTCTCGCTGATGAAGTTCATCTCCTGGTCGATCGCGCTCGGCAGCGGCACCTCGGGCGGGACGCTCGCGCCGCTCTTCACCGTCGGCGGCGGGCTCGGCGCGATCCTCGGCCTGGCCGCGAGCGCGCTCCTCCCCGGGCTCGGCGTGGACGCGCGCGTCGCCGGGCTCGTCGGGATGGCGGCGATCTTCGCGGGCGCGTCCCGGGCGCTCCTCGCGTCGGTCGTCTTCGCCTTCGAGACGACCCGGCAGCCGATGGGGCTGCTGCCGCTGCTCGGCGGCTGCAGCGCGGCCTTCCTCGTCTCCAGCCTGCTGATGCGGCACTCCATCATGACGGAGAAGATCGCCCGCCGCGGCGCGCGCGTGACGGTCGAGTACGCGGCCGATCACCTGGCGCAGATCACCGCGGGCGAGGCCGCCTCACGCCCCGTCGTGACGCTCGCCGCCGACGATACGGTCGAGACGGCCCGCGCCTTTCTGCTGTCGCAGGCGGCGGGCTCGCGCCACCAGGGCTTCCCGGTCGTGGACGATCGGGGGGAGCTCGTCGGCGTGGTCACCCAGCGCGATGTGCTCACCGAGCAGGCCGGTACCATCTCGATCCGCCACCTGGTCCGGCGGCCGCTCGCCGTGGTGTTCGAGGACAGCTCCTTGCGCGAAGCCGCCGATCACATGGTCACCGAGGGGGTGGGGAGGCTCCCTGTCGTGTCCAGGCAGGCCCCCCGCAAGGTCCTCGGGATCCTGACGCGCAGCGATCTGCTCGACGCGCATCGGAGCCGTATCGACGCCGGCAAGCGCCGCGAGCAAGCCCTTGCCGCCGCGAGGCGGCGCGGAGGTCCGGCCATCCCGGACCGGGCCACCGTGGGGCAGAGCTAGTCCACGAAGTAATCGCGATCGCCCGCCAGACCCTGCTCGAGCGCGGCCATTCCCTTGGCGACGTCGAGCTTCACGCCCTCTCGCTGGAAGCTCATGCCCATCGCGTAGAGCGTCTTGAACAGGTTGTGCGAGCGGCACTGCTCGCCCATCTGGCCCACACGCACGATGTTGAGGCCGAAGGCGCCCGAGATCTCGACGCGGAAGGCCTTGGTCATGTACTCGCGGATCCGCGCGCTATCGACGCCGGACGGCAGCTTGATGGCGAGCACGCTGTTGAGGCGCACGTCCTTCGACGCGAACAGCTCGAGCCCCATGGCCTCGAGGCCCGCCTGCATGGCCAGAGAGCTCATCTCGTGGCGACGGAACCGCCGCTCGAGCGTCTCCTCGCAGACGAGGCGCAGCGCCTCGTGCAGCGCGAGCACGCCGGGCACCGGCGCCGTGTAGTGGTACTGCTGGTAGCCCCAGAACCGCTGCGCGCGCGTCGCGTCGTAGCACCAGTGCGGGCGCGGCAGGGGGCGCTCCTCGACGACCTTCCACGCGTCCTGCGAGAACGCGCAGGCCGAGACGCCCGGGATCGACGACAGCGCCTTCTGCCCGCCGACGATGCCGACGTCGATGCCCCACTCGTCCATGTGCACCGGCATGGCCGTGAGCGTGACCACCGCGTCGACGATCGTGAGGGCGCCCTGCGTCTTCGCGAGCTTGCAGATCTCCGGCATCTCGACCATGCGGACGCCGCAGGACGTCTCGCCGTGCGCCATCGTGACCACGTCGTAGCGCTGCTTCTTCATCGCCTCCCGCACGTCCGCGAGCGACACGGGCCGCCCGGGCGGCCCCTCGAGGAAGGTGACATCGGCGCCCACGCCGAGCGCCATCTCGCCGAGGCGCCCGCTGAACGTCCCCACCTTCAGGCAAAGCACCTTGCGCCCGGGCCAGCACAGGTTCGCCACGGCCATCTCCATCGCCGCGGACGCGGGCCCGGCGAGGCCGAGGATCTTGTCGCTGCGCGTCTGGAACGCATAGGCCGCCATGTACTTCACGTTCTGGATGACGCGGTCCATGGTGGGGCCGAGGTGATTGATGATGACCCCGTTCGCCTGGGCCACCGCCTGCGGGATGGGCACCGGACCGGCGCCCATGAGCAGCAGCGGCTCGGACGGCAGGATCGCGGCGAGGGGCGTGATCGGCGGGGGCAGGATCGAGAACGACATGGCCAGGACCTTGGGCAAAAGCGCGGAGCCCGCTAGCAAGCCCAAAGCCTCCTGCGGCGTCAAGCGTTACCCGGCGAGCGGGCGCGGCGCCGGCGGAAATGCGGTGCCGGCGCCGGAGTCCGCGCCGCAGGCCGCCACAGGCCGCCGAAGGCCCTGCTCGTCGTACGACCCTGGGGGGTGAGCCGTGCGACGAGCAGGGCCTCCTCCAGCCTGCCGAGCGAGAGGGGGGCGCGCCGCGCCGCCTGAGCCGAGATCGCGCTCACGGGTCGCGGCGCCTCCTCCGCGCCTCCTGCTCTCGGCCCGAGGTGCTCCCGGACGTTACAGATCGCGGCGGCGGATCGAGAGCTCCTTCATGCAGCGCCGTGGGCCGGTATCGGGCGTGGCGCCTCAAGAGAGGATCGCTCGGCCCGCTCATGCCACCGTACGGCGCCGCGCGATCGCCTGATAGCCGGCGGTCAGCACGATGGCGCCGATGAGCGACATGAAGAAGCCAGCCGGCTCACCCTCACGGTACATGAACAACATGCGGCCGAGCAGCCCGCCGATGAAGGAGCCGACGACGCCGATGATCATCGAGACGACCCACCCGCCCGGCTCACGTCCAGGGACGATGAGGCGCGCCAGAGCACCGACGACGAGGCCAAACAGGAGAAAGAGAATGAACGACATGATGAACCTCCCAGAAAGGAGCGAAGTGCTCCTCGTTGCTATGCAGGCTGTTCAGCAAGCGCCGCGCCATGCCCTGGAGTCCCGGCTCTCCACAGACGCCCAGCCGAGCTGAACGCCACGGACAGAGCGCTCGCATCGCCGCATTCACCGCGAAATCCGACCGCAGCGCGGGTGCGCCCCCAGCAGAGCGGGGGCCGTCCGGTCGGACCGTGGGATTGCTTGCTTGGCCGCCGCGTGGCGTATTGCCTCAGGCGAGCCGAGAGGCAGAGCGCGAGCGAGGTAGCCTGCCCCAATCGCCCTTCCGCGTCCTAGAAAAGACCGTTCGGCATGCGATGGCGCACCGGTTGCTACATCTGGAGGTTGCCAATGCGAGGTCGACGGCGGCGGCGCGCCGCAGAGAGGCTCTGCGGAGGCCACGCCACGAGGAGGATGCAATGAGCAACGCAAGCGATCGCAATGAAGGGGCCGCCGAAGAGATGGGCGGCAAGATCAAGAAGGGCCTCGGCCAGCTGCTCGGCGACGAGCATATGGAAGCGGAGGGCCGCGCCAAGGAGCTCCGAGGAAAGGTACAAAAGGAGGACGCCAAGGCGGAGGAGCGCGCGAAGGGCGCGGTCGAAGAGGCCGCCGGCGCGATCAAGAACCGAGTCGGCAAGCTGGTCGATAATGAGCAGATGGCCGCCGAAGGGAAGGCCAAGGAGCTCAAGGGAGAGAACCGCCAGAAGGCCAATCAGTAACCAGCGAGAGGGCGCGCCCTGGCGCCGCCCGCCGGAGGTCCGGCCGGGCGGGCCGCCTCCGGCGCCGCCCTGGCCGCTCACCAGGCGCGCGCGGCCGTCTCCGGCGCTGGCCCGCGGGCCCGGCCGTCACGCCTCCGTCGCCGAGACGCCGTGCCGCTGGAGGAGCTCGCGCAGGTGGCTGCGGTCCATGCGCGCCGCGCGGGCCGCGCGCGAGAGGTTGCCGCCGTTCGCGCGCACGAGCGCCGTGAGGAACGTGCGCTCCCAGCGCGCCACGGCGCGCTCCTTCGCCTCGCGGAACGACAGGCTGAGCTCGTCGTCCCGGGGCGCCGGGAGCGCCGGGGCGCCGCTGTCCACCCCCTCGGAGCCCATCACGGCTTCGCGGAATAGCGCGGGATCGATCATCAGCACCGCGCGCTCCACCGCGCCGCGGAGCTCGCGGACGTTGCCCGGCCAGTCCTGGCGCATGAAGGCCTCCAGCAGCTCGCCGGGGGGGCTCTGGTCCTGCCCTTGCGCGAGCTGCCGGTAAAAATGCGCGGTGAGCATCGCGATGTCGTCGGGGCGCTCGCGCAGCGCGGGGACGCGGAGGCGGACGATGTTGAGCCGGTAGTAGAGATCCGACCGGAAATTTCCGCGGTTCACCTCCTGGCGGAGATCGCGGTTGGTCGTCGCGATGACCCGGATATCGAGCTTGGTCGGCTCGATCGTGCCGATGCGACGGATCTGCCGCTCCTCGAGCACGCGCAGGAGCTTCGGCTGCATGTCGAGCGGGAGCTCGCCCATCTCGTCGAGCAGCACGGTGCCGCCCCGCGCCGCCTCGAAGGCGCCGGCGCGCGCCGCCTGCGCGCCCGTGAACGCCCCCTTCGCGTGCCCGAAGAGCTCGGCCTCGATGAGCGTCGGCGGGATGGATCCGCAGTCGATCACGACGAACGGCCCCCCAGCGCGCGGGCTGCTCTCGTGGATCGCCTCGGCGAGCAGGCCCTTGCCCGTGCCCGTCTCGCCCTCGATCAGCACCGTCGAGTCCGACGCGGCGATCCGCGGCAGCGCCCCGAAGATGCGGCGCATCGCGGCGCTCTGCCCGAGCACCCGGCCGTACCGCTCCTCGTCGCCGAGCGGCTCGCGGATCTCCTCGGCCAGCGGCTCGAAGCGGAGCGTGGACTGCCCGACCCCGAGCAAGGCGCCCGGCAGGAGATAGGCCGCCTCGACGCGGAAGCCGGAGAGGGTCGTGCCGTTCTTGCTGCCGAGATCGCGGAGAAAGAACCCCCGCGGGGTGACCGAGATCACGCAATGGTGCCGCGACACCGCCCGGTCGGTGAGGATGAGCTGGTTGCCGGGCGCCGTGCCGATCACGAACTCCGTCGCGTCCGACGTCTGGGACGCCCCGGCGTCCGGGCCGGCGGTCACCTGCACGCGGAAGCGGCTGAACGCGATCTCCTTGGAGCGGACCTTGAGGAGCGCCGTCTCGGCGCTCGGGTGGATCTTCGGCTCGGACGCCATTTCGCCAGTCTACCACAGGGAGCGCGGCGCGAGATCGCCCGCCGGTCCGCTCGCCCCGGCGCGCGCAGCAGCGCCGCGTGGCGTTGACGTCAGCGCGCGAGCGCCGCGCCCCGGCGGCTCGCGCCGGAGAGCTCTGGCTCGCCGCCGTCAGGGCCTTTGAACCCGTGACGATAACGCGCCGGATAGGGGCAGTGTGGACCCCATCGTAAACACAATTTCTTTTGCTGTCTCTTCTAGAAGGATAGGAAGGATGGCCGACGGCCGGGCCCGGCAGTCACGACAGGCGCGCGCGCTCGCCAGCGCTGTGGCGAGCCCGCCTCTCGCGGCGCCGCCGCGCGCGCGGGCTCCCCTTGTCGCTGCGGCGCGCGGCGGCTAAGAGGTCTCCCCATGATGCGAGGCGCGCGCAGCGATATCACGAAGGCCGTCGGCGACACGCCGATCGTCAAGCTGAACCGGGTCACCGAGGGGCTCGAGAGCGACATCTATGTGAAGTGCGAGTACCTGAACCCGGGCGGCAGCCACAAGGATCGGGTCGCGCTGAACATGATCCGCGACGCCGAGGCGAACGGGCTCAAGCCCGGCGGGACGATCGTCGAGGCGACCAGCGGCAACACGGGCGCCGCGCTCGCGATGGTCGCGGCCATCCGGGGATACAAGTGCGTCTTCGTCATGCCGGACAAGATGTCGCAGGAGAAGATCGCGACGCTGCGCGCCTATGGCGCCCGCGTCGTGGTCTGTCCCACCGCCGTCGAGCCCGACGACCCGCGCAGCTACTACCAGGTGGCCAAGCGCATCGCCGACGAGACGCCGAACTGCTTCTACGCGAACCAGTACCACAACCCGTCGAACCCCGAGGCCCACGTCCGGTCCACCGGCCCCGAGATCTGGGCGCAGTGCGGCGACGAGCTCGACGTCTTCGTCGCCGGCATGGGGACAGGGGGCACCCTGAGCGGCATTGGCAAGTTCCTCAAAGAGAGGAAGCCAGAGATCAAGATGGTCGGCGTCGACCCGGTCGGCTCGCTCTATTACGATTACGTGAAGACCCAGCGGATCACGAAGCCGTTTGCCTACAAGGTCGAAGGGATCGGCGAGGATTTCTTCCCGAGCACGATGAACCTCAAGATCATCGACGAGATCATCCGGGTCGACGACAAGGAGTGCTTCCTCATGACGCGGGACCTCGTGCGGCTCGAGGGCCTCTTCGTGGGCGGCTCCGGGGGCGCGGCGGTGGCCGGAGCGATCAAGTATGCGCGGCAGAGCGGGAAGAAGGAGAACATCCTCGTTCTTTTGCCCGACGGCGCGTCCAAGTACATCTCGAAGATCTTCAATGACGACTGGATGCGAGAGAACGGCTTCCTCGAGGAGGACAAGGGCCTCGGGACGGTGCGCGACCTGCTCGCCGTCAAGCCCAGCGGGGCGGTGGTCACCGCCGACGCGAACGCCCGGGTCCGCGAGGTCATCGACATGATGAAATCGCACGGGATAAGCCAGCTCCCGGTGACCCAGGACGGCAAGCTGCGCGGGATGGTCCACGAGATCGACCTGCTCCGGCACCTCGTGACGGGGAGCGGCACGCTCGACTCGAGCATCGGCGGGCTCGTCGAGAGCGACTATGCGACCGTGACGCCCGCGACGAAGGTCGAGCTCTTGAAGGGCGTCCTGAGCGACGCGAAGATCGCGCTCGTCGTCGACAAGGAGACGGTGCTCGGCGTCGTGTCCAAGATCGACCTCATCGACTATCTTGCCCGCAAGGCGACGCCGGCCATCGGCTGAGCGCCCGAGCTCCGGCTGGAAAGGGACCATTGCGGTGACCTACGATCTCGACACGGTGCGGCGCGCGCTGCACGACCATATCGCGAAGGAGATCCTGCTGCGCAAGGCGCCGCTCGCCCTGGACGAGGATCTGTTCGCGGGCGGGTCCGGCTTCGACTCGATGTCGCTGACGCGGGTGCTCGTGTTCATCGAGCAGCGCTTCGGCGTGAAGATCCCGGACGAGGAGGTGGACCTCGACGCGGTGTCGACCGTGGACAGCATGGCGCGCTTCGTCGCCGGCCGCATCGCGGCCGCGCAGGGCTAGCGGGGAGCGGGTGGCCGGCACGTTCCGCCTGCGCGCCGAGGACCTGGCCGCGCGCGGCGACGCCGTCGCGCTCGCGTCGCGCGGCGCCGCGATGACCTACGCCGAGCTCGCGGCGCGCGCGGCGGCCGTGGGCGCGGCGCTCGGCGGGGCGGGCGTGCGCCCGGGCGACCGGGTGGCGCTGCTCTCGCTGGGCCGGGCGCACGACGAGCCGGTGGCGCTCGCCGGGGTGCTCACGGCCGGCGCCGTGGCGGTCCCGCTCGACGCGACCGCGCCGCCGGCGCGGCTCGGGCGGATCGCGCGGGCCCGGGGGTGCCGGGCGCTCGTGCTCGACGCCGCGGCCGCGGGCCTCGCGGACGGCATCGACGCCGAGCTCCGCGAGGGCCTGCCGCGCGTGGAGCTCGACGCCGAGGGGCGCACGCTGCGCGGAGCCGCGCGCGCCGGCGCGGACGGCGACGACGGGACGAGCGACGGCGGCGCCCGCGACGACCGCGCGCAGGACATCGCGTGCATCCTGCACACCTCGGGCAGCACGGGCGAGCCGAAGCCGGTCCCCATCACGTGGGCGGGGCTCGATGCGTTCACGGCCTTCTGCATCGACCTCGTCGGGCTCACGCCGGCGGATCGGGTCCTCCGCGTGGCCGAGCTCGTCTTCGATCTCGCCTGGTTCGACCACCTCGCGACGTTCCGCGCGGGCGCGACGCTCGCGACGATGGCGCGGCGTGACCTCGCCTCGGGCCGCGCGCTCCGCGACGCGGTGAGCGCGCTCGCGCCGACGGTCATCTACGGCGTGCCGTCGATGTTCATGAAGCTCGTCGCGGCGCTCCCCGCGGCGGACGCGGGCGCGCCGGCGCCGGCTTTCGCGCTCTCGCCCGTGCGCGCCATCCTCTTCGCCGGCGAGGTCTTCCCGCCGCGCGAGCTCGCGGCCCTGGCGGCGCGGGCGCCCGGCGCGGCGCTCTACAACCTCTACGGCCCGACCGAGACGAACGTCTGCACGTTCCACCGGGTCGACCGCGCGGCGCTCGACGGGGCGAGCGAGGTCCCGATCGGCGTCGCGTGCCCCTACGCCGACTGCGCGCTGCGCGCGCTGGACGCGGGCGGCGAGAGCGGCCAGGTCATCGAGGGCCCCGGGACGGGCGAGCTCGTGGTCTCGGGGCCGACGACCGTGGACGGCGGCCCGTACCGGACCCGCGACCGGGTGGAGCGCAAGGCCGACGGGCTCTTCTATTTCCGCGGCCGCATCGACCGGATGGTGAAGATCCGGGGTTATCGGGTCGAGCCGGGCGAGGTCGAGGCCGCGCTGGCGTCGCACCCCGCCGTGCGCCAGGCCGCTGTGATCGCCGTGGAGGACGCGCGCCTCGGCAAGACGCTGCGCGGCTTCGTCGCCCTCGCAGGGGACGCGGACGATCGCTCGCTCAGGCTGTACCTAGCGGAGCGGCTGCCCCCGTACATGGTCCCGGACACGATCGTCGCGATGGACGAGCTGCCGCGGACCTCGACGGGGAAGATCGATTATCGCGCGCTCCCCGGGTGAGCGCGCTCGGGTGGTCATCGAGGTGCCGTTCCACTCACCTCCGTTGAGCTTTATGCCATGGAGCTTCACGCCCTCGCCCCCATCGCGCCGCGGAGCACGCCGCGTCGCTGGGATTGCGGCGGTGACAGGCGCGCCCGTCACCGCCGCGCGTCGCATCAATGCGCCCCGATCTTGGCGCCCGCGCTCGCGCGGGCCGACGCCGACGCCTTGAAGCTCGGCTTGGGGATCGAGATCTTCGGCGCCTTGATCTGCACGTTCACGCTCGGCGGCGTCACGCGGACGCTCGGCGCCTTGACGTGCACGTTGGCCTTCGCGTTGGCCCTGGCAGCGGCGCCGGCCCCCGCGTGGACGTGGACCTTCGGGTCGATGTCGGCCTTCGCCTTCAGGTCGGCGTTCGCGAGCGCGTGGACGCGCGCGTCCCAGTCGGTCTTCACGCGCACCTTCACGCGCGGGGCGCGCGCGTGGACGGCGAACGCCGCCCCGGCCCGGTAGCCGCACAGGGCCACCGCCGAGCGACCCGCGTTCCGCACCGCGATGGTCAGCTTCAGCGGATCGGCGGCGAGCGCGAGCTTGCCGGTCAGGTACGCCCCCGCGGCCACCCCCGCCGCCGCGGTCGCGGCCACGTCCGCGGTCGCGACCGCCGGAGCGAGGACGACCACCTGCGGCGCCTCGGCCACCACGCCGAGCGTGATCTTGCGCTCGCCGAGGTCGATGGGCTTCAGGTCGGCGTCGAGCACATAGACGCGGACCTCGCCGGTCACCTCGTCGACCAGGAGCTCGAGGCGGTCGTCGCCCACGATCTCGATGCGCCCGCCGTGCGGGCCGAGCTTGCCCTCCGGCAGCCCGAGCTCCGCCGACGCCTTGGCGTTGGCGAAGAGCTCGGCGGTGCCGCCGGCGGGCACGTGCAGCGTCCCGTTCCACGGCTTGCCGGCGACGTTGAGCGTGTAGCCGATCTCGGTGAGATCCGCCTCCAGCTTGGGGCCGGCGGCGACCAGGAGGCCGGTCTTCGCGTCGAGCGTGAGCGGCACGCTCTTCTCCCCGGAAGCGTCCTTCCACACCAGCGTGCCGCTGACGTCCTCGCGGATCGGCTTGCCGTCCGGACCCGTGACCGCGGCCTTGACGTTCCCGTCGGCAGCGACATTGAAGGCGGCCTTGCCGCTCTCGTGCTCCTCGACGTAAGCGCCTTCGCCGATCGCCGATTCGGCGGTGGCGGTCACCTCGACCGTCGCGTTCGCCTCAGCCGGCTGCTCGCCCTTGCCGCAAGCAGCCGCGGCGGCGATCAGCAGCAGGGCGAGCACTCCGGAAACCTTGGTGATCTTCATGAAATCCTCCTCTGTGCCAGCGAACCCCCGGCGCGAGCCGCGACTTCGCTTGAGCCGAGACGCCGAGGGTTGAACCTCCCCGGGCGCGCCGGCTGCGGAGCCCATCATACGCCGAGATGCCCTGGAAGGCGCGGACGAGCACGAATATCGGTAGGAATCAAAAGATCCAGGGAAACAGAGGTAGGACAATGGCACTCACGGCCGCCAAGCGGCCGTGTCGTGCCTACCGGCGATTCGTTCAGGCACCGAGCCGTGCGTCCACGTTGAGCGCGATGATCGATGATCGATCGCCGATGATGGGTGGCCGCCCGCGCCTCCGCGCCGTGTTCAGGGGCTCTCGGCGCCCTGCTCCGGGCCCTCGCCCACGATCTGCGGGCACTTGCGCGCCACCGCATCACACTCCGGAGGAGCCGTCTCGAGCGAGCTCAGCGCCGAGTCGCACGTGAGCGCCCGGACCCGCTGCGTCTGGGCGAGCAAGCAGACCTCGTACTCGGCCACCGTGGCGGAGCAGCCGGCGCGGTGCTCGGTCGGAGGCATGCAATCCGCTGCGTGGTCGTCCTGCTCCGCGGCCGCCTCGTCGGCCGTGGAGAGGCACTCGTCCTTCACCGTGCCGCACGGCTGCCCGACGGCGGGAGACGCGACGAGGCCCAGGTACTCACAGGCATCTTCCTTGGAGAGCTTCACCCTCGCCGCGAGCGAATCGCAGGCGGATTGGACGTCATCGGCCGTCAGATCCCTGAGCTGCTTGGAGCTCACGGCGCTGTCCGTCGGGGCGGAATCTGCACCTTCGCCGCCGCACGCAGCGAGGAACAGGACGGTCAACAAGGCCCCGAGATGAGTCGAATGCTTCATTCGTTGGTTCCCTTTCTAAGTGCGGCCGCCAGCGCGGGCCGTGAGGGCACCGGGAGCAAACCGTGTACCGCGAGCTCAGCTGTGCACGATGGGATCGCACGGCACGGTCGAAGCTCGATGAAACGGGACAACGACATCGGAGATGTCGAATCCACCAAGCGGGGAAAGCAGACGATCCCCGGCGGTCCGCTCGCCGCGAGAGACCGAGACGTCCCCGCCCGAGCGCCGCGCGGCTGGGCTCGCCTCGACATCGCGTCTCGACATGCGGCGACGACCGCGGCGGCAGAGCGCGCCTCCGCAGAGTCCCGGGTTCACCGTGTCTCGCGCGGCGCTGGCGTCCAGAGGGTGCCCGCGCGCCGGCGCTCCCTCCGTGCACGCGCCGCGCGGCCGCGCGGCGCGACGACGGCACGGCGCGGCGCGAGGGCGCCTCGAGGCGCGCCGCGCCTCCGCCCCGGCGCGAGCCTCGATAGCCACGCTCCGCTGGCTCATGTGTAGTCGCCTGTCGGTGCGGCAGCCCCGCCGCGCGGCGTTCGTGCGATGAGCTGGCCTCCACACAGACCTGTTGTATGGTCGGCCGCGCCGTGACATCATCGCGCGCCGTCGGGTGGATGTACTCAGCTCCAGCGTGGATGTCGGGAAGCCGCTTTTGACCTACCACCTGGGGCGAATCCAGGCCCGTGCCAAGGGTGCGTCGGTCCCTCGATGATCACGACGCCGAGCTCGGGACAGGCCAGGCACCCTCCGGATGTCCCGGTGTCCATCGGGCCGTGGCGGGTGCTCGCGCCGCTCGGCCGCGGCGGGATGGGGGTCGTCTACCGCGCTCAGCACGGCGTCACGGGCGCGCTCGCGGCGCTGAAGACCGTCTGCGTGGGCGACGAGAGCCTCGTCTCCAGCATCCGCCGCGAGATCCACGCGCTCCGGGGCGTCGACCACCCGGGCGTCGTGCGGGTGCTCGACGAGGGGGTCCAGGGCGGGATCCCGTGGTACGCGATGGAGCTGATCGAGGGGCGCACGCTCCGCGATCACAACCAGGAGCGCTGGCGCGCCCGCGGGAGCGTGAGCAGCGAGCCAACCGTGAGCGTCTCCACGGCCATGAACGCGCAGGCCAGCACCGCGACGGCGGAGATCGCGCCCGCCTCGATCATCCCGCGCTCGTACCAGCCCTTCGCGCCGCGCCCGTTCCACCGCGCGGCGGGCGGCGCGCTCCGCCAGGCGCTGACGCTCCTCCGCGCGATCTGCCGGCCGCTCGCGTACGTCCACGGCCGGGGCCTCGTCCACCGCGATCTCAAGCCGGACAACGTGTTCATCCGCCCGGACGGCACGCCGGTGCTCTTCGACTTCGGCCTCGCTTTCCAGTTCGAGGGGCACACCGGGCGCGACGTGCTGCAGGCGGGCGGCAGGCTGATGGGGAGCCCCGACTACATGTCCCCCGAGCAGATCCGCGGCGACCTCGTCGACGCGCGCGCGGACCTCTACGCGCTCGGCTGCATGATCTACGAGGCCGTGACCGGGGGCGTCCCGTTCCTCGGCGACTCGAGCGCCGTCGTGCTGTCCATGCACCTCTACGCCGAGCCGCTCCCGGCCTCGGAGCTCGTCGCCGACGTGCCTCCCGCGCTCGACGCCCTCATCGCGCGGCTCCTGAAGAAGCGCCCCGAGGACCGGCTCGGCTACGCCGACGAGGTCGCGACCGCCCTCGCCGAGCTCGGCGCGGCCGACACGCCGCCGCACGACTGGAGCGGCGCGGCGCGCGCGCGCGTGCGCGTGCCGAATGCGCAGCCGTACCTGTACCGGCCGCGCCTCGCCGGGCGCGGGGAGGCGCTGCAGCGGATCACCGCGGCGCTCGAGCGCGCCCACGAGCGGCGCCAGGGCAGCCTCGTCGTCGTCGGCGGCGAGAGCGGCGTGGGCAAGACGCGCCTCGCCGTCGAGGCGGCGCACCAGGCGGCGCTCAACCGCATGGCCGTGGTCACGGGCGCGTGCGCGGCCGTGTCCGCCGAGGTCGAGCGCGAGGGCGCGGTCAAGGCCGCGCCGCTGCACCCGTTCCGCCCGCTGCTGCTCGCGGTGGCCGACCGGTGCAACGAGCTCGGCCCCGCGGGCTACGACGCGCTGCTCGGTCCGCGCGGCAGGGTCCTCGCGCCGCACGAGCCGTCGCTCGCCCAGCTCCACGGCCACGACCGCTACCCCGAGCCGCCCGAGCTGCCGCCGGACGCGGCCCGCTACCGGCTGCGGACCGCGCTCGCCGACACGCTCGCCGCGTTCGCCGCGACGCGGCCCGTCCTGCTCGTGCTCGACGACCTCCAGTGGGCCGACGAGAACTCGCGCGCCGTCCTCGAGCACCTCGACGCCGACTACTTCGCGGCCCATCCCGTCGTCCTCCTGTGCGCGTACCGGACCGAGGAGACGTCGCCCGCGCTCTCCTCGCTCCTCGGCGCCCCCTGGGCCTCGCGGCTCGAGCTCGGGCGGCTCGACCGCGGCTCGGTCGGGCGGATGGTGCGCGACATGCTCGCCCTGGACGAGCCGCCGGAGGCGTTCGTGCAGTACCTCTTCGAGCAGTCGGAGGGGAACCCGTTCTTCATCGCCGAGTACCTCCGGGCCGCGATCCAGGAGCGGGTGATCTACCGGGACGAGGCCTACGCGTGGCGGATCCGCGCGGGCGCCGAGAGCACCGCCGCAGAGCGGCTCGCCCGCGCCGCGCGCGGGAGCCAGCCGCCCGCGCCGCTGCCGCTGCCGGGCTCGCTGCGCGAGCTCGTGGCGCGCCGGCTGTCGGGGCTGAGCCACGAGGCGCTCGCGCTCGCGCGGCTCGCCTCGGTGCTGGGCCGCGAGCTCGAGGAGCGCCTGCTGCTCGGCGCCGCGGGCCTCGCCGAGGTCGACGCCATGGACGCGCTCGCGGAGCTCGCCCGCCGCCACGTGCTCGAGGAGACGGAGCCGGGGCGGCTCGGCTTCGTGCACGACAAGCTGCGGGAGATCGTCTACGCGGGCATCCCCGAGGCGGAGCGGCGGGCCCTGCACGCGGCCGCGGCGCGCGCGATCGAGGGGCGCCACCGCGACGCGCCGGGCCTCGCGCTGTCGTACCCGCTCCTCGCCCACCACTATGGAATCGCGGGCGCCGTCCAGAAGACGCTGGAGTACCTCGACAAGGCGGGCGCCCAGGCCCTCGCGACGGGCGCCTCCGGCGACGCGGTGGATTTTTACAAGAGGGCGCTCGACCTCGACGGCGCGCACCCGCCGGAGGAGCGCGCGCCGCCGATCCGGCGCGCGCGCTGGGAGCGGCGGCTCGGCCAGGCCCACTACAACCTCGGCGATCTGCTCGGCGCGGAGCGGCACTGCGCGGCGGCGCTGGAGCTGCTCTCCCGGGACGAGGCCGCGTGGCTCCGCGCGGGGGAGCGCGCGACGAGCGGCCGCGCGGGCCTCGGGGAGCGGCTGCGCCCGGCGATGGCCTCGCTGAAGCAGCTCGGCCTGCAGCTCGCGCACGTCGCTGGCCTGCCGGCCCCGGTCGCGAGCGACGCGGCCGAGCGCGAGCGCCTCGCCGAGGCGTCGCTCGCGGCGGAGAAGCTGTCGGAGACCTACCTGTTCCGCAACGAGCCGACGCTCGCCTTCCTGGCCGCGCTGGCGGCGACCAACGCCGCGGCGCGGCTCGGCCCGTCGCTCGCGCTCGCGCGCGGGTACGCGACCCTGAGCGTCGCGTTCGGGTACGTCCCGTGGAAGGCCGTCGTCGACGCGTACGCCGCGCGCGCGACGGCGGTCGCCGCGGCGCTCGACGACCCGCAAGGCGTCGCGTTCGTCTCGTGCCTGCGCGGGCTGACGGCGCTCGGCGAGGGCCGGTGCCGCGACGCGCGGGCGCTGCTCACCCAGGCCGAGCGGCTGGCCGAGGCGCTGCACGACCGCCGCCGCAAGGAGGAGTGCATCACGCTGCTCGCCGGCGCGGCGTACTCCGAGGGCCGCTGGAGGGAGGCGCTCGACCTGTACGGCGCGCTGGTGATCGCGTCGCGCGAGAGCGACAACGCGCAGGGCCACATCTGGGCGGAGAGCGGCCGCGCGCAGTGCCGGCTGCTGCTCGGCGACGGCGAGGGCGCGATCGCCATCTTCGACGCGCTGTCGGCCGAGGTGCAGCGGCTCGGCGACCGCACGCAGCAGATCACGCACGGCCAGGTCGCGCTGGGGCACCTGCTCCGCGGCGCGCAGGGCGAGGCCCGCGCGGCCGCCGAGCGGACGCTCCCCATGCTCCGCGAGGGACAGCCGGCGGGCTACCACTGCCTGTACGGGTATGCCGCGACGTGCGAGGTGCTGCTCGCGCTGCTCGAGGACGCCCCTGGCTCGGCGGAGCGGCGCGAGCTCTCGCACCTCTCCGCGGAGGCATGCCGCGCGCTCGGCCGGTACGCGCGCATCTTCCCCCTCGGCCGCTCGACCTCGCTCCGCCTGCGCGGCCTCGCCGCCTGGCTCGCCGGCGGCCACGCGCGTGCGAGGCGGCTCTGGGCCGCGGCGATCGACGACGCCCTGCAGCGCGGCCTGCCCGTCGAGGAGGCGCGCGCCCGCTTCGAGCTCGCGCGGCACCTCCCGCGCCGCGATCCGGAGCGCGAGCGCCAGCTCGCGCGCGCCGCCGCGGTCTTCTCCGCGCTCGATCTCCAGTACTGGCGCGACCGGGTAGCCCGGCTGCGCGAGCGCTAGGACCTCGCGTCCCGGACGAAGAACACAAGAAAAGAGCGCCCATTCGACGGCGGGGGGGAAGCCGTCACGGGCGCTCTGCCCTTCAGCTTTAGTACGACTTTAGCAGGACACGGGCCAGGGCCCGACCTTGCTCGATTCATGGAGTTGACCTTAAGGATGCTCCTGACGTCTTTCGAACCTGAGATTCTCGATTGCAGGTCTGAACACGATGAATGCGCGGGGACGCGGATCGATCTCCTCTGTCTGGAGCGGACGCCACTCGGGCGCGCCTGGCGCGGATGACCGCTTTGGACCGTGGTCACAGCCACAGATCGGGGCCGTTCACCGCAGCACGCACGGCGCGATGACAACCGCTGAATCCCCCCTCTCACGAGCGCGTCTAGCATCGCGTCCGATCGCGAGTCGGAGCGTTCCCGTCGCGCCGCTCATCGAGGCAGACCGAGCAGCAGAGAGAGAGAGGCTCGCCCCCGGCGCTCACCCGCCCTCACGTGGGGCGTAGAGGCCATCCGCCAGGAACTCCGGAATAATCCATGTGCCTAGAACACGTGACCTACCGCCGAGACGGAGCGAGAGAGGGCCGAGACGTCAGGCGATCACTGACGTTATCCGTTGGACAATGTACCGGCCGAGGGTATACACCGACGATCATTGACGGCATGTTCCCAACACACCGGCAAAACACACAGGGAATCCATGCATTATCTCCGGCGCCCGTGCCCTGGACGACGAATTTCCGCGTCGACTGGGGGACGATAAGGCCTCATAAAGGAAGGCGAACAGGCGTCACCGCGCATCTCTCGGAGGATCGGAAAGTTCTACACGGTAGAGAGCCACCATCCATCACCGACGCAGGCGCCCCAAGCAAACAGGGTGAGCCACGTCCATAATCGCCAGTGACCGCGCGAAGCCAGGGCGACACACCGGCGACAAGCACGTTCAACGTGCGGCACTCGACATCGTGAAACCTACTCAACACATCTCCTCTCGACCGCCCTACCTGCCCGCTGCCGCACCGGCATCGGAGCGGACTCCCTACCAGCCGATCTCGGCGATCGTCGGCTCATCGCACTATCGCGCCCTGTCGGACGACGCGTTGAAAGACGAGGACAACGCCGCGTGGGTGCTCGGCCTCGCGCCCGACGTGAAGCGGGCGTGGCTCGATCGCATCCGCTGGATCCGGATCGTCGATCGCCTCGCCGAGAACGAGCGCATCGAGCCCCACGCGCGGCGATTCAGCCGCTTCATGGTGGCGTGGAGGCGCGTCCGTTCCTGCGGCTTCGTCGATCCGTGCTGCCCCTTCGCGCGCGAGCTCTCTGCCATCCACGCGCTGTGGCTCCGCCGCCCCGCGCTCGATCGTCCCGACCTGGACGAGATGCAACCGCGCTCGCTCGCCGCCTGGGACGCCTACTTGCTCGCCCTCGCCGACTACCACGCGCCCAGCCTGCTCATCCGCACCCTGAAGGAGCACGACACGATGCTGGTGCGGCTGTCAGGCCATATCTTTCAGCTGGTTCCGTTCCTGACGAAGGAGCACTGGGACGCTGCCGGGGAGTTCGGCCGGCTCGATCAGTTCTTCAACAACCTGAGGGACATGCAGGAGGACGCCGATCGCGGCATCTGCTACCTGCCCGAGGAGGAGCTCGCGCGCCACGGGGTCACGCGCGCTCAGGTGATCTCCGGACGGTGCGTCGACACGCCCGGATACCAGGCCCTGATGCGGTACTGGCTCGATGAGGTCATGCCAGCGCTCTACGCGCGGGCGGCGCCGTTCATCGAGGCGCGCGGCCTCCACCCCTCGCTCCAGATCATGAGGGAGTGGAGCCTGCGCCGTTATGCCCGCATCACACGGGTGTTCCGCGCGACCGGCTTCGATCACCGCCGGTTCCCCGCGCGGTACTGGGCCGAGGTGCGGCGCGACCTCGCCGAGCGGCGGCAGCTCCTCCGCGCTCACCCCGTGTAACGCCTTACCGTCGAGAGGAGCGCGTCCGGCTCGAACGGCTTGCCGAGCCACGCGTCCGCGCCGACCTCGGCCGCCCGCCGGTGCGCGTCCGCCGCGGCGGTGAGCACGACGATGGGCGCCTGACGCCCGTGCCGGACCTCGAGCTCGCGCGCGAACTCCGGGCCGTTCATCACCGGCATCTTCATGTCGAGCAGGATGAGATCCGGCAGGTCGTGCTCCAGCTTGGCCAGCGCCTCGCGGCCGTTGCACGCGATCTTGACCCGGTAGCCGTCCTCCTGGAGCACGAGGGAGACGAGCGCCACGAGATCCGCGTCGTCCTCCACGAGGAGCACCGTCTTTGCGTGTCTGTCGCTCATCGTCGATCGGCCGCGGGGGCCTCGCTGCTGAGTGGAAGGGTGAAATAAAACGTGCTGCCGCTGTCCTCCTCGCTCTCGAACCAGATACGGCCGCCGTGACGGGTGATCATGTCCTTCGCAAGGAACAGCCCTATTCCCATGCCGCCGTAGTCGTGTCGGGTGTCCGTGTGCGCGCGGAAGAAGCGCTCGAAGATCCGCTCCTGCCTGTGGGCGGGGATGCCGACGCCCTGGTCGCGCACGGACACGACCGCCTCGAAGCGCGGCGCCGCGCCGTGCCGCTGCGAGAAGAGCGCGGCGTCGCAGGAGGACGGCGGCGACGACGCCGGCGCGCGCTCGGCGACGGCGACGGTCACGTCGACGTCGCCGCCGTCGGGCGAGTACTTCACCGCGTTGTCGAGGAGGCTCGCGAGCACCTGGCGCAGCCGCTCCGGATCGGCGCGCACGACGGGCGGCCGCTCGGCGTCGAGCGACAGCCGCACCCGGTGGCGGCTCGCCGACTTCGCGACGCGATCGACCGACTCCTGCACGAGCTCCTTCAGATCGACGTCCTCCTCGGAGACCTGGAGCACGTCGAGCGTGACCTGCGAGATGGCCAGGAGATCGTCGACGATGCGGTTGATCCTGTCCGCGCCGCGGTCGATGGCCTCCAGCATCTTGCGGCGCGGCGCCGGCAGATCGTTCGTGTTGCGCAGGAGCGCGAGCGCGTATCCCTTCATGATCGCGACCGGCGTCTTGAGCTCGTGCGCGCCGACCCGGATGAACTGATCCTTGACCAGATCGAGCTCCATGAGCTCCGTCACGTCGCGGGCGACCGCGACCGCGCCGAGGACCGCCCCGCCCTCGCTGCGGATCGGCGCCGCGCTGGTCCGCAGGAAGACGTCGCGGCCCGCGCGGCCGTCCGCGAGCACCTGCTCTTCCTGCACGATGGTCTCGCCGGCGAGCGCCCGCACCATGGGCAGCTCGTCGCGCGTGAAGGCGCGGCCGTCGCTGTGGCGCACCCGGCCGAGGTCCATCACCTCCTCGATCATCCGGCCGGCCTGCTCCGAGCGGCCCGAGAGGCCGAGCAGCCTGAGCCCCGAGGCGTTGATCATCGTCAGCCGGCCCTGGCGGTCGCACGCGAACACCCCCTCGACGAGGTTGTCCAGCACGGCCCCGAGCTGCGCCGCGCGCTGCGCCGCGTCCTGCAGCAGGCGCTCGCGCTCCGCCAGGTAGCTCCGCGTGCGCCGGGACGACTCCTCCAGGCGATCGACCATCGCGTTGACGCCGCCCGCCAGCGCGCCGATCTCGTCCTTGAAATAGATCGGGATCCGCTCCAGCCGGTCGACCTCGCCGCGCTGGACGATCTTCTGGATGACCGCGGCGACCTGCTGGAGCGGGCCCGCGAGGGCGCCGGCGAGGAAGCCCGCGCAGACGGGCGCCCAGGTGACCGCGACCATCGAGAAGATCGCCAGGGTGAGCTTCAGGCCGGGCTTGGCCGGCCCCGCCGTCTCGCCGAGCACCATCGCCGCCATCCAGCTCGTCGGCGCGATGGCGAGGCAGGCACCGAGGATCACGAGGCGGACGGCGAGCGAGTAACCCTTGCCGGGCATGGAGAGGCCGCGCTCGCGCGCGATGAGCGAGATCACGCCGGCGGCGGGGGCGAGCAGGCGGCCGAGGATGCTGTAGGCGAGCGGCAGCGCGGCCGCGAACAGGGCCAGCGCGAACAGGGCCAGCGCGACGCCGCGCTGGACGCCGAGGGGGCTCTGGTCCGGCGCGATGAAGTAGAGCGCCATCGTGACCGGCAGGTACAGGAGCCCCCACGACACGGCCCAGACCGTCGCGAACGCGAGCGGGGTGTCGTAGGCGGCGTTCGCCGCGGCGAGGACGACCTCCTCCGGGGGCGCCGCGCCGCCGCTGCTCGTGTCCTCGACGCCCGCGCCGCTCTGGAGGCGATGGGCCACGGCGTACTGCCGCAGGCGCTCGATCGGGCGCAGCATGTGGACGAGAAGCGCGATCAGCCCCCCCGTCTTGACGAGGTACATGAGCCCGATCAGCCCGAGTAGCCGCGCCTGGACCGCCGAGTCCACGACGCCGAGGAGGCGCAGGTGAGCGACCGGGACAAGCAGGCTGTACGGCAGCTCGATGCCGAATGCATAGGCCACGACCCGAGGCGTGAACGACAGAGTCCGCGACCTCCCCGGATTCCAGATTCTAGCCCAGGCGGCTCGGCTGATGGCCACGTCCGTCACCCCCCTTGTTGAAGCATGGCCGCGGGGTTCGCGCCTCTGGAGCCCCTCCGCGCCAAGTTGATGAGTCAGGTCGCCAGGCAGCTTTGCTATGAAACCAACGAGCGAGTTGTCGACCGTTTTGCGCAGCGGCTCGTGTCGATTCGATCGACTCCCACTCACACGTTCCGTCCGCGCGCGGGCGTTCTGCGATTTTCCTGATCAGCTCAGGGACTGCCTTATGGCGTTCCTGGCAATCAGGAAAAGGATGGTGAGCACGTGGCGCGCGCGCAGGCCGCTCGCCTCACCGCGGTAGACGGGACGCACGCTGACCTCGCAGACGCGGAGCCGGCGAGCCGCGAGGGCGGCGAGCAAGTCGTTCGGATAGCCGTAGCGGGGCCAGAGGCCGTCGAGGTCGAGCGCGTCGATCGCGCGGGCCGAGATGGCGGTGTACCCGCACTGGCTGTCGGAGAGGGCGTCGAGCCCCGCCGCGCGGCGGGTGAGCGCGGCGAGCGCCGCCGTCGCGGCGAGCCGCTGGAGAGGCATGACGCGCCACACGTCGGGGTGGCGCAGCCGATCGCCCTTCACGTAATCGGCTTCGCCCGAGGCGATCGGGGCGACGACGCGCGGGAGATCGCGCGGATCCATCTGCCCGTCGCCGGCCATCACCGCGACGGCCGAGGCGCCGAGGGCGCGAGCGCGCCGGTAGCCAGCGACGATCGCCGCGCCGACGCCGCGGCACTCCGGGTGGACGAGCACCTCGAGGCGCTCGTCCCCGATCGCGCGCGCCATCTCGGCCGTGCCATCTCGACTGGCATCGTCCACGACGATCACGTGGTCGACGAAGGCGGGGACCGACGCCGCCGCCTCGGAGATCCATCGCGCCTCGTCCCGCGCGGGGATGACCACTGCGACGCGCGCACCGTGGAGCACGCGGATTCCTAGCGGAGCGAGCGGTCTCCGGCAACGCGATCGACGCCGCGACAACACGCTCGGCGCCGCGCCGCGGGCCGTGCGCGCCGGACGTATTACCTGCCAGCGCTCTTGCGGAGCTCGGCGTAGGAGCCGCCAGGCGTGGCCGTCTCGACGGGCAGCCCGGCCGGCCCCCACCCCGGCTCGGTGATCGCGCCGAACGCGTCGCGCGGCCCCTCGAAGCCGGCGCGTTGCTCGATGACGGCCGTGTAGCCGGCCGACACCATGGCCTCGGCCGCGCGCATCGAGCGCTGTCCGGACTTGCAGCCAACGATGATCTTCGCGTCTCTGGGATAGAGGGCGCCGACCACATCGAGGAAGTCGGGGTTCTGCTTCATGCCGCCGGCGCCGGCGTGCATGAGCGGGACGTTGTGCGCGCCGCTCGGGTGCCCGGCCGCATACTCGGGCTCGCTCCGGACGTCGAGGTAGAGATACCCCTCCTCGTCGATGAGCTTCTTGGCCTGCTGGGGGGATACACGCTTGATGTCCGCCATGGGGCGCAGTCTACCCCCGGCGCGGCGCGCTCGTCAGAACGTATGAATGAAGAGCCCGCTGCGGAGCTTCGGCTCGAACCACGTGCTCTTCGGCGGCATGAGCAGCCCAGCGTCGCTCACCGCGAAGAGCTCGTCGATCTGCGTGGGATAGAGGTGGATCGCCATCGTGAACGCGCCCGAGTCGACGCGTCGCTCGAGCTCGGCGACGCCGCGGATGCCGCCGACGAAATCGACGTGCTTGTCCCGGCGGGGGTCGCTGACGCCGAAGATCGGGCCGAGGATCTGGTCCTGGCAGATGGAGCAGTCGAGCGAGGCCACCGGGTCTTTCGCGTCGAACGACCCCGGGCGGACCCTGGCGGTGTACCAGCGGCCGCCAAGGTAGAGCCCGAAGGCCCGCGGCTCGGCCGGGGTGGCGGCCGCGCCGTCCCTCGCCGGCGCGACGTCGAGCCGCTCGCCGAGGGCTGCGAGCAGCGCCTCCGCGCTGCGGCCGGCGAGGTCCCGCACGACGCGGTTGTACGGCATGATGTTCATCTGGTCGTGCGGGAAGACCACGGCCAGGAAGACGTCGTGCTCGCCGCCGTCGCCGCGCAGCTTCCTGTGGACGCGCGCCGCCGCGGCGCTGCGGTGGTGGCCATCGGCGACGTAGAGCGTCGGGATCGCCTGGAAGCGCTCCTCGAGGTCGGCGGTCGCCGCGCGGCCGAGGACCCAGAGCTTGTGCGCGACGCCGTCGGCGGTCGTGAAATCGTAGATGGGCGGCGACTGCAAGGCCTCCGCGACGGCGCGGTCGATGCCCGCGTCGGCGCGGTACGTGAGGAACACCGGCTCGTCGTGGGCGCCGAGCTCCTCGATGTGGCGGGTGCGGTCGTCCTCCTTGTCGGGGCGCGTCTTCTCGTGCTTCTTGATGACGTCCTGCTCGTACTCGGCGACCGCGGCGCAGCCCACGACGCCGATCTGCCGGTGATCACCCATCCTCTGGGCGTAGAGGTAGAGGTGCGGCTCCGGGTCCTGCGCGAGGTCGCCGCTCGCGATGAGATCGGCGAGGTTCTGCGCGCCGCGGGCGTAGACGGCGTCGTCGTGCTCGTCCGTCCCCTCGGGCAGGTCGATCTCGGGGCGGGAGACGCGGAGGAAGCTGTGCAGGCCTCCCGCCGCGAGGATGCGCGCCTCGGCGGTGGAGATGACGTCGTACGGCGGGCTCGCGACGCGAGCCGCCTGGGCCTGGGGGGGTCGGTAAGCGCGGAAAGGTCGGACGGTAGCCACGGGGAGCGACTAGCCCAGCGGCCTGGGCGCGTCGAGGCGGCTCGCGCGGCGGGAGCCGCTGCGACGGGGCGGGCAGACCGCGCGGCCCTCGTCGCCGGCGCGGAGCCCTCGGCACCGGCACGGAGCCCCGGCGACGGCGGCGCTCATGGCCGCGCGCGGCGCGTGCTAGGAGGGACTCGCGCCGCGAGCCGCTCGCATCCGCTCGCCGCCGCACCACCCCGCCCGCGCACCACCGCGCGCCGCACGAAGAGGAACCTTGTCCAGCTCCGGTGAGTCCTACCCTCCGCCGCGCTATTCGACCCTCCCGCCCGGCTCGGCGGACGACGATCTCCCTCTGCCGGGCGAGATCACCTCGTTCTCCAGCTCGAGATCCCGCCGCGTGATCGCCGTGGGGGGCGGCCGCGGGGGCGTCGGCAAGGCGACGCTCGCGGTCAACCTGGGGGTGTACTTCGCGCAGCTCGGGCGCGACGTGATCATCATCGACACCGACGCTTACAGCCCGGGGCTGCACGCCGCGCTGGGGATCGAGGCGCCGCCGCTCGTCACGCGCGAGGACATCGAGGAGGGCAAGGCCGAGCCGATCGCGACCACGGTGCCCGGGCTCCGGCTCGTCCCGACCGCGTACGACCCGATGACGGCCACGCCGCTCCGGCCGAGCCGCGCCGCCTACTGGATGAAGATGATCCAGGAGCTCGACGTCGACTACGTGATCGTCAGCCTCGGCGCGGCGACCGGCTCCTCGACGCTCGACCTCTTCCTGCACGCCGACGTCGGCATCTGCGCCACCACGCCCGAGCCGCTCGCGGTCGAGCACTCCTACCGCTTCTGCCGCGCGCTCTACCAGCGCACCTTGCGCCGGGCGCTCATGAAGGAGCGCTTCAAGATCCGGCTCGTGGAGAAGGTGGCCGCGTCGCTCCCGGCGCTCGCGACGCCGCGCGACTTCATCATGGAGGTGAAGCGGTTCGACGAGGGGGTCGCGTCGCTCGCGGCCGCGCAGCTGCCGCGGGTGAAGCCGCACCTCGTGGTCAGCCAGACCCGGCACCGCTCGGACCTGGAGCTCGGCCCCGCGATGAGCGCCGTCTCGGAGCGCTTCCTCGGCATCTCCCTCGACTACCTCGGCCACATCGAGCACGACGACGCGGTGTGGCTGACCGCGCGCCGGCGCCAGCCGCTCCTCATCGACAGCCCGACGTCGAAGAGCGCGCGCAACCTCGAGCGCGTGGCCCGGCGCATCCTCGCGCTGCTCGCCGCGCGCGACTCCCGCCCGGCCGAGGCGCACGCCCGCGCCCTCGCCGCCGCCTCGAAGAGCGCCGCGCCGCCGACGCTCTACGAGGCGCTCGGCCTCGCGCGGACGGCCGCTGACGACGAGATCCGGCGCGCCTACAAGCGCCAGCGCGACACCTACCGGGAGGGGAGCCTGCCCGTGGTCAGCGTGCTGAGCCCCGCGGTGCTCCAGAAGGAGCAGGCGCGCATCGAGGAGGCGCACGACACCCTCCTCGATCCGGTGCGCCGCCGCGCGTACGATCTCTCGACCTACCCGGACGATCCGCGCACGCAGCTCGGCCCGGTGCGCGCCGAGAACGCCGCCGCCGCGGCCGAGCTGGCCATGCTCCAGGCCGAGCTCGCGCGCGAGATCAACGCCGAGACGCAGTTCAGCGGCGCGCTGCTCCGCAAGGTGCGCGAGTCGCAGGGGGTCGAGCTCACCGACATCTCGCAGCGGACCAAGATCTCGCTGGCGCACCTCCAGGCGATCGAGAACGAGGCGATAGGCGACCTGCCAGCGACCGTCTACGTACAGGGATTCATTCAGGAAATTGCCAAGTACCTGCGGCTCGATCCGGCGCAGGTGGCGAAGACCTACATGCGTCGCCTGCGCGAGATCTCTGCCGGCTCGCGCGCCAAGCCGCATGGCTGAGGCGGCGCGCGGAAGCGACGGGACGGCGCGGATCGGAGGCGGGCGCGGCACGTGCGGCACGTGCAGCACGTCAGAGCGCGCCGGCGGGGATCTCGCGTTCTCGGCGCTCGCGTTCGCGCTCGCGCTGCTGCCGCGGCTCTACGTGGCGATCGCGTGGGCGCGCGAGCCCGTGTGGGACGGCCACTACTACGATTTCGGCGCGCGCCGCATCGCCGCCGGGCTCGGCTACTCGGACGATCTCATCGTCGGGGGCCAGGCGGTATGGCACCCGTGGTGCCATTATCCGGTCGGCTACAGCGGGTTCCTCGCCCTCGTCTACCGGCTGTTCGGCGCCGGGCCGCACGCGGCGACCGTCGCGAACGCGGTGACCGGCGCGCTGCTCGTCGTCGTGGTCCACCGCCTCGCCCGGTACGCGACAACGCCGGCGCGCGCCCGCGTGGCGGCGCTCCTCGCGGCGCTCTCGCCGGGGCTCATCGTCTATGCGGCGCTCGTCATGACGGAGCCGCTCGCGGCGCTCGGCCTGGTGACGGCGCCCTGGCTGCTCGCGCGCGACGCCGCGCGCGGTCGCCCGGCCCGCGGCGCCGTCCTCGCGGGCGTGGCGCTCGGGCTCTCGGCGCTGGTGCGGCCCCAGAGCCTGCTCTGCGCGCCGGCGCTCGCGCTGCTGGCCATGCGCGGCCCGGAGGCGTCCGCATCCGGAGGAGCGGCGGCGACAGCGTCTGGAGGGGCGGCCGCGTGGAAACGCGGCGCGCTCGCGGCGGCGCTCGCGGCCGCGACGGCCCTCGCGGTGGTGGCGCCGTGGACGATCCGCAACTGCCGCGTGATGGACGGCTGCGCGCTCGTCTCGACGAACGGCGGCTGGAACCTCGCCATCGGCGCGTTCCCGCGCGCGACGGGCCGCTTCGAGACGCTGCGCGCGGGCGACGGCTGCCCGATCGCGCGCGGCCAGGTGGCGCAGGACCACTGCTGGATGGCCGCGGGGCTTCAGTGGATCAAGGATGATCCAGGTCGCTGGCTGGCCCTGATCCCGAGGAAGCTGGGCTTCACCTTCGATCACGAGTCGTTCCCGATCGGCTATCTCGGCGAGGCGAACCCTGCGGCGTGGCCCGAGGAGCGGCGCGCGGCGGGGCGTCGCGTGCTCACGGCGTCGCACCTCGGCCTGCTGTCCGCCGCGGCGCTCGGGGTCGTGGCGATGCCGCGGCGGAGGCCGCGGCGGGAGCTCGTCGCGCAGCTCCTTGCGCTCGCGGCGGTGCTCGGGCTGGTCGCGCTCGGGGTGTTTGGCGACGAGCACGCGTTCTGGCCGCTCGCGGTGGCGATCCCGCTGATCGCCGCGCTGCCGCTGCCGGGCCGGCCCGCGAACGGGGGTGTCGTCGGCTACCTGGCGTTCGCGGTCGCGTCGGTGGCGCTGACGCACGCCGTGTTCTTCGGCGAGGACCGGTATCACATGGTCGTGACGCCGGCGCTGTGCATCCTCGCCGCGTGCGCGCTGCGGCGAGGGGAGGCGGCTGGGGAGCCGGCGGGTGAATCGATGACGTGACGCAGGCGGCGCCCGGAGACGCTGGAGGCGACCCGTCAGGGCTTTGACGGCGCCCCGCTCGGGCCGCCTGCTTTCTCTTTCTCCAACGCTTCCTGGTCCATCACCAGGCCGATCTCGATCCGCCGGTTCTTCGCCCGCCCCTCCGCCGTGACGTTCGTTGCCGCTGGCGCGAACTCCCCGTAGCCAGCCGCGGACAGGCTCCCGGGCGCCATGCCCTCCGCGATCAGCGCCTGGACCACCGCCACCGCGCGGGCCGACGACAGCTCCCAGCTCGACGGGGAGCGCGCGCCCTTCGCCTTCTTGCTCTTCGCGTCGCGGCCGTCGTCGGTGTGCCCGGCGACCTGGAACCTGTGCTCCGGCATCGTCCGGAGCACCGCGGCGATCTCGGCCAGCACCGCGCGCCCCTCGCGCTGGATCTCGGCCTTCCCCGCGGCGAACAGCGCGTCGCTCGGCACCTCGATCACGAGCTGCCCGGCGCGGAGCGCGACACGGATTTTCCCCGCGGAGGCCGCGCCCTTCAGCCGGTCCACGGCGTCGCGGATCCCGGCCGCCCGCGCCTCCGCCGCCGCCTGCTTCCGGCGCAGATCGTCGAGCTTGGCCCGCGTCTCCGCGAGCTCCACCGACAGGCTGCCCCGCTCCCCGGCGAGCTGCCCCACGCTCTGCCCGGCGCTCCGGAGCCGCGCCGACAGCTCCTGGTTCATGGCGGCGAGCTCGTCGAGCCGCCGCGCGAGCCCTGCCTCGGCCGTCGTCGCCTCGGACAGCCTGAGATCGCGCGCCCGGAGGTCGTCCGAAAGGCGCGCCAGCTCCTCCTCGATGGCGGCGACCTGCGCGGACCGCTGCGCGGCCTCGGCGCGCGCGCTCTGGGCCTCGGCCCGCGCCCTGTCACCCGCGTCGCGCTCTCTCCGGATCTCCGCGCGCGCCTCGTCGTACAGCCCCTGCCGGACGAGGCAGCCCGGCGTCGCCAGCCCGAGCAGGCCGGCCGCGAGGAGCCGCGCCGCCGCAGGCGAGCGCCGCGAGAGCCACGTCGGGATCCTGCCGGCCGTCGTCGTGTCTTTCATGCGTCGCGCGCACTCTGGCACGAAACCACGGGCGCGACGAAATCGTGGCAAACGTTCCCCGCGCGCCGCCGCGCGAGCGGTCGCGAGCCGTCCCACAGCGCGCGATCCCCTGGTACCCTCGGCGGCGTGATGTCTCGGCGAGCTTGGTTGTCCGTGGGCGCCCTCGCGGCGACGACGCTGGTCGGCAGCGCCGCGGCGGCGTTCCCGCACGTCGTCCGCGAGGGCGAGACGCTCGCGCAGATCGCGGAGCGCACCTACGGGCGCGTGCAGATGGAGCAGGTGCTCGTCGCCGCCAACGCGCTCGACGCGGGCGCCGGCGTGCCGATCATGCCCGGCCTGCGGCTGGAGGTGCCCGCGCTGGGCCACCACCGCGTCACCGCGGGCGAGACCTGGGCGATCCTCGCGGAGCGGCTGCTCGGCACCGCCGACCGGAGCGACGTCCTCGCGCTCTCGAACGACACGTGGCCCTGGCTCGAGCCGACCGATGGGCAGGAGATCATCGTGCCGTACAACCTGCGGTACGTCGTCGGCCAGCACGACACCTTGCTCACCATCGCCTATCGCTTCCTGGGCAAGCGGGACCACGCGTGGATGCTCGACAAGTACAACCACCTCAAGCAGGACCCGCTGCGCCGCGGCATGGTGATCCTCGTCCCGCTCACGGATCTGCCGCTCACGGCCCAGGGCAAGGCCGAGGCCGCGAGCTCCGGCGCGCTGGTGCGCTCCGAGGGGGCCGGCCGCGCGCGCGACGCCCAGCGCCGGGTCGACGCCGAGCTGCCGCAGCTCGCCGGCGACGTGCGGAGCGGCCGCTACATCGACGCCGTGGCGCGGGCGAGCCGCCTGCTCGGCTACGGCGATCTCGCCCGGGTGCAGATCGCCACGGTGCAGCGGCACCTGCTCGAGGCCTACGTCGCGCTCGACGCCACCGGGCTCGCCGAGACCGCGTGCGCCGCGTGGCGCGAGGCCGACCCCGCCGCGCGGCTCGATCCCATCGAGCTCAGCCCCAAGATCGTGCGCGCCTGCACCTCGTCGACGGAGCTGCACCTCAGGGCGCCTTCGCCGGACCCCGCGCCGCCGATCCCCGCGGACGCGGGCGGTGGGCGGTGACCTCGCAGCAGCCCGCGCCCGATCGCCTGCCCGCCGGGCACGGCGTCGCGTCGCGGTACACCGTCGAGTCCGTCATCGGCGAGGGGGCCTCCGGCGTCGTCTACCGCGCCACCCGCGACGAGGACGGCCAGCGCGTCGCGCTGAAGGTGATCCACAGGCACCTCTCGGGCACGCCCCAGATCTTCAGGCGCTATCACCGGGAGGCCGCCATCCTGGAGCGCGTCGAGGGCCCTCACGTCGTCCGGATGCTCGACTTCGTCGAGGAGGGCGGGCTCCTCGTGATCGCGCTGGAGCACATCGACGGCAGCTCGCTCGAGGAGCTCCTGCGGGACCACGCGCCGATCGAGATCGACCTGGCGATCGAGATCGCCCTGCAGATCTGCGCCGCGCTGGAGACCGCGCACGCGGCGGGCGTGGTGCACCGCGATCTCAAGCCGGCCAACGTGCTCATCGAGCGCCCGCACGGGCACGCGGGCGCCGCGCCGTCCCCCTTCGCCGGCCGCGTCCGCGTGGTCGATTTCGGGCTCGCCAAGGTGGTGCACGGCGAGCAGCAGACGACCGGGCTCACCGAGAAGGACATGATCTTCGGGACGCCGGAGTACATGGCGCCGGAGCAGGTGCGCGGGGAGGACGTCGACCCGCGCAGCGACATCTACGCGCTCGGCTGCATCCTCTACGAGATGGCGGTCGGCGCCGTGCCGTTCAGCAAGCGGACGCCCATCGCCGTGATGACGGCGCAGATCGCCGAGCAGCCGCTGCCGCCGCGCGCCAGCGAGCGCTCCGGGCTCATCTCGGCCGGCCTGGAGGCCGTCATCCTGAGGGCCCTCGCCAAGAGCCCTTCCGAGCGGCACCCGAGCGCCAGGGCATTCGCCGACGCCCTGCGCGCCTGCCGGGAAGAACGGCGCGTCGTGCACCACACCCCCGCGAGCCTCGCGGACGCCGTCTCGATCACCGATCTCGCGCTCGAGCGGACCGGCCTGGATTACGCCGCGCCCCTCCAGGACGGCGCTTCCGCCCCGGGCGTCGGCCATGTTGGCCACGTCGGCCATCCGGTCACGCGTCCGGAGAGCGCGGTGGCGAGCGCGGTGAGGAGGGCGCTGCCGGAACGCACGGCCGCGGTGGTCCGCGAGACGCCCGCTGGCCCTGCTCCGACGGCGGGCGGCACATCGCGTGAGCTCATCCTCTGGACCGTGGTGGCCATTCTCTGCGCGGCCGCCGGCATCGTGGTCGGCACGCTGTTCGGGGCGCGCTAGCACGCCGCAGGAACGCAGCTGGGACGTGCCTGGCGCGCCGCCATCGGGGGGCTGCGGCTATGGCGTGGAGCGCGAGGATCGTGGTAATCGTTCTCATGCGTTCCTTGCTGTCCGGCGGCGCTGCCCTCGCGGCCTTCCGCTCTGCTCGGCCCCGGCGGCGGCGCGCTCTCCCCTGCGTCGCCGCCGCGCTCGCCCTCCTCGCCCCCGCGGCCGCTTCGGCCTATGACTCGCTCGCCGTGCCATGCGCGGACGACCCGCTCCAGTGCGCGCGGGGACCGCTCACGTTTCAGCGCAAAGACGCCATCCCGCTCGAGCTCGACTTCGATACAGGCTGGGTCCCGCCGGGCTCACCGCTCCAAGTCAGCCTCGGGGCGGCGGTCTACGCCGACACCCAGGTCTCGTTGAACGGAGCGCTCGAGGCGTCGTGGCCAGAGGCGCTCGCGCTCATGGCGCCAGGCGCCCCGGATGGAGGCGCGTTCAGCTGCGATGTTGGACTCGATGTCAGCGCACAGGGACGTATCAGCATTTCCGTCCTGGGCCAGGACTTCGACTGGACGGGGGATATCCCCTATGTGCCCCAGATCGATTTCCAGGTGCACGCGCGAGAGCAGTTCGACGCCTGGGGCTGGGAGCCGGGCATCACGCTGGAGAGCTCCACCGCGCTGCAGCGCGTTGCGTCCGTATCGCTCGGCGACCTCATCGGCGGCTCGATCCCCGAAATCGACGGGAGGTTCGAGCTCGACATCGCGATGGACGTCGCGGCCCGCTACACGACCCATCGCGTGGCCATCGAGACGCTCGATCAGGCGACGGTGAGCGGAGGCGACATCACCTCCGAAGGCGGAGCCTCCTCCGTGGACTACCTGGGAGGCCCGTCGGTCGAGCTCAACGTTCGTCCGGAGGGCTCGGTGCGGTACGACGGCACGCTCCACCTCGTCCCCGCGTTCAGCGTCAGCCTGCTGGGCCGCTCGTGGTCGATCCCGCTCGCCGACATCCCGCTCGCCTTTCCGCTCACCGAGCGGGAATGGGTCTTCGAGAGCGAGCGCGTCCATGTTCCGCTCCCGGACCTCGCGCTGGACAAGCAGGAGATCGATTTCGGCGCCGTGGAGGTGGGGCAGGCCAACGTGGAGCTCGTCCGGCTGTCGAACGCGGGGGAGGCGCTGCTCGATGCCGTCGTGACGACCGACGACCCGGAGAGCTTCGAGCTCGCGGACGCGGCGCTCGGGATCGACCCAGAAACGGAGATCGACTTCGCGATCCGCTTCGCGCCGAAGGCCAGCGGCGAGCTCGCGGCGACCGTCCTCGTCGAGTCCAACGACCCCGACCGACCCGTGCAGATGATCGCGGTGCGAGGGCTCGGCGTCGGCGAGCCGGAGGCCCCGGCAGGCGGCGGCGAGCTCGCGGAGGAGGACGGCGGCTGCGCCTGCCGCGCGGCCGGGGGCGCGCCGCGCGGGAGCGCCGGCGGCCGGGCGTGGGCGGCCGCCGGCCTGTCGCTCGCCGCGCTCGCGGGCGGCCTCAGGCGCCGGCGGCGCGCGGCCTGAGGCTCACGCCGCGCTCGGCGGGCCCACGGCGATCTTCCGCCGCGTCGACACGGCCGCGACCTCTTCCAGCTCCTCGCCGCGCAGCGTCTCCTTGAGCACGAGCGCCTCCGCGACCGCCTCGAGGCCCTCGCGGCGATCGACGAGCAGCTGCTTGGCCTTCAGGTACATCTCGCCGAGCCGCTCCCTCACCTCCTCGTCGACCTCGCGGGCGGTCTCCTCGCTGCACGTGCGCTCCTCCTGGAGCACGCCGAGCATCGGCGCGCCGACGGTGCGCGCGAGCGCGGCCAGCCCGAGGCGCCGGCTCATCCCGAGGCGGGTCACCATCTCGCGGACGAGCGCCGTGGCGCGCCCGAGATCGTCGTGCGCGCCGCTCGACACCTGCCCCAGCGCGAGCTCCTCCGCCGCCCTGCCCCCGAGCATCACCGTGACACGCGACTCGATCTCCTGCTCGGTGACCAGCTGGCGCTCGTCGCGGGGCACCTGGATCGTGACGCCGAGCGCGCCGATCGTGCGGGCCACGATGGACACCCGCTCCACCGGATCGGCGGCCGGCAGCGCGAGCGCGACGAGGGCGTGCCCGGCCTCGTGGTAAGCCACGCGCCGCCGCTCCTCCGCGGTCATGATCTGCCCGCGGCGCCGGAGCCCGAGCTGCGAGCGATCGAGCGCCTCGTCGAAATCGGCCTGTCCGATCTCGCTCGCGCCGCGCCGCGCCCCGGCCAGCGCGGCCTCGTTGACGATCTTCGCGAGATCGGCGCCGACCATGCCCGGCGTGCGGCGCGCCACGAGCCCGAGATCGACGTCGCTCGCGAGCGGCACCCGCCGCGCGTGGACGGCGAGGATCGCCTCGCGGCCCCGCAGATCGGGCCGATCGACGATGACCTGGCGGTCGAAGCGCCCGGGTCGCAGGAGCGCCGGATCGAGCACCTCGGGGCGGTTGGTGGCGGCCATCAGGATCACGGTGGTGCGCGCGTCGAAGCCGTCGAGCTCGGCGAGGAGCTGGTGGAGCGTCTGCTCTCGCTCGTCGTGGGTCGCGAGGGCGCCGAGGCCGCCCCGGGTCCTGCCCACGGCGTCGATCTCGTCGATGAACACGATGCTGGGCGCGCTCTTGCGCGCCTCCTCGAAGAGCTCGCGGACCCGCGCGGCCCCGAGCCCCACGAACATCTCGACGAACTCGCTCGCGTTCAGCGAGAAGAACGGCACGTTCGCCTCGCCCGCCACCGCCCGCGCGAGCAGCGTCTTGCCGGTGCCCGGCGGCCCGATGAGCAGGAGGCCGCGCGGGATCCGCCCGCCCAGCGAGCGGTACCTCGAGGGCTCCTTGAGGAAGTCGACGACCTCGACGAGCTCGTCCTTGGCCTCATCGACGCCGGCGACGTCCGGGAAACGCACCGGATCCTGCCTGGATCGATCGTAGATCTTCGCCTTGCTGCGCAGGAACCCGAGCGGCCCGCCGGCCCCCTGCCCCGCCCGCCGCAGCATCATGAAGAACGCCGCGTTGATGAGGAGGAGCGGCAACATCCAGATCGCCACCTGCATCCACACCGACGTCTGGGGGCTCTTCGCCTCGATGCGGACCTGCTTGTCGAGAAGCGCCCTCACGAGCGGCTCATCCTCGACGCCGGGCAGCCGCGTCACGCGGACGCGCTCCTCCGGTCGTTGCGGGCTCTCGCGGCGGATCAGCTCGATCTCGTCGGGCTTCACGATCGCCGCGGAGATCTCCCCGCGCCGCACCTCGGCGACCGCCTCGTCGTACGGCACGAGCGGGCGCCCTCGTGACCTGACGATCCCGGAAAGGACCAGGATCCCGACCGCGATCAGCAGGTACCCTAGCCACGCGCGCGACGCCGGCCTCTTCTCGTCAGCCATTCCACGGAGCTGATGTGCGGCGGGCGTCGCCTCGGCAAGCCCTCGCCCCCGGAAGAACGGGAAAGCCCACGAGAAAGCCGCGCGAGGGAGGGAGCCCATGAGCGTCCCCGAGCGCGGCTCGGCGCGCCGCCGGCGCACGGCTGCCGCGCGTCCACCGACAGCGCCGACGCACGGCTGCCGCGCGTCCACCCGCAGCGCCGACGCGCCGCTGCCGCGAGGTGATCGCCCGGTGGATCCAGGCTAAGAAGCGACACCGTGCCGCTCGCCTCCGACCGCGCCTCGCTCGCAGCGTTCCCCATCGACTGGGGCGGGCTCGCCCCGCTCCGCCTCAAATCGCGCGCCGTCGCCGAGGGCGTCTACGCCGGCATGCACCGGAGCGTCCGCAAGGGCGCGGGGGTCGAGTTCGGCGGTCAGCGGCCCTATGTGCCCGGCGACGATCTCCGCTTCTTCGATCGCCGCGCCCTGCTCCGCCACGATCGCCTCATGGTGCGCGAGTTCGAGACCGAGACCGATCGCGCCCTGTGGCTGTGCGTCGACGCGACCGCCTCGATGTCCTACCGCGGCCGACGCGCGCCCGGCGCCAAGCTGGCCTACGCGGCGCTCATCGCCGCGGCCATGGCCCGCGTCGCGCTCGCCACCGGCGACCCGGTGGGGCTCGCCTGGCTCGGCGGCGCCGGCACCCACGGCCTGCCCGCGATGGCGGGGCGCGAGGCGTTCGAGCGGATCGTCGGCGCCCTCGAGGCCACCTCCGCCGCCCAGGACTGGAGCGGCGACGCCGGCGCCGTCGAGCGCGCGCTCGCGCCCATCGCGAAGAAGGCCCGCCGCGGCGCCGTCGTCCTCCTCATCTCAGATCTCATCGATCTTGCTCATGAATCCGGCGCGGCCCCGTCGGGCGCCGATCGCGCGCTCTCGGCGTTCACGTCGCTGAGCACCGGCGGCCGCACGCTGATCGCGCTCCAGGTCCTCGATCCCAGCGAGGCGACGCTCGACTTCGAGGGCAACGTGCGCCTCCGCGCCCTGGAGGGCGGCGCGGTCGTGGAGGCCGACGCGGGCGCGGTCCGCGCGCAGTACCAGGCGCGCCTCGCCGCCCTGGCCGAGGCCTGGTCGCGGGCGCTCGCGTCGCGCGGCGGCCGCCTGCTCCGCGCGACGAGCGCCGATCCTCCGACCGACGTCGTCCGCTCGCTCGTGCAGGCGATCGGCGAGGTGCGCCGATGAGCTTCGTCACGCTCGGCGCGCTGCTGGTCGCGCTGCTCGTCGGCGCGCCGGTCGCCGCGCACCTCCTGCGCCGTCGCCGCGCCGAGGAGCGGCCGTTCCCGCCGGCGCGCCTGGTCCCGCCCACGCCGCCGACGGCGCGGCGCCGGAGCCTCCTCGAGGACCGCGCCCTCTTCGTCACCCGGGCCGTCTCGGTGATCGCGCTCGCGGTGCTCGGCGCGACGCCGCTCCTGCGCTGCTCGCACCTGTCGCTCAGCCGCAGGGCCGGCGCGTCGGTCGCGCTCGCCATCGTCGTCGACGACTCGCTCAGCATGCGGGCGCGCACGGACGGCGCCGAGGGCGCCGCGCGCGACGGGCGGTCGATCGACGATTCCTCGCATGCGCCCTCGCGGTTCGAGCGCGCGCTCACGGCCGCGCGCGAGCTCGCCGGCGGCCTCGCTCCCGGCGACGCCGCGGCGCTCGTCCTCGCGGGCGCCCCGGCCCGCGTCGCCCTCGCGTCGACCACCAACCTCGCCGCCGTCAGCGAGGCGCTCGCCGCGGCGGCGCCGTCGGACCGCGCCACCGACATCGACGGCGCCCTCGCGCTCGCCCGCGATCTGCTCCGTGGGCTGCCTCAGAGCGACAAACGCATCGTGCTCCTCAGCGACCTCGCGGACGGCACGCCCAACGCCCCGCCCATCTCGGGCACCCCCGACATCGCCACGTGGGTGCCGCTCCAGGAGCTCGAGGCGACGGGCCAGGACTGCGGGATCGTGCGCGCCGATCGATCCGGCCAGAAGGCGCGCGTCCGCGTCGTCTGCACCGCCGCGTCGACCGCGGCGCGCGGGCCCGACGTCGCCGTCGCGCAGCGAGACGGCGGCGCGGACGCGCCGCCCGCCGCGGGCGCCGCCGCCGCAGGCGCCTCGGCGACGGGCGCCTCCGCCGCGGCGGGGCGATCCCTCGAGGTGCGCGCCGGCGACGCCGTGCTCGGCAAGGTCGCGCTCGACCCGGCCCTGCGCGCCGAGGAGCTCTCGATCGACCTCCCGGCCGCGGCGCCCGAGATCCTGATCGCCGCGCTCACCGGCGGCGACGCGATCGCCGAGGACGACCGCGCCCCGATCATCTCCGCCGGCGGCCCGCTCTCGATCGCGGTCGTGGTCGACCCCGCGACCACGCACGTCGAGACGGGCGGCCCGCCGCCGCTCGAGCAGGCCCTCTCGGCGCTCGACCTGGACGCGCAGATCAGGCCGCTGCCCTCGGTCCCGGAGCACGCGGACGAGCTGGCCGCGCACGCGGGGCTCATCGTCGACGACGCGCCCGGCTTCACGCCGGAGGTGCGTCGCTCGCTCGCCGCGTGGGTCGAGCGGGGCGGCGTCGCGCTGCTGACGCTCGGCCAGCGCGCGGCCGCGGCGCCGCTCGGCGCCGGGTTCGAGCCGCTGGTCCCGGGCGTCGTCCGCTGGTCGGCCTCCCCGGTGCCCGGCGTGGATCCGGCGACGGCGGGCTGGCTCGGCCCGTCCGCGCCCGGCCTCGCCGACGTCGCCCCGCGCGGCCGGGCGACGCTGGGCGCGGAGGCCTCGGAGGGCGCCGAGGTGCTCGCCCGGTGGGCGGACGGCGCCCCGTTCCTCGTGCGCCGCCCGCTCGGGCGCGGCGTGGTGCTGTTCATGACGCTGCCCCTCGGCACGGAGGAGAGCGACGTCGCGCTGCGGCCCGCGTTCCTGTCGTTGCTCGACGGCTTCGTCGGCGCCGCGCGCGCCCGCGGCGGCGCGCGGCGCCTCGCCGCGGGCGAGCTGTGGACGTTCGACGGCTACCACGACGTCAAGGTCGAGCGCGTGCGGGTCGACCGCGACGGGGCCTCGCAGTCACGCGAGGCGCTCCCCGTCGCCGAGGTCGAGCGGCGCCTGCGCGTGTCTCCGCCGCTCGCCGGCCTCTACGAGCTCACCCTGGACGGCGAGCGCTCGACGCGCGTCGTGTCGGTCCCGGAGCGCGAGATCGACCTCCGCCCGAGGCGCGTCGCCGAGAGCGCCCGCGCGGCAGAGCTGGGCGGCATGGCCGCATCCATCGACGGGTCGCCCTACGTCGCGCTCCTGCTGCTCCTGTTGCTCGCGGTCGAGCTCTTGCTGCGCGCCATCGCAGGGCGGCAGGAGCCGGCGGAAGCCCAGGCGAGCTGAGGCCGGCCCCCTCCGGCGCGCTTGCCCGCGCGGAGCGCGCGCCTGCCGGCGCGGAGCAGCCGGCGTCGAGTCGAGTCGAGTCGAGTCGAGTCAACCGGCCGCGCCACGCCGCGCTGCCGCGCTCAGTGCGTCTGCCAGTGCGGGGGGATCTCGTCGGCCGGCGCGAACTCGGTCTTGGCCGGCGCGGCGGGCACGCTGGCGGCCCGGCGAGGCCCGTTCGGCTTGAAGCTGTGCTCTGCAGCGGGGAACGCGCGCGACTGCACCTCGTCCACGTAGGCGCGCGTCGCCTCCACGATCTGATCGCCGACCTCGGCGAAGCGCTTCGCGAACTTCGGCGTCAGCTCGCGGAACATCCCGAGCAGGTCGTAACAGACGAGCACCTGCCCGTCGCAGCCGGCCCCGGCGCCGATGCCGATCGTCGGGACGGAGACCGCGGCCGTCACCTCCTCCGCGAGATCCGGCGGGATGGCCTCGAGCACGATCGCGTAGGCGCCCGCCTCGTCGAGGATGCGCGCGTCGGCGATGAGGCGCTCGGCCGCCTCGTCGCCCTTGCCCTGCACCTTGAACCCGCCCATCGCGTGCACCGACTGCGGCGTGAGCCCGAGGTGACCCATCACCGGGATGCCCGCGGCGACGATCCGGCGCACGTGCTCGGCGATCTCCTCGCCTCCCTCGAGCTTGATGCTCTCGAAGCTGCCCTCCTTCATCATGCGCCCGGCGTTCTCGAGCGCGTGCATCGGAGAGAGCTGGAAGCTCATGAACGGCATGTCGCCCACGACGTGGGCCCGCCGCGCGCCGCGCACCACCGCGCGCCCGTGGTAACAGATCTCCTCGACCGTCACGGGGAGCGTCGTCGTGTGCCCCTGCACGACCATCCCCAGCGAGTCGCCGACGAGCAGCAGATCGGCGCCGCCCTCGTCGAGCAGCCGCGCCATCGTGAAGTCGTACGCCGTCACCATCGCGATCGGCGAGACCCCTTTGCGGGAGCGGATCTCGGGGACCGTGACCTTCGTCGAGCGCTGCGCTGGCCTGCGTGCGCTGCCGCCACCGTTGCCTTGCGGACCGTACATGTGCCTCCGGGTCGCGGCCGCACTCGCGGTCCACGCCTCGGGACAAGCTAGGGCGGCGCCCGCTGCGGGGCAAGACGCGGCGCGCGGCGGTCGCGGGGCGGTAAGCCGCAATCTTCAGCGTTCTCGCCTGGTTGCCGGCCGGTCGCCGGCCGGCAGGGGCGTGCGGCCAGGACGCCGCGCGGCGGCGCGATCCCAGGAGCGGCCGGATCAACCGTGGCGGGGGCCGGCGCCGCGGACAGGGTGCGCTGCCCCCGTCGTTCGCGAGCCGCCCGGAGGCGCGGACCTCGGGTTGGTCAGCGCGGTCAGGACGTGATCGCGCCACGCACCATCGATGAACAGGTAATCGCGCGCATACCCCTCGACGGCGAAGCCGAGGCGCCGGAGCAGCCGGCCGCTGCGCTCGTTGTGCGGCAGGTAGTTCGCCATCACCCGGTGGAAGCCGAGCGTGTCGAACATGTACGCGATCGCCGCCTCGATCGCCTCGAACATCAGGCCCGAGCCAACGGCGCGCTGGTCGAGCGAGTAGCCGAGGGTCGCGGCCTGGAAGGCGCCGCGGACGAACTGCGTGAAGTTGCAGACCCCGATCACCTCGCCGCCGGGGGCGCCGCGCGACTGCAGCGCGAGCCGGAGCGCGCGATCCGCGGCGAAGTCCTCGTGGTCGCGGAGGAGGCGCTCACGCCAGAACGCCTCGGTGTAGAAGCCCTCGGGGCGCGGCGGATCCCACCGCACCAGGTGGTCGCGGTTGCGCTCGAAATAGGCGAGGTAGCGGCCAGCGAACTCGACGGGAGGGATGAAGAGGCGCAGCCGCGGGGTCTCGATGCAGACGGGGCTCTTCAAGCGGTCTCCAGCGCGAAGCGCCTAGGACAAGGTCCCTTCATCGAGGCGTCGCATCCCTTCGAGGAGCAGCGCCTCGGGTGACGCGGTGATGCTGCGGGTGCTGGGCGAGAAGCTCGGGTCGAGGCGGAAGTCGCCCTCCCGGAGCGTGAGCATCCGGTAGAACGCGTCCTCGCCCAGCGCGCCGGCCCAGAGCGCATGGACGACCTGTCCATCGGCGAAGTGGATCTCGCCGGCCATGGAGTTCGCCTGGATCTTGAGCGCGCACGTCTTCCGGCCGTGCCAGAGGATCTGGATCATGTCCGGCAGGCCCATCTCGGCGAGCGAGCCGGACACGCCGCGGGGGACGGTGGTCGTGGAGCGCCGCTCGATGAGCTGGCGGAGCTTGGCGGCCATGACGTCGGTCGACGCCGGCTTCGAGACGAAGTCGTCGACGCCGAGATCGAAGGCGCGCTGGGCGGTCTGCCGGTCCGTCTTCGCGGTGAGGATGACCCACGTCTTGTCGCGGCCGAAGCCGAGCTTCAGCGCGTCGGAGCGGAGCGTGAGGCCGGCGTCGGGCTCCTCGAGGTCGATCTCGCTGACGACCACCTCGATGTCCTTCGTCTCGAGCTCGCGGCGCGCCTGCGCCACGTTGCGCGCGATCGAGACCTCGAAGCCCTGCTCGAGCAGGCGCAGCTCGAGCACCGTCGTCTCCTCGGGATCCGGGTCGACGATGAGCGCCTGGTGCCGATCGGAGAGCAGCTTCGCGCGCATGTCGTCGCCCGTCATGACCTGGCGGAAGAGATCGACGATGTTCGGATCGAAGATGGTGGCGCGGTACTGGGCGAGCACGTCGCAGGCCTCCGGCGGGCGGAGCGCCTTGCGGTACGGGTTGCGCGGGTTCTGCGTGAGATCGGCGTAGGTGTCCGCGACCGCGAGGATGCGCGCGCCGAGCGGGATCTCCTTGCCAGAGAGGCCATCGGGGAAGCCGCTGCCGTCGTAGCGCTCGTACATCATGCTGATCGCCGAGACGACCTCCTGCGGCAGCCCCACCGACTCCATGAGGTGCGCCGGAAGATCGACGCTCTTCGTCGCGGCGAGCCGGTGCCCCTCGTACTCGGCGACGTTGAGCGCGGTGAGGTGGTACGGGCCGTTCTTGCCGAGGTCGTGCAGGTAGGCCGAGGCCACGTAGCTCGCGACCGTCGTCGGCGGCAGGCCGATGCGCTCGCAGAGCTTGCGGACGATGCGGGCGACCGTGGAGGAGTGGCCTCGAAGGTCTTGCCGCGCGTTCTCGAGCAGGCTCACGAGGACGTTGAGCGTCTCGACGTACGCGTGGGTCGTCGTCGGATGCGGCGGCGGCGGGGGCGGCGCCGCGGCGACCGGCGCGGAGATCGGCGCTGGAGCGACGTGCTGCTGGGGGGGCGGCGATGGGGGCACCGGCGTGGGCGGGGGCCCGGCCGGGGCCACCCGGGGCGGCGCGGAGGGCGCCCGCATCACCGCGGGCACCTGCGGCGCCGTGACGAGCGGCGCAGGCACCGGCGCCGCCTGCGTGGGCGCCGCGTGCGCCGGCTGCACGTGCATCGCCTGCGGGTGCATCGGCGCCGCCTGCGTGGGCGCCGCGTGCGCCGGCAGCCCGTGCATCGTTTGCCCGTGCGCCGGCTGCGGGACCACCGCCGGCACGTGCGTCATCGACGCGCGCTCGTGCGTGATCGATGCGCGCTCGTGCGTCATCGACGCGCGGTCGAACGGGTTATTGCTGTTGGTGTAGAGGATCTCGTCGAACGAGTTGACCGGGCGCAGAAGCGAGCTGAACGCGGTCGTGTCGCCCCGGTAGTGGTACGCGATGGCCGCGCGGACCGCCGCCGGCCTGGCGACGATGGCGCGTACGTCCCGCACGCCCGCGGCGAGCCGGATCTCGTGCAGCGCGACGTCGTTGTCGGGATCCGCCGTCGCGACCGAGAGCGTCGTGTTCCGATCGTCGAGCAGCACCGGGAAGACGCCGTGCAACGTCGCGGTGATCGCCGAGACCTTGGCGAGCACGCGGGGCTCGATGATCGCCTTCGAGAGCTTCTCGGTCGAGACGAAGCGGGTGTTGTGGACGGTCGCGATGAACTTCAGGAGCTCGGCCTCGTTGACGATGTCGAGCTCGATGATGGCGTCCTCGATACGGCCGCGCGTACGCATCGCGTACTCCACCGCACGACGGTGATCGTCCGGGGTGATGCGCCCCTCGAGGACGAGGCGATCGGCAATCCGCTGGTTCAATCCTTGAACGGAAGCCATCGAAACCCTGATTCTACCCAGAAATTGGAGGTGGCGCGCCCAAGAACCCTCGCGGAACGGGAGCACGCGGGGAGAGCTGGCCAGCCGCTCGCGGCGTATGCAGCCATGGGGTGCGCTCGAGGAATGAGAGCAGAGCTCGGCGCGGCGCGCGAGCCCCGTGAGCATTCCAGCCGACGCCGGTTGGCTGGCGATGCCCGCTCGACCCGATACGCTGCGACGTGGAAGTGAAGACTGGCTCCGGGTAGGCGCGCGCGCCACGTCCGGCGCGGCTCGCCAGGCTGGTCACCTTGGGGCGACGGGCAAAACGCCTCCCGAGCGCTGCGAGCGCGCTTCGGGAGATGGGCGGCGCGCCCGGGGTCGGGGTTGGATCCCGCCCTGGGCGCGCCTGCAGGCCGGCTACTCCTCGTTCACGGCCGTGAGCGTCTCCTCGGGACGCGGCCTGGGGGCGACGTACGGCGCTTGCGCCACCGGCTCGCCCTCGACCACGACCTGGAGGCGCTTGTAGGCGGGCAGCCCCGTCCCGGCCGGGATCAGGCGGCCCATGATGACGTTCTCCTTGAGACCGCGGAGATCGTCCGTCTTGCCGTTGATCGCGGCCTCGGTGAGCACCTTGGTCGTCTCCTGGAACGACGAGGCGCTGATGAACGACTCGGTCGACAGGCTGGCCTTGGTGATGCCGAGGAGGAGCGCCTCGGCGATGGCGGGCTTGCCGCCGCGCTCGAGCACGGTCTCGTTCTCCTTCTCGAAGATGTGCTTCTCGACCTGCTCGTCCACCAGGAAGTTCGTATCGCCGACCTCGCGCACCCGGACCCGCCGGAGCATCTGCCGGACGATGACCTCGATGTGCTTGTCGTTGATGCCGACGCCCTGGAGCCGGTAGACCTGCTGGATCTCGTTCACGAGCCAGGCCGAGAGCTCCTTCTCGCCCTTCACCCGGAGGATGTCGTGCGGGTTCGGCGGGCCGTCCTGGAGGGGGTCACCCGCGCGCACCCGGTCACCCGGCTGCACCTGGATGTGCTTGCCCTTCGGGATCAGGTACTCGCGCGCCTGATCGCCGAGCGCGTGCCCGTCCGGCGAGTACGGCGTGATGATGACCTTCCGCTTGCCCTTCGTGTCCTTGCCGAACGTGACCTCGCCGTCGATCTCGCTGATGATCGCGTGATCCTTCGGCTTTCGGGCCTCGAACAGCTCGGCGACGCGGGGCAGACCGCCGGTGATGTCCTGCACCTTCGTCGTGTCGCGCGGGATCTTGGCGATGACCTCGCCGGCCTCGATGAGATCCCCCTCCTGCGCGACGATGTGGGCGCCGACAGGGAGCAGGTAGCGCGCCTCGAGCTCGCTGTTCGGGAGCTTCAGCGTCTTGCCCGACTCCGGGTCCTTCAGCGAGATGCGCGGGCGGACGTCGGCCGCCTTCGACTCGATGACGACCTTTCGCGAGAGGCCCGTCACCTCGTCGAGGCGATCCTGCACGCTGACGCCCTCGATGAGGTCGCCGAACTTCACCACGCCGGAGACCTCGGTGAGGATCGGCGTCGCGAACTGGTCCCACTCGGCGAGCAGCTCGCCGGGCTTGGTGCGCTCGCCGTCGGCCTTCTTGAGGATGGCGCCGTAGACGAGGCGGTTGTGCTCGCGCTCGCGCCCCGTCTCGTCGACGACCACGATCTCGCCGTGGCGGTTCATGACCACCATGGTGCCGTCCTTCTTCTTCTGGACGACCGCGCGGCGGAGGCGGACGGTGCCCTCGGTGCGGGCCTCGAGGTAGCTCGCCTCGATCTTGCCGCGCGCCGCGGTGCCGCCGATGTGGAAGGTGCGCATCGTGAGCTGCGTGCCCGGCTCGCCGATCGACTGGGCGGCGATGATGCCCACCGCCTCGCCGATGTTGACCCGGTAGCCGCGCGCGAGGTCGCGCCCGTAGCACAGCGCGCAGACCCCGCGGCGGAGCTGGCACGTGAGCACCGAGCGGATGACGACCTCCTCGATGCCGGCGTCCTCGATGGACCGCACCGCCTGCTCGTCGAGCTCGGTGTTCGCCGTGATCAGCACCTCGCCGGTGAGCGGGTCGACGACGTCCTCCAGCGCGACGCGGCCGAGGATGCGGTCGCCGAGCGGCTGGATGACCTCGCCGGCCTCCTCGAGCTTCGCCACGCGGATGCCGTCGAGCGTGCCGCAGTCGAACTCGGAGATGACCGCGTCCTGCGCCACGTCGACGAGCCGCCGGGTGAGGTACCCGGAGTTCGCCGTCTTGAGCGCCGTGTCGGCGAGCCCCTTCCGGGCGCCGTGCGTCGAGATGAAGTACTGGAGCACGCTGAGACCCTCGCGGAAGTTCGCGGTGATCGGCGTCTCGATGATCTCGCCGGACGGCTTGGCCATCAGGCCGCGCATCGCGGCCAGCTGCCGGATCTGCTGCGTGGAGCCGCGCGCGCCGGAGTCGGCCATGATGTAGATGGGGTTGAAGCTCGGCTCGATCGACTCCTTGCCCGTCTCGTGGTCGACGACCGTCTCCTTGCCGATGCCGGCCATCATCTCGGTCGTGACCTGGTCGGCGATGCTCGCCCAGATATCGACGATCTTGTTGTACCGCTCGCCGTCGGTGATGAGCCCCTCCTGGTACTGCTCGACGACGCGCTCGACCTCCTTCTGCGCCTCGCCGAGGAGGACCTTCTTGGCCGCCGGGATCACCATGTGATCCATGCAGATCGAGATACCGGCCCGCATCGCGTGGTCGAAGCCGAGCGTGCGGAGCCGGTCCGCGAGGAGGACGGTCTCCTTGTTGCGGTGGATGCGGTAGCAGACGTCGATGAGCGCCGAGAGCGCCTTCTTGTCGAGGGTCTTGTTCGCGTACTCGAACGCGACCCCCTTCGGGAGGACCTCGGAGATGATGACGCGGCCCACCGTGGTCTCGACGATGCGGCGCTTCACGTGGCCGAACTCGTCGAGCTGCGGGTTGCCGTCGTCGTCGATGATCGGGACGCGGACGCGGATGCCGGCGTGCAGCGCGACCTCGCCGTTGTCGTACGCCATCCGCACCTCCTCGAGGGAGGCGTAGATGCCGCGCAGGTAGCCCTGCGCCACGCCGTCCTCGCCGAAGGCGAGGGTGTCCGCGCGGTACGACCCCTTCTCGAACTTCCGCTCGCGGGTCGCGTAGTAGAGCCCGAGCACGATGTCCTGGGTCGGGTTGATGATCGGCTTACCGCTCGCGGGCGAGAGGATGTTGTTCGTGCTCATCATGAGCACGCGCGCCTCCATCTGCGCCTCGACCGACAGCGGCACGTGGACCGCCATCTGGTCGCCGTCGAAGTCGGCGTTGAACGCCGCGCAGACCAGCGGGTGCAGCTGGATCGCCTTGCCCTCGATGAGGACCGGCTCGAACGCCTGGATGCCGAGGCGGTGGAGCGTCGGGGCGCGGTTCAGGAGCACCGGGTGCTCGCTGATGACCTCCTCGAGGATGTCCCAGACCTCCGGGCGCTCCTTCTCCACCATCTTCTTGGCGCTCTTGATGGTGTTGACGTAGCCGCGCTCTTCCAGCTTGTTGTAGATGAACGGCTTGAAGAGCTCGAGCGCCATCTTCTTGGGCAGACCGCACTGGTGCAGGCGCAGCGTCGGGCCCACGACGATGACGGAGCGGCCCGAGTAGTCGACGCGCTTGCCGAGCAGGTTCTGGCGGAACCGGCCCTGCTTGCCCTTCAGCATGTCGGAGAGCGACTTGAGCGGGCGCTTGTTCGGGCCGGTGATCGTCTTGCCGCGGCGGCCGTTGTCGAACAGCGCGTCGACCGCCTCCTGCAGCATCCGGCGCTCGTTCCGGATGATGATCTCCGGCGCGTTCAGCTCGAGGAGCCGCTTCAGGCGGTTGTTGCGGTTGATGACGCGGCGGTAAAGATCGTTGAGATCGCTGGTCGCGAAGCGGCCGCCGTCCAGGGGGACGAGCGGGCGCAGATCCGGCGGGAGCACCGGGATCACGGTCAGCATCATCCACTCGGGCCGGTTGCCGCTCTCGCGGAACGCCTCGACGACCTTGAGCCGCTTCGCGAGCTTCTTCCGCTTGGCCTCGCTGGTCGCGGCGCGCATCTCCGTCCTGAGCAGCTCCGCCAGGCCATGAACGTCGACCTGCTTGAGCATCTCGAGGATCGCCTCGCCGCCCATGCCGGCGCTGAACTTGTCGTCACCGTACTCGTCGAGGAGCTGCAGATACCGCTCCTCGCTCAGGAGATCGCCCCGCATGAGGCCAGTCTCCTTGGGATCGATGACGATGTACGCCTCGCAATAGAGCACCTTCTCCAGGTCCTTGAGCGTGATGTCGAGCATGTTGCCGATGCGCGACGGCAGGCTCTTCAGGAACCAGATGTGGGCGACCGGCGTGGCCAGCGAGATGTGCCCGAGCCGCTCGCGCCGGACCTTCGACTGGATGACCTCGACGCCGCACTTCTCGCACACGATGCCACGGTGCTTCATGCGCTTGTACTTGCCGCAGTTGCACTCGTAGTCCTTCACAGGCCCGAAGATCTTGGCGCAGAACAGACCATCGCGCTCCGGCTTGAACGTCCGGTAGTTGATGGTCTCCGGCTTCTTCACCTCGCCGTGCGACCACTCGCGGATCTTCTCCGGGCTCGCGAGCGAGATGCGGATGGCGCTGAACGACAGCGGGTCTTTGGGCTTCTCGAAGAAGCTGAAGATGTCACGCATGGAGACCTCCGGAGACAGAAACGAAACCGATGAACCTGTCCGCGCCCACTGCTTGAGTCTTCGGGAGCGCGCCGCCCGCGCGGCGCGCCTCCCCTGCCGTCACCGAGAAGGCGCGCGGCGCTCGTGACGTGACGAACTGCATCACTCCTCTTCCTCCGCGGCCGACGCCTCCACCCCTGCGCTCGTCTCGACCAGCTCGACGTTGAGGCACAGCGACTGGAGCTCCTTGATGAGCACGTTGAAGCTCTCCGGCAGCCCCGCCTCCAGGGTGTAGTCCCCCTTCACGATGGCCTCGTACATCCGGGTGCGGCCCATCACGTCGTCGCTCTTCACGGTGAGGAACTCCTGCAGCGCGTAGGCCGCGCCGTAGGCCTCCATCGCCCAGACCTCCATCTCGCCGAGCCGCTGCCCGCCGAACTGCGCCTTGCCGCCGAGGGGCTGCTGCGTGACGAGCGAGTAGGGCCCGATCGAGCGAGCGTGGATCTTGTCGTCGACCAGGTGGTGGAGCTTCAGCATGTACATGATGCCCACCGTGACGTTCTGATCGAACGCGTCGCCCGTGCGCCCATCGAAGAGGATCGCCTGGCCCGAGGTCGGGAGACCCGCGAGATCGAGGGCGCCCTTGATGTCCGACTCGTGCGCGCCGTCGAACACCGGCGATCCCATGAACACGCCCTCATCGACCGTCTTGACGAAGCGCTTGACGTCGCCGTCGTCGAGGTTGTCGAAGAAGCCGTTCATCGTCTCGTCGCCCGCATAGATGGCCTTCAGGTGCTCCTTGATCTCGGCGCTCGCGCGCTGCTGCTCGATCATCCGCTGCAGCTGGTTGCCGAGCTCGAAGGCGCCCCACCCGAGGTGGATCTCGAGGATCTGACCGACGTTCATGCGGCTCGGCACGCCGAGCGGGTTCAGCACGAGATCGACCGGCCTGCCGTCCTGCAGATACGGCATGTCCTCCTCGGGGAGGATGCGGCTGATGACACCCTTGTTGCCGTGGCGGCCTGCCATCTTGTCGCCGACCTGGAGCTTGCGCTTGATGGCGATATAGACCTTCACCATCTTGATGACGCCCGGCGGCAGCTCGTCGCCCTTGGAGAGGCGATCGATCTTGTCGCGGAAGTGCTCCTCGCGCGTGCGGACGAGCTCCTCGAGGTCGCGCAGGATCTGCTGGACCCGATCGGCGTCGTCGACGGGGATCTCCCCCCAGTACTTGCGAGGGATCTCGGCGAGCGAGGGCTCGTCGATGATGGCGCCCTTCTGGAAGAGCACCTTGCCCTTGTCGTCGACGAGCTTGCCTGTCGCCTCCTTGCCGAGGAGGAGCTCGCGGATGCGGCGGAAGAACGAGTCGCGGAGGATCTTGATCTCCTCGTCGCGCGTCCGCTCGATCCTGGCCCGCTCCTGATCCTCGATGTCCCGCGCGCGGTCGTCCTTCTCGGTCCCCTTGCGCGAGAACACGCGGGCGTTGATGACGATCCCGCCGACGCCGGGCGGCACCTTGAGCGAGCTGTCGCGGACGTCGCCGGCCTTCTCGCCGAAGATCGCCCGGAGCAGCTTCTCCTCGGGCGAGAGCTGGGTCTCGCCCTTCGGCGTGATCTTGCCGACCAGGATGTCGCCCGGCCGCACCTCGGCCCCGATGCGCACGATGCCGGAGTCGTCGAGGTCCTTGAGCGCCTCCTCGCCGACGTTCGGGATGTCGCGGGTGATCTCCTCCTTGCCGAGCTTCGTGTCGCGGGCGACGCACTCGAACTCCTCGATGTGGATCGAGGTGAACACGTCGTCCTTGGCGATGCGCTCGGAGACCAGGATCGAGTCCTCGAAGTTGTAGCCCTGCCACGGCATGAACGCGACGAGCACGTTCTGGCCGAGCGCGAGCTCGCCCATGTCGGTCGACGGGCCGTCGGCGAGCACGTCGCCCTTCTTCACCACCTCGCCCGTCCTGACGACCGGCTTCTGCGTGTAGCAGGTCGACTGGTTCGAGCGCTGGAACTTCATGAGGTGGTAGATATCGGGCACCTCGGCGCCCTCGCCCTCGGCGCGGACGACGATGCGCGTCGCGTCGACGCTCTCGACGACCCCGGGGCGCCGCGCGATGACGCAGACGCCGGAGTCGCGGGCGAGCCGCTCCTCCATGCCGGTGCCGACGAGGGGCGCGTGCGACACGACGAGGGGCACGGCCTGACGCTGCATGTTGGCGCCCATGAGCGCGCGGTTCGCGTCGTCGTGCTCGAGGAAGGGCACGAGCGCGGCGGCGACCGACACCATCTGGTTCGGCGCGACGTCCATCAGCTCGACCATCTCGGGCGTGACGATCTTGAACTCGCCGTTGTAGCGGGCCGAGACCAGCGACTCCTTGAAGCGGCCACCCTCATCGAGGTTCACGGTCGCCTGCGCGATGTACTTGCCCTCTTCTTCGAGCGCCGAGAGCCAGATCACGTCCTCGGTCACCCGGCCGTTCTCGACCTTCCGGTACGGCGTCTCGACGAACCCGAACTCGTTCACGCGGGCGAACGTCGACAGCGACGCGATGAGGCCGATGTTCGGCCCTTCCGGCGTCTCGATCGGGCAGATACGGCCGTAGTGGGTCGCGTGGACGTCGCGCACCTCGAACCCGGCGCGCTCGCGGGTCAGGCCGCCCGGGCCGAGCGCCGAGAGGCGGCGCTTGTGGGTGACCTCCGAGAGCGGGTTGGTCTGGTCCATGAACTGCGAGAGCTGGGAGCTCCCGAAGTACTCCTTCACGACCGCGCTGACCGGCTTCGCGTTGATCAGATCGTGGGGCATGAGCGTGTCGATCTCCTGCGACATGCTCATGCGCTCCTTGATCGCGCGCTCCATGCGGACGAGGCCGATGCGGTACTGGTTCTCCATCAGCTCGCCGACCGCGCGCACGCGGCGGTTGCCGAGGTGATCGATGTCGTCGACCGAGCCGCGCCCGTTCTTGAGCTCGATCAGGTGACGCACGGTCTCCAGGATGTCCTGCGGCGTGAGCACCGTGAGGTCGAGCCCCGGCCGCTCGTCTTCGGGGACATCCCGGTAGAACTTGTAGTTCAGCTTCAGCCGGCCGACCTTCGACAGGTCATAACGCTCGGCGTTGAAGAACAGGTTGTGGAACAGGGTCTTGGCGGTCTCGAGCGTCGGCGGATCGCCCGGCCGCAGCCGCCGGTAGATCTCCAGGATCGAGTCCTCCATCGTCTTCACCTTGTCGGTGAGCAGCGTGTCGCGGAGGTACGAGCCGACGTTCAGGCCGTCGATGAAGAGGATGCGGAACTGCTCGATGTTCGCGTCGCGCAGCCGCTCGAGCTTCGCCTCGGTGAGCTCCTCGTTCACCTCGACCACGACCTCGCCGGTCTCCGGGTCGACGATGTCGTGCGCCGCGACCTTCCCGACGAGCTCCTCCGGCTCGAGGCTGAGCCGCTCGAGCTTCGCCTCCTTCATCTTCCGGATGGCAGCGCGGGTGAACTTGGTGTTCTTCTTGACGATGACGTCGTTGCCGATCTTGATGTCGCGCGTCGTCCGCTGACCGGCCAGGAGATCGTACTCGATGCTCTTCGCGTACTTGCCACCCTTCTCGAGGTAAACGGTCTCGGTCGAGTAGAAGTAGTTCAGCAGGTCCTGCGTCGAGTAGCCGAGCGCGCGCAGCAGCACCGTCGCGTGCATCTTCCGCCGGCGATCGATGCGAACATAGATGATGTCCTTCGGGTCGAACTCGAAGTCGAGCCACGAGCCGCGGTACGGGATGACGCGCGCGGAGTAGAGCAGCTTGCCGCTCGAGTGCGTCTTGCCCTTATCGTGATCGAAGAAGACGCCGGGGCTGCGGTGCAGCTGGCTGACGACGACGCGCTCGGTGCCGTTGATGATGAACGTGCCCGTCTCGGTCATCAGCGGGAGCTCGCCGAAGTAGACCTCCTGCTCCTTGATGTCGCGCACGATCCGCTCCCCGCCGTCGCGGGTGTCGTAGATCATCAGCTGGTTCGTGACCTTGATCGGCGCCGAGTAGGTCATACCGCGCTGGCGGCACTCATCGACGTCGTACTTCGGCGGCTCGAGGTTGTACGAGACGAAGACGAGCTCGCTCGTGCCGTTGAAGTCTTTGATCGGGAAGACCGAGCGGAACACCGCCTGCAGCCCGACCTCCTCCCGCTCGTTCGGCGGAACGCTCATCTGGAGGAATTTGTCGTAGCTCGACTTCTGGATGTCGATCAGGTTGGGGACGTCGATGATGCGACGAACGCGACCCAGGTTCTTACGGACGCGGAAGTTGGATTGGACGACCGACGGCATCGATTTCCTCCGGCTCACACGAGCAGTGCGGGGCGGGCGCACGGCTCGAACCGAGCAACGAACACGAAGCTACGCACGAATGGCGAGCGAGCGTCCCCAGGGAATGAGGACCCAAAACATCTTGGTTGTGGGGGCAGAGCGGACCGCGTGGCGACCCATTGAGCTCCGACGTTGGCCGAGGACCCGCACCCGCGGTCCTCTTCAGGATTGACCGAGGACCCGTACTCGCGGCCCTCTTCAGCGTTGCGCGAGGGCCCGCAAACGCGGTCCCGTTCATCAGACAAAAGCGGGACGTGCGGCAGGGACGACCGCCCCTGCCGCCGTCCGCCGGCGGATCCCGATTTCCCTTGCAGGGAGCGGTGATCGTTACTTGAGCTCGACGGTAGCACCTGCCTCGACGAGCTTCTTCTTCATCTCCTCCGCGTCCGCCTTGGAAACCTGCTCCTTGACGGTCTTCGGCGCGGCCTCGACCAGGTCCTTCGCCTCCTTCAGGCCCAGACCGGTGATCTCGCGGATCGCCTTGATGACGCCGATCTTGTTGCTGCCCGCGTTCGCGAGGATGACGTCGAACTCGGTCTGCTCCGGGGCCTTCTCGGCCGGAGCGGCGGTCGCGGGGCCGGCCGCGACGGCGACGGCCGCGGGGGCAGCCTTGACGCCCCACTTGTTCTCGAGGTCCTTGATGAGCTCGGCGATCTGGATGACAGGGAGGTTGGAGAGGTAATCGACGACCTGCTCGCGCGTGATCTCAGCCATTGCAAGACTCCTTCAAACTCTTCTGCGCGCCCCGGGGAGGGGGCGATGTAAACCAAAACCAGACGGGCGCAAGGCCCAATTGATACGAAAGCACCCTCTCAGGCCTGCTTACCCGCTTCCTCTTCCTTCGCCTTCAGGAGATAGGCGAAATTCTGGAGAGGCGCGTTGAGCTGCTGCACGAACTGCTGGAGCGGCGCCTGCAGCGTCGCGAGCAGCGTGGCACGAAGCTCATCCTTGCCGGGCATCGTCGCGAGCTGCGTCTCGACGGCGTCCCCCGAGAGGATCTGCCCCTCGATGAGCCCCGCCTTGATCTGCAGCTTCTGGTTGTCCTTGCGGAACGCCTTGACGACCTTGGCTGCCGCGCTCGGATCCTCGTAGCTCCAAGCCACGCCGGTCATGCCGGTCAGGCTCTTCGAGAGGGTCTTCGCCCAGGGGTGCTCCTTGATGGCGTGGCGGACGAGCGTGTTCTTCACGACCCGGTACTCCACGCCGGACTTCCGGAACTCATCGCGAAGCTTGGTGACCGCTTCGACGTTCATCCCCTTGAAGTCCAGGAAGACCGCGGAAGACATCCGCTCGAACTTCTGCCGGACGGAGCCGATCAGCACTTCCTTCTGGGACCGTTCCATGGGCTACGCCTCCTCCGTCTTGCCGATGAAGTGGACCGGGTCGATGCGAACCCCGGGGCCCATCGTCGAAGACATCGTGATGCTCCGGAGGTAGATGCCCTTGGCCGTCGCCGGCTTGGCCCGGACGAGCGCCTGGATCAGCGCGTCCGCGTTCACGTGGAGCGCGTTCTCCGCGAAGGAGACCTTGCCGATCCGCGCGTGCACGATGCCCGCCTTCTCGACACGGTACTCCACCTTGCCGGCCTTCGCCTCCGAGACGGCCGTCTTCACGTCGAACGTCACGGTCCCGACCTTCGGGTTCGGCATCAGGCCGCGCGGACCGAGGATACGGCCGAGCTTGCCCACCAGACCCATCATGTCGGGCGTGGCGATCACGCGATCGAAGTCCATGAAGCCTTCCTGGACCTTGTTCACGAGATCCGCCTCGCCGACGAAGTCGGCGCCGGCCGCCTCGGCCTCCTTGGCTTTCTCGCCCTTGGCGAACACCAGGACCCGAAGCGACTGCCCCGTCCCATGCGGGAGCACGACGGCGCCACGAACCATCTGGTCTGCGTGCCGCGGGTTGACACCCAGCCGGACCGCGAGGTCCACCGTCTCGTCGAACTTGGCGGGCGCCGCTTGTTTCACGAGCGCGCACGCCTCCTGCAATGTGTACTTTCGAGCGCGGTCGACGACTGCCCGCGCTGCGACCTTCTTCTTGGCGACTTTCGGCACATGCCCTCCTTCTTAACGGCTCTCGCCTCCCACGGTGCGCCTCAAACTACCGTGGTAAATCTTGCTTCTGGCCCGCTGGGCGCCGCTCTCGGGGCGCCCGGCGCGGCGGGGCGCATCCCCGACGGCGGGGAGCGCCACGACCACCTCAGTCGACGACGTCGATGCCCATCGAGCGCGCCGTGCCCGCCATGCTGCGCATCGCGGACTCGAGGTTCGTCGTGTTCATGTCCTGCATCTTGAGCTGGGCAAGCTCCTTCAGCTGCTTCTGCGTGACCTTGCCCACCTTGACCTTGTTGGGCTCCTTGGAGCCCGCGCCCGGCTTCTTCTTCGTCTCGAGCCCCGCCGCCTTCTTGAGGAGCACGGAGGCCGGCGGCGTCTTCATGATGAACGTGAACGAGCGGTCCGAGTAGACCGTGATCACCACCGGGATGATCATGTCCCCCTGCGTCGCCGTCCGCGAGTTGAAGTCCTTGCAGAACGCCATGATGTTGACGCCGTGCTGGCCGAGCGCCGGACCGACGGGGGGCGACGGGTTGGCCTTGCCCGCCGGAAGCTGCAGCTTCACGTACCCTGTGACTTTCTTCGCCATGATGAATCTCGCACCCTATCGAACCGCCGCCCGACGGGCGGTCTACTATTCAGAGAAACAGCGAAGCACCGCGGAGGCGCGGTGCTCGCCCGCAGGTTTGCAGCCGTCCGTTCCTGGCTAGCGCTTCTCCACGGCTGAGAAGTCGAGCTCAACGCTGGTGGGTCGGCCGAAGATGCTGACCTTCACCTTGAGCTTCTGCTTGTCCATCTTCACGTCATCGACCGTGCCGGTGAAGTTCGCGAAGGCGCCGTCGAGGACCCGCACCTCCTCACCCACCTCGAACGTGAGCCGCGGCTTCGGCTTGACCGCCCCTTCGACGATCCCCCGCCGGAGATTGTCGATCTGAACGATCGGGACCTCCTGCGGCGTCTGGTTGCCGATGAAGCCGGTCACCTTGGGCGTGTCCTTGACCAGGTGCCAGACCTGCTCGTTCATCTCCATCTCCACGAAGATGTAGCCGGGCAGACTGAGCTTCTGACGTACGCGGGTCTTACCGCCGGGACGGTTCTCCGTGACCGTCTCGCTCGGGATGAGGATCTCGCCGAACCGATCTTCCAGGCTGTACTGCTTCACGCGCTGCTGGAGCGCGTCGCGCACCTTCGCCTCGTATCCCGAGTAGGTATGGATGACGTACCACTTCTTGGCCATGGCGCTTGATTCCCTCAGGGTCTCCCTGCTTCAGCTTCCATCGCCGTAAACGATGTTGGTCACGAATGCCCAGAAGCGGTCGAGCAGCGCCAGGTAGAGGGTCGCCACGGTGGTCGTCGCGATGACGACGAACGTCGCATTCGTCACCTCTTTCTTGGTCGGCCACTTCACCTTCGCCAGCTCGGCGGCGACCTCGTCGCTCCAGGCGCGAAGCTCGGCGTTGCGGAATGCGCGCAACACGACGACCAGCGCGACGACGCCGCCGACGATCATGCCGTACGTCGTCTTGTCATCGTCACCCACCGCGGAGAGCGCCGGCAGCGCCCGGCTGAACCAGTCCTTGTTGGCGAGGGTCGCCCAGACGCCATGGACGACCTTGCCGAGCAGGTAGGCGAGCAGCATCCCCGCGGCGAAGAAGCCGGCGAGCACATAGCGCTCCGAGCCAAGCTGAGCGGCCGCGACCTCCTCGCCCTCGGCCTCATCGGCGTCGTTCGATTCATCGGCACGCGGCGCCTCGGCGTCGTTCGCGTCAGCAGCCCCCGTCCCCTCGCTCTGCGTCACGAGGGACGAGTCCTCGGCAGGCGAGCTCGGTCCGGATTCTTCCGGCTCCTCGTCCTCCGCGACCTTCGTCGGCGGCTTGTCTTTTTGACCCTTCGCCATAACAACACCAAACGCGCCGACCCGCGGCAGACAATGGCCTGCTCGGTGAGGATCCAGGGGCGGCCCTGAGGCGCCCACATCCCCCGGCAGGGGCAGAGAGGCTCGAACTCCCGACCTGCGGATTTGGAATCCGCTGCTCTACCAACTGAGCTATACCCCTAGAATCGCTGCGCCTTCCTGAGCACTCGTTCACTTCGTCTCGTCGTGAACCGTGTGCTTCTTGCACTGCTTGCAGAACTTCTTGAGCGACACCACCTGGTCCGGCGCCTTCGTGGTCTTGTAGTTCCGCGATTTGCACTCGCGGCAGGCCAGTGAGACGGCGATGCGCGCCGCACGCCACCCACCGGCCTGCTCGCCCACGTCGGCCTCCTACGCGAGGATCTTGGTGACGACGCCGGCGCCCACCGTCTTGCCGCCCTCGCGGATGGCGAAGCGCATCTGCTCCTCCAGCGCGACCGGGGCGATGAGCTCGATCGTCATCGTGATGTTGTCGCCCGGCATCACCATCTTCACCCCCTCGGGGAGGTTCACCGTGCCGGTCACGTCCGTCGTCCGGATGTAGAACTGCGGCCGGTAGTTGGTGAAGAACGGCGTGTGGCGCCCGCCCTCCTCCTTCTTGAGGACGTACACCTCACCGGTGAACTTCGTGTGCGGCGTGATCGACCCAGGCTTCGCAAGCACCTGGCCGCGCTCGATCTCTTCCTTCTCCACGCCGCGGAGCAGACACCCGACGTTGTCGCCCGCCTGCCCCTGATCGAGCAGCTTGCGGAACATCTCGACGCCGGTCACGACCGACTTCTTCGTGTCCTTGAAGCCGATGATCTGCACCTCGTCGCCGACCTTGATCACGCCGCGCTCGATGCGGCCCGTGGCCACCGTGCCGCGGCCCTTGATCGAGAACACGTCCTCGATCGCCATCAGGAACGGCTTGTCGATGTCGCGCACCGGCTCGGGGATGTAGCTGTCCAGCGCGCTGAGGAGCTGCTGGATCGTCTCCTCCCACTTCGGGTCGCCCTGAAGCGCCGGCAGCGACGCGCCACGGACCACCGGCGCGTTGTCCCCGTCGAACTTGTACTTCGACAGGAGCTCGCGGACCTCCATCTCGACCAGGTCGAGCATCTCCGGGTCGTCCACCGCGTCGCACTTGTTGAGGAACACGACGATGTGGTTCAGGCCGACCTGCCGGGCGAGCAGCACGTGCTCGCGCGTCTGCGGCATCACGCTGTCGAGCGACGACACGACGAGGATCGCCCCGTCCATCTGCGCCGCGCCGGTGATCATGTTCTTGATGTAGTCGGCGTGCCCGGGGCAGTCGACGTGCGCGTAGTGGCGGTTCGCCGACTCGTACTCGACGTGCGCCGCCGCGATGGTCACCGTCTTCGTCTCGTCACGGACCGTCCCGCCCTTCGCGATGTCGGCGTACGAGATCGCCTTCGCCAGGTTGCGCTTCGACTGCACCTTGACGAGCGCCGCCGTGAGCGTGGTCTTGCCGTGGTCGATGTGGCCGATGGTGCCCACGTTCACGTGCGGCTTCGTACGAGTGAATTTCTCCTTGGCCATCGAGATGTCTCCTGCCGAAATGAAGTTCGCGACTGCGTTTCGCTGTCCTCGTTGGAGCCCACCATCGGGATTGAACCGACGACCTCGTCCTTACCAAGGACGTGCTCTGCCAACTGAGCTAGGTGGGCAAACGACCGACCACGGAGCGGGCGACCGGGTTCGAACCGGCGACGTTCAGCTTGGAAGGCTGACGCTCTACCAACTGAGCTACGCCCGCGGGCTTCCGTCGGGAGTGACCCGGCGGATCTGGTTCCTGGTCGGACCGCCTTCGGAGCGAAACGTCGCTCCGGTGGAGGGTGATGGATTCGAACCATCGTAGGCATTGCCGGCAGATTTACAGTCTGCTCCCTTTGGCCGCTCGGGCAACCCTCCAGATTTTCTCTATTTATTAGATTTTGCCGACTTTGTCTCTGCCCTGACCTCCCGAACCACCGACCGGTCGCCTTGCATCGGAGCTGACGAGGGGACTTGAACCCCTAACCCCCTGCTTACAAGGCAGGTGCTCTACCGATTGAGCTACGCCAGCGGCATCCACCCGCTGCCCGTCCCCGGGCTCCGGGAAACGTGCGTGCTGACCTAGCGAAATGTCCCAAGACCGATCACTTCTGTGCGAGCAATCAACTCCCGGCCCTGCTGGACCGCCTGCCTGCACGGTTCGGAGTGTCCCGACCGGGCTGGACCGCAGCGAGGTGAAGCTGTTGGTGCCGCTCACGTCGCTCCGAAGGTAGACGAGTCCCGCGAAGGGAGGAGGCTCTTAGCCCCCTGCAAGAGACGTGTCAAGCGGTGTGCATCGTTTTCGTCCGTTTCGCTGGAATCGGCTGGGAGAGCGCGGTCTGGCCGCGCGGGCGCTCCAGAGCACCGGCGTCCTCCGACGGCGCCGATCTCGCTCGAGCGCTCCCGGTTTTCAAGTGCGGACGTCGAGGAGCACGCTCCCGCGGCGCGCGGAGCGCAGCGGCGAGGTGCTCACGCAGCTGCGCTCCGCGCGCCGCGTGCCCGCGCCGAACGCCGCGCGCAGCGACGGCGCGCCTCGGACGAGCAGCCGCGTGAACGCGAACGCAAGCGAACTTGAACGAGGGGGCGAAGACGAGGGCGACGACGGCGCGCGTCGGCGGCGCCTCGGGCGAGCGAGAGGTCCCTTGCGCTCCGCTCACGGCTGCTGCGATCCTGCCCGGCGCACGCTCGCCCGGGCGCGCCGCGGAGCGGCCCGACGCGACGATCGCGTTCCGTCATGCTTCGGGGGTAGAGGTTCGATCGCATGGAATGTCCCGCTTGCCATCAGCCAAACATCGATGGGGCGCGCTTCTGCGCCACGTGCGGCGCGCTCCTCCCTGTCGCGCCGGTGGAAGCAGACCCGCTCATCGGCGCCATCGTCGGCGGCCGGTTCCGCATCATCGGCGTGCTCGGCGAGGGCGGGATGGGCCGCGTCTACAACGGCGAGCAGCCGATGGGCACGTCGGTGCGGAAGGTCGCCATCAAGACGCTCCTCTCGCAGCACGCGAAGGATCCGCAGGTGGTCGCGCGCTTCATGCGGGAGTGCGGCACGGTCAGCGAGCTCGAGCACCCGAACACCATCAAAGTCTACGACTTCGGGCAGACGAACACCGGGGAGCTCTACATCGCGATGGAGCTCCTCAACGGGCAGTCGCTGGAGACGGCGCTCGAGCGGGGCGGCGCGCTCTCTCCCGAGCGCGTCGATCGCATCATCGCGCAGACGTGCGGGTCGCTCCAGGAGGCCCACGAGAAGGGGATCGTCCACCGCGACCTGAAGCCCGCCAACATCTTCTTGACCAGGCGCGCCGGCGAGGAGGACTACGTCAAGGTCCTCGACTTCGGCATCGCGAAGCGCGACGAGCGCAGCGCCAAGGCCGAGCAGAAGCTGACCCAGCAGGGGACGGTGCTCGGCACCCCGCCGTACATGAGCCCCGAGCAGTTCACGGGGACCGAGCTCGACGCGCGGAGCGACGTCTACTCGCTCGGCGTGCTGACCTACGAGATGCTCACCGGGCGCCTGCCGTTCGACGCCGACACGCCGTGGGCATGGGCGACGCAGCACATGACGGCGCAGCCGTTCCCGTTCGAGGCCGTGCCGATGGGCGCCGCGGCCCCGCCGAAGATGAAGGCCGCCGTCATGAGAGCCCTCAGCAAGAGGCGCGAGGACCGGCAGCAGTCGGCGCGGGAGTTCTACGAGGATCTCACGATCGGCGCGGGCGCCCGCCTCTCGGTGCTCGCGGCGGCGCCGCGCACCCTCGTCGGGAGCGACGCGCCGACCAGCGGGACGGCGCTGATGCCGTCGCGCTCGGGTCAGACGCAGCTCGGGGAGCCGCTGTTCGTCGCGGGGCCGCCCACGGGATCGGGACCGGTGAGGACCGTCGTCAACCATCAGGCCCATCAGGCCGCGACGGTCATGGATCAGGCTGCCGTGCCGGCGCACCCGGCCGTGCCCACGGGCAGCGGCCAGGTGTTCCCCGCGCCGCCGCCGGCGCCGCAGAAGAGCAAGGCAGCTCCGATCCTCGCCGCGGTCGCGGCCGTCGCGGTGCTCGGCGTCGTGGGCGTCGTCATGATGACGAAGGGGAGCGGCGGGAGCACGACGGAGGAGAGCACGTCGACCGCGATCCCGCTGCCCACCGGCGCGCCGTCGGTCACCGTGGCGTCGGATCCCGTGGGCACGCCCACGAGCACGCCCACGACCACCCCGGAGCCTCCCCCGCCCGAGCCCACCGGCCCGGACAAACCGGCTCCGGACACCCCGAAGAACACGTCGACTCCGACCGCGACCACCGCGCCCAAGGTCCCGCCGCCCGGCAACGAGAAGGCGGAGCAGGAGTGCAGGGCCGCGATCAACCTGGCGAACGGCGGCAACACGGATCTCGCCGTGAAGCGCTTCGCGTCCTGCGATGGCCCCAAGAAGGCCGAGGCGAGGGCCGCCATCAGCGCGAGCGCCAAGCGGGCGGTCGCGTCCAAGGGGTGCGCGGCGAAGTCCCACGCCTTGGCCGCCGCGCGGATCGGGGCGGGCGAGGCGATGTCCCAGCTGCCAGCGCAATGTCGATGAAGGAAGTGGGCCGGATCGGACACAACGCTCAGCGGGTCCGGGCTGTTCCAGGCTTGCCTTGACGCCCGATTTTGACCGGTGCTAGATCCTGCCCCGACAGTTCTGAAAGTTCAGTGCACGCCGCGCCCTGGCTTTGTTTGGTCGGCGCTTGACTTTGGAACACGGGGGAGAAGGTCGCTCACGGGAAATGGGCAGTAAGATTCGTTTGGTCGCGCCTCGAATGAGCTGGCGCGACATATGTCGATCGAAAGAGTTCGTTGGGCGATGGATCGCCCTTGACAATGTCAAATACATTCAAGGCTGTTCCCAGCCGGCCGAAGCCGACGTTGTGGACGCCGACGATGACCTGGCCGACTTATGCGCGAGGATGCGCGAGGCCGACCGCACGGCGTGTGCGATCCTCTTCGTCGAGGACGACGCCGGAGTACCTGCGCGGGTCCAGCGACTGCCGCAGCTTTGGCGCCGCGTCGCGCATCACTGATCCGCCGGAACATCCTCATCCGCGCAGTCCGACCGTCTGACGACGCGAGCGTCCTCGGGAGCGTCTCAGCGAACCGAGCCTGGCTCGGCGAGCTCACGCTCCTGGCGTTCGCCGCCGAACGTCGGTCGCGCGTCGGTCCCCGCCCTGGGACGTCGCGTCCGCCCTGCTGCCAGCCGATCTTCGGCTCCTTGCCTATCTTCGGCTACTTGAGGATCGGCTTCAGCAGGGTCTTGCCGTCCTTGACGACGACATCGTAGTCGACGGACTTGGCCGGGTTCGTCGCACGCAGCTTCGCTGCCTGCGCGCGGAGGCTCTCCGCCAGGCGCTCGTAGGTGACGCCGGCCGTCGACTCACGCGCGGCGCGCTTCGTCTCGACGTACTTCGCGTAGATCTGACGCAGCCGCTGCTCCGGGAGCTCGTCGTCGCGCGCAGCAGAGCGCTGCGGGGGCGCGGGTCGCGCGCGCACCGCGGCGTCGAGGCCGGCGCGCGCGGCCTCCGGGGGGCGCGACGGCGTCCGCGGCGCCGTATGCCGGGCGCCGCTCGCCGCGCCGGTCTCCGCCGCAGGCGGCGCGGTGGAGCGACGGCGCCGGGCCGACGGCGGGCGCTCCGAGTGGATGCGCTCCTGCCGCCTCGCTCCGGTGCCCTTCGCTTCGCCCGCCGCGGCGGCCGCAGCGACCGCTGGGGCTTCGGCCGGAGCGCCAGGAGAAGGCTTGACGGGGCTCGGGGGCGGCGGTCGCTTCGGAGCAGGCGGAGGCTCGGGCGCGACGTCCGTCAACGCGTCTGGAGGCCCGGCCGCGGCCTTCGCCGCGTCGCCGGTCTTGGTGCGCTGAGCGCGCATCTCCGCCGCGAGCTCGGCGAGCCGCTGACGGCTGTTCGCGCCCGCCGCAGGCTGAGCCTTGTCGACGGCAGGGCGCGCCGGCGACTTCGCGCCTGCTGGCGAGGCCTCGGCCGGCTTCGCCTCTGCCGGCTTGCTCTCCGCCGGCTTCTGCTGGGGCCTGGTCAGGCCGAGCCCCCGGGGCAGCCCTCCCAGCGGCGCGGGCTTCACGGCCGCGGCGGCCTGCGGCATGGCGGGCGGCGCGAGCGCAGGACGCACCGGCGAGCTGGCCGGCGCCGCGCTCGACGCCTCCGGTGCGGTCAGCGGCGCGACCGCGGCGCGAGGCGCGGCCTCCTCGGCGGCCAGCGCGGCCAGCGATCGCTTTCCCAAAAGCGACGCGGCGGGCAAGGGCGGGGGCGCCAGCGTGACCGCCTCGTCGTCGACGTCGATCTCCTCGTGACCGCCGCTGTCATCGGCGCGGTGGACCGGCTCGCGCGCTGTCTCCTGCTGCTCGGCGAGCTCCGCGTAGCGCTCTGCCCGCTTGCGGCCGACGATCGTGAGCGCTTCCTTCGCTCCGACCCGCTTCGCTGCGCGGATGACGTCGCGGCGGTACGTGCCGTTCTCGATCTCGCGCGAGATGCGGCCCCAGTACTGCTGGAACGTGTTGTAGCGCTGGATCAGCATCTGGAACTTGAACCGGAGCCCGGTGTTCCTGATCTGCTCCCGCCGCATCACCCAGATGCGACGCTCGACGTCCTTGCGCGGGATGAGCGGCTCCAGCCGTTCGATCCCCATGAAATACTGCTCGTAGAGCGCGCGCAGCCGCTCGATGCGCGTCTCCAGCTCCTCGAGCTCCCGTTCGACCTCACCCGATTCCATCGCGGCTAGAGGGGCGTGATGCGCAGGTTGTCGAAGCAGACCGGCGCATCCCATGCGTTGAAGCCCATGTGCTCGTGCCCTGGACCGGAGAGCGGAGCAGGGTCGCTGAGCTCCAGATACTCGACGTCGTTCACCGACCAGGAGAGGGTCCTGCCGTCACGACGCTCGATCCGGAAGCGATACGGTTGCCCCGGCGCGACCGGCCGCGCGCGGTCGTCGTCGCTGTCCGGGTCCACGTCGATCTCCAGCCGTTCGGCGCTGTGCTCGTCGAGGCGCGCGAGCACGTGCTTCGTGTTCTTCCATCCCCCGAGGATCACGAGGTAGCTCGTCGCGTTCGTGTAGCTCGCCGCCGTCGCCCCGCTCCGACCGTCTCCCCAGAGCTCGGCCTTGAGATCGCCATCTGGGGCCTCGGCGATGGCGTCGAACTCGATCCGGGCGTTCTCCGGCAGCGGCCGCTTCAACCACACGCCGCGGTTCCTCGCGGCGCGCACGCAGAGCTGCCCCTCGTCGATGGCCCACTTGGAGCTCAAGGCGTTCCAGTCGGGGCCGAGCGCCGGCCGGTTGAAGTCGTCCTCGAACACGCCCGCCCCCTGCGCTCCCGGAGCGGCGCCCGCGGTCGGCGAGGAGACCGACGACGCGACCGTCCCGGCTGGCCGCGCGCTCGCGTCCCCCGTGGCCGGCCCTTCGGGAACACACGCCGCGCTCACGAGCAGCCCAGGCACTGCGAAGACCCCGACGGTGGCACGGCCAGAGAGCACGGAATCGATGCTAGCAGCGGCGCGCGCGGACTTCGAGAGCCGCTTCGCGGGCGCCGTCGACAGGGTGGGGAGAACTTCGCGCTGCGCTGACGGCCCGGGCACATCGAGATCGCCCGGCGCGGTTGGACCAGCGTCAGCGAACGCTTTGGCTCGCTGCGTCATGCGCGAGAGACGATGCTTGATGGTCCCCAAGCCCAGGCGTAAGGAGAGGCGCCATGCATCCCATCCTGTTCCGCGTCCCGCTGCCCGCCTGGACCGTGCCCCTTCTCTGGGTCTTCCTGATCGCTGCGGGCATCGCTTTCGCGGGCGCGATCGGGCTGCTCATCGCGAAGAACAAGCCAGGCGCGACGGCCGCGGGCATCGCAGGCGTCGCGCTCGCGGCGATCGCCTCCCAGGTCAAGGAGCAGACCTACACCCTGGGTCCGCTGCCCATCTACAGCTACGGTGTCATGCTCGGGCTCTCGCTCGTGGTCGGCTGGTACCTGACGCTCGGGCTCGCGGAGCGCGACGGCCTGCCGAAGGAGACGATGGCCAACTGCTACGTCGTCACCGCGCTCGCCGCGGTCGTCGGGTCGCGCGTGCTCTACATCCTCACGAACCTCGACGAGTTCGACTCGTTCGGCGCGATGTTCGACATCCGCCGCGGCGGGCTGGTGGCGTACGGCGGCTTCCTGGGCGGCTTCCTGGGCTCGTACCTGTTCCTGCGCTCCCATCGCATCCCGCTGCTCCCCTGGGCCGACGTCGCCGTCCCGAGCCTCGCCTCGGGCCTGATGATCACGCGCATCGGGTGTTACCTCTTCGGCTGCGACTTCGGCCGGCCGCTCGGCGAGACGGCGCCCGCCTGGCTGAAGAAGCTCGGCACGTTCCCGCGCTGGGCCGAGGGCACGCTGGACCACGGCAGCGGGTCCCCGGCGTGGGTGCAGCACGTCAAGGAGCGCGGGCTGGATCCGAGCTCCGAGGCGTCGCTCGCCGTGCACCCGACGCAGATTTACGAGGCGCTCGTCGGCGCAGGGCTGCTCGCGCTCCTGCTCCTCGCGCGCCGCCGGCAGAAGTTCCGTGGCGAGATCTTCCTCCTCTTCACGTTCTCCTACGGCGTCTGCCGCTACCTGCTCGAGCTCCTCCGCGACGACGCGGAGCGCGGCTCGATCCCGCCGTCGCTCCCGGAGCACGTGTTGCTCCCGGCCGGCCTCGTGATCTTCGCCGTGGGGTACACGATCGGGTTCTCCCACCTCCTCCGCGACAACATGGTGCGCAAGGTGACGCAGGTGCTCTCCTTCGTCCCCGCGGTCGCCCTGTACCTGGCCCTCAGGCCCGAGACGTTCGCCGCCTCCGCGACCCTCCAGTACTCGACCTCCCAGGCCGTCGCGCTGGCGACCGGGCTCGCGGCGTCGATCGCGTTCGCGGTCTATTACAAGGCCGCCCTGGACCACCCGGAGCAGGCGATGGCGCTCAGCCTCCCGGAGAGCCCCGCCGCGGCCGCCGACAAGCAAGCAGACGGCGACGACGAGGACCAGGACGACGAGGACCAGGACGACGAGGACGAGGACGACACGCCGAGAAAGAAGCGGAGCGCGCCGCCGAAGGCCGGCGACGCGCCGTCGCGGGCCAGGCGCGGCAGCGCAAAGGACGAAGGCCGGACGACGGCCCGCGAAACCGGCGCCGCCGAGGCGCCCGACACCACCGGAGAGGCATAGACCGTGAAGATCGCATTCGGAGAGGGCAAGCTCGTACCGGCCGTCGTGCAGGATCGGCTGACCGGGCAGGTCCGGATGCTCGCGTACATGACGCGGGAGTCGCTCGCGAGGACGCTCGAGACGGGGCGCGCCACCTTCTTCAGCCGATCGCGCGGCGAGCTCTGGGAGAAGGGGGCGACGAGCGGCAACACGCTCGCGGTGACGAGCGTCCACGCCGACTGCGATGGGGATGCGCTCCTGATCCTCGCGGAGCCCCGCGGCCCGACGTGCCACACGGGGAGCGCGAGCTGCTTCTTCCGGCAGGTCGATGCCCGCGGCGACGGGGAGCCCGAGGCCGCCGACGAGGGGCAGGACGCGTCCGCGCTGCTCGAGTCCCTCGAGCGCGAGATCGAGGCGCGCAAGGCGTCCTCGGCGACGAAGAGCTACACCCGGAAGCTGCTCGACGGAGGCGCGCCGCTCCTCGGCGCAAAGCTCCGCGAGGAAGCCGGCGAGCTGGCCCAGGCGATCGCCGGGGAGAGCGACGAGCGCGTCGCGTCCGAAGCGGCGGACGTCATCTACCACCTGCTGGTCGGCATCGCGTCGCGCGGCGTCCCGCTGCGCGCGGTGCTCTCGGCGCTCGCGTCACGCATGGGCACGAGCGGCCTCGCCGAGAAGGCATCGCGGGCACAGAAGGACAGCCCGGGGAAGCCGTGATGCGCCGCGCGTCGCTGCCTCGATGTGGCGGCGGCTCACGCTTCGTGATCCGCCGCGCTGCGCTGTCCGCGGCGCTGCGCTGTCAGCAACCGCAGAGCCCGTCGTAGACGGACGAAGCCCTGTCGCCGCAACCGGGCTGCCGATCAGGATCACCCCGATGGCGGTGGCGCCCGCGAGAGCGAGGCGGCAGACGGCGAGGCTTCGCCGCTGCAGCTGCGCGCCGGCCCCCGCCCTCCGTGAGGGCGGCGGATGGGCTATTCTGGATGGGTGAGCCCGTTCCGTGAGCCGCCCGGCATCGAGCTCGGCCCGCTGGAGGTCGGCCTCGGGCGCGCGGCGCGGCGAGCCATGGTGGGCCTCATCCCGAGCGGAGGACGGCTCATCGCGCCGGACGGCTACGCGCGGACCCTCCACGGCGAAGAGGGCTCCTGGCGCGGCCGCTCGCACACCGCAGGCGCGCTGGGCTCCCTGGCGCTCCTGCTGGCGTCGGCCTGCGCCTTCGTCGCGGCGACCGGCGGCTGGAAGCTGCACGGCCTCGAGGCGACGGCGGTGACGATCGCGCTGGTGATCGCGGGCGGGGTCTCGCTGGCCGCGGTGCTGCGCGCCGTCGATGCGCCGCGCGAACGGCTCACCGTGCACGGCGCGGTGGTCGGCAGGGCGGCGAGGCGCGCGCTCCGCAGGGCAGGGCGCCTCGCGCGCCACGCGGAGCGCGCGCCGGACAGGTTCGGCCCTCGCCGCGTCACCGCGCTGCGCAAGACGTTATCCATGCTCGCGGATCCGCTCATCGCGGACTGGATCCCCGCGGACGTGCGCGGCCGCGCCGAGCTCCTCCTCGCCCGCGCCATCGCCGCGAGCGTCGGCGCGCGCTGGGCGCGCGAGGCCAGCGTCCGGACCGAGGTCCGGGCGCTGCTGCTCGCCGCGGCCGATCACCTGATCGAGCCGACGCCGGCCCGGCTGGATCTGCTCGTGCTGGCAGAGCACACCGAGCCCGCCCCGACGCCGCGCGATGCACGTTGGCCACAGCGCGTGACCGCTGCGGCGCAGATCCGCTGCAGGGCGCCGTCGCCCCCTGTCCCCTCCGACGCCGTCGCCGAGGACGCCGCGGCGGGGGTCGATCTCGACGCGACCGATTCCTCCGGCGAGGAGATCGATCGTGCTAGGGTGCGCTGCTGAAGGGCGCGTCGCCGACGCCTCGGGAGGCTTCGGCGGCGTTGCAGGAATCCCGTGAATCCACCTCGATTCCGGAGCTCTTCACGCTCCCGGGCCATCCCCCTGCCCCCTGCGCTCGGCCGCGCCCACCTCGCGCTCTGGTGCGCGTTGCTCCTGGGGACGTGCCCGAGGCGCGCGCTCGGGCAAGGCGCGGTGGCCGCCGGCGCAGAAGCCACGGCGCAGGAGCGAGCGCCGCACGCTTCCGCGCCCCCCCTCGCGGCGGCGCCGTCGCCCGGCGCGGCGCTCCAGGAGAGGCATCGCGTCCGGTACACCCTCGACGGCATCGAGATCCGAGGCAACGTGCGGACCGCCGCGCGCGTGATCCTCCGCTACGTCAGGTTCCGCGCGGGGGACCTGCTCGACGTCGAGGATCCGGAGATCGAGCTCACGCGCTACCGCCTCCTCGGGACCGGGTTCTTCGCCTCGGTCGGTTTCTCGCTCCGCAAGGGGGTCGAGCGCGGGAGCGCGACGCTCGTGATCGACGTCGTCGAGCGCAACACGTTCGTCGTGCAGGACCTCTGGCTCGGCATCGCGGCCGACGAGGACACCGCGGGCAACGCGAAGCCGCTCTCCGCGTTCACTGGCGTGCAGGTCGCCGAGACCAACCTCGCCGGCACAGGGATCACGCTCGGCGCCGGCGTCGGGCTCGCGGCCGACCAGCTCGCGCTGAGGACCCGCTTCGTCGACCCCGCGTTCGTGGGGACCCGCTGGTCGGCCACGGTGACGGTGCTCTACAACGACGCCCGTGACTTCTTCGGCAACCGGGACGTCGTCTTCGAGTCCCCGTTGCTCGAGCAGCGCGAGGTCACGGGCTACGCCGTCGTCGCCTACAAGCGGTTCGGCGCGACGCTCGGCACAGGTCACGACGTCTCCTCCTCCTCGCGGCTGTCGCTCGACTACCACCTGGAGCAGATCGACGCGACCGTGCCCACGGTCGCCTCGCACATGCGCGGCAACAGCCGCGAGCCCATCGAATTCGACATCCTTGGCGGCAAGACGGTGCTCTCGTCGCTGCACGCCGCGATCGATCACGACACGCGCGACGCGCCCTTCCTTGCGACGCAGGGCACGCTCGCGTCGGTCTCGGTCACGGTGGGCGTACCGCCGTTCGGCAGCGACTACGGCTACCAGAAGTTCGAGTTCGGCGCGCAGCGCTGGTTCCGCCTGCCGCTGCGGCACGTGCTCCGCGTCGAGGCGTTCGCCGGCGCGATAGCCGGGGACGCGCCTTTCTTCGAGAAATTCTACGTCGGCGATCTCACCGATCTCCTGCCGGATCGGCTGCTCGACCTCGCGCCCGATCGGAGGCAACCGCCGAACTTCCTCAGCACGGACATCATCGAGGTCCGGTACGGAGACTTCGCCGCGAAGCTGGAGGCGGAGTACCGGATCCCGGTCTACGCCGGCCGCGGCTCCATCTACGGCGTCGATCTCTTCGGCGCCGCGGGCCTGTACGGCCTCGCGACGCGCCGCGAGTTCACCGATGCGCCGACCGGATACGAGGGCTTCGCCCGCGTGCCCGTGGACGTCACCTACAACCTCGGTCTGCGGGTCGACACGGCGGTCGGCGGGGTGACGCTCGCGTTCTCGAACCTGCTCGGGCTGATCCCGGCGCGGCGCGGTGAGCGGAAATGATCTGCTCGATCTGCTCGATCTGCTTCAATGCACATCGCGGACCGAAGCGCGCGACGCGCGATGCGCGGCGCGCGGGCGGTGGCCGCCGTGCCTGGCACCTCCGAGAGGCGCGGCGAGCGCTCGTGGCGCTCGGCCGCGGAGCGGCGCGCTGGCTCGGGATCGCGCTGCTCGCGACGCTCGCCCTCCGAGCGAGCTGGTCGATGGCCCAGGAGGGGCCGGGGCCCAAGGAGATCGCTGACGCGGACGCGCAGCAGGCGCTCGGCGCGCCGGCCGCGCTGCCCACCAGGGTGGCGAGCTTGACGCTCGACAAGACGATCGTGCAGCTGACCGTGGGCTTCCGCGACGTCGTCGACGGCGAGATCTCGAAGAAGCTGCTCAGCGGGCTCCCCACCGTCATCACGATGCGCGGCTACCTCTTTCACGAGAGCGGAGGCAACCCTGTCGCGCTCGCCGCCAAGAGCTGCCGGATCGTCTACGACCTCTGGGATGAGGTGTTCCGGATCCAGCTGATCCAGGCCGGAGGTCAGTCGAGCACGGTCGCGATCAACGTCGAGGGCGTGCTCCGCAACTGCGCCGAAGCCCGGCGGCTGCCGCTCGTGGAGCGATCGCTCGTCCGCGACGGCAGCCGCTATTTCGTCGCCGTGCTGGTCGAGGTGAACCCCATGAGCGCCGAGATGCTCGATCGCATCAAGCGGTGGGTGACCCGGCCGCCCGGCTCGACGGCGATCGGGCCGGGCGACTCGCTGTTCGGCTCCTTCGTCGGCCTGTTCGTGACGCGCATCGGCAACGCCGACCGGAGGCTCGCCTTCCGCACGCAGCCCTTTTTGCCGCCGGTGCCACCGCCCAGCCCGCCTCCTCCTCCCCAGAGATCTCCCGGCCGCTGAGCCACGCGCGCGGCGGCCTCGCTCGGCGTCACGCACCTCACCCGCCGGGCGGCGCGTCGGTCTACACTCGTCGCGCGGACGCTCTGTTCGTGTCGGCTCCACCCCCATGCGCCTCTTTCCCATCGCGCTCGATCTCAACGGCCAGCGGGCGCTCGTCATCGGCGCGGACGGCGACGCGCCGTACACGGTGGAGCGCCTCCTCTCGGCGGGCGCTCGCGTCTCCGTCGTCGCGCCAGGGCAGGTCGACGGGTCCATCGAGCAAGCCAGCCGGGAGGGGCGGCTCGATCTGCACCGGCGAGCATTCCTGGAGGGCGACCTCGCCGGGGCGGCGATCGTGTTCCTCGTGCCGGGCGACGAGGCGCTCTCGCGGCGCCTCCACGGAGAGCTCGCGGGCGCCGGGCGCCTCGTCTGCACGCTGGATCGCCCGGAGGTGTCGAACTTCGTCAATCCTTCGGTGGTCTCTGCCTCCGGACTGACGATGAGCTTCAGCAGCCATGGCGTCAGCCCTGGAACGATACGGCGCATCCGGGAGGACCTCGGCGCCCTCTTCTCGGATCCTCGGTTCGCCCGCTACATCGAGGCGCTGCGCAGGCTCCGCGAGAGCCTCCCTCGGGGCCCCGAGCGGGCCGCGCGCATGCGCCGGGCGACCCTGGGCTTCGGGCTGGAGGCGAGGCTTCGGTTCCCTGCATGGCTGGAGCGAGGCGACGAGCCTTGATGTCCGAGGAGGCCGCGCCAAAGCGGCGGGGGCGCGGCGGGGGTGCGGGCCTCGGCGCGGGCCTGGGCCAAGGCGCACGCGCCCCCGGATGAACGCGAAACCCCTTGTGTAGAGCGGCCTTCAAGGCTTAAGTGGGCGCCCACGCGACACTATCTGCGGAGGAGGGCTTACGGTATGCGTTCACGATCGGGCCGGCTGACGATGTTGACCTCGGCGGCGATGGTCTCTGGGCTCCTGACGCTGACGAGCGTCAGTCCGGCATCTGCGCAGACGGATGCCAAGCCGGCTGCGCCCCCGGCAGGTAAGCCGGCCGCCGCGGCGGCTCCTGTGAAGCCAGCCGCATCCGCGGCGCAGGCGCCCACCCCCGCTGCGACGCCGCCCGCGGCCGGCGCGACGCCGCCCGCGACCGGGACGCCCGCTGCGGCTCCCGCGAAGGCGGGCACGCCCGCGACGGCGGCTCCCGCGAAGGCCGGTGAGCCCGCGACGAAGGTGACCACCACCAAGCCGAAGAAGGCGCTGACCGAGAAGCAGAAGAAGGACGAGGCGAAGAAGCTCTACAAGGAGGCCGAGGCCAGGTTCGACAAGGGCGAGTACACCGTCGCGGCCGACCTGTACCGCCAGGCGGACGAGTACGTGCCCGGCGCCGCACCGAAGTACAAGCTCGCCCTCTCGCTCGACAAGCAGGGCCTCGTCACCGAGGCCGTCGCGGCCTGGCAGGCGTTCCTCGATTCGAAGCCGGACGCCGAGAAATTCAAGGAGAAGATCGCCGAGGGTCAGGCGCGCGTCGAGGCCCTGAAGAAGACGCCGGCGAAGGTGAAGGTCGCGACCGTCCCGGAGGCGCCGCCTGGCCTCAAGGTCGCGGTCGACGGCGTGGCCCAGCCCGGCAAGGAGCTCTCGGTCCCGCCCGGCAAGCACACCCTCACCGTCTCCGCCGAGGGGTTCGCCGACGCGAGCCAGGAGCTCGAGGTCACCTTCGCCGAGGCGCGCGAGGTCAACGTCACGCTGACGCCGCAGGCGCCGGCGCCGGTCGCTGCGACGCCGGCCCAGCCCCCCACCCCGCCGCCGCCCGCCGACGTGCCGCCCGCGCAGCCGCCGCCGCCGTCAGCGCCGATCGAGCCGCGCTCTCCGGTGCCGGCCTACGTCACCCTCGGGCTCGCGGGCGCCGGTGTGGTGGTCGGGACGATCTTCGGAATCCAGGCGCTCGGCGCGAAGAGCGACTTCGATGACGCCCCGACGACCAAGACCGCGGACAAGGTCGATCGCTTCGCGCTCATCGCGGACATGTCCTTCGCGGTGGCGCTCACGTTCGGCGTCACCGGCGCGGTCCTGCTCCTCAGCGACGACCCGGCCCAGGCGAAGGCCGCAGCGTCGAGCGTGACGAAGAAGGCGTTCGTCACTCCGTTCGTCAGCCCGACAGGCGGCGGCGCCGCCGCGCGGTTTACCTTCTAAGGGGACTACTATGTGGAAGAAACAGCATCTTCTCGCGATGGCGCTCTGCGCTGGCGCGCTCTCGACTCTCGGGATGGGCTGCGAGCTCATCGCCTCGGTCGATCGCTCGCGCATCCCGGGGGACGAGGACGTCCCCGACGACGGATGTTCTGACGGCAAGAAGAACAACGAAGAGACCGACGTCGACTGCGGCGGTTCCATCTGTCCGAAGTGCGACGCCGCCAAGGCGTGCACCGCAGCCACGGACTGCGCGAGCGGCTTCTGCGCCGACGACGTCTGCTGCGACGCCGCCTGCGACGCGGAGTGCGACGCCTGCACCGCCGCGCTCAAGGCGTCGGGCGACGACGGCGAGTGCGGCCCCTCGAAGGCCGAGACCGAGTGCGGCGAGCCGACGTGCTCCGAGGGCGTCGAGACGAGCCGCGGCACCTGCGACGGGGAGAGCGTGGAGTGCGGGCCCGGCGAGGAGAAAGCGTGCGAGGAGTTCGCCTGCGATCCGGAGGCCGACGCCTGCTTCACCGAGTGCACGGAGGACACGCATTGCGCGAAGTGCCACGAGTGCGCAGACGGCGCCTGCGAGCTGGCCGCGGCCGGCGCGGAGGGCCTGGGCTGCGACGAGGGCCAGGCGTGCGACGCCGCAGGCGAGTGCAAACCCGCGAACGGCGTGGAGTGCACGGAAGCGAGCGAGTGCGCCACCGGGCTCTGCGTTGACGGCGTCTGCTGCAACGCCGCCTGCGACACGGCGTGCATGGCCTGCAACGTCGCGGGGTCGGAGGGTACGTGCTCGAACATCCCGCTCGGCAGCGAGGACGGGGCGGACTGCAGCGGCATCAACGCCTGCGACGGCAAGGGCGCTTGCAAGCTGGTGGGTGGCGAGGAGTGCACCACCAACGAGCAGTGCGCGAGCGGCAAGTGCCTCCCCAGCCCCCTCTTCACGTGTGAGGAGATCCCGGAGACGCCTTGAGCTCTCTCCGGCTCCCGCCGGGCTCCCCAGGGAGCCCGGCGGAGCTCACGCCTCGAACGTCCCTCTCACACGCGCGCTGATCTCTCCTGCCCCGGAGCTCGAAGGCGGGCCCAGCACCGTCATCGACTCGGCTTCTCCCTCGAACAGCCCGCCGTCCCCGAGCTCGTCCTCCGCGGCTTCCGCCTCGTAGGCAGGCACCATCGCGGCCTCTTCCCAGCGGCTCTTGAGCCGCTCCGCGAGCTTCGCGAGCAGCTCCCGCGTCGTCTCGCGGTCCGTGGCGGACAGGACCACCGCATCCGGGTGCCCGAGGAGCAGCCGCCGCCCCTCCGCCGGGGCGATCAGGTCCGCCTTGTTGAACACCACGATGCGGGGGATGCCGATGAGATCGAGCTCGGTCAGCAGCGCCTCGGTCGTCTCGATGTGCTGGTCGCGCGCGGGATCGCTCGCGTCCACGACGTGGAGCAGGAGGTCGGCGTCGGCGGCCTCCTCGAACGTCGCCCGGAAGGCGGCGAACAGGTCCTTCGGCAGCTCCCGGATGAAGCCGACGGTGTCGGTGATCACCACCTCGCGCTCCTCGGGGAAACGGAGCCGCCTCGAGCGGGTGTCGAGGGTCGCGAACAGCTTGTTCTCGGCGAGCACGTCGGCGCCGGTCAGCGTGTTCAGCAGCGTGCTCTTGCCGGCGTTCGTGTAACCGACGATCGAGACCACCGGCACGCCGAGCCGGGCGCGGCGGCGGCGGCGCTGCTCGCGCTGGCGGGAGAGCCGCTTCAGCTGCGCCTCCAGGAAGCTGACGCGCTCCTTCGCGCGGCGGCGCCCGATCTCGAGCTTCGTCTCGCCCGGACCGCGCCCGCCGATGCCGCCCGTCAGGCGAGACAGGGAGTCGTCCTTCTGCCCGAGGCGAGGGAGCGTGTACTTCAGCTGGGCCAGCTCGACCTGGAGCTTGCCGTCCGACGACTCGGCCCGCTGGGCGAAGATGTCGAGGATGAGCTGCGTCCGGTCGAGCACCTTGAGATCCGTGTGCTTCGCGATCGCCGAGGCCTGCGAGGGGGTCAGATCCCGGTCGAAGACCAGCGTCTCCGCGTCGAGCTCCGAGGCGCGCAGCACGACCTCGTCCAGCTTGCCCTTGCCGAGCACGAGCCGCGGGTCGAGCCGATCGCGCAGCTGGAGGACCGTGTCCGCGACGTCGACGCCCGCGGTGCCGGCGAGCTCGGTCAGCTCGCGCAGGCTCTCCTCGGCCCGGGCGAGCGCCCCCACCTTGGATTTCTCGGCGACGTGGACGAGGATCGCGCGGCCGTCCTTCGCCGCGACCGACCGCGTGCGCGACCGCTTCGTGAACTCGTCCTCGAGCGCCTGGATGAGCGCGCCGAAATCGACGTCGGCGCGGCCGATCGCGACGGGGCCCACGGTCCGATACGGCAGCGCCGCCGCCCCGCGGCTGTCGCCGCGTCCCTCGGCCTCGTCCACGGTCACCGTGACCGCTTCCTTCCCGTGGACCGGCACGTTGTACGCGTACTGGAGGGTCCGCGGCTCGCCCTGCGGGGTGAGCTGCACGGCCGCGACCAGGTCGAGCCGGAGACGGACGAGATCCACGAGATCGTCCCGGGTGAGCGGCTCGTTGAAGAGGTGTGTGTGGACGAGCCGCAGCGCCCTGAAGCGGCCCTGCGCGGCGCGGAGGCGCCCGATGTCCGGCAGCATCAGCCGGGTCGCGTCGCCGACGATGACGTAGTCGATCTCGCCCGAGCGGTGCACCAGCGCGCCGACCTGGCGCCCCGTCTCATGCGACGCCTCGGCGAGCGCCTTGATGAGCTCGGGCGTGGCGATGCTGGCGAGCGGGACCTTGCGGCGGTAGATGCGCTCGAGGGTCTTGGTGGCCTGGGGGCTGAGTCCGGTGGTGTTTCCGTAGAGGGTGGGCATTCGATAATCGAAGGGGGATGTCGCTCCCGCTCACTCGATTTCATAACGCACGCGGGGCCGGTCCGCGACCAGGGGCACCGCGGATCTTCGTGCGGAGCGCGCATTTTCTCGCCGCTCGTCCCCCTTCCGTTGCCTCCCCGTCCCTCCTCGCCTCCCGCTCGGCGCGCTCCTCCAGGTTCCTGTAGAGACCGCGGGCGAGGCGAGGCTACCCTGCGCCGCGATGGCCATCCTGACCCCCCTCTCGCTCGCGGATGCCCGCCGCATCGGCGCGCTCTACGGCCTGGAGATCGCCGACGTGCGCGGCCTGCTCGCCGGGAGCGTCAACTCCAACTTCGCGTTGGCGCTCGCCGACGGCCGCGGACAGGTGTTCCTGCGGGTCTACGAGGAGCAGCAGCTCGGCGCGGCGTCACGCGAAGCCCGCATGCTCGAGCACCTCGCGGCCGGGGGCGTCGCCACCCCGCAGCCGCTCCGGCGCCGCGACGCGGCGCCCTCCGACACGGACGCCGCGTCGGAGGGCGCCGCGTTCGTCGCGGAGCACGCTGGAAAGCCGGTCGCGCTGTTCCCGTGGGTCGGGGGATCGTCGCTCTGCCAGGCGCGCGTCACGCCGGACGCGACCCGCCGCGTCGGCGCGGCCCTGGCGCGGGTGCACCTCGTCGGCGCCTCGTTCGAGGGGGCGAACGCCAGCCGGTTCGACCTCGACAGCCTCGACCAGCGGCTCCGGGGGCTCCGTTCCCCTGCGGGCGCGAAGTCGACGGCCCCCGCTCCCGCCCCGGCCCTCCCGCCCGACGTGGCCGCCGCCGTCGACGAGCTCACCGGCCGGCTCGAACGGATCCGCGCCGCGGCGCCGCGGACACCCGGCCCCCAGACGCTGATCCATGGCGACCTCTTCCGCGACAACGTGCTCTGGGAGGCCGGCGAGATCTCGGCGCTGCTCGATTTCGAGAGCGCCTCGCGCGGGAGCGCCGCGTTCGACCTCGCCGTCACGATGCTCGCGTGGTGCTTCGGCGACGATCTCGACCCGGATCTCGTGGCCGCGCTCGCCGCCGGCTACACGGCGGTGCGGCCGCTCTCAACCGAGGAGCGCGACCGTTTGTTCCACGAGAGCGTGATCGCGGCGCTGAGGTTCTCCATCACGCGCATCACCGATTTCGAGCTCCGCCCGAAGGGCAGCGGTGTCTACAAGGACTTCCGGCGCTTCCTTGCGCGGCAGCGGACGCTCGAGCGCCTCGGCCCGGAGGGGCTCCTCGCTCTGCTCGGCGTCTGATCCGCGTCGACTCGCGCCGACGTCTTCCGCTGTCTGATCACCGTCTGCTTGGCGCCTTCGCCGTCTGATTCAGATGTGAGCGGAGGTCGTCTGTGATTTTGCGTTAACTTCGCTGCGCGTGGCGATGGCGGCGTTGCGCGGTCCCGGCTAGGCCGTTACCTTCGCCGAATGGCACAGGTCGGAACGCTCGATTTCAAGGGCTTCATCGAGAGACGGAAGGGCCAGCGCGCGGGCGGCGGGGACGGCGCGGGCAACGCGTATGCCTACGTGTCCGACAAGAACACGCGGCTCGCCTTCGAGAAGATGCGTCCGGTCGAGCTCGCCGTGACCGCCGCGGTCAGGCTGTTCAAGACGGTCGGCAAGAACGAGCTGCTCGGCCACGCCGTCAAGGTCGGCCCCGCGCAGTTCCCGCGTGTCCACAAGCTCGCGGTCCACTGCGCCGAGACGCTCGGGATCGCGACCCCGACGATCTACATCGTCAACAGCCCCACCCTCAACGCGGCCACCTACGGGACGAACGACGACTCGTTCATCATGGTGCACTCGGCGCTGGTCGATCATTTCACCGACGACGAGCTGCTCAGCGTCATCGGCCATGAGTGCGGCCACATCCACAACAGCCACGTGGTCTACCTGACCGCCATGCACTACCTGACGCGGATGGCGTCGGTCTTCGTGAAGTGGATCGTCGGCCCGGCGATGCTCGCGCTCTCCGGCTGGTCGCGCCGGGCCGAGGTCACCTGCGACCGCGCCGGCCTGCTCTGCGCGAAGAGCCTCGACGTCTCGACGCGCGCGCTCACCAAGCTCGCGCTCGGCTCGACCAAGCTGTACGAGGAGCTCAACCTCGAGGCGTTCATCGCCCAGCACGAGGAGGGCAAGGGCGGCGTCGGCAGGTTCGCCGAGTTCACGGCCAGCCACCCGTGGCTGCCGAAGCGCGTCCTCGCGCTCCGGGCCTTCGCCGAGAGCGAGCTCTACAAGCGCCACGCCGGGCTCGGCGCGGGCGGCCTCTCCATGGAGGAGGTCGACGAGAAGGTGCACGAAGTCATCAAGATCTGGGGCTGAGGGGCTCCCGCTCCTGGCAAGGCGCAAGGCCGAGGTAGACGCACATGCTCGAATCCTTCCACAGCCGCAAAGACGACGTGACCGGGGCGCTCAGGGATCTCGTGACGTTCGCCGAGGCCCTCGGCGCCAAGAGCGTCGCGACGCGCATCACGAACGATCTCGTGAAGAAGCTCGACGCCGATCGCTTCCACCTCGTGGTGGTCGGCGAGTTCAACCACGGCAAGACGACGTTCGTGAACGCGCTGCTCGGCGCCTCGATCCTCCCCGTCGGCGTGACGCCCACGACGGCGGTGATCCACCACCTCGAGTACGCGGCCGATCCGCGCGCCGAGGTGGTCTACGCGTCGGGCGAGCGCACCGGCCTGCCGTTCGAGGACGTGCGGGCCTTCACCGTCGGCGGCGAGCGCTCGTCGAGCGCCGGCGAGGTGAAGTTCCTCGAGGTGGGGTACCCGGCCGAGCTCCTGCGCGAGCGCGTGGTCCTCGTCGACACCCCCGGGGTGAACGACCTCTCGCTCCAGCGGGCGGACATCACCTACAGCTACATCCCGCGGTCGGACGCCGTGCTGTTCCTCATCGACGCCGGCCAGCCGCTCAAGGAGAGCGAGCGGGTCTTCCTCCAGGAGAAGCTGCTCGGGCAGTCGCGCGACAAGATCCTGTTCGTCGTGACGAAGCGCGACATCTGGAGCCAGGACGAGGAGGTCGAGGCGCTCGCCTACATCCGGAGCGAGCTCGGGAAGCTCGTGAAATCGCCCGTGGTCTTCCCGATCTCGAGCGAGCGGGCGCTGGAGGGTGATCGGCCCGGCAGCGGGATGCCGGAGCTGCTCGATCACCTGACCCGTTTCCTCGCCGAGGAGCGCGGGCGCATCCTGCTCGACAACGCGCTCGGCGAGGGCCTCGAGTCCGCGCGCCTGCTCGGCAAGGGCGTGGACGCGCGGCGGCGGGCGACCGCGATGTCGCGCGAGGAGCTCAGCCGCCGCATCGAGATGATCGAGAAGGATCTGGCAGGCCAGTCGCGCACCATCGAGGAGCGGCGCGCCGGCATCCGCGAGGAGGTGAGCGCCATCCGGGCGTGGGTGCACCGCGACCTCGATCGCTTCGTCGACGATGTGCTCCGGCAGCTCCCGGCGATCATCGACGAGGCCCACACCGACGAGATCAAGGTCTACCTCGGGGCGTTCCTGGAGCGCACGTTCGCCGAGTGGGCGCAGGCCGAGACGAAGGAGATCGCCACGGCGCTCGAGGCGCTCGCCGAGAAGACGATCGCGCTCGTGCGCGAGGACGCGCACGACGTGGCGAAGCGGGTCAGCGAGGCGCTCGGCGGCGACGTGAAGCCGCCGAACGTCGAGGTCGACACGTTCGGCTACGATGTCGGCGTCTTCGCGCTCTTCACCATCGGCCTCGGCGTGATGTTCACGAACGCCCTGCTCGGCGGGATCCTGGCGCTCGCGGCGCCTGTCCTGGCCGTGTACGTGAAGGAGAAGGTCGAGGCCGAGACCCGCAAGAAGGCGAAGGAGATGGCGCCGATCGCGCTGCGCGAGGCCGCCACCCGGATCGGGCCGAAGCTCGACGAGATGATCCAGGAGTTCGCGAGCCGGCTCGACGCGTGGGTGGTCACGGCCGGCCAGGAGCTGCACCGGGAGGTCATCGAGGTCCTCAAGGCGGCGCGCGAGGAGCGGGTCCAAGCCGAGCCGAGCAGCGAGAGCCAGCTCAAGGCGTGCGACGCCCAGGCCGAGGCGCTCCAGGCGCTGACGTCGCGCCTGGAGGGGCTGCGGAGCGCGCTCTGGACCGTCGAAAACGGCGAGAGCAGGCCGATCCCTCCGCCCGTGTCCAGCGTGCCCAACGCGCCGGGCGGCTCGGCCTGAGCGGGGCGCACGCCTCCTGACAAGGGAGGAGACCCGGCCCAGCCCGGCCTCCTCCGCCATGCGCCGTGGCCATATCCAATCGTCGGGCGCTCATGCGAGAATGCGGCCGTGCAGCTCGACTTCGCAGCCCGTGAAGTGACGATCAAGCTCGTCTATTACGGCCCGGCGCTCAGCGGCAAGACGACGAACCTCGTCTCGCTGCACGGCCTCGCCGGGTCAGACGCTCGCGGACGGCTGATGACGCTCGAGACGCAGGACGATCGCACGCTGTTCTTCGATCTCCTGCCGCTCACCTTCCGCGCGAAGGACGGCGACGTCTCGCTCCGCATCAAGCTGTTCACCGTGCCCGGCCAGCCGATGCACGCCGCCACCCGGAGGCTCGTGCTCCAGGGCGCGGACGGGGTCGCGCTGATCGCCGACTCGCAGATCTCCGAGACGCAGCGAAACGCCGAGGCGTTCTTCGATCTCCGCCAGAACCTCCGAGAGAACGGCCTCGATCTCGCGAGGATGCCGCTCGTCATCCAGTTCAACAAGCGCGACCTGCCCGACATCCGGAGCGACGAGGAGCTGGCGCGGCTCGCCGCGCGGGGCAAGGAGCCGGTGTACAAGGCCGTCGCGACCCGCGGCGTGGGCACGGTGGAGACGCTCATGGGTCTTCTCCACCTCACGTGGGAGACGCTCGATCAGACGCATCAGCTCTCGAAGCGGCTGTCGATCAGCGGCGAGGAGCTCCTGAACAGCGCGGCGCGCCAGCTCGGGGTGACGAGCTCGGTGAACGACCTCCTCGCGAGGCGAATGGGCGGCAGCCTCGAGAAGAGCTCCCGGATCGTTCCATGAGGCCCGACGCCCACAAGGGGACGCCGGCGGATTTCGGTCTCGACGACGAGGATCTCCTCAGCATGCCGGGCTCCGCGCCGATGCCGTCGGCGCGCGTCGCGGACGGGCCCAGCTCCTCGAAGCGCGACGGCGCGTCCAGCGCGCCTGAGCCCTCGACGCTGCCTCCCCCCGCGGCGGCGCCGGTGGTCGACCTCGTCGGCATCGGCCCCCTCTCGCTCGAGGATCTCGTGGATCGCCAGGCCCTCGGGGAGATGGCGGCGTCATTTCACAAGCTGTTCGGATTGCCGATCCGGATCCAATCGATCAACGGCGCCACGCTCGCGGAGTCGGGCGCGCTCGCGCCGCTCCCGCCGCTCGGCGGCCTGACCGGCGAGCAGGAAGGCCGGCGGGCGAGCGTGGCGCCGGCGGATCGGACGGCAAAACAAGGCGCGTCGGCCGGCAGCGAGGTCGCGGATCCCTGCTTCGAGGGCGCGCTCTACCAGGTGTTCCCGATCGAGTACGACGGGCGTGCGATCGGCCGGTCGATCCTGGGCCCCTACCTGCCCGACGGCCTCGACGATCTCCCTGTCGCGCAGATCGAGGCGGCGTCCCAGCTCGATCTCGCGCCTGCGGCGGAGGGGCGGCTGCGGACGCCGCGGCTCCGGCCGGAGCGGCTCGGCGCGATCGCGGACCACCTCCGCTCGGTCCTCGATCTGATCCTGTTCAGCGGGCACAAATCGCTCCTCACCTCGACGATGCACGTCGCGTCGATCCGCGAGAGCTTCCGTGAGCTGTCGCAGAAGAACGCGGAGCTGGAGCAGGCCTACGAGCGGCTGAAGGAGCTCGACCGGCTCAAGTCGAACTTCCTGGCCACGGTGTCGCACGAGCTCCGGACCCCGCTCACGTCGATCATGGGGTACAGCGAGATGCTCGCCGAGGGCATCGGCGGGCCTCTGACCGATGAGCAGCGCGAGTTCATCGATACGATCCGGTCGAAGAGCGAGCAGCTGCTCGGGCTCATCATGAGCCTCCTGGACCTCTCGAAGCTGGAGAGCGGCACATTGATCGTGCATCGCACCGAGGTGGCCGTCGGCCCGGTGCTCGTCGAGGCGGCGTCGACCATCGCGCCAGCTGCCTCGAAGAAGGGCGTCGAGCTCCGGATCCAGGCCGAGGACGATCTCCCGCCGGTGCTGGGGGACGGCGACCGGCTGCGCCAGGTGTTCATCAACCTCGTCGAGAACGCGGTGAAGTTCACCGAGGCGGGGGGCGAGGTGCTGCTCGTCGCGCGCGCCGTGAGCGAGGACATGGACGATCTCCCCGGGCTGGTGCTCGTCGCGCCTCTCCAGCAGGCGGTCGAGATCCGCGTCGTGGACACGGGCATCGGCATCCCTGCCGGCGAGCGGCTGAAGGTGTTCGACCCGTTCTACCAGATCGATCAGAGCTCGACGCGGGAGCACGGCGGCACGGGGCTTGGTCTCTCGATCGTCAAGCGCCTGGTCGAGGCGCACAGCGGCACGGTGCGCATCGAGCCGAACGAGCCGCGCGGCACGGTGTTCGTGGTCAAGCTGCCGACGGTCGCTGGCTCGCCGGCGAACAGCGTCCTGCCGCCCATCTTCCAATGAGCGGACGCTCCGAGTGGAAGCGCATCGACATGCTGCGCGCCGTGCTCGGGGGTGCGGCGGGCGATCATGTTCTGTGCGGCATCGGCGATGACGCCGCGATCCTCGCGCCCGTGACCCCGCGGGGCGGCGCCCTCCCGGGCGCCCCGGAGCCGCTCGTCTGGACGGTCGACAGCGCCGTCGAGGGTGTCCATTTCCGGCGCGATCTCCTGGGCTTCGAGGATCTCGGCTACCGCGCGACGATGGCCGCGGCGAGCGATCTCGCGGCGATGGGGGCGCGCCCTGTCGGCCTGCTGGCCGCGCTGGTGCTTCCTCCGAGCGTGAGCGACGACGAGCTCGGCGCGCTGGCGAGGGGTCAGCGCGCCGCGTGCGACGAGATCGGCACGGCGGTCATCGGCGGGAATCTCTCGCGGGGCGGCGAGATCTCGATCACCACGACGGCGCTCGGCGTCGCGGCTCTGCCGCTCAGGCGCGACGGCGCGCGGCCCGGCGACGCGCTCGCGCTCGCCGGTCCGGTCGGCCTCGCCGCGGCCGGTTTTGCGCTGCTCGATCGCGGCATCTCGCCGGCCAGCGCCGCGGCCGAGCAGGCGATCCGCGCGTTCCGCCGCCCGGTGGCGCGCATCGACGCGGGCCTCCGCGCGGCGGGGCGCGCCCGCGCGGCGATCGACGTCTCCGACGGCCTCGTCGCGGATGTGGCGCACCTCGCGCGCGCGAGCGGCGTGCGCGCGCTGCTCGATCCTGCGGCGCTCGTGAGCGCCGACCTCCGCGACGCCGCCGCGCAGCTCGGCCTGGACGCGCTGGATCTAGCGCTCTACGGCGGCGAGGACTATGCGGTCGTGGTCGCGGGCCCCGACGTCGGGGAGCTCGCCGGCTTCGTGGCGATCGGCCGCTGCGTGTCGCGCGAGGAGGGCGAGAGCGACGTGGCGTTGCTCGGACCGGGCGGGCAGCTCACGGGCCTCGTGCCGCGGGGGTACGACCACTTCGCCTGAGCGGCCAGCGTGGCGCGACCTGGCTCAGTTGCACTCGGCGGGCGCTGTGGTCCCGGCGAGGCTTGCTCGGATCTGGGTGAGCGCCTTGGCGCGCGGGGTTTTCCCGCTCTTCACGAGCTTCTCGATCCCGGCGCAGAGATGGGATGCCGTCGCCGCCTTCGACTTGGCTTCCGGCGACTTGCCCGACTTGGTGGCGACCGCGTGGAGCGCCGTGCAGCACGCCTGGATGGAGGCGCCTCCCCCGCGTGACGTCGTCGCCCCTGTCGCCCCCTCGGCGGTCGCCGCCCCTGCATCGGCTGCCGCCGCAGCCCCGGCGGAAGCCGCCGCGGGCTCCTGGGCCGCCGCGGGCTCCTGCGTCGCCGCCGCCGTCGGTGTCGCAGCGGGCGTCGGTGTCGCCGCCGGCACCGGATCGGCCGCCACAGGCGCGACCGTCGGCGTAGGCGCGGGGATCGTCTCCGGCTCTGCTTCTTCTTTCCGGCAGGAGCTCGACAGGATGCTGCAGACAAGAACGGCGAAGGCGATGGACGAACGCGACCGGATCATGCCCGTCTTCTACAGAGCTTCTCCGAGCGCATCCATACGGCTGCCCGAGTACAAGCCCGTACGGCCTCACCCGCAGCGCTCCCGCGCCCGCCTCCCCCCAAACGCTCAGCGATCACCCCCACCCTCCCCTTCCCCCCGAGTCGGCGGGGGTGGGGGTGACGAGGGAGGGGCCGGCGGGGGAGGGCCCCACGAATCCGAGCGCCGGCCCGCATCGCAGCGAAGCCCCTCAGACCCGTCCCCCCCGTTCACGAGGCAACAGCCACGAAAAGGCGCGAGTTCGTGGGAGGGCCCCCCGCCGGCCCCTCCCTCGTCACCCCCACCCCCGCCCGTCGCAGCTCAGCTGCACCCCATGCTGTTGCCGCAGTTGAGGCACTTGTAGCAGGCCCCGTTCCTCACGGTGATGTGCCCGCAGCCGTCGCAGACCGGCGCGTCGCCCATCATGTCCTCGAGCTGCGCGTCGAGCGCGCTCGCCGTCCGTCCGCCGCCCTCGACCAGCGCCACCGCGGCCGGCGCGGTTTGCGAGAACGACGCCGCGCCGCTCTCCTGCGCCCGCGACTCGACAGGGTCCTCCATGGCCGAGGTGACCGGCTGGACGTGCGCGAGGTCGTAGCGGTTCAGGTACTCGACCCCGAGCACGCGGAAGAGGTAGTCCACGATCGACGTCGACATCTTCACGTAGTCGTGCCCCTCGACGATGCCCTGCGGCTCGAAGCGGGTGAAGGTGTACTGCTCGACGAAGGTCTCGAGCGGCACGCCGTACTGGAGCCCGATCGACACCGCCATCGCGAAGCAGTTCATCATCGAGCGGAACGCGGCGCCCTCCTTGTGGAGGTCGATGAAGATCTCGCCGAGCGTCCCGTCGTCGTACTCGCCGGTGCGGAGGTAGATCTTGTGCCCGCCGACGCGCGCCTCCTGCGTGAAGCCCTTGCGCTTCCTGGGCAGGCGGAACCGCTCGGGCGCCGCCGCCGAGGGCGAGCGCGGGCGCGCCTGGCTCGCCAGCGCGGTCGCTGCCTGGACGATGGGCGCGGCGACCTCGGCCTTGTCGGCCTTGCCCTTGCTCTCCTTGCTGTCGCTCGAGCTCGAGGTCGACGAGAGCGGCTGCGACGCCTTGCAGCCGTCGCGGTAGAGCGCGACCGCCTTGAGCCCGAGGCGCCACCCCTCCTCGTAGATCCGCTGCACCTCCTCGACCGTCGCGTCGTTCGGCAGGTTCACTGTCTTCGAGATGGCGCCGGACAGGAACGGCTGCGCGGCCGCCATCATGCGGACGTGCGCCATCGGCGCGAGGTACCGCCGGCCCTTCTTGCCGCAGCGGTTGGCGCAGTCGAACACCGCGTAGTGCTCCTCGCGCAGGTGAGGCGCCCCCTCCACCGTCATGCGACCGATGATCGTCTCGTTCGCCTCCTCGATCTCCGCGGCCGAGAAGCCGAGGTGCTGGAGCAGCGAGAAGCCGAAGCGCGCCCGCGACTCCTTGGAGACGCCGAGCCTGTCATAGGCCTCCTCGCCGAGGATCCAGGGGCCGAAGGCGAGATCCAGATCGAAGACGCCGGGGATCGCGGCCTCGACCTTCGCGAGGTCGTCGCTCGTGAGCCCCCGCGCCTTGAGCGACGCCCGGTTCACGTGCGGCGCCGCCAGGAGCGTGTTCGTGCCGGAGACGTAGGCGACGATCTCCTGCACCTCGGCCTCGGGGTAGCCGAGCCGCCGGAGCGCCTCGGGCACGGACTGGTTCACGATCTTGAAGTAGCCGCCGCCGGCGAGCTTCTTGAACTTCACGAGCGAGAAGTCGGGCTCGATGCCCGTCGTGTCGCAGTCCATCAGGAGGCCGATGGTGCCGGTCGGGGCGAGCACCGTCGCCTGGGCGTTGCGGTAGCCGTGCTCCTGCCCGATCCGGACCGCCTCGTCCCAGTCGGCGCACGCGGCCCGCCAGAGCGACTCCGGGCAGCGGTCGCGGTCGATCGCGTAGGCGGCGTCCCGGTGCATGCCCATCACCCGGAGCATCGGCTCGCGGTTCCTGGCGAAGCCGGCGAACGGCCCCTTCGCGGCGGCGATCTCCGCCGAGACCCGGTAGGCGTGGCCGCAGAGGATCGCGGTGAGCGCGCCCGCCACCGAGCGCCCCTGATCGGAGTCGTACGGGATGCCCTGCAGCATGAGCAGGGTGCCGAGGTTGGCGTAACCGAGCCCGAGCGGGCGGTAGTCGTGCGAGTTCTTCGCGATGCCGCGGGTCGGGTACGCCGAGAAGTCGACGAGGATCTCCTGCGCGACGAAGAACACCCGCACCGCGTGGCGGTAGCCCTCGATGTCGAACGAGCCGTCCTCGCGGAGGAACTTGGTGAGGTTCAGGCTCGCCAGGTTGCAGGCCGAGTCGTCGAGGAACATGTACTCCGAGCACGGGTTCGAGGCGTTGATGCGCGCCGTGTTCGGGCAGGTGTGCCAGCGGTTGATGGTCGTGTCGTACTGCACGCCCGGATCGGCGCAGCCCCACGCCGCCTCGGCGATCTGGCGCCAGAGATCCTTGGCGCTCAGCGTGTCGACGACCTCGCCGGTCGTCCGGGAGCGCGTCTCCCACGCCGCGCCCGTCGCCGCCGCGCGCATGAACTCGTCGCTCACGCGCACGGAGTTGTTCGAGTTCTGCCCGCTCACCGTGTGGTACGCCTCGCCGTTGAAGTCGGAGGGGTACCCCGCGCCGATGAGCGCCATCGCCTTCTTCTCCTCGCGGACCTTCCACTGGATGAAGTCGACGATCTCCGGGTGGTCCATGTCGAGGCAGACCATCTTCGCGGCGCGTCGCGTCGTGCCGCCGCTCTTGGTCGCGCCGGCGGCGCGGTCGAACACCTCGAGGAAGCTCATGAGCCCCGAGCTCGTCCCGCCGCCCGAGAGCTTCTCCTGCTTCCCGCGGATCGAGCTGAAGTTTGTCCCCGTCCCCGACCCGTACTTGAACAGCCGGGCCTCGCTCTTCACGAGGTCGTAGATGCTCATCAGGTCGTCCTGGACCGCCTGGATGAAGCACGCGGAGCACTGCGGCCGCTCGTAAGCGTTCCGGGTCTCGACGATGTCGTCGACCGCGCCCGCCCCGTTCGTTCGAGGCGCCGACGCCTTCCCGTTGGCGCTCCCGTTCCCCGCGTCGGCCGAGGCCTCGTTCCAGGCGTAGTTGCCGCCCGACCCCTCGATGCCGTACCGGTGGTAGAGCCCGCAGTTGAACCAGACGGGCGAGTTGAACGCGCCGTACTGATGGACGAGCAGGTAGGCGAGCTCCGCCTCGAAGGTGTCCGCGTCCTTCGCCGAGGCGAAGTAGCCACCGAAGTGCTCACCCGCCTCGCGGATGGTGCGCGCTAGCCGGTGGACGACCTGGCGGACGCTCGTCTCGCCGAGCTCCTTCTTGCCGTGGATCCCCGCCTTGCGGAAGTACTTGGAGACGACGATGTCGGTCGCTAGTTGCGACCAGCCGGCGGGGATCTCGGCCCCTTCCATCTTGAAGACGACCGAGCCGTCGGGGTTGGTGATGACGCTCGATCGGCGCTCCCAGGTGACCTCATCGAGCGGATCCGCGGCCCGGTGCGTGAACCGCCGGTCGAACCCGAGCCCGCGGGGGCGCGAGGCCCCTTTCTTCGCGCCCTTCTTCGAGGCTGCGCCGTCGACCTGCGCCTTGGCGGCCCCCCCGGTCACCGGACGAGCCCCCCCCTCTTCCTTCGTCCGTGCCGCCATCTTGCCGTTCCCGGCGGGGAGCTTACCGCCGTCACCCACAACTGCCGACTGGGCCATTTCCAAGTCCTCCTGTGAACCACCGCACCTGGCGGTGACCCGGGTCCTACCGAAAGCACAAAGAGTTCCCTGGAGAACTCCGAGGCCTCATCGCCTCGATCTCCACAGGTCTCATCGCTTCTCCCCTACTACCTGCTCAAACGTTCCGTCTTCAGACCAGTGAGCATAGTTTCAGGTGCCATGCCTGAAAGGCGTGCGCCGACATGCGGGAGCGCCTGACCGCTTGCTATCCAAACTCGCGAACGGTCCGTGCGTCAAGGAGAACCGCTACATGTTGGGATCTCCCTCCGAACAGGGCCCACATATAGGGCCTCTCTGTCCGGTACGGGATTCCTAGCGATCCGTGATCAGTTCTGAACAGGTGCTACCCACCGGGCGCACAGATTACGCACAGCTTCTCCCGCGAGAAAATCCGCCTCTTCCCGGGAATGCGCCTAACCAACCACCAGCTCTTCCATGGAGCCGTGGGCGTGGGCGCGTGCTGGGGCCCCGCCCGGCCGTCGCCATCTAGTCCAGGTCGTCCGCCTCCGCGCAATACGCGAGCACCCGCTCCCCCTCGCAGTGGATGGCGAGCGCCACCTCCTGGGCGATCCCTCGGAGCCCGACGAGCTCGAGCAGCGTGGGCACCGGCGCCGGCAGCAGCGGTGGAGGTGGGATGTACCGCGACGCGCGCACGATGGCCGGCTCGATGGCCGCCGCCTTGGGCCCGATCATCTGGCGTAGCTCGTGGAGCGCCCGCTCGAACCCGCCGAGCATGTCGACGAGGCCGCGCGCCTGCGCGTCGGCGCCGCTGTAGACGCGCCCCTGCGCGAGCGGCTCGATCTCCTCGACCGGGCGGCGGCGGCCGCGGGCGACGACGCGGAGGAACGCCGCGTAGATCGCGTCGAGCTCGCGCTCCACCACCGCCCGCTCCCCCGCGTCGAGCTTGCGCGACGGCGAGAACAGGTCGGCCCGCGCGCCGCGCTTCACGACGTCGGTCGAGACGCCGAGGCGCTCGAGCAGCGGACCGAGCGCGAAGCGCGCCGAGACCACGCCGATGCTCCCCGTGATCGTCTGCGGCTGCGCGACGATCGCGTGCGCGGCCGCCGCCACGTAGTAGCCGCCGCTCGCCGCCACGTTCGACAGGCACGCGACGACGGGCTTCACCTCCGCGAGGCGGGTGACCTCGTGGTGGATCCTGTCGGACGCGAGCGCGGAGCCGCCCGGCGAGTCGACGTGGAGGATGACCCCCTGGACGCGCGGGTTCTGCCGCGCCGCGCGCAGGCTCGCGACGAGCCGCTCCTCGCTGGCCAGGGAGGCGCCCCGGAAGCGGGCGCGGCTGACGATCGCGCCGTGCACCTCGATGACGCCGAGGACGGGCCGAGGCCACACCGGCGTCATCGAGAGGGCGCGCCGCGCGCCCAGGTAGCGGCCCGCCGCCACGAGGCGGCTCTTCGAATGCCGCGCGGCGGCGCGAGCTCCTGCGCCCGGCGGGCCGTCCGCGTTTTCCGCGCCGATCTCGGCGCGGCGCGGCGCCGCGGTCGCGCAGGGGAGCGACCCCGCCGCGAGCATGTGCTCGAGCTCGTCTTCGTACGCGACCGCGTCGACGATGCCTCGCGCGACGGCCTGCTCCGCGCCGAAGGGGGCCTCGTCGATCCACAGCGCGGCCGTCTCGCGATCGACGCGGCGCCCCTGGGCGAGCGCCGCGGTCAGATCCCCGAAGCGCCCGTCGAGCAGGGCGCCCACCTGCTCGCGCTGCGCGGCGCTCATCGTGTCCCGCACGAGCACCTCGCCGGCGTTCTTGTACATCCCCTTCGCGAACACCTCGGGCTCGACGCCGACCTGCTCCAGGGCGCGGCGCACGTAGCGGCCCTCCACCGCGAACCCGAGCGGCGACACCATCGTCTCGGGCCCGACGACGATGGCCCGCGCGGCCGAGGCGAGCAGGAGCATCGTGGTGTCGGCGCCCATCGGCAGGTAGGCGACGATGTCCTTGCCCCCCGCCCGGATCTCGAGGAGCGCGTCCCGCAGCGAGGCCGCGACCGCCGGCCCCGCGTGCACCGACCGCATCCGGAGGAGCAGCCCCGCCGGGCGCGGATCCTTCATCAGGTGCTTGCCGAGCTCACGGACGCGCTCCACCGAGAGCGGAGCCCTTTTCCTCGGACGCCACGGGAGCGCGAGGCGGACCCGGGGGGGCTGCAGGTCGACCACGCGGCCATCGATTTCGAGGACGACATACCCGCCCCGAGGTGCAGCAAACGCCCAGCGGAGCGCGCTGACGGGGAGCAGCAGCAGGCGGAGGAGATTGACGAGCAGGGCAGCGATCACCGGAGGCTCCTCGGAATCAGGGGATGGGCGACGGAAAGGCGGCTCGGCGTCCGCCGGCGGTCACGATGGGGTGGGGGGAGACAGGGTGTGCAGGAACCGGTCCGCGCGGCACGAGATCCGGTGGTGAGGTCGGCGCCGCCTGGCCCCGGCGGTGGAACTGGAAAGAGAGAGCGTGACGCAAGGGGCCACCCTGTGGCTACACTGTCGCTCCAAGTTTCGAAGGGGACGGCGAGCCGATGTGGGTTACGTCTTGAAGAAGTCGTCCTCTCTCTTTCAGACCAGCTCAGCAAGCCGCGGGCCGTAGGCCCCCGGCGCCCTGGGTGGCAGCCCCCCTCCACCAAACGTGCATCCCGAGCAGAGCGCCCCCGCCCCGAGCCAGCTCCCCCCGCCAGCGCCGTCCACCCTGCGGCTCGTGCCCCTCGGAGGGCTCGGCGAGGTGGGGATGAACTGCCTCGCGCTCCAGCAGGCCGATGGGCTGCTGCTCATCGACTGCGGGGTCACGTTCCCGAGCACGGACCTCGGCGTCGACGTGTATCACCCGCGCTTCGATCACGTGCTCGCGCTCCGTGATCAGGTGCGCGGCATCGTGCTGACGCACGGCCACGAGGATCACATCGGCGGGCTGCCGTTCCTCCTGCGTCACCTCGACGTCCCCGTCTGGGGCCCGCCGCACGCGCTGGAGCTTGTGCGCTACCGGCTCGCGGAGCACGCGCTCGAGGACAAGGTGCGCCTGCTGCCCACGCAGGTCGGGCGCGAGGTCGCGATCGGCGGCTTCGTCGTGGAGCCGCTCCGGGTGACGCACTCGATCGTCGACGCGACGGCGCTCGCGATCCACACGGCCGCGGGGCTCGTCGTCCATACCGGGGACTTCAAGCTGGACCCGACGCCGCTCGACGGCGAGCCGACCGACGAGGCCCGCTTCCGGGCGCTCGGCGACGCCGGCGTCCGGCTGCTCCTGTCCGACAGCACCAACGTGGACTCGCCCGGCGAGGCGGGGAGCGAGCGCGCCGTCGCCCACGCGCTGGCGGAGCTCGTCGAGACCGCGCCGGCGCGCGTCGTGGTCGGCGTCTTCGCCTCGAACGTCCAGCGCCTCCTCGCCCTCGGTCAGGCCGCGATCCGCGCGCGCCGCAAGATCTGCCTGCTCGGCCGCAGCGTGCAGACGCACGTGCGGGCCGCGCAGGCCGTGGGGAGGCTCCCGTGGCCGAGCGACCTGCTCGTCCCGCCCGAGGTCGCCTCCTCGATGCCGCGCGAGCGGCTCCTCGTCATCGCGAGCGGCACGCAGGCCGAGCGGGCCTCCACGCTGACGCGGTTCGCCTCGGGGACGCACCCGCTCCTGCGCCTCGAAGAGGGGGATCGGGTCGTGCTCTCGAGCCGCGTCATCCCGGGCAACGATCGCCCCGTCGTCGATATGATGGCCGGGCTGCTCCGCCTCGGCGTCGAGCTCGTAACGTGGTCGACGGATCGGCGCGTCCACGCGAGCGGGCACGCGCACCGGACGGAGCAGGCGCGCATGATCGACCTCACCCAGCCGCGCAGCTTCCTCCCCGTGCACGGCGCGCTGCACCACCTGACGCGGCACGCGGAGCTCGCGCGGGAGCGCGGCGTGGCCGAGGTGCTCGTCGCCGAGAACGGCCACGTCGTCGAGATCGGCAAGACGCAGCCGCTCGGCCGGAGCGGCCGGGCCGTCACCGGCCGGGTGGCGACGGCGGGCGGCGAGGAGCTCGGGGAGGAGGTCCTCCGGGAGCGAGCGAACCTCGGTCGCTCCGGGGTGGCCTTCGTGTCGCTGGTCGTCGATGTGCACGGCGCCCTCGCGGCGCCGCCGCAGGTCCTCGCCCGCGGGGTCACCGGGGAGCTCGAGGGCGGCGCGCTGAGGGCCGCGGCGCGCGCGGTCGCGCAGGCGGTGAACGACTGCGAGCCGCGCGCGCGGCGCCGCGACAACGACATCATCGAGATCGCCCGGCTCGCGGCGCGCCGGACGCTCGAGGCGAAGCTCGGGAGGCGCCCGCTGGTGACGGTGGCGCTCACGCGCCTGTGACGCCGCTCGAGGGGAGCCCCCCGCCCTCGGGCGGCGGTGGCGCCGGAGCCGGCGACGGCGCGAGGCTCTCCGCGCGAGATTTCCTGGGTCCAGTGCTGCTCTCCCACATCGAGCGCGTCCGCGCCGATGCGCGGCGCGTCGTCGCCGCGAGCGAGCAGGGCGAGAGCGCGGAGCCGGACGCGGAGGCGGTGCACGACTTCCGGGTCTCGCTTCGCCGGCTCCGGACGCTGCTCAAGCCCGCGCGACGCATCTACGGCAGGAGGCGGCTCCGCCCCGTGGCCGAAGGGCTCCGTGAGTTCGCGCGGGCGACCGGCGCGCTGCGCGACGAGGAGGTGCTGCGCGAGACGCTCACCGCGCTCGAGCTGGACGAGGCGGCCCGGGCGGCCGTCGCAGGATGGGTCGCGCAGCGCGCGCGCCTCGAGCGCGAGGCGAGGGCCCACATCGTCGAGCTGCTCCGGCAGGATCGCCCGCACGACGCGGGCGCGACCCAGGCCGACGCGCCGGCCGCGGGCGACACGGGCGCGACCCAGGCCGACGCGCCGGCCGCGGGCGAGCGGCTCCGGCTGGAGCCTCACCTCGCGCGCCTCGATCGGCGCATCTCGCGCCGGAAAGCGAGGAAGCGCGGCGCCGAGGCGCTCGCGAGGCGAGCGATCGGTGATGCCCTGGACGACGTGTGCGCGCTCGCCGCGAGCGACCCGGGCGACGGCGCGGCCATGCACGCGCTCCGGATCCGCTTCAAACGGCTGCGCTACTCCGCGGAGACGTTCTCGCCGCTCTTCGGAGAGCGCGCCGAGCGCACCGCGAAATCCGCGTCACGGATGCAGCGCCGCCTCGGCCAGCTGCACGACGCCGACGAGGCGCTCGCGCAGATGAGGAGCGCGGAGGAGCTGGCGCCCGACGCGCGCGCGGCCGTCATCGAGGCGCTCGTCGCAGAGCGGGCGCGGCTCGCTCACAAGGCGACCGAGGAGCTCGCGCGGGAGCTCGAGACGCTCACATCGCTCTGGTCGGGTGATCCCCGCGCGCTCCCGAGCGGATGACGCAGCGCACGGGGCGCGGTGCAGCAAGGAGCGCCGCAGCAGGCGCGCTTCGGACGGGGCGAAGGGTCACCGGGATTGCCGGCTGCGGAGCTCGCCGTGCGGGCGGGCGCTTCGTGGTACCGTCGGTCGGGCTCCTTCGAACCGAGGCGAAGCCCGCCGATCCCGGAGGTCGTGTTGCGCCGCTCTGCCTTCCAAAGCGTCACCGCGCTCGTCGCTCTCCTCGCGGCGAGCGCCTGCACCCAGGACTTCGACCAGTTCGAGCCCGAGCTCTTCCCGGCGCCGTCCGGGAGCGGCTCCGGCGGGGCCAGCAGCTCCGGCGGAGCTGGAGGAGGCCAGACGGCGGCTGGGAGCACCACGAGCAGCAGCGGCGGCGCCGGCGGCGGCGAGCGGTGCACCAACGGCGAGGATGACGACGGCGATGGCGCCGTCGACTGCGCCGACGACGACTGCGGAGGGTTCGCCTGCGTCGCCGTGCCCGAGGACTGGCAAGGGCCCGGCCTCCTGTACCAGGGCCCCGAGGCCGCGGACGTCGCCTGCCCCGAGGGCTTCTCCGAGCGGGTGGACGTGGGCGGCCGCGACCCCCTCGACACGCCCGCGACCTGCAGCCCGTGCGCGTGCGGCGCGCCGACCGTGGAGTGCGAGGCGCCCGCGGTCACGGTGTACGTGGACGGCGCGTGTGACGGGGGGAGCGCGACGCTGCCGGTGCAGGCGGAGAACTGCATCAACCTCGGCGACTTCCAGCCCGGCAGCTACAGCGGCGAAGCGCCCAACGTGGATTCGGCGGCGTGCGCCGCGTCGGGCGGCGAGGCGATGCTGCCGCCGCCGCGCTTCGGTATCGAGGGGCTCGTGTGCGCCCCCGGGGCGGACGCCGGCGGATGTGAAGCCGGCGAGGCCTGCGCCCCGCAAGAGATCGATGCGCCGTTCGAGCAGGGCGTCTGCGTCTGGCGCGACGGCGAGCGGAGCTGCCCCGAGGGGTTCGGCGAACGACACGTGTTCGCGAGCTCGATGGTCGACAACCGCGGCTGCACGCGGTGCACGTGCGACACGGACGGCGTGCGCTGCGCGGCGACGCTGACGCTCTTCGAGCAGACCCGCTGCCGGGGGCCCGCCGAGACCGTGCCGTTCAACGGGGCCTGCGTCGGCGATCCGTCCCCCGCCGCCTCGGTGTCGATCGAGGTGACCGGAAGCGGCAGCTGCCAGCCGCGCGGCGGCGACCCCAGCGGCGAGATCGAGGAAGGCGACGACAGGATCACCGTCTGCTGCGCCCGCTGAACGAGCGAAGCACCGCGCTGGCCGCGCGGCGCTGAACGGCGCCGCGCGGCGCGCAGCGCGCCTACTGCCGGAAGATCTCGACGCGCTCGAGGACGACGTCCTGGTTGGGCCGATCGCGCGTGGTCGCCACGTTGGCGATGCGGTTGACGATGTCCTGCCCGCTCACGACCTTGCCGAACACCGTGTGGCGGTTGTCGAGGTGCGGCGTCGGCCCGTCGGTGATGAACCACTGCGCGCCGTTCGTGTTCTTGCCGGCGTTGGCCATGGAGAGCACGCCGGCGCCCTCGTGCCTCAGCGAGGGGTTGAACTCGTCGGCGAACTTGTACCCGGGGCCGCCCGTGCCCCAGAGCTGCGCCTTGTCCGAGTAGCGCGAGAGCGGGTCACCGCACTGGATCATGAACCCCGAGATCACGCGGTGAAAGCGGACGCCGTCGTAACAGGGCGTCCCCTGCATCCCCTGGCCGGTCTTCGGATCGGTCCAGTTGATGGTGCCCATGGCGAGGCCGACGAAGTTCTTGACCGTGTTGGGGGCGCCCTCCTCCTCGAGCCGGACCGTGATGTCACCGAGCGAGGTCTTGAGCCGAGCGTGAAGCTTGCCGGTGCCGGGCACGTTGATCGGGGGGAATTCCATCAGGCCTTCTCCTTTTCTTGGCCGCCGAGGCGGCGCCGTCAGTTCTTGGCCGCCGAGGCGGCGGCATCAGCCGAGGGAGGTGAGCCGCTGGCCCCCCTTCCTGCGTTCTGCTGCGGCGGTCTTATCTCATCTGGCGCCGCGAACGAGCGGCGAAATGACCTCACGCGCGCTCGAAGAGCGTCGCTATGCCCTGGCCGACGCCGATGCACAGCGAGGCGACCCCGACCTTGGCGCCGCGCGCGCGCATCGCATGCACGAGGGTGCACGCGATGCGCGCGCCCGAGCAGCCGATCGGGTGCCCGAGCGCGATCGCTCCGCCGCGGACGTTGACGCGCGCCGGGTCGAGCTCGAGCGCGCGTGAGCACGCGAGCGCCTGCGCCGCGAACGCCTCGTTGAGCTCGAAGAGGTCCACGTTGGGGACGCGCAGCCCGGTCCGCTGGAGGAGCTTCTTCACGGCCGGGATCGGCCCCTCCCCCATGAGGTTGGGATCCACCCCGGCGGTCGCCGTCGCGATCACCCGCGCGCGCGGCGTCGCGCCGGCGGCCTGCACGGCGTCGCCCGAGGCGAGCAGGAGGGCCGCGGCGCCGTCGTTGAGGGGCGACGAGTTGCCCGCCGTGACGGTCCCGCCGTCGCGGAAGGCCGGCTTGAGCTTCGACAGCGCCTCGAGCGAGGCGTCGGCGCGCACGCCCTCGTCGCGCTCGAACAGGACGGGCTCGCCCTTCTTCTGGGGGACGAGCACGGGGACCACCTCGGCGGCGAAGCCCCCCGACTCCCAGGCGAGCGTGGCGCGCTCGTGGGAGAGGAGCGCGAACCGATCCTGCTCGTCGCGGCTGATGCCGTGCTTCTTGGCCACGTTCTCGGCCGTCTCCCCCATCGACTGGAGCTCGAACCGCGCGGCCATCTTCGCGTTCGGATAGCGCCAGCCGAGGGTCGTATCGTAGACGGTCGGCGCGCTCCGATCGAAGCGCTCGGCCTGCTTGGGCATCGTGAACGGCGCGCGCGTCATGCTCTCGACGCCCCCCGCGATCGCGCAGTCGGTCTCTCCGGTGGCGATCATCCGCGCGGCGTCGGCCACCGCCTCGAGCCCCGAGCCGCAGAGGCGATTCACCGTGACGCCCGGGACCTCGTAAGGGAGGCCGGCGAGCAGCGCGGCCATGCGCGCGACGTTGCGGTTGTCCTCTCCGGCCTGGTTCGTCGCGCCGAAGACGACGTGATCGAGGCGCGGCGCAAGCGAAGGATTGCGACGCACGAGCGCGTCGAGGACGTGCGCTGCGAGGTCGTCGGGGCGGACCGTCGCCAGGGCGCCGGCGTAACGGGCGATAGGGGTCCGGACAGCGTCGACGACGAAGACAGGGCGCAGGGCAGCAGCCATGACGAGAGCGTAGCGTCGCCTGGTCAGCGCGCAGCGGGAGATCGCGCGCGCCCTGGAATCTCCGCTCGGTTCGACCCGCGCCGCGCCGGCGTCGATGTCGTGTGTGCCCGCCCGGTCACGCCAGGGGTGAGCACAGCGGCCGATCGAAAGGCCGGCGCGGACGCCGACCGATCGGCCCGATCCGTCCTGCACAGGGTGAAGAGGCGGCGCGCAGCGGCTCAGTAGCTATCGCTGGATCCGCCCCCGCCGGAGCGACCGCCGCCGCCGCCACCGAACCCGCCGCCGCCGCTGCGGCCGCCGCCGCCACCTCGGAAGAGGATCGCCTGGAGGACGAGCCACAGGAACCAGCGGAAGGAGGGCGAAATCAGCGCCAGCACGAGCGCCGCCACGATGGCGACGACCGTCACGCCGACCTTGATCGGCGAGACCGGAGCGGGCGCCGGTCGGGTGTCGGGCGCCGGGCGCCGTTCCTCCTCGGGTGTCCCGGCGACGAGCGTCCTGGCGATCTCTGCCGTTCCCTGGTCGATGGCGTCGCGGAATCGATCCTGCCTGAGCAGCGGGTTGATGGTCTGCCGGATGATGTCGTTCGACTGGAGATCCGTGAGCGCTCCCCCCACGCCCTTGCCCGTCTCGATCCGGACGCGCCGCTCGTTCGGGGCGATCACGAGGAGAACGCCGTTGTCGGCCCCGCGCTGGCCGAGCTGCCAGGTGTTGAAGGCCTCGTAGGCGACGTCCTCGATCGTCTCGCCTTCGAGGGATCCGGCCACGAAGGCGACGATCTCGAACCCTGTCTCGCGGCGGATGCGATCGAGCTTCGCGTCGAGAGCGCGGATGTCGGGCGGATCGAGCCGCCCAGCGGTGTCGATGACGTGCCCCGTGAGCGCCGGCGGCGTGAAGTCGGCCAGGGCCGGCCGCGCGACGAGCGCGCAGACCAGCGCGAACGCGGCCGCGACGGCCCTGGCCACGGCCCGCAGCCGCGCCCCGCTCGTGCCGATCCGGCGCATCGCCGCGCCCCTCATCAGAACGAGACCTTCGGCGCCGACTGGACCTCGGGAGAGGCGGTGAAATAGACGCGCGGCTTGAACGGCTGGCCCGTCGCCTTGTTCACCACCTGGCCCCGGATCTTCAGGAGCTCCGCGTTGTACTCGCGCGCTGCCTGGTTGTACTCCTGGCGCGCTCGGAGGATCCGGTTCTCGATTCCCTCCAGCTGGACCTGGAGGCTGTGGAAGCCCTGGTTCGCCTTGAGATCAGGGTATTGCTCCTGCACCAGGAGGAGCCGCGAGAGCGAGCCGCTGAGCTGCTCCTGCGCCTTCTGGAAGGCCTGCACCTTCTCCGGATCCGTCAGATCGTCGGCCTTGAGCTGGACGCTGGTCGCGCGGGCGCGCGCCTCGGCGACGCTCGCCAGCGTCTGCTCCTCGTGCTTGGCCGACCCCTTCACGACCGCCACCAGGTTCGGGACCAGGTCGTAACGCCGCTGGAGATCCGCCTCGAGATCGGACCATTTCTGGGCCGCGATCTGATCTTTCTCGACCAGCACGTCGTAGCGCTGGCAGCCGACGACGGACGTCATGACGGCGAGCACCGCCAGGAACAGAGAGGCCACCGCGAGGCGCTTCCGAAATGTCGATTTGTGAACAATCCGCATGACTGGCTCCAGGGTCGCTTGCATCACCCGTCGGGTAAGCGTCGCGAGGCGCCCTGCAAAACCCGGCCCCATGGCGCTCGCGGCGGGCTGGCGTGCTGCGGCGCGCCCGCGACGTGATACCCTTTCCCTGTCGTGCCCTCGGCCGGCGCGCTCCATGCACCGCGCAGGAGAGCCTCAGGGAAGCCACACGCGTGGCAGGCCGCCACAGTCGCCCATGACGATGAGCCACCGCCCGCGCATCGCAGCCCATTCGCTCAGCCCCGCAGCTTATGCGCCGTATGGCGACATCCTCATGGCCTCGCCGCACGGCGAGCCCGGCAGGCCTGCCAATCAGGGGACGGCGCGGCGCTTCGATCACCTCGCCGCGATAGAGAACCTCCGCCCCGGGCACGCCTCGCTGAACGTCTCGGTGTTCCGCTGCGCCCCGCGCTCGAGCTTCCCGCTCCCGATCGCCCTGCTCGAGAAGCACCCCGGCTCGACCCAGGCGTTCGTGCCGATGAGCGCGCGGCGCTACCTCGTCGTCGTGGCCCTCGGCGGCGACAGGCCCGAGCTCACGACGCTCGGCGCCTTCATCGCCCACGGCGCCCAGGGCATCACCTATCGCCCCGGCGTGTGGCACCACCCCATGATCGCGCTCGACGCCGAGGCCGACTTCGTCTGCCTGGCCTGGGAGGACGGCTCTCCCGGCGACTGCGCCGTGGTCGAGTACGCAGAGAGCGAGCGGATCGCGGTCGCGATCGACGCGATCGACGCGATCGGCGCGATCGAACGCTGACGGCCGGACGTCTCCTTCATCGTCGCCGATCCCGCGCGGCGCGATGGCCCGCGCCGCCGCTGCTCGGAGCGACCGAGGCGGCCTGGGGGGCGGGCGCGTCCGGGCCGCGCTGCGCCGCAGCCTCCCGGCGCGCGCCGCGCTATAGAGGCGCCCCCCGCCATGCGCCGCTCGACCCCCAATTGCTCGTTCGTCGCGCAGGAGCAGCGAAGGCTGCTCGCCGCGCTCGACTCCCTCGACGTCGCCGACGTCGCCCGCATCCTCGAGGAGTTCGTCACGGACGAGCGCAGGGCCCGGCTGCGCGGCGTCATCGCGGCGCGGCTCGACGCCGTCACCGTGGCCATGGATGCGCCGCACGATCCGCACAACGGGGCCGCCGTGCTCCGCTCCTGCGACGCGTTCGGCTTGCAGCGCCTGCACATCATCGAGCGGGCCGAGCAGTTCCTGGTCTCGAACACGGTCTCGCGCGGCTCCGAGCGCTGGGTCGACGTGCGCACGCACGCGACCACCGAGGCCGCGATCGCCGCGCTCCGCGCCTCGGGGCACGAGCTCGTGGCGACCCACCCGGAAGGCGAGCTCACCCCGCGCGACCTCTCGAGCATCCCCCGCCTCGCGCTGGTGCTCGGCAACGAGCGCGACGGCATCCGCCCCGACCTGGCCGCCGCCTGCGCCCGCGCCGTGCGCGTCCCGATGCGCGGCTTCGCGGAGAGCCTCAACGTGAGCGTCACCGCGGCGATCCTGCTCGAGCACGCGACCAACGGCCGTCCCGGCGACCTGCCGGAGCCCTACCAGATCACGCTCTATGCGCGCGCGCTGGTGCTCACCGTCCCCCACGCGGCGGAGATCCTGGCCGCGCGGGGCATGCACCTGCCCCTGCCCCTCGGAGGAACGCCGCCCCCTCCCCCGAAGCCGCGCGGCCCCAAGCCGCGGAAGCCGCCCGCGCCGCCCACGCTCGAGACGCGCAGCGCCGGCGCCCCAAGGGAGCCTGAAGGCGGATAACATGCAGCCCCCCATGCGAAGCCCCGGTCCCCCGCAGCGCGAGCCGCGCGCCCGTCGCGCCGCGCCGCGCCCGCCGGCGCCTCACGGCCTCCGCGAGCGCCTCGCCCGCGCGGCGATCGACGTCGCGCGCGGCGCGCGCGGCGCGACCGCCCTCGCCCTGCTCCTCGCCGGCTGCATCGAGGTGCCGCCGCCCCCGCCCAGGCCGCCCCTCCAGCCGAAGGACATCAAGGTCCCCGAGGGCGTCGGGCTCGAGATCGCCTGCACACCGACGGGGGTCGAGCTCTGCTTCGACGCCCGCGACAACAACTGCAACGGCGTGATCGACGAGGGCTGCGGGCTCCACACAGGGATCCTCCAGTTCACGATCGCCTGGGAGGAGCCCGAGGCCGACGTCGATCTCAACGTCTATGACCCGGCGGGAGAGCTCGCGCGCGTCGGGGAGCCGACGGCGAGCGGCCTCATGAAGGACCGCGACTGCCCGCGCGTGAGCGGCGAATGCCAGGAGCAGAACGTGGAGAACGTCTTCCTCACCGAGGGCGAGCCGGCGCGGGGCCGCTACCGCGTCGTCGTGCGGCTCGACAAGCTGAACGACGCGACGGCCCCCATCCGCGTCCGCCTGAGCGCGCGGGTCGGCCAGCGCTCGTACAGCATGGCGCTCGATCTGTCTCCCTCCGCCGCGACCGAAGAAAAGAGCGTCGAGTTCACGCTCTGAGCCGCTCGCGGGGCGCGCCCCGCCCGCGCCCCCGCCGCGCGAGGAGCCCCCAGCGCGCCCCGACGTATCCGCCCTTGCAAGAACAGAAATCCGGCGAAGGAGCCCCGCGCGCTCCCTCGCCGCCGCGCGGTTGACGTCCGGCAGCCGCCCACCTTAAAAGATGTGGCCATTTTACACCTGGAGACGCCCCGCGAATGAATCCCACGTGGATGCTCACATTGCTCGTCGGCCTCTTCGCCGCCTTTGCGTGGAGCGCCAACCGGCGTTGGCAGCTCCTCAAGGTCGGGCGCGGGGAAGACCGGCTCGACCGGATCGCCGAGCGCCTCAAAGGCACCTGGGAGTACGCCTTCCGGCAACGGAAGATGGGTTACTACCCGCTCGCCGGGCTGGCGCATAAGCTCATCTTCGTCGGATTCCTGGTTCTCCTGCTCCGGACGCTGATGCTGTGGGGGCGCGGCATCGACCCGTCGTTCGATCTGTGGATCCTGGGGCACGAGCCGGTGCGGCTTCCGGGCATCGGCGCGGTGCCGCTCGGCGGAATCTACGAGTTCGTGAAGGACGTCATGGCCACGCTGGTCGTGATCGGCGCGCTCGTGTTCATCTACTACCGGGCGGTCAAGCGCGAGCGGCGCATGACCCTGTCCGGCGAGGGGCTCCTCATCCTCGGCATCATCGTCACGATGATGGTGAGCGACATGCTCTATGACGGCGCCTCGCTGGTGCTCCACCACCGCTGGTCCACGGCGGCGTGCGGCCCGGCGGACGCGGCGCTCTGCGAGCGCGTCGCCACCGTGACGGCCCCGTTCGCGGGCGTCCCCGCGGACCCGGCGGCGCTCCGCTGGCACCTGTTCCCGGCCCCGGCGGGCTCGCTGTTCGCCGTCCTCCTGAGCGGCGCCAGCCCGGGGACGCTCGTCGTGCTCGCGCACATCGGGTTCTGGACGCACGTCACGCTGGTGCTCGTGTTCCTGAACCTGCTCCCGCACTCGAAGCACTTCCACATCATCACGTCGATCCCGAACGTCTTCACGCGCAACATCGAGGCGCGCGGCCGGCTGCCGCTCGTCGCGGGCAGCGCCGAGGCGATCGGCGAGATGGTCATGAAGGCGGCCGAGGAGCCCGAGAAGGCCGCCCCGGTCGGCGTCGCGCGCATCGAGGACTTCACCTGGAAGGCGATCCTCGACTTCTACACGTGCACCGAGTGCGGCCGCTGCAGCGACAACTGCCCGGCCCACAAGACGGGCAAGATCCTGAGCCCCAAGCAGCTCACCCTGGACCTGCGCGATCACCTGTACGGCCGAGAGGGGGAGTTCATCAACAGGCCGGGCGGCGCGCGAGGCGAGCCGCGCGCCGACGGCCACGCGGCCCAGGCGAACGGGCAGGCCACCGACGGTGCGGCGGCGCAGGACGGCCAGGCAGCGGAGGCGGCGGAGACGCAGGAGGGCGCGGAGCAGGCGGCCCCGGAGAACCCGGTCCCGGTCCCCGAGGTTGCGTACAAGCCGGTCGACCTCGTGGCGAACGTCGTCCATCCGGACGTGCTCTGGGCCTGCACGACGTGCCGGGCCTGCGAGGAGCAGTGCCCGGTGATGATCAGCTACGTCGACAAGATCGTCTCCATGCGCCGCCACCTGGTCCTCGTGAAGGGCGAGTTCCCGGCGGAGCTCGGGAATCCGTTCAACGCGATGGAGGTCAACGGCAACCCCTGGAACCTCGCGCGCATCGACCGCGGCAACTGGGCCGAGGGGCTCGAGATCCCGACCATGGGCGAGAAGCCGCAGGCCCCCGTGCTCTACTGGGTCGGCTGCGCGGCGAGCTACGACGACCGCGCGAAGAAGATCGCCCGCGCGACCGCCAGGCTCCTGAAGGCCGCCGGCGTCGATTTCGCCATCCTCGGCCAGGAGGAGACCTGCACCGGCGATCCGGCGCGCCGCGCGGGCAACGAGTACCTCTTCGCGATGCTCGCCGAGCAGAACGCCGCGACCCTGAACGGCTACAAGGAGCAGGGCGGCGTCCGGAAGATCGTCACGACCTGCCCCCACTGCTTCAACACGCTCGCGAACGAGTACCCCGACTTCGGCGCGAAGTTCGAGGTCGTGCACCACACCGACTTCCTGCTCGGCCTGGTCGCCGAGAAGAAGCTCGTCCCCAGCAAGCCGGTCGAGGGGAAGGTGGTCTTCCACGACTCCTGCTACCTCGGCCGCTACAACGACGTGTACGAGCAGCCGCGCGACATCCTGAAGCGCATCCCCGGGTTGCAGCTCGTCGAGGCCGAGGGGTGGAACCGGCAGAAGGGGCTCTGCTGCGGCGCCGGCGGCGCGCAGATGTGGATGGAGGAGCAGAACAAGGACCGCGTGAACGTCAAGCGGACACTGCAGCTGCTCCAGACGGAGGCGAAGACCATCGCGACCGCCTGCCCGTTCTGCCAGACGATGATCACCGACGGCCTCAAGGATCAGTCCAAGGAGGAGTCGATCCGCCAGCTCGACGTTGTCGAGCTGCTCGAAGAGAGCTGCGCTCTCGACCGCTCGGCCGGCAGCCGCTCGGCCGCCGTCCAGGACGCCGCCGAGACGGCCGCGTCCGCCAGCGCCTGATCCGCCAAATTCCGCCACCATTGCACGCTGAAGCGGTACGTCATGCAGGCCATGACGCGCCGCTTCAGCGTGTTCGCCTACATGTGCGCCCTGGAGCAGGCCTGATGGTGTTCAGGCGCAGCCTTCTCGTGCGTCCCGTCTCGGCCTGAGCTAGATTCGGCCCTGCCGCCGGAGGTGGATGTGATTGAAGGCGCTCTGAAGGGGACCGCGAACCTGGACCCCTGCCCTACGCCGGAGGGGACCGCAAGTGCGGATTACCGGCTCACAGGGACACTGGCCCATCCGATTTGCGTCTCGGTCGACGCGATCGCCGACAATGCGCTGCGCGCGCGTCAAGCAGCCTCAGGCGCAACCGAGCTCCGCTGCGACGTGTGCAACGTGGCCATCACGGGGGAGCCCCACGGGCGCGGCCTCTACGTGTGGTCGCGCGGCGACGAGCTCCGGTTCGAGGAGCCTGCCCTCTGCTGCCTCTGCTCGGTCGCCATCGGGATGACCGCGCTGTCCGCCTGGAACGTCGAAGAAGAAGAGGGCTGATCGCCCCAGGGCCTGCCCGAAGGCGCGGGCCCCACCGCCCTCCGGCGCCCGCCGGACGGATCACCGCACGTCAGAACGCCTCGCCGATCGCCAGGTTCACGGCGATGGGCAGCACATCGAACAGCTTGCCCGGGGGCCGCTCGTCCGCGGGCCAGCCTGCTGCTTCTGTCTCGTTGCAGACGCCGAGCACCTGCAAGCAGGGGATGCGGTAGCCGACGTCGAAGCGCAGCGGTCCGACCGGGGTGACGTAGCGCAGCCCGAAGCCCGCCGAGAGGTGCAGGCGCTGCGCTCCCGAGCGGAACAGCCGGTGCTCCCGGGTGACATCGCCGGCGTCGGCGAAGATCACCGTACCGAGGCTCTCGCCGAGCGGTATCCGCAGCTCCAGGCTCGTCTCCCACAGCAGACGGCCTCCGATGGGGACCAGCGGGGCGTCCTCCTCGTCGGCGCTGTCGCCGGCTGTCAGGCTCGGCACGCGGGCGTGCGGGCCGACCTCGTTGTACCCGTATCCGCGGTTGCTGGTCGCGCCGCCGCTGAAGAACCCGCGGAACTGCATCAGCTGAAGGTCGGCCCCCACGTCTCTCCGGCAACGGTCCCTGTCCACGCCCGCGAGGGCGTCGCACTGGGCAGGATCCACGGAGGCGTCGCCGTAGTCGCCCGTGAACAGCCACCCGGTCATCAAGCGGAAACCCAGCGTCCATCTCCTCGAAACAGGGAAGTAGGCGCGAAACTCGGGCTGAAGGCGGATGTCGCGCGCGGAGTGAAACCGCCTGTCCCGCTCGTCCTGCGCCTTCTCGCCGACCAGGGCCTCTGCGATCGCGGTGTCGAACGCCAGATAGCCGGCCAGCTGCGTGTCCAGCGCGATGTAATAGCCGTGATGGGGGGTGACCCTGTCGGGCTTCCCCGCCTCGTTCAGCCGGCGGTCATAGGACACAAGCGCCTGGAGGTAAGGGATGAAGAGGGTCCCGAACCCGGAGGGCAGCCGCGCCGAATTGTAGGTGAACGGGCTGTTCAGCTGGACGTTGTAGAGGAGGGCCGCGTTCAGGTCCGATTTCAGGAAGGGCCGCTCGACGCCGATGGAACCGACGTACTCGCGGTAGCCGACGATCGCGTGCTCCGGAGCCTCCTGGGCAGCCTCTGGTGCAGCTCCTGACTCCCCCTCGCCGGCGCCCCCCTTGTCCGGCTTGGTGCAGAACTCACCTGTCTGGGGGCAGTAGAGCTTGAACGAGCCGCGCAGCACCGCGGCCGTGCGCCGCTCGATCGCCCCGGGCTGGCGGAGCTCGGACCGGAGCTGGATCTCCGGCAGGAGGCGGAACGTGTCCCCGAGCTCCTTGCCGAGCAGATTCGAGAACTCCACCGGGTAAAAGACGAGCCCCGGCCGGGCCTCGATGCTGAAGCGGCGCAGCCCCCCGAGGAAATTGCGATCTTCCCACCCGGCGACGAGGTGCGCCTCGACGCGCGAGCCGACCTCGGCGCCTCCGCCGAGCTTCACGGCGCGCAGCGCGGACGGCTGCACGGAGAAGGTCACGGGGACGACCGGGTTCCTGGGCTGTCCGGGCGGCGCGAGCTCGGGCTTCACGGCGACGGAGCCGAACACGCCGAAGTCGGCGAGCGCCTGCTCTGCGTCCGCCAGATCCGCGGTCGAGAAGCGCTCGCCCTCCTCGATGCCGATCGCCGTCCTGACGGGCCCCTCGGGCAGCTCGCCGAGCCCCTCGAGCTTGACCTTGCCGAACCTGCACTCGGGGCCGAGCTCGATCGTGTACCGGACCCGCGCCTCGTTCTTCACGAGGTCGACGTCGACGTGCCCCTCCACGTTCGCGTAGGCGAAGCCGCGATCCGTGAGCACCCGGAGCAGGTTCTTCTTGAGCTCCTCGTACCGAGCCTCGTCCAGGCGCTCGCCGACCTTGAGCTCGTCCTTCGCCTCGGTCACCGGCCGGCCGATGTCCCTGCCCTTCTCCAGGGTCCAGTCCCGCCACGCGAGATCCACCGACGCGATCTTCACCGGCGCGCCCTCGGAGACGACGATGCGCACCCGCACGCGCCCCTCCTTGCCGGGGCCGCCGAAGCGCTGCACCCGCGCCGCCCGCACCCGCGCCCCGTAGAACCCGCGCGCGCGGTAGTACCGCTCGATGCGGGCCAGATCCCGCTCGAGGACGAACCGGTCGAAGCGCTCGTACTCGACCGTGAGCGCGTCCCAGACGCTCAGGATCGGCACGGGCTCGAGCGCGCCCCCGAGGAGGCGCGAGCTCTCGGCCGTCGCGATCCGCGCGGCGAGCTCGTCGCCGCTGATCACGTCGTCGCCGTCGAACGAGACGTCCTCGATGGCGCACCCGCTGAGGTCGGGACGTGTACACGCTGGCGGTTGACGCGAAGCGGCACACGCGGAGGCCCCGAGCACGGCGAACATCACGAGCGCTGCGGCGACGGGACGAGGCATCGGGACCTGGACAACTGAAAGAGAACTTTCGGCTGTGCCGGCCGAAGCGCAATCGCCCCGATGTGCGCGATGGCGAGGATTCAACGTTACGCCTGTGTTTTCGATATGCTGCGTCCGCTTCGGCCGCCGAGGGCCCCGCTCCAGTCTGGGCGGCCTTCGGACAGCGGCGCGAGCGAGGGAGAGCCTACGAGATGGCAGAGCCGACGCAAAAGGAACCTGGTGCCGGTGGGTACCTCGGACATGGATTGCCGCACGAACCTGGGCCTCACGGGGTGCCCGCGAGCGCCGGCGCGCCGTCCGCGGGCCCGGCCCCCGAGGAGCGGCGTGGCGCCCTGAAGGCGCTCGTGGCGATCGGCGGTCTGGCCTGCGCCGGCGCGATCGCCGTACCGGCGGCGAGCTTCATCGCGGCTCCCGCCGCGGGCAGCGCCGGCGCCGCGGGCGGGCGCGAGCGCTGGGTCCGGGTCGGGCGCCTCGCGGACCTCCCGCCGGGTGAGCCGCGGCGGCTCAAGGTGATCGGCGAGGAGCGCGACGCCTTCACGGTCGCGAAGGACCAGATGCTCGGCGCGATCTGGGTCATCCGGGAGGGCGAGAAGATCCGCGCGATGAGCGCCACGTGCCCCCACCTCGGCTGCGGGATCGATCTCAACGACGACAAGAAGAGCTTCAACTGCCCGTGCCACGCGTCACGCTTCGGCCTGTCGGGTGCGCCTGAGACGGGGCCGTCCCCGCGCCCCATGGATCCGCTCGCGACGCGGGTCGTCGATGGCTGGCTCGAGGTGGACTTCCGGCGCTACCGTGACGGGGTCGCCGAGCTCCAGGAGATCGCAGGATGAGCCTCGGCGACTGGCTGAACGAGCGCATAGGACACCGCGAGCCGCTGCGCCGGTTCCTCGACGCGCCGATCCCCGGCGGCGCGCGCATCGGTTACGTGTGGGGAGGCGCGCTCGCGCTGCTGCTGCTCGTCGAGGTCGTCACGGGCGCGCTGCTCATGTCGGCGTACGCCCCGAGCGCGACCACGGCGTGGGCGAGCGTCGCGCACATCAACTTCACCCTGCGCGCCGGGTGGCTCATCCGAGGCCTCCACTACTTCGGAGCGCAGGCGCTCGTCATCCTGGTCGCGATCCACGTGGCGCGGATCGCGCTCCACGGGGCGTACCGCGCGCCGCGCGAGATCGGCTGGTTTTTGACCCTCGGCCTGCTCGGCGTGATCCTCGGCTTCACCTTCACGGGCAACCCGCTCCCGTGGGACCAGGACGGCTACTGGGGCGCGCGCGTCGAGACGGGCATCATGGGCTCGGTCCCGGTGGTCGGGTCGTTCACGCAGCAGCTCGTCATCGGCGGGAGCTCGCTCGGCCACCTGACGCTGACGCGGCTCTACAGCCTGCACGTCTTCGTGCTGCCGGCGGTCATGGCCTTGCTGCTCGCCGCGAGCTTCGCGCAGTTCCGCAGGCACGGCTTCGGCACGCCGCACGGCGCCGACCTCAACAAGGCGGATCGGTTCTACCCGAAGCAGCTCGGCCTGATCCTGCTGGCCGTGGCGCTCGTGCTGGTCGTCGTGTTCGATCTCGCGGCCATGGAGCACGGCGCCCCGCTCGAGGCGCCGGCGGATCCCGTCAGCGACTACAACGCCCGCCCCGCCTGGTACTTCCGCCCGCTCTTCGAGCTGCGCAAGTACTTCCCTGGCTCGCTGGAGCTCATCGCGACCGTCGGCCTGCCGGGGGTGGTCGGGCTGTACCTTGCCCTGCTGCCGTTCATCGACAGGAAGCCCGGCCCGCTCCGCGCGCGGCTGCCGGCGCTCGCGCCGCTGTTCTTGATCGGCCTCGGGGCCGTCGGCCTGCTGGGGAAGTCGTTCGTGAAGGACGCGAAGGACGAGGGCTTCCAGCGCTCGGAGGCGCAGAGCGCCGCGCGGACCGCGCGCGCGGTGGCGCTGTTCAAGCAAGGCGTCCCGCCCGAGGGAGCGCTCGCGATGCTCCGGAACGACCCGGAGACGCGCGGCGAGGACCTCTACAAGAAGGAGTGCGCGAGCTGCCACCGGCTCAACGATCTCGGCCCGCCGAAGGACAAGCAGACGGCGCCGGACCTCACCGGGTTCGGGACGAAGGCCTGGGCGCTCGAGGTGCTGAGGGATCCCGACGCCGACCACCTCTTCGGCAAGACGGCGTTCAAGGAGATGATGCCGTCGGCGGTGAAGCCGCCCGCGGATCCCGAGGCGGCGAAGGTGTTCACGCCGATGAGCGCGGCCGATCAGGAGACGATCGCCGCGTTCCTCGAGGGGCAGGCGCGCGGGGAGCCCGGCGCCGGGACGCCCGGAGAGAAGATGGTCCGGCAGCGGTGCACGAGCTGCCACCGGCTCGACGGCAAGACCGACGACGAGGAGTCGGCCGCCCCCGAGCTCCGCGGCTGGGCCTCGGTCGCGTGGATCGAGGCGCAGATCACGAACCCCGGCAGCGGCAAGGCCTACCCGCCGGCCGCGATGGCGAAGGACCTGGAAGGCCACATGCCGGCGTTCGAGGAGAAGCTCTCCGCGAACGACCGGAAGGTCCTCGCCGCCTGGGTGTACCGCCGCGGCCGCGGTGAGCCCGGGACGACGGTCGCCGCCAAGGCGCCCGACAAGAAGCCCTGAGCGAGCCGCCCGCCGGCGCTCGCTGCCCCGCCCTTTCCTCCTCTCGATCCCCCTCTCGATGAGCGCCGCCGCGGCGCGCGCCCCGCGCTCGCGCGGCCCGTGGACGCGCGCCGATCCGTTCGGGTCAAGGCGCGCGCTCTGACAGGCGCTCGCGCGGGCGCTCCGGCGCGACGGGCCGGCACGCGCGGTGCTGCGCGTCCCGAGAGGGAGGGGCGGTGGCGACATTGTGCACGGTCGCCCCCACGCCGGCGTGCGCGCGGCGCTCGCCTCGAGCGTGGGCGGCGATCGAGCCCCAGAAAGAGCAGGACCCGTGGACCTGGATGCGGCTGTGAAGCACCACTTCCTGTGGATCGCGGGCACGATGATCGCGTCCGCCGCCTACTTTCAGGCGTCGGGGGTGTCTCACTTGATCGGGAGGACGATCATCCCGGACAGAGCCACAAGGCTCTCTTCCACGCCCCCTGCGTCCCACCGCGCGCTGCGCGACGGCCTCCACGCGACGAGCGCTGAAGCGATCCTCCAGCGCAACCCGTTCGACTCGGCGACGGGGCCGCTCCTCCCGCCCCCGGGCGGCGCGCCCGAGGAGCGCGCGCCCGCGGCGCACGGCGATCCGTGGAGCGATCCGACCTGCGACGCCGGACGCGTGGTGCTCATCGCGGCGTCGCAGGACGCCGCGTGGTCGTTCGCGGCCATCGAGGGCCCCGACGGGCAGACGCAGCTCCGCCGGCTCGGCGGCGACGCGGCGGGAGGCACGCTCACGCGCATCGCGTGGGACCGCGTCTGGATCACCGCGGGCGGCGCCCGCTGTCAGATGCAGCTCGGGAAGCTCGGGAAGAGCGCGCGCGAGGAGGCGCCCGCGCCGCAGCCCCGGCCTCAGGCGAGGCCGGTCGGGAGCGACAACAACCTGAACTCGATCCCGCCGGAGATCGCCGCCCGCATCCGGCGGGTGAGCGCCACGGAGTTCAACGTCGACCGCGCGGCGGTCGATCAGATCCTCGAGCAGCAGGCGCTCCTCATGCGCTCCGCCCGGGTGACCCCGGAGCGACGAGGAGACCAGGTCGTCGGGCTGAAGCTCAGGATCAGGCGAGGCTCGCTGCTGGAGACGCTCGGGCTGGAGAGCGGAGATACCCTGAGGTCGATCAACGGCTTCGACGTCACCGATCCCCAGAAGGCGCTGGAGGCCTACGCGCGGCTCCGGACCGCGAACCGCCTGTCCGTCGCGATCGAGCGCGGCGGACAGCTGATGACGGTCGACTTCAACATCCGCTGAGGACCTGGGCCGGGCGCGCGCGGAGCTCAGCCGAAGGCGTCGACGGCCGCCCTGGCCGCCTGGCCCGAGAGCGACGGCGGCGCGACCGCCTCCCACCACGCCGCCGCGTGCTGCTCTGTCCAGTCGGCGTCCATGCGGAGCGCGGCGAGCCGCTCGGACAGCTCGCGCGCCGACTGCGGCCGCCGCGCGGGGTCCTTCTCGAGGCAGTCGAGCACGATGCGGTCGAGCGCGGGCGGGATCGCGCGCGCCGCGCGCTTCGAAGGCGCGACGGGCGCCTCCGTCGCGTGGAGCAACATCGTCTTCATCGCCGTCTCGGCCTCGAACACGAGGGCGCCGGTGAGCAGCCAGTAGGCGACGCACCCGAGCGCGTAGATGTCGGTCCGGCCGTCGATCGGGCGGTCGCCCAGCACCACCTCCGGGGCCATGAACGCGGGCGTGCCGGTGATCGCGTTGTCCGCCGTCAGCTTGGAGGGATCCGTGTCTTTCCTGCGCTGGGCCACCAGCCCGAAGTCGAGCACCTTCAAGAAGTCGAGATCTGCGCCGTAGCGGCACAGGAAGAGGTTGGCGGGCTTGATGTCGCGGTGCACGAAGAAGGCCTTGTGCGCCTCGTGGAGCGAGTGGCAGGCCTGCCGGAGCAGGTGGACCACGCGCGCGGGCGGCTGCGGGCCGTCCAGCTTGACGAGGGTGTCGAGGTCCATGCCGTCGAGCAGCTCCATCACGTAGTAGAACGACCCGTCGCGGGCGACGCCGAAGTCGAAGATGCCGATCGTGTGCGGCGATCGGAGCGCGGCGGTCGCCTGCGCCTCGCGCTCGAACCGCGCCTTCGCGTTGCCGTTGCTCGATGGCTCGCCCTGGAACGCCTCGGGCCGGATCAGCTTCACGGCCGCGGGGCGGGCGAGCATCCGGTGCCTCGCCCGCCACACCTCGCCCATGCCGCCGCCGCCGAGCCGCTCGACGAGCCGGTAGCTGCCGAGCTCCCGCGCCGCGTCGAGCTTGCGCCCGAGCCCGAAGACGACGCGCGACACGAGGACGGAGAGCGCGAGCGCGATGACGCTCGGGAAGAAGCGGCGGAGCATCGCCTCGGGCGAGGGCGGATCCATGAAGCCCGAGCGGACGAGCACCCAGAGGCATGCCGGATCGGTGAGGATCGCCAGCGTCGAGGTGAACAGCGTGCGCACGCTCGGGGCGGGGACGATGATGGGAAACATGAGCACCCAGACGGCCACCGGCGGCCATCCCGGCAACACCGGCCCCTCCGGCCACGGCTGCGCGTTGGAGATGACCGAGAGCAGCGCGGCGCCCAGGATCTTGTAGGCGAACGAGAGATCGACGATCCGCGGCGGCGACAGGAGCCCCTTCCGCGCGATGACGAAGAGCGCGGCCGAGACCAGCATGAACGGCAGGAAGACCGCGACGCGGATCGGGTACGGGCCGAGCTCGAGGCCCGGGAAGATCTCCGACACGAGGAAGCCGAGGGAGCCCGCCACGATCGTGCAGAGCGCCATCCACGCGACGCGCCTCGTCGCCTCCTGCTCGAGGTCCGGGGGGAGGCGCGGCGACAGCCACTCCCAGCGCGGCCTCGCGCAGGTCTTGCTGGCGTCGGGGCCGAGGAAGACGGTCTCGCTCATGGAGTCGCGCGCGCGGCCCACGGCCGCGTCGGTCTGCTCTAGGGGAGGAGGAAGGCGGCGGGAATAGAAGAGTCGCGCGCGAGGCGCACGCCTCTCGGCACGCGCACGGCCGGGCGTCTTCGCGTGCGGGCGGACTCGGCCAGCCCGCGCGGGGGAGCGTTACTTGATGAAGACCTGCGCGGCCGCGATCCCCGCGCCCTTCGTCGCCTTGAGGATCACCTTGCCCGGACCGCCGATCGGCAGGGGGTTCTTCCAGCAGCCGGAGGCCTTGCCGCCGAGCGTCGCCGCGGCGCCGGTGGTGCTGTCCTGCGCGAGCACGACGGGCGGCAGCGCGGGCGCGGGCTGCGAGACGAGCTGGATGTCGAGCTCCTGGACCCCGAGGCCGATGCCGACGACGGTGTAGCACTTGCCGGGCGAGATGTTGATCTGCTGCTCGAGCGCCTGGCCCTCCTGGAACTGCCCCGCGAACGGCCCGCCGTCCGGCTTCATCCCCGGGGCCTCCGTCGTGCCCATCCCTTGCAGGATCGGCGTCGCGGCCACCGCGGCGACCGGCGGGATCGGCGTGGCGGCGGAGCCCGCGGGCGCGGCGGTGGTGGTGGGCGTGGGCACCGCCGTCGCCGGCGTGGTCGGCACGGCAGAGGCGCACCACTGGCCCGGAGGGCACGGGTTGTTGGGGTCGATCGTCGGCTCGGGGGTCGACGAGCACGCGAGCGCTCCGAGCGCGGCGAGGGAGAGCGGGAGTACGTGGAAGACACGCATCATGAGAATGCTCCTTCGATGGGCATGAGCTCGCCCGATCGCAGAACGAGTGCCAGCGCTTCTTACACCGGCTGCGGTTCGACGTGTGGGCCGAGCTCACGAAGCAGCGATCTCGACAGCGCGCGGGGTGCAACCCGAGCGCAAACGAGCGCAACCCGAACGCAAACGAGCGCAACCGGATGCAACCGGATGCAAGCCGAACGCAACCGCGCCGCTTTGCGCCCCGCGCGTGGCGTGCTACCGAAGTCGGGCACGCGTGGTCTTGCAATCCCGAGTAGTTAAACTATACACGTGATCCGCGTCATCTGCGTGGGGACGGCAGTGCGCGCCCAGTGGCGGACTCCGCAGCGTGCCTTGCCTCCCTGGCCACCTCTGGCCCGGGTGGCGTGCTCACGCCGCACAGGGCCCGAGCCGCTGCATCCTGTGCGCCCGGCGTCGTCGCGCGGACAACGCGCAGCGCCGGAGCAGCCATGAGCCAGGATCAAAAGCCCCCTCCCGCCGAAGGCAGCGCCCTCTGGTACAAGGACGCGATCATCTACGAGGTCCATGTCCGCGCGTTCAGCGACTCGAACGCGGACGGCATCGGCGACTTCGAGGGGCTCGTCGACAAGCTCGATTACCTCCAAGATCTCGGCGTCACCGCGATCTGGCTCCTGCCCTTCTACCCCTCGCCGCTGCGCGACGGCGGATACGACATCGCGGATTACGCCAACATCAACCCGTCTTACGGGACCCGGCGCGAGTTCGCCCGCCTCCTGCGCGAGGCGCACCGCCGCGACATCCGCGTCATCACCGAGCTCGTCCTGAACCACACCTCGAACGAGCATGAGTGGTTCCAGCGGGCGCGGACCTCGCCCAAGGGCTCGCGCTGGCGCGATTTCTACGTGTGGAGCGACACGCCGCACCGCTACAAGGACGCCCGGATCATCTTCAAGGACTTCGAGACATCGAACTGGGCCTGGGATCCGGTCGCCAACGCCTATTACTGGCACCGCTTCTACTCCCACCAGCCCGACCTCAACTTCGAGAACCCGGACGTCCACGCCGCCGTCTTCAAGGTGGTCGACTTCTGGCTGGAGATGGGCGTCGACGGGCTCCGGCTCGACGCCGTGCCGTACCTCTACGAGCGCGAAGGGACGAACTGCGAGAACCTGCCGGAGACGCACGAGTTCTTGCGGAAGCTCCGGCGCCACATCGACGCGAACTTCGCCGATCGCATGCTCCTCGCGGAGGCCAACCAGTGGCCCGCCGACGCCGCGGCGTACTTCGGGAGCGGCGACGAGTGCCACATGAACTTCCACTTCCCGCTCATGCCCAGGATGTTCATGGCGGTCGAGCTCGAGGACAGCTTCCCGATCGTCAACATCCTGAAGCAGACGCCCGTTGTCCACGAGACCTGCCAGTGGGCGACGTTCCTCCGGAACCACGACGAGCTGACGCTCGAGATGGTGACCGACGAGGACCGGGACTACATGTACCGCGTCTACGCGCAGGAGCACACGGCGCGCATCAACCTGGGCATCCGCCGGCGGCTCGCCCCGCTCATGAAGACGCGGCGCAGGATCGAGCTGATGAACGCGCTGCTCTTCTCGCTGCCGGGGACCCCCGTCCTCTACTACGGCGACGAGATCGGGATGGGCGACAACATCTATCTCGGCGATCGCGACGGGGTGCGCACGCCGATGCAGTGGAGCGCCGATCGGAACGCCGGATTCTCCAGGGCGAACCCGCAGAAGCTCTATCTGCCGATCATCATCGACCCCGAGTACCACTACGAGGCGATCAACGTCGAGGCGCAGCAGCAGAACCCGGCTTCGCTCCTCTGGTGGATGAAGCGGCTCATCACCCTGCGCAAGCAGAACAAGGTGCTCGGCCGCGGGACGATCGAGTTCCTGCACCCGGACAACAGCAAGGTGCTCGCGTTCATCCGCGCGCACGCGGACGAGCGGCTGCTCATCGTCGCGAACCTCTCTCGGTACGCGCAGCACGTCGAGCTCGATCTCGCGCGCTTCGAGGGCATGGTGCCTGTCGAGCTGTTCGGCAGGAGCCGCTTCCCGGAGATCACGAGCCGCGGTTACTCCCTGTCGCTCGGTCCGCACGACTTCTTCTGGTTCGCGCTGGAGCCGGCGACGCCGGCGATCTCCGCGGGCGACGCCGGGGCGGCGCCCGCGATCGCGACGAAGGGCTCGTGGCGGACGCTCCTCTCCCCGGAGGGGCGCAAGGTGCTCGAGCCGACGCTCGGGAAGTTCATCGCGGCGCGGCGCTGGTTCCGCGGCAAGGCGCGCACGCGGCGCGCCACGACCCTCGCGGACGTCATCCCGATCCTGCGCAGCGAGCAGACCGCGGCGGAGCACTACCTCCTGCTCGCGCGCGTCGAGTACACGGACGGCTCGCCGGAGACGTATGTCGTGCCGATCGGCTTCGCCACGGGCGACTACGCGCGGACGCTCGTGACGCGCGCGCGTCACGCGGTGATCGCGGACGTCACGATCCTCGATCCCGAGCCGGAGAGCGCGGCGGCGCCGGAGGGCGTCCTCTACGACGCGCTGGCGACCCCGGAGTTCGCCGCGCTCGTCCTGGCCGCGATCCGGGCGCAGGGGGTCGCGACGGGCTCCGTCGGCGAGCTCCACGCGCTGCCGCTCGGGACGACGCTCGAGACGCTCGGCGCCGAGGGAGAGCTCCCGGCGCGCATCTCCGAGAGCGAGCAGAGCAACACGACCATCATTTACGGCGACAAGCTCCTCCTCAAGATCTTCCGGCAGGTCGAGGAGGGCATCAACCCGGAGCTCGAGATCGGCCGGTTCCTGACGGAGCACCAGTTCCCTGCGACGGCGCGGCTCGCCGGGGCGATCGAGTACCAGGCCCGCGGTCGCGAGGCGACCACGGTGGCGATGCTCCAGGAGTACGTGCAGAGCCAGAGCGACGCGTGGACGAGCACGCTCGAGGCGCTGAACCGCTTCTTCGAGCGGGTGCTCGCCGACGAGGAGACGGCGAAGGGGGGCGCGCCGCCGATGCCGGCCGGCACGCTGGTCGACGCGTCGCGCGCGGCGCCGCCGCCGCTCGTGAACCAGCTCATGGGCACCGAGATCGTGAGGATGCGGCTGCTCGGCGAGCGCACAGCGCAGCTCCACCTCACGCTCGGCAAGCACAGCAAGGACCCCGCGTTCGGGCAGCAGTCGTTCTCGACGCTGCACCAGCAGTCGATCTTCCAGTCGGCGCACGGCATGCTCTCGCGCACCTTCGCGCTGCTGAGGAAGCGCGAGCGCTCGCTCCCCGAGAGCGTGCGGGAGCAGGTGTCGGCGATGCTGCCGCGCGAGGCCGAGATCAACGCGAAGCTCCAGCAGATCGTGTCGAGGAAGTTCGACATCCCCCGCATCCGGACGCACGGCGACTTCCACCTCGGCCAGGTGCTCTCGACGGGCGACGACTTCATCCTGATCGATTTCGAGGGGGAGCCGGCGAGACCGCTGAACGAGCGCCGCTACAAGCGCGGCCCGCTCCGGGACGTGGGCGGGATGCTGCGATCGTTCGACTACGCCGGCGCCTCGGCGCTCCGGGACGCTCGCCTCCGGCCCGAGGACGTCGCCGTCCTCAAGCCGTGGACCGACGCCTGGGTGACGTGGATCTCCGCGAGCTACCTCGCGGGATACATGGAGACGGTCGCGCGCGCTCAGGCGACCGCCGAGCCGCGGACCGACGAGGCGGCGCCGTACGTGCCCGCGAGCGACGCGGACACGGTGCTCCTGATCGACTTCTACATGCTCGAGAAGTGCATTTACGAGGTCGGCTACGAGCTCAACAACCGGCCTGACTGGCTGGACATCCCGCTGCGCGGGCTGGAGCGTCTGATCACGCCCAGAGCATAGGAGCGCTGGTGGCGCGATGATCCGGCTGGAGCTCGCGGGCATGCATACGCGGTTGCACTCGACGTTGTGCGGCTCATGCCCGCAGGGCCCGACGGGTTGCTGCGCCAGCCCGCCGGGGGTCGAGTGGTCGGACATCGGGCGGATCGTCTCGCTCGGCGGCGCTGGCTGGCTGCTCGAGCAGATGGCCGCGGGCAACCTGCGCCCGGGCCAGCGCGGCCTGCTCATCCTGCGGGTCGAGCCCCAGGGCAGCGATGGCGGAGCGCTCCCCAAGAGGTGCGCTTTCCACGGTCATGAGGGCTGCACCATCCCCCCCGAGCGGCGCGCGGCGACGTGCAACTACTATGTTTGCGATGACGCCTTCGCGCACGGAGGCGAGCCTCGCGGGGACCCTGCAGCGCTGGCCGGCCGCAAGGCGCATGACGCGCTCGTGGATCTCTACGGGAGCTGGGATCTCGAGCTCGCCGACCGCATACGCGAGCGCTGGCCCGACGGGCCTCCGTGGAACCTCGATTTCCTCGACTGGCTCGGTCGAGAAGTCCACCGCCTCGCCGCCAGAGCAGGTTCCTCCATGCTTGTCCTCCGGACCGGCACCTGAAGTATCCCCGCGAATTTTTCGGGAAAATTCACAGGGAGACGAGGAGACGGAGAGCAAGATCCCACCCGTCTCCCCGTTCAACTTCCCGCCAAAAATGCCAATCAATGAGGGTGGTTGTCAGGCCCGGCACACGAACCTGCACCCGCTCCAGAGCGGCGGTCACCCGCACAGGAGACGGGCCCAGATCGGCGTTTTCGGCGCGGAAGCGCACTCCTGTGCGCTGAGCACCGAAAACGTCGAGATGGGCCCGTATCCGACGCGGGTGCCCGCCGCTCGGGTGACCGCCGCTCTAATTTGAAGGGATTGCGCTGACGTCCTGACGCCGGAGCGCGACGGTGCGCTCGACAACGTCCGACGCGGAGAGCTGCAGGAAGATCGACACGTCGACCCAACCGGCCCTGGACACCACGACGACCTGCATCCCTTGAGGCAGCTCGACGCTGAGGGGCGTCTTGCCGAGCATGGTCCCGTTCCAGCTCACGTTCGCGTCCGCGGGCTCGCTCTTGATCGTGACCTTGGCCTTCAGCGGGCCCGGTTCGAGCGCCGTCGCAGCCGTGGACACGGCAGCAGGCTGCTCCGACGCGACGGGCTCCAGCGAGCGCTCGCGGAACATCACGAAGGCCCCCGCGGCGAGCAGCGCGACCACCCCGAGCACAGAGGCGAGATACCCACGCTGCCGCCAGGACGAGGCGCGCCCCACCGTCGCGCCCAGGCTGCCGGGATCGACGGCCGGGGGCTCGTGATGATGGTGGGCGGGGAGGCTGTGGCTTTGATCGCTGAGGAGGGGTAGACCGGCCGCGGTCGCGGAGGGCCACATCGAGCGGTTCATCCCCATGACCATCGAGGCGCGGGGGAACTCTCCGACCATCGAGGCGCGCTGGATGTCGCCCGCGACGTCCAGCGAGCTCAGGTACTCGAACTGCGCGGTGACCTGCTGGCGCACGAGCGCCCTGCTCTCCGCGAACATCTCGAGCACGTGCGCGCCGAGCTGCTCCGTGCGGACGTCCTCGCCCGAGCCCCGCAGGTAACTCTCCAGCGCGTCGCCCATCTCCTGCGCGGTGGCGAACCGCCGATCGGGATCCCGCTGGAGGGCCCTCGCCACGATCTCATCGAGCGCCGGGTCGATGTCCGGCACGACGGCGGAGAGCCGCGGGATGTCCCGCGTGAGCAGCTGGTGCATCACGGCGACGTGGTCGCCATCGAACAGCCGCCGCATCGCCAGGAGCTCCCAGAGCACGATGCCGATGGCGAAGAGATCGGCCCGCCGATCGACGTCGGCGCTCGCCATCGCCTGCTCGGGCGCGGCGTAGGCCATCTTGCCCTTGAAGGTTCCGCTCTCGGTGTGCGCCGCGTTGAGGGCCGCCTTCGCGACGCCGAAATCGACGATCTTCACAGCTCCGTCGTACGTGACGAAGATGTTGTGAGGCGAGACGTCGCGGTGCACGATGCCGAGCAGACCGCCATCGAAGTCCGCGAGCTCATGCGCGTAGTGCAACCCGCGCAGCGCCTCGACGATGATCCTGACCCACGCCCCCCGCGTGAAGCTCGCGGCGCCAGGACAGCCGCTCACCACCGCCCTCACGACGTCCTTGAGCGGCTGGCCCTCGAGGTACTCCATCACGATGAAGTACCCGCCGCTCTCGCCCCCGATCTCGTAGGTCTGAACGACGTTGGGGTGATTGAGCCGGGCCGAGAGCTTGGCCTCGTCCAGGAACATCAGGACGTAGCGCGGGTCATCCGCCATCCCGACGCGGAGACACTTCACAACAACGAGCTTGTTGAACGACCCGGGCCCGCGGGAGACGGCCAGAAACACATCCGCCATCCCACCACGACCCAATTTTGCAATCAGGCGGTATCGACCAAGCAAGCTGTTGCTCGCTTGCTGGGTCGAAGAGATGGTTTGGCCGCCTGAATTCACGACATCCCCCGCTATAAGAGCTTAATTAGCCCGTTGACCTGGAGTTTGCAAAGACTTTTACGCCTGGAAACAATCCGCGCCCCCTGTAGACGCGTGCCGCGTTGCTCCATCGCCTGACCATCCATCGTGATGTCTTGGCGCAGCGCTCCATCGCCGGATTGCTGCGCAAGGGCACCCCTCCCGGGCGGCAGATGTCATGGTCCTAACGAAATGGCGCCGCTCGAACCGGTACGCACGTGACCACACCCACCGGGTGCTCCTGTCGGCACACCCGGTGTTCCACCACCGCTCCATTGTACACCAGGTACTTCAGGAGCGGTGGAACTGGATGCGTGTCGCAGGTCGATCCTTGAGACCCCCCCGGGGTCGCCCGAAACCAGCGGAGCACAGGCCCGCTGACACCAGAAGGGGCCAGTCAGTAATGGCGCATACATGTTCGGCGTCGAGGGCGGCGGCTCCTGAGCGGACCGGACGACCTCCGCTTCCCTGCGGAGCCGGGGGGCTCCGCAGGAAATCGACGTCCGCCCTGCGCGGAGCTCCCTACCAGGCTGTCCTGGTCGTTCTGTGGAGGAGAGCTACCAAGGGTCCTGCGCCCAGAACCTGCGCACGACATCGAGCGTGGCGTCGAGCTGCTCGAAGTGCGGGAGACCCAGCGTTGGCGCGATGCGGGCGGCCTCCACGCGGGCGTTCTGCTGCGTGAGCTCGGCGAGACGGTCGAAGCGCGAATACGGGTCACGGTCGTGGAGGACCAGCGTGGCGACGGGCAGACGCGCATAGAGGCGCTGGAGAGCGTCGTCCGTGAACAGGGTGCCGGCGATGAACGCGAGGGGGGCCCGGTGGGCAAAAGGCTCCTTCGATGCGCGGATGGCATAGTCGACAAGGCCTGGATCCGGCGCGCCGACGAAGCTCTTCTTCAGGAACCAGCGAATGCTGGGCGGCGCAGCCAGCACGCGAAAGAGCGCCTCCGCGGCGTAGGGGACGCGCGAGACAGCCCGGAGGAGGGCGCTCGCGCCGGGAGGTTCACGGCCGAGCCCCGTCGGGGAGATGAGCACGAGGCTGTGGACAATGCTCATCTCCTCGCAGGCGACGGCGGCGGCGAACTCCGAGGAGAGGGAGAGCGCGATGACGTCGGCGCCGCCCGGCGCGCGGACCACGTCCGTGAGGAAGCGGCGCAGCGCGGCGCGGTAGAGCTCGCGATCGTACACGCGGTCCGCTCGCTCCGAGAGGCCGAAGCCGGGAAGATCGAGCGCGTAGACCGGCCGCTCGCCGCGGAGCGCATCGAACAGGGGCGCCATCTCCCTGGACGAGGCGGCCGCGTCGACCCCGTGCACGAGCACCACGGGGCGCCCTGCAGCGCGGGCGTCCACGTAATAGGCGAGGCGCCCCGCGCTCCACGTGTCGACGTGCCGCACCTCCGCGTCGAGCGCAGGGGCGAGGGGCGCGCGCTCCGCGGGGCGGAGCGCGCTCGGCACGAGCCGATCGACGAGCCCATCGAGGCTCATCGCGCGTGCGCTCATCACGTCTCCCCCGGCGGCAGCATCCCCTCGTTATCCGCGCGCTCGAGGTCGGCGATGCTCGGATTCCTCGGCGCCGGACGCGACTTGACGCCGCCGTCGCCGGGCCTCGCCTCCTGGCCCGCGTCGCTGCGCTTCTCGCGCTCTCGACGCTCTGCTTGACCAGCGATCTCCTGCGCTGCGCGCACCAGCCGGTCCAAACGATCCACCTCCAGCTGATGGCGAGATCCATCGGGACCACCGTGCCGATCCTCGAAACGGTGGTGCCCAGCGTCAGCGCGGCCATGAGACACCGTGCGATCAGGTCGAACTGTCATGCTCAGCTCCTTCCGCACGAGGTCAAAGCACGGACCGTGCCCCCGCGGGCCGCGGCCCCAGCAGCGCTCGTCGAGCCGACACCGGGCTGAACAGGCGCCAAGACGCCTCGAATGTGACCATTTGCCTCGGTCACCCTCGTCGATCCGGGTGACGGCAGCAGGGAAAGCTGGTGTCGAGCCGTATCACGAACGGATGGAATCGGGTCCTCGACGCCGATCCGGAGGGGACATCGTCGCCAGTCAACCTCGCTGTCGCTCGGCCGCCGACGCGGACGCGGAGTTTGCGCGGGTCATGGAAGGTCTGGCACGGTTGGAAAGGGCGGCCGGCTCCGGCGCTGGAGGCGGAGGGGAGCTGCCCGGCCGCGATTCCGGGCTCCGGACGTCAGCCGGCGACTTCGAGCTTCCGGCCGGCCGGCTTGTTGATGTCGGCGAAGAAGTCGTTGCCCTTGTCGTCCACCACGATGAAGGCGGGGAAATCCTCGACCTCGATCTTCCAGACCGCTTCCATGCCGAGCTCGGGGTACTCGAGCACCTCGACCTTCTTGATGCAGTCCTTCGCGAGGCGCGCGGCCGGACCGCCGATCGAGCCCAGGTAGAAGCCGCCGTGCTTCTTGCACGCCGCGGTGACGGCGGGCGAGCGGTTGCCCTTCGCGAGCATGACGTAGCTGCCGCCGTTCGCCTGGAAGAGGTCGACGTACGCGTCCATCCGGCCGGCCGTGGTGGGGCCGAACGAGCCGGAGGCGTAGCCCGCGGGCGTCTTCGCGGGCCCGGCGTAGTAGACCATGAACTCCTGCAGGTAGCTCGGCATACCGTCGCCGCGATCGAGGCGCTCCTTGATCTTCGCGTGCGCGATGTCTCGCGCGACGATCATCGGGCCGCTCAGAGAGAGCCTCGTGCGGATGGGGTACTTCGAGAGCTCCGCGCGGATCTCGCTCATGGGACGGCGGAGGTCGAGCTTCACGACCTCGCCCTCGAGATCCGCGTCCGTGGTGTCGGGCAGGTACTTCGCGGGATCGGTCTCGAGCTGCTCGAGGAAGATGCCCTCGCGCGTGATCTTGCCGAGCGCCTGACGATCCGCAGAGCACGAGACGGCGATGCCGACGGGGCACGAGGCGCCGTGGCGCGGCAGGCGGATGACCCGGACGTCGTGGCAGAAGTACTTGCCCCCGAACTGCGCCCCGATCCCCGTCCGCTGCGCGAGCTCGAGCACCTTCTGCTCGAGCTCGCGGTCGCGGAAGCCGCGCCCGCGCGCGTTGCCGTCGGCCGGGAGCGTGTCGAGGTAGCGCGCCGAGGCGAGCTTCGCGACCTTGAGCGTGTACTCGGCCGACGTGCCGCCGACGACGATGGCAAGGTGGTATGGCGGACACGCCGCGGTGCCGAGCGCGCGGATCTTCGCCTCGATGAAGGACAGCAGGCTCTCCGGGTTCAGGAGCGCCTTGGTCTCCTGGTAAAGATAGCTCTTGTTCGCGGAGCCGCCGCCCTTCGCCATGAACAGGAGCTTGTAGGCGTCGCCGTCCGTCGCGAAGATCTCGATCTGCGCCGGCAGGTTGTCGTTCGTGTTGACCTCCCGGTACATGTCGAGCGGCGCGAGCTGCGAATAGCGCAGGTTCTGCGCGCGGTAGGTCTCGAAGACGCCGCGCGCGATCGCCGCCTCGTCGCCGCCGCCCGTGAAGACGAGCTGGCCCTTCTTGCCCATGACGACGGCCGTGCCTGTGTCCTGGCACGACGGGAGCACGCCCCCCGCGGCGATGCTCGCGTTCCTGAGGAGCTCGAGGGCGACGAAGCGATCGTTCGAGGAGGCCTCGGGATCGCCGAGGATCCGCGCGAGCTGCGCGAGGTGACCGGGCCGGAGGAGGTGGGCGATGTCGCGCATCGCCTCGCGCGCGAGCAGGGTGAGCCCCTCCGGCTCGACCTTGAGGAACGTCGAGCCGGCGGCCTCGAAGGTCGAGACATGGTCGCGGCTGACGAGGCGGTACGGGGTCTCGTCATGGCCGAGGGGGAGCATGTCCTGGTACTGGAAATCGGTCATCGTTCGGGTCTCCGGGAAAGCATAGAGGCAGAGAGGAAGAGAGGCAGAGCGGCAGAGCGGCTGCGGGGTCCCTCCTTCTTTGCATGGCTCCCGCCCCGGGCTCAACACCCACCCAGCGCCGGCCGTCACGCGGGGAGCGCGCGCTCGACGTCGCCGAGGACGGCCGAGATCGACCGCAGGAGCGGCTCCCGGGCGCTCCGCAGGAAGAAGTGTCCGCCGGGGAACATCTCGACCCGGAAGGCCCCGCGCGTGTGATGGCGCCAGCCTTCGAGATCGGCGCGGCCCGCGCGCTCGTCGTCGAGGCCCCCGAACGCGGAGATCGGACACTCGAGCGGGGCCCCCGGGACGAACGGCTCGACCTCGTTGACCGCGAAATCCGCGCGCAGGACAGGCAGGAAGAGCCCCAGGAGCTCCGGGTCGCGCAGCACCTCGTCGGGCGTGCCCCCCATGCGGCGGATCCGCTCCAGAAACTCGGGCTCGGGCAGGCCGTGGAGCGGATCCGAGCCGCGAACGTGAGGCGGACGCCGGCCGGACACGAAGAGGTGGCGCGGCAGCGGTGCTCCCCGGCGGCGGAGCTCGCGCGCGAGCTCGAAGCAGACGAGCGCGCCGAGGCTATGGCCATACAGCGCGAACGGCTTCGTGAGCCATGGCTCGAGCGCGGTGGCGAGGGCCTGGACGAGCGGCGTGAGGCGCTCGAACGGCGGCTCGCTCATGCGCGCCTCGCGGCCGGGGAGCTTGATCGCGCAGAGCTCCGTGTGCGCGGGGAGCTCGCGCCACCAGGCGCTGTAGATCGACGAGCCGCCGCCCGCATAGGGCGCACAGAAGAGTCGAAGCCGGGCAGCAGGGTTCGCCCTCGGCACGCCGACCCAGGGGTCGCGGCTCGGGCTGGAGGTCGTCATCACGGGGCGCTCAGCGTAGCTCGCCCCTCCGGCGCTCGCTCCCTACCATTTGCTCCCCAGGGCGACGCGGATGGTGGCGACCTTCCCCTGATCGAGGCCGAAGCCGAGGTCGTCGTCGAGCGCGACCAGCGCGCCGACGCGGGTGAAAGAGCCCTTCACGAGCGGCTCCCAGCCGACGAACGGCTCCGCCGCGAGCTGGGCTGAGTTGCTCGAGGAGAGAGGGAACGCCGCCTGAAGGCGCATGCCGATGCCAAAGTTCCCGAACGGGCGGAACTCGATCTCGTTTCCCTGCTCGATCACGGTCTTCGTGTCCTCCCCGTCCCGGGTCGGAAAGAAGACCTGACTCGCGAGGTCGTGGGTGAAGAACAGCACCTTGCCGACGTTGATCTCGGTCCCGACGCGCGCCCGGAAGGCCCAGTGCGCGAGCAGCACGCGCTGCGCATCGAAGTAAGCCCGCGCGGGGAAGTTCGCCACCGATGCGACCTCGAGCTCCGCGCCCGGGTGCGGGTGGAGCGGGATCGTCAAGCTCATGCCGCCGAAGAGCGCGAGGATGGGAAGGGCGTTGGCAGCGTAGTGGAGGCCGAACGTGGGATTGCCGATGAAGAACTGGCTGTAACCTGCGCTGCTCGTGAACCGCCTGCCGAACAGGTCTGTCGACTGGGGGCCCGAGACGTCGCCGTACGCGAACGGGATCTCCGCGTCGAGGTGGAGACCCGCGAAGAGCTTGTACTGGGCGGCGGCGGTGATGGCGACGCCGAGCCGCGACGACTCCTCGACGGAGGCCTCTTCGCCGCCCGCCGCCGCGATCTCCCGCTGGTAAGACGAGCTGAGGACGTCGATCTCGAAGCCGAACCGGCCCCCCTGGCTCTTCGCCCAACGCTCCTTCGTCTTGTCCGTGACGGGCTGCCGCGGCGCCGCCTCTTGCGCGAGCGCAGGCGCGGCCAGGGAGAGCATGAGGAACAGGGTCCCAAGAGACGCTTTGGTCGTGCTCACCTGGTGTCTCCCATCTCGTTCTCGACTCGCGGGCAGCGCGGGCGATTGACCACCTTGTCGCACCGTCGCCGCACGGGAGGCCCCCATGACCGCGGCGATCGCCCGGATCAATGCAGCTCCAGCGCGCTGGATGCAAGCGTTTTGACCGTCGCGACCCTGCGACGCTCTGCGTCGGTCCTAGAAAGAGCCCGCGAGCTCGAGAGACGCCGGCGCGATCATGAGCCTCACCGGAGGAGATGACGCGCGCTCTCCATCGCCGCGCTCCGGGCCCGCACCAGCGACAGTGAGGTAGATCGAGATGCCGCCGGCGAGCACGGCGGCGCCCGCGAGCAGGTCGGTGGTGAGCGCGAGCGCCTCGCTCCTCGCCCGCGCTCGCTCGACGGCGCGGGCGGCGCCGGGATACCGATCGAGCTCCGCGTCGAGGTCCCCGGAAGCGCCGAGCGCGAGGACCCCGGTGGCGGCCGCGCCCACGGCGAGCGCGCCGGTCGCGAGCCAGGGGAACACGGGCACGCTCCGCTGCTGGCGAGGCGCGCGGTCCATCCGCAGCGCGCCCGGCGGCGCCGGAGGCGGAGCCGGCGCACCGCCCGCGCCCTCGCCGGGGTCCCGCAGGGCTCGCGCTTCCGGGAGCGCGATCTTGAGCTGAACGTGATCGCCGCCGGCCACGTCGACGACCCTCAACACGGCCGGGCGGCCCGGCGCCTCGGCGACGATGCGGCGGCGCCCGGCGCTCATCAGAAGGGGCTCAGGGAGCGGCGTCTTGCCCGCCGGCACGCCGTCCACGGAGATCTCGACGTCCGGCGCCGAGGTCGAGATCTCCACCGTCGCGACGCGGCTCCGCAGGACGGCGATGTCCCGCGCCACCTCGGCCCGCCGGCCGCCCGGGAGCCGCTCGCCACCGTCGGCGAGGTACTTCTCGAAGGCGCGCAGCGCGCAGGCGTAGTCCTTGAGCTGATAACACGTACCCGCGATGTTGTAGAGCACCTGATATGCGGGCGCGAGCTCGTAGGCGCGGCGAAACTCGGTGAGCGCAGCGCCATAATCCACCTCGTTGTAGAGCTCGACGCCTCGCCGGAAGCGGGCGTCGGCCTCCTCGGTCTTGTTACCGGCAGGCTGAGCGAACGCGCCGAGCGGGGCGCTGAGCACGATCGCGGCGCAGAGGGCGAGCGCTCTCGGGGTTTTCATCGGGCGTACGGGCTCTCCAGATCGATCCCCCGCTTCGGTTTCTGCTCGGCAGACGGCGGCGCGGGCGCGCTCGACGGCGGCGCGGCGGACGCAGGCGGCGCCGTGGCGACGCCCACCGGGGCGCTCCGACCGATGGGGGCGAGTCTCCCTGGCTGCGCTTCCGGTTCGCTCTTCAACGCGAGGCTCAAGAAGAGATCGTTGCTCGCCGTGACCTTCTCTTCCTGCGCGAGGAAACCCGGCGCCTCGGCGCGGATGACGTGCGCGCGGCCATCCCTGGCGAGGCGGCCCTCGTAGGCGCCGGTCGACATCGGCGAGCCGTCGATGGAGACCTTCGCGTCGACCGGCGAGACACGGACGACGAGGCGGATGGCCTCTTCCTGCTTCGGAGAGGGCTCCGCCGCAGGCTGCGCGGCGACCTGCGCCTTGTGGTGATCACCCGCGGCGATCCTCCATGGCTGCGCGCGCAAGACCCCGACGCTCACGGTTCCGCCGATGGCGACGAAGGTGGCCGCGATCATGAATATCGTGCGGTTCGGGCGCGCGGGGCGCTCCTTCGCGCCGGTCATGCTGACCGAGGGCAGCATCGAGCTCCCGTCCGAGGAGGCGCTGACCGCCGCAGGCGCAGTCAAGGTCGGCGTCATCGACATCGGACCGGCGCTCAGCTTCGGCAGGTCGGGCGTCAGCGTGACCCTCGGATAGCTCCCTGTCCAGCGCACGCCGCGCAGCTGCTCCTCCACGACTTGCTTGATCCGCGCCCGGTCGTCCGCGAACTGGCCGGCCACGATCTCGCCGGCCTCCCGCGCGGACATGCCCCGGTGGCGCTCGCCGAGCCAGCGCTCGAGATCCGCCTGCAGCTCGGCCGCGGAGGCATAACGGTCCTCGAGCGCGGGCGCGAGCGCCTTCTGGCAGATCCGCTCGATCTCGGGGTCGAGCTCGACCCTGGACGCCTCTTCCGTGAGCCTCGGAACCTCTCCGATGGCGAGCCGCCCGAGGATCGCGAGATCGTTGAAGCCCTTCCACATGCGCCTCCGGGCGATCGCCTCCCAGAGGATCACCCCCACCGAGAAGACGTCGGAGCGCCGGTCGACGCGCTCTCCGCGCGCTTGCTCCGGCGACATGTACGAGACCTTGCCCTTGAGCGTTCCGGTGCGCGTCTCCGTCAGCGAGTCGGCCGCCTTGGCGATACCGAAGTCGACCACCTTGATCACGCCATCATAGGTGACGAAGATGTTCTGCGGACTCACGTCGCGGTGGACGACGTGGATGGGTGTTCCGTCGAAATCGCGCAGGTTGTGCGCGTGATGGAGCCCGGCCAGCGCGTCGCACAGGACGCGAACCTGGAGCGGGAGCGGCACCTTGTCGTGCCCCATGCGGGAGCGAATGCTGCCGAGCGGCTGGCCGTCGAGGTACTCCATGGCGATGAAGAAGCGCGCTCCCTCGTCGCCGACCTCGTACGTCTGAACGACGTTCGGATGATTCAATCGGGCCGCGAGCCGCGCCTCGTCGAGGAACATGGCCAGGATGTCGGCGTCCTCCACGAGCTCGGGCCGCACCCGCTTCAGCACGACGAGCTTGTTGAATCCCACGGGGCCCTGGGCGACCGCGAGGCAGACGTCGGCCATACCTCCCCTGCCGATCTCGGCAATCGGGCGATATTTCCGCCAACCATTGGGATCGCTGGGAGCGCTCATTCGACCTGTGCCGGATCGATCCCCCGAGGGAGGCCAGCCCGGCCCGGAGAATGCCCGCGACCTGTTACCTCGAAGCGGCCGTCATGTGACGTTCTCGCGAATGCGATGGCCTGTCAGCGACGGTTTCGCCACGTCCCTGTCGGCCGGACAGCGCGGCCCTGCTTGACAGAACGATTCCCTTGCCATCGGGTGATTGCAATGAACCACAAGCGCAGCCCCGTCGATTCACCACCTGCCGCCGCCCTCGCGCTGGCCATGGGCGCGCTCGCCACGAGCGCCCTCGCGTGCTCGCTCATCATCGAGCAGCGGGATGTGCAATGCACTTCCGACGCGGACTGCGCGCAGTTCGACGGCGCCATCTGCAATCGCGCGGACAGCATCTGCGTCCCCTCGTCGAGCGGCTCAGCCGGCGGCGAGGGCGACGACCCGCCAGGCGGGTGCGCGGCGGCCGACAAGCCGACCGTCGAGATCACCGGTGATATCACGGAGGATTTCACGCTCAAATGTGACAAGAACTACATCCTCAAGGGCCAGGTGAACGTCTCGGCCGGGGCGACGCTGACCATCGAGAAGGGCACGACCGTGCTCGGCGAGACGAACCCGCAGGTCCCCGCAACGCTCGTGGTGCACCCCGGATCCAAGCTCATCGCCGTGGGCACCAGGGATGAGCCCATCGTGTTCACGAGCAGCAAGGCCCCGGAGGATCGCATGGCCGGCGATTGGGGCGGCGTCCTCCTCCTCGGCAACGCGCCGACCAACCACGTGGACGCGAACGGCACACGCACCCCGGGCCAGATCGAGGGATTGACGAACAACGGGCAATACGGGGGCATCGACGAGAACGACTCGAGCGGCACGCTCAAATACGTGCGCATCGAGTACTCCGGGGTGAAGATCGCGCCGAACAACGAGATCAACGGGCTCACCCTCGGCGGGGTCGGCAGGGGGACGATCATCGATTTCGTCCAGGTGAGGCACGTGTCCGACGATTGCTTCGAGTTCTTCGGGGGCACGGTGAACGCAAAGCACCTCGCCTGCCAGTACAGCGGCGACGACGCCTTCGACTGGGACCAGGGTTATCGCGGAAAGCTCCAGTTCCTCGTGGCGCAGCAGGACCCGAACGTCGCGGAGGAGACGAACGGGTTCGAGGGGGACAACGACCCGCTCGCGCTCACGCCGGCGCTCGAGCCTCGGAGCGAGCCGACGATCTACAACGCGACGCTCTGCGGGAAAGGCGTGGACGTGGGCAAGGAGCAGTACGGCATCCTCCTCCGGCGGTCGACGAAGGCGAACATCGCCAACACGATCGTCACGGGCTTCGAGTCGGGCCTCGACGTGCGCGACCCGGATCCCGAGCAGAACATATCGAGCTCGATCTTCTTCAATCTGGTGAATGACTTCGCCTACGCCGAGACGAGCGACGGGACAGGCATCCTCCAGGACGACGACGGCGGCTTCGATGAGATCGCGTTCCTGAGCGCGCCCGATCGGAAGAATCGGGAGGAGGACCCGGGTATCCAGGGCTGCTTCGACCCGTCCGCGCCCGTGTTCGGTCCCGCGACGTCCCTGACCAAGGACGCGGTCGTGCCGCCGGACGGGTTCTTCGACGCGAGCGCCGCGTTCATCGGGGCGTTCAAGGATGCGAGCGACACATGGGCCACCTCGGGGAAGTGGGCCGTGTGGAGCCCGAACTGAAGTATCTTCCCGGATTTTTCGGGGAAATTCTCGGCTAGCGCGGGCAGCGTTCCAGCCGCCTGGCGAGGTTCCCGCGCTCGACCGACTCCGCGCCACCCCGCGCCCGCAGCGCGAGCGCGAGCGCGCGCGGGAGATCGAGGGCCGCGCCGCGCGCGCGCATCTCCAGATAGGACCGCTCGTAATCGCGAGGGACCCGCAGCGACCAGTTGTGGTCGCCCACCGTCCCGGGCGTGTTGTAGATCTCCTTCATCCCGAGCAGATCGGCGAAGAAGACCATCACGTTCGACGCCGGGCTGGCGAAGAGGTCGGCGAGCTTGGCCTGCGCCAGCGCGCGAGGGTCGGACGCGAGCGCGCGCGCCATCGCGCCCTCCTCGGCCGGCGAGGGCGCGAGGCGCGTCGCCAGGTACGCCGCCTGCCGCCCCAGCGCGGAGGCGCGCTCCCAGGTGTCGAGGAGCCTCCAGAGCGGCGGCGTGTCGTGGGTCCCCACCATGATCCAGTCGGCGGGCGCGGCGTTCTCGCTGCGATAGACGTCCTTCGGGTTGTCGAGATCGGCCTTCTGCGTGACCCGGAAGCGCCCGAGCCCGTGCCGATCAAGGACGGCCCCGAGCGGGAACGGGAGCGTGCTCAGGACCTCGCACACGACGTCGGAGATGGCGCGCCCGCGGGCCTCCGCGCAGCGCGCGATCGTGTCGAAAATGACGCTGTAGCGCCCGACCTGCTCCGGAGACAGCGAGGTGACCCAGCCGTCGGCATACCGGGGCACGGCGCGGTTCAGCTGCCCGGGAGAGACGATGGCGTACCGCGCGAGCAACGGGTGCTCCGGCAGGTCGGGCGACGAGAAGAGCCGCGCCCCGCCCTGGACGGCGCGGAGCGGATCGGGGGCGTCGGCCGCATAGACCCAGGGACAGACGAGCCCGTGCGGGTGATCGAGGCGTACCCCGTCGAACTCATCGAACATCTTGTCCATCCGCGCCCGGACGAGCGCGAGCCCGCCGGACGACGCATCCGCGTACTGCGCGGGATCCAGGACAGGGTAGCTCCACACCTGGCCCTCCGGGTTGGTGCGGCTCGGCGGCGCGCCCATGAGATACCCCCTGAGGAAGACCGATTGATAGGCCCAGGCATCCTGAGGCGAGTAGCCTATCTGCAGATCGCCGTAGAGCTTGAGCCCGAGATCGGCCGTCACCGTCCGGAGCGCCGCGTGCTGCTCGTGCGCGAGGAGCTGGCAGAACGCGTAGAAGCGGAGCTCGTCGCGGTACCGGTCGAGGAGCGCTCTCCTGCGCTCCCCGCACGCGACCACCTCGCCAGGGCCAGGCGCATAGAGGCGTCGGTCCAGCTCCGGCTCGCCAGACCAGCCGTGAAACCAGCCGCTCCGGTGCTCGGCGCAGAGCGGGCCGTAGAGCCCGTCCCTCTCGAGCCACGCCGCGTTCCGCCGCGTAAAGGCGTCGAGGCGGCGCTCGAGGTCGGCGAGCTCGCCGGGCTCGCCGCGCCTCCGCCGGCCCTCGAACGACGCGTACGCCTCGCGGAGCGCGGCGCGCTGCGCGCGGTAGGCATGGCCGTGCTGCGCGCGAGCCTCGCTGCCAGGAGGCCGCCCGGCGACGATCTCCCGGAGCGACTCGGGGCGGAGGAGCGCGCCAGAGGGGCCGTCCTCGACCAGCCGGGCGAGCGCGATCGACAGCGTGCTCCGCGAGAAGATGGTGCCGTCATACGGAGACGCGTTGTCGGCAGAGGTCTCCCCCTGCGGCCCCAGCTGGACGCCGTTGAAGCCGAGATCCCGCGCGAACCGGAGGAATCGGCGCCCCCCCTCGGTATTCGGGGACCCGCGCCCGATGTCCTCCGCGTCGTCCGAGGGAAAGCTCGGATCGTGGATCGCGAGCACGAGGTTGCGGATGCCCAGCAACCCGAGCGCGGCCTCGACGAGCCCCCTCTCGTCATCGCCCCATCGAGCCTGGACCGGCGCCGCATCGCCCCTGTCGTTCCCGACGTCCTTCATCGTGGCAAGGTATAGCGATGAACGGATCGGACCGCCAACGCGCAAGACGAAGAGACCCTCCTGCCTCGGTGATGTGATTACACCGCTGTACGGCAAACCCCGAATGCCGCTGTCAGGCCCCGAGGCGCGTGCCAGCCGCGACTGCCGAGGTCGCGCTCGCGGCCTCCACCATCGGCAGCGTGAAGAAGAACGTGCTGCCCTCGCCCACCTTGCTCTCGACCCAGATCCGCCCGCCGTGCACCTCGACGAGCGCCTTCGCGATCGAGAGGCCGAGCCCCGTGCCCTTGTGGGCCGTCTCCTTCGCCTGCCAGTAGCGCTCGAAGATCCGCGCCCGCTGGTCCTCCGGGATGCCCGGGCCGGTGTCCCGCACCGAGAGGCGCACCTCCCGGCCCCACGGCTCGGCCCGGATCGCGACCTCGCCGCCGGCCGACGTGAACTTGATCGCATTGCCGACGAGGTTGGCGATCACCTGCAGGATCCGCTCGCGATCGCAGAGCGCCCGATCGACGCCGAGCTCGACGCTCTGCTCGAGGCGCAGCGACTTCTCCGCCGCCTCCTCCCGCAGGAGCTCGATGGCGTCGCCGAGCAGGCCAGCGACGTCGTGGGGCACCGGCTGGATCGAGATGTGGCCGCCGTCGAGCTTCGCCAGGTCGAGCAGATCGCGGATGAGGCGGTTCATGCGATCGGCCGCCTTCTGGATGCGCTCGACGGGGCGCCGCACGTCGACCGCCTCGTCCGCGCCCGGCAGCTTCCGGCGCAGGAGGCTCGTGTTCATGACGATGGTGGCGAGCGGGCTCTTGAGATCGTGCGACACCACCGCGACGAGCTCCTCCCGGGCCCGGATCGCCCGCTGCGCGCTCTCGTACAGCCGCGCGTTGTCGATCGCCAGCGCGGCCCTGCGCCCGAGATCCTCGGCGAGCGCCCGGTCCTCCACGCCGTACATCAGATCGTCGCGGCCGGACGCGATGGTGAGCACGCCGAGCATCGTGCCGCGCGTGACGAGCGGCACGGAGATGTAACGCCGGAGGCCGAGCTCCATGAGGAGCGCCTCGCTGGCCGACACCGGCGGCTCGCTGTCGTACGAGCCGCGCTCGCTCTCCGGGGCGAGGGGCGCGCCCGCGACCTCGCAGAGCGCCGCCTCGCCCGTCTCCAGCACGCGCGCGACGCCGGACGGGAGGACCGAGTCCATCGGCGTCTGGCCCTGCAGGAGGCGCGCGAGCTCGCTCTTCTGGGGATCGGCGTGGACGACGACCGCGCGCCGGAGCATCGCCTCGCGCTCGATGATGTCGACCATGCACCAGTCCGCGACGAACGGGACCGGCAGGCGCGCGACGCGCACCAGCGTCGCCTCGTAATTGAGCGAGCTCGAGAGCAGCCGGCTCGCCTCCGAGAGGAACGCCGCGCGCCGCTGCGCCGCCTCCGCCGCCGCGCGCCCCGCCTCCGCGGCGGCGAGGTTCCGCGCCCGCTCGCGCTCGTTCTCGATCATGCGGGCGTAGAGCAGGCGGTGCACCAGCGCCGTGCGGAAGGTCGCCGTGAGCCGGCGCATCATGCCCCGGTACCGGGGCGCGAACGGGGGCTCGCTCTCGAAGCAGAGGAGGAGGCTGGACGCGCCGCTGTCGCCCTGCCCCTCCAGCGAGAAGTGCCACGTCACGAGCCCGGGCCGCGCGAGCTCGGGGTACGGCAAGGAGAGGCCCGCGCCCCCGCCGGTGGGCTCGCCCGACGCGACGAGCGAGCGCGGCGGGATGGGCAGCGCGCGCGAGCTCGCCGACAGGCCGGCGGCGTCGAGGAGCCGCGGCGCCCGCGGGGCCGGCTCGACGAGCACGAGCACGGCGATGCAGCTCAGGCGCTCGGCGAGCCGCTCCAGGAAGACCCCCATCGACTGGTGCGGATCGAAGAGATCGAGCGCCGCGACCGTGAGCTCCTGGAGGACGCTGAGGAGCGCCAGCCGTTCCTCCTGGATCTCGTGCTCGTCGCCGCTCGCCATGACAGGGCTCCAACCGCTCCCGCGCTCAGGCCCCCAGGGCGAGCACGACAGCGGTCTTGTTGTGAAACTGCGGTACCCCTCGGCCCAGCGTACCGACTTCTCCAAAGGTCAGACATCCCATCACCGGGACGCTCTCGCCGAGCTCGCTCTCGAAGGTGGTCAGCTCGTCGCGCACCGTGTCGCCGAGCATCATGCACCGCGAGATGCAGTCGAACACGAACGCGCCGGCGATGGGCCCAGCCACCGCTTCGCGCGCCGTGGTCGCGGCCTCGCGCGCGGCGCCGACGAGGCCGATGGGGTCGCCCTCCATGACGCGGATGAGGCACCCGTCCGGGACCTCGCCGACGCAGTAGAGCCCTCCCGGCGAGACGACGCGCAGCGGGTCGCGGATGACGTGCTCGCCGTCGGCCTGCGGGATGCCGAGCGGGTGGGTCATGGCGAACGTGGCGAAGCCGTCGATGTTCACCTGATCCCCCCTCGCCCGCGCGGTGCGCTGGTAAACCGAGAAGGCGCCCTCGTACTCGAGCTCGGCGAGGACCGTGCCCTCGGCGCGGGTGACCATCGTGGGCGGGCCATACGGCCGGAAGCCGTGGCGGATGCCGGTCGCCATGCGCGCCGGCGAGTCGATCGCGACCACGACCACGCTGTCCGAGTAGGCGCTGCCGCCCGCGAACTGCGCGGTGCGCACGAAGCGGAGGTTGTCGCCCGCGCCGCCGCCGGCCCAGACGACGCCCGTCCCACCGACCTCGACCGCGCCGCGCACCACGTCGGCGGCGTTGCCCGTGACCGCGTCCGGCAGCACGATGAGCGCGCGGCTCCACCCGGGAGCGACGGACGACGGAAACTTCTCGAGGGCGCGCGAGGCGGCGAGCACGCCGGCGCGCCGCCCGTCCTGGCTCACCGGCTGCGCGACCCCGACGCCGACACGCACGGTCTCCGAGGCGACAAGCCCCACCACGAGCCCCTGCCGGAGCAGCCGGCTGCCGGCGAAGACCCCTGCAGTGCAGCACCCCGCCCAGGGGACGCCCGGCAGCTGGCTCGTCACGGCCGCGGCGAGCGCGTCCGCGTCGTACTGGTCCGTCGATAAGACGAGGGCGAATGCCGGTCGCGCCACATGCTCCATGCGGGAAGACCCGCGGAGCGCCGTCGTCACGGCCTCTGAAGCAGCCTCTCTCGGATCCGCCGCGGAGCTCGCCCCGACAAATACCTGTGTCGCCATGTTCCCTCCCCCCCTCGGAATTTCGGCACTCGCGTTATACTGGAGATTCATCCGATCGTCACGGCGGGTGATTGTCACGTGATGTCATCCGTACAGGGCGCTCCCGTTCGTCGAGCGACTCACGATTTTCCCGGCGCGACGCTCCTTGCCGAAGAGCCAGGCAGAGCCGTGAGGAGGCCCGCGAAGCGCTGATCTGCGAGGAGAGAGGGAGGCGCCTGAGACCGAGGGGGCAGGTCCCTCATCCTCCGATAAGACAACGCGCGCTGCAAGCTCGGCAGACACGCCGGACACACTCGAGTCGGCCGTACAGGAGCAATCGGGGTCTTGCGCAAATACTGGACAACACGGCATCACACGGCAGGATCGTGGCATTGCGAACCGCGCTCGATGGGGCCTTGATGCCCGAGGCGGAATCAAGGCGAGTCCACAGCGCGCTGCCAGGTGAGGCGTGGTCGTTCCGTCCGACGAGAGACGGTGAACCCCGGAACCTCGCCGGTAATGGGATGATTTGGAAACGAGCTCAGGGATTCGCCCGCAAGAGCGAGTACGTCAGGGGGTGCCAGAACCCGCCCTGCTCCGCCCCCGGAGCGGCCCCGACGGCGACAAGCACGAACCCCTGACCGTCCCCGATGTCCGCCGCCGGCACGTCGCTGCTCGCCAGGATCTCGCGCATCGGCACCGACGACGTCACCATCCCCTCGATGGGATCGCGGGTCTCGATCGCGACCTCGTCGAGCGCGCCGAGGTCGCTCACCGAGAACCCGGTGGACGGTGGGAACGGCGCGATCGCGCCGTAGGAGAGGTCCTGCGCGAGCGTCACCCCGGTCGCGTCCTCGCGCCCGGGCGTCAGCTCCACATGGACCACCGGCGTCGCCGCGCTCGCGTGCGCGACCTGCAGGCTCACCCTGTCGAAGCTCGTCCGCCGCGACATGGCGACCGCGACGAGGCCGGCGGTCGGGGTGTCGATCGTGTAGGCGTCGCCGCAGCCTTCCTTCTCGCTTTCGTGTGTGTGTCCCTCGCCGCCGAGGCATCCGGTGGCGACCACGAGGAGGCTCTTCTCCTCGGCGAACACGGGCGCCGGGAGCACGGGGAGCCCCGCGGCCACGATCGGGGCCGCGCTCTCCGCGGCGAGCGCGAGGATCTCGGCGCAGTCGAGCCCCTCCGTCGCGCGGAGGTCGCCGGCGATCACGTGCGCGCGCAGGCTCGCCCCTTCGGGGATCGCCGCGCCGAGCGGCTCGACCTCCTGGGCCCGGGCGAACGCGAGGCCCGCGGCGGCGCCCGGCCAGGGATCCACGCCGGCGCCCGTCCCGTCGGGGTACGCGAGGAAGCAGAAGCGGACCGCGTCGTGATCGCTGATGCCGTTCACCACCGTGAGCTTCGTCGGCCCCGGCGGCTCGACCGCGCCGCCGCCCGCGCCCGTGGTCGTCGTCGCGCCGCTCGTGGTCGCTCCCGGGCCGCCGCCGGCGCCGGAGGTGCTCGCCCCGCTCGATGGATCCCGGCCAAGGACGCCGTGGTCCTGCGTGCAGGCTGCCGCGACGGCAAGCGAGATCCCCCCGAGGCAGGCCCATCCGGACGAACGAACTCGGTGCAGCACGCTGCGAGCTTACCGTGCTAGGCGGGGTCGATGCGGGTCCATCTCACCGCGCCAGCCGCCGCCGCCGTCCGCCGCGGCCACCCATGGGTCTACCGAGACGGCATCGCGGACGGCGGCGGGCACGGGAGCAAGCGCGGCGAGGGCAAGCGCGGGGAGCGCGCGCACCGCGGCGGCGCCGCGGCGTCGGGCGACGTCGTCGAGCTGTCGGCCGAGGGGGCGCCGTTCCTCGGGCGAGGGCTCTGGGACGCGGACTCGGCGATCGCCGTCCGCGTCTTCCAGCGCACGCAGGCGCCGCCGCTCGACGAGCGGGCCATCGCCGAGCGGCTCGAGCGCGCCTTCGCCCTGCGCGACGGCTGGTTCGATGGCCGCGACACCACGGCCTACCGGCTGTGCAACGGCGAGGGGGACCGGGTGCCGTCGCTCGTCATCGATCGGTACGACCGCGCCGCGGTGATCCGCCTCGACGGCGACATGCTGGCGCCCTGGCTCGATCGCCTGCTCCCGCACCTCGCGCGCGCGCTGGGCGCCCGCGGCGTGCGCTCGATCGGCCTGCGCGCGCGCGCGCAGGCGGCGGCGGGCGAGGACGCGGACGGGAAGAAGCTCGCGCACCTGCACGGGCCTCCTCTACCGGATCGCCTCTTCGTGAGGGAGACGGGGGTCGCGATGGAAGTCGATCTCGCGCGCGGGCAGAAGACGGGGGCGTTCCTCGACCAGCGCGACAACCGCGCCCGCGTGCGCGCGCTCGCGGCCGGGCGCCGGCGCGTGCTGAACCTCTTCAGCTATGCGGGGGGCTTCTCGGTGGCCGCGGCGCTCGGCGGCGCGGGCCGGGTCACCTCCGTCGACTCGGCGTCGGCCGCGCACGCGTCGGCGCAGCGCACGTTCCGCGAGAACGGCGAGGATCCGGCGGCCCACGAGTTCGTGACGGCGGACGCGTTCGACTTCCTCGAGAAGGCCCGCGCGCGCGGCGACCGGTACGATCTCATCATCTGCGACCCGCCGAGCTTCGCGCCGAGCGAGCGCGCCAAGCCGCGCGCGCTCGGCGCCTACCGGCGGCTGCACGCCGCGGTCGCGCGCGTGCTGGATCGAGGTGGCGTGTTGTGCGCGGCTTCGTGCTCGAGCCACATCACGGCGGAAGACTTCCTGGCGACGCTGGACGACGCCACGCTGGAGCGGGACGACCTTCGGATCCGGGCGATCCACGGGCAGCCGGAGGACCACCCGACGCTGCCGGCGTGGTGGGAGGGGCGGTATCTGAAGTTCGTGGTGCTGGAGTGACGCGCTGACACGCCCGCCGGTGACGCAGGCGCTGCCGGCGCAGCGGAAACGGCTGTCCCTGGAATTCGCCAATGACCACGGCGCTGCCGGCGCAGCGGAAACGGCTGTCCCTGGAATTCAATGTCGTTCACAAAGACATGACCGACAGGCGCCGGGGCCGTATCGGCTTCACCGTCCGGCGCTCCGCGGGATCGGCGGCGTCGCGTCTCGACGCTTCCGAGCTCCTCCAGAGATCGGCCTTCCCGGGCCACGCTACTACACTGGCCCAGTATTGTCCATTGCTCAGCCAACACACGGCTCACGCGCGTCACCCCCGTGACGCGCGACCATAGAGAGCGATAAAGTCGATTCGAAGCAGGGAATCGATCGAGCGTACCGCCATAGCCCGCGGTATCTTTGCAGAAGAGCCGCGCCGAGCGGTCCAGGAGCTCGGACGCGGCAGACAAGGGGGATCTATCATGACGACGCTGAAGATCACCCCGGAGCAGATGCGCTCGCGCATCGCGCGGTTCGGCGAGCTCCGGGCTTACGTGAATCACACCGTTGACACCAGCATCCCACAGGAGGCGTTCGACGCCGTGAACCCTCCTCTGTATCTCTTGATGGCGCACGCGGCGGGGGACGCGCGCGAGGGGACGGGGCCGGCCATCGTCGGCCCCAAAGGCATGAGCGTGGGCATCGTCAGCTGCAGGCCTGGCGACAAAGTCCCTCTGCACGCACACCGTCGCTCGAGGGAGGTATTTCTGTGCCTCACTGGACGCTTCGCGCTGCGCTGGAACGAGGGCGCCACGGACGAGACGACGCTCGAGCCGTTCGATATGATCGACGTGCCCGTGGGCGTCTACCGGCAGTTCGAGAACGTCGGCCAGGAGCCCGGGCTGCTCCTCGCCATCATCACGGACGAGCGCGAAGACGAGCCGGGCGACGTCGTCATCGCGCCCGAGGACAGGGCGCGCTTCGCCGAGCGCTTCGGGCCCGCAATCCTGGAGAAGCTCACGGCGACGACTGGTATGCTCTTCACCGATCCTCCCACAGAGTAGCGCCTGCCCTCGCGGTCCATCCGCGGACAGCCCCCGCCGAGCCACGGAGGCGCTGGCTGCTCAGGGCCAGACGCGGTCCCCTGCCGGCGCGGCCCCGGGCGCGGCGCCGCGCCGCGCCGACCAGAGCGCGTCACAGATGAACTTGTTCGGGCAGGGACTCGGGCGGGAACTCGACCATGATCGAGATGAGCCTTCCGCTCGTCGCTCGAACGATTTCGATCATTCCGCTTGGCAATACCACGATAAAGGATCATTATTAATTCTGTAGACCAAGAAAAGGTGTCGCCGGGGGAGGCGAAGCCGTCGAGTTCTCGCGTGATGGTTCCGTGACAGGCGTACGCCTGATGCGCGCTCGGGAGGAGGAGCGCGCTCGGGAGGAGGAGCGCCATGTCACCGAGGACATCGCTGAGCCGACGTCCGGCGCGCGAGCGAATGGAGTGCCTGACAACCTGCATGGGTGCGCCTACGCGGCGCGCGTGAGCCCATTGCAAGGGCCTCTCCGAACGCTCGGAGCGGGAGGAGGGAGGTGCTCTCTGACATCAACGGACAGGAGGGCATGCGCCATGGTTGAGCTGACTTACGCGCCACTTTCCTTCGAGCAAGAGACGAAATGGCTCCTTGCTCGAGTCCATGGTCCCGCGCCGGTCATCCATGAAGGCGGCGCGGCCTGGCTCGACGGGGATCTCGATGTACCCAGGCTGCGCCGCGCCATCGAGGAGATCGCGGCGCGCCACGAGCCGCTCAGGACCTCCTTTGTCGAGCGCGACGGAGAGCCCGCGCAGGTCGTCAGGCCCGCGGTGGCGATCGACCTCGGAGAGGTGGATCTGGCCCCGGACCTACAGCCCACCTCGGGCGAGGCGGCGCTCGCGGCCGCCCGCGAGGAGGCCGCTCGCCCCTTCGATCTAGAGCGTGCCCCGCTCTGGCGGGTGACGCTCATCCGGGCGCACCAGCGTCGCCACCTGGTCGCGCTGTCCATGCACGGCCTCGTCTGCGACGGCGCCTTCAGCGTGGGGCTGTTCTTCTCGGAGCTCTGCGCCCTCTACCATTCCATGACACCTCCGGCGCTGCCCATGCGTTATCAGGACCACGTCCGGCGGCAGCTCGACCGCGCCGCCGGCGATCGCCTCGACGCGCGGCTCGACCACTGGACACGGGAGCTCGCCGGCGCGCCGACTGCCCTGGATCTTCCGACGGACCGGCCGCGGCCCGCCGTGCATGCCTTCGACGGAGGGTCGGTCGAGCGCGCGCTCGACCGATCGCTCCTCCTGCGCCTCGAAGCGGCGGCCCGGGACGAAGGAGCGCGCCTGTTCACCGCGCTGCTCGCGGGGATGCTGGCTGTCCTGCACCGGATCACCGGCGAGGAGGATGTCTTGATCGGCACGCCCCTGCCCGGGCGCGATACGCCGGACGTCCGGGAGCTCATCGGCCTCTTCGGCGGCCCGGTGATCGTGCGGGGCAGGTTCGGCGCACAGCCCTCGTTCCGACAGCTCCTGCGCCAGGTACACCGCTCCATCGAGGAGGGCAGAGCGAACAGCGAGGTTCCCGCCAGGGCGCTGCTGGAGAAGCTCGCCGCGCCGCGGGACCCGGGCCGCACGCCGATCGTCCAGGTCCTCTTCGCGGCGACGCCCCCCAGCCCCCCGCCGTGCAATGGGCCGCTGCTGACGCTGACCCGAACGGACCTCGATCTTCCGTACGTCGCTCATGATCTCGTGGTGAGGGTCGAGGACGCCGCCGAAGGGGTCGTCGCGAGGCTCGATTACCGCCGCGATCTCTTCGAGCAGGCGACGGCGGTCAGGCTGCTCGAGCACTGGCAGGCGCTGCTCGGCGGCGCTGCCGAGGCCCCTGATCAGCGGATCTCGGATCTGCCTCTCCTGTCGGCCGACGCGCGGCGGCAGCTGCTCGTCGACTGGAGCAGCGGCGCGGCGACGGCGCCGCCGCGCGAGCTGGTCCACGAGCAGGTCGAGGAGCAGGCGCGCCGCGCCCCTTCCGCCGCCGCGGTGGCGTTCGAAGGCGAGCGGCTCACGTATGCCGAGCTGGATCGGCGGAGCAACCAGATCGCCCACCTCCTCCGGAAGAGCGGCGCCGGGCCTGGCGCGCTCGTCGGCATCTGCCTGGAGCGCTCACCGGACATGATCGTGGCCGCGCTCGGCGTGCTCAAGGCGGGGAGCGCGTACGTCCCGCTCGACCCGGCCTATCCGCCGGCTCGGCTCGCGTTCATGATGGAGGACGCGAAGGTGTCGGCGCTCCTGACCAGCGACGCCCTCGTCTGCCGGGTGCCGAGCCGCGGGCTCAGCGTCGTTCGCCTCGACGCGGATCGGGCGATGCTCGATCGCGAGCCCGCGGACAAGGTGCCTCCGGCCGCTGGCCAGGCGCCGGACGACCTGGCGTATGTCATCTACACGTCGGGCTCCACGGGTCGGCCGAAAGGCGTGCTCGTGGAGCACCGCGGGCTCACCAACCTGGTGGCCTGGCACAGGCGGCGGTTCGCCCTGTCCAGCACGGATCGAACCACCCTCATCGCGAGCCCGGGCTTCGACGCCTCGGTCTGGGAGATGTGGCCCTCGCTCTGCTCCGGCGCGTGCCTGCACATCCCCTCCGATGCCATCCGCCGCTCGCCCCTGGAGCTCCAGCAGTGGCTGCTGGAACAGCACATCTCGGTCTCCTTCGTCCCCACCCCCATCGCCGAGGAGCTGCTGCGCCTCGACTGGCCCGCTCGCTGCTCCCTGCGCGCCCTGCTCACCGGCGGCGACAGGCTACGGCGCTGGCCTCACCGCGCCATCCCCTTCGAGGTCGTCAACAACTACGGCCCCACCGAGGCCACCGTCGTCACCACCTCCTGCTCGCTCCTCCGGGACGCCCACGACGACCGCGGCCCCTCACGCGAGCCGCCCATCGGCCGGCCCATCGACAACGTGCGCATCTACGTCCTCGATCCCCGACGCCAGCCCGTCCCCGTCGGCGTCCCCGGCGAGCTCTACATCGCCGGCGACGGCCTCGCCCGCGGCTACCTCCACGACCCGGAGCTCACCCGCGACCGCTTCCTCTCCGACCCCTTCTCCGACGCGCCCGGCGCGCGCATGTACCGCACCGGCGACCTCGTCCGCTGGCGGCACGACGGCGACATCGAGTTCCTCGGCAGGCTCGACCACCAGGTCAAGATCCGCGGCTTCCGCCTGGAGCTCGGCGAGATCGAGGCCGCGCTCAGGCAGCACCCCGCCCTCGACGACGCCGTCGTCCTCGCGACGGACGACGCTCACGGCGACAAGCGCCTCGTCGCCTACGTGGTCCCGACGAGCGGCGACGGAGCCTCCGCGCGAGGAGTGGAGGCGTCGCCGGCAGCGCTCCGCGCTCACCTCCTGGGCAGGCTGCCCGAGTTCATGGTGCCGTCCACCATCGTCGCGCTCGACGCGCTGCCGATGACGGCGAACGGCAAGGTCGACCGAGCGGCGCTCCCGGCCCCCGGCCCCGCGCGGACCGCGCTGGCGCACGCCTTCGTCGCGCCTCGCTCTCCCGTCGAGCGGGCGCTCGCCGGGATCTGGCAGGAGGTGCTGCGGCAGGAGCGCGTGGGGGTGCATGACAGCTTCCTCGAGCTGGGCGGCAGCTCTGTCCATGCCGTGCGGCTGCTCTCCCGCGTGCGCAGCGCGCTCGGGGTCGAACTCGCGTTCCAGGAGCTCTTCCGCCGCCCGACCATCGCCGAGCTCGCGCCCCTCGTGAGGCAGGAGCCCGCGGCGCGCGGGGCCGAGCGCGCGATCTCGCCCGTCCCGCGCCTCGGGCCGCTGCCCCTGTCCTTCGGGCAAGAGCGCCTCTGGTTCCTCCAGCGGCTGGCGCCGGAGAGCCGGGCCTACAACTGCTTGTTCCCGTTCCGCCTGCGCGGGCGCGTCGATATCGGAGCGCTGGACAAGAGCCTCCGCGAGCTCGCGCAGCGGCACGAGATCCTGCGGACGACCTACGCGGAGCGCGACGGGCGGCCGGTCCAGATCATCGCCCCGCAGAGCTCGTTGCAGCTCAACGTGATGGATCTCCAGCACCTCTCCGCGGAAGAGCGGGAGGTCGCGGCGCACCAGCGCATCAACGCAGAGGCGCAGACGCTCTTCGACCTCGAGCGAGGCCCCCTGCTCCGGGCTTGCCTGCTCAAGCTCGGGCCGGAGGACCACATCCTGTGGCTCCACCTCCATCACATCGCGACCGACGGCTGGTCCATCGAGCTCGCGTTCCGCGAGCTCGCCATCCTCTACGACGGCCACCGCGGGAGCGCCCCCGCGGCGCTGCCCGAGCTCGCGATCCAGTACGCCGACTTCGCCGCGTGGCAACGCGAACAGATGAGGGACAGCGCCCGAGCAGAGCTGCTCGCCTGGTGGAAAGAGCGGCTGCTCCACGCGCCCCCCCTGCTCGAGCTGCCGAGCGATCATCCGCGGCCGGCGATCCAGAGCCTGCGCGGCGCCACCGTCTCCTTCCGGATCGACGCGCCGCTCGTGGAGCGCCTCGGGGAGCTCAGCGCCCAGCGGGGGATGACGGTGACGATGGTCCTCATGGCCGCCTTCGCCGTCCTGCTGCACCGCTACACGCAGCGCGACGACCTCTTGATCGGAATGCCGAGCGCCAACCGGGCGCGCATGGATCTCGAGGACATCATGGGCTTCTTCGTGAACATCGTGCCCCTGCGCGTCGATCTGTCCGGCGACCCGAGCTTCGACGAGCTGCTCCAGCGGGTGCGGCAGCTGTGCCTGGAGGCCTACGAGCACGACATGCTGCCCTTCGATGTGCTCGTGCAGGAGCTGAGGCCCGAGCGCAGCCCGGGCTACAACCCGGTCGTGCAGATCGCTTTCGCCCCGCAGAGCCCGGCGGAGCGCGATCTCGCGCTCGCCGGGGTCGAGGTCCGTCCCATCGAGGCCGACGCCAAGAAGACGATCTTCGACCTCTCGCTGTACTCCTGGGAGAGCCCCGACGGCGTGACGGGGATGCTCGAGTACAGCACCGATCTCTTCGATCGAGCGACGATCGAGCGGATGGCGGAGCACCTGCTGACGGTGCTCTCCACCGCGGCCTCGGGGCCGGATCAGCCGGTGTCGTCGCTGCCGCTGCTCACGCGCGCCGAGCAGCGGAGGCTCGTGATCGAGATGAACGACACGGCGGTCGACCCTCCAGGGGACCGGTGCGTCCTCGACCTGTTCGAGGAGCAGGCGGCGCGCGCGCCGCATGCCTTGGCCGCCGTGGCCGACCGCGGCTCGTTGACGTACGGCGAGCTCGATCGCCGAGCGAACCAGCTCGCCCACCGCCTGCGCGAGGCCGGCGTGGTGCCGGGGACGGCGGTCGCGATCCACGCAGAACGGTCGCTCGCTCTCCTGGTCGGCATCGTCGGGATCCTCAAGGCTTCCGGGGCGTACGTCCCCTTCGGCCCCGAGAGCTCGAGCGAGCGGCTGGAGCTCATGCTGAACGACTCCAGGGCGCCGGTGCTCATCACCGGAGCGCGCCTCGCCGACCGCATCCCCGCGTTCGGCGGCGTGGTGATCCGCCTCGACGCCGACGGGCGGGCGCTCACCGGGCAGCCTGATTCGGCGCCGCCGAGGAGCACAGGCTCCTCTGACCTGGCGTACGTGATCTACACGTCGGGCTCCACGGGCCGGCCGAAAGGCGTGCTCGTGGAGCACCGCGGGCTCACCAACCTGGTGGCCTGGCACAGGCGGCGGTTCGCCCTGTCCAGCACGGATCGAACCACCCTCATCGCGAGCCCGGGCTTCGACGCCTCGGTCTGGGAGATGTGGCCCTCGCTCTGCTCCGGCGCGTGCCTGTACATCCCCTCCGATGCCATCCGCCGCTCGCCCCTGGAGCTCCAGCAGTGGCTGCTGGAACAGCACATCTCGGTCTCCTTCGTCCCCACCCCCATCGCCGAGGAGCTGCTGCGCCTCGACTGGCCCGCTCGCTGCTCCCTGCGCGCCCTGCTCACCGGCGGCGACAGGCTACGGCGCTGGCCTCACCGCGCCATCCCCTTCGAGGTCGTCAACAACTACGGCCCCACCGAGGCCACCGTCGTCACCACCTCCTGCTCGCTCCTCCGGGGCGCCCCCGCCGACCGCGGCCCCTCACGAAAGCCGCCCATCGGCCGGCCCATCGACAACGTGCGCGTCTACCTCCTCGACCCGCGCCGGCAGCCCGTCCCCGTCGGCGTCCCCGGCGAGCTCTACATCGCCGGCGACGGCCTCGCCCGCGGCTACCTCCACGACCCGCAGCTCACAGAAGACCGCTTCCTCCCCGACCCCTTCTCCTCCGACCCCGGCGCGCGCATGTACCGCACCGGCGACCTCGTCCGCTGGCGGCACGACGGCGACATCGAGTTCCTCGGCAGGCTCGACCACCAGGTCAAGATCCGCGGCTTCCGCCTGGAGCTCGGCGAGATCGAGGCCACGCTCAGGCAGCACCCCGCCCTCGACGACGCCGTCGTCCTCGCGACGGACGACGCTCACGGCGACAAGCGCCTCGTCGCCTACGTGGTGCCGAGCAGCGGCGGGCAGCCCGCGGCGCACGACGCGAGCCTCCAGGCGGGCCACGTCACGGAGTGGCGCGCGCTGTACGACGATACCTACGCGAAGGACACCGCCGTCACCGATCCGGACCTCGACACGACGGGCTGGAACAGCAGCTACACCGGCGCGCCCATCGAGGCGGCGGAGATGCGCGCGTGGCGCGATTTCACGGTCGAGCGGATCCTGTCCTTCCAGCCGAAGCGGGTCTGGGAGATCGGCTGCGGGACAGGCCTCCTTCTCCTGAAGACGGCGCCCCGCTGCGAAGCCTACCTGGCGACCGACTTCTCGGAGCAGGCCATCTCCCTGCTCCGCCCCAGGCTCGCCGCCAGGGGGTACACGCACGTGACGCTGGCGCGCCGCGAGGCCAACGACTTCAGCCACGTCGAGCCCGGGAGCTTCGACGCGATCGTCCTCAACTCGATCGTGCAGTACTTCCCCGGCGCCGACTACCTGCGATCGGTGATCGAAGGCGCCGTCCGCTCGGTCGCTCCCGGCGGGCTCGTGTTCATCGGCGACGTGCGGAGCCTCCCCCTGCTCGAGGCGTTCCACGCGTCGGTGCAGCTCCACCGGGCGTCGCCGGATACAGCGGCCGAGGAGCTGCGTGGCCGGGTGCGGCGGGCGATCTCGATCGAGGAAGAGCTCGTCGTCGCGCCCGACTACTTCCGCGCCCTGCGCGGCCAGATCCCGGGCGTGAGCCACGTGGAGATCTGGCTCAAGCGCGGCCACGGCGCCGAGGAGATGACCCGCTACCGGTACGACGTCGTGCTGTTCGTTGGCGCGGCGGCGGAGCCGGCCGCGATCGCTCGATCGATCGGCGGGTCGGCGGCGGCGGACCTCCACGAGATCGAGCGGTCGCTGCGGGAGGACCGCCCCGAGGCGCTGGAGGTGCTGGGCATCCCGAACGCGCGCGTGCACGCGGACGTCGCCCTGGCAGCGGCGCTCTCGACGGCGAGCGGGACCAAGGAGGACCTCTGCGCCGCGGGCCCCGCGCGCGCCGGCGTCGCGATCGAGCCGGAGGCGCTCTGGGAGCTCGGCGGCAGGCTGGGCTACGCGGTCCGCGTCACCTGGTCGCGGACCGGAGGCCCGGAGCGCATGGACGTCCTCTTCGAGCGCGACGGGGATCCGCGGAGGCCGCGCGCCCTCCTCGGCGCGAGCGCCGCCGAGGGACAGGCGCGCTCGCCGCTGGTCAACGACCCGCTCCGCGCGAAGCAGGCGCGCGCGCTCCTCCCGGCCCTGCGGGAGTTCCTCGCGGCGAAGCTCCCCGAGTACATGGTCCCGGCGATCTTCGTGAAGCTCGACGCGCTGCCGCTCAACGCGAGCGGGAAGGTCGATCGGCGCGCGCTCCCCGCGCCCGATCGCCCGACGCCGAGCGCCGAGCCCAAGACCGCCGCGCCGGCCTCGGACATCGAGGCGGTCCTGAGCGAGATCTGGCGCAAGGTGCTCGACCTCGACCGCGTGGGGCTCGATGATCGGTTCTTCGAGATCGGCGGCCACTCGCTCCTGCTCGTGCAGGTCCAGGCCGCGCTCCAGGCGCGCCTCGGCCGGAACGTTCCGATCGTGGAGCTGTTCCAGCACCCGACGATACGCAGCCTGGCCGCTCACCTCGGGGCGGCCCCGCGGGCCGCGGAGGCAGACGAGACCGCAGCGCCGGCGCCGCCGACGCGCCCCTCGAGCCGCCGGGCCCCCGCGCCGGAGCGCAAGGCGGCGCCCGCGAACGCCGTCGCAATCGTAGGGATGTCCGGGCGCTACCCCAAGGCGCGCGACGTCGACACGCTCTGGTTCAACCTGCGCAACGGCGTCGAGGGCATCCGCTTCTTCACGCCCGAGGAGCTGGAGGCCTCGGGCGTCGATCTGGAGCTGATCCGCGCGCCGAACCTCGTGCCGGCGTGCGGCGTGCTGGACGACGCGATGTGCTTCGACGCGCGGTTCTTCGGCTACAGCCCGAACGAGGCGATGCTCATGGACCCGCAGCACCGGATCTTCCTCGAGTGCGCCTGGGAGGCGATGGAGAGGGCGGGCTACGACCCGCTCTCGTGCGAGCAGTCGGTCGGCGTCTTCGCCGGGAGCGACGCCCCGCTGTACTGGCTGGAGCGCGTCGGCATGCCCAAGGCGCCGCTGAGCGCCGAGTACTACCGGATCTTCACCGGGAACGTCACCGACGGCCTGACGACGCGGGTGGCGTACAAGCTGGGCCTCCGCGGGCCCGCCGTGACGGTGCTGACCGCGTGCTCGACGTCGCTCGTCGCGGTGCACCTGGCCTGCCAGAGCCTCGCCACGAAGGAGTGCGACATGGTCCTCGCAGGCGGCGTCGTGGTCCTCCCGCCGACGCGCCTCGGTCACGTCCACGAGGAGGGCTCGCTCGCGTCGCCGGACGGGCACTGCCGGCCGTTCGACGCCGACGCGCAGGGGACCGTGGCCGGCAGCGGCGTGTCGGTGGTCGTGCTCAAGCGGCTGGAGGACGCGCTCCGCGACGGCGACCACATCCACGCCGTCATCCTCGGATCCGCGATCACCAACGACGGCTCGCGCAAGGTCGGCTACGCCGCGCCGGGCACGGAAGGACAGGCGCAGGCGATCCTCAAGGCGCACGCCGCCGCAGGGGTGGAGCCGGAGAGCATCACCTTCGTCGAGGGCCACGGGACGGGCACGAGGCTCGGCGATCCGATCGAGGTCGCCGCCCTGTCGCGCGCCTTCAGAAATGGCACTGACAAAGTCGGGTTCTGCGCGCTGGGCTCGGTGAAGAGCAACCTGGGGCACCTGGGGGCGGCCGCCGGGGCCACCGGGCTCATCAAGGCCGCGCTCTCGCTCGAGCACGAGCTGATCCCGCCCACGCTCCACTTCCGGCGCCCGAACCCCGAGCTCCACCTGGAGAGCAGCCCGTTCTTCGTCAACGCCGCGCCGCTCGCCTGGAAGCGCGGAACGCGCCCGCGCCGCGCCGGGGTGAGCGCCTTCGGGATGGGGGGCACGAACGCCCACGTGGTCCTGGAGGAGGCGCCCGCGATGGATCCGTCCGGCCCGTCGCGGGCTTGCCAGCTGCTGGTCCTGTCCGCGCAGACGAGCGAAGCGCTCGAGGGCATCACGGATCGGCTGGCCGGGCACCTGCGGCACGCGGCGCGCGTCTCCCTCCCCGACGTCGCCTTCACGCTCCAGCAGGGGCGGGCGCGGTTCGCGCATCGCCGCGCCGTCGTCTGCCGCGACCCGGTCTCGGCGGCCGCCCGCCTGCGAGCGCGCGATCCCGCCCACGCCTTCAGCGACGTCGCCGAGGGCCGCGCGCCGAAGGTGGTGTTCCTCTTCCCCGGCGGAGGCTCCCAGCGGGTGGACATGGGGCGAGAGCTGTACGGGAGCGAGCGCGTCTTCCGGGAGAGCCTCGATCAGTGCGCCACGCTGTTCCAGCGCGCGCTCTCCGTGGATATCCGGGCGCTGCTCTTCCCGGGCCCCGAGGAGCGCGAGCGCGCGGCCGAGCAGCTGCGCGCCCCCTGCGCGAACATGGCGGCCATCTTCTCGACCGAGGTCGCGACGGCGCGGCTCCTCCTGTCGTGGGGCATCCGCCCCGCGGCGGTCAGCGGACACAGCCTGGGCGAGTACACCGCCGCCTGCGTCGCGGGCGTGCTGTCGCTCGAGGCCGCGGTGACGCTCATCGCGGCGCGCGGGCGCCTGTACGAGCAGCTGCCCAGGCACGTGGCGACGCTCGTCGTGCATCTCTCCGAGGACGCGCTGCTCGATCGGCTCGGCGACGGCCTCTCCCTGGCCGCCGTCAACGGCCCGGAGGTGTGCGTCGTCTCCGGGACGCTGCCGGCGATCGAGCGCCTCGAGCAGGCGTGCGCGCGCGAGGGCCACGAGACCCGGCGCTTGCCGATCGCCACGGCGGCGCACTCCTCGCTCGTCGGCCCGCTCGCGGACCGCTTGACCCAGCTGGCGGCCTCCCTGGAGCGACGGGCGCCGCGCATCCCGATGCTCTCGAACCTCACCGGCGCGTGGATGACGGACGCCGATGCCCAGGATCCGTCCTACTGGGCGCGGCACCTCCGGGGGACCGTCCGCTTCGGGCGAGGGCTCGAAGCGCTGCTCCTCGACCCGGATCACGTCTTCGTCGAGGTCGGGCCCGGGCGGACGCTGGCCACGCTGGCGAGCCAGCACCCCGACGCCGGCGCGGGGCGGCTCATTCTCACCACGATGGCGAGCTCGGGCTCCGATCGGACGGACCTGGAGGCGCTGCTCGCCGCCGTCGGCCAGCTCTGGTGCGCCGGCGCCGACGTCGACTGGGCGGCGTTCTCCCGGGACGAGCGGCGCCGGCGCGTCCCGCTGCCGACGTACCCGTTCAAGCGCACGCCGTACGTGCTCGGCGCCTCGCGCCCGGCGCCTGCGACGATGGCGGCGCCCTCGTCGGCGCTCGACAGCAGCGACGCGGCGTCGCTCCCGGCGCCTGCGACGGACCGGGGCGACGCGAGCTCCGAGCAGAGGGCCGGGGCGCCTGCGGATCATGTGGCGCGCGCGCTCGCGGACATCTTCAGGGAGGTGCTCGGCGTGGCCAAGGTGCGGCCGCACGACAACTTCTTCGACCTCGGCGGGCACTCCTTGAGCGCGATCGAGGTGCGGGCCCTGATCAAGGAGCGGCTGAAGGTCGAGCTATCGGTGCACGCGCTGCTGGAGCTCCGCACCGTGGCGGCGCTCGCCGAGCACATCCACGAGAGCCAGCCTTCCAGCGCCTCCGCGCCGCCCACCTACAGGAGCGCCAGCGTCGCGTCGGGGCGCGGGCGCGGCCGGCTCATCGTCCCGCTCCACGTCGGGTCGCACCGCAGGGCGCCGCTGTTCCTTGTGCAGCCCATCGGCGGCACGATCTTCATCTACCGCGAGCTGGCGCGGCAGATCGGCGCCGAGCTGTCCATCTACGGGATCCGGGCGTCGGGGATGGAGCCCGACGAGCCCGTCTTCTCCGAGATCCCCGCCATGGCGGCGCGGTACGTTCAAGAGCTGCGCGCCGTCCAGCCGGAGGGCCCGTACCTCCTGGGCGGCCACTCGGCCGGCGGCGTGATCGCCTACGAGATGGCGCAGCAGCTCCTGGCGGAAGGGAAGAAGGTGCAGCTCCTCCTGCTGGACACCGGATCCCTTGCGTCCGCGCGGGGCGCGTCGATCGGGAGCGCCGACGACGTGCTCCGGCAGATGATCGGGCTCAAGGACGCGGCCCCCAAGGCGTACCAGGGCTTCGTCGCCGCGCTCCAGGAGGACGCGCCGTTCCGCGCCATCGTGCTGAGCACCTGGCGCGCCATGACGCTCTACGAGCCGCGCCCGACGGAAGCCAGCGTCCTGTTCGTGCGCGCGCGCGATCAGCTCGGCGCGAGCGAGCCCGACGACGTCGACTACTGGAGGGACCTCACCCGCGGGCGGTTCGTCATGCACCAGGTCCCGGGCAACCATTTCACCATGATGGAGCCGCCTCAGGTCGCGTCCGTGGCCCGCGTCGTCCGGGCGCACATCACGGCGCGGAGCCGCATGCGGGCCAGGATCCCCGAGAGCACCGCGCGTTCGGGGTTGAGCCGATGGAGCTCCCGGAGAAACGGCCCGGACAGCAGCCCCGACAGCGGACAGGCGAGGACCTGAGCCGGTCGAGCCAGCGCCGCGCTCAACGCGCGGCGCTCTTCACGAGGCCGTCGGTCCTCCCCGTCCTCTGCAGCGCGTACGCGATGCCGCTCTGGAGCGTCCCCCGCGTCACGATCTCTCTGAACTCGATCTCCAGGCCCGTGAGGGTCGTCGCGACCTCGGGGCGGATGCCGGTGAGCACCGCCTGCGCCCCGAGCATCCGGAGGGCCTTCGCCGTGGCCATCAGCGTGCTCGCGACGTCGGTGTCGACGAGCTTCACGCCGGTGATGTCGATGATCACGACCTCGGCGCCGTTCGATTCGACCCCGTGCAGGGCGGTGCTGAGCGCCTGCTGGGCCCGCGCGCGGTCCATCATCCCGATCAGCGGCATGACCATGATCCGGTCGGTGATCGGGATGATGGGGGTGGACAGCTCCGCGAGCCGGTCGTTCTGCACCCGGATGATCTCTTCCTGCAAGGACAGGCGCTCCCGCTCGCTCCGCTCTCGCCCGGCGAACTCGACCCCGAGCCGCTGCTCGGCCTCCTGGAGCGCCGCCGTGCGGTGCTCCAGGTGCTCGTAGAGCAGCGCGTTCTCCACGGCCGTCCCGGCCTGCGTCAGAAGGAGCCTGACGAGCTCCTGCCGCGCCGGCTTGAAGGTGCTCGGGGCGAGCCGGTTCTCCAGGTAGATGATCCCCTTGGTCCGGCCCTGGTGGACCATGGCCAGGCACAGGATCGACCTCGGGGCGCACGCGGCGATGTACGGGTCGGCCGCGAACCGGGACTCCTGGGTCGCGTCCGCCAGGATCACGGGCTCCTTCGTCCTCGCGACGTACTGCACGATGGAGACCGGCACGTCGGCGCTCCCCTCGAGCGGGGCGGCCAGGCCCGCCCGGAGCGAGCTCGGCTCCGCCGTGACGACCGCCTCGACGAGCAGGTGCTGTTCTCGCTCGAGGATGAGGGCGCCCTTCTGCGCGCCGGAGTTCTTGATGACGATCTCCATCAGCCGGCTCACGACGCTCTCCAGGACGACCTCGCCCGCGAGCGCCTGCGCAGCCTGGATGACGGCTTCCACGTCGAGGATGCTGGTGCTGAGCCGCGTCGTCGACGTGGTCTGCGCCCTGCCGGAGCGCGATGAGGCGACCACGCTGCGCGGCCCGAGGAGCCCTCCGTCGGCAGGCACGAGGTGGGGAGCGACCCGCGCCAGGCTCTCCACCTTGGCTGTCGCCCCCCACAAGAGGTACGCGTGGTAGGCGTCCGTCATGAAGGCCCGAGCGGCCCGGAGCAGCCCCTCGGCCTCGTACAGCTTCGCCGCGATCTCGTTCGCGATCGCCTCGTCGCGCACGAACCGGCTCGCCCTCGCCGCTTCGATCGCCTTCTCGTAGAGCATCATCGCGTCCCGCGTCCTCCCCGAGAGGCGCGCCACCTCGCCCGCCACGAGGGTGCTCTTGTGGGCGTAGTTGGACGGGCTCAGCTCCGCCCAGTGGTTCAGCTTCGCCTCGAGCCTCGCGATCGCCTCCATGTGCTGCGCCCGCTCGCCGTCCGGCGCCCCGTCGCACGACGCCGCGAGCGTCAAGCAGCCGAAGAACACGATCTCCGTCGCCCAGGCGTGGGTCGTCCACCCCACGCTCTGCCGCTCGGCCGTGGCCAGGAACGAGCGCGCGGACGCGTAGTCCCCGTGGAGGTAGCTCAGCTGGAGCTTGAAGGCGCTGTACCAGCTGGCCACGTAGCCGAGCTCCGGCCCCTCGATCGACCTCGTGAACTCGGCCTCGTCGAACGCCCCGCCGCTCAGGGAGTGCCCCCCTTCGGTTCGACCCGTGAGGTTCGCGACCACCTGCTTCGCGCAGACCAGGGCGTGGATCGTGGTCAGGTCGCCGATCCGCCGCACGAGCGCGAGGTTCTGCTCGATCTCGTCCGCGAGCGCGTCCAGATCGTCGCCGAGGTTCAGCTTCGCCGCCGCGATGTGCATGCAGCAATACGACGCATAGACCAGGTCGCCGCTCGCCAGCCCGGCCTGGCGGGAACGCCCGAAGCAGTCGATCGTCGCCGAGAGATGCTCGAACAGATGGAGTGTCGCCGCGAAGTAGATCAGCAGCTTGCAGGTGAGGCGAACGTTGTTGAACTTCTCGTTGAGCGCGATCCCGAGCTTCGCGAACTCGTACCCTTCCTCGTATCGCTGAGGGTTGTCCCGGAACAGGGGCAGATCGTTCCCTAGCATGCTGCCGAACGAGACGTACCCCAGGGCGGACGTGGCCGAGTTGCCGTACTTTATCGACAGGTTGATCTGCTTGATCACCACGAGCAAGGCGAGGGTCGGATCCACGGCGTTCGCCGGCGTCGCCAGCTCGCCGAGGAGGCCCAGGGTCATCTGTGTCTCCGCGCTGGAGGCCAGCGGCAGGTCGATGAGATCGGCGATCGCGCGCCCCTCCAGGCTCGCGCGCAAGGCGGCGAGCTCCGCGCGCAGCATCACCTCGCGCTCCTCGGCGGCCTGCGGGAGCTCGACCCCGAGGAGCCCGAGCGCTTCCAGCGCCTGGTCTATCACCCGGTTGATCTGGCCGAGCATCAGGTAGAAGGTCATGCGCAGCACGCAGACCTTCGCGCGATCCAGCGTGCTCTTCGCCTGGGTCGCGAGGACGTCGAACAGCGGCTCGGCCGCCTCGAAGCCGCCGTTCAGGCACCTGCACTCCGCGAGCTCGGCGTGGAGCCCGAACGCGAGCTCGTACTCGCTCTTCCAGCTCTCCGCGTCGAGCAGCGATGTCCCGATCTCGAGGTAATGGACCGCGGCGTCATAGGCCGCCCCCATCTTCGCCCGCTTGCCGGCGTCGAGGTTCAGCCGCGAGAGCGCCCGCTTCTCGCGATCGTCCGTGATCAGGGCGACGCCCCTGTTCATGTGGCCCACGATGTCGAACAGCTCGGCCTCGGACTGATCTCGCCTGCTGTCCTCCAGCATCAGCCGCCCGATCTGGAGGTGCGCCGCCTGCTTGTCCGCGTCGTCCATGAGCGCGTAGGCGGCCTGCTGCACGCGATCGTGCAAGAACCTGTAGGAGACGTTGAGCTCCTCGTCGGAGCCGTCCTCGGCGACGGCGAGCTCACCGTCCATGGCGATATCGAAGAACCTGGACTCCGCGTCCACGGGGAGGATGAAGCCCTCGCGGAGCACGCCCCAGAGCTCGCGGGCCGCCTCCAGGCGCGACCGCCTCGTCACGATCGCCAGCGTCGTCAGATCGAACTGGTGGCCGACGCACGCCGCGAGGGAGAGGATACGCTGGGCGCGCTCGGGCAGCCGGCGCATCTTGCCCACCATGAGCTCGATCACGTTCTCCGAGGCCTTCGCCTCGCGGATGCGATCGAGGTCCCATGTCCACGAGAAGCCGCCGGGGTCGAACGAGAGGAGCCTCTCGGCGTGCAGGCTCTTCATGAGCTGGCTCATGAAGAACGGGTTGCCCCGGGTCTTGTCGAAGATGAGCCTCGCGAAGGGCTCCGCGCGGTGAGGATCGCAGCTCAACGTGTCGGCGACGAGCTGGTTCACGTCGGCGAAGGCGAGCGGCTTGAGCGTCAGCTCGCTCACCGCCGCCGCCTTCTTGCGGAGCTCCCCGAGGACCACGGAGAACAGGTGGCTCGCGTCGACCTCGTTGTCGCGGTACGCGCCGATCATGAGCATGTAGGGGATCCGCGCCTCGGCCGCGATGCTCTGGAGGAACTTGAGCGACGCCGCGTCCGCCCACTGCAGGTCATCGAAGAAGAGGACCAGGGGGCGCTCCTTGGAGGGGAAGGCGCGGCAGAAGTTCTGGAGCGTCAGCTGGAACCGCGCCTGCGACTCGGTGGGGCCGAGCGCCGGGACGGCCGGCTGAGGGCCGATGAGGAGCTCGAGCTCCGGTATCAGATCGATGAGGAGCTGCCCGTTCGAGCCGACCGCCGCCGCCAGCCTGCGCTTCCACTGCCCCAGCGCCTCGGCAGACTCCGCCATGATGTTGCGGATGAGCTCCTGGTAGACGTGCGCGACGGCCGCGTACGGCGTGGTCCGGTTGAGCTGGTCGAACTTGCCGGTCGCGAAATACCCTCTCTCACGAACGACGCTCTTCTGGAGCTCGTTCACGAGGACCGACTTGCCGATCCCGGAGTAGCCGGAGACCAGGACGGATTCGCTCCCGCCCTGCCTCGTGCGGACCCACGCGTCGGAGAGGAGCGCGACCTCGGTCTCCCGGCCGTAGAGCTTCTGAGGCGCCCGCAGCTCATCGACGTAGTCGTATCGGCCGGCGGGGAACGGCTCGATCTTCCCCTTGGACGAGAGCTGCGACGAGCACTCTTCCAGGTCGAGCTTGAGCCCGTGGGCGCTCTGGTACCTGTCGTCGGGGCTCTTGGCGAGGAGCTTCATCACGATGTCGGAGACGGCGCTCGGCACCGCGGGCGACACGGTCTGCGGCGCCGGCGGGGTCCGCGCGATGTGGCTGTGCACGAGATCCATGAGGTCCGTCGTCCGGAAGGGGAGGACGCCCGTCACCATCTCGTACAGGGTGACGCCCAGGGAGTAGAGGTCCGTGCGGCGATCGATGACGACGTTCAGCCGCCCGCTCTGCTCCGGCGACATGTAGGCCAGGGTCCCCTCGAAGGACGCGAAGCGGTTCGCTTTGTGGGCTTCCTGCGACAGGCGCGTCGCGCTGCCGAAATCCGTCAGCTTCGCCTCCAGCGTCTCCGCGTTGATGAGGATGTTGTGCGGCTTGACGTCCATGTGAGTGACGCCTCGTCGATGGATGGACTCCAGGGCGTCCGCGATCGAGATCGCGATACGGAGCGCGTCCTCCAGCTTCAGCTTGCTCGCGCCGATGATCTCGTTGAGCGGGCGCTCGCCCGCGTCCTCCATGATGAGCGCCAGGCCGCTGCCCACCTTCTCGATCCCATAGACCCTCACGACGCCCGGCAGCGCGAGGTCTCGGGCGATGGCGTATTCGTACTTGAGCTTCGCGATCTCGACCGGCAGCGGGCGCTCGCTCTTGAGCCGCTTGATCGCCACCGGGGAGCGGTCGCTCTCTCGAACTCCCCGGTAGACCGTCGTCGCCGAGGATTCGTGGATGACGCCCGTCAATGTGTAATCAGCCCCGCTTGCCATAAATACATTCTCGCGGGTTCGCGTCATCACAGCAAGGGGATCCCTTACAGCCGCGGCCCGAGGCAGCCGCCCAGGTGATCCACTGGGGTCGCACGTAGCAGCCCGCGGCAGGCGAGCGTCGGAGTCGCGCGCGCCGCCCGTCAGCCCTTCAGGCGCGCCGGCCCAGCAGGAACGCCGCCAGCGCCTCCGCCTTGGGGACCAGCGTGCCCACCTCGACGAGCTCGTCCTTCGTGTGGAAGCCGCTCCCCCTCGGCCCCAGCCCGTCGATGGATGGGATCCCGATCTCGGCCGTCGAGCTGGCGTCGGATCCGCCGCCGAGGAGGGGCGCCTCGGCGTCGCCGAGCCCCGCCGCCCGCGCGCAGGCCGCGTACTCACGGCAGAGCGCCGCGCTCGCGTCGGTCCGCGCGAGCGGCGACCGCGCGATCTCGCCGTCGACCTGCACGGCGGTGCCGGGCACCTCGGCGGCCGCCTCGCGCGCCGCCGCGGCGAGCGCCGCCAGCGTCGCCTCGCCGTCCGCGCGGCTCACGAAGCGGAGGTCGACCTGCGCCTCCGCCGCGTCGGGCACCGTGTTCCTGCCCTGCCCTCCGCTCACCTTGCCGACGTTGACGGTCACCCCCCGCCCGTAGTCGGTGAGCTGCTGCGCCCGGTCGATGAAGCGCGCGAGCGCCCAGATGGCGTTCGCGCCCTGCCGGTGCGCGTTGCCGGCGTGCGCCGCCTTGCCCGTGGCCCTCACCGTCGCGCCCCCCGTGCCCTTGCGCGCGGTGATGATCCGGTCCCCCTCGCGCCCCGCCTCGAACACGAGCGCGCACGCGGCGCCCGCGAGCTCGCGCTGCAGCAGCGGGCGCCCCTCGGGCGACCCGACCTCCTCGTCCGCCACGATCGCGAACCGCACCGGGATCGCGGGCAGCGCGCCGATCCGCTCGAGCGCCCTGAGCGCCTCGATCACCACCACGAGCCCGCCCTTCATGTCGAGCACGCCGGGCCCGCGCGCGAGCTCCCCGTCCAGGCGGAAGCCCTCGAAGACCCCCGGGGGGAACACCGTGTCGAGGTGCCCGACGAGGGCGACGTGCCCCGCCGGCGACGCCTTGGCCGCCTCGCTCTCCGCCACCCAGTGCGCCGCGTAGCGCGCGCTCGCGAACCGCCGCACGCACAGGCCGGGGATCGTCGAGAGCTCGTTGGCCAGGACCTCGCCCACGGCGTCGCCGCCGCGCGGGTTGTCCGTGAACGAGTTGAGGTTCACCAGCCGCTCGAGGAGCGCGAGCATCGGCTCCGCGCGGCTGGACAGCGCCTGTCGGAGGGCCTGGATCACGGCGCCAGCATGCCACGGAAGCCACCGAAGGCCGAGCGCCGCCCCGCGCGAGGTCGCCGGCGCCCGCTCGCGCTGCCACCCCGCGACCACCCCGCCACCACGCCGCGCGCCGGCGACCTCTGCCCTGGCCGCAGCAGAAGTGGTACGTGTGCCCCTCATGAAATGTCCCAGAGCAGCGCGGAGGCACCCGTGACCACGGCGACGGGCCCGCTCGTCATCAAGCTCGGCGGCGAGGTCGTGGGCGGCCCTGCCCTCGCCATCCTCTCCAGCGACCTCGCGGCGCTCACCCGCGCGGGCGCGCGCGCGATCATCGTCCACGGCGGCGGCGCGCAGGCCACCCGGCTGCAGGAGCGCCTCGGCATCCCCGTCCGGCAGGTCGCCGGTCAGCGCGTCACCGACGCGGACACGCTCGACGTCATGAAGATGGTCGTCGCCGGCAAGCTCAACGTCGACCTCTGCGCCGCGCTCGTCGCCGCGGGCGCGAGGCCGGTGGGGCTCCACGGCGCGAGCGGGCCCGCCCTCTCGGCGGTCAAGCGGCCGCCGCAGGTCTACGCCGGCGCCGGGCCCGAGCCGGTGGACCTCGGCCTCGTCGGCGACATCACGGGCGTCGATCGCGGGCTGCTCGAGCTGCTCGGGAGCGGCGGCTACTTGCCCGTCCTCGCCTGCCTCGGGGCCGGCGCGGACGGGCAGACGTACAACATCAACGCCGACACGGTCGCCAACCGGGTCGCCGTCGAGCTCGGCGCGTCGGGGCTCTTCCTCGTCAGCGATGTGCCGGGCGTGCTGCGCGACGTCTCCGATCCCGCCTCGCGCATCCCGAGCCTCACGGTCGCCGAAGGGCGCGCCCTCATCGCGAGCGGCGCCGTCACGCGCGGGATGATCCCGAAGCTCGAGGAGTCGTTCGCCGCGCTCGCCGAAGGGGTCCGCCGCATCCACATCCTGGGGCGGCTCAAGCCCGGCGATCTCGCGCGCGAGGCGAGCGAGCCCGGCGCGATAGGCACCGTGCTCATCCCCTGAGCCGCCCGGCGCGCCTCGCCCGAGCCGGCCGCGCGCCGTATGCTCTGGCCTCGTCGCCGTATGCCCTCCGCCTCATCGATGACGGACGCCGCCCTCGGGTTCGCCGAGGCGCACCGCGAGCAGCTCGCCATCGCCGTGGGCGTGTGCCTCGCCAGCTTCATCGCGGGCATGGCGCTCGTCACTGTCGTGCTCGTTCGGCTGCCTGAGGACTACCTGGAGAGGCAGGAGGAGGCGCCCTTCCTGGAAGGGCGTCCGGCCTGGGTGCGCGTGGCGGCGCGCGTCGGGAAGAACCTGCTCGGCGTGATGGCCGTCACGCTCGGGATCCTGCTGTCGCTGCCCGGTGTCCCCGGTCCGGGCGCGCTGGTGATCCTGATCGGCGTGATGCTCCTCGACATCCCCGGCAAGCGGCGCCTGGAACGGCGGCTCCTCGGGGCGCCGCGGGTGCGCGCCGTCGCCGACCGCGTGCGCGCCCGCTTCGGCCGCCCTCCGCTGCGCGTTCAGGCTGGCGCCCGCGGCTCTTCACCCGGCGCGCCCTGAGCGCCGCGGGCGCCCTGCGCGGGCGCCGCCGGCCCTCCCTTCGGGGCCGCGGCGCGCCGCCGGAGGTGCCACCCGAAGAGCGCCGCAGCGAGCGCGAGCGAGAGCCCCGCCGAGATCCACTCGCGCGGCGCGAGCAGGATGCAGCCGGCCACGAAGGCGCAGCTCGCGAGCGCGAGGCGCTCTTCAGCGTTGGGCGCGTCGGGCGCGTCGGGCGCGTCGGGCGCGTTGGACATGGGGCGCATGTCGCCCTCCTCGTTACCGTCCCGCGCCGCGCGCATCAAGCGCGCCGTGCGGTCGCGATCCTGCCCACAGGGCGTGACCCGGCGCGCTCGCGCGTCGCGCTCCTGGTCGCCTCGTGCGGCGCCCGCGCGGTTGCGGTAGGTAGGGGATGGGAACGGCGAGCGCTCCGCTCGCGCAGCATCGATCTCGACGCCTTATGAACGCAAAAGACGATCGCGACGAGGGTGGGCCCGAGGGCGCGCTCCGGAACGAGAACGAGGATCCCGGCGAGGGCCGCGAAGCAGGCCCGGAGGCCGCCGCCGCGATGGGCTCCAGCGCGAGCGAGGGCGCGCGCGCCGACGACAGCGCAGCGCGCGCGGCGCAGCGCGACGACGCCGCGGAGGACGATGGCGCCGCGGAGGGCGAGCACGACGAGGAAGACGGCGCGGCGCCGGAGCCGCCTCCACGGCCGCGCGGGCCCTCGATGTGGGACATCCTCCGGGACAGCTTCTTCACGTTCGACCGGCGGACGCTCGGCTTCACGCGCATCCTGCTCGGCTTCTTCCTGATCGGCGACCTGTTCCGCCGCAGCTGGGCGTGGTCCGACATGTTCGCGGACATCGGCGTCCTGCCGAACCACGTGAACCTCTGGCGCCCGCAGGGCGGCGGGAACTTCTCGCTCGTCAACGCCTTCTCCACGCCGGGCGAGCTCTGGGTCCTCTGGGCCGTGATCTTCGCCACCTACGTCTGCCTGCTCATCGGCTGGAAGACGAAGCTCATGCAGGTGCTCTCGCTCGTGTTCGTCACGAGCATGAACGGGCGCGTCCTGCTCATCGAGAACGGCGGCTACGTCGTCCACAACCTGCTGCTGCTCTGGACGTGCTTCCTGCCGATGGGCGATCGCTTCTCCGTCGACGCGCTCCTCGCGTCGCTGAAGCGGAGCCGCGAGCGGACCGCGGACGATCTGAACGACCGCTCCGCGCTCGACGACCCCCGGAAGCCGGACGCCTACGTGACGGTCCTCGGGCCCGTCCTGCTGATCCAGCTCTCGGCGATCTACTTCTTCAACGTGGTGCACAAGACCGGCCCCGCCTGGAAGAACGGGACCGCGGTCCACTTCGTGCTGTACGTCGACCGGATGGTGACGCCGATCGTGGCGGACATCCGCGACTACGCGCCGAACTTCCTCATCCTGTTCATGACGAGGATGGTCATCTCGTTCGAGGCGGCCATCCCGGTGTGCCTGCTGTCGCCGCTCGGCCGGGTGTGGGCGCGGCGGCTCACGCTCGTGATGATGAACTTGCTCCACGTCGGGTTCGGCATGACGTTCGTGCTGGGACCGTTCGCGTGGGCGCTCTGCGTGTTCTCCACGCTCCTCATCGGCCGCGAGGACTGGGAGATCGCCGCGCGCACGATGCGGCGCATGCACCGGGCCCGCGTGGTGCTGTTCGACCCGCGCTCGCCGGGCGCCGTGCTCGCCTGCCGCTTGCTGAAGCGGATGGACCGGTTCGGTCTGCTCACCTTCGAGGCGTCGAGCTCCGCGGCCCACGGGCTCTCGGTGCGACGTCCGGGCGGCGAGGCGGCCGAGGGGGCCGCGGCGCTCGCCGACATCGTCGCGGCGATCCCGCTCGGCCCCGCCGTGGCGTGGGTGCTCCGCCTGCCGCTCGTGCGCGACGCGGCGACCGCGGCGATGGCGGCGGCGCACCGCCGCAGCCTGGGCCGGGCGCTCGGCGCGCGGATCCCGGAGCGCTCGGAGATCGCGCCCCCGCCGGCGCCGCTCCGGCTGGCCGGCCGGAAGGTGCTCGCGACGTTTCGCGAGGTCGCCGTGCTCGTGATGTTCGTCGGCGCGGTCAACCAGGCGGCGGTCGAGCTCTGGGTCATCAAGAACCGCTGGAAGGTGCCTCACCCCGAGCCGACGCGCGTCCTCTCGCAGAAGCTCCGGTTCCTCCAGGGCTGGTTCATGTTCTCGCCGAACCCCGTGATGGACGACGGGACGATCGTCGTCGACGCCATCACGGTCGACGGCCGCCACATCAACCCCTTCACCGGCGAGCCGCCGAACTTCGACCTCCTGCACGCGAAGAGCTTCGCGTACACCCAGATCTGGTGCGACTACTTCGCCCGCATCAAGCTGCCGGCGAACACCTCGTACCGGGACGCGATGAAGGAGTACATCTACCGCTACCCGGAGCGCACGGGCCGGCCCGAGGACGCGATCGTCTCCGGGGAGGTGTACTGGGTGAAGGACTGGAACCCGAAGTGGGGCAGCACGGAGAGCTACGGGGAGGAGCGCGAGAAGCTCTTCGTCTTCCAGAACCCGAAGGCCCAGGCGCGCGCGCAGGCGGAGCCTCCGCCGGCGCCCGGCGCGCCCGCGGAGCCGCCGAGCCCTGCCAACTAGTACCTCATCGCCCCAATCCTTCCCTAGTTGCGTGTGGGGTAGCGCCGAGCCGTCCGGCCCCCCAGGGATTTTGCTCGTGGCACGGGGAGGGGACGGGCAGAACTCGCCTGAGACGTCCTATCGGGTAGGCGCCCCCCGTTGCCAGGGGGGCGCCTCTCACAGAACCGGATGAGTGCTGTTCACATCCGGCTCTTCGGCACCGTAGGGCCACCCGCTGTCCCCTGGCACGTTGACAACGTACGCGCAGCATGCTAAGCGCGCCCGTCGACAATCTTTACTTTCTCAAAGACGGCCGCAAAGTCGAATGATCGTACCAAACGATTGAGCCAGCGATTTCGGATCCCATGAAAGTGCCGTCCCATGGGAGATATCATGAATCGAGTTGACCTGCCTATCATCGACTTGGGAGCTACGGGGAGCAACGAGCCCGAAGCTAGCCAGCGGGCAGCAAAAGAGATCTGGTCGGCTCTGCAGAAGCTTGGCTTTTTCTGCATCTGCAACCACGGCGTGCCAGAGAGCCTCGTCGCAGAGGTTCGCAACAAGCTGCTCGGCTTCTTTCGGAAGCCTGTCTCCGACAAGTTGAAGGCCAAAGGGACCCCCATGCGGGGATACACCGGCCTCACGGAGATCAACTTCAGCGCCGTCTACGGCGAGAAATCCGATACGGCCGATCTATGCGAGCGATTGAGCTTTGGCCGCGAGGTCTCGAGAGAAGCGCGCGCCACGGACCCGTACTATCAGGCGGACTTCGCCAACTTCATAGTCCCGGAGAACATCTGGCCGCCCGAGGAGACGGCGCCCGGTCTCCAGGAGGCCGTATTTGACTACTATGCAGCGATGGAGAGGCTTTTCAACCACATCACGAACCTCATCGGTCTTGCCGCTGACCTGCCGCCGAACTTCTGGAAGCCGTTCTTCTCCAAGCACTGTAGCGCTTTGACCGGCGTCTACTACCCGGAGCCCGCGCCCGAGCACTGCAATACTGCAGTCAGGCGCCTGGCCGAGCACGCCGATCCGAATATGTTGACCATCCTCAGCCCCGGCGAGATGGCAAACGGAGAGCACGCACTCGAGATAAAGCATGAGGGCAGTTGGCACCCGGTGCCTGCAAGGCCTGGCTGCTTCATCGTCAACATCGGCGACATGATGGAGTTCATCAGCAACGGTCGCCTCAAGGCCACGAGGCACCAGGTCGTGACGCCCAGGGAGCGTGCGGGCAGCGAGCGGCTGAGCGTCGTGTACTTTGGCAACCCCAACTATGATGCGGTGTTCGAGACGCTCCCCTCCTGCCTTCCCAAGGGGGCTGCGCCCCGCAGGCAGAGCTACGAGGCATTTCTCAAGGAGCTGCTCGGCAAGATGACAATCTCAACCCCGAGCGCGTAAGACAGATCGACCGGAGCCCGCCCCGTCGATCTCCTGATCGGGCGGCACGCCCGCGCAGGCGCTCCCTTACGCTCCAGGGCTGGCGTCCTGCCCGCCTTCTCCGCGAGGGCCGCTCTCGTACCTAGATCGCCAATACACCGAGTCCGCTCTGGCCTGGGCATCCCCCGGCGCTCCGGCGCTTCGCATGAGGCGCAAACACTTGGTTGCTCCTACGTTGCTGCCGGCAGCCCGAGCAGCCGACCGATCGCTCCGTGAACGACCCGGGTCGCCTCGTCATCCCCGAGGACGACAGCGCGGCTCAGGATGCCGGCAAGCTCGGCAGCCATGGCGGCCCGAGGCGACGAGATGGCCGTCGCGAGCTCTCCACGCCCCAGGCTTGCCGGTTGGGCCCCTGCCTTCGAAGGGGTGCGATCCATCACGTCCCGACGGAATTCCAGCGGCTCGCACGGATCGCGCCACTTCGCCACCACAAATTCGTCCTTGGGCGACGAGGTACCAGGAGGAACCACAGCGGGGGGAAGCAGGGGAACCAGCGGAAGCAAAGGGAGCCCAGGGGGGACGCCCAGCATGGCGCCGAACGACGGACGGGCGAGGGAGAGAAAACCGCGATCTATGCTTGACAGCGGCGCCCCGGCGAGTAGAGTCCGCGCTCTCGAAAGCGAGGGCCTGTAGCTCAGTTGGGAGAGCGCTAGAATCGCACTCTAGAGGTCGCAGGTTCGATCCCTGTCAGGTCCACCCTCGAAATCGTTAGCTTATCCGGTTCCTTCCGCGCCTCCGGCGCGCCCCTGGCCAGGGTCACAGCCAGGGTTTTTCACGACGCGGCCACTGCGGCTGCTCGTCGGACCGCCGCCCGAGCTCACCGCTCGGTCGTCTGTTGCTGTGGCGCGGCCGCGGCGCGCCCCCAGACGGCGTCGACGATCCCGGCGATGCCCGCGCTGCCCCCGAGCGCCGCGATGAGGGCGATCACGAGCGGAGCTCGGGCGACCTTGCGAGCCTTGGACGGCGCCTGCCGCTCGGCCGGCGCGTCGAGCCGCGCCAGCGAAGCCTGCATCTCGGACACGGCGCCGATCAGGCCGGTGCCCTCATGGCCCGGCGATGGCGCTCGACCGAGCATCTCCTTGATCTCGGAGAGGTCGGCCTGCACGGCCCGCACCCCCTCCACGGCCGAGGCCGCGAGCTCGAGCGCGCGGAGCTCGGCGTCGCTCGCGCTGACGACGCGGGGAGCGGCGCGGCGCGGGTCGCTGGGCGCGTCCCGGCCGGCTCGCCGCGACGCGGGTGACATGTACTCCTCGTCCATACGCAGAACTCCTTACGCGGTGGCCCATCGCGCGCGCGCGCGCGCCTCGATGGCCTTGCATTCGTCCTCGCTCGGCAGGCCCGCGACGACGATGACGCTCGCCACCGGACCGTCGCACCCGTGGCCAGCCTCGCTGTCAGCGCCGACGCCCAGGCCAGTCAAGGCGACGTTGTTGAGGCTGACGGTGGTCGACGCGCCGTCGACGCGGATCTGCGACGAGGCCCCGTTGACGATGATGCCGTAGCAGCGCGCCACGGTCGCATCGACGGTGACCTGGCGCGTCACCGCGCCGTCGCTGGCAGCCATCGTGGTCGCCGTGTTCGAGTAGAACTCCATGCCGCTACCCGCAGCCGTCCTGCCGAGGAGCGCCCGCAGCGACGCCTGGGAGGTCAACTTCCCGACGACGAAGAGGGCATACGGCGCCGGGATGTTGATCGCCGTGAGCCGCATGAAGTCGACCGGCACGAACCCCAGGCACGGCTTGCCGTTGATCCCGTTGAGCATGAACGGCGGGAACTGGTTGGTGACCCCGACGAGGTGCCGGACGTTGCCGCTCAGGTCGGGCACCTGGCCGACGTGGACGTCGGCGGTGTAGACGGCGTTGTTCGGGTAGACGCCGCTGCTGAAGTTCACCGTGATCCCGAGCGGCGCGATGTACACCGTCGGCGTCAGCGGCACGTCCTGCTGCACCCAGGAGCGCCCGCCGTTGTAGAACGACCAGCGGCCCTTCGCCGCCGGCGACGCGCTGCCGCCGGCGCCGGCCGTCTTCACCTCGAACCTGAAGTGGCCGGCCATCGTTGCCGTTCCGCTCAGCGTCACCGTGGGCGGGCTCGTGCCGCTGGCCGTCACCGCCGTCATGGGGCCGCCGGTCATGCCTGGGCCGGGCTCCCACCACGCGAAGAGGTTCGCGAGCTGCATGGGGGACCAGGGGTACTCATCCCCAGGCCCGAGGATGAGGCTCGCCTTGCGCTCCTGGCCCGCGTCGTTCGGGTGTACCTGGTCGGTCGTGTAGTTGTTCGCCTCGGCGACGCTCCACAGGCCGGCGCCGTCGAGGAACGAGCACCACGGCGAGCGCGCAGCGGCCAGCGTGCGCATGCCCGCGCGCACGGTGTCCAGCGCCGGCTCCTCGGTGCCGGCGGTCTCGTGGCTGAACGCGAGGAATTTCACCTGGACATCGGTGTCGGCTTGGTGGATCGCGTCCGCGGCGTTCCCGGCCTGCGTCAGGAAGTCCGTGGCGTTGAACAGCGCCGCCTTGATGTCGTTTCGCCCCATCCCGAAGATGACCTGCGTCGGGTTCTCGCGGACGAGCTTGCGCGCGATCGGGAGACAGGCCGCGACGGACAGCGTCGCACCCGTCTTGGAGAACAGCGTATCTCCGCCGACCGCAGCGCAGATGACCCGGTGTCCAGCGGCCCGCAGCAGATGGACGATCGAGTCGCGACCGGGCGAGGCCGAGTAGAAGCCGGCGAGCTTCGAATCGCCAAAGAGCACGATCGTCTCGCCGCTCGCGCTCGGGCGCTCGGGGAGCACCTCCACGCGCGCGTACCGCGGGACGTACACGGCGCAGATGAAGGAGCCGCGCGGCTCGGTCACGGGCGCCGGCAGCCCGGACACAGCCTGTGGGCCGGCGCAGATGGTGACGGCCTGCATGCCCGTCGACGGGGGCATCTTCACGATGCAGTGGGCGATCCCGCCGATGTTCGTGTCGAGCGGCGGGTCGATCGGGACGCCGTTCACGAACACGCTGGGCTGAGCGCGATCGGCGAGGTAGTCGCCGGCGTTGTCGAGCACCTCGAAGGCGATCCGGTCACCGCTGAAGAGCAGGTCAACGTGCGAGAACGGGCTCTGAGCCGCATACCGCGGGTTGGCGTAGCCGCTCTCGAGGTTGTCGTTGAGGATCGCGTGGGAAACGTCGATCCGCACGAAGTTCGACCAGAAGCCGTTGGTGGTCGCCGTGGGCCGGACGCGCAGCCAGCCCACGGCGAACCGCGCCTGTCCCGAGACGTTGCACGCGACCCGCACGCGGTACTCCACGCCAGGCGTGACCGCGATCGGCACCGTCTTGACGTCCGTCGGCGTGCTGCTCGGCGTGACCGCGGTCGAGTGGAGCAGCGTGATCCCCGTCGCGTCGTACACCTGGAGCTCGAACGCCGGCGACGAGCTGACCTCGTCGGGGAGCCGCACGTCGTCGAGCTCGACCCGCACCTCAGTGACCCCGGCCGGGACGGTGAACGGCCGCTCGAGGTACCCGCCGGCGGGGCAGTAGCCGTCGTAGTTCACGACGACGGATCGCCGCGGGCCGGTGGAGCCCGCGTTCGCGTAGATGGCCCGGATCCGCGGGGCGAGCGACGGCGCGGTGAGGCGCCACGGGAGCTGATCGAGCCGCCCGTCGACGAGAGAGTTCACGTTGGCCAGCCTCTCAACGGCGGCGCCGGCGGCGATCGCACCCTCGATGTAGACATTGGAAGACGGATTCTGCATTACAACTCTCCTACGCGAGCAACAGACCGTGCTTTGCGCGCCACGGGGTCCGGGGGGTTCACGCTGACGTCAGGCGGCGGCCGGTCGACAGACGACCACGAGCGTTCCCGCCGGCACCGGCACACCCGAGCCGTATTTGTTGATCCTGAACGAGAGGGCTTCCCTCGGGCCGAAAGGAGCCCCGCTGGTGAGGTCGGTGAGCGGGACAGGAACGAACCCGGCCCAGTTGCCCGTAGCGTTCGTTCCCGAGGGGATCGTGAGACCCGTGGCAGCAACACGGACCACTACACCCTCATCGACGTCGCGGACCGACAGCTCCAGCTCTGCGTAGTTGGTCGCGTGCGCGGCCAAGAGGCCGCTCGGGATGAAGGACGCCCCCACCAGCGTTGCGTTGCTCGTGCCAAACGGACCCGAGATCACGATCTCCCGGGTGTCGTCACTGTCCAACGCGTCATCGTCCGTCTTGTGGTAGTAGAACAGCATGTCGCCAGGGGCCACGGTCACCGTGGTCCGGTTGTTCGCCGGGTCGTCCGACACCGTAACTCCCCCACCGGCGAAGTTGATTGCCGGGCGCTCGGGCACCTCCACACCAGCCGCGAAGACGCGTCGAACGCCGAAGAACAACGTATCGATCCAATTGAGAATACTCATGCAGAACTCCCACTAGGACGGAGAAGCACCGCCCTGATCCCTCCGCGATCGCGGACTATTACGCTACCAGACCCTGACCGCCTACCGAGCAGCCGTATCCTCGTCGTGCCAGCAGCAGCGACCGTGTGGTACGTGCTTATCAAGATAGGGTTGTTTGATGTGGTATCGGTGGTGGTGCCGGACGCCTCGTACCTCCCGGGCGCCAGCACTTCGCTACCGACCCCGACGTCGTCCGTCACGCCGACTTTGAATTCGATCGTCGTGACGGCGCCCACGTCGACCGCGGCGACGAGGTCTATCTGGATCACGTCGCCGACTCTCGTCCCCGTGACGGTCACGATCCAGTTGGCCGCGGGATCGGTCACGTTGGGGCCGTACGTGGGGTGTGCGCTGGAGAACGTCGAGCTAGAGCTGCCCTCTGCCGACCACCAGCCGACGCGCCGGAACCCGACGTTTCGAAGGTAAGTGGTGCGGTCGAGCGCGACTTCCACCGGCACGTTGACGCTGCCCGCGTCACGCACCGTTCCGTCGTTGACGAGCTCGGCCGACTCCGGAAACGTGTCGTTGCCTTCATACTGCGCCACGGCTCAAACCTCCACGTACCGCGCGTCCTCGCGCCTCGACTTCACTCGTCCCCCGCTCCCGTCGTCCTTGCTCCAGTAGCCCCAGCGGCCGTCGGGCATTCCGGGCGCGCCCGGCGCGGCGAGGGGGTCGAAGCTCGTCGGCTCGTACGCCACGATCAGGGACACACAGCGCGTGTGCGCGCCCTTCCACTGCCGGATGAGACGCTTGAGCGTCTCGACGGTACCGGTCTCCACGTCGAGGCCGAACGCCTTCCCTGCGCCCCACGTCTGGCCGTCGCTCGCCCCCCATTCCCCCGCGGCGTCGAAGTGCGGCGGATAGACGATCATCCAGAAGTCCGACCAGTTGTCCGCGTTGCCAGGGTGCGAGAGCGAGTCCCAGTCCCAGTTGGTAGGCTCGGCCTGGTGCCAGCTCAGCTCTCCCGACGGATCGAGAGTCCACCAGAGGCCCGTGCGTGTCACGAGCCGCACGCGCGGCGCGCCCGGGAAAAGGAACGTCTGGAGCGCGAGCGCGAGCGTGTACGCGTTGCCGGCGGTCCTCCAGTACTCCAGCCAGCGCACGAGCTCCGCGGCGTACGCCGCGTCGGTCTGCTGCGGGCCCCGGAAGATGCGCCGGTCGCGGCCGATGTACGGGAGCGCCGTCGGGGTTCCCACGCCGGGGAAGCGCGACTGGATGCCCTGCACGAGCACCTCGGCGCCGGCGTCGAGGACCGAGGCGATCCCGTAGAGGTACCGGAACGCGACGCTGCGCCCGGGCCGGTCGGAGAGCCAGGGCGGAACGTAGCGTCGCAAGCTCTCCCGGAAGCTCAGGTGGGCCATGTCGCCTCCCGTTGACGCCCACCACGAGCGGCGTAGCCTGACCGGCCATGCGCGCAGTCGTTGGGGTGCTGGCGAGCCTGCTCGCGGGGTGCGGCGTGCCCTTCGAGGGCGCGCCTGCGCCGGCGGCGGTGTGCTTCCACGGGCAGCTCGTCGACTGCACCTGCCCCGACGGGGCCACCGGGGGCGTGCGAGCGTGCCTTGAGGACCGGAGCGGCTACGGAGCCTGCCTCGGCTGTCTGGGCACGACGAGCAGTTCCTCGAGCGCCAGCACCAGCGGCGGCGAGGGCGGCGAGGCCGCGACGACGGCGAGCAGCACGTCGGCCGGCGGCGAGGGCGGTCAGGGCGGCGCGCCCGCTCCGGAGTGCGTCGTTGCCGAGGACTGCTTTGGCTCGAAAGGTCCGTGCGCCTGGCCGACCTGCGACGACGGCGTGTGCCGACGCGAGCTCGCCCCCGAGGGAACGCCGCTCACGGCGCAGACGCCCGGGGACTGCCTCGAGCAGCGCTGCAGCGGCCGCGGGGGCCAGCAGGCGGTGCCCGCGCCCGACGACGTCGCCGACGACGGCAACGATTGCACAGTCGACGCGTGCGGCCCCGCTGGCCCCACCCACGAGCTGGCCGCGGAGGGCACGCTGTGCTCGGGCGGACTCTGCCACAACGGTGCGTGCGTCGAGTACCCCGTGCGCTGCTCGACGCCTAGTGGCATCTACGCCGACTGCAATCCTCGAAGCATAGAATATGAAGTCACGTGGAGGGAACCCAACGGAGACTTTGCCGACTGTTTCTGGCTCGGTTCGGGGCACTGCGCTCCGGGGCTGAGGTGCTGGGTGCACTTCAGCAACGGATCCAATGTCGATGGGCTGTGTCTGTGACGCCATCATGACACCTGCTGCACGGTGATCGAGTGCGCTGCCGACGCGGGCACTTCGCCCTCTGCGAGGGCCGTATCCCCAACTGGTAGCGTGGGGTCGAATTTGATAACGAACTTCGACACCCGCTCCACAACGCCAATCAAGGCGTTTCGGTGGATGTGTCCCGGCGCCGACGTCAGCACGTAGCCTCCGATCGGGGCCTCTGACAGGTACGCATCCAGTTCGCTCTTGAACATGTCCTGCCACGCCGCGTCCGACAGGTTCGCGGCGGCCTGCACCCACGCCGTGCCGGTGACGGTGATGTTCACGGCGGTGGCGCTCGCGACGGTGCAGCTCACGCCCTTCGGGACCACGCGCGTCATGATGGTCGCAGCGACGGCGCCAAGGTCGGTGTTCGGGTCGCCTGCGCTCCCGCTGATCTCGCCGTTCGGGCCAGCGACGTAGACCTGCACGTGGCCGACCGAGCTCGCCGGGCTCACCCACACGCGGGTGACGTTGACGGTCGTTCCGTCTGCCCTCTTTGCTCGCTTCGCCCAGAATTCGTACGCGGCCTGGGGACCGTTCGGGCTGAGCGCCCCGAGCGAGTCCCTACACACCTGTCGCAGCGCAGGGTCCGACTCCTCATTCCGACCGACAAGCGCCGCCGCGTTTGAGCAGGTGACAGAGAGCATCGTGGTCACCAGGGCCGAGATCTGCCCGGCCGACGAGTCCCCGTCGGAGCCAGCCACCACCGCGCGGATGTCGATCGTGAGCGTCTCGCCTGCGCCGAGCGTGAACGCAGAGACGTTGGTATAGTGCGCGTCCGTGGACGGGTTGCGGCAGACGAACTCCCCGGCCTCGAACTCGTAGACGCCACCGCCGGAGTTCACCAGCGTGACCTGTCCGGTCGCGAACGTGGCCCCGATGCGTTCGACCCCGTAGACGTAGTAGGCGAGGAGCGTCAGCCAGATCCCCTCGGCCAAGTCGAGGTAGTTGGCCCGGATCGCGAGCGCGATCACCTCGGTAAAGCCGGCGAAGATGGCCGAGATGACGATGATGATCGTCCTCGCTACGCCACCTTCCTTCCAGGAGGTCACGGGCAGCCCCGTGGCCGTGAGGAGTCGATAGACTGAGTCCCTGACCTGGTCTCGGGAAAGAGGCTTGATGAGCTGGTCAATCGGGAGCATCAGCGCACCCCTGCGAAGGCGGCTGCGGCCGCCGTTACGTTCATCGTCAGCTCGAAGGGCCCCGCCGCCGTGTGGCACCTGATCACGAGCTCGAGGGTCGCGCTGTCGAGCATCCGCGCGCGCGTCTCCACGTCCTCGAAGCGCTCGTCCTTCGTCAGCTCGCCGCGTACGAGCCCGGGCACGGCTGCGAGCTCGGCGGGCGTCATCCCGCGCGACAGCAGCGAGCGGAGGTCGAAGCCATAGTCCGGCGCGTCGATCACCCCGCCTCGCGGCGTGGTGAGGCGCCTGTAGGCCGCCTGCGCGAGCGCCAGCGTGGGCCCCGCCATGCGCAGGTCGTCGCGGAGGTCGTCGGCGCAGTCGAGGTCGGCTCCGAAGCCGTCCACCGTGGCCGCTGGCGCGCTGGGCCCGCCGAACGAGGCGACCACCGACCCCAGGATGTCCTCGAGGAGGCTCATGACGTTGTGAACACCCCCTGCATCGCCGCCCAGGCGCTGCTGCTCGTGGTCACCAGGACGAGGGCGTGCGCCGCCGTCGCGTCGGGGCCGAGGGCCGCGGCGAGCTCGCCGCCGAGGGCGCTCTGCGCGCCCGCGAAGGCCAGCAGGCGCACGCCGCCCACCGCGAGCTGCGCCTCGAGCGCAGCCCCGATCTCGGCCTGCGCCTGGACCGTCGCGAACATCCCCTCGAGCTGGGAGATGATCGCGGCCGCGGCCGCGGCCTGCTCGGCGAGGCTCGGCGGCTCGATCCCGAGCGCAATCGAGGCCTGGAGGTTGCTCACGATCGACTGCGCGATCTCGAGCTGCGCAGCGAGGGAGAGCGACGCGGTGGGCGTGAACGACGCCAGCGCGGTGAGCTGCGCGGACACGTTGGGCGCCGCGATGTCGCAGGCGACGTCGATCGCGGCCGCAGCGCCGGCGGCGGCGGGGACCACCGCCCCCAGGGTCAGCGAGCCGAGGTCCGAGATCATTCCGACCTCACCTTCGCCGACGAGGTGGTGATGCTCCCCATCGTCTGGCCCGGGGACCAGACGACCATTCCGGTCGCCGGCGAGCCGCCGATCGTGCCGGTGAACGTCGCCGGCGGGAGAAGGGTCGTCACGCTGTCGGCGTTGCGGGCGACGCCCCGCACCGCTGTCCTGCCGAGCAGCAGCTCCTGCGCAGCGTCGAGGGCGAGCGACAGCGGGACGAACGTCTCCTCGCCGTCGCGCGAGAAGCCGGTGATGATGGGGTATCGTGGGTCGCCTTCGATGAACTCGACGAGCACGATCGCGCTCGGGGTGAGCTCCGCGAAGAGCCCCGCCATGCCGGCCACGATCGGGATCGGCGGGATGTCGGGCAGCCCGGCGCGCCGGTTCACGGCCTGGAGGACAACGAGGTCCTCCTGCATCGCGATCACCCGGTATCGGTACCGGCCGAGGAAGTCGTATTTGGGCAGGAGCTCTCGCACGATCGTCGCGAGGGTCCGCAGCAGCTGATCGCCGGTCACGCAGCGAGCTCCTCTCCGACCGCGCTCGCGCGGAGCGCGGCCTTGCTCATCTCGATGCGGAGCTCCCGCACCAGGAGGGGCCGCTCGAGCCGGCCGCGCAGCACCGAACCGACCACCACGGCCGTGGGGTCGTCGAGCGCGAGCTCGGCCACCTTCTCGCGCTCGTTGAAGTCGAGCAGCTGGTAGGCCTGCTCGGGCGTCTCCACGCGCGGGCGCGCGCCGGCGCGGGTGACGCCCTGGTAGTCCACCCACCAAGGCGTCGCGCCCAGGAGCTGCTCGAGCACGCGCGAGGCCGGCGCAGCCTGCCGGATGAAGTAGCTCGAGCCGAGCTTCCCCGAGAGCGTCGTCGGGTCGAACGTCTCGCCGACGTCCGCGGCGAGGCTGGTGACCGCGCTCCGGAGCGTGACCCCCTGGGTGTTGTGCATCTGGCGCGCGGTGCACCTCGTCAGCCAGCCGCCGGCGCCCGCCACGACGCGCGCGCGCCGCCGGTCCTGGAACGCTCCCGAGCGCGCAGGCGCCACCACGCCGCGGAGCTCGAGCCCGCCGAGCGTGACGACGGCAGAGCCCGCGACCGTCACGGCCTGGTCGAGCTCGACGTCCACGAACCAGAGGCCGGCGTACGGGACGTGGAGACTCGCCGTGAGGACGCGAGCGCCGTTGATCGTCGCGAAGAGAGCCATTCGTCAGCCTCCCAGCGCCCGGCTAAACACCGTTCCGAGGTCGTCTGTCGGCTTCTGAAACTGCTCTTTCAGGTACAGAATCGACGTGTCGTAGCGGTCCTCGGCCGTGGGCTCTTTCAGCGCCGCGGTGCTCCCCTCCGGTTTCGAGAGCATCGGCATGGGCGCCCGGAACTGGATGAACTTGATCTCACACACCCACATCCCGGTTTCGTCCTCGGGCGCGAGCTGCGAGCGGTCCTCGACGACGACCGAGCGGATCTGGAGGTCGTCGAGCGCGGGATGGTAGATGTCGAGCGCCTTGGGTCGCACGCCGCGCGGGGGCTTCGTCAGCAGCTGCGCCCAGCTGTCCCACTCATCGAAGTGCGCATCGTCGAAGAGACGGATCCGCACCGTGAACTTCGCGAGGTTGTCGCCCGTGTAGACGACGAACGCGCCGGAGAGGCCGTATCCCTTCCGGATGTCCCAGTCCCGCGGCGAGCCGGCGCCGACGACCTCCGCGAGGCCGGGGTTGCGACGGCTGGCGAGCACGATGGTGCTCCACGGATCGGAGTCGCGCAGCGGGTTGATCATGTCGTCTCCGGGTCGAGAGGGATCCCGCCTGTCGTCGCCGCGTTCTCGAGGACGTCCACCAGGCGCGCGAGGAACGTGCGGCTCGTGAGCTCGTCGGCGTCCTTCACGCCGTTGACCTCGAGATGCTCGACGTAGAGCATCGGAGCGCCGCGCCCGCCGCCGCCGGCGCCGAAGCGGCCGCCCCCCTTCGTCCCCCCGAGGCTCTCGACGGCCGCGCCGGCGAGCCCGTGCGAGGCCGCCTCGACCCCCGCAGTGCTGTGCTCCACGCCGAGCTCCACACCCTGGCCGAGGAAGTCGCCTTTCTCGAACCCGACCTTTGACGGCGAGGCGATCTTCCAGACGCTCTCGAGCGCGGCGACCGCCGACGACCCGAGTCCCTTCACCGCTTTCACGAGGCGCGAGACGCCGCCGGTGATGCCGTTTACGAGGCCGTCCACGAGCCGCGCCCCGAGCTCGCCGAAGTCGACGCCGGCGATGGCGTCGTAGGCCCACCGGAAGGCGACGTAGAGCCCGAAGACGGCCGCGCCCACGGCCAGCATCGCAAGGACGAGCCCGGCCGCGATCACCCCCACGAGCACCCCGAGCGGCACGAACGACAGGGCGATGAGCCCGGCGATCGGCACGAGCGAGAGCAGCATGCCGCCGAGCAGCGCGACCGCAGCGACGCCGGCGTACATCGAGACCTTGAGCCAGTCGACCTTCGACTTCGTGCTGGTGCCGAACGCGTCGTCGAACGACCGCTTCAGCCGCTGCACCGTGATGACCACGAGCAGCGCACCGATCACCATGCCCTTGAAGAACGCCTGCACGTACGGGCTGACGGTGCCGACCGCCTCGAAGATCGGGTTGAGGACCGTCTCGGCGATGAACTTGAGCTGCCGCCCAGTGACGGTGTTCTGATCGAGCAGGCGCAGCACGCCGCGCAGGCCCTCGAGGAAGCGGTCGATCTTGACGTCCTTGAAGAGCGCCCCGACGTCCTCCCGTGCGCGCTGGAGCTGCGTGCCGAACTCCAGCATCTGCGCGGCGGCGAGCTTGCCGAACTTCGCCTGGACCGCCGCGTCGAGTGCGGCGAGGCCGTCGACCACCTTGACCCGGCCGTTCTGGATGGCCGTGATCGCGGCCCGCATGGAGGCGCCGGTACGCTTCGCGAGCTGCGCGGCGACGTCCTGGAGCTTGAGCCCGGTCCCGTCGAGCGAGAAGGCGTTGAGCACGAAGACGCGCGTGCGCGCCGCCTCGGTCGCGATGCTCTGGAGGGTGCTGCCCGCAGCGTTGCCCATGACGGCGGTCGTGGTCGCGACCGCCGAGAAGGCGGCCTCGAGCGCGCGCCCCTGAAGCCGGGTGCGGCCGAGCGAAAGGGCCATCTCGTTGAGCTGCCCGCGGGCGAGGTTCACTCGCTGGGAGAGCAGCTCGACCTGAATGCCGAGCCGCTGGTCGGCGCCGGCGCCGGCGTTCACCGCGTCGAAGAGCAGCCGCGTCTCGCGCGCCGCGCTCGCGGCCTGGAGCGCGTAGGCCGCGAGCTGCGCCACGGCGGCGACCGCGGCGACGGTCAGGGCGACTAGCGCGACGGCGAGCACGATCGCGGCGCCGGCGGCGCCCGCCTTGCCGAGCACCGCCTTGAGCTGGTTCGCCCGGCCGATGAGCCCCACCACCGGATCACCCGAGCCGGTGACCGTCGAGATCAGGTTGGACACGCCGGCGTTCGCGACCCCGGCCTGGGCCGCGACCGGGCCGAATGTCCCGCCCAGCTTGACGTACTGCTCCTGCGCGGCCCCGAGGGCTGCCTTCTTCGCCGTGAGCTGGTCGCGCAGCTTCTTGAACACCTCCGTGTTCGCGTTGCCGCCCACCTGGAGACGCCGGAGCGCGGCCTGCAGCTCGCCGACCGCCGCCTGGTCGGCCTTCATCTTGTCGCGCAGGCCGGAGAGGGCCTGTGCCAGATCGCGCGCCTTGTCCGCCCCCTTGGCGTCGAGGTCGATCGCAAACCTGGCTTCCTGGTCTCCAGCCATGTCCGGTCACCCACGCAGCGACTTGATCGCTGCCTCGATGCGGCGGAGCTCCCTCAGGATCACCACCGCGCCCGCCGCGCCCCTCACGAACTCCGCCTCGGTGCGTCCGCGCTCCTGGAACAGGCAACGAATGAGCTCGGCGCTGAGCCCGTCGTTCCCCCTCGCCCGCTCCACGAGCTCGTCTATTTTCCCCCGACCTCCTTCGAACCGATGCCGGCGAGCTCGAGGACCTTGCCCGCGGCGGTCACGAGCACCATCGGCATCTCCTTGACCATGTCGTCGAACTCCTCGATGGGCGGATATTCGACGTTCGGGCGCACGAGCTCTCGACACGCCTGCACCGACGGGTTCGCACCGTGCTTGTCCGCCCAGATGCGGACCTTGATGCCGTCACCCCTTCGCAAGATGACGAGACCGACGCGCGTCTCCATCGCGGCGGTGCGCAGGCCGAGCGGCCCGTACTTCGCCTCGGCCGCAGACAGCGCCGCTTCCTCCCGGCACTTGCGCTCGGTGGCGGCGATCTCTTCCTGAATCTCCGCAAGGCGCCGCGCCTTCTCGCGACCGGCCTGGAGGGTCGCGAGCTCCTCGCGCTTCTTGTCGAGCTTCGCCTGGAGCTCCTTCTCCTGCTCGCCGGCGGCGCTCGGATGGTCCTCGTATTCGCTGTCGCTCATGTCGTCAGTACCTTCCCTGGCGGTTGTCGAACAGGGTCATGCCCTGGATGTTCGGAGTGCTGAGCTTCGCGTACATGACGGAGATCGGAATCTCGTCGATCGCCGCGTCGGGCCCGTTGGAGATGCTCCTCTTGGCGCCCGAGATCTCGCAGCCGAAGAGCTCCTCGGTGACCGAGATCTCGTCCTCCACGTACTGAAGCGTGAAGTGGAACTGCACGTTCCCGTAGCTCTTGCCGTCGGGGCTCTTGCGCGCGAGCGCCTCGATCAGGGCGAGCGCGGTGGACTTGTACATCTTGATCGAGCTGCCCTCGACGCTGTACTTCCCCTTCGTGCGGCCGCGCGGGACACCGGCCTTGTCCATCCCCCACGCGAAAGCCTTCTCGAGCTTTTCCTCGTAGTCGACGCCGGTGAACCCGTAGAACTCGTCGTTGTCGATCTTGGCCGTCGCGCTCGACCAGGAGAGCTCGTAGCCGTTGCGACGGAAGACATCCTTGCCCGTTGCCATGCTTCACCCCGTGACCGTGACGGGGGCGTTCGCCGACGCGACGAGCGCGACCTTCCCCCGGAGCTTCTTGAGATACGCGAGCGGAACGACGCGGACCTGCCAGCCAATCGCGCCGGTGCGCAGCACGTCATCCGTCCGGCTGAGCGTGAAGACGACCGCCGTCGCCTTGCGGTTCCCGACGAGAGCCGATCCGAGACGGGCGGTGATCTGCCCCTCGATCGAGAGGGCGACATCCGGGTCGATCCTCCCGGACCCGTCCTTCTTGACCACGACGCCACGAGACAGGATGGGCTCGAGCTCGGTCCGGGCGACCGTGCACGCGATGTCCACGATCCTGCCGTATTGCAGGTACAGGAAGTCGGAGCCGACCGGCGCGAAGAGGCGCGGGTTGTTGACCCACACCCCCGCGCGCCCCTCCCACGACCGCAGCGTCAGGAAGCGCTGATCGTCCAGCCCAGGGTTGATGAACTCGTTGTGCTCGTCCGGGTTGCCGTTGCCGTCCGCGATGGCGACGCCAGGGAACGGCCCATAGGCGAGCTCGGCGAGGTCGATCTCCTCCGAGACGGCGGCCGCGAGCGCCCCGACGGCGAGCGCTGGCGAGCGCCGGTAGCGCCGGCGCGAGATGGACGAGTCGATCTTGGCCCCGCCCGCGCAGAGCGCCACGCGGCGGCTGGCGGAGGCCCCGAACGCCGCGATCATCGCAGCGAGGTAGGTGGCCTCGCTCTCGCCGGGGTTCGGCTTCCTGGCGTGCGCCACGGCCCGCCGCTCGCGGCCGGCGGTGTGCATCGCCTCGAGGCCGGCGTCGAGGGTGGAGAGCTTCGTCGCGTCCAGGTCGCCGTACACCAACAGCGACGACCAGCGAGCCTGGGTCAGGCGCAGCGACGTGAGGCCGGCGCCGAGCTCCGTGGCATCGAACCCGGGGGCGGTCGTCGGGTAGCTGAGCTGGTCGCCGGTGATGATGGTGCCGGCCGCGAAGTCCACCGCGCCGCCCCCGGGCACGGTGAGCTTCGTCGCCGTGCCCAGTGCGTACACCGGATCGGTCGAATTGAGGCCCGTCCGCCCGCCATCGTACGACCGCCAGTAGGTGATCCCCGTGGCGCCGATCGTCCCGCCCGTCTTGAACCGGATCACGATCTCGAACTCGTCGATCGGTTCGGCGGTGGCATCGAGCGTCGGGTTGCTGGTCCCCGTGATGCCGTCGGTCAGCGTGCCGTAGCCGCCGGCCACGCTCGCATCCGTGCGGACCGGCAGAACGGTCAGGCCGAAGCGCTCGATCGCGTACGCGCACGCCTCGACGAGCGGCCCCTCGACGTACGCGTCGACGAGGTCCTGCGTCTGGGTGATCGGCGCGGACACGCCGAGCGGTCCGTCGGCCGCGGTCGCCACGACAGCGAGCATGGCGTCCTGCGGAGCTCGGATATCCAGCTGGTTGTCCAGCACATCGATTTCGACACTCGGGTTCATCTCAGCACCCCTGCTCCTCGCCGTTCGGCGTCACCAGGAACGTTTGCCCATTCCCCTGGATCGGGGCCTCTCTCCTCGGGCGCGGCGTCGCCACGACGGGCTGGCGGTGCTCCAGCTGGAACACGACCTCTTCGCCGAACCGGCGCTCCGTCGTGCCGAGGAGGCGAGGCGCGCTCGGGCTGTAGAAGCCCGCCGTGTAGCTGTGGATCGCCTCGAGGACGAAGTCGTGCAGCTCGACGAGCGACTCCCAGTTGGCGACCTCGTCGTTCGGCGCCGCCGGGTCGTACGCCCACACGAAGACGCGACCGACGAACGTCCAGTCCCAGAGCGAGCGCGGGTTGCGCCCGGGCTTCACAGGGGCGTCATAGCCGCCCAGGGAGCCACCATCGTCGCCGGGGGCGAAGACCACGCGGTTGGCGCAGCCGGAGCCCTGGTTGATCTGCTTGGCGATCTCGCGCCGACCGAACACGACCTCCGCGGTCACTCCGGCGGCCGCGAGCTTGTCTTTCACGTGGCGGTAGAGGCCGGTGAAGCTCAAGACTTCACCTCCAGCGCCGGCGCCTCGACGTCGATCGAGGCATCGCTCAGTCGAAGCACGAGCGCGACCGCGGGGCTCTCCGCCGACGTCTCGAGACGAAGCGCCGTCACGCCACGCAGGGGGATCTCCGTGCCATCATCGAGCACGGCCAGGACCTCCATGTCGGCGATACTGGGAGACTCCCCTCGCTGCGGCCTGCACCGCACCCGCACGCGCGCGGAGCGCGACAAAGCATCTCTGTCCGCGGCGGCGATGTCGCTGATGTGCCCGAAGACCGTCATTTGCTCCCGCCCTTCACGAGCTGCCGCCACGGCGGCACGAAGCCCAAGCGGATCGCGTTGCCGAGCTTCTCCGGCAATCTGCCGAGCGGGATGACGCGCCTCACTGGCTTCCCGCCGGCGCCGAAGTGGTGGAAGACCTCAGGCCCAGTGAGCGTGATGAGGATGACCGTACCGATCGCCTTCACCGCGATCGCCTTCGCGGCGTTCTTCAACGCGCGCCCGCCGTCGACCTTGCGCACCGCCCACGGCGTGCCGTCCGGTGCCTGCCCCGCGCTCGCCGTGCGGTGGAGCTCCTCGCCGACCTTCTGCGCCGCGAGCGGGGCGGCGAGCTCCGGGAGCCGCGCGAACTCTTGAGCGGCCGAGATCATGCGCTCCAGCGCCGCGTAGTCACCGCCGGAAGCCAACGCGACCTCCTCTCAGCGACAGCGCGTCGACCTGCCGGTATTGCCAGGAGTACGGATCGGGCTCGGCGTACGAGAGCGGTGTGCCTTTCGACACCGCGGACGCGCCGACGCCGTCGGTCACCAGGACGAGCTCGTAGCGGCCGTTCTCCGCGTCCGACGTCTCCTTGATGTCCTCGTCGGCCCAGTCGCGCTGCGCGGAGATGTACGCGTCCTGCTCGCTGCTCGGGTTGAACCCGCGGCGGAGATAGGCGTCCAGCGTGACGAACGCCGTGAGCCACGCATAGACGATCTCGGGGGGCGCGTCGGTGGTCCGCGACCGCAGCGGGACCACGTACCGCTTGACCAGCCTGGAGTCGATGCGCGAGCTGTGCTCCTCGAGCTTCGCTCCGAGGAAGCCCGGATAGCGCGTCTCAAGCTCGTCGATGTCCTCCCCGGGCATGATGCTCCGGGTGCGGAACTCTGGGACGGTGAGATATGGCATCTGGACCCTCTGACCCCGAAGCCCCGCCAGGCAGTGCCGGGCGGGGCGGGGCGCGCCCGCGGACGGGCGCTCGACTCGTGTTCACGCGGCCGACGTCAGGTCGGCGGCGTCCCCTCGAACCGGAAGAACAGGAACGGGTCGCCGTACTGCGCAGCGCTCCTACCCTCGTAGTTCCACTCGTACTGGTTGACCCGCGCGAGCTCGATGTCGGTCATGTCGGTGTACGTCGACAGGACGAACGCCTCGCGCTCCTGGAACACCATCGCTCCGCGCATCGGCGCTTCCTCGTCGGCGACGATCGGGACCGCGAGGTACCAGACGTGCGGCTCGTCGCCGAACTCCGGCGCGACGATCGGCGGCACGAAGCTGTAGTCGGCCTGGTTGGCGAGGATGTTATCCGCGCTCGCCCCGGCAGTGGGGTTGGTGGGGTCGGTGATCGTCTTCGCGCCGGTCAGCGTTCCCGCGGTGAGCCGCTTCTGCGGAGCGACGATGAGCTGCGTGGCCTCGAGGTAGCGCGGCGTCACGCCGTCGGGCTGGCAGACCGACTCGATGTACGCGTAGGCCTCGGCCAGGTTGCCCGCCGTGAGGTCGAACGGCTCGTCGTTCGAGTTGAGCGTGAACAGGTTCGAGTAGGTCCCCGCGCCCGCGTTGAAGGGGTTGTACGGGTGGCTCGTGCTGAAGAACGGCTGCCCGTCGTAGCACTTCTTCACCTTGCCGTTCTTGATGAGCTGGACGACCTGGCGCTGCGGGTGATACGCGCCCGCCTTGCCGATGTCGCTCGCCCACTGCGCGGCGATCTCGTACTGGTTGTCCTTGATCTGCCGCTTGGACAGCTTCAGGGCCTCGCCCCAGTACTCGTTGGTGATCGAGAACTGCTGCGAGACGAGGTCGGCGTAGATCCGGTTCGCGCCCTCCTGGCCCATGCTGTGGATGCGCGCCGTCGAGAGCTGCCACTCGTAGATCTCGGTGAGCGTGTTGCTCGGCTGCGTCGAGGCGATCTTCTGCCACCAGAGGCGCTTGAGCACCCTGGTCCACGCGCTCTGCACCCGGTGCTGGAGCTCGGTCTCGAAGGACGTGATGAACTGCTGCGTGATCGCGCCCATGGCTCAGACCTCCATCCAGACGAAAGCGCCGAGGTCGCTGGACGCGGTCGTGACGTCCAGCACCCTGTTGTTGGTGGCGACGTGGCCAGTCGCGAGCGTCGTCAGCGTCTGGTCGTCGAGCCAGTAGACGGTGCTCCCGCAGTTGGCCCTGGAGACCGCGTTGGGCGCGGCGTCGTTGAGGTAGCCGCGCATGAGGCGATTTCGGCCGAAGTCGATCGCGCCGAGGACCGCGCCAGCGGCGCCGCCCGTGTTGTCGTAGGTCTTCGGCGCGAAGCCGGCCGGCTTGATCGTCGTGCTCGAAGTGACCGGCACCAGGTTGCCGGCCGTGTCGAACGCGACGGCCGCGCCCTGGTTGATCTTGGTGTTCGCCGCGAGGGGCACGCCCTCGAGGACGCGGCACGAGCGGAGCCGCTCGCCGACAGGTCCCGTCGTCGCGGACATGTTACTTCCCCCCTCCTGCGCCGAGCGGCGTCGAGCCCTCGGGCACGTTGCCCACGTGCGACATGACGAGCTCGCCGCCGCGGGCGCGCGCGATCGCCGGCCGCGCCGCCCGGCTCCCGAAGGCCCTCGTGAGGCCCTCCTGCTGGTCCCGCGGCAGGCGCGCCCGGGCGGCCTCGCGGCTCATGCCCAGCGCCCCCCCGACGCGCCCGGCGCCCTCCCCCTGGGTCGCCGTACGCGCCGGGCCGCTGCTGCGCGCGAGCGGCTCCACCTGCCGCGCGAAGTCGTCGAACTCGGCGTCGGGGAGCTTCGCCGCGAGGTCGGCGATGTCCTTCGGCAGCCGCAGCTCCCGGAGGCGCTCCTCGCGGCTCCGCCGAGGTGCCTCGGTCCGCGCGCGGAAGGCCGTCAGGAGGGCCTCCACGGCGACGCTGGAGGCCTTGCCCCCGCCGGCGCGCTGGTAGGGCTTGTTGCCGCCGTCGGCGTCGCCCCCGCCCTCCCCCTCGCCGCCCACCGCGGCCGCGGCCATGGGCCCGCTGGCCCCCTCCTCGTCCGTCTTGGCGGGCGCCCCTGCCCCGTCGGCTGCCGCCCCGCCCGAGCCCTCGCACGCGGCGAGAATCTCCGCCAGCAGGGCCTTTACCTGATCAGGCTCGATGCTCTCGCTCGAGAGCAACGCCTTGATCGCCGCGATCAACGTCGGATCCATTCGAGACCTCCCGCTCGAGCGGGTGCGTCCCGCGGCGAGCTGCACGCCCGCGCGGCTCATCGCGCGCGCGAGAATCCTTCCCCGGCTGCTCTGGCCGAGCTCTACGAGCAGCGGCGAGAGCGTCCACACGGCCTGCTCTTCAGCGGCTCTCGACGCCGGCTCGTGGCCGCCGAGGGGCGCGAGCAGGCAGTGGAGCAGCTCGTGGACGACCGTCTCCTCGACCTCGGCCAGCTCCGCCGCGTCCGCCGGCGTCCGCACGAGGATCTCGGCGGTTCGGTTGTCGACGAGCCGGTAGCACAAGCCCCACACGGGCGTGCCGTCCTTCCGTGTGAGGTCGTCGACGTAGCGGGCCGTGAGCGTCCAGTCGCGGAGCCCGAGCCGGAACTGCCACCACCGCAGGCGCTGTTCGAGGTCAGGCAGCAGCAAGGTCTGCCTCCACGTCGTTCGCGGCCTCTTCCGCTAGCGTGATGAGCGCGCGCGCGGCGACGAGCGCGCCGCTCTCGCCGTAGTCCCTCCGCCACCGGGCCAGGATGCGCGCGGCGATGTCGTCCGGCTGCGCGTCGCCATCGACGTCGCCGCGCACGGGCACCCCGAAGTCGGACAGGAGCTGTCGCGTGTCCAGCGGTATCCCGTCGGCTGCCATGACCTCCCGGAGTGCCTTGATGGCGCCGGCGGCCTTCGTGAGGGTCTCCGCGACAGCCGCCATGTCCGCCGGCGGGCGCGTGTCCCACTCGACGCGCGTGGGCGTGCTGAGATACGAGCCGCCGAGGTAGCGCCACACCACGGGCTCGATCCCCTGCGTGCTGATGGTGTCGGCGAGCGCGATGCCGTCCGACTCGATGCGGTTGTAGAGCATCGTCTCGAACGTGTCGGAGTTGCTGAATCCGACGCCGCCCGTCTGCGTCACGATCTGCCCGACGAACGCGATCATGAACTCGAGGTTCGAGTGCTCGATGATCGCGTGGAACACCTCATGACCGCGGCCGTTGCTCTCGAGGAGCTTCACGTCGTATCCGCGCGTCATCCCGAAGACCGTGTTCACGCCCCACTGCATCACGGACTGGAACCACGACTGGCTCTGGTCCTCGCTGGCGCCCTGCGGAGAGACGGCCACGCGCGCGGGGTGCGCGAGCTTGCCCGCGTAGTTCTCGCGGTAGTTGATCGCGTGCTCCTTCGCAATGAAGGCGCGCCCGGCTGCGTACCAGATGCCGTTCTTCCAGGGCTCGTTGACGCCGCCGGGGCGATGCAGCACCCAGCGCCCGTTGCCAGGCTCGATATCGAGCAGCCCCGCTGCCGACCGGTATTGCCAGCGGTCCTCGTCGTAGCGGTAGTAGAGCCACTGGGGATCGAGGCGCCGGAGCTGCGGCAGGTACATCCCCTCCTCCAGGACGAACTCACCGACCCCGACTCCGCAGATCCCGCCGTCGGCGTCGAGCTGCGCGAGCTCGGCGGGAGGGAAGATGTGGTCGAAGACCCCGGGCTGCCCCTGCTCCCCGTCGAGCCAGCGCACGACCTCCGAGTGCCCGACGCAGCGCCGCGGCAGACGCACGAGCCCGCCGAACCTCGTATCCACCAGCCCGCGGACGACGGCATCCCGGGTCAGGGCGCCGCGCAAGCGCCCGACCTCGATCAGGTTGCCGCCGTCCGCGAGCTGCGACGCGCACGCGAGGTCGGCCTGGTACCACTCGACAACGGTGCGGGAGAGCGGCGCCAGGTTGCGGGCCCGGCGGCGCTTGCGCCTCGGCGCCTCGGCGACGCTCGCCGGCGCCGGCGTCGTCGGCTCGAGAAGGATCTCGGCGGCCTGGCGCGCGGCCTGGCCGACGACCTGGCGGATGCGGGCGCGGAGGCTCATCGACGCCCTCCGCGGCCGCCGTACGGGTCGATCGCGCCCGCGTAGGGGCTGAGCCCTGGAGCGGGCGCCGCGCGGCCGGCGTCGCCCCGCAGGGCGGCGTAGGAGCGGACCTCCGCCGGCGTCGGCTCCTTCACCAGCGGCCCGGCTTCCTCGCTCGTGAGCGTCCGGGCCTCCCACACGGCGAGCTCGCAGGCGTTCCGGCGATCAGGCGATCGGCCGAGGATCTTCTTGAGCGCGTCGTTCGAGATCACCCGCCGGCGCCCGCCGCCGGCGTCAAAGGCCTTCGTGTGACCGATCTCGCCCTGCAGCTTCCCGTCGGTGGGAATCGCGCCGCCCGCCTTGAGCCAGGCCGCGAAGCTGCACGCGACCTCGTCGCGGAGCTGGAAGTACTCGCGAGGCCGCCGCGCGGTGTTGGTGCCGTTGACGCCGACGATCTCGATCTCGCCGGCGTACTGCTGAAGCGCCTTGCCCAGCCGCACCCCGGGCCCGTTCGAGTCGTAGACGACGAGCGGCGGGCGCTCGTGCGGGAGCCGATGCGCTCGCGCTGCGCTCATCACGTGCTCGGCGAGCTGCTCCTCGTCGCCGGCGTTCGAGATCGAGATGACCTCGAGGATCTTCTGCCCCCGCCTCGGCGCGATCGCGGCGTCGTCGCCCGTGAACGCGACGTCCACCCCGATCTGGAGCCGCCCCTCGGCGCGCGCGCTCTCCCAGCGCTGCTCGGCTGCCTCGATCACGTCGACGGGGACGAGCTGCCCCTCCTCGTACTTCGGGTCCTCCCCGCGCACGCGAACGGCGTAGAGGACGGAGTCCTTGCCCCACTCCTCCGCGCGCTCATCGCACCACCGCCGCGTCGCGAGGCCCGGGATCACGACGCGCCCGGAGCGAGCGTTCGGCGTGTCTTCCGAGCTGATCTGGAACGTCTTGTAGAGCTTCTTCTTCGCCGGGTCGTGGCGGCTCGCGTAGAACTCCCCCGTCGTCCGCAGGGGATTGCCGATCATGAGCACCCGCACGCCGCCGGCGGCGTTGCCCTTCATCGCGTTGAAGACGCCGTCCGGGATGCCGGAGGCCTCGTCGTAGATGAAGAGCATGTTCGGGCCGCTGAGGCCCCCGATGGCGTCGACGTCGCGCGCCGTGTACCCGAAGATCTCGCGACCGTCCGGGTACCTGAGCCCGCGGTGGGGCTCGACAGACAGCCACTCGGGATCACCGAGCGGCGAGCAGAAAGGGCACGGGTCGGGCGTCTTGCCCTCGCGCAGCTCGATGGCGCGGCAGTCGGGGCAGCGCCCGGAGCGCTTGTAGAACTTCGTGACCTCGCGCCAGATCACGACGCGGATGTGCTCGGCCTTCGGCGCGAGGAGCACCACGCGCGCTTCGTCGAACGAGCTCGCGAACCAGTGCGCCGCCCCGGCCGCGAGCGAGCTCTTGCCGATCTTGTGGCCGGACACGACGCTGACCCACGCGCCGGCGGGCACGAGCGCGTCGAGGACATCGGCCTGCTTGTCCCACGGCTCGAAGTTGAGCTGCTCCGCGCAGAAGCGGTTCGGGTCGCGCTGGTACTCGGGGCTCGGCCAGGTGCGGCGCACACGCGCCGCGCGCCGCTGGACGACGCGCGTCTCCAGGTCGTCGAGCCAGGTGCCAGCAGCCGCGGAGCCCATCAGGCGGCGAGCTCCTTCGCGGCGGCTTCCGCCTTCCGCGCACGGAGGACCTCGAGGAGCCGCTCCGCAGCGCCCGGGAACGTGTCGACCGCCTCGAGCACGAGCTCGACGAAGGCCACGTAATCCGGGTGCTCATGGAGCGGCGGGACCTTGGCGCCGTCGCCTCGGATCTTCGCCCTCAGCGTCTCCCACTGCCGTGCTTCCGCCTGGATCTCCCGCAGCGCGGACGGCGTGATGGTCGGGTCCTTGGCGGCGTCGATCGCGTTTCGGAGCGCGCGGTCCGCCATCATCCCGACGCGCTCCAGCGAGCTCGCGGGCAGCAGGCCATCGGGCCGCGGCTCCCGCTCTGACTCCGGTGGTTCTACATGAGGGCCTCTCGTGGGCTCGGGCTGCGTGGGGGCGGGCGCGGGCGGGCGCTGCGCCGCTCGCTGCACGTGCGTTCGGTGCCGCTGGAGCGCGAGACGCGATACGCGGTGCTGGTCAGCGAGGGCGAGGATCGCCGCGTCCGGATCTGCCGCCTCGGCGGCTGCCGCATGCGCTGCGTCGATTGCCGCCCGCCGGTCGGCGGGGAGACGGCAGATCGTGCAGCGCTCGGTCGTCACCCAGCGAAGGTGAGCGATCTGGATATGCAGTGATGCATAATCGCTCTGCGCGGCCCTCGATTATGCAGGCGGCTGAGCGCCGATCGCGCTGGACGCGGGACGCGCCCATGCCTCGAGCGGGATACCGTAGACGCGACGGCAGGCGTCGCGGTCCTCGTAGCTGCGCGGGGCCGACTTCCCCGTCTCCCAGCGCGATACCGTGCCTTGGGTGACCCCGAGCTTCCGCGCCTTCTCGGCCTGCGTTCCGGGGGCCTTCTGGAGCAGCACGCTCCCCTCGCTCCGCATCGATCCGATATGCAGTCGCGAGCTATGCAGTGCTGCATAAACTCCCGAGCTCGCCCGCGCCGTGCGCGAAAAAGTGCCCACTCCGTCGCCCGGCGCCCCCTCTATTACTGTAGCAGCGGAATTCAAGAGCTCTCCTGCCGGGTGGCGGCTCACCATTGGCACTTATGAGAATGTGAGTTCTCGAAAGCTTGAGTCGCGTCCGCCGGCGGCTCGCGCCGGAACGCGATGTGGCCGTGCTTGATGCGCGGCTCGGGCCGGTCGAAGTCGGGCTGATCGAGGCGCACGGTCACGGGCCACACGGAGATGTCGGCCTTGGCCATGGCCTCTCGGAAGCGACGGAGGAAGGCGCGCACGGTCGACATCAGTAGTGGTCGTGCAGCACGAGGTCCTCGCGCGGCAGGCTCAAGAGCTTGTGAGGCTCCTGGGGGGCCAGGATTCGCACCTTCTCGAGCGACAGGCCCGCCTTGCGCGCGAGGTCGCGTGCTTGACGCTCGAGATGGACGCGCCGTTCCCCTCGCGCGGCCACGACGTGGACTCGGCGGCCCTCGCTCGCGGCGGCGAGGGCCTCGCAGAGCACGCGCGTCGTGCGCCCCGTGCCGCGCCTCCCGCCGACGCCAGCGTGGTCCGCAAAGGGGATCAGGCCGGCTGCGGCGCGGACCTCGTCAGGCGTCATCGGCCGGCGCTCCTTCCGCTCGGAGCTCCGCCTCGTCCACGCCCAGGGTGGCAGCGATCTTCTCCGCGGCGTCCTTCATTCCGAACCCCTGCTGCTCGAGCTCGACGTACTTATCCCCGTAGGCGGTCAGGGCCTCCCCCTCGCGCCACGCCTCGCGGAGGGCGGCGATCACCGCGGAGCGCTCCAACGTGACGGGCTGGTGCTCGAGCTCCTCCAGGTCGACGTCCACCTCGTCCTCGGCGAGGCCTGCGGCGGCGCGAAGCTGCCAGAGCGTCCGCACGCGGCGCAAGGCGATGGCCAACACGGCGGCTGCGAGGAGCGCCGCCACGTACAGCGTGATGAGCAGCCAGCTCGTGTCCGAGACCAGGACTGCGCCGATCGACGAGGCACCAGCGCTCCAGATGATCGCGGTGAGCCTGCTCGCGGCCCGGTCGTACACCTCGTCCTTCGCGACGTCGTACTCGAGCTCCGTCATGTCGCCCTCGCTGCGGCCACGAGCTCGAGGAACGTCGACCAGGGGAAGCTCGGGCCCGGGTCCCAGTGGTCGCTCTTGCGGAACGCACGGCTCGCGTCGACGTGCCCCGTGATGCCCCTCGCGCCGCCGGCGAGGTCCTCCGGGGAGAGCTTGCAGATCGGGATCTGATGCCTGCGGCAGATGCCCGCGGTGAGATCGGCCGCGCGCGCGAGGAGCCCGCCGGCGAGCCACTCCGAGGCGCTCTGGCGCGCGGAGCCGCAGAGCTCGATCTGGATGCCGGTGCGGTTGGCGCCCGGCGCAGCCCAGGCCACGTCGTCCTCAGCGACGCACGCGATCACCTCGTCGTCGTCGACGACGTAGTGGGCGGAGGCCTGCGGCGCGGCGCCCCCGCCGAACCAGCGCGCGACGGCTCGCGCAGCACCACGGCCACGCGCGCCCTCGGTCGAGTGCAGCACCACCAGGTCGGCGACGGCGCGCGACGCAGCGGTGAAGTTCCGCGCCGGGATCCACGTCTGCGGCGGGGCCGGCGCGGCGGTTGGCGGCGCCGGCGGCGCGAACGGCTGACCAGCCAGGAGCACGCCCGGCTGCCTCGCGCCGAGGAGCGCGCCGTCCCACGAGACCAGGGGCGCGAGCAGCGGGTCGCGAAGCACATCGGCGAGGTCCGCCTCACGGCCATCGAGACGGCACCGCCGGCGCGGGCACTGCCACGCCTGCGAGTAGTCCGTGTGATCGAGGTTGTGGGCAAGCCCGAGGCTCTGCCACGGGCGGCCGTCGGGCCGCATCCAGCCGTAGTTCGCCGCGCGCTGAGCCGTCGCCCCCGGGTTGAGCACCCAATGCTTCCAGCCCCCCTGCGAGACGAGGCCTGCGCGCCCCGCGATCGCCGCGTCGATGTCGCGCGAGCGCGCGATCATGGTCGCCGTGGTCGCCATCGTCGCGTCGGGCGCCCGCGGCCCGACGTAGATGCGCACCGCGGCCTGCTGGTGGGCCAGAGCGACGATGCGCGGCGTCGGCAAGAGGCAGCCCAGGAGATCGGCGATCTGCTGGGCCGAGCGCGCGGTCACGTTGACGCGCACCCCCTCGATCTGCAGCGCGTCCTCCGGCAGCTCGACCTCGAGGACGTGCGCGCGATCGGTCACCCGGATCGTCGCCCACCGGATGGGATCGTGACGGCCGAGCCGCACCTCCTCGAGGACCTCGGCCTCTCGTGCCGCGCCGGCGGTGTCGGGCAGCCAGGACAGCGCGCTCATCGGGCCGCCTCGCGCGCCGCGAGCTCGGCGAGGTCCTCGTCGACGGCCTGGTCGACGACCCGCACCGCGGCGCGGAACGCCTCGCGCACCGTGCGCACGCAGGCGACCCGATGAGCGCTCTCCGTGGCGAGCTCGACGCACGCGCGCTGCGCGCTCGGATACGAGACCACGATCGCGGCGCTGACGGCCTCCGCCGGAGGCACGTCGAGGGGCGTATCGGCTTCGGGCAGGCCCGCGCAGCCCGCGCAGACCAGCGCGAGCTCGGCGAGCACCAGCAGGCCCGAGAGGGCCATCAGCGCCTCCAGGCCAGGTACACGAGCGCGCCGTAGCCGCCCAAGATGACCAGCACCGGCACGAGGGCCTCGATCACGGTGCATCACGAGCTCGCATCCACCAGGTGAGCGAGGCGTCGGAGAACGCGGCCGCAGGCGGCACGCACCCGCGAGGGCTTGGGCGCCAAGGCGCGCTCGATCTCGCGCTCGACCTCGTGCCGCGTGACGAGCGCCGCCTGGGTCACGATCGCCAGCACGAGCCCCTCCATCACCGTTCTGGCCTCCTGATGATAGTTGAAGTCGGCCCCACCCTCCAGCGGGATGTACTGCCCCTGCGCGTCTTGCTTTGAGTGCAACTCGGCCCACTTCGCGATGGGTTGATCAAGAATGGTGTTCCCCAGCATGCTCTCCCTCGATCCGGCGTATTCCACCGGCCTATTGCCAATTCACTCGCGCACGCGCGAGAGCCTCGCTCTCGATGCGGCGCACCTCGTCGATGCTCACCCCGAGCACCGCCGCCACCTCGCCGGCGCTCGCGCCCCCGCGGTCCGCGACGTCGAGCGCGCAGCTCGTCGGCAGGTCCGGCGCTGTGAGCTCGGGCCCGAGGTGGTGGACGCACCGAACGTGCGGACACGGCCGCGGACCGTCGATGCAGTCGCCGCGCGTGAGCGGCAGTCGCCGCCGCGCGCTCATTTCGTGATCAGCGCCAGCGAGCGATAGGAGATCGTCCGCTGGAACCGGAAGAGCTCCGCGCCGAGCTCCCGCTTCACCTTCTCGTTATCGAGCCTCACCTGAGAGACGCTGGTCAACGCGATTCGACCGTCGTAGTTCGTCTCTCCGGGGTGCTCGTCGAAATAGGCCATCAGGACGGGCTTCGCGGCCTCTTTGACGGCCTCCGCCTTCTTCTCCTGCAGCGTCGCTTCGACCCACGCATCCGCTGCTTCCTTCACGCTCGCGAACTTGATCTCCATGCGGTCCTCCGGCTCACTTGAGCCGCAACAACTCCGCCGCTCGGCGCTGCACGTCCTCGCCGCGGCGGTCGTACTTCTGGGTGGTGGTCACCTGCGCGTGCCCCGCCATCCGCTGCACCGTGATCGGGTCGGCTCCCCGATCGAGCAGCTGCGTGATGAACGTGCGGCGGACGTCGTGCGGGCTGAAGCGCTCGACGCCGGCGGCCGCGGCGAGGCGCTGCAGGATGTCGAGCACGGCCTGGTCGGTGAGCCGGCGCGCCCCGATGCGATCGAGCCGGTCGATCGGCAGGAACAGCGCCGGGTGCGCGACGTGCGCGCGCGACGCGAGCCAGGCCTCGAGGGCGCCCGCGGCGCCTCCGAGGAAGGCCCGGCGCTCCTTGCCACCCTTGCCGGCCACCTTCAGCGCGGCCTCGCCGGCGACGTAATCCTCGCAGTCGAGTGCCACGACCTCCGCGCGGCGGAGCCCGCACCCGTAGAGCAGCGCGACGAGGGCCGCGTTGCGCGCTCCAGCTCGGGAGCGGAGGTCGCAGGCGCCGAGCAGCGCGAGGACCTCCGCCTCGCGCAGCGCGCGGCCGCGCGGAAGCCGCTCACCGCGCGCAGGCTTCAGGTCGCACGCGGCGGCGCAATCCTCGGCCGACATCAGCCCGAGCCGGCGCGCCTCGCGGAGCACCCCGCGGAGCGCCGCGAGCGCCCGGTTCACCGTCGCGGGCGCATAGCGCGAGACGAGCCCCGCGCGGACGGCCTGGGTGTGCTGGTAACGCAGGAGGTGCCAGGGCACCGAGTCGGCGTCGAGCGCGCTGCTATCGGCGCCGGCGCTGAGCTCCGAGGCGATCGCGTCGAGCGCGCCCCGCATCGCCCGGCGGCCCTTCTGGGTCGTCAGCGAGGCGAGGTAGACGAGGTGCGGCTGGCGGTCGCGCCGGAGCTGCTCGACGGGCACGAGCTCCACCGCGGCGACGCGGCAGAGGACCTCGGCTGTCGCGGTCTCGTCGGTCGGCACAGGCCGCACGATGCGCGCTCACCCGGCGCGCTGACGAGGTGCATCCAGGTACACGACAGGCGATTTATTCCCCTATGTTTATCGGCCTTTTTGTGCGCCAAGTACACTTGGGTACACGCAATGCACGCCGGTGCACGATCCAGCGCTCGGCGCAGGGCTACGCCGCGCGCCCTCGGCCGACACGTGGCCGCTGGATGATGCGCCCGCGCGCGCGCTCCGCGAGCCGCTCGAGGTCGAACGCGCGCGCAGGCCGGACCTGCCGCGCGAGCCAATCACCCATCACGACCTCGTACGTGAACGGCTCGTCCCAGGCGTTGTAGAACACGAGCAGCGGATCGAGGTTCCGCCGGCTCGCCTTATAGACCATGCGCCATTGCGACGGTTGGAGACCAGCGTGGGCCGTCATCGCCTTCCACCCGACGAGCTTGCGCTGGCGCGTCTCCGCCGGGTCGGTCGTGTCGACAGGTCGCCACACAGGCTGGCCCATGGCGTCGAGCCGGGCGATTGCTTCGACCACCGGCCCTTGGGGGCCCACCACCACGCGCAGGCCGGCCTCGCAATCGACCCATTCGACGCGTGGTTGTCGCCCGGCGACCTCTCCGGCGGGGCTTGAAACCAACGGGCGGGAGTGCGCAGGGTGTGACTCTGACACGATCGCTAAGTGTACATACCATTGCGGCCGCGCGTCAGGATTTACCAGAACATAGGACACAAAATGTCCCTACGCGAGAGTGTGCGCGTGGGTGGGCGATGAAAAGGGAATCAGCGGGTCGTCTGCCGCACAACGCGCGGCGGGCGGACGCTGGCGTCGAGAGCAAGGCGAACCCTTCCCTCTGCGAACCGCTCACGGGCGCGATGGCGCGTCAGGGCGGCGGCCGCCGCCGAGCGCGCTTCCCGGAGCCGGGCCCATGCCGTCTTTGGCGCGACACCCGTCATCGCCGCGATCTCCTCGATGGAGCGCCCTTCCGCTGCGGCCACGAGCACGAGCTGCTGCACGGCGGCGAGCTCGCCGAGGGCCGCGACCTCCGCCCGGCGCTCGAGCCGGACGTCGGCGCCGGGCGTCGGCTCGGCCAGGTCGTCGGGGAGCAGCTCGACGCCGCGGCGAGCCGATCTCCGACGGTGGTCTCTCGCCTGCCGCCGCGCGATCCCCCGGAGCCAGCACCGGAGCGCAGCCCCGGGTCTCAGCCCGGCGACGGGCGCGAACCGCCCTCCCTGCAGCACGCGCCACGCTCCGAGGCACACCTCCTGCGCGACATCTTCGATGTCATGTACCGCGACACCGGATCGTTGGAGCGCTGCACGGATCACCCCGCGCTCCTTCCAGACAGCTTGGAAGTCATCGTCCATGTCCCCCCCTCCACGGACGCCGCTGCAATGCGTCGCCGTCAGCTGCTCGCCGCGCGCGCAACGTCGATCGCCCGTTGCACGGCGGCTTCCCTCGCGCTGCAAAACTGGCACTCGCCGCACGAGCATTGGTCCTTGAGCTTCTCGCAGCGCGCCCCGACGTCGTCGTCGACCGCGCGGCGCCAGGCTGGACCGTTCTGGGAGCCCGCCATGAACGTCGCGAAGGCCAAGACCTCCGCCTGGGCAGGCAGGATCATTGCGAGCCCATGGGCCACCTTGAGCCCCCCCACCAGCGAGGGGTCGATCCGCCTCGCCCCCACGCTCTCCGCGAATTCCGGATCCTCGCCGAGGGCTCTGCACGCGCGCGCCGCGGCCGTCCAGGCCTGCTCGAGCTTCTCCGCAAACTCCCTGCACGCTGCTTCGGTCTCGCTCTTCATGTGGTCTCCACTCCGCTTCAGGCAGCGGAGGCGTCTGCCTTTGCGTCAGCGCCGAGCTCCTGCAGCTCGTCTCGCGCCACCCCATCAAGCCTCTCCAGCAGGCTCCGCAGCTCCGGCGGGGGAGGTATCTCCCCGTCCGCTCGCCGCGCCGGCGGAGCTCCAGCGAACCGCGGGCCCACCTGGTGCTCCTCGGGCCGCGTCTTCGCGAGGCGTTGCTCGCGGTCCATCCGCTCGTGCCACGGCGTCCGGTAGTCGCGCAGGCGCCCGTGGATCAGGTCGAGCCGGTGCCGGCGATCCGCGTGCTCGTTCTCGCGCAGGAACCGTTTCACCCAGAACTGGACCAGCTCGATCCACGCGCTCTCACCCGCCTCGCCGACGCTCGGCGCACCCTCGAGCACCCGGCGCGCCTTGGCGACGAGGCGCCCGGCCGACGCGCGGTCAGCGCCGTCCGGGTCTTCGCAGTAGGCGCCGTAGCGCCGGGACCAGGCCTCGGCGTAGACGTCCAGCACCAGCGCCGCCTCGGCCGACGACGCCTCGGGCAGCTCGGCGCCGGCCGGTGCCGACCGTCCGATGGGCCCCGTCAGCACGCAGCCGGCGAGGAAGGCCTTGAGCGCCCTCCGCGGCCGCTGGTCGACGGCCTGCTTCAGCGCTGCCTCCCGGATGGCCCGCAGCGCCCGCTCGAGCGTCTGCTGGCCGTCGTCGACCGCTTCCCCGAGCGCCACGGCAAACGCCGGCTCCGCCACCTCGCGCAACGCCGGGCGGGCTTGGAGCTCGGCCAGGATGGCCTCCGCCGACGGCGAGAGGGTCGATGCCCCGCTGTCCTCCGCCGGCGGCGCGCCGCTGCTCTCCCCCTCCCCTCCCGGATCCTCTCCCCCTCCCTCTCGAGCGTCCGCGCGCGCCCCCCCGCATTGCGCTCTCGAGAGTTCCTTTTCCTGATCCTGATCAGATTCCTGATCCTGATCCTGATCCTGGTTCGGCGAACCGTTCACGGAACGGTTGCGCAACGGTTCCGTGAACGGTTCCGTGAACCGTTGCGGCAACGGTATGGGCACGCCGTCGAACGCGCGGACGAACGCGTCGCGGAAGCTCTCGGGCCGGGTCATGAGGTGGGCGATGATGGGCTCTAACCCATCGAATTTTAAGGAACATTCCGGCAGCTCGTCCCAGTGGCCGCGGTAGGAGAGGACCGTGTTCGGGTTCGCCGGCGCGTTGTGGCGCACCGCCTTCGGCAGGAACACGACGCACGCGTTCCAGTCGGCCGTCGCCATGCCGAGCTCCTCGAGCTCGGCGAACGCCGCGTCGAACTTCTCGACCGTCCACCGGAGCGCTTCGGCGATCTGCGCGCGCCCCGCGGCGACGAGCCCCGGAAGGGTTGTCACGACCGGGCCGGTCAGCAGGTACTGCCACAGGAGCTTGCCTTGGTCGCTCAACGACCGGAACTTCTGGTCGCCCCACATCGAGACCCAGACGATGCGGTACCGTCCGCCGTTGGTCCGGTGACGCTCCAGCGCCGACGAGCGACGCCGGCGCGCACCGGAGCCGCCTGCGCGGCTCAGGCGCCCGCCGCCGCCCCTGGCGTCGTCACGCTTCTTGGCGACCGACCGCTCGCCGCCGTCCCGCCCGCTGGGGCCGCGGCGCACATCGCGGTGTGCGCTCGCTGTCTCGTCGCTCATTTCGTCCTCTCCGTGCCCATGTGTACCCGCGCCAATGCCGCACCTCCGCGCTGCCCTCCGAGCAGAGCACCGCGAGCGCGGGACCCGCGCGACGCCAGGGCAGCCCCGCGCGCTCCACGGCAAGGCTCTCGAGGACCCAGCCCCCGTCGGCCGGAAGCTGGGCGAGCATCCGCTCGACGTCGGAGGCTGGGCCCGCCGCGCGCGCCAACGCTGGCTCTGTGCCGTCAGGCGCGCGGCGGGCGCCGGACGTCATGCCGCCGCGCCCTCTGAGCGTTGGGGCCCGCGCGGAGCGCGCGCGAGCGGCGCGGCGGGCGTCGCGTCCCGGATCGCGGCGAGGACCGACGTGTGATTGCGACCGCAGAGCCGGCCGATCTCGATGGACGACATGTGGTAGCGCTCCGCCAGGATCGACCACAGGCGACGGCGAGCGGCGTGCAGCGCCCGGCCCCGTTGCTGGCCCAGCACCTCGATCGCCTTGACCCCGTGGTCGCGGGCCACCGCCCTCACGAGCGGCATGAGGCCGCGCTGCCGCAGCTCCCGGACGAGCTGGTGTTCGCCGCTCATGACGGGGCCCCTCGGCGCCGGTCAGCGCCCCGCCGCGTCGGCCATTCCAGCTCCACGACGGAACAGAGCACCGCACGCTCGAACCGCTGGGCGGCGTCCACGAGCCTCAACCCACGTGCCCACGTCGCGTAGGCCTCCGCGGCGTGCAAAACGAGCCGTGGGCTCGCCTCGATCAGGTCTGCCCACCGGGTGAGCACCTCCACCTCGATGGAGCCCGCGGGAGCGCCGGCGGCGAGGCTGTGCAGCAGGTCTCGGCCTGTCCCTGCCGGCTCGGCGTCCTCGCGGCCGCCGGGCTCGCGGAGCTCTTCTCCGCGGATGACAGCGTACCTAGTCGACATGGCCGACCTCCCTCGTGAGGACACCCGCCTCACGCCGGAGCCGCTCTAGCTCGCCCACGACGTACTTCAGCCGGACGCCCCGCGTGTCAGGCGACAGCTCCATCAGCGTGTGCGCCAGGTCGGCGAGCTGTTCGTCCTCCACGTCAAAGCCGAGCCGGTCCACCGCGAGCTTCGCAGCCACGATGCAGCGGAGCTGCAGGTCGCTGATCGCCCTGAGCTGCTCCTTGTCGACCTGGAGTCCGGCGAGCAGCTCGGCGACGAGCTGGCGCTCGCGCACCACGAGCCTGGAGCGCGGGATCACGGGGCCTCCGCGCGCGCCTGTGCGCTGCCGGCGCTGCGTCCCTTCTGCGGGCGTGCGCCGGCGAACAGGCGGCGCTGGACAAGCTCGAGCTTGTGGTCGTGCTCGCGCACGACCTTCCGCGCGACGAGCTCGTCGCACGCCGCGTGCGTGCGCTGCGCGAACGGCTGCTCCTCCGCCTCGAGCCCGGCGCGGAGGTCCTCGCGGGAGAGGGACCGCTCGGCGAGCGCTTCGACGATGCGCTCTTGGAGCCTGCCGCAGACGGAGCACAGGGTCGGTGCGACCCAGCAGCACCCACCCTCGCAGGCCGCAGCCTCGGTGCAGCCGCACACCGCGCACGCCTCCTCGCCCGCTCCGGCCTGGCGCACATCGCGAGACGCGCTGGCCTTGGCCGGTGGGTTCGCCGCGGCCTGGCGCGCCTTGCCCTTGGCCGCACGCTTCGGCCCCTCTTCGCGCGCATCCTGCGCGGCCGTCTCGCGGGCCTTCCGCAGCGCCGCAGCGTGGATCCTCTTCAGGTCCACGCCGTAGAACAGCGCCGCCATGTGGAGAGCGGAATCCTTTCGCGCGTAGGAAACGTCGCCCTGGGATCCGACCAGGATCTCGATCGCGAGGGCGCGCGCCTCGGGCTCCTTGGCGCCGGCGACGTGGCGCCGGACCGCCTTCTCCTCGCTCTCGTCGTCGCGCACCTCGATCTTCCGACGCTCGATCACGTCGCTCAGGTCCGTGTAGAGGACCTCGATCAGCACCGAGACCAGGAAGCGCCAGAACGCGAGCGTCGGCCTCATCTCGCCCGCCTTGTCGGCGATCGCGCTGATCGCCTTCTCGTAGGCGCTCTGCTCCGCAACGCGCGCGATGCGCGCCTCCGCCGGCGAGCGGCCCGCGTTCGGTGCGACACGCGGCTCCTCCTCGGACGGCAGCTGGCCCGCGACGTCGAGCGCCCGCACCGCCTCCGCGCGCGTGACGAGCTCGTGCACGCCGCCGGTCGGGTCGCGCACGAGCGTCGTCGGCACCGCCCTTCCTCGCAGCGCCTCGCGCCACGTGGGCGGCCGCGGCGGCTCGTCGTCCGCTTCCAGGTCCTCGTCGCCAGCGCCGGCGGGCACAGGCGCCGGCGCGACCATGTAGCAGGGCTGGTCGAGCTCGACGAACTCCGCCGCGGTCTTCCCGGCCATGTGCCCGGCTGGGAACAGCCGCGAGGCCTCCTCGCCCTCCACGACCCTCACCCCGCGGGCGAGGCCGGTTGCGGCGACGCGCTTCCAGTGCGCCAGCTTCTTCTGCTCGAAGCAGCCCCGATCGGAGCAGCGGTCTTCCTCCTCGCCCGCCTCGGCGTAGAGCAGCATCTGGGCACCGCTCCGCTTCGGGCACCTCGAGCAGGGCCCCGCCTCGGGCACCAGGCGCGCGTCGTCCGGATCGAACTGCGCCGCGGCGAGCCGGAGCATGAACTCGCGCTCGACCATCCGCGTCACCTCGAGCGGGCTGAACTCCTCGCGAGCCAGGACGCGGGCGACGGCGGCGGCTCGGTCGTCGGGGTGCTGGATGCGCGCGAGTGTCTCCGCGGACCGGAGGGGCAGCGCCCCGCCCTCGAGGGCGCGCTGCGCGTCCTCGGGCAGGGTCAGCAGCTTGAGCCGCCGCAGCACGCGCGCCTCGGGCTTGTTGACCATCCTCGCGACCTCGTGGGTCGCCCGCCCGAACCGCTGCTGCAGCAGCTGGTACGACCGCGCCTCGTCCAGCGGCGAGACGTCCTCGCGCTGGCCGTTCTCGATCTGCTGGAGGATGATGACCTCTTCCGCGGTCAGATCGTCCCGCAGCTCGGCGGGCACGGTCGCGAGCTCGGCGACCTTCGCGGCGCTCCAGCGTCGCTCTCCGAAGATGATCTCGTACCTGCCCTCGTCGACCGAGCTCCGGATCCAGAGCGGCTCGAGGACGCCGTGCTCCCGGACGCTCTCGACCAGATCGGCGCCGTCGCGATTCCGGGTGCGGGGCTGCGTGGGAGATGGGATGAGGCGATCGACAGGCGCCTCGAAGATGATGCGATCGGACCTCCGCAGGGGTTCGCCTGCAGCGGGGGTCATGCTACGGGTCATGGGCGCGGCCTTTCTTCCGAGGGGTGGCGTTGGGCTCGGCGGGTGTGAGCGCACCTCCGGGCCCGCTTTCGTTCGGCAACAGGGCCTCGGCCCGGCGCGACCCGCGCGCAGGGCCTGCCGGCTCAGAGGCCTGCCGGCTCTCCTCCTGGGGCTCGGACACCGGCCGCGGCTCCTTGCCGCGGTCGACGTCGTTGAACCGGCTGCGCGCCTCTCCGAGGCGCGTCCAGATCTCGACGATCTCGACGACGTGGCCCGGCTGCGCACCGCTCGGCAACGGGCCCTGAGAGCCGAGCAGATCGCGCAGCACGAACTCGGTGGCCTTGGCCTCGCGCTCGAGGCTCTGAAGACGCGGCATCTCGATCTCCGACAACCAGACGGAGCTCGGCTCCGCTTTCTCGCGTGCCTGCGCCTCCGAGACCAGCCGATGGAAGAAACCGGCGCTGGCCTCGGCATCCTTGTGCAGCGCCCGCAAGACGGCGAGCGCCTGCGGGCCCCAGCGCCGCTTGCTGCCCGTCATCGAGCCCTCCTGCGAGCTCGCGGGGCCTGCCCGCGCTCGCCGGCAACGGCGGCCTTGGCCCGGCGCGACCCGCGCGCAGGACCCGCCGGCTCACAGGCCTGCCGGCTCTCCCCCTCCTGCCCGCGGGTCGCCGGCGCGGGCTGGCCGGCGGTGGCCCCGGGTGAGTCCTCCGCTCCAGCGGCGGCGAGCTCGCGGCGGTACAAGCCGCGGCAAGCTCGCCGCTTCACGTCCCAGATGACCTTGAGGGCGCGATCGAGGGTCATCTGCTCGAGGAAGCCTTCGTCGTCCCCGACCTCTACGGGGCTGGGTTCGGCGGCCTGCGGCGCGATGAGCGCGTCGAACGTCGCCTGCTGCGCGCGCACGTGCTCGTAGAGCTCCTCGAGGAGCTCACGGTTGCGCGCGCCCCCCGGCGCCCCGCTCGCCTCGAGCTCGCGGAACTCGTCGAGGGCCGTACGCAGGTCGTTGGCCTGGTTCGCGAGCCACCGACGCATGATTCGCAGAGCGGCCAGCGTCTGCGGTCTCCAGGGCACGGGCGGCCGCTGGGCCGGCTCGGCGCCGGCTCGGCGCGACGACTTGGCGCGGCTCATCGAGCGGCTCGACGCGGGGGGGCAGGTACGACTCGCCTCGTCGCCCGGGAGAGACCGCTACCCGGTCCCCGAGCGGTGACGCTCCGCCACTTGTACCAGGGCACCTCGCCCCCGGTGGCCTGCTCGATATCCCACGCGAAATCGACTGAGGTCCGTCGGCGTTCACCGTTGAGCGCGCGCTGCACGGTGATCCGGTCGAGGTCGTGCAGCTCGCAGAACTTCGGGACGCTGAGGTCCTGGCGCGTGAGGTACGCCCGGAGTTCGCGAGCGCCATCGGTAGGACGATGAACAGGCACCGCAAGACGCTAAGGTACAAGTTTGAACGTGTCAACTTGTACGAGCAGGGTCGGGAATTGTGCTACAGTCAGGTCCCGGTACCGTCGGCGGCGTGACGCTCGCCGTTCGACTCAGGGCCCTCCGGAAGGCCATGCAGCTGACGCAGGAGGAACTGGCGGAGAGAGCAGGCCTCCGACGCACCGAACTTCCTCGCCTGGAGAGGGGAAGCAACAAGGGGAGCTCGCTGGCGATACGCGAAGCCCTGGCTGACGGGTTCGGCGTGACGCTCGCCCAAATCAACGCCTACCTGGATGGACACGCCGACTTGCAGGAGACCGTGGAGCTCATCAAGCAGGGCCGCTCTACCCACGAGTCAACGATGAGTGCGTTCGATATCGCGGTTGCGTACATGGGCGACGCCGTCTCCCCGGAGGCAGTCGCGCGCGTCCGAGCGTGGGCCCGAGACCAGCCGATCGGGCTCCCGCCCCGCGCCTACGGAGAGAAGCTCATCGAGGTGCAACGGGAGCTGCTCGGACAGCTGGGCGAGTCCCAACCGGCATCGAGCACAGGCACGCACGTGCGCAAGAAGAAGATCACCTAGCAAGCTCCCAACTTGTACGTACAAGTTGACACGTACAAAATAGAACCGTACGCTTGGTCTCGATGGACGCAGTTCCTTCCGACGACCACCCGACCGAGACGTCCGGCGACCGTCCCACCGATCCGGCCCCTCCGAGCTACCCGGCAGCTGCTGAAGAGCGCTGCAGCGCGTGCGCGGGGTCCGGCCTCTGCAGCAACTGCAGCGGCCTCGGCCGCCGGCAGGGTGGAGGGCTCTGCGTCGCGTGCAACGGCGGCGACTGCGCCGTCTGCGACGGTGTTGGCTGGCGCGTAGCCGCTGCCGACGGCGGCAGCGCCGCGCCGCCGCTGACGCTGGGGCAGCGGCTCGACCGCGAGGAGCAGGAACGCCAGCGCCTCTCCGAGGAACGCCAGCGCCTCTCCGAGGAGCTGGAGCGGGTCGGAGCCGAGCTGCGTGCGTCGGAGCAGCGGCTGACGGACCTCCGCGCAGAGAGGGATGCGGCGCCGCCGCCGGCGGCGTGCGAGGGATGCCGCGGCTCAGGGGTGTGCCTGCGGTGCGGCTGGGATGCGATCATCTTCGCTGGCCGCCGCATTCCCGGCAACGCCGAGGTAGTCGGCGCCGCCGCGGGCCAGTCGATCTGCGGATGCGTCGCGGGGCGCTGCCGAGACTGCGGCGGTTCAGGGGCCAGCGCGGCGGCGCCCTCGACGGGGGCGCCATGATCCTCCCGCCGGTCGTGGTCTTCCCGATGGACGTCGAGCGCGAGGGGGGCGCGCGCCGCATCGCCGTGGTGCAGCTGCCGGACGGGGCGCTGCGGTACCTCGACTGCGACGCCTGCGCCCTGTGGGACGGCGAGCTCTCACCAGCGGAGCTCGCGCAGGCGCGCGAAGGGCTGGAGCGCGTGGAGCGCCGGCAAGGCCGGCGGGAGGAGACCGAGCATGCAGGGTGAGGATCGAGCGGGGGGTACGGGTGGGAGCGCGGTCGGGAAGCCGCCGGACGCCGACTGGCCCGACGGGCTGGCGCGCGCCGTGGCAGACGCCGTAACGGGCTTCCTGAACGCGAGGGGCATCGCGCGGGACGAGGACGCCGCCATGACCGCGGCGCTCGCGACGGTGAGCGTCGCGATCGACATCGCTCTCCAGAGCGGCGTTCCGCGATGCCGGCTGCTGGGCATGACGATCCAGCTGCTCGCGCTTCGCACCGGCGCGGAGCTCGTCACGATGCCGCTCCCACGCGGGAGCGGGTCGGGGCGCGAAAAGCCCTCGTAGGCGCGAAAGGAGGGGCTTGTGGCGGGGGTGCTGGTCGCTGCGCTCGCTGTGCTCGTCCCCTACGAAGGTGGCTCGTGCGGCGGCGACTGAGGTCGTCAGAGCAGCTCCGCGCGGAAGCGCGCGTGTTCCGGTTGCGCGGTTGGCGCAGGGCCTACCGCGCGCGAGGTCGACAACGGAGGTCCATATGTTCGAGCTAGCCGTGCTTGGGGTGTTGGCGTGCGTGCTCGTGGGCTGGTTGGTCGTGAGGCTCGTGCCGTGGGGGCGCGGGCTCCGCGAGGCCTTTCGCGAGGTGCCCTCTGGCCACTACGGGGTCTACTACGTCGAGGATCCGGTGCCGCTGCGTTCGCGCGGCGTCGCGTGCAAGGAGATCGGCACCAACCTGTACGTGGTGGAGTTCCCCGTGTCGGGGCGGCTGATCTACAACGGCCCCGACAAGAAGGAGTTCTTGACCGCGTTCGACGGGGCGGCGTTCGTCGCGACGCCGGTGACGCGAGACCCGGACAAGCCGTGGCGGCTCGTGGGTCCGGTGCCGGCGCTCAGCAACCCGAACCGGGGGGGCTGGTCATGGTGACCGAGGTGCTCGTGGACCAGGCGCTCGTGCGCGTCTACGTGCAGGTCGACGGCGTCGGCTACTCGGCCGAGCTGACGACGGGCGGTGGGCTGCAGATCGAGCGCCGCGGCGAGGTGGTCGACACCGGGCGCTTCAACGGCCGGCACATCGTGGGCATCTCCGGCGAGGTTCCGCTCCCAGACGCGGCGTACATGGCGCTCGAGCAGGGGCTCCAGGGGGCCGCGGCGCTCGTCCAGTGGCTGGTGGGTCCGACGGCGCGGGAGCCGTCGCCCGCGGCGCCGGATTTCGCGCGATGAGCCGCGGCGTCACGGTGACGGCCTGCGCGAGCCTGGGTCCTCGCGGGCTGCGGTGCCAGATGCCCGCCGGGCACGCGGGCCGGCACTACCACGACGTCGATCCCCCCGCGGAGCCGTGCGACGTCTGCGAGGCCACCGCGGGGGAGCATTGCGCCGACGCCGCGGCGTGCGCGCGGACGAGGGCGAGGGGCTACGACGAAGCGCTGTTGGCGCTCGCGCTCACGCTCGCGCTCTCGGTGGAGGTCCGGTGAGCGCCCCGACCGCGGCCCCGAGGATCCTGACGCCCGCCGAGGCGGCTGCGATCCTGCGCGTGTCGGCGAAGACGGTTTGTCGCCTCTGCGAGCGCGAGGCCATCCCGGGCGCGACGCGGGTCGGCCAGCGGTGGAGGATCCCGGAGTGGGGTATCGTGGCCCTCTTCTCCGGCCAGCGAGGTGGACATGCCCGTCTATCCAAAGACCGGGCGCCGCGGGACGTGGCGCGTAGTGATCTCGATTCGGGGACGGCAGAGGGAGTGGATCGTCAAGGGGCCGAAGGCGGAGGCGGAGGCGTTCGAGGCGAGGCAGCGCGTCGCCATCGAGGCGGGCGAACCCGCGGAGGTCAGGGCCGCTCCAAAGTTCTGCGACTTCTGCTTGGTCCGATACCGCCCTCACGCTGAGATGCACCTCCGGCCCTCGACCTGGAAGGTGCGCGCCTACCAGCTCGCGACGCTCATCGAGCACTTCGGCGAGCTGCGGCTCACCGCGATGACGACCGAGAGCGTCGAGGCGTACAAGCGGCGGCGGCTCGCGGACGGCAAGCAGGCGCGCACCATCAACAACGAGCTCGCCGTGCTCCAGGCCGTCTGCACGTACGCGCGAGAGATCCCGGTGCCGATCTCCCGGTTCAACATCCAGCCGCTGCCCGTCCGTGGCCGGGGGCGCGTGACCTACTGGACCGAGGGGCAGATCAGCGCGCTCTACGAGGCCCTCGAGGAGCTGTCGCCCGAGCTGCTGCCGGTCGTGGTCTTCTTGGTGAACACCGGCTGCCGGAAGGGGGAAGCCCTCGCCCTGACGTGGGAGCAGGTCGACGTCGAGCGCGGCCACATCCGGATCTGGCCGAACGCGGAGTGGCAGCCGAAGGACAACGAGCCGCGGGAGGTGCCCATCGGAGAGGCGCTGCTGCCGTGGCTGCGGCGAGAGCGGCGCTCGTCGCGGTGGGTCTTCCCGTGCAGCACCGGCGAGCGCTGGCGCTGCTGGCCGAAGCTCCAGTTCGACCGCGCGAGGAAAGCTGCCGGACACGACCGCGAGTGCCCCGTCTGGACCGACCACCAGCGGGCCTGCCTCTGCGGAGCGAAGGGCCTGCGAGGAGGACCTCACACGGCGCGGCACACGTTCGCGGCGCACTTCCTCAAGGCGCTGCCCGACATGTACCTGCTGTCCCAGCTGCTAGGGCACAGCGAGACGAGGACCTCGAAGCTCTATGCGCACCTGCTCCCGGAGCACCTGGAGCGGGCGCGCGGCGCCGTGTCGCTCGTGCCGAGCGTGGGGGCTGCTGCGGCCGAGGCGCGGCGGAGGTGGAGCTGATGGACAACGTGCCGAAGGGGGCCAGGATGCCGCGGCTCACGCTCGCGGTGGTCAACCAGAAGGGGGGCGTCGGCAAGACGACCCTCGCCGTGAACCTCGCGGCCGCGGCGCACCTGGAGGGGCGCCGGACGCTGCTGCTCGACCTCGACGCGCAGGGGTCCGCGCTCGACTGGAGCGCCACCCGTGAGGCGTCGAGCAGGCTCGACGGCCTGGCGTGCGCGAAGGCGGACCGGGCGCTCAACCTGCCCCGGTTTCGCGAGCTCACGGCGGGCTACGACGTCGCCGTGCTGGACGGTCCGCCGCGGCTCGGCGACGTCACGCGCTCCGCGGCGCTCGCCGCGGACGTCGTGCTCGTACCTCTGCGCCCTGGGGCCTTCGACTGGTGGGCGGCGGCCGATACGCTGGCGCTCCTCGACTCCGCCGACCTGGTGCGCGACGAGATGCAGCGCCCGCGGGCGCGGCGGCTCTTCGTGATGAACGCGGTGAACGAGCGCACGCGCGGCGGGCGCGCCGCCCTCGACGCGCTGCGGTCGGTCGGCGAGCTCGCGCCGAGCATCGGCGCGCGCGTCGCCTTCAGCGACGCCGCGCTCGCGGGCGAGTCGGTGCTCACGACCGCGCCGGGCGGCCCGGCCGCGGCCGAGCTCCTGGCGGTGTGGCGCGCGCTCGCGGCCCCCAAGGAGCTGGCCCATGGGTGACCCGAGAGGCGTGCGGCCCGTCCGCCCGAGCGAGGCCCGCACGGCCGCCGCCGAGGAGGCGCGCCGGTTCATCGGAGACGGGGAGGAGGTGCCGCTGAAGATCATGGTCACCGAGAAGACCCGGCTGGCCTTCCGGCGCGCGGCCGCCCAGCAGGGCGTGACCATGCGTCGCATGATCCTCGGCTGGGCGCGGGAACACGGGGTCGCGGTGGACGAGGCCGACGAGAGCGCGTTATGAGCAGATCCTTACGGAAGCGCCTGTGGCGCTCTGCGCAGCGGGAGGCGCGACGGCCAGGAGCGCGAGAGCTGGCTCTCCGGATTCTTCAGATCCGATGCGAACCGAGGGGACGCCGGTGGGCCGAGCTTGTGCTTCTGCACCTGCACCGCGGCAGCGACCCGGGCGGCTCGGGTCAGCCGTGATGGACCAAATGGTCCATTTGGTACATTTGTACCATTTGGACCATCGGCTACGCTTGACCTCATGGACCCGCGCCGCCCGCCGATGAGCCTGGCCTGCCCTCCCCACGCCGCCGGCGGGGGCGCCGCCTTCCCTGGACGCGGGCCGTACCGCGAGCCCCGCGTCGATGACCGCCTGGCGCCGCCGGAGACGCGCCTGGAGTACCTCGGTGGCGTCGAGGTGTTCGCCGCGCCGGCCGACCCTCCCCACGCCGAGCACCAGAGCTTGATCGACCGCGTGATCGGCGCGCACGCCGCCCGGGGCTACGCGGTGGCCGTCGAGATGCTCACGCGCACGAGCGAGGTGTCGGACTTCGCCCCCGACGTGAGCGTCTACTTCAAGGAGCCCGACCCGGAGACGGGTGGGAGGCGCCTCGAGGAGCTCGCGTTCGAGGTAACCAGCGAGCAGGCGCTCAGCGTCCCCACCACCAAGGCCCGCGAGCTCATCCGTCGTGGGGTGCGCCGGGTCTTCTGCATGCTGGTGAAGCAGCGGCGCCTCCTCGAATGGTCGCGCGAGACCGACGGCTGGGCGCCTCTGCCCGACGACGCGGTGCTCAGCGATCCGTGTCTCGTGCGGCCGCTGCGCGTCTCCGAGCTCCTTGACGCTGCGGCCGCCGACAACACCATCGCCCTGGCGTTGCTGGTGAAGCGGCCGCCGGCGATCGCGCAGGCCCTGCACGAGGAGCGGCTGGCGGAGGCCCGCGAGGCCGTGCTCGATGTGCTCGTGGCGCGCGGTTTCGACGTCTCCGAGTCGGTGCGCGTCGAGGTGTCGCGTTGCACCGATCTGGCCCAGCTCAAGCACTGGCACCGGCGCGCGATCCACGCGACGAGCGTCGCCGAGGCCATCGGCCTCTCGGAGAAGGACCGCAGGAGCTGAGGGCATGGGGCAGCCCGCTGAGAAGCGCCGCCGCGCGACGTACGCCGACCTCGAAGCGGTGCCACCGCACAAGCTGGCGGAGCTCATCGGCGGCGCGATGTACGTGACCTCGCGCGGCGCGCCGCGGCACGCTCTTGCGAGATCGGCCATGGGTGGCCTGCTGGACCCATTCTGGCACGGCGACAACGTCCCAGGCGGCTGGTGGATCCTGGACGGGGTCGAGATGCACTTTCCCGACCCAGGCTCGCCGGGCGACTCGGACGTGCTCGTGCCGGACCTCGCCGGCTGGCGCCTCGAGCGCATGCCCAAGCTCCCCGAGACGGCCTACGTCGAGCTGGCGCCGGACTGGGTCTGCGACGTCTTGACCGAGTCGACCGAGGAGCTGAAGCGCGAGCTGAAGATGCCCGTCTACGCGCGCGAAGGCGTGCGGCACGCGTGGCTCGTCGACCCTCGCCAGCGGACGCTCGAGGCGTACTCGCTGCTCCCGAGCGGTGCCTGGGCTCTGGTTGGGACGCACCGGGAAGCGGCGCGCCTGCGCATTGAGCCGTTCGAGGCCGTCGAGCTCGACCTCGCCGAGCTCTGGGGGTAGTGGCTCACGCGGCGGTCTCGACGCCGCGTGCGTCATCCTCCGCCAGCAGCTCGCCGGCGAACAAGACGCCTTCCGCGAAGGCCTCCGCGACCACCGGGTCGGCGAGGTCGAGGCCGGCAGAGCGAGCGGCCGCGAGCGCGCTCGGCGGCACCAAGCGGCCGAGCAGGTCGGGAACGGAGCCGGGGACGGGTGGAGCCATGTGCGCAGGCTAGCAGCCCGAGCTCGGCAACGCCGACGCGGCGCGCCACCCGGGCCGAGCGCGCGACAAACCGAGACCGCCGGCTCGTCCCGAGAGGGGTCGAAGCGCGACCCGGCCTGGCCAGGATTCGGCCAGGCTCCGAAAGCCCGATTTGGCTCCAAGGGGCTCCCGTGGCCGAGAATGTCCGCGAAATCTGGCCGTGTCCAGGTGGCCAGTATAATCGCACTCTAGAGGTCGCAGGTTCGATCCCTGTCAGGTCCACCCTCGAAGCAGTTTCATTCTCTTTCTTAGCCGTTCTTCTTCGTCTTCCACGCCATCGCTGCTCCTTCGCGAGCGTACGGCCTCGCGAGACGCGGGCCATGGTGAGCGTGCGAGCTCATGCGGTTATGCAGTGACGCACACCGCTCGGGCGTCCGCAGGGGAGGTCCCATCAGCACGGGGGGCAGGTCGCGGCGCGCTGCGCTGAGCGCCCGCCGCGGCGTTGCGCGGCGTTGCCCGACGTCGCCCTGTGCCTCGCTGCGCTGAGCGCCCGCGCGGCCGCGGCTGGCGCTCACCCGGCCGCGTGCGTCAGGCCCATCGACGGTGGATGAGGTGGAGCGTCCACCGGGACGGCGCGCGGCGCGATCCGAGGAGCACATCGGTGCGCGGAGACCGCGCGGCCGATGTGCTCACCCCGCCGGCGCCTCCGCGCTGTCCGCGGCGCGAGGCTCGCCGAGACGGCGCGGAGGAGCGGCCCGCTCACTCGTCGATCGGCTCGAAATCGGCCTTGGTCGCGCCGCACTCCGGGCACATCCAGGAGTCAGGCAGGTCCTCGAACGAGGTCCCCGGCGCAACGCCTGTGTCGGGGTCACCGACCGCCGGGTCATAGACGAATCCGCAGACCAGACACCGATATTTCTTCATCCGTGGTTCTCCTCAAGAGCTCGACGAGAGGAGCCTGACGCTACCACGAGGGCGGACACGGCCGCAGATGAACCTTCTGGTCCGCAGCTCTCGCCACGGCGCCCAGGTCCTGCGCCACGAGCGCGCGCGCGCCGCCTCGGCGACCGTGGCCGCCGAGACGCGGGCTCAGGGCGGCGCCGGAGCGTCGCGCACCGCGAGCTGCTTCTTCCGCAGCACGCGCGCGATCGGCCAGTAGGCGAGCCGGAGCAGCCACCGCGGGCAGATGACGCCGAGATGGATGACGAGCCACGCCACCACCCCGGGCACCACGAGCGCGAGGCCGCGGTCCACCGCGCGGACCAGCGCGCGCGCGCAGCGCTCCGGGGAGATCGACAGGAGCGCGGGAGGCTCGAGGCCCGTGAAGTTGCCGGCCACCTCGTTGAACTCGGTCCGCACGGGCCCCGGACAGACCTGCGTCACCCGCACGCCGGTGCCGGCGAGATCGAGGCGGAGCGCTTCGGTAAAGCTCGTGACGAAGTGCTTCGTGCCGACGTACGAGGCCATCCCGGGCCCGAACGTCAGCCCGAAGCCGGAGCTCACGTTCGCGATCGCGCCGCGCCCGCGCGACACCATCGGGCCGACGAGCCGGTGCGTGAGGTACGCGAGGCTCGTCACGTTCAGCGCGATCATCTGCTCGGTGCGCGACCACGCGGAGAGATCGAACACGCCGATGTCACCGAAGCCGGCGTTGTTGACGAGGACGTCGACCCCCCCGACCTCGGCCTCGACGGCGAGCAGCATCGCGTCGACCGCCGCCCGATCGGTGACATCGCAGCCGAAGGCGAGCACGGCGAGCGCCGGCCGCGCCGCGGCGAGATCGGCCCGCAGCGCCTCCAGGCGCTCCTTGCGGCGCGCGACCAGCACGAGCGCCCGGGCGCGCTGGGCGATCTCGTGCGCCAGCGCGCGGCCGATGCCCGACGACGCGCCGGTGATGAGCACGACCCCGCTGTCGATCGGCGATTGCACGGCCGACAGGGTTGCCCGGCGCCCCCCGGCCGCGCAAGGGCCCCCTCGCCGACCGGCCTCGCATCGTCCACGCTCCCGCGCTTCCGCCCTCCGGCGTTTCCGCGCTTCCACGCTTCCGCCCTCCGGCGTTTCCGCGCTTCCACGCTTCCGCCCTCCGGCGTTTCCGCGCCGCCACGCTTCCGCCCTCCGGCGTTTCCGCGCTTCCGCCCTACCGCAGCTCGCCCGCTACACCCCGCAGGCCGCGCGAGCGCGCGGCGCACCACCTCGAGAAATCGGGCGAAACGGAGAAGCGCACCTCGGAGGAGATAGGCGCGCAGGAGGCACCTCGACATTCATTGCGCTACCTTCGAGACCACGAGTCGCAACCGGCCGGTAACACGCATCACCCCGGGGGCGTCCCCCGCGACCGCCGCCAGCACCGCGCCTTGGCCGGCGAGCGCGGCGACGGGGCGGCCGCGGCGCGCGTTGACGTCCACGGCGGCTCTCTCATACCGTGGACGGCGTCCTCACGAGCCAGGAGACCTCATGCGTTGGCCCTCATCTCTCATCAGTGTGCTCTTCATCGCCGCCGGGCTGGGCGCCTGCGAACGATCCGCGGAGTACGAGCACAAGGCCGCCCCGGCCTCGAACACGGCGAAGCCCGCCGCGACCGCCGCGGCGACAAGCGACGTGAAGCCGCTCGTCTTCGATCCGAAGGACGTCAAGTCCTTCAAGGTCCTGCCCGCAAAATTCGAGACTGACAAGAACACGATCACCGATGACAAGGTGACCCTGGGAAGGATGCTGTGGTACGAGACGCGCCTCTCGAAGAACCACGATATCTCCTGCAACTCGTGTCATGGCCTCTCGACCTACGGCGTCGACAACAAGCAGTTCTCCTCCGGGCACAAGGGCCAGCTCGGCGGCCGCAACTCGCCCTCTGCGTACAACGCGGGCCCCCACGTCGCCCAGTTCTGGGACGGCCGGGCGGCCACGCTCGAGGACCAGGCCAAAGGGCCTATCCTGAACCCCGTCGAGATGGCCATGCCGGACGAGAAGCGGGTCATCACGACGCTGAAGTCGATCCCCGAGTACGTGAAGCTCTTCAAGACGGCCTTCCCCGACGACAAGGAGCCGATCACCTACGACAACATGGCCAAGGCGATCGGCGCGTTCGAGCGCGGCCTGGTCACGCCGTCGCGCTTCGACAAGTTCCTGGGCGGCGACGACAAGGCCCTTACCGCCGAGGAGAAGGCCGGGTTCCACAAGTTCATCTCGCTCGGGTGCCCGACCTGTCACACGGGCGTCGCCGTCGGCGGCTCGACGTTCCAGAAGCTCGGCCTCGTAAAGGAGTTCCCCGGCCTCAAGGACAACGGGCGCTTCGACCACACGAAGGACGAGAAGGACAAGTTCTTCTTCCGCGTCCCGAGCCTCAGGAACGTCGAGAAGACCTTCCCGTACTTCCACGACGGCTCCATCGCGACGCTCGACGAGACGGTGACCAAGATGGCGTGGCACCAGCTCGGCGTGGAGGCCAAGCCCGAAGAGGTGAAGGCGATCGTCGCGTTCCTCAAGTCGCTCACCGGCGATCTCCCGACCGACTACATCAAGCAGCCCGAGCTGCCCCCGAGCGGGCCGACCACGCCCAAGGCCGACCCGACGTGAGCTGATCACGCGGACCACGCGGATCATGCTGCTCGCCCGGTTGCGCCGGGAGGGCGGATCGGCTCTGCTCCGCCCTCTCGGATGAGCACGAGCTCCAGCGACGACGGGCGATCCGCGCCCGCTCCAGAGGACGGAGCGGGCGCGTCCGCGGAAGGGGCTCGCGACGCGAGCGAGGGGCGCACCGCCAGGGCGCTCGTCTTCGTGCGCGAGCGCTTCGACGGCGCGTGCCTCGCCTTCCCCGTCGCGGCGCCGGACGTCGCGAGCTTCGGCCGCGACGAGGACGTCCTCGTCGAGCAGCAGCTCTTCCTGCGCGAGCACGCCGCGCGCGCCCGGCCCGAGGCGGTCTCCCGGCTCTCGTTCCCGCAAGGGACAGGGCTCCTCTCCGTGAGCGTCCCCGTCCCGCGCGACGACTTGCCGCGCAAGCTGCGGAACGAGGTGCCGGTGAGCTTCCCCTGCGTCGTCGTGCCGGCCGGCGAGCTGGACGCGCGCGGGCAGACGGAGACGCCGGCGGCGGAGCGCGGCGACAGCGACGCGTGGGTGCTCGTGCCGAGCCTCGGGCACGCGTTCTACGTGGAGGCGGGCGAGCCGATCGAGGCGGCGATCCGGCACGAGGTGCGCCGGCTGCTCGCGTCGCAGGTCCTGTCGACGTGGGAGCACCTGGGGCTCCTGCCCGGGAGCGCGCACCGCCTGGAGGTGCTCCACGCGCCGCTGCCCGAGCCCGAGCGCGCGGGCGGGCACGGGCCGCGCGGCGCCTCGATCGTGGAGCGCGCGCGGCGGAAGAAGGCCGTCGAGACGCTCGTCGCGGTGGCGACGCCGCTCCACGTGGCGGCGCAGCGGAGCCCGCTCGCGACGCCGCCGCTCACCTGCCGCGACGCGGAGCTCGCGCGCCTCGCGGCGCTGCTCGACGGCGAGGAGCGCCTCGGCGTGCTGCTCGTGGGCCCGGAGCACGCCGGGAAGACCGCGCTCGCGCTGGCGTACGTCGCCCGCCAGACGCGGCTCGTCTACGCGACGTCGGGCGCGCAGCTCATCGCGGGCATGAGCGGCCTCGGGCAGTGGCAGGAGCGCATCCACGGCGTGATGGAGGCCGCCGCCGCGCTCGACGCGGTGCTCTACTTCGAGAACCTCGACGACCTCCTGGCCGAGCGCGTCGACGGGGGGCACGTGGACCTGGCCGGCGCGATGCGGCCCTACCTCGACGAGGGGCGGGTGCGCGTCCTGTGCGAGCTCCGGGACGACCGGCTCGACGCGCTCGAGGGGCGGCACTGGGCGTTCTTCGCGGGCCTGAGCCGCATCCGGGTCGATCCGCTCTCGGCCGAGAGCACCCGAAAGGCGCTCGCCGCGCGCGCCGAGCGCGACGGCCGCGTCGAGCCGCACCGCCCCGTGGTCGCGGGCGACGCGCTGACGGCGCTCGTCGATCTCGCGGAGCGCTACCTGCCCTACAGCGCCTTCCCGGGCAAGGCGGTCCGCCTCTACGAGGACCTGCGCGCCGTGCACGAGCGGGAGCGGACCGCGCAGGGGGAGCCGGTCACGCTCGGGCGGAGCGATCTCCACGAGCTGTTCTCGATGCGCACCGGGATGCCGGCGTTCCTGCTGCGCGACGATCTCCCGCTCCGCGTCGACCGCGTGGCGCGCGACCTCGGCGCGAGCGTGGTCGGGCAGGAGCGCGCGGTGCGCGCGCTCGCCGAGACGATCGCCGTGGTGAAGGCGGGGCTCTCGCCGCCGGACAAGCCGCTCGCGGCGTTCCTCTTCGTGGGGCCGACGGGCATCGGCAAGACGGAGCTCGCCCGCGCGCTCGCCGGGCTGCTCTTCGGCTCGCCCGATCGGCTCTCGCGGTTCGACATGAGCGAGTTCTCGAGCGAGGGCGCGGCCGATCGCCTGATCCGCGGGACCGACGGCGCGGGCGGGCTGCTCACGCAGCGCGTGCGCGAGCAGCCGTTCTGCGTGCTCCTGCTCGACGAGATCGAGAAGGCCCACCGGGCCGTGTTCGATCTCCTGCTGCAGGTGCTCGGCGAGGGGCGCCTGTCCGACGCGCGCGGCAGGACGGCGTACTTCCACAACGCGATCGTGATCATGACGTCGAACCTCGGCGCGGCGGAGCGGCGCGCGCGGGCGGGGTTCGCCGGCGAGCGAGGCGCCGAGGCCCCGGAGGAGCAGGCCGCGCTCGACGAGGCGCACTACCAGCGCGTCGTCGCGGGCGCGTTCCGGCAGGAGTTCGTGAACCGCATCGATCGCGTGGTGCCCTTCCGGGCGCTGACCCGGGCGGAGCTCGCCGAGGTCGCGCGCCTCACGGCGCAGCGCCTCGCCCAGCGCCGCGGGCTGTCCGAGGCGGGCGTCGCGCTCGAGGTGTCGGAGCGGGCGCTCGCGCGGCTCGCCGAGGACGGCCACGCGCCGGCGTACGGGGCGCGGGCGCTGCGGCGCCACGTCGAGGAGCACCTCGCGGCGCCGCTCGCGCGGCTGCTCGCGAGGCTCGGGGGCGACGCGCGGGATCTCACGGTGTGGGTGACCGAGGCGGGCGAGCCTGAAGCGGCGGCGCCCGCCGACGGCGCCGTGGTCGCCCGCGCCGAGACGCCCGCGCTCCGCCTCGCGGCGCGGCGGCGGCGCGCGGCGAAGGCCGCGCAGCAGGCGTTCGGCGTCGAGCAGGTCGGCGAGCTCCGGCGCGAGGTGGACCGGTGGATGGGCCTCGGGCCGCTCGAGCAGCTCAAGGAGCAGATCGACTTCCTGCTGACGCAGCTGAGCCTCGCGAGCGGGCCGTCGCGCGATCGGCGAAAGGAGATCGACGCCGCGGCGCTGCAGGCCGAGCACCACCGGCTGAGCGAGCTGTGGGGGCAGCTCGAGCGCGCGCAGGAGGAGATGCACGGCGTCGAGGAGCTCGCCCTGATGGCGCTGCTCGAGGGCGAGGAGGTGCGCGGGCTCGCGGGCGAGGCGCGCGCGGCGTGGGAGGGCGTGCGCAAGGTGCTGCCCCGCGCGCTCGTCGCGACCGAGTCGCGGCGCGACGCGATCACGCTGATCCTGGAGGAGCTCGACGCGGGGGCGTTCGAGCGGTGGCTCGCGCCGCTCCTCAAGGAGCTCCCGCGGCGCGGGTGGGGCGCGACGCTGCACATCGACGGCGACCGGGCCGGGCCCGGCGACGGCGCGTGGCCCACGAGCCGGCGGTGGGGCCCGCCGCGCGCTCCCGGCGACGTGCTGGACGCGCTCGACAAGCCGAAGCGCGGGTTCCGGAGCGTGCTCCTCCGCTGCACCGGCGCGTACGCCGGGGCGTTCCTCTCGCTGGAGCGGGGGCTCCACCGGGTGGTCGCGCGCAAGCGGGACGCGGGCGAGGCGCCGGACGACGGCCGGCTGCACGTGTTCGTGCACTTCGTCGCGCACGCGGCCGACATCGCCGAGGACCAGTGGGAGCACAGGTCGCTCGCGCCGCCGCCCGCCGGCTCGGCCGCGGCGCGGCGGCGCGGGGCGGCCGCGCGCGAGCTCGACGAGGTCGAGGGCGCGGCGCTGATCGCGGGGCGCAGGGCGCGGATCGCGATGGATCCGGCCTGGTACTTTGAGCGGCTCGACGAGGTCGCGCTGACGCACCTGCTCCTGTTCGAGGACGAGGGGAGCGGGCTGGATCGGAGCGAGTACTTCAGCGCAGGCGGGGACGGCCCGGCGCTGGATGATTTGCCCGACGCCTGACCTGGCAGAGCCACTACCCTGAGGCCGTGCACTTCACGATCCCGCTCTTCGAACGGCGGACCACGAACGTCGAGTGCGTGACGCTCGGCCTCGGCCCGGGCACGCGCTCGCGGGAGGGGCGGCACGCGGAGCGCGTCCGGCGCCTGCTCACCGAGGAGCTCAGGGCCGTCTTCGAGAAGGCGCGCGCGGCCGAGCTCGCGCGCTTCGAGTTCCCCCGCGGCATCCGGATCGAGAAGGTGCGCCTCGAGCTCACGCTCTCCGGCGCCTCCGAGCGGCGCAAGGTGAGCGGGCTCTGCCCCGTCGTGCTCGAGCCGCGCTGGGCCTCGGAGCACGAGCGCGTCGTCTTCGCCTACCACCCCGCCCGCCAGGGCGAGGCCGCGCCGATCCGCGAGGATCTCCCGCTGGACGAGCAGCTCCGCGCGCTGTTCCAGATCGCGTGGGCCGCGCTCGACGACGACGAGATCGCGCGGCTCTGGAGCCGGGGCAAGGAGCGCATCGCGGCGCTGTCGTTCTCGTGCGCCCCGCGCTCGGCGCTCGCGGACCTGCCGGAGCGACCAGGCGACGACGACACCGGCGCCGATCCGGCGTTCCGCTGGAAGAAGCGCCGGGGCCTCAAGGTCCTGCCGAACCTCGGCGTGAGCCTCACGCAGCGCGCGGCCCAGGGCAATCTCGACGCGGGCGTGCCGCGATCGCCGCAGCGCGAGCAGCTCGCCTTGCTGCTCGGCGCGGGCAGGGCGCAGCCCGTCGTCGTCGTCGGCCCGCCGGGGTGCGGCAAGACGACCTTGATCCACCGGGCGGTGCTCGATCTCCTCGCGGCCGACGGCTACGGCGCGCACAAGAACCTCGACCGCGTCCGCGACGTCGTCGCCGTGAGCGGCCGCAGGCTCATCGCCGGGATGAGCCACCTCGGCGACTGGGAGAAGCGGTGCGTCGAGCTCGTCGAGGACGCGCGCAGCCGCGGCGCGATCCTCGTGATCGACGACCTCCACCACTTCGGCCGGATCGGCAGGTCGCGCGAGAGCGAGCGCTCGCTCGCCGACTTCTTCCGCGGCCCGCTCTCCCGCCGCGAGATCGTGATGGTCGGCGAGTGCTCCCCCGAGGCGTTCCGCCTCCTCGAGCAGGAGTCCCCGTCGTTCGCGGCCCTGTTCACGCCGCTCTTCCTCCCCGAGGCGACGCCCTCCGAGACGTTCCGCCTCATGGTGCGGGAGGTCCGCGCGCTCGAGCAGCGCCACGCCGCCCGCGTGAGCCCGTACGTGCTGCGGACGATCCTCGACCTCGGCGGATCGCTCCTCTCGGCGCAGGCGCTGCCGGGCAAGGCCATCGACCTCTTGCGCGAGGTCGTCCGCGCGGGCGTGACGCCCTCCCCCTCCGGGGATCCGGGGCCGGCGCGCGGCCACGCGCCGCGGCCGATCGGCTCACAGGACGTGCTGCGGCTCCTGTCGCAGAAGACCGGCGTACCGCGGCTCCTCCTGGGCGGCGACGAGCCGCTCGACGCCGGCGCGCTGGAGGAGGAGCTCGGCCGGCGGGTGATCGGCCAGCCGGAGGCCGTGCGCGCGGCGGCGGACCTCGTGGCGCGCATCAAGGCGGGCCTCGTGGATCCGCGGCGCCCGTACGGCGTGTACCTCTTCACCGGGCCGACGGGGACCGGCAAGACCGAGCTCGCCAGGTGCATGGCGGAGCTCATCTACGGCAGCGCGTCGCGCCTGCTCCGCTTCGACATGAGCGAGCAGAGCGGCCCGGACGCGCCGGCGCGGCTCGTCGGCGATCGCTACGCGCCCGACGGGCTCCTGACGCAGCGGGTGCGGGAGCAGCCGTTCTCGCTGGTGCTGCTCGACGAGATCGAGAAGGCGCACCCGTCGGTGCACGGCCTCTTGCTCCAGCTCTTCGAGGACGGGCGGCTCACGGACGCGGCGGCGAGGCCCGCGCACTTCCACCACGCGGTGGTGGTGATGACGTCCAACCTGGGCGCGCGGTCGCGGGCGCTGGTCGGCTTCGGCGGCGCGGGGCTCTCGGAGGCGCGGGCGCTCGCGATCGCGGAGGAGTCGGCCCAGGAGGTCGCGCGGGCGGTGCGCGACTTCTTCCCGCCGGAGCTGTTCAACCGGATCGATCGCGTCGTGCCGTTCCGCCCGCTGACGCCCGAGGTGGCGGTGCGGGTGGCCGAGAAGGAGCTCGACCGGCTGCTCGGCCGGCGCGGGCTCGCCGAGCGGAGCGTCTTCGTGCGCCGGGGCGCCGGCGTGGCCGAGCGGATCGCGCGCGAGGCGTTCGTGGCCGAGGACGGCGCCCGCTCGGTGAAGCGGTTCATCGAGGACGAGATCGGATCGCTGCTGAGCGACGCGCTCACCCGCGGCGCGCCCGCCGCGATGCAGGTGATCCGCATCTTCACGACCGCGCGCGGCGACGGCGCCGCCGCGGCGGGCGACGGCGCCGCGTCCCGCGGGTCACCCGCGTCACCCACGTTTGCGCTGCACCGCGAGGCGCTCGCGGAGGCCGAGCCCGCGGCCGCGGCGTGGGCCCTCGCGCCGCTCATGGCGAGGCCGCTCGGCGCGCTCACGGCGGAGCTCTCACCGCTGCTCGAGTTCGTCGACGCGCTCGATCGGAGCGACGGCCTCGCGCGCCTCTCCGAGCGGATCCGCTACCACCTCGCGGAGCACGGCCGGACCGCCGCCGAGGGGCCCGAGGCGCACGAGCACGCGGAGGCGGTCTACAACCTCGACGCCATGCGCGGCGCGATCCGGGCGTTCCGCGAGCGGATCGACCTCGTCCGGCGGCGGAGCGGCGACGACGACGAGCAACAACACCTCGACCTGGAGGTGCGGCGGTTCGGCTACGTGACGGTCGAGGACGAGTGGAGCCGCTCCCGGGTGCGCCTGTTCCACCGGCGCCAGCTGCCGGGCCCGCTGCGCCGGCCGGCGAAGCAGGAGGTCCTGGAGTGCATCGCGGAGGGCCACGCGCTCCGGCGCGCGCTCCGCAAGGTGGACGAGCCGGGCCAGCACGCGGTCCTGATCGAGCTGCTCCGCGCGGCGCGCTTCGACGAGGGGCCGGCCGGCGCGCGCGACGAGCCCGAGGAGGGGCTCTTCGAGGCGCTCGCGCGCGCCTACGGCGAGGCAGGGGGGGAGGTGGAGGGGTGGGCGTGCGCGCCGCTCGGCAGCGCGTCCGACGGCGACGGGCGCGCGCGCGTGGTCGAGCAGGGCCGCGGGGCGGCGGGGATCGAGGCGATGCTCGCCGCCCCCGGGCGCGGGGCGGAGCTCCTCGTCCTGAGCGTCGTGGGCCTGTGCGTGATGGACTTCTTCGAGCTCGAGACGGGCGCGCACGTCTGGACGTCGCTCTCGCGCGGCCCCGAGGTGGTGCGGGTGCGCGTCCTGCCGGCCCGGCCGGGCCTCTCGCCGGCGCGCGCGGTCCGGGAGCACCTCGACCTGCAGGCGGCGTTCGACGAGGCGGCGCGGCGCGGGCGCGCGCTCCCGCCGAACCCGGCCGAGCTCCTCCCGGTGGTGCGGCGGGTCCGGTTCGACCCGCCGCGCCGCCCGGGCGCGACTGCGCCGATCGAGATCGAGGACTACGTGATGGGGTATGCCGAGTCGTCGCTGGTGCGGAGCCTGTCGCAGGCGCTGGCCCCGCTGTGGCTGCTCCGGATGAGCCGGGAGGACGTGGCGTGAGCCGGCGCCCCGGGCTGCTGCTCCGGGGATGCGCAGGCGACGGCGGACGGCCTCTCAGGGCAGCCGGAAGAGCGGGCGACCGTACGCCATGAAGGGCCACGGGATGGCGGCGAGGATGATGAGCAGCGTGAAGACGACGCCGAGCGCCAGGCGCCGGTGCTGCGCGGTGGGGTCCGGGGCTCGCTTCGCCCGGGCCCAGGCGACGTGGGCGACCGCCACCGCCACGATCATGGCGAAGATGTGCTCGACGGCGAAGAAGCGCAGCGCCGCGATGGGCATGGCGGCCTTCAGCGCGGCCAGCGACGTGGGCCTGAGCGGGCTGAGCGCGGTGTAGAGCAAGACGCCGAGGAGGAGCTGGGCGTCGAGCGAACCGATGAACGCCGCGCCCACCTTGCGATCCGCCGCCGTCCACGGCCCCCGCTGGGCCCAGCCGCGGACCGACCGCGCGAGCGCCAGGAGCCCGAGCAGCAGGACGACCCAGCGCAGCCACGAGTGCGCGACGAGGACGAACGAATAGATCATGGACCTTGCTTTCCGGCCGCGGTGCCGGCCTCGATGATGTACTGCGCGATGTCGGCGAGATCCGACTCCCGGACGCCGCGGAAGCTGGGCATCGGGGGGACGTCGGTGCGCTTTCGCCCCGGGGTCACGGCCCAGCGGACGATGCCCGCGGGATCGGTCCTGTAGAGCGCTGCGATCTCGCTGAGCGGAGGGCCGACCAGCTTGGCGCTGGGGGCGTGGCACGCCGCGCAGAGGGTGGAGAACATGGCCTTGCCCTTCGCGGCCTGCGGCGAGAGCGCGACCGCCTCCTCGGCGGGGTCGGGCCTCTTGCACGCGGCCGCGAGCAGGAGCAGGGCGGCGAGGATCGGCGACCACTTCATGCGGGCGGGCCGAACATAGCGCGCGGCGGCGCCGCGTGGGGCCGGTGTCGCGGCCGCGAGGATCACCAGGGCGCCGCGCGCCCGGCCAGCCCGAGCAGGAGGCCGCGGCGCGGGGCGCCGAAGGAGCCGGGTCGCCTCGCGACGATCACTGCGTCTTGCCGTGCCCGAAATAGATGTGGTTCAGGTAGAGCTCGAGGATCTGGTCCTTCGTGAGCTCCTGCTCGATGGGGCGGGCGAGGAGGAGCTCGCGCATCTTCCGGTCCAGCGTGCGCTGTGCGTGAGCAGCACGTTCTTCACGACCTGCTGGGTGATCGTGCTGATAGGCCGCGCTGCCGATAGGCGATCGAGCACCGCCGCGCTCGCTGGACGCCCCTCTCTCGCCGCTGTACTCGAGCGCGAGGTCCGGACCGCAGGTGGCACCGCGTATCCTGCTGGGGCGTGGCGGTGACCCGAGATGGCGGGGCGTGATAGCGTCGGTGGCGCCTGCCATGACCGACCAGGAAATCGACGCCCTCATCGCCGAGAACCAGTTCCACCCGAACGTCGTGTGGCGCCGCATCCCCGGGAAGGGCCGGGGCGTCTTCGCTCGCCGGTTCCTGCCGAAGGGCGCCGTCGTCGAGTGGGCCGCTGTCAGCTGCTTCCAGGCGTCGGATCTGAAGAGCGAGGACCACCGCGACTGCCAGGCGCTCCATCACGTGTTCACGTGGGGGGAGGAGCCGGGGCGGGAGAAGGCGTATGCGTGGGGGCTGCTCGCGCTCTACAACCACTCGGCGACACCCAACGTCGAGATGAATGACGGTCCGGTGCCGGACTCGATGGCTGCCATCGCGCTCCGCGACATCCACGCGGGCGAGGAGCTCTGCTTCGACTACGGCTACACCTGGTTCGATCCTCGCTGAGGCGAGGACGCGAGCGCCGTGGTGGCGACCGTACCGCTCCGGCTCACGTCGACGATACCGGCGCGCTGGCGAGCGCCCGTCAGCTTCGCCGGCGCACCGCGCTCGCCTCATGAGGCCGCGGCATCTCGGTCAACGCTCGGGCCGGACTGTCGTCGTTGCGGAGGTGAGGACGGGATTCGAACCCGCGTATAACGGTTTTGCAAACCGTTGCCTAACCACTTGGCTACCTCACCGACTGTTCGAAGCGGCGGGAGGTCATGCCTCATCTCTGCGCGGCTGTCAACGCCTTTGATACCGCCGTCTACATTCACGCGGCCGAGCCGTCCCTTCAGCCGGCGCTCCACCACGCTCGTTCTGGCGTCATTCTGTCGTCGTTCCGTCGTCGTTCCGGCTTCCAGTTCCCTCCCGTTCCGATCCTGGAGCCGGCGGAGGGGGGCTGCGGCGCGTTCGCGCCGCAGCCCTCCAGAACACCCGCGTGGCTTACTGTTCGCGCCCGCCGCGCCGTGCCCTTCCCGCGCGCGGCACCCTCTCCCGCGCCCCCAGGGCTCGCCCGATGTAGCTGGCCGTGTAGACCGCCCGCCGCGTCGCCTGGAGCAGCCCGCGCGGCACGATCCCCTTCCCCGTCTGGAACGGGTTGAAGCGGAGGGCGCGCTGGTCGATGTCCACCGGCTCGTACAGCTCCATATCGGCCACTGCCATCCACCGCGCGCGCGAGCCCCCTCGCCTCACCTCGAGGCGCAGCAGCGCGAGCCCCGCCGCAGCGGCGCGCTCCAGCTTCTCCAGGCGGTTGCCTTTCACCACCGCCGCGCGCAGCGGCACCAGGCGGAACTCCGCGCGACCGAAGCCGGCCACGTCGAACCGCGCCAGCGCGTAGTAGTCGTTGTCCAGGAAGTCGTGCCTCTTCGTCGTGAAGAGGGCGAACGGGAGCAGCAAAAGTCGGCGCGCGCTCACGAAGATGAGGTCCTGATCGCCGGCGCTCGCGGCCGGCGTCACCTCTTCGCTGGTCCGGAAGCGCACCGCGACCCCCAGCACGTCCGGGCGGCGCTCGCCCTTGCCGCCCCGCCACCGCCACATCGCGCCCGAGAGCCGCACGAGCGCCGGCCCCGCCAGCCGCTGCGCCAGTGCGCCGACATCGCCCTCCACCGCGAGCGCCTTCACCCCCGCGCAGTAGACCACGCCGTCGGGATGGAACAGCCTCGCTCTCCGGATGAAGCTGCCCCCCACGGCGATAGGAGACAGCGCTCCCCCGATCACACGCCCAACCGCTTCGAAGAACCGCATGGTGACCCCTCCCTCGAACCTGGAGCGCCGGGGGCCAATCGCAAGTTGGGCGCGCCCCGACAGCGCACCTCCCGCGGCGCTCACCCGCGTCGAAGCGTCGAGATCTGCTGTTCTCCGCGCGCCATCCGTTCTCCTGGACAACGGCGATTCCAGGGAAGCGCCGTGTCCCCGGCGCTCCCTCTCGTGCCGCTCGTGCCGAGTCCTCCAGCGGCCCTCGCTCCGTCGCGCGCTCCGTCCCGCGCGCGATGGAGCACGCGCGTCACCCCGCGCCGGCCTTCGCCGCCGGGTCGATCTCCGGAGCGGCGTCTCGCTGCGCCCGGTGCTCGATAAGGCGCTTCGCCACGAGCGTCAGGAGCGCGAGCAGGACGAGCAACGAGGCGACCGCGAACGCCGCCGAGAAGTGGAACTCGTTGTAGAGCACCTCGACGTGCAGCGGCATGGTGTTGGTCTGCCCCCGGATATGCCCCGAGACGACCGACACCGCGCCGAACTCGCCCATCGCCCGCGCGTTGCAGAGCACCACGCCGTAGAGCAGGCCCCACTTCGCGTTGGGGAGGGTGATGCGGAAGAACATGCTCCACCCGCTCGCGCCGAGCGACAGCGCCGCGTGCTCCTCGTCGGCCCCCTGGCTCTCCAGGAACGGGATGAGCTCGCGCGCGACGAACGGGAACGTCACGAACGTCGTCGCGAGGATGATCCCCGGACGATCGAAGATGACCCGGAGGTCGTGCTCGATGAGCCAGGGGCCGAGCACCCCTTGCGCCCCGAAGAGCAGGACGAAGATCATGCCGGAGATCACCGGCGAGACCGCGAACGGCAGATCGATGAGCGTGACGAGCAGGCTCTTTCCCGTGAACTCGAAGCGCGCGATCGCCCAGGCCGCGGCCACGCCGAAGACGAGGTTGAGCGGCACGGCGATGAGCGCGGTCGTGAGCGTCAGCTCGATGGCGGCGATGGCGTCCGGCGCGGTGATCGCCCGCCAGTACCCCGCGAGGCCGTCCTTCAACGCCTCGATGAACACCGCCACGACCGGCAGGAAGAGGAAGAACCCGAGGAACGCGAGCGCCGCCGCCGTCAGCGCCCAGCGCACCAGCGGGGGCTCGGACGTCGCGCCGCGCACCGCCCCGCGCGACCTGAACTGCAGCTTGCCGGCCGCGCCAGCCACTACGACGCGACCCCGGGCGCTCTGGCCCCCGCGGGCCGCTCGGACGCAGGCTGGGGCGCTTCGACAGCGCTCCGCGACCCGCGCGCGCCGCTCCAGGACTGGAGTCGGTTGATCAGGAAGAGGAGCACGAAGGAGCAGAGAAGCATCACGAGCGCGAGCGCCGTCGCGCCCGCGTAGTCGTACTGCTCGAGCTTGGTCATGATGACGAGCGGCGCGATCTCCGTCTTGAGGGGCATGTTCCCGGAGATGAACACGACCGACCCGTACTCACCGAACGCCCTCGCGAACGACATCGCGAACCCGGTGAGGATCGATGGCCAGAGCGCGGGCAGGAGGATGCGACGGAAGATCTGGAAGCGGCCCGCGCCGAGCGACGCCGCCGCCTCTTCCTGGTCGACCTCGAGCTCCTCCATCACCGGCTGGACGGTCCGCACGACGAACGGGAGCCCCACGAAGGTGAGCGCAATGACGACGCCCAGGCGGCTGAACGCGCTCTGGATCCCGAGCGGATACAGGAACCGACCGACCCACCCCTGCTGCGCATAGATGGCCGTGAGCGCGATGCCGCCGACCGCCGTCGGGAGCGCGAAGGGCAGGTCGACGAGCGCGTCGACGATCGACTTGCCCGGAAAGCTGTAGCGGACGAGCACCCACGCCACGAGGACGCCGAAGACCGCGTTGATGCCCGCCGCGATGAGCGACGCGGCAAAGCTCATCTTCAACGAGGCGACGGCGCGCGGCGAGGTCACCACCGCCCAGATCTCGGCGGGCTGGAGCGTCGCCGTCTTGAGGAAGATCATCGACAGCGGGACGAGCACGAGCAGCGACAGGTACGTTACCGTAATCCCCATCGCCAGCCCGAAGCCGGGCAGAACGCTCTGTCGCCGCCAGAGGAGAGCCACGAAGTCTACTTACCGGCCTGGTAGATCTGGTCGAAGACGCCGCCGTCGGAGAAGTGCGCCTTCTGGGCTTTTTGCCACCCCCCGAACACCTCGTCAATCGAGAAGAGCGCGACCTTCTGGAAGACACCCTCCGACTCGGCCGCCGCGAGGATCGCCGGGTTGCGCGGGCGGTAGAAGTGCTTCACCGCGATGCGCTGGCCGTCCTCCGTGGAGAGGAAGGCGAGGTACGCCTCCGCCGCCGCCCTCGTCCCGCGCCTGTCGACCACCTTGTCGACCACCGCGACAGGCGGCTCGGCGAGGATGCTGATCGACGGCACGATCACCTCGAATTTGTCCTTACCGCTCTGCTTCACCGCGAGCAGCGCCTCGTTCTCCCAGGCGATCAGCACGTCGCCGAGCCCACGCTCGACGAACGTCGTGGTCGAGCCGCGCGCCCCCGTGTCGAGGACGGGCACGTTCTTGAAGAGGCGGCCGACGAAATCCTTCGCCTTCGCCTCGTCGCCGCCCGCTCGCTTCAGCTCGTACCCCCACGCAGCGAGGTAGTTCCAGCGCGCCCCGCCGGAGGTCTTCGGGTTCGGGGTGATGACCGCCACGCCCTCCTTCACGAGATCGTCCCAGTCCTTGATGCCCTTGGGGTTGCCCTTGCGCACCAGGAAGACAATGGTCGACGTGTAAGGAGCGCTGTTGTCCTTGAGGCGCGCCTGCCATCCCTCCTTGATCAGCCCGGCGGACGCGACCGCATCGACGTCGTACGCGAGCGCGAGCGTGACCACGTCCCCCTCGAGCCCGTCGATCACCGATCGGGCCTGCTTGCCCGAGCCGCCGTGCGATTGCTTGATGGTGACGTCCTGTCCGCTCTGCTCCTTCCAGCGCTTCGCGAAGGCGGCGTTCACCTCTTCATAGAGCTCACGCGTGGGGTCGTAGGAGACGTTCAGTATCTGCACCGACCCCGACTTCGAGGCGCCGGCCGCGTCGCCCTTCGAGCACGCCGAGAGCGCCAGCGCCAGCACACAACAAAGCATCGTCATCAAGCATCGCATCGATCGTCCCTGCTCCCTCATCCAGTCGCGAGATACCGCGATTCCCGCTGCGCGAGCGCGTCGAGCAGCTGCTGGAAGCGCGAGGCGCCGCAGCGCCGGGCCATGAACGCCGCGCGACCGAGCTTCTGGCAGAGCTTCTTGGCGAGGAGCACGCCGCCGTGGCTGTTCACGTCGGTCAGCACGATCACGAGATCGGCCCGCTCGATGGCCGCCCGCAGCTCGGCCGCCCCGCGGCCGCCCGTGTTGCCCGTGTGAAACTCCAGGTGGTGCCCCGCCTGCAGCGCCATCCGCTCCAGCTGAGCCTGGTTGCGATCCAACCCACCAATCCAGGTGATCCGCATCGCTCCGCCTCCTTGCTCCTCGCAGCGGGTGACCGCCGCTATAACGGACATATCTCACGCTAAAGCAGAGGACGCAAGGGAGATCTGCCAGGATAACGGAGGACATGTCTTGGATACCGGAGGGACACGGGGCCGGCGGGGTCCGGAAATGGGGCGGGGCTACCCGCGCGAACCGTAGGTCATGACGAGGTACATGACGGCCTCGGCGCTGCCCGGGTTGCGGTAGCTGTGCGGGCTGTCGGCCTCGAACAGGATGGCGTCGCCGGTCTCGAGCAGGCGCCGCTCGCCGGCCACGGTGATCTCCACCGAGCCCTCGGTGACGATCAGGTTCTCCGCGGTGCCCGGGGCGTGGGCGTCGGCGTGCTCGACCGAGCGCGGCGCGAGGCGGAGCTCGTAGAACTCCACGTTGCGCGGCCGGTCCATCGGGAAGAGCGCCCTGGAAGAGAAGTCGCCGTTGCGAGACCGCAGGATGCGCGCGTGCGAGGCCTGCATGACGGTCGTGACGGGCGAGGTCGCCTGGCTCATCAGCGCCGAGAAGGGGACCCCGAGGGCGCGCGCGATCTTCCAGAGGACGTTGATGGTCGGCGTGCTCTGGCCCAGCTCGATTTGCCCCAGCATCGCCCGGCTCACCCCGGACGCCTTCGCCAGGCGCTCGAGCGACAGGCCCCGCTCGGCCCGGAACCGCTTCAGGTTGGAGGCGACGACCGGCGTGAGATCCGACGCGTCGTCGAATGCCGGGTCATCCCCGCCAGGCTCGCTCGCCGGGGGCGCGGGTGGGGACGGCGGCTCGGCGGCCGCCGATCGCGCGGGTGTCTGGGCTCTGCGTGCCTTCACTGGACGCGTATCCGCCATGGTGGAGGGCGCGCGTCAAGCGAGCGGGGGGAAGGGCGCGCTCAGGGGCCGCCGGAGACCACCTCCGCGACCGGGCTCGCGGGCGACGGGCGACGCACCGAAGGCGCGGGCGCCGCCAGGAGCACCGGCGAGGTATGGCCCGTGATGAGGCGGGCGCCGCGCTTGAAGGTGATGTACTGCCACATCCACGCGAACATGACGGTGAAGCGGTTCCTGAAGCCGATAAGGAACAGCACGTGGACGGCCAGCCAGGCGAGCCACGCGAGCGTGCCCGACATCTGCAGGCGCCCGACCTTCGCGATGGCGCGCGAGCGGCCGATGGTCGCCATCGTCCCCTTGTCGCGGTAGGCGAACTGCCCGCGCGGGCGGCCCTCGAGATCATCGAGGATGCAGCGCGCGACGAAGCGACCCTCCTGGATCGCGGCCGGGCTGAGGCCGGGCACGTCGACGCCGTTCCGGTCGCGGAGCGTGGCCATGTCGCCGATCGCGAAGACGCCCGGGTGCCCGGGGAGGGAGCAGTCCGGCCCGACCTTCACGCGGCCGACGCGATCGAGCTCGACGCCGAGCGCGCGCGCGAGCGGGGTGCCGCGGACCCCCGCGGCCCAGATGACGGTCGCTGCCGGGAGGCGCTCGCCGTCCTCGAACAGCACGCCCTGCTCGTCGATGCTGCGGAAGCGGCGCCCCTTGATGACCTCGACCCCGAGGGACGCGAGCTGCTCCTCGGCGCTCGCCGAGAGGCTCTCCGGGAAGGCCTGGAGAATGCGGGCGCCGATCTCGACGAGCAGCACCCGCGAGAGCGAAGGGTCGAGGGAGCGGAAGTCGCGCGCGAGGATGTAGCGCGCGAGCTCGGCGAAGGCGCCGGCCATCTCGACGCCCGTGGCGCCGCCGCCGATGACGACGAACGTGAGCAGCCGCCGCCGCGCTGCGGGGTCCTCCTCGCGCTCGGCGGCCTCGAAGGCGAGCAGCATGCGCTCGCGGATGGTGAGCGCCTCGTCGAGGTTCTTGAGCGCCGGCGCGAACCGGGCCCACTCCTCGTGGCCAAAGTAGTTGTTCGTCGCGCCGACCGCGAGGATCAGGAAGTCGTAGTCCAGCGGGTCGCCGTCGACGGTGACGCGCCGGCCGGCGAGGTCCACGCCCGTCACCTCGCCGAGCAGGACCCGGACGTTGCGCTGGCGCGACAGGACCGATCGGATCGGGACCGCGATGTCGGCCGGCGAGAGGCTGGCCGTCGCCACCTGATAGAGCAGCGGCTGGAACAGGTGGTGATTGGTCCTGTCGATGAGGGTGACCCGGACAGGCGCGTCGCGGAGCGCCTTTGCCGCGTTCAGGCCGCCGAACCCTCCGCCGACGATCACGACGTGAGGCTCTCTCGCGGTCGTTGCCATGGTGCCTCCTGGCGAGGAACGCTTCCTCGGTGGCACGACGATGGTAGGGGGCCCAGATCACCGCGGCAAGAAGGCGCAGCGGGCGGGCGCGGCGCGCAGGCGGCCGAAAGAGCCCTCGTCGCGACGGCGAATCGGGCCGCAGAGGCGCAGCGCAGGGGCGACGTGATCCCGGTCGCGGGCGACGGAGATCGCCGCCGCGATCGCTCATGCTGCCGCGGCCTTCACGTCGCTCCTCGCCTCGGCCTTGCCGTCCGGCGCCTCGGCCTTGCCGTCCGGCGCTTCGCCACGCAGCACCTCGGCGAGCAGCTTCCGGCCGCGGTGCAGGCGGCTCATGACGGTGCCGACCGGGACGCCCAGCCGCGTCGCTGCGTCCTTGTAAGACATCTCCTCGAGGTCCACGAGCACCAGGGTGTCACGGAAGGTCGGCGGGAGCGTCGCGAGCGCGCGCCGCACGCCGGGCGAGAGCGCGTGCATGTCGGCGCAGCGCTCCGGCGCCGTCCACGCGCACGGGTCGGTCGCGAGCACGTCGAGGGCGTTGCGCTCGCGACGGCTGCGCCGGCAGCGGGTGATGAAGACGCTGAAGAGGATCTGGTGCACCCACGCCCGAAGGTTGGTCCCGGGCTCGTAGCTCCCCGCGAACCGGAGCGCGCGCTCCACCGTGTCCTGCACGAGGTCCTCGGCCGTCGCGGGCGTCCGGGAGAGCCGCAGCGCGCGGCCGAAGAGCTCCGGTGTCATTTCGACAAGGCCCCGGAGCAGCTCGTCGACCGCTCCCCGCGAGCCCTCTCCCGGCGCCGTCCGCGCCGCCCCGAAGGACGGCCCGCGCCCGAGCGCGCGCGTCGCGCCGGGCGGCGGCGGCGCTGGGTTCGAGGACCGGGCGGGGGCATGAGCGGCGTGGACGAGCATGGCGGGACCTCCTGCGTAACTGGCACTGGCAAGGCAGGTGCCACCGCGCGGACCTCGCGAAGGCCGCGGATCACGCTGAACGGCGCGGGCGGAGACACGCGGGCGCGTGTCAAATCGACAGCAGGGAGAACGGGCGCGCCAGGGTGGCGAGCCGCCCCGCGGCGCGCCCGGCCCGGCGGCCCCACCCGCGCGAGCGCCGGGCGAGGCGTCCAGCAGAGCGGGCGCCGGGCGAGGCGTCCGGCGGAGCAGGCGCTCGCGTCACGTCGAGAGCGGGTCGCTCCCGGCGGCCAGCGCGGCGATCAGGCCCGGGACCAGCTCGGCGATCTCGCCCGCGAGCAGCCCCCGATCGCTGCCCGTCTGCGCGCGCCACACATCGCCGGCGAGCGCGTGGATCAGCACCCCGGCGCTCGCCGCGGCGGTGGGATCCATCGAGCACAGCAGGGCCGCGATCATCCCGGTCAGGACGTCGCCCGAGCCGGCGGTGGCGAGCGCGGGGTTGCCCGCCATGCAGATGAACATGCGGCCGTCCGGGAGCGCGATGATCGTGCGCGCCCCCTTGAGCACGACGATCGCCCGGGTGAGCGCCACGGCCTCGCGCACGGCGCCGAAGCGGTCCTCCTCGACGGCCCGAGCGCTCCGGCCCAGGAGCCGGCCGAGCTCGCCGGAGTGCGGCGTCATGATGAGGCTCCCGCGCGCGGTCGCGAGCGCCTCCGGGCGGCCCACGAAGTGCGTCAGGGCGTCCGCGTCGACGACCTTCAGGCCGTCCCAGCCGAGCACGACGTGATCCACCGCGGCCCGCGCCCGCTCGTCGAGGCCGAGGCCCGGGCCGATGGCGACCGCCCGCCGCCCGGCGAGCGCGCCGTCGAGCGACGCCGCGATGCGGGCCGGATCGATCGAGGTCGTCATCAGCTCCACGACGCGCGACTCCATCGCGCGCGCGGTGTCGGCCCAGGTGCAGATCGTCACGAGGCCCGCGCCCGTCCGCATCGCCGCGCGCGCGGTCAGCAGCGCGGCGCCGAGCTTGCCCGACGAGCCGGCGATGACGAGCACGTTGCCCGCCTGGTGCTTGTAGACGCTCGCCTCGCGCGGGCGCAGCGACGAGCCGATCGTCTCCTTGCGGAGGACCTCCGCGACGTGGCCCACCTGGGCGAGGATCGGCCGGTCCGGGACCCCGAGATCGACGACGTGCACGTTGCCCGCGAGCCGCGCGCCCTCGGGCGTGAGCAGGCCGATCTTGAGGTGGCCGAAGGTGACCGTCTCGTCGGCCTGCACCGCGGCGCCGAGCGGCGCGCCGCTGTCGGCGTCGAGGCCCGAGGGCACGTCGAGCGCGATGCAGAGGCAGGTCGCCGTGTTGAGGACGCCGATGACGTCGGCGAGGTGGCCCTCGATGGGGCGGTCGAGGCCCGTGCCAAAGATCGCGTCGACGAGGAGGTCGGCCCCCGCGAGCGCGACCTCGAGCGGGGCGAGGGACGCGCCCGGGGGGAGCTCGGTCAGCGCGCCGCCGAGATCCACGTACGCGTCGTGGTTGATGCGGCTATCGCCGGTGACCTTCTCGGACCGGGCGGCCAGGAAGACCTGGACCTCCGCGCCGCGGGCGAGGAGGTGGCGCGCCACGACGAAGCCGTCGCCGCCGTTGTTGCCGGCCCCGCAGACGACGACGACGCGGGCGTGGAGGGGGTACGTCGCGGGCTGCCCCGGGCTCGGGACGTGCCGCACCGGGAACGATCGGATGCGCGCGGCGCGGGCCTCCTCGGCGTCGCGGCGGCCGTTCGGCGGCGGCGGGACGCTCCCGGGGCGGCCCCGGAGACCCGCCCCGGAGGGCAACGTCGCCGGCCAGAACGCCCGCGCGGGCGAAAGGCCGGACGCGAGCGGGTGCGGCGCGCGGTGCGCGGCGTCGCCGTGCTGCCCGGCGTTGCGCCCCTCGATGATCGCCGAGATCACGTCGGCGGCGCCGCGGCCGGCGTTCTCCATGAGGACCACGCCGGGGACGTGGCACTGGTGGATCGCGTGTTTGTCGAAGGCGCGCATCTGCGCGCGCGATAGGACCGGAATCACGAGCGCTCTTTCCCTTCGTCCAGGCTGGATCGGCTCTCGCCGTCCTCGTCCGCTTCGGTCGGGGATCGGCTCTCCCCTTCCAGGATAGCCACCGCCGCCGCCACGCCTGCATCATGCGTGATCGACAGGTGGACCCGCTGGACGCCCATGCGCTCGGCGAGCGCGCGCGCCGGGCCGTGGAGCGCCATCGTCGGCGGCATGCGCGGCGCGCCGCGCACCTCCAGGTGGTGCCAGCTGACGCCCGGCGCGCCGGCCATCGCCTTCACCACGGCCTCCTTCGCGGCGAAGCGGCCCGCGAGCGCCGTCGCCCGGTCCACGCGGTGCGCGAGCGAGCGGCGCTCCGGCTCGGACAGCACCCGCTCCCAGAACCGCTCCCCCCACCGCGCGAGCGCCTCCTCCATGCGTTTGATGCCGCAGACGTCGATGCCGATGCCGAGGATCACGCGCCCCCCTCGCTCGACCGAGCGTCCGCGCCGGCGTCCGGCGGTTGCACGGCGCCTCCGCAGGCGACGCTCGCCGCGATGCGATTGGCGGGACGGACAGACACGGGGAAGGTCATGCGGCGACTCTACCCTATTCGATGGCGACGCCTCCTGAAACGCGATCCGCGCCTCGCCCCGAGCGCGGAAGCGGAAGCAGACGCAGAAGCAGACGCAGAAAGCGCCTCGACGGCGGCACGCGAGCGGGGAAGAGGCCCGGCGCGCGGCGGCCGGCCGCGGCCTCGGGCGCCGCGACCGCGCGGCGAGCGCGGCCGTGGAGCGTCGCCCGCGCGCGCCGATCGCGGCTACCATGCTCGCGGCGCCAATGCAGACAGCCCTCGATCTGACGGTCATGCTCCCGCAGAGCGCCTACGATTACGGCGAGCGCTCGTCGGGCGAGGCCCACGGCGTGGTGCTGACGAAACCCCACGTCGTGAATCTCATCCTCGATCTCGCGGGCTACACCGCGGACCGGGATCTCGCGTCGCTGTCGCTGCTCGAGCCAGCCTGCGGCCATGGCGCGTTCCTGGTCCCCGCCGCCGAGCGGCTGATCCAGTCGGCGCGCCGCCACGATCGCGACCTCCTCGAGATCGAGCCCGCGATCCGGTCGTACGACGTCGAGCGAGCTCACGTCGACCACGCGCGCCTCGCGGTCGCCGGCGCCCTCGCGCGGCTCGGGCTGCCGCAGGGCGACGCGACGCGCCTCTCCGAGGCCTGGATCGCCCACGGCGACTTCCTGCTCACCAGCCAGGGACGCCGGTTCGACGCGGTGGTCGGCAACCCGCCCTATGTCAGGATCGAACAGCTCTCGCCCGAGCTCCAGGAGGAGTATCGACACCGGTACAGGTCGCTCTACGACCGCGCCGATCTCTACGTGGCGTTCATCGAGCGCGGCCTCGAGCTCCTCGCGCCCGGCGGGATCCTCTCCTTCATCTGCGCCGACCGGTGGACCCTCAACCGGTACGGCGCGCCGCTCCGCCGGCTGCTGTCGAGGTGGTTCCGGGTGCGGTGCTACGTCGATCTGCGCGGCGCGTCTCCCTTCGAGTCCGAGGTCGTCGCCTACCCGTCGATATTCGCCGTGTCGCCCGGCAAGACGGGGAGCGTCCCTGTCGCGACGCTGCGCACCGCCTCGCCGGAGGAGTGCGAGGCCGCGTCCGCCGCTCTTCGACACGCGGAGGGGCGCGCGGAGGAACGCGCGGAGGCGGGCGCCGCGGAGCGCGGCTCCGGCGTCGCCGTGTCGGAGTACGCTTCCTGGTTCGAGGGCGACGACCCGTGGGTGCTCGGCTCGCCAGAGCACCTCGAGGCCCTGCGCGCGCTCGAGGCGCGGTTCGCGCCGATCGAGGAGGTCGGCGGGACGCGCGTCGGCATCGGCGTCGCCACCGGGAACGACAGGATCTACATCGTCGGCGAAGAGGTGGATATCGAGCGCGATCGCCTCGTGCCGCTCGTCATGCGACACGATATCGAGGACGGCCGCATCCGCGACGCCAGGCGGTTCGTCATCAATCCCTTCGGATCCGACGGCAAGGTGGTCCATCTTAAGGAGTACCCCAGGCTCTCCGGGTACCTGCACGCGCACGAGGCCGAGATCAGGAGGCGCTACATCGCGCGGCGGGGCGGCGCAGGCTGGTTCCGCACCATCGATCGCGTGGTTCCGGCGCTGACCACCGCCCCCAAGCTGCTCGTCCCCGACATCGCGGGCTCCAACGAGGTGGTCTATGACGAGGGCAGGTTCTATCCGCACCACAATCTCTATTTCATCACCTCGGAGGGCTGGGACATGGAGGCCCTCGGCGGGCTGCTCGCCTCCAAAGTCGCCCTCTTCTTCGTGTGGTCCTATGCGGTCAAGATGCGCGGAGGCTACCTGCGCTTCCAGGCCCAGTACCTGCGGCGGATCCGCCTGCCCCCGCCGGAGAGCGTCGCGGAGGATCTGATGAGCGATCTCCGCAGCTCCTTCCGGCGGCGCGACTTCGACAGGCTCGACGAGCTCGCGCTGCGCGCCTACGGCATCGACGCGCTGCCCGGGTTCGGCTTCCTCGACACGAGGAGATAGCCCGCTATCCGGGCCCGCGCGCGGCGTGGTACCGTCGCGCTCTCACGGGGCGTTCGCGGGCGAGGGGACGAGCGATGACGGCCGAGAAGATCGAGTGCGCTAGCCGTATCGAGGGGGTCGTCGTGTACGCGCGCGGGGCGATCGTCACCCGCCGCGTCGAGCTCGCGGCGCCGCTCCCCCGGGGGGCGGTCGAGATCTCGGTGCCGGGGATCACGCCGCTCGCCGAGCCGGGGAGCTTCCGCGCGCTCATCGACGCCGCAGGCGCCCCGGCGGGCGCGGCGGCGGCCTCCGGGCCCGCGCGCGACGTGCGCGACGTGATCGGCGTGCGCGCGCGGCTCGTCGTGCCCCCGGCGCCCGTCTCGAGGACGGCGCTCTCCGCCGAGCTCCGCGAGCTCGAGCTCGCGATCGCGCGCCTGTCGGCGGAGCGCGAGCACCTCCGCCTCTGGCGCGACCAGCTCGGCGCCGTCTCGCTCGATCCGGAGCTCGCGCGGCGCTTCCGGCCGGGCGACCCGGCGGCCCGCATCCGCGACGCGCTCGCGGTGAGCGGCCTGCTCTCGGACGAGCTCGCCGCGCTCGACGCCCGCGCCGCCGCGCTCGACGCGGAGCTCGAGCGCGCCCGGAAGGAGCTCCTGGCCGCCCAGCTCGACGCCGCCCAGGCCACGAGCGGCGAGGTCGAGGAGCGCGACCCGGCGCGCCTCGACGTCGCCGTGCGGCTCGCGCCGGAGCGCGGCGGCGCGGCCGGGGAGCCGGCGCTCCGGCTCGAGTACGCCGTGTTCGCCGCGCGCTGGTGGCCCGCCTACGCGGCGCGGTTCTCGCGCGGCGCGACCGAGGTCGCCTTGCAGCTCGACGCCCTCGTCGCGCAGGCCTCCGGCGAGGACTGGAAGGACGTGCGCCTCGCGCTCGCCACCGCCGATCTCGTGCAGGACACGCGGCTGCCGGAGCTCGCCTCGCTGCGGCTCAGCCGCGCGCAGCGCCCCCCGCGCCGCGGCTACCGCCCCGCGCCGGAGGGGCTCGACGCCATGTTCGACGGGTTCGACCGCTTCGTCGCCGCCCTCCCCGAGCCGGCCGCGCGGACCACCGCCGCACCAGGAAAGCTCCCGCCCGCGCGTGACGGCGACGAGGCCACGCGGAACCGGGCCAGCCCGGAGCCCTTCGCGGCGATGAAGAGGCCAGCGCCGCCTGCGCCATCCGGCCCGGCCGCCCCGCCGCCCCCGATGCAGGCCGCCGCGCCGATGGCGTTCGCCCCGCCGATGCCGCTCGCCGCGCCGGCGCGCAAGTCGCGCGGGCTGTCGCTCCCGTCGTTCGGCGGCGGCCACGGGGCGCCGCCCCCGCCGCCGGCTCCCCAGGCGAGCGCGCCCCCGGTCCCCCGGAGCGCCCTGGGCTCCGCGGCGAGCGTCGAGGCCGCGGCCAGCCTCGAGGAGGAATGGCTCGCTCCCGAGCAGGCGCTGGAGGGCGCCGGGGCCGCCCCGGCGCTCGAGCCCGCGCAGGTCGAGGAGTGGCTCGACTTCGACGCGCTGCACCTCCCCGGCGCGGGCAAACAGCGCGGCCGGCTCGCGCGCGACGAGCCCGGGCCCTCGCGGCGCGACGCGCGTCGGGCGGAGCAGGACATCGCGGACCTCGGCGCCCCGCCCCGGGCCGTGGATCCGCGCGACTCGCGCGGGCAATTCGACCACTTCTACGTCGGCGAGAGCGCCGCCGACGTGCCGTCGAACGGCAGGCTCCACCGCGTCGCGCTGGGCGCCGCGCGCGCCCCCGCCGCGCCCCGGTTCGTGACCGCGCCCCGCGAGGCCGCCGAGGTCTACCGCGAGGCGCGCGTCGAGAACCCGTTCGACGCCCCGCTGCTCGCGGGGCCTGTCGACATCTTCGTCGACGGCGCCCTCGCGGCGCAGTCCGCGCTCGGCCGCGTGGACCGGGGCGGCCTCCTCCGCGCCGGCCTCGGCGTCGAGGAGCGGATCCGGGTCGCCAGGAACGCGCGCGTGGACGAGTCGAGCGCCGGCCTGCTCGGCGGCTCGCTCGCCGTCGAGCACGCGGTCGTCATCGACCTCTCCTCGTCGCTCGGGATGGGCGTCGAGGTCGAGGTCCTCGACCGCATCCCGGTGACGGACGACAAGGACGTCGAGATCAAGCTCCTCTCGTCGCAGCCGAAGGCCGAGCCGTACACCCAGGAGGAGCTCGGCGAGCCGGTGCGCGGCGGGCTGCGCTGGCGCGTCCCGATCGCGCCAGGCGGCAAGGCCTCCGTCGCCTTCACCTACCGCGTGGTGTTCTCGTCCAAGAACGAGATCGTCGGCGGTAACCGTCGGGAATAACAAAGGAAACGAGCGCACCATGGCAACGGATGCGAGCGGTTCGGACCGGGCTGGGCGGAGCGCCAGCGGAGGCGGAGCGAGCGACGAGAGCGGCGGCCACGAAGGCGCCCGCGCGCCGCACCCGAGCGCGGCGCGCGCGGTGACGCTGTTCGAGGATCGCGCCGAGGTCGTGCGCGCGGCGCGCGTCGAGGTCCAGGCCGGGGCGCAGTGGATCGCGATCGGCGGCGTCTCGGTGTTCGTCGACGAGCGCACCGTGCAGGCGCGCGTCGCGGGCGCGGATGCGGTCCGGGTGACGGCGGCGCGCGTACGATGGAGGGCGCACAGGGAGGCGGCGCTCGGTCGCGAGGCGATCGACGCGCTGGAGCGCGAGGAGCGCGAGGCGTCGCTGCGGGCCGGCGCCGCGGAGCGCGCGCGGGACCGGGCGTCGCGGCGCGAGGCCCACCTCGACCAGCTGCTCGCGAAGTGGGCGCGGGCGATGAGCGAGGTCCCGAAGGACGCCGGCGAGCCCGCGCGCCTCGCCTCGTGGCGCGGCGGCGCCGAGGCGCTGCACGCGGCGCTCGCCGAGGCGCTCGGCGCGTCGGCGGACGCGCGCGCGGCGCGGGCGCGCGCCGAGGAGGACGCCCGGCGCGCCGGGGCGCGGCTGCGGGAGGGGTCCGTCGAGCAACCGCGCTATGAAGCGGTGATCGAGGTCGAGGTGCACGCCCCCGCGCCCCAGCCCGTCGACATCGAGCTGACGTACCGCGTCGCGTGCGCGATCTGGCGCCCCGAGCACCTGGCGCGGCTCGCCGCCGGCGCCGCGGTCACGAGCGCGGGCGGCGCGGCAGCGCAGGCGCCTGGCGGCTCGATCGAGCTCACCACCTGGGCGGCGGCATGGCAGGCGACGGGCGAGGTCTGGGAGAACGTCACCGCGCGCTTCTCGACCGCGCGGCCGTCGAGGAGCGCCGAGGCGCCGCTGCTCGAGGACGACGTGCTCCGCGCGCGGCGCAAGACGGAGATCGAGCGCCGCCGCGTGATCGTCGAGGCGCGCGACCAGGCGATCGCCGCGGCCGGGCTCGACCGCGGGGCGCGGGCGGTCGACGAGATGCCGGGGGTGGACGATGGCGGCGAGCCGCTGATCTTCGAGGCGGCGGAGCCGGTGACCCTCCCCTCGGACGGCCGCCCGACGCGCATCGAGATCGCGCGGCGCTCGCTCCCCACCGAGCTCGCGCTGGTGCTGTACCCCGAGGTCCACCCCGCGGCCCACCTGCGCGCCACGGTGACGCTGGACGGCGGCGGCGCCGGCGGGCGGCCGCGCCCGCTGCTGGCAGGCCCGGTGCGCGTCGCGCGGGGCGGCAGCCTCATCGGCCGCGCCCGGCTCGATTTCGTGGGCGCCGGCGAGCCGTTCGAGCTCGGCTTCGGCGTGGACGACGCCGTGCGCGTGCGGCGCACCGTCGACGAGGAGCAGGACACCGCCGCGATCACGGGGAGCCGCAAGATCCGCCGGCGTGTGAAGCTCTCCGTGTCCAACCTCTCCAGCAGCGTGAAGCGGGTGCTGGTCACCGAGCGGATCCCTGTCAGCGAGGTGGCCGAGGTCGAGGTCGCGCTCGGCGAGGCCCCCGGCTGGACGCTGGACGAGAAGGACGGATTCCTCCGTGGCCACGTCGAGCTCCCTCCGAAGGGGTTGAAGACGATGTCGTTCAGCTACGAGCTCCGCGCCGCAGCGAGCGTGGTGTTGCCTTTTTGAAGCCAGGAAACGCAGAGAGCGGGAACGGGGAAGGAGAGAAGCAGGGAAGCCGAGACGCCGACGGCCGCCGTCGCACGGTTCGCGCGGAGCGCCGTTGACAGGACGCAGTGCGCTTCTGTAACGGATCGATCTCCCAGCGGCTTCACTCGTGAAGGAGGAGGATCGCCATGAGGCAGCAGATCGACGGGGCCGTGGTGCTGACCGCAGCCGACGAAGACGTGATGGAGTATTTGCCCAACCGAGGCGTCTTCATGGCGCAGCTGCTGGGAAGAGACCGCGGGAACGCCTTCGGCTTCTACAGGGGCACGATGGGCCCCGGCTGTGAGATCTCGCGCGAGCTCCACACGGAGACCACCGAGACCATCTACATCCTGGCCGGTCAGGCGCTCGGCATCGTCGGCGACCGCGAGGTGCCCCTCGGCCCCGGCCAGATGATGCACGTCGAGACGAACGTACACCACGGGCTGCGCAACACGGGCGCCGGGCCGCTCGAGTTCCTCGTCATCGGCCACCCCGATTTCTGATCGCGCGGTCCGCTCCTTGAGGTGCGCCGCGCCCCTCCGGTTCGCCTCCAGCGCGCTCGCCGTGACGGCGCTGCTCGGCGCTGCAGCGGCGCGAGCCGAGCCGCCTGCTGCGGCGCGAGCCGAGCCGCCTGCTGCGGCGCAAGCCGAGCCGCTCGCAGCGCCGTCCGGCGCGGCGACACGGGGAGCCGGCGAGACCACCGCCCTCCGTTCCGGAGCGGTGCTGCCGAGCGCGCCGCGCCGGGCCGCGCCGGAGGCTCTCTCTCGCGCGCGGCCCGAGGTCGCGTGGGATCCGGCCTGGCCGCGCTTCCGCGTGAGCGAGTATGTGGCCACGGGGCTCCTGGCCGCGACCGCGTTTGGCACGCTCGCCATCCCGCCGTCGGAGGGCCGGTGGACGACCGTGAACGGCTTCGACGTCTCGGCGCGCGACGCCATGCGCATCCGCAGCGATCGCCAGCGCGAGATGGCGCGGGACGCGAGCGATCTCCTGCTCACGCTGATGACCAACCACCTCGCGGTGGACGCCCTGCTCGTGACCTGGTGGGGGCACGGCCGCGGCAGCGTCGCCTGGGAGATCGCGATGATCGACGTCGAGGCGCTCGCGCTGAACGCGGCCCTGAACGGCGTCGTCGCGGGGCTCACGAGCCGCGAGCGCCCCTACCGCGCCGGGTGCGCCGGGCCGGAGGAGCAGCAGGACCGCGACTGCCGCGGGAGCAAGCGGTACAGGAGCTTCTTCAGCGGCCACAGCTCGACCGCCTTCACGGCGGCGGGGCTCGTGTGCTCGCACCACGCGCGCCTGCCCCTGTACGGCGGCGGCGCCCCCGACGCGCTCGCGTGCGCCGCGTCGCTCGGGACGGCGGCGGCCGTGGCGACGCTCCGGGTCGTCTCCGACCAGCACTTCGCGACCGACGCGCTCACGGGCGCGGCGGTCGGCGCCCTGACCGGCCTCGGGCTCCCGTGGCTCCTGCACTACCGCGGCGGCGCCCCCGCCTCGGACGCGCCGCGCGCGGACGGCGTCACGCTCAGCTTCGCGCCCGCGCCGCTCGGCGGGTACCTGGTGGGCAGGTTCTAGCGATGACGCCCCGCCGCGCGCTGGCCGCCGCCGCGACGCTCGCCGCGCTCACCCTGCTGCCCGCCGGGGCCGGCGCCCAGGATCCGGCCGACCTGCCGTCGCCCGCCGGCGAGCCGCCGCCGGTGCCCTCGGGCATCGACCTCCTGCAGAAGCGCTCTTACTGGGCGCGGAGCGCCGCCGCGCGCCCGTTCCTCTCCGCCCTGATGGATCTCGGCGTGATCTATTTCAGGCCGAGCCTCGCGCTCGGCGTGGGCAAGCCCCACTGGTCCTGGCTCGGGATCGAGGGCTATGCGAGCGGTTCGCCGAACGGCGGCGCGGAGTACCTGGGCCTCCGCGCCGCGCTGCCCAGCGTGGAGATCCGCGGCGGCGCGCGGTACGCCTTCTCGACGACCCAGTACTTCCTCGAGCCTCGGGCGTCGTACACGCGCAGGGACACCGAGCTCATGCAGGGCCCCCCGTCGCGGTACGTCGCGGCGGAGATCGAGGTGTCGGGCTCGATACCCTTGCTCGGAGGCAGCCTGTTCGGCGTCGCGACCGGTTATGCGGTGCTGGGGACGCCGGAGGGATTCTACCTTTACGAGGAGGCGCTCCACGCGGTGATGAAGCCGCCGTACCTCTACCGGGCCCGGCTCGGCTACATGGCGGAGATGGACCGGTTCGGCGAGCTCCGCCTGGGCGCCGCCGCCGAGGTGCTCGGCAACCCTGGCCGCGACAGCGTCGTCGTGCGGCTCGGCCCCGTGCTGGCCGTGTCGTTGACGCACCACCTGGACGCGGTGGGGACGGTGATGGTGGTGGCCGCGACGCCCGATCGCCTCGGCCTGCTGGGCGCGGATCTCGGCCAGCTCGGCCTTCGATACCGGTGGGCGACCGGCGATCACTGGCCGGAGTTCCCGTGACGCATGCGCCTGCCGCGACGCGTGGTAAGCGTCCCCGTATGAACAAGCTCATCTCCCTGACGTTCCTCGCCGCGGCCCTCGCGGCGTGCACCCAGCCCGGCGAGGCGAGCGCGCCCGCGGCCACCGGCGCCGCCGCGCCGCAGCCCGCCAAGGCCGACGCCCCGAAGGCGAAGGCCGCGGACGCGCCGGCGGCCCAGGTGAAGGCGGCCCAGGCCAAGATCGGCCAGCCCGCGCCCGATTTCACGCTGCCGGACCTCGACGGCAAGCCCGTCAAGCTGGCCGATCACAAGGGCAAGACGGTCGTCCTCGAGTGGTTCAACCCCGGTTGCCCGTTCGTGCAGCTCGCGCACCGCCAGGGCGGCCTGAAGGACGTGCCGGCGCAGCAGGCCCAGAAGGGGGTCGTGTGGCTCGCCATCAACTCGGGCGCTCCAGGCAAGCAGGGCACCGGCAAGGAAGAGAACGTGAAGGCAAAGGGCGAGTTCGGGATGAGCTACCCGGTCCTCATCGACGAGAAGGGCGACGTGGGGCGCGCGTACGGCGCCCAGCGCACACCGCACATGGTCGTCATCGATCCGCAGGGCACGGTCGTCTACGCCGGCGCCATCGACAGCACGAAGGGCGGTGAGCCCGAGCCGGGCGAGCAGGTCACGAACTACGTCGATGCCGCGCTGACCGAGCTCGCCGCCGGCAAGGCGATCTCCACGAAAGAGACCGAGGCGTTCGGCTGCACCGTCAAGTATTGACGAGCCCGCCGGCGGGCCCATGAGCAGCGGAGCAGCTGAACCCACCTCGGCATCATGTCGCGCGCCCCACAAATAGCGTCACGGACGGCGTCCGCTCCTCGCTGCTCTCTCGTTGGATCGTTCATTGGCGCTGTCGTCGGCGCGGCGCTGAACGTCGCTGACCGGCGCTCCCGCCGTCTGTTCCCGCCCCACGCCCATCGCGCCGTCGAGCGCATCGCACCCTGGCCTCTTCGCGGCGATAGGCCCAGTCCGGGGTGTTGACATGGACGTAAACTCAGGTTTACCGTTGGGCGACAGTTTTGTCATATCGCTCGTAGCTCACGCCTGAAGCGAGGCGCTCACTGGCACGCGGCCGGGCGCTCCGGGATGATGGCGATTCGAGGCCATGCGCTGGGGGGCTCCACCTTCGCTGTTGAAAAGGGTCCGAGTCATGAGCCGAATGGGAGGAGCGGGCCCGGAGAGTGCGAACGCCGCGTGGTCGGCGAGCGAGGAGCCCACGTCCCGCCCCGTCTCGATCGCGCCCCAGAGCAGGCCGCCCCGCTCCGCCCCGCCGGGGAGCTCGGGCGCCGCGCAGGAAACGGTGTTCCAGTGCGTCGAGCCGCCCTCGTCGCGCGTGCCGAGCAGGTTTCCCATCCGCAACTGGGATCGGTATGAGTGCGAGTCGCTCATCGGGAAAGGGGGAATGGGCACGGTCTACAAGGCCAGGGACCCGCGACTCCACAGGTACGTGGCGCTCAAGCTGATACGGGGCAACGATCCGGAGCTCGCCCAGCGCTTCATCTGGGAAGCGCGGGCCCAGGCCCGGGTCGAGCATCCGAACATCTGCAAGGTGTACGAGGTGGGCGAGGCGCAGGGCCAGCCGTTCATCGCCATGCAGTACATCGACGGCCAGCCGCTCCACCGGGTGGCGCAGCAGCTGTCCCTCGAGCAGCGGGTGAAGATCGTGGCCGACGTCGCGGACGGCCTGCACGCCGCCCACCGGCTCGGGCTGATCCACCGCGACATCAAGCCGGCGAACATCCTGGTGGAGCGGACCGCCGAGGGCGCCTTCCGCCCCTACCTCCTCGATTTCGGGCTCGCGAGGGACACCGCGGCGGACGCCCGAGCGACGGCGAGCGGCGAGGGGACGCCGGCGTACATGGCGCCCGAGCAGGTGTCCGGGGGCCAGCGCCAGCTCGACCGCCGCACGGACGTCTACTGCCTCGGCTCCACGCTCTACGAGGTCCTCGCCGGGCGCCCGCCGTTCGTCGACCCCTCGGTGACGAGCCTCATCGCCCGCGTGGCGCGCGAGCTGCCGGCGCCGGTGCGAAAGATCGACAAGCGGATCCCCGTCGATCTCGAGACCATCGTGATGAAGTGCCTCGAGAAGGAGCCCCAGCGGCGGTACGACTCCGCGAAGATGCTCGCGCTCGATCTCGAGCGCTACCTCGAGGGGGAGCCGATCCACGCGCGGCCGATGGGCATCGGCTACCGCGCCCTGAAGCGCGCCAGGAAGCACAGGCTCGCGGTCGCGGCGGCCGCCGTGGCGCTCGTCGTGCTCGCGCTCTCGGGCGCCGTCGCCCTCCGCGCGAAGCTCGCCGCCGCGCGGCAGGCCGAGCTCGCCGCGCGCGTGGCGTCCCTGGCCGAGGGCTTCGGTCAGGACGTCAAGGAGATGGAGCTGTTCATGCGCTACGCCTACGCGCTCCCCCTCCACGAGGTGTCGCGGGAGAAGGAGGTCATCCGGGCGCGCCTGGGCGAGATCGACCGGAAGATGCAGGGCATGCGCGAGACGACGGGCGATCTCGTCGAGGGCCCTGGCCGCTACGCGCTCGGGCGCGGGCACCTCGCGCTGCACGAGCCCGAGGAGGCGCTCGCGCACCTCGAGGCGGCGCTCGCGAGCGGGTACGCCACGCGCGAGGCGAAATTCGCGGCGGGCCTCGTGCACGGCATGCTCTACCTGAAGGGGCTCGATCGGGCGCGGCGCCTCGCCGACAAGGGGGAGCGGTCCGCGCACCAGCTCGAGCTCGAGGAGCGGCACAAGCAGCCGGCGATCAGGTACCTGAGGGACAGCGTGAGATCGGCCGCGGAGCCGCCGTCGTACGCCGTGGCGCTCATCGCGCTCTACGAGGAGCGGTTCGACGAGGCGCTCGCCGACGCGCGGCTGGCGTTCGCGCGATCGCCCTGGGAATACGAGGCGAAGAAGCTCGAGGGCGACATCCTGCTCGCGAAGGGCACGGCGGCGCGCGACCTCGGGGAGCACGCGGCGGCGCTCGTCGAGTTCTGGGGCGCCGTCGCCTCGTACGAGGCCGCGGCGGAGATGGCCGAGAGCGATCCCGACGTCCACGAGGCGGCCGCGCGCGCCCTGAGCGAGATCATGCTGATCGAGGCGCAGCGCGGCGGAGACGCGGAGGAGGTCGTCGCGCAGATCATCGCCCGGTGCGACAAGGCGCTCCGGGCGAGCCCGCGGGCGAGCGGCGCGCTCGCCAAGAAGGCCTGGGCGCTCGTGCACCGCGGGAGGCGCGACCTGTCGCGCGGATCGGACCCGAGGTCGGACCTCGTCGAGGCGGTCGCGGCCAGCGAGCAAGCGGTCCAGGGCGACCCGTCGGACGCGACCGCGTACGGCGCGATGGGGGCGAGCTTCTTCCTCCTCGCGTCGCACGAGAGCGCCGTGGGGCTCGACGCGTGGCCCTCGCTCGGCCGCGCGGTCGACAGCGCGCAGCGGTCGCTCGCCCTCGACCCGAACTCCTTCTGGGCGTGGAACGACGCCGCCATCGCCTACGGCATGATGGCCGAGTACGCCGCGTCCCGCGGCGCCGATCCCCTCCCCCTCTTCGAGATCGGCGCGTCGTACGCCGAGCGGGCGATCGAGATCGCGCCGAACGACATGCCGCCGCTCCTCAACCAGGGCTGGCTCTACGCGCGGCGCGCGCAGTACGAGCTCGACCACGGGGCGTCGCCCGAGGAGTCGCTCGACGTGGCCAAGGACAGCCTCGAGGCGGCCCTGCGGCGGCGCCCGGACAGCTACCGCGCCTACAACAACCTGGCCCTGACCTACCTGATCCAGGGCCGGCACGAGCGGCTCACCGGCGGCAGCCCGGAGGTCTCGCTCGCGCGGTCGATCGATGCGTACGGCGCGGCGGCGCACCTCAACCCGGACGATCTCGAGGCGAAGCAGGGGGCGGGCCTCGCGCGCATCGAGGCGGCGCACGGGGCGCTCCTCCGGGGAGGGGATCCGACGGCCGCGCTCCGCGCCGCGAGGGGCGCGATCGAGCCCATCGTGGCCGCGAGGCCGCAGCACGCGGGGGCGCTCCTCGCGCTCGGGCACATCGAGCTGCTCTCGGCGCGGTGGGCCGCGTCGCGCGGCGGGAGCCCTGCGGCGGCGCTCGACGCCGCGGAGCGCTCGCTGCTCCGCGCCCTCGAGGCGAACGGGGGCAATCCGAGGATCTTCGGCGCCCTGGCCGAGGTCCACCGGCAGCGCGCCGCCCTGACCGGGCCGGGGCTCCTCGACGTGCGCTCGGAGGTCGAGGCGGGCCTCGCGCTGATCGAGCGCACGCTGGCCATCGACCCGGGCTTCCCGCTGGCGAGCGCCAGGAAAGGCGCGCTGCTGCTCCTGAGGGCGAAGGCGGAGCGCGAGCGCGCGGCGCGCCTGGATCTGGCCCGGCGCGCCGGGGCCTTGCTCGACGAGGCGCTCCGCGGCAACCCGCTGCTCGCGCGCGAGTACGCGCCGCTCCTCGACGAGGCGGGGAAGGTCGCCGCGGCGAGCCACCCTTAGCCCCAGGTCCCCGCAGCACCACTACCGGCGCTTGGGCCGCGCCAGCCTGGCCATCGCCTCGTCGTGGGCCCACTTGACGCGCATGAACTCGCGGGCGTCGCCGCCGCGATCGGGGTGCGTGACGAGCGCGAGCCGGCGGAACGCCTGGCGGATCTCGTCCGCGCTCGCGGCCTCCGCCAGGCCGAGCACCGCGAACGGCGACACGCCGCGCGCTGACGCCGGCCGCGACGGCGCGCGGCTCGACGGCCCGGGTGGCGGCGGCGGGGGCGCCTCCCGCCGCGCGCGCGGCTTGGGCCACGGGGGCTCGCCGCGCAGGATGCGCGTCCAGGCCGTCGCCCACGCCGGCTCGATCTCGACGAGCGGGCGCCCGGCCGCGCGCTCGGCCTGCGCCCGCGCCTCCTCGACGGTCCGCGCGCCGCCCTGGCTCGCGTCCGGAGGGCGGAACGGGTCGCGCGCCGGCTCGGCCGTCCACCAGGCGGCCCACAGGAAGCGGCGGCGGCGGGTCGGGGTCACCGCGTAGACGCCGCGGAGCGGGAGCGTCATCGGGGCCTGGCCTTCAGAAGATCTCGGGGCACCACGGGGCGCGCGCGGCGCGGAACAGGCTGTCCGCGCGCTCGATGGCGCCTCCGGAGAGCGCCTCGACCTGGCCCGCGTCGGCCATGCAACGGAACGAGACGCCGCCGAGGTACGCCGAGCCGAGCGCCGTGACGTCGAGGCGGAGGTCCGGCGCCGCCGTGGTCCGCGTCGCGCGCCGCTCGCCCCCGTCGAGCTGGAACCGGCCCGCGTTCCAGGGGCAATCGCGGTCGGTGATCTCGAGCGTGAGCGCCTCGCCGCTGCCGTAGGCGCGCGCCGCGAGCGCGGCCTCGACGTCCACGATGCGCACCCACAGCCCGTCGCTCGCCGTGAGGCGCAGCCGCCGCGGCTCGACGAGGAGCATGCCGAGCGGATGATCGGGCGGCAGGAGGCTCGCCTCGATCCGATGCGCCAGGTCGATGTCGAAGAGGTACCGCCAGACGAGCCTCGTCCCGAGCGGCGAGGCGCCGATCGCCTCGATGACGCGGACGGAGCCGATCGGGATCGTGGACGCGTCCCACCGGTGGTGCACGCAGTACAGCGCGTAGGCCTCGGCGCGCCCGTCGACCTCGATCACGACGCGCTGGAGCGGGCCGCCCCCCTGGCGGATGAAGTCGTTGTCGCAGAGCCGCCGGCCCTGCCACCACGGCTCCGAGCGCGCCAGCATCCCGGGGACGAGCGGGCGGGCGCGCTCCCAGACCAGCGGGAACGCCTCGAGCGCCTCGGCTTCCCCGAGGAGCCGCGCCCGGCCCTCCGCGCTCGCCTCCCCACGGAACGCGCTGCGATCGCGCTCGATCGAGATGGAGCACGCCTGCGACGCGAGGCCGTAGCCGAAGCGGCCGTAAATGGAGCCCTCCGTGGCCCAGAGAGAGGAGATCGGCTGCCCCGCGGCCCGCGCCTCGTCGATGTGCCGCCGGACGAGGCGCGTGAGGATGCCGCGGCGGCGGTGCGTCGGCATGACCCCGACCATCGTGAGCCCGGCGACCGGGACGTCGCCGCCCGGCGTGGTCATCGTGAGCGAGAACGAGCCGGCCGCCCCGACGAGCGACCCGCCGTCGTACGCGCCGAGGCCATACGTGAGCTCCCGGAGCCGCTTCGTCGCCTCCAGGCGCTCGGGGTTCACGAGCGCGCCGAAGGCGGTGAGGATGGGATGGACGAACTCGCCGTGCTGCTCGGGGGCCAGCTGCCGCAGCTCGATGGTCATCCGCCTACGATAGCAGTCGCGCCGGCGCCCTCGCGTGGCGTCCTACGCGCTCAGCTGCTCGCGCTCCCTCGCCGCCGCCCGCCGGATGCGCGTCTTCAGCCAGGCCTCGATGAGCGGCCACACCGTGAGCGGCGCGTCCCGGCCGACGACGATGTCGAGGTGGCCGCGCGGGAACTCGCGGTACGTCCTGTCCGAGGAGCGGCTGAAATCGTACGCAGGCTTCACCGACGCCGGCGGCGCGAGGTCGTCGTGCGTGCCCGCGATGACCAGGAGCGGCAGGTCGAGCTGCTCGAAGCGCTCTGCGTAGCCGAAGAGGCTCCCCATGTGGTGGCCGCTCTTCCGCGACGCCGCCGCGTCCAGGAACATGTTCCGGAGCACCGTGATGCTGCCGCTGTCCATCGCCAGCGACATGTGCTGCGTGAGCACCCGCGTCTCCATCGAGCCGGGCACGAACCCCCGGATCGGCAGCGGAAAGATCGGGCTCTCGACGAACGCCCGCACGAACCGGAACGGCTCGCCCCACGCCGACAGCGGGAGCGCCCCCTGCCCGAGCGGGACGCGCCGGTCGACCGTCAGCATCAGCCGGCCGAGCAGCGCGAGCGACCGCGACCCGTGCGTGAACAGGTACGGGCTCCCGAGCGTGACGATCCCGCCGACCGCGTCCCCCATCGTCGGCGCCGTCGCGTAGCCGACGAGCCCCCCGAGCGAGTGGCCGATCAGGTACACAGGCCGCGGGCCCGAGATGCGCCGGATCTCCTCGATCGCCGCCGGCACGTCCTCGCGGACGAAATCGGTCACGTGGGCCGGCCGCCGCGCCCCGAGGTGCCGCGACCGACCGTGCCCCCGCAGGTCCAGGTTGAAGACGTCGAAGCCCGCGCGCGCCAGGTAGTTCGAGAAGCTCCGCGACGGCAGGTGCCAGATGTACCGGTTCTGGCCGTACCCGTGGACCAGCAGCACGCTCGCCACCGTGCTCCGGAGCCGCGCGCTCCGCTTGCGGATCATCGCCAGCGGCACGTCCCGCTCCACCGGCTCCGCGTCCTCCACCCCCGGCGCGCGCGCCCCCTCGATCCCACGGCTCGCCGGCGGGGACTCGTGCGCGGTGCTGCGGACCCGCACCACCACGAGCTCCTTGATGAACCTGTCCCGCTCGTCGCGGTCGATCGTCTGCTCGACCTGGGCCTGATGCAGGATCATCCTTTCCGTCTATTGCGGATTATTTTGCTGTGTGCAACCTCGTTTGGTCCGCCAGCAATGCCGTCGCCGTGGGGCCCTGCCGCGCCAACATCGCACGGCCACCGACGGCGATCACGAGCAGGCGCGCTCCGGCGCGCGGTCGTGGAAAAAGCTCCGCCGTGGGCGGTCCGCAGGCGTCACACGGCGCTGCGTCTCGTGTACCCTCCCCTCCGCTGGTGCCCGGTCCACCGGGGCGCGCGGAGAACCCGATGCTGACCTCGGCGCGCCCGTTCCGTGGGCGCGGAGCCCGGCCCTGAACTTACGCATCGCTAGGTGACCTACAATGTACCACGTGAAGATGGGTCGGCAGCTCGCGGTCGGGGTGCACGCAAGGGCCGCCGCGCTCGCCGCATTGCTCGGCGCCGTGTGCTTCTCATCGAGCGCCGGCGCGCAGCCCAAGGACGACGCCGAAGGCAACCTGGACGACTCCCCTGCTGCCGAGAAGCAGGCCACGGACGAGAAGGCGCAGGACGACAAGGCGCCTGGCGAGAAGGACAAGCCGCAGGAAGCGCCGCCCGAGGCGGCGGATGAGAACGCCCCGTTCGAGAGGGAGGGCAAGACCTATCGGTTCGCCGGGCTCCGGTTCCGGAACCTCATTGTGCCGAAGGCGATGATCAACCTCTTCGCGGACGGCGGGTCGAGCGTGAACGTGTTCACCTTCGGCCCGGAGCTCTCGACGCGCAGGGACGGGCTCGAGATCGATCTGGCGATCTCCTACGCGGACTACTCGATGGATCCCTTCCTCTTCAAGGGGAAGAACGACGGCAACGACGCCTGGGAGATGGTGTCGAGCACCATGAAGCTCGTCTACTTCACGACCGATCTCCTCTACGAGATCCCGCTCGACAAGGAGAAGGGCCGCTTCTCCCTGCTGATCGGCGGCGGCGTCGGGCTCGGCGTCGTCTTCGGCAACCTCTACCGCGCGCAGGCGTACCCGAACAACCCGTCGCGCCTCGACCCCGACGACGTGGGCTCGTGGAGCAAGTGCGCCGGCCCGACCGGCGGCTTCTGCGACGGCTCCAACGAGCATTTCGGCGACTACGACGAGCCGAGCTGGATCAACGGAGGCTCCAAGCCGTCGGTGTTCCCGTGGATCTCGTTCCCGCAGCTCAGCTTCCGGTACAAGCCGATCAAGCAGCTTCAGACGCGGCTCGACGCCGGCTTCTCCATCACAGGGTTGTTCTTCGGGCTGTCCGCGGGGTATGGCCTCTGATCGAGGGATGAGGTGACGTCGCGTCCGCTGTTTCCGCCGCGTTATGAGCCGATCGGGGCCCTCGGAAAGGGCGGTGGTGGCGAGGTGTGGGCGGTGCGCGACCGCCTCACCGGCAAGACGGCCGCGCTGAAGACGCTCGGCGAGGAGGCGGACGAGCCGGAGGTGCTCGCGCTCGTCCGCGAGGCGGCGGCGCTGTCGGGCGTCGAGGGCCTCGGCGTGCCGCGCGTGCTGCGCTTCGGCCGGCTGCCCGCGTCAGGGCGGCCCTTCATGGTGCGCGAGCTCGTCGAGGGGACGAGCCTCGCCGATCTGCTCGCGCGCAAGGGCGACCTGGCCAAAAACCTCGCGGCCATCGCCGACGCGGCCGATCAGCTGACGCGCCTGCACCGCGCGCTCCTGCTGCACGGCGACGTGAAGCCCGCGAACATCATCGTCGGCGAGGGCGGCCGCGCCACGCTCGTCGACCTCGGCCTCGCCGCGCCGTTCCGGGACGACGGCTCGCGGCCCGTGGGCCTCACGCCCCGCTACGCCGCGCCGGAGCTCTTCAAGGGCGACCCGCTCACCGTCCGCGCCGAGGTGTTCGCGCTCGGCGCGACGCTCGCCGAGGCCCTCCGCGACAGCGGTGGCGAGCGCGATCCGAAGGTCGTCGAGGCGCTCCAGGGGGTCGTCGACCGGGCGACCGCCAAGGACCCGAACGCGCGCTACCCGAGCGCCGACGAGCTCGCGAACGCGCTCCGGCGCGCGGCGCGGCTCCCCTCCGGGCCGGGAGAGGAGGCCGCGAGGTCGGGCGAGGCGGGCGCGCGTCCCGACGCGGACGCGGGCGCCGTGGTCTGGCCCATCGTCGGGCTGGACGCGCCCTCCACGCGGCTGCTCGCGCAGATCATGGCGCTGCCCGCGGGCGGCGGGCTCTCCATCGAAGGCCCGCGCGCTTCCGGGCGGAGCGCGCTGCTCCGGCGCATCGCGTGGTCGCTCGAGGTCGGCGGGTACGCCGTCGCGTGGGTCGAGGCGGCCCGCGTGGCAGACCAGCGCGAGGCGCTCTCGATCGAGCTGTCGGAGCACGATCTCGGCCGGGTGACGGCGCTCGTCGACGACGCCGATCGGCTCGGCGACGCGGCGATCGAGCGGCTCGACGAGGTGCGGAAGGCCGGCGGCAAGCTCGTGCTCGTGCTCGGGGATCCATCGGAGAGCGGCGCGAACCGGGGGCCAGGCGCGGCGCGCGGCGCGCCCGCTGACGACGCGCCTTCACCCGCGCGCCTGGGCCGCGGGTTCGAGCGCTTCGAGATGGCGCCGCTCGACGAGCAGGTCGCCCGCGAGCTCGTGCAGCGCACCATCCCGTCGCTGAGCGACGCGGTGGCGGCGCACGTCGTCTCCCGCGCGGGGCGGTGGCCCGGGCGCATCCGCGAGATCGTCGCGTGCATCGCGCGCGCGCCCGTCGCGTCGACCGAGGACGTCGATCGGCTGCTCGACGCGCCCCCGACGAGCGCGGTCGCGTCCGGGCCGGGCGGCGCGGGCGCCGAGGGGGCGGCGCTGCCGCCGGCGGAGATCCACCGGCTGCTCGACCGGGGCCACTTCGACGCGGCCGCGGAGGCGCTCGGGCGGCACGAGGGCGACGGCTCGGCCGCCGCGGTGCCCAGCTTGACGATCGCGCGCGCGCGGCTCGCCATGAACCGCGGCGACACGGCGAGGGCGCTCGCCGAGCTCGGGCGCGTGAAGGACCAGGTCGAGGCCTCGCGCGATCACGCGCTGGCGGCGTTCTGGTCGCTGCAGATGGCCCGCGCGCTCGTGCGCGCCGGCGACTACGGCGAGGCGGAGCGCCGCGCGGGCGAGGCCGTGGAGCGGGTGGGCCCGCTCAAGATCGAGGCGGAGCTGACCGGCGCGTCGCGCCCCGAGCTCGCGACGGCCGCCGCGTTCGGCGCCTCGCCCGAGGCGATCGTCTCCGAGGCGGTGGCGACGCGCGGGCTCGCGCAGAGCTTCGCCTCGCGGCACGAGGACGCGAAGCGCACGCTGGAGCACGCGGTGCGGCTCGCGCGGCTCACGGGGGAGCCACGGATCCTGTCGGTCGCGCTCGTGTCGCTCGCCTTCGCGCTCCAGCGGGACGACCACCTCAGCGAGGCGAAGGCGGTCTACGAGGAGGCGCTCACGGCCGCGGAGCAGGCCGGCGACGCGGGCACGCTCGCGACGACCCGCCTGAACCTCGCCGCGCTCACGAAGCTCCAGGGCGACCTCGGCGCGGCCATCCGCCACCTCGAGGCCGCCGTCGACCTGGGCCGGCGCTCCGGCCGCGTGGCGACGATCCGCCAGGCGCTCCTCAACCTCGCGAACCTCGACCTCTACCTCGGGCGGCTCGCGCGGGCCCGGGTGTCGCTCGACGCGCTCGCCGCCCAGCGCGCGGATCTCGCGCCGCAGCAGCAGGCGCAGCTGCTCGCGCTCGAGGCGGAGCACGCCGCGCGCTCGGGCGATCTCGAGCAGGCCGAGCGGCTCTGCCTCGAGTGCGCCGAGGCGTACGAGGCGATGGGCCGGCGCATCGACGGGGTCGAGGCGCGGCTCGAGCGCGTGCTCTTCGCGGTGGCGCGCGCCGGCGCGGATCCGCGCGCCCTCGGCGAGGAGATCGACGTGGCGTCGGAGCGCCTGGGGACGACCGGCGCCCACCGCGCCCTGCTCGCGCTCGCGCGCGGCCGCGTCGCGGCGCTCGCGCGCGACGAGTGGCGGGCCCGGGCGGCGTACGACGAGGCGCTCGACGCGGCGCGCGCCGCGGGCCAGCGCGACTGGATCTGGCGCGCGCTGGAGGCGCGGGCGCAGCTCGAGACGGAGCGGGGGCACCTCATCCGGGCGCGCCACGACCGCGAGGAGGCGCTGATCACGCTGGAGGAGATCGCCTCGAAGCTGCCGCGCGACCTCCGGGAGGTGTTCTGGAACGACGCGCGGCGCAAGGAGATCCGGGCGGCCGCGATGCTCGAGCTGATGAGCAGCCGCACGGTGCCGTTCACCCAGCAGAGCGCGGCGGCTCAGGCAGGCGCTGCGGCCCCCCAGGGCGAGGACCGGCTGGCGCGGGTCCTCGAGATCAACCGCGAGATCGCCGGCGAGCACGATCTCACGCGCCTGCTGGCGAAGGTGACCGATCATGCGATCGCGCTCCTCCAGGCGGAGCGCGGGTTCATCATCCTGCAGCGACCGCCGCGCGACGAGCTGCAGCAGGTCGGGGGCGAAGGCGCGGTCGATCTCTCGATCCACGCCTCGCGCGACCAGGCGGGGGACGACCCGCACGCGCGCTTCTCCAGCTCGATCGCCGAGCGTGTGATCTCCACGGGTGAGCCGGTCGTGACCGCGAGCGCGCGGGACGACGCGCGCATGAGCGATTACGTCTCCGTGCACCAGCTCATGCTGCAGTCGGTCGCGTGCGTCCCGATCCGGCAGCGGAGCGGGCAGGTGATCGGCGCGCTGTACCTGGAGACCCGGCTGAGCGCGGCGGCGAAGTTCGAGGTGGAGCTCCCGACGCTGACGGCGCTGGCCGATCAGGTCGCGATCGCGATCGAGACGGCGCGCCTCGTGAGCGAGAACGAGCGCCGCGCCCGCGAGCTGGAGCGCGCGAACGAGGAGCTGCGCGCGGCGCGCGCCAAGCTGGAGGAGCTCCTCGGCCACCGCACCGCGCAGCTGGCCGCGACGCGGCGGGATCTGCGCTCGGCGCGCGCGGTGATCCGCGGCCATTTCGGCTACGAGGGCCTGGTCGGCACGAGCGAGGCGATGCGCCGCGTCTACGCGCTCATCGACCGGGTGAAGGACACGGACATCCCGATCCTGATCACGGGCGAGAGCGGGACGGGCAAGGAGGTCGTCGCGCGGACGATCCACAACGCGAGCCCGCGGGCGAAGAAGCCGTTCGTCGGCATCAACTGCGGCGCGATCCCGGAGCACCTGCTGGAGAGCGAGCTCTTCGGGCACGTCCGCGGCGCGTTCACCGGCGCCGATCGCGACCGCAAGGGGCTCTTCCGGGAGGTGACCGGCGGCACCATCCTGCTCGACGAGATCGGGGAGATGCCGCAGAAGATGCAGGCGGGGCTCTTGCGTGTGCTGCAGGAGAAGGTCGTCCGTCCGGTCGGCGGCGCGCGCGAGGAGCCGGTCGACGCGCGGGTCATCGCGGCGACGCACCGGGATCTCGCCGACATGGTCTCGAGGGGCACGTTCCGCGAGGATCTCTACTACCGGCTGCACGTCGTCGAGGTGCGGGTTCCGTCGCTGCGCCAGCGGATCGAGGACATCCCGCTGCTCATCGACTACTTCCTCGGGATCTTCGCCGCGCGCTACGGCCGCGATCGCCGCAGCGTGTCCCGCGCCGCGCTGAAGCGGCTGTCGGCGTACACCTGGCCCGGGAACGTGCGGCAGCTCGAGAACGTGCTGCTCAACGCGTGGGTCCTGTCGGATCGCCCCGAGCTGGAGAGCGAGGACTTCGAGCTCCCCGACGCGGCGCCTCGGTCGCTGCGGGGCTCGCTCGACAGCGGCGCCACGCCCCCGCCGCGAGCGCCCGCTGGCGGCGGGGCGCCCGCGAGCGCGGGCCGGGCTCCGCCGTCGAGCGACCCGCACCACGTCGAGACGTCGCTGGACGCGCACAAGGCGAGCGAGCGGGAGCGAATCCTTGTCGCGCTCTCGAGCTGTAACTGGAACCGGGTGAAGGCGGCGCAGGTCGTGGGCCTGCCGCGCCGGACGTTCTACCGGCGCCTCAAGGAGTACGGGATCCAGTGACACGGGGGCCGCGCTCGGGGCAAGGGCGCGGCGGAGAAGCTGGGGGAACACCGGCGCCCCGGCCGGAGCAGCCGTGTCATCGCGGTGGCGCGTCACCTCGCCCAGAGGACCGAGAGCTCGAGCTCGATGGCCTCGAAGGGCTCAACGCGGACGCGAGCGGAGTCGTGGTGGACGACGGCGGGCCCCCAGCGACGATCCTGGCCGAGCACATAGACCTCGAGCGTCCGCGCGATCGGGTCGACGAGCCACGCGTGCCGCACGCCCTCGCGCGCGTAGATGGGCATCTTCTCGTCGCGGTCGACGTCCTCGGTCGACGGGCTCACGACCTCGCAGACCCAGTCCGGGGCGAGCGCGAAATAGGCCGTCTCGGGCAGCTCGGGCATGCGCTCGCGGCGCCAGCCGGCGAGGTCGGGCACGAGCGCGTCGATCTCGCCCGGCGCGTCCGGGTCGGGGAAGTGCAGTTCGGGCTCGACCAAGATGGTCCAGCCGCCGGGCCCGCCGCGGCCGCGGTCGAACGGGCCGAAGAGCTCCCCCTGCAGCGCGCTCTCCGCCCTGGAATGCCGCGGCGCCGGCCGGGGCATGACGTGGAGCACGCCCCCGATGAGCTCCGCCACCTTGTTCGGCGGGACGGCTTCGAGGTCGGCGTACGTCGCGCGGCGCTGCTTCTCGGCGGGCTGGCCCATGGGCGAAGCCTGCCCGGGGGCGGATGGCGCGGCAAGGCGGCGAGACGTGCGGGGTCGACCCGCCAATAACCCCTGGAAACGCCGCACTTCCCGGCGCATCATCCCGGCCACGGGATCCACGTGAGCGATCGTTCGAACCTCGCCGCCTCCATCGACGGCGCGCCCCTCGCCGACGAGGAGGCGCGCGATCTCTGGACGCGGTTCAGCCGGTACATGGATGAGCACCGCGGCGACACGGCGGGCTTCGCGCGGGAGAACGGCTACGTGAGCGTGACGCCGACCTTCGAGCGCGGGCGGGCGCTGCTCGTCGTCCGGACGACGGAGGCGCCGCCGGAGAAGCCGGCCCAGCGTCCCGGTGGAGAGAAGCCGGCCCGGCGTCCCGGCGGAGAGAAGCCAGCGCCGCGCGGCGGAGGCAGCAGCAAGCCGGCGCGCGGCAGGCGGCGGCGCTGAGCGCCCACGGTACGGGCGCGAATCGCGAGCTGCCTCGATCCCGGCGGAGGGACGCCCCGATCGGCCGGAGCCTCACCGCGACTTGCCGGCCCCTCCGGGGAAGTCCTTGCGCTTGATCTTGGCGCGCCGGCCGTCGGGGTGGTGGAACACGATCCCCTCGGCGAGGTGGCCCGGGGCGAAGCGGCTCTCCAGGTGCTGGAACAGGCCGTGGAGGCCGTCATAGGTCCTCGGGACGTCATCGTAGACGGGAATCTCGAGGTTGAACGGCACGACCATGTGCCTGGCGAGCCCGAGCGGGTTGCCCTGAATGCTCGGTCCGAGCGCCTCGGCCGAGTGCTCGCCGTCCGGCCAGCCCAGAAACTCCGTCCCGCGAACCGCCTCGAAGATCCACTTGTCTTCCGGACCGTGCTCGTCGGCGTCGACGTACCAGCCGTCGATGATTCCCTGCTGCTTCTGGAGCTTGCTCGGGTTCCTGCGCTTCTCGACCCGGACCACGTGGCCCGAGCGAATGGTCAACCGCACGTTCGTGCCGTCGAGCTTCTCGGTGGGACGGCCCTCGCCCGCAAAGACCCACTCGCACCCCTCCCGCGGCTTCGGGAGCACCTTGAAGTCGTCGCCGCGATCGAAAATCGTCGGAATCTTCTCCATGACCTGAATGCCCTTTCGTACCTGGCCGAGCAGCTCGTCAGGGGTGATGACACCCCCAGCGAGCCCGCTCGCCAGGGCACGCACCAGCTCCGCGACGGAGGTGCTCGCCTCGAGCGCGACGCGCTTCAGCGCCATCCGCTCCTCCGGCGAGATCCACGCGACGAGGCGTGACCAGCCTTCGGGCGGAACCCATGTCGCGAGCTGCTGCGGATCCTTCCTCGGTCTGCCGCGCGGGCGGCCTGGCGCAGTCACGAGCTTCAGGGTAGCCCGATTTTCTATTGTGTCAATTAGCAAAACAAGAATTGAGAGCGAGGTGGGAGAGGTAGGAACAGGTAAGACGTCGCGTGCTGCCCTCGTGTCGAGCGCTGCGCTCGTGGAGATCGGGAGCCAGGGCGAGCGCCGCGAAGGCGCGCGTGGACGCGCGCCTCGGGACATCGAGACTCCGTGCGCGGTGACGCCCTGGCGCTGCAACAGGGCTGCTGGTCTGCGCCGCGGGTTCAGTCGAGGAGGGTCCAGGTGGCCTTGGCGGTGCAGCCGTAAGCGTCGAGCGCGCCGGGGTGCGTGAGGGGGACGAGCTTGGTCTGGCCCTTGGCGAGCGGCCCGGTGACCGAGCGGGTGTAGGGCCCCGGATCGCCGTAGTAGTGCGTGACGGTGAAGGTGATCTTCGCCGAGTCCGGAACGCCAAAGAGCGAGGTGTTCTTGATCGCGGCGTTCGGGTTGAAGATGCTGGGATAGGTGATCGAGCAGGAGAGGTTCACGGTCTTCGTGACCGGGCCGCCGCCGTCATCGCCGCCAGGACCGATGATCGCCTCTGCGCCCTCGCCCACGACCTCGGCGGCGTCGCTCGCGCCCTCATCGACGCTGTCGCCCTCGAGCGGCTCGGCGATGCAGCCGACGAGCGAGGAGGACGAGATGAGCGAGCAGAGGAGCAGGTTCTTGATGTTCATGGTGGTGTGTCCTTGGGTCGGGTGTTCGCGCTCGCGAGATGGCGTGTCGGCGGCCTCTGGCGAGCTCGAGCTCGCCTCGGCGTCCCTCGTCGCTGTCTCGCGGCGCCGCATCCGGATAGAGCAACCGGCGGACCAGGTTGTCGGGGTGCTTCGGGCCGCCCCCAGGCGCGCCCAGGATCCGCGTGGAAGGCGGCCTATCTCGGGGTTTTCGCGCTCCACCGCGCCGCGCCGGCGGGCGCCCGCGCGGCGCGGTGGAGGTCAGAGCCCCCACGCCGACGGCGCGGGCCTCCACCAGGTGTCCTCTCAGGTGCTCTCTGGCCCGGAAGAGCGCTGCAGGCCCAGACTCGATCCGCGCCGCCGCGGGGGCCGGTGCTCCCCCTGAAGCCCCGCGATCGAGCGCTCAGCGCCGGCGCCGTCGCGACGCCAGCGCGCCGAGCACGCCGAGGAGCATGACGCCACCGAGATCGGCCGATCGGCTGGTCGTCGAGCAGGAGCACCCGGCATCGCCGCCAGACTCCTCATCGCCGCTCTTCGGCGTGTCGTCCGGCTCGGCGCCGCCCGCGCCGCCCGCCCCGCCGCTCGAGGCGACCGACGAGCTCACGGTCGCGCCCACGGTCGATCCGCCGCCGGCCGAGGAGGAGGAGGTCGACACGCTGCTGCCGTCCGCTCCGCCATTGCCCCCGCTGCCGCCGGCGCCGCTGCCGCCGCCATCGAAGCCAGCGCACTCGGTCGAGCACTCGGTCGAGCATTCCCCGCAGATGCACTCGAGGATGCGGATATACATGCCGGCCCCCTCGGCATGGTCATTCATGCATCGCTCGACGCACGCGTCGTCCTGGCACTCGTTGACACAGCCGATGAATCCCCCGCACGCGGTCGACGCACCGCACGCGTCATAGGGCGCCTTGCAGGTGTCCGCGAGCGAATCGTTCGAGCAGCTATCGCAGCTGCCGCCGCCGCCGCTGGCAGCGCTCGTGGCGCTCGCGACCGTGGTCCCGCCGATGGGATACAGCGCGCACACGCCATCGATGTCGTCTTGCTCGATGGTGCGCATCGACGAGCCCACGACATAGTAAGGGGTCATCGTCGCGCTCCGCTCGCCGGAGTGGCCGAGGCCCAGGAAATGCCCCTCTTCGTGCGTGGCGATCGACTGCGTGTCGACACAGCCGTTGTTGCCGGTGTCGTTCCAGCAAAACCCGACGTCGTTGAAGACCATGTCGGCGTCCACGATCGCGCCGTCGAAGCTCCAGACCGGCATCGTGACGCCGATGACCGAGTTGACGTCGCCGAGCATGTTCGGCCAGGAGGAGCTGATCCACTGAAACACGTTCTTGCCGTCGTTGTAGGTGTAACGATCGGTGGTGTCGCCGAGGAAGTCGACCTGCCACGCCGTACACCCCGCGTTCGACCACGTCTCGAACCCGGACTCGACACGGTCGACGGCGAAGGCGGAGATCTCGCCCGGGATCGTCGAGCGGTTGATGTAGTAGGCGACGGGCAGCTTGTCCCAGCGGGGGACCACGTCATCGAGCGGTGTCCACGCGGCGGCCTCACGGGCCACGGCGAGGGACGAGGCGGCGCCGAGCAGGGCGGCGAGGGCGACGCGGCGCCTCACCTCACTTCCCTCCCGCGATGCGCACGACGTCCGTCATGAGGCTCTCGATGGGCTCGACCTCCTCGACGGGCACCTCGACGGGCACGAGCGCGGCTCCGGTCCGCCGGACGAGGTGCAGCCCATCGAGGATGCGCCGCGCCATGCCCTTCTTGTCCACGTGATAGGCCGACAGCGCCAGCGCCGTGAGGTGCCACCGCCCCTTGTCGCCCGAGCGCAGGAAGACCACGGCGTCCTCGCCAGGCGAGAGCTTGGCGTCGCCGAGCAGCCGCTGTGTCTTGCCGTTGTAGGTCCCGCCCATCTGCTCCAGCACAATCATCTTCGAGCCCCCCTTGTCTGCCGCGCCGCCCTTGAGCGGCTGGGTGATCGTGAGCTCGGTGCGGGTCACGATCGATTTTCCGTCGTCGGATTCCGTCGTGTACGATCGACCGACGCTCACGCGCGCGATCGTCGCCGACTGGCGCACGAGCTCCTCCCGCGAGAGCAGGACGGCCGTCGTCGCGTCTGCGGGCGCACCGATGCCTAGCAGAGCGAGCGCAGCGGACAGGGCGAGCACTGCTTTCAAGCCTCTCTTCATATAGATGACTCCTTAAGACATTCTTTTCTATCCCGAAGCGCGCGCGGCGGCCAACCAGGAAACAGCGCTGCAACGTGCTCGCGATGCCGTGGTGTCGCCCATCTGTCGTGACGGCGGATCATCACACCGCGGCGCGATGCCATGCCGACATGTACGGAAGCGGGCATTATCACCCGCGCCGTGGTGCGCCTGGATTTGTGCCGTACACGTAGACGACGCACTCCGGAGCTCTCGGGGAGGAGATACCCCTTATCGGGTCATCCCGGCTCTCGGCAGCATCGGTCGGAGTCATGATGGTTGTCCGTCGATCGGGTCGACTCGCCATCAGCGCAATCAACGTCTGTCTCCGCTCGCCGGGAGCGGCGCGCGGGTCCTCGGTGCGCGCCGCGCCGCCCGCGGCGGCCCAGGCGCGCGCCGCGGCGGAGCAGGCGCTCGCCCGGGCGCCCTCCGCGCCCCGGCGCGGCTCAGGGCCTCTCTCAGTCGAACCGCTTCAGGCCGTTCGGCGCCCTGGAGTCGCGCTTCGCGAAAGCCTCGTCCCGGGCCGCGACGCGGCCGGCGAGGACCGCCTCCGCGAGCTCGCGGCACTCGGCGCTGGTCGCGCGATCGGCCCGCGCGAGCGCCTGCTCCGCCGCGGCGCGCGCCTCGGCCGCGCGGCCCGCGAGCGCGTGCGTCCGGGCGATCTCGGCGAGGGTCGCCGAGAGCTCCGCGGCGTTGCCCGACACGTCCAGGAGCCGCTTCGCGCCGAGGTAGAGCGACAGCGCCCCGGCGAGATCCCCCTGGATGCGCGCCAGATCGCCCCGCGCCCGCAGCACGCCGGCCTGACCCGCGCCGTCCTCGAGCACCTCGAACAGGGCGAGCGCCTGCTCGTAGTCCGAGAGCGCCTCCTCCAGGTCCGACGCGTCGGCCGCCGCGACGCCCACGAGCTCGGCCACCAGCTCGAACTGCTTGCGGCGGAGATCGCCCCGCACCTTGAGCGTCGCGGCCTGCCCGCGGCGCTCGAAGCCCGTGCGGAACAGCGCGAGCGCCCGGTCGTAGTCGCGGACAGCGTCCACGAGGTCCTCCTGCACGGAGCGCAGATCGCCCCGCGCCTTCAGGACCGCGGCCTGGCCCAGGGCGTCGCGCGTCGCCGTGAACAGCTCGAGCCCCTGGTCGTAGTCCTTCTCGGCGCCCGCCAGATCCCCCTGCCGCACCCGGAGATCGCCGCGCGCCTTGAACACGCCGGCCTGCCCGAGGTGGTCCTCGGTCGCCTGGTAGAGCGTGAGCGCCCAGTCGTAGTCGCGCGCGGCGCCCGTCACGTTGTCCTGGCCGAACCGCATGTCGCCCCGCGCCTTCAGCACGCTGGCCTGCCCGCTCCGATCCCCCGTGTCCTGGAACAGCGCGAGCGCTGTGCTGTAGTCGCGCGCCGCTCCCGGCAGGTTGCGGAGCCGGACCCGCAGATCGCCGCGCGCCTTGAGCGCCCGCCCGTGCGCGGCGCCGTGAGGGCGGGCGCGCGGCGGCTCCGAGGGGCCCGGGGCGTCGGCGTCGGCGGCCGCCCCGCGCGACCCGGCCCGGGGCTTGAGCGGCTCGCGATCGCCGAGCTGCAGGAAGAGCTGGATCGCGAGATCGTAGTCGCACACCGCGCCGCCGAGATCGCCCTCCTCGGCGCGCGCGAAGCCCCGCGCCCTCAGCGCGTCGCCCTCCGCCGCGCGATCGCCCGCGGCCTGGAACAGCGCGAGCGCCTCGTCGTAGTCGCGCACCGCCTGCACGGAGACGCCCTCCCGCAGGCGCAGCGCGCCCCGATCCATGAGCACCTGGGCCTGCCCGAGCACGTCGCCCGTCGCCCGGAACAGCGCGAGCGCCTCGTCGTAGTCGCGCGCGGCGCCCGCGTGGTCGTTCCGCCGGAGGAGCAGGTTGCCGCGCTCCCGCAGCGCGTGGCCGCGCGCCTCCGGCGGGGTGCTGTTGAGGCTCGGCGGCGCCGCGCTCGAACGGGGCCCCCGCACCACCCCCTCGCCGAGCACCTCGGCCAGCGATCCGCTCCTCGGCGTGCAGCGATCCGTCACGCTGTCGAACGAGCGCTGCGTGGGAGGATCGCCATCCACGCCCCTCAGCTCGGACTGGACTTCGGGAAGGCGACGCATGCCAGGCCGACCATCATACCGCGCCGGCGCCCCCCTCGTGGAGACATTGCGCGGTCAGCGCGGCGGCTGCGCGCTGTCCCTCTCCGCCGCCTCCCCTCTGCCCCCTCCCCTCTGCCCCCTCCCCTCCGCCCCCTCCGGCCCTCCGAGCGGCGGCGCGCCGACGGCTGGGGCCGCTGCCTTCGCGCACGTTGGCTCGCTCACGCAATCGGACGCGGGCCCGTGGGCTTCGCCCCGCACACCCCGGCCGTGAAACGCCGCAGGCGGTCGATCATCAGAGGCCCTTGCGCGAGATCAGCACCGCGTCCCGCTCGACCTCGTACATCGCGTGGGTCACGAGCGCCGCAGCCGTGCGCTCGCGCACATGCACGACCCGCAGCTCGGCGTAGGTCTCGTCCGGCAGCAGCTCCTCGTCGACGCCGAACTTCGGCTCGTCGACCTGCGCCGGACGCTCGTCCTGCACCCGCGGCCGGACCGTGGCCAGCCTGCCCGCGCCCCCGATCTGCTGCAGCCAGCGGTCGCCCCGCCGGACCGCGAAGAAGCGCTGCCCCGGCTTCACGCCGTCCTTCTCGCCCTTGTCGATGAACACCACCTGGTGCTGCCCGACGAGCTGGTAGGGGTAGACGGCCGCGATGATCTTCGCCTCGAGATCCGCCTCGGCGCCCACCGGCGGCACCACGTCGAGGCGCCGCAGCACCGCGCCGACCCTGTCCGTGCGCTCGACCACGTCGAGCGACTCGATGAGCCGCGCGCGCACCATGTGCGTCTTCGGGTTGTAACGATCCACGCGCGCCGTGCCGCGCACCGTCACGAGCTCGCCCTTCACGTCCCCGCTCTTCACCTTCTTGATCTCGCGGAAGATCGTCAGCTCCTGGCCGATCGCGACCTCGTGATCGTCCGAGAGGCGGAGGTAGACGTCGTCGCCCTCGCTGAGGAGCATCTGGTCGTCGGGGCTCGCGACGAGCTCCCCCCACGTGTCCTTCTTCACGTCGTCGACCCAGCCGAGCTCGCGCAGGAAGATCGTCTTCGACGGCACGCGCCCCCCTCGCCCCAGCTGGTTCGCGCCGAACCCGATGCTGCCGCGGGTCGGGCCCTCGCTCGGGTCGCGGAGCCGGATCCGGTCGCCCGGGTAGATCCAGTGCGGGTTCTGGAGCTGCGGGTTCAGCGCCCAGACCTGCGGCCACGCGTAGGGGTTCGTGTAGTACCTGCCCGAGATGTCCCAGAGCGTGTCGCCGCGCCGCACCGAGTGCGACTCGGGCACGAACTGCCCCTCGACGACGTAGCTGCCGTTCGCGCCGCCCTTCACCGAGGCGGGGCCCTCGCTCCGGCGGCCCAGATCGAAGCCGTCCGACGGGCGGGACGTGTCCGTCGTGCCCCGCGAGCTCGAGGGCAGGTGGGCGTTCGGATCGAACCCCGGCTGCGGATAACCCGGCACCACGACCTGCGTCTCGACGGTCGGCTCGGCCCTCGGGAGCTGGACCACGGTGACGCCCGGCGCCTGGCCGGCGCCCTCTTCGCCGCCCTGCTGGTCCTGAGCGCGCGCCAGCGGCGGCGCGGCGACGATCGGCAGGGAGACCAGGACCAGCGTTGCCTTCGCGGGGAACTTCATCGCTTGCGCCTCGACAGGGTGGAGGGGGGCGGGCTCGGCGGCGACGACCCGCCCGGGGGCTCTTCGATCACGGCGCCGTTCGCGGTCGAGCGGAGCACCGGCGGCCGCGCGCCGTCGTCCTCCGGCGCGAGCCGCACCACCTCGAGGTCGGGCCTGTCCGGCTCCTCCGGAGGCACGGCCCGCGCCCCGGCCTCGTCAGGGCGCGCCGCGCTGCGGGCGCCGCCCTGCGAGCGCTCGAGCGAGCCCAAACGATCCGCGAGCACCGCGTTCTCCGCGCGCACCCTGACGAGCTCCGCGCGCAGCTCGGAGAGCTGTCGTTCGACAGCGTCCCGCCCTCCGCCGCAACCGACGTTGAGCGCGGCGAGCGCGAGCGCCATCGCGCCGATGCCCAGGCCAATCCTCATGGGACGCCCAGCCTACCCGCCGCCGCGCCGGCCGGCCAAACGCGCGGCGATCTCCGCGCCCCCCGACGGGGCGACGCGCCGCGCGCGCCGCGCCGGAACAACCGCACGCGACCCGAGGTGGGCGGCGCGACGTCACGCGTTACGGAGCGCGCGCAGTTCTGCTAGGGTCCCAGCCCGAGATCTGGGTGCGAGGGGTGAACGTGCGGAAATTCTTCCTGATTTTCCTTGTCGCGACGGCTTGCGCCGGCGCCGGCTGCGGTGACGACGGGCCCGCGGCGACGGAGTGCTTCGACTACAGCAAGTTCGACGGCGCCGCGCCCGAGGTGAGCTTCGCGGGCGAGGTCCTCCCCATCTTCCAGCGGTCCTGCGCGTTCAGCTCGACATGCCACGGCGCCGAGGCCGGCTCGGCCGGGTTCGCGTACCTCGGCCCGACGCTGAGCGAGCAGGCCACGCAGGCGCAGATCGACGCGATCGTGGCCCAGAACGTCGGCGCCGCATCGAGGGCGTCCTCCGGGATGCCGCGGATCACGGCCGGCGACCCCGCGAACAGCTTCCTCATGCACAAGCTCGACGACACCCTGAGCTGCGGGGACCTCGAGTGCGCCCCCGACGGCTGCGGGGCCCCGATGCCCTTTGGCGGCGACCTCCTGCCCTCGGCGGAGCGCGACGCCATCCGCAGGTGGATCCAGCAAGGGGCCAAGGTCAATTGATCGGCCGGCTCTCCGGCCACGTCGTGGAAGAAGGCGACGAGGGCACGGTCGTCCTCGACGTCAGCGGGGTCGGCTACGAGGTGACCGTCCCGCTCGGGGCCGTGGGGCGCGCGCGCGGCATCACCGCGAACGCGAAGGCCGGCTCGGACGCGATCACCCTGTTCGTGCACACCCACGTGCGCGAGGACGCGCTCCTCCTGTACGGCTTCGCGACGCGCGAGGACCGGGCGGCCTTCCGCGTGCTCATCGGCATCTCCAGCATCGGCCCGAAGATCGCGATGGCCATCCTCAGCGCGCTCGGCGCGGGGGAGCTCGCCGCGGTGATCACCCGCCGAGAGACCGCGCGCCTCACCGCCATCCCCGGCGTCGGCAAGAAGACCGCCGAGCGCCTCGTCCTCGAGCTGAAGGACAAGCTCGTCCACCTCCCCGCGGCCCCGCTCTCCTCCGCGGCCCCCCCGCCCGCGGACACCGGCGCCAAGCAGGACCTCCTGCACAGCGCGCTCACCCGCATGGGCTACCGCCCGGCCGAGGCGGAGCGCGCCGTCACCGCCCTCGGCGCGCGCGTCGACAGCGCCCCGCTCGGCGACCTCGTGCGTGATGCGCTCGCGCTCCTCTCCAAGTGAGCCACGCCGCAGCCCGTCCAGGTGAGCCACGCCGCCGGCGCCCGACGAGCCCGGCAAGCCGGGCCGCTCGCGCCCGGAAAACCGCGGCCGCTCGCGCTCGACAAAACGCGGCCGCCCGCGCCCGGAAAAACGCGGCCGTCCGCGCCCGGCGAGCCGCGATTTGCCGGGCGGAATCGCCCCAGCGAACGGGCGGGCGGCGGCGCGCGACCCCCCGCTCGAGGGGCGGAGGAGCGACAGACAGTCGACAGAGGGCCGCCGCGGCGAATATGCTCCCGCCGCCGTTCGCCCTGGGATCCAGTCCGGTCGCTCGTTGTGAGGAGGCGTGGTGATCACCTGCCCGAAGTGCTCCAAGGAAAATCAGGACCATTACAAGTTCTGCCTCGGCTGCGGCGCCGAGCTACCTCGCGACGTCTCGCCCAAGAAGTTCGCGGCAGGCACCCCGCCCCACGGCGTGCCGGCAGCGACGCGGGCGAAGGATTACGGCGATGAGCCGACCGCCATCGGCACGGGCGCCCAGAAGGGCCCGGCGGTCGCGCCCCCGCCGCCCGCGCTCGTCGATCCCGCGGCGTTCATCGCCCCGGCCCGCGGGGAGGACACCGGCGCCAGCAAGAAGGCCGCAGCGGCCGCGCCCGCGACGCCGGCGGCGGCCGGCGCAGGGACGGTCGTCTGTCCCCAGTGCCAGGAGCCCAACCCGCCGTCGAACAAGTTCTGCGCGCTGTGCGGCTTCAAGCTCGTCAAGCCGGCGGGCCAGGCCGCGCAGCCCTCCACGCCGGTCGTCTCCACGTCGGGCGCCGCGAACGTCGTGCTGACGGCGCTCCGGGCCGACGGCACCGAGGCCGGCTCGTACACGCTGCCCACGAACCCCACGCTGGTCGGGCGCGACTCGGGCACGATCTTCGGCGGCGACAGCTACCTCTCGCCGCGCCACGCGACGTTCTCGATCAAGGGCGGGCGGCTCTTCGTCAAGGACGAGGGCTCGCTGAACGGCGTCTACCGCAGGCTGCGCAGGGACACGCCGGTGCAGCTCGACAACGGCGACGTCTTCCGCATCGGCCAGGAGATCGTCCGCGTCGAGCCGCTCTCCCCGGCGCCCACGACCCCCGACGGCGTCGAGCGCCTCGGCAGCCCCTCGAAGGGCTACGTCGCGCGGCTCGCCCTCATCATCGGCAGGGACGCGACCGGCAACGCGTTCCCGGTCCCCGACACCGGCCTGCACCTCGGGCGCGAGCGCGGCGACATCCTCTTCCCCGAGGACGGCTACGTCTCCGGGCTCCACTGCCAGATCTCGCTCCAGGGCGGCCGGCTGTTCCTCACGGACCTCGGCAGCTCGAACGGCACCTTCCTCCGCGTCCTCGGCGAGACCGAGATCACGGGCGGCGACATCCTGCTCATGGGTCAGCAACTGTTCCGCATCAACGTCTGAGCGCGCGCCAGCGGCGCCCCGAGGACGCGACCGTCCCGCTCGCACAACCCGACGCCCCATCGTACGCTCAGCAGCCCTGAGGCACTCGCCATGGAAATGGTCCGCACCATCCGCGTGGTCGCCGCCGTGATTGAACAGGACGGCCGGTACCTGATCACCCAGCGCCGGCCGACCGCCGTGCTCCCGATGCTCTGGGAGTTCCCCGGGGGACGCGTGGAGGAGACCGAGACGGACGCGGCCGCGCTGAAGCGCGAGGTCCGCCACCGGCTCGACGTCGAGATCGAGGTGGGCCAGCTGATCTCGTTCGTGAGCCACCCCTACGAGCGCTACGTCGTCGACCTGTACCTCTACGAGTGCCACATCAAGAGCGGTGAGCTCGCGTCGCTGGCCGTGAACGCGTTCCGGTGGGTCACGAGCGCCGAGTTCGATCGCTACCCGTTCACGCCGGCGGACGAGGCCAGCATGAACAAGCTCCTCGGCATGACCTGACGCGCCCGCGCCCTCACAGGCGCGGCGAGCGCCGCAGCAGCACGAGGAACATCGGCCCGCCCAGCACCGCGGTCACCGCGCCCACGGGCGGCTCCGTGCCGAGCCACCGGAACAGGAGCCGCGCGACGAGGTCGCACGTGGTGAGCAAGACCGCGCCGGCCACGAGCGACAGCGGCAGGAGCCGCCGGTGATCCGCGCCGCAGAGCCGGCGGACCGCGTGCGGGACGATCAGCCCGACGAAGCCGATGAGGCCGGTGCGGCTGACGATGGCGCCGACGATGCACGAGGACGCGAGGAAGATCCGGCGCTCGACGGCGCGGACGTCGACGCCCAGGGTCCCTGCCGACTCGTCGCCGAGCGAGAGGAGGTTCAGCCGCGCGGCGTCGGCGAGGAGCACGGCGCAGCCGGCGGCGACGTAGGCGGCGACGCCGAGGAGGGCCGAGGTCGTGGGCAGCTCGACGAAGCCGATGAGCCACCGGAGCAGCTGCTGGGCGCGCGACGGGGAGACGAGCGTCTTGAGGAAGGAGATGAGGCCCGCCGCGATGGAGTTCACGATGACGCCGGCGAGGAGCATCGAGGCGCCGGAGGTGCCCTCGGCCGCGCCGCGCGCGATGGCGTAGACGAGCACCGTCGCGACGAGGCCGCCGGCGAGCGCCGCCGCGGGCAGGAGCGTGGCGCCGAGGACGGTCGTCGCGCCGATGCCGAGCGCGATCGCGACCGCGGCGCCGAGCGCGGAGCCGCCGGAGACGCCCAGCACGTACGGCTCGGCCAGCGGGTTCCTGAGCAGCGCCTGGAACGCGGCGCCCACGGCCGCGAGGCCGGCGCCGGAGATGGCCGCGAGGAGCACGCGCGGCAGGCGCACGTCGATGAGGAGGGTCCGGTCGAGGCCGGGCTCGGCGACGGCGCGCGCGATCGAGACGGGCTCGGCGCCGAGGAGGACGGCGAGGACGAGCGAGAGCACGAGCGCGGCGGGCGCCGCGGCGAGGACGAGCGCGCGGCGGAGGCCCCGGCTGGACGCCGGCGGCGCCGGGAGGGAGGGCGCGCTCGCTCGACGCGGGGCGCGGACGGACGCGGGCGACGTCAATCCTGGCCGCCTCCGCGCGCCGCGGGCGGCAGGGTGGCGGGCCCGCTGTTGCGCTCGGCGTTCCGCTCGTAGATGAGGCGCAGCCCGGTGAGCGTCAGGTCGTCGTCGACCCCCTCGATGGTCTCGGTCTGCGGCGCGATGAGCCGCGCCAGGCCGCCCGTGGCGATGACCCGGCACGGGTAGCCGAGCTCCCGCCGGAGGCGGCCCACGAGCCCGTCGACGAGCCCCGCGTAGCCGTACACGATGCCCGACTGCATCGAGTGGACGGGGTTGCGGCCGACGACCCGGGGCGGGAGCGCGATCTCGACGCGGGACAGCCGCGCGGCGCGGGAGAAGAGCGCCTCGGCGCTGATCTGGATGCCCGGCGCGATGACGCCGCCCAGGTACTCTCCCTTCGGGGTCACGCAGTCGAACGTCGTCGCCGTGCCGAAATCGACGACGATGACGCCGGCGGCGGCGTGATCGCCCCGGTCGGGCTCGGCCGCGTGCGCTCGCGCCGGCGCGGCGCGGGGCGCGGGTTCGGGCTGCCGCCGCACCCACTCGTGCGCCGCGACCGCGTTGACGATCCGGTCGGCGCCGACCTCGCGCGGGTTCTCGTAGAGGATGGCCATGCCCGTCTTGATGCCAGGCCCCACGACGAGCGCCTCGATCCCGAACGCCCGCTCGACGAGCCCCACCATCGTGTCGGTCAGCGTCGGCACGACGCTCGCGACGATCGCGCTGTCGATGCGGGCGAGGTCGACGCGGCGGAGGTCGAGCATCTGCCGGACGAGCACGGCGTACTCGTCCGAGGTGCGGGAGCGCGCGCTCTCGCAGCGGAGGTGATGCTGGAGCACCTCGCCCTCCAGCACCCCGAAGCTGATGTTGGTGTTCCCGACGTCGATGGCGAGCAGCATGCTGGCCCGACTCTAGCGCCGCGCGCCCGGGATCCGGCCAGGATTTCGGACGCGCCACCGACGCTGGCGGCGCGCTGCCGCACGCCCGCCGCGCCCGACCTTCAGCGCTTGCGCGCGAGCGTCACCCCGTCGCGCACGGTGAGCATGACCTTCTCGACCCGGGGATCGCGGAAGACGAGATCGTTGAAGGCGGCGATGGCGCGACCGTCCGCGCTCTCGGGGGCGAGGACCTCGCCGCTCCAGAGGGTGTTGTCGGCGACGATCAGCCCGCCGCGGCGGCAGCGCGGGAGGACCTCCTCGTAGTAGGCCGGATACCGCTCCTTGTCGGCGTCGATGAACACGAGATCGAAGGCAGGGCTCGCCGGCATGGCGCGGAGGGTGGCGAGCGCGTCGCCGAGCGCGATCCGGATCTTCCCGCCGTGCTCGCTGCGGTCGAAGAACGATCGGGCGATGCGGGCCACCTCGGGGTCGCGATCGCACGTGATGAGCTCGCCGTCCGGCGGGAGCGCCTCGGCCATGCTGAGCGCCGAGTAGCCGGTGAACGTCCCGATCTCGAGCACCCGGCGCGCCTGCATGAGCGCGACCAGCATCCTGAGCAGGGAGCCTTCGACCCGCCCGACCTGCATGACCGCCCTCGGCTCGTGGGCCAGGGTGAACTCGCGCAGCTCATCGAGGAGCGCGGGCGGCGGCTCGGAGTGGTCGTGAACGTAGCGATCCAGCTCTGGATTGACGATAGCGATCATGGCGAGGTTCCTCGGCGAGGCACCGTAGCATCGGTGCGCGCTCCCTCCTCACCTCACCTTGAGCCGCCGGCGGCCTTCGCGGTAGCGTCGACCATGGCCTTCTCTTCCTGGAAGACGTGCGCCGCAGCGGCGCTCCTGGCCGCGGCCTGCAGCTCGACGGACGGCAGCCCCGGGGCGGGCGGCGCTGGCAGCGCCGGCACGGGCGGCTCCGGCGGGGGCACGGGCGGCTCCGGCATGGGCGGCTCCGGCGGCGCCGGCATGGGCGGCTCCGGCGGGGGCGCGGGCGGCGCCGGCGGCTCCGGTGGCGCCGGCGCCGGCGTGGCGAGCTCCACGGCGGCCGGCGGCGGCGCGGGGGGAGAGGCGGTCTACGACTGCGCGTCGCTCGGCGATCCGTGCACGACCTGCCTCGCCCTGCGCTGCCAGGAGAGCTATTGCGCGTGCCAGCGGAGCGCGGAGTGCGCCGCGCTGGGCAACTGCCTCCTCGGCTGCGCCGCGGAGGACGTGGCTTGCGAGCAGGCGTGCCTGACGGCGCACCGGGCGGGCATCTCGGGCATCTTCCTCGAGGGCGGCTGCGCGTCCGAGCGGTGCAGCGCGCAATGCCCATCGCGAGACGCGCTGTCCCCTTGCGCGTCCTGCCGGTTGACAGGGTGCGCAGCCGAGATGAACGCGTGTGTCGCCGAGCCGTCGTGCAGGGCAATGCTCGCGTGCGTGGATGCGTGCCGTGCGGACGGAGATGGCTGCCTGGAGGTGTGCTCGGCGATGCACGCGGACGGCGTGCAGGCTGCCGGGGCGGTCTTCGCATGCGAAGAGGCGCGGTGCGGGGCGGATTGCGAGTGACCGGTGAGCCGCCGCGGGCCGCCATGCCGCGCGGCGTCGCCGGGGTCGACGCCCTGGGCGAACAGGCATACCCTTCCGTCGTGGCCTTCCTCGGATTGCGCGAGATCGAGCGGGACCCGTACACGGTCGTCCATCACGACCCCGCTCAGCAGCTCGTGTTCATCAAGCGATATTCGCTGAACTATCCGAGCATCGCGGCGATCGAGCTGAGCTTCCAGCGCATTGATCGGTCGCTCGAGGCGATCGCCAGGCGGCGCACGCTCCTGCTCGTCGACGCCCGCGACGCACCGCTGCGCAACGACGACGGATTCGAGAATGCGTTCGCGCACTGTCACACGAGGCTGACGCAAGGTTTCAAGAAGACCGCGGTCCTCCTGAAGAGCGCGACCGGTGTGCTCCAGCTCGGCCGGCTTTCGAAGGGCTATGAAAAACCGATGGGCATTTTCACCCGCCCCGAGGACGCGCTCCACCACCTCGGCGTCAGCGTCGATCTGAAGCAGCTCACCGATCCCTGACGCGCCCCGCCGCCCCGGAGCGGGGCTCACCCGCTCAAGAGAGCGGTTTGCCGCCGGTTACGCCGAGGACCTCGCCGTTGACGTAGCTCGCCTCGTTCGAGGCAAGGAACACGAACGCCGGGGCGAGCTCGGCCGGCTGCGCCGGGCGCTCCATTGGATGATTCTTGCCGAAGGTGGCCACCTTCTCCTTGTCGAACGATTGCTGGATGAGCGGCGTCCACACGGGGCCGGGCGCCACGACGTTGACGCGGATGCCACGCTCGATGAGGTCCTGCGCCAGGCCCTTGCTGAAGGTGACGATCGCCCCCTTGGTGGACGCGTAATCGAGGATCTGCGGGCTCGGCTGGTACGCCTGGATCGAGGCGACATTGATGATCGAGCCGCCTTCCTTCATGTGCGGCAGCGCGTACCGGATCATGTGGAACATGGCCAGGATGTTGACGCGGAAGGTGCGCTCGAGGCGCGCTGCGTCGATGTCCTCGAACCGCTCGACGGCCTTGCCCTGCTCCGCCGCGTTGTTCACCAGGACATCGATGCGCCCGAATTTACGCGCCACCTCCTCGACCACCTTCCGGCAATGGGCCTCGTCGGCCAGGTCGCCGGGTAGCGTGAGCGCCTCGCGCCCGGCCTCCTTGATGACCCGCGCCGTCTCCTTCGCGTCCTCGTGCTCGCTCAGGTAGGAGATCGCCACGTGGGCCCCCTCGCGGGCGAACGCGAGCGCGACGGCGCGGCCGATCCCGCTGTCCCCTCCGGTGATCAGCGCGATGCGGTCCTTCAGCCGGCCGAGCCCCTTGTACGACGACTCGCCGTAATCGGGCCTCGGCTCCATCTTGGCTTCGATTCCGGGACGCTCCTGTGTCTTGCCCTCGAAAGGCGGCTTCGGGCCCGCGCCTTTCGGATCCGCTGTCGGTCCAGTGTTCTGCATAACCTCCTCCTGACGCTGCGCTGTGGTGAGAGGCCGAACGCGCTCCCACCGAACCCTGGCCATAAGGGCGGCGGCGCAGCCCAGCCATCGGTGGCCGCCTGCTCTCCGGATCAGAACTCCCCCTACCAACACCGGCGCGGCGACCAGCGAGCAGCGCGCGCCGTCGGATCCCCGCCGGGCGCTCCCGAGCGGACACGGCGGCAGACCTCTCTCGGCGATCGACGTGGATGGTCGTGGATGGACGTGATGGTCATGGATCGACGTGATGGACGTGATGGACGCGATGGACGTGATGGACGTGATCGAGCAGACGGCGCGCGCCCGTGTCGCGCGGTACCGCCGCGGCCTGTCACGTCAAGGCTTGACAGGCGACAGCTGGTCCGGTGTCTTCACCCTGCGTTGTCTCGCGGCACGCCGCCGGCGAAGACGCGGAGGAGAACCGTCGTGATGAAACACGTCGACGAGAGCCGTCTGGAGTCAGATCTCGAGTATCGGTTCGGGTACCTCATCGAGTTTGTCGGCTTCGGCGAGGCGGACATCGCGGCGATCCACGGCGCCGCGCCGCACCTCGCCCCGCGGGTCGAGGCGCTCGTCAACGCGGTGTACGAGAAGCTGTTCCTCTACGACGCCACGAAGCGCCACTTCGTGCCGAAGCAGCATGGCTACGAGGGGGCGCCCCCGGCCGACCTCGCGTCGCTCACGCTGGACCACGAGCAGATCAAGTTCCGCAAGCAGCACCTCTCAACCTACCTCGTCCGGCTCGTGACCCACCCGTATGATCCGAAGATGGTCGCCTACCTCGACATGGTGGGGAAGATCCACACCGCGAAGGCCGGCAATCCCGAGGTCGTCGTCCCGCTCGTGCAGATGAACGCGCTCATGGGCTTCGTGTCGGACGCCCTGCTCCAGACCATCCTGTCGCTGGGCCTCGACCGGGAAACCGAGGTGCGCACCCTCCGCGCGTTCAACAAGCTGCTCTGGCTCCAGAACGACCTCCTCGCGCGCCACCACCTCTCGGCGGCCTGATTCCTCCCCTTCCGGCCATGCGTCGCCCGCCGGGACGGACCGCAGCGGCGGGCTGCGCGCCGGCATCCCGGGGGCGGCGGCGCGTCGAGCGGACGGCCCATTGCGCAATCGCGCGACCGTTTGCGCAAGCGCACAACGGCGCGCGCTCCGCCGCCCCGCCGCGCGCGCCACGCGCGGGCGGGGGCGCCTTCGGATCGCCTGGATCGGCCGGGAACGCCGCGACGAGGAGCCCGGCACATGCGGTGCTAGGCGCCCGCCCACCATGAACCGATTCTTCGATGGCATCGCTCTTCTCGTGGGGCTGTCCGTCATCCCGACGATCGCCGGCTGCAGCGACGAGCCATCCGAGGAGGAGCGCCGCTTCGCCCGGCTCGCGAAGCGCGCCGAGCAGGTGCGCGAGCTGTCGTTCCGCGACGCCGTGCCGGTCGTCACGATCACGCGGGACGAGTTCGAGGCGGACCAGGAGGCGGCCGCCGCCGCCGAGGAGGACGATCTCGCGGAGATGGCCGCGACCTACGGCCGGCTCGGCTACTTCGCCGTCGACGCGGACCTTCGGGAGCCGCTGGCTCGCTCGGGGGACTGGGCCGCTGCGTGGTACTCTCCCGAGAGCAACGGCATCGTGCTCATCGGCGAGGTGGACGACTCTGTTCTCATCCACGAGTATGTGCATGGGCTCCAGGATCAGCATTTCGACCTGGCGCCGGACCAGGACGACGCGCTGACGAGCGACGCGTTCCTCGCGCAGCGGGCGGTCACCGAGGGCGACGCGACGCTCGCGGAGGGGCGCTTCATCATGCAGGAGCACCTCGACGCCGATCTGCACCTCGTGGACTGGGGCCCGCTCCTGTCCTCGGTGCATGCGCGCCGGGAGGAGCTCCTCGCCGGCAGCGAGCTCCCCCTCTTGTTCATGGCGTATCCATCGTTCGCTTACAGCTTCGGGCTCGAGTACTGCGCCCACAACCTGACCGGCGCGAGCGCGGCGACGCCCGTGATCGACAGGCTCCCGCCGTTCGACTGGTCGAGCGAGGACGCGCTCTTCACGACGCGGGCGCCCGCGAGCACCCAGCAGATCCTCGCCCTCGACGCCCAGGACCCCGAGGTCGGCGCCGGCCTGGAGGAGATCCCGTCCACGCTCGACGACCGGCTCGAGCGGCTCGACTGGGACACCCTCGGTGAGTGGCTCACTTACCTGCTCCTGCGCCCCCTCGAGGGCGCGCCCGATCTCGGCGACATGCGCGCCCTGGCCGCGGCCTGGGACGGCGATCGCGCCCTGTTCGTGCGCGATCGGAAGACGGACGCGATCGGCACGGCGTGGGCGTCGGCGTGGGACGACGCCGGCGCCGCGGCGGGCGTCGAGGCCGCGCTGTGGCAGCTCTACGACGGCTCGCCGATCGCCGGCGACGAGCCGCGGCTCGGGCGCGCCGGCGACGGCGAGCTCATCTGGATCGAGCGGAGGGAAGAGCGCGTGATCGCCCTCAAGAACGTCGACGAGGCGCTCATGCCCTCGCTCGCCGAGGCCGCCTTCCCCTCCGGGATCCGGCCGATGCGGCACATGATCCGGACGCGCCCGTCGCTCGCGGCCAGGCTCTCGCGGCGCCTGGCGGGGCAACATCACTGAACCAGCGACGGCGCGGCGCGCTCAGATGCAGAGCGAGTCGCAATCGTGATCTTCTTCGCACGCCGCGACGCAATCGCCCTCATCGTCGCACGCCGCGATGCAATCGTCTCGATCCGTCGAACACGCCGTGATGCAGTCGTCCTCGCCTTCGTCCTTGTCGTCGTCCGAGTCGACGAAACAGCCGGCGGCCAGGGGAATCGTGGAGACCAAGAGCACTGCGAGCACCTTGCGCAACATGGGTTGTCCTCCTTCGTGGTGTACTGTCCGCATGCGATGCAGGGGACATCGAACACTCAAGCAGGGGGCGTACCAATCGCTGTTCTGACGCGACTCACCCGTCGGGCCGCAGATTCCAGAGCCGTTATGCCGCGCAAAGCGAGCTCGGCGCCGGAGCTCCGGGTCACCCGAGCGCCCCGGCCGGCGGACGTGGGGGATCCCGCGAGAAGGCAAATCGCCACAGCGGAGGAGGCCATGGCGGCGCTCGGCGCGATGGGCGCCGGGATTTCCCGCGCAGCGCGCGGGCGTGCGCGCTGGGCCAAAGTGTCACACCCGGCTCGACCGTGAGCGCCGAACCTCCGTCCAGCTGAGCCTCCGGCCGCTCAGGGTCTCACCGGAGCGCGGCCCCGCGGCTCACCCCTCGTCCTCGGCCTTCTGCGGCTTGGGCGGCGGCCGGTCCACGGCGTAGCGCCGCAGATCCAGCGTGTAGGGCGCGTCCCCGTGCGCGATCGCCTGCTTCGCGGTCACCGGCCAGGGCGTCGGCCCCTCGATCGTGAACCGCTGCGCGCGCCGCGCCGACGCCTCGAACCGCGTGAGCGGCGCGCCGTCGAAGGCGCGGCCCTCGGGGTGCCACACGTGATAGGCGCACGCGCCGATCGAGCGCTTGCCCCACGTGTCCAGGATGTCGATGTGGACCGGGTGGTGGATGCCGATGTGCGCGTGCAGGCTGTGCGGCGGCGCCCAGGCGCGGAACCGCACGCCGCCCACGTGCTCGCCCGATGTCCCCGTCGGCCGGAGCGGCAGCACGTGGCCGTTCACGAGCACCGTGTGGCGCTCCGGCGTGAGCCCCTGCACGCGCACCTCGATGCGCTCCATCGACGAGTCCACGTAGCGCGACGTGCCCGTCGTCGTCAGCTCCTCGCCGAGCACGTTCCACGGCTCGATCGCGTTGCGCACCTCCAGCACCACGTCGCCGGCGTGCAGCGTGCCCACCACCGGGCAGCGCAGCTCGATGAACGGCCGGTACGCGTCCGCGGGCAGGGCGAGCCCGCGCTGCTTCAGGTGATCGAGCACGTCCTCGAAGTCGCGCCACAGGTAGTACGGCAGGAGGAAGCGGTCGTGCAGCGCCTGGCCCCAGCGCACGAGCCGGCCCGAGTACGGCTCCTCGGCGAACGAGGCGAGGAGCGTGCGGACGAGGAGCGCCTGGGCGACCGCCATCCGGAAGTGCGGCGGCATCTCGAAGGCGCGCAGCTCGATGAGCCCCTGCCGGCCGTGCGCCGTCTGCGGATCGAACAGCTTGTCGATGCTCACCTCGGCGCGGTGCGTGTTGCCCGTCATGTCCACGAGCAGGTGGCGGAACAGGAGGTCCGAGAGCCACGCCGGCTCGTTCTGCCGGCGCTCGAACGCGCGCGAGAGCGCGATCTCCAGCTCGTAGAGGTTCTCGTGGCGCGCCTCGTCCACGCGCGGCGCCTGCGACGTCGGGCCGACGAAGAGGCCGGCGAACATGTACGAGAGCGACGGGTGGTGCTGGTTGAACGTGAGCAGGCTGGCCAGGAGATCCGGCCGGCGCAGGAAGGGGCTCGAGAGCGGCGTCGGGCCGCCGAACGTGAGGTGATGGCCGCCCCCGCTCCCCGCCATGCGCCCGTCGACCAGGTATTTTTCGCAGTGCAGGCCGGTGTGGAGCGACGCGTCGAACACCGTCTCGAGGAGCGACGCGTACGCGCGCACCCCGTCGGAGGGCGGCAGGTTCACCTCGAGCACGCCCGGGTCCGGCGTCACCGAGAAACGAAGCACGTTGGCGCCGGCCGGGGGCGGGTACCCCTCGAGCAGCACGTCGATGCCCGTCTCCTGCCGGGTCGCGTCGATCGCGGCGATGAGATCGAAGAAGTCGGCCGGCGAGAGGAGCGGCGGCAGGAAGACATGGACGATGCCGTCGCGCGTCTCGACGCAGAGCGCCGTGCGCACGCCGTAGCCCGATCGCCCCGCGGCGGGCGCGGCGCGCTGGGCGCGCTTGTCCTCGGGGGCGTGCCGCTGGGCCGCGCGCGCGCGCGCCGTCTCGGCGTGCTCCGGGTCGCCGTCGCCGTCCAGGAGCTGGACGCGGCGCTGTCTCTCTTCCTCCTCGTCGGCCTCGGGCTCGCCGCGCCGCGGGTCCTGCGGCGACACGAGCTCCTCGATCGGCGGCGGCGGGGCCACCGCGACGAGCGAGCGGAGCGGGAGGCGCAGGCCGATGGAGCTGTCGCCCGGGAGCAGGAAGAGGTGCCCGCGCCGGAAGCCCCAGCGCTCGCTGATCCACGACCCCCACTGGCGCGCGAGGGGCAGGACGAAGCCGACCTCGCGCCCGAGCCCGCGATCGAGGACCCGCGCGAGGCGCCGCCGCTCCTCCGGGTCGTCGAGGTTCGCCTTGAGCGGGTCGACGTCGGTGGGCAGGCTCGCCTCGTCCTGGAGGTGGCGCCAGGGGTCCTCGAGGGCCGGCATCAGGAAGTCGGCCAGCCCGAGCCGCGCCGCGAGCGCGTCGGCGAACTTCCGCGAGAGCTCGACGCCGCGCCCGCGCGACGCGCTGGTCGCCGGATCGGCGTGGCGCGCCTGGGACATCTCGGTCCAGATCGGGACGCCGTCGCGCCGGCCGATGATCTCGAGCGCCCAGCGGGGCAGGCTCTCGCCGGGGTAGTGCTTGCCGGCGCGGAGCAGCAGGACGCCGCCCGGCGTGATCCGGCGCCGGAGCTCGTGCGCGAGCCGGAGCCCTTGCGACCACTTCGTCGGGCCGAGCGCGCCCTCGCACCACTCGGGCGCATCCGGGTACTCGCGCGAGTTGAACGTCGGCTCGCCGCCCATCGTCAGGGAGAAGCCCGCGGCGGCGAGCCGCTCGTCCGCGCGATCCGCCACGGACAGGAGCTCCTGCCACACGGGCTCCTCGTAGGGCGTGGTGGGCCTCGGCTCGTGGCCGAGCCGCCCGACCTTCATCTCGAAGGTCACGTCGGTCGCGCGCGTGTCGCTCGTGCCCTCGACCGGCGCCGCGAGCGCGGGCGAGGCGGTGCAGGCGAGCGGGATGTGGCCTTCGCCGCAGAGCAGGCCGCTCGTCGCGTCGAGGCCGATCCAGCCTGCGCCCGGGAGGTAGACCTCGGCCCACGCGTGCAGGTCGACGACGTCGCGGCTCACGCCGCGCGGCTGGTCGGGGATCATCCCCTCGTCCGTGAGCTGCACGAGGTAGCCGCTCACGAAGCGCGCGGCGAGCCCGCGCGACCGGAGCGCCGCGATGAGCAGCACCGCCGAGTCGCGGCAGCTGCCGCGCCCTTGCGCGAGCGTCTCCTCCGGCGTCCAGATGCCGGCCTCCTCGCGGATGACGTACTTGATGCGCCGGTTCACGGCGGTGTTCAGCGCGACGAGGAGCGACACGGTGTCGCCCTTCGAGGGTAGCCCGGCGAGGAACTCGTCGAGCAGCGGACCGCGGGCGAACGAGGGGTCGGCGCTGTCGAGAAAGGGGGCCAGGTCCTGCTTGAGCTCGGCCGGATACGCGAACGGGACCTCCTTCGCGCGCTCGTCGAGGAAGAAGTCGAACGGGTTCACGGGGCGCACGCTGACCGCGAGCTCGACCAGGACGTCGAAGTGAGGGACGCGCTCGCCCGCGGGCAAGAGCACCCGCGCGACGTGGTTGCCATACGGGTCCTGCTGCCAGCGCGCCGCGATCGGCGGGTCGATCTTCAGGCTGTACGACTCGATCTTCGCCTTCGCGTGCGTCGCGGGCCGCAGCCGGATGAGCTGCGGGCCGAGCGAGGCGGGGCGGGGATAATTGTAACGGGTCCGGTGCTGGATGAGCAGGCGCACGGTGGTTTGTCTCCGGGGGTGGCCCTATCCAACCAGAAGTGCCCCCTTCCGTCTCGCCTTCCGTGACGCGCGTGAAGGGCGGTGCGAGATCGTTTCGAGGACGATTCGGCCAGGGATCGACGGCGTGGCGGCGCGTGGGCGCGAGCGTGCGGCGGGCGAGCGCGCGGGCATGCGGCGGGCGAGCGCGTCGCGGCGCGAGCGCGTGGCGGTGCGTGAACGCGAGCGCACCGCGGCGCGCGGACGCGATACCACGAGCGTCCGACGGCGATCGTGGCGCAACGCGACCGCACGGCGGCGCGAGCGTATGACGGAGCTACCGCACAGCGACGCGAGCGTATGACGGAGCTACCGCACAGCGACGCGGCCTGGCGACGGCGCGAGCCGCGTGACGAGGCGACCGTGCGGCGGCACAAAAACAGCGTGCTGCGGCGCCTTTGGCGCCGTTCTGTCCGCCTCGCCACGCCGCGCCCCGACACCGGCGCCGCCCGCGCTTGCCGTCCGAGGGCGAAGCGGTGATCATCGCCGGCAGTGTCGGGTTCGGAGACGAAACAGCCCTCGCTGCCCCCGGTCGAGCCGGGGACGGTGCTCGCCGGCAAGTACCGCGTGGAGCGGGTCATCGGCCAGGGCGGCATGGGTGTGGTCGTCGAGGCCCGCCACATCGTGCTCGACGAGCGGGTCGCCCTGAAGTTCCTGCTCCCCGCGTTCACCGAGCACCCGGAGGGGTCGGCCCGCTTCCTCCGCGAGGCGAAGGCCGGCATGAAGATCAAGAGCGAGCACGTCGCCCGTGTTTCGGACGTCGGCACGCTCGAGAACGGCGCTCCCTACATGGTCATGGAGTTCCTGATCGGGAGCGACCTGGCGCGCCTGCTCCGCGATCAAGGCGTGCTCGGCATCGAGGACGCGATCGATTACATCGCGCAGGGCAGCGAGGCGATCGTCGAGGCCCACGGGCTCGGCATCGTCCACCGCGATCTCAAGCCGGCGAACCTGTTCCTGACGACGCGCGTCGACGGCTCGCCGCTCGTCAAGGTGCTCGACTTCGGCATCTCCAAGATGGCGACCGGCGCGGTCGACGTCCTGACGGGCACGGACGCGGCGCTGGGCTCGGCCCTGTACATGTCGCCGGAGCAGATGCGGCAGACGCGCTCGGTGGATCACCGGACGGACATCTATGCGCTCGGCGTCTCGCTCTACGAGCTGCTCGCCGGCAGGCAGCCGTACTTCGCGGAGACCCTGCCGCAGCTCTGCGCGGAGGTGCTGACAGGCACGCCGACGCCGCTGCGGGAGATCCGCCCCGACGTGCCCGCCGCGCTCGCGGCCGTGCTGGAGAAGGCGTACGCCCGCGAGCGCGAGCACCGGCATGCGTCGGTCGCCGAGCTCATCGTGTCGCTCGCGCCGTTCGCGCCCGCGCGCACGTACACGACCCTGGCCCGGATCGCGCGCATGGGCGGCCTGTCGCTGCACGCCGCGATCCCCGGCGGCCAGCGCGCGTCACAGCCGTCGCTCGCTGGGGTGGACTCGAGGATCCCTGGCCCGGCTGCTCGCGAGCCGTCGTGGCCGGGGCCCACCTCGCATCCCGCCTGGCAGCACGACACCGCGCAGCCGCGCCCGCCGACGCCGCTCCCCCACGGGACGCCGTTCTCGCAGGCGCCGTCGCCCGTCGCCCACGCCTCGACGCCTTACCCCCATCCATCGTCGCCGTTTTCGCACTCCCCGTCGCCGGGCAACGGCGCCTTCGGGCCTCGCCCTGCCGAGGACGGCAGGCCGAGCCCGATCCCGCCGAACGGCTTCCCGGCGCCCACGCCGCAGCAGCACATCATCCCCGGTCCGTACAGCGCGCCGATGAGCTCCCGCGCCGCCGCGACCTTCGCGTCGTCGACCCACCTCGGGATCTCGTCGGACGGGCGTCGGATCCCTGGGCTATCGGTCTCCCCTTCCGCGATCCTCGCGATCGCGCTGATCTCCGCGACCCTCCTCCTGGGGCTCATCGTCGGCAGCGTCTACATGCTCCGCCGGGGCGGCGCCGACGGGACGGAGGGCACGGCGGCGGCGCCGACGGTCGCCGTGAGCGCGACGGAGACCGCCGCGCCGGCGCCGGCGCCGACCCCCGAGCAGCCCGCGCCTGCCGCCGGGACGACGACGCCGGACGGGCCGACGATCCGACCGACAGGGGCGGCAGCCGACGCGGCGACCACGGCTGACGCAGCGGCGGCGAGCGCCTCCGCGACCGCGAGCGCCCCCGCGCCGAACGCCGCGGCGGCCGCGAGCTCCCCCGCGGCGTCGCCGAGGACGGCACCCACCGCCGCCCGGGGCGGCGCGCCTGCGGGACGCACCACGCCGGCCGCCCGCCCGTCGCAAGCCACGACGACGCAGCGCCCTCCGAAGGGCATCGACCTGAACGATCCGCACTGAGCCCACAGCCATGATCCCCTCGACAGTCCATGCCCCCCGCGCGATCCGTCGCGCCCGCCTCGCCCTCGCCGCGGTCGTGCTCGCCTCGGCCGCCCTGCTCGCGCCCTCGGGCGCCGCGGCGCAGGGCGCGGGCGGCGATCCGACGCTCGCCCAGACGTTGTTCGAGGAGGGGCGCCGCCTGATGGAGGCGAAGTCGTACGCGCAGGCGTGCCCCAAGCTGGCCGAGAGCCAGCGCCTGCGGCCCGGCACGGGGACGCTGCTCAACCTGGCCCTGTGCAACGAGGGGCTCGGCAAGACGGCGACGGCGTGGGGGCAGTTCAAGGAGGCGCTCTTCGCCTCGAAGAAGGAGGGCAACGCCGCGCGGGAGGCGTTCGCGCAGGAGCACATCGACGCCCTGGAGCCGAGGCTCTCGAAGATCCAGCTCAACGCGGAGAACACGCCCGGCCTTCTGGTCCGCGTCGACGGCGGCGACATCCCCGCGGCCGCGCTCGGCACGCCGATCCCGATCGATCCTGGGGCGCACGAGGTCGAGGCGACGGCGAGCGGCTACACGGTCTGGTCGACGACCGTCCAGGTCGGCGAGAGCGCCGATCTGAAGGCGATCGCCATCCCGAAGCTCCTGCCGGTGGCGCCCACGAGCAAGCCCGCCGGGCCGCAGGCGCCGCCAGCCGGCGGCACCGTCGGCGGCCGCAGCGGCGGGCGCGGCCTGCAGACCGCGGGCTTCGTGATCGGGGGCGCCGGCGTGGCAGTGCTCGGCGTCGGCGCGGTGTTCGGCATCCTCGCCGCGGGGCAAGCGAGCGACGCGGAAAAGGACGAAGCGCTCTGTCCGGAGAAGCGGTGTACGCCGGAAGGTCGCAAAGAAATCAACGCGGCGGAGACCAAGGCGCTCGTGTCCACGATCGGCGTCGGCGTGGGCGTCGCCGCGCTCGCCGCGGGGGCGGTCCTCGTGCTGACCTCGGGCCCATCGAGGGCGGAGGGCGCGAGCGCCGCGGGGGCACGGCAGGGCTCGCCAGCGCGGGCGCACGCGCGCATCGTGCCGCTCATCGGCCCGGAGGGCGGCGGGGTCGGGGTGCTGGGCGCGTTCTAGTTCCGCCCGCCAGGTTTCCTATCCGCGAACGTGGGCCTGCTGGTGGCGTGCGTCTGGAACCCCCGCCTCCCGGACAGCAGAGCTAGTAGAAGTCCGGGTGGACGCAGACGTCGACGTCGTTGCCCGGGAAGCCGAACTGCTGGCCGACGTTCTCCTTGCACTTCAGGTTGCCGCGGCATGTCGCGTGATTGCTGGGATTGCAATCGCCGTCCCCGAGCGCGCACGGCTCATCCACCGTGCACCTGCCCGAGACTGGATCCTTGCTGTCGTTGTAGGCCTTGGTGCCTGGCATTCGCGGCAGATCGCACACGTCGACCCAGTTGGGCTCGCCGATGGCGAACCCGACGTCCGGGCGGCAGACCAGGTCATCCCGGCAGTCGTCGTGCGTGTCGCAGTCCCCCTCGTAGAGCTGGCAGCCGCCGACCGAGGCGCAGTACCCGCTCGTGCTGCTCGACTGGCGGGTACCAGGCTCGACGCACAGGTCGTAGCTGGCGGGCAGGCCCACGAGGTCGCCGATGTTCTGGCCACAGACGAGCCCGGCCTTGCAATCGGCGTCGGAGTCGCAGTCTCCCTCTCCGGCGCCGCACTTGCACTGGGGGGTGCAGAAGCCGGTGTCGGGCTCGCTCGTGTCGAACGGCCCGCATGCCATCGCGTTCAGGAGCCACTCGCCGAAGCTGGACGTGTGGATCGCATGGCCGCTCCCTAGGTGAATTCCCTCGAGGGTGCTTCCGTTGTTCGGGTCTGCGCTGTACCAGATGGGGCCGCCGGAGTCGCCCGGTTCAGACGTGATGCCGTCCACCAGGATCCGAGATTCGTACGTCGGGTCCGGCGAGACGTGCCCGGTGTCCCTCGAGAACGTCCAGGTCCCGTTCATCCTCGCGCTCTCCTGGAACACGTCCCTGTTCGCTCGGAGCATCTGGAAGCTCACGTCAGCGATCAAGGGCGAGGGGCCCGCGAGGCGAGCGAACACGATGTCGACCGAGCCGTAGTTGTTGACGGTGCCGAGGTTCGATTCGGCAATCGGATGCCAGTAGAGCTTGTCGACGTTCGAGGGGAAGCCGTTGTTGGTGACCACCGAGTAGAGGGTCGGATCCGTATCCACGACGCAATGGCTGGCCGTAATGGCCCAGCCTGTATCGATCGTGGGGCCGACGGAGTCCGGGATGACCACCGCGGAGCAGATGGTGGTTCCGTTCAGCCTCCAGCGAGCGACGAGGTTGGACAGCTGCCCGGCGAAGCCGCTGGTCAGGGGGGACTCGGACGTGAGCAGCTCCTCCGTGCCCAGCGCGCCGGGGCCTTCGAGCTCCCCGGTCTCGGAGGCACAGCCAGCGAGCGCCGCCGCGAGCATGGCGAACCAGAGCCTATCGATCTTCATCATTCTCAGTACCTCGCCGTCGTCCCCCGACGGGACTGACCCGGATGGATGAGCACACGCCTTCTCCTCTGCCTACGGCCGGAGCGCCTCGCCGTCGGAGCCATGGCACCGCGAGCCGCGGAGCAAACACCACCTCTTCTGTGCGTGGATGAGTCGTCGAGATGGCGTCGCCCTTCCGAGAGCGCTGGAACGCAAAGCAACGTACGTACCAGGCGCCTACATCTGCTTTTCCGCCAGCCCATGGCGCCCGGGGAGAGACCTCGCGGGCCGCCGCCGCGGTGTCAGCCGGCTCAGATGGCAGAGGAGCCACGAGATGTCACGGCGCACCGGGGCGATGTCACGTGACATGTCATGGCGCACCGGGGCGATGTCACGTGACATGTCATGGCGCACCGGAGCTCCGCCCGACCGGGATCGAGGTCCTGCGCCTCGGCGACGGGCATCGATCCCCACGGCGTAGTCGAGCCCGAGCAGGCGCACAGTCTCCCGGAGCTCATGGGCGTTGCCGTAGAAAGAGTCGGCGAGCACGATGTCGCCGGGGATCCCCTCGCGCACGGCGCGCTCGAGCATGCCGAGCGCGAAGTCGATCTTGCTCTTGTACTGCACGGCCGCAGGAATGCGGGCGTCGCGCCGGCTCCTCGGCCCAGCTCCGAGCTAGGTACAATTCGAAGTCGGCAGGCTCGGGCAGCGAGCGGCTCGATGCTCTTGCGCTCCGCCTCGCCGAGCAGCCCCATCGCGTAGATCGCCAACGCCTCGCGCCGCAGCGGATGGGCCAGGATGGCCCCGATGTCCGAGAAGTAGGCGTCCAGCCGCCGGTGAGCGGCAGCGTCCATCGTGTACTCCACGGTACTGCAGGCTGCGTCGCGCCCATCGGGCGGCACGCTCCGGTCCGCAGAAAGGCTCCCGCTTTCCGGGAGATTCCTGAGGCAGCTTCGGCTCATCCCGCCCGGTCGTGACACAGTGGTGCTAGCGCCGGGGCGCGGCAGACGCCGATCGGCCGGGGCCTTATGCGCCGGCGGGCCGAGGGCGGAGACGTCGCGCCCGGTGACGGTCACTTACGCGCCAATCAGGGGGTGTCCTCACGTGACATCCGCGCCGGCGAGCGCTCGCTTTGTATCGATGGATGACGCCGGCCCCCTAGCAAAGACCTCCGCTGCCTCCCGGCTCCGCAGCTGCAAGCGCGACGTGCTCGATCGCTGGACGCGCCGGGTGCTCGACGATCCCAGGGCGCCGGCGCCGCGGCGGGGCGAGCGCCCGGTGCTCGTCGACGCGGCGCCGGCGCTGCTCGAGCACCTCATCGAGGCGCTCGCGGCGAGCCGGCTCGCCGGCGAGGACGCGGCGCTCCGCGGCGCGTACGAGCGGGTCGAGGACCACGCGCGCCGCTGCGTCACGCGGGGCCGCTGCATCGAGGCGGCGCTGCGGGAGCTATCGCACCTCCGGGCCGCGCTGCTCGAGGAGTGCGTCGCCCAGGGCATCGCGCTCGGGGTGGGGGAAGCGCAGGTCCTCCACGCGCTGGTGGACGCGAGCATGTGGACGAGCGCCCTCGAGATCGAGCGGGCGACGCGCGCCGCGCTCGAGGACAGCGGCGCGCGCCTGCGGCTCGCGACGCAGGCCGGCGGCGTCGGCGTCTGGGATTACGACACGGTGACCGGCAAGCTGCGCTGGGACGACCGCTGCCGCGAGGTGTGCGGGCTGGAGCCGGCGTCGGCCGTCGATTACGAGCTCTTCCTTTCGGCGATCCACCCGGACGATCGCGCGCGCGTGCAGGAGGCCGTGCTGCGCTCGCAGGCCCAGGAGAGCGGCGGCGAGTACAGCATCGAGTACCGCCTCGTGGGGATCCGCGACGGGATCGAGCGCTGGGTCTGCGTGCAGGGGCGCACCTTCTTCGACGCGACCGGGCGCAGCGTCCGGATGATCGGCACGGCGATCGACATCTCCGATCGCAAGCGGGCGGAGGCTGCGCGGCTGGACGATCTCGCGTTTCGCGATCGATTCCTGGCCGCGCTCAGCCATTACCTGCGCACGCCGCTCACGGCGGTCACGCTGGCGTCGAGCACGCTGGTGCGCCACGGCAACCTGACGCCGCGCCAGGCGACGAGCGTCGAGGGCATCGCGGCGAGCGCGCGCCGCATGGCGCGGACGATCGACGACCTGCTCGACCTGACCCGGAGCTGCTTCGGCGACAGCATCCCGATCGCGCGGAGGCCGGGGAACCTCCATGTCCTCTGCAAGGGGGCGATCGACGAGCTCCGGGCGACGCGCGCGGGGGTGCCGATCCGGCTCGATCTGCGGGGGAGCGGCGCGGGGCTGTGGGATCCCGAGCGGATCGCCCAGATGGTGACGAACCTGGTGCAGAACGCGGTCGACCACGCCGAGCCCGGGAGCGCCGTGCGGGTGGCGATCCGGCCGCGCGGGGGCGACGTGCTGATCGAGGTGCACAACAAGGGCCCGGAGATCGCGCCGGAGCGGCTGGCGACGCTGTTCGAGCCGTGGCAGCAGGCGTCGCCCGCGGAGGGGCGAGCGAGCGCGGGGCGTGGGCTGGGGCTCGGGCTGTTCATCGCGCATCAGATCGCGCGGGCGCACGGCGGGACGATCGAGGTGGCGAGCCAGGCGGAGCGGGGGACGACGTTCACGGCGCGGCTGCCGCGGAGGGCGGGGGCGGAGATGCGCTGAGGGGCGGCGCGGACGCGATCTGCTCGTGCAAAAGGGCTTCCGGGAAGGAGCCAGTCAGGCCGTGCAGCAGAAGGTGGATGGCGCGCTCGCCTGGAGCTCGCCCACGGGCTCGCCACCGTGCGGCGGGCACGCGCCCGGCTCGACATCCGCGATCACGGCCGACTTGCTCCCCAGGCCTGCGCCGGGAGGCGTCACGACGCAGAACGGGACGCTTGAGCTGACGAGGTTCGACGCGAGCAGGTCCGTGCAGGCGGCATCGCGGAACACGGACGCCATGAGGGTGCACGAGGCGCCGGTCGGATCGCCGCAGCCGCACGGGGTGCACTCGCGGCCGTCGATCACGTCCTCGAAGAAGACATGCCTGACGGCGTACCCCTCCGGACAGCCGGCGTCGTCGCCCTCGTGGTAGACGCACGTCAGGAAGCCCGACGGCGCCGCTGGCACGCATGTCGTCGCGTCCTCGCACGCGGTGTAGGCGCCGGCGAGGCACGCCCTGGCCCGCGTCGCCCACGGATCGAGCCTGGGGACAGGCAGCGGGGCGTCGAGGCGCGGCGCGCACGCGCCGGTCGTGATCGAGGGCGCCGCGATCGTGAGCGACTGCACGCAGGCCTCGCCGTCGCAGAGCTGATCTTCGGGGATCGGGTTCGCCGCGGTGCACGCGCCGTCCCAGCCGTCGGGCGCGGCAAAGGAGGTCATCACGGCGCCCGGCTCATCGCCGGGGCACGAGGCGGACGAGGATGCGGCCCAGCCGGTGGGGAGCGCGCACGAGGCCTCGGGCGGGTCGCACGCGCAGATCGCGCAGTCCATCGGCGGCTGCTGGAGATCGGCGAAGCCTTCGTAGCCGAGCGTGGGCGCGTCGGCGGGGCAGTCGGGGACGGCCTCGGGTGGGCCGAACCAGAGCAGCGCCGGGCCAAACCAGCCGAGCGGCGCAGGCGGAGTGCACTGGCCGGAGCACAGCGAGCTGTGCATGTCGCCGCCGGTGCCGCCCTGGCCGCCGGCGCTGGCGTCGCCACCGGCGCCACCCTGGCCGCCGGCACCGCCCGTTCCGGTGTCGGGCGGCTGTCCGCAGCCGTGCAGCTGATGCTCAATTTCTCCGGGCGTACAAGGGCCGGTGATGACGATCGGTTCTTGATTGCAGGCAATCACCAGCAGCAACGACGGCAGGAGAAGGCGGGGAACGCGCATAGCAGAGAGCCTACTCAGACGCGTATCTTCGGCACAACGCAAAGATTCGACAGATAGCTTCACGGTCAACCATTACAAGTTTGAGGGATAATTTCTCATAGTACTCGAGCACGAATCGCTTCGTCCCGCCCCCCTTCCGCCGCCGGCTCGCTCACAGGTTCGCCTGGAGGCCGAACCCAAGCGTGCCGGCGATGTCGGGTGAGGTCCAGAGCGAACTGTCGGACATCCGGTCGTTCGGACGACGGTCGATCGCGGCGCCGACCAGGGTGGGAGCCACGCCTAAGTGCCCCCGTGCAGAGAGGCCTTTCGAGAAAGGCCAGTCGATGCCGATCCGACCACCGAGCCCAACACGGAGGTGAAGGAACGATGCCGCGCCGAGCGGGACCTCCGGCGTGACACGAAGCATGCCGAGCTCCACGGCTCCACAGGCGAACAGAACGTGGCGATGCAGGCACACCGCAGCGTTCGTCATGAAAAGCGACGCTGCCATGGGCACCTTCTCGATCTCTTGCGATAGCGAGGCGAGCCCGCGGATTTCCAGCGCAACCGACCACGCTGGCCAGCGTCCTCCGATGGACAATGCCGGGCCGATGGCAACGCCGGGCGTCATCCCGAGGCCCGTCACCGCGTCCAGGCCTGCCAGCCAGCGGAAGCCCTCCCCCACAACCGGCGACACGCGGCTCCGGGGGGCCCCGCGCACGGGCGACGCCGTGCGCGGGGGTGATGGCGGCGCAGGGGCCGGCTTCGGCGGGCAAGGCCGTTCCGGTGAGCAGGGCTCCTCGGGCGGCGCGGACGGCGAAGCGGATTTCGCCGGTGCGACCGGTGGTGCGGGGAGCTCGGTGGCGTCGTCGAGCAGCAAGGCGATGGACAGGGCCATGGCGGTGACGAGGACCTTGCAGTCGTCGCGCGCGCTGAACCCGTCGGCCCAGCGTCCGTGACCGTCGTCATCCCGGAGGAACAGCGAGGCAGCGAGCTTGCCGCGCCGGCGCTCGATGGACGCCGTCATCGTGAACGGAGCCTCCGCATCATAGGGGTCGACCCCTCCCATCGCCCGGGCCGTCTCCGCGCGCAGGAACTGCTCGTCCGGGCAATCCTCGGCGCCTGGCCCGCGGATGAACTCGATCCGCACCCGGAGCGGCGTGGCCATGGGCTCGGCCCGGACCGGTGTGACCCCAACGACGGAGATCGCGGCCGCGGCGATCGAGGCGAGGGCTGCGTGGGCCGCCCGCTTCATGCTCGCGCTCTCGCCGCGCGATGTCCGGTGCACGTGCCTCCTCCGCGCGGTCACGGAAGCTTCTGCCCCGCCGCGCCGCCGGCCGGCGTCGCCCGCGCCGCCGCCGCCTTCATTCGCAAGCGCTCGCGCATCAACTTGAGCTGCCCCTCGGGAAACCGTCGCTCGTGGGCGGCGATGCGCTCCAGCGCGATCGCCCTGTCGCCTTGCAACAGCGCCTGCCTGGCGGCGTCGAGCAGCCGCAGCTCGTCGGCGAGCGGCTCTCGATCCTGGGCGGAGGGAGCGTGCTGCTCCGGCGCGGTGCGCTTGCGCTGGCGGAAGGCACTTGCCGGCGCGGCCGTGGGCGCACGAGGGGGTGGAGCTTCCTTGTCCGAGATCGCATCGGCTCGCGGCGCATCGGAGCGCGATCGCCCACCGGGACCGGTCTCCGGTCGCGCATCGGGGTGGACGGCACGCGAGAGGAGGAGCGGTGTTGCGATCGGGCCCAGGCGGTGGGCCCAGAGGGCCGGCGCTGGCGCGAGCGCGGCGAACAGCACGGCGACGCCGACGCCTGCCGTCGCCCACACCAGCGCCGGGCGGATGAATCTGGCGAGCGGGCGCGCGAGGCGAGCTGCGCGCCCGGGTCGATCTGCGAGGTCCTGGGGCCCGAGATCGCTCGGCAGCTCGGGGCGGGTCGCGGGCGCGTTCGTCTCGACGATGGCGGAGGCGCCGGAGTGGACGGCCGGCGACGCGGCGGAGCGCGAGGAGACGAGGGAGAAGAGCGGGACCATGAGCAGGCCGGACCGAAGCGCGCGCTGCTCCTCGGGGCGCAGCCGCTTCACGGCGGCACGGAAGTCTTCGCGCGCGAGGCGCAGCCGACTTGAAGCGGTGTTCTCGTTGAGCTCGAGGGAGCGCGCGATCTCGCGTAACGGGATCTCGACCATGTCGGCCATGATCAGGATGGCGCGCCGTTCGGGCGCGATCGTCGCCAGCAGGCGGGTCGCGATCGCGATCCGCTGGTTCGTGGCGATGCGCTGCTCGCTGCTCGGCGCGACGTCGGCGCCCTCGAAGAACGCCTCGTCCGCGAGGCCCACCGGCACCTCGAGGCGCCGGTAGTTGCGCTCCAGATGGCGCCGGACCTTTCGCCAGGCGATCCCGAAGAGCCAGCTGGACTCGGCTCGCCAGCGCGGGCCGAGGCCGTGCGGGCGCGATGACCGAGGGGGATTGCGCGGCGCCGGCAGCGGGAGCGACGCCGGGTCGTCCTGCTCCTGCTGCTCCTGGCCGGTGTCCGCGGCGGCAGCGGGCAGGGTCAACACGAAGTCCTGGAGAAACGGCGAGGCGACCGGCGGCAGTGAGGCAGAGCTGGGTGCTGCGGCGGGATAGGCGGGGTTGTACCGGGGGAGGCTCGTGTAGGCGCCCAGGAGGACCTCCTGGGAGAGGTCGTCGATGTCGTCCTCGACCACGCCGAGGTAGCGGAGCATCCCCGGGAGCACGTGAACAGCGGTCGCGTGCATCGACGTCCAGGTGCTGTGCTGGACGAGGTCGGCGGGAGGAGGCGGGAGGGGAGAGAGAGGGCTCATGCTTAGAATTGCGGGGGATTCTTGGGATCGTCACAGAATCGACGGGGGCTGGTGCCAAGGGGCGAGGCGGAACCGCCACCGAGCCCCCAGCTGTACGAGGATCGGAGCCCGGGTTACGCGCCTGCGCGCCTGATCCCTGGCTGATCCGGCGAACGTCGCCCCGCGGCACCGGCGTGCTCCCGAGCAGCGCTTCAAGAGCGAGGGGGAACGTCGCTCGGGCTCGCCTCCTCCGCCGGCTCGTTCCACGTCGTGGTTCACGCGGATCCGCGTTGATGACAGGCGAGACGGAACGCGCGGCTCAGCAGGTCGCGCAATGACGACGAGGCGAAGGCGGTATACCGAGATCCAGCGCTCCGGGCCATGTCTTGTCCCTGGGCGACAGCACGGCTAGGGACGGGGAATGCGCAAGACCGTTTCGACTCGCAGCATCGTCTCGATCGCCATCACCACCTGCGTCCTCGCGACGACGGCCTGCAGCTCTGACGAAGAGTCGCCTGCTCCGGACGAGGAGGTCGTGGTCGCCATTTCCGAAGCCCGCGGCCTGGCCGAAGGCTCCACGGCGACGGTCGACGGTGTCGTGACCGTCGCGCCCGGCACATTCAATTCGGCTACCGGCGAGCAGGGCTTCGCCCTGCAGGACAGCACCGGGGGCATCTACGTGAGCCTGCCCGAGGCGCTCGATGTCGGCCTCGGCACCAGGGTGCGCGTCACGGGGAAGCTCGGGCAGACGGCCCAGCAGACGGTGCTCAACGCCGAGGCGGCCTCCGTCACGGAGCTCGATGGGACCGGCTCCGTGGAACCGAAGGACGTGACGACAGGAGAGGTCAGAGAGCCCGTCGAGGGCCTGCTGGTGCGCGTGAGCGGCAGCGTGACCAAGGCCGTGGAGGACGACCAGCCCTACGGCTTCAAGGTGTACATCGACGACGGCTCGGGCGAGATCCAGGTCTTCGTGCATATCGTGGACGGGCAACCTGTCATCGACACGGCGTCGCTCGCGATCGATCAGGACATCACGGTGACCGGCCTCGCCGCGCAATACGAGACGACCTACGAGGTCGCGCCGCGCTCGACAGGAGACCTCGTGGCGCAATGAGCGAGCCGGCCGGCGCGCCGACCCGACCCTGCGCCTTACCGCCTTGCCCCGCTGTGCGCCCCCGGGCAGACCTGGCCCCTATGGGCCAAGCCGCCGACAAACAGCGCCGCGCCACGTACGCCGACCTCGAAGCCGTTCCGTCGCACCAGGTGGCAGAGCTCGTCAGCGGCACCCTGCACGTGTTCCCCCGGCCGGCACCGCGACATGCACGGGCGTCGTCCAGGCTGGGCATCAAGCTGGGCGGACCGTTCGACCTGGGCGACGGAGGGCCCGGCGGCTGGCACATCATCGACGAGCCCGAGCTGCGCTTCCCCGACCCGGACGCGCCGGGCGAGCTCGACGCGCTCGTGCCCGATCTCACCGGCTGGCGCCGCGAACGCATGCCCGAGATGCCCGACACGGCGTATTTCGCGCTCGCCCCGGACTGGATCTGCGAGGTGCTTTCCCCTTCGACGGAGGGCGTCGACCGCGACGACAAGATGCCGATCTACGCACGCGAGGGCGTGCGGCACGCGTGGCTGGTCGACCCGATCGCCCGGACGCTGGAGGTCTACGTGCTCGGCGCGGATCGCGGCTGGGGGCCCGCCGTCGTCCACCGCGACGCCGCCCGCGTCCGCGCCGAGCCCTTCGACGCCATCGAGCTCGATCTCTCGGTCCTCTGGGCGAGGTGACCTGCAGCCGCGCTGATTTGTCCGAGCCGGCATGGACCGAGCAGCGCTCGGTCGTACTCCTGGCCCAGGCGGTACAGGGTCCATCTTGGGATCAGCGCTTCTTGCTGGGCCCGCGCGCCGGATCGAGCTCCTGGAAGGGCAGCGCGGGCCGGGGGACGAACCGGCTTATCTCCGCGGTCCCGTGGAGGTTCCGCAGCGCGCTGGGCGCCGGCTCGGCGGGCGGAGCGGGCCGCGGCGCGCTCGCGGCCTCCCGGGGCGCGCTCGCGGCCTCGTCGCGCAGGTACGACGGCCGCTCCGCCGCGCGCTCGCCCTCGAACGCGCGCGCGCCGTCGATGTCCCCCTGCTGGGCCACGGGCTCGCCGAGCGACTCGATGCGCGGCGGGAACTCGCGAAGTCGCCGCTCCTGGGTCGCGAGGGCCTTCGCGAAGCGCGTCAGGATCTCCGGCTCGTCGCGGGCGAGCGCGCTGCTCATCGCCGTGCCCCAGCCGCGCGTCGCCGCTTCCCAGCGCGCCGGCTGGATGCCGAGCCGGAGCAGCACCTCGGTCGCGCGCGCCGCGGGGAAGTGGCGGCGATAGGCCATCACCTCCGCGTAGCGCTCGATCGTGAGCCCCTCGATCTGGGGTTCGCGCTGGTGCGCGCCCCCTGCCTGCCGCCCTCGCTCTGCCGCGCTCATCTCGGCTCCTCGGCCGCGGCGCCGCGCGCCTTGCGCTTCGCCAGCCGCTGCTCGCGCTCCTTCACCCATCTCGGGGTGTGGAGCGCGGGGTTCTTCAGCCACCCGCACGCCTCGCGATCGCCTCGATCGCACGCGAGCTGCGCGGTCTCGCGCGCCTTCTTCGGGTCCCTGGGCACGCCCCAGCCCTTGTCGTGGAGCAGGGCGTAATCGAGGCAGCTCGGGCTGCTATCGCCATTGCATGCCTCGCGGAGACGCTCGGCGCCTTCGCGCATCCCTTCTCCCTCCCGTACCTCCTCGCCGTCGTGGGAGATGAGCCAGACACCGAGGGTACGGCATGCATTGCTGTCGTGCCAGCCGCAGGCCCGCCGGCGGACGGCGATCGAGCGGGAGACGTCGCGCTCCGTGCCCTCCGCGTCGAGGTACATCGAGCCGAGGACGTCGCACCCCTGCGCGAAGCCGAGCGCGCAGCTTCGCTCCATGAGCGAGAAGCTCTTGCGCAGGTCCTTCGCCACGCCGCTCCCGAACTTGTGGAGCGCGGCGAGCTCGTAGCACGCGCCTCCGATGCCGCCCTTGCAAGCGATCTCGAACAGGGGCGCTGCGCCAGCGAAGTCCTTGTCTCCCTGCTCTCCTCGCTCGAGCATGAACGCCAGGTCGTTGCACGATGCGAGGTGGTTGCGCGTCCGGCAGAGCTCGCCGAGGCGCGCCCTCGCCGTGCTCGCGCGCACCCCCTCGAGCACGTTGCAGAAGAGGCCTGTGTCCTCGCACGCTGCCTGCCGGAGCTTCTGCTGGCGCTTCACGAACCCTTCGATCCGCGCCGTGCGCTCGTGCTCCTTGATGTTCCCGAGCGCGGTGAGATCGGCGGTCCGCCACATCTCGGTGGCATGCTTGCAGCTCCACTCGCTGTCGAGGGAGCAGCCTTCTGCCAAAAGCTCGCTCCCCCTAGCCTGGTTCTTCGTCCCATGGATGGGTACGAAATGGACGGCGCCCAGGAAGCCGCAGGCGTCGCCGTCCTTGGCCTCGCAGGCCCGCTCCAGGAGCTTGACCGCGGCGGTTCGCTCCTCATCGGTTCGCGCCTCGACGCCCGGCTCGCTCCGGAAGCGGAGCTGAGCGAGATGACCGCACGCCGGCAGGTATCCGCCGTCACAGGCCCTTCCGTAGAGCTCAGCCGCGCGCGGGTAGTCGATCTCGAGCGAGTCCCCGAGGTAAAGCGCCGCGAGCCGGTCGCACCCGCTCTGCTCTCCGCCATTGCACGCCGCCTCGAGCGCGATCGCCCCCTGCTTCGGATCCGTCTGTCGGTAGATGTCCCCGACCCGCACGCAGCTCCGCAGCGCGCCCTGGTCGCAGGCCCATTTGCACTTTTCGAAAGGATCGGATCTCGTGCAGTCCGTAGGAGCTGCTCGCAACGCGCTCGCGGTGGGTGGCGCAGCCGCTGTGACGGGAGGCGCGGCCGTTCGCGACACCGCGGGCGCCGGCGTCGTCGACGGCGCTCCTGAGCACCCGAGCAAGGTGAGGAGTCCGGAGGACAGCGCTGTTGCAAGCGCTCTCATACAAGCTCCACGATGCCGGGTTCCTTGGGCTCGTCGTCGATCATGCACACCCTGAGTGCGTTGGCGTGCTCGTCGTCGGTCGCGATGGGCATGGAGTCCTGCTCGGCGGCCGTCCTCGTGTCCTCGCCGTCGCGGAACAGCGATGGAATCGCGATGTCGATGTCGCTGTAACGGTCGTCGAAGCGCTCGCCGTTCCAGGGCACCTCGAGCTTGGGATCGCGCCCCTGCCGCGCCACGGGCGTCACGCTGTCCTTGATCGCGTTCGGCAGCGGGTTGCCCTGGATCTGCTCGTTCGTCACCCCGAAGCTGAGCTCCGACCGAGCCCGGCTCCAGTAGAGCGCGCCTCCTCGGTCATCGTTCGTGAGGACGATCTGCGCCACGTAGTCCTCGCCGTAGCGGAGCCCCGGCGCGGGCGGGGGATCCTTCTTCGTCTTCTTCGCCTGCTCCCTGTCGAACTTCATGCGGCGGATGACGGACACGTCGCGCGCCATCTCCGAGAGCTTCCGGCTCCGCGCGCCCTTGGTCCACATCATCCTCGCGAGCTCCATGCGCGGGATGTAGATGATCCACCAGGGCTGGATGCTGGTGAACCCGGGGGTGTTGCGCAGCGACCACGCGCACTTGCTCACCCAGAAATTCTGGTCCTTGTCATCGTACATCCGCATGAGCTTGCTGACGAACAGCACGTGTCGGTCGCTGAGCTCGCGCCCAGGGCGGCGCTCCGCGATCACGAGCCGCATGAGGCCGATGGGGCGCGCGCGGCGGATGTGCGCCGCCATGACGTCGAGCGCCACGGGGGCCTCGGGCAGCACGCCCATCCCGCAGAAGACGTTGCCAGGAGGAGCTGTGGTGAGGGAGATGCCATCGTAGATCCCCTCCTTGCCGAGCGGGTCCATCACGGTGTCACCTGCATGTTTGTCGAGCGGGTAGCCGTTGCTCGTGTCGAACTTCTGGATCCGCTTCTCGTCCTTGCTCACGCGGAGCACGAAGAAGATGTGCGAGCCCTTGCGCTGCCCTGTGGCGGGCAGGGTGACGCCCACATACATGTTCTCTGCTTCTGCCTCGGAGGTCGGCGCGGAGGGTGAATAGAGCAGTGTGTCGATCTTCGACTGCTGGTCGGCGCTGCTCGTCACCATCCGTTTTGGCGCGTCGTGCTTCGAGTGCTTCTCAGGTAGATCGTTGAGCACGTGGTCCGCATGCTTCTGGTCGACCGTCGGGCGCCCCTGCGCATCGGTCACGACCCAGGCGATAGGGACATAGCCAGTCACCATCTTGTTGTCGCCGAACGGATTGTAACAATAAATGGTCCCAGGGCCGATCGGTGGAGTCTTCTCCAGGCCAGCAGCGACGTCGAGCGTCGCCTCCTTGGTCGGGTACCACCTGCCGCCCGGAAATTGCTGGGCGTCGAAGATGGGGCGACCGGGGTTCTGTCCGGCTGCCCAACAGGCGCCGTTCATGTGCTGCTCGAGCGTGAACCCGCGCGTGATGGTTCCATACGTCGCGTTGTGCTCGCACGCACAGCAGATCGAGATGGCCGGGTCGTCGTTGTCGGTCATCATCGCGACGAGATCCGTGTTCCTCTTTTCGAGCTGCTTCTTGAAGATCTGAACCTCGAGCCAGGTCGCCGGCGCCGTCGCCTTCTTCCGCAGCCCCCATACGTCCTGGCTCATGTAGTCGATCGACGTCTTCTGCATCCGCGAGAAGATGAACGAGTCCCACTTCGAATCGCCGAAGTAGCACTGCCCCGGCCCCCCGTACCGCTGGCCGAACATCGCCTCGCTGAGCGCCTTGGCCCAGGCCTCCTCGGCGGGGTCGTCGACCCACTCGTCCTCGCCGTCCGTGCCCGGCGGGCCGGCCCACGCGTCGTCGAGAGGGGCGTGGATCCGCGCGTCGATGTGGGCGAGGATCTGCTCGATGCTCGTCGCGTCGGTGAGATCCAGCTCGTGCGCCGGGAACTCCGGCGCGCCCGTGGTCCCGTCGGGGTAGTCGACGGGCGTCATGTTGAGGCACGTCGTGAGCCGCGGCGGCTCGGCCTCGAACGCGGCTGGCGGCGAGGCGTGGCCAGGGCCGCCTGCGGGGACCTTGACTCCCATCGGTGCGCTCGGAGCAGGCATCGTCTCTTCTCTCCCTTGGCGTCGCGTCAGCTCCCGTGCCGCTCGACGATCGACCCGGCGGTCGCCCCGTCGAGCTCCCCCGTCGGCTCCAGCGCGTGGTCGCTCTGGAACCTCCGCAGCGAGGCGCGCGTCTCGTCGTCGATCTCCCCCTTGCCCGCGCCCCGGTAATAACCGAGGTTCTTGAGCCGGATCTGCGCTCCGGCGATCGACGTCGGCGCCGGCAGGTCCTCGATCTGGATCGAGTAGCGCCGCACCTGCCCCGTGGGGAACGCGCCGAGCCACAGCATGATCTCCGCCGTCCTCGCCGCCTCCGGCACGTCCGCCTCGATGGATCCGTCGCCGCCCGTCTCGCCGTCGAGCTTCAGGCCCTCGCACACCATCTTGAACCGCTTGCCGGCGTAGGGCTCGAACCTCTCGTCGGTCAGCCGGATGCTGAACCTCTTCGTCCCGGGCGGCGCCTCGCCGTCCTCCGGCGGCTCGGGCGCGCCCTCGTCGCAGTTGAGGAGCACCTGCTCGCCCTTCACGCTCGCCTTCTTGCCGAGCTCGATCGAGGCCTCCTCGCCGTAGATCTTGACGACCTTCGACACGATCTCCGCGTCGCTCGCGAGCCGCACCGCCGGGCCCGGGCCGGACAGCGACGCGCGCTCCGAGCCCACGATCTCGATCGATCTCGCCCGGATGACGACGCCCTTCGGCGTGACCTCGATCGAGCTCTGGCCCGACTCGAGCACGATCGAGTCCTCGGCGCGGACGCGGATCACGCTGCCCGAGGAGAGCAGGTACTTGTGTGACACCGAGACCTCGGCCTGGCCGTCGTCGCGGCCCTCGCCCACGAGCAGCGTGTGCTCGGCGTCGACACGGAGCACGTGCGGGCCGCCCACCACGGTCGTCGAGCCGCCGTGGAGCGTGGCCGTGTCCGTGCCGTGCACCTCGACGCTCCGGTTCTGGAGGATCTCCTCCGCGACGCTGCCGGTGGTGCGGCCGCGTGCGTCGCCGCCGCAGCTCCTCGACGCGCCGCCCTCGACGACCTCGACGAGCGCCCCCGTGACGTGATCGTCGCGGTCGCCCTCGACGCGGATGACCTGCTTCCCCGCGACGTTGAGGGTCTTGTCGCGGCCGACGGTCTCCGTGGCGTCGTTCTCGATCGAGGCGTCGAGATCGCGCTGGGCGCGGATCACCACCTGCTCGCCGCCGGCCCGATCCTCGAAGGCGATCTCGTTGTATCCGCCGCCGCCCGGCGTCGACTGCGTGCGGATGCCGCTCCGCGAGCGCGAGCGCGGCAGCCGGTGCGTCGGCGCGTGGAGGCCGTTGTGGAGCGCGCCCACGACGACGGGGCGGTCGAGATCGCCGCCGAGGAAGCCGACGAGGACCTCCATCCCCACGCGAGGCACGAACTGGAAGCCCCAGCCCGCGCCCGCCCACGGCGTCGCGACGCGGAGCCAGCACGAGCTCCTGTCGTCGCGCGCGCCGTCGAGGTCCCAGTGAAACTGCACCTTCACGCGGCCGAGCGCGTCGGTGTGGATCTCCTCGCCGGGCGGTCCGACGACGGTCGCGGTCTCGAGCGCCTGCCGCACCGACGCGCGGGGCGCCGGGGGCCTCACCGGCACGGCCTCGGGCGCGCAGCGGAAGCGCGCCTCGTAGCTCGGCCCGTCGCTGCCCGAGAGGTGCGCGTTGTGGCCCTCGTGCTCGACCCGGGTCAGCACGTAGCGCCCGTTGAGCGCGGCGACGTCGTGGCCCTCCAGCGAGCACCTGTGCCCCGGCGCGAGCCGCCGGCACCACGACGCGCCCTCGCCGAGATCCGCGCGGGCCCGGGCCTGCTCCAGCACGATCTGCGCCCGCTCGGCGCCGGCGTCGATCCTCTCGTCGTGATCGTGGTGCTCGTACGTCGTGCGCGCCCGGATCGCCTCCCCTCGGGTCCCGCCGAGATCGAGCGCAGGCCGCGCGAAGTCGAAGCCCTTCACGCGCGCGCCGCGCGGCGCCTTGGCCTGCCTCCGCACGAACCGCGTCACGTGCCGCTCCTCGGGAGCAAGCGCGGCGGCGCCGGTCGCCTGGCGGTAGGCGAGCGTGGGATCGCCGGCGATCTGCGCATAGGCCCCGGGGGAATCGGCGAAGACGATCACCTCGGACGCCGCCGGGTTGCCGCCGTCGGGCGGCTCGAACCAGAAGAAGACGCCGTCCTCCGCGCAGAGCCTGGTGATGAAGGCGAGATCGCTCTCCTGGTGCTGGACGCAGTAGACGCGCGGGGGCCGGGGCGCGGCGAGGGAGAAGCGGTGGGACAGCCCCGCCTCGGTGAGCACCGCGCCAAGGACGCCCGAGAGGGGTTGTTCCTGGAAGATCCGGCTCTGCCGCCCCTCGCCGAGGAGGGCGAGCCGCGGCTCGATGCGCACGCGGATGACGGCGCGCCCGTCGCCGTCGGCGCCCTCGACGCTCACCCGGGTGATGACGCCGGTCACCGCGCGCGCCTCGGTCGCCGAGGTGGGCACGCGCAGGGACGCAGGCCGCTCCATCAGCGTCGCGGCAAGGGTCGCCTCATCGATCGCCCCGGCGTCGAGCCGCGCGGTGACATCGAAGGAAAAGCAGCGTGAGAGCCTCTCGATCCCTCGAAAGCGCACGACCTCCAGATCGGGTGTCCCGGGCGCGTCGAGGAGGAGCTGGAAGAGGGCCGAGGGCGAGGGCGCCTGCACGGGAGCGGATGTTCGGCGGCCGGTCGAGCGGCGTCAACGCCGGCGGAGCGCCAGCGCGCCCCGCGAGCCCCGCCGCTGCAGGCAGCGCCTGCCCCGCAAGAAGAGCGCGTTGACGCCGGCCGAGGTGCCGTGCTCCCCCGAGCGCCCGTGCGCGGGGCAGCCGGCGCCGCCGTCTAGCGCTACACCCACCCTCCGCCGCCTGGCTCGGTCCGGTTTTGTTAGGCGTTCTAAGATTACCTACCCCCTGGTCGAGCCTGCACATGCCGCGCCGGGCGTCAGGCTCCGCGCGCCTCCCTTGAGCGACCGCGCCGTCAGAGCAGAGGCTGCAACGCCGCGTACCACTGCCCGCCCAGCAGCACGTAGCCCTGGAGGTTGGGGTGCCATTGATCTTCGAGTAACGTGGTCTTGTTCGGATTGAAGGGCGTGTACATGTCGACGGAGATGATGTGTCGGCCTGCGTCCGCGCGGGCCTTCACCACCGCCGGAATGGCGCCGTCGTAGGTCTTGATGCGCGCGCTGAGCGCGGTGTCGTCCCCCTTGCTCGCGTCGCCGCGCGACGGGACGGGCGCCGCCACCACGATGAAAACATTGGGGAGCTGCGCGTAGATGCTGTCAATCAACGCGCCCAGACGTTCGGGGGCGTTGGGCATGTCGTAATTGTCGATCGCGTCGTTGGTTCCAATCATCAAGAGCACGATGTCGGGCTTGTATTGCGGCATGACGGTCGACACCAGCGTCGAGATGCCGCTCCTTCCGCCGGCGGGGGCGATCGTCCAGCCGCTGTGGCCCTCGTGGTTGTGCGGGAACGCCACGCCGCCAACGGTGTTCGGTCCGTTCGATCCCGAACCGACGAACGTGATGTTCTTGCCCGCCGCGTGCGCGAGCCGGAACAGCTCGACGCGATAGCCGCCCGGCGTGTCCCCGTTGTATCCGTCGGTGATAGAGTCGCCGAACGGCATGATCTTGCACGCCGTACCGTCGGTCGGGCAGGGCCGATAGGTCGAGCCCGCGCCGCCGCCGGCGCCCCCCTGCGCGCCCGAGTCGCCGCCGCTGCCGCCGGCCGCCGCGCCGCCGCCATCCCCGCCACCGCCCGTTCCCGCGAGCGATCCACCGGTGCCGGCCGCAGAGGTCGTTCCGCCGGTGCCTGCGACAGCGCCGTCCGTGCCGCCACCGTCGCTCGTTCCGCCTGCGCCGCCGCCGGGGCCCACTTCGCCCGCTCCGCCGGCGCCCGCGCCGCCGCCGCTGCAGCCGAGAGCGATGACGACGAGCCCGGCCACAACCGGCCAGGATGTGAGCGGCTTCATGCCGGAGGATGGTAACGCCGAAGGCTACGGCGTTGTCAACTGAAACGACGGCAGTCGGAATCGACGATCGGGCAGCCTATGGCAATCTCACGGCGCGACGACGGTCGCCCATCCGGTGCCCGGCATCGAGAACTGCAGCTTCGCTCTCCCAGCGGACGCATTAGAGATCACCTACCTGATGCGGGCCGTGCGTCTTGCGGGGCACGTTGGTCAGGAGGAAGCAGTGTAACCGTTCACGGGCTGGATCGCATTCCTGACCAACCTCGGGCACTTGCGAGTGCCAGCAACGGTTGTCTTCATATGCTCGCTCAGTCTTGCAAGCACGCGAATTGTTGCATTCATTGAATCGATCCGCGAACGATTACGAAGCAGTAGCCCTTGGACGTGGGGACGCCAACGAGGCGAGGAGGCTAGGACGAGCCGGCCGGATCACGAAAAGTAGAACCGCGCGGGCCACCAACGCGGGCTGGCGCTCGGGGATGCGCGGTGGACGAAAAGGCCCAAGAACGAGGGCGCCGCTCGCATGGTGTCGGTGATCGTCGCGTCACGGGCCGCGGCGGGTGGAGGGGGAGGATTCAGATTCAATGGGGCCGCCGCCTTTCTGCGGCGGAGAGACCGCGACATGATCGAGCGCGCCCCGCTCGAGGTGCGGCAGCTTCAATGGAGCCGCCGCCTTCCTGCGGCGGAGAGATTCGCCTACACCTACGGGCATCCCTACCAGATGCTGCTTCAATGGGGCCGCCGCCTTTCTGCGGCGGAGAGGGCAAATACTTGTTGGCGAGACCAACCGTCTTAAGGAAGCTTCAATGGGGACGCCGCCTTTCTGCGGCGGAGAGCGACGGCGAGCGCCTCCGCGCGAGACAGCACCGCGCGCTTCAATGGGGCCACCGCGTTTCTGCGGCGGAGGGATACCCGCATACGCGCTGTACGCGTAGCTCGCGGCTCCGACGGCGAGCTCAGGATGAGGACGACCACGCCCTGGCTGGTGATGCAGCGCCCTCCCATCGCCGCGAGCCTCGGCCTGCGCCTCACCTTCGCCGAGCCCGTCCGCGGCCCCATCGCCCTCGGTTACGCCTCCCACTTCGGCCTCGGCGCGATGGCCCCATCGCCGTGATCCGCTTCCGCGGATCTCCTTCATCCCCTCCCCCCGCCGCCGTATCCTCCTCGCAGGAGGCTCCATGCCGACCGCGACGCGCCCCCAGAACGCCACGCTCACGGGCACGCTGCCGCTCGACCGCCCCACGGCGGAGCGGCCGCACCGGCTCTACGTGGCCACCTCGAACCACTGCAACCGCTCCTGCCCGTGGTGCTGCACCTGCTCGTCGCCCCGGGGGCAGACCTTCCTCGCCCTCGACCGCTACCTCGCGAGCTTCCCGGCCGAGGGCCCCTTCGAGGTGCAGCTCGAGGGCGGCGAGCCCACGATCCACCCGCACTTCGACGAGATGGTCCGCCTCGCCCGCGCCGAGCCCCGCTGCGCGCGCGTCGTCGTGGTGACCAACGGCGTCGAGATCCCGCGTGATCCGGCCGGGCTCGACGCCTGGCTCCAGAAGCTCGGCGAGCCCGCCACGATCAAGCTCTCGGTGAACCACCACCTCCTCGAGAACGATAGCGGCCTGCTCGCCCTCGCGTGCGCCCTGCGCGAGCGGCTCTCCGCGCTCGGCGGCGATCGCCAGCTCGTCCTGAACGTCCGGCTGCGCAAGACCGAGGCCGACGGCGACGCGTGGGTCGTCGAGGCGGTGCGCGACGCGGGGCTCCTCGAGCTCGCCAACGTGTTCCACCTCCAGCGTTATGGCTTCGCGCAGAAGCGCGACGACTGGGACGAGCCTTTCCTCGTCGGGACCCACTTCACGATGCTCAACCCGGACGGCAGCGCCTTTGGCCCCGACCTCGTGGCGCGCTCCGACGCGATGAGGAGGCTGCCGTGAGCGCACGTCCCTTCCGCGAGGAATGGCGCCGCCTGAAGAGCCGCGCCTTCGATCTCGAGCGCAACAGCACGGCCGGCGACACGGTGCGCTTCGACCTGTGGGGCCGGCCAATCGAGGTCTATCGCAACGCGAACTTCTCCATCTACAGCCGTCAGCCCTGCAACGCGAAATGCCATTTCTGCGTCGAGGAGCTCAGGCCCGCCTCGCGCGGGCGCAGCCTGTCGGTGCAGAAGAGCGTCGAGGACGACGACGGGCGCTATTTCGATGCCATGACGGCGTCCCTGGAAGCGCTCCGGCCGCTCGATCCGACGATCTCGGTGACGGGCGGGGAGCCGAGCCACGATCCGCGATTGCCCCGCATCCTCGCGCTCGGGCAGGCCCACCGGGGCCGCAAGCGGACGCTCACCACGAACGGCTCGGGGCTGCTCCAGCAGCGCGAAGGAAAGCGGGTGATCGACTGGATCGTCGAGACCGGCGTCCAGCACCTCAACATCAGCCGCGCCCACCCCGATCACGACAGGAACGCACGGCTGATGGTGATGAAGGACGGCCTCCGCGCCGACGAGCTGCGCAGCGTCGTGGCGGCGGCGACGGCGGGCGGCACCCGGGTGCGCCTCTCCTGCGTGCTCCTCGACGGGCAGATCGACGCGGTCGAGACCATCGTCGATTACCTGCGCTTCGCCCGGTCGCTCGGCGTGGACAACGTGATCTTCCGGCAGCTGATGAAGACCGACCCGACCGCTGTGGTCGAGAACCACGTCGTCAAATACAGCGATCGCGCGCGCGTCCGGCTCGAGCCGCTCCTCGACGCGCTGAGCGCCGACGCGCGGTTCTCGTTCGAGCGGCAGATCGTGGGTTATTACTACTATGTCGAGGTGTTCCGCTTCGAGGACATGGATGTCGTCTTCGAGGAGGCCGACCTCGCCCAGCTCGAGGAGACGAAGCGCTCTGGCCCGGGCGTCGTCCACGAGCTCATCTTCCATCCCAATGCGAGGCTCGCCTCGACCTGGCAACCCTGGGATGGCGTCCTCGGCCCTCCCCCTTCGATGCGCGCCTCGCTGACCACGTCATGACACCGCTCATCATCCCCCTTCCTTACATCGGCCGGAATCTGCTCTTCCTCGAGGAGGTCCTGGACGAGCTCGAAGAGCGCGGCACTCCGCCCCCTCTCCTGTTCCGCGCGAGCGAGGCGGACAAGCTGGCTCGCCTCCTCGAGCACGGCACCGACCGCGCAGGATACCCCGGAGAGAGGGCCTGGACCGACGGCCCGGATCAAGGGCGGTCGATCCGGCACGAAGACGTGATCTTCGCGACGACCGAAGGCGAGATCCGGAGAGGGGAGCGCGAGCCCGAGCGGTCCACGTCGCTCAAGAAATTCGCGGTGATCGAGCGGCCTCTGTTCATCGCGCACGACGCCCGCTGCTTCGTCCAGCTGTGCGACCGGCAGTACGAGTACCGCGATCCTGCAGAGAAGCGAGCAGCGCTGCTCGCTCTGTTCCCGGTGACCCGGGTCGCGCCCATCCAGGGCTGGTTCTCCGAGGAGGAAGGCCTCGCCTACCGGGCGCTGGTGCGCCCCATCCGGGGCGGCGCGATGGTCGAGGTGGGCTCGTGGAAAGGGCTCTCCACGGCGTACGTCGGGCGGCTCGCCGCGAGGAACGGGGTCGCGCTCCATTGCGTCGACACCTGGGAAGGCTCGAGCGACAAGTACGCCGACAGGTATCGCGCCATGCTCGCCTCGGAGGACGTGCCCGGCGCGTTCAGGGCGAACATGGCGGCGCTCGGGATCCAGCCAGACGTCCTCCGGATGGCGTCCACGGACGCGGCGGCGCGCTTCGCCGACGCCAGCCTGGATCTCGTGTTCCTCGACGGCTCGCACGACCGCGCGGCCGTGCTCGCCGATCTCGAGGCCTGGTGGCCCAGGCTCAAGCCGGGCGCCGTCCTGGCGGGCCATGACCACAACGAGGATCACGCGGGCGTCATGGAAGCCGTCGCTCACTTCATGTCCCGCGCCGGGCGGGCGATCGAGCGCGGCGCAGGCTCGTTGTGGTGGGCGCGGCGCTAGGTGGGATGGTGATGGGCAAACCTCTCTTCGTGGCGACAGGGGCCTATTCGTGCGGCAAGACCACGACGCTCCGTCACCTCGCGTCCACGCGGGGCTGCCGCGTGCACGGCGAGGCGCACCGGCGCGTGCTCGACGAGCTCGGCGCGCGCACCCACGGCCACGCGCCGGACGCGCCGTTTCGCCCGATCGACGCGCCGGAGCACCTCTGTCCGATGTGCCGAAAGCGGGAGTTCGCCGCGCTCGTGCTGGAGGCCCAGAAGAAGATCGAGGCGGACGCGCGCGATGGGGACTGGCTGGAGCGCGGGTACCTCGATCCGGTCGAGTACTACCTGCGCACGAGCGGAGAAGCGGAGTACCCCTGGCCGGAAGGCGAGCCCGCGTTCGAGCGCTATGCGCTCGTGTTCCTGTTCGCCGTGATGCCGGAGCTCCAGGAGCCGCGCTGGGGCAAGAGCAGTGAGGCGCGCGCGGCCGAAGCGGAGCGGATCAACCAGCGGCTCGGCGCGCTCTACCGCGCGGCGGGCTTCGAGGTGATCGACGTCGGCCCCGGCACGGTCGAGGATCGGGCGGAGTTCCTGGCGAGCCGCGCGCGGCTCATCGAGCGTGCTATTCTCGGCACGAGCCCATGGTAGCCGCTGCGCACATGCCGCTTCCGTCCTCGACCGCTCCTGCGGAGGAGCAGAGGTTCGTGCTCCACGGTGTTCCCTGGCAGACCTACGTGAGGCTGCGGGACGAGCTCGACACCCCTGGCCTGCGGATGACCTTCTGCGATGGAACGCTGGAGCTGATGAGCCCGTCGACCGATCACGAAGTCGCGAAGAAGAGCATCGCCCGCCTCATCGAGCTCTTCGCGCTGGAGCGGGACGTGCCTCTCTACGGCTACGGCTCGACCACGTTCCGGCGCGAGGCCAAGTCACGCGGCCTCGAGCCCGACGAGTGCTATTGCGTTGGCGGCACGCTGAAGGAATTCCCAGATATCGCGATCGAGGTGGTGTTGACGAGCGGCGGGCTCGACAAGCTGCCTGTGTACAGCGGGCTCGGCGTGCACGAAGTCTGGCTCTGGGAGCGCGACGCGTTCCACATTCATGCGCTGCGCGGCGAGCAGTACGAGCCCATCGCGGCCAGCGAGCTCATTCCGGATCTGGATCTCGTCGCGCTCGCGCGCTTCGTGCGCTGGCCGGATCAACACGAGGCGGTCAAGGCGTTCCGCAGCTGGCTGCGAAACGGAGGCTGAGGCCACCCCGCCGTCAGCCCAAGGCCATGCCCGGCGCGCCGGGGCGCATGGCGCGGCGGCGCGGAGCCCTCACCCCTCCGCGAAGTCCTGAGCGAGCCGCACGTCCTTGAGCTCCGCGCCGAGCAGCTCGATCGCGGCCGTGACGAGCGGGTGGTCGGCCACCGCACGCTTGGCGGCCTCGATGCGGGCCTTCCGCTCGGCGGTCTCGACCTGGGCGAGCGACGGGCCGGCGCTGCCGCGGGTGATCGTCTCGAAGACCAGCTCGGCGGGGGCGCCGAAGTGGGAGCCGAGGACGCGGGCGAGCAGGTCGCGGGACGCCGGCTCGGTGGCCTGGCCGGACAGGAACGAGTTCGCCTCGTAGCCGAGCGCGACGCGGGTCGGCGTGAGCTCCAGCACCGCCGCGTGCTCGAGGACGGAGGCGAGCGCTGGCCGCTGCACCCGGACCGCGGCGATCACCGCGCGCCAGGTGGCGAGGTCCTCGGCGCTCATCGATGGCGGCGGCGGCGCGCTCGACGCTGGCGCCGGGCTCGGCGCCGAGGGCGGCGCGCTCGACGCTGGCGCCGGGCCCTGCGCCGAGGGCGGCGCGCTCGACCTCGGCGCCGCGAACGGCGGCGCGCTCTGCGGAACGGAGTAGAGCGCGCCGCGCGGCGACGGTGGCGGAGCGCTGTCGGCGCGGTACGCGGGCGCGACCGCGCCGCTCGCGTACGGCGGCGCCTTCGCGAAGGCCGGCGCGGCGCCGCCGCTTGCAAAGCTGGTCGCGGCGCCGTGCACGCCCGGCGCGCCGTTCACGAAGGGGACGACGTTGGCAGCCGACGTGCCGCTCGCCGCGACACCGCCGTTCGCCGCCACGCCGCCGTGCGCTCTCGCCACCCCGCTCCCGCCCGGCGCGCCATAGACGGCCGCCGCACCGTTCGCTCGCGCCACGCCGTTCGCCGCCGCGCCGTTCACCGCCACGCCATTTGCCGCCACGCCGTTCGCAGCCGCGCCAGTCGGTCTCCCAGCCCCGCCCGCGCCCGCCGCGCCGCTCGCGAAGGCGACGCCGCTCGCCGGTGCGCCGGTGGCGGCCGCGCCGTTCGCTCTCGCCACGCCGTTCGCCGCCGGCGCGCCATTGAACGCCGCCGCGTCGTTCGCTCTCGCCGCGCCGGCTGTCGCCGCGTCGTTCGCTCTCGCCGCGCCGGCTGCCGCCGCGCCGGAGGCGCGCGCGTCCTCGGGCGCAGCCTCGGCCGATGCCGCCCCGCGCCGGGGCGCCGCCGCTCCGCCGGACGGCGCGCCGGGCCGCTGCGGCCCGCGCTCCGGCGCGCCGCCACCGCCACCCCCGCCGCCGCCTCCGCCGTTCAGGCGCCGCTCGAGATCGCCAAGGCGGCGCAAGAGCTCGTCGATCGGCAGGAGCGGCGGCCTCCGGGCGAGCCGGACGAGCGCCATCTCGAACGAGGCGCGCGGCTGGCCGCTCCGGGCGATGTCGTCGAACGCGCGCGAGAAGCCCTGGTGCAGCCGCGTGAGATCGTCCGCGTCCGCCCGCGCCGCGAGCGCGCGCGTGTCGGCGACCTCCTCGTCCGCGAGATCCAGGAGCGGCGCCGGATCCTCGCAGACCTTGGCCACCACGAGATCGCGCAGGTGCGCGAGGAAATCGCGGGCCACGTGGGGCAGATCGTACCCCTCCTGCGCGAGCTCGCCGACGATGCGCACGCACGCCGCAGGGTCGCCGTCCACGAGCGCACCCGCGAGCCGGTGCAGCACGACGCGGTCGGCGACGCCGAGCACCTTCGCCACCCCCTCGGCCGTGATGCGATCGCCGCTCGTCCCCACCCACGCGATCACCTGGTCGAGCAGGCTCATCGCGTCGCGCATGCTCCCCGCCGCCTCCCGCGCGAGCGCGCTGAGCGCCGGGTCGTCGGCGGGGATCTTCTCCTGATCGAGCACCCAGCGGAGCCGCGCCGCGATCGCCTGCGCCCCGATGAGCTTGAAGTCGTAGCGCTGGCACCGGCTCAGGATGGTGACCGGGACCTTGTGCACCTCCGTCGTCGCGAAGATGAACTTCACGTGCGGCGGCGGCTCCTCGAGCGTCTTCAAGAACGCGTTCCACGCCGCGTTCGAGAGCATGTGGACCTCGTCCACGATGAAGATCTTGAACCGGTCGCGCGCCGGCCGGTACGGCAGGCTCTCCTGGAGCTTGCGCACCTCGTCGACGCCGTTGTAGCTCGCGCCGTCGATCTCCTGGACGTCGACGTCCGCGCCGACCGTGATCTCGGCGCACGGCGCGCACGTCTGGCAGGGCGTCGCCGTCGGCCCGTGGACGCAGTTCAGCGCCTTCGCGAGGATGCGGGCGCTCGTCGTCTTGCCGACCCCGCGGACGCCCGTGAAGAGGAACGCGTGGGCGACGCGATCCCGCGCGATGGCGTTGGCGAGCGTCGTGGAGACGTGCTCCTGTCCGACGAGATCCTCGAAGGACTGCGGGCGCCATTTCCGCGCGAGGACGACGTAGCTCATACGCTGCTCGACTAGCACCTTCTCGCGGGCGCGTCGCCGCGGCTGTGGCCGGTACGGAAGTCGCCCTGCATTCCGGAGAGTTTGCCAGAATTGCCGCACAAAATGCACCCCGCCCGCGCCGGGGCCAGAACCGGCCGGAATCGGCCGGAACCGCGCCACCGCACGCGCCAAGAAGCCCTGGAGAGCGCGCCAACGAGCCCCCTGAAGAGACGGAGGAGCCCGCCCGCGGCGGGCGGCCCCGGAGGGCGACGCCCGTGGTGCCGCGCGCTGCGTCGAACGGCCGCGCGCTGCGTCGGCGGGCCGCGCGTCCCGCGCCCCTCCTCGTCCCCGTCCCCCTCCCCTTCACGGTTGCGGCGCGGCGCGGTTCACGGCATAGACGCCGATCTGAATATGCAATTTCGCGGCGGAATGAACGAGCTGGTTCGCCAGGCGGCGCGCGTGCAGCGCAAGATCGACCAGGTGAAGGGCGAGCTGAAGGACCGCGAGGTGAGCGCGACCGCCGCCGGCGACAAGGTCACCGTCGTGGTCTCCTGCGAGGGCAAGGTGCGCCGGATCGAGGTCGACCCCGCCTTCCTCGCGAGCGAGGGCCTGGAGATGGCGCTCGACGCCATCGTGGCCGCATCGAACTCGGCGCTCGACGCGGCCGACAAGCTCGTCGAGACCGAGATCACCAAGGTGACCGGCGGCGTCAAGCTCCCCGGCATGCACACTTGACGGCGTTGCGTTCCCCGGCGTCGCTCCCCGGCTCCTCGAAGGTCCCGAACGGCGACCGGGGCGCGCCCGCGGCCGGCTTCCGGAGCGCGCCCGGCGGCCTGCCCGGCCGGCTGTCGCGGGTCGCTCAGCTGCTCGCGCGCCTGCCGGGCGTCGGCGAGAAGACGGCGCAGCGCTTCGCCCTCTTCCTCGTGACCGCCGGCGAGGAAACCGCGCGCGACCTGGGGGGCGAGCTCGTCGAGCTCTGCGATCACATCAGGCCGTGCGTCCGGTGCGGCCACATCGCCGAGCTCGACGACGGCGGCCGGGCGCTCTGCGCCATTTGCCTGGATACGCGGCGCGACGGCGCGCTCCTGTGCGTGGTCGCGCGCGTCCAGGACCTCCTGGCGATCGAGCGGAGCGGGGCGATGCGCGGGCGGTACTTCGTGCTCGGCCGGCTCCTCTCGCCGCTCGAGGGGGTCGGCGCCGAGGAGCTGCCGCTCGAGGCGCTCCGGGCGCGCGTGCGCGATCCCGAGCAGCCGGTGAGGGAGGTGCTGGTCGCCACCCCGCCTTCCGTCGACGGAGAGGCGACCGCGCTCCTGCTCGCGCGGGAGCTCGGCGCGATGGGGGTCCAGGTCACGCGGATCGCCAGCGGCGTGCCGCACGGGGGAGATCTGGAGTTCGCCGACCAGGTGACGCTGGGGCGAGCCATCGAAGGCCGGAAGAGCTTCGGCTAGCAGGAAACGCGAGAATCGGCCCCAGCCCACGAAAGCGAGGGGCGGAGCGGGCGGGCGTTCTTCACGCCGAAGCGCTCACGAACTTCAGAGGTCGACATGTCCAGAATCGCCATCACATCCGATCAGGCTCCGCGCGCCATCGGCCCCTACTCGCAGGCCGTCAAGGCCGGAGATCTCGTGTTCTGCAGCGGCCAGATCCCGATCGATCCCGCGACGGGCGAGCTCGTCGCCGGGGGGATCGAGGAGCAGACGGCCCGGGTGATCAAGAACCTGACCGAGGTGCTGTCCGCGGCCGGCGCGAGCTGGAGCGACGTGGTGAAGACCACGATCTACCTGACGGACCTCGCGGATTTCACCATCGTCAACCAGGTGTACGGAGCAGCCGTCGGCGGCGTGCTGCCCGCACGGGCGACGGTGCAGGTGGCGGCGCTGCCCAAGGGCGCCGCCGTCGAGATCGAAGCTGTTGCCCATCTTTCGCGATAATCGGGGAGCCGCGGCCGCGGTCCCCATCTCCACTATGTCCCCGGGAGCCTCGACATGAGCACAAAGAACGAGAGCGAGAGCACGGAGCGGACCGCCAGCGCAGTTCCCGAATCTGCGCGCGAAGGCGCCCCCGATGCAGAGAGCGGAGACAAGCCGCGCGCGCGGAGGGTCGTCCGCTCGGCGAGCACGTCCGTCGCCGCGAGCGGCGCGAGCGGCGTGAAGCGGACCGACGAGCCCTCCGAGGGCGCGTCGGCGCAGCCCGCAGGCGAGGCGCCGCGTCCCTCGTCGAAGGCCGCCGCAAAGGAACCGCAGGGCTCGCTGCTGGACGTCATCGCGCCCCGCAAGCGGCCGGCGCTCGCAGACGCGCCGCCGCCGCCGACGACCGAGGACGCCGCGCCGCCGCCGGCCGCCGCGCCGCGGGTGGTGCGCGACTACCGCGCGCCCAGGCCCGAGCGGCCCGCCGTGGCCTCCGGCGGGCCGAGGCCCGACCGCGGGCCCAGGCCCGATCGCGGCCCGCGCCCTGACCGTGGACCGAGGCCCGACCGCGGGCCGCGCCCCGACCGCGGGCCCAGGCCCGACCGTGGACCCAGGCCCGAGCAGGGCCCTGGAGCGGCGCAGGTGGCAGGCGCAGAGCAGGGCGCGAGGCCCGACCGCGGGCCGCGCCCCGACCGCCCCTGGTCCGACCGCGGGCCCAGGCCCGATCGTGGGCCCAGGCCCGACCGTGGACCCAGGCCCGACCGCGGGCCGCGCCCCGAGCGCGGGCCCAGGCCCGACCGTGGCTTCTCGGCGCGGCCGGGAGCAGAAGGCGGGCGGCCGCAGGGCCCCGGGGGCGCCGAAGGACGAGCGCCCGCCGCGGCGAAGCAGCAGCAGAGCGACCGGATGGTGACCGTGGTCGGCCAGGGCGCGACCGCGACGGTCGTGACGGGCAAGAGCGCCCGGCAGCCGCAGGGCCCGGCCAAGCCGGCGCACCTCCTCTTCGCGCTGCCGGCGGCCAAGGCGAAGCCGGTCGCGACCGCGGACAAGCCGGCGCTCACGGCGCGCGAGGCGCTCGGCGCGCGCACCGCGAAGGCCCAGCAGGCCGCGGCCACCGCGAAGAGCAAGGCCGAGAGCGGCGCCCGCCCGGAAGGCAGCCCGAGCGCCGGGGCGGCGAAGGTCGACTTCGACGCCGAGGTGCTCGCGGCGGGCTGGGATCGGGCGCTCGAGGCGCTGAAGTCGGCGGGCGACGCCGCGCCGGCGCTCGTCGACGCCTGGCTCGGCGCCTCCAACGCGGAGGCGATCGCGGCGGCCGCCGAGTCGGAGGACGCCTCCGGCGCGGCGCGGAAGGCGGCGCGGCGCGCGCTCAACGTGATCAAGTCGCGCGGGGTGACGATCCCGACGCGCCCGCGCGTGGTGCGGCTCGCGGAGGAGCGCGCCGAGGTGGTCGAGGCGACGCTCATCCCGCCCGACTCGAGCGGGACCGAGGCCATCGCGATCACGAGCCGCGACACCAGCGGCCGCTACCGGATCGCCGAGGTGATCGTGCGCGACTCGGTCGGCGTGCTGCACGCCGGCGCGGGGTGGCTCAGCGGCTCGCAGATCAAGGAGGGACGCGCGCGCGCGTACGAGAACCTGGGCACGGCGCCCGTGCCGGTCTCCCTGGAGTGGGCGCGCCACCGGATCGCGGCCGCGAAGCGGCAGAACGCGGTGTCGGGGCAGGTCGTGCCGCTCGGGTTCGAGGGGTGTCGCGATCTCATCGAGCCCGCGCCGGACGCCGAGCCGAGGCACCCGGTGGCGGACCTCGAAGAGAGCCTGACGGACGAGCTGGCGACGACGCAGATCGCTGGCTCCGCCGCGCTGCACGAGGAGCCCGAGTTCCGGCACTGGCTGCCCTCGCGGCCGGCGCTCGACGAGCTCCTGCAGAAGGTCGGCCAGCGGCTCGGGGCCGCCGGGATGCGCGATCCCGGGCTGGTGAACACGGCCCTGCGGGAGGAGATCGACCTCGCGACCGACCGCTTCTTCTCGCCCGAGGTGCGCGGGCAGCTGGCGACGCGGATGCGAAGCAGCGCCGTGTCGCTGCGGGCGCGCAAGGGCGACGCGGCGGCCACCACCGCCCTCGCCGTCGCGCGCGCCATCAAGGAGGCCGGGCTGATCACCTCGCCGCCGCGGGAGATCCCCTTCCTGGCGGCCTTCTTCCAGAAGGCGCTCGGCGTGCTGGCGCAGCAGGGCGGCGGGCAGCTGCGGATCCCGGTCCCGGCCGGCGCCGTCCCCCCCGCGAGGGACGCCGCGGCGGGCGGCGAGGAGCCCGCCGAGGGCTCCGGCCCCGAGGCCCAGCCGTCGACCGGCGGCTGATCGGGAGCGCCGGCCTCGCCGGCGCGCCGGCGACGCGAAGCCGGTGACCCAAGGACCAGGAGGCGAGCCCGGGGCGACCCGGCGCTCGCCTCTCGGCTTTTGTCCTGGTGGAGCTACTTCACCGCGATGGTGATGTCGCCGTTCTCGGTGAACAGCTCGAGCAGGCCGCCGTCGCCGTCCCCCATCGTGTACGACGTCGCGCTGCCCTCGCCGGCGGTGGCCCACGTCGAGGGGATGCCTTGCTCCACGACGTCGCCGTTGAGCGTGTGCGCGGTCATCGTCCCGTCCACCCCGGCCGGCACCGCGAGCTCGATCGCGCCGTTGCCGGAGCTGATCGCGCCATCGGAGGCGCTCCACGCGTCAAGGTCGACGAAGACATGGCCGTTGTCGGTGGCCACGTCGATCGCGCCGCGCGCGCCGACCACGTCGATGCTGCCGTTGTCGCTCACCACGGTGGTGCCGCGGGACGGGGCGCCATCCAGGTTGATCTCGACGCCGCCGTTGTCCTGCTCGACGCGGAGCCCGCCGTCGAACGCGGCGGGCAGGACGACCTGGATGTCGGCGCCCAGCCCTCCCCACCCGCCCGAGACGCGCCGCGTCGAGATCACGACATCGCCGTCGATGATCGCGGCGAGCTTGAGGTCGTTCTCGATCTCCTCCACCGCGACCTCCCGCTCGTCCTTCTTGCGCATCGTGAACGGGGAGAAGCTGACCTCGACCTCGCTCACGTCCCCGGTGACGACCTCGACGTCCCCGTTCTCGCTCACGATGCGGACGCTCTGGGTTGGTAGGTATTCGACCCGAGCGCGCTCCTTGGTGCCCTCGTAACGCACGAGGGTCTCGGCGGTGATGGAGTTGTCGTCGATGCTCAGGGCACACCCAGCCGTCGCTGCAGCGGACACGGAGCACACCAGGAAGCAGGCGATTCGAAGCGAGCGATTCATCATGGATTCCTCTCGGGCAGATTGTACGGCGGGCAAAGTGCGAGCCCCATCCGACCCGCGCAGGGAACGTGCCGACCAGTTCCTTGGACGCGCGCTCCGAGCGGCACGTCATGGATCGCAAGATTTCGACGCTGTCGAGCCGGGCCGCAGCGGGCTCAGGGCGTCTCCCACGGGAGGGGCATCGCACCAGCGCCCACCCTCCTGCGGAAAGCCGCATGCAGCGCCCGGGTCTTCGGGCCGGGGACACCCGCGCCGATCGTGTGGGCGTCCACGCGAACGACCGGAACGATCTCCCGGAGGCTCGAGGTGATGAACACCTCCTCGGCGGCGAGGAGCCGGGCCATCGTGACCGGCTCGCAGCACACCGGCATGCCGAGCTCGCCCGCGACGTGCATCACGTGGGCCCGGGTGATGCCGACGAGGATCCCTGCCTCCTTGGGCGGCGTGATGAGCAGGTGCCCCGGGTCCTCCGCGCCCTCGTGCGCCGCGGGCCGCCGCTCGACGAGGAAGACGTTGGACGTCGTGCCCTCGACGACATGACCTGACGGGTCGAGGATCAGCGCCTCGTGCGCCCCCGCGGCCCGCGCCTCGCGCAGGGCGAGCAGGCTCTCGAGGTAGTTCGAGACCTTGGCGCCGGGCGCCGCGTCGCCGGCCCGCTGGGTGCGGATCGTGATGACCGACATCCCCTCGCGGTAGAGCCCGCCAGGCAGCGACTTCAGCGGCTCGACGAGGATGACGCGGAGGGGCGCGCCCGCGAGCGAGGGATCGAGCCCGAGCGGGCCGCTGCCGCGCGTCAGCATCACACGGATGGTGCTCTCGAGCGGCGCGGCCGAGCCCGCGGCGGACGCCGAGCCCGCCGCGGCCCCGGCGCTCCCGGCCGCCGTCGCTGCCCGGAGCAGCGCGACGACCTCGCGGCCGAGCTCGTCGCGCGGGATCGGCAGGGCGATCGCGATCCGCTCGGCCGAGCGCTCGAGGCGGGCGAGGTGCTCTTCCAGAGCGAACGGCTCGCCGCCGTAGGTGCGGATGGTCTCGAAGACGCTATCGCCGTAGAGGAAGCCGCGGTCGTAGACCGAGACCCTGGCCTCCTCCGGCCGGTGGATGACACCATCGATGCTGACTAGCCGCGTCACGCGGCGAGATTACGTCACTTCTTGAGCTGCGCCAGGAGCTCCTTCGCCGGGGCGAAGTCCCGCTCGTTGTCGAGCGCGCGCTCCAGCATCTGGATCGCCTTCTTGTCGTCGTTCTGACGGTGGCTGATCACGCCGAGGTAATAGAAGACCTCGCCCTTGCTGATCGGCGCGCCCTCGTCGAGCTTCTGGAGGAGCAGGGCGCGGAAGGTCTTCTGCGCGCGATCGATGTGCGCCGCCTTCGCCGCGTCGTCGCCCGACTCCGACAGATCGAGCGCCAGCACGCCGAGGTCGCGGAGGATGGCGATCGAGCCCGGGTCGATCTTGAAGGCGATGTCGAGCTCGGCGAGCGCCCGCTCCCGCTGCCCCTCGGCCAGGTAGGCCTTGGCGAGGCGGTGGTGGATCGCGGCGAGATCCTTCGAGCGGCGGCCGCCGTAGGACTCGACGATCTGCTGGAGCGCCTCGGCGGCCTTCTGGCCGCGGCCCGAGGCGCTGTACGCGTCGCACAGCGCGAGCAGGAGCTCGCGGTCGCCCGGCACGAGCTCGGTGGCCTTGACCAGGAGGTCCGCCGCGCGGCCGGGATCGTCCCGCTTCGCCAGGTGGATGCCGGCCGCCTTGCGGTAGAGCGCCACCTTCTCGGCCGGCTGCGCGGCCGCCTCGGCGTCGCCGGTGATGAGATCGGCGAGCTCGGTGAAGGCCTGCTGCTTCTCGTAGAGGGCGAGGAGCTGCTTCCTGATCTCCTGCGCCGACCCGTCCGCCGCGAGCCCCCGCTCGAGCACGCGCCGGACCGCGCCCTCGTCGCCGAGGGACCGGTGCAGATCCGCGAGCCGGAGCGCCGTGCCCACCGCCTCCGCGGCGCGGGCGTCCTCGAGGATCACCTCGAGCCGCTGCGCCGCCTCGGCCTTCTCCCCGCGCTGCTCGTGCAGGCGCGCCAGCGCGAGGAGCGCGCCGTGGTGGCGCGGCTCGCGCTCGAGGACCGCGCGGTAGGTCTCGATCGCCCGCGCCGTGTCGTTCAGCCGCGCCTCGTAGACCTCGCCGAGGCGAACGCTGTACGAGAGCTCCGCCGCGACGTCGCCGCGGTCCTTCGCGCGCTCGATCTGCGTGACGAACAGGTCCGACAGCTCCTGATCGCGGCCGGTCTTCTCGAGCAGCTGGGCGAGCAGGACCGTCGCCTTCTCGTTGTCGGGCTGCTCGTCGAGGACCGCGCGCAGGTGCTCGGTCGCCTCGCTCACCGCGTCGAGCCGCGAGAGGCAGATCTCCGCGCTCTCGAGGCGCAGCGCCGAGCGGGCCTCAGGCGACTCCGCCAGGTCGGTGAGCCGCTCGAGCAGCGCGAGCAGCTCCTTGTGCTTGCCGGCCTTCGCGTAGAGCTCGCGCAGCGCCGTCGCGGCGCGCGCGTCGCCCGGATCCGCCTCGAAGAGCGTCTCGTAGAGCTCGATCGCCGCGGCGTCGTCGCCGAGCCGCTCGCGCGCGACCGCCGCGGCGGCGTGCCGCGCGTCGCGGATGCGCTCGGCCTCCGCGTAGAGCTCGGACTGGCGCACGAGCAGCCGGAAGACCTCCTTGTGGTCGCCCGCCTCCTCCCGCACCTTCGTGAGCTCGGCGAGCGCCCAGGTGTCGCCCTCGTCCGCGGCGATCATCTCGCGCAGTATCGCCTCGACGAGCTCCCGGTCGCCCAGCGCGCGCTCCGCGAGCTCCTTCGCCTCGCGGCGAAGCTCGCCCGCGCTCCCTTCCATGCCGTCGAGGGCGGCGATCCGGCGCAGCGTGCCGATGAGGTCGCGCTCGCGCCCCGGCGCCCGCTGCAGCTCCTCGATCGACCGCAGGATGTGCTCGCTCGTGGGATCGTGCGTGAGCGCCGCCTCGTACGCCGCCTCGGCGGCCTTGGCGTCGCCCACCTTGTTCTTCTGCCACTCGGCGATGCGCATCCAGAGGTCGCGCGCCGTGTCGCCGTCGAGCTCGGTCCCGGCCCGCACCGCCCGCTCCAGGGCGGAGGCGGCGCTCGCCCAGCCGCCCGTCAGCGGGGCCAGGCGCTCGATCTCGCCGAGCACGTCCGGGTCCGACGGGTCGTCGGCGAGCGCCTTCTCGAGGGTCTCAAGCGCCGCCCTCGGGTCGTTCGAGCGCACCTCGAGCACCTTCGCCAGGTCGAGGCGCATGCGGATCCGCTCCGCGCCGCCCGGCGCGAAGCGGATGCGCTTCTCGTAGAGGCGCGCCAGCGCGGCGTTGTCGCCCCGCGTCCGGTAGACGCCCTCGAGCGCCTCGGCCGCCTCGTCGAAGAGCGCCGGGTCCTCGGTGAGCGCCTCGATCGCGCCGCTCGCCCGCTCGTGATCGACCGCGCGATCGAGCGCCTGCCGCAGGGTGTTCAGGCCCTGGGGCTTGTCGCCGAACGACCCGATCTGGATCACCGCGAGCCGGTAGAAGAGATCCGCCTGATCGCGATCGCCGGGCGTGACCGCGACGCGGCGCTCGAGCACGTCCGCGAGCGACCGCTCGTCGGCGAGGCGGCCGTAGAGCCGGTCCAGCGCCTCGAGGAGCTCCGGCGTGTCGCCGGCGTGCTCGACGGCCTTCGCGTAGGCCTGGGCGCTGCGCCGGTCGTCGCCGAGCTTCTCCTCGGCGATGCGGCCGATCCGCAGGAACAGGTCCTTCGCGATCGTCGCGTCGAACGTCGCCGCGGCCCGCTGCGCGAGCGCGTCGCAGTAGCGGCCGAAGCCGTCCGTGCGCTCCGCGAGCCGCTCGATCTCGCCGTGCAGCGACGCGTCGTCCGGCGCGTCCTCCAGCGCCCGGAGCAGCGCCTGCTCCGCCTCGAGCGGGCGCCCGAGCTGCACGTCCTGCACGAGGGCGATCGCCCGGAGGGTCGCGGCCCGGTCGGTCGGCTCGGTCTGCGCGCGCAGGCGCAGCTCGAGCGCGGCCGCGAGCTCCTCGTGGCGGCCGGCCGCGCGGAGGACGGGCTCGAGCACCTCGGCGGCGTCGAGCCGCAGCTCCTCCCGGCCCTCGCCGATGGCGCGGACCGCCTGGATCGCGTGGTCGTTCACCGCGTCCTCGTCGAGGACGAGCCGGTACTGCTCGATCGCGTCGCTCGGGCTCTCCAGCTCCCCCGCGTAGAGGTCGCCGATCGCCGTCCGCAGCTTGATGCGCGCGTCCCTGTCCGCGGCCGCGCTCGCCTGGAGCATCAGGTTCGACAGGAGCTCGTCCCACATCCGCTCGGCCCGGTAGAGCCGCTCCAGCGAGGACAGCACCGCCGGATCGCCCTGCTTCGCCTCGAGCGCCGCGTTGAGCGCCGCGATCGCGTCGCGCGGGCTCGAGAGATCTCGCTCGTAGCGCTCGGCGGCGCGCACGTTGAGGTCGTAGCGCAGCTCCTCCTCGTCGGGGCCCGCGAGCTCGACGCGCCGGCCGTAGAGCTCGACGAGGCGGCTCGCGGCGCCGCGCGGCTCGTGCAGCTCGATGAGGGCGTCGATCGTCATCGCGCTCTCGGGATCGAGCTCGAGCGCCCGCTCGTACGCCTGGATGGCGCCCTCCGTGTCCTCGAGCATCTCGAGCTTGGTCTCGGCGATGCGCCGGCAGATCGAGGCGTTCTCCTCGTCCGACGCCATCTCGCTCTTCTTCTCGAGGACGGAGATGAGCGTGTCCCAGTCGCTGAGCAGCACGGCCAGGGTGTCCATCTGCTCGAGCGGCTCGGGATCGCTCGGGTCGAGCGCGGACAGCCGCGCGTAGGCGCGGAGCGCCCGGCGCGGGTCGTCGATGCGCGTGTCGTAGACCCTGGCCAGCGACGAGAGCAGCTCGCGCTTCGTGAGCTCGTCCGACGTGGTGGTCACCCCCGCCTCGAGGCTGTCCGCGAGCTCCTCCCAGGCGCCGAGCTGCTCGGCGAGCCGCTCGAGCTCGCCGCGCGTCTCGCCGTCGTCCGGATCGAGGCCGAACGCCGTCCGGGTCGCGTCGAAGGCGCGCAGCTCGTCGTTGCCGCGCGTCTCCCAGAGCTTCGCCGTCTCCCGGAGCACCGCGACCTTCTCGCGCGCGTCCGAGGCGAGGCCGAACCGCTCGTCGTTCAGCCGGACGAGCTGCCGCCAGTCGTCCGCCCCCTCGTAGAGCGGGCCGAGGATCTCGACGACCCGCGCCTTGTGCTGCGGGTCCTGGATGAGCGCCTCGAGCGCCCGGATCGCCTCGGCGTGCGAGGGCACCTCGCCGACGATCGCCTCGAGCTGATCGATCGCGCCCGAGGTGTCCTCGAGCCGCGTGCGCAGCAGCGCAGCGAGCGCGAGCCGGTAGGGCGCCGCCCGCTCGCCGTTCGGGGCCGCCTCGGCCCGGCGCAGGTAGAGGTCGGCGAGGTCGCGCGGCCGGTCGAGCTCGCGGTAGAGCTCCGTCAGCGCGTCGAGCGCCCGGGCGTCGTTCTCGTCGACGTCGAGCGCCGCGCGGTACGTCTCGATCGCGAGCGCGGGCTCGCGGAGCTCCGTCCGCTCCAGGCGCGCGATCGTGTGGAGGGCGTCGAGCCGGTCCTCGTCCTTCCGGTAGTCGAGCGCCGCGCGGTAGAGCTGGATGCGCTCCGCGTGGCGCCCTTCCTTGACGAGCAGCCCGTCGATCGCGTCGAACAGCTCGCGCGAGTCCGGCTCGAACTCGTGCGCGCGCCGGTACCACCGCAGCGCGTCGGCCACGTCGCCGAGCTGGGCGTAGAGCTCGCCGGTGCGCCGGCTGAGCTTCGCGCTCGACGCGTCGTCCGAGGTGAGCTCCCCGAGCTCCGCCGCGTAGATCTCCGCGAGCCGCCGCTCCGCGCTCGCCACCTTCGCGAGCCGCTCGAGCTCCGCCCAGACCCCCTCGTCGGTGAGGTCCTCGTGGAGGAGCTTCGCCACCGTCTCGAGCGCCGCGCGGTAATCCTCGAGCTGCTCCTCGTGCAGCGTCGCGAGCCGCTGCAGCAGATCGCGGCGCTCGACCGGGTCCTGGCTCGCGGCGAGGCGCGCGTCGAGCGCGATCTTCACCCGGTTCCAGTCCGCCCGGCGCAGGTACACCGGCTCGAGCATCTCCCCGGCGCGCGCCCGGTGCTCCGCCTCGGCCGAGCCCTCGAGGATCGCCTCGAGCAGCGAGACCGCGCCCTCGTGCGCCGGATCGATGAGCAGCGCCTCGGAGAGCTCGTCGAACGCGCGCTGCAGGTCCTCGGTGTGCCGGTGCGCGACGAGCGCGATCTTGACGTGCAGCTCGGCGAGGTCGCCGGCGCGCACGTCGAGCTGCCGCTCGTAGAGCCGGATGAGGTCCTGGAAGCGCCCCGCCTCGCGGTAGAGGCCGTCCAGCGCCGCGATGGCGTCCGGGTGGAGCGCGATGTCGAGGATCGTCTCGTAGGTCGCGATCGCGCCGGCCTGGTCCCCGAGCGGGCCCCGCTCGAGCTCGGCGATCCGGAAGAGCAGCCCCGTCTTCTCCTCGTCGGTCTCGGCGTGCTCGACCCGGAGCTTCAGGATCTCGAGCAGCCGCCCGGCGTCGCGCGCCTCCCCGTAGAGCTCCTCCAGCGCGATCATCGCCCGCCGGTCGTCCCCGCGGGCCTCGAGCGCCTTCTTGTACTGCTCGACCGCGAGCTCGCGGTCGTTGAGCTTGTGCCGCGCGAGCTCGCCGACCCGCAGCCGCACGCTCTGCTGCACGTCGCCGTCGAGGATGTCCGGCGCGATGCGCTGGAACAGCTCGCACACCTCGGACCAGCGCCCGGTGGCCTCGCCGAGCCGCTCGACCGTGGCGATCCAGGTCGTCACCTCGGGCTCACCCGCCGCCTCCCGCACCCCGCGGAGCGCGTAGCCGAACGCCCGCGACGTGTCGCCGAGCGGGCCCTCCGCGGTGCGGAGCGACTTCTGCAGGGTGGCGAGCCGCTCGCTCGGGAGATCCGAGGTCTCGACCTTGATCTCCAGGACCCGGAGCAGGCGCTCGGCGTCGCCGTCCGCCTCGTAGAGCGGCTCGAGCGTCTCGGCCGCGTCGCGCCGCGCGTCCTCCCGCTCGAGCATCGCCTCGAGCGCCGCGCGGCAGCGCGCGTTCGACGGGTCGAGCGAGAGCGCCTGGCGGTACGCCTCGAGCGCCCCCGTCGCGTCGGCCTGGTGCAGACGCCGCACGTCGCCGAGCCGCGCCAGCAGATCGAGCCGGGCGGGCGTCTCCACCGCGAGGGACAGGTCCACCTCCAGCGTCTCGGCGAGGTCGACCCAGCGCTCGTCGAGCTCGTAGAGCTCCTCGAGGGCCGCGAGCGTCGGGCGCTCCGGGCCGAACTCGTCGAGCACCGCGCGCCACGCGTTGATCGCCTCGGGCACGTCGGCGAGCTTCTGCGCGAGCGTCTCGGCCGCCTTGGTCATCGCGCGCCGCCGCTCCTCCGGCTCCGTCGTCGACTGCTCCCGCGCCCGGAGCACGGAGACGAGCTCCCGCCACTGCGACGTCCGCTCGTAGAGCCGCTCGAGCGCCGCGAGCGCCGCCACGTCGGCGCCGTCGTCGCCGAGCCGCGCCTGCCAGGCCTCGATCGCCTTGGCCGGATCGTCGAGCACCGTCTCGTGCAGCGTCCCGATGCGCTCGTAGAGCGACCGCCGCGTCTCGACGTTCTCCTCGAGGCGCACCTCGATCGCGAGCACGCCCGCGAGCGCCTGGTGCTGCTCCTTCGCGGCGTAGATGCGTCCGAGCGCCTGCGCCGCCGGGATCACCAGCGTCGGATCGGTCGGATCGATGGCGAGCACGCGCCGGTAGACCTTCTCGGCCCGGTCGGCGTCGCCGAGGAGATCCTCGCAGATCCTCGCGACTTCCATCAGGATTTCGCCGCGGATGGTGGCCGTCCCGCACGCGTCCGCCGCCGCCGTGAGCACCTCCGCGACCTGCTCGTGCTCGCCGAGGCGCCGGCCGATCTCGATGAGCCGCTCGCGCGCCGCGAGGTCCTCCGGCTCGAGCGGCAGGAGCTCCGACAGGCTGGCGAACGCGCCCGCGTCGTCCCTGAGCCGCTCGTCCTGGAGCACGCTGACCCGGCGGAGCAGCTCGCGCCGCTCCGACTCGGTCTCGGCGCCCTGGCGCCGGATCTCGAGGACCCGCACGAGCTGCCGGATCTCGTCCCGCGCCTCGTACACCGCCTCGAGCACGCGCGCCGCGCGGAGCCGGAGCGCCCCGATGTCGAGCAGCCGCTCGACGAGCTCGCGCGCCTTCGGGTCGTTCTGGCGGATCCGCAGCACGTCCTCGAGGTGCCCGAGCGACCCATCGGGCTCGTGCAGCCGGTCGAGGTAGATGCTGCCGAGCGACAGCTTGATCTCGACGCTCTCGGCCTCGGTCGCCGTCTTCAGGCGCTGCTCGAGGAGCGCCGCGAGGTCGCGGAAGCGGCCCTCGCGCTCGTAGAGCTTCTCCAGCGAGTCGAGCGCCGCCGTGTAGAACGGATCGAGCTCGAGGATGCGCTCGTAGTAGCCGATCGCCTTGGCGGCATCGCCGATGATCTCCTCGGCGATGAGCGCCACCTCGTTGAGCAGCTCGATGCGCTCGCTCTGGTCCGTCGTGCCCTTCGCGGCGCGGTCGTAGAGCTCCTCGAGCTCGCCCCACCGCTCGGCCGCCGTCAGGATCTGCTTCAGCCGCTCGAACGCGCGGTGGTTGTTCGGATCGAGGCTCAGCACCCGCTCCAGGTAGGGCTTCGCGCCCTCCGGGTCGCCGAGCTGCTCGTCGTGGAGGCTCGCCGCGCGCTCGCAGAGCTCGACCTCCACGGAGCTGCCGAGCACCTTGTCGCCCTCGGTGCGCCCAGCGACGAGGTGCACGCGGTACGCCTCCGCGAGGTCGGTCGGGCGGCCGGCGCGCCGCGACAGCTCGGCGGCGCGATCCCAGAGCTCGATGTCGTCCGAGAACTCGTGCAGCGCCCGGAGGAGCGCGTCGAACGCCGTCCCGGCCGCGTGCAGCTTCGTCTCCTCGACGCTCGCGAGCGTGACGTAGAGCTCCCGCCGCCGCGCCGGATCCCGCTCCGACTCGAGGATGACCCGGAGCGCCATGGCCTCGCGCCGGTGGTTGCCCGTCTCGGCGTACTCGACGGCGAGCACCTTGGCCGCGCGCACGCGCGTCTCCGGGCGCTCGACGAGCCGCGAGAGGACGGCGATCGCGTCCGGGTCGTGCGCCGACAGATCGAGCGCGCGCACCGCCGCCTCGAACGCGTCCGCGGGCCGATCCAGCCGGTCCAGGTAGAGCGTCGCGAGCTCGATCTCGCGTCGCGCCCGCTCGTCGCCCTCGCTGACGTCGCGGTGCGTGGCCACGATCACGGACGCCGCCTCGTACTCGCCCGCGGCGTTCAGGAGGCGCGAGAGCACCCGCAGCGCGTTGATGCGCCCGGGCGTCAGCGCGATGACCTTGCGCAGGAGCTCGATCGCCTTCGCCGGGTCGCCGAAGACCTCCTCCTCGAGCGTCGCCCACTCCTCGAGGATCTCGGCGCGGTCCTCGCCCCCGACCTGGCTCGCCCTGAGCTCGAACAGCCACCGCAGATCGGCCTGCCGCTCGTTCGCGCGGAGGAGCGCGTCGAGCGCCCGCACCGTGTCGTCGTCGGACGGGTCGTCCTCGACGAGGCCGCGGTAGACGATCACCGCCTCGTCGAGCTTGCCCATCTCGCGCGCGTACACCTCGGCGAGCTTCAGCCGCAGCGTGCGCTGCACGTCGGTCTCGAGGTCCTCCGCCGTCCGGAGCCGGCCCTCGACCGCCTCGACGAACGGCCCCCACGAGCCCGCCGCCCGCGACCAGGCCTCGAGCAGATCGAGCCCCTCGTCGTCCGGCTTCTGCTCGTAGGCGCGGCGCGCGTAGCCGAGCGCGCCCGGCTTGTCCGAGAGCGGCCCGCCCGTCACCGCGGCGAGCTTGCGCAGCATGCCGACCTGCGCCTCGGCGTCGTCCGTCGCGTCGAGGAGGATCTCGTAGAGCGCCGGCAGCCGGGCCCACTTCTCCTCCTCCTCGTAGATCGGCACGAGCGCCGCCGCGGCGCGCGCGTCCTTCGGCGAGACGCTGAGCACGCGCTCGTACGAGCGCGCCGCGCGCTCGGGCGCCTTGAGCTGCTCCTCGAAGATCCGGGCCGCGCGGAAGGAGATGTCGAGCTTCGTGGCCGGATCGGTCGCCTTGTCCGCCGCGCCCGAGAGGAAGTCGACGAGCCCCTCCCAGTCGTTCTGCGAGGCGTAGAGCTCCTCGAGCCCGTCCCAGTCGCCCGCGGCGAAGTACGCGTCGCGCAGGACGCGGAGCGCGCGCGCGTGCCCCGGCGAGAGCGTGAGCACGCGCCGCCACGTCCGCGCGGCCTGGGCCGGATCCTTGAGGCGCTCGGCGTACACGGCCCCGAGCTTCTGCAGCGAGACGAGCCGCGCCGCGTCGTCGGGCGCGAGGTCGACGCGGCGCTCGAGCACCTCGGCGACCGTGGCGAAGTCCTTCTCGCGCTCGGCCTGCTTCTCGAGCGCGTCGAGCACCCCGGGGGCGCTCGGGTCGAGCTCGAGGATCCGCTTCTGCAGCGCGATCGCGTCCGCGCCGCGGTCGAGCCGCTCGGCGGCGAGCTTGGCCATCTCGCCGAGGAGCTCGATCTTCGCGGCGCCCTCGGCGCCCTCGAGCTTGCGCTCGTAGAGCGAGTAGAGCTGCGGCCAGGCGCGCCGCTTCAGGTACAGCTCGCGGAGCTTCTGCTGCGCCTCCTCGTCGATCGGCTCGACCGTGAGCAGCGCCTCGTACGCCGCGATGGCGTTCTGGACGTTGGAGAACTGGTCGAACCAGCGCCGCGCCACCGCGCGGTAGAGCCCCGCCTTCTCGGCGGGGCTCTCGGTCAGCTCGGCGAGGCGCTGCTGGTACGAGAGCAGGTCGCGCCAGCGCCCGAGCGACTCGTAGATGCGGGTCAGCTCCCGCACGGCGTCGACGTCCTTGTCGTCGAGCTGGACGATCTGGGTGAGGACCGTGACGAGGGCCGCGTCGTTCTTGGCGCGATCGCGGTAGATCGCGGCGATCTCGCGGAGCACGGCGACCCTGCCGGCGACGTCGTCGGCGGGCGTGCGCTCCAGGTCCTGCCGGTGGAGCTCGACGAGGGCGTTGTACCCCTCGGTCTGCAGGTAGAGGCGCTTCAGGGCGTCGCGCGCCTGGCGGTTCTCCGGGTCGGTCCGGAGCACGGACTTGTACTGCTCGATCGCCTTGGCGGCGTTCTCCTGCGACTCGGCGAGCCGCGCGAGCTCCGTGGCGATGGCGCGCTTCTCGGGGCCGTCGGGCACGGCGCGCTGCGCGTCCGTGAGGATCGTCGTGAGCCGCGGCTTGTCGCCGCGCTGATCGAGCACCTCGCGGTAGAAGTTGAGCATCCCGGCGTGCGCGGGGTCGGCGCGGCGCACGCGGTCGAAATAGGGCTCGGCCGCCTGGGGCTGGCCGCGCATGCGCCAGTGGACCATGGCGATCTGCACGAGCATGCCGAGCTCCTCGCCGGGCTTCACGCCGCCGCTGCGGAGCTGGTCCTCGTAGAGGGCGACGAGGCGATCCCAGTCGCCCGCGGCGGAGTAGGCCTCGGTCAGGAACGAGAGCGCCTCGGGCTGGCCGGGCGAGAGGTCGAGCAGCTCCTCGTACGCCGCGACGGTGCGGGTCGGATCGCTCAGGCGGGCCTTGACGGTGCGCGCCGCGCGGACGGCCGCCGCGATGCGGTCCTCCTTGAGCTGGGCCTCGCCCTTGACGAGCGACTGGACGCGGACGACGGCGTCCCAGTCCCCCGCGGAGGAGAAGGCGATCTCGGCGAGGTTGGCCGCGCGGAGGTTCTTCGGGTCGAGCATGAGGGCGAGCTCGATGAGCTCGGCCACCCTGGCGCCGAGCTCGGCGCGGCCGTAGCGGTAGCCGATGTCGGCCGCGCTCGTGTAGAGCGCGCTCTTGAAGGCGCCGTCGGTCGCGCCCTCGGCCTCGGCCACGTACCGGTCCACGAGGTCGCGCCACCGCTCGCGCTTCGAGGCGTCGGTCTCGAGCGCCTCGGCCGCGGCGTCGTCGTCGGGGCGCAGCTCGAGCAGCCGCTTGTACGCGGCCGCCGCGCGGTCGACGTCGATGAGCTCCTCGTGGTAGACGCGGGCGAGCTCGGCCTGCATCGCGGGCTCGACGGCGCTGCCTGCGGCGAGGGCGATCTCCAGCTCGAGGAGGCGGGCCACGGCCTGCCATTCCTTCCGCTGCTCGTGCCGCCCGCGCGCCGCGCCGAGCAGGCGCTCGACGTCCCCGGGGCCCGCGCCGTTGTTCGGAGCGGTCACGGCCTCCGCGAGCTCGTTCCAGGCTGCCTCGTTTTCGGGCTCATCCTGCAGACGCCCAAGGGCCATCCGAATCGTCTCAACGCTCATCGTATCTCCGCGGACCTCGCGAATTCGGTCCGGTCCGTTCACGGGCCGGGCGAAGATAGCCGGGCGGACGACACGGTTTCAAGGTTCCTCGCCCCCGCGGGCCTGGAAGGTCGGGCGGAGCTTTCGCGCGCTTCTGCTTCTGTGGCGCGTGGACGTCCGAGCGGGCGGGCCGTCGGGCCGCGGGCGAGGGCGGTTCACCGCGCTCTCGGCTTCGGCTATCAACCGCGGCCATGGAAGCTACGACGATCAAGCGCTTCGGGGTGATCGGCGCGGGCCAGATGGGGCGAGGCATCGCCCAGGTCGCCGCGGCCGCGGGCCTCGAGGTGGTCCTGTGCGACGTCTCGAGGGCGCTGGCGGAGTCGGGCAAGGCCCAGATCGCCGCCATTCTCGCGAAGCAGGTGGAGAAGGGCAAGCTGGCCGCGGAGGCGCGGGAGGCGCTCCTCGGCCGCGTCGCGGTGGCCGACGGGATGGCAGGCCTGGCCGGGGTCGACCTGGCCGTGGAGGCGGTGACCGAGAGCTTCGAGGTGAAGAGCGGGATCTTCAAGCTCGCCGACGCGGCGCTGCCGAAGGGCGCGATCCTGGCGTCGAACACGTCGTCGATCTCGATCACGCGGCTCGGGGCGGTGACCGGCCGGCCTGAGCTGGTCATCGGGATGCACTTCATGAACCCGGTGCCGCTGATGAAGCTTGTCGAGCTCGTCCGTGGGGTCCAGACGTCGGACGCGACGTACGAGGCCGTCCGGGCGCTCTCGGTGGGGCTCGGCAAGACGGTGATCACCTCGAAGGACCAGCCCGGGTTCATCGTGAACCGGATGCTGATCCCCTTCCTCAACGAGGCGTGCTTCGCGCTCCAGGAGGGGCTGTCCACGCCGGAGGACATCGACGCAGGGGCGCGGCTCGGGCTGAACCACCCGATGGGGCCGCTCGAGCTCGCGGACCTGATCGGGCTCGACACGGTGCTGTCGATCGCGGAGGTGCTGCACCGGGAGTTCGGGGACTCGAAGTACCGGGCGGCCACGTTGCTCCGGAACCTGGTGGCTGCGGGGTGGTACGGGAAGAAGAGCGGGCGGGGGTTCTACGTGTACGACGAGAAGGGGCAGAAGAGCGGACGGGCGGTGTAGAGGAGGCTGCCACGGAGCCAGGGAGGGAGGGGGCGCCGCGCGGGGGGCCGGCGGGGGCCCCTCCCACGAACTCGCGCCTTTTGGGGGGCCATGGCCGGCTGAGCGGCAGGGCCGATCCGGGAGGGCGTCGCACGGAGCAGGCCGGCGCTCGGGTTCGTGGGGCCCTACCCCGCCGGCCCCCCGCGCGGCACCCCCTCCCTCCCTGGCTCTCTCCAGGGGGATGATGACGGGGGAGCGACGACGGTAGCCGCGCGAGGCGAACACGGGTGTGCGGCTCGGAGGACGGGCGGTCTGCCCGACTGCCCACGATTGCACGCGGGCTCGCGGCAGGACCGTCATGTCGCGCACACCCGCACTCAAGCGGTGAGTTCGGATCGAGCGAAGGGCCGTGTCCCGGAACAGGCGCGCGACTCCTCCGGAAATCGCTCGCCTGGAAATCGCTCGCCTGGAAATCGCTCGCCTGGAAATCGCTCGCTTGGAAATCGCTCGCTCGTCGGCTCGGCAACGGCCTCGACACAGCGGGATCGGGAGGACACGGAATGACGCCTTCCCTGGCCCACGGCAGGCGCTTCCCCCCGGCGCGGGGCGCTGCTAACCACGCTCCATGACCGCTCAAGAACAGCAGCCGGGGGCCCCTGCTCGCGGTACGCTCCAGTTCGTCGCCGTCGAGCGCGCGGATCACGTCGCCACCGTGACCATCCAGCGGCCCGACAAACTCAACGCCCTGAACCCCGCCGTCCTCGGCGAGCTCACCGCGGCCTTCCGCGACCTCCTCGCGCCCGCCGAGGGCAACGAGGTCCGCGCGGCGGTGCTGACCGGCGCCGGCAAGGCGTTCGTCGCCGGCGCCGACATCGCGGAGATGGCGACCATGAACAGCATCGCCGCGAAGCGGTTCGCCGACGCAGGCCACCGGCTCGCCGAGCTCATCGAGACTGCCCCCTTCCCCGTGATCGCCGCCGTCAACGGCTTCGCGCTGGGCGGCGGCTGCGAGCTCGCCCTCGCCTGCGACTTCATCTACGCCGCCGAAGGCGCCAAACTCGGCCAGCCCGAGGTGAACCTGGGCGTCATCCCGGGGTTCGGCGGGACCCAGCGGCTGCTGCGACGGGTCGGGCCCGGACGCGCGCGCGAGCTCGTCTATTCAGGTGACATGATCACCGCCCAGCAGGCGCTGTCGATCGGGCTCGTCAACGCCGTCTTCCCGGCGACCGAGCTCCTCGCACGCGCCCGCGAGACCGCCCTCAAGATCGCCTCGCGCGGCCCGCTCGCCGTCGCCGCCGCCAAGCGCGTCCTCCTGCGCGGCGAGAGCCTCGACCTCGCCGCCGCCAACGAGCTGGAAGCCCAGGCATTCGCGGCGCTCTTCGGCAGCGAAGATCAACAGCTCGGAATGAAAGCGTTCCTGGCGAAATCGCAGGCCACGTTCACCGGAAAGTGACACCTCGGAAGACGCGAACCGCGCGCTCGAGGGCAAAAAAATACCGCGCATCACGCTGGAGGGGGGCCCAGAATGACCGCGGCAGGGAAACCGCGCCGGAGTCTTGAACGTCCGCCACGGTGCAGAAGAAAGACCGCATGCGCTCCGGGCTGGGGGGTCCGCGCCGGTGCGCATGCGGTAGTCAGATTGTGGCATCCGCAGGCGCATTGTCGATAACAAAGTGCAACGCGTGCACGCCGAGCGAGCAGAGCGCTCCGGGCGCGAAGGCAGCCAGGCGGGCGCGCGACCCACACACACCCGATCTGCGGGGATTCACGTTCGAGCCGGGCATACCCCTCCACCAGAGACAGCGCCCAGCGCAGCGTTCGTCTCGCATTCCGAGACGAGCGAACACGAAATCCCTCATCTCTTCAATAAGAGAGGCCACGAGGCAGCAGGCCGTACACCGGACACCTGCTCCCGAGTAAAGAGCCAGGACGAACAAAGCACACTGCGGAAGGAACGCGCCGGCTCCTGTATTCAAGCGCACGAGAGGCCCTCGTGCGGGCCCAGACCGAGACGGGGGCTGCGACCGCGCGGCGACAAAGTAAACAGGTTTTATCTAAGGTGGACATAATTCAAGACGTGTGCTCGACGACTCTTCGCGTGATGCGTCTGGGTCAATTTCTCGGCCTCGGGCCACCGCACGACAGGGCCTCGATCGCTCGTCGGCGCCCATGGCCGCTCGATGGGGGGGGCGCCGACGGGCGCGCGACGCGCCTCGGCAGCGATGGCCTCGTGCGCCTCGGCAGCGCCCCCGAGGGCGGGGTGTCCACCAGCGCAGGCATCACCGCCGAGCACCCTCCTCCACGATCGGGGCGCGACGTCCTTGACGCCGGGCACGAAACGGGATTACCGAGCACCGGCCTGACAATCCATTCCTCGGGTGCCCTCCGGGGCATAACAGGGAAGCCGGTGCAAAACCGGCGCGGTCCCGCCACCGTGAGTGGGGAGCTGCCTCCGAAGACCACTGGGCCCCATTGGAAGAGGCCTGGGAAGGTGGACGCAGCGCTGGGAGCTCGATCAGCTCCCTGAACCCATGAGCCGGGAGACCTACCCGAGCCTCCCACGAGGTGCAGCTTGCGCACGTCTTCGTGGCGTTCGGGTGCGGACTTCACCCGGAGCGCCGAAATCGGTCTTCACGGCCGCGCATTGTCGATCGCCGCCGTGTCCCTGGGGACGCTCCTCGCGCCCCGGCCCGCGGCCGCGATGCACCTCGCGGAAGGCGTCCTGCCGCTCGGCTGGTGCGCCTTCTGGAACGCGCTCGCCCTGCCCTTCGTCGCGATCGCCCTCCACCTGCTCCGGCGCCGCACCGAGCAGGACGCCTTCTACAAGCCGTTCGTCGGCCTCATCGCGGCCGCCGTCTTCGCGATCTCGTGCATGCCCGTGCCGGTGCCGACCGCCGGGACCTGCTCCCACCCGTGCGGCACAGGGCTCGCGGCGGTGCTCATCGGCCCCTGGATGACCGTCCTCGTCACCGTGGTGGCGCTCCTTATTCAGGCCCTCTTCCTCGCGCATGGCGGCCTCACCACGCTCGGCGCCGACGTCGCGTCGATGGGCATCGCGGGCGCCTTCACCGGATATTTCGCCTTCCATGTCGCGCGGCGCTGCGGCGCGAACCTCTGGGTCGCGGGCTTCCTCGCGGGCGTGACGTCGGACTGGGCAACCTACGCCACCACGGCGCTCGCGCTCGCGCTCGGGCTCTCGGGCGAGGGCTCGGTGACGTCCATGTTCACGGGCGTCGCCCTCGCCTTCGTCCCCACCCAGCTCCCGCTCGGCCTGCTCGAGGGCGTCATGACCGCGGGGGCGCTCGCCTTCCTGCGCGCCCGGCGGCCCGACATCCTGGACCGACTCCAGGTCGTCCGGCTCGCCCCGGGGGTGTCGTGACGCGGCGGCTCGGACAGCGCCCGCTGTCAGCGCCGCCCGCGCGGCGCGCGTGCGCGGCAGCGCTCCAGCTCGCCGGTTCATTCTGGCTCGCCGCCTGCGGCAACGCGTCCTGGGACGGCGTCGACGAGGCCGTGGTGCGCCGCGTCGCCGAGGACGCAGGGCGCCACGACACGGGGCCGCTGTTCGCGGGCCTCGAGGGCGACCTCCTGCTGTTCGCGTTCCTCTGGGCCGGGCTCCTCGCCGGCTTCGCCCTCGGCTATTTCTCGCGCGTGCTCTTCGTCGAGCGCGCGGGCGCGCCCGCGGGCAAGGCCGTCGGCGAAGGCCTCCGTGCGGACTGACCCGCCCGCGCGGCTCCGCGACGTGGACGCCCGGCTCCGCCTCGGGGCCGCCGTGGCGGCGTGCTGCGTCGCCGCGGGCGCGCGCTCGCCCGTCACGCCGGCCGCGCTGCTCCTCCTCGCGTGCGCGGCCCTCCGCCTCCAGGGCACGCCGGCGCGCGCCGTCCTCCGCGCCGCCGCGCCCGCCGCGTGGATCGGAGCGGTCGCGGCGGCGCTCGCGCTCGCGCTCACGCCGGGGGCGCCGCTCCTCCCCGGCGCGCCGTTCCCGGCCGACGCGATCACGGCCGAGGGGGCCCGCCGCGCCGTGGCCATCGGCGCGCGCGTCCTCGCGGCGGCCGCGGTGCTCCGGTGGCTCGCCGGCGCCGCCGCGCCCGCCGAGATCGAGGCGGCGCTCGCCGGGCTCGGCGTCCCCGCGGCCCTCGTCGAGCTGCTCGCGCTGACGCGGCGCTTCGCCGGCGTGCTCCAGCGCGCGGCCGACAGCGCGTGGAGCGCCGCCGCGCTCCGCGGTGGGTTCACGCGCCTCGGCGCTGCGGCGCGCTCGGCCGGCGCCGTCGCGGGCGTCGTGGCGCTCCGGACGCTGGAGCGCTCCGAGAGCGCCGCGCTCGCGATGCAGCTCCGCGGCTACCAGGGGAAGCTCCCCGTCGCCGACCGAAGGACGAGCGCGCCCGCCGCGAACGTCGCGTTCGCCGCCGCCGCCCTCGCGACCCTCGGGCTCAGCGTCGCCGCGGGAGAGGCCGGATGATCGCGCTGCGCGCCCCCCGGCTCGGCTACCGGCGCGGCGAGCCCGTGCTGCGCGACGTGCGCCTCGACGTCGCCGAGGGCGAGTCCGTCGCGGTGCTCGGCGGCAACGGCGCCGGCAAGACCGCGCTGCTCCGGACGCTCGTCGGGCTCCTCCCGGCGCCCGGCGGCGGCGTCGAGATCGCGGGCCGCCGCGTGGCCTCGCCCTCGGACGCCGTCGCCGCGGGCGCCGCGCTCGTGCTCCAGGACCCGGACGACCAGCTGCTCGGCGCGACGCTCCTCGACGACGTCCTGTTCGGCCCGCGAAACCTCGGCCTGCCCGCGCCCGAGGCGCGCCGCCGCGCCGAGGCGGCGCTCGCCGCCGTGCAGATCGCCCACCTCGCCGATCGGGCCATCGAGGCGCTGAGCTTCGGCGAGCGCAAGCGCGCGTGCATCGCCGGGATGCTGGCGATGCGGCCGCGGGTGCTGCTGCTCGACGAGCCGACCGCGGGGCTCGACCCGGAGGGCGAGCTCGCCCTGTGCCAGACGCTGCGCGCGCTCTCCGAGCAGCAGGGGACCACGCTGGTCACCGCGACACACGCGGTGGATCTCGTGCCGCTCTTCGCCTCGCGCGCGGTCTTGCTCGGCGACGGTCAGGTCCTCGCGGACGGGCCGCCGCGGGAGGTGTTCGCGCGGGGGGAGCTCCTCGCGCGGGCGCGGGTGCGGCGGCCGTGGGTCGCCGAGCTCTGGACCCGGATGAGCCCTGCGCCGCCGCGGGGCGGCGCGGGCCTCCCGCTCACCCTGGAGGAGGCGCTCGCGTGCATGACGACGGTCTCCTGCTGATCGGCCACGGCAGCCGCGACGCCGCGTCGAACGCCGAGTTCGAGGCGATCGTGGCCGATTACGCCGCGGCGCGGCCCGAGATCGCCGTGCAGCACGGCTACATCGAGCTCGCGACGCCGCACCTCGCCGACGCGCTCGCGGCGCTCGCGGCGCGGGCGTCGCGGGTGGCGGTCGTGCCGCTCTTCCTGTTCGCGGCGGGGCACGTGAAGAACGACATCCCCCTCGCTCTCGAGCGGGCGCGGGCCGCGCACCCGGGCGTGCGCTTCTCGGCGGCGCGGCCGCTCGGCGTGCACCCGGCGCTCGCGGAGATCGCGTTCGAGCGCGCCGCGACCGCGCTGCCGGCCGACCCGGCCGCGCGGGCCCGGTCGGCGCTCGTCGTCGTGGGGCGCGGGTCGAGCGACCCCGACGCGAACGGCGATTTCTGCAAGACGGCGCGCCTCATCGGCGAGGGCCGCGGGCTCCAGCTCGTCGAGCCGACCTTCATCGGCGTCACCCGGCCCTCGGTCGAGGAGACGCTGGAGCGGGTCGCGCGGCACCGGCCGGAGCGCGTCGTGGTGGTCCCCTACTTCCTCTTCGCCGGGCGGCTCATGACGAAGCTCGCCGAGCAGGTCGACCGCTTCTCGTCGACATACCCGTGGATCCGGGCGTCGCTCGCGCCGCACCTCGGCCGGTCGAGCGCGCTCGAGGGCCTGATCGACGAGCGCGCGCGCCAGGCGTTCGCCGGTGAGGCGCCGCTCCCCTGCGACACGTGCATGTACCGCACCGCGCTGCCGGGGCTCGCCCGGGAGGTCGGCGGGCTCAAGGCGATGCTCTACAGCGTGCGCCACACGCTCACGCACACGCAGGCGTCGAACCACCCGCACGCCCACCGCTCGCTGCGCAAGCACGTGCTCGTCTGCGGCAACGCCGATTGCGTGGACCGCGGCAGCCTGGCGCTGCTCGAGTCGGTGCGCAGGCTCGTGAAGCAGGCCGGCCAGCAGCAGCAGATCCGCGTGACGAGGACGTCGTGCATGGGGCGCTGCGGCGAGGGGCCGACGGTCGCCGTCTACCCCGACGGGGTCTGGTACCGCGGCGTCCGCGAGGAGGACGCGAAGGACCTCGTCGAGGAGCACCTGCTCGGCGACCGGCTGGTGGCCCGGCTCGTCGACGACATCATGCAATGAAGGATGGATAGGAGAGAACCGATATGGCCTGTCACGAGATCGCCGCGCTCCGCCTTGGGCTCATGAACATCCTCGGGATCGACGACCCGGGCGAGCGCGCGCACGAGCTCGCCGAGCTCGGCGCCGCGGCCGCCGAGCCCGGGCCGGTCTCGGCGATGCTGCGCGCCGGGGACCTGAAGAACCTCTCGCGCCTCTTCGAGGGGTCGCTCGTGGAGCTCCAGGAGAAGGTCGCGAAGACCGCCGCCGGCGACCCGAAGCTGCCTTACCTGCGCTCGCTCCTCATCCTCACGAAGCAGGTCGAGCTCGACCTGCGCGCCCAGGTCGACGGGCTCGGCCGGCTCTACCGGGAGCTCGAGGAGATGCACGACTTCGTGCACGAGATCTACCCGGCCGAGTGAAGCGCGGGCCGCTCACCGGAGCGGCCATGGGGCGCGTGATTGCGACCGCGCGGAGACAGGAGCGACGTCATGGCAACACAAGGCAACCCGAAGATCAGGATCGCCCACGCAACGCCGCTCGGCGACGCCGCCCGGCTGCTCCGGCTCGAGCGCGTCGACGGCGCGGAGGTCGGCTTCGCCGGCGGGCAGTACGTGATCATCAACACCGGCGTCACCCTGCCCGGCGGCAGGCTCGCGAAGCGCGCCTACTCGCTGCTCTCCAGCGACGCCGAGCAGCGCACGGTCGAGATCGCGGTGAAGCGCATCGGGGCCGGGCCGGGCTCGAACGTGCTCAACGACATCGCCGTCGGCGCCGAGCTCGAGTTCAGCGGACCCTGGGGCAAGCTGCGGCTCGCGCCTGGCTTCTCCGGCCGCGCGCTCGTGATCGCCACCGATACGGGCATCACCGCCGCCCTCGGGATCGCCCGGAGCGCGGCCGCCGCCGGCGCGGCGCAGCTCGACCTGCTCTGGCTCGTCGAGCCGGGCGAGACCTTCGCCTCCGAGCCGTTCGTCCGCGAGCGCCTCCCCGCCGCCGTCCGCCTCGCGGTCGCCCGCGACCTCCCCCCGATCGGCCACCCCGAGCGGCCGGCACGCGCGTGCGCCCTCGTGGAGCGAGAGCTCGCGGCAGGGCCCCACGACGCCGTGCTCTGCGCCGGCGACGGCGCGATCCTCTACCCGCTCCGCGACCGGCTCGCCTCGCTCGGCGCGCCCGAGGGCAGCGTGCTCCTGGAGAGCTTCTTCAACAACCCGATGAAGAAGTCCTCGTAATCGTTCAGGATCCCTGGATGGTAGAGGTCCGGCCGAGAGACCCGAAGGGGCAGCGCGAGGGGTTCACGACGGGCGCGTGCGCGGCCGCCGCGGCCAAGGCGGCGGCGCGCGTGCTCGCGCGCGGCGCGGCGGTCGACGCCATCGAGACCACCCTGCCGAACGGGCAGAAGGTCACCTTCCCGCTGAGGCGCTGCGATCGCGATGGGCCGCGCGCCACGTGCAGCGTCATCAAGGACGCCGGCGACGATCCCGACTGCACCCACGGCGCCGAGCTCGTCGCCGAGGTCGAGCTCCGCCTCGAGCCCGGCGTCGAGATCCGCGGCGGCGCGGGGGTCGCCGTGGTGACCAAGCCGGGGCTCGGGCTGCCCGTCGGCGCGCCGGCCGTGAACCCCGTGCCGCGCCGGAACATCACCGAGATGGTCCTCGAGGAGCTCGAGGGATCGGGCTTCGCCGGGGCCACGGTGACCCTCAGCGTCCCCCAGGGCGAGGAGATGGCGAAGCAGACCATCAACGCGCGGCTCGGGCTCATCGGCGGCATCTCCATCCTCGGGACGAGCGGGATCGTGAAGCCGTACTCGACCGCCGCGTTCCGCGCGAGCGTCGTGCAGGCGATCGACGTCGCCGCAGAGCGCGGCATCGCGGCGCTCGCGCTGACGACCGGCGGCAAATCCGAGGCGTACGCGATGAAGCTCTACCCGGAGCTCCCGGAGGAGGCGTTCATCCAGGTGGGCGACTTCATCGGCACCGGGGTCCGCCACGCCGCGCGGCGGCGGATCGCCCGCGCGATCATCGTCGGCATGATCGGCAAGCTCTCGAAGATGGCCGACGGCAAGATGATGACGCACGCCGCCGGCTCGGAGGTGAGCATGGAGCTGCTCGCGCAGATCGCCGAGGAGCTCGGCGCGCGGCCGGAGATCGCCGCCGAGATCCGGCAGGCGAACACCGCGCGGCACGTGCTCGAGCTGTGCCAGCGCGAGGGGCTCACCGGCGTGCCCGGGGGGATCTGCCGGCGCGTCGTCGAGCACACCTCGCGTCACGCGGGCGGCGCCCTCGAGGTGCACGCCTGCCTTGTCGATTTCAACGGGGCGCTGCTCGGCCGGTATCCGGCCGGCGACGCCGGTGCCATCGGTGCGGACAGAGCGGAGAAGGCGGAGGAGCCATGAGTGGTGATGAGGTGCGCGCGGTGAACGACATGCGGCAGATGACCGCGCTCGGGCGGCGCATCGAGGACAAGAGCTTCGCGATCATCGACGAGGAGGTCGGCGCGCACGGCTTCCCGGAGGCCGAGTGGCAGGTCGTCCGCCGCGTGATCCACGCGACAGCGGACTTCGAGTTCTCGTCGCTCATGCGGCTCCACCCCGAGGCGATCGCGCGGGGCATCGCGGCGCTCCGGGGCGGCGCGCCGGTCCTCGTCGACGTGAAGATGATCGGCGTCGGCCTGAACGAGCAGCGGCTCGCGTCGTACGGCTGCGCGATCCACTGCTTCATCTCGGACGACGACGTGATCCAGGCCGCCTCCGCGGCCGGCTCGACCCGCGCGATCGAGTCGATGCGCAAGGCGCACCGGCTCGGGCTGCTCGACGGGGCGATCGTGGCGATCGGCAACGCGCCGACGGCGCTGCTCGAGGTCGTGCGCCTCGCCCGGGAGGAGGGGGCGCGGCCGGCGCTCGTGATCGGCGTGCCGGTCGGCTTCGTGTCGGCGGCGGAGTCCAAGGAGGCTCTGCTCGAGTCCGGGCTCCCCTCCATCGTGGCGCGCGGCCGCAAGGGCGGCAGCCCCATCGCCGTCGCGATCGTCCACGCGCTGCTGCTCCTGTCGTCGGAATCGGCGGCATCGCCGGGATCGACAGGATCCGCGGGCTCCGCCGGCCCGGCCGAGCCGGCCAAGGTGGCGAGATGAGCGCGCGCCGCGCCGTCACCGTCGTCGGCATCGGCGACGACGGGTGCGCCAGCCTGTCGAGCCGCGCCGCGTCCGCGATCGCCCGCGCCGAGGTGCTCGTGGGGGGCGAGCGGCACCTCGAGTTCTTCCCGCAGTTCCGCGGCGAGAAGATCGCCCTCAAGGGCGGCCTGTCCGCGGCGCTCGACCGCGTGGACGCCCTGTCCGCCGAGCAGAACGTGTGCATCCTCGCCTCGGGCGACCCGCTGTTCTTCGGCGTCGGCGCGCTCGTCGTCCGGAAGCTCGGCGGCGAGCACGTCGAGATCATCCCGAGCCTGAGCTCGGTCCAGTGGGCGTTCGCGCGCACCGGGATCGCCTGGGACGACGCCGCGTTCGTCTCGGTCCACGGGCGCTCCCCCGAGGGGTTCGCGACGCGCCTCCGCCGGCTCTCGAAGGTCGCGGTGCTGACCGACGGAGAGAACAGCCCGGCCCGCCTCGCGGCGCGGCTCCTCGAGCACGGCGACGCCGGCTGGAAGGCGTGGGTCTGCGAGAGCCTCGCGGGCGCCGGCGAGCGCGTGCGCGCGTTCGACCTCGCCGCGCTCGCCGCCTGCGAGGACATCGGGCCGCTGAACGTGCTCCTGCTCCTGCGGAGCGATCCCGCGTGGCGCCCGCCGCCGGCCGTCCCCTACCTGCACGAGGACGCGTTCGCGAAGCGCATGCCGAAGAACGGCCTGATCACGAAGCGCGAGGTGCGCATGCTCTCGATCGCGTCGATGGCGATCCGCCCCGACGCGGTCGTCTGGGACGTCGGCGCCGGCTCGGGGTCGGTCTCGATCGAGGCGGCGATGCTCTGCCCCCTCGGGCGGGTCCATGCGATCGAGGTCGACCCGGAGGGCGTGGAGATCTGCCGCGACAACGTCCGCACGCACGGGGTCGACAACGTGCGCGTCGTCGCGGGCCGCGCGCCCGAGGCGCTCGCGGCGCTCGAGGACCCGGACGCGGTGTTCGTCGGAGGGAGCAAGGGGAGCATGGAGGAGATCGTCACGGTGGCGCTCGATCGGCTGCGCCCCGGCGGCCGGCTCGTGGTCAACGCCATCACGATGGAGAACGTCGCCGAGACGTACCGCGCGCTGCGGGCGCGGGGGCTCGACCCCGAGGTCACACTGCTCTCGGTCTCGCGCGGCGTCCCGCTCGCGCGCTACGTGCGGTACGAGGCGCTGAACCCGATCCACATCTTCGCCGCGACGAAGCCGGCGAAGGCGCAGGAAGCAGCGGAAGGAGCGGAAGCGGCGGAGGGCGCGGCGCCGGCCCGGCCAGCGCCCTCCGGTACGCCGCGGTCCACCTCGGAGGCGTCATGAGCGGCCTCGGCAAGCTCTACGGCGTGGGCGTCGGCCCCGGCGCGCCGGACCTGCTCACGCTGCGCGCCGTGCGCGTGCTGCAGGAGGCGGACGTGCTCGCGCTCCCCCGCAGCTCGGACTTCGGCGCCTCGATGGCCTACCGGATCCTCGAGCCCGTCGTCGGCAAGCAGCGGGACAAGGAGCGGCTGCTCCTCACCTTCCCCATGAGCAAGGATCCGGATCGCGTCCGCCCCTACGTGGAGGCGGCCGTCGAGAAGATCGGCGACCGGCTCTCGCGCGGCCTCACCGTCGCGTTCGCCACCGAGGGGGATCCGTCGCTCTTCAGCACCTTCGTCTATGTGCGCCGCGAGGCGCTCCGCCGCTTCCCCGGGCTCGAGGTCGAGGTCGTCCCCGGCGTCACCTCGGTCACGGCGGTCCCTGCCGTGAGCGGGCTCGCGCTCGCCGACGGGCAGGAGCGGATCGCCATCCTGCCCGCCACGTACGGCGTCGACGACCTGACCGACGTCCTCCAGCGCTTCGACACCGTGGTCCTCATGAAGATCGGCTCGGAGATGCCGAAGGTGACCGAGGCGCTCACGCGCGCTGGCCTCCTCGATCGGGCCGTGTTCGTGTCCAAGGCGACGATGCCCGAGCAGCGGATCGTCCGCGACCTCCGGGCCGCGCAGGGCGAGCGGGGCGACTGCTTCGCCATGGTCGTTGTCACGCGCGGGGAGCGGAGCGGGCTGCTCGTCGGGGAGGCCCCGGCCTCGCCGCCGGGCGGCTTCGACAAGGCTGTTACCGAACCGGAGGCCCCATGATCGCCGAGCGCAAGCCCTACGCCATCTACGCCATCACGCGGCACGGGATCTCCATCGCGCGCAAGCTCATCGAGGGGCTGCCGGGCGCGGATCTCTACGTGTCGCAGAAGCTGTTCGACGGGGCGCCGGCGGGGGCGAAGCCGCTCCCGCTGCCGATGGGGCCGCTCTTGAACGAGGCGTTCACGGCCTACGACTGCCACGTCTTCGTGATCAGCGTCGGGGCGGTCGTGCGCATGATCGCGCCGCTGCTCAAGAACAAGAAGGTCGATCCTGCGGTCGTGTGCGTCGACGACACGGCGCGCTTCTCGATCTGCGTGCTCTCCGGGCACGTCGGGCGGGGCAACGCGTTCACCGAGAAGGTGGCCGGGCTGCTCGGCGCGCAGCCGGTGGTGACCACGGCGTCCGACGCGCTCGGGACGCTGACGGTCGACATCCTCGGCCGGGACCTCGGGTGGACCCTTGACGATCCCGACCGCAACGTGACGCGCGGCTGCGCCGCCGTCGTGAACGCCGCGCCGGTGCTGTTCGTCCAGGAGACCGGCGAGCCCTCGTTCTGGCCCGAGGCGACGCCGCTGCCGCCGGGCGTGCGTTACGCGACGTCGCTCGACGGCGTGGACCCCGGCGCGTGGGAGATCCTGCTCGTCGCGAGCGACCGCGATCTCTCCCGCTCGCACCCCGAGATCGTCGAGCGCGCCGTCGTCTACCGGCCGAAGAGCCTGGTCCTGGGCATCGGCTGCGATCGCGGCGCGCCGCTCGACATGGTGGAGCGCGGCGTCGACCGGCTGCTCGAGGAGCACGGGCTATCGGCGAGATCGGTGAAGGCGCTGGCGACGATCGACAAGAAGGCCGACGAGGAAGCGCTGCTCGCGCTGTCGGCGCGGCGGGGGTGGCCGCTCGTCACGTTCACGCCCGAGGAGCTCGACGCGACCGAGGGCATCGAGAACCCGTCGGAGACGGTGAAGAAGCACGTCGGCGCCCGGGGCGTCGCCGAGCCGGCCGCGCTGCGGGCGGCGGGGGCCGCGAGGCTGCTCGTGCCGAAGCGGGCGTACACCGAGGAGGGCGTGGGGCGGTCCATGACGCTCGCGGTGGCGCGCGTCCCCTTCTCGAAGCGCAACGTGGAGGAGAGCCATGGGTGACAGCAAAGGAGTCCTGTCGATCGTCGGGATCGGCCCCGGCGCCGAGGAGCACGCGTCCCGCGCCGCCCTCGAGGCGATCGCGGCCTCGGACCTCATCGTCGGGTACACGACGTACATCCGGCTGGTGAAGCACCTGATCGAGGGCAAGGAGGTGATCAAGACCGGCATGACCGAGGAGATCGGCCGGGCGCGCGCCGCGGTGGAGCGGGCGCGGGACGGGGCGCGCGTGGCGATCATCTCGTCGGGCGACGCGGGCGTTTACGGCATGGCCGGGCTCGTCTTCCAGGTGCTGGAGGAGATCGGCTGGAAGCGGGGCGAGTCGCCGGAGCTCCGCCTCGTGCCCGGGATGACGGCGCTCAACGCGTGCGCGTCGCTCGTCGGCGCGCCGCTCGGCCACGACTTCTGCGCCATCTCCCTCTCCGACCTCCTGACCCCGTGGCCCGTGATCGAACGGCGGCTCGAGGCCGCGGCCGGGGCCGACTTCGTCATCGGCCTTTACAATCCGGCGAGCGGGCGGCGCACGCGCCAGATCGTGCGGGCGCAGCAGATCATCCGCCAGCACCGCGCGGGCACGACGCCGGTCGCGCTGGTGAAGAGCGCTTACCGCAAGCTGGAGAGCGCCGTGCTCACCGATCTCGACCATTTCCTCGAGTACGAGATCGGGATGCTGACGACGGTGCTCGTCGGGTCGACCAACACCTTCATGTTCGAGGGGTACATGGTCACCCCGCGCGGGTATACCAACAAGTACACATGGGATGGAGCCGCGCTCCCCGGCCAGACGCCGGGGCGCTCGCTCGTGCTCTCCGAGGAGAGCGGCACCGCGGAGGAGGTCTAGATGGCACGCGTAGGGAGGCTGGGCGGCGCGATCCTCGCCGAGACCCAGGGGGCGTATTACCTCGTCGGCAACACCAAGGCGCCGTGCGACTTCCGCGCGGCGGGGTTCGAGCCGCCGGACGAGGTCGACCTCGTGAAGGGGGCCTATGTCCGGCTCAAGCCGCTTCGCGACGCGAGCGAGATCGAGGTGGCGCCGCCGGTGCTGCTGCTCGACGTCGAGGGCGAGGAGCTCGCGAAGAAGCTCGTCCACCGCTTCGTGATCGACCGGAATGGCTCGGTGAGCGAGCGGCTGTGGCGGCTCGTCTACAGCCACGACGACCCGCTCGACGACGCCGAGGCGCCGGTCGAGCGGGACGCGCGTTGGCTGGGCGACATCCCCGAGCCCATCTGGCAGCTCGTGCGCGACAACGTCCTGCGCTGCCTCTGATCTCGGCTCCTGGCCCGGCAAAAGCGAGGCCAGCCCGCTCGTCGCTGCGGTGTCGCGGCCGGGCTACCCGCAAGGCCCTCAAGCTTCGTCACGAGTTCCGGCGAGAGTCGGCCTCCGAAGTCGGCTGCATGGGTGTCCGTAGTCCCCTGCGCACCGCTGTGTAGCTGACTATCCGGGCATCTGATCTCACTTCAGCGGGGTACTGGGATCAGTACCCCGCTGAGGCATGGGATCGGCCCTCGCAGTTTCGGGCCGCCGGTTCGACGCGGCATTGGCTCTAGGGTCGGTAGGGGGGGTAGGGGGCGCCGGCTCGCTTCCACCGCTGGTTGGCGGTGCCCTTGCAGGTGAACTGGATGGCCTTCGGGCCCTTGATGGCCGGATCGTAGGCGATGGTCAGGCACTTGCCGCTGTGCCGGGCGGTGATCCGGAGGTCGCCTCCGGGGAGGTCGGTGATCTTCCACTGCTGGTTCTCGCCGGTGCCGCAGGTCGACTGTGTCACCCGTGTGTTGTCGGCGGTGGACGACGACGGCACGGTGAGGCACTTGTGGCTGTGCCGGGCGACGATCCGGTGGTAGCCGGCTCCCAGGTGGAGCAATTGCCAGTGCTGGTTCTGGGCCGCGGCGTCGCCGCAGGATCGCTGGGTCACCCCTACCCCGTCTTTCTTCGCGTCGTCGTCCACGATCACGGAGCCATCGGTGAAGCGCCGCACAGCCAGGCACTCGTCCTTGTGCTGGGCTCGCAGCTGCTCGTACGCGTGTCCGGAGCCGACGCCGCTCACCTCGCCGGTCGTGGTGTCGATGGAGACGCGCGGGTGCCAGCGCATCGACAGCGACCTGTTGGTCGGGAACTGGAGCGGCAGCCAGACGTAATCGCTGCCTATGATGCCGCCGTCCCAGGCGTTCCCATGCCGGTCGCCCATGTAGAGGTAGGAGGTCGTGTTGCTGCCCTGGATCGGCAGGACGAACGTGGGCTGCGAGCCGTAGGTGATGCTGTCGCCGAGGTCCGCCATGGCGCTCCAGGGGCCTTTGATGCTGGTCGCGGTGGCGTACTTGGTCTGGTTGGGCTGCCAGCCGGTGACGCCCGAGGTCAACAGGAAGTAGACGCCGTTGCGCTTGAACATCGTCTGCGCTTCCCGGGTGACGTTGGAGAAAACGTGCTCCTTGGCGGCGACCTTGAGGTAGTCGGGGGTCAGGCGGTAGATGATGAGGTGCTGCTGCTTATCACCGGTCGTCGAGATCAGGTACGCCGTGCGGTCGCGATCATCATCCTGGAACACGCTCACGTCGAAGGATTTATCTCCGTCGGGATAGAAGGGTTCCCCGATTGTGTAGTCGCCGTCCACCGTGGGCGACGTGGCGAACACGACCTGGTTCCACTCCAAGGGGTGTGGGTGGTTCTCGTAGCGCATGAAGAGTACGTATTGCCCGGTGCGGGCGTTGTAGATGACCTTGGGCCGCTGGAGATTCTGCGCTTTGGGGGCCGAGGCCGCGGTCAGCACGTGCCTGCGAAACTCCCAGGTATGCAGGTCGGTCGAGCGGTACACCGAGATTTCTTGGAATCTGTTGTCGCGGCGGGGGTTCTCGCCGAACCAGTAGTAGTACTTGCCCACCTTGATCATGCCGCCGTCGTGCCCGCGCACCACGTTGCCGGCGGTGTCGGTGAACTGCACTCCATTGGTGACCGTGACCGGGGCGGCGACGGCCTCGCCGCCAGCGGCCAGCAAGGTCAATAACAGGCCGACGCAAGCTGCGACGGCGATCGGACGACGACGCGCGGTGCTCTGCGCATGGGTACGTCCCTTCATTGAGCTTCCACGACAAGCGCGTGACATAAGGTTCCTTTCCACAGGCTCTCCTCTTCTCCTCGTATGAGCTGATGACCCGAACACGTGACGTCCCCCCCGGGGGCTAGACGTCATGGAAACGTGGCGTTCGCAAGGTCAATTCTGCACCCAGAAGGCGGCGGTCCGGGGCGGCGCCATCTTGGCCGCCTCCGACTGGAACACCGTCGCCAGCTTCACGCCGCCGCCGGGGTTGAGCCGGACGGCGTTGCCGAACTTGCCGGGGACCCAGCCATCAGGGCGGTCGAGCGTGATCTTCGCGTCGCCGGTGGAGTCCGCGGCGATGGTGCCGCTCGTCTCGTCGAACGTCCAGTAGTGCTTCAGTGTGGGACGGTCATGGAGTGGCCCTTGCTGGTCAGAGCTGTGAAGCAGCACAACGTATGCCACCCATGGAAACCGAGGCGGGCTTCCGGGAATGCTCCTGCGTGCGCGCGCTGAGAGAGGGGCACAGGGGACGATGGCCTCGCGAGGATTATTCTCGACGGCCCTGCGTCCCTCCCGGACGCGCTGCGTCCCTTCCGGACACGGCGGGCGTCCGGCCGCCCTGCCCCCTCGCGGCCCGGCGCAGCGCCTCGGCGGCTAGACGAACAGAGGGACCGGATTGAGCTCGCCTTCGCCGAGCGGGCGGGCCAGCCATCCTTGCGCGCACGGCACCTGGTAGAGCCTCCCCGGGCCGAATCGAGGCCAGAAGCGGCGCAACCCCGGGACGATCACCTGGACCACGGGCAAGCCGATGTCGGGGCGGGTCTTGTCCACCGCGACGAGCTCCAGGCCCGCCCCGTCGAGGCGCCTCATGCATTCCTGGATGTCGGCGCGCAGATCGGCGCCGCCGAGCCGCGGCAAGCGCTCGGCGGCGACCCGCGGCGGATCGGGGTCGGGGAAGAGATACGCGCGGTCGGGCAGCCGCTCGAGGTCCCACGGCGCCTGGCGGGCGCCGGCGGGATCGAAGAGCTGGTTCAGCTCGGTGAGCGATCGCTGCACGGCGAGGCGCGGGTCGAGGTGGCAGCCGAACCCGAGGGCGAACCGATCCGCCCGGGCCTCGTGGGCGAGCGCCACGCAGGTGGGGATGCCGAGGTCGTGGGTCAGATCGAGCACCCAGACGACCCAGCCGAGACGAGCGTAGTCGGCCTGGAGAGCATCGAAGTACGGATCCGCGAAGCCATCGAGATCGATGGCCGGGCGAGCGAGCCGGTCGTACCACCAGACCGCGGCGGCGTCGCGCTCCACCAGCTCGAGCAGGGCTTGCAACAGGGCCTCCTCGAGGCAGGTAACCGGCCGCCACGCCGTTGCCGGACGGGCCGCAGAACGCGGTGCCGCTCTCGGCCGAGGCCTCGGCAACACCAAGGCGCCGGTCAACTTCCGGGAGGCGGGGTTCGAGCCCCCGGACGAGGTCGACCTCGTGAAGGGGGCCTATATCCGGCTGAAGCCGCTCCGCGAGGTGAAGGTGGCGGCGCCGGTGCTGCTCCTCGACGTCGAGGGCGAGGAGCTCGCGAAGAAGCTCGTCCAGCGCTTCGTGATCGACCGGAACGGCTCGGTGAGCGAGCGGCTGTGGCGGCTCGTCTACAGCCACGACGACCCGCTCGACGACGCCGAGGCGCCGGTCGAGCGGGACGCGCGCTGGCTGGGCGGGATCCCCGAGCCCATCTGGCAGCTCGTGCGCGACAACGTCCTGCGCTGCCTTTAGCTCCGCCCGCCAGAAGTCCGGCCAGGAATGGTCAAGGTAGGCGCGCGGGATCGCAATTACCTTGACGTTCACCGCTTCCGTTGATGGGCGCGCAAGGACAGCGCAGTTGCTACCCTTCGGAGTGGGCCGAAGGGGTGCGGCGCGCGCCGTGTCGGCCGAGGCTATCTGCGGATAAGCCCAGGCGGGGTGTCCTTTCCGCCGCCCTGATTCGTGACGGTCGTCACCACGTCGAAGGGCGTGGCTTGAACATGGATTGTGTACTGACCATCCTTCGGGGTTCCGCTGGCACCAGGAATGCCATTGATGTTGATATAGAAGCTCAAGGGTTGCTCGCCCCCGTCACGTGTCAGATCGGGGTAGGGCAGCGTGATCGAGGGCTTGAATTCGTCGAACTCCTTGCCCGCGAAAAGGACCTGGAAATCGTTCGCGATATTCCCTGAAACGCTTGCGGTCAAAGTGATCTTGTTCGCAAGGATTCTGGTGTTCAGCGCGGTGCACTTCACCCCGCCGTTTACCTGCTTCGCGTCATTGTACGACAGATCCGGGAGCGGTATCCGGATAGAGAGAGGGGAGAAGTCGACGTTGGCGTCCGACGTAAACACGTTGGGCTTCTTTTCCATTGTTGGTTTCCTCTTGAATGTGTGCTGGTGGGCTTGTTCGCGCCCCTGATTCGTGCCGTCGTTGGAGCGCAAAGCTCAGGTTCGCAAAGCTCGTGCCACCGGGCTGCCTGGACAGCGTCGACCGCGGCAGCGCACGGGCAAGCGCCAGCACTCGTTCAAAGCAGGGGAATACCGATCGGAGGCCTGCGTCTCGGCAGGACACGGCGCGTCCCCCCTGGACGCAGGCCCGGCTGCTCCGCTGAACGCCGATATCGCTCACCGGCCACGGGCCCGTCAGAATCCGGGTGGATGCGACCCGCGCTCGGCGCTGCAGCGGGAGTATATCTACACCCCCATCAGCGCAGAGGGGCTGTCCCAGAGGATCGCCCGCAGCGCCTCATCCCCGAGCGCGCCCCGCAGCGCCATCATCTCGTCGACCATCCCGGGCCCGTGATCGAGGTGGGGGAAATCGGTCCCGAACACCATCCGCGTCGCGCCGATCTCCTTCACCACCCGATCGAGCATCGCCTCGCCGGGCTCGAGCGCGATCCAGCACTGCCGCTGGAAGTACTCCGAGGGCGGCCGGCGCACCCGACCGCGCACCTCGCCGCGCATCTGCGCGTACTCGACGTGGTCGAGCCGCCAGAGCCAGTAAGGCAGAAAGCCGCACCCCGCCTCGAGCAGGCCCACCCGCAGCGTCGGGTGGGCCTCGAGCGCGCCGCCCTCGAGCAGCGAGAGCAGCGCCATCATGGCCTCCATCGGGTGAGAGCACGCGTGCTGGCCGAACCGCGTCTCGAAGCGATCGGCCCCCGCCGTGGCGACGCGCGCGTGTGTGCCCTCGTGGAGGAGCACGGTGATCCCATGGTGCTCGCAAGCCGCCCAGAACCGCGCGTGGGCAGGCGCGCTCAGCGTGCGGCCCTGCACCGGGTTGGGCCGGAGCACCACGGAGCGCGCGCCGTCGCGCGCTGCCTGCTCCAGATCGCCCACCATGGCCTCCGGGTCGTGGCGCGATAGCAACGCCGGGCCGAGGAGCCTCTCCTTCGCGCTCGCGCAGAAATCGCGCAGCCATCGATTGTAGGCGCCGGCGTAGGCGCGCGAGCCTGCCCAGAGGGCGATGGGCTCGGAGACGTGAGGGTCCCCATCCATGATCCGGAAGCCATCTCGCATGCGCAGCTCCTCGGCGGCTATCGGGGCTAGACGAACAGAGGGACCGGGTTCAGCTCGCCCTCGGCGAGCGGGCGAGCGAGCCACCCCAGCGTGCAGGGCACCTGATAGAGCCTCCCCGGACCGAACCGGGGCCAGAAATGGCGTAGCCCTGGGACGATCACCTGGGCCACGGGCAAGCCGATGTCGGGGCGGGTCTTGTCCACGGCGATGAGCTCGAGGCCCGCCTCGTCGAGGCGCCTCATGCATTCCTGGATGTCGGCGCGCAGATCGGGGCCGCAGATGCGAGGCAAGCTCCCGGCCGCGATCCGCGGGAGATCCGGGTGGGGGAAGAGATGCGCGCGGTCAGGCAGCCGCTCGAGGTCCCACGGCGCCCGGCGCGCGCCCCCGGGCTCGAAGAGCTGGTTCAGCTCGGTGAGCGATCGCTGCACGGCGAGGTGCGGGTCGAGGTGGCAGCCGAACCCGATGGTGAATCGATCCTCCCGGGCCTCGTGGGCGAGCGCGACGCAGGTGGGGATACCGAGATCGTGCGTCAGATCGAGCACCCAGACGGCCCAGCCGAACCGGGCATAGTCCGCCTGGAGGGCTTCGAAGTACGGGTCCCCGAAGCTGTCGAGGTCAATGGCCGGGCGACAGAGGCGGTTGTACCACCAGATGGCGGCGGCGTCGCGCTCCACGAGCTCGAGCAGGGCTTGCAATACGGCCTCCTCAAGGCAGGTGCCGGCCGCCACGCCGTTGCCGCAGGGGCCGCTGAACGCGGTGCCGCTCTCGGCCGGGGCCTCGGCGTAGCAGTAGGCCAGCGGGACGTAGCGCCGCTCGCGCTTGCTCAGCGACCAGGCCGGGGTCCAGTCGATCCGGGTGCCGGCGTCGAGCGGCTCCGGTACCCAATGGCGACGATCCGCTGCCTGCGCGTTGAGGTGAGCGCGCTCGCGGTACTGCGCCTCGCTGAAGTTCAGCAGATCGCCGGGCGAGAGCGCCGCCGCGCCGAGCTCGTCCTTGCTGCCGCGGACGCGCGCCTCGTCCCCCTGGTAGACGCCGCTGTATCGCTCGAGCGCCTCGCAGAGCGCGCTCACCCTGGCCTGGTCCGCGCTGCGCCCCTTGCCGGCGCAGCTCTTGTCGAAGACGTTGGTGCGCGGGACGCCCTCCCGGGGGCAGGCCAGGTAGCCGGACGCGTACACGGCGCGGAGCTCGGTGTCCCGCCCCGGCATCGGCACGAGGTACGTCACGGCTCCGGTGATCGGGCTGACGAGGTGCTGATAGCGCTCGTAGGTCCGCCGCGGGGTCTGCCGGCGGTATCCACCGTCCTCGTAATGCGCCTTCTCCACCGGCTGCAAGTCGATCGGGCGCTCGCCGACGGCCGCCATCCGCGCCGGATCGCCGCACGCCGGGCACTGCGGCCTCCGGACGACCGCGTGCGCGGTGATCTGGAACGTGGCCAGATCGAGGGCGAGCACCCGGGCACCGAGCGCCCGGGGAGAGCTGGTATCCTCCCCGGCGAGCGCGCGAGCGATGGCCGAGGCGCCGAGCCCGCAAGCGGTCCGTACGCTCGCCTCGGTGGCCGCCCTGGGGGGAGGGACGTGGCCCTCGTGCCCCCGGCGCCGGCGAACGAGCTCCTCGACCGGGCGGTTCTGGCGCATCCGGAACGCCAGGCATTCCCAGCAGGGGCCGGCGCCGGGCTCGAAGACGGGCCCGATGAGCGGCTGGACGCCGGCAGGCCTGATCAGGAACCAGCGCGTCCCTTCACGCAGCGCACGGCGGTTGATCGAGGCCAGCTCGGGCTGCACATGGTCGTCGGCCACGACCACCTGCACCGCCGCCTCGCCGTCGATCCGCACGCCTGCCTGTTCGAGCGCCTCGGTCATCCACCCGGCGGGAGCGGCTTCGCCAACGGCCAGGACCGACACCGGGGTCCGGCTCAGGGCCTCGGCGGCCGCCTTGCCGTCGAGACCCACCCCGCGCCAGTACGCCGCGTGCTCGGAGGGGAGCTCCGGTGTTGCGGGGACCAGGTAGCCACGCGCCGCGAGCCGGCTCAGGGCGTACAGGGTCTCGGGCTCGGAGAACCGATCGCGCGCGGCGCGCAGGATCTCGTCCACCGTGCGCCGGCCGTCGACGAGCGCGGCCACCTCGGCGGCGCAGGCGCCGGACACGACGAAGCGCTCGCGCTCGCCGATCAGGAAGACCACGCCCGCATCCATGCGCTCGACGCGCAGGGTGGGCTTGAACGCCAGCACCTGGCTCAATTCCAGAGGATCCATCGTCGTTCCTGGTTTCACCCGCCAAGGAGCACATGCAAGTGGCGCGCTCGAGGAGAGCGACCGCCGGATGGCCGGGGATCGCCGGGCCTCCCTGGACCCATCAGGATCCGGGCGGAGTGGAGCCGCACGCGGCCGTGCCCCTACATCCCCATGAGGCCGCAGGGGCTCTCCCAGAGGATCGTCCGCAGCGCCTCGTCCCCGAGCGCGCCCCGCAGCGCCATCACCTCGTCGACCATCCCAGGGCCATGGTCGAGATGGGGAAAATCGGTCCCGAACACCATCCGCGTCGCGCCGATCTCCTTCACCACCCGGTCGAGCATCACCTCGCTGGGCTCGAGCGCGATCCAGCACTGCCGCTGGAAGTACTCCGAGGGCGGACGGCGCACCCGGCCGCGCACCTCGCCGCGCATCTGCGCGTACTCGACGTGGTCGAGCCGCCAGAGCCAGTAAGGCAAAAAGCCGCACCCCGCCTCGAGCAGGCCCACCCGCAGCGTCGGGTGGGCCTCGAGAACACCACCCTCGATCAGCGAGAGCAGCGCCATCATCGCCTCCATCGGATGAGAGCAGGCATGCTGGCCGAAGCGCGTCTCGAAGCGATCGGCCCCCGCCGTGGCGACGCGCGCGTGCGTGCCCTCGTGGAGGAGCACGGTGACGCCGTGGTGCGCGCACGCCGCCCAGAACCGCGCGTGGGCGGGAGCGCTCAGCGTGCGGCCCTCTACCGGGTTCGGCCGGAGCACCACGGCGCGCGCGCCGTCGCGCGCCACCTGCTCCAGATCGCCCACCATGGCCTCCGGATCGTGGCGCGAGAGCAGCGCCGGGCCGAGGAGCCTCTCCTTCGCGCTCGCGCAAAAATCGCGCAGCCATCGATTGTAGGCGCCAGCGTAGGCGCGCGAGCGCTCGGCGTCGATAGCGTCGTCGTGGACGAGATAGGACGCGTACGTCGGGAGCACGACGGCAACGTCGACCCCGGTCGCGTCCATCTCGGCGAGGTGCCCCCGAGGCGTCTCCGCGGCGGCGAGGAGCGCGCGGCGGCGCTCGGTGACCAGCCCGAGCTCGAGATAAGCCACCTCGGGGACGCGCAGGATCGGCTCGCCGGCCACGGTGAGGATGGGGGGCGTGGGCAGGAGCGCGTACTCGCCCAGGCGCTTCACCCGCTCGATCAGGGTCTCGGGCGGGCCGAACGGCGCGAGCCGCGGCGCATACGCCCGCATCTGCGCTGGCAGGTACTCCGGCCAGAGGGCGATGGGCTCGAGGACGTGGCGGTCCACGTCCATGATCCGGAATCCATCTCGCATGCGCGGATCCTCGGCAGCTAGACGAACAGAGGGACCGGGTTGAGCTCGCCCTCGGCGAGCCACCTCAGCGAGCTCACCCGATCGCTCCTCCTCACGCCGTCATTGCCTCCATCAGCAGCAGCAAGTGAAGGGGTACTCTGCTCCCGTGGCGTTGTAGACGGCGAGCGCGACGGGCTCGGCGCTCTCGTCGCTCGGCACCGTGGGCAGGTAAAGCCTGAGCGTGTGCGGTCGAGAAAACGTCCAGTACGACTGGCCCTTCGACGGCGGGTCGCTCGACGCGTCAGGCTTGGTCCATCTGGCCCCGTCGTCATTCATGACACAGATGTTCATGTTCCAGGGCAGCTTGTAGCCGCGGATGGTCCGCAGCGCTGCGGCGCAGTCGATGAGGAGCATCTGCTTGAAGTCGTCGCTGGTCCAGGCCTTGGCCATCGCCGCGAGCAGCACGACCTTGAACCCCTCGAAGCCCTGGTCGGTCGGGACGAAACCGCCGACAGGAGCGTGACTCTGCGTGCCCACGGCCGGCGTGATGAGGAGTGGTTTCTGCCCGGCCGGACCGTACTCCTTCCCCCAGTCGTCGCTGAACAGCGACGCGCGCTGGCTGTAGAAATCCGCGAGCGCCATGGCTTGCTCGGCCGCTTCCGTGGACGGGGCCGTGAGCGGCAGGTACATCGTCAAGCTGTCGAGAAGGTTCTTGGACCAGACCCATTCATCGCCGATCCACTCGAACCGCCCCGGGGGAAGATCGTCGCTCGCGCGGTTGCCGCGCTGCTCGGGCTGGCCGGCGCTCACGACGTGGAGGGCGCATGCGTTCTGCCACGACCCCCAGTCGAAGCCAAAGTATTTGAGCAGCGTATCGGTGGGATTGCTCGTGAGCTTGTCTTCAAAATCGGGATCTCCCCACGCCTTCGCGATCGCGCGCAGGTAGGTCGTGCGAAACGCCATCAACTTGTCCATGCTCATCAACCGGCTCCTTCGTGGCTGTCGGCCTGGATCGCTCGCAGGCCAGGGTGAAGCCTGTGCAGCTCGTCGAGCCGCGCTCGTCGCTGCCCGTCGCCGCTGGAGCGCCGGAGCAGCTCCAGCGTCGCCAGCGCCTCGACCCTCGGCATGGCGAAGCGCCGCGCGAGGAGGGCCGCTTGCTCCAGCGAGGTCCACACGCCCTCGGCCGCAGGATCCAGCCGCGCCGCGACGATGGCGCGGCGGAGGTGGAGCTCGGGCTCGTAGAAGTGCTCGTCGTTCTCGCGACACATGGAGAGGCAACGGTCGATGCACTCGATGGCTGCGGTGAGCTCGCCGCGGGCTGCCTGGGTATCGGCGGCCAGAGAGGCGTAGTACGAGAGGCCGAGCTTGCACCCGAGGTCCGAGAGGGTGCGCACGATGGCCCGGGGGCGCTCCTCGTCGCCAGCCGCCCAGTCGTGGAGGACCACCCCGTACCCTTCGTAGGCAGGTAGCCCATATTTCCCGCTCAGGGCGAGGAGCTCTCCGGCCATGGCGGTGACCGCGCGCCGATCGCCGGCGAGCTGGTGGACCATGCCCCCGTACATCAAACAGAGGGCGATCGATGGCACGTGGCCGACCTCTCGAGCCCACTCGAGGGCGCTCGCGATGAGCGCGAAGGCAGAGGCGGTGTCCCCGAAGAACCAGCGGAGCAGGGCCACGAACGACTTCGCCAGGACGAGCGAGTCCAGCCCGAAGCGCGCCCCATGGTCCCGGTGCAGCTCGGGATCGTAGAGCTCGACGGCGCGCTCGACGGCGCGCCTCGCGTCCGCGTGGTCGCCATCCATGAAGAGGGCGAGGCCGTGGAGCGCCGCGGCGGCAGCGCGGAGCCCCTGGTCGCCGGAGCGCTCGGCGATGGCGACCAGCTCTTCTGCCACCCCGCACGCGGTCCGGCGGTTGCTGGCCACGTGGTGATAGGTGAACAGGAACCACAGCGTCGGCACCCTGTGCTTGCTGTCCTGCTCGAGCCGTTGCAACAGGCTCGCCGAGCGATCGGCGGTCGCCTTGACCTGCGGATCGGCCCAGCCCCTGGTCGCCATCAGCGCCTGGGTCAAGACGCCATTCGCGGCCAGCTCTGCCTCGGCCCCCTCGGCGCCCGCCAGCGCTTCGGCCCAGGCCACCGCATTGGAGGCGTGGACGATGGCCTCGGCATAGGCCGAGCGTCGCAGCGCCTGCTCCGCGGCCCGCTGCGCGTAACCGACAGCTTGCCCCTTCTGCTCCGCCGCCGCGTGATGAGCCGCGAGCAGATCCGGCCGCGTCCGCACCACCTCCGGAAACCGCTCCTCCAGCGTCGCAGCAATCCGCGCGTGGATTCTCCGTCGCGCGCCCGTGGAGAGCGACTCATAGGCCGCATCCCGCAACAGCGCGTGCTTGAACACCCCCACCGCGTCCTTCTGCCGCCGCCTGAACAGCAGGAGCCCCGCGCTCATCAGCCGCTCCAGGTCGTCCTTCACCGCCGCTGGGCCGAGCGGGCTCGCTGCCGAGAGCACCTCGACGCTGAACTCCCGCCCCAGCGCGGCCGCGAGCTGGGCCGTCTCCTTGGCGCGCTCCAGCCGATCCAGGCGCGCCGTGAGCAGCGCCCGCAAGGTCCCCGGGATCGCTGCCCTCGAAAGCGACCCCGTGAGCTCGTAGCGATCCTCCCGCTCCACGACGAGCCCCGAGTCGACCATCATCCGGAGCAGCTCCTCCGCGAAGAGCGGGACCCCGTCCGCGCGGCCAGCCACCTGCTCGATCACGGCGGGAGGCAGCGCCTTGTTGCCCACCAGCCGGGTGAGCATCTCCTCCATCTGCGCGCGCTCGAGGCGGCTCAGCGGGAGCAGCAGCACATCGGCCGTCGAGAACGACGGCGAGAACTCCGGGCGAGCCGTCATGACGACGCACAGGGGGACCGCGGGCGCGTCGCGAACGACCTGCGCAAGGAACTCCATCGTGGTGGAGTCGGCCCAGTGCAAATCTTCGGCCAGCAGGAGGACGGGCCGCCTGTCGGCCATCGCGAGGAGCAGCGACGCGACGGTCTGGAGCGTCAGCGCCTTCTGCCGCTGCGCCGAGACGTCGAGCGGGGCGTACGGGGCGCCGAGGGGCAGGGAGAAGAGCGGCACGAAGAGCGGCATGGACTCGGCCAGCGCGAAGCCGTGGCCGGCGAGCTCCCCCTCGAGCCGCGCGATCTTGCTACCCGCGTCGGGCTCCTGGTCGAGCCCGAGCGCGCGCTCGAGGAGCTCGATCACCGGGCGCAGGGGGCTGTTTTGCGTGGCGGGCGAGCACCGCGCCTCGAGGAAGGTGTGGTCCTCGTGCGCTACCCGATCGCGCAGCGCGCGCGCCAGGCGGCTCTTGCCGATGCCGGGCTCGCCGGTGATGAGGCTCGACTGGCCCGCCCCCTCGCACGCGCGGCGCCACCGCTCCAGGAGGAGCCTGATCTCCGCATCTCGACCGGGGAGCGGCGCCTTCGAGCCGTCGGGGGTCGGCCACCTCGCCGCAGCGCCGTGCTCCTGCCCGAGGCGGTAGGTCTCCACCGGCGCCGCGATTCCCTCGATGGAGCAGGCCCCTTCGCTCTCGAGGTCGAAGGAGGCGCGCAGCAGCGCTTGCGACGCGGCGCTGACCGCCACGGCTCCCGGCGGCGCCAGCGCGGCGAGCCGCGCGGCGAGCCGCGGGGTGGCGCCGGTGACGAGGCACGCGCCGTCGAGATCCCCCAGATTCCCGTCGACGACCAGGCCGGTGTGGAGGCCGACGCTCACGTCGATCCGCACGCCCGGCGCCGCGCTGCGTGGGTCCTCGGCGTCCTCGGGTTGCGCAGCGCCGGCCATCGCCAGCGCCGCGCGGGCAGCGCGCTTGGCGTCGTCCTCCGCCGCGCTGGGGTAGCCGAAGTAGACAAGCAGATCGTCGCCGAGCGCCGCGGCCACGTACCCCCCGTACCGGCGCCCGACGTCCGCGCAGAGGGTGAGCGCCGCGCGCAGGGGATCGTCCAGCGCCTCGGCGTCGGCGGCCTGCCCGGCGGCCGCGCGCGCCCTCAGGTGACAGCAGAGCGCCGTCAGCTGCCGGCGCTCGCCGTCGAGCGCGGGCGCCCTCCGTCGGTCGAGCGACGTGGCGACCGTCGCGGCCGAGGCGAGCGACAGCGTGTCGGCGCTGGCCTGGGGGCCGCCGGCGCCGAGCAACGCCTCGCGCGAGAGCCCGCGCAGGCTGCAGGCCTCGAGCGCCTCGAAGAGCCCACGGGCGGTCACATCGCGCGCGCCTTCGTCCTTGCGGAGAGCGCGGGCGAGCAGGTCGCCCAGGGGGTGGCGCTCGAGCGCGGCGGGGATCGGGACGGGATCGGGGCCGAGCAGCCGGTAGAAGATCTCGGCCTCCGTGCCGCCGTAGGCTGGCTTGCCCGTCAGGCACTCGAGGAACACGAGGCCCCACGAGAACAGATCCGCGCGCGGCGAAGCATCGGCGCCGCGCCACTGCTCCGGCGCCCCGTAGCCGGGCGTGCCCAGCGCGTCGTGGCTGCCGGTCAGGCGCGTGGATCGCCCGTCGTCGAGCATGGCGCCGATCCCGAAGTCGAGCACCAGCGCGTTGCGGCGGGCGCCCGTGGGGATCACCATGATGTTGCTGGGCTTGAGGTCGCGGTGGACAACGCCCGCCGCGTGGGCGCACGCGAGGGCGTCGAGCACCTGGAGCATCAGGTGCCGCGCCTCGGACGGCGCGAGCGCGCCCTCTCGCTCGAGCAGGGCGGCGAGGTTGTCGCCAGGCGCGAAGGCGAACGCGGCGTAGAGGGTCCCATCTTCCACCTGCCCCGCGTCGACGAGCTGGACGAGGTTGGGGTGGTGAAGCTGGGCGCAGAGCCGCGTCTCGCGCAGGAAGCGCGTGACCCGCCTGTCGGCCTGCGCGACGCCTCCCTGCTCGGCGAGGCGCAGGATCTTCAGGGCGATCGGCTGCCCGGTGGTGAGCTGGCGGGCCTTGTGCACCACGCCGAAGCCGCCCTCGCCGAGCTTGGCCAGGATCTCGTAACGCCCGTCGAACGTGGCGCCTGGCGCGAGCGCGGCACCGTTTGCGACATAGCACTGCATGATCGATCTCGTGGTCGCAGGAGGCGCTCGGAGAGCGCTGGCACCGCTCCCTCAGGGCTCCTTGTCGGCGTCGAGCACTGCCAGGAGATCCGGATCGACCTCACCTCCAAGCAGGTCCAGGACCTCGCGCACCCGCGAGAGCTCGCGCCGCAGCGTCCGATGATGGTTGCGGTTCTTGAGCAGCATCTCCTGGCCGAGCAGCGTGAAGGCGTCGTCCCGGTTGCCCGTCCGCTGCACCGCCGCGCCGAGGACCATGCCCCGGAAGGCGTCGGTCAGCTCGAGCGGGAGCGGGGCGCTGCCGCCCCGGCGTCGCTCGGCCTCGTTCACGAAGCTGAGCGCCGCCCGCCAGAGCAGCTTGGACAGCGCGCTCGGCTCGGCGTCGCTGTCGAAGGTGAGCGCGCGCTCGACGTGGCGCCGCTGGATCACCAGATCGCCGCCGAGGCCGCTCTGCCCCGCGAGATGGAGCGCGTAAGCGCGCCGGACGATGTTGTCGAGCTGCCGCAGGTTGCCCGGCCAGGGCGCGGACACGAGGAGCTTCATGGCGTCGGGCTCGAAGCGCGCCGTCCCCGTGCCGTCGGCCTCCTGATGGCGCCGGTTCAGCATGTAGTCGGCCCAGCGCGGGAGCTCGTCGAGCCGCTCGGCGAGCGGGAGCAGCCGCACCGGCAGGACGTTGATGCGGTAGTACAGGTCCTCGCGGAAGCGGCCGGCGCGCACGGCGGCGCGCAGATCGGCGTTGGTGCCGACGAGGAGGCGCGCGTCGGCGCGGCGCTCCCCCGCCCCGTCGTCGCCCAGCATCCGGTAAGCGCGCTCCTCGATGAAGCGCAGGAGGCCCGCCTGGGCCTTGAGCGAGAGCTTGTCGATCTCGTCGAGGAAGAGCGTGCCCTTCGCGGCGCGGGCGACCGCGCCTGGGTTGTCCTTGACCGCTCCGGTGAAGGCGCCCCGCTTCCAGCCGAACAGCTCGGCCATCTGCAGGTCCTCGGGCACGCCGAGGAGGTCCAGCGATTCGAAGGGCTGGCCCCGGCGCTGCGAGTGCTCGTGGCACCAGCGCGCGAGCCTGGATTTCCCGGCGCCGGTCGGGCCGGTGATCAGGATGGTGTCGTCCCGCGGGGCGAAGGCGCGGAGCAGCTCGACGAGGTGCGCGGTGCTCTGACCGACGACCGGCAGGAACTCGTCCGGGCTCGCCGGCTCGTCCGAGCGAAGCGGCAGCGCGCGGGCGGCGATGAAGGCCCCGGCGATGCTGGCGAGGATCGCCAGCTCCTCGTGGCACTCCGCCCAGGGGAGCTCGAGCCCGACGGCCCCCCTGCAGCTCGCCTCGATCGTGATCATGCCGTCGACGCTGCCGCCCGGCGCGCGCAGCGGGACGACATGGACGTGGGTCGCGTCGCGACCGAGCATCCGCTCGCGTGTCGCGTCGCCGGGCATGCCGGCCGCCGCTGGCGGGTGGCGGAGCGCCATGGCCCCGTCCGGCATCCAGGAGCGGAGCGAGGCGCGCTGGACGTCGATCGAGACCGAACAGCGGTGCTTCTCGATCCAGCTCCAGACGCTGCCGGAGGTGAGATAGCCGGTGCCTTCGATGCGCGCGCCGCTCAGGCGGTCGATGCCGAAGAGGCGCTGGTAGCTGTCCTCGGGGCGGAGGTGGACCACGCCACGCAGGATCCGAGCGCGCCCGGCGAACGGGCTGCCGGCGAGCGCCTCTTCGACGCAGGTGAACATGGCCTGGAGGACCGCCGTGGCAGCTTCGTCAAAGTACGTGGCCGACACGAGGCGGGGGACGAGGGAGATGAAGCTCTCGTCACGGGATGCGGTCACGGTAGGCAGCAGGAAAGCAGGAGAACCGGGGCGGGTCCAGGTGGAACGAACAGGCTCGCGTCTCCTGCGGACGCGCTGCGTCCCGGCGGGACGCGAGCCCCCTCTCGCCTCGGAGGCCGTGGCAGCGCCGGCGTCCTGCCCGAGGGACCACGGGGGCCGCCGCGGGTCCGAAGCCCACCGGTCTCGCTTCGTTCGTCATGGTCATGTCGAGCGTTCTCCTTTCGTGCCTCGAAGAGCGCCGCGGGGGACGAGCGCCGAACGATGCGAGCCCTCTGACGGTCGGATGCGGAGTAACGCCTGCTCGATCACTTGCACGCCCACAGGATGGGCACCTGGTATGCGCGCAGTAGTTCATCCGAAGTGATGAGCGTCGCATCCTCCAGCTGGGCTTGCGCCACCAGCATTCGATCGAACGGATCGCGGTGGTGCAGCGGATAGGAAGTCGCCATCCAGACGTGCGCCGCTTCGATGGCCAGCTCCCGCACCGTCGGATAGCCAAGCCACCACGCCCGAAGCTGCTCCGGCGGCAGGCTGCCTTCCAGCCGTCCGATGGCGTGCTTGATCGCAAGCTCCCACCAGGATGCGACCGAAATCAGTATCTGCGCACCGGGATCCTGGACCGCATCGACGACCTCCCGCCGTGAGCGGTTGGGATCGGCAGCGAACCAGATTGCGACGTGCGTGTCGAGGAGTCACTTCAAGGCTCGTCTCCCTCGAATGCACTCCGGACGTCGTTGGGGAGTGGGGCGTCGAAGTCCTCCTTGAGCTTGATTTGCCCGAGCAAGCCGCCCGCGACCGGCGCGACCGGAGACGGCGGCTCCGCCTCCCCAAGCGCGATGAGCTCGACACGCTGCCCACGGAGCGGCGAGAGCGCAGGCAGAGCGCGGACGACGGAATCGTCCACCACGACGTGGATCTTGAGGGCTTGCATGCGCACAGGATGCGCCACCGAGCGTCGGAGGTCCATCCTGCGGAGGCGGACGGTGGGGCGCGGCGCTGCTGCTCGACGTCGAGGGCGAGGAGCTCGCGAAGCAGCTCGTCGAGCGCTCTGTGATCGACCGGAGCGGCTCGGTGAGCGAGCGGCTGTGGCGGCGCGTCTACAGCCCCGACGCCCCGCTCGACGGCGCCGGGTCACGCGTCGAGCGCGACGCGCGCTGGCTGGCCGGTATCCCTGAGCCCATCTGGCAGCTCGTGCGCGACAACGTCCTGCGCTGCCTGTAGTCTCGGCCGGATCGCTTTTCCCGCGGCGACCGCGGGAGCGACGATCGGAGGTCGAACGTGAAACGGACTTTCCTCGCCCTCGCGGCGGCGTTGCTCGCGGTGGGCTGCTCGGCGAAGTCGAGGACGTTCTCCGGCGAAGAGCCCCAGGGCGCGGGCGGGAACGACGGCGGGGGCAGGAACGACAGCGGCGGCGATGCGGGCACCGGCGGCAGGAGCGACGGCGGCGGCGGGAACGACGGCGGCGGTGACGCGGGCACCGGCGGCGGGCCGCTGTGCGCCGGCGTGGACTGCAGCCGCCTCGACGGCGGCTGCATGCGCGGCGTGTGCATCGAGGGCGGGTGCTTCGCCGAGCCGCGGCGAGCGGGGACCGAGTGCGCGGCCGCGGCCGGCGAGTGCGACGCGGCCGACACGTGCGACGGCGCGGGCGAGTGCGTCGCGAACCGGGCGCCGGAGGGCACGGCGTGCACGGGGTGCCCGAGCGGGGTGTGCGGCGGCTGCGCGATGGGGGTGTGCGCCGATGGGCCCGCGGTCACCTGCGGCCTCCGCTTCGCCGACGTGACCGCCGCCTCGGGGCTGCCGGCGACGACAGGCAGCTCGGTCGTCGCGTGGCTCGACGTCGAGAACGACGGCGACCCCGACGTGTTCCTGCGCGGCAGCGGCCTGTACATCAACAACGGCGCGGGCGTGTTCACGGAGGGGGCCGCCGCGCGCGGCATCAGGGATCTCGGCACCACCTCCGAGCACTACCCGGTGATCGCCGCCGACTTCGACAACGACGGCGACATGGACATCTTCGTCGCCAACGACACCCGCTACGGCACGATCCCGAATCGGCTCTATCGAAACGACGGCAGCGGCACGTTCATGAACGTCGCGCTCTCGGCCAACCTCGAGCTCACGACGACGACGCCCGGCCCGGCGGTGTGGGTCGACCACGATGGCGACAACGACCTCGATCTGTTCTTCGGCTCGGAGTTCGGCACGTCCGCCATGTTCCGGAACGACGGTGCGCTGCCGTTCGCCGATGAAAGCGCGCGCTTCAGCACCTTCCTCCAGGGCGACAGCGCGACGTGGGCCGATCCCGACGCCGACGGCGATCTCGATCTCTACATGGCCACCGGCTCGACCGGAAACGGGAACCGCTTCTTCCGCTTCACGTCGCCGAGCTGGACGGACGTCGCGACGTCGGCCGGGCTCGAGGACGCGCCGGCGGCCAGCTCCCGCTGGGGCGGCGCGACCTGGATCGATATCGATGCCGACGGCGACCTCGATCTCCTCTCGGTGCGCGACGGGGACGCGGACGATCTGCTCTATTACAATGCCGGCGCCGGCGCGCCGTTCTCCGCCGCCATGGCGGAGAGCGTCGGGCTCGGAGACGGATCGTTCATGAGCGCGAGCGTGTGGGCCGACTGGGATCAGGACGGCGACCTCGACGCGTACGCGGGCGGCACGCTCTACCGCAACGACGCGGGCACGTTCGCGGCCGCCGGCGCCTCGCTCGGGATCACCGCGCAGCAGGTCGGCTCGTTCGCGGACGTCGACGGCGACGGCGACCTCGATCTCCTCACCACGAGCTTCGGGGCGACGGCGCTCTACCGCCGCGACGTGACCGGAATGCCGTGCCGCGCGCCGGGCTACGCGGTCGTCCGCGTGCTCACCGATCGGGACGGCAATGCGACCGACGCGAACGTGAGGGAAGATCGCGACGCGATCGGCGCGCGCGTCGACGTGGACCTCGACGGAGACGGCGACTTCCGCGCGGGCGGCTATACAGGGGCCGATCGCGTGGCGACCTACCTCGTGGGCGCCGGCCAGTGGGGCAACCGGCAGCAGAGCCAGCTCCCGCTGATCATCGGGATGGGGGCCGCGGCGTCGGTCGATATCCGCGTGACGTTCCCCGACGGCTCCGTGGTGACACGCAACGACGTCGCCTCGGGCGCACGCGTCACGATCAACGATGTCTGACGAGGGTGGTAAACGAGATCGGCGCGATCCGGCGTGGCGGGTCGATTGTCCAATGCGGGCTCAAGGCGCACTACCCCGAACTGGGTCATCCGCCCGGTTCGGAAGGTGACTTGACAAATGCCGGGCGAAGATCGGAGTTTGGTGTCGATGCCTCAGGCGCGTGGCGCAGCACGGTGGACCGCGGGGTGGCTCGCGGCGGTGCTCGCTGCTGGCTGTGCGCAGATCCTGGGCGCGGACTGGGATAACTACACGCCTCCCGGAGCACACGGGGGAGGTGGCACGGGCGGCGACTCCGCATCCGGCCACGGTGGCCAGAGTGGCGGCCCCGAGCAGGGGGGGGGCGGCGGAGCGGCCGGAGGCGACGCGTCCGGCGCCGGCGGCAGCGGCACCAGCAGCGGCGGAAGCGGCACAGGCGGCTCCGGCGGTGGCGGTAGCACCAGCAGCAGCGGCTCCGGCGGTGGCGATAGCACCAGCAGCAGTGGCTCCGGCGGTGGCGATAGCAGCAGCGGCTCCGGCGGTGGTACCAGCAGCAGTGGCTCCGGCGGTGGCAATAGCACCAGCACCAGCACCAGCGGCTCCGGCGGTGGCGCCGGCGGCAGCGACGACAGCGGCAGCGGCGGCTCTGGCGGCGGCGTAACCGCCCCGAGCTGTGCCACCAGCCCGCCGGAGACAGGCCCCCTCTGCGGGCCTCCTCCCGGCATCAGCTGCTGTGACAGCCGTGAGGTCCCGGGCGGCACGTTCAACCGGAACAACAACGCTGCATTCGCCGCGTCGGTCAGCAGCTTCCATCTGGATACGTTCGAGATCACCGTGGGGCGATTCAGAGCCTTCATGGAGAGCGGGCACGGCGTGCGGACCTCGCCGCCCGCCGCCGTAGCGGGAGAGCACCCGAAGATCCCTGGGAGCGGGTGGCAGTCCGCATGGAACGACGCGCTCCGCCCGGACGCGACCTCGCTCTCGGCAGCGCTGAGCTGCACCAGCTCGACCGCGACGTGGACCCCCGCGGCTGGGCGCAACGAGGCGCTGCCGATCAACTGCATCACCTGGTACGAAGCGTTCGCGTTCTGCATCTGGGACCGCGGGCGGCTGCCCACCGATGCCGAGTGGAACTACGCAGCTGTCGGAGGGAACATGCAGAGGAAGTTCCCCTGGGGCGACTTGATCACCCATGACCACGCGGCGTACGCCTGCACGGCGTGCACCTTGAGCAGCCTCCTGGAGGTCGGCTCGCTGCCGCTCGGGCGGGGACGGTGGGGCCAGTTCGATCTCAGCGGGAACGTCTCGGAATGGGCGCTGGACTGGGCCGTCAACTACACCGTTCCCTGGAACGACAAGGCCCAGCTCTCGGACGTGGCTGGCGACAATCAACGCACCCGTCGAGGCGGCTACTACGCCTCGGATGAATACACGGTGAGCAACGCGCACCGAGGCACCGACCCTCCGACGGTCCGTGGCCCCTGGACCAGCGCGCGCTGCGCGAGAGATCTCCCTCCCTAACGCCGCGCCCGCAGCGCGCCGAGCCGCGCCCGCGCCTGCTCCGCGGAGATGGATCGCGGGCGCGCCTTGCCCCAGCGCTCGAGGACAGCCTCGTACGCCGCCGCGGCGCCGCGCAGATCGCCTGTCGCCTCCAGGGCCATGCCCAGATAAAGCCGCGCCTCCGTGGTCGAGAACGGGTCGGCCAGGGCCGCGCATGAGCGCGCCACGCGCGTCAGCGGCCCGATCGCCTCCTGCCCCTTCCCCGCGAGCGCGTACACCTTGCCGATGTGCAGATCGAGCAGGAGCCACCGGCCGCTCTCCGACGGGAGCGGCTGGTCGAGCGGCATCGTCTTGAACGCCGCCGCCGCGTCGGCCGCGGTCTCCACGCCGGCGGCGTACGCCTCGGTCCAGAGCAGCCAGCGGTGCTCCGGCTTGATCTCCTGCGCCGCGGCGCGCCACTTCGACTGGACCCGCTCCAGCCACGCCGAGCGCGCCGCGTCGTACGCCTCCTGCGTCATCGACGCTGCCCGGAAGCTGTACGGCAAGAACGCGATGGTCCAGTCGGCCGTGCTCGCCGGCTCGGACCAGGCGCTCATCCGGCGGAGGAAATCGTCCGCCACACGCCCGGCCTCCCGCGGCAAACCCATCTCACGGTAGAGCTCCGCCAGCTTGAGGGCCGGGCTCGCGTGCGCGTCCTGATCGTTCCTGCCGGCGACCTCGCGCTGCCACGCGCGGGCGTGCTCCACCGCCAGCTCGAAATCGCCGTCCAGGACCGCGAGCGAGCTCCGATCGAGCAGCTCCTTCGCCCGCCGCTCGCCCTCGGGGACCGCCGCCCACCCCTGCTCCAGCGCCACGAGCACGCTCTCGCGCGGCGCGCCCCGCGCGTGGAGCGCCAGCGCCAGGTGCCGGTGCGCCGGCGCCGCCCTCGGATCGATCGAGAGCCAGCGGCGCGCGTGCTCCTCCACTTGCCGGCAATCGCCCTGGCGATGGAGGAGGCGCACCCGGTTCGCGAGGCAGAGCGTCGCGCCGGGAGCCGTCTCGGCGCAGGCCTGGTAGGCGGCGAGCTCCGCCGCGACGTCCCCCTTCATCCCGAGCGACTCTCCCTTGAACCCCCACGCGAGCACGTGGCCCAGGTCCAGGGCGAGCGCGCGATCGTAGGCCTCGACGGCGGCGTCGAACCGGAGCTGCGCGAACCTCGCCGAACCGAGGTACACGAGGAGCTCCGGATCGGCCGGAAACCTCGCGACCGCGGCCTCGAGCCGCCGCTCCCATGACACGGCGTCGGAGGGCTGGCGCACGTACGGCTCGGCCGCGTCGAGCAGCGCCATGTCGCGCTCGCCGAGGGCGGCCCGGTGCCGGGTCGCGAGCTGGAAGTGCTCGCGCGCCTCGGCCGGCCTCTGTCGAAACGTCCAGATCGCCACGCGCAGATGGCCGGCGCCGAGGCCACGATCCAGCGCCACGGCGCGCTCCATCGTGCGCGCGGCCACGTCCGGCGCGCCGTCACGGTAGGCCTGCAGCGCCTCCTGGTAGAGCGCCGCGGCCTCCGGGTTGCTCGAGGCGGGGCGCGGCGGCTCCGGGGCGACGACTGCCGCGCCGCTCGGCCGGGGCGGCGGCTCCGGGGGACGCCGGAGCACCGCGACCGTGGCGCCCGCGATCGCCGAGGCCGCCAGCGCGAGCGCGACGAGCCCGCGCCGGCCCGGCCGCGCGCGCTCGTCGCGTGCGGTCCGCACCACGACGGCCTCGCCCGACGCGGCCGCGTGATCCGGCCGCGGCGCAGGCTCCGCACCGGCCGGCGCGGGCGGCGCGCCATCGGGGCGCGGCGATGCCGGGTCGGTCCGGTACGGCACGGTCGGCGCGAAGCCGATCCCCGCGAGCGTGCCCGCGTGCTCGGCGCCTGGCGCAGGGCCGCGGCGCGCGTTGGCGCCGTCGACCTGGGTCTCGGCCTCTCGCGCGGCGGGCGGCGAGCGCGCCGGGAGGCTCGGCAGCTCGGCCTCGAGCCCCTCGGCGGCGATCAGCGCGCGCCAGAACGCGCCGGCGTCGGGGTACCGGTCGCGCGGAGAGACGCTGAGCGCCCGCGAGAGCACGCGCTCGACCGCGTCCGGCGCCGAGACGCCGCGCGCCCGCAGCGTGGGGCGCAGCGCAGGATCGACGACCACCGAATAGAGCTCGACGATCCCCTCCCCCTCCAGCGCCCGAGCCCCCGTCACGAGCTCCACGAAGACGAGCGCGAGCGCGAAGACATCGGTCCATGGCCCCGTCGCGCCCCGCTGCTTGTCGAACTGCTCCGGAGCGCCGTAGCGGGGCGTGAACACCGACGGCCCCTCCGCGGTGCTCGCGAGCGCCGCGGTGCGCGAGCGCTGATCGCCGATGATCTTGGCGATGCCGAAATCGAGGATCTTGAGCGTCCTCGCGCCCCCCGCCTCGGCGAGGAAGAGGTTCTCCGGCTTGACGTCGCGGTGGGCGATGTTCTGCTCGTGCGCCACCGCGAGGGCGCGCACCGCGGGGTCGAGCAGGCGTATCGCCTCGCGGCGGGACAGGGTGCCGCCGCCTCCGGCGCGCAGGCGCTCGAGGTGGCTGGCGAGCGTCTCGCCGTCCAGCCACTCGAGCACGAGATAGGGCACACGAGCGCCGTCCTGGGTCGTGAAGGCGCCGATGTCGAGCGCCTGCACGATGCCGGGCGAGAGGCGTGAGAGCTGGAGCAGGAGCCGCCCCTCGTCGCGCAGCCGTCGAATGAAATCCTGCTGCGCCTCGGGCGAGAGCTCGTCAGGCAGCTTGAGGCACTTGATCGCGACGGGCGCGTCGAACCCCTCGTGCACGCCGCGATAGACGACGCCGAACCCGCCGGCGCCGACGGCGGAGAGGACACGGTATTTGCCGTCGATCGTGGTCCCGCAGAGCCGAAATACGTCGCGCTGGGCGCCGGACATCGGCGGGAGTATACGCCATCTCCGGAGGACAGACTCAGGGCGACTCGGGGTTCGCCATGGCGGCCCGGAGCCGGCTGCAGGCCTCGACGAACCCGGTCGAGAGGACCTGGTCCAGGTGCCAGAAGTTCCTCTGCCGCTCGTGCTCGTAGAACCGGGCGATCGTCACCAGGAGCAGGTCCACGCACAGCGCCGGGTCGCGCCAGGCGGGCTCCGTCCGCGGCCCGCTCCGCGACCCGCTCCGTGGCCCGTCAGCGCACGACGCGGCGAGCGTCCGCTCGAGCACCGCGGCGACCTGCGCGAGCTGCAGCACCATCCGGCGGCACGCGCTCGCGCGGATCCCTCCGCCCTTGGCAGCCACCGGCCGCAGCGTGTCGTCGAACGCCGTCGCGAGCTCGCGCCACAGCAGCGCGCCCGCCTGATCCACCGCCTCCTTGAGCCCCGCTGCCGGAACGCGCGGCGAGAGCGCGTCGACGAGGCGGGCGCGCGCCCCCTCGTCCTCGGCCAGCGCGCGGTACGGCTTCGACCAGCGGGCGACCTGGCGGCGAACGTCCCCCACCGTCAGATCGAGCTTGAGCCCCGTGATGGGGAGGAGCGACGCGTCCGGCAGCTTCAGGGAGGGCCTGTGCCAGGCGTACTTGCTCTCCATGAAATCGGCGAGCATCTCGGCGATGCCGTTGCTCGCGGCCACCTGGAGTCGCGCCCTGATGTCGGCTTCGGCGAAGCGGAGCAGCGCCGCCTCGTCGAGCTCGGTGCGCCCCCCGCGCTCGACGAAGGCCGAGGCGATGCCGGGGCCGACCGCGCCGGGAAAGACGGTGTCGAGCGCGAGGGGCTCCTCGATCCGCGGCAGCACCGCGTACTCCCACTCGAACTCGGCCAGCGCCTCCTGCCACGCATGGCCCCAGGCGTCATGAACCACGTAGTCCTCGACCTCCGGTGTCCGGAGGACCATCACCATGGTGGCGAGGGTCTGTGTGACGACCTCGGTCGGGACCGCGGCCGCGTCCGCGAGGGAGCGCGCGAGCGCCGGATCGATGGCCGCGCGGTCGAAGTAGCCGAACGCGGGAAACCGCGCCGTCGCCGCGGTGTTCGTGTCGTCGCATCGGGCGATGAAGGCGGAGATGGCGCGCCGCTCCTCCTCCGGGCGCTCGTCCCAGCCGGGCACCTCGAGCCGCGGCGCCTCGCCGGAGCCCGCCGCGCCGGTCGCCGGCGCCGACGCGCGGATGCACAGGAAGATCGCGGTCGATGTCATGAGCAGATCCACGTCGCCCGGGCGCCACGGCAACGGGCCGTAGATCGCGCTCATGAGCTCGGCGCACGCGGCGGGCGACGCGCCCCCCTTCGCGGCGAGCTGCGAGGCGATCGCCTTCGTGATCGCGTGCTTCACCGCGAGGTTGGAGGTCATATGATCCATCGCGGCCTCGACCTGCGCCAGCTCCGCCTCGTCCCACCCGAGCGCCTCTCGCAGCGCCCGCCGGACGCGCGGGATCCCCTCGCTGCCCTCCGGCAGATCGAGCGGGAAATCGAGGAGCGGGCGCGACGCGATCGTATCGATGAGCGGCGCGGAGCTGCTGCCGGCGAACCGGAGCCAGAGCAGCACCGCCTCGGTGAACCAGGCCCGGAACGACGCGCTCGCCGCATGGAACTCGTCCGGGGTCGGCTCGCTCAGGGCGTCGATGCCGCGCATCAGCCGCTCGCGAAGATCGCGCCCCCTCGCCTCCCGCTCCTCGCGGCTGCCCTTCGTCGCGTCCTGCAGCTCCTCGATGTCGGCGAGCAGATCGAGCGTGGGTCCCCACGCGGCCGGGAGCGTCGGCTCGAAGAGGGCTGCCGCGCACAGGATGGGCGCCGAGGGCTGAGACCTTCCGTTCTGCTGGTCCATGGCGTTTCCTTGAAGAGGGGTGCGACCTCCCATCGCATCACAGGCGCATGCCCTGAGCAAGGCCGCGGACCAGCGCGTCCCCGCGAGAAGATGGGAGCCTTCCGGCACACACCGCAGGTTCGTGTCCTCGGGCCTGCGATGTGTCTCTCGGGCCTCCGCGCCGAGCGCACGGGCTCCACCATGAACGCTGGCGTCCGCTTCGGGACCGCTCTGGTTTCGCGCGCCCGCGGTCCCTTCCGGGATCGCCGGCGCACGAAGCGCACCCACGTATTGCTCTCTCGTGAGCGACGAGAGCATTCGCCCCTGCGCGAAAGTTTCCGTGCGGTGCTCGCCCCGCCCGGGGTGTGAAGCCGGGGCAGCTCAGCGGAGATCAGCAGGGCTCAGCAGGAGGTCGAGACCGCCGCCGCGTCCAGCCCGTCTGAGCAGCGGTGGCGGGAGGCGCGCATGCAGCGCGCCCCCCGCTGCTCGCGCCGTCGTGCGCTCGATCTTGACCTCTCAAGGAGACAGCTCGCATGTCCACTCGTACCCTTACACATCGGCTCGACTCGGGCCTTCCCCTCGGCGCTCGCTCCCGGCGGCTGCGCGGAGGCATCGCCGCGGCGCTCGCGCTCGCCGCGGCGCTCTCGTCCGCCGCGTGCACCCCCGTCGAGACGGACGAGCCGATCGGCGAGGCCCGGCAAGCGGTGAGCGACGGCAGCGGCATCTTCGCGTTCGCCGACGGCGGCATCTGGCGCCGCGGCGCCCTCGGCCCGGGCACCGGCAACGACTGGTATCGGTCCGGGACCTTCAACGGGATCACGGCCGCCGCCTTCTACAACGGTGAGCTGTACGCGGCCGCGAAGGACAACAAGCTGTGGAGGCGCGGCGCCCTCGGCCCGGGCACCGGCAACGAATGGGTCGAGGTCGGCGAGGCCTACAACGTTGTCGCCATGGTCGAATACAACGGCAGCCTGTACGCGGCCGCGAAGGACAACAAGCTGTGGAAGCGCGGCGCCCTCGGGCCGAACACCGGCAACGACTGGAGCTATGCCGGCGACGCCATCAAGGTCGTCGGCCTCGCCGTCCTCGACGGCAGCCTGTACGCGGCCGCGAAGGACAACAAGCTGTGGAAGCGCGGCGCCCTCGGGCCGAACACCGGCAACGACTGGACCTACGTGGGGGACGCCTACAGCCTCACCGGGCTGACCGCTCACAACGGCGCCCTCTACGCAGCCGCCTGGGACAACAAGCTGTGGAAGCGCGGCGCCCTCGGGCCGAACACCGGCAACGACTGGACCTACATGGGGGACGCCAACGGCGTGGTGTCCCTCGCCTCGTCGCCGTCGGCCTGCGCCATCGGGGAGATCCGGCTCGCCTCGGGCCAGTGCGTCGCGCCCCCGATGTTCGACGGCAGGGGAGGATACCACCTGTGCTCAAGGGAGACCGGCAAGGTGGTGGACTCCGACCTCCTCGCCGTCGCGTGGAGCGGCGCCGCGGCCCAGCGCTGGAACATCACGGCCGACGGAGACGCTCTGTTCGCCGTGCAGCCTCGCTCCGGCGCCTCGTTCCTGACGGCCGACGTCAGCTCGGGGTCGCCGGCGATCCCGGACGTCACCCTGGAGTCTGCGAGCGGCGACCGGAACCAGAAGTGGGCCATCTTCACCGCGGATCCGGCGTCGAGCCCGCAGCCGCACCTCGACAGGGGTTATTTCAAGCTCCAGACGCTGCGAGACGGCACCTACGTGCGGCCCAATCAGCCGTCCAGCGCCGTGCCTTACGACGTCAGCCGCGGGCCGGCGAACGGACAGGAGCTCTGGCACCTAATCGCCGCCCAGCCGTCCCGGGCGGAAAGTGGCCGGTTCGTGGTGCTGCGGGAGCCGGACGGCGTGCCGTGGGACCACGCCGAGGTACCGGAGCTCACGGCGTACGACACGACCTTCCCGGCGACGACCCCGCAGAAGCTCATCGGCGACTCGCCCGTCCCCTACTTCTACGTGGTGGACGGCGACCGGGCGCAGCAGGTCAAGACATCGCCTTACTACCGGATGAGCCGCTACGGCTACTGGACGTTGATGTTCAGCACGCACTGGGACGCCTCGCCGGCGCCCGCCCTGTATGAAGCCAGCTTCACGGCCGGCTACACGCAGGAGACGGCGGCGACCGTCGAGACCGCCATGGGGCTCACCGTGACCGGCGCGGACTCCCTGACGTTCGGTGGATCGAGCGCCCCGCTGGCCTCGACCTTCAGCCGCGATCTCGACACCTTCATCACGCAGAGCGCGACGACGGTGGCGCCGGAGGTCATCGACGTCGAGCTGGCGGCTCCTCCCGATGTGAACTACGGGTACGCAGGGTGGGTGTGGACCGACCGCTACGTGCTTGAGCGAGCCGACGGCTCCGTCGTGCTGTCGTGGAGCGTCGCCGACCCGGGCGTGACGTTCGAGCGCGTCTGGCAGCCCTGACCCTGGCGGCCCCGGCACAACGCCCGTAGGCGACAGGTCATGGCGGAGCCTGGCGCACGCGCGAAGCTCGGGAGATTGCCGCTCAATCTGCGCCTCCCCAACGCGCCGCCGTTCTTCGCCGGCAGGAGCGCGGCGTTGGCGCGGCTCGCGGAGGCGATCGGGCGCGCGCCGGTGAGCTGCGTCTCCGGCATCGGCGGGCTGGGCAAGACGGCGCTCGTCTGCCACGTGCTGCGCGCCCGCTTCGCCGAACGGGTGCCGCGCGCGGTCATGGCGCGCCTCGGCCGCGGGGCGCTGCTCGATCATGTCCTGCTCACCGTGGCACGGGCGCTCGCCGAGGTGCACGACGTCCGGGGCATCGACTGGACGGCGATCGTCACGGATCGCGACGCCCTCATCGCCGCCGCGATCGATCTCGCCGAGCCGGAGCCCGCCTCCGGCGCGACTGCTCACGTCGTCGTCCTCGACGACCTGCACCACGCCGAGCCCGCGCGCGTCCGCGAGGTGCTCGGCCGCCTCGCGCAGTACGCGCGGAGCAGCCGATGGATCGCGGTGAGCCGGGAGGATCCTGGGCTCGAAGAGCTCATGGGCCAGACGGTGGCGCTCGACGGCATGCCGCAGGGCGAGCTGGCGGAGCTGGCGCGCGCGTGGGGAGGAGCGCTGGCGGGCGACGCGGGCGTCCTGCGCGCCGCGGCGGGATCGCCGTGGCGCCTCAAGCAGCTCCTCGCGGGCCGCCAGCCGATGCACGAGCCGGACGGGCGGAGCGTGCTCGACGGGCTGCCGGCGGACGCGGCCGAGCTGCTCCGTGCGATGTGCGTGATCGAGATCCCCCTGCCGGTCCCGGCGCTCGCGCGCGTCGCGGAGGTGCCTGGCGCGGAGGTCCTCGCATCGCTGGCGCGGCGCGGCTTGCTCGAACGATCACCGGACGGGCTGCGCATGCCCGACCTCGCGAGCGCGCTGCTCGCGGGCGAGCTCGGCGAGGACGAGCTCCGCGCGCGCAAGGGCCACGCCGCGGCGGCGCTGGCGGGGGCTCCCGGCCTGCGCGCGCGGCACGAGGCGCTCCGCCTGGCGGTGGACGCCGGCGATCCTGCCCGCGCGCTCGCGCTGTTCGACGCGCACGGCGAGGCGCTGCTCGAGGCCGGCTTCGCGCGGGCGCTGCACCGCATCCTGGCACCCGCTGCGATCCCGGAGCTGTCGTCGTGGCGGCTGCGCGCGGCGGTCGAGACCGGCGATCCCTTGCTGCTCCAGGACCTCTCGCTCCCGGCCTCGCCGACGCCGGCCGACCGCGCGCACCACTCGCTCGCGCTCTTCCACCAGGGCCGCTACGACGAGGCCGCCGCGGAGGCCCTCGCGGCGACGCGGAAGGCCGGCGCCGCCGGGCTCGCGCGCGTCGCCTTCGAGGCCGGCCGCACGCGCGCGCGCTGCTTCATGGACCGCGGCCTGTTCAAGCAGGCGCGCCAGGCGTTCGAGGCGCTGGACGCGGCCTCCCCGGCCCTCGCGGCGCAGCGCGACATCGACGTCGCCGCCTGCGCCGCCCTGATGGGGCAGCGCGCGCTGGCGCTGGGGCTCGTGACCGGCGTGGAGGAGCGCCTCGCCGCGCTCTCCGGCGGCTCCTTCGCGCTGCGCTTCGGCATCGCCTCGGCGCTCTACGCGCTCGGCGCCGTCCGCCGGGCCGAGGCGGCGGCCGCGCGCCTCGAGGTCGCGCCCGGCGCGCAGGCCTCCCTGCCCGCACGGACGCTGCTGCTCCTGGGCGCGATCGCCACGGATCGCGGCGCGCTCGCCGATGCCGCCGCCGTGGTCGACAGGCTCGTGCCGCTCGCCGCTCGCTCGCCGATCAACGCGATGTTCGCGCGCCTTCTGGCGGCGCGGCTGCGCTGCCTGCGCGGCGACCTCGACGGCGTCGACCAGGAGCTCACCGCCTTCGCGGAGGCGTCGCTCGCAGGGCTCCGGTGCTCGGCGGAGGCGCTGCGCGTGCGCGCGGCGATCGAGCTCGGCGCGCCGCCGGGCGCCGCGGAGGAGCCGCCTGCGCCCGCGAGCGAGCGGACCCGCTGGGGCGACGAGCTCGCTCTGGCGCGCGTCGCTCAACGGAGCCGCTGGGGGCTGCCGTTCGCCTGGCCGGAGCTGGCGGAGCCCGACATGCCCGAGGTGGCCGTGCTCGCGACGCTGGCGCGAGGCACCGTCGCGCTGGCCGCGGGCGACGCCGGAGCGGCGCGGCGCGCGGCGCTGGACGCCGCCGGTTGCGCCGCCGAGCAGGGCTACGGCACGCTCGAGATCGCGGCGCGCGCGCTCGCGCTCGAGGCGCTCTGGTGCTCGGGGGCGGAGTCGGCCGCGGCCGCGGACGAGGCCGCGCAGCTCAAGGAGACGGCCCGGACCACGGGGGCCATGCCATGCGCGATCGCCGCCGAGCTGCTCGGGGAGCTGGCGTCGCCCGCGGGGTTGTCGCCGGCGCGCCTCGCGGGCTTCGCCGATCTCGATCGCGTCGCGCCTGCGGCGGCCCGGCGGGCGCGCGCTCTGCTCGGCGACGCGGCCTCGCTCGATCGCATCGACCGCGCCGTCGTCGAGGCGGCGCGGCGCCGCACCGGGGTCGCCGTCGAGAGGATCGGCGCGCGGGATCCTGGCGCCGAGGGGCGCGGCATCGCCTTCGACGTGCGCTCCCAGCGCGTCTGGCTGCCGGACCGCCAGGTCGATCTCTCCGAACGCCCGCTGCTCTTCCGCATCCTCGAGGTCATCGCCGAGCACGGCGGCGAGGCCGACAAGGAGACGCTCGTTCGCCTCGCGTGGCAGGAGCCGAGCTATCACCGGCTCCGCCACGACGCGCGCGTCCACACGGCGGTGCGGGCGCTGCGCCGGCTCATCGAGGACGACCCCGCGTCGCCCCGCTGCATCGTCACGACGCCGTCAGGTTATGCCTTCGGCGCGGGTCTACCGGTGCGCCGCATCGTCCCGCGCTGATCCAGGCGTGATGTGTACGCAGCCGCTGGCAGGGGAACAGGCCACGCGATGAAGCTCCGGGCGCGCGTCGGAGACGTTCGTGCTCGTGCCGGAATCCTTCGAGCTCGCGCCAAAGGTCGTTTCCTCGGGGCTCCGCCCCGCCCCGCCCCCTGGCGTTCGCCTCGCGATCGCTCTAGCTTCGCGCGCCCGCAGTCCCCGGCGGGATCGCCGGCGCACGAAACGAGGAAAGAACCCCATGCGCGTCTACATCATCGGCGCGGGCCCGGGCGATCCCGGGCTCATCACGGTCCGCGGCGCCGAGCTCGTCGCTCGCTGCCCGGTCGTCATGTACACGGGCTCGCTCGTCCCCCGGGAGATCGTCGCGTCCGCGCGGCCGGACGCCCGGGTCATCGACTCCTCCGGCATGACCCTCGACCAGATCGTGGAGGTCCTCGTCGAGGCCAGGGACGCAGGGCACGACGTGGCGCGCGTCCACACGGGCGATCCCGTCCTCTTCGGGTCGACGGCCGAGCAGATGCGCCGGATGGATGCGCTCGGGATCCCGTACGAGATCATCCCCGGCGTCTCGTCCTTCACCGCGGCGGCCGCGGCGCTCGGGCGCGAGCTCACCCTGCCCGAGCTCTCGCAGACCGTCATCCTGACGCGCGCCGAGGGGCGCACGCCGGTGCCGCCCGCCGAGCGGCTCGAGGAGCTCGCCCGCCACCAGGCGACGCTGTGCCTGTTCCTGAGCATCACCCTGCTCAAGGACGTGACCGCGGCGCTCATCCCGGCCTACGGCGCGGATTGCCCGGTCGCTGTCGTCCACAAGGCGAGCTGCCCCGATCAGAAGATCGTGAGAGGCACGCTCGCCGACATCCGGGAGAAGGTGCGGGCCGAGGGCATCAAGACCCAGTCGATGATCCTGGTCGGCCGGGTGCTCACCTCCACCGATTTCGCCGACTCGCGGCTCTATGATCCGGAGTTCAGCCACCGCTTCCGCAAGGCCGAGAAGAAGCTCCTCGTCCCTGGCACGCCCGAGGAGGACTCGTGAGCGCGGAGGAGAGCGCCGGAGCGGCGGCAGGTCGACGAGGGCTCGTCATCGTCTATACGGGCCACGGCAAGGGCAAGACGACGGCCGCGCTCGGCATGGTGTTCCGCGCGCTCGGCCGGGGCATGCGCGTCGCGGTCGTGCAGTTCATCAAGGGGAAGTGGAAGACGGGAGAGCGGCTGTTCGCCGAGACGCTCCCCAACCTGACGTTCCTCGTCATGGGGCGCGGCTTCACCTGGGAGAGCGACGATCTCTCGCGCGACAAGGCGGCGGCGCGCGCGGCTTTCCAGGAGGCCGCGGCGCTCATCGCGGGCGGCGAGCAGGACATCGTGGTGCTCGACGAGATCACGTATGCGCTCCATTACGGCTTCATCGCCGAGGACGAGCTGCTCGCGGCGCTGCGCGCGAGGCCCGCGCACGTGCACGTCGTGATCACCGGCAGGAACGCGCCCGACGCGCTCCTCGCGCTCGCCGATCTGGTGACGGAGATGAGATCGGTGAAGCACCCGTTCGAGCAGGGGCAAAAGGCCCAGATCGGAGTCGATTTCTGATGCACCGGGCCATCCCCCGGCTCGTCGTCGCCGGCACGGCGAGCGGCGTCGGCAAGACGACCGCCACGGTGGCGATCGCGCGCGCGCTCCGCGCCCGCGGCCTCGAGGTCGCGCTGTTCAAGTGCGGCCCCGACTACCTGGATCCGACGTACCACGCCCGCGCCGTGGCCGGGACATCGCACAACCTCGACGGCTGGATGATGGGCCGGGAAGCGGTCCTGTCGACGTTCGCGGCGGAGGCCGCCGGCGCCGACGTCGCGCTGATCGAGGGGGTGATGGGCCTGTTCGACGGGGCGAGCCCGACCGGGGAGGAGGGCTCGACCGCCGAGATCGCGAAGTGGCTCGAGGCGCCGGTCGCGCTCGTGGTCGACGCGTCCGGGATGGCCCGCAGCGTCGCGGCGCTCGTCCAGGGCTTCGCGGGCTTCGATCCGGCGCTGCGCGTCGCCGCTGTCGTGTGCAACCAGGTCGGCAGCCGCGGCCACCTCGACATCCTCCGACAGGCGCAGGCGCAGGTGAACCGGTCGCTGCCCGTCCTCGGCGGCCTGCCGCGGGACGAGGCGCAGCGCTTCCCCGAGCGCCACCTCGGCCTGCGCACGGCCGACGAGGCCGCGCTCCCCGAGGAGCGCCTCGACCACTGGGGCGCGCAGGCCGAGGCGTGGATCGGGCTCGACGCGCTGCTCGAGATCGCGCGCGCGGCGCCGCCGGTGCCGGAGGTGGCAGCGACGACGTCGGCGGCCAGCATGACGGCGCCGCCGCGCCAGGCGCGCATCGGCGTGGCGTTCGACGAGGCCTTCCACTTCTACTACGCGGACAACCTGCGCCGCCTCGAGGCCGCCGGGGCCGAGCTCGTGCGGTTCTCGCCGATCCGCGACGCGCGCTTGCCCGACGTCGACGCGCTCTACCTCGGGGGCGGCTACCCCGAGGTGCACGCGGAGCGCCTGGCCGCAAACGCCGCGCTTCGCGACGAGATCCGCGCGTTCGCCGGCCGTGGGGGCCCGATCTACGCCGAGTGCGGCGGGCTCATGTACCTGGCCGAGGCGATCCGCACGCTGGACGGGCGCGCGCACCCCATGGTCGGGCTCGTGCCCGCGGAGGCCGCGATGTGCGAGAAGCTGCAGGCGCTCGGGTACGTGGAGGTCGAGACGCAGGCGCGCACGATCCTGGGCGGCGCGGGGCTCCGCTTCCGCGGGCACCAGTTCCGCTACTCCGAGCTCCGCCCGTCGCAGCGCGCTGTGCCGGCGCCGGCCGAGCCGGCCGCGGCGCCCGCCGAGCCGCCGCCCGCGCAGGCGCCGCCGCCTGCCGAGCACGCGCCCTTGCCGATCGAGCACGCCTACTCCGTTCGGCGCCGGCGCGGCGGCCAGGTCGCGCGCGAGGGGTACCGGGCGGGGAGCGTCCTCGCCTCGTACGTGCACGCGCACTGGGCCTCGAACCCGCTCGTCCCCGAGGGGCTCGTCGCGAGCGCCGCCGCGCACCGGAAGGAGCGCGCGCGATGAGCGGCCCGGGAACGGCGCCGCGCCGGGTCGCCCTCATCGGCGGCGGCGTGCGCTCCGGCAAGAGCGCGTTCGCGCTCTCCCTCGCGCGCTCGCTCGGCGAGCGCCGCGCCTTCATCGCGACCGCCGAGCCGTTCGACGACGAGATGCGGGCGCGCATCGACGCGCACGTCCGCGAGCGAGGCGGCGCGTTCCTCACCGTGGAGGAGCCGATCGCGCTCCCCGAGCGCATCGCCTCGCTCTCCGGCGTCGACGTCGTCGTCGTCGACTGCCTCACGCTCTGGCTGTCGAACCTGCTGCTCCGCGACGAGACCGAGGGCCGCGCGCTCGGGCCCATCGAGGAGCGCATCGAGGCGCTCGCCGCGGCGGTCGAGTCGGCGGCGCCGCACGTCGTCCTCGTCTCGAACGAGGTCGGCATGGGCGTGGTCCCGGAGAGCCGGCTCGGCCGGGCGTTCCGCGACCTCGCGGGGCGCGCGCACCAGCGGCTCGGCCGCTCGGCCAGCGAGCTCTACGTGGCCGTGATGGGCGCGATCCTGCGCCTGCGCCCCGGCCCGGTCGCGCTCGTCGGCGGCGGCGAGGACGCGCGATGACGGCCGCCGCCGCGCTGCTCGTCGCGGTCGCGTTCGACCTCGCCTGCGGCGAGCCCCCCGCCGCCGTCCACCCCGTCGTGTGGATGGGCTCCGCGATCCAGGCCCTGAAGCGCGCCGCGCCCACGGGCGGCCGCGCCGCGGAGCTCCTCTGGGGCGCGCTCATGGCCCTCGCCGTCCCCTGCCTCTTCGCCGCGCTCGGCGCCGGCGTCGCGGCGCTGCTCGCCCCGCACCCCGTCCTCGCGCTCGCTTTGTCAGGTCTCTTGCTGAAGCCCACCTTCGCGCTCCGCGCGCTCCGCGACGCGGCCTTCGGCGTGCGCGACGCCCTCGCGGCGGGCGATCTCCCCGCGGCCCGCGGCGCGCTGCGGAGCCTCTGCAGCCGCGACCCGTCGGAGCTCGACGAGCCCGCGCTGGTCGCCGCGTCGGTCGAGTCGGTCGCCGAGAACGCGTCGGACAGCTTCGTCGCGCCGCTCTTCTATTTCGCCCTCTTCGGGCTCCCGGGCGCGCTCTTCTACCGCGCGGTGAACACGCTCGACGCGATGGTCGGCTACCACGGCCGCTACGAGTACCTCGGCAAGGCGTCGGCGCGGCTCGACGACGCGCTGAACTTCGTGCCGGCGCGGCTCACCGCGCTCTTCCTGCTCGCCGCCGGGTGGCTCCGCGGCGCCGACGCGCGCCGCGGCCTCGCCGTGCTCCTGCGCGACGGCGGCCTCACCGAGAGCCCGAACGCCGGCCGGCCCATGGCGGCGATGGCCGGGCTGCTCCGGGTCGAGCTCGAGAAGCGCGGCCACTACCGCCTCGGCGACCCCGTGGAGCCGCTCCGGCGGGGGCTCATCGACGAGGCCTGCCGGATCGTGCTGCTCGCGGCGCTGCTCTTCGCCGGGCTCGCGGCGGCCCTCCTGGCGGCGGCGTCCCTTGGACAGGAGCTCTTCCGATGACGGCGCTCACGGTGATGGTCCAGGGCACGGCGTCCTCGGTCGGCAAGAGCCTCCTCTGCACGGCGCTCTGCCGCATCTTCCAGCGGCGGGGCCTCCGGGTCGCGCCGTTCAAGTCGCAGAACATGGCGCTGAACTCGTTCGCGACCCTGGACGGCGGCGAGATCGGAAGGGCGCAGGCGGTGCAGGCCGAGGCGGCGCGCGTCGCGCCGACGGTCGACATGAACCCGGTGCTGCTCAAGCCCGAGGGCGACTCCCGCTCCCAGGTGATCGTGCTCGGCAAGCCGATCGGCAGCCTGCACGCGCGCGACTACTTCGCGTACCGGGGAGAGCTGAAGGACATCATCGCCCGCTCGCTCGGGCGGCTGCGCGAGGCGCACGACGTCGTGGTGATCGAGGGGGCGGGCAGCCCCGCGGAGATCAACCTCAAGGACCGCGACATCGTGAACATGCACGTCGCGCGCGTCGCCGACGCGCCGGTGCTGCTCGCCGGCGACATCGACCGAGGCGGCGTGTTCGCCGCGCTGGTCGGCACGATGGCGCTGCTCGATCCCGACGAGCGCGCGCGCGTGGCCGCGTTCGTGATCAACAAGTTCCGCGGCGACCTCAAGCTGCTGGAGCCGGGGCTCGACATGCTGACGGCGCGGACGGGCGTCCCGGTGCTCGGCGTGGTGCCTTACCTGAAGCAGCTGCGCATCGCGGACGAGGACTCGGTGTCGCTGGAGGGCCGGCGGCGCCGGGGGCCCGCGGGCCCGGGGCAGCTCGACATCGCGGTGGTCCGGCTGCCGCGGATATCGAATTACGACGACGTGGAGCCGCTGGAGCACGAGCCCGGCGTGGTGGTGCGGTTCATCGAGCGGCCGGACGAGATCGGGAATGCGGACCTCGTGGTGCTCCCCGGGACGAAGAGCACGATGGCCGATCTCGCGTGGCTGCGCGCGAGCGGCCTCGCGGAGGCGGTCGCGGCGCGCGCCCGGCAGGGCGGCTGGACGCTCGGGATCTGCGGCGGCTGCCAGATGCTCGGCGGGGCGATCGAGGATCCGGAAGGCGTCGAGTCGGCCGAGCCGGCGGCGCGGGGCCTCGGGCTGCTCGATGTGTGGACGCGGTTCGAGCGGACCAAGACGGTGGCGCAGGTGCGGGCGCGGCTCGCGGGCGGCTCGTTCCTGGGGGCGGCGAGCGCGGCGAGCGCTGGAGAGGCCGAGGGCGAGGGCGCGGGAGAGCTGACCGGCTACGAGATCCACATGGGCCGCGTGGAGCGGGTGGGCGGCGCGGCCGCGGCGTTCGCGATCGGATCGAGGGGCGGCAAGGCCGAGCCGGCGCTCGACGGGGCCGTGTCGGCGGACGGCGCCGTGGTGGGCACGATGATCCACGGGATCCTCGACAACGACGGGCTCCGGCGGTCACTCCTCGCGGCGCTGCGCGAGCGGAGGGGGCTCCCCAGGGTCGCGGGCGAGCCGGCGATACCGAGCCGGCACGAGGAGTACGACCGGCTCGCCACGGCGGTCGAGGCGAGCCTCGACCGGGCGCTGCTCGACCGCATCGTGGGGCTCGACCGGCGCTGAGCGGCGCCCCGACGACCGGGCTCGCCGCGGCTCACTCCTTCGTGAACCTCATGTAGTGCTTGATGGGCCCCGAGGCGTCCGCTCCCGCCGATACCGGGAAGCCTCTCGTGAACGAGGATCCCTGCGCGCAGAACGGGTTCTCCTCGGGCTCCTCGCCCTCGGACTCGATGGCCAAGATGGAGCCGGAGACCGACCAGGTGCCCGTCGACGTCGTCGTGATCCGCCCCAAGACAAACGTACACGCGCAGTCGGCGCCCGCATGAGCACACTCCACCGAGGTGAAGGGCGACTCCTTCCCAGCCGCGGCCCGCTGCATTTTCACGCTGAGCTGCGCGCACGTGATCGGGATGTCCTCGGCCGCGAGGCACGCCGCAGGGTACACCACCTCGATCGGCCCTTGCTGCGTGACGGTCGTGACATGGGTGTTATCGGCCCGGAATTCGGCGCGTCCGCTCACCACCATGCCGCTGATGTCGATCTCCGCGTCACACCCCTCGTCGAGGTCCTCGAACATCGAGGGATCCAGGCACGCCTCATCCATCGTCCACGTCCCTGTCGGGTCGCCGCCGCACGCCGCGACCAGCCCGCAGGAGGGGCCTTCTTCCTTGCTGTTTCCCTCGTCGTCGACGCTGCCGCCGCACGCGGACAGCGCCAGCAGGGTCGTCACGATCACGGCCGAGCGCGCACGAGAAACCCATTTCATCGCATCCTCCATGGCAACGAGACAGGACCCCTCCACGACCGTGCCGTGCACAGCACGGCAGGCGTCATGGCTTGCAGCGAAGCGGAGCCCCTGATCGCGCTGTCACGGCAGCGTACCTTCCGGGCAACAGTAGTCGAGGCTCGTCAGCGGTACACACCCGGGGGGCGGTTCCTTTCCTATCTTGCACGTCGCCCAGTCCGGAGGGTCGCCGAAGTAGGTGCAGGACTCGACGTCCGTGGCCACCACCGCGCAGTCCGCGCCTCCGGTCCTCCGGCACTGCCAATACGCCGTCCACTCCGGCCTGCACGCCGGCGCCCACGGACCGAAGAAGTTCTCGTCTGCTCCGCAGGCGAGCTGCGCGGGCTCCTGGGCCGCCAGGCAGGCGTGGTAGGCGTCGAACTCGGCAAAACACGCCTCCGTCGGGTACTGGTCCACCGCCACGAAGCACGCGATCGAGCAGTTCTCCGGCGCGCAGCCGGCGCTGAACACGTCGCACGCGGCCTCGCACACCGCTGTCGACCGAGCCTCCGAGTACCCTTCTACGCCCCCGCCCTCTCCAGCTCCCCCGCCGCTCGAACCGCCGCCACAGGCGACAAGAGCCGCTGCGAACAACATCCCCGCAGTCCCGAAAATTTCAGCACGAACAGCAATTTTAACATAACCAGGAACAGGCCAAACGCTCATTCCGCGCCCGCACTGCAAGGCGTGAGCCGCCCCGGCGAGCGCGCATCGAGGCGCTCATTCGGGCGCCGGCGGCGGGGCGAGGTGGGGGCCGCGCCGCCCTCACCACCCGGCATCCGCGCAGGCCCTGGCTTCGACGATGTCTCGTGGCGCCTTCTCCTCGCCGCCGTTTCGCGCCATCGTGCTCGCGGGATGAACAGGGCACGAACGATCCACGGCGGCCGGGCGCGGCGGGCTCCCCGCGCGATCGCGTCGCTCCCGGCGCTGCTCGCCGTCCTTTCGGGCTGCGGGGACCGGCAACCCCAGCCGGGCGGCGGTCCCGGCGACGGCGGCCCCGCCGCCGCGCAGCCGCCGCCCGACGCGGCGGCGTCCTCGCCGGCGCCCGTGCCGGCACAGGCCGCCTCCTCGTTCGCCGCCGCCTCCGCGCACCCGGCCGTGCCGACCGCGGTGCCGAGCGCGTCGAGCGACGTGGTCGCGGGCGCGTCGCAGCGGTACGAGGCCGGGCCCTCGGTGATCGCGTCGGACAGCATCGACGGCGCCGCCCTCAGGGAGCGGCACGTCGAGCGCATCAAGGCCGACGACTCGCCCGTCACCGTGCTCCGCGGCCAGGGTCCCCTCGAGCTCGGCAAGCGCATCTGCGAGGCGGTGGTGCCGAGGCGCCCCGCGGCGACTCCCGTGCTCCTCAAGCCGAACATCTGCGGGTTCGACAGCGTGAAGGACCCTGCAAAGTCGAAGGGCGACGACGGCGTGACCGGCCGGATCACCCAGCCGGAGTTCGTTCGAGGCGTCGTCCAGTGCCTCAAGGCGCGCGGACACACGAAGATCACGATCGCCGAGGGCTGCGGCCACTCGCACAAGTTCTGGAAGGACATCGCGCAGCGCACCGGCTATGAGGCGATGGCCGCGGAGGAGGGCGCCGCGCTCGTCGCGATGGACGACGACGGGGTCTACGACGTCGCCGGGGACAGGCCCGGAAAGCCCCTCGCCATCCGCGGCATCCAGACAACCCACGTCCCGACACTGCTGATGCCGAAGGTGCTGGCAGAGCACCTCGACCACGGGCTCTTCCTGTCGCTCCCCCGGCTCAAGATGCACCGGTACTCGGTCATCTCCGTCGGCATCAAGGGCATGCAGGGCACGGTCATGCTGTCGGACAGCGCGCCTGCCTACAAGCAGAAGTGGAGGATGCACAGGGAGCTCAAGGCGTACCTGGACACGAAGTCCGCTGGCCAGGAGGATAGAGCTCTTTACTTATCGTCGCTCCGCGTCTTCGCCGAGCGCATGGTCGACGTGCTCGAGATATCCGCGCCGGACGCGGTGCTCGGCGACGGCGCGCCGGCGATGGGCGGAGACGGCTTCCAGGTCCTCTACCCCACGGCGGAGATGGTGGCCATCGGCGGCACGAACCCGGTGCGGGTCGACCGCGTGGCGGCGGAGCTCCTCGGCGTCTGGAACAGCCCCGCGCTCGCGCGCGAGCTCGGCGGCCACCGGACCTCGCCGCTCATCGACGCCGCGGCGAAGCGCTTCGGGCTGGATCTCAAGGCGACGGCGATCACGGGAGACGGGGCAGATCTCCTGAAGAGCCCGAGGCCCGTGCATTACAAGGCGATGGCGCCCTTCCGGCTCGACTGGGAGCCCGGACAGGCGCCCTTGCCCGGCGGGACCGCGAAGGGGCTCGATCCAGCGCCGCCGGCCTCGCAGAAGGCGCCCGGCGGTGAGCAGGGCGGCGGGTCGGACGGAGGCCCCGCGAAGCCGGAGGCACACGCGTCGCCTCTTCCGCCGGGAGAGCAGGTCGTGCTCGACGGGAAGGCCGACGACGCGGCGTGGAGCCGCGCGAAGGCCGTGCAGTGGGACACCGACTATGCCGGCAAGCCCACCGGGTTCCCCACGCGGGCGCGCTTCCTCTGGTCGAAGCAAGGGCTCCACGCGCTCTTCGAGCTCGCGAGCGCGGGGCTCAACACGGATCGCTCGAAGCCCGTCGGCACGGAGCGAAAGGGACTTTATAAAGAGGATTGCATCGAGCTCTTCCTGACGCCGGCCCCTGGCTCGCCAAGGCGGTATTTCGAGGTGGAGATCGGGCCGTTCGGCCATTTCTTCGATATCGCCATCGACCGCGACGCGCGCCTGGAAGACACGGCGTGGTCGAGCGGCGCGACGATCGCGACGAGCCAGGACGCGCAGGCGCGCACGGCCGTCATCGAGGCGCTGCTGGCGGCGCCGGGGATCGTGGGCGCGCTCGCCCCGAACGCGCGGCTGCCCATGAACCTGTACCGGATGGAGGGCAAGGACCCACGGCATTACCTCGCGTGGAGCCCGCCCCGCACGAGCAAGCCGAACTTCCATGTCCCCGAGGCGTTTGGCGTGCTCGTGCTCGATCCGTGAGACAAGGCAGCGGGCGCCCCGCCGCGGCCGGGAGCAGGCGGGGTGAGCTGGCGCTTGCGGTCCGCGCGGGGTGCGCCATCGTCCCTCGTGCATGCCGATCATCACGGGAATCGCCCCCTCGCCTGACAAGCCTGGCCACGTCGTCATCCTGGTGGATGGGGTCCCCTTCGCCACGGTGCCCGAGCAGGCCGCCGCCGGCCTGACCCCCGGCCAGGAGAGCCCCGGGGCCGCGGCAGAGCCGCCGCGAAAGGCCGGCGAGGCCGCGCAGAAGACCTACGAGCGGGCGCTGCGGCTCCTGTCGTTCCGTGCGCGATCGGCCAGGGAGCTGGAGAAGCGCCTGATCGAGAAGGGCGAGCCCAGGGAGCACGTGACGACCGCGATCGAGCGCCTCACCTCGAGCGGGCTGCTCGACGACGCGCGCTTCGCGGAGGCCAAGGCGCGCTCCGGCATCGTGGGCAAGCCCCGGTCGCGCCGCAGGATCGAGCAGGACCTCGCCCGCAAAGGCGTCTCGCGCGACGTGGCGGACGCGGCCATACGGCAGGTCATGGCCGAGGAGGGAACGGACGAGTCCGCCGTGGCCGAGCGGGCGGCGCGCAAGAAGCTCCGCTCGCTCTCGGGGCTCGCTCCGGCGGAGCAACGGCAGAAGCTCTATGCTTTCCTCGCGCGCCAGGGCTATTCGCCCGACGTGGCGCGCCGGGCGCTGCGCGCGGTGCTCGACGCGCCGCCGTGAGCGGCGCCGGCGCGCCGGCCCCTCCGCGGTGTACGGGCTCCCCTGAGCAGCCGAAACGCCCTGTTTTCTGCCCTTCTCCCGCCACCCACCGCACGCTACAAAGGGCCCATGTCGCTCGAGCTGGATGGCCTGCCGCCGGATCGCGCGGACGCTCGCGCGGTCCTCGCCGGCGGAGGCGAGATGGGCGCGCGCATGCGCGCGATCGACTGGTCGAAGACGCCGCTCGGGCCGGTCTCGTCGTGGCCGCAGAGCCTCAAGACGTGCGTGCGCATCGTCCTGACGTCGCGCCAGCCGATGTTCGTCTGGTGGGGCGACTCGCTCATCAATCTGTACAACGACGCCTACAAGTCGATCGTCGGCGGCAAGCACCCCGAGGCGCTCGGGCAGCCCGCGTCCGTCGTGTGGCGCGAGATCTGGGGCCAGGTCGGGCCGCGCGCCGCGTCCGCGATGCGCCGCGACGAGAGCACCTACGACGAGGCGCTCCTCCTCATCATGGAGCGGAACGGCTACCAGGAGGAGACGTATTACACGTTCTCCTACAGCCCTGTGCCGAACGATCAGGGCGGCACGGGCGGCATCCTCTGCGCCAATACCGACGACACGCGGCGAATCCTCGGAGAGCGGCAGCTCTCGCTCCTCCGCGACCTCGCGGCGCGGACCGCGCACGGGCGCTCGTGGGAAGACGTGTGCGCGCGCAGCGCGAGCTCGCTCGCGACCAACGCGAAGGATCTCCCGTTCGCGCTCCTCTACGTCGTCGACCCGGACCGGCGGCGCGTGCAGCTCGCGGGCAGCACGGGGTTCGAGCGGGGGCACGCCGCGGCCCCCGAGACGATCGCGCTCACGGACGAGTCGCCGTGGCCGCTCGCCGCGGTGCTGCGAGAGCACGAGTCCTGCCGCGTCGTCGAGATACCGACTCACCTCCGGGGTCTCCCCACCGGCGCATGGCAAAGGCCGCCGACGCGGGCGGCCGCGCTCGCGATCTCCCCTTCGGGCGAGACGGGGCGCGCCGGGGTCCTGATCGTCGGGCTGAATCCATTCCGCCTCTTCGACGACGATTACCGCGGCTTCCTCCACCTCGTCGCCGGCCAGATCTCGGCCAGCATCGCGAACGCGCAGGCGTACGAGGAGGAGAAGCGGCGGGCGGAGGCCCTCGCCGAGCTCGATCGCGCGAAGACCACGTTCTTCAGCAACGTGAGCCACGAGTTCCGCACGCCCCTCACGCTGATGCTCGGGCCGCTCGAGGACGCCCTCGCGTCGGCGGAGCGGAGCCTGTCGGGCGCGGATCTCGAGACCGCGCACCGCAACGCGGTCCGGCTCCTCAAGCTGGTCAACGCGCTGCTCGACTTCTCGCGCATCGAGGCGGGCCGGATCCAGGCGTCGTACGAGCCGACCGATCTCTCTGCGCTCACCGCGGATCTCGCGAGCGCCTTCCGCTCGGCGATGGAGCGCGCGGGGCTCGCCTTCGAGGTCGATTGCCCGCCGCTGCCCGAGCCCATCTACGTCGATCACGACATGTGGGAGAAGATCGTTCTCAATCTCCTCTCGAACGCGCTCAAGTTCACGTTCGAGGGGACGGTCTCGATCGCGCTCCGCGCGCACGGCGATCGCGCCGACCTCACCGTGCGGGACACCGGGACGGGCATCCCGGATCGGGAGCTCTCGCACCTGTTCAAGCGGTTCCATCGGGTCCAGGGCGCGCGATCCCGCACGCACGAGGGGTCCGGGATCGGGCTCGCGCTCGTCCACGAGCTCGTCCGCCTCCACGGCGGGACCATCCACGTCACGAGCGAGCTCTCCGTGGGGACGTCGTTCACGGTCTCCCTGCCTCGCGGGGCCGGGCACCTGCCGAAGGACCGCGTGAACGCCGCGCGGACGCTGGCGTCGACGACGACGGGCGCAGCGCCTTATGTGCAGGAGGCGCTCCGCTGGCTGCCCCGCGCAGAGGGCGACTCGCCCCCCGGCGCAAAGGGTGACCCGCCCCCCGGCGCAGAGGGCGACTCGCCCCGCGGCGCAGAGGGAGATAACGCCGTCGAGCACCTCGCCCCGGCGGCGTGGACGTCGTTCGACGGCGCCGCGATCGAGGCCGGGCCGGCGGCGCGCGTCCTCCTCGCGGACGACAACGCCGATATGCGCGAGTACGTCGGGCGGGTGCTGCGCGAGCGCTGGACGGTCGAGGCCGTCGCCGACGGCGCCGAGGCGCTCGCGTCGGCGCGCCGCAGCCCGCCGGATCTCGTGCTCACCGACGTGATGATGCCGAACCTCGACGGCTTCGGCCTGCTCCGCGCGCTGCGCGCGGACGAGCGCACGAGGGGTGTCCCGGTCGTCATGCTCTCCGCGCGCGCCGGGGAGGAGTCGCGCGTCGAGGGGCTCGAGGCGGGCGCGGACGACTACCTCCCCAAGCCGTTCTCCGCGCGCGAGCTCGTCGCCCGCGTCGCCACGCACCTCCAGCTCGCCCGATTGCGGGCAGCGGCCGAGCGCGAGCGCGAGCGGCTGTACGACCTCTTCATGCAGGCGCCGGTCCCCATCGCGGTGTTCGCCGGCCCCGAGCACCGCTACGAGGTCGCGAACCCGCCGTACTGCGAGATGGTCGGCCGGCGGGATCTCGTCGGGAAGAGCGTGCGCGAGGCGTTCCCTGAGCTCGGCGAGCACGAGGCGATCGCGATGCTGGACCGCGCGCTCAAGGCCGGCCAGCCGCTGCGCATGACCGAGCTGACCATCCCCGTCCGGCGCGGCGGCGCGGTGGACGAGGCCGTCTTCAACTACGTCGCTCAGCCCATCCGCGACCCCTCCGGCGCCGTCTCGGGCGTCATGGTGGTCGCCTTCGAGATCACCGATCAGGTGCTCGCGCGGCGCCGCATCGAGCAGCTGAGCCAGCACCGAGAGGAGCTCATCGCAGCGCTCGCGAAGACGAACCAGGAGCTCGACCAGTTCGCTTACGTCGCCTCGCACGACCTCAAGGCGCCCCTCCGGGGGATCGCGAACCTGTCCGAGTGGATCGAGGAGTCGCTGGCGGGGAAGCTGGACGGCGAGACGCAGGAGTACATCCACCTCCTGCGCGGGCGCGTGCGCCGCCTCGAGGCGCTCATCGACGGGATCCTCCATTACTCGCGGGCAGGGCGCCTGCGCGGCGACGTGGTCAGCGTCGACACCGGCCATCTGCTCGCGGAGGTCGTCGAGCTGCTCTCGCCGCCCGAGGGGGCCCGGGTCGACATCGCGCCCGGGATGCCGACGATCGCCGCGGAGCGCGTCCCGATGCAGCAGGTGTTCCAGAACCTCATCAGCAACGCCCTGAAGCACGCGCGCCGCAGCGACGCGCGCGTCGAGGTGACGTGGGAGGACGCCGGTGCCTACGTCGAGTTCGCCGTGAGCGACAACGGGCCCGGCATCGCGCCCGAGTACCACGAGCGCATCTGGGATCTCTTTCATACGCTCGAGTCGCGCGACAAGGTGGAAGGCACCGGGATAGGGCTCTCCGTCGTGAAGAAGATCGTGCAGAGCCGCGGAGGGAGCGTGTCCGTCTCGTCGCGCCCCGGCGCAGGAGCCACCTTCATCGTGCGCTGGCCCAAGCGGGTGAAGGACGAGGCCTGACAAATCCGGCGCGTCCCGCGAGCTGCCCCGGGTTGACGCAGGCCCCGCGACGGCCGAAGGTGCGAGCATGCATGCGCGCCGAGAGTCGTTGGAGCCGTGGCTTCGGAGCTTCGTCGCCGACAACGGGGGTATCGCTGGCACGGTGCACCTCGTCGAGGGCGATGCGCTCGCGCTGGCCGCCGCCGTGAACATCCCCGAGAAGGTGCAGGAGATCACGCGCCGCGTCCCGCGGGGCAAGGGGATGGCCGGGCTCGCCTGGGAGCGCGACCAGCCCGTGCAGACGTGCAACCTGCAGACGGACACGTCCGGCGACGTGCGGCCCGGGGCCAGGGCGGTCGCGGCGCAGGCGGCGGTGGCGCTGCCCGTGCGCGACGCCTCCGCGAGCGTGCGCGCCGTCGTGGGGATCGCGTTCGCCGGCGAGCGCGAGCTCGGTCAGGACGAGCTCGATCGGCTCGCGCAGGGCGCTGGCGCGCTGCCGGCCTGACAAGAGCGCTCCCGCGCCGGGCCACCTCGCTGCCCGCCGCAGCGCCGCAGCACCGCTGCTCGCCACAGCGCCGCTGTCCTACCGCGCCGCTGCCCGCCGCAGCGCCGCTGCCCAGCTGTACCGCCACGCCACCGCACCACAAGGCCCTTGTTTTTCGCGGCTGCGATGCTAGCGATGCCCGCTCTCCCATGGAGACGAACGGACGCAGCGCCCCGAAAGCCGCGATCGACGCTCCGCTCGACGCGCGCGATCTGGACGCCCGCCCGCACGTCCGCGTGGAGGACCTCGTACGCGGCGCCGCGAACGAGCCCGCATGCGAGCGCGCCGCGGCCGGGCCTGGCGAGGGCGGCGCCATGGGCGAGCCCCTCACGGCGAAGCTCGCCCGCCGCACCGTGCCGGGCGCGCTCTACGAGCCCGGTCCCGAGGCGGGGTATCTCCGGTGCACCGCGTGCGCGCACCGCTGCGTCCTCGCGCCGGGGCGCGCGGGCGCGTGCGGGATCCGCTTCGAGAAGGACGGCGAGCTGCGCGTCCCGTTCGGCTACGTCGCGCGCCATTACGTGCGCTCGGTCGAGACGAACACGATCTTCCATGTGCGCCCCGGCGCGAGGTCCCTCACCTTCGGGATGTTCGGGTGCGACCTGCGCTGTCCTTATTGCCAGAACTGGAAGGTCTCCCAGGCCCTCCGCGAGCCGGAGGGCGACGGCGAGCCCATCGACATCAGCGCCGCTGATCTCGTCGAGACGGCCGTCGCGGCGGGCTGCGGGGTGCTCGCGAGCGCCTACAACGAGCCGATGATCACCGCCGAGTGGGCGCGCGCCGTCTTCGCCGAGGCGCAGCGGCGGGGGCTCGTCACGGCGCTCATCTCGGATGGCAACACGACGCCCGAGGCGCTCGCGTACATGCGCCCGGTCGCCGACGTGTTCCGCGTCGACCTGAAGGGGTGGAGCGCGGATCAATACCGGACGCTCGGCGGCCGCGTCGAGCCGGTGCTCGCGGCGATCGGCGAGGCCCGGCGCCTCGGCTACTGGGTCGAGGTCGTGACGCTCGTCGTCCCCGGCTTCAACGACAAGGCGGCCGGCCTCCGCGCCCTCGGCGCCGAGATCGCCGGGGTCGACCCCGACATCCCCTGGCACCTCAACGCCTTCTACCCGCGTTACAAGATGCGCGATCGCATGACGACCGACCCGGCGTTCCTCGTGGACGTGGCGGGCGTCGCCTACGCGAGGGGGATGAAATACGTCTACGTCAGCAACGTGGCCGACCGTGTCCGTGAGCTCTCGCATACACGCTGCCCCGCCTGCCACGAGGTCGTTGTGCGGCGGTTCAACTACGAGACGCAGGAGGTCCTCCTCTCCGGCGGCGCGTGCCCTTCCTGCGGGACGCGCGTGCCCGGGCTGTGGGGACCGGCAGCGCCGTAGCGCCGCACAGGCGGACGCCCGGCTCCTGCCGAGCCCGCGAGCGCATCGCCGCCCGGGAGCCGACTGGGCCTGTTGCTGAGAGGTTTCTGCCTCATTTCACCAGACGCCCTGTCCGGTGCTCCGCACATCCCGGCAGAGCCATATTGCGTCCCTACCGAACTCCCCCGATCGCAGGAGCATCGCTGCCCCTCGGGCCGCACAGGCCGGCTGGAACAGGCTCCGCCCGCTGATCGGACTGGCCTGCTGGCCGGCCAGTCGACTGGCCGGCCAGCAGGCCACTTCAGCCGGCCACTCCGATCCAAGAGCTCCCACAAGGAGGCTTGCCGCGGCGCCGCATGTGGTAAATTTCCACCATGTCGTCGCCGTCCGAACGTCTCGCGCAGATCCTTGCGGAAGGCCGAGGCATCGCGACTCGCGAGCTCGGTGAAGCGTGTGCGGCGGAGCTCCACACGCACGCCAAGCAGCGGTATCTCGCGCTGGAGGCGACGATGCCGCAGTTCCGGAGCAGCACGAATCGCAAGCTCTTCGAGCTCGGCCCGCCGGTGCTCGCGATCTACGAGGCGCTCCTGCACGACCTCGGCGTGGATCGGGAGCCGGCCCTGCGCATCGCCGAGGACATGCTGCTGGCCTTCTACCGCAAGCAGCTGAACCGGAGCCCGCTCCTCGGCGCCGCCATGGATGTGATGTTCCGGCTGAAACCAGCGCGGAGCCTGCTCATGATGAGCCTGCGCGCGGACGAGCCGGAGGGCATCCGCTTCGACGAGGCCAGCGGCACCGGCGCGCTCTTGGCCTTCGACGTGCGCGCGTGCCCGATCGTGGCGTTCGCGCGACGGCACGGCGCGCCGGAGATCGTCCCCATGATCTGCCGCCTCGACGACCTCAAGGTGAAAGAGCTCCACGGCGTCGAGCTCCGCCGCACGGGCACCCTCGGCGCGGGCGCCGAGCGGTGCGACTTCCGGTACGTGACGGCGAAGAAGTAACGTCGCGCTCCGCGGCCGGCGCAGAGCGCACATGGGCTCACCACCCGTCGCTCGGGTGCGCCGGTGGGCTGCGCGCGTCGCCATTCAATGCTTTCCTCATGACGCGCTGCACCCCTGAAAAGGGTCATGATCGTGGGGCGGTGTACGATGTGCGCTGCGCGCATTTCAACATTGAAACATAAATGCTCTTTCCTGGATCCCCAAAGAGCGTGTCCGTGTTAGTTGTTGAATGATCACTCGATCCCCGATCGCTCCTGAAGTCGCTTTCTCGAGGAGGTCATATGAAGTCACCGTTCGCCCTGCGAAGGGTCGCTGGCAGCCTTTTGTCCGCCGCGGCGTCGTCTCTTGTCCTCGCGGCCAGCGCCCCCGCCCTGGCCGAGCCGTCAACCACGCTCTTCGAGAGCGGGCAGGTGCGCCCGCTCGCGCTCGCTCCCAGCGGAAACCTGCTCTTTGCGCTCAACACGCCGGATGGCCGCCTCGAGGTCTTCCGCGTCCATCACGGCGCGCTGGTCCACCGGAGCTCGATACCGGTCGGGCTGGATCCGGTCGCCGTGGCGGCGCGGAGCGACACCGAGGTGTGGGTCGTGAACCACCTGTCCGACAGCGTCAGCGTCGTCGAGCTGTCCCCTGGCGGATACGGCGGCCGCGTCGAGCGCACGCTGCTCGTGGGCGATGAGCCGAGAGACATCGTATTTGCGGGCCCCGGGCGGCGCCGCGCGTTCATCACGGCGGCGCACCGCGGCCAGAACAACCCGAACGATCCCGAGCTCACCACGCCGGGCGTGGGCCGGGCCGACGTCTGGGTGTTCGACGCGAACCACCTGGGCTCGTCGCTCGGCGGCGAGCCGCTCGCGATCCTCACCCTCTTCACCGACACGCCGCGCGCGCTCGCCGCCACGCCCGACGGCGCGCGCGTCTACGCCGCCGGCTTCCACTCGGGCAACCGGAGCACCGTCGTCACCGAGCTGCTCGTGCCCGACGGCGGCGCGGCGAACGGCGGCTCGCCGGGCCCGATGACCAACGCGTTCGGCGACCCGGCGCCCGAGGTCAGCCTCATCGTGAAGTTCGACGGCGCGCACTGGGTCGACGAGCTCGGCCGCACCTGGGACGACACGGTGCGGCTCTCGCTGCCCGACAAGGACGTGTTCGCCATCAACGCCATGGCGAACCCCCCGCGGCCGATCGACGGGCCCTCGGGCCATTTCACCGGCGTCGGGACGATCCTCTTCAACATGGTCGTCAACCCGGTGAACGGGAAGGTCTACGTCTCCAACACCGACGCGCGGAACGAGCAGCGGTTCGAGGGCCCCGGCGTCTTCGCGGGGCAGAGCCTGCGGGGCCACCTCCACGAGAGCCGGATCACGGTGCTCCGCCCCGGCAACGCCCCCCCGCGCGTCGCGCCGCGGCACCTCAACAAACACATCGATTACTCGGCCTGCTGCGCCCCCACGCCGAACGCCGAGAGCGAGGCGAGCCTGGCCCAGCCGGTCGACATGGCCGTCACCAGCGACGGCGCGACGCTCTACGTGGCCGCGCTCGGGTCGAGCAAGGTCGGCGTTCTCGGCACGGCCGCGCTCGAGAGCGACACGTTCGTGCCCGACGCTTCCGACCACATCGAGGTGAGCGGCGGCGGCCCGTCGGGGCTCGCGCTCGACGAGGCGCGAGGCCAGCTGTTCGTGCTGACCCGCTTCGACAACTCCATCTCGATCGTCGACACCGCGACCCGGGCCGAGACAGCGCACGTCGCGATGTACAGCCCCGAGCCGCCGAGCGTCGCGCTCGGCCGGAGCTTCCTCTATGACGCGCGCACGAGCTCGGCGCACGGCGACTCCTCGTGCGCGAGCTGCCATATCTTCGGCGACTTCGACAGCCTCGGGTGGGATCTCGGCAATCCGGACGAGCCGGTCACGACCAACCCGGGCCCCTTCGTCGGCCCGCTGCTCAACCTCTTCACGCAGCAGCCGATGCCCCAGGAGTTCCACCCGATGAAGGGCCCGACAACGACCCAGAGCCTGCGCGGCATGGCCAACCACGGCCCCATGCACTGGCGCGGCGATCGCACCGGCGGCAACGACGCGCCCACCGCGCAGCCGGACAGCGGCTCGTTCGACGAGCGCGCCGCGTTCATGAAGTTCCAGGCCGGCTTCACCGACCTCCTCGGCCGGAGCGGCCCGATCCCGGCCGCCTCCATGGAGGCGTTCGCGGACTTCATCCTGCAGGTGACCTATCCGCCCAACCCGATCCGCCGCCTGGACAACTCGCTCACGCCGGATCAGCAGGCCGGGCGCGACACCTTCGTGAGCGGCAACCTGGACGGCACCGCCATCTGCAATGGCTGTCACGTCCTCGACCCGGAGGGCAATCCCGGCGTCGACAAGCCGGGATTCTTCGGAGCGAACGGCAACATGACGTTCGACTTCCAGCCGCAGCTCATCAAGACGCCGCACCTGCGCAACATGTACCAGAAGGTCGGGATGTTCGGGATGGCCGCCCCGCTGTTCGGCATCCTGCCCGGCGACAACGATCCCAAGGGCGACCAGGTGCGGGGGTTCGGCTTCCTGCACGACGGCAGCTTCGACACGCTGTTCCGGTTCTTCCGCGGGATGGGCTTCTCGCCGTTCACCGGCTTCACCAACCAGTTCGGCACCTTCCCGGACAACCCGAACGGCCTGCCGGATTCGCCGGCGGGCGACGCGGTCCGCCGGCAGCTCGAGTCGTTCCTGCTCGCCTTCGACTCGAACGTCGCGCCGATCGTCGGCCAGCAGGTCACGCTCACGACCGGCAACCAGGCCGCCGCCGATCCGCGCGTCGATCTCCTGATCGCCAGGGCGGACGCCGGCGAGTGTGATCTCGTGGCGAAGAGCCACCTGGCCTTGCAGGAGATCGGCTTCCTTCACACCGGAGCAGGGCAGTTCGTCGCCGACCGGATGGCGCTGCCGCCGATCCCGGACGCGGTGCTCCGCCAGATCGCCCTCGCGACGGGGCGACCCCTGACCTACACGTGCACGCCGCCGGGCTCCGGCTACCGCATCGGCCTCGATCGCGACGAGGACGGCTTCCTCGACGGCGACGAGCGGAGCGCCGGCAGCGACCCGGCGGACCCGGCCGACACGCCCTGAGCTCCGCCTCGCGGCGCGGCGCGCGGCCGGCGCCCGCTGGCCCTCACCTGTCCCGTCATCGCACCTGCACGCCGGCGCGGAGCGCGCAGTCCGGGTCGGCCGGGAACGCGCAGGCGAGGGCGCACACCCCATCTTGGCCGCAGTGGAGATCGGCGCAATCGGGGTCGACGATCTCGGGCCCGACGTCACACGCCGCCTCGCAGAGGCCGTCCGCGCGGCACGGGTTGTCCGCCTCGAACTCGTCGATCGTCGGCTGGATGAACTGAGATATCTGGTCGAGATCGGTGCGCGCCTGCACCCCGTCCAGCGTGCAGGGGTCGTCGCCGAACGAGGTCACGCCGGCGTGGCGCTCGACGCCCCCGCGCACGAGGAACGCCGGACCTCCGGAGTCGCCGGCGCACGTGTTCATGTCGGGGACCTGGTAATAGAACTGGGTCGCGTCGATCGTCCCCGGCGTCCCGCCGACCTGGGCGGGGCCGACGGCCACGATAGGGAACGTCACGGCGCGGCGCATGCCGAACCCCGTCCCCGCGACGCCGTCGGAGACACCGTAACCGACAAAGGTGTAGTCCGGCCCGACGTACCAGGTGGTATTCTCCATCGATTCGCGCAGGAGGGGCGCGGGCTGCACGGGCGCGTCGCTCTCCAGCTCGAGGAGGGTAAGGTCGTTCTGGAGGCTTGCGGGATCGAAGGCGGGGTGCCTCCGCGACGTCTCGATCCGCACGCTCTCCGACCGCCGCCCGAGGGTCGGGCCGAAGAAGACGCGCGTGAGCGCGCCGTGGCAGTGTCCCGCGGTGATCACGGTGCGCCGCGAGATGACGGTCCCGCTGCAGTACGCCCGGCTCCGATTGCCCACGCCCACGACATAGGCGTGCGTCGTGTCCACAGCGCCTCCAACGATGCGCTGCCGGGACGTGAGCAATGGCTGCTCGCCGTCGCCCGCGGGAGGTGCGTCCGCGCAGCCGAGCCCGCCGAGGCACAGGATCGCGATCGGGATGGCATTCTTCATACTGCAACCTTTCCGTCCAGAAATGGTGTCCAGAGCGGCGGATTGCGGAGGCGCCCGCGGTTCGGCGCCGCTCGGACCCGCGGGCGCGCGGGGGGCATAACAAGCGCAGTGCCAGCGCCATGCTCGGCGAGCGCGCGAGTCGGCCGCGGGGCGCGGCGGGGAGTCCTGGAATGGCGCGCGAGCGGGGGGATCTCGTCGGGGCGAGCACCGCAGGAGGGACCGCGCGGACGTTCGCCCCGCTCCGGAGAGGGCATGGCGCCGCGGTCGCGGCCCATCGCGCCGCGGTCGCGGCCATCGCGCGCTCTCCGATGCCACGATAGCGGAGGACCGGGGGCGGGGCAGCGGCCGCCACCAAGCTCCCCCGCTCGTCGATCCGCGGCCGGCGCGCCGCCTTCGTCACGCGCCCGCTCGCCCAGGGGCGCCTCGCCGCCGTGCTCGCGATGCCGGCGCGTGACGAAGGCGGCGCGCCGGCGAGCGCCCACGCACACGCCAGGACGAGCTACGTTACACCTCGACCGCGGCGGCGCCGGCGCTGACCGCTTTCGCTCTCTGAGAGGAGACCATGGAGACCGCCAGAGCAGAAGTCGCCCCTTCAGCGGGCATGCGCGATCTATCGACGCTCCCGGGACCCCGGAGGCTGCCGCTGCTCGGCAACCTCCTCGAGATCCGGCCGACCCAGTTCCACCTCACGCTCGAGGGCTGGAACCGCAGGTATGGCGATCTCTACACCTTCTCGCTCGGCCGCACGCCGGTCGTCGTCGTCGGCAGCGCCGAGCTCGTCCAGCGCATCCTGCGCGAGAGGCCGAAGGAGTTCCGCCGCTGGAGCCCGCTGCAGGAGCTCATCGACGAGATGGGCTTCGGCGGCGTCTTCTCGGCCGAGGGCGACCAGTGGACGCGGCAGCGGCGGCTCGTGATGAGCGCGTTCACCGCCGGGCAGCTGCGCGAGAGCCACGGCACGCTCTCCACGATCACCCGCCGGCTCCGGGAGCGCTGGCGCGCGTCGGCCGCGCGGGGGGCGCCGGTCGACGCGCGCCGAGACCTCGCCCGTTACACGGTGGATGTCACCACCGCCGTGGCGTTCGGCCTCGACATGAACCTCATCGAGCGCGGCACCGACCCCCTGTCGCACCAGCTCGAGACGGTCTTCGCGGCGCTCAACCGCCGCGTCTTCGCGCCATTCCCGTACTGGCGGCACGTCAAGCTGCCCGCCGATCGGGCCCTCGATCAGGCGCTCTCGGAGGTGCGCACGCGGATGCTGGGCATCCTCCGGACGACGCGCGCGGAGCTCGACAGGGATCCGGCGCGGGCCGCGGCGCCTCGCTCGCTGCTGGAGGCATTGCTCGTGGCGCGCGACGCCGACGACCCGAAGGCGCGGCTGTCGGAGCAGGAGGTGCTCGGCAACGTGCTCACGCTGCTGCTCGCCGGGGAGGACACGACGGCCGACACGATGGCCTGGATGCTCCACTTCATGGCCCTGCGCCCGGACGTGCAAGCACGGATGCGGGCCGAGGTCGACGCCGAGCTCGGCGACGCGGACCTGCCCGAGAGCCCGGAGCACGCGCAGCGGCTGCGCTATCTCGGGGCGGTGGCGCAGGAGACGCTGCGCCTGAAGTCCGCGGCGCCCATCCTGTTCATGGAAGCCTGCGCGGACACGGTGGTCGGCTCGCTGCGGCTCGCGGCGGGGACGCGGATGATCCTGCTGACGCGGCAGATCGCCCTGAAGGAGGAGCACTTCCACGACGCGGCCTCGTTCATGCCCGAGCGCTGGTTGACCCCGCGGCCGGCGGGCGCCGGCAAGCACGACCCGCGCGCCGCCCTCGCCTTCGGCAGCGGCCCGCGGGTCTGCCCCGGGCGCGCGCTCTCGATGGTCGAGAGCGCCATGGTGGGCGCCATGGTCGCGCGCGACTTCGATGTATCGCTTGTCGACCCGGCGCGGCCCGTGAAGGAGCTCCTCGGGTTCACGATGAAGCCGGAAGGGCTGTTCGTCCGCTTCACCCCCCGCCGCCGCTGACGCCCCATCGAGCCTCGTTCCGGGGCCATGCTGGGGTTGATCCCATCGAGAAAGACGCCCTGAGCCCATCGGGACACGACGTGCATACCTCTGTCAAAGCCGCGAAGCTGCGCTACCTCCTGGTCCTCGGTGTCGCCGTCGTTTCCTTCGCGCTCGGATGGTTTCTCAGGCCGTCTGTCCGCGTCGCTGGCTTTCCGGAGTTAGGGGAGCTGCAGCCGTTCACGAAGAGAGGCTGCACCAAGGTGGGAGTACCGTTAACGGAGCTCGGGGCGTTCTCGGAGGCCTTGCTCCGCTACTCGCCCGGCGACAGCGCGCGGCTCCAGGTGGTGGCCTTCCGCCGCGCGGGCCCGGACGCGGAGCTGCTGCAGCTCGACGCGGGCGAATACGACGACGAGTTCGACGCCAGCGGGGAGGTGTTCAAGCTGCGCTGGGATGCCGCCAAGGGGTGGCAGGTCGACGACTGTCACGTGGTCGTCAGGTACTGGCCTGGAAGGCCCTGAGCTGCGCGTCATGCTCATTCCCCACAGCCGACCGGAAATCTCGTGCGGCCGACAAATTCGAACCGTTCCACGGCACGCCGAGCCTGCGTCAGATCCGGCACTGCCTGCGCAAGCAGCTCACGTGGCATCACGAGCTCGAGCGCCGCGCCCGCTCTGCAGCGCGCTCCGTCGCGCCGGACGAGGACACGGACACGCCACCGCAACCGGCGGTCGCCTTCCCTGCGCTGGTCGTCATCAGCCCGGGGCGTCCTGAAACGGTGCTCGACGCCTACCGGTGCGAGCCGGTGCAAGCCGGCGTCTACCACGCCGTACCGGGCCTGGTGATGCGCGTGGTGGTGCTCGCGGAGCTGCCCCGGACGCGTACAACGCTGCTGCTGCGGCTGCTCGGCTCGGGCCGCCGCTTGCGCGAGGCGCTGACGGATCTGGCGGCACTGCCAGACGATACCTGGGAGAAGAGCGTCGCCACGCCGCTGCTGGTACACTTCCGGCACGGAATCCAGGAGCCGACGACCGACGAGGAGGACGATGTGAGCGCAGAGATCCGGGCGTGGTTCAAGGAGTACGAGCAGAAGCTCCGCTCCGAGGAGCGGAAGGAAGGTCGTGACGAGGGGCGCGCCCAGGGGCGCGCCGAGGAGGCGGCGCGTGCCGTGCTGACCGCGCTCCGGGTCCGCGGCATCGCCGTGCCGGACGCCGCGCGTGAGCGCATCCTGGCCGAGAAGGATCCTGAGATCCTGGAACGGTGGCATGAACGGGCCATCGTCGCGGCATCGATCGCCGATGTGCTCCCGGACCTGAGCTGAGCGATGGCAGCCGGCGGCAGACTGCCCAGCTGCTAATCCCCCTTACCCCTTTCGGGGCCGTCCACCGAATCTCCATCGCCCTCCGCCGCCTCCCGAGCCACCCCGTGCCCCACGCCGTCATCACCTCCCCCAGCGCCGCCGCCCGCCTCGATCGGGCCGTGGGCTGGCTGCGCCGCCGGCGCCCCGCCGAGCGCGTGCTCCTCGTCGGCGCCTCGGTCGAGGCCGTGAGCGAGCTCGCCCGCGCGTCGATCCGCGGCCGCCGCGCCACCTTCGGCTGGCACCGGCTGACCCTGGGGCGCCTCGCCGCCGCGCTCGCGATGCCGGCGCTCGCCGAGCGCGGCCTCGTTCCGGCCAGCCCGCTCGCCATCGAGGCCCTCTGCGCGCGCACCCTCGACGGGCTCGCGCAGGACGGGCTGCTCGGCCGCTTCGCCCGCGTCGCGGATCGACCCGGGCTGCCGCGCGCCGTCGCGCGGACGCTCGACGAGGCGCGGCTCTCCGGCGTCGCGCCGGACGCGCTCGCGCCGGCCGATCTCGACCGCATCGCCCACGCGTTCGACGCCGCCCTGGACGACGCGGGGCTCGCCGATCGCGCGATCGTCCTGCGCCTCGCGGCCGAGCGCGCCCGGGCCGCGGACGACGGCGACCCCCGCTCGCGCCACCCGCTGCTCGGGCTGCCGATGCTCCTGCTCGACCTGCCCGTGCGGTTCGCGCTGGAGCGCGAGCTCCTCGAGGCCGTCGCCGCGCGCTCGCCGGACGCGCTCGCCACCGTTCCGGCCGGCGACGCCGCGTCGCTGCGCCACCTGCAGGCGGCGCTCCGATCGCCGCCGCGGCGGGTCTCGCTGACCGCGGTCTCCGCCGCGCACGACGGCGCCGGCGCGGGCAATGGCGTGGACGACGGCGCCGACGACGGCGCGGGCGACGAGCCGCCGCCGGTCGCGCCCAGCACCTCGCTCGCCCGCCTGCAGGAGCACCTGTTCGACCCGCTGACCGACGAGGCCCCCGGGCTCGGCGACGAGGTCGAGATCCTCTCCGCGCCCGGCGAGAGCCGGGAGTGCGTCGAGCTCGCGCGCATCGCGCTGCGCGAGGCCGCCCGCGGCGTGCCGTTCGAGCGGATGGCGATCCTCCTGCGCGCGCCCGAGCAGTACCGCGCGCACCTCGTCGAGGCGCTGCGCCGGGCCGGGATCCCTGCGCACTTCGCGCAGGGCTCGGTGCAGCCCGACCCGGCGGGCCGCGCGCTGCTCGCGCTGCTCGCGTGCGCCGCCGAGCACCTGTCGGCGTCGCGCTTCGCGGAGTACCTCTCGCTCGGGCAGGTCCCCGACGCGACGCCCGCGGGCGAGCCGCCGCCGGCCCCGCCCGAGGCCGACCGCTGGGTGCCGCCGGACGACGACCTCTTCCCCGAGCTCCTGCGCGGCGGCTTCGACGAGGCGCCTCCGGACGACGACATGGCGGGGGAAGATCTCGGGTTCGATCCGCCAGGGAAAAGCTTCAGTCCGGCCGCCCAGAACCCCAATCGGACAGCCCCCAACCCCGATCGGACAAACCCAAACCCCGATCGGACAAACCCAAACCCCGGTCGGACAGTCCAGAGGCCCGATCCGACAGCCCCAAACCTCGATCCGACAGCTCCAAACCCCGATCCGACAGCCTCAAACCTCAATCCGACGGCCCCGACCCCCGATCCGACAGCCCAGGGCCCCGACGCCCCGGTGCACGACGGCACCCTGCGCGCCCCGCGGCGCTGGGAGCGCATCCTCGTCGACGCGGCGGTGATCGGCGGGCTCGATCGGTGGGAGGCGCGGCTCTCGGGCTTCGAGCGGGAGCTCCGGCTTTCGCTCTCCCGCGCCCCCGAGGACCGCGACGCCGCGCGCATCGCGCGGACGCTCGCCGACCTCTCGGCCCTCCGCGCCTTCGCGCTGCCGCTGCTCGCGGCGCTGCCCGGCCCGGGCGAGCGCGCGACCTTCGGCGAGTGGCAGCGCCGCCTCTCGGCCCTCGCGACGCGCGCGCTCCGGCGGCCCGAGCGCGTGCTCGCCGTGCTCGCCGAGCTCGCGCCGATGGCGCACGTCGGCCCGGTGGACCTCGGCGAGATCCGCCTCTGCCTCGCGCGCCGCCTCACCGACCTCGTGCTGCCCCCGGCCGCCCGCCGCGACGGGCGCCTCTTCGTCTCGCCCATCGAGGGCGCCCGCGGGCGCTCGTTCGACGTGGTCTTCGTCCCCGGGCTCGCCGAGCGGATCTTCCCGCAGAAGGTCACCGAGGACCCGATCCTCCGCGACGCCCTGCGCCGGACGATCGCCGGGGGTGACTCGGGCCTCGACACGAGCGACGACCGCGTGGCGCGCGAGCGCCTCGCGCTCCGGCTCGCGGTCGGCGCGGCCCGCCAGCGGCTCGTCGTGTCGTACCCGCGCGTGGACATGGATCAGTCCCGGCCTCGGGTGCCTTCGTTCTACGGCCTCGAGCTCCTGCGCGCGGCCGAGGGCAGGCTGCCCGGCTTCGGGGAGCTCGAGCGCCGCGCCGAGCAGGGCGGCGCCGCGCGCATCGGCTGGCCCGCGCCCGCGCGGCCCGAGGACGCCATCGACGCGGCCGAGCACGACCTCGCGCTCCTCGAGACGCTCTTCAGCCTGCCGGAGGCGCAGACGGTCGGCACCGCGCGCTACCTGCTCAACGCCAACCCCCACCTCGCGCGGGCGCTCCGGTTCCGCGCGCGGCGCTGGATCCCGGGCTGGACGAGCGCCGACGGGCTGTTCAAGCCGATCGCGGAGGCGCGCGAGGCGCTCGCGAAGCACGCGTTCGGGCGCAGGTCGTTCTCGCCGACCGCCCTCCAGCACTTCGCCGCGTGCCCTTACCGCTTCTTCCTCTACGCGGTGCACAAGCTCGCCCCGCGCCCGGCGCCCGAGGCGATCGAGGAGCTCGACCCGCTCCAGCGCGGCCGGCTCGTGCACGACGTGCTCTACGAGGTGCTGGTCGCCCTGCGCGACGCAGGCAAGCTGCCGCTCGGCCTGCCAGCGCTCGACGAGGCGCGGGCCGAGCTCGATCGGGCGCTCGACCGCGTCGCCGCGCGCTACGCGGACGAGCTCGCGCCGGCGATCCGGCGGGTCTGGGACGACGGCATCGCGTCGGTGCGGGCCGACCTCCGGGAGTGGCTGCGGCGCGCCGCGGAGGACCGCGACTGGGAGCCGATCCATTTCGAGCTGTCGTTCGGGCTGCCACGCCGCCTCGCCACCCGCGATCCGGGGAGCTCGGACGCGCCCGTGGAGCTCGACTGCGGCGTCCGGCTCCGGGGCTCGATCGACCTTGTCGAGCGGAGCGTGTGGGGCGCGATGCGGGCGACCGACTACAAGACGGGCAAGGCGCGGGCGCCGCGCGACGCGGTCGTGAGCGGCGGCGGCACGCTCCAGCCGGTCCTCTACGCGCTCGCTCTGGAGAAGCTCATGCCTCCGGGCACGCAGGTCGAGTCCGGGCGGCTCTATTACTGCACCTCCGCCGGCGGGTTCACGGAGGTGCCGATCTACCTGGACGCGCGGGCGCGCGACGCGGCCGCCCAGGTGGCGGGGATCATCGGAGACGCGATCGACAAGGCGGCCCTCCTGCCGATGCCGGCGGAGGGGGCGTGCGCGCAGTGCGATTACCGGCCGGTGTGCGGGCCCTACGAGGAGCTCAGGACCGGGAAGATCAAGCGGCGCGACATCGAGCCGCGGCGGCGGCTGGAGCAGCTCCGCCGGCTCGCGTGAGCGCGGGTGTCGCACGGAAGCGTCGCCCCTGGTGAGCGCGGGTGTCGCACGGAAGCGTCGCCCCTGGACAGTGGCCCGCGATCGCCGCGGGCGTGGCCGGGGATGTATACACTCCATCATGCACAGCAAGATCGCTTTGCCCTGCGCCCTGCTCGCGCTCGCGGCGACGGGCACCGGTTGCAATCTCATTTTCGGCATCGAGCCTGGCACGGAGGGGCCTTCCTCCGCTTCCTCGACGACGACGAGCACCGGACCTGGTGACGGAGGCTCTGCCCAGACGACGTCGGGCGGCGACGGCGGCGACGGCGGCGATGGAACCGGCGGCGACGGTGGCGATGGCGCTGGCGGCAGCGCCGGGGGCACGCCCTCGTGCCCCCCGTCGAACTGCGCCGTGGGGGAGTGCCCGGTGACGCAAATGCAAGGGGAGCTCGGGTCCAACGTGAAAGGCATGGTGGTCACCCGGGATCTCGTGCTCCTGGCCAACAACCAGGCCATCATCGCCATCCCGAAGGACGGCGGGGCCGCGCGCACGCTCCCGGGCACCTACGGGTTCGGCGACACCGCCTGGGTCACCTACTCGGGCGGGCAGCTCTCCTGGATCAACTGGGGCAACGGAGACGTGCTGGGGATCTCCATCGAGCCGCCGAGCTCCAGCCCGATCCGGATCGCGCAGGTCCCGCTGCAGGATGGCGATCCGGCGCTCACGGCCTACGGCCGGATCGCCTCCTTCGGCGACAGCATCTACTGGGCAACGGAGTCGCCCGCGGCCATCTGGCGAGCCAAGGCCAGGCCCGACGCCGACGGCAGCCAGGCCGTCGCCGAGCTGGTCGCCTCCACCGACCGCCCGATCGGCGTCGCCGTCGACGCGACCCACGTCTATTGGTCGAACTACTGGGCGAGCCAGATCCTGCGCAAGACGAAGGACCCGCTCGGCGACACCGCCGAGGTCTTCGCGGAGACGAACGGCAACCCGACCGAGCTGGTCCTCGCCAACGGCGTCGTGCACTGGGTGACCGACAACGCCGGCGCGGTCCAGTCGAAGGCGACGGATGCGGCGCCGAGCGCCCCGCCCTTCACCACCACGGTCGACACGCAGGCCGTCGCCAGGTCGCTCGCGGTGGACGACAAGTTCGTCTACTGGACCGTTTACATGAACAGCGAGGGGCAAGGCGAGGTGCGGAGGGCGCACCTCGGCAAGGGGGACATGATCACCCTCGCGACGGGGCAGCCGTACTTCTTCGAGATCGCCGTCGACTGCGGATCCATCTACTGGAACGTCAACGACCTGGAAGCCGAAGAGGAAGCCGTGGTGTTCCAGATGCCGAAGCCATCGAACTGAGCACCTCGTCACCTGCGCCCGCGGCTGATTGCACCCTTCCGGGCAGCTCGGCCTGCGCGACCGCTACGCGGCGCCCTCCGCCTCTTCCCTCCTGGGCCACGTGAACCGGAACGTCGCGCCGCTCTTGCCGTCCGACTCGACCCACGCCCGCCCGCCGCGGCTCTCCACGATCTTTCGCACGATGGCGAGGCCGATCCCCGTGCTCTCCACCTTGTCCCTCGCCTGCAGCGTCTGGAACATCCCCCACACCTTCTCCTGGAACGCTGGCGCGATCCCAGGCCCGTTGTCGGACACGGAGACCTCGACCCTGTCGCCCTGCTCCCGGGCGGACACGGAGACCGCCGCGTCCTCGCGGCCCGCGTGCTTGAGGCCGTTCGTGATGAGGTTCATGAGCACCTGTTGCAAGGGCACCCTGTAGGTCCGCAGGGTCGCCGGCGGCACGTCGAGCGTCACCCGCGCGGGCGGCCTCGGGGCGATGAGCTCGACCACCTCCCTCGCCAGCCTCTCGAGGTCGACGCTCTCCGGCTTCTGGCGGAACCTCGTGGCGCGGGAGTAGGCCAGGATCCCCTCGATCAAGGCCTCCATGCGCCGCACGCGCCCGCGCAGGAGCTCCATCTGATGGCGCGTGTCCGCGGTGAGCTTGTCCGAGAGGTCCTCCTCGATCCACTGGGCGAGGCTCGCGATGCCCCGGAGGGGCGCCTTCAGGTCGTGGCTCGTCACGTACGCGAACTGGTCGAGCTCGGCGTTGGTCCGCTCCAGCGCGCGGATGAGCGATTGCGCCTCCTGGAACCGCCTCGCGTTGTCGATCAGCAGGGCGACGCGGTTCGCAAGCTCCTCGGCGAGCGCGACGTCCGCCTGGCTGAAGCGGCGGCCCGACTCCGCGTGGACCAGCGTCAGCGCGCCGATGGTCCGGTCGCGCCCCCGGAGCGGGACGACGACATACGATCTCAGCCCGAGCGACCGGATCAGGCGCAGGTGCTCGGGGCTCAGCGCGGCGGACTCGATGGCGGCGTCCGGGATGTCGGCCATCCACTCGGAGCGACCGGCGCGGATCACGGCGGACACGCCCGCCGGGGCGTCGGGCCGGGGCGGGGACATCGCCCGGAGGCGCTCGGCGAGCTCGATCTTCGCGGGGTCGCAGTGGTGGACGGCCACGCGCTCGATGGAATCGCCGTTCAGCATGTCGACAGCGCACCAGTCGGCCAGGGTGGGGACCGCCAGGTGGGTCAGGTGCGTGAGCCGCGACGCGACGTCGAGCGAGCCGGAGAGCGCGGCGCCCGCCTCGCTCAGGAGGCGGAGCGTCGCCTGCTGCCGCTCGAGCTCCGCCGCGAGCATCTCCGCGCGCGCCCGGGCCTCGCGCTCCCGCTCGAGGAGGCGCGCCCTGTCCAGCGCCGACGCGCACTGCGCCGCCACGCTGAGCAGGAACTCGCGCTCTTCGGGGCTCCACGCCCGATCGTTCGCGAAGGAGAACGCGAGGCCGCCGAGCAGCGCCGCGTGGGCGACGATCGGCAGGACGGCGAGCGCCTTCACGTCGTCGCGGACAGGCCGCAGGGCCGCGAGCTCGGGGTACGCGGCGAGCAGGCTTTGCCTCGTGTCCACCCAGATGGGGCGGCGCTCCCGGAGCGCGTCCGAGAGCGGCAGTCGGGCGTCGAGGGGCACCCTCGCATAAGGGCTCGTGCGCTGCTCTTCGAGGCCCGAGTGGCCGACGAGCGCCGCGACGCCGGCCGCCTCATCCGCTGTGTACATCATCGTCGTCGAGGCGCCGAGGACCCGGTGGATGTCGCTCACGACGGCGGCGGACACCTGCTCGACCGTCACGGCGCCGCTCAGCGCGGTGCTGACCGCGAGCAGCGCCTGGGTGAGCCGGGCGCGGCGATCGAGCTCCTCGACCCGCTTCGTGAGCTGCGCGGCGAGCTCGCCGCGCTCGGCCTCGATCTGCTTGAGGCGCGAGATGTCGGCGAACACCGAGATCCCGCCCTCGAGCTCGCCGCCAGGTCCGATGATGGGCGCGGCGCTCCCGAGGACCATGCCATACGTCCCGTCGAAGCGCTGAATCCGGGTCTCCTCGCTCTCGATGACCTGCCGTTCGGACATCGCGCGGGCCATGGCCCAGTCCTTCGCCTCGTACGGGCGGCCGTCCTCGTGGAAGGCGCGATACAGCGTCCAGTCGTTGATCGATTCGGTCGAGGCGCTGCCGGCCCAGATGCGCTCCGCCGCCCGGTTGTGCAGGACGAGCTTCCCGGACGCGTCGCAGAGGATGACGCCGTGCGGGCTGTGCTCGAGCACGGCGTCGAGCCACCCGCGATCCCGGGACCCCACGGCGCGGAGCCGCTCGAGCTCACGCTTCAGGGCCTCGATGTCCGTCGTATCGACGCGGGCGGCGGGCCCGGGAGACGGGCCGTTGTGCGCGGAGGTTCTCATAGGATGACGGCGACCGGCGCCTCGGCAGAGGGCCGAGGCGGCGCTCGGTCGGACGTCGCCGGAGCTTACGCGCATCGATGGCGCGGCGGAAGGCGGCGCGACCCGGCCGAGCGGGTTCCTCAGCGCGCGGCGCGCGCATGCCCGGCTGCCTGGCGGCGATCCGGCCGCCTGGCAGCTTGTCCGGCGCCGCGCAGGCGCGGGCGGACGGCGCCGACGGCGGCGCGCCGTCGCGCGGGCGAGTGCCCGAGCGGGTCCTTGGGATCAAGGTCGAGCGCCGGGCCGGCCGCTGCGCACCGGCTGGGTCTGGGTCAACGCCGAGCGGGACTGCGACTCTCGGTGCGATCGCGCAGGGGGCGCAGGGGCGCTCGGGGAAATGACGATGCAGGCTTAGGGCTCCACCTCGCTCACCATCCTCGCTTCCCGAACCCAGATGTTCGGGGCCGATAACCGGCAGGTGAGCGCGACAGCGCGCCGGTGTCGGCCAAGGAGCAAGCAATGATGGGCAATCGTTCAGGTCGCCTCATGGCGATCATGTTCGCTGGGAGCTTTGTCCTCGCGGGGGCCGGCGGCTGCATGGGCAGCGACGATGACGCCGAGGCGAATCGCGATGGAGCGGATGGGCAAGAGCGGACCGGCACGGGCCCCGACGGCAGGAGCCACGGACAGACGGGCCGAGACGGCGCGCGAGGGCCCGGGAGGGGCGGTGGAGCGCAGGCCGGCGGCAGGCAGGGAGGCCGCGAGCAGCCCGGTCATCAAGGCGGCAGACAGGGCGGCGAACGGGCCGGCGGCCAGCGCGCGGGCGACAGGCAGATGTGCGGCGAGCAGGCCGGCCATCAAGGCGGCAGGCAAGGGGGCCGCGGGCAGATCGGCAGTCAGGGCGACAGGCAGGGAGGCCGCGGAGAGCGCAGCGCGACGCAGCAGCCGTCGGACGCTGAGCTCACGATGCTGATCTCGTTCATCCACCAGAAGGAGGTGGATCTGTCGCAGATCGCCTTGGACAAGGCCGAGTCCCCGGACGTGAAGCGCTACGCCGAGCAGATCGTCGAGGAGCACTCCCAGTCCGAGCAGCTCGGCGCGGGCTCGAGGGGCTCAGGTATCAGGATGGAGTCGTGCTCGCGCTGCCGGGAGCTCGACGAGAGCTCGACCGAGGTGAGCGGAGCGCTGGAAGAGGAGGAAGGCGCCGAGTTCGACACGGCCTTCATCTGGGCTCAGATCTCCTTCCATCGCCGCGCCCTCGAGCTCCTCGACGTGCCGGGCGTCGCGAACGCGGAGAACGCCAGGATACGAACCAGCGTGAAGGCGATGCGAGCGGACGTCGAGCAGCACCTGACGGAGGCCGAGCAGCTGTTCTGCTTGCTGCTCCACGAGCAGCAGGGAGGCGGCCAGCAGCAACGCGGACAGCAGGAAGGCACCCAGTCTGGCCAGCAGCAACGCGGACAGTTCGGCTGGGCGCAAACCGGCCAGCAGCAGGGCATCCAGGTCGGCCAGCAGCAGGGCATCCAGGTCGGCCAGCAGCAGCAGGGCATCCAGGTCGGCCAGCAGCAACGCGGACAGGTCAGCCAGATGCAGCCCGGCCAGCGGCAGGGCGCCCAGCTCGGCCAGCAGCAACGCGGACAGCAGCAACGCGGACAGGTCAGCCAGATGCAGCCCGGCCAGCGGCAGGGCGCCCAGCTCGGCCAGCAGCAACGCGGACAGCAGCAACGCGGACAGGTCAGCCAGATGCAGCCCGGCCAGCTCGGCCAGCAGCAACGCGACCAGCAGCAACGCAGCCAGCAGCAAGGCCCCCAGGCCTACGCGCAGCGGCAAGGGGAATCGCAGAAGTCCCAGTAACAGGGCTTCATGTCCCGCAGGGCGGCGGCGCCTGCTCGCGGCCTTCGCGAGCGCCGAGCTCCCCGAGCGCCACCCCGCCTACCCGATCCAATGACCGCGCCCATGGTCTCGTGACCGCGATCGCGGGCGAGTAGGCGCGTGCGCGCGGTCGCTCAGGCGAGCCGCGCGCGTCATGAGTCGATCCACGTCCACGGGAAATCAACCTCCACAAGCGTCTCGGCGCCGTCGAGCACGTCGACGCTCTCGACGCGCACGATGTCGCTCATCGCGTCTCCGTCGAAATCCACGAGCCAGACATCGACGTCATAGTACCCCTCGGAGAGGCCGTCGATGGTGAGGCCGAGATCATCGCAGTCCCCCACCGCGTCGAGGACGAGGAAGCCATCCTCGTCCTCGACGCTGACCGCGATCCCGCTCACGTCGTGATCGAAGCACGCCCACGGGTCGTCGCTGCCGTCGATGGTCAGGGCGACGGTGAGCGAGCCGCGCGTGAGGTGATCGTGGTCATCGTCATGATCGACGACGATGCACCCCGTGAGCGAGGCAGTGGCGAGGACGCAGCCAGCGAGACCGGTGAGCACCTTCGAAAGTTTCATGGGGATCGTCTTCCTTTATCCAAGTCTGGCGCTGTCGCGCCGATGCGCGGCACGGCAGCAAGCGCTATACCAGCGAGCGGCGCCCTGCAGCGCCACGCGGCGGCGCTCCGCCTTCGCCGGGTGGCACCGCAGTTGCTCCTGTGAACCCCCATGGAGATGAACGTGCCAGTCCTCGATGTTTCCTCCCCCAGAGCTGCGGCGCGCGCTCAGCAGCGCAGCAGCAGGCTCGCCGTGCTGGCCGCGCTCGTTGCGCTCGCGCTCCTCGGCGCGACCGGGTGCGCGGCAGAAGTCCACACCAGGGCCGCTGCGCCGGCGCATGCGACCGTCACGTACCAGGAGTTCGCGGTGTACGAGGAGCCGGTCGTTCACATCGCAGCGGCGCCGGTCCACGTCGAGACCTACCCGCGCGTGTACTACCGCGGGACCTACGTCTACTATGTGGACGGCCGCTGGTACTACCCGTCGCACCACGGCTGGGTCTACTACCGCGACGAGCCGCGCGCCCTGGTCCGCTACCGCGTCGGCTTCGAGCGACACGGCCACCATCACCATCACCATCACCACGTGCACCGCACAACCACGGTCAGGCCGGCAGCGACGGTCCGGGCGGGGGCCTCGGTCAGGGCGGGGGCCTCGGTCAGGCCGGCAACCTCGGTCAGGCCGGCAACCTCGGTCAGGGCAGGGGCTACGGTGAAGGCGGGGGCTTCGGTCAGGCCGGCGACTCCGGCAAAGCCGGCAAAGCCGGCGAAGAAGCATCGCGTGGAGCGACGACGGCACCACGTCGAGGAGAGGCGCCCCGAGCGCTGACTGCCGCCTCGGCATTGGCACAAACGTTGCGCTTGCACCTGCGACGAGGCGGCGACGCGGGTCGCGGCATGACCGCGCTCCCTTCGGGGCCGCCTCGGCCCGCGCGCGGGCCCAGCCTCCCCCGATCCCTGGTCCGCCCTCCCGCTACCCACCCTTCGCGGCATCGGCGAAGGCCTTCCAGGTCGCCTCGGCCGCGCCCACGCAGGCGCGCGTCCCGTCGCGCACGATGGGCGTGCGGAGCAGGAGCGGATCGTCGACGAGGAGCTCCGCGATCCGCGCATCGCTCGGGCCGAGGTGCTGGAGGCCACGCTCCTTCACCCGCGCGCTCTCCGCGTCGTAAAGCACGCGCACGCCGCCCACCGCGCGCGCTACGCTCGCGAGCTCCCCCTTGGAGAGGCCCTTCTCGCGCAGATCGACGAGCTGCACCTTGATGCCCCGGTCAGCGAAGAACCGCTGCGCCGCCCGCGTCGCCTTGCACTTGGCCGTGCCGAAGATCTGGATCATGCGCGTCGCTCCTCGGTCGAATGGCTACTGCGCGCTCCGGAGGGCAGCGCGGGCGTGGAGCATAGCAACCGCTGCCCGGACGGCGCAGGGCCAGCGGCGCGCAGGACGCTCCGCGTCGTGCCCGAAGCGCATCGCCCCGAAGCGCGGCTCAGCAGCAGCGCCCCCGCGCGCAAGGGTCGGTTCTTCCGACCTACGATTCTTCCGACCTACGTTGCCGTCCGCTGCCGTCTCGGATCGATCCCGCCCCGTCGCGGCCGCTCCACCAGACAGATCGCGACCTCGCTCCCCCTCCGAGGCCGCCCGCTCCGGTCTCGACCGGCCCCGCTGCCCCGCCGGACGGTCCCGGCAACTCGCGACCTCGCTCCGCCCCCTCCGAGGCCGCCCGTGTCGGTTCGAGCGCGCCCCCTCACGAGGCCCTCCGCCAGCGCCCTCACGTCGCGCCCTCCAACGCCCGCTTCTCCGCCCCGCAGCGCGATCGAAAGGGACGCATCCGCTCGTCCGGCGACGTACACTCGTCCGGCAACGCACACGCGCGCGCCGCCATCCGAGGACAACGAGAAAGCGCCGCGCCGAGCGGGGCAGCAACACCGAAAAACGCCGTGGAAATGCGCCATGTCGGCGGTCGATTCGTTTTCCTATTTACGTCCTCAGCGGTTAGGATATCGAGGCGCATTGATGATCGTGCCCCCTCACACCCTTCGCGGTCGGGTACGACGCAGCGGCAACACTGGAGCGCATTGAATGAGGTTCCGTCCCTCGCTCTCGACGAGCGAGTCCGAATCGAGTCATCCCGTTTCCATCGCTTCCGCGGGCGGACGCGCGGGCGAGCGCGCGCCAGCTCGGCGCGCGAAGGCCACCGGCGCGCAAGCCACGCTCGGCGCGACCGAGCTCTACTTCCGGTCGCTCGCCGGCAGCCAGCCGCTGACGCGCGAGGGCGAGGTCGCGATCGGCCGTCGTATCGAGGCGGGCGCGCTCGCCTGCTTCGAGGCGTGGGTCCGGTCGCCCGTCGCGCTGCGCGAGCTCGCCTCGACGGCAGAGGACGTCCAGGTCGGGGCGCTGAGCCTCCGGGATCTGCTGTGCGAGGCCGACGCGGGTGATCCCGAGGCGGACGCCTCCGCGAAGCGGCTCGCGGAGCTGCTCACGCTCGCCCGCTCGCTCCTCGGCCGGCAGATCACCGAGGACGGCGTGGAGACCGCCCTCGCGGGCCTCGCCGCGGGCCTCGCCGAGCTGCGCCTCGATCCGACCTTCGAGGAGCGCATCGAGCGGAGCCTTCGCGCAGCCGCGGCCGAGGCGGACAAGGCGGAGCGCGCCGCGATCGAGGCCACGATCGCGGCGATCGCCCGGGGGCGCCGCGCCGTCGCGCAGGCGAAGTCCGAGCTCGTCCAGGCGAACCTCCGGCTCGCGGTCGCCATCGCGCGGGAGCACCAGCGCTTCGGCGTCCCGCTGCTGGACCTCGTGCAGGAGGGGAATCTCGGCCTGATCCGCGCCGCCGACAAGTTCGAGTACCGCCGCGGCCACCGCTTCGGCACCTACGCCGCGTGGTGGATCAAGCAGGCGATCAAGCGGACGATCCTCAACCAGGGAAAGCCCGTTCGGATGCCGGTCCACCTCACCGCGATCCGGAGCCAGGTGGTGCGCGCCCGGCGAGATCTGGTGCAGGAGCGGGGGCGCGAGCCTTCCGTCGAGGAGATCGCGGAGCGCAGCGGCCTCACCGTGGAGAAGGTGCGGGTGATCAGCGAGCTCGCGCTCGAGCCGCTCAGCCTCGACGCCCCCGTCGGCGAGGAGGGCGATACCCGGTACGGCGATCTGCTGGCCAACGACGAGCCCACGCCCGCGGACATGCTGGCCCGGCGCCGGCTGATCGAGCAGACGCGCGAGCTGCTCGACTCGCTGCAGCCGCGTGAGCGCGAGCTCCTGCGGCGCCGCTTCGGCCTCGACGGCAACGAGGACGAGACGCTCGAGGAGATCGGGCAGTCGTTCTCGCTGACGCGGGAGCGCATCCGTCAGATCGAGGCGAAGCTGCTCGAGAAGCTCCGGACGCGCTCGCGGCAGCGAGAGCTTGGCTCCTATCTCGAGGGGTGAGGGCGCGGGAAGCGCCGGCGCGCTTCAGAAGCTGTACCCCACCGCCCCGCCCAGCCGGTGAGACGAGCCGGCCGCGTTCTCGTACGCGAGCTCGACGTGGTTGGGGACGAGGAAGAGCAGGGCGTCGACGAGCAGGCAATCGTCCTTGCCGTCGCACAGCCGCTCGTCCCGGCTCCCGAAGATCATGCGCCACTTCACGGGCAGGCCGAGGCCGAGGGCCGCGCGCGCGCCGAGCGCGCCACCGGCCTCGGGGAGCCTGTCGCTCAGCGTCCCGGCGAAGAGGTAGACCGGCGCGACGGCCAGATAAACGTAGTGGTTCATCGTGCCGCTCTCGCCGGCAAAGCCGGCGCGGAGCTCGGGACCGAGCGCGTAGCGCGCGACGCGCACCTGGCCGTCGAAGCCACGGCGATCGTCAACGTCGGTCGAGCCTGCGCTCGCCGAGAGCCCCCCGGAGAAGTACGGGACCCACGACGCGCTGTCGGGGCCCGTAGACCCGCACCAGCCGAGAAACAGCCTGCCCTCGAAGACCCGTACGCCGCTGCCCGCGCGCGCGCCGAAGGCGAGATCCATCTGAAAGGGCCGCACCGGATCGGCGAGAGCAGCGCCAGGGGCGAGGGCGCCGGCCATCCCTGCCACGGCCGCGAGCAACCGCGCGGCGCGCGTCACTGTCGCCCGGTCCCGATCTGGCCTTGGCCGTCGCTGCCCCAGCAGAACACCCCGCCCTCCTCGTCGAGCGCGCAGGTGTGCTCTCGCCCGGCGGCGAGGGCGACCGCGCGCACGTCGAGCGCCGCCTGCACCGGCGCGGAGACCAGGTTGGCCTCCTCGGAGCCGAGCTGGCCGCTCTGGTTGGAGCCCCAGCACACGACGCCGCCGTCGTCGAGCAGCGCGCAGCTGTGGCGCCCGCCGGCGACGACGGCCTTCGCACCGGCAACGCCCTCGACGAGGGTGACGCCGACAACCTCGTCGGCGCTGTCGACGATGGGCCCGCCGCCGCTCTGGCCGTTGAGGTTCCAACCCCAGCACGCCACCTGTCCCGTGCCGAGGGCAGCGCAGCTGTGGCGCCCGCCCACCGCAACGTCGGTCGCGCCGCGCACGCCCTCCTTGCGGGCAGCTCCGGCGGCACCGTCTCCCCAGCACCACACGTCGCCCTGCGCGTCGAGGGCGCACGCCTGCGCTTCGCCGGCGGCGACGCGCGTCACGCCGCGCAGCGGGAACCCACCCAGGTCGAGGACGAGCGCGGGCTCGCTCCTCACGACGGTCTCGGGATCGGAGCCGAGCTGGTGGCTCCGGTTGTCACCCCAGCAGACCACGGTGTCGGCGCCGCGCACGGCGCACGTGAACCCGAGCGATGGGTCATCCGCCTCCACGAGCCCGCCGGCCGCGAGCTCAACCACGCCCTCCAGGTCGGGCACGTCGCGCGGTGGCACCGGGCAACGCCCACCAGCCACGACGTCCGCGCCCCCGGAAGTGTCGGCGCAGCCCGCCGGCACGACGCCGAGGGAGCCGCCCACGTCATCCCCCCAGCACCTGACCCTCCCCTCGTCGAACAGCGCGCACGTGTGCCGCGGACCAGCGGCGAGACGCACGGGGTCCGCGGCGAGCGAGACCCACCTCGGGGAGGTACTCAGCGAGCCGATGGAAACGTCGCCAAGCTGGCCCGCTTCGTTGTCGCCCCAGCACGCGGTATTACCGTTCCTGAGAATCGCGCAGGTATGGTAGGCACCGGCGACGATCTGCGCCGCGGGTTCGAGCGCCTTCACGCGCACGGGGGTGAAGTGGTAGTCCTCCGAGCAGCCACCGGCGAGGGGCGCCGTGATGAGCAGCGAGGCGGCCGCCCACCGTCGGGAGATGAGACCTCTTCGTCCGATCATCATTCGCCTCGTGCGCGTGCCTGCATGAACGGCCAAACGACCCTACCCAGGTTGCGCCGCACCCCGCACGCGAAAACGACCGAAAACGACCGACCTACGTTGCGATGCGGCCAGGTTGCGTTGCGGCCGGGGGGCTGCGGCACCCCACCCCGGAATGACTATCCCATGGGTCCACCTTTCGAGAGGAATCATTCCGCTCGGCCAACCATCGCGTACAGCACTCTGCCCCTGACGCCGCTTCCTCTGCGTTCGGCACCGCCTGCAGAGGTACGAAGGCACGGGTACACCGCCGGTCCCAGACGGACGCGCCCCACGACAAGGCACTGATGCCCTCGCCCGTCCCGCCCACCTCCCTGCAGCGCCCCACCGCTGTGGCTCTACACCGTGAGCACGACGTCGGCCACGCTGGCGCCGTGAAACGTGCGCATCCACCACGTCCCCGCGGGGAATACAGCGCTGCGTACGCCGGCACGCCATCGCTCGAGCGCCGCACGGTACGACGCTCGAAACGCACGCACAGCGGCACCTGCGACTCGCCACGCATCTCCCTGCTCGCGACCCACCGCAAACGTCGGATTGCCGTCGCGCAGCGGCTCGAAGCTCGTCACGCGCTCGTGAGGGGACACCTCGCAGGCTCTCTCGGCGCCCAAGAAGCGAAGTCCTCGCCGCTGCACCTCCGCGCGGGCCCGCGCTTCGTGTCGCTCGAGCTCGGCAGAGACGTCCTGGCGAAAGCCCTCCGCGCTGTCCTGCTCGATGGCCGGCGGCAGCGCGAGCGAGACCGTCGCTTCCTCGGGCCACTGGGGGTTTTCCGGGTCGAGATACACCGAAGGCCGTGCTGCGCGCAGCACGCCGCGGCCGAGCTCGTCCACATCCACCTTGGCGCCCGGCCACTCGCGAGCATGCTGCACCAGGCCAGCGGCGACAGGATTCGCCATGACGTAAGCAATCTTCTCCACCACCGCAGCGCGCGTCAGCAGCCGCACCACGCTCGTGGCCTCGTGGTCCCATACCGGGCCTTCCCACCCGCGAAGCACCTTCGTGCCGAGCGCGACGATGCGATGGAAGAACTGCAAGAACCGCGGCAGGACGCCCCTCGAGTCGGTCACGACCAGGTGCAGATGCGTCGACATGGCGCAGATCGCATGGACCTCGATGCTGTAACGGCGGGTCGACACCGCGAGGACGTAGACCAGGAGCTGGGTGATTGCCGCATCCGGGCGGAAGAGCAGGTGCCGGCGCAAGACGCGACGGGTGATGAGGTAGGTGGCTCCGGCAGCGATCTCGCGGGGCTGGCTCATGATAGGCGCAATAAGACAAGCGCCGTGCCAGGGATTTCCATCAATCATTTCGCGGCTCGACCAAGCTTCGTGGGTGGCGGCCGCCTGGCGGGCCGCCACCCGAGCTGGAGCCGACTAGCCCAACCTGGGTTGCGGTTAGTCCGCCAACCGGCATCGGATCCGCTGCACCTGGTCGGTCCACAGGATCCGCCCCGCCAACCTGGGTCGGGTCCGCGCGCGGGTCCGCGTCACCAACCTGGGTCGGGTCCGCCCAACGCTCACACTCGCACTGTAATTCACGTTTTCTCTTGCGCATCTATGTCGCCCAGCCGTATGGCATCGACGGGTCGCCAAGACCCTTCTGAGTGGGGGAGGATGAAAGCCACCTGAACCTCGCCGCGCAAACGCCGGGGGTCTTCCTGCATGGCGTGAATCATGGGTTGCGCCGCTGCACCCCCGCGTGGAAGCGCCGCTCTCGGCTCGATGGTTCACCGGAATGCCCCTGTCCCGGTGTGATTGGCCATCACGAAGCCAGAGCCCGCGCGCCTGTGCGGCGCAACCGAGGTAGGCCACCTCCGCACGCCCGGGTGCGCGCGACGGCGTTCGACCCCTACAGCGACGATGAGACGTTGCCGTCAGTATGCAAATCGCCCACGCACTTCGAGAGGTGCGGGGGCGCTTGGCCTTCGCCACGAGGAGGCGACGCCGCCCAGTAGCCGCCCCCCAGCGCGCTGGCCGCCGCGCATTTCCTCCCCGGCGTCCTCCTCAGCCAGCGCGTGCGCGGCAGAGCCGCCGCCGGCCTGCACCGGCCCGGGCCCTGGACGGCCGCGTGAACCAGGTTGCGGCGCGAAGGCTCGTGAACCAGGTTGCGGCGCGGAGGCTCGTGATAGTCTCGCTTCGCGCCCACCAGGATCCGGGTAGAAGGCGCGAGGGGCGGATTGAACAGCGACGACAGAGGGCGCGGAGCCGAACGGGGTGGACCGTCCAGGGAGCGACACCGCGGGGATCCGCCGGCGTCGGGCGACACGCTCGCCCGCGCCGTGGCCGACGCGTCGACGGCCCTCTCGCGCGCCGGCGATGACAGTCCGCAGCAAGCGATCGTGGCGGCGGCGGCGCGCCTCCTCCACGTCGACATCGCCTGCCTCTACGATGTCGCGCAGGTGCCGCACACGCTCGGGCTCGTCGCCTGCGCGGGCGGCAGCGCGGGCTCGCTGGACGCCCTCCGGCGCCTGCCGCTCGACGCCCCGAGCCTCGCCGGCGCCGCCGCCCGCTTGAACATCGCGCAGGTCGCGCCCGAGGACGAGAGCGCCGACGCGCTCCTCGACGCCGGCCATCTGCGCCGACGCTGCGGCTGCACCCGCGCGTTCGCGATCCCCATCGCCTTCGCCGGCACCCTGCGCGCGGTGCTGCTCTGCGCCACCGCGCAGCCCGCCCTCCCGCAGACCGATCTGGTCGAGATCGCGGGCGCCCTGTCGAGCCTCTTCGGGATGGCGCTCACCGCCCCCGAGCTGCACGCCCAGCGCGCACGGATCGAGGCGCTCGAGCGGGAGAACCACGAGCTCGAGCGCTCGCGCGAGCAGCTCCACGCGACGATCGCGGAAGCCAGGCAGACGGAGGCCGCGCTCCGGCTGAGCGAGGACAGCCTCGCCCGCGCGCAGAGGTTGGCGAAGCTGGGCAACTGGGACTGGCACATTCCGAGCAACGAGCTGCTCTGGTCCGACGAGTGTTATCGGATGCTGGGCCTGTCCCGCGACGCCGGCGCGCTCACGTACGAGCGGTTCCTCGCCTGCATCCACCCGGAGGACCGCGAGGGTGTGATACGCTCCGTCGACCTCGCGCTCCAGGGCACCCTGCCCTATTGCGTCGATTACCGGATCGTCCGCCCGAACGGCGAAGAGCGCTCCCTCCACACCGAGGCGGACGTGATCCGCGCCGAGGACGGCTCTCCGCTGCGGATGATCGGCACGGCCCTCGACGTCACCGAGCAGCGGCGCGCCGATCGCGCCTTGCGGCTCAGCGAGGAGCGCCTGCGGATGATCGCGGAGCACGCGAGCGACGTCATCTTCCATATACGGCTCGGCCCGGAGGGGGGCTACGAGTACATCAACCCCGCCGTCCTCGAGCACACCGGCTATCCGCCCGCGGCCTGGTACGAGGACCCCGAGCTGTTCGTCACCCTGATCCATCCCGAGGACGTCGGGCGCTATCATGCGTTCGTCGAGCACATGGCCGCGGCCGGCGGCCGGCTCACCTTCCGGATCATCGACAGGAGCGGCCGGACCCGCTGGGTCTCGACCCACATCACGATCCAGCACGACGAGCACGGAAACCCGATCGCCGGGATCGGCATCTCGCGCGACGTCACCACGGAGAAGCTCGCCGACGAGGAGCGCGAGCAGCTCCTAGGACAGCTCGCGGCCGAGCGGCGCTGGCTCCACGCGGTCATCGAGCGCTCGCCTGTCGGCATCCTCCTCCTCGACCGGGCCGGCGCGCAGATCGCCCGGAATCGCCGCGCCCAGGAGCTCGCCGGGACAGACTCGCCGCCCGGGCCCTTGGGCGCATGGGGCCTGTGCCTGCCCGACGGGGAGCCGCTCACGGACGAGGAGCAGCCGTCGGCGGTCGCGCTGCGAGGCGAGGTCACGAGCTCGAGGGAGCTGTCGCTCCGGCGCGCCGACGGCAGCATGCTGGCGGTGCTCGCGAGCGCTGGCCCCATCGTCGACGGGAACGGCAAGCTGCTCGGCGCGGTCGTCGTCTTCGACGACATCACCCGGCTCAAGGAGCTCGAGCGGCTCAAGGAAGAGTGGACGTCGGTCGTCGCGCACGACCTGAAGCAGCCCGTGACGACGATCATCGGCTACGCGACCCAGCTCGAACGGAAGCCCCAGGTCACGACCGCGGTGAAGACGAGGGCGGGACACATCCTGGCGAGCGCCAAGCGGCTCGGGCGGATGGTCTCCGATCTCACGGACATCTCCCAGATCGAGTCGCGTCGCCTCGCGATCGAGCGCGCCCCCATCGACCTGCGCGCGCTCGTGGAGGCGGTCGTCGAGCGGATGGAGAGCGAGACCGAGGGGCGCGTTGTCGACGTCGAGAGCCGCGGGGAGATCCCGATCGTGCACGCGGACGCCGGGCGCGTCGAGCAGGTGCTCAGCAATCTCATCTCCAACGCCGTGAAATACGGTGATCCCGAGACGCCGATACAGGTGGCGCTGGAGCGGCGCGACGACGCGGTGCAGATCTCCATCCGGAACAGCGGCCGCGGGATCCCGGCCCGGGACCTCCCGCTCCTGTTTGAACGCTTCTTCCGGGGAAAGGCGAAGGAGGAGCGCGTGGTCGGCCTCGGCCTCGGCCTGTACATCGCGAAGGGGCTGGTCGAGGCCCACGACGGCCGGATCTGGGTCGAGAGCCCCGAGGGGGGCCACACGACGTTCCATTTCACGCTTCCGGTGGGCGCGGCGCCGCGCCGGGATGCAACGTAGCCACGAGCCGCCCGGCCCTCGGAGGCGGCCTACCGAGCGGAGATGGCCTGCTGTGCGCGGTCAGCGCGCGCCCGCGACCGGAGCGGGGGTCCACAGCGGTGGCTCCGACACGTCCCTCCCCGCACCGGCCGGCACAGCATGGCTTCGTCCGGCGATGCGCTCGAACTCCACGACGTCATGAGAGCACACGAGCCTTACCTCGTGGCCGCGCTCCTCGCGCAGCGCGCGCAGCCGCCGCTGGTTCTCGAGCCGCGCGCCGCGGTCCTTCTCCATCATGAACTGATAGAGACGCAGACCCGGCGTGCACGCCGGCCGAACCGGGTCCATCTCTCGGTGATAGAAGTAGGCGTCGCCGGCGAGGAGCAGCCAGCCGCCGTCGCTCCGGATAGCCACGCCAGCGTGGCCCAGCGTGTGACCGATGAGCGGGACGAAGAGCACCTCGTCCTTCAATCCACCCACCGGCCGCGCGCCCTCGAAGCCAAACCAGCGCTCGCCGCCGCCCGAGGGGTAGGCAATCCAGCTCGGCTGCGTCGACCACTGAGCCGGCCGGTAGCGCATCCGGTCGAGGAGCGTCCGCCGCGCGACCGCGGCGTCACGCTCGTCGGCGAGCAGATGGACCTGCGCTCCAGGAAAGTCGTCGAGGCCTCCGGCATGGTCGAAATCGAGGTGGGTGAGCACGATATGGCGGACCTCCTCGGGTCGAAGGCCGAGGCGCTCGATCTGCCGGCGCGCGGTCATCTCGGCGCGAAACTCCGGTCGCACGAGGAAGAGGAAGAACCGGCTGAGCCGCTTCCTCGCCATCGAGACGTCCAGCAGCCCAAGCCCGGTGTCCACGAGGACCAGGCCGCTCTCCGTCTCGAGGAGCAAGCAATGGCACGTCAGCCGCCCGCGGAGCCCCAGGGTCCGCCCGTCCATCAGCGCGCCGCCGACCGGACAGGTCGAGATGCAGTTGAGATGATGGATTCGCACGGACGCATCCCCCCTTCGCGGCTACCCTGCTCCCGCGACGACCGCTCGACGAGCTGGCCCCGACGCGAGCCCACGGCGCGGTGTGCGCTCGAACTGCTCATCGCGCCCCGCTCGCCGGAGATCACAAGACCAGAGCCAGGGCTCACCGGAGCGCATGAGGCGCTGTGATTGCACGGTGTATGCCGATCTCCGGGCCCCGGACGGCGTAAACGACGGAAAACCGGACGCCTGCCACGGGCGGAGGCGCCCCGCACGGGAGGCGCGCTGGATGGGATGGGCCGCCTCGACGTTCGTGCCGCGCCTGGACACTTCCTGACCCGGAGCGCCCCCATGTCCGCGCCAGCGCCACCGCGCGCCACCCGAGCTCCGCCGCGGCGCGCGCTTCCCCGCGCCCGAGCGCCCGAGCAGGAGCCCTACTTCCGGGGCGGCGTTGCGACGAGCTGGTAGGCGCAGGCGCGCAGGTTTTCCTGAGGCGCCAAGGCTGGTACGCTGGGCGATATGTCGGATGAGAGTGCCCGCCGTCCGTACCAGGCCACCAAGCCATCCGCTCGCGGAAGCGACTCGACCGGGGCCAGGAGCGTTGGCCCGGGGGATGTCGTCGGCCAGCACTTTCGGATCGACGAGCTCCTGAAGAAGGGAGGCATGGGCCGGGTCTACCGGGCAACCGATCTTCGCCTCGGCGAGCCGGTCGCGCTCAAGCTGATGGATCCGGCGATCGTCGGCACGGAGCGGGCGCGCGCCCGCTTCTTCCGCGAGGCGCAGACAGCGGCGAGGCTGCGGAGCAAGAACGTCGTGCAGCTCCTCGAGTTCAACGTCGATGCAGCCACGCAGGTGCCCTACATCGCCATGGAGCTCCTTCGCGGCGAGGACCTGGCCCAGCGGCTCGCCCGCGGGCCGCTCTCCTATGAAGTGACGACGGCGATCCTCGGCGATGTCTGCAGCGCGATCGCCAAGGCCCACCGCATGGAGATCATCCATCGCGACATCAAGCCGGCCAACGTCTTCCTCGTCGAGGACGACGATGGCCCGCTCTGCAAGGTCCTCGACTTCGGGATCGTCAAGCTCGGTGACCTCGGGCTCGACCCCCATGGATCCCCGCAGACGGACGCCGGCGCCACCCTGGGCACGGTGAGCTACATGAGCCCGGAGCAGATCGCCGACGCCCGTGGGGTCGACCTCCGCGCGGACCTCTGGTCGATCGGCGTGATCGCCTACGAGTGCATGACCGGGCAACGGCCCTTCCGCGGCGAGTCGCTCTTCGAGCTCGTCCACAAGATCTGCTTCGATGTCCCGGCCCCGCCGTCGCGCCTGGCAGACGTCCCGAGCGGCTTTGACGCCTGGTTCGCCCGGGCGATCCACCGCGACCTCGACCGCCGGTTCACCTCCGCCCGCGAGCTCATCGAGGCGCTCCGGGCGCTCGCCGGGCGCCCGCCGGAGCCGCCCCTGCCCCTGCCCCGGCCCTCGCCGCCCGAACCCCCCACGAACCAGAGCTGGGCCTCGGACGCCAACCAGATCGATATCGGCGCCCTCAAGGACCTGACCTTCAAGAACGCCGTGGTCCGCGAGTTCCTCGACAGCGCCAACAAGCACTTTGTCTCGGGGAGCAAGGGGCTCGGCAAGACCCTCCTCCTCACGTACAAGCGCTCGGTCCTCAGCGAGATCTACCTGGCGGCGACCGGCCGCGAGCGCCGCCACGCCGCCGTGCAGTTCATCCCGGAGGGGCGGCCGTACCTCGATCTGATGGGCGATCTGCCCAGCGTCGATCAGACCCGCAGCGACCTCATGTCGGGCCTCCACGAGTGCAAGCGGCTCTGGAGCTTCAGCTTCCGCATGTCGATCGTCTCCTACCAGTCCGCCGCCGCCGACGCCGGCGATCCCGCGGATCTGGCGCCGCTCCCCCGGAGCCTGCGCGGGCTCCTGGAGGGCCGGCCGGTCGAGCCGACGATGGTGCTGAAGGAGCTGCTCTCGCTGACCGTCCGCCAGATCAACCAGGTCGTCGACGCGATGGAGCGCCCGCTCGAGCGGCGGCTCCGCTCGCTCCACAGCGGCGTCTTCATCTTCATCGACAAGCTCGATCAGGCGCTCCGGCGGCTCCCGCGGGCCGCGTGGATCCACATGCAAGCGGGGATGCTCGAGGCCGCGTGGGATCTGATGAACGCCAACCGGCACGTCAAGATCTTCGCCACCATCCGCGAAGAGGCGTTCTCCGCCTACGAGTCCGACATCAAGACCAACCTCTACGGCGCGACGTCGACGCTCCGCTACGCCAAGCACGAGCTCTTCGAGCTGCTCGAGAAGCTCACGTATTATTACGAGCGGCTGCCGCTCCGCGAGTTCATCCACCTCGACGTGGTGAGCGCGGGGCGCTCGGCCCGCGGCGAGTCGACCTTCGACTTCCTCCACCGCCACACCCTCGGGCGGCCGCGCGACCTCGTGATCCTCGCCTCGGAGATCTCGCGCAACCGAAAGGCGCTCGACGAGCGGACCTTCACGCAGATCGTGCAGCGCACCAGCGCCGGCCTCCTCGTGGCCAACATCTTCGACGAGATGCGGGTCTTCCTCGAGGTGCTCTGTCACCGCGACAAGCGGGCTCGCTTCCTCGGCCTCCTCCCCTGCGACGTCCTCACCCACGACGAGGTGGTCGAGGTCTGGTGCAGGTTTCATGAGGTCGATCGCGCGTTCTACGACGCCCACGGCAGGGAGGCCGACGACGTCTACCACCCTTTCCGCGAGCTCTTCGAGTGCGGCCTCCTCGGGGTGCTCGGCGCCGATCCGGGGGCCGAGCGCCAGGTCCAGCGCTTTCGCCAGCCGCACGACGCCGTCGTCGGCTCGCGCCACGAGCTGCCGCGCTCGCGGTATTACCTGCTCCACCCTTCCCTCCGCGCGTTGATCGAGCCGCTCCCCGGCGGCGGCCGGTTCCACGCGATTCGCCACGTGATCATCGGCCACGGGGAGCCCTGGCCCCGCCACTGGGACCTCGTGGTCGACGTCCAGCGCGAGCTCTTCCGGCGCCCGGACGCCGACGAGGAGATCGGCGGGGCGGTGTTCTCCCTCCTCGACCGCCTCGCGACGGAGATCGCCGACGGCGAGGGCCCCGACGCCGCGCGTCGGGCGATCGCCGCCTCCCCCACCTTCGCCCGCCTCAGCGCGCACCTCGAGCGAATCCACTGGGACGATCTCCACCTCACGCTCCTCGAGCTCTTCCCCGACGAGCGGCGAGAGGAAACGGAGCCGACCGACCGGGTGGAGGTGGCGATGCTGCTCATCGACATCGTCCGGTCGACCCACATGATCCGCAGCATCGGCGACACCGGCTTTGTCGACCACCTTCACCGGCTCCGCGGCTCCCTCCGAGGGGCGACGAACCCGCGCCTGCTGAAGGGGACCGGCGATGGGTACCTCGCGGTCTATCCCACCGTGGCCCGCGCTGTCGACGCGGCCCGCGTGCTCCGCCGCGCCGTCGACGACCCCGCGCAGCTGCGCCTCGTCGTCCACTGGGGCTGGGTGCGCATGAGCGATCACGACGTCATCGGCACGGAGGTCCACCGGCTCTTCCGCATCGAGGCGGTCACCGAGGAGGATCGCGCGGACGAGCCGAGCTCCGGGATCGGCCTGCCGCGCCCCGGCCGCGTGACGCTCTCGCGCTCCGCGGCCGCCGCGCTCCCCGACCCGTCGCGCGCGGACTTCCGCCGAGCGGGCGCGTTCCGGCTCAAGGGGTTCGACGATCCCGAGTCGATCTGGGTGGAGAACGACGAGAACGACGAGAACGACGCCTGCCCGTGAGATCACTCGCGGTGAGCCCGAGGGCCCACCGACGGGCCGCGCCCTCGGCCCGCGAGCGATCGGCCGGAGGCGCGCGGCGGTGTGTGGTAGCCTGCCGGCGCCATGACCGAGCTACTTGGCCTCGTTTTCTCGCCCTGGACGGAGAAGGCTCGCTGGGCGCTCGACGTCCGGCGCGTCCCCTACACCTTCCGGCACTACCAGCCGCTCATCGGTGAGCCGGCGCTCCGGGTGAAGCTCCGCCGGCTCACGGGCCGTGTCTCGGTGCCGGCGCTCACCACCGACGACGGGCGCGTGCTCGGGGACTCGGCCGACATCGCGCGCTGGGCAGACGGGCGCGGCGCGGGACCGACCCTGTTCCCTGTCGAGCACGAGGCCGACATCGCGCGGCTCATCGATCTTTCGGAGCGCGGCCTCGCGGCCGGGCGCGCCCGCGCGCTGACGCGCATGCTGGCCGACGACGAGGCGCTCGCCGAGATGGCGCCGAGGCCGATCCGCCGCGCGCTCGGCCCCCTCGCCTCGCGGCTGGGAGCGCTGGGGGTCGCCCGCACCCTCCGCAAGTACGACGGCGACAAGTCCGACGGCGAGGCGCACCGGCAAACGCAGGTCGCCGTGCTGGAGGAGATCCGCGAGACGCTCGCGCGGGCGGCGCCGTCCGGAGACGCGCCGCGGACGCTCCTCGGCCGCTTCACGTTCGCGGATATCGCGATGAGCCAGGTCCTCGTGAACGTCGCGCCGCCCGCCCAGCTGAAGCTCGGCTCCGCCAGCCGCCGGTGCTTCTCCGACCCCGACCTGCGCGATCGCTACGACGACCTCGTCGCGTGGCGCGACGAGCTCTACCGCGCCTTCCGGACGAGCTGACCTGCCCGGTCGGGCGAACGCGGCATCTCGAGCGCGGTGAAGCCCGGGGAAACCAGCATGGCAATGCGCTCCATCGGGGAGCTCTCTCCTTCAGGCGTTGAGGGCGACTGACCAGGAGCGCGGTCGTCCAGCGCGCACCCCCCGACCGTTGGCAGGCGCGTCCGCAGCGCCAGGCCTCGCGTGGCGCCAAAGCCTCGATCATGGACGCCGGATCTGGTAGCGGTGGAATTTACCATGAAACAAGCGTGGCAAACGGACGAGGTGGGCCGCTTCTTCGAGATGTCCGTGGATCTGATCGGCACCGCCGGTTTTGACGGGCGCTTCAGGCGGATTGGCCAGGCGTGGGAGCGCACGCTCGGGTTCTCTCGCGAAGAGCTCTTGTCGACGCCGTTCATCGACTTCGTGCACCCCGACGATCGAGCGCGCACGCTGGCCGAGTCGGCGCAGGTGTTCGGCGGCAGCGGCAGCGTGACGTTCACGAACCGCTACAGGTGTCGCGACGGCTCTTACCGGTGGATCGAGTGGAACTCGTCGGTTCACCCGGAGGAGGAGCTCGTCTATTTCGTCGCTCGCGACGTCACGGATCGCAAGCGCGCGGAGGAGTCGCTGCTCGCGGCCGAGTCCCGGTTCCGGGCGGCGGTCGAGGGGAGCCTGGACGCCTTCTTCGTGCTCCGGAGCGCGCTCGACGAGGCCGGGACGCTCGTGGATTTCGTGGTCACAGACGCCAACCAGAGGGCCGTCGAGGGGATGTCGATGCCCCGCGAGGAGATCGTCGGCAAGCGGCTCAGCGAGCTCTCGCCCGCCGCGCGCCACCTCGGCCAGCCGGACAAGTACGCGCGCGTCTTTCGGACCGGCGAAAGGCTCCTCGAGGAGCAGCAGATCGAGAGTCCAGGGCACGAGGACCGGTGGCTCCAGCATCAGGTCATCCCGCTGAGCGACGGTGTCGCGATCGCGATCAGGGACATCACGCCCTTCAAGCGGCTGGAGGCCGAGCTCAGGGAGACGCTCCAGCGCCGGGCGATCCACGCGGAGGAGCTCGAGGAGAAGAACCGCCTGCTCGCGGCGGAGAACGCCGAGCGCGAGCGCGCCGAGGCGCTGATGCGGCAACAGCAGGAGACGATGCGCGCCATGTCCACGCCCATCATCCAGGCGTGGGAGGGGGTCCTCGTGCTGCCGATCATCGGGACCGTGGAGACCGGGCGGGCAAATCACATCATGGAGCGGCTGCTCACCGAGATCGTGCGGACGAGCGCGCGCTTCGCCGTCCTCGACCTGACCGGCGTGAACGCGGTGGACGCCGCGACCGTGGCGCACCTCCTCGCCGTGGTGCGCGCGGCGAACCTCCTCGGCAGCAGCTGCCTCGTCTCCGGGATCTCGCCCGAGATCGCGCGGACGATGACGGAGCTCGGCGCGGCGGATGGCGGGTTCAAGACCTTCGGCGTGCTCCAGAGCGCCTTGCGTTACGCGCTCTCCCGCTGCAGCGCCGAAAGCCCGCGGTGAGCCGCCCGGGCGCGCGCATCGACGCGCGCTTCAGCTGACGTGAGGTGGCGGGGAGCGCCTCTGCGTCGCTCGACGGCTGTCGGGCCGCTCACCCGCGGCTGCGCGCCCGCTTGCCCTCCGCGGGGGCGAGCCATCGATCGAGCTCGTCCGAGACGAGGTGAAAGTCGAACGCTTCGGCGTTGATCCCGAGCTGGGTCATGGCGCCGATGATGAAGGACGTGACCACGCGGGCCGCGGCGCGAGGATCCAGATCGGAGCGCAGCTGTCCGCCGCGCACGCCTAGCCGCACGAGGTGCTCGACAGCGAGGTTCCACTCCCTGTGGACGGCGCAGAGCGCGGTCCGCGCCGCCGGGTCGCGCTGCGCGCGCACGGAGAGCTCTTGCAGCACGGCCGCGAGGTGCGGATTGTCCTGGAAGGTGCGCCATGCGCTCTCGAGGTGCGCTCTCAGGATCGCGCGCGCGTGAGCCGGGCCTGCGGCGCCCTGGCCTGCCGGGCGGCGCTGCGCCTCCACGAATTTGTCCGTCACATGCGTGACGATGGCCGCGAGGAGCTCGTCCTTCGTCCCGAAATAGTAGTGCAGCGTCGAGATATTGACCCCTGCGCGCGCCGCGATGTCGCGCGTCCGCAGCCCCTCGAGGCCCTTCTCGGCGATGAGCGTATACGCCGCCTCGAGCAGGTCGCGCCGCCGCGCTGCACCGAGCTCCGTGGACGAGGTCTTGCCGCCCGCGACGGCGCTTCTCATCTTCGCCAAGCCCACGCAAAGCTACAGGTTTTCTCCGGTCCCAGCAAGCGCCCGCGGCGCGCGCCTTGACCGTCCGGCCGCCGTCGCGTATTGTCAATCAACTGATTGATTGACTACCATCGCATGGAGGAAATGCATGATGTCCTTGGAGCTCGCCACCGCGCCGCTCGCCGCCCGGGTCCAGCGAAAGGTGATCGGCGTGGGGATGCGTCTATTCTTCGCCTGGTCGCACCTTGCGTATCGCCTGCTTCCGCCGTGGGGCGGCAAGCTGCGCGCTGTCGATCACCTCACCGTGCCGTGCTCGGATCTCCGGGTGGCGGAGCGGTTCTATGTCGGACTGCTCGGCGCGCGCGTGGTGATGCGGGTCGACGTCCCGTTCCTCGAGCGGATGGGGCGCCCTGCGGACGAGATCGCGCGGGGGGTCCACCTCTCGGTCGTGTTCGCCGGGGGCCCGCGGTTCGACCTCTTCGAGTCGCCGATCGGGCAGCCGCCCCGCGAGGCGGATCATCCGCACTGCGCGCTCTGGGTCGCGCCTGGGAAGCTGCTCGCGTGGAAGGAGCGCTTGAATGCCGCTTCGGTGCCGACGTACGGCCCGACGCGGCTCGGTCCACCGGGCCAGGCGTCGCTCTATTTCAACGATCCATTCGGCAACCGCCTCGAGCTCGTCACGCTCGGCTTCACCGGGGAGATACCGGTCGGGGCGCCCGACGTCTCCGCGCTGAGCTACACCTGGGCTGGCCCGTGAGGTGCCAGCTCACTGCAAGCTGACTGCAAGCTGAATGCAAGCTGATGACAGGCTGATGACGCCGCGCGGTCGATGCCGGGCGTGATTTCCGGGTGGCGTCTGCTCCCGCGGTTGCCCGGGAGGAGCGCGGGCACTATGGGAGCGTACCCGAACGGCGCTGCCCGGTCGGGCCGTGCCCGGCGGGGACGAGCTGCCCGTGACCGGGCTCATCGCCACGAAAGGAACGCTCCAATGCCTGTTGACGTGAAGTACACGACGCAAGCCACGGCCAATGGCGGCCGCGATGGCCACGCTGCCACTGCCGACGGTGCTCTCAAGGTCAAGCTCTCGACACCGAAGGAGCTCGGCGGCGCTGGCGGCGAGGGGAACAACCCGGAGCAGCTGTTCGCGGCGGGTTACGCGGCCTGCTTCCTGGGCGCCCTCAAGTTCGTGGCCGCGCAGGAGAAGGCCCGCATTCCGGCCGAGGCCACCGTGACGGCGACCGTCGGCATCGGCCCGCGCTCCGAGGGGGGGTTTGGCCTCGACATCGGCCTGCGGATCGCGCTGCCGGGCCTGGAGCGGTCGCAAGCCGAGCAGCTGGTCGAGAAGGCGCACCAGGTTTGCCCCTACTCGAACGCCACCCGCAACAACGTCCCCGTCCGCCTAGAGGTCGCCTGACCTTCTGACGCCGCGCGCTCCCTCCACGGGGGCCGGCCCATCATTCATGAGCTCCCGGTGGAGCGCCGCGAACGCTCCCCCCCGCGCGAGCAGCTCCGCGTGCGTCCCCTGCTCGACGACCCGCCCGTGGTCGAGCACGACGACGCGATCGGCGTGCCGGATCGTGCTCAGCCGGTGGGCCACAACGAAGCTCGTCCGCCCTCGCAAGAGCCTCCCGAGCGCCGCCTGCAGCCGGGCCTCGGTGAGGGCGTCCACGGCGCTCGTCGCCTCGTCGAGCAGCACGATGCGCGGATCGGCGACCATGGCGCGCAGGAAGCACACGATCTGCCGCTGCCCGAGCGACAGCGCCGTCCCGCGCTCGCCGACCTCGGTGGCGAGGCCGTCCGGCAGCGCGTCGAGCATGTCGAGCACGTCGAGGCCCCGCGCCGCGTCGCGGATCTCTGCGTCGGTCGCGGCGGGGTTGCCCAGGCGCACGTTGTCGAGCACCGTCCCGCTGAAGAGGAAGTTGCTCTGCAGCACCAGCCCGAGCTGCGCGCGCAGCGAGGCGGACGAGGTCGCCGCGAGATCGTGCCCGTCGACGGTGATCGACCCCGCCGTCGGCAGGTAGAGCTTCGCGAGCAGGTTCAGGATCGACGTCTTGCCGCTGCCCGTGTGCCCGACCAGCGCGATCATCTGCCCCGGCTCGGCGACGAGATCGACGCCGTGGAGCACCGGCTTGCCCGGATCGTAGGCGAAGTGGACCCGCTCGAACACGACCCGGCCGCGCGCGGGCGGCAGCGCCGGGAGGCCGCGCTCGTCGGGCCAGTCGGGCGCCGTGTCGAGCACGCGGAAGAGCCGTTCGGCGCCCGCCATCGCCGCGAGGGCCTGGTTGTACTGGTTGCCCAGCACGGGGATCGGGTTGAACAGGAGGTTCGCGAGGAAGAAGAACTCCACGAGCACGCGCAGCTCGATCGCGCCGTGGAGCGCCTGATAGCCGCCGACGACCACGAGGACGGCCAGGAACAGCTGCCCGTTGAACTCGAGGAGCGGGAGGAAGGTCGCCGAGTGGCGCGCCGCATCCATGTTGTAGCGGGAGTGGTCGAAGATCAGCGCGCGGAACAGCCCGCCGTTGATGTCCTGCCGCACGAAGCCCTGCGTCACGCGCACCCCCGTGACCGACTCGGCGAGCGTCGCGGTCACGCGGGTGAAGCTCTCCTGCGCGCGCTGGTGGGCGGCCCCGAGGCGCTTGTGGAAATAGACGATCAGCCCCCAGAAGACAGGGACCATCGCGACCACCACGAGGAAGAGCTGCCAGTGCGCGTGGGCCATCAGCGCCATCGCGACCGCCATGGTGCCGAGGTTCACCGTGCTCACGAACACGACGTCCTGCACCGCCACCCGGATCGCGTCGATGTCGGACGTCATGCGGCCGATGAGGCGCCCCACCTTCGTCTTCACGAAGAAGCGCATCGGCATGCGCAGGAGGTGGCTCTCCAGCCGATCGCGCATGTCGAACACCACCGCCTCGCCGAGCTCGAGCGCGAGCCGCGCGCGGTAGTGGAAGACGATCTCGGTGAAGAGCACGAGCGCCGCGAAGCCGAGGACGGCGAGCAGCGTGGCGCGCGCGTCGCGCCGGGCCACCGGGCCGCTGATGATGGCGCCGACCGCCCAGGTCAGGATCGGGAGCTGGATCGACCTGACCACCACGAGGGCGAAGAGCGCGTTCCGCTTGCGCGCGTACGGGCGGGTGAAGGCGAACACCCGCCGCGCGAGCCCGAGATCGAGCGTGCGGTGGTGCTGGTCCGCCTCGTCCTCGAGCGCCACGCGCGCGAGGCCGAGGCGCGCGTCGATCGGCGCCGCCTGGGCCGCGGAGCGGGCCGCCCCCGACGCCGTCGCGGGGCGGCTCGGCGCGTCGACCCCGCGGCTCACGCCGGGTCCTCGGCAGGGCGCGCGCCCGCGGCGGCGCGGCGCGAGGGGGTGTCGTCCGCCCGCGCCCCGAAGGCGTGGGCGTCGTGCAGCGCGAGGGCGCTCGCGTAGTGGCCGCGCCGCCGGAGCAGCTCCTCGTGGGTCCCCCGCTCGACGACGCGGCCCCGGTCGAGCACGATCACCTGGTGCGCGCGGCGGAGCAGGTGCGCCCTGTGCGTCGCCATGATCGTCGTCCGCCCCCGCGTCGCGCTGAGGATCGCGTCGAGGATCTCGCGCTCGGTGCTCGCGTCCACCGCCGCGGTCGGGTCGTCGAGCAGGAGCAGCGGCGGGTCGAGCAGCACCGCGCGCGCGATGGCGAGCCGCTGCCGCTGGCCGCCCGAGAGGTTGGCCGCCGCCTCGCCGAGCTCGGTGTCGTAGCCCTCGGGCAGCTCCCGGATGAACTCGTGGGCGCAGGCGATGACCGCGGCGCGCTCGATCTGCTCGCGCGTCGCGCTCGGGGCGCCGAACGCGATGTTCGCCGCCACCGTGTTGCTGAAGAGGAAGTTGTCCTGAAAGACGACCCCCATGCGCCGGCGGATCTGGTCGAGATCGTGGCGCCGGAGGTCGATCCCGTCGAGGAGGACGCGCCCCGACGTCGGATCGTAGAAGCGCGGGATCAGGCTGAGCAGCGTGCTCTTGCCCGCGCCGGTCGGGCCGATCACGGCGACGAACTGCCCGGGCGCGACGTCGAGGTGGACGTCGTGGAGGACGGGCCTCTCGGGATCGTACCCGAACGTGACGCGCTCGAACACGAGGCGCCCCTCCACCCGCGCGGGGCGCGCCGGCGCCTCGGGGCTCGTGATCTCGACGGGGGTGTCGAGCACCTCGAAGACGCGCTTCGCCCCGATGAAGCTCTGCTGCGCGGTGTTGACGATCGTCGCCATGCTCGCGATCTGCCCCGAGAATTGCTGCAGGATGCCGGCGAACACGACGAGCTGCCCGAGCGTCAGCCGGTCGCGCGTGACGAGCAGCCCGCCCATGCCGAGCAGGATCACGAGGTTGATCTGCCCGAGCAGATCGATGGTCGGGCTGAGCACGCTGACGGTCCGGAACGTCTCCTGCTGCTGCTCGCGCACCGCGCGGCTGCGCTCGTCGAAGCGGCGATGGACCTCGCGCTCTCGCCCGAGCCCCTTGATGACCTGGATGCCCTGCAGCCCCTCCGTGAAGCTCAGGACCATGCGGTCCACGAGCTCCCGGTTGCGCAGGTAGGCGGGCTGCGCCCACCGGGCGAAGAGCGTGCTCGCGATCCAGAGGAGCGGCGTCGGGGCGAGGCACGCGAGCGTCAGCAGGACGTGCGCGCGGAGCATGTACGCGACGTACACGCCGAGCGACAGGACCATGATGACGCTCGGGAGCAGCACCCCGTCCACGAAGGAGCGCACGAGCTGCACGTCGCCTGTGACGCGGTTGATGAGCGAGCCGCTCTTGTTGGCGTCGAAGAACCGGAAGCTCAGCCGCTGGAGCTTGTCGTACACCCGCGCCCGGAGATCCGGGACGATCTCCATGTGGACGAGGTAGCCCACCGAGAGCGCGTAACCGTAGTTGATCACCGCGCGCGCGGCCGCCATCGCGAGGATGGCGGCGCCGATCGAGAGGACCGCGCGCATGGGCTCACGCTCGGCGTCGACCAGCGTGCCGAGGCCGGCCGGCAGCTCGGGGAGGTGGATCGACGGATCGAGCCGATGGCGGAGGATGTCGATGGCGAGCCCGGTCAGGCCGAGCCCAGCGAGCCCCAGCGAGAGCAGGACGATCTGGTAGCCGAGGACACGGAGGACGCGCCCCCGGTACGCCCAGCTCAGCCCGAGGAGCCGCAGCAGGAGCGAGCCCCCCTCGCGGGAGCGCCCTGTTTCAGGCGAAGCGAGGGAACCGACATCAGGACGTGAACCGGACAACATCAGCGCAGGGCACCTGGCATTCCGGCCATGCCGGGGCCCGTAAGCTACCGATTTGTGCGGCGTTCGCCAGCGGCGGGGACACGAACCCCGGGGCGCGGCCCGCGTGTCGCCTGGACCGCTGGACCAGCGCCCTGACAGGGCTCCTGGCGCTCCGCTAGTACATCAGGTTGCCCTTGCCGAGCTGGAAGTTGATGTTCGATCCGAACTGATCGCGCGCGTTCTGGACGCGCGAGATCGCGTTCGAGATCCGGCCCTGGCGCTGCGTGTAGGTCGCCGCCGAGAGGCCCGCCGCGATCTCGGTCTTCGCCAGCTGGAGGCGATCCGTGGAGACGGGGTGCAGCGGCGTGCCGCCGGCGTCGAGGACCTCCAGCGCGTCGTCGATCTCGGCCTCGGCCAGCTCCATCAGGCGCCGCTGGACGTCGGCGCGCGTGTCGTGGAACTGCTGGACGAGCACCTGGGCGGCGTTCAGGCGCTGTCTTGCGATGTCGAGGTTGAAGGCGGCGTTCAGGACACGAAGGAAGCGGCCGATCTTGTTGATGTCGGAGTCGGGGAACTGGACGGGGCTCCCGAACCGCGCCTCGAGCTCCAGGCCGGCCGGCGAATCCCTGAAGAAGTTCGACAGATAGAACGCCACAGCGCCCTCGATCTGGTTCCCGAAGGCGTTGGTATGGAAGAACGGCGGCGTGTCCACGGCCTCGATGAGGGGCGGGGTGCTGAACGTGCCGTCGCCGAACCCGTTGAGAAAGCCGATGTCCAGGACATCGATGTTGGGCGAGGCCAGCCCGGAGCCGCCGAAGCCGCCGTCGAACGCGCCGATGGTGCCGGTCGCGGGGGCCTTCCGGGTGCCCGTGTCGAGGTTGCGGTTGCGCCCCGTGTCCAGGTGGTTCGCGCCCGCGTTCGCGTGGCACACGTTGCAGCGGCCCCGCGCCGGGTCGAGGAACGCCTGCCTCCCCTCGTTCGCCTCGGGATCGGCGAGGTTCACCTGCGTGATGTCGAGCTCGTTCGTCCGGCCCAGGCTCATCTGGTAGGCGAGCGTCAGATCGAGCTCCTGCTCCGTCGGGAGCCGGAAGGCCACCCCCGGCTCGCGGCCGAGATCCGTCGGGTAGTGCTGCGTGATCGCCCCGGTGAGGAACTCGCGCAGCGAGCCGGTGCCCGGGGCGCCGTCGCCCGACCAGCCCGTGCGATGGACCGGCGGGCTCGTTATCCCGTCCACCGGGTCGGGCGTGATGCTCGTCGCCAGCGAGAGCGTGTGGGGGACCGCGCGCATCGAGAACTTGTTGTCGAGATCGTCGAAGCCGTCGATGTTCTCGCGGATCAGGCCGAGCGTCTTCAGCTCGGGCGTCTCGAGCTCGGTCAGCCCCGGGTCCTGCTCGAAGACGAACAGCGGGTCGAGGGGGTTATCGTCGAGCAGAGCGTCGATGAAGGGGATGTCAATCGTGAAGTTGTTTCCGACAGGATGGCACGTCCCGCAGGAGCGACCGTTGCCCTCGAAGGTCTCGCGAAAGAAGATGTCGGCGCCCGCGCAGATCTCCCTCGTGACGAGCCCGGCGACCACGCGAGGATCCTGGTCGCACGCCGCGAGCCGCTGCTGAGCCGTGAGCGCGCTCGACGCGACGCCGAGGGTTTCTACCTCGCCCTCGCCCTCCGGCGCGGCGGGGGCGCACGAGGCGAGGAGAGAAACAGAGACGATGGGAGCGAGGATCAGGGAACTCAATCTCGGACTTGGCATGACGCTCTCTCTTCTTGTTACGGTTGTTCGACACCGATTTCGAACCACGGCGTTCATGGATGCGGCGCGACGTTCGGCGGCAGCGCCGGGGAAACACAGGTGAAACCGACCTGGCGCTACGCAGACGGCCGACGCGGCGCCGGCGCTGCGGGCGAGAGCCGGGGCGAGATGGCCGATCCAGGCCATCCGCGTGGCTTTGGAGGCACGCCGGAGGCCCGAGGTCCGGTCCTCGCGCGCTCCATGCGACGAGCGCGCTCGGGCCGCTCCGCCTCGATACGACCCCCTACGGGGATCGCGCCACAGGCGATCTCAGGCGGCGACTACTTAGCTGACCGGACCAGACATGGCAACGTTCACAAACGTTCGCAGCACAAATCTGACTTCTTAACGAACCTTTACAAGCAGGATCACGAGACGACATTCCCCGGCTGATCGGCCTGCGGCATCGCCGCGTATCGCCATGACGGCGGGCGAAGCGGGCGCGAGGAGGAGCCGTGAGCCCGGCTCCGCGGGCGTGCTCGGGAGATCGAAGCGGGACATGGGTGCGAAGACCGGCGGCATCCCCTCACCTCTTTCGGTGAGGTCAGTGACCGTGCCGGTTCAATGGCCAACGTTTAGGTCGGCCGATGGCGCGCTTCCAACTCATTAGTAGCATGGGCCCCATGCATCCCGTGCATCTTGCTTCCATCGACCTGAACCTGCTCGTCGTCCTCGACGCCCTGCTGGCGGAGGGGAGCGTCACGCGCGCGGCGGCGCGCGTCGGGCTGAGCCAGTCGGCGATGAGCCACGCCCTCGGGCGCCTCCGCGTGTTGATCGACGATCCCGTCCTGGTGCGCACGCCGCGGGGGATGATCCCGACGCCGCGCGCGCAGGAGCTCATCGGCCCCATCCGCGAGGCCCTCGCCAAGATCGAGGCGACGGTCGCGCGCAGCCCTCGCTTCGAGCCCGCGACGGCGCGCCGCTCGTTCACCGTCGCCACGGTCGATTACGTGGAGCTCATCCTGCTGCCGCGGCTCGTGCAGAAGCTCGTCTCCGAGGCGCCCTTCATCGACCTCGTCGCGCGCCCCTACGACAGCGAGATGTGGAGCGCCATGGAGACCGGCAAGGTCGATCTCGCGATCGGCCTGCTCCCCACCTTGCCCGCGGGGTTTTACCGGCAAAGGCTCATCGAGGAGCGCTACATGTGCGTCGTGCGGAGGAGCCACCCCGCGGTCCGGGGCAAGCTCACGCTCAAGACGTACACGAGCTTGCCGCACGCGCTCATCAGCCCGCGCGGCGAGGGCGGAGGCCGGGTGGACGAGGTCCTCGCCGAACGGGGGCTCTCTCGCCGCGTGGCGCTGCAGATCCCGCATTTTCTCGTGGCGGCCCACATCGTGGCCCAGACCGATCTCGTGCTGACCGTGCCGGCGCGCATCGCGCGCGTGTTCGCGGAGATGGAGGAGCTGCACGTCATGAAGCCGCCCGTGGAGCTCGGCGGGTTCTCGGTGGATCAGGTGTGGCACGAGCGGCACGCGAAGGACCCGGCGCACACCTGGCTGCGCGGCGTCTTCGCGGAGATCGCCCGCGACAGCTGACGCGCTCTCCCGCGCGGCGGCCAGGTCTCGCGGGAGCAGGGGCGAGCCGACGTGCCGAGTAACGCGAAAGTGAACCGGTCAGTCCGAGCTTCTGTTCAACCCGGGCCGACGGGCGCGGCGATGAACGGGGCGCCCTCGGTCTCGGCGAGCTGCCGGTGGAGCGAGGTCAGGCGGGCCGTGACGGGGCCGCGCTCGCCGCGGCCGATCGTGCGCCCGTCGAGGCTCCTGACGGCGATCACGCCGGCGCCGGTGCCCGTCAGGAACGCCTCGTCGGCGGCGAAGAGGTCGAGCCGCCCGATCGAGCGCTCCACGACGGTGAGCCCGATGCCGCGCGCGAGCTCCATGACGGCCGCGCGGTTGATGCCCTCGAGGCACCCGTCGGTGGCCGGCGGCGTCGCGAGCACGTCGCCGCGGAGCGCGAACACGTTGGCCACGGAGGCCTCGGCCACGTGGCCCCGCGCGTTCAGGAGCAGCGCGTCGTCGGCGCCGCGCTGCCTCGCCTCGAGCTTCGCGAGCGCGGAGCCGAGGTAGTTCAGGCTCTTGATCCGCATGTCGAGCGCGTCCGCGTTGGGCCTCCTGTGGCTCGACGTGATGAGCTCGAGGCCGCGCCGCCGCTGCTCGTCGTCGAAGAGGCGGATGGCCCCCACGATGCAGAACAGCCCCGGCCGCTCGCAGGTCGTCGGGTCGACGCCGAGCGGGCCCACGCCGCGCGTCACCACGAGGCGCACGTAGGCCTCGGGCTGGCCGTGCGCGCGCGCCGTCTCCTCGACGATGGCGCGGAGCCCGTCGAGCGAGCGCGGGAGCGCGATGCCGAGCGCCCTCGCGCCGATCTCGAGCCGCGCGAGGTGGCGCTCGATCCGGAAGACGCGCCCCGCCGCGACGCGCATGCCCTCGAACACGCCGTCGCCGTAGAGCAACCCGTGATCGGTCACGTTCACGGTCGCGTCCGCAGCGTCGACGATCCGCCCATCGATCCATGTCTTCATGCCGTTCACCTCCTGCCCTCGCCCTGGAGGGCGCGCGCGACCCGCTCGGCGGCGTCGCGCGTGTGATTCACCGCGGCGTCACGACGATCGCCGCGCAGGCTCTGGGCGGCCGCGGCGCAGGCGACGCAGCCGTGCAGGCCGCCGCGCGCGAGCACCGGGGCCGCGATGACGGTGAGCCCGTCGATCCACGCGCCCTCGTTGACGTCGTAGCCGCGCTTCGCGGCGCGCCGCGCGGCGCGGAGCATGGCCGGGTCCGCGCCCGAGGCGCCCACGAGCTCCGGCGCGTGCGCGAGGTAGAGCCGGCCGCTCGCGGTGACGTCGACCGGCACCTCGGCCCCGACGGTGGGCGCCGCGCGCAGGAGGCCCGTGCCCTCCGCCTTGTCGAGCACGACGAGCCTGCCAGCGCGCGCGGCGACGAGGAAGAACGTCTCGCCGAAGGCGCGCGCCGCCCGCTCCAGCTCGGGCCTCGCGACGCGCGCGACCGCGTCGAGCCCCTGCGCCCCGAGCCCGAGCCGGATCAGGCCGACGCCGAGCCGGTAGCGCCCCTCCCCGTCCTGCTCCACCAGCGCGTGCGCGGCGAGCGACGCGAGCAGCCGGTGCAGCGTCGCCTTCGGCATGCGGAGCCGCTCCGCGAGCTCCGAGAGCGAAGCGCTGCCGCCGCCCTCGCCCAGCGCCTCGAGGGCGCGCACCGCCTTGTCGACCGTCCCGGATCGCTCCATGCCAGTTCCACTATTCGGAATGACGTTCCGACTATTGGTATAGCTCCATCCCGCGCCCCGGTCGAGGGCGCGGCGCGTCGCGGCGCGGCGGGCTCCCCGCGGGATGGCGGGCGTCGGCGCGCGGCGGCCGGCGGAGGCGCGGGGGGAGCAGGCTCAGCGCTGCGGGCGACGCGCGCTGGTGTCGCTCGAGGGGGTCGGATAGCGTCTTCGGTCCCGCCGTGAGCTGCGGAGGAGAGGAGCACATGCGCAAGATCTCATCGGTCGTACTCGTCCACGGCGCCTGGCACAGCCCGTCCTGCTGGTCCCAGGTCGCGTGTCGGCTGCTCGGCAGCGGGCTCGACGTCCGGGTGCCAGAGCTGCGGAGCGCCGGGCCCGCCGCAAGCGGCCTCGCGGCGGACGCGGAGGCGGTGCGGGCGGCGCTGGCCGAGGCGCCCGGCGAGGCCGTCGTGGTCGCGCACTCCTACGGGGGATTGCCGGTCACGGAGGTGGCGGCCCGCGCGGGCAACGTCGCGCACCTCGTTTACCTGTGCGCGTTCATGCTCGGCCCGGGGGAATCCCTGCTCTCGGCGATCGGAGGCCAGGAGCCGCCGTGGTGGATCACCTCCACGGATGGCCGGACGATGATGCCCGACCGCGCGCGCGACATCTTCTACAACGACTGCAGCGACGAGGTCGCAGCCGCCGCGGCAGCGGCGCTGCGGCCTCAGTCCAAGGCGTCCTTCACGGAGCCGCTGGGGGCCGCGGCCTGGCAGGAGCTGCCCTCCACCTACGTGATCTGCGAGCGCGACAACGCCATCCCGGTGTTCGCGCAGGAGGCGATGTCGCGGCGCGCGAGGGACGTGCGGCGACTCGACGCGGGCCACTCTCCGTTCCTGTCGCAGCCGGACGAGCTGGCCGCGCTCGTGCGCGACATCGTCGCGGCCGCGGCCGGCTGAGCTGACGCCGGCGCGCGGCGCGGCGACGTCGGGGCGGCCATCGCCCGCGCCTGGCCCCCGGAGCCGCATCGACATTTCGGCTCGACCAGCGAAACGGCGACGGAGAGCTGCCGTATCCAGCGAGCAGGGCGGCCTGTCGCGACGGCCTGTCGCGATGGGCGGACCCGCGCCCGATGCTGCCGTGGAGGATCAAGCCATGACTGTCCTGAACATCGCCTCGATCGAGAAGCTCAGCCTGCCCGGGCTCGCCCACCAGACCCTCGCCGGCCCTCGCGACGGCCTCCGGACGCTCGAGGTGTGGATGCAGACCATTGCGCCGGGCGCGCAAACGCCGCGTCACCGGCACGCATGTGAGGAGGTGATCGTCGTCCTCCGCGGCTCCGGGACATGCGAGATCGATGGAGTGGCCCTCACGTTCGGCCCGGGCTCGACGCTCATCGTGCCGGCGGGCGTCCCGCACCAGATCGCGAACACGGGTGAGGAAGAGATGCACGTCGTCGCCGCGCTCGGCGCAGCGCCGGTCACCGTGGAGACGCCTGCTGGCGAGCGCATCGAGCTGCCGTGGGATCAGCACCGCTTCGCTCGCGAAAAGTGCGAGATCTGACCTTCATGCCGCTGCGCAGGCTGAGCCAGGCCGCACGCCGCGTTCCGGCGAGCTCGCCTGCCTCGCGCAACCGGGCGGGCGTGCAGTCTTGTTCTGCCCGTCCGCAGCACGCTGCCTGCACCGGAGCCACACGCGGTGTCCTGGCTCGTGGCACAGCGGTTGCCATCTGGCGCTGGCATGAAACCGAACACGCTCTTCAAGGTCCTTGCGCTGGTCGCTAGCTTCCCGTTCTCCGCCGGCTGCGCTCTCGGCTCCGAGGGGGAGGCAGCGCCTGAGCAACAGTCGCTCGGCGCTTCGTCCGCGGCCGAGGGGATCTGGCTCTCCACGAGATACTCCTTCGGTCTCTGCGCCGGCGAGTGCATCACGACGGTGTCCCGCGATGGCGCAGAGCTCTCGCTCACGGCCTGCACGCACGCCAAGAGCTGTCCCCGCTCGAACCTGGCGACGCTGACGGACGAAGGCACGCGAAAGCTCGATGAGATCGAGGACGCGCTCTCGGGCGTCGCCCTCGACCGCCGCTACGGCTGCCCTGACTGCGCCGACGGCGGCGCAACGTCGGTGCGCCTGCGCCGCGATGGTCTCGAGACGTCGCACCTCTACGAGTACGCCGGGGCGCCGGCGCCCCTCCTGGCGCTCGATCACCTGGTGGCCGACCTCCGGCTCGGCCTGGACTCCTGCACACCGGGCCCGCTCCTGAAGCTCTCGTCGGGGTGCACGCCCAAGTGAACGCGCTCGACCGGAGGCTCCGGGTCGACTCGTCTGGGTGAGACCGCCGCCGCAGGAGCCGCGCCCGGCCAGCGCCGCCCGCCGGAGCGGGCGCTACCCGTCGTCCGGCAGGTAGAGCTTCACTTCGTCGAACTCGGCGGTGCCCTCGTAATAGTTGATGTGCGGATCACCGAAGAAGAAGTGATCCGGGTAGGCCGACCCCGCCGGCCAGGTCTCGAAGGTCTTGCCGAAATCGACGGTCTCCTTGGGGTGTTCCGCCTCGATCTCGTCGGGGCGCTGGTTGTAGTGCCACGTGACCGGCGGCTCGCGGAAACCCCTCCGCGCGGCGTACGTCGTGCTGCCGCCGTGGTGGAACCTGCCCTCCGCGGACATCGCATAACCCCGGCCGTCGCGCTCGACGGTGACCACGTAAGCCTCCCTGTCGAGGTACTTGTCCACGAAGATGGGGCCGTCCTTCCACCCGCCGGCGGTGTACGACGTGAACCCATTTCCGGTCCACGGGCTCCCGAACGCATCGCCGCGGAGCCAGATCATGCTCACATAACGTGATCCGTCCTGCTCGGCCCGGCCGGTCGAGGGGTTCCAGACCTGCGACCAGGGGCCGTCCTCGCCGAAGTTGCTGCCCGTATCCATCACGACCTTCCGGTGGTGATGGATGAAGACGTTGTTGTGAGGGGCCGGCCGCGGATAATCGGTGATGCAGAGAAAGTAAATACCGTTATCGAACGTCGCCGACCGCGGCGCGGCGCTGCGATCGCTGAACCGCCACGGGTCGGCCAGCTCGTCCCCGTCGTAGCCGTTGGTCTTGCCCCCGTGCGTCCAGCTGCCCTCGCGCAGGCCGCCGAAGTCGATGTTCGAGACCGTCACCTCCACGCGGTACCGCGCGGGCAGCGGCGCGGTCGAGCGGAGGATCGCGCCGTCGTAATGGCGGGTGGAGACGAGCCTCGCCTTGCCACCCGCCGCCTCGAAGCGGCCGCCTGTCTCGGGGACGCCGTCGCGGTCGCTGTCGCGGCCATACAGCTCGACCGTGAGCCAGCCGCCCTCGCCATACGTGAAGGACTTCCGGAACGATCGGAACCTCCGCAGCCCTTCCCGGAACACCTCGCCGCCCCGCGCGGAGAAGAACTCGCCATCTTCGTCGAAGACATCGACGTGATAGGGGCTCTCCTCGCCATACCGATCCTCGGTCCACGCGGAGGGCTCCTGGAACGGCGCATCGAAGGTCTCGTGGTGGACGAGCTTCCAGCCGGCGCCGGCGGCCCGCGCCGCCGGCTTCGGCCCGCCGCCGCTCGCCCCGAGCGCCTCGGGCGCGGGAGCGCGCGAGCACGCCGCCGGCAACACGAGGGCGAGCGCGGCGAGGCGTCGCGTCGACGCCTCGCGCGCGCGGGCGGCGCCACGCCGCATCAGCGGTTGGGCTGAGGGGTGAGGCGCAGGTACGGGCGGACGGCGTTGTACCCCTTGGGGAACTTCTGCGCGAGGACGGCGGGGTCCTGGAGCGAGGGGACGATCACCACATCATCGCCGTCCTTCCAGTTCGCGGGCGTCGCCACGGAGTGGCTGTCCGTGAGCTGGAGCGAGTCGATGAGGCGCAGGATCTCGTCGAAGTTGCGCCCCGTGCTCGCCGGGTACGTGAACGTCGCGCGGATCTTCTTGTTCGGATCGATGACGAACACCGAGCGCACCGTGAGCGTGTCGCTCGCCTGCGGGTGGATCATCCCGTAAAGGCCCGACACCTTCCGGTCCACGTCGGCGAGGATCGGGTAGTTCAGCTTCGTGCGCTGCGTCTCCTCGATATCCACGGACCAGCGCTTGTGCGAGTCGACGTCGTCGACGCTGAGCGCGATGGGCTTCACGCCGCGCTTGTCGAACTCCGCCTTGAGGTTGGCGACCGCGCCGAGCTCGGTCGTGCAAACCGGGGTGAAATCCTTCGGATGCGAGAACAGGATCACCCACGAGCTCCCGGCCCACTCGTGGAATCGGATGGTCCCGTGCGTGGACTCTTGCTCGAAATCAGGCGCGATGCTTCCGAGTTGCAGGCTCATGACATTCCCTCCTGGCCGCGGCCCAGTCTCCGCTATGGCGGAGGAATCTCCGTCAAGCCGCTCAGGGTGTCAAGCCGGGAGCGGCGGTGTTTCGCGCCGGGACGCCGCCGGCGCGCGCTCGACCGCACCGCGCCGCGCCGCGCTTGGCCGGCGCGGCGGCGCCTCAGAGCGCGCCGACCTCGCGGCGAAGGCCGCGCCACGGGATCTCCCGCGGCGGCGAGGCGCGGCGCTCGCCCGCCCCGTCCGGCTGCGCCGCGGTCGAGCACTCGCCGTGCTCCAGCAGGTGCAGGGCCTCGGCGAGGCACGTCTCGCCCGCGTCGCCGAGCTCTGCTCCGAGCGTGTCGTCGGCGGCGCAGTCGGGGGGGAGACCATCGTAGAAATCGCCCTCTTCCTTCGCGTTGAGCACCCGGAACGCGATCGGGTGCACGACCATGTCGCAGTTGTCCCATCCGTACATGCCGACGGGTTTGCCGTGCGTGGTCGAGCCGACGATCTTCACGTCCATGTAGGCGCGCAGGCTGTTGATCAGCGACTCGCTCGCGGAGGCCGTCCCGCCGGACGTGATGACGACCAGCCGGGACAGGGGGAGCGGCGGCTGGTCGAGGTCGTCGAACGTCTCCCGCTTGTCCCAGTCGACGTGCCTGTCGTTGTGCGCGGTGATGTCGAGCAGCGCGCCGGCCTCCGCCGGCCGGTGGATCAGGCTCGCGAGGTGCCTCTCGACGGAGAGGCGCCCACCGCCGTTGTAGCGCAGGTCGAGCACCAGCTCGTCGACCTGGCTCTCCCTGAACAGCGCGAAGGCGCTGTCGAGTTCGCTCACCGAAGGCTCGATGAAGGTGGTGAGCATGAGATATCCGACGGTCGCGGACCCTGTTTGCAGGACACGCGGGCTCACGACCGTGGTGATCCCATACCACGCCTTCCGGAGCGCGACCGTGAAGGCCTCGGCGTCCGCGCGCTCGATCGTCAGCGACATCTCGTGCCCTTCCTCGTCGGGGCCCGCGAGCTCCTCCCAGAGGTCGTCGCTCACGACCTGCTCGACGTCGATCCCGTTGATCGCCACAACCGCGTCGCCCCGCCGGAGGTCGGCCGCTCCGGCAGGCGAGCCCGGCTGGACCAGCGCGAGCCGGAGGCTGTCCTCCTGGTCGAAGCTCCACCGCATGCCGAACCCGAGGGTCTGCCCTTCCCGGAAGAAGGCGTCGTCGACGCTCTTGGTCGAGATGTAGCTCCAGCGGTCTCGCGGCTCGGTGACGAGATCCACGAGCAGCGCCTCGGGCGAGGGGTACGCCCGATAGTCCAGGTCGGGTACGCCGTCGTACCAGAGATAGGCGTCCTTCATCAGCTCGAACAGGAACTGGTTCTGTCCCTGCAGCGAGCAGTCTGCCTTTGGCTCCGCATCACCGTCCGAGGCGGTGCAGCCTCCCGTCGCGGCGGCGGCCAGGGCGAGGGTGCATGTGGAGAGGACCGCGACGAGCTTCGAGGCGACCATGCGCCTCAGCACACCACGAAACGGAAAGGGCGAGCAACGGGGTTGGGTTGGCGGTTCGACCCGACCGGGGTTGGGTTTGCCGGCAGCCCGAGCGGGGTTGCGGGTCGATCCCCGACCGGGGTTGGGCTCAGCGCCGACCGGAGTTGCTGGTCGATCCCCGACCGGGGTTGGCTTCAGCGGCCGCGGTTCATCCCCCGACCGGGGTTGCGGTCCAATGTGACTTATCTCACTTTGCTGCCGCGACCAGATCCCGACCGGGGTTGAGGTTTGCCTGACCGGGGTTGGCTTCAGCGGCCGCGGTTCATTCCCCGACCGGGGTTGCGGTCCAATGTGACTTATCTCACTTTGTTGCCGCGACCAGATCCCGACCGGGGTTGAGGTTTCCCTGGTCCATTCCCCGACCGAGGTTGAGGTTTATTGTAATTCACATCACTCTGCCGCCGCGACCAAATCCCGACCGAGGTTGAGGTTTGCCGGGTTGAGGTTCGCCGGCCTCGGCAGCCCATAGTTGTCCCGCAACGTCTTCCCCGCATATTCCGTCCGGAACAGCCCGCGTCTCTGCAGGATCGGGACCACGTGCTCGACGAACGCCTCGAGCCCCGACGGCAGCACCGGCGGCATCACGTTGAAGCCATCGGCTGCCCCCTGCTCCCACCAGTGCTGGATCGCGTCCGCCACCTGCTCGGGCGCGCCGGCGAACGTCCGGTGGCCGCGGCCGCCGCCCAGCCGCCCGATCAGCTGGCGCACCGTCAGCCGCTCCCGCCGCGCCAGGCTCACGATCAGCGTGTACCGGCTCTTCGCCCCCTCGATCTGATCCTCGCTCGGAAGATCCCGCGGCAGCTCCGCGTCGAGGTCGAGCTCCTCCGGCTTCACCCGCAGCGTCTGCGCGAGCTGGCGCTTGGCATACTCCGGCTTGATGAGCCGATCGAGCTCGGCGTCGAGCGCGTGCGCCTCGGCCTCCGTGGCGCCGATGACCGGCACGATCCCCGGCAAGATCTTGATCGACCCCGGATCGCGCCCCAGCGCGCGCGCGCGCCCCTTCAGATCGACATAGAACCGCTGCGCGTCCTCCAGCGTCTGCTGCGCCGTGAACACCGCCTCCGCGTACCGCGCCGCCAGCTCCTTGCCGTCGTCCGACGAGCCGGCCTGCACGAGCAGCGGATACCCCTGCGGCGAGCGAGGCACGTTGAGCGCCCCCTCGACCTTGAAGTACCGCCCCACGTGCCGCGGCGGGTAAATCTTGCGGTCATCGCCCCAGACGCCGTTCTCCTTGTCGCCGAGCGGCGCGTCGTCGCCCCAGCTGTCCCACAGCTTCAGCGACACATCGATGAACTCCGCCGCCCGCGCGTACCGGTCGCTGTGCGCCGGCAGCTCGTCCAGGTTGAAGTTGCGCGCCGCGTCCACGCCCGCCGTCGTGACGATGTTCCAGCCCGCCCGCCCCCCGCTGAGGTGGTCCAGCGAGGCGAACCTCCGGGCCAGGTTGAACGGCTCGTTGTACGTCGTCGAGGCGGTCGCGATCAGCCCGATGTGCTCGGTCACCCCGGCGAGCGCCGCGAGGAGCACCGTCGGCTCGAGCGTCCCGGCCGGCCTGCGGCCGACGTTGTTCCACAGCACCGGGCTGTCGGCGAGGAACACCGAGTCGAGCTTCCCCCGCTCCGCGATGCGGGCCAGTTTCTTGAAGTGCGCGACGCTCGTGTTCGCGAACGGATCGCTCTCCGGCAAGCGCCACGAGGCCTCGTGGTGGCCGACGCTCATGAGAAACGCGTTGAGATGCAGCTGTCCGGGTCGTTGGGTCACGGGGCACTCCGTTCCAGTTCAGGGTTCGCGTCAGGATCTCCGGCAGCGGCCGCGCCCGGCGCGACCCCCAGCGCCGAAAGCAGCGACTCGCGGTGGGCGAGGAACCGCGGATCGCGCAGCGGCCGCGGCGCCGGCAGATCGATCCGCCGCTCCTCGGTGATGCGGCCGCCCTCGAGCACCAGCACCCGATCGGCGAGCGCGATCGCCTCGTCGACGTCGTGGGTCACCAGCAGCACGGCCGGCCGGTGCCGCGCGCACAGCTCGCGCAGGAGGTCGTGCATGCGCGCGCGGGTCAGCGCGTCGAGCGCGCCGAACGGCTCGTCGGCCAGCACGAGCTCCGGATCGCGCACCAGCGACCGCGCCAGCGCCACCCGCTGCTGCTCGCCGCCGGACAGCTCGACGGGCCACGCGCGCTCCCGCCCGGCGAGCCCCACCTCCGCGAGCGCGTCCAGGCCGCGCTCCCGGGCCTGCGGCACGTCGAGCCCGAGGATCACGTTGTCGAGCACCCGCGCCCACGGCAAGAGCCGCGTGTCCTGGAACACGACCGCCCGGTTGTCCGGCACGTGCAGCTCGCCCGAGCCGGTCACCTCGTCGTCCAGCTCGGCGATCGCCCGCAGCAGGGTGCTCTTGCCCGATCCGCTGCGGCCGAGCAGCGCGACGAACTCGCCCCGCTCGATCGTGAGGTCGATCCCGTCGAGCACCACGCGGGCGCCGAAGCGGCGGACCAGGCCGCGGATCCGCACCGCGGGCGGGGCCGCCGTCAGCCGGCCAGGATGCGGCGCCATGACAGGGCCTTTCGCTCGATGAGCCGCACGGCCGAGTCGGAGGCCAGGCCGAACAGCCCGTACACGACGAGGCCGAGGAGGATGATCTCCGTCTGCCCGTACGAGCGCGCCAGCGACATCATGTAGCCGATGCCGCTCGTGGCGTTGATCTGCTCGACCACAACGAGCGCCAGCCACGCGCCGGTCACCGCCAGCCGCAGGCCCATCAGGAAGCCCGGAAGCGCCCCCGGCAACGCCACCTTCCGGATGAACTGCCACCTCGTCAGGCGGACCGTCTCGGCCAGCTCCACGTAGCGCGCGTCGATGGTGCGCAGCGCCGCGTGGGTGTGGACGTAGACCGGGATGACGACGCCGAGGGCGATGGTGAGCACCTTCATCTGCTCGCCGATGCCGAACCAGAGGATCAGCAGCGGGATGAGCGCCAGCGTCGGAATCGCGCGCTTGATCTGCACCGGCCCGTCGAGCAGCGCCTCCCCGACGCGCGTCAGCCCGGCGAGGAGCGCCAGCACCGTGCCCAGACCGGCCCCGAGCGCGAGCCCCAGGAAGGCCCGCTGCGCCGACGTGAGCAGGTTGGACAGGAGCCGCCCGTCGGCGATCAGCTCGTGGGCCGTGGTCACCACGGTCCACGGCGCGGAGAGCACGCGCGCGTCGAGCGCGCCCGTCGCCGAGGCGGCGGCCCAGAGCGCGAGCAGCAGCGCCGGGCCGAGCGCGAGGCCGTACGGGATGCGCCGCCCCGGGCCCAGGCGGCGCCGCAAGCGGCGGCTGGACACGCGGCGGCCGGTCGGGGCGCCGGACGGCGGCGCGGAGACGTCCGCGGTCGCGGTGAGATCCGGGAAGCTGGCGAGGCGCGGCGAGGCGGCGCTCGTGGGCAGTGCGGTCGTCATGGAGTGCTCCTGTCGGCCGTCGCCGGCCGGTCCGTCGGTCCGGCGCCCTCGGCGGCGCCAGCCACCTCCGCTCCGATCGTCTGGAACCGGAGGTCGAAGATCGTCCTGGCCTCGAACCGCTTCTGGCCGGAGGCCTCGGCGAGCAGATCGGCGGTCTCCTGGGTCAGCGCGATCGCCTCGGACCAGTCGCCCGGATACTGCGGCTTGCCGGCGGCCTCGATGAGGAAGCGCCCTTCCCTGGCCGAGAGGCCCTGATCCTTGACGTAATACGCCTCGATCCAGGCCTCCTGGTGCGCGTAGGCCCACAGCTGGGCCCTGGCCCGCCACTTCGCGTAGTCGACCAGCGCGGCCGCCTTGTGAGCGTCCTTGAGCACCTCGGCGCGCACATGAAGGAAGCCCAGGTTGTCGCGGACGCCGTGCGCGATCGACGAGGCGCCCTCGGCGCGGTACTCGTTGAGATAACGCAGCAGGGTGACGCCGGACAGCGGCGCGACGTCGACCTGGCGGCTGGTGAGCGCCTCCTTGAACTCGGTGCTCCCGAGCTGGACGAGCGTCACGTCCTTCTGCGACAGCCCGGCCTTCTTCAGCGCGCGCAGGACGAGCGCGCCCTGCGCCTGCCCCGGTGAATAGGCGATCTTCTTGCCGCGGAGATCGCCGATGGACGCTACCTGCGCGCCCGGCGCGGTGGCCAGCTCGTAGATGGGCTTCTCCCGCACCTGCACGGTGAGGATCTTCACGTCGACCCCGGTGAAGGTGGCGTGGATGGGCGGCGTGTCGCCGACCGCGCCCGCGTCGAGCACCCCGGCGCGGAACGCCTCGATGGTCTGCGGTCCTCCGCTGATGTTCTGCCAGTCGACGCGGAACGGCAGCCTGTCGATGTCGCCGGAGAGCTGGAGTTGCTTCTGCACCGTCGGATCACCGATGCTGAGCCGCGTCTCGCGCGGGATCTCGGCCGGGATCGGGGCGTCCGGGGCCAGCGTGGCAGCGGCGCTCGCCTCGCCGTCGCGCTTGCACCCGGACGAGGCAATCAGCGCAGAGAGCGCCGCGAACGTCGCGAGTGAGCGAATCCTGTCGATGAACGAGCGCAGATGGACCTCGGTGCGCGGCTGGAAGCGGTGCCGTTTTGCTGCTGCCCAGGCGCCGCCCCGCCCGCCGCCCAGCCGGCAGGGGAGAGGAGCGCTCGGGAGACGCCGGGATGGGCCTCGCGGAGCCGATGGCTCGCGGCCCGTCCTCGGGATCGTCTCGCCATGACCAGCAACGCCCATGCCGCCGCGCCGCTCGCCCGTGGACGGCGCCGTCCAGCGGCCCGCGCCCGCCGTCGCGCGGCGCCCGCCGGCCGCGGGACGGCCGGGCCAAGGCCGCGCTGCTTCCTCAGCAACAGCCGGTGGTGATCCGCTGCTCCGGCGCGAGCACGGCCCGCCTCCCTCCGGCGGGAGCAGGCGCGGAGGGGGCGGCCCGCTACCGCGCCGCGGCGGGGGCCTCGCGCCGTCCCTGGACGCCGAACGCGTCGAGCAGGTAGTCGCGGAAGGCGCGGATCTTGGACGGCAGGAAGCGCGTCCCCGGGTGGACGAGGTACAGGGAGGCGGCGCCGTGGATCGCGTAGTCCTTGAGCACGGGCACGAGCCGCTTCGCGTCGAGGTCGCCCCGCACGTTGATCGCGGGGACCAGCGCGATCCCGCCCCCGGCCAGCGCGACCTCGCGGCAGAACGAGAAATCGGAGGCCGAGATCGCCGCGCGCACCCGGAGCTCCGCGCGATCGCGGCCGTCGCGCGCCGAGAGCGCGATCGTCGCGTGGCCGCGCGCGGTCTGGGCGAGCAGCAGCCGGTGCCCCGCGAGGTCCTCGGGCCGGCGCGCGGCCCCGTGCTTGCGGAGGTAGGAGGGCGCCGCGAACAGGCCGACCTCGATGTGCTGCAGCTTGTGGGCGATGAGCGACGAGTCCGGGAGGCTCGAGGTCGCGCGCAGGGCCACGTCGACCTGGTGGGCGTCGAAGTCGAGGAGCGCCTCGGTGAGCAGCAGCTCCAGCGAGATCTCGGGGAAGCGCTCCGCGAAGCCGGCCGAGAGCGGCGCCAGGATGCTCAGCCCGAGATCGAACGGCGCCGTCACGCGCAGGTGCCCGCGCGGCCTCGAGCGCGCCTGCTGCACCGCCACGTTCGCGTCCTCCAGCAGCTCCAGCGCCCGGCCGACGCGCTCCCGGTAGGCGAGGCCGTCCTCCGTCGCCTGCACGAGCCGCGGGCTGCGGCGGAGCAGCTCCACCCCGAGCGCGTGCTCCAGGCGCGTGATGCGGCGGCTGACGCTTCCCTTCGTCTCGCCCAGCGTCTTCGCGGCCGCCGTGATCGATCCGAGGTCGACCACCAGGCAGAAGGCCCGCAAATCGGTCAGATCCGCGTCGATCGTTTCCGTTTTGGCAACCTGGTGTTTCATTGCAGGGTCATTGTACCACTATCGGAAACGACCTAGGGTGGGCTCATCATGGATCGCCGGGCTGCATTGAGGCTCCTCCTTGCCGCAGGCGGGGCCGCACCGATCGCCGGCGCCTGCGGGCGCTCGACGTCGACCGCGCCCGGTCCGGCTCCGGCGTCGAGCTCCACGTCCACCGCGGCCGAGAGAGGTTCGATGTCCGACACTCAGCACAAGGCGCGCGAGGGGCGCATGCCGGCCCTGTTCCTCGCGCACGGCTCTCCCTTCCTGCTCGACGATCGCGCGTGGGTCGCCGAGCTCGCCGCCTGGGCGCAGGCGGTGCCGCGCCCCACGGCGATTCTCATGATCTCGGCCCACTGGGTGGACGCGCCGGTCACGCTCGGCGCGACCGAGGCCGTGCCCCTCGTCTACGACTTCTACAACTTCCCCGAGAAGTACTATCAGGTGGAGTACCCCGCGCCCGGCGCCCCCGCGCTCGCGCGGCGCGTCCGGGAGCTGCTCGGCCCGCTGGGGCCGGTCGCCGAGGCGCCTCGCCGCGGGCTCGATCACGGCGCCTACGTGCCGCTCCTCTGCATGTACCCCGGCGCGGACGTCCCGGTGCTCCAGATCTCTTTGCCGACGCTCTCTCCAGCTCCGCTCCTGGAGATGGGGCGAGCGCTCGCGCCGCTCCGCGACGAGGGGGTGTTGATCGTCGGCAGCGGTTTCTTGACCCATAACCTCCGCGCGGCAGACTGGCGCGGAGATGCGGTCGCGCAGCCCTGGGCCACGGAGTTCGACGCATGGTGCGCCGAGGTCCTCTCGCAGCGCGACGTGGGCGCGCTCATCGAGTACCGCGCCCGCGCGCCGGGCGTGCGGATGGCGCTCCCGACCCACGAGCATTTCGTGCCGGTCGTCGCCGCCATGGGGGCGTCGATCGACGTGAGCGAGCCGGTGCAGTTCCCCATCACGGGGCTCACCTATGGCTCGTTCACGAGACGTTCTGTGCAGTTTGGCTGACCAATAAGGAGATTGTCTCTCATGTTCACCGCTCGTTTCGCTCGCATCGCCCTCCCCGCCGCCCTCTTGCTCTCGCTCGCGGGGTGCGAGGACCCGACCAAGGACAAGCCCAAGGCGACCATCTCGACCGCCGCGCCCGCGCAGACCCAGGCCGCCGCCGCGCCCTCGGGCCCCGCCGAGACGCTGCCGATCGACGTGGCGGCCTCGACCATCGGCTTCGTCGGCTCGAAGGTCACGGGCAAACACGAGGGCAAATTCGAGAAGGTCTCGGGCTCGATCACGCTCGCCGGCGGCAAGGCCGCGGGCGGCAAGCTCACCATCGAGGCCGACGCGTCGTCGGTGAAGACCGACGCCGAGAAGCTCGACGGCCACCTCAAGTCGCCGGACTTCTTCGACGTCGAGAAGTACCCGAAGGCGACGTTCACCTCGACCGAGATCAAGGCCGGCGGCGAGAAAGGCGCGACGCACACAATCACCGGCGAGCTCGATCTGCACGGCGTGAAGAAGACCATCACCTTCCCGGCGACCATCACCGAGGGCGCCGATGCCGTCTCGGGCAGCGCCGAGTTCGTGATCAACCGCAAGGACTTCGGCATCGTCTATCCGGGCAAGCAGGACGATCTGATCCGCGACGACGTGCTGCTGAAGCTCTCGCTCAAGGCGCCCCGCAAGCAGGGCTGAGCGCCGGCCGGACACCGGGCGGGCGGGAGCGGATGAAGCCCCGCGAAAGGAGGGAGCGCCTCCGTTCCCGCACCCACCTCCGCCGCCGCTCCCGCTCCCGTCAAGGCATCGGGTACACGAGCGAGAGCCCGGCGATGCACATCTCGTCGAACGTGCTCCCCTCGCCGTAAGCCACGTCGATCGTCGCGCTCATATGAGCCTCCTTGAGCGCCTTGACCACGTACGGGTTCTCCGTCGAGTTGTTGTACGTGCACCGGATCTGGAGCACATCGCCCGGCTCGAGCGTCGGGAGCGACTCGATGGGCGCGTCGTACGAGTACGAGCGCTGCCAGGCGAACTCCCACTTCGGCGCGTGTGCCAGGCACTCCTCCTTCGGCTGATCGGGCGAGCCGTTCGCCCGCGTGACCGTCACCTTCTGGTCGAAGCCCAGGTAGTGCATGTGCAGGAATTCGCCATAGATGCGCATGCCCGGCGGGAACGGTATCTCTTGCGCCACGGGCGAGTCCGCGGCCGGGATCGTGAACTGCTCCGTCTCCACGTGGTCCTTGCTGTCCGCGGGGACCAGGAACTCGACGCCGTTCTTGTCGCCCGGACCCGGTAGCAGCCCGAAGCCAAACTCGTTGACCGGGTCTTCGAAGTTGCCGATCAGGTGGTACAGGAAGCCGTACTTCGGCTTCTCTTTGGTGAGCCTGAGCTGGATGCGCGTCAGGTCCGGGTCGGCCGTGGTGCCGGCAGGGTGGTAGTGGATCTGCATCATGATGAGCGACCCCTTCGGGATCAGCTGACCCACCCCCTCGGGCAGATCGACCGGGTCCGTGCCGGGAGCCCAGGCGGTGAGCAGCGGGAGCGCGCCTAGGTCCGAGCCCGCCGGCTCCTCGCCATCGCCGCACGGAAAGCTCCCGTCGGGGCCGGCCAGGTTCGCGATCGACCGCTCCGGATCGATGGCGATCAGCCCGTGATGAACGACCTTGTCGTTACCGGGCACCATCTGTAGACCGTTCAGGTACTGGTCCTCCGTGAGCCCGGGATCGATGACGAAGCAGCGGAACTCGTCCTGCTCACCGGAGGTGACGTAGGGCTCTTTCGGGTGAACCTCGAGGGTCGTGCCCGGCAGGTCGGGGCTCTTCGGCACGAACGCGGCGGGCGCGTCCTTGGGATCACCCTTGGGGCTGCCGGCCTTGCTCCAGGCCTCCAGGGTGCTGATCTCCTCGTCGGAGAGGCGGATGTCGCCCTTCCACGCGTGGCGGGTCGAGCACTCGTCCGTGTCACGCACGGCGAAGGGCGGCATCGTGCCCGCCTTGGTCGTCTGGACCATGAGCGCCGCGACAGCCTTGGCGTCGTCGTACGAGGTAATGCTGAAGGGCGCGATATTGCCCGCGGAGTGGCAGCCCATGCAGCTCCTCTGCAGGATGGGCTCGACGTCCTTGTGAAACGTGGGGCTACTCCCGGCGGCCTGGGGCTCCTCGGGCTCGTCGCTCCCGGAGCAGCCGGTGAACGAGGCGGCGCCTGGCAGGGCGAGGGCGAAGGTGACGGCGGACAGCGAGGCTCGGGCGGCGGAACGCGAACGCGATGAAACGAGCATGAGACCTCCGGGCAGCCGGATCCTTCACGAGCGAAGGGTCCGGGCGCTTGGTGAGAAGCCGCGGGCGGTGGCTCCCCGTTCGTGCCCGGATCGCGCCCGCCCGTTCAACGCTCTTTCGCGATGGTCACCGCCGGATTGCTGCTCTCTGCGCGCCCTGGCCCGTCGTGGCTTCTTCCGCGGATCGGGCCAGCCCGCGTAACGAGTTGCCAATCTGCTGCGCCGCGAAGCGGCGCAGGATTAGCCGACGCGTTCGCCGAGCACCACCGCAACATCGTCCTGCAGGTTGCCGGACGGAAGAGTCACCGCCTGGATCAACGTCTCGACCACCGTATGCACGTCGCCCGTGCGTGCGAGAGCGTTGATGGTCGCGAGCGACGTGTACTTCAGCAGGCCGTCGGTGGCGACCAAGAGGCGCCCCGAGAGCGGCTGGCGGGGAATGCTCGCGGGCCTGCACGCGCCGCTGCCGACCAGTGGCTTGCGACGCTGCGCCGCCGTCAGCTCGATCAGTCCGTCGGGCGCGACGAGGAGCGCGCCCGAGTCCCCCACGCTGGCGCCCCAGAGCTCGCCTCGGCTCACCTGGACCACAACGAGCGTCGTCTCGCCACATCTGGGCTCCGCTTCCAGCTCACGGTCGAGAAGGCTGAGGCGCTCGCACCAGCTGTCCGGGTCGAGCTCCATCTCGGCGCCGAGCGCCGCCATCACGCTCGTCGCCGAGCGGGCGGCGGCCGCACCGCCCGAGAGCCCCCCCGTCCCGTCGGCAACAGCCACGGTCCACCGATCGCCACGGCAGCTCAGCTCGAGACGATCCTCGTTCGCGCACCCTGCCACGCGGCGTGACCAGAAGCGCATCCAGCCAGAGGAAGGTTCGAGCCGCTCGGGCTCGCCGCCAACTTCCGAGAGCGTGATCTCTATCGCGTGAACAACATTGTCCCGGAACCAGACAGCTGCGCCCTCGCCGAGGCCGCATTTCGAGCAGCCGCTTTCGACGAGCCCGGGCACTGTGACGAGTCCGCCCACGTTCTCGCCATGATCGCCGAGCGGCGCCGGGCGGCCCGGCGGATCGAACCAGCAGATTCGGTCACCGAGCTTGTACTCGTGCTGCCGGCAGTAGCCGTACTGGTACTGGACGCGCCACTCGTGAAAATGTCCGCAGCCGGGGCAGGCCGCTCGGGCGATGACGATGTCGAATAGCGCCATGACGCTTCGCTTGGCTAACCGATCACGGATGTCTCTCCACCAGCATCGCGGCGTGCGCGAAGGAAACCAGCGCCAGCGCGAACAGGTGCACGATTCCAAAGCGCTCCAGATTCCCATCGAGCCCGCCGTAGGCCCTCCGGACCACGAACAGGGCGACCGCTGCTACCACGTAGACGCCTCCGAGGAGGCCGGCCGGGATTCGCAGGAGAGACCCGGCGCCGAACACGGTGAGGGCGAGGCCGGACAGCAGGAGCACGCTGAGCCAGGGATCCCGCCCGCGACTGAGCAGGATCGCGGGCATGGAGTAGATCCCGCCGAACACGATTCCGACGAACGGCACCGCCAAGCACAGGAGGAGCGCTTCTCGCGCGCGGTGGCCAGGGGTCGGGGAGGTCATGAGTCGGGCAACGTCAACCATCCACGGCGACCAGCTATTCCGGGTCCTCGGCGCACAGTCCAGACGGATCGGTTCACCGAGGTTCCTCGCGGAGGATCTCCATGCAAAGCCCCACGCAGGGACTGCAGATATTGACCCGGCCGTCCCCTAACAGCGCGGGCACTTCGACCAGCGAGCGCTTGCAGAACGAGCACGCGAGATGCGGGTCCCGATAGCTGAGCCCCGTCCGCGTCTTGCTTGGCTCGCCGTCCTCCCAGAATCGCCACCAACGGCGCCATCCGAGGACGTTGCGGCGGCGAAGCCGGCGGGCACATTCCTGAACACAAGCGCTGCAAATGCTGACATCTGCGGCAGCGATGAGGCGCTCGAGACGGGCCAGCCCGCGTCGACAGAACGAACACTGAGAGCGCGCATCAGCGACGCCGTCGCTGGCCACCACCCTGTCCGACAGCTCAATCCAGATGCCCGACATGCGAACAAGCTCTCATCACCCCTCGAGCTGTAGCCTGTCATCATAGGGCCACAGATCATCGTGCGGCTTCATCGTGAAGATGAAACAGCGGTTGGTGAGCAGCTCGACGCGCTCCTCCCGCGTCAGGCCATCGTCATCTTCGGCCGTTGACTCCAGCGTGCCTAGATCGCGCTTACCGTCGACGTTGTAGCACAATGTTTGGCCCACTCGATAGTCCCTGCGGAAGGCGGTACGCCACTGCGAGTTGCTGCCCCAGCCATGGGATAGGTCCTGCCCGGGGCGGTTCTTCCGCCGGTACGTCCAGTACATGGTAGATGATTCGGCGATGTCCTTGCGGATGATCTCGCTGCCGCCGCGCACGCGCACTCCGGCCCGAGAGAAGAGCAGGTCGCCGAACATCAGGCACGGCCAGGCGTAACTTACGATCGACACTGGCTGACGGCGGTCATCGGCGTACTCGATCTCGACGATCTCATGATAGAACGGCGAGAACGAGGACGTCTCGGCGATGGTGAGCCCTAGCGCCTCCGCGAACGCCAGGTACTCGGCCTGCGAGATCAATGGCCCCGGCCAGTCCGATCCGTCCGCCGTCCCGCGCTGAAACCGCAACAGCAATGTATCATTGACGCGACTCAAGGCATACAGCCGCCACAGGTCCTCGACGTCCGCGGACGGAATGGGGCTTCCGCGCCGGGAAGCGAAGGAGCGGAGCCAGATCCGCTCGTCGGCATTCGCCTTGAGCCAGGGCGCGAGTACATCCGGATAGAGCGATCCCTCGTCGTACTCGAGGAGCGAGTCATAGAGCTCACGGTAGCATGCTTGTGCGCTGTGCATTGCGTTCCCCGATGCCCCTGACGATACTGTCGTTCAGCTGCGGGTGCCAGGCCGAGCGTGGCGAGGGAGGGCGTCATCCGCGACGGCTTGTTGGCAGCGTCACCGGCCTCACGTAGGCTCCTGTTCTCGCGGGCGAAATACTTCGTCTATGCGGGCTTGGAGTAGCCTCTTGGCGTCGTCACGAAGCGGCTCACCATGAGCGCTGATAAGATGGCGAAACGGCAGGTCGGCGAGGCGGCGAAAATCTGAAATGTCGGGGGTACACGCCTCTCGCCAGGTCGCGGGGATGTTCGCCGCACCGATCAACCCTTGAGCGAGGAACAGCGCGCCCGTCTCATCGGAAAAGAAGGGATCGACGTGTGACCAGTTCTGGACGGCGTCACAGGTAATGAGGATCCCGCCCTCCCTCGGAAGTAAAACGGCGGCTTCAGGGAACCGCGCGGTCGTGAACACGAATACGATGCCTCCGTGAGCCGGAAACGGGCCCCCTGCCGCGAGCGCTCGGTCGGCAGGTCGGCCGTCGGCCGCCGCTGCCTCGGGGAGCGCCCACAGGGTGGCGCCGTAACGGTCGCGATAGAAGGGATCATCTCGGCCGTGGAATGCGCCGAGCCGCACGATGTGGCGGACCTGGCCGAGGGCGTCGAGCTGGCGCAACCCTTCCTCGGTCAGGCGCACGGTGTTCACGAGCGTGAGCTCTCCGTCCTGTCGGAGCACGGTCATCGTGCGGCTCGTCTGGAGATCGATCCCAGCGTGGTGAGTCCTGTTCGTACCCACGACGTAAAAGACCTCTGGGAATGCGTCCTGAACCTCGCCATGCGGCCATCCGGCGCTGTGCTCGAGCATCTGGGATGTCTCCTCACGGTTGCGGCGTTGCGGCGTCGCGCCGCCGCCGCGAGCCTAACCTGGGTCGCCCCGCGATGGTATGCCATTCGTGTTTCCAGGACGCAGTCCTGAGGGGGACTATCCGACGATCCCTGGCGAACGATCTGGCGCTCAGCGGCGGCGCGAAGCGCTGCCCGATTGAACACCTCGCTCGACCGCGTCTTCGGTCGGGGGGGTCAGCTCCTTGGTCATCATGATCCGCGGCGAGACCTTGAACCCCTGCCCCTCATACAGAGTGAGCGCTCGCTGATTGTCCGGTCGCACCATGAGATGGACGGCGTTCACGTCGCGCTCCCGCAGGTGTTGTACGGTCGATTCCAGCAGGGTACTCCCGAGGCCCCGTCGTCGGGACCCAGGCTCCACGAAGATTTCTGTCACGAAAGCATCACGCCCCGCGAACTCAAGATCATACCCGAACGTGGCCAGGCTATAGCCGACGAGGGGGCGACGCGCGCCGACACGCGCAACCAAGATCAGCCCGAGATCCTTGTCGTTGAGCACACGGTGCAGAGCGGGAACCATGGCCTCCGGCCTCCAGAGAATGCCCTCGGCCTCGTTGAAGGCGACCATCAACGGAAGGATGTCGTGCGCGTCTTCACTCCTGGCGAGCGCTATTTCTTCGGGCTCTTCCATGTTCGTTCACCCGCTCCGCTGTCTTGGTCCACACGGCGCCGCGCCTCGGCCGCGCGGGTTTCCCGCGTCGGCTGCGCACGCATGTAACCGATACTACATGGGCCTGCGGCCGCTGTCAGGCCGACCTTCGCGTCTGCCGAGCGCGGCCGAGGCGGGTCCGGCCGGCGCAGCCGCGAACCCCAAAGGGGTCGGGGCGCCCCCGCCTGACTCTCCAGAGGAGCGCTGCCACGGCCACGCTGGACGGTTGCCGCCAGCATCGTATCGAACAGGAAGGCGGGATGGCCGGGAGAACAGCCCCTCAGGGCCCTCGCGCCTCCGCGTCTTCGCCCCTTCCGCGCCACGATCGTGCTCGCCGCGCCGGGCTCGGCCAGGGCGTGAGAACGATGCGCGCATGTTCCACAGCGACGTCTCTCGACACGCTCTCTGCCTGCTCGCAGCCTTCTCCGCCTCCACGCTCCTCGCCGGGTGCAGCGATCACGACGCCGTGCCGCCGCACGAAGGCGATCCGGTCTGCGCGGGCTGGGGCGACGAGGCGCCTGCCGACGGCGTCCTCGAGCTGCCCCGCCCGACCGGCCCGCACCCGGTCGGCACGCAGATCCGCGCCCTCACCGACAGCGCGCGTGGGGAAGAGGCGACGGAAGATCCCGACGACCGCCGTGAGCTCATGGCGCAGCTCTTCTACCCGGCCGATCCTTGCGGCACAGGGCAGCTCGCGCCGTACCTGTCGCCGGAGGAAGGCGACAGCCGCCGCACGACGGGCGGCCTCCCGGCCGAGGACGGCTTCGAGGCGAGCATCCTCACGCACGCGCGCGTGGGCGTGCCGCTCGCTGACGCTGAAGACGGCGCGCCCCACCCGGTGCTCCTCTTCTCGCACGGGTTCGGGATGCTCCGCGCCGACTACACGAGCCTCCTCGAGGACCTGGCGAGCCACGGCTTCGTGGTGGCCGCCATCAGCCACACCTACGACACCGAGCTCGCGGTGTTCCCCGACGGCCGCGCCGTGCCCTTCGGCTCGGTCGTCCTGACGCCGGCGATGGACGCGTCGGAGGAGGAGATCGAGGCCTTTTCTCAGGCAATGGGCGAGCACGTCGCGGTCTGGGTCGACGACGCGCGCTTCGTGCTCGACGAGCTCACGGCCGCCGCGCAGGACGACCCGGGCGGCCTGCTCACGGGCCGGCTCGACCTCGAGCGGGTCGGCGTGCTCGGCCACTCCTACGGCGGCGCGATGGCCGCCGAGGCGTGCGCCCGCGACGACCGCTTCGACGCCGGCCTCGACATCGACGGCAGGCTCTTCGGTCCGCAGGACGGCGCCGGCGGCAGGGGCCTCGCGCAGCCCTTCTTCATCCTGCTCGCGGCGGACCACCCCGACGATCCGAGCATCGACGAGACCTACGGCGCGCTGAACGGCCAGGGCTACCGGGCGCGGGTCGAAGACACCGCCCACCTCACGTTCTCGGACCTGCCGATCGTCGTCGAGCACTTCCTTGGCGAGGGCGTCCTCCCGGAGCTGCTCGGCACGCTCGATCCGACCCGCGCGGTCGAGATCACGAACGCGTACACACGCGCCTTCGTCCAGGCGCACGTGCGCGGCGAAGCGGCGCCGCTGCTCGACGGCCCCTCGCCGGAGTACCCGGAAGTGACCTTCGAGAAGCGGCCCTGACGCCGGGAGGGCCCGATGAGCCCGCCCGCCCAAGCGCCGCGCCCGCCCGCCCAAGCGCCGCGCCCGCCCGCCAGCCCCGCGCTCCTCGCCTCGGCGCTCTGGAACGTCGAAGATGTCAACCCCCCATGTCCGCGGTACACCCACGTCGTGGGCGCTGTAGAGTCGGTCCCCGGAGATCGCCGCCGTCCTCAAGCCCCTGGAGAGGTTCATGCTGACGAAGCTCAACGAGCGTGAAGCCGTCGCGTCCTGCGAGCGCTGCTGGGAGCAGGAGATCGTCCCCGCGCTGCACGACTACATCCGCATCCCCAACAAGTCGCCCGCCTTCGACCCTGCCTGGCGCGAGAACGGCCACATGGACAGGGCGGCGTCGCTCATCGCGGCCTGGTGCGAGGCGCAGCCGATCCCCGGGCTCACGGTGGAGGTGGTGCGCATCGGGAACCGCACGCCGGTGATCCTGATGGAGGTGCCGGGCACGCGCGACGACACGGTGCTCCTCTACGGGCACCTCGACAAGCAGCCCGAGATGACGGGGTGGCGCGAGGGGCTCGGCCCCTGGGAGCCGGTGCGCGAGGGCGACAAGCTCTATGGCCGCGGCGGCGCCGACGACGGCTACTCGGCCTTCGCGTCGCTCGCGGCGCTGCGCCTGCTGCACGAGCAGGGGATCCCGTACGCGCGCTGCGTGGTGCTCATCGAGGGCTGCGAGGAGAGCGGCAGCCCGGACCTGCCGGCCTACATCGACGCGCTCGCGGGGCGCATCGGCAAGCCGAGCCTCGTCGTGTGCCTCGACTCCGGCTGCGGCAACTACGACCAGCTCTGGACCACGACGTCGCTCCGCGGGCTGCTCCAGGGCACGCTCGACGTGAACATCCTGCGCGAGGGCGTCCACTCGGGCGTGGGCAGCGGCGTGGTGCCCTCGAGCTTCCGGATCCTGCGGCAGCTCCTGTCGCGCATCGAGGACGAGCGGACCGGGCGCGTCCTCGTGGACGCGCTGCACGTGCAGATCCCGGAGGAGCGCGCGGCGCAGGCGCGGGCCGCGGCCGACGTGCTGGGCGCGTCGGTCGTGTGCGAGCTGCCGTGGGTGAAGGGCGCGTGCCCGGTGACCGGCGACACGGCGGAGCTCCTCCTGAACCGCACCTGGCGCCCCGCGCTCTCCGTGACGGGCGCCGACGGCCTGCCGCCCATCGCGGGCGCGGGCAACGTGCTGCGCCCGTTCACGAGGGCGAAGCTCTCGATGCGCCTGCCGCCGCGCCTCGACCCGAGGAAGGCGGCGGCGGCCCTGAAGGAGGCCCTGGAGAAGGACCCGCCGTACGGCGCGGAGGTCCGGTTCCACGTGAGCGAGCCGTCGTCCGGATGGGACGCGCCGGCGACGGCGCCCTGGCTCGAGGCGGCTGTGCGCAAGGCGTCGAAGACGTTCTTCGACCGGCCGGCGATGGGGATCGGCGAGGGCGGGACGATCCCGTTCATGGCGATGCTGGGAGAGAAGTTCCCGGAGGCGCAGTTCCTGATCACCGGCGTGCTCGGGCCGCAATCGAACGCGCACGGTCCGAACGAGTTCCTGCACCTCGGCATGGGGAAGAAGCTGACCTGCTGCGTGGCGAGCGTGATCGCGGACCACGCGGCGCGGGCGCGCTGAGGGACGCGGCCGCGCGCTTTGCAGACGCGCGCGTCCACGGCGGGGGCGGTCGCGAACGGGAGCCCGCGCGCGCCGCCCGTCGACACACCGTTGACACACCGCCGGGATCGCCGTGTGCTGGGGCCGAGGAGAACATCGTGATGGCACAATTTCGATATGCCGCGCTCTGCCTCGCTGCGCTCTGCGCGGGCGGCTGCGGTTCGAGCGACGAGCCCGGGGACACGGGCACGCCGGGCACGGGCGGCACGGGCGCGACCACCACCTCCCAGAGCTCGAGCTCGAGCGGCGCAGGCGGCGACGGCCAAGGGGGGACGGGCGGCGGGACCGCGACGACGACCGTCGTGGTGAACGAGATCTCGGCCAAGGGCGGCGACTGGATCGAGCTCGGCAACCCGGGCCCGGGCTCGGCCGACCTCGGCGGGCTCGGTCTGTGCGACTCCGACGAGAGCGGGGAGTGCAACACGGTCGACGCGCTCCGGTTCCCCGAAGGCACGCAGCTCGCCCCGGGCGCGTACCTGCTCATCCTCGGCGACCAGCTGCCCGAGGACGGCGCTGGGCCCCACACCGCGTGCCTGCCGGACGGCGGACCGAGCAGCTGCTTCTATGCGACCTGGAAGGTGAGCGCCTCCAGGGGCGAGACCGTCTACCTCATCTCCGAGAGCGACGAGGTGCTCGCCCGGCTCGAGTACCCGATCGAGGCGGCAGCAGATGGGCAGACGTGGGGCAGGCTGCCCGACCTGACCGGCGAAGGCGCCGCCACGGCGCCGACCCCCGGGGCGGAGAACGCGGCGCCCTGACGCCCAGCGGAGCCGCGGCGCCCTGGCGCTCCGGCCGAGCCGCGCCGCCCTGGCGCTCCGGCCGAGCCGCGCCGCCCTGGCGCTCCGGCCGGGCCGCGGCTCCTCCCGGGCCCCGTTGGCCGTCGATGGCTATCGCGCCATGCCGAGCGGCCGTGCCGAGCAGAGCGAAGCGTGCGAAAACGTCACCGAACCGCGATGCTCATGTCACCGACGTCTGCACTCGAGATCCTTCGCGCTCCGCTGCTGCCACCGCGCCGCCTCCGGGCGCCCCGTCCGGAGGGAGGGCCTGCGCCAGGCGCCTCTGCACGGCGCTCTGCGGCGCCGGCGCTCGCGCTCTCGCTGCTCCTGTCGGCTTGCGGGGCTTCGGATCCGCCGCAGGTGCGGGAGACGGGCTGCCCTCGTTGCACCGGGGCCGCGCGAATCGGCGCGCTCCCGCCGGGTGACATCGACGAGTGCTCCGGTGTCGTCACCAGCGGGCTGCACCCGGACACGCTCTATGTTCACAACGACCACGGCGATGACCCCCGGTTCTTCGCGATCGGGTTCGGCGGCGCGCTGCGGGCCGAGGTGACCGTGGCCGGCGCGGCCGCGGTCGACTGGGAGGACATCGCGCGCGGGCCTTGCCGTTCGGGCGGGGGCAGCTGCCTCTTCCTCGCGGACATCGGCGACAACGACGGCGAGCGCGACAGCTACACGATCTACGGCGTGCCGGAGCCGGACACGCTCGGAGGAGGGCCGCTCGCCTCGACCGCCGAGGTGTTCGTGCTCTCGTACCCCGACGGAGGCCACGACGCGGAGACGCTGCTCATCCACCCCGCCACCGGAGCGCTCACCGTCGTGACGAAGGTCAACAAGGGCACCTCGAGCGTCTACGAGCTGCCAGCGCTGCCCGCCGCGGGCGCGCCGGCGATGCTCGTCCGGACGGGATCCATCGAGCCGCCCGCCGGGAGCGCGCGCTTCACCAGCGGCGACGTCCACCCGGACGGCACGGGCGTGCTGCTGCGCACCTCATCCCACGTGCTCTACTACCCCATGACACCGGATCAGACGGTGGCGCAGGCGCTGGCCGAACCGCCCTGCGTGCTGCCGTCGCCCGACGAGGAGCAGGCCGAGGCGATCGCGTGGGTGCCCGGTGGATGGGACTACGTGACGGTCGGTGAAGGGAAAGAGGAGCCGATCCACCGCGTGTCCTGCCAGGCGCCCTGAATGGCGCCCGAGGTCCCGAGTCCGCGCGGGTCGTTGCTCTCGGCCCGATGAGACACGGCTTCTCGGTGTACAAGGCTTTCGGTATCCTCATCCTCCTTCCACCACCGAGTCCGCAAGGAGGACCATCATGTCGCAACACAGGAAGGCTGCGGCCGCGCTGCTCGCCATGGCGCTGCTCGATGCCGGCTGCGCGTCCCCCGAGCAGGACACATCCTCCGGCGCGACGGGCGGCGGATCCACCTCGGTCAGCTCCGCGTCCAGCGCGACCGGCGGAGCCTCGTCGAGCGACGCCAGCAGCGCGTCGACAGGCCAGCCGCCCGTCAATCCGGGCGAGGTCGACTGCCGCACGCCCGGTGACGGGAAGTCTACCCTGGCCTTCGTCAACAAGTGCGACCAGCCGCTCCAGTTCCTGGGGAGCCTCATCGACGGCGGGGAGCTCGGCCCGGGGCAGTTCGCGTGCCGCGACGTGGGCACCAGCGAGGAGCCGCTGTCGTCGCTGCGCTACTGGGCATACGCCGGGTCGGACCCCGGCGGCGGCCGGCACACGCTGGCCGAGATGACCCTCAACACCGATTTCAACGACTTCGATTGGTACAACATCAGCCACGTGGACGCGCACAACCTCCCGATGGCGATCGTGCCCGTCGGCCTGCCAGACTGCCGGACGCTGGCGTGCCCGACGAGCCTGCTCGCGGGGTGCCCGGAGGTGGGTCGCTACAAGGACGAAAGCGGCGCGACGATCTCCTGCGTGAGCCCCGATCGGGACGATCCCACGAGCCCCGTGGCCACGTACTTCGAAGAGGCATGCAAGGACGCGTATTCGTGGTCGGGCGATGATCAGGAGTCGATGGCCGCCTGCGCCGGGGAAGACTACGACATCGTGTTTTGCCCCTGACGTGCTCCCTCACATCGCGTGCTGCACCCGCACGTCAGGGTCAGCTCACCGCGGATTGGCACCCGAAAGGCCGCTCAGAGGGGGATCCAGAGGCCGGCGAATACATGCTGCCGCACCCCGACGCCGCGGGGCGCCGGGCGGGTCACGGCACCGCGTGGCCGTCGACCCGGAGCTGGAACAGGAAGTACGGCGGGATGCAGGCGCCCTCGCCCGAGCTCGTCCGGGCGCACACGTAGTCCTCGCGGCAGGGCGCCTCGCTCGAGCAGCGCCGCAGGCCCGCGGGCGTGACGTGGCGGCTCAGGCACTCGGTGAACACCGTCCCGCGGGCGAGGCAGCGGTTGAACGGGTCGAGCACGGCGATGGCGCCGCAGACGCCCTCCTCCGGGAGCGCGACGCAGCTGCTCGTGCACATGCCGCCGGGGAACCCGACGGGGCTCGTGTTGCACACCGTCGCGAGCGGGCACGCCCCGGGCTGCGCCGCCGCGGCGCGATCGCGGTGCGGGTCGGCGTGGGGCACGACGGCGCCGACCTGGCACGGGTCGCCGACCTCCGGCGCCGCCGGCAAGCAGACGCCGACGGTCGCGCGGTCCTCCTGGGGCGCGTCGTACGCGGAGCACACGAGCCCTTCCGCGCAGGCCCAGCCGGCGAAGCTCGGGTCGCCCAGCCCGCAGCGCGCGCCGTACCCGCCGCGCGCGCCGTCGCCTCGCTCGGGATACGGCACCTCGTCGTCCGGGGCGGCGCCCCGAGCGATGGCCTCGACCACCGCCCGCCGGCGCGGGAGATCGCCCCCGAGGTGCGCTGACTCGACGGTGAACAGCGCGTCGTGGACACGGCCGGAGGGCTCCTGCCCGAGCAGGTGGAAGCCGGCGACGGACCCGCTCTGGTGGCACCCGGGGCAGGTCATCTGGTCGAGCCGCCGGAGCAGCCCCTCCGGCGAGCGGACGCGCGAGAGGCCGCCGAAGTCGACGCCGGCGAAGTCGCGCGGCTCGAACAGGACACGAAAGGGCCTGTTGGCGCGGCGCGCGAGCCCGTGGGGCGTCGCCGACAGCGCCTTCGTGGCGAGGAACTCCTCGGGCAGGAGCGCGGTCCCCTCGTCGAGGCGCGCGAGGTTCTCGGGGGCCGATAGCCACGCGCGCAGCCGCTCGCGCCGCGCCGGGTCGCGCGAGAGCCGGGCGACGTCGGGGGTGTTCTCGAGGGCGAGCGGCGCGTAGCGCCCGGCGCGGGCGTCCCAGCGGAAGGCGCGGAGCACGTACTCCGCGTGCCCGCCGAGGTCCGGGCGCACGGTGGAGGGCCAGCGGACGCTCTGCAGGTTCACGACGAGCCGCGCGAGGTGCGCGCGATCGGCGGCGCCCGGGGCGAGCGGGCCCTCGGGCGAGGTGAGAAAGCGGACGAGGTCCGGCCCGGAGAGCGCGCCGGCGCGCGACCAGGCCTGCGCGAGCCGGCGGCACGAGCGCGCGTCGCCGGCGGGCGCGAGCAGCTCGAACGATGCGGTCATCGGGAGGCGGGAGGCGGCGGCGGGGGCCGGCGTGGCGACGGAGGCGCCCGCAGCGGACGTGGCGCCTGCCGCGCCGCCCGGGGTCTTCGCGGCGTAGGCCAGCCGGTACACGAGGCGGGTCTCTCCACAGGCGGAGGCGTCGAACGGGCGGCGATCCATCCGGTTCACCACGCCGATGAGCTCGAAGCGGGCGCCCTCGGCCGAGAGCCACCGCTCGTCGAAGAGGCGGTGCGCGTGGCGCGCGATGCTCGTCCCGCTCCTCGGATCGGCGCGCTGGACCAGCCGCAGGTCGTCGGCGAGCACGCGCGCGATCGAGGCGAGCTCGGCGGTGCGGGAGAGCGCGGAGAGCGAGGCCGGCGCGCGCGGCGCGCCCGTGAGCACCGAGCCGAAGTCGAGGCCCGCGGCCTCGAGCTCGGCGAGCACGGCAGGGTCCGTGAGGAGCAGGAGAGGCCGCGCTTGCGGCGGGGTTCCCTGCGGCGCGGCGGCGGGCTGCGGCGCTCCCGCGGCGAAGCCGCCGGAAGCGGCCGGAGAGGGCGGCGCGGCGGACGGCTGCCCCCCTGCCCTCCCGACATCCTGGCGCGCCGCGGAGGGCCCTTCGGATGGCCACCACGAGCACCCGGCGATGCCGGCGCTGGCCACCAGCGCGGCGAGGGCGTGACGGAGGCGGCGGGGGCGCACGCTGCCAGGCTACACCGGCGCGCGCCGCGACGATCTCGAAGCGTTCTTGACGAAGCGAGCAAACCTAGCCGCGTCGCGGTCGACGTACCCACACGGCGTGTGGATACTGTCCCCATGCAGCACGCCGCGCTCGCGCGCCGGCTCCGCCACGTTCGCGCGCCTTCCCCGCTCCACTTCCCGGAAGCGGCCCTCGTGCCGGAGACCAAGCGCCACCTCGAGCTCAGGACCCTGCTCTATGTCGTGCTCAAGACCTTCGCGGATCGCGCGGCGATCGGATCCGACCAGTTCGTCTACTGGTCCGCGTCGGATCCGAGCCGGTCTGGCGCCGGACGCCTTTGTCCGGCTCGACACCCCTGACACACCGTTCGGCTCCTGGAAGACGTGGGAGCGTGGTGCCCCTGAGCTCGCCGTCGAGATCGTGAGCGAGCACGACTCGGATCCGCAGACGTGGGCCGACAAGCTCCGCAAGTACCACGAGCTCGGCGTGCTGGAGCTCGTCGCGTTCGATCCTGACGCCGCGTCAGGAGAGCGGCTGCGGGTCTGGGATCGCATCGACGACGATCTGATCGAGCGCGTCGTCGAAGGGGAACGCAGCCCGTGCACCGTGCTCGATCTGCACTGGGTCATCGTCCCTGCCGCAGGCCAGCCGGCGGCGCTTCGTCTCGCCCACACCCCCGACGGGGCGGAGCTCGTCCCGACCCCTGAGGAGGCGGAGCGACGCCGCGCCGAGGCCGAGCAGGCCGCCCGCGCGACGGCGGAGCGGCGCATCGCCGAGCTCGAGGCCGAGCTGCGCCGACGAGGCGGCTGACCCCGTCGGCATCCACCGGGTCAACTTCACCACCATCGCCGACGAGGCCAAGAAGCGCTGCTGACGCCCGGCAGGGGTGAGGGGAAGCACTGCTGACGCCCACAGGTCATCGGGCGCGCGCAGGCGCGGAGGGCGCCTCCATCCAGCGGCGGAACAGGCGAGCCTCGCCCGGCGGGAAGAAGGCGGTGGGCGGCACCTCGCCGTGGTAGCGCCGGAACGCGGCGCTGAACTCCGCAGGATCGCGGTCGAACCACGCCTCCGCCTCGGGCGAGCCGCGCAGGAGCCGTTCGAAGCGGAGCCGCGCCACGAGCAGCGCCGACATCCTCACGCCGTCCTCGTCCGCGCCGAGCAGCGCCTTCCGGAGCGCGGGCGGCAGCGCCGGATCCTCGGCCGCGGCGCGCAGCGCGGCCACGGGATCCTGGGCGGTCATCGCGCGGGCCACGAGCGCTTCGTAACGCGCGTGCGCCTGCGCCCCGCTCAGCCGCGCCGGCCGCGCCGCCGCGCCCTCCGCTGCCCCGCCGCGCCCTCCGCTGCCCCGCCGCGGGCCTCCGCTGCCCCGCCAGGGGCCTCCCCTGCCCCGCCGCGGCCCTCCCCTGCCCTGCCACGCGCCGCGCGCCCCGCTGACCTGCCGCCGGCCGCGCGCGTCACCTGCTCCTCCCGCGCCGGCCGAGCGCGCGCCGCGCGCGGCGGAGCTCCTCCCGCACGGCGGCTGCGTCGTCCGCGCCGTGCACCGTGCCCTCCATGCGCTCCAGCGTCACCCCGCGCAGGTTCGGGCAGCGCGGCGCGACCTCGTCCAGGAGGCGCCACACCGGCTCCGGCACGGCGTCGTCGTGGCCGTCGAGCCGCAACACCCGGCCGGAAGGCAGCCAGCCCGGATCGCTCGGGCCGCCGCCGGAGAGGTGGATCTCGATCACCCGGGCGAGATCGAGCCGCGCCACGTACTCGGCCGGATCGAAGCCGAAGTTCTCCGCCATGGTGTGGACGTTGTGCAGGTCGAGCAGCAGGTGCGTCCGCGGCGCCCTCAGGATGCGCTCGAGGAAGCGCGGCTCGTCCAGCGGATCGCCGAGCACGAAGTAGCTGACGCTGTTCTCGACGCCGACGTCGTCCACGACGGCCTGCATCGCCCGGAGCGCGCGGCGGGCGACCGCGGCGCCGTGCGCGCTCATGGGCATCGGGAGCGGCAGCCCGGTCGAGAGCCCGGCGGGCGCGCTGATCCCGAGGTGATCGGTGTACCAGCGGAACCGGAAGATCGCGTGGTCGCGCCGCAGGGCCGCGAGCCAGCGGGCGCGCCGGCCCGCGTCGGCGGCCGAGGCGCCGCCGAGCGACCAGCCGACGCCATGGGCGACGAACGGCCGGTCCGACCGGCGCGCGAGCTCGGCGAAGCGGCGGTGAAAGCCGTTCTCCTGGAGATCGGCCTCGGCGGCGTCCGGCACGCGCCAGAGCGTCTCGGGCGCCACCTCGTAGTAGTCGGCGTCGCGCAGGATCACCTCGGCCAGCAGGTCGAGGAACGCCGCGTCGGGCTGGAGCGTGAGGCCGACCGGGATCAACGCGTGGATGCCCCGCGCCCGTCGACCGAGAAGAAGTACAGGAAGCGCCGTGACTTGGAGGGCACGTGCCCCATGCCACAGGCCATGAGCCCGCTGTCCTTGGCCCCCTCGACGTCGATCCCGCAGCCGCTGGCGATCGCCCAGTGCGCGCCCGCGGGCGGCGCCTTCACGAGCCGCGCGCGCACGCTCGCGGCCCGGGCCTCCACGTTGCGCGCGTCGGCGCCAAGGCCCTTCCGGAGCAGCGCCCCGAGCGCGCCGATCCGCTGCGCGGCGATCGTGTCGTCGTGCTTCAGCTGCTCCTCCCGGCCGCCGCCCGCCATGCGGCGCATTCCGTCGTAGCTCGGGAGCGCGACGTCGAGCTGCGTCGCGACGACAGGCACCTTGTCGGTCCTGACAGCCACCATGAGCGGCTCCCCGTTGCCGGCGCCGGGCACGAGCTTCTTCAGATCGGCCATGGTCGCGCAGACGACCTCGACGCCCGCGAGCGGGGCGAGATCCCCGTCCGCGCCGAAGTTGAGCAGCTCGCCGAACGCGTGGCCGCGCTCCCACTTGGCGCTGTCGTCGGCAGGGATGACGAAGACGAGCAGCGCCCTGCTCGCCTGCCGGGCGCGGCGGAACGCGGCCGAGACCTGGACCAGCGACCCCGCGGCGGCCGCCGGCTTGCCCGTCTCGTCGCACGCGGCGCCATCGCCGAACGCGTCGCGGATGAACGCGGGCCACGCGGTGGCCGCGAGCCCTGCTGCAGTCGCTCCCAGCAAATGCCTGCGCTTCATGGTCACTCCTCACCGCCGTTCCCGAGCAGCTCGCTCTCCGCCTCGCCGCGCCCCGAGGGCTCGATCGTGAGCGGCGCGAAGGCCTCCCAGCCCGGCCGCACCAGCCCATCCTGATGCCGGCCCAGCACGATCGGCGCCGCCCCCGCGGATCGCAGCATCACGCGATCGCCCGCGGCCGAGTACTCGCCGGTCGCGACCACCTCCCCGGAGCAGCGGTCCCCGAGCGTGAAGCCCCCGGACGCGTCCAGGAGGAGCGTCCGCGGCCCCGCGGGCGAGCCAGCGGATCTCGCCCTCGACGCCGCGGACGTGCGCGAGCATGCCCCCGCGCAGCGCGATCCGCTCCGCGCCCTCCGGGCCGCGCAGCGCGGCCGTCTCTTCCACGTCGAGGGCGACCGGCAGGATCGGCGCCCCTTGCCAGCCGTCGCTGGCCACGGTCCAGCGAGCGCGCGCCGCGGGATCGAGCAGCACGTACGCGGTCGCGTCCGGAGCGTCGATCGGCTGGGCACACCCGGCGGAGAGCAGCGCCGGACAAAGAAGGGAGAACGCAAGGAAGAGACCACGACGTCTGGGCATCGGGCGGAACCTCCGGGGAGCTGAGACGCGCCAGGTCGGCGAAAGTTGCATCCATGTTCTCCGCGGGATGTCAGCCACCGCGGTGGCCGCGCATAGACCTCCATCGACAACGGCGAGGTGCCCGGGGCGAGCCCGGAACGGCGCGAGCAGACCGATAGCGCTCGTGGAGCCGTGCATCGCACGCCAGCGCGGCACACAGAAAAGGACAGACCGCATGAAGACCATCACCAGCATCGCACTCATGGGAGCTCTCATCAGCGTTTCCGCCGTCGCCGACGCGGCGGTCCAGAACCACCACGGCGGGATCTGCCGTGCCCAGGCCCCAGAGCACGCCAATCGGGTGTACTATCCGGCCATGGGCATCGAGGCGCTGCAAGGCGTCAACGTGGCCTGCCCGCTCGTCACCACCGGGAACAAGATCAATGATGTCGAGGTCAACGTCAGGGACACCACCCGGCCCGCCACCCTGTGCTCCGTGACGGCCACCAACTGGGATGGCACGGAGCTCGGCAACCTCAACTTCACCATCGCGCAGGGCGCGAACTGGAAATCCGTGACGGTCCCCGACTCCATGAAGGGCTCGTACGTATCGTACCTGGTCACCTGCTCGCTCCCGAAGAATCAGATCCTCACGAGCATCAACGTCGGCACGCCGTGAGCGTCGGGGGCTGCGGCCCTCGAGCCCGCGCCCTGGAGGGCCCGGCCGCGACCTGCGCGGCCGGCCCCTCGCGCGACCAGCCCGGCGGGCGCCCCCGATTCGCTTCACCTCCACGCCGGGCGTCGGTATAACGAGGAGGCCATGAGCGCCGATTCGTCAGCCCTGAGGCGGCCCAGGTACCCGATGCCGGATTTCATCGAGAGCGCGCTGAACGAGCGTGGCTTGATGGACGCTTACAAGCAGCGCCCTGCCTACCAGCAGAACGATTACATCGGGTGGATCAACCAGGCAAAGCGCCAGGAGACCAGGGAGAAGCGGCTCCGCCAGATGCTGGACGAGCTCGAGGCAGGCGGTGTTTACATGAACATGAAGCACCCGGCGTCGGAGAAGGCCTGAGATGCTGGCCTACGTGTTCTGGCACTGGAGGCAACCGCAGGCCGCCGCGGGCGAGTACGAGCGCCGGCAGCGCGCCTTCCACGCGGCGCTCGCCCGAGCGCCCGCGCCGGGCTTTCTCCGGTCGTTCAGCGTCGGGCTCTCCGGGGCCCCGTGGGCGGCCGGCGGCGGCGACGTCTACGAGGACTGGTACCTCGTGCAGGATTTCGGTGCGCTCGGCGCCTTGAACGAGGCCGCGGTCTCCGCCAGCCGCTCGGCGCCGCACGACGCGGCGGCCGCGGTCGCCGGCGGCGGGGCCGGGGGCCTGTATCGCCTGCGGGGCGGGGTTGCGCTGAACGCGCCCGGCTACGCCCACTGGTTCGGCAAGCCCGACGGTGTGTCCTACGGTGAGCTGTTCACCCGGCTCACGCCGATCCTGGAGCAAGCGAGCGCCGGCCTGTGGATGCGCCAGATGGTGCTCGGGCCCGGCCGGGAGTTCTGCTTGCACGCGGCGACCCCTGTATCGCTGCCCGCTCCGTTCGATGCGCTTGTCCTCCCGCTCCGGCCAGCCTGGCCGGCGTCCGACGGCACGAGCATGCTTCCGGCGCGCTGAGGCGCGCGCCCCGCGGCATCCGCCCGCTAAATCATGAAGATCGACCTCGCGTTCGTCCCCGGCTTTTCCGCGTCGCTCGCCGGCTGGGAGGCCACGCTCGGCGTGGCCGGCCGTGGTGCGGTGAGGTGCCACTGGATAGGGCCGTCGGGCCCCGAGGAGCGGACCGGGACGCGCCGCCACGATCTCTTGTTGACCCCGCAAGCCTTCGAGAGGCTCAGTGGCGCGCTCCGCGAGCTCCCCGAGGAGCTCCAGCGGTGGGCGCTCGACGACGCTCCTGTCCGGCACATCCGGTGCCGCACCGGAGATGGGCTCATCGAACGTCGCCGGTCGGTATCGAGGACGGCCGCGACGCCGCTCGAGGCGGCGTTCGATCGCGTCTGGATCGAGCTCTTCTCCCTCGTGCGGCCGGCCCTTGTCGACCTCGGAATGCCCGAGTCGCTCGTCGCGCTGGCCCGCTGATACGACAGCGCCCGACAGCAGCGAACAGCACGAGCGCTCCGAGGCAGGCTTGCCGACGTGCTCCCGCGTTCCGTGTACACTACGCGCCATGAACCGCTTCCTGCTGATGAGTGTGCTTGCTTTGTCCGCGTGTAGCCCCGAAGCTCGGGACTTCGCTCCTGGGAGCTCCGATGCCACGAGCTCGGCGACCTCCGGCGGGGGCGGAGGCGACGCCGTGGCCGTGGCCGCGGCGGGGGCCGGGGGCGACACGCCCGGCTGCCAGGATGGCCTGTCCTTCTGCGACGGCTCCTGCGTCGACAGGACGTCCGATCCGGATCACTGCGGCGCTTGCGGCCATTATTGCCTGGGAGCGCCGTGCGTGGCGTCGCGCTGCCAGCCCCTCGTCCTGGCGTCGGGCGGCGTCGAGCCGACGGACATCGCGGTCGACGACACCACGGCGTACTGGGTCGATCCTGTCGCTCGACAGGTGATGACGGTGCCTGTCCGCGGCGGCAATGCGGCGTTCCTCTTCGAGGGAGACCCGCCCTTCGCCCCCCAGAGCATCACGCTCGACCCCTCCGGCCAGATCTATTTCACCGACTCCGGCCTCGAGATCATCATGATGGCGTCGTACGAGGGCGATTCCACGATCCTCGCGGACGGGCAGACATACGCCATGGGCATCGCGGTCGACGCCGCGAACGTCTACTGGACGAGCGCCGACCAGGGCACCGTCATGAAGGTGCCCATCGCGGGCGGCGCCCCGGTCGCGCTCGCGGAGGGGCAAGACTCCCCGCTCGGCATCGCCGTCGACGCGACCCACGTCTACTGGGTGAACGAAGGAGGCACGGTGATGAAGGCGCCTGTCGCGGGCGGCGCCCCCAGCGCGATCGCGGACGGGCAGCTCAAGCCGCAGGACATCGCCGTGGACGCCGCCGCCGTCTACTGGACCAACGACGGAGGCACCGTGATGAAGGCTCCGCTCGAGGGCGGCCCCCCCTTCGCGCTCGCGGAGGGGCAGCGCAACCCGCGGAAGCTCGCGATCGACGCCGAGAGCGTGTACTGGACGAACGACGACGGCAGCGTGAAGAAGGTGCCCATCGGAGGCGGCGATCCCGAGACGCTCGCGACGGGGCAAGATCATCCCCTGGGCATCACCGTGGACGCGACCAGCGTCTACTGGACGAACAGCGCCGCAGGCACGGTCATGAAGCTCCCGAAGTGACACCCCGCTTGCCAGGGGCCCGGCTCGAGCGCGACGATCGGCGCCTCCATGAAGCGCGCCGCCCTCCTCCCGATCGCCCTCCTCACCGCGTGCGCCGGCGCCCCGGCTCCCCAGCGTGCTCCTGTCGCGCCGCTGCTCGCGGCGCCGCGCCCCGCCGTCGCCGCGCCCGCGGTCGCGGCGGCGCAGCCCGCGAGCGCGCCGGCGGAGCTCGCCTTCGTGCTGAGGATCGCCCATCCGAAGCGGACCTGGGCCAACGCCGCGCAGCTCCTGCCGAGCAGCGCGCTCGTGTTCACCATGGGCTCGACGGACCCCACGAAGATGCTCGAGCCAGCGGTGGGCCCGGACCTCGCCGGGATCGTCGATCTGGACAGGCCGATCGACGTCGCCTTCCTGGGCACCACGGGCGATCACGCCGTTGCCTCCCTGTCGGTCGCGGAGCAGGAGGTGCCGCGGCTGGCCGATCGCTTCGTGCTCAAGGAGATCGAGGAGCACCCGGGCCTGTTGCGCGTCGAGCGCGCGCGTGACGCCGAGCCCGACGAGGAGGCGCCGCCCTGGGCCTGCGCGTTCGATCCCGGCGAGCGGCGGGACGGCGCGCGCCTGCTCTGCGGCACGGACATGGAGGACATCGAGGCCGCCGCGGCCTACCTCGTCCAGGTCGTGGCCCGGGAGCCGCTCGACGCGGACGCCCGGATCGAGCTCTCGGAGCGGACCCTCCGCCAGGCCGTGGAGGAGGCGAGCGCCGCGGGCGACGCGGACGAGGACGACGGCCGCGCCGGGGCGCTGGGCGAGGAGCTCGCCGCGGGGTTCCTGCGCGACATCGAGCGGTTGAACGTCGACCTCACGTGGGGCCGCGCGGACGTCGAGGTCGGCCTCACGCTGCGCTTCGCGAGCCGGCGCTCGCCCCTCACGCTGGCCTTCGTGCCGGCCGCCGCGCAGGACGCCGCGCCGCCGCCGGCGTTCTTCCGCCTCCCGGCCGACACGGCGGTCGCGTTCCACACGCAGGGCGCGTCGCGCGCCGAGCTCGCCCCGCTGCGGGAGGCCGTCTTCAAGGCGCTGCGCGACGACATGATCGACGACGGCTACGACGAGGCGCGGCTCGATCAGGTCCTCGATCGCCTCGGTACGCTGGCCTTCACGGGCGGCCCCCTCGTCGTCGGCGCGGGCGCGAACGGCGCGGCGGCGGAGAAGGCGCTCGCGGCCTACCAGCGCGACAAGGGCGCGCCGCGCGCGCGAAAGGCGGCGCGCCTCGCGCTCCAGGGGTGGGTGCTGGCCTCGGTCGAGGAGCCGGCGCAGACCTGGATCTCCGGGGTGAAGGAGCTCCTCCAGCGCGGCGATGAGCTCGACAAGTTCAAGCGGAGCGCGCCGAAGGACGGCGCTCGCAAGGACGACGAGGACAATCAGCACACGACGCACGCGATCGTCCGCGCGCCCGCCTCGCTGCCTGCGGGGACGCTCCACGTCGAGCTCCGCTCCAGGCCGCTCACGAAAGGCGCCCCGCCCGCGCACACGACCCACCTCTATGTCGTCCCCGCCGGCCAGCGGACGTGGCTCGGGATCAGCGAGGACGACGCCGCCTTGGTGGCTCGGCTGCGCGTCGCGGTGGATCCGGGGCGCGACGAGGGCACGCTCGGCGCGGCGCCGGACATGGACGTGCTGCGGAGGCGCGGGACGCTGGCCGGCGGGCTCTTCTCGCTGGCTGGCCTGGCGCTGCTCGCGGCGAACGGCGACACGCCGGAGGCGCTGGACGAGGCCGCCAAGGACCTCGCCGCGCTCGCGGCGCTGCCGGCGCGGGGCGGGGTCGCGACCCCGCTCGCCGTCACCTCCGAGGTGCTCGGCTCCGGCGCGGCCCGCGTCGACGTCCGCGTACGGCTGACCCACGCCGGGATCCAGGACGCGATCGCGCTCCTCGCCCGCTGACGTGCCCCGCGCGCCTCGCGGTCAGCCCCACCCCTCCAGCACCAGCTTGCCCACCGCCTGCCCCGACTCGATGCGGGCGTGCGCGGCGCGCAGGTTCGCCGCGCTGATCCGGCCGAAGTGCTCGCGGCGCGTCGTGCGGACCCGCCCCTCGTCGACCCACGCCGCCACGCGCGTGAGGATCGCCCGCTGCGCGGCCATGTCCGCGGTCTCGTAGAGGGACCGCGTGAACATCAGCTCCCACGCGAAGGTCGCGCTCTTCGACATGAGCTTCCCGAGATCGAGCGGCGCCTTCGCCTCGACGATCCCCACGATGCGCCCGCGCGGCGCCACGAGGTCCGCCATCGTGTCCCACCACGCCTCGGTGCTCTGCGTATCGAAGATGAGCTCCACGTGCTGTATCCCCGCGGCCTCGAGCTGCGGCCGGAGCGGCGCGCGGTGGTCGACGAGGACGTCCGCGCCGAGGGAGCGCGCCCACGCCCGGCTCTCCTCGCGCGACGCGGTGGCGACGACCCGCAGCCCCGCGGCCTTGGCGAGCTGCACCACCATCGAGCCCACACCGCCGGCGCCGCCGAGGACGAGCACGGTGCTCCCCGCGTCGCGCCCCTCGGGGTCGACGCCGAGGCGCTCGAAGAGCCCCTCCCACGCGGTCAGCGAGGTGAGCGGCAGCGCGGCCGCGTCGGCGAACCCGAGCGACCTCGGCATCGGCGCGGCGAGGCGCTCATCGACGAGGTGCACCTCCGCGTTGCTGCCCGGCCGCGCGATGCTGCCGGCATAATAGACCCTGTCTCCCGGCCCAAACACGGCGACGTCCGCGCCCACCGACTCGACGATTCCGGCGGCGTCCCAGCCGAGGATACGCGGCGGGTTCTCGACCCGGGGCTTCGGCGCGCGGACCTTCACGTCGACCGGGTTCACGGCCACCGCGCACACCCGCACGCGCAGATCGCGCGGCCTCGGCGCCGGCTCCGGCAGCTGGATGTCGAGCAGGCTCTCGGGGTGCTCGATGGGAAGGTAGCGGTGGACTCCTACGGCGTGCATGGCGTTGCTCCTCTGCGGGACCGGCAAGAGGCCCCGTCACGCGCCGCAAGGTGCCCCTCGCCGGCGGGACGGACAATCCACGCGTGGCGACGAAGATTCATGAATTCCGTTCACAGATCGCCCGGTCGCAACCTTGCCACTGCCTCTCTCCGCAGGTTACGTCTGTTACTTCTACGACATGCGAAGAGGTTTACTCCAGTTTCTCTTGTTCATGAGCGCTGGCCTCGCGTGCCAGCCAGCCCCCTCCGCGTCGGACACGGGCGTCGAGGAGCCGCTCCCTGACGACGGCGACAACGCCAACCCGCTCTGCCCCGACCCAGTCGAACCGGAGACCAGCGAGGTCGCGGCGCTCTCGCTCCCGGCGCGAACGATATCGACGCTGACCGGCGCTTACATCGCGAGCGACCAGCGCTCGACGCGGACGCGCATGGTCGTGGAGGGCCAGGCCGCGCTGGCGCTCGGGCCCGACTATCCGAGCTCCGTGACGATGGCGCTGGATTCGGTCGTCGACCCGCGCTGCTGCTGCAATCCGATCCCGGGCGCGATCACCATTGACCAGATAGGCGCCATCCAGGGCGCGATCGCCGTCGAGCAGACGGGGCCCACGACGTTCTCTGTCCGCGTGAGCGAGGAGGGGACATCGACCTTCGAGGTCTCGGGCGTGCTCGCGGTGCCGGAGGGCGGCCTCGACGCGTGCTCCGCGTACGACGACACCCGCGAGCTCCCCGTCACGCTGTTGATGACCGTCCAGGCGGCGCGCCCGCGCTGGCAGATCGAGATACCGGTCGAGTGCGGCGCGAGCGCCGTCATCCAGTCGAACCGGCCTCTCCCGATCACCACGGCGGCGTTCGACGCGGCGGGCCTGCGCTTCTCTCCCCAGAACGTCGAGCACCCGGCGGTCGACGTGGTGGGGACCGGCGTGGGCCTCCGGGTGCGCGAGGGGGGCGCGCCCTCCGATATCGTCGCGACCGGGGACGGCAGCGTCGTGATCACCGCGGCCGACGGCGGCGCATCGCGCGAGGTCTCGGTGATCCCTGCCGCCCGCATCGACGCCATGGACGTGGCGTTCGCGCTTCCGGGCGTCGCGGGGGGCGAAAGGGCCCTCGTGGATGGCGAGACGCTCGATGGGTTCCACCGCACGGGGAACCGGGTGGTCGCCGTGATCTCCGGGCTCGCGTCCGGCGGTGTTCCGCTGTGCAGCGAGGCGAGGACCGAGGATTTCGAGGTGACGTCCTCCACGCCGGAGGCCTGCGCCGTCGATGGCCGGTTCTGCGAGAGCACCGAGATCCCCCGCGGAGATCTGCTGACCCGCTCCGCGGAGGTCATCGCCGACGGGACGTGCGCTGTGCGCGTCGATGCGCCGGCGTTCGCCGGCGGGGCCGGCCTGGGCGCGGAGATCTCCGTGACCCTGAAGGGCACCGAATCGATGATCGATCTCACGCCCTAGCCGCGCGACGCCTCGGCCGCGAAGCCGGGCTCCACCGCTTCGACGCGCGCAGACCGCAGCGGCTGTTCGTGGTCGGGTAAGAGGCCGGGAGAAGCCGCTGAAGACCCTGCGGGCGGCGCATCACGCGATCGTCATGTGCCTGATGTGCCGCCGCCGTCTGGTGACCCAGGCGCCGGCGCAGAGCTCTCGAGACCAGCGCGCCCGGCCGCGCCGGCGGCCGGAGCTGGCATCTCGAGCTCGAACGCCTGCGGATCGGCCATGTAGGCCCGGAAATGCCGGAGCACCTGGCTGATGTGCCAGCCGTCCGCAACCCGGTGATCGATGGTCGCTGTGATCGAGATCGACGGCCGCACCTCGACGCGGCCGTCGACCGCAACCGGCTTGTCGGCGATCTCTCCGGCGAGGACCATCAAGGGCACCTTGAAGAACGAGGCGAGCGGGGCGAAGCCCATGGGAATGCCGAACATCCCGACGCTCGTGACCATCGCGCTCCCAAACGGGCTTCGCTCGAGGCCGAGCGCCGGGAAATCCCGGTCGAGATTCCCCGTCCACCACGACGAGAACCGGAGCAGCTGGCGGAGGATGGGCCGGGGGAGCGCATTGCCCGTCCGCTTCGTCCGGGTGAAGATCGGATCGCGCCCCTCCTTGAGGCCGCGAGCCCTGTCAGCGAGCTCGTGCGCAAGCGCGACAGCGCTCTTGCGGTCGGCGCGCTCCACCTTGACGCCGGACAGATCTCTGTCGGCCTCGACTGCCGTGATAAAGAAGATGTCGACCGTTCTCCGTGGCACCGCGCGGCCCGCGACGAAGCGGGTGTTCAGATCGGGCATCTCGTGGAGCGCGTGCGCCACGGCGCGCCCGACGAGGTGGGTCGGCGTGACATGGTGGCCCGCGGCCCGCGCTGCCTCGATGAACGCCGAGAGCGGACGCGCGTCGCACTCGAAGGCGCCGAAGATCTGCGGGTTCTCCGGCGCGCGCCATAGGACCGACGCCACCTTTCTCCACCCGGTGAGCTTTGCCATCGCCAACTGGATCTCCAGGAGCTAGCAACACCCGCAGCATCAGGCGGCCTGCCCGGCGCCTGAGGCGGTGTCCCCCCCGCGGCGCCGTCGCTCCATGGTGACGCCTCGGGGCCGCCGGAAGCCATCCGGTCCGGGCGCCAGCCCCGCGCATCTCTCCTCTTACCCCGCTTTCCAGGGGCACGCCGCAATCCGACCCAGGTTGGGGGGTCACGACCCGCGTGCGTGAGGTGCGCGGCCGCAAGCGGCTCCGCTCGGCCGCTCGATGCGCTCCTCGTCGTCCGTGCGCGGACCTCGGCGAGCGTGGGGATCTCGCCGGCGTCCACCCTCCGCGCGAGGTCGCGCAGCGCGAGCAGCTTCGGACGCGAGAGCACTTGCTTGTCCCTTGGACGGAGCTCTGGGGAGGGCGGCGCGGTCTCCAAGGCAGGAGGCTCCACCGGCGCGAGGCGCACCTGTCTCGACCGCGTTCGGCAGACGCGAAGATCGGCCTCACAGAAGCCGCAGCTCCTGTAGTATCGTCCACATGCGAGCAGCTCGGGCCGCGTCGTCGCTACAGGCGGGCGGGCGCACCAGGGACGGCGGTGCTCGCCGGGGCTATCCTTGGGGGACTCGGCAGGGCTCGGGCGAATGGGTTCGACGGGGCCCTGCTTCGCGCGCTAGCCGGAACTGGTCCTGACGGGCTCGACCGGACTATTGAACGATTCCTACCACAACGCACTTCCTTGGCACGAGAGCAGCCTCCGCTCGAACAGCTCGAGGAGATCACCATGCCCTGGTATGTCTATTTCGCGTACTTCTTCGGCGGGGCGTTCCTCGCCAATGCGCTCCCCCACTTGATCGCCGGCGTGTCCGGCCAACCGTTGCAGACCCCGTTTGCATCACCGCCATTCAAGGGGTTGTCGCCGCCGGCGGTGAACGTTGCCTGGGCGCTGGCCAACCTCGCCTTCGCGTATCTCTTGCTCGTGCGCGTCGAAGCCCTCGACCTCCGGAGCTGGTCTGACGTTGGTGTCTGTTTTCTCGGGTTCGGCGCCATGGCCCTCCAGTGCTCTCGCTCTCTCGCTCGCATTCGCAAGCAGGCCGTCCCCTGACCTGCCCCGTCGCGAGGCGACGAAAGCACGCGCCGCGAACGCCATGATGCCATGGCGAGACGATTGAATTTTTACGATGGGCACCATGCACGCCGCCGCCCCCCGGAGACACGGTCCGTCCCCACAGGAGCTCGGCGCACCCCCTCTCAACGTGCGTCGTCAGCGCCGCGCACGAGGATGACGCGGGTCTTCGACAGCCCGTCGTGCAGGCCCACGGGCGCGTCGCCCCGCTTCAGGAACGTGAACGCCTCGAAGGGGATGAACCGGCACAGGGTGCGGATCGCGATCCGACCGATGCCGGCACGGCTGCCGTCCTCCATCACGACCCGCGTGCCAGTGACGAGCTTGCCCAGCGTGGCGCCGAAGAGCGCCTCCATCGAGACATAGTACGCGAACATCATCACGAGACCGAGCAACGTATCGTTGGCCTGCTCGAACACCTCGGCGCCCCCGAGGAGCCCGAAGATCACGCCCACGAGGAACGTGAACAGCATCAATCCCATGTAATCGACGATGAGGTTCACGAACCGCCGGCCGCCGCTCGCGAGCCGCAACCGCGAGCGCGCCTCCGGTTGCAGCGCCGCGGGTGCGTCTGCCTTGGGTGCTTCGTAGGGGTTGTAGCTCTCGGCGGGCTGGGCGGTCGGAGAACTCATGAGACCTCTCGATGCGGGTTGGGTGACGTCGCGGCGCAGCGCTCGAGGGCAGGCTGCCCTGGAGTCGACGCGCCCTGGCACATGCTACGCCCCGCCGGCGGCGGCGTGAAGACAGCCCCGTCGACCCGGCGATGAAGGAACGATCAAACCGGACACGCTTTTCGGAGTGTGGACGGATCGCAAGGGCGACCGGTGACGCGGCGCCGGATCGAGCTCACCGCCGAGCGCAAGGTCGACGCTCCCCGTTGCCTTCGCGTCTTACACGGCCCGCTGAGAGCACGAGCTCGCCGGCCTCGCGGATGGAAGCAGCCAGCCTGCGGGCTCAGAGATTGATGACCAGCGTGGTCACGGCTTCGCCGTCGTCGTACACGATGTCGGGCCTGGCGTCCCCGTTGAGGTCGCCGACACCGAGAGACAGGCCCTCCCGGCTGTTCGCCTCGTCGAAGGTGTGATCTTCGCCGAACGCCGTCCCCTCGCTGATGACGAGGTGGATCACGCCGTCCATGGCCCAGTTCGCGACGACATCGTCTCTCCCGTCGCCGGTGAAGTCGGCCATCGCGGTCCTGGCATGGTGATTCGCCGACACCTGGTGCTCGGGCCCCTGGGTGAAGCCACCCGCGCCGTCGCCGACGAGCACGCGCAGCCTCCCGTCGAGCATGGCCACGACCAGGTCCTGGTCGCCATTGCCGTCGAAGTCCCCGACGGACACCGACGACGCCTTGGAAGGCATCGCGAAGAAGGTCGGTGAACCGAGGCCCCCCGCCCCGTCGCCGAGCCAGACGCTGACCTTCCCCTGGTCCCAGTGGGCCGCCGCCAGATCCTCGTTGCCGTCGGCGTCGAAGTCCCCCACGGCGAGCGCGACCGGAGCGTCGGCGGGCACCGTCGCTGCCGCCACGAACCCGCCCGCGCCGTCCCCCAGGAAAATGGTCACGTCGGAAGCGCCGCCGGAGGCGAGATCTTGATGCCCATCCCCGTCGAAATCCGCGGTCGCCAGACAGAGCGCGCTCGCCGGATCGATCTCGACCACGGGCAGAAACGTCGCTCCCGGCCCCCCTTCGGCGAGCGACAGCCCCCACACCTCCGCCGCAACGTCGGGATCGCCGTCCTCGTTGAAGTCGGCGACGACCGCCGCGGCGTAGTAATCCCTGGGCGGCAGAGCCCATACGGGCTCTTCCAGCCGCCCCGTCCCCTTGCCGCGCAGCACGCCCAGCCCCTCGCCCGAACCACCGCCGACATTGCCGAGGATGACGTCGGCGCGGCCGTCCTGATCGGCGTCGCGCACGAAGATCTCGGTCAGGCTGCCGCCCATGAGGGGCTCGGAGACGCGGACCTCCTTGACCGAGCAGATCGCGTTCAGCGGCGATTGGCTCGGGTTGGGGGCGAGACGACAGGTATCCTCGGCGTCGTAGATACCGTCCCCGTCCTCGTCGAAGAACCTGTCGATATCCGGCACCTCGGCGGTCGAGCCCAGCTCCTCGAGCCGCTCGCCGAGGAGATCCTTCACTTCGTAGCGATCCAGCGCCGAGGCCGCGCCGGCGAGCTCCGCGACGAGCGCGGGGTCGAGCGCGCCGTCGCTCGCCAGGTCGAGCGAGAGCTGGTTCACGAGCTCCTGCATCGTCGCGTCGACGGAGCCGTGCTCACCCGCCTCGCGGCTGGCTGCCTTGAGCACCACGGCGCCGACGGCGAGGAGGTACGCATTGGCGTCGCCATCGCCCCCGAGAGCGTTCATCTCGACGCCGTCCGCGTGGGGGTCGAAACCTGCCGGGCCGATGCCCAGCGCGGCGCGGAGCTCGCCCTCTGCCTGCTCGACCGCAGCCGTGAGATCGCCGCTGCCCTCGGCGAGCCGCCTGGCCCGCTCGTAGCCGAGGTGCGTGATCAGGTTGACGTACGCGGTCTGCTCCGGCGCATCGCCGGCAACGTCGAACAGGGCGCGCAGCGTCAGCGGCGCGCCCGAGAGGCGGCCGGTGACCTCGTTGTAATAGAACCCTTCGCTCACGATCGAGACCGGACCGGGGTGGGCGATAGCCACTTCGAAATGTCCAAGATCGTTGTCCGTCGCCGTGATGAACGTCCGTCCCGTCGGGGACAGGTCATGACCGAGGACCGAGATCACCACCGATGAGCCGACCACGAACGGCCCCTTCTCGACGGCTCCCGTGAGCTGCACAGGCCCCGCGCCACCGGTCCCTCCCCCCGTCGCGCCGCCTGTCCCCGTCGCGCCGCCTGTCCCCGTCGCGCCGCTGCTCGCGTCCGCGCCGCCTGTCCCCGTACCGCCGCTGCTCGCGTCCGTGCCTGTCCCCGCGGCGCTGCTGCTCGCGTCCGCGCCGCCTGTCCCCGTACCGCCGGCGGGCGAGCCCGTCGTCCCGCCCGCCTCCGGGGTGGAGGGCGCTGTTTCCCCACCGCATGCGCCCAGCAACGCAGAGACGGCAAACGCAAACAGGGCGCGATTCGACCTCCTCGTCATGGTCTCAACATAGCATCGCGGGCAGCGACGCGTCGCGATAGGCGCCAATTACCGCCGCCTCCCGCCGCGCGACGAGCTCTTTCCCGGCGCCGCTGTCGCCCGTGACGCGCGGGGCATCCTTCCGCTCGACGAGCGCTCCCGGCCGAGCGAAATCCAAATACGTTCACGGGCCTGCGGGCATTGTAGGGGTGACGGAGACGTGGCGAACGCGGGCATCCGGAGGGCGTTCCGGGTGTCAGCCGGGCGTTATCTCCACTGAGGTAGGAAAAATACGATCATGGCAAAGCGCGTGAACCGAAGAATTTTCCTCCGGGGGCTGGGCGGAGCTTGCGTCGCGGCGCCGTTCCTCGGCTCGATCCTCGACCGCTCCGTGATGGCGCAGCCGGCCACGCCACCGAAGCGGCTGATCGTGATGTACACGCACTATGGCTGCATCACGACGCGGTGGTTCCCGAAGAAGTCGCACGGACCGCTCACCGCCGCGGACCTCGAGTCGACGACGCTCAAGCACCTGGCGCCTTACGTCGACAAGCTCCTCATGCCCCGAGGCATCCGCGCGATGAACGAGTGGACGGCGACGATGGTTCGGGGGCAGGGGAACGATCACCACACGCAGGTGGTCGGGTCGTACTTCACTTGCCACCCGGTCACTCCCAACAGCAACGACCCGTTCAGCTTCAACACGGCGACGAAGTTCAACGCCATGCCGACCGGTCCCTCGCTGGACCACGTCATCGCACGACAGCTCAGCCCGCAAGGCACTCCGTTGCTCTTGAACACGGGTGGTCAGAATGACAACTCTCAGTCGGCGATCTCCTACTCCGCCGCCGAGACCCTCTTCAGGGGCCTCAACGCGCAGCAGGCCTTCAGCAGCCTCACGGGCGTCTTCGAGGCGGGGAAGCCGCCGTCTCCGGACACCTACGCGGCGATGCGCGGCAAGAGCGTCCTCGACATCGTGAAGGACGATCTGCAGAGGCTCGAGCGGTTCGACATGAGCCGTGCCGACAAGCAGAAGCTCGCAGCCTGGAAGGAGCTCCTCCACTCGACAGGACACGTGGTGGCTTCTGCGCAGTGCGACACGTCCCTCGCCACAGCGCTCGGCGTGACGCAAGAAAACATCGACCTGGCGAGCACAACCCCGCTCGGCGAAGACCGGCTGATGCAGCGAATCTCGGACAGCCTGGACGGAGCCGACCTCTATTCGAACCTCGCCGTGCTCGCGGCGGCGTGCAACGCGAACCCCGTCATCTTCCTGAAGTACCCCGGGAACTACAGCTTTACGGGGCTCGGCCTGACGCAAGAGAGCGAAGGTCTCTCGAGTCGCTTGGACAGCGCGGGAGTGCAGGGCCCCTGCGTCCCGGGTGTGATCGACATGCTCCTCAAGATCGACGACTTCTATGCAAGGAAGTTCGCCCACCTCGTCGGGCAGCTGAACCGTATCGACGAGGGCGACGGGACGCTCCTCGACAACTGCGCGGCCGTCTGGTTCCAGGAGATGTCGGACGGCTGCGCCCTCAACCTCAACAACCTGCCGATCGTCCAGGCCGGCAGCGCCGGCGGCTATTTCAAGACCGGCTGGGCCGTGAACGTCGATGACGGCTCGCCCGATCTCACGACCGGCAACAGCGAGATCACGTGTGCCGACGGCGCTCCGCAAGAGGTCGACGGGTACTCCCAGGAAACGGGGACCGATCCGTCGCTCGCCAACGCGCCGATCAACAAGTACTACTGCAGCTTGATGAACGCCCTCGGGGTCAAGGCAGGCCCGGATGGTTTCCCGGCGAAGGGCGGTTCGGCGCCGGTGACCCACTTCGGCATGTACGACCGGACGGAAGACTTCATCGGTGGCGGGACCACTCCCCCCACCATCCACGATCCAGGCGAGTTCACCGCGCTCAGGGCGAACTCCTGAGCGGTCTCGTCCCCGAGCCTGTCGCGCGCCCGGGTCATGAACGCGCCGCGGGCGAGCGACCACCGCAGCCCGACACGGCGGCTCGGTCACGGCGGGCTCCCCAGGCCGAGCGCTTGACCGCTGGGCCCGGTTTGGGTCGCGCCGTCCGAGCGGGCGCGATCCGCCGTCACGCCCCCCGAAACCGCACCCGCGCGATCGGCCGACGCGCGATCGGCCTTCACGCCGACCGAAACGTCGCCCCGCTTGCATTTGCTGCCCGTTCCTGGCTACGCGTCCATGCAAGGAGGGTCCCGATGGCAACGACCGCTGTTCTCCAGTTCCTGCCTGACTGGCAGCACGCGCAGCAGGGTCCGATCGAGCGCGGGGGGAAGCTCAGGATCGAGTATGAGCTGAGCCGCCTATCGCGCTGCTTCACGACATGGCGCGGCGCCGAGATCGGCGACATCACCGCCTACGTCCGCTTTCACCCGCGCGGCGCGATCGTGCAGGGGAGCGTCGTCGAGGAGGTGCGGGCCCCGGGGAACCCGCCCGGGCACGTCGTCGCGCACAGGCCCGCGGCCCTGGAGATCTCGGTGCCCGACGACGCGACCCAGGCGGAGATCTGGTTCCACGGCTTCTCGCAGACCAGCCGCCGGTGCGAGGCGTGGGACACGCGCTTCGGCGACAACTACTGGTTCGACGTGGGCGGCCCGCCGCCGCGGATCCCGGCGCAGCCGGTCGTCTACCGCGCGGGGGCGCAGCGGCGCCCCGACATCACGAACGTCCGGGCCTTTCGGGCCTCGAAGGTCTACGCGTTCCCGAGGCCCGCGCAGGGGCCGATCGCGGGGACAGACATCCAGATACACCTGGACCTCGACGCGTGGGTCAGCCATTCGGCGTGGGGCGCCAGCGCATGGATCGATGTCCACGTGTTCGACGGCCACGACGCGCTCGTCCACGCCGAGACGATCCCGCTCGTGTATACCGGGTGGGGCCCGAACCAGCAGTTCAGCTTCGCCGGCAAGATTTTCCAGGGATCCACCGCGACGCCGGGCTCGGTGTCGCCGCGGCCGGACGCGCGCAGGGTGCAGCTCCGGCTCTATTACGAGATCGACGGCCAGGTGTTCACGGATGGAGTCCTGCACCAGGCCGAGCTCCCCGAGGACGCGCTGATCTGATCGGCGCCGCGCCGGCTCGCCGCGGGAGAGCGCTCCATGCTAAGAGGGCGCTGCCATGGCGAGCCGCTTCTACGTCACGACGCCCATCTATTACATCAACGACGTCCCGCACCTCGGCACCGCCTACACGACGATCGCCGCGGATGTGCTGTGCCGCTACCACCGGCTGCGCGGCCACGAGAGCCGCATGCTCACCGGCACGGACGAGCACGGCCTCAAGATCCAGCGCGCCGCCGAGGCGCGCGGCGTCGCGCCGGGCGCCCACGCCGACGAGATCGCCGCCGTCTTCCGCGCCACGTGGCCGAAGCTCGGCTGCGCTCCCGACGACTTCATCCGCACGAGCGAGCCGCGCCACAAGAAGGCCGTGCAGGAGCTCTGGAGCCGGATCAAGGCGCGCGGGGACATCTACCTCGGCCACTACGAGGGGCTCTACTGCGTCGGGTGCGAGGCCTACTACACCGAGAAGGACCTGGAGCAGCCCGGGAACGTCTGCCCGCTGCACAAGAAGCCCGCCGAGAGCGTCAAGGAAGAGAGCTACTTCTTCCGCCTGTCCAGGTACGGAGACGCGCTGCTCGATTATTACAAGCGCAACCCGACCTTCGTGCAGCCGGCGAGCCGCCTGAACGAGGTGGTGAGCTTCGTGCGCGAGGGGCTCCAGGATCTGTCGGTCTCCCGCACCACGTTCGAGTGGGGCATCCCCGTCCCCGACGACCCGAAGCACGTCATGTACGTCTGGTTCGACGCGCTGGCGAACTACATGACCGCCCTCCGGGAGCCGGAGGACAACACGCGCTTCTGGCCCGCGGACGTGCACCTCGTCGGCAAGGACATCCTGCGCTTCCACGCCGTCTACTGGCCCGCATTCCTGCTCTCGGCCGGCTACGGCGAGGCGGAGCTGCCGCGCCAGGTCTTCGCCCACGGGTTCCTCACGTACAGCGGGCAGAAGATGTCGAAGACGCTCCGCAACACCATCAGCCCCGTCGAGGTGGCGGCCGCCCTCTCCGAGGCGGCCGCGGCGGCCCTGCCCGGCGGCCCGGGCGCGGCGGCCGGCGCGCCCCTCGTCGGGGCGGACGTGGTGCGGTATTGCCTGATGCGCGCGATCTCGTTCGGCCAGGACGGCGACTTCAGCCTCCAGGACGTGCTGTCGCGGTATGGCTCGGAGCTCGGCAACGCGCTCGGCAACCTGCTGAATCGCGTGCTCCCGTTCGCCGAGGAGGTGCCCGCGAAGGGGGCCTTGGGCCCGCTCGAGGAGGAGCTCGCCGGGGCGCAGCGGCAGGCCGCGGCGGCCGCGGCGACGGCGTTCGACGCGAACCAGCCGACGCGCGCGCTCGACGCGATCTGGACGGTGATCGCCGCGGCGAACCTCTACATCGACAAGGCCGCTCCGTGGGTGGCCAAGAAGACGGACCCGGCGCGCCTCGGGACGATCATCGCGACCTTGATCGAGCAGCTCGAGGCGATCAGCGTGATGATCTCCCCCGTGATGCCGGTCGTGGCGGGCAGGATGCGCGAGCAGCTCGGGCTGCCGCCGATCGCGTTCGAGGAGGGCAGCGATCGCTGGCCGATGGCGCTCCCCTCGCGAGCCCCCGGAGAGAAGCTCCGCAGGGGCTCGCCCATCTTCCCGCGCCTCGAGAAGGAGAAAGAGGCCGAGCTGCTCGCCCGGTTCGCCCCGCCACGGCCGGACGCCGAGCCGGCGAAGGCCGATGCGCAGGCCGGCGCGAAGGCCGATTCGAAGGCCGCGCCCGGGGCGAGCGGCGGCGCCGAGGTGGCCGCCCCGCCGGCGCGCCAGGGCAAGAGCCCCGTGGCGTTCGACGATTTCGCCCGGCTGGACCTCCGGATCGGCGTGGTCACGAGCGCTGAGCGCGTGAAGAAGAAGGACCGGCTGCTCGATCTGCGCGTCGACACCGGCGACGGCGCCCCGCGGCGCATCATCTCGGGCATCGCGGCGAGCTACGCCCCGGAAGAGCTGGTGGGCAAGCGGATCGTCGTCATCTGCAACCTGCCGCCGCGCGACTTCGGCAAAGGGCTCGTTTCCGAAGGCATGCTGCTGACCGCCGAGGTCGAGGGGCGAGTCCGCACCATCACGGTCGAGGACGCCGCGCCGGGCACGCCGGTGCTCTGACACCGCACGTCGGCACGCGATTTACAGCGCAGCTTACAGCGCAGCGATACGACGGGCGCGAAACACCGGCCGCAGCGGCCGCGCGGCGAGCGCGAGCGCGCCGCGCCGCGCCGCGATCGTGCTTTTCGCGCCGGTGGGCGGGCGACCACCGGGGATGCAGGTCCGCGCGCCGGGGGGCGTGCTAGAACTGGTCGATGCGCGCTTGCCTTGGCACGAGGAGGCGGTGAGCATCTCCCTGCGGGGGCGCGATGCCGTGGCCCTGGCCATGGCGGTCGCGGCGCACGCCGCGATCCTCGCCGCGCCGACGCCGGAGCGGCCTCCGGAGGGCCCTGCCGAGCCGTCCGCGATCGTGGATGGCATCGATTTCGAGCTGGAATCACCGGCTCCCCAGGCCGCAACCGCGGCGCCGGCCGGGGGCGAGCCGGTCGCGGGTGAGCCGGAGGCGGCCGGCGAGATCGGCAAGGCCGCTCCGACCGAGAAGGCGCAGGCGCCCGCGCCGGGCGCCGCAGCGGCCAAGGTCGCCTCGATGGAACGCGCGAGACCGGCGCCGGCCGCCCCCGCCGCCGAGCCGAAGGCCGCGCCTCCGGAGACGGCGCCGCCCGCAGCCGGAGCCGCCGCCCGGCCTGCGGCCGAGGCCGCCGCGCCCGCCGTCGAGGCTCCCGGTGCCCCCGCGCCCACCGCCGAGGCCCCTGCGCCCGCCGCAGAGGCCCCGGGGGCCCCGGGGACGGCGCCGCCCGGCGACGAGTACGGCGGGGCGCCGCCCGCTGAGGGCGGGAGCATCGCGCTCGCCCCAGGGCTCGGGACGCCCCTCTGGACCGTGCCCGGCGTGCTCCCCGGCCCTGACGCGCCGCGCGCCGCCCCGACGGCCGCCCCGCGCGCTCGCCCGGTGGATCCGGCGATCGCGGGCACGGTGCTGAACGAGACGCTGCACAGCAAGGACAAGAGCGTGGGGATCAGCGTCCCCGCCGCGGGCGCGGTGGCGAGCACCCTGGCGGACATGGTGCGCTCCTCGGCCGCGCCCCTCGACGCGCGGGCGACCTTCGAGGTCAAGCTCGGCGCCGACGGCCAGGTCCTCGGCGTCCGGCTGGTGAGCGCGTCGGCCGGGGACGGCCCCACGTGGGATCGCATCGTGGACGGGGCCAAGGGGGCGCTCGCCGGGAGCGCGCTGCAGATGGGGCCTGACCGGCAGCCGGTGACCGTCACGGTCAAGGTCCAGTCCAAGGTGCAGTATCCGTCCGGCAGCAGGAAGAAGCCCAAGCCGGAGCTCGTGTGCGCCGAGGAGGTGCTCGAGCAGCTCCAGCAGGCGATGGAGGATCCGAGTCGGCTCGGCCAGCTGCGCGGCCCGGGCGACGGGGCGCCGCCGGCGAGCGACATGGATGAAGAAGAGCGGAAGAGGATATTCTGCATCCCTCTCGGGCTCCGCGTCAAAGGCGATCTGTCCGACGTCGGCGCGCACAAGGTCAACGTGGTCTCGGCGTCGTTCGCGGTGAAGCGCGAGGGCGAGCGCGCCCTGCCGCACGAGGACATCCTGCCGATCGACACGCGCGTTCCGTGGGCGCCGAAGGACCCGAACAAGACGAAGCTCCCGCCGCCAAAAAAGAAGAAGTGGAAGAAGAAGAAGGAGCCTTGAGGGCCCCGGCCTGCTCACTACCCTGACGGGCTGCAGAGAGCTCAGCCGAGCGAGCGCGAGCCCGATCGCGCCTCCCGCTTCGGCGAAGCGCTCGTCGTCGACCCCCTCGGGCGCCACAGCTCCAGCGACCCGCGGTCAACAACGAGGTTCCTTACCCGCCTCCCTCCCGGGAAAGTGACGCTGCGGGCGCCTGGGGTCGATCAGGTACTCGCGCTCGCGGTACTCGAAGTAGTCGAAATCGGCTGGGCGCGCGGTACCCGACATGTCCTGGCACGCCATGCCGACGAACGCACCGGTGAAGTTGGGAAGGCCAGGCGCGGAGGCCTCGTCCGAGAGGATGCTGGCGTCCAGGTGCTCGGGGAACCAGCTCCAGTCCGTACCGTTGAGGCTGTAGGCGAAGTAGAGCCGGTCGTGGTCGAGCTCGGCGCGCAGGTGCACGGGCGCGGTGCCCGGGATGGGGACGGGTGCGGTGAAGGCGTCCGCCATGACCCCATCCGGAATCGCCGACATGATCCGGATATAGCGCCCGACCGTCTCATCGTGCGAGATGTGCAGGTAATGGAACTTGCTCGCGTTGTAGTAGCAGATGAGCCCGGCCATCTGCTGATACTCCTCGGGCGCGAAGTCGACCGACGTGATCACGGTGTAGCAGTGCGCCTGCTGGCGGCGTGCGACGAGCGACTGGCGGAACAGGCTGCCGAGCGTCTCGCGGCCGTAGAGCCGGAGATGACCGGGACGTGCGGTGAGGCTGAACAGCTCGTCGGGGTAGGGCGAGCGCAGCCACTGGAAGTCGATCGGCAGCTGCGGTGAATCGAAGTCCTCGCGCGCGGCCGGGGCGGGAAAGGGATGCGCGGGCAGGCCGGGGGCTGGGACCTCGACGCGCGGGATATTTTCACCATCGGCCGTGCGAAGCCAGCCGTCGTCCGACCAGACCATCCTTTGGATCGCGGTCTCGCGGCCGAGCGTCGAGCGCCCGCGGTTCGGAATGGGACGGCTGCACAGGTGGACCATGTACACGTCGCCCGACGGCGTATCGCAAAGGTCAGCGTGGCCCGCGCGCTGCAGCGCGACGTCAGCGCGAGCGCGCGAGGTCAGGATGTACGTCTCGGGGTGCAGCTCGTACGGGCCGGTGAGGTCACGGGAGCGCGCCATGGTGACGGCGTGGCCCTGGTACGTGCCGCCCTCGGCGGTGATCAGATAGTAGTAGCCGCCGCGCTTGTAGATGTGCGGACCTTCGGTGTAGCCGATCGGCGTGCCTTTGAAGATGTTCGTGACAGGCCCGATGAGCTTGCGCTCGGCGTGCGAGTACTCCTGGAGCACGATGCCGGCAAAGCGATTGCGGCCGGGCCGGTGGTCCCACAGCATGTTGCTCAGATACTTGCGGCCGTCTTCGTCGTGGAACAGCGAGGGGTCGAAGCCGCTCGAGTTGAGATAAACGGGATCCGACCACTCTCCGTCGATGGTGGGGCTGGTCACCAGGTAGTTGTGGAAGTCGCGCATGGACGCGCCGGACGCGCCGCCGACGCTGGTCCGGCCGTAGCGCTTCACGTCGGTGTAGATCAACCAGAACAGGCCATCCGCATACGTCAGGCACGGCGCCCAGACGCCGCACGAATCGCCGTCGCCAAGCAGGTTCAACTGGCTCGCGCGGTTGAGCGGACGCGAGAGCAGACGCCAGTGCACGAGGTCGCGCGAGTGGTGGATCTGCACGCCGGGGTACCACTCGAAGGTCGAGGTCGCGACGTAGTAGTCGTCGCCGACGCGGACGATGGACGGATCGGGGTTGAAGCCCGGCAGGATCGGATTGCGGATGAAGGTATCAGGCATGGATGACTGGCTCGCCGGCGATGGTCGAGAGGACGATCGCGCCGAGGATATCGAAAGACGAAGCTGCCGCCGCCAAAAAAGAAGAAGTGGAAGAAGAAGGAGCCTTGAGGCCCGCCCGCGCCCGGCGCGTCGCCGGGCGGCCTGACGCGGCGCCTCCCGCGGTCAGAAGCCCCACACGAGCGGGACGACGATGACGGTGGTCGCGAGCACCAGGAGCTGCAGCGGCAGCCCCACGGGCATGAGGAGCCTCGCGGGCGCAATTCCGCGCTTCAACGCGACGGTCCCCACCACCGGCAGGAGGATCGCCACGGTCCCCGTGGAGCTCATGAAGGCGGACAGGGTGGGCGCGAGCAAGGACATCATCGCCACGACGTCGAGCCGCAGGCGATCGCTCACGAGCAGGACGATCGTGGCTCCGAGGATGGCCAGCGTGAGGGCAGCTTCCGGCATCATGCGACGGCGCAGCCTATCCGAAGGGGCCGCAGAGCCAACCCCCTATCGTCTCACCGTCTTACCGGCGCTCACGCCGTCTTGCCCTCGGCGGGTCGAGTCGACGCGCGCGTCCAGGCGCCGCCGGAGCATGCTTCGTTGCCGCGCCGCTCAGGGCAGCTCCAGCGCGAACGTGGACGGGCGCGCGACCAGCACGTCGCACGGCGCCGAGCGCATGACGGATTCGGCCACGCTGCCCAGGAGAGCGCGCGAGATCCCCGAGCGCCCGTGCGTGCCCATGATGATGAGATCGGCCTTCCACCGCCCGGCTTCGCGCACGATCGCGCGCCTCGCGTCGCCGCGCCGGACCGACGACTCCCACGTCACGCCGAGCCCGTCGAACGAGCCGAGGAGGCGCCTGAGGCCGGCGCGCGCGTCGTCATGGTATCGAGCCTTGTAGGCCGCGAACTCCATCGAGGGGAGGGCGAGCGCCATCCTGTCCTCGAAGGGCACGTGGTAGGCGTGGATCGCCCGGATGCGGCTCACCTCGGGGTCGATGACCTTCGTCGCGAGCGCGGCGCTCCGAAGCGCGACGTCCGAGAGCTCGACGGCGAGCAGCGGCCGCCTGTAGGCGCCGGCGGGGGGGCGCTGTACGACGAGCACGGGAGTGTCCGCGTGACGGACGGTGAGCTCGGCCGTCGACCCGAGCAGGAGATCGAGGATCGGGCGCTCCCCGTGCCTGCCGAGGACGATCAGCTCCGCGCCGCGGCTGCGCGCATGACCGATGATCTCGACGAACTCTCTGCCGACGAGCACGCTCGGGGCGACCTGCAGACCTGCGTTCCCCGCGCCTCGGGCGACATCGAGGGCGCGGGCCGCGATCTCGTCGAGCGAGCGCCGCGCGGCCTGCTCCGCGCTCTCGCCCTCCGCGGGCGAGGCGGGCGCTGGCAGCACGTGAACGAGGTGCAAGGTGCTGCCCGCCGAGAGGGGGAGGCGCGCGGCGCGCTCGATCGCCGCGAGAGCGCCCGGCGAGAAATCGGTCGCAGCGAGGACGTCGCCGAGGCGAGCCTCGCGGCGCGGTGTGCTCGTCGTCCGGCCGTCGCGCTGGGGGGCCGGCGCCGCCTGGGCGGGCGAGCTGGGCGGCGTCGTGGGCGTGGCGTTGGTGCGGCGCATCGGCTCGTCGCGCAGGCACAGCAAGCCGCGCGCCAGGCGTCGCGACCTGCCCTGCGCAGGGCGCACGTGCCGCCGAGGACCTGCGGCGCGGGTCCCTGAGGTCGGCGGAGGCCGGCTGCCGCTGCGGCCCACCGATGCCTTGGCGAGCGACTCGCCTCGCGTGATCGAGGGGGGGTGTCGCGCCGCGTGCGATCATCACGGCGGGCGACGTCAAGCGCAGCACCGGGTCACGCGGCTCATCCCGGCCGTGGAGGACGCACCTGCCTGCGTTCCGTCATCGACGCGGGCTACCCGGGCGCGTGCTCTGTCGGTCTGGTGTCGTCCGTCGCAGCCCCATCAACGCGGAGATGCCTTGATGGCGGCAAGAGCAGACGTGTACTCGGCCATCGCCGCCGAGATCGCTGCTGCTTGCCGCTCGTGCGCCGATGCACCTTCGAGCGCCTCGCGCTGCCGGCAGAGCGCTTCGCGCGCGAGGACATCGTCACCCGCTCGAACCGCGAGCATCGCGCGTAGTTCCCATTCCCTGGCGTTCGCAGCCTCCTGCGCAGCCGCTCGTGCCAGCTCCGCCCCGTATCTCTCAAGTGATTCCAGACGGCGTTGAGCCTCTTCAAATCGACGAGCTCCCTCGTCCTCGGCGCTCGGCTGAGCCTTCGAACCACGTCGAAGCTTTGAAAGGACGCGAGTAAACCAATGAGGTACCCTTTCTGGTGCCCGCACAGGCTTGAGCCGAGCAGCAACTCTAGCATCATCGATACGCTTCAAATCGCGTTCGATTCGCTCGGCGAGCTTGGCAAACTTCTCGGCATGGGAATCCATCTCGATTGAACCCCCCTGCTTCTCATCTTATGCCGGATCCACGTCCGTTGGAAGACGGTTACCACCCGGTTACGACGCGGAGCACAACCTGGTCAAGGGCCCGGTGGCGGTCACGGGGGATCGCTACATCGCGTCGATCACGCTGGACCCCGCGGCGGAGCCCGCGAACCTGATCGGCCAGACCGGTGGTACCGGCGTCCAGGTGCCCTGGTCGATGTTCCGTCTCCCTTGACGCGAGGGGCCGCGCCGTTGGCTCGGTGAACTCCACAGCCTGCGGCGTGGCGAGAGCGCGCTCTCGTCCTTGTCATCTTCGTGATGGGAGCCCGACGCTGGCAAGGTAGGCTTCCAGAGCGGGAGCATGATCGGACGACACGATGGCGCCGATATATCCGTCCGGCCGGACGAGCACCCAGTCGCCGAGCGACACGCCATAAGCAGCGCGGAGATGGCCGCCATCATCGACAATGTCGCCGCGCGGCCCGACGGCGTGGATGTGGAGTCCGGGGCGCGGCTCGACGGCCGAGAGCCGGTCCGGCCCGTAACCCAGCAAGGTCCAGTGCGGACCCTGGAAGAGCTTGAAGAGCCGTGTCGGCATCCCCGCAACGCCGCGGACGGGCGCGTCCGGCGCTCGGCCGCCCGCGAGGATGCCGCCGCTGCGTTTCGGCTTTTCCAGGGCCAGCGACGACTCCGGGTATCCGAGATCGAGCTGATGCACCTCGCGTCCGCGGCGCATGGCGCCTCGCTTGGCCGCCTCCAGGAGCTTCGTTGTCAGGCCGAGCGTCTCCGCGGCGACCGGCCGGCGCTCCTCCTCGTAGGTCGCGAGCAGCGCCTCCGGCGCGCCTGCCAGAACGGCGGCGAGCTTCCAGCCGAGGTTGTAGGCGTCCTGCACGCTCGTATTGAGGCCCTGCCCACCCGTCGGCGGGTGGATGTGCGCGGCATCGCCGGCGAGGAAGACGCGCCCGTCCCGGTAACGGTCGGCGAGGCGCGCGTTCATGGTGTAGGCGGAGGCCCAGGAGACCGAGCGGATCACGACGTCGCCTCGGCCCGTGCGGCCCGTGACCATCGCTGTAAGGCCTTCCGCGGAGAGATCGACATCACCCTCGAGAGGAATCGGCGCCTGCAACTGGAACATGTCGGTGCCGGCGAGCGGGCACAGCGACATCTGCTTCTCCATCGACCCTTCGTTGAAGCGATGCCAGGCGGCCCTGCTGAGTCCCTCCAGGACGACGTCGGCGACGACCGCGCGCACCCCCAGGGTCTTGCCGGGAAAGCCGATCGCGAGCGCGTGCCGCACGACGCTCCGGCCGCCGTCCGCTCCGACGAGATAGCGGAGGCGGACGGTCTCCTCGCCCGTCGGGCCGGCGATGCGGGCGTTGACCCCCTCGCCATCCTGCTCGAAGCCTTTCAGCTCGCGGCTGAACTCCGGGTATTTCCCGAGCTCCGCCAGACGCTCGCGCATCGCGGCTTCGGTCAGGAATTGAGGCACGAGGAGCGGCAGACGATAGGGCTCGCCGGGCGTCGGGTCCTGAGGCTCCATGATCTGCGACTCCTCGTAGCCTCCGTCGTCGCGATACACCCGCGGGGGTGGGTACAGGCCGCCTGTCGCAACGACGCGGTCGAGGATGCCCAGATCCTCGAACACCTCCTGGCTGCGCGGCTGGATCCCCTTGCCGCGCGAGCCGCGAAATGGCCCGTCCTGCCTGTCGATGAGCCGGAACGCAACGCCCCGACGGGCGAGCTCGATGGCGAGGGTCAACCCAGCAGCACCTGCGCCGACGATCAGGACATCCGTCGAAAAAATAGATTCCACCGCGAGCTCCGCTTTTTTGGACCGCGTTTCAGATATGTGTATCATGCATATAACTGCGCCCTCCGAAGCGTCAAGGGAATTTGTGCAAAATACACGGATTACAAAAAAGAAGCTTCGCGAGCTCCGCGAGCTCCACGGAGCCATGGTCGATCTGACCGCGCTCATGAACCAGCCGCAGCGCGATCAGGCGCTGCTCGCGGAGGCAGGCATCTCCCTGGATCAAGCCCTCTTTCGGCTGCTGGTGGGGATCGAGCGCTTCGGGCCGATCGGCGTGGTCGAGCTTTCGGACCGAGCCGGGCGCGACTACACGACCGTCAGTCGCCAGGTGGCAAAGCTTGAGAGCCTAGGGCTGATCGAACGTCGACCGAGCCCAGCCGATCGTCGCATCCATGAGGCGGTGATCACCGACGAGGGGCGGCAGATGACGGACGCCTTGGACGCCGCGCGTCAGAGGCTTGCGGCCCCTGTCCTCGCCAAGTGGAGTGAGGAAGACTTCAGCGACCTGGTGCGCCTGATGCGCCGGTTCGTGGACGACTTGATGGCGTCGTCGAGCGGAACGGACAAGACCTGAGGTGGTCGCAGGCCTCCTGCGGCGCCGCCTTCACCCGGAACACGGCGTGTGCGCCCCCGCGGCGTGCACCGCGACGCGCCTCCCCGGCTCGAAGCGGATCGGCAAGCGCGCCGGACCGTGCACGATGATCGCCTTGCGCGGCTCCCACGGCTCGTCGCTCGCGAGCCGGAGGCCCTCCAGACGGCAGAGGAGATCCGGCAGCGCGATCCGCGCCTCCAGGCGCGCCAGCGCCGCCCCGATGCAGAAGTGGATGCCGTGGCCGAACGCGACGTGCGGGTTGGGGTCGCGCCCGATGTCGAAGCGGCCAGGGTCGTGGAATTGATGCGGATCCCGGTTCGCGGAGCCGATCACGGGCAGCACCAGCTTCCCGGCCGGGATCACCTGGCCGTGCACCTCGACGGCGCGCCTCGTCTCACGGAACACCATCTGCAGCGGCGAGCGGTGGCGCAGGACCTCCTCGATCGCCGAGGGCAAGAGCTCGGGCGCCGCCCGGAGGCGGAAGAGCTCCGCCGGGCTCTCGAGGAAGCACAGGATCGCGTTGTCGATCAGGTTCGTTGTCGTCTCGGTGCCCGCCGCGAGCAGGAACTGGAAGAAGTTCAGGATGTCTCCCTCGGTCAGCCGCTCGCCGTCCACCTCGGCCTCGACGAGCCGGGTCAAGAGGTCCTCCGCCGGCGCCCTCCGGCGCGCCTCGATCAGGTCCGCGAGATACGCCTTCATCTCTTCCTTCACCACGGCGTGCTCGCTCACGGCCCTCGCCGCCTCCTCGCCGCCGGAGATCGCGTGGCTGAGGTTCACTATCACCTCGCTCCAGCGCAGCAGCCTCGCCCGGTCCTCGGGGGGAATGCCCAGCATCTCGGCGATCACCATCGTGGGCAGCGGCCCCGCGTAGTCCGCCGCGAGGTCCATCTCCCCGCGCTCGATGCACGGATCCAGGAGATCGCGCGACAGCTCCCGGATGCGCGGCTCCAGGCCCGCGATCGAGCGCGGCGTGAACGCCCGCAGGACGATGGATCGAAGCTTCGTGTGGCGCGGCGGGTCGGAGAAGACGATCCAGTCCGGCGCCTTGCCGGTGGGAGGCGCCACCGCGGAGCTGAAGGCGTCATGATCGGTCAGCGCCCGCTTCACCCCGTCGTAATCGAAGACCATCCAGAGATCGAGCGGAGCGACATGGAACACGGGAGAGCCGGTCCGCAGCTGATCGTAGAGGGGATAAGGATCCCGCCGCATCTCGTCGGGAAAAAGGTTCATCGTCGAAACCTCCGTCGTCTGGAGTCGCCGGTGGCAGCCGCCGTTCGGAGACGATGGTAGTCGATGCACCCACGAGATGGAGCGCTGGAACGCGCCTCCCGCGCGGAATACGCCAGTCGACACGACCCGGACGGACGCGGCGCCCGGCCACCGCGAGCCGCCGGCGGCCCCGGATGAGCCCGCGGCGCCTGACGTAGCGAGTCCTGGGCGGCGCCCGACACGGGTCCTTTCACGCGGACGCGGGAACCGGCCGGTGCCCTCCGCCCGTACCCAGGCCGAGACCTCGACGCGCCGGCGCCGCTCGGTGGCGTCGTGACGAGCGGCAGCTCGTATCTCCGGGCAGAGATCACGAGGAGCTCGCCCTACGCGACGAGCCAGGCCGAGTCGACCTCACCGATCGACGCGCTCCGCTCGCCGATGCTGGCCGCCACGCCAGGATCCAGGTTCACCGCCGTTGGCAAGATCGGCTCGAACCCTGACATCTTTCAATTCAGCGGCACCGTCCGAACGAACTTTTGATCCCACGGGGAACCCAGGCCTCCGGCGACGCAGCGCCGGGGCCGCGAGCACCGCAGAGCCCGCCGGCCGAGCGCGCCGGCGCGCCGGCGCGCCCCCGCTCGATCCTGGTCGATACCGCCGCACCGAGGCCGCAGTGCTGATGTCTGTAGGCCTCAATCGGCCCGCCGCAGAGCCGGCTGGGGCCGCGAGATCCCCGACAAACCACCCGCCCCACGCGACGGCGAGGCGCGCACACGCCTTGCATAGGCCGCGCTGCGAAGGCCGGCTCGCAGGAGAGCCGCCCTGTCGAGGCCGATCCGAATTCGGACGGCCGCACAGCGAAAAGTCCACCGGTAGCGTCCTGCGAAGCCTATAAGACGGCCCGGGATTTCGAGGCTGCTCGCCGATCCTCCTCGTCGAGTACGCCGCGTTTCCCCCAACTTGCCTGCGCGCCGGAGCAGTCGACGGCCGCTCGCCCAAAGCACCCAAGGTGATCCTGCGCATGAGAGCCCCCTTGCCCCCTCGATGGATCTGCGGCGCCGCCGCCCTAGCCGCGGCGGCGTGGGCCGCGCCAGCGTCCGCTCAGGAAGCGGGACCGGCGCGCGGCCTCGCCCTCAACCGCTTCAGCCCCGCGCCCGCCGGCGACCGGATGTTCGGTGTGCCGTCGCCGTATGCAGCCTCGCCGAACCAGGACGGCAGCGCGACGCTGCACGTGATGCTGCTCGGCGACTACGCGCACAACCCGCTCGTGCTCACGCGGGAGGGCAGCGACGAGAACCTCGGCGCGATCGTCGGCCACCAGCTGTTCCTGCACCTGAACTCCTCGCTCACGCTCTGGGATCGGCTGCACGTCAACGTCGACCTGCCGCTCGCCGTGCTGCAGCAGGGCGACAGCCCCGCGGCCGAGGGCCTCTCGTTCAGGTCGCCGAGCGACGTGCAGCTCGGCGATCTCCGGGTCGGGCTGCGCCTGCGCCTCCTCGGCGATTACTTCGACCCGTTCCAGCTCGCCGTCGGCGGCTTCGTGTGGGTGCCGACCGGCGACCGCGACGGCTCGTTCGTGGGCGAAGAGTCGGTCCGCGGCCTGCCGCAGATCCTCGCCGGCGGCCGGATCCCGGGCTTCGTCTGGTCGGCCGCGGCCGGCGTCGATCTGCGCCCCGCGCAGACGTTCGCGCAGGTGCGGCAAGGCCTGATGTTCAACGGCGGCGCGGGCGTCGGCCTGCTGCTGGGCTCGGAGGAGCAGCTCCAGATCGGCCCCGAGGCGACCGTATCGACGGTGCTGGAGGACCCGGAGGCCCGCAACACGAACGTCGAGGCGCTGCTCGGCCTGCGCTACCGCTTCGCGCCGACGCTCCGCGACTTCGAGCTCGGCGTCGCCGCCGGCCCCGGCTTCACCTCGGGCATCGGCACCCCGGATTTCCGCGCCGTCGCGATGCTCGCGTACTCGCCCGAGGTCCGGCGCGCGGATCCGGACCGCGACAAGGACGGCATCGTCAACGAGAAGGACGCGTGCCCGGACGTGCCCGGCGTCGGCGACCCGGATCCGAAGAAGAACGGCTGCCCGCCGTCCGATCGCGACGAGGACGGCTTCCTCGATCGCGTCGACGCGTGCCCGGACACGCCCGGCATCGCGAACGACGATCCGAAGAAGCACGGCTGCCCGCCGCCCGGGGACCGCGACAAGGACGGCATCACGGACGACGTCGACGCGTGCCCGGACGAGGCCGGCCCGGCGAACGAGGATCCGAAGAAGCACGGCTGCCCGCCGCCGCCCGACAGGGACGGCGACGGCGTGATCGACGCGGAGGACGCCTGCCCCGACATCCCCGGTATCCGCACCTCGGATCCGGCGACGAACGGCTGCCCCGGCGACCGCGACGGCGACACGGTGCGAGACGACAAGGACGCCTGCCCCGACGAGAAGGGCAAGCCCGATCAGGATCCGGCGAAGAACGGCTGCCCCGTCGCCGTGCGCATGACGGAGACGGAGATCGTCATCCTCCAGCAGGTGCAGTTCGACACCGGCAAGGCGACCATCAAGAAGGTGAGCGATCCGCTCCTCGATGAGGTGGCGGGTGTGCTGAAGGAGCACCCGGAGATCACCAAGATCGAGGTGCAAGGGCACACAGACCCGCGCGGCGGACGCGCGTACAATATCAAGCTCAGCCAGGCGAGGGCCGAGTCGGTCATGAAGGCGCTGGTCCAGCGCGGCATCGAGGCCGAGCGGCTGGCGTCGAAGGGCTACGGGCCCGACGTCCCGATCGCGGAGAACGACACCGACGAGGGACGCCAGAAGAACCGCCGCGTGCAGTTCAAGATCCTCGAGAAGAAGCCGAAGCAGCAGCAGGAGGCGCCGTGAAGAGACGTTGGGTCATAGGTAGTCTTGTCGGGCTCGCCTGCGTTGGCGGGCAGGGCGGCGCGGCGTACGCCGAGCCCCGTCTGCGCGAGCAGGTCGACCAGCGGGGCGACTTCCTCCTCATCGGGAACACGCTGGGCCACGAGTGCGGCAGGGACGACATCGACTCGCCCGTGGTGGGCGACATCGGCGCCTGCGGCACCAACATCGGTGACAGCGCGCCCGACACGTACTGGCGCGCCGACTCGCCCGCGGAGGGCGACGCGGAGGCGAGCACCAGCATCACCGCAGCGCAGGCAAGCACCACCGCGGTGCTCCAGGTGCCAGCCGGCGCGACGGTCACCCACGCGTACCTCTACTGGGGCGCGCACCTCGGGACCACCGGGGACCCGGACGAAGCCGTCACCCTGGAGCGGCCCGGCACGGGCAGCTTCTCCGAGGCGGTGACCGCCATCGACAGCGTCGAGACGATCAGCTCGGGCCGTGTCTACTACCAGTCGGTCGCGGACATCACCGCCATCGTGCAGGAGCGAGGCTCCGGCGCGTACCGGGTGAGCGGCGTCAACAGCGATAGCTTCACGAACAGCAACTTCAACAACCACTTCGCCGGGTGGTGGCTGGTCGTGTTCTACGAGCTCGCCTCCGAGCCGCCGCGCAACCTCGCGCTCTTCGACGGCCTCGACACGGTCGCCGACGGGTCGCCCCAGAACACCACCCTGGACGGGTTCCTGGTGCCCAACGCGGGCTACGACGCGAAGATCGGGATGGTCGCGTTCGAGGGGGACCTGGCCCACGAGGGAGACCAGTTCTCGTTCAACGGGACCGCGCTCGGCGACACCCTGAACCCGGTCGACAATTTCTTCAACGGCACGCGCTCCTACTTCAGCGCGCCGGTGTCGAATGTCGGTGACCTCCCGCAGCTCGCCGGGACCCAGGGGTCCATGGCCGGCATGGATATCGACGTCTTCGACATCACCTCGCTGGTGAACCCGAGGCAGACCTCGGCGCCCATCGTGGCGTCGAGCAGCCTGGACCTGTACTTCCTCGCCGGGTTCATCACGTCGATCTCGACCTTCAAGCCGGACTTCACGTCCTCCTCGAAGTCGGCCGTCGACGTGAACGGCGGGCTGCTGCTCCCGGGCGACCAGCTCCAGTACACGATCGAGGTCGTCAACAGCGGCAACGACGCGTCGATCAACACCGTGCTCACCGATCCGCTGCCCGCGGGCGTCAGCTATGTGCCCGACTCGCTCTCGATCGTGACGGGCGCCAACATGGGCGCGAAGACGGACGCGGCCGGCGACGACCAGGGCGAGTACGACGCCGGGACGCGCACGGTCCGCGTGCGGCTCGGCACGGGCGCGAACGGGACGGCGGGGGGGTCGATCCCCGCCGGGCAGTCGACGCGGGTGACCTTCCGGGTGACGGTCGACGCCGGCGCCTCGGGCGTCATCGCCAACCAGGCGGTCGTCAACGCCGCCGGGCAGCAGGGCTCGCCCGAAGAGGACACGCCGACCGACGGCAACGGCCCGACCGACGGCGTGCCGCCGACCGAGGTCGTCATCGACGCGTGCGAGACCAACGCGCAGTGCGCCGCGCCGACGCCTCACTGCGACACGGCGGCGGAGCCCAACGAGTGCGTCGAGTGCCTCACCGACGCGCACTGCGGGCCGCTGTCGCCGACGTGCGACCCCGACACGCACGCCTGCGTCTGCGAGCCGACGGGCGCCGAGGTCTGCGGCGATTCGATCGACAACGACTGCGACGGCGTGTTCAACAACGGCTGCGACTCGGACAACGACGGGATCGACGATCCCGACGAGCTCGAGGCCGGCACCGACCCGAACGACGCGGACAGCGACGACGACGGCGTGATCGACGGCGATGAGCCGGACTTCGACGAGGACTCCGACGAGGACGGCCTCATCAACGCGCTCGACCCCGACAGCGACAACGACGGCCTCTACGACGGCACCGAGCTCGGCCTGCCCTGCGACAACGCGGCCACCGACGCCGATGCGGGCCATTGCCGCGCCGACGGGGACGCCGGCGCCACCAAGACCGACCCGCTCGACGCCGACACGGACGACGGCGGCGTGCCCGACGGCCACGAGGACTTCGATCTCGACGGCGTCGTCGACGCGGGTGAGACCGATCCGAACGTCCGCGCCGACGACGTGCCGCCGACGGACACCGACGGCGACGGGCTGAGCGACGATCTGGAGGAGACGATCGGGAGCGATCCGAACGACGCCGACACCGACGACGACGGCGCGCTCGACGGCCAGGAGCCGAACCCCGCCGACGACACCGACGGCGACGGGCTGATCAACGTGCGCGACGTCGACAGCGACAACGACGGGCTCTTCGACGGCACCGAGCTCGGCCTGCCCTGCGACAACGAGGACACCGACGCCGACGCGGGCCACTGCCGCGCCGACGCGGACGAGGGGGCGACCAAGACCTCGCCGGTCGATCCCGACACCGACGACGGCGGCGTGCCCGACGGCCAGGAGGACCTCGATCTCGACGGCGAGATCGACGCGGGCGAGACCGATCCGAACAACGGCGCCGACGACGCGACGCCGGCGGACAGCGACGGCGACGGGCTGATCGACGTGATCGAGACGGAGATCGGCACCGACCCGAACGACGCCGACAGCGACGACGACGGCGTGATCGACGGCGACGAGCCGAACTTCAGCGACGACCACGACGGCGACGACCTCATCAACGCGCTCGACCCCGACAGCGACGGCGACGGCTTGTTCGACGGCACCGAGCTCGGCCTGCCCTGCGACAACGCCGCCACCGACGCCGCCGCGGGCAACTGCGTCGCGGACGCCGACCCCGCGACGACGACGCACCCGCTCGACTCGGACACGGACGACGGCGGCATCTCCGACGGCGCGGAGGACGCGGATCACGACGGCGCCATCGACGAGGGCGAGACCGATCCCAACAACGGCGACGACGACGCGGTGGACGAGGACCGCGACGGCGACGGGCTGCCCGACGCGGAGGAGGAGGCGATCGGGAGCGATCCGGACGACGCCGACACCGACGACGACGGCGTGCCCGACGGCCAGGAGCCGAAGCCCGGCGAGGACACCGACGGCGACGGCCTCATCAACGTGCGCGACGTCGACAGCGACAACGACGGGCTGTTCGACGGCACCGAGCTCGGCCTGCCCTGCGACCGCGAGGGCACCGACGCGGAGGCGGGCCACTGCCGCCCCGACGGGGACGCCGGCGCGACCAAGACCGACCCGCTCGACGCCGACACCGACGACGGCGGCGTGCCCGACGGTCACGAGGACATCAACCTGAACGGCGTCGTCGACGCGGGCGAGACCGATCCCAACCTCGGCGAGGACGACGGGACGCCGGCGGACAGCGACGGCGACGGGCTGGTCGATTCGCTCGAGGACGAGATCGGCACCGACCCGAACGACGCCGACAGCGACGACGACGGCGTGATCGACGGCGACGAGCCGAACTTCAGCGACGACCACGACGGCGATGACCTCATCAACGCGCTCGACCCCGACAGCGACGGCGACGGGCTGTTCGACGGCACCGAGCTCGGCCTGCCCTGCGACAACGCGGCGACCGACGCGGACGCGGGCACCTGCATCGCGGACGCCGATCCCACGACGACGACGAACCCGCTCGATCCGGACACGGACGACGGCGGCGTGACCGACGGCGTGGAGGACGCGAACCACAACGGCGCCATCGACGAGGGCGAGACCGATCCCAACAACGGCGACGACGATCAGACGCCTCCGGCGTGCCGGCAGGACAGCGATTGCGGCGGCGCGACGAGCGGGATGATCTGCGAGGAGCACGCCTGCGTGGAGGGCTGCCGCGGCGCCGAGGGCAACACCTGCCCGTCCGGCGAGGTGTGCAGCTCGACCGACAGCACGGCGGGCACCTGCGCGCCCGAGAGCGAGAACGACCCGACCGGCATCTTCGCCGAGGGCAACGGTTTCTGCGCCGCGCGGCCCACGCCCGCGGGCAGCACCCGTGGCGCTGCCGCGCTCCTGCCCATGCTCGCCGCCCTCGCCGGCCTCGCCCTGCGCCGGCGCCGCGCGGGCCGCTGACCGGCGGATAGAAGCCCACGGCCGCACGCCGCCCCGCCTTCCTGGCGGGGCGGCGCCCCCCAGCGGCCGCGGGCGCCTCGTCGCGAGCGCCCTCAGGGGCGCCGACATCCCCCCACCCGCTCCTCAACGACCAGCGTTCGTCATCGACCCGCCGAAGCGCGGGACGCTACGCTGTAAGTTTCTTGTCCACCTGTAGCCGTCCTCCGTAGCGTACCGCGCCAAGGAGAACGACCATGGAGATGCTGCTCGCCAGCGAGCGCCGCGCCACGCGCCGCGCTGCGATCGTGGAGTGCCAGGCCGTGCGCGAGCGGGGCTTCCGGCTGCTCGGGACCCGGGCGATCGACCTGTCGATCGACGGCATGCTCGTGCTGACGAGCGCCCGCCCGCTCACGGGTGAGCCGGTGATCGTCTCGTTCCGGATCCCGGACACGAAGGTCTGGATCGACGCGACGGCGACCATCGCGCGCACGCTCCACGGCCGGCGCCTGGGCGACCCGGGGCGCGCCGTGGGCCTGCGCTTCGACCCGCTCGACAGGGCGTCGAGCCGGCGCCTCCGCGCGGCGCTCGAGCATTTCCCGCCGACGTACCCCTACCGCGCGCAGCGCGTCGACTACGCGGCGACGGCCGCGATGATCGCGCTCAGCTGATCTGCGCGCTCGCGCGACCGAGCGGCCCTGACGCCGCTGCGGGGCAGCTGCCCGCGGTGAGAGATCAGAGCGAGCGATGGGGCTCGACGTCGGCGACCGGGAACTCGGCCTGAAAGCCGGAGAGCCGGACGGCGAACACCACACGACCCTCGTCGACGCGCGGCATGCGCGCGGGATCGACGCGCGCCTCGAGCAGGCGCGCGTGGCGGGCGCGCCCGCGCGCGGTCGGCGCGCAGAAATAGTCGTGCCCGTCGCGGTGGTGCACCAGCCGGCGGAGGCGCGCGGGCACGAGCGCGCTCGAGGCGGGCAGGCTCGGGCCCGCGGCCGCGAAGCGCAGATCGGCGAAGACGTCGCCGCCCTGCGATGCCCGGAAGCGCTCGCTCCCGTCCGCCTCGCGCGCGATCTCGAAATCGGCGTGCTCCTTGGGGATACCCCAGTTGAGCTGCCCGTTCACCACGCTGTCCCACGAGCTGACGTAGATCTTGCTGATGGACCAGCAGAGGCCGCGGCGCGTGCGGAAGCGCCCGGGGATGAACAGGAGCTCGCGATAAGGCCCCACGTTCGACGACGTGTAGTCGAGCGCCATCAGCAGGCTGTAGCGCCCCTCGAAGCGGGGGCGGAGCGCCTCCGGGATGAAGCTCTGCTCCTGGAGCAGCCGCTCCGGGAGCTCGAGCATCACGAGGGTTGCATCGCCAGCCAGCGTCCACGGCGCTGGCGCCGGCTTCACGTCGGGAGGATGACCTCCGGCGCTCTGGCTCATCGCGACCTCTCCTTGGACTCGATGGGATCAAGTAGCTCGAGCAGATCGATCGCCCCCGGGGGGCGCCGCGCGCTCGCGAGCTCCGATCGCTCGAGGTGGGCGAGGACGGCGAGGACGGCCGCTTCGTCCCACGCGTCGCCGAGGATCTGCAGGCCGATGGGCAGGCGCTCGGCGTCGACGCCGACGGGCGCCGTGCCGGCGGGGAGGCCGGTGAGGTTGCCGAGGAAGGCGAAGCGGCACATGCCGTCGAGGGCGATGGGATCCAGGAACGCGCGGCCTTCCTCGGCCTGCGCGTAGCGGGGCGCGGTGATCGCCGTCGTCGGGAGCGCGAGGACGTCGACGCCGGCGAGGGCGCGCGCCACCTCGCGCCGCATGCCCGCGCGCAGCCGCGCGGCGTCGATCTGCTCGAGCGCGGTGACGCCCGAGAGGAGGCTGAAGGTGACGCGCAGGTCCTCGCTGATGAGGCCGCGCTGCTCCCTCCAGGCGCGCTGGAACGCCGCGAGCGACTCGGGGCCGATGACGAGGTAGCCGATGGAGGCCGCGTGCCTGGCGAGGGGGATCTCCACATCCACGAGGGTCGCGCCCTCGCGCTCGAGCGCGCGCAGCGCCCCCCAGCACACGCTCGCGACCGGGGTGGAGGCGTCGCGCCACTCCGCCTCGTCGACGCCGATACGCAGGCCGCGCACGCCGGCGCCGAGGCGCGCGCCGAAGCCTCCGGGGGGCGGCGGGGGCGCCCATGCGGTGAGGTCGTCGTCGGGGTCGGGCTCGCTGGCGACGGCGTCGAGGAAGCGCGCGAGATCGGCCGTGCTGCTGGCGATCGGGCCGGCGTGGGCGACCGAGCCCTTGAAGCCGTCGCCGGCGCGGCTGACGCGGCCGAAGGTCGGCTTGATGCCGAAGACGCCGTTCAGCGCGGCGGGCGCCCGGATGGATCCGCCGCCGTCGCCGCTGGCCGCGAGCGGCGCGAGCCCGAGCGCCACGCCGACGGCGGAGCCGGTGGAGGAGCCGCCCGCGGCGCGCTCCTTGTGGTGCGGGTTGTGGGGCATGCGCTGGTGGACGCTGTTGCCGATCGGCGACATGCCCCACTCGGTGAGCACGGTCTTGCAGAGGAACACGGCGCCCGCCTGCCGGAGCCGGGCGACCACGGCGGCGTCGCGCGGCGCGGGCGGCTGCGGGCCGCAGGGCGAGCCGAGCGTGGTCGGGAGGCCCTCGACGTCGAACTCGTCCTTGACGAGCAGGGGCACGCCGTCGAGCAGGCCGCGCGGCCGCCCCGCGGCGTGGCGCGCGGTCGACGCGTCGGCGTCCCTGAGCGTCGCCTCGCGCGAGGTGGCGACGGCGATGTTCATGCACGGGCGCTCTGCGGCGAGCGCCTCGAGCGCCGAGAGGGCGCGCTCGGCGACGCGGAGCGGGGTGGTGGCGCCCCTGCGGTAGGCCGCCGCGTAGGCCACCGAGGGCCTGGGCCAGTCGCGGACGGGGGGCGCGCCGAGCCCGGCGTCCTCCCAGCGCCGCGGCGGCGCGGCCTGGAGGGGGCGCGCCTCGGCGGGGACGTCGTCGCGGAAGGCGTCCGGAAGCGAGGCGAGGCGATCGATGCCCAGGCTGCGCTTCATCACTTCCCGGAGCGCGGCGGAGGATCCGGGCGCCTCGGCGGCGAGGCGCGCCGCGGTGAGCGCGCGTCCGGTGAGTCGGGGGACCTTCATGCGGCGCAGCTTACTCGACGGGGCGGGCGGCGCGGCGGGCGGTGAGCGCGGGGCGGATCGAGATCGCGCGGTGGTTGGCGGGGGATCGGCGATGGGATGGTGCGGCGCGCCTCGTGGAGCCATGTGTACCGATCGGCGAGCTGGACGCCGTGGGCGCCTGCCGCCGAGGGGTCAGCTGGACTTGAAGCCTGACGGCTCGGGGGGCAAAGGACCGGTCTCGCGGCGCTCGACCAGACGGCGCTTGCTGCCGTGGGCAGCTCCGTTCGCGCCGGTCCTGGTACGCTTACGGCCGTGGCCGCGCAGCGCACGCCAGTCGACGTTTTCATCTCCTACGCGCTCACCGACGCGCACCATCGGGACACGCCGGAGAGGCATCTTGCCGTCTTGCGGCGTCAGGGTGTAATTCGCTCCTGGCATCAGGGGCACGTCGAAGCCGGCGAGGACAGGGCCCGGCAGACCGTCGGCCGGATCGAAGCGGCCAAGATCATCGTGCTCCTCATCAGCGTCGATTATCTCGTCGCCGCCCCGTACTGGGACGAAGGTCGTAGAAGCGCGCCTCGCCGAACATTTCCTTTTCGTCCTCAGGGAGGCAGACAACCTGTCTGCGGGTGTTCCGAGAGCTCGGTGATCGCTTGGGCGAGGCGGAGGCGCTCGGCGTCCTGGGGAATGCCCATGTCAGCCTCGGGGATCCCTTGCAGGCCATCGAACATTACAATCAACAGATGGCGATCGCCTGAGATCGGTGATCGGGAGGGGGAGGGGGAAGCTGCGTCGAGCTGGAACATCGGAATCGTGTTTGAGGCGCTGGGGAACATCCCTCGCGCCGCGGGCGCAATGCGTGTCTACGTGGAGTTTCTACGGTCAATCGGCCACACGGCGCTCCAGCATCATGAGATCCACCTGAATCGCCTCCGCGCGGGGCTGAGCCGCAGCACACGGTGAGAACGGCGAAGCGGACGCCGGAGCGCGGCGACACGGACAATCGTCGCGGTGCTCGTGGCGCGTTGAGCAGCCTCCTGCTTTCTGCTCAGGCCCCCGGCTGGGCCGCTGCCTCGTAAAGCTCACGGACATCGAGCCGCGCGCCGATCGACGCCAGGAGCGCAACGTCGCCCTCACGCGCGATGGCAGACGTGAAGCCGCCATCGGCGTCGCGCGTCCAAATTTCCATGCACCGCTCCCGGTGCGACACGAGGACGTACTGGCGCAAGGAGGGGAGGCGCTTGTAATGCTCGAACTTGTCGCCTCGGTCATACTCCTCGGTGCTGCGGCTCAGCACCTCGACGATGAGCGTGGGGTTCGTCACCGCCTGCTCGTCCTGGGTGTCGCGCTCGAGCGGCCCGCACACGACCGTCACGTCGGGGTAGGTGGCGAGGCCCGTCGACGGCACACGCACGCGAAGATCGGCGTCGTAAGCACGGCATCGACCTCTGCGAAGCTCGGGGAAGAGGAGGCCGATGACCGCCGCAGCGAGCGCGGCGTGCTCGGGCGTACCTCCCGCCATCGCGTAGATCTGGCCGTCAAGGTACTCGTGCTTGACGTTGCTGGACGCCTCGAGGGCCAGGTACTCGGCGTACGTGTAGTGGATGCGATGGGCCGGGGCCACCATGGCCAAGCAGTATGGCACAGCGCGCGGCGTTCGCCGTGGGTAGCGTGCGCTCGGGCGCGGCCTCCCGAGGGCAACGCACCGCAAGCGCGGCACCAGCGCCGCTTGGTCTTCGGCGTCTCCCCCTCGGCTCGTCCACCGGTGCTACGCTGGGTCGCGAAAGGACGGCATGCACGAGATGGATCGAATCACGAGCGACCCCGAGGTGATGCTGGGCAAGCCCGTCATCCGCGGAACCCGCATCACTGTGGAGCATGTCCTCGAGGAGCTGGCCGGCGGCATGACCTTCGATGATCTGCTGGCGGCCCATCCCCAGCTCACCCGGGAAGACCTCTCGGCGGCCGTCGCCTTTGCTGTCGATGCCGTGCGCCTTGAACGGGTCCGCACCCTCCGAGCAGCTTCTTGATCCTGGCCGATGAGAACATCGCCGCCCCCATGCTGGAGCGCCTCCGCGCGGATGGCGTCGCCGTCCTGCACGTCGCCGAGATCGCACCGACGATCTCGGACAGCGAGGTCCTCCGACTGGCCGCGGAGCACGATGCCATCGTGCTGACGGGCGACAAGGACTTCGGCGAGCTCGTCGTGCGCGAAGGTCGCGCTCACCGTGGAGTGGTCCTCTTGCGGCTCGCGGGCGTTCCCTACGCAGAGCGGGCGGAGATGGTGTCAGCGCTCTTTCGCGAGTGCGGTGCAGAGCTCGAGGGGGCCTTCACGGTGCTATCCGCCGATCGTCGCGTCCGTATCCGGACCCTCACGCCGAAGCAAGGCGCATAGATAGACAGACAACGCTCACCATCGCGCGCTGCCCCGGCCACGTCGGTCCCCCGCCAAACGAACCTCCGCACGCGCGACCTGCCTCGTGTGTCCCCACGCGCACGCCGCCGCTCGCACCCTGGCACGGCGCCCGCATACCGACCGTCACGAAGGACGTGGCGGGGGGACCACGCGGAGGAGACCCATGAGCCAGAGAGCATCCGATCAAGCCATCCAGGTGAAGCCGCTCGCAGGGCACATCGGCGCCGAGATCCACGGCGCCGACATCTCGAAGCCGCTGCCCGACGAGGCCGTGGCGGCCATCCGCGCGGCGCTGCTGAAGTGGAAGGTCGTCTTCTTCCGGAACCAGCCGCTCGGCCACGCCGAGCAGATCGCCTTCGCCGCGCGCTTCGGCGAGGTGACCTACGCCCATCCGCACGAGGACGAGCCGTTCGACGAGCACCCGGAGATCCTCGCCATCGACAGCCGCCGCTACGATCGCCGCTATGGCAGGCGCTTCAGCTACGAGAACCGCTGGCATACCGACGTCACCGCGGCCGTGAACCCGCCGGCGGCATCTATCTTGCGGGCGCATATCCTGCCGCCCTACGGCGGCGACACGACCTGGACGAACCTCGTGGCAGCCTACGAAGGGCTGTCCGCGCCGCTGCGCGTGCTCGTCGACGGCCTGCGGGCGGAGCACCGCTTCGGGCTGCGGTTCGCGCCGCAGGACCAGGACAGCCCGTACCTGCGCAAGGTGCGCGAGAACCCGCTGATCTCGATCCACCCCGTGGTGCGCGTCCACCCCGAGACCGGCGAGCGGGCGCTGTTCGTCAGCCCCGGCTTCACCAGCCACATCGTCGGGCTGTCGGCGCGCGAGAGCAGCGCGATCCTCGACCTGCTCTTCGAGCAGATCAGCCGCCCGGCGTACACGGTGCGGTTCCGGTGGGAGCCGGGCAGCATTGCGTTCTGGGACAACCGGGCCACGGCGCACCTGGGGCCACAGGACCTCGGGCACCTCGACGTCGAGCGCGTCCTCTACCGGGTGACGCTGACCGGAGACATCCCGGTGGGGGTCGACGGGGTCCGCTCCGAGATCGTGGCCGGGGAGCCGTTCGGCAAGCGGCCGCCGAGCAAGCTGAAGCCCGCCCGCAAGGACAAGGCGCCCGAGGCCGAGGTGCAGGCATGAGCGCCGCGAGCGCAGGCGTCGAGAGGACGTCGTTCGAGGGGCCCCACGGGCCGGTGGAGGCGGTGCAGGTCCGCCCGGCGTCGGGCGGGCGCTCGCCGGCGCCGGCGGTGCTGATCCTCCACGAGGGGCTGGGGCTCACCGTCCATACGATCGAGCTGGCAAGGCGCTTCGCGCAGGAAGGGTACCTCGCGTTCGCGCCGAACCTGTATTCGCACGACACGACGCACCGGACCTTCACCGAGGCGGAGGTGGCCCGGGGGGTGAGCCTGCTGCGCGCGGCCGACCGCGACGAGGTGGTCGCGCGGTTGCCGGCGGACGAACAGGAGCGGCTGAAGAAGGTGTTCGCCTGGTTCGGTAACCGCGACACGTCGACGTACCTGCCCGACGCGAGGGCGGCGGCGGCGCACCTCGTCGGCCGGTCGGACGTGCGGTCTGGGGGCGTCGCCGCCGTCGGGTTCTCGCTGGGCGGAGGGCTCGTGGGGCAGCTCGCGGTCGCAGGCGTGGCGCTCGCGGCGGGCGCGGTGTTCTATGGGCAGGCGCCGGCTCTGGAGCAGGTGAAGAACGTGCGGTTTCCGCTGCAGGTGCATTATGCGGAGGAGGATCCGGCGATCACCCCGAGGGCGCCAGCGGTGGGGGAGGCGTTCAGGGCTGCGGGGCGGGAGCTGATCTCGTTCGTGTACCCTGGGACGCGCCACGGGTTCTTCAACGAGACGCGGCCGGCGTACCACGCCGACGCGGCGCAGCTCTCGTGGCGGCGCACGCGGGAATTCTTCGCCGAGCGCACCGGCAACGTCGCGCAATGGCGGCCGCAGGCCGTCGCCGGCGAGGGTGTGCGCGCTGCAGGGTAGCTGCGGCTCCGTCGCTGGTACCTCCGGCACCCCGGCACCTCAACCTGGGTCAGAGCCTCGGGTCGGAACCTCCGGAACCTCAACCTGGGTCAGAGGCTCGAACCTCAACCTGGGTCGGGTCGGAACCTCAACCTGGGTCAGAGGCTCGAACCTCAACCTGGGTCGGGTCGGAAACTCAACCTGGGTCGGGTCGGAAACTCGAACCTCCTCGAACCTCAACCTGGGTCGGGTCGGTCCATGGCACGGAGGCTGCTGGGCGCCCGCCATGACCGCCTCCACGCCCATCGCCGAGAGCAACGCTCCGAAGCCCATCCATACCGACGACGCCGGACTCATCGCCGGCGCGATCACCCTTCCCGCGCCCGCCGGTGACCTCCCCGGCTACCGCGCCCACCCCGCCTCCGGTGGCCCCTTCCCTCTGGTGCTGGTGATCCAGGAAATCTTCGGCGTCCACGAGCACATCCGCGACGTGGTCCGTCGCTTCGCGCACCGCGGCTACTACGCCCTCGCCCCGGATCTGTTCGTTCGGCAAGGCGACCCCAGCCACCTCCGCACCGTCGACGAGTTCCGGGCTCTGGCGGGCCGCGTGCCCGACCGTCAGGTGCTCTCGGACCTCGATGCGAGCGTGGCCTTCGCCGAAGCCTCCGGAAAGGCCGACGTCCGCAAGGCGGCCGCGGTCGGCTTCTGCTGGGGCGGGCGCATCACGTGGCTGTATGCCGCGCACAACCCGGCGCTGAAGGCGGCCGTGGCCTGGTACGGACGCCTGACCGGCGATCGGACCGAGGCCCAGCCCAAGCACCCGATCGACGTGGCGAGCGCGCTGCAGGCGCCCGTGCTGGGCCTCTATGCCGGACAGGACCAGGGCATCCCCCTCCCGACGGTCACCGCGCTGCAGGAGGCGCTCCGCACCGCCTCCGAGACCGGCCGCGCGCCCGGCGCCGCGCAGTCCGAGATCCGGGTCTACCCTGACGTCCCGCACGCCTTTTACGCCGACTATCGGCCGAGCTACCGGCCGGAAGCCGCCGCCGACGCCTGGCACCGCCAGCTCGACTGGCTGGCACGACACGGCGTCGCCTGACGGCGACCGGCCGCGACAGCGCCCCGGCGATCCCTGCTGCCCCGGCAACAAGCTGCGCCTCCACTGCTACTCCTTACGCACCCCACGCCCGCGCCACCGCGCCCCGCGATCGGATACCCTGACGCGGTGCGCGCCAGGATCCGAGACACCGAGCTCTACTTCGACATCGAGGGCATGGGCCTCGCCCCCGACGGCCCGCGGATGCGCGAAAAGCCGGTGATGTTCGTGGTACATGGCGGACCTGGCGCAGATCACTCCTCGCACAAGGGAGGGATGACGCCGCTCGCCGACCAGGCGCAGCTCGTCTACTTCGATCATCGCGGACAGGGCCGCTCCGCGCGCGGGCCAAAGGAAACGTATACCCTCGAGAACAACGTCGAGGACATGGAGGCGCTACGCCTGCACCTCGGCCTCGATCGTATCGTGGTGATGGGCACCTCCTATGGCGGCATGGTGGCCATGGCCTATGCGCTCGAATACCAGCGGAACATCTCTCATCTGATCCTGGTGGCCACGGCGGCCAGCCATCGTCTCATCGACCGGGCGAAGCGGATCGTCGCGGAGCGCGGCACGGAGCAGCAGAGAGCGGCGTGCGAACGCCTCTGGGCCGGCGAGCTCGAGAGCGACGAGCAGTTCGCCGACCTCCTCCAGATCATGGGGCCGCTCTACTCGACCACCTTCGATCCACAGAAGGCGGCCGAGGCCCGCGCGCGCACCATCTACAACGTCGACGCGTGGAACGTCGGCCTGGAGGGGTTCATGCGGAGATTCGATTTCACGCCGCGCCTCCCCGAAATCGCGGTGCCCACGCTCGTCATCGCCGGCCGACACGACTGGATCTGCCCACCCGATCTCTCGGAGGAGATCGCGCGGCTCATCCCGGGCGCGGATCTACGTATCTTCGAGCGCAGCAGCCACTGGGTGCGCTCTGACGAGCCGCGGGCGCTGCTCGACGCCGTCGCCGGCTTCCTGGCCCAGAGGCGGTAGCGCGCAAAGCGCACCGCCGAGCGCCGCGCCCTCTACTGGATACCGGCCTTCTTCATCGCCGCGGGCATCCGCTGGACGATGACCGTCCCGACCTTCTTCCCCACCTCGCCGCTGATCTCCGGGAGGAGCTTCGCGGCCTTCTTTCCGACCGGGGTGCCGTAGAACTTGATGAGCTCCTTCAGCTCATCGGCGGTGAACTTCCCCGCGTAGATCTCGACGTTCCACTGGACGAGCTCGTCGTACGGCAGCACCTCGGCGACCACCGCCTTCAGCTTGCTGGCGTCCCTGGCCGAGATCTTCGCGCCCGCTTGCTGCATCGAGGCTCCCATGTTGGTCATCAGCTGATCGAGGAGCGCATTGTAGACGTCCTTCGGCATCACGAGGTGCGTGAGCTCCAGGGCGAGCTTCTTCTCCGCCTCTCCGGCGTACGCGCTGCCGAGCGACACGAAGGAGAGCAGGGTCACAACGGCGAGCGAGACGATCCATGAACGAAGCGCGTGCTTTCTCATGGGCCCTTTGTATCACGACCGCGCCGCGATCCGCGCCGCGCCGCGCAGGCAGGCCCGCCGCATGCCCTCCCCGGAGCCGCCGCGACACCTGAAGAGCCGCCACGCAGGAGCCGTTCGGGCGCTCGGTCACACGACCGTCACCTCGTCCCCCACGCGCAACGTGCCGGCTTTCGTCTCCTGGATGTAGTTCTGTCCGAAGTTCACGTCGCTGGGCTTCTGCGCGTCGCGCCGGTACGTGGCCAGCGTGCGGAGCGGCTCCGGGCCGCGCTCTGCGGTGAGCTGGTCGGTCGTGGTGACGACGCAGCGGGCGCACGGGCCGCCGGCGCGGAGCACGAGGTCTCCGATGCGGACGCGGCCCCACCGGTCCTCGTCGAAGGCAGCGCAGCCGCTCACGACGAGGTTGGGCCGGAAGCGATCCATCGGCAACGGCGCGGCGCTCCGGCCCTCGAGGTGAGCGTTCAGATCGGCGAGGGAGGCCTCGGAGATCACGAGCAGCGGGAACTCGTCGGCGAACGACACGACGTCTTCCGGGCCTGCCACCGAGGCCTTGAGGACGGGCCGCCGGAACGCCTCGCCGATGCGGACGAGACGCGCCGGGTGATCCAGGACGCCGCTGAGCCACGCGGCGGCTTCGTCACCGCAATCCTCGGCCAGGAGGCCGCTGCTGCTCCAGACCTCGACCGTGAGCAGGCGCGCGCCCTCGGCCCTGCGCGGCACGGAGATCGGCGGCCGGCCGGCGAAGCCGAGCGTGAGCGCGCTCTCGGAGAGCTGCGTCTCGATGAGCGCCATGCGCGGCAGCGGGCGCTGCGTGAGGGGCTTTCCCTCGGAGTCGACGATCATGAACCGCCGGTCGCCGGCGAGGCCGAGCGCGTCGACGGCGGCCGCGTCGACCGCGAGGCCCCGGCAACCTTTGACGGGATAGATGTGGATCGCGGAGAGTCGCATTCCGGAGCTTATAACACCCCTCGGGCGCTCGACGCCCGGAGAAGCGCGGCGCGCACGTTCCGAGCGCCCGCGCTCTCCGTCGTCATGCCACGGCGCCTCCCTCCACCGGTATCCCGAGCACCTGCCGCAGGTCCATCCCCACGACGACGTCGGCGTTCTGCTGCACCCATTCGACGAGCGCGGGGCGCAGGGCGCGCGCGATCTCTTCCTTGACGAGCCCTTCCACGGCGCTCGGCCCGAGGCGCTGCGGGTCGAGCGCGACGCCGCCGCCCGCGACCAGGGCGCCGAACAGGCGCACGAGCGACTCGGCGCCCGCTGCCTGGCGTGCCGCGCCGAGCGGCTCGACCCGCTCGACGGCGATCTCGCCGCCGCGCTTCACGACGAAGCGACGGACGTCGGCCTGGTCGACTCCCCCCTTGTGGAGCACCGCCGAGGAGCAGTCGACCTCGATGCGCTGCACGCGCGGCGCGGTCTCGATCTCCTGCCGCGTGCCCTCGATATCGACGCTGGCCGCGATCATCGCGCCGGCCGGGATGCGGAACCCGTCCGAGCCCACCCCGCCCGCGAGCTCCTGGTGCAGCGTCAGCCGCGCGGACAAGCGGGCGCCCCGCACGGCCGTGCTGCTGCCGGACTCGAGGTTCGAGAGCACCTGACGCACCGTCACGACGAGATCGGGATCGCGGGTGGGGTCGTACGGGGGCATGGCCATGGGCGTCGACGTGACCAGTCCGCGCATGAAGGCGCGCGCCTCGTCCTCCGCCGATCCCTTTCCGACCTGGACGAGCCCTCCCGTATAGAAGACGTTGGGCGTCATCGCGCCTGAACGGAAGTCGTACTCGACCTGCTGGAGCCCCATGTCGCCGAGCGGCGGCGGCAGGTTGATGACGAGGTACGGCTCGAAGGTGATCCGCAGGAGCGCCGGCGCGAGCGTCAGGCGGAGCGCCGTCGCGCTCGACGTGGCGAGCGCGGCGATTCCGGTGCGCCTCAGGACGGTGCGAGCGGGGAGGTCGAACGAGATCGAGACCGACTCGAGATCGATCCACGACGGCAGGAAGCACCAGGCCATTCGAGGAGCGTACACCCACCTGGCCGCCGGAAGCGCGGCCTATTGACCCGCCGCACAGGGCGCGCCCATCATGTCCCGCATGAAGCCAGAGGAATTTCTCGACGAGCTCGACCGCAAGGTCGGTGAGCGCCTCGCCCACATCGGCGCAGTGGCCCGCGCGGCGGAGCCGGCGAGCGGCGTCGGCATCCCGGCGCTGCTCGCGACCGCGCTCAAGAAGGAGCTCGAGGCGACCGAGGAGGCTGCGCTCTGGCTCACCACCGAGACCGACGTGGAGGTGAAGCTCGCCCTCGCCCGCCAGTGCGGCGATGAGGCGAGGCACTACCGGCTCATCGCCGAGCGGCTCCGCGCGCTCGGCGTCGACCCCGCCGCAATCCCGGCGAAGTTCGGGCCGCCCACGCCGATGTTCGGGTACTTGAAGGGGCTCGGCTCGACGGTCGAGCGCGTCGCAGCGGGCCAGTTCACGCGGGAGGCGCTCGCGAAGGTGCACAACCAGGCCTTCATCGATTACTGCGAGTCGCAAGGCGACGCCGAGACCGCGCGCCTTTACCGCGAGGTCATCCAGCCGGACGAGGGCCATCACCACGAGATGGGCCGCCGGCTCCTCACGCGCCTCGCGGTCACCGAGGAGGCCCAGGCGCTCGCGCGCGCCGCCGCGATGCGCACGCTCGAGATCGCCGAGGAGCTCCAGGAGATCGCCCGCCTGAAGATGGGTATCTGCCGCGCGCCTGGGTGCTAGTGTTCAGGCACGGTCCTGACGGACCGCCACCCTGCTCGATCCAGCCGCTCCGGTGCGGTTCGCCGATCTGACCGTCGACGTCCGGGTGTCGATCGCGAGCTAGCATGTCGTGGTGTCGCGCTGTCGCGCAGAGAGAGCGACCAGGGCGGGAACAGCCGTTCGAGCGGGGCGTTCGCGCATGTCTCGCGGCGTCCCGGCTGTTCGCGGGGCGCGTTCAGGGCACGGCGGTCTCGGCGTCGGTCGCTGTTCCGAGGCCTATATGCGGGATGGCCCGACATGCGAAAGCCATCGAATCCATGCACCCTCCAGATACCGAAGTTGCCGCCTTGTCGCGAGGCTTACTCGTGGCGAGAGTCGGCCAGTTGGGTCAAGGGGGTTCTCATGATCAAGTTTCCGGGGGACAGATCGTTCCGGGAGGTGGCCCGTTTCACCCAGGATTGTGGTTCGATCTGCACGCACGCGGCTCAGTATTGCCTCGAGATGGGAGGCTCTCACGTGAGCGCCCCGCACATGCGGCTGCTCCAGGACTGCGCCGACATCTGCGAGGCGACGTCGAAGCTCCTCCTGCGCAGCTCGCCGCAGATCACCCAGATGATGAGCGTGTGCGCGAGCCTCTGCGAACAGTGCGCGGCGAGCTGCGATAAGCTCACTGGCGATACGCAGATGAAGACGTGCGCTGACGAGTGCCGCCGCTGCGCTGCCGCCTGCCGGCAGATCTGATAGCGGCGGAGAGATGGTGTTCCTCCGGACCGTGAGCCGAGCAGCGGAGTAGCTTTCCTCGCCTTTTGCGGATCGCCGCCATCCTCCCCGCCAGAGCCCTCGCGCGCGCGGCGGCCCGTCGGCGCCGCGGTCGAGTGTGGTCCGGCGGCGGAGCGACGCCGACAGCGGCGGCTTTCTGGCTCCCCATGGTACCCTCGCGCGCATGCGTTATCGAAGGACCATGGGAGCCGCCGGGTTCGCTCTCCTGTGCGCCGGGTGTGGCGGGGACGCGCCCGAGGCTGCGGTGCGCGCGGTGCGCGACCTGGGCGCGCTGGAGTTTGCCCCGGCGATTCGAGGGCGGGACGGCGGCTACAGCGCGCGGTGGGGCGACCGATCGGCGTGGGTGTTCGGCGACACGACCCTGGAGATGCCGGGGGAAGACGGAGCGCTGTGGAGGTCGAGCACCTTCTGCGCGACCGACGATCTGGATGCGTCGGATGGGCTCTCGTCGCTCACCGAGCCGCTCGACGCGGCCGGCGCGCCGCGGGAGTTCCTGCCGTTCACCGAGGAGGAGCTCGCGTTCAACCTCGCGCACTCCGACCCTCGGGCGGAGGAGACGTGCGAGGAGGACTGCGGAGCGCGCTATGCGCTGTGGCCGGGCCCCATCGTCGTCGACGAGGCGACCGACCGTGCGCTCGTCTTCTACAGCAAGGTGACGGGGCGGCTCGGGGCGTTCGACTTCGACATGATGGGTTCGTCGATCGCGGTCTGGGAGAGCTTCGATGCGCCCCTCGCACGCCCGGAGGTACGCCCGGGCGCTGCGGATCCGACGCTCCTCTTCGGTGCGGATGAGCCATCACTCACGTCGGCGGCGCTCGTCCGCGAGGGGATGCTCTACGCCTACGCCTGCGCGTGCTCGGGTCTCACGTGCCCGTGCCTCGTCGCGCGAGCCGCGCTCGCGGAGGCAACGGAGCGCGACGCGTGGCGGTTCTTCTCGGACGGGCGCTGGGTGGAGGGCCATGAGGAGGCGGAGCCGGTCATGGCGGGGGCACCGATGATGTCGGTGCATTGGAACGAGCACGTCGGCAGGTACATCGCGCTGTACAGCGAGCCGGTATCGTCGGAGATCTCGCTCCGGACGGCGCGGGCGCCGGAGGGGCCATGGTCGGACAGCGCGGTAGTTTTCACCGCCGAGGTCCCGCCTACCCCGGAGGCGTGGCCCTATGCCGGGCTCGTGCACGCGGAGCTCGCGCGGGAAGGAGGGCGGGTGGAGTACGTGACGTACTTCCGGGAGACGGGGTTCCTGGAGGGAGAGATCCGACTCGTCGAGCTGGAGCTCGAGTAGACGACCCGACCCAGGTTGAGGCCCGCGGCCTGCCGAAGGCCGCCCCCGCCGACCCGACCCAGGTTGAGGCCTACGGCCTGATCCGGGTTGAGGCCTGCGGCCTGCCGGAGATCGGCCGACCAGGTGAAGAGGGCCAGTTGAAAACGGTCGAACCGGGTTGAGACGACCTGGCTCGGTCGACCATCCGCCACGAACCCAACCCGAATGGCCCCAGCCGGATCGCTCCATCGGTTGGGGAGGTCCACTTCACCGGCACCCAAGGTGCCATTCGCTCAGACCCGGCCGGCCACAACCTTAACGCGGCTTCGCGCGAGCCCAGCGCGGCAATGCATCCCCAGCGCCACGTGAACGCTGCCGCTCGCTTCACCTTCCCCAGACGGACCTTCCCCACGACGGCGCCTTAGCCGGCCCCGCTGTGGCGCTGTGACGCACCGCCGAGGTGCCTACATCGTGAGCGCGACGTCCGCCACGCTGGCGCCGTGATAGATGCGCATCCACCACGTGCCCGCCGGAAAGACGGCGCTTCGTACCCCGGCACGCCATCGTTCGAGCGCCGCACGGTATGACGCACGAAACGCTCGCACAGCGGCACCAGCGATTCGCCATGCATCGCCCTGGTTACGGCCGACGGCAAACGTCGGATTGCGATCGCGCAGCGCCTCGAAGCTCGTCGCGCGGCTGTAAGGGGAGACCGTACTGGCGCCTTTGATGCCTAATATTCGGGGCCCTTGCCGCTGCAACTCTTCATGGGCTTGCGCTTCCTGCCGCTCAAGCTCGGCCGCGACTTCACGGCGAAAGCCTTCTGGGTTGTCGTGCTCGATGGCGGGTGGTAGCGCGAGCGAAAGCGTTACTTCCTCCGGCCACTGCCGATTCTCTGGATCAAGATACACCGATGGACGCGCTGCACGGAGCACGCCACCGCCGAGCTTGCTCACATCCGACTTGGCCCCAGGCCACTCGTGCGCGTGGCGGACGAGGCCAGCGGCTACGGGGTTCGCGAGGACGTAGGCGATCTTCTCCACCACAGCCGCGCGCGTCAGCAGCCGCACCACGCTCGTGGGTTCGTGGTCCCACACCGGTCCTTCCCACGTGCGGAGGACCTTCGTTCCAAGCGCAACGATGCGGTGAAAAAACTGCAAGAAGCGCGGCAAAACGCCTTGCACATCGGTCACGACGAGGTGCAGATGCGTTGACATCGCGCAAAGAGCGTGGACTTCGATGCCAAATCGACGGGTCGAAACGGCGAGAGCGTAGACCAGGAACTGGGTGAGGGCAGCATCCGGGCGGAGAAGGAGATGCCGGCGCAGGACGCGACGGGTGATGAGGTAGGTGGCGCCGGGAGCGATCTCACGAGGCTGGCTCATGGCCGGGGCATATGAACAAATGCCGTACCAGGGATCGTGAGCAATCATTTCAATGACTTATGCCGACGCGACGGGTGCGACGGGTGGCGGCCGCCACGTGGTCCGCCACCTCGACGGCCGTCGCAGCGACGGCTGCTAGCCTTGGCGCCATCGGCTGGATAGCGGAACCTCCGGCTCACACAAACCGAGGCGCGCGCTCTGGGTGGGTGCGCGCAACCTGGGTGCGGTCGCCTGGCCTCGACCGTCGTCGGTCGCAACCCGATCACCTCAACCTGGGTGCGGTCGTGCCCCCCTCAACCTGGGTGCGGTCGTGCCCCCCTCAACCCGGGTGCGGTCGGCGGCGACCTCAACCTGGGTGCGGTCGGCGGTCGGCAACCTGGGTGCGGTCGCCGCCGAGGCACTTTTTTCTGCAACCAGCCATCAGCTACCCTCCGCCTGTGGCAACGTCAGACAGGAGCCGCGCCGAGTACCAGCGGCGGGTCAACCGCGTGGTCGACTACATCCAGGCCCATCGCGCGGAGGACCTCTCCCTCGACACGCTGGCGGCTGTGGCGGCGTTCTCGCCGTTTCACTTCCACCGCGTGTTCAAGTCCATGACGGGCGAGAACCTTCGCGAGTTCATCCAGCGAACGCGCCTCGAGACCGCGGCGAGCCACCTCGTGCAGCGGCCGCGCGCGGACATCCTCGAGATCGCCCTCGAGAACGGCTTCAGCTCGGCGAGCGCCTTCGCGCGCGCCTTCAAGGAGCGCTTCGGCATGAGCGCGTCCGCGTGGCGCAACGGTGGCGCCACGGACGCGCGCAACGCGCGGCAAGCGGATCGCAATCCGGGTCAAGTCGTGCGCAATCCGTGCAAAGCAGCGGCCTGCGCGCCCGACCAAGATGCCTCCTCGTCGGGCACGGACGCCCGCCAGGACGAGGAGGAGATCATGAACGTGACCGTGAAGACCCTGCCGAGCTACCACGTTGCCTATGTCCGAACCGTCGGCCCCTATGGCCCGGAAGGGAGCGTCGGCGAGGCCTGGCAACGGCTCGTCCGCTGGGCGAGCGCCCGCGATCTGTGGACCCCGGACCGCATCTGCCTCAACATCGCGCATGACAACCCCAAGGTCACCGAGCCTGCCAAGTGCCGCCTCGACGCCGCCATCGTGATCCCGCAGGACTTCAAGGCGGACGGCGACGTGAACGTGACCGACATCGCCGGCGGCAAGTACGCCGCGGGCGCGTGGGTCGGCGACGCGCGCGCGATCGGCGCCGCCTGGGACCAGCTCTTCGGGAAGTGGCTCCCTGAGAGCGGCTATCAGCCCGACCATCGGCCCTGCTTCGAGCTCTACCAGGGCGAGTTCCACGATCCCAAGACCAACAACTTCCGCTGCGAGCTCTGCTTGCCGGTGCGCCCGCTCTAGCTCCGGCCCCCAGAAAGCCCGGTCATCCTGCCCGGGCTCTCCTGCACCGCCTCGCCGCAACGCTGGCGGGCGGCCGGGCCCCGGTCGCCTCGCCCCTCGCGCCGCCCGTCAGAGCCAGCCGTTGCCCCCGCAAACCATCGATATTACACGACTTTCACCGGAGAACGGCGCCGCTCGCGTTTGACAGCCGGGGATCCTTGCACTAGGAGCCGACATGGCATTCATCTACGATGAGCCGAGCAGGACGTTTGGCGAGTACCTGCTCGTCCCGAATCTGACGACGAAGGGCTGCGTCCCCGCGAACGTCGATCTCACGGCCCCTGTCGTCCGGTTCAAGGCCGATCCGGGCGCGACGCCGCCGGATCCGAAGCTCGCGCCGCTCACGATCAGCGTGCCGATCACCAGCGCGATGATGCAGTCGGTCTCGGGCGCCGAGCTCGCGATCGCGCTCGCGCGCTGCGGCGGCCTGTCGTTCGTGTACGGCTCGCAGGGCATCGAGGAGGAAGCCGCCATGGTGCGGCGCGTGAAGAACTACAAGGCCGGGTTCGTCGTGAGCGACTCGAACCTGCGCCCCGACGCGACGCTCGGGGACGTCCTCGCGCTCACCGATCGCACGGGCCACTCCACGATTGCGATCACCGAGGACGGCACGCCCACGGGCAGGTTCGTCGGCATCATCACGAGCCGCGATTACCGGCTCGGCAAGACGCCGCTCAGCACGCCGGTGCGCGAGATCATGACGCCGTTCAAGTCGATCCACTGCGGCAAGGTCGGCCTCGATCTGCAGGAGGCGAATGAGCTCATCTGGCGTCACAAGCTCAACACCCTGCCCGTCATCGACGAGCGACAGCACCTCCAGTACCTGGTGTTTCGCAAGGACTACGAGTCGCACCAGGCGCACCCGCTCGAGAACGTGGATCACGAGAAGCGCCTCATCGTCGGCGCCGGCATCAACTCGCGCGACTACAGAGATCGCGTGCCGGCGCTTGTGGAGGCGGGCGCCGACGTGCTCTGTATCGACTCGTCGGACGGCTACTCCGAGTGGCAGGGCGACACCATCGCCTTCGTGAAGTCGCTCGGCAAGCCGGCCTATGTCGGCGCCGGCAACGTCGTCGATCGCGAGGGCTTCCTCTACCTGGTCGAGGCCGGCGCCGACTTCGTCAAGGTCGGCATCGGCGGCGGCTCGATCTGCATCACGCGCGAGCAGAAGGGGATCGGCCGCGGCCAGGCGTCGGCCGTGATCGAGGTGGCCAAGGCGCGCGACGAGTACTTCCAGCGGACCGGCGTCTACGTGCCGATCTGCTCCGACGGCGGCATCAGCCAGGACTACCACATCACCATCGCCCTCGCGATGGGCGCCGACTTCGTCATGATGGGCCGCTACTTCGCGCGCTTCGACGAGTCGCCCGGGCGCAAGGTCCGCGTGAACAACCAGTTCATGAAGGAGTACTGGGGTGAAGGGAGCAACCGCGCGCGCAACTGGCAGCGCTACGACCACGGCGATACCAGCAAGAAGAAGGATCAGCTCGAGTTCGAGGAGGGCGTCGACAGCTACGTGCCGTACGCCGGCAAGCTGAAGGACAACCTCGACGTCACCCTCGCCAAGGTGCGCTCGACGATGTGCAACTGCGGCGCCACCTCGCTGCGCGACCTGTACATGCGCGCGCGCCTGACCGTCGCGTCCGCGGTGAGCATCCACGAGGGCGGCGTCCACGACGTGATGCTGAAGGACACGCGCGGCAACACGCGCGAGCCCTGAGGAGCCACACAGGCCGACCGTCGCTCTGGCGCCCCGGGGCGCGCGCTCCGGTCGACGAAGCGAGCCCTCGTGTCGCGCCCCCGTCGACCTGCCGAGCGGCGGCGCGCCTCGCGCGGTGTCAGCCGCCGAGGAGCGCCCGCGTCCGCTGCTCCGCGCGGCGCCCCTCGGCGGCGAGCCGCTCGACGAAGCGCTCGACGATCGGATTGCGCCGGAAATTCTCGCGCGTCATCAGCTCGACGGGCAGCGGGTCGACCTCCGCGACCTCGACGTCGAGCCGCGAGCGCGCCACCTCGGTCAGCGCGAGCGCCGGCGCGAGGCCGATGCCGAGCCCGCCGGAGACGTACGAGACGAGGAGCGACACGCTCGACACGTCGATCGTCGAGATGGGCCGGATCCGCTCGCGATCCAGGTACGCGTCGAGCATCCGCCGCCCCACGCTGCCGGGCGCCAGCCGGAGCAGCGGCTCGTGCCGGAGCCGCTCGCGCAGCGCCGGCGCCGTGCCCTTGAGCCGCGGCCCCACCCAGAGGAACGGCTGCACGAACAGCGGCTGCTTCACGAGGTCGCCGCCCGCCGAGGACGCCGACGCGAGGCCCAGATCCACCTCGCCGCGCTCCACCCCCCGCGCGGCGTCGACCGAGTTCGCCGTCGTGATCGCGAACCGCACCGGCGCGCGCTTCTCGAGCATCTGGCGGATCACCGGCACGAGCAGCCCCTTGCCGAGGTAGTCGCTCGCCGCCACGCGCAGGGTCGTCGACGGCTCCCCCGCCAGCTCCGAGAGCAGCTCGAACACCCCCTCCGCCTGGTCGAACAGCCGCGTGATCGCGCCGAGGGCCGCCTCGCCGGCCGGGCTCAGCCGCACGCCGCGCCCGTCGCGCTCGAACAGCGCCACCCCGAAGCGCTCCTCCACCCGGCGCACCTGCTGGCTGATCGCCGACGGCGTCTTGTGCAGCCGCCGCGCGGCCTCGGCGACCGAGCCCGACCGGGCCACCATCAGCACGTCCTCGAGCGCGGGGAGCAGCGACGCGTCCATGTAGCTTTACTTAATCGATCGTGAAAAAAGTTTCATTCGACTTAATCCTCTCGCGCCCGCATAGTCATGCCGCCCGCCCGACGTTGAACCGCCAGACCGGCGGCGGCCGGCCGCCTTCGAGGGAGGCCGCTGGCGCGCCCTGGCGCCGGCGCTCGGGCCGGTCCGCTTCGCTTCGCACGCCGTCCCCTTCACCCGTATCCAGCGCACCGCGAGAGGCCATCATGGGTAAGAGTCTCTATGACAAGGTTTGGGACCTCCACAAAGTCCGCACGTTGCCGAGCGGCGAGGACCAGCTCTTCATCGGCCTTCACCTGATCCACGAGGTGACGAGCCCCCAGGCGTTCGGGATGCTCCGCGATCTCGGCCTGCGGGTGAGCATGCCCGAGCGGACGTTCGCGACCCTCGATCACATCGTCCCGACCGACAACCGCAAGCGGCCGTTCAAGGACACGCTGGCCGAGGGGATGGTCGACGCGCTCAAGAAGGCGTGCACCGAGCAGGGCGTCACCTTCTTCGATCTCGAGTCGGGGAAGCAGGGCATCGTGCACATCATCGGCCCCGAGCTCGGCCTCACGCAGCCGGGCATGACGATCGCGTGCGGCGACTCGCACACGTCGACGCACGGCGCGTTCGGCGCGATCGCGTTCGGGATCGGGACGACGCAGGTGCGCGACGTGCTCGCCACGCAGACGCTGAGCCTCCAGCGGCTCAAGGTCCGGCGGATCCAGGTGGAGGGCAAGCTCGGGCCGGGCGTCTACGCGAAGGACATCATCCTCGAGATCATCCGGCGGCTCGGCGTGTCCGGCGGCACGGGCTACGCGTACGAGTACGGCGGGTCGACCATCGAGGGGTTCTCGATGGAGGAGCGGATGACCCTGTGCAACATGTCGATCGAGGGCGGCGCCCGGGTCGGCTACGTCAACCCGGACCAGGTGACGTTCGAGTACATGAAGGGGCGTCCGTACGCGCCGAAGGGCGAGGCGTGGGAGAAGGCGCTCGAGTACTGGCGCTCGATCGCGTCGGACGAGGACGCGCGTTACGATGACGTCGTCCGGATCGACGCGAGCGAGATCGCGCCGACGGTCACCTGGGGCATCACGCCGGGGCAGGCGATCTCGGTGAAGGACAAGGTCCCGGCGGCCGAGGACGTGGCGAACGAGTCCGAGCGGGCGCTGATCCGCGAGGCGCTCGAGTACATGCGGCTCGAGGGCGGCAAGCCGATCGAGGGGACGAAGATCAACGTGGCGTTCATCGGCAGCTGCACGAACGGTCGCCTCTCGGATTTCCGGGAGGTCGCGCGGCGCATCCAGGGGCACAGGGTCGCGCCGCACGTGCGCGCGCTGGCCGTCCCGGGGTCGATGGAGGTGGCGCGCGCGGCCGAGGCCGAGGGGCTGGACCGGGTCTTCCGCGAGGCGGGCTTCGAGTGGCGCGAGCCTGGCTGCTCGATGTGCCTGGCGATGAACCCCGACAAGCTCATCGGAGATGAGCTGTGCGCGTCCTCGTCCAACCGCAACTTCAAGGGCAGGCAGGGGAGCCCCACCGGGCGCACCGTGCTCATGAGCCCGGTGATGGTCGCGGCTGCCGCCGTCCGCGGCGAGATCGCCGACGCTCGTGACGTGTTCGGAATCTGACGACGCTCGCACCCGAGGGAGATCCCAATGGCACTCGATTTGATTCAATCCGTCACCGGTCGCGCCGTTCACGTTCCGGGGGACGACATCGACACGGACCGCATCATCCCGGCGCGCTTCCTGAAGTGCGTCACCTTCGACGGCATCGGCGAGCACCTCTTCCGGGACGTGCGCTTCGACGAGCGCGGCGAGAAGCGGGAGCACCCGCTGAACGACCCGCGCTTCGCGGGGGCCACGGTGCTGATCGCCGATCGCAACTTCGGCTGCGGGTCGTCGCGCGAGCACGCGCCGCAGTCGATCGCGAAGGCGGGTTTCAAGGCCGTCATCGCCGAGAGCTTCGCCGAGATCTTCTTCGGCAACTCGACGACGCTCGGCATCCCCTGCGTCTCGGTGAGCCGCGAGGACCGCGCCGCGCTCGTGGCGCGCGTGAACGCCGACCCGAAGACCCCCGTCACGGTCGACCTGCAGGAGCAGGTCGTCCGGGCGGGGAGCGATCTCACGGTGCCCTTCACGATCAAGCCGGGCGCGCGCGAGTCGCTGATCCGGGGCACCTGGGATCCGATCGCCCAGCTGCTCGAGGGGGCCTCGGAGGTCCGGCAGGTGGCGGCGCGGCTGCCCTACGTGCGGCCCGCCTCCGCGCAGTAGCTCCGCGCTCGATCGGGGCGCTGCCCCAACCTGGGACGCGCGAGCACCTCAACATCGCGCGAGCCCCTCCGATCCCCTCAACCTGGGTCGGGTCCCTCCTCCGCTCCCTCCGCTACCTCAACCTGGGTCGAGCACCTCAACCTGGGTCGGTATCCCGACCCGGGTCGCCTCCGGCCCGCGGCGAACCTCAACCTGGGTCGGATCATCCCAGCCGGACCTCAACCTGGGTTGGGTCGTCCGGCCACAAAACCTCAACCTGGGTCGGGTCGCCCCGGGTTGGGTCGTCCGGCCACAAAACCTCAACCTGGGTCGGGTCGCCCCACCCCGCCAACTAAACAAGAAAATTCCGTTGTCACTCAATCCAATTACCTGCCGGCCCCCCCTGTGGCGCCGGTTGGCTCAACGTGACACGTAGGCAGCGTCCGCCGTCACACTATGGCCCCGTCGCGCTGGGCGGATGCGCGCAGCGGGCGCCGCGCGACCGCGAAAAGCCGGTCGATACGCGTCGCTCCGTGCGGCCGGCGACGCCGCCGAGCAGGCGGACGCGCCTGGCATGTCCGGTGCTTTATCTCCACGCGAGCTCTCCGAGTCGGCGCTGAGACGCCGCGCGCAGCAGCGCTCGCATGCTGCGGCGCAGAGCCATCGTTCCTTGATCGCGTGTCTCGCACAGGCACGCAGGATGGAGTACCCCCATGCGTTTCGCGATCTTCTCCTCTCTTATCTCGCGTTCGTCAGCCGCTCGCTCCTCTCTCCAGGGTCTGGTTGCGCTCTCCGCGCTCGTTGTGCTCACCGGCGCCAAGGGGCAGGGCTGTGGGGGCGTGGACGAGCCATCACCGCCACCAGAGCCCGACTGCGGACCTGGCTTTCACTGGGAGACGGTCTGTTCACCGTGCGAGATCGGCGAGATGTGCGAGGAGCAGTGTGTGCCCGACAGCATCTGTCCTCCTGACTGGAGCGAGCAGACCATCTGCAGCGGCGGCACCACCTCTTCGGGCCAGGGTGGCTTCGCCGGCGGCACCGCCATCCCCGTCGATCCGGGCGAGTGCTGGACCGAGTGCATCCCGCCCCAGCCGTACTGCCCGCCGGGCACGATCGAGCAGACCGTGTGCGGCGGCACCACCACGGTCGGCTCCGGCGGCTCCGGCGGCTGGGGCAGCGCCAGCGCTGTCGGCTCCGGCGGCTGGGGCGCTGGTGGCATGCCGATGCCTTCCGAGCCGTGCTGGACCGAGTGTGTGCCCGTCGAGCCCTATTGCCCGCCCGGCACAACCCCGCAGACCTTCTGCGACGAAGGCACCACCGTCACCAGCAGCACCACCAGCGGCGCCGGCGGCTCGGGTGGCTGGATGAACACCGGCGGCGCCGATGCGGGCGCGAGCCCGCCGTACCCCGGCGGCGGCTGCTGGACCGAGTGCGTGCCCACCGGGCCCTACTGCCCGCCCGGCACCACCCCGCAGACCTACTGCGACGGCGGCTCGTCCGTCACCAGCAGCACCAGCGTCGGCGTCGGCGGCTCGGGCGGCTCGGGCGGCTGGGCGGGCACCGGCGGCGCCGGCGGCGCCGGCGGGGGCACCGCGGGCGGGGGCATCGGCGGCTCCGATCCAGGCTTCGCCGCGCCGCGCCCCCCCGACGGCAGTTGCTGGACCGAGTGCGTGCCCACCGAGCCCTACTGCCCGCCGGGCACCACCCCGCAGACGGTCTGCAGCGGCACCGTCGGCAGCAGCGGCGTCGGCGGCACGGGCGCCTATGACGGCGACTGGGGCGGCTGCCGGACCGAGTGTGTGCCCACCGAGCCCTACTGCCCGCCGAACAGCATCCCGCAGACCGTCTGCGGCGGCAGCGCGGTCTCGGTCGGCAGCTCGGGCAGCACCGGCACCGGCTACGGCGGCAACGGCCCGTACCCCGGCCAGGACCCGTACCCCGGCCAGGAGTACTGCTGGACCGAGTGCGTGCCTGTCGAGCCCTACTGCCCGCCGGGCACGACCCAGCAGACCATCTGCGAAGACGGCGAGCCCGTGCCCGACACGAGCAGCAGCAGCGGCACCGGCATGGGTGGCACGCCCTTCCCCGGCGGGGGCTGCTGGACCGACTGTGTGCCCACCGAGCCCTACTGCCCGCCGAACAGCATCCCGCAGACCGTCTGCGGCGGTGGCAGCTCCGTCTCTGTCGGCAGCACTGGCACCGGCGTGGGCGCCATGCCCTACCCCGGCGATTGCTGGACCGAGTGCGTGCCCCTCGAGCCCTACTGCCCCGCGGGCATGATCGAGCAGAAGGTCTGCTCCGGCGAGAGCAGCAGCAGCACCGGCACCGGCATGGGCGGCGCCGACGCGTACCCGCCCGGCGATTGCTGGATCGAGTGCGTGGAGGGAGCCACCTGCCCCCCCGGCGCGATCGTCCGGACCATCTGCGAGGAGCCGAGCGGCGGCGGCGCCGGTGGCCCGGTCTGCCGGACCGAGTGCGTCCTGATGCTGCCGTGACGCGACGTGCGCGGGCGATCCCCCCGACAGCGGGAGGCTTCGCGAGCGAAACGCCGCCGCCCGCGCGCTGGAGCGCCGCCGCTCCCATCCGATGACCGATGACGAAGGCGCCGGGAGCGCCAGGGGAAGCACGATCCCCTGGCGCTCCCGGCGCGTCGGCGTTCCAGGACGCCACCGCCCCGGCGTTGCGCGGCTGTCATCGACCGAGGATCGTACCCGATACCAACGCACGGAGCGCCCGAGAGCACAACGTTCGAGACCGCGCCGCGACCGGCATTGAAGACGGTGGAGCGGGCCCCGAAGCAGGCGCGCCTGCTCGATCGACGTGATCCGTGCCGTTGAAGGCCGCTGGTCGATTGAAGAGCGCTTCGAGAGAGGGCGATGGGCGAGGTCCCCCTTGACCACGATGAGGCTCGCTGTTTCACCGGCGGGCACCCCCACATCCCCCTCGCGCTCTTCGCGCACGCCGTCTTGACGGTTGATCCGGCTGCCTCCGATGCTTCGAGCGGGTCTGGCGGTCCAGCGATGACCGCGATCCAGCGCTCCCCCTCTTGACGCGGCGCTCCGGAGGAGCCCCCGCCAGCCTCGTCCTCCTCCGGATTCGAGGATGCCCGCGGGCCGGTTGATTGGAATTGACATCGGCAATGTGAGCGTTCACATTGCCGTCGAGGGGTGTCCTTTCGCTTCGTCCTCCTCGGTCGCCTTGGGCACCGAACTCTTCGTCATCTGTTCGCTCTTCATCGATTTTTGCACCGATTCCATTCGCCTGGCCTTCGAGAAAGCGATTGCCGATCGAGGGTGATTGGCGCTTTGCCAAGGGCGACCCGCCAGAGAACATGACAGACATCGCGTATTCGACGCCTGTCGTGAAAGCCTGGATGCTGTCCACCGGGCATGATTTCGTCAAGAATCCGGCGAACCTGGCGGTGTGGCCGGATGGCAATCTCGGGAGCGGAGTAACCTAGTTTGCGGCGGGCCACGCTCAGACGCTCCTCGGGCGCACCGGTGTCATCCCATCGGCCCGTCCGGGGATTCGGCTGAGCCACGCGGGAGGTTGTGTGCGCACCGCGCTCATTGCGCTTCTTCATCACGGAGCCAGGCTGCGCCCCCTGGCGCCAGCCTGCTGCCAGCCGCGCAGTCCGCGCCAGCGAGCCGTGCCGCTGTAGCCGAGCTCTTGCGGTCGGTGCTCCGAGGGACCCCGCCTTGAGCACGAACAAGATCCCCGTCAGGGCGATCTGATCAGGAGTACGCGGCCGGCCGCCCTGCGGCTTCGGCTCCGTCTTCGGGAGCAACGGTTCAAGTCGCCCCCAGCGTTCGTCCGGCATCAGCTGCTTCCCCGCGCCGTATTCCGTCGCGCGCTCCGCCTCTCCCGAGCGAGGGGGCTGAGCGGGCTGTCGCCAGGCGCTCTCATGCTGATTCAGCGGTGCGAAGCGAGGGCGAAACAGCTCCGCGCCCCGACCGCATGGAGGCAATCCGCGCTCTTACAGCTGACATAAATCATCGAAGTCAGGAGAACTATTATGATCTCTGTTGCTTGCGAGGAGTCATGCAAAACTTGATTAACCGTTATCTCTACGCGGTTCTGATCGGCCTCTTGCCGCTCGGCAGCGCATGCTCGGGCGAGTCCAACAACCCCGGTCCGGGTGCCAGCGGCACGTCGACCAGCGCCGCTGGCACGACCGGGATGGGAGGTGGTGGGTCAAGCACGACCGGGGTCGGCGGCGCCGGCGGCGGTGCCGGCGGTGCCGGCGGTGCCGGAGGCGAGGGAGGCGGCGACCAGCTCGAATGCCCGCCTGCGCCGCCGGAGACCGGGCTCTATACCGCCGACGCCAACGGCATTACATTCAACCTGGAAACCGGCCTATTGAGACTGGAAGTCTGTAACGAAAGCATAATCAGAGTCCAGTACGCCACGGATCCTTCGCTCCCCGACAAGACGTCTCTATCTGTCAATAAGAAGTGGGGCACACCGAGCTTTTGCATCGCAGAGAACTCGGGAACCGTGACCATTACGACCTCACGCTTGAAGGCCAATGTCGACACGACCAACGGCCTGGTCACCTATACCGACTTGAACGATAGCGTCATCCTGGCGGAAGACAGCAAAACCTTGACACCCGCGACCATCGAGGGTGTCAGGACGAATCGCATCGAGACCTCCTTCGATTCACCCGCCAACGAAGCGTTGTTCGGTCTTGGCCAGCACCAGGACGGCGTAATAAATCGCAAAGGAACGACTCGACGTATCATCAACGTCAACACGGAGATCAACGTTCCGGTGCTGGTGTCCAACAGGGGCTACGGGATCTTCTGGGACAACTATTCCGCCTCGAACTTCGACGGGACCAAGTCCAACAACACCAAGTACAGCTATTCGTCCGAAGCTGGCGAGATGGTGGACTACTACTTCTTCTATGGTCCAAGCATCGACCAGGTCGTGGCCCAATACCGCACCGCAACCGGCGCAGCCCCGTTGTTCCCGAAGTGGGCTTACGGGCTCTTCCAGTCGAAGGACAAGTACGGTAGCCAGGCCGAGCTGCTGAGGATCAAGGACGGCTACCGCAACAACAACATTCCGGTCGACTGCATTGTTCAAGACTGGGACTACTGGAATCCGTACGCATGGGGCTCCCACTTCATGGATCAAAACCGCTATCCAGATCCAGCAGCCCTCGTCTCCGAGATGCATGAAGCCAATGTTCATACGATGATATCGATCTGGCCGTTGTATGAACGCGTGGATAGGGAGACGAAGGCGGGAGAGATGGCCAACTACAATGCGCTCGACGACATTGGAGCGCTGTTCGCCAGCGGCGGCACGCACCATTTCTATGACACATTCAACCCCGACGCCAGAGCTCTGGTGTACCAGCAGATCCATGATCGCCTGCTGGGGCCGCATGGCTGGGACGGCATCTGGGCCGATAACACCGAACCCCAGGGCTATCCGGACCCCGTCAACGTGCGGGCGGCTGATACCGAGCTCGGCAAGGGGGCGCTGTACGTGAATGCTTATCCCCTGGGACACTCCCAGGCGTTGTACGAGCATTGGCGTGCCACCGGCCCGAAACAGAAGCGAGTCTACGTCCTCACCCGCAGCGCCTTTGCCGGCCAGCAGCGATATGCCACGACGTGCTGGTCGGGAGACATTGACAGTAATTTTCAAACCTATACCAGGCAGATCCCTGCGGGGCTCAATTTCTCGATCGCGGGGATGCCCTATTGGACCACTGACATAGGCGGGTACTGGGGCCACAACGTGGACTGGACCACCAGCGCGAACAATGAACTCTTCACCCGCTGGTTTCAGTATGGCGCCTTCAACCCGATCTTCCGGATACATGGCGGCGGGACAAGGGAATTGTACAGCAACAGCTGGAGCGCCGCCACCAAGGCCAATCTCCTCAAGATCGACAACCTGCGCTATCGGTTGATGCCTTACATCTACTCGTTGGCATGGAAGGTGACCAGCGAAGGCTACACCATGATGCGGCACCTGGTCTTCGATTATCCCAATGATGAGAAGGTATTCGGCATCAAGGATCAGTTCCTGTTCGGCCCTGCCTTCCTGGTCAATCCAGTGACCACCGCGGGCGCTACCAGCCGCTCCGTCTATCTTCCCGCGGGTACCTGGTACGATTTCTGGACAGGCGCGACGACAGACGGCGGGCGTACGGTTTCGGCCCCCGCGCCGCTGAGCGAGATGCCGCTCTACGTCAAAGCGGGCTCAATTGTCCCCATGGGTCCCAGCATTCAGTATGCAACGCAGAGCATCGACCCGCTGGAGATCCGGATCTATACAGGTCAAGACGGGTCCTTCACTATTTACGAGGACGAGGGCGACACCTACAGCTATGAGGAGGGTCAATACTCGACAATCCCACTCACATGGGACGACTCTGCCAAGACGTTGACCATCGGCGCAAGGAAGGGAAGCTATCCCGGAATGCCGGCCAGCAGGACGTTCAGGATCGTGCTGGTAGGCTCCAATCATGGCGCCGGCGTCGACGTCACGGCTGCTCCGGATCAAATGGTCACGTACAACGGCTCAGAGGTTGTTGTAACCGCAAACTGAGCGACGGCTGTTGACGCTCAGGCTGATGGATGGGGCGGCCGTGCGACGGCCGCCGCCGCCCTGAGCGACACCGCTCCGACGGAAGAAAAGACGCGCCGGAAGCGCCGGGGGAATTTCAATCCCCGTCGCTTCCGGCGCGCCCGTACCTGAACCCGAACGCCCACGCCGGGAACACCGTGGCCGCGAAGCCCGCGCCGAGCCCGTAGAGGACCTCGTCGAGCGGCACGCCGAGCAGCGCCCTCCCCGGCAGCAGCACGCTGGGCCGCCAGGTGCGCTCGAACACGCCGGGCACGAGCGCCGCGAAGACGAGGCACAGGCCGAGGTAGAGCGCCGCCGACAGGAGCGCTCCGAGCACGCCCGGCACGAGCAGATCGCCGCGCAGCGCGGCGAGCGCCGCGGTGACCCCCACCATCGCCGCCACCGACGCATAGAGCACGGGCACCCCCGCCGCGAGCAGCGCCCCGGCCACCGCGATCGCGATCGCGATCACCGCCGCCGCCCGCCGCCACGGCCGCGCCCCCTGCGCCGCGCAGGGCACCGGCGCGCGGCGGAACACAACGGCATAGACGGTCGAGGAAAATCCGCTGAGCCCGACGACGAACAGCACGTCCTCGATGCCGAACCCGATCCGATCGGCCAGGTCGAACAGGAACTTCGGCGCCCAGTACCTCGGGTAGAACAGCCGCTCGGTCGCCGCGAACGGCAGCGAGGCGAGCGCCATCCGCTTCATCAGGGGGCGCAGATCCGGGCGCGCGAGCCAGATGACGCCTCCTGGCAGGAGGAAGAGCAACGAGAGCAGCAGGAACTCGTGCGACATCGCGCCCTCGCTCCTCAGCGCGCGGCGAGGGCGATGAGGGTCGAGCCGACCAGCGACAGCGTCGCCGCGCCCGCCGCCGCGACCCGGACCAGCAGCAGGCGCGAGCCCGGCGGCGCTGGACGGGCCAGCAGCACGACGAGCGCCGCCACCGCCGGCGCGAGCAGGCCCGCCCCAGGGCTCAGGCCCACCGCGCCCAGACCGACCGGCGCGAGCACGAGCGAGAGCCCGTTCAGGAGGACCACACACCGCGCCGCCCGCTCTCCGCCCACGCGCACGGGCAGCGTCCGCTTGCCGCTCTCGCGATCCGAGGGCTCGTCCGGGAGCGCGGTGGCGATCGCGCAGCCGAGGTGGCTCGGCAGCAGGAACGCGAGCAGCGCGAAGGGGAAGCGCGCGGGGTCGCCCCCCTGGGCGATGTAACCGTAGAGCGGCAGGACCGCGCCGACGCCGACCATCTGGAGCAGCTCCCCGCCGCCGCGGTACGACAGGCGAAGCGGCGGGTAACTGTAGGCCCAGAGGAGCAGGAGCGCCGCGATCGCCAGGAGCACGAGGAGCGGCGCTGCGGCCGTCGCCAGCGCCGCGGCGAGCGCCGCCGAGACGGCCACGAGCGCCGCGGCGCACACGACGGCCGCGGCGCCGAGCGCGCGGGGCGAGAGGCGCCCCTCGACCAGCACGCGCGAGCCGCCCGAGAAGGGCGTGGCGGTCCGGTTGCGGCGATCGGTCTCCTGGTCGGCGACGTCGTTCGCGTAGACGATGAAGAGCTGGTTCAGCAGGCCGAACAGCTGGACCGCCGCGAGCGTCCCCACGTCGAGCGGGCGGCCGGCCGCCCGCGCGCCGACGAGCTGCCCGAGCAGCAGCGGGAGCGCGATGCTCGGCTGCGAGGCCAGCCGAGACGCATCGAGCCACGCTCGAAGCGCGCCCGGCCGGACGCTCATCGCCCCTCGCCCCGCGACAGGCCGAGGCGATCGGCCAGCTTGGCGCGCAGATCGGTGAAGGGGAGGTCCCAGCGGCGCTCGCCGTCGAGGCGCCAGGCCTTGAGCGGGATCAGGTCGACCTGCGCGAGCAGGCAGTGGAGCTGCGACTCCTCGGGCGGCTCGCGGATGAACGAGAAGGGGTTGCGGTACTCCCGGCCGTTCAGCTGCGAGTACTTGCGGTCGTTGCTGGCCACGAGCTCGACGAGCGTCCTCTGCCGGCCGTCGAGGTAATCGAAGAACGAGACGTCGAAGGGCCCGATGCCCGCGCGCTCCTCCGGCTTGCGCATCACCCAGCGAGCCCAGTCGTAGCCATAGAGGAAGTCGTGCGCATAGCGGAAGCGCAGCTTCGACTTGTTGCCGAAGCCCAGGCAGAGCGACACCACGCGGCGGGCGAAGTCGCCGATCGCGGGCGCGCTCCCGGCCTGCCACAGGCAGCAGGCCAGGTAGTCGAGATCCCAGAAGATGTTGTCGGGGAAGTTGTCGGCGACGGCGCAGATCACCTCGCCGAGCCCGCGGGCAAAGGCGCGCACCCGCTCGGCGTCCTCGCTGCCGTTCACGATCTGCTCGACCAGGGCGACGGGGGTGGGCGCGCACGGCCGGCCCGGCGCGACCGAGGCCCGCGCGCCCAGCAGAGGCGTGAGGCGCGCGAGCGCGTCGCGCTCCTCCGGGGGGATGACCGCGACGCCCGTCATGTCGGCCCTCCCCCGGCGCGGAGCCCGGCGGCGAGCACGGCCGCCGACAGGGCGGCGATGCCCCACTGGATCGCGCGGTGGAGCTCGCGCTTGTAGGCCGCCTGCGCGGCGAAGGCGTTCGTCACCGCCTCGGGGCTCTTCTCGAGGAGCCGCGCCCTGAAGAAGAGCGCCACGGCCGCCGCTGGCGCGACCGACCAGAGGGGCGGCGCGTCCTCGGCGAGGAGGGACGCCGCGAGCCAGAGGAGCGGGCCGAGGCCGGCGAGGGCCTCGGTGACCCGGCGCGTGGCCGCATTGCCGAGCAGCGTGGCCACGGTGCGCTTGCCGCCGGCGCGGTCGCTCTGCTCGTCGGACAGCCCGCTGGCCAGCGCGCTCGCCAGCGCGAGCACGAGCAACCCCGGCAGGAGCGCGACGAGCCACGCCGGCGCCAGCACGCCACACTGGGCATACGCGTGCAGCACGGGGAGCACGCCGCCGACGCCGGCCATCTCGAGGAGCTCGCCGCCGCCGCGGTAGTTGAGCCTGAGAGGCGGCAGCGTGTAAGCGACGAAGACGAGCTGGCCGAGCGCGGCCAGGGGGAGCAGCAGCGGGCGATCGAGCGCGGCGCCGGCCACCCAGGCCATGAGCAATGCGGAGACACCGGCCCCGAGCCCGGCGAGCAGGAGGGCCTTCGCGGGAAGGATGCCGTCCGGGATGGTCTTCGGCGAGCAGCCGTCCGGGAACATGCGTCGCTTGAGGGCGTCCACCTCGCGATCGCCCCAGTCGTTCAGGAGCACGACGAAGGCGACGTCGGCCATCATCCACAGCGCGCCGAAGGCGAGGGCCCCTGCGGACAGCCGGCCGGCGACGGCCGCGCCCACCGCGTGCCCGTACACGGCCGGGACGAGCACCTTGGGCCAGCTCGCGGGTTTGAGCGCGTACGCCCACCGCGCTCCAGGGCTCATCGACTCGAGGCGCATGGATCAGCTCTCTCTGCTGCTAGCACAAGAACATCCACGCTCAGGGGCTACATGAGCCCGTCCGGAAAACGGACCGCCTTCCGCCGGGCACGGCAGCGTTTCCTTCCACGCCGATCTGCGCCACCTTACTCCCCCGACAGCCTCCCCCACGCGACCCAGTGCGGCACGTCCTCCTCCCCTCCCCGAGCCTGGCCGGCGCGCTCCTGCCGCGCGCCCCCGGGCAGCGCCTCGAGCCCGCGCGGAGGCGCGCGTGACCGCCGACGCGGTCCGATCGCGCGGCGCGCGGGAGCTCGCGGATGAGCCCGCCCGCCGCCGCATCCGCGACGATCTGCGGACGACGCTCGTCGTCGAGGCCGCCGCGGGCACCGGCAAGACCACCGCGCTCGTGTCGCGGATCGTCGCCGTGCTGCGGAGGGCGCCCGAGGAGGGCGGCGGGACGCTCGATCGCATCGTCGCGGTGACCTTCACGGAGAAGGCGGCCGGCGAGATGAAGCTGCGCCTCCGGGCCGAGATCGAGCGGGCGCGCAGCGACCCGGGCGCGGGCCCGGCGGAGCGCGCGCGGCTCGACGAGGCGCTCGCGCACCTGGAGGCGGCGCGCATCGGGACCATCCACTCCTTCTGCGCCGACCTCCTGCGCGAGTGGCCGGTCGAGGCGCGCGTCGACCCGCTGTTCCAGGTCGCGGCCGCGGATCAGGCCGAGGCGCTCTTCGACCAGGCCTTCGACGCCTGGTTCCAGCGCACCCTGAACGACCCGCCCGAGGGCGTGCGCCGGATCCTGCGCCGCCGCCCGCGCGACGGCGCGCAGGGCCCGCGCGACCTGCTCCGGAGCGCGGCGTTCAAGCTCGCCGAGCACCGCGACTTCACGCGCCCCTGGCGGCGCGATCCGTTCGACCGCGAGCGCGCCATCGACGAGATCCTGGACCGCCTCGCGGCGCTCGCGGACCTGGGCGCCGAGGCCGACCGGGAGGGCGACTACCTCGCGCAGAGCCTCCGGAACCTCGACCGCTACCTCGCGGAGCTCCGCCGCCGCGAGGAGGTGACGGGCGGGCGCGACCACGACGGCCTGGAGGCCGAGCTCGGCGACGTCGCGCGCTGGAAGGAATGGCGCTGGAAGGGCTCAGGCAAGGCGTTCGGCGGGGATCTCACGCGCGCCGAGGTGCTCGCGCAGCGCGACCGCGTGAAGGTCGAGCTCGACGCCGTGCTCACGGCCGCGAGCGCCGATCTCGCGGCCTGCCTCTCGCGCGAGCTCCGGCCGCCGATCGAGGCGTACGACGCGCTCAAGGCCCGCGCCGGCAAGCTCGACTTCCTCGACCTGCTGCTCTGCGCCCGGGACCTGCTCCGCTCGAGCCGCGGCGTGCGCGAGGAGCTCAACCTCCGCTTCTCGCACCTCTTCGTCGACGAGTTCCAGGACACCGACCCGCTCCAGGCCGAGATCCTGCTCCTTCTCGCGGCCGACGACCTCTCCGAGGCCGACTGGACGCGGGCGCGCCCGGTGCCCGGCAAGCTCTTCGTGGTCGGCGATCCGAAGCAGTCGATCTACCGCTTCCGCCGCGCCGAGGTCGCGCTCTACGAGGCGACCAAGGCCCGGCTCGTCGCGTGCGGCGCGAGCGTCCTGTACCTGTCGACGAGCTTCCGCAGCGCCCCGTCGATCCAGGAGGCCGTCAACGCGGCGTTCGCGCCGCTGATGCAGGGAGGGACCGCGGAGGGCGAGCGCGCCGCGACCCAGGCGCGGTACGTCGCGCTCGAGCGGTTCCGGGACGATCCGCCGGAGCAGCCGACGGTCATCGCGCTCCCGGTGCCGCGGCCTTACGGCGACTTCGGCAAGATCTCCGATTTCCGTGTGCGGCAGTCGATCCCGGACGCGGTCGGCGCCTTCGTCCACCACCTCATCCACGGCGGCGCGGGCGCCGGCGGTGCGTCGGGCGCGCGGCGCTGGACGGTGACGGAGCGCGAGCGCCCGGGCCAGCGGGTGCCGCTCGAGGCGCGGCACATCTGTCTTTTGTTCAAGCGTTTCCAGACGTTCGGGGAGGACGCGACCCGCGCCTACGTGCGGGCGCTCGAGGCGCGGCGGATCCCGCACGTGCTCGTGGGCGGACGGTCGTTCCACGATCGCGAGGAGGTGATGGCGGTGCGGAGCGCGCTGCTCGCGATCGAGTGGCCGGACGACGAGCTCAGCGTCTACGCGACGCTGCGCGGGCCCCTCTTCGCGCTGACGGACGACGTGCTCCTGCTCTACCGCGACCGCTTCCGGCGCTTGCACCCGCTGTTTCGACCGCCGGACGACGGGGCGCTCGATCTCGCGGTGGAGGGCGGGGCGCGGCCGCTCCGGGAGGTCGCGGAGGCGCTCGCGGTGCTCGGGCGGCTGCACCGCGAGCGCAACCGGCGGCCGATCGCGGACACCCTCGGCGGGCTCCTCGACGAGACGCGCGCGCACGCGGGCATCGCGATCTGGCCGACGGGGGAGCAAGCGCTCGCGAACGTGCTGCGGGTGATGGATCTCGGGCGGCGCTTCGAGGCGGCCGGCGCGACGTCGTTCCGCGCGTTCGTGGAGCGGCTCGAGCTCGACGCCGAGCGGGGTGAGGTCGCGGAGGCGCCGGTCGTCGAGGAGGGGACGGAGGGCGTGCGGATCATGACGGTGCACCGGGCCAAGGGGCTCGAGTTCCCGGTGGTGATCCTGGCGGATCCGGCGTCGCCGGCGGCGCACCAGCTCCCGTCGCGGCACGTGGATCCGGAGCTCGGCCTGTGGGCGGAGCCGATCGCCGGCTGCGTGCCCGCGGAGCTCGTCGAGCGCCGCGACGAGGTGCTGCGCCGCGATCGTGAGGAGGCGGTGCGGCTCGCGTACGTGGCGGCGACGCGCGCGCGCGAGCTCTTGGTGGTGCCCGCGGTGGGCGACGCGCGCCCGGGCGACGGCACGAGCGACGGCTGGCTCGACGTGCTCCACCCGGTGCTCTACCCGGCGCCGCGCGAGCGACGGAGCCCTCGGCGCTGCGAGGACCTCGGCTGCCCTCCGTTCGGTACCGACACGGTGCTGGAGCGCCCTGCGCGGTGCGAGGCCGACGAGCGGGACGCAGTCGCGCCCGGGGAGCACGCGCCGATGGCGGGCTCGCACCGCGTGGTGTGGTGGGATCCGGGGGCGCTGGATCTGGATCGCGAGCCGGAGGCGGGGCTGCGGCAGCAGCGGATCCTGCAGGCGGACGCGAGCGGCGCGGCGGCGGGCGCCGGGCCAGCGAGCGGCGCCGGGGTCCTCGGGAGCAGCGGGGCGACGGCGAGCGCCTTGCTGACAGGAGAGCTCGGGCAGCGCGGGCACGAGGCATGGCAGGAGGCGCGGCAGCGGGCGATCGTGGACGGCTCGATGGCGGCTGTCCGCGTGAAGACGGCGACGGAGATCAGCCACGAGGCGGCGGAAGCGGCAGCGGCGGCGGCCGGAGCGGGGACGGCGGCCGCGCAGCGGAGCGGCGGCGGAGCGGCGCGCGGGGAGAGGGCGGACGCGCTGCCGGTGATCTCGTTCGAGCAGACGGAGATCGCGCGCGAGGGACGGCCCTACGGCAAGCGGTTCGGGACGCTGGTGCACGCGGTGCTGGCCGAGGTGGATCTCCGGGCGGGCGAGGACGAGGTAAGGACCGTGGCGGCGGCGCAGGCGAGGCTGCTCGGGGCGCCGGCCGAGGAGCTCGACGCGGCGGTCGCGGCGGCGGTCGCGGCGCTCGAGCACCCGCTGCTCCGGCGCGCGGCGGAGAGCGCCGCGCGCGGGGCGTGCGAGCGGGAGACGCCGCTGCTCCTGCGGCTCGAGGACGGGACGATCGCCGAGGGCATCGTCGACCTCTCGTTCCGAGAGAGCGTCGGCGACGTGGGGATCTGGACCGTGGTCGATTTCAAGACCGGCTCCGACGCGGGCACGGCGCACGCGGCGCAGGAGGCGCAGGTGCGGCTCTACGTGCAGGCGATCGCGGAGGCGACGGGCGAGAGGGCGAGAGGGGTGGTGCTCAGGGTGTGAGGGGCGCCGGCGCCACGCGCCGGCGATCGGCGGCTCAGATCGGCTCCCACACCGTACGGATCCTGAACTTTCGCGTCGGGAAGCTGCTGCCATTGCCGGTTCGGGCGGTGGCGACGACGCGGTAGCTGTGGGTGGCCACCATGGGCGTATAAAACTTGAGTCCGTAGCTGAGGCCAACGTTGCAGCCCACGCCATTGACATAGTTGCCGCGTCTCTGCGCCATCTCTGCGGGGACCATCACCCCATCATCCTCGTAGTACAGGGTGGCAGCCAGAAACAGATCGCGGCACGCCTCCGGGTCCGTCGGCAGGGTGTCCGCCCAATCCACGTACGTATTCAGCTCGTGGTTGGGGCCGGGCGCCGGAGTGAAACCGGCCTCGTAGCCGACAACGTCGACCGCCAGGCTCTTGTAGCAGCCCGCCGTGGTGTACGTCTGCGGCGAGTAGTAGTTGTAGCCACCAATGTAGGTCGTCACCGGAGCGACGGTAGCGCACGTCGCCTCGCTGTACGCCTGCTCCACCTCAGCGACGTCCTCGTCGAGCGAATCGACCCCGTCGACCTCATCGTCCTGCATCTCCACGGCGCAACCCGTGGCGGCCATCGCGACCATCGAAGCGAATAGACACCCCACCACGGCATGAGTTCGGCTCATCGTGCCACTCTCCATGTACAAAGCGTATGAGTACGGCGTCTCGACGTTCAGCGGGGGACCGCGGAGCTCATGATGCGCTGGTTCGCCCAGCCAGCGGTGTGGGGGCAAATCGCCTCCAGCAGCGCACTCCCTCGCCCGGCTCATCGTCGCCGCAGGGGCACTTCGCAACAGAGGTGCCAGCCCGGCCCCCCTCTGCTTCGACGTCATCGCCGGGCCCCCGAAGCCGGACCGGTACCGCTCCTCGACACGGGAAATCCAGCCCGAGGCGAGCTCCTCGCGCCGCGCCAAGAAGCCGGAGCGCTGCCCGCGCGAGCAGCCGCAAGACCGTGACATGTCACGCAGCGGGCCGTGACATGTCACGCAGCGGGTCGTGACATGTCACGCAGCGGGCCGTGGGCGCCGGGGTCCGACGGGCGCTCACCGCCGGCCGGGGGTCCGCACGAACCGCTCGTCGTCCACGGTGGTGGGGAAATCCTCGGCGTCGACGTGCTTGTACAGGTCGCCGTCGCGGATCTCGTAGCGCATGTACACGACGGGCTCCTCGATGGACTCCTCGACTCCATCCTGCAGGATGCGGGTGTACTCGAGCGCGATGTGGCCACGCTCGGTGTTGTACGAGGTGATGCGCGCGTAGAGGTCACGCGGAGCGCCCATGTACGGAAAGCGGTGGTGGAAGCTCGTCGCGCTCAGCTCGATGAGCGAGCCGTCATCCTCGCTGACCCACGTGCCCACGAAGGGCAGGCGCTGTGTCTCGTCCCTCCGGGACTCCAGCTCATCCGCCGCCAGCTTGGGCTCGGGCGCGCCAGGGCGCGAGGGCGGAAGCACGAGCTCGACCGGGGCGGCGGCCCCAGACGACAGCTGAGCTGGCGAGGGACCGCAGCCGATGGAGTAGAGCGTCGCGAGCGCAAGGGCGGCGCAGGTCGCGCAAAAGCCACGTCGGTGCATCGGACGAGTCTACACCCGAGCGGCGGGAGCCGGCCCCCTGGACGCGCGATGCACGGCGGGCGCCGGCGCCGCTCGGCGCCAGCACGGAAGGGCCTCTCCGAGGAGCCCGGAGTTCCTCGCGCCGGCGCGCGTGGGATGACACAATCGTGGCCCGTGAGCGCTCTCCTCGCCGCCATCGAGCGGTTTTACGATGCCGTCCCTCGCTGGCGCGCTGACGCAGAGGACCATGGACCGCTGACTCTCTTCGTTCGCCGCGGCGACGGCTGGCCCTACTATGCCCGCCCCGCCCTCGGCCATCCCGGCGCCGTATCGGTCGAGGACGTGGCCGCCGTGCGCGCGCGTCAGCGGCAGCTCTCGATCCCGGAGGCGTTCGAGTGGGTGCTGGAGACCACCCCTGGGCTCGACGCCACGGCCGAGGCGGCCGGCCTGCATGTCCGGCGCTGCCCGCTGCTCGTGCTCTGCGGCGAGCCCCACCAGACGCCTTTGCCGGAGGGCGTCTCGCTCTCGACCATCACCGCCCAGGACCCGGATCTCGCCGAAGTGCAGGCCGTCGCGCACGTCGCCTTCGGCGCGCTCGACACCGCGGTCGGCTCTGCGGGACCGGCCGAGCGGGAGGCCGCCGCGGCCGCGCTCCCGGCCGGACAGGCGGCCGCGTGGCAAGCGTCGCTGATCGAGGGGACGCTGGTGCACGCGGCCGCTCGGGGCCGCGAAGGAGCGCTCGCCGGTCCGCTCTGCACCGGCAGCTACCAGCACGCGCGGGACGTCGCCGAGATCGTCGGCGTGGGGACGCTGCCGGCGGCCCGGGGGCGCGGCCTCGCCGCCGCGGTCACCGCGGCTCTGGCCCGCCATGCGCTGGACGCCGGGATCCGCACCGTGTTCCTGTCCGCGCAGAACGACCGCGTCGCGCGCGTCTATGAGCGGGTCGGGTTCCGGCGCGTCGCCACCGCGTGCATCGCCGAGCCGCCCGCGCAGGCGGAGAGCGGCACCGTCCTCGGAACGTGATGCAGCGCCATACAGCGGCGCCGGTCAGACAGGGGCGACGTGGTAGTCCGGTCCCTCTTCCCCGCGCAGGATCTCGGTATGAACGACCGACGCGCCCCGCAGGTGCGCCACCTCCCCGAGCTCGGCGTCGCCGCGATATGCCGAGAAGGCTTGTTCATCCGGAAACGTGACGAGGTGGATCTCCTTCAGGGTGAGCCCAGCGCCGTCGGGCGCTGTCACCACCGTCCGCTCGATCGCACCGCCGTACCGCGCCATCACCGCCGCGGCCTTCCTCTCGTACGCGCGGAACGCGTCGAGCGCCTCGCAACGCACCGTGAGGATCACGACCAGCGTCACCGGAACACCCGCTCCTTCACGCCACCCCACCACCAAAGCACAAAAAAAGAGCGCCCATTCGACGGTGGGGGGGAAACCGTCACGGGCGCTCTGCCCTACCTGTTTAGCAGGAGGCAGGCCAAGGGTTGCACCCCCGATTTCCGCGAGTCTTTCCCTAGGGGACCTGCGTACTCCTTTCGTTCCTGAAATCAGCACCTGCAATCCTGGTGTCTCCGACACGGCCGAGGAGCTCGTCCAGCGGCTGGTGGGGCCGACACGAGACCGTGCCCGCCACCGGCGTCGGTTCCCGCTCCCGGAATCTCCTCGAAGCGAACCACGCTCACCGGTTCCTCGTCGCGTCGCGCAGCGGTCCCCGCTCGCCGGAGGCGAAGGGCCGCCCCCTTGAATCGCCCGCGCGCGCGGCGCGGCGCGAGCAGCGTTGACATCACCGCCAGGCTTGCTCCAATGCGAGTGCCCGCTCCGCGACGTTCAAACGAGGAGGCATCCGATGCGGCACTTCCTGACCACGATGGACTACACCCGCGCAGAGATCGAGGGCCTCCTCGAGCGCGCGCAGCGCTTCAAGCGGCGGCCTATCGAGCCGCGCCTCAAGGACCGCACCATCGCGCTCGTCTTCTTCAACCCATCGCTGCGGACGCGCACCTCCTTCGACGTCGGCATCCGGGAGCTCGGCGGCCACGCCGTCGTGCTCGAGCCTGGCCGGAGTGCCTGGCCCATCGAGTTCGAGGAAGGCATCGCGATGGATGGCGAGCCGGAGGAGCACATCCAGGAGGTCGCTCGCGTGCTCTCCCGCTACGCCGACCTCATCGGCGTACGCGCGTTCCCCAAATTCCAGCGCTGGGAGGACGATCGCCAGGACAAGGTGCTCCAGGGCTTCGCCCGCTACGCCACCGTGCCGGTCGTGAACCTGGAGACCATCACCCACCCCTGCCAGGAGCTCGCGCTCGCGCTCGCCATGAAGGAGCGCCTCGGCCGCCTCGACGGCAAGAAGTTCGTCCTCACCTGGACGTATCACCCGCGCCCGCTCAACACCGCGGTCGCCAACTCGGCCGTTCTCATCGCGTCCAAGCTCGGCATGGACGTGACCCTCCTCTGCCCCAGCGAGGAGTACCACCTCGACGAGCGCTACCTCGACGCCGCCAGGAAGAGCGCCGAAGGCAACGGGCAGAAGCTCTCGATCACCTACGACATCAAGTCCGCCTACGAGGGCGCCCACGTCGTGTACGCAAAGAGCTGGGGCGCGATTCCCTACTTCGGGCGCTGGGAGCAGGAGAAGCCCATCCGCGACAAGAACAAGCACTTCATCGTCGATGAGCAGAAGATGGCGCTCACCGCGGGGGGGCTCTTCTCCCACTGCCTGCCGGTCCGGCGCAACGTCAAGGTCACGGACGCGGTGATCGACTCGCCAGCATCGATGGTCATCGACGAGGCAGAGAATCGGCTGCATGTTCAGAAGGCCGTGATGGACGTGCTGGCCAACGGGTGGTGACAACGATGGGTTCGACGCAAGACGTCATCGTCCGCCTGCTCAGGAACCTCGGCAGCCGCAAGGAGGTCGAGCAGTACCTGAAGCAGTACGCGGCCGTCGATCAGCAGAAGTTTGCGATCATCAAGGTCGGCGGCGCCATCCTCGACGAGGACCTCGAGGCGCTCGCGACCTCGCTCGTGTTCCTCAACCAGGTCGGGCTGTATCCCGTCGTCATCCATGGCGCCGGGCCGCAGCTCGATCGGGCGCTCGCCCAGGCGGGCATCCCGACGGAGCGGGTCAATGGCCTGCGCGTCACGACGCCCCGCATCCTGGAGATCGCCCGCCGCGTCTTCCTCCGCGAGAACCTGCGGCTCGTCGAGGCGCTCGAGGAGATGGGCACGCGCACGCGGCCGATCACGGCGGGCGTCTTCGAGGCGTCGCTGCTCGACGAGCCGCGCCTCGGGCTGGTGGGCAAGGTGGAGCGCGTCCATGTCGACGCGGTGAGGTCCAGCCTCCGCGCCGGGCACCTGCCGATCCTGGCCTGCCTCGGGGAGACGCCGGGCGGGCAGATCCTCAACATCAACGCCGACGTCGCCGCGCGCGAGCTCGCGCTCGCGACGCAGCCGTTCAAGATGATCTTCCTCACGAGCACGGGTGGCCTCCTCGACGAGCACGGGCGCATCATCTCGGCCATCAACCTCGAGGAGGACTTCGCGGGCCTCATGGCCCAGCCCTCGCTGAACGGCGGCATGCGCCTCAAGCTGCAGGAGATCAAGCTCCTGCTCGACGGGCTGCCGGCGACCTCGTCGGTCTCGATCACGTCGCCGGATCACCTGGCGAAGGAGCTCTTCACGCACACGGGCTCTGGCACGCTCGTCCGCCGCGGCGAGCGGATCCTCCGGCACGACACGCTGGACGGCATCGACCGCGGCCGGCTTCGCGACCTGCTCGAGGCGTGCTTCGAGCGGAAGCTCGACGAGCACTACTTCGACAAGAAGCCTTTCTATCGCATCTACCTGTCCGACTCCTACCGGGCGACGGCGATCCTCACGCTCGACCCGCGCGGGAGGGCCCCGCTCACTCCGTACCTCGACAAGTTCGCGGTGACCTCGGAGGCGCAGGGCGTGGGGATCGGCGGCTCGCTCTGGACGCGGATGAAGAGCGAGAACCCGAAGCTGTTCTGGCGCGCCCGGAACGGCAACGAGATCAACCCCTGGTATTTCCAGCAGGCCGAGGGCAGCTACCGCAACGAGAACTGGACGGTGTTCTGGTACGGCCTGTCGAACTTCGACGACATCCGCGCCTGCATCGATCACGCGCTGTCCTTGCCGGCAACCCTGCGCCAGCACGGCACGGTCTGACCCCGCCCTCACCCGCCGTGGCGGGGGCGCCTCGTCGCGCGCGGGCTCACGGCGGGTCGCCGCCGCCGTCGTTCTCCGCCTCTTCGAGCGGCTCGATCTCCTCGTCCGTCGCGGGGCCCGACGGGCGCGACGCCGGCGGCGGGGCGCTCGACCGCTTCTCGCCGCCGCGCGCCTTCAGCGTCCGCCGCGGCGCTCGCTTCGGCTTCGCGGGCGCGCCGAGCGCCTCCGGGCTGCGGGGCTTCTTGAGCGCCCGAGGCGGCAGGAGCTCCGCGTCGACAGCGACCTTCTTCGCCATGAAGATCGCGGCGTCGAGCCGGTAGAAGCTGCGCTTCCGGTAGAACTTGAGGGCGCCGTCGTTGTTCTCGGCCACCTCCAGCACGAGGTGGGTGCAGCCGTGGATGCGCGCGAGGTGCTCGAGCTGCTCGAGCATGAAGGCGCCGACGCCGCGGCCCTGGTACTCGGGGTGGACCGCGAGCTCCTCGACGAAGAGCGGGCGCATGTCGTGCTTCGTGAAGTAGCGCTCGTTCATCCAGTTATCGGTCCCGGTGATCTCGAAGGCGCACTCCGCGTAGCCGACGATCTCCTGACCATGCGCCGCCCGGACCTCGAAGAGGAGCTGCTCGACCCCTTCTTCTTCGTAGACCTCGAGGAACCGCTTCTTCGAGCGAGGCCGCTGGTATTCGACCGTCTCCCGGTTCACGTCGCGGAACACCTTCTTGAGGAATTCCCAGACCCGGTTCAGGTCGCGCCGGTGGATCCGGCGCACGTAGATGAGGCTCTCTTCCCCGGCGGCGCGGGTGCTCGACTCGGCCTTGCTCATCGCCGCGCCCAGTCTACAGGACGAACGCGGACGGGGCACTGGGGGCGAGGCATGATCTGGAAAGCCGCGTCTGCGGGAAGTCCGGCCCGAGGAGGAGGTGGTCGCCGCGTGGCACGGGAACGCCGAACTCGCCGGTGAGCCGGCGGGGACGGGTGCCCCCGCCGGGTAACGACAGGATCACCCCTGCTGAGCGTGCGGCCCGATCTGCGCGAGGCGCGCGTTGATCACATCCCAGTTCAGGCCCGAGAGCACGTTGGCCACATAGTCCGCCTTCTTGGTCTGGTAGTCCGCAAAGTACGCGTGCTCCCAGGCGTCGATGGCGACCATGATATGCGTGTTCGCGAACAGACCGACATCGTGCTCGGTCCGGACGAGGTTATTGAAGAGCTTCTGCTCCTGGTAGTCGTACACGAGCACCGTCCAGCCGTGCGCGCTCAGGAGCGACGCCTTCGCGTCGGCCAGCCAGGCGTCGAAGCTGCCGAACGACGCCTCGATGAGCTTCTTCGACTGGGCGCTCGGCTGCGTCGAGCCGTTGCCGATGTTCTCGAAGTACAGCTCGTGGAGCACCGTGCCGTTGAAGGCGACCGGCTCGCGACGCTTCAGCTCGCTGTACGCGTTGTACGAGTAGTTCGGCGCGCTGCGGTCGGCCTTGCCAAGCTGCTCCCAGATCTCGTTGAGCTTCTTCACGTAGCCCTGGTACAGCGTGAAGTGCGCCTTGAGCTGCAGGTCGCTCAGGCCCTTGGCGTTGCCGCCGAGGAGGTTGTCGAAACTCTTGGGTTCGCGGGACATGGTGCCTCCTAAACGAGTACCGCAAGCAGTGCGTGCCGCGGGGTCAGGTCGCCGCTTTACCGCTGCCGCTCTCCGGTAGCAACCCTGCCGTGCGACGTGACACACCGCCGACTCACGACGCCATCGGGCCTGACCTTCCGCGCAGGAAACTCCGGACGCCGGCTCGAGCCGCGCCGTGATCCCGCGCAGGGACGCCACGACCCCCGCGCGCCGCACGGCGCCGCGCCCGAGCTGGCCCGATCGGCCGGCGCGCGCCCAAAAACCTCGTGAAACGTTGAACGCCGCCGCCGTTTCAGTCGATACTCCCGGTGCTTGCTGTTCCTTCGCGCAAGGAGGCGACCTCGTTCATGCCGGCTCGTACACAGGGGACTCATCCGACGGCCGCGCTCGCGGCGGCGCTGTGCCTGCTCGGCGCAGCGGCTCACGCCGAGGCGCAGGAACCCGCGAGACCCGAAGGCTTCGCGCTCGACAGGTTCCAGCCTGCACCCGCCGGCGACAGGATGTTCGGAGTCCAGTCCGCCTACACGGCAGGAAGCACCGCACCCCACATCATGCTCCTCGGCGATTACGCCCAGGATCCGCTCGTGTTGCGGCGGTTGTCGGGGAACGAGGAGTTCGGCGACGGCAAGGTCGTCGGCAGCCAGCTCCTGCTCCACCTGAGCGCCTCGCTCTCTCTGTGGGAGCGCCTCACGGTGAACATCGATCTGCCCATCGCGCTCCAGTCGGGCGACGGCGGCGCCGCCTCCGGCGCCCTGCTGCCGCCGCCGACCAGCAGCGCCCTCGGGGATCTCCGGCTCGGCGCGCGCGCGACGCTCCTCGGCGGCTACTTCGATCCGTTCCAGATCGCGCTCGGCGGCTACGTGTGGCTGCCGACCGGCGACCCCGAGGCGTATTCGGGCGACGGCAGCGTGCGCGGCGGTCCGCAGCTCATCCTCGGCGGCCACCTGGATCGCGCGGTGTGGTCGCTCGCCGCGGGGCCGGAGTTCCGGTCCACGAGGCAGTTCGCCAACGTCGAGCAGGGGATGACGGTGCACTGGGGCGCCGGCGTCGGGCTGCTGCTCGACGACGAGCGACGCCTGCAGATCGGCCCTGAGATCACCGGCGCGGTCACGGTCACCGACGTCCAGCAGCGCACGACCAACCTGGAAGCCCTGCTCGGCGGGCGCTACCGCTTCGCGGACGACTTCGAGGCCGGGCTCGGCGTGGGCCCTGGCCTCACCCCCGGCGTCGGCACCCCCTCGTTCCGCGCGGTGGCCATGGTCGCCTACTCGCCCGAGGTGAAGCCGCCCGTGCAGGACCAGGACGCCGACGGCATCGCCGACGTGGACGACGCGTGCCCGCACACCGCGGGCGTCCGCAGCCCGGATCGCACGAAGAACGGCTGTCCGCCGCCCAAGGACGCGGACCACGACGGCATCCTCGACGCGGTCGACGCCTGCCCCGCCGTGGCCGGCATCGCCTCGCCGGACCCGAAGAAGAACGGCTGCCCGCCGCCAGGGGACCGCGACAAGGACGGCATCACGGACGACGTCGACGCCTGCCCGGAGCAGGCCGGCCCGGCGAACGACGACCCGAAGCAGCACGGGTGCCCGCCGCCGCCCGATCGCGACGGCGACAAGGTCCCCGACGCGTCGGACGCCTGCCCGGATCTGCCCGGCCTCACCACGACCGACCCGGCCACGAACGGCTGCCCGGGCGACACCGACGGCGACGGCATCCGCGACGACAAGGACGCCTGCCCGAACGAGAAGGGCAAGCCGAACGAAGATCCGACGCAGAACGGGTGCCCGGTCGCGGTCCGGGTGACCGAGACCGAGATCGTCATCCTGCAGCAGGTGCAGTTCGACACCGGCAAGGCGACCATCCGTCCGGTGAGCAACGAGCTGCTCGACGAGGTCGCCGGCGTGCTCAAGGATCACCCGGAGATCCTCAAGATCGAGGTCCAGGGCCACACGGACGACCGCGGCACGCGCCAGTTCAACACGAAGCTGAGCCAGGCCCGCGCGGAGTCGGTGCTGAAGGCGCTCGTCGAGCGCGGCATCGCGGCCCAGCGCCTGCAAGCGAAGGGCTACGGCCCCGACGTCCCGATCGCGGAGAACAAGACCGAGGCGGGTCGCCAGAAGAACCGGCGCGTCCAGTTCAACATCATCGAGAAGGAAAAGAAGCAGCCCTAGGCTGGAGGCGTCGATGGCAAAGCGATTGGCATTCACGGGGCTCACAGGCGCCGCGCTGCTCGGGGCGCTCTCCGGGACCGCGAGCGCGGCTCCAGTGCGGCGGGTCCAGGTGGCGCAGCGGGGTGATTTCGTCCTTATCGGCAACACGCTCGCGCACGACTGCGCGTCGTCCACGCCCGCGCCGCTGGTGGGCACGGTCGGGACGTGCGGCACGACCGCGACGCTGGGGGACTCCGCGCCCGACATCTACTGGCGGGGCGACAGCCCCCTCGCCGGCCAGGCCGAGGCAAACAACAGCGTCGATCCCGCGGCTGCCCGCAGCACCGCGGTCCTCAGCCTCCCCGCGGGCGCTCGGGTGACCCACGCGTACCTCTACTGGACGGTGAGCCGCGACAGCGGCACCTCGGCCGATCTCACCGTGACCCTGGATCGGCCGGGCATCCCCGCTTCTACCGTGACCGGTACGATCTCGGGCCAGACGGAGATCTTGGGCCTCGCCCACGCCCAGACGGTCGCCAACGTCACGTCGATCGTGCAGACGCGCGGCGCGGGGGCGTATCGCCTGAGCGGGATCTCCAACGGGACCGATCTGGACAGCGTGAGCCAGCAGATCGCGTTCGCCGGCTGGTGGATGGTCGTGCTCTACGAGCTGACGACCGCGCCCGCGCGGAACCTCGCCGTCTTCGACGGGCTGGATCAGGTGATCGACGGCGCGACGGTCGGCTGGAGGATCTCGGGGTTCGTCGTCCCCTCGGGCGGGGGCCAGGCGAAGCTCGGCGTCATCGGGTACGACGGCGACAGCTCGACCGGCGACGCGCTCGAGTGGAACGGGACCGCGCTGTTCGACGCACAGAACCCGGCGAACAACTTCTTCAACAGCTCCCGTTCGTTCCTCGGCGCGCCGATGTCCTCGGCGGGAGATCTGCCGAGGCTCACCGGCGGGCCGCTGAGCATGAGCGGCATCGACATCGACGTGACGCAGGTGCCGGCCAACCTGCTCATGGCCGGCGACACGGAGGCCGAGGTCGGGGCGGCCGTCGACGGCGCCGACAGCTACCTGCTCGGCGGCCTCATCACGTCGGTGCCGACGCGCCTCCCGGATCTCTCCACGTCGACCAAGTCGGTCCTCGATCTCAACGGCGGCGGCGTCACGCCTGGCGACACGCTCGAATACACGATCCTCGTCACCAACACCGGGGACGACAACGCCGCGGCGGTCGTGCTGAACGACCCGCTGCCCGCCGGGGTCACCTTCGTGCCGGGCTCGCTCGAGATCGCCTCGGGCCCGAACATGGGCGGCGTGACCGACGCGCCCGGCGACGACGAGGGCGAGTACGTCGCCGGCTCGCGGGCGATCCGCGTCCGGCTCGGCGACGGCGCCGACGCGGCCCAGGGCGGGTCGCTCGGCGTCAGCGAGACCACGACGGTGCGGTTCCGCGTGACCATCGATCCGGGCACGGACGGCGAGATCGCGAACCAGGCCATCATCACCGGGCAGAGCCCCGAGGGAGGCGCTGCCCAGGACTACCCGACGGACGGCAACGGCGCGGAGCCGGGCACGCCTCCCACGGAGATCCTCGTCGACAGCGACGGCGACGGGCTGAGCGACGGCGACGAGAACTTCGCTGGCACGGACCCGAACGACGCCGACACGGACGACGACGGCGTGAGCGACGGCGACGAGCAGCTCTGGGACCGCGACACCGACGGCGATGGCCTCGTCAACGCGCGGGACGTCGACAGCGACGACGACGGGCTGTTCGACGCGACGGAGATCGGCGCGACGGACTGCGATGGTCCGGGGACGGACGCGCTGGCGGGGCACTGCGTGCCCGACGGCGACGCCGGGGCGACGACGACCGACCCGCTCGACGCGGACACCGACAACGGCGGCGTGCTCGACGGCTCGGAGGACGCCAACCTGAACGGCGTGCTCGACGCGGGCGAGAGCGACCCGGCGGCCGGGCACGGCGCCGACGACCAGCGCGCCGACGCCGACAACGACGGCCTGGGCGACGATCTCGAGGCGACGCTCGGCACCGATCCGAACGACGCCGACAGCGACGACGACGGCGTGCGCGACGGCGAGGAGCCGAACCCGACGGACGACAACGACGGCGACGGGCTGATCAACCCGCTCGACGTCGACAGCGACAACGACGGCCTCTTCGACGGGACCGAGCTCGGGCTCGGCTGCGACGGCCCGGGCACCGACGCGACGGCGGGCAACTGCGCTGCCGACGGCGACGCGGGCGCCACGAGGACGTCGCCGCTCGAGGCCGACACGGATCGCGGCGGCGCGAGCGACGGCTCCGAGGACGTCAACCTGAACGGCGTGCTCGACGCGGGCGAGACCGACCCCCGTTCCGGTCATGGAGACGACGATCCGCAGAACACGGACGCCGACGACGACGGGCTGAGCGATGATCTCGAGGTCTCGCTCGGCACGAACCCGAACGACGCCGACACCGACGGAGACGGCGTCCGCGACGGGCTCGAGCCGAACCCGGCGGACGATACGGACGGCGATGGGCTCCTCAACGCGCTCGACGTCGACAGCGACAACGACGGCCTCTTCGACGGGACCGAGCTCGGCCTGGGCTGCGACGGCCCTGGCACCGCGCCGTCGCGGCGCTGCGCCCCGGACGAGGACGCCGGCGCCACGAAGACGTCGCCGCTCGACGCAGACACGGACGACGGCGGCACGAGCGACGGCTCCGAGGACGCCAACCTGAACGGCGTCGCGGACAACGGCGAGACCGAACCGACCCGCGGGCGCGGCGACGACGACGGCGACAACGACGACGAGGACGAGGACGGGCTGAGCGACGACCTCGAGGAGACGCTGGGCACGGACCCGGACGACGCGGACTCCGACGACGACGGCGTGCAGGACGGGCAGGAGCCGAACCCGGCGGACGACGCGGACGGAGACGGGCTCATCCACCCCCTCGACGTGGACAGCGACGACGACGGCCTCTACGACGGGACCGAGCTCGGCCTCGCCTGCGACGGCCCCGGCACCGACGCGGACGCCGAGCACTGCACGGCGGACGGGGACAGCGGGGCCACGATGACGTCGGCGCTGAGCCGTGACAGCGACCGGGGCGGCGCGACCGACGGCTCGGAGGACGCCAACCTGAACGGCGCGCTCGAGGCCGGCGAGACGGAGCCGACCGCCGGCCATGGCGCCGACGACAGCCAGAACGCCGACGGAGACGCCGACGGGCTGAGCGACGATCTCGAGGTGTTCCTCGGTTCGGATCCGGAAGATCGCGACACCGACAACGACGGCCTGCTCGACGGCGAGGAGCCGAACCCCAGCGACGACGGCGACGGCGACGACCTGCCCGACGTCCTGGACGCGGACAGCGACGGCGACGGGCTCTTCGACGGCACCGAGGCGGGGAAGGGCTGCGCGGACGCGGACACCGATGCCGCCGCCGAGAGCTGCACGCCCGACGCCGACGGCGGGACCACCACGACGAGCGTGGTGAATCCCGACACGGACCGCGGCGGCCAGAGCGACGGCGATGAGGACCTGAACCACGACGGCAAGGTCGACGAGGGAGAGACCGATCCGAACGACGCCGGGGACGATCTCGGCGATCGCGACGGCGACGGCCTCTCGAACAGCGAGGAGACGGCGCTCGGCACCGATCCGGACGACGCCGACAGCGACGACGACGGCGCGCTCGACGGCGAGGAGGTCGAGCCTGGCGTCGACACGGACGAGGACGGGAAGATCAACGCGCTCGATCCCGACAGCGACGGGGACGGGCTCCTCGATGGGACCGAGCTGGGCAAGGGCTGCTCGCACGAGGACACCGACGCCGACGCGGCCACCTGCGTGCCGGACGGCGACGACGGGGAGACGACGACCTCGCCGACGCAGGCCGACACCGATGGCGGCGGAGCGAGCGACGGCGAGGAGGACGCGGACCACGACGGGGTGGTCGACGAGGGCGAGCGCGATCCGAACAACCCCGCGGACGATCAGCCCGCGGAGTGCGAGCAGGACAGCGCTTGCGGCGCTGGGATGGTGTGCGACGAGGAGACGAAGGAGTGCGTCCCGGGTTGCCGCAACCCCGACAACACGATCGGCCCGTGCACCACACCGCTCCCCGGTGAGGGCGTCGTGGTGCAAGGCGGCGGCTGCGCCTGCACGGTGGGCGCGGAGGGCGACGGCAGCCGCTCGGCGCCGTGGGCCTTGCTCGCGACCGGCGCCTGCGCCGCCGTGCTGCACCGGCGCCGCCGACGCAGCTGAGCTCTCCCCCCGGGCGGCGCCCCCCCCGCGCCGCGCAGGAGGGGGTGCCTGTGCTACAAGCCAACGGAATAACTATGCTTTTATGCGAGGCGCGCCCGCCTGCGGGGCGCCTCCGCCTGCGGCGATCGATGCGGCGCGGGTTGCCATCGGCCGTCCGTGGCCTAACGATGTTTTCCCACGGGAGAGTGCATCTTGCCCCGACCTTCTGATTCCGTCGTCCGCGCCATCACGATGGATGGCGCTTTTCGCGTCATCACGGCGCTGACCACCGAGACCGTGCGGGGGGCCGTCGCGGTGCAATCTGCGACCGGCGCGACCGCGCAGCGGCTGGGAGAGCTGATCACCGGCGCCATCCTCGTGCGCGAGGCGATGGCGCCGAACCTGCGGGTCCAGGCGATCGTCAAGGGCGCGGCCGGTCACGGGACCCTGGTGGCCGACTCGCACCCGGACGGCACGAGCCGCGGCCTCGTCAACCTGGGCAAGGGGGCCACGGCGGAGAGCGCGGTGAAGATCGGCGGAGGGTCGCTGCTGCAGGTCATGCGCACGCTGCCGAGCGGCATGCTCCACCAGGGGGTCGTCGAGATCCCGACCGAGGGCGGCATCTCCGCGGGCCTGATGACGTACATGCAGGAATCGGAGCAGGTCGTCTCGATGATCGCGGTGGCGACGCTGATCGGCGAGGACGGCGTCGGCGCTTCCGGCGGCTACCTCGTGCAGCTGCTCCCGGAGGTCGAGCGCGGTCCGCTCATGGTGATGACCGAGCGGCTCAAGGACTTCGAGCGCCTCGACGACGTGCTCGCGCACGAGGGAGCCTCGGCGGACGTGCTGCTCGGGGAGCTGCTTTACGGCATGCCGTTCTCACGGCTCGAGGACTCGCCGCTCAGCTTCAGCTGTCGCTGCAGCGAGCTCCGGGTGATGGCCACGCTGGCGAGCCTGCCGCGGAGCGACATCGAGGAGATGGTCACGGACGGGAAGGTCCTCGACATCCGCTGCGATTATTGCGGCAAGGACTACCAGGTGTCGCCGTCGCAGCTCCGCTCGCTGCTGACGACGAGCTGAGCCGCCGCGCGCCTGCGCGCGGCCGGCGGGCCGCACGCCCACGCACGGGGTCACGCGGGCTCGCGAGGCGAGAGGCCGCGGATCACGAAGGCGATGACCCGCTCGATCTCCGCCTCATCGTCCCACGCCGCATCGGGGGCGATGTACACGCGGTGGACGATGTACCCCACGAACGTCGAGGCGACGCAGCGGATGACGAGGGGCGGCGGCCACCCGACGATCTGCCCTTCGCGCTGGAAGTGCTCGATCAAGGTGATCCCCTTCTCGAGGAGCGGCCCGAAGACCCTGCCGGCGATGCCGAGCCGCAGCTCGGCGTCGAACGGCAGCTCCTGCGCGAGGATGCGCACCAGCTGCGGGTGCGCGCGCACGAAGGCGATGCGCTCGGCGAGGAGCGCCCGCAAGAACGCCTCGAAGGTCGGGTACGTCGCCTCGAAGAGCGGGTCCATGGAGCGCGCCAGCGCGGGCCCGACGAGCCGTTCGACGGCGGGACCGATGACACCCAGGAGGAGGTCCCGCTTGCTCGGGAAGTACTTGAAGATCGTCGCCTCGGCGACCCCTGCGCGCCGCGCGATCTCCTTGGTCGCGGTCCCGTGGAAGCCTTGCTCGGCGAAGGCGGCCACCGCAGCGTCGACGATCTTCTTCTGCGCCTCGGTCAACGTGTCGTGCGGGCGCGGGCGTCGGCTCATCAGCGTCCTCTCTCCTCGACGTCTAGCAGCGCCGCGCGGCGGCTCGGGCGCGCTGCGGTCGGCGTGCGCTAGGGGGCCTCGGCCCTGCGGGTGAAGAGCCGGTCGAGCGCCTGCCTGAGCTCGCGCTCGTCGAGCGGATCGCAGCGCACGCCGACGTAGCCGTCCGGCCGGACGAGGACGGCGGCTGCCGCCTCGGCGCCGTACGCCGCGTGGGCGCGCCCGTCCGGATCTGCGTACCCTCCGGCCTCGGGCGCGCTGATGACCAGCACCTTGAGGTCCGGCCTGCTGAGCTCCGCGGCGAGCCGCCGGACGTGCCCGTGCGCCTCGGTGTTCGCGCTGCCCTGGGGTGGACCGGCGAAGAGCAGCAGCGTGGATTCGACGCCGCGCATCAGCTCGAACAGGTGGACCTGCTGTCCCGCCGCGTTGCGCAGCGAGGCGTCCGGCGCGCGATCTCCGGCGCGGGGCCCGCGCTCCGGCGGGTGCCCGATCTGGATGGACAGCGGGCTCTTCCGATATCGGATCTTGAGCTGCGAGACGAACCCCAGTATCCGGCGTTGCACGGCAGCGACGCCGATGGCGCGGGTCATCAGGCGCGGCGCGACGATGCGCAGCGCCCGGCCCATGAGACCGTGTCCGGCCATGAGCCCGAAGAGGCGGTCTGTGAAGGCGATCAGCCGGCGCGCGACGGGCAGCCGCTCCATCTCGTAAGTGTCGAGCAGCCACGCTGGCATCCTGCCCTGCTCGACGGCCGCGAGCTTCCACGCCAGGTTGTACGCGTCCTGGATTCCGGTGTTCATCCCCTGCCCGCCGGCCGGGCTGTGGATGTGCGCCGCGTCGCCGGCGAGGAACACGCGCCCCTTGCGCAGCCGCGTGGCGACGCGGTGGTGCAGCCGGTAGCGCGAGAGGACGATCGCTTTCTGTATCTTGAACGGCGTGGGGATCATCGAGCGCATCACGCCTTCGAACTCCTCGAGCGAGAGCGACGCGCCGCGCGCCGGCGACGCTTCGGGCAGGATAAGGACGATCCGGAACCGGTGGCTTCCGGGCACGGGGAAGGCCGCTGCGAGGCCCCGGCGCGAAGGGCTGATATAGATGTCGCCGTCCGGCAGTGGCCAGTCGATGACGAGGTCGCCGAGCATGCAGTGATCGTCGTAGGTGTCGCCCTCGAAGGCGATGTCTGCGCCCTGGCGGACAACGCTGCGCGCGCCGTCGCAACCGAGGAGCCACTTCGCGCGCACCACCTCGGTGTTCCCGTCGACCCTGCGGAGCGTGCATGTGACGCCGGCGCTGTCCTGGGTATAGGAAGCGAGCTCGGCGCCGCGCTCGACCGTCACGCCCAGCTCCGAGAGCCGCGACTCGAGGACGCGCTCGGTGTCGAACTGCTGGATGACGAAGATGCCTGGAACGGGCGTGGAGAGCTCCGGGAAGTCGAAGATCGGCAAGCGTGCGCGCTGGCCGTTCGAGAGGAGGACGTTGAGCCCTCCGACGCGCGTGGCGCGCGCCATCGCGGCGTCTGCGATCCCCATGCTGGTGAAGATCTCCATCGTCCGCGTCTGCACCACGAGCGCTCGCGAGTGATCCGGCGGCGGTTCCAATGCCTTGTCCACGATCCGCACTGCGAGCCCGCGCCGAACAAGCTCTCCGGCCATCGTCAAGCCCGTCGGACCTCCACCGACGACCAGCGCATCCACAGCTTCTGTCATAGGCCGCCTCCGGATTGGTGAGTGAGCATTCACTCACTTTATGTGAGGACCTCCTTCGGTTGGCAAGGCATCAAGGCAAAGTATGTCTCACATTGACACACATTCCCATGGTCAATCGCACCATGGTTGAGCTCGCCCAGCTGCGTCAACCGCACCGTCAACCGCACCGGGGTTGAGCGGCCGACCGTGAGCGGCCGACCGTGGTTGAGCCGACCGACCGAGGTTGAGCCGACCGACCGAGGTTGAGCCGCTGACCGAGGTTGAGCCGACCGACCGAGGTTGAGCCGCTGACCGAGGTTGAGCCGCCGACCGAGGACCAACGATCGCCCCCTGGTTGAGCTCAGCGACGCCGCCACATTCAACAGGAACGGATCTTGAAGCCCACCAGCGAACTCCGCGCTCACCCGCCCCCCACCCCGCCCTCGCTCGGCGAGGTCTTCGTGCGATGGTCGCCGCATGCAAGAGGTCCACGTCAACGTCTACATCCACGCCCCGGTCGAGCGGGTTTTCGACGCGGTGGCTGACCACGAACGCTTCCTGTGCTCCGGGGACGGCACCCACACGAAGGTCGTCCGGCCAGGGCTCACCGAGCACAACGGCCTCGGCGCCCTCCGCGAGGTGCGCGTCGGGAAGCGGATTCGCTACGTCGAGGAGATCACGGCCTTCGAGCGGCCGTCCTCGTTCGACTACCAGATCGTCGAGAGCACGCAGCCGCTCCGGCACCAGGGCTCGCGTCTCCGCTTCACTCCGCGCGGCGAGGGCACGGAGATCGACTGGACATCACGCTTCGACATCCCGCTGCCGCTCGTCGGCAAGCGGCTCGGATCGCTCGCCAGGCGCATGTTCATCGCGGCGTTCACCGAGCTGCTGCTCGCTGAAAAGGCGCGGCTCGAGGCCTCGCAGCCCGCGCGCGCCACGTGACCCCCTCGCGCGCTCGCCGACAGGCAGCGCCTGGTCTTCATGCCCCTTCCCCCTGGACGTGAACTACGGCTGGGCGGACCGATCCTCTCGCTGGAGCGCGCCCTCCACAGAGGGCAAGGGCGACCCGTTCTGCGGTTCGGTGCTCTCGTTCGGCGACGAGGAGAGACCGGCGCCGTGGTCAACGCGGTTCATGGAGGACTCCGAGTTCAACTGGCCCATGCGCCGCCTCCGCTGGAGGACGCGCAGCGCGGCCCCGTCACTTCACATGACCGATGCCAGGGACGCCACACCGACCCCGCTGGCGCGGCGTGGCGCGGTGTCCGCAAAACACGTGAAACGTCGTCCAGTGTATGGCCAGCATTCATCCGCCCGCTCTGAGGGCAATGCATGTGGACGAATACCCCATCAGCTACGACATCGACAGAAAGTTCCCATGGCAAGCCTCTTGCTGATGCCAGGCGGTTCTCTATAAGCTGTTGACCTCAACTTCCTTCCGTTCGGCCTTCGGACTTGGTCGAGCGGTCGCAGGGGTGTTCAAGATGCGACCGATGGCAAGGTGTGCGTCGCTGCTCGGCCCGATGACCTCGGGAGCAGCTCGTATCCGGGGTTCCAGGGGGAAGGTGTCGACGAGGGCAGGAGCGCCGCCGCAGCTGGGCAGTCGCGGCAATCGGGTCAACCGAGCCAACCGATCGAGCTCTTGGCCGAAGGGAACCGCCGCGCTCTGTGCCATCTCGTTCCTGACGCTCGTGGCATGTGCCCAAGGCTCCAGCCTGGACGGCGAGAACACAGGAGGCGGGGGCGGCGCCTCCGCCAGCTCGGGTGGGGCGCCTTCGTCCAGCTCAGCCGGCGCTGGCTCCACCGTATCTGCGATGAGCGGCTCGACGAGCTCCACAACGAGCGGCTCGTCCAGCGCTGCGGGCGATGTCACGAGCGCGACGGTGAGCAGCTCGTCCGGCTCAGGTGGCGCCGATGGTGCCGGCGGCGCTGGGGGTCTGGGCGGCGCTGGCGGGGACGACGCTGCGAGCGCCTCGGCCAGCTCCTCGGCGAGCAGCTCGGCCAGCTCCTCGGCGAGCGCCTCGGCCAGCTCCTCGGCGAGCAGCTCGACTAGCTCCACGACGAGCAGCACGACAGGCACCGGCGGCGGTAGCGCCACGAGCTCCACCACCGCGAGCTCGACCACCGGCGGCGTGACCACACCGGCGCTCGAGCTGCAATATGCTGCGAGGGACACCACCGTCGAGTCCCAGCATCTGTCGTTCATGGTACAGGTCAAGAACACGGACGATGCGAGCATCGCGCTCAGCGATCTGACGATTCGCTACTGGTTCACGGCCGACGTCGCGAAGGTGGATCTCAAGAGCGAGTGCGACTTTTCGTCGATCATCGACGGATGCGCCAACGTCACAAGGACGTTCGGCGAGGCATCGGGCACGAAGGCCGATCACTATCTCGAGCTCGGTTTCCTCGCCGCCGCAGGTGGCATCGCCCCCAACGTCACGTCCGGAAATGTGCAGATCCGCATCTACAACGGTGACAATTACGACCGCATGACGCAGACCGACGACTACTCCTTCGGCACCAACACCGCCTTCATGCCGTTTGAGCGGGTCACCGTGTACCACGACGGCGTGCTCGCCTGGGGAACAGAGCCTTGACTGGCCACGAGAACGATCTCCACGTCCTGCGGGAGCAGGCTCCGCATCGATAGCCGCCCGGGCGAACGTTCGCCTGACCTCGGCGTACGGTCAGCTCCGGAGATCGATCTCAGGACGGATCCCCCGCCGGCCAGACCAGCCCGACCTGGCTCGCAGGGCCGGCCGCCCTGTGCGGACGCGCGCCCCTCCACGCCCTTCGGTGCCCTGTGGCGGCCTGACTCGCCGCGCGCGCACGCCACACCCCGCAACATGCCGTTACACGCCCTGGCCCGTCCCAGGTTGCCGCGATGTAACCAATTTTCCATGGAATTCCGTCCCGACATGGGACGCGAGCGCTTCCGCTCCACCTGGAGACGGGCAGCTCGGGCGGCACCATCCTTGAATGGCCTCGCTCGGACCCTGAGCTCTATGGATGCCACCGCGCGCGCAACGCCTCCTCCCCCGTCGTCCCACACCCGGCCTGTGCAGGCCCCGATCTCGCGTGATGCGCCGCGGAGCGGACCGCGGCTCGGACACGGCCTCGAGCGGTTCGACCCCCTGAAGCGGCGCGCCGCGGACACACCTGGCCTCATCAGCTTCGCGGGCGGGCTGCCCGCCCCGGGCGAGTTCCCGCGCTCGAAGCTCGCGGCCTCGTTCGTTCGCGCTCTTCAGAACCCCAGCTGCGCGGCGCTCCCGTGTAGCTGGCCCGAGGGCGACGAGGACCTCCGCGCCTGGATCGCCGGGCAGCTGCGCCGGCGCGGCGCCCAGGTGGCTCGCGACGACGTCATCGTGACCAGCGGCGCACAGCAGGCCGTGTCCCTCGCCGCGCAGCTGGTCCGCGGATCGCGCGCCAGGATCGGCGTCGACCGCGAGAGCTCCCCCGGCGCGCTCGATCGGTTCCAGGAGCTCGGCGCGACGGTCGTCGACGGCGGCAGCAACGTCGATGGCTATTATCTCATGCCCGCCGTCTCCAATCCGCGTGGACGCACGCTGTCGCGCAGCGATCGAGCCAGGGTCCTCTCGACCCTCCGGCCCATCATCGAGGACGACGCTTACGCGGATCTATCTTTTGACGGCGCCGTCCCGCGGCCGCTCCTGGCCGAGGCCCCCGATCGCGTGTTCCACGTCGGGACGTTCTCGAAGACGCTCTGCCCCGGCCTCCGCGTCGGCTGGCTCGTGCCCCCGCGCTCGCTCCGCGCCGAGGTCCTCCAGCTGAAGCAATCCGCCGATCAGCAGGCGGCCAGCCTGCCGCAGGCCATCCTGGAAGACTACCTCCGCACGGAGGACTTCGATCAGCGGCTCGTGCGCCTGCGGGAGTTCTACGGTCGCCGCGCCGCCCGCATGGAGCGGGCGCTCCGAAAGCACCTGCCCGGCTGGCGGTTCGACCCGCCCGCCGGCGGCTTCGCGATCTGGGTCGAGCCCGACGCCGAGCCGAACGAGGCCTTCTTCCTGGCCGCCGCCATCGAGCACGGCGTCGCCTTCGACCCGGGCTCGCTGTTCCGGGCTCATGGCGCCGTGAGCCCATTCGCCCTCCGGCTCTGCTTCTCCTCGGTGGCGTGCGACGAGGACCTGGACGAGGGCGTGCGCCGCCTCGCGCGGTGCTGGGCCGAGGTCGCGTAGCCTCGCCAGCGGGCGCCGATTCACGAAAGCGCCAGCACGACCTCTCTCCCTCTCCCCTTCAACTCCCTCTCTCCTTCACTCCCTCTCTGCTCTCTTCTCCTCCTCTCCGATCGCGACACCGCGGCGGCGGCCTGCGCGCACGCCGCCGACCCCGCGCAGGGCGCGGCCTCACTGCGCCAGCGGGCCGCCTGGCTTGTGCGGGACGGGCGGACGGCGATCGAGCAGCTCCCGCGCCGCGGCCCGGACGACCGCGGGCACGTCCGCCGCCGCCGCGAGCCGCAGGAGCTCGGGCCGCAGGAGCAGGCGCACCATGGGCACCGCGATCTCCTGCGGCGCGCCCGGGTTCTGCACGATCGCCATGCGCACCCGCGCGCGCTGCGGCCACTCGGGGTGCTTCGCGATCTCCGTCAGGACCTCCGCGTTCGCCGGGCGGCGCGCCGCGAGGCGGACGACGTCATCCTCGGTCAAGCGCGGGTTGGCGAGCAGGTTGCGGATGACCAGCGGGTGCGGGTCCCGGAGCAAGGCGTCGAAGGCCGCGCGGGTCGGCCGCCGGGCCAGCGCGCGCCGCTCGCCGAGCGTGAGCGCGCGACCGGCGCTCGACGTGGCGACGAGCCGCTCGTCGGGCGCCGGCGAGGCCGGCTGCGCCTCGGGCCGCCGCGCCTTGCGGCGCAGGAGGCGCGAGAGCGGCAGCAGGGCATGGGAGGACGCGAGCTCTCGGAGCTGCTCGACGCGCTCCGAGAGCGCAGGATCCACGAGGACCGGCACGACGGCGCCCAGCACGTCGCGCGCGAGGGGGTTGGCCTGCTCGGCGTCGCGGCAGAGATCGTCGAGCGCGCGGGCGACGGAGGGGAGATCGGCGCGCAGCACCTCGCTCCGCAGGAACGCGACCCGCAGCCGGAGCTCCTTCAAGGACGAGACCGCTCGCCTCCATCGTCCCGCCAGCGCATCCACGCCATCAATCTACATCGCCGGCGTCCCGGCGTGGAGCGCGTGCCAGGCAGTTTGCGCTACGCAACGTGCGCGGGGCGGTTATCCTGCGCCGCGCCATGAGGGGACGGCGGAAGCCGATCCCCGATTGCCGACGGGGACGACGGAAGCCGATCCCCGATCACGGACGAGGACGGCGCAGCCCATCCCCGTCTCGAAAGGGAGGAGTCGCATGTCCGAAAAGGTTTCGTTCCCCGCGAAGGACGGGTCCTCGGCGACCGGCGAGATCGTCTGGCCGAAGCAGGGGGACAAGTCGCCTGCCGTCGTCCTGATCCAGGAGTGGTGGGGTGTGAACGACCACATCCGCTCTCTGCTCGACCGGCTCGCCGCCGCCGGGTTCATCGCCCTCGCGCCCGACCTCTACCACGGCAAGACCACCAAGGACGCCACCGAGGCCAACCGGCTGATGACCGAGCTCGACAAGCCGCGCGCCCTCGAGGAGATCGCCGGCGCCGCCCGCTTCCTGTCGGCGCACGAGCGGTCGACCGGCAAGGTCGGCGTCATCGGGTTCTGCATGGGCGGCGCGCTGAGCTTCGCCGCCGCCGCGACGATCCCCGAGCTCGCGGCCGCGGTGCCCTTCTACGGCGTCCCGAGCCCCGCGCCCGATTACACGCGCGTCAAGGCGCCGATCCTCGCCCACTTCGCCGCGCGCGACGGCTGGGCGACGCCGGCCGCCGCCGAGGCGATCCAGAAGGAGCTCGCCGCCCGCGGCCAATCCATGGAGCTCCACGTCTATGACGCCGACCACGCGTTCGCGAACGACACGCGCCCCGAGGTCTACGCCCCCGAGGCCGCGAAGCTCGCGTGGGAACGGAGCATCGCGTTCCTGAAGCAGCACCTCGCCTGAGCACGACGCCGCGCTCCTTCCCGGTGATCCGCGGGGCGCGGGACGCGGGGCGAGCGGGGGCGTGCGGGGTGTCAACCGGGCGCGTTCTTTGCCGCCGCGCAATGAACCCTGATATACACGCTTACATGGCCCTCCCCCCGGTACTCCCGGGCTCGATCCAGCAGGCGGAGTCGCCGATCGACCGCGCGCTCTCGCTGGCGCTCGCGGGAGAGCGGGACGCCGCGCTGCGCTGGGCCGCTGCGCTGGTCCGGCACGACCCGACGATGCCGTCGGCGCTCTGCCTCTGCGGGCGCCTCCTCGGCGAGCTGAACCGGCACGAGGCCGCGCGCGAGGCGTGCTCCACCGCGATCGCCCGCGCGATCGACCTCGAGAACCTGCCGCTCGCCGTGGCGGCCGCGCGCGAGAGCGAGCGCTTCGGCGGCGATGCCGGCCCCGGGCTCGACCTGATCGCCGAGGCGTTCTGCCGGGACTCGCCGCGGCTCGGCGAGGGCGCGCCGCCGCCGCCGCCCCTGCCGGCCGCCGAGGCGTTCCAGCCGCTCGCCTCCGTGCTGACCGGCGCGCTCCTGCTCAACAAGGCGACGGAGATCCTCCACGACGCCACGCGCAGGCTGGCCGCCCAGGCCGATCACCCCGGGATCGCGCCCCAGCCGGTCTTCTCGTCCGTCGGGCGCGACGCGCTCCGCGCCCTGTGCGCCGCCTTCACGCCCATCTGGGTGGCGGCGGGGACGACCGTGATCGAGCAGGGCGCCGCGCGCAGCGAGGCCTACTTCGTCGCGCGCGGGGAGCTCGAGGCGCGGCGCCGGCGCGGGGACGAGGAGATCCTCCTCGCCCGGCTCGCGAACGGCGCCATGTTCGGCGAAATGGCGCTGCTCTCTCGGGCCCCGCGCACCGGGAGCGTCATCGCCACGCGGCCCTCCATCGTGCTCGAGGTGAAGCGCGACGCGATCGACGACATCGCGCAGCGCGAGCCCGAGGTGGGCCTGGAGCTCGCGGCCTACTGCCGGGACCGCATGGTGGAGAACCTCGTCCGGATGAGCGACGTGCTCCGCGTCGTGCCCGAGGCCGACAGGCCCGCGCTCGTGAAGCGGTTCCGCACGCGCACGTTCGAGAAGAACGAGCGGCTGCTCGTCCAGGATGAGCGGCCCCCCGGCCTGTTCCTCATCGCCTCCGGAGAGGTCGCCGTCGTCCGGCGCGACGCGGCGGACGACGCCCGCGGCGAGCCGCTCGTGCTCTCGACGCTCGGCCCCGGCGACGTCGCCGGCGAGATCGCGATGGTCCTCCGCCGCGCGACGAACGCCGAGGTGATCGCCGTTCACCCCACCGTGACGCTGTACCTTCCGGCCACCGAGTTCATGGGTCTGGTCGAGGATCACCCGGCCGTGCTGGCGCAACTCTACAAGCTCGCCGTCCAGCGCGACGAGGAGACCACGAGCATCATGGCCGAGGAGGTCTCCGTGGCCGAGGACTTCGTGTTGATCTAGGGTACCGAACCGATCGAAAAATTGACGAAACGAACCACGGATGCGCGGAGGTTTTGTTGTTGTCGCTTCTGTGTCGCTGTGGTTCAAACTCTCTCTCGCGCGGCGTTCCAACCTGCTCGGTGCTCTAGCGACGTCCTGCGAGCACGCGGCGGGCGCACCGATTGACGCTCCGCGCCACGCCTCGTAGACTTTCAGTCTATCCGTTGTTCTTGTTGACCAGCACTGAACAATCACCAGCGTAGGGAAGGCCACGCGCGCACCACAGGTCCTGCGACAATGACGACGAACGCGTTCGGGCTGGAGGGACAGGTGCTGGTCGGCCGGTATCGGCTGCTCCGCCCTCTCAGCTCGGGCAGCATGGGCACCGTCTGGCGCGCGGACGATCTCACGCTGGGCTCGCCGGTCGCGATCAAGGTGCTCGGGCCTCTCTATGCGAAGGACGAGACGGTCCGCGCGCGCTTCTACCAGGAGGCGCAGGCGGCGGCGGCGCTCCGCAGCCCGAACGTCGTGCAGATCCTCGATCACGGCGTCGAGAACGACGTCCCCTTCATCGCGATGGAGCTCCTCGAGGGCGAGGACCTCGCGCACCGGCTCGAGCGGGTCGGCGCGCTCGATGCGGCCGATACGGCGCGCATCTTCGCCGACGTCGCGCGCGCCGTGCGCAAGGCCCACGACGCCGGCATCGTCCACCGCGACCTCAAGCCCGACAACATCTTCCTCGCCCGCGACGACGACCGGGAGGTGGCCAAGGTCCTCGATTTCGGCGTCGCCAAGACGCGCCTGTCCGGCAAAGAGGGCATCGGGACGCAGGCGGGCGTGCTGATCGGGACGCTGCCGTACATGAGCCCTGAGCAGGCGCAGGGCGCGACCGTCGATTACCGGTCGGACCTCTGGGCGCTCGGGGTGATCGCGTTCGAGTGCGTGTGCGGCCGGGCGGCGATCACGGCCGAGGCGCCTGGCGCGATGATCCTCGAGATATGCAGTGATCCGCTGCCTGTCCCCTCGAAGGTGGCGTCTGTGCCCGTGCCGCCGGCGTTCGACGAGTGGTTCATGCAGGCGTGCAGCCGTGACCCGAACGGGCGGTTCGCCTCGGCGACGGCGATGGTCGACGCGCTGCGCGACGCGCTCTTGCCGCCCAGCGACGCGCAGGAGGGCGGGCGGGCCTCGGTGAGCTCGATCCCCGGGGGCGCGGGCACCACGTCACCCTCCGTCCCGCCGATCTCCGCTGCGCCGCTCTCCGCCGCGCCGCTCTCCGGTCCGCCGATCTCCACCTCCCCGCTCTCCGTCTCGCCGGATGGGAGCGTCGCCTCGCCGCCGGGCCTCTACGACGAGGCCGGAGCCGACTCGAGACCTCGCCGCAGGATGCCGATCCCGGCCGTCGCGCTCGGCCTCGCGGCTTCGGTCCTCTGCGGGGCGCTCTTCATCGGCTGGCGCGCGCTCGGGGACGACCCGATCCCGCACGCACCGCCGTCCGGCGCGGCCTCGCCGCCGGGGACGCTCGACACACCGCATGTCGCCGCCCCGGCGAACAATCCGCCGGCGGGAGCGAATTCGCCCAGGGGGGCGCCCGAGCTCGCGCCTCCCCAGGACACGACGGCCGCGTCGACCTCGACGCCTGCGCCCCGCGCCGGCTCCGCGCTGGCGGCCAGCGCTCCTGCCGCGGCCGCCTCCTCCGCCCAGACGGCGCCCGCTCGCCCGGGCAGGGCCGCGTCCTCCTCGCCGCGGCCCAGGCCCTCGTCCGCGGCCCCGCCCGCGGCCTCCAGCGCGACGCGCCCCAGGTCCGACCGCCTCGGCTTCTGAGGAGACGAATGCGCGCGCGATCGAGGGTCTCGGGCACCGCCACCATCGCGTTCGCGCTCGCGCTCGCGCTCGCGACCACCGCGCGGGCGGCCGACGTCGACCCCGCCACCATGAACGCCGCCCGGGCCCTCGCCGAAGAGGGCCTCGACCTCTTCGACAAGGGCCAGTTCGCGGCGGCGCTCGACAAGTTCGGGCGCGCGGACCAGCTGATCCAGGCGCCGACGATCGACCTCTATGCCGCGCGGTGCCTCGAGCAGCTCGGGCGCCTCATCGAGGCCTCCGAGCGCTACCTGCAAGTGAGCCGCACCTCGCTCGACGCCTCGGCCAGCGACGTCTTCAAGGCTGCGGTCGCCGACGCCGGGAAAGCGTACGACGATCTCAAGCCACGAATCCCCAGGCTCTCTGTGGGGGTACGCGGCGCCCCGGAGCGCGAGGTGCAGATCACCATCGACGGCAAGCCGATGCCACCCGCGCTGGTGGGGGTCAGCCAGCCTGTCGATCCTGGCAAGCACGTCGTCGAGGCCGCGTGGGCGGGGCGTGTCGTCCGGCGGGAGGTCGCGATGCAGGAGCGGCAGGAGGCGGCGCTCGCGCTCGAGTTCCCCGTCGGTGTCCGCCCGCCTGTCGTCCTCCCCCCGCCCGCCGACCCGGCGCCGGGCACCACGCAGCGCGTGCTCGGCTGGACCGCCGTCGGCACGGGCGCCGCGGCGCTCGTCGTCGGTGGGATCACGTTCGGCATCACGAGCGCGCGGCGCAGCGAGCTGATCGATCTCGGGTGCACCGAGGACGTCGTGTGCCCGGACACGCCGAGGACGCGCGCCAGGCTGGGCTCGTACAACGACCTGCGCCTCGTCCCTGCGCCGGCGTTCATCGTGGGCGGAGCGCTCGCCGCGGGCGGCGTCGCGCTGCTCCTCACCGCACCGTCCGCGGCGGCGAGGCCCAAGGGCGCAGCGGTCCGTCCGTGGATATCGCCGTGGGGTGCCGGGATCGCGGGGGTGTTTTGATGAAACGCAACGGCTTCATGGTCCTTTGCGGCGCGCTCGGCGTGGCCGGCGCGCTGGGCGGGTGCTTCGATCAAGGCGTGCTCGTGCCGGGCGCCATCAGCGGCGGCGGCACCGCGCAAGGCGGGATGGCCGGCGTGGGCGCCGCGGGAGGCGCGGGCGGCACGGGCGGCGTGGGAGGCGCAGGCGCCGCGGGAGGTGCGGGCGGCACGGGCGGCGCAGGCGGCAGCGAGCCCTGCGACCCTTGTTATACAGGCCCCGAGTCGACCAGGGGAGTCGGCGAGTGCAAGGACGGCTGCCTGCGCGGCGGCTCGTGCGTCGACGAGGTGCTCCCCAGGACCGAGGCCTGTACGACGAAGGCGAATGACGAGAGCTGCGATCGTGTGGCGGAGTGCACCGGAGCGCACGAGTGGAGCACCCAGCTCGGAGTGAACGGCGAGCAGATCGGTTATGACGTCACCTTCGACAGGGAAGGGAACCTCCTGATCGCGGGTGCCTTCAGCACCAGCCTGGATTCCGTCGGCAGCCTGGGAGCGTTCGACGGCTTCGTCGTCAAGCTCGCGCCCGGCGGCGCGAAGGAATGGTCGAAGGCGTTCGGGGGGAACGGCTCGGATTCTTGCAATCGCGTGGCGCTCGACAAGAACGGCGGCGTGATCCTGGCCGGGACCTTCGAAAACACACTTAACTTCGACGGGACGCCGCTCACGAGCAGAGGCAGCTCGGACGTGTTCGTGGCGAAGCTCGACGCAGAGGGCGCCCTGGACTGGATCAAGACCATCGCCGGTCCGAGCGTCGATAGAGTTTACGGTCTCGCGGTGGATTCGGACGACAACATCGTCGTTGCTGGCAGCTTCACCGACTGGGCCGACGTGCTGGGCGGGCGACAGCTGGGCGGGGACCACCTGACGAGCGAAGGTGGAGAGGACATCTTCGTCGCGAAGATGGACGCCCTCGGAAACTTCGCCTGGAGCAGGAACTTCGGCGATACGACCGCTGAGGTCGCGAACGACGCTGCCGTCACGCCCGACGGAGGCGTGGTCCTGGTCGGCCGCATCGCGGGCAGGGTGAACTTCGGGACGACGCTCCTCAATGCTCAGGGCGACGACGCCTTCATTGCGAAGCTCGACGGGGACGGGACGCCGCTCTGGGCCAAGATCTTCGGCGACACCATGAGCCAGGAATTTGCCGCGGTCGCGGTGGACGCGAAGGGGGACATCGTCGTCGCAGGGAGCACCGGGGGAACGATCAATTTCGACGGAGCGCCGCGGAGATACGCCGGGGGAAGGGACGCGGTCGTCGCCGCCTTCACCGCGGAAGGCAAGCACCTCTGGAACCGTCTGTACGGGGATGCGGAAGATCAGAAGGCGCTGGGGGTGGCGGCCGACCAGGCGGGCAACGTCATCGTGGTCGGAGAGTTCGAGAGCGCCATCGACTTCGGCGCTCCGAGCCCGAGGCTCGAGTCCCTCGGCGGCAACGACGCCTTCATCGCGAAGCTCGCTCCGAACGGCGACACGGCCTGGGCCAAATCGTTCGGCGACGCGGCGGAGCAGCGCGCCCGGGCCGTCGCCGTGGATGAGCTGGGAGCCATCGCGCTGACAGGCAGCTTCAGCGGCAGGATCGATCTCGGGCAGGACCCGATGATGAGCTCCGGGGGTGCCGACGCCTTCGTCGCCAAGCTGCAGCCCTGACGGCCACCTCGCGACGAGGATCCCGCGGGGACGCGGCGGTGGCCGGACGACGGCCGCAAGTAGCCGGAATCGCTGGCTCGATCGGGGCGCTTCCGATCGCCGCCGTGACGCGGCCCTCCCTCCGCGCCGACAGCACCAGCGTTGCCGGCGCGTGGTGCAGGACCTCCGTCGGACCAGGGGACGCATCGAGGTCCGGTGAGCGATCCATGCACCAGAACAAGTGATCCACCCGGATCTCGCGCGACTCTCCTCGGGAGCGCCTCGTGAGTCCTCGTTTTGCGGTGTGAGTCCTCGTTTTGCGGTGCGAGCCACCGCTTTGCGGTGTGAGTCCTCGCTTTGCACCGCTGTTTGCCTCACGGACGATGCACACGGTGCCAGGTCGGGGCGCGCTCACGTGGCACCACACTTGCTTAGAGGCCCCCCACTTGCTTAGAGGAGGAATGGCTCACGCAGGAGGAGGTCGCGCGCGATGATGAACACGCAACAAAGCCCGGGAGTGCTCTACCAGGGGACCAGAGGGCCCGCCAGCATCGCGCCGGTGGCTGCCAGCGTGCCGCCCATGTCGGCCTCGGGGGACCTTGAACGCGAGCTCGAGGCGATCGCCCAGGGCGTGCGGCAGAAGCGGCGGGGTCGGTTCGTGTTCGGGGTGGGTCTGGTCGTGGCGGCCGTGGCCGCGGTCGCGGTGACCACCTTCGCCGGCAAGGTGAAGGTGGCCGAGGCGGCTCAGGCCGAGGCGGTGGCCGCCCGCGTCGCCGAGCAGGACAGGATCGCGCAGCTCAACCTCCAGCTCGACGAGCGCAACCGGAAGATCACCGAGCTTACCCTCGCGCTCGACGCCGCCAAGAGCGACGCTGAGAAGGCGCAGAAGGCGTTCTCCGATTACAAGGCGACGGAGGCGACCAAGGCGCTGGCGCAGGGCGAGGACGTGGCCGACGCAAAGACGTCGAACATCAAGGGGGCCGCAACCCTCCGCGGCCGAGCGGCGACGTCCGGCAAGGCGGCGCGGGGCGCCAGCGCGGCGCGGGGCGCCAGCGCGGCGGCGCCGGCCAAGAAGGGCGGAAAGTGCGTGTGCAAGGCGGGCGACCCGCTCTGCGGCTGCCTGTGAGCGCCCGCTCACGGCCCATTCCTCCTTGATTCGCTTCACTCTCTCCGGACACAGCCGACAGGACGAAGACACCGGCGCGCGCGGCGCGGACCGTGTGGCGCCGGGCGAACGGCGGGCGTCGAGGTGCGCTGCGCTGAAGAACACAGCGTCTCGGCCGGGCTCACGGCACGTTCGCCGCACCAGGCGTGATCGTCGCGGAGAGCGCCCAGTCGGCGGCGGCCCGGTTCGTGTCCGTCCCGTCGGGCAGGCGGCAGAGCGAGCCTGCCGCCATGCCGCCGTCCGCCACCGTGGCCGGCAACGCGTCGCCTTCGACGAGGCTCACGCTGGCGCCCCCGATCGTGACGGCGGGGATGCTCCCCTCGTAGGAGAGCGCGTCGATCACGGCTCCTGAGTTGGTGTTTATCAGCGCGATCCCGTCGGGAGCCCCGTTCTGCACCCGATCGGTCTGCGCGCCCGAGAAGGCGATCGTCACCGCACCTTCCGCCACGACGCCTGGCATGGTGTCGGTGCCGACCACCGCCGTGCTACCGACGACGAGGTACTGGCCAGCCGCGAGCGTACCGGCGGAGCTCAGATCGAGCGTTCTGTAGGCGGAGGGCGCGCTGCTGGATCCATCGACCAGCACGAGCGCATGGCCCGTGAGATCCACGGGCGCGCCGGCGCCATTGTAGATCTCGATGAACTCGGCTCCATCTCCGCCCGGCTGATCGTAATCCACCTCGTTGATCACGAGCCCTGCCGTCGCGGCCGCCGCCCCGAGGGTCGTCACGAGATCATCGACGCCGCGCGGCTCGACCTTCGCGTCGTGGTTCCGGTAGGTGAGGATGCCGCGGATGCTCGCGAAATGCTGGCCTTCCGCCGGGAAGGGGCTGGACCGGTACAGGAGGTCGTCCACGCGCAGATCGCCTGTGACGACGAATTCATGAACCATCGTATCGAGCCCGATCACCGTGACGTCCTCCACCTCGACGAGGACCCCCTCGAGCTCGGCGGCGCGCGCGCCGCCCGCCGCGATGTCGGCCGGCGCGACGGGCTCCGGCGCCGGCGCCGCCTCGCCGAGCGACGCGATCACCTCGACCACGGCGGACCCGAGCTGGATCTGCCCGAAGTAATTCGCGATCACCGCGATCGCGATCCGCACGCGATCGCCGACCAGCACCGAGTTCTGCGGGCTGTACACGTAGACGCCGGAGTGCGCCGGCCCCGCGTACCCCGGATCGCCCGGCTTCGCCTGGACGAAGAAGCCGCTCGCGTGCTTCCCGGTCACGAGCACGTTCTCCAGGGCCACCGTCTCGCCCTCCGCGCGCGTGCCGTCCTTGATATCGTAGATCGCCACCGTGCAGCCCAGGGCCCCTGGGTTCGCCTGGTCCGGGCACAGGTCGCACGGGTCGCCCTTGCCGTCGCCGTCCGCGTCGGCCTGGCCGGGGTTCTGGAGGTTCGGGCAGCTGTCCGCGCCGTTCGGCGCGCCGTCGTTGTCGGCGTCGTTCGGGTCCGGCGGCGAGCAGAGCGTGCTGCCCGCGTCGAGCGGGCACGCGTCGCAGGCGTCGCCGTCGCCGTCGCCGTCGAAGTCGGCCTGGCCCCCGTCGTCGAGCGGCCGGATCGGATTGAAGACGCTCGGGCAGTCGTCCGCGCCGTTCTCGATGCCGTCGCCGTCGAGATCCGCGTCCGTCGGCTGCCCGGTGTAGACAGTCGAGCCGTTCACCGAGGCGTTCAGGGGCGCGCTCTCCGCGCGCGACGGGGTGCAGAGCGGCTCGCCCTCGGGCTCGCCGCAGAAGAAGGCCGGGTAGATCTCGCCCGCCTGCTGCTCGAGGACCTCCAGCGTCATCCCGATCTCGTCCTGCAGACAGACCTGCTTCGACACGCCGCACACATCGACCGCGTCGCATGCGCCCGCGCCCCGGACCGCGGACACCACGGCCGCGTCGCCATACAGGACCTTTCCGCCGCGCATGACGAGGACGACGTCCTCGGGATCGGCGGCGACGACAGCGCGGTGGCCTTCGCGCTCCCTGCCGTCGAAGATCGCGATGTCGGCGACCTTCCCCGTGGACAGCGCGCCGATCACGTCGTCCGTCGCGGTGACCGCGGCGGCGCTTCCGGTGACCATCCTCCACAGCTCCTCATCGGTGAAGAAGCCGTCGTAATACGTCTCGTTGAGCGCCGCCGCGCACCGGAGCTCGCGCAAGAGGTTCATCGATCCGGTCGCGATCCAGTCGGTGCCGAGCGCGATCTGCACCCCGAGGCGGGCGGCGGCGGTGACCACGGCGGTGTCGCCGTAAAGCGTGATGTTGGAGCGGGGAGACCAGATGAGCGCCGTGCCCTCCGCCGCCATCGCCGCGTAGTCGGGCGCGGTCAGGCCGATCCCGTGGATGAACGCGCTCTGCGGCTCGAGCACGTCGTTCGGCTCCGCCTTCAGGCAGACGAACTCGTTGCGCGCCGACGCGTCGATCCCCTCGGCGACGTGCGGGCAATAGGCGTCCTCTCGCTCGACGTCCTCCCCTGTCACCATGTCGGCCGAGTAGCCGCAACCGCTCACGAGCTCGCGGCCGCCCGTGTCGTCGAGCGGGAACGTGTCGAAATGGACCGCGTTCTGGCCCAGGCCCTCCTGGTCGGCCCGGTCCAGGTTCCGGAGGAGGCCTGGCGCGCTCCCCGAGCCCACGATCGAGGTCGCGCCGCCCATCAGGAAGCGGAGCTCGCCCCAGCGGATCTGCGCCTGGTCAGCCATGCCGGGCGTGTCGATCCTCGTGTGCTTGTTGTTGCCGGTGCGCCAGTCGTGCCGGTGCTCATAGCGCTCCCCGGTCGGGGTATACGGGCTGTTCTGCGTGTACGTGATGTGATCATGCGTGTTGATCAGCGCCGGGGAGACGACGCCGGTCGGGCACATGATCTCCGTCGCGCCCGCCGCCTCGCAATCGCAGCCGACGCACGCGATCGCGCCCCGCTCGTCCACGAGCACCCGCCCGCCCCGGTACACCCTGCCCGGGGCCAGCACGACGCCCCGGATCAGCGTCGCGCCCGCGCCGGCAACGACCTCGCACGTCCCCTGCGCGAGCGGCAAAAGCTCCTCGCAGACGGTCTCCTCGGCCGGCGTCTTCGTGCAATCGACCTCGCAGCCGTCGCCCGTCGCGACGTCCCCGTCGTCGCACTGCTCCCCCGGATCGATGGCGCCGTCGCCGCAGCGCGGGGGCGCCTCGATCTCGCACGCCGCCGAGCAGCCGTCCCTGGCCGCCTTGTTGCCATCGTCGCACGCCTCGCCCGCGTCGAGCGCGCCGTCGCCGCAGCGGGGCGCCGCTGGCTCCTCGCGCTGGCACGTCGGCGAGCAGCCGTCGCCCTCCGCGGTATTGACGTCGTCGCACACCTCGCCCTCGTCCACCACGCCATCGCCGCAGACGCCGAAGCGATCGCCCGCGCCGTCGTGCCCGCAACCAGTGAAGAGCAAAAGTCCGACGTGCACGACCATCCGCCGCGCGAAGCGCGCCGAGCTGTGAGGCATGCCTCACCTGTCGGCGACGAGAGCGCTCGAGTTGCCTTCAAATGACGCGGCGGCAGCGCGCCATCGCGATCGCGCCGATCGCGAACAATACGATCCACCCCACATCCGGCCGCGTTCCACCTCCGCTGGTTGCGCCCACAGCATAACTGCAGGAGCTCGCGCGCCGCTTTCCGTCGATCGGCCGCCCCACCTGTCCGCTGCTGCCGGGCGGCGAGCCGGCAGCAACACCGCCGCCGCTCGATCCGCTCCCCCCGCCGCCGCTCCCCGTCCCCCCGCCTTGCTCCGTCGGCTCGCAGTTGTCGGCGGACTCGCTGAACGCGGCAAGCGCGAGCTTTTCCACGCCGACCTCGTCGACGAGGCCGAAGGGCTGCTCGTCGAGCGGCGCGTCCTGGAAGCTGGCCCAGACCACGCCGGCGACGTCGTCGCGCTCCGAGAGGAGCTCGAACGACGTTGTCAGGTTCGCCGCCTGGAGCTCCTCGCCGGCGAGCGCGCTCGACCACGCCATCCCGGTCACCGCGAAGGGGCTCTCGTCCCCCTCCTCGTCGGCGAGGTCGCGCAGCGCGTCGAGATAATCGTTGAGCGTCACCGGATCGACCTCGGTGCTCTGATGGAAGAACAGCTGTTGACCGAGGCGAGACCACGGCGTCCGCTGGCCGAAGCGCGCCTCGAGATCGTCCCACGCCGGCTGCGCGTAGAGCTCGCGCAGGTAATCGACCCCCGAGAACGGCGCGGCCGCGTCGTCCGAGGCGAGCAGGCCGCCCGTGGTCAGCGACAGCGCGTCGACGTTGAAGAGCGCCTCGTTGCGGATGCGGATCTGGGCGAGGATCTGCGCGAGCACCCGGGGCAGGATGAAGGTGCAGCCGGCGTGCTCCGGGTCCAGCGCGGGGTCGGGGAGCTCGGAGCAGTTCGGCTGACTCCAGATCTCCCACTGGACGACGTCCCCGGCGTACCTCGTCATGAGCGCCTCTGCCGTCTCGGCGAACGCCTCCACGTACGCGTTGTCGCCGTCCCGGTCCGGATCGTCATTCCAGACGTCCTGTCCTTCTCCGATCGTGCGGTGAGAGAGGAGCCCGACCGGCTCGAGGCCCGCGGCGCGCGCCGCGTCGATGATGGCGTCGTACTGCTCGAGCTTGTCGTCGTCCCACGCCTCGGCGTCATCGAGCAGGAACTCGACGCGCACGGCGCCGGCGCCCGCCCGCGCGAGCCGCTTCGCCTGATCGTCGTCGAGGATCACCTCCCCTGCGTCGACGGGCGCCCCTGGATCGATGCCATAGAAGCCGCACGGCACGCCTCGGGCACCGAGCGCCGGGGGCGCGGCGAGAAGCGCGGAGGAGGCGGCAAGAGCGACAATGACTGCACGCATGTCGCGAGGATAGCTGGGATGAGCGCCTCGACCAAGAAACGACCCCGACATGAACCATCCATGGTAGGGAGAGGCTTCACATGGCTTTCCTGGAACCGGAAGAAGCAGAGCACGGGCAACTCGGGGTCGCCCCTCCGAGCGGCGAGGCCGACGGCGACATGGAAGCGGCGGGCGACGGCCTCGTCGAAGGCGCGCCCCCGGCCAGACGCCTGCGCGACTGGCTGCGAGGCGCGCCGCTCTCCGAGCGCCTGCACCTCGCGTTCGGCCTCGTCTTGCCGGCGTTCCTGCTCGTCGTGAACATGGTGCGCGTGCGCTCGTTCACGATCGACGACGCGTACATCTCGTACCGGTACGCGCGCAACTTCGCCCGGGGCCTCGGGCTCGTCTACAACGCCGGCGAGCGCATCGAGGGGTACACGAACTTCCTCTGGACCGTGCTGCTCGCGGGCGGCATCAAGGTCGGCCTCGACCCCGACGTCGTCGCCAAGATGCTCGGCGGGCTCGCCGCCTGCGGCTCGCTCGGCGCGCTCTACCTCCTCTCGGCCCGGCTCCGCCCTCACGGCGCGGTCCCTTGCATCGCCACGTGGCTGTTCGCGAGCTCGATCGTGCAGAGCGGATATGCCGTCTTCGGCCTGGAGACGCCGCTGTTCGTCCTGCTCGTCCTCGCGGGCACCGAGATGATGTTCCGCGAGCGCGACCGGGGGACCGGCTTCCCGTATTCGGGCCTCGTCTTCGGGCTCGCTGGCCTGACGCGCCCGGAAGCGCCGATGTTCATCGGCATACCGATGCTCTTCCTCGGCCTGCGCTTCTTCGGGCGGCAGAACCTCCTGCGCGGCGTCGTCTTCGCCGCGCCCATCGCGTGCCACATGCTCTGGCGGCACAGCTACTACGGCACGTGGCTGCCGAACACGCTGAGCGCCAAGACCGGCAGCCTCGCCGAGCAGCTGGCCGGGGGGCAGCGCTACCTCGCGGAGTACGCGGAGCACACGTGGCCGGCGCTGCTGCTCGGGCTCTTCGGCCTCTGCGTGGCGATCGTCGCGCGCCACCGCGACGCGCTCTGCGTCGCGGCCCTCGCGCTCGCGGTGGGCGGCTACGTGCTCCTCGTGGGCGGGGACTGGATGCCGTACTACCGCTTCATGAGCCCGTTCGAGCCGTTCTGCTTCCTCCTCGCGGGCCTCGGCGCGCGCGCGCTGCTCGAGCCGCTGCTCGCCCAGCTCTCGGCCCGCGCCGCGGACGCGCCCGAGGGCGGGGCGATCGCCCTCGCCGCGGGGGCCGGCGTGCTCGCGCTCGGCTGCCTCGTCGCGCTGGGCGTCTTCCGGGCGCAGCGGATCGAGCGCGCCCAGCACCGGATCCTCGACGACGAGAAGCGGTTCTGGGACAGCGCCGCGGGCGGCGTGGCCAACTGGTTCAAGGAGCACGGCAAGCCCGGCGAGGTCGCCGTGGGCGACATCGGGTACATCGGGTATGTGACCGACTACCCGGTGCTCGATCTCCTCGGCCTCGTCGATCCCGTGATCTCCAAGCTCCCGGGCGGCTACACGCGCAAGACGGGCCCCGGCTACGTGCAGCACGTCTTCGACAAGATGCCGCGCTACTTCGTGTTCGTCGGCGGCGCCGACACGTGCGACAAGCTCCCGTTCCCGGCGCAGGAGAAGCTCCGCAAGGACCGGCGTTTCCGGGGCGTGTACGAGGTGGCCGGGATGGTGCGCCACAGCAAGAACGGCTACTGGTGCGTCTTCGAGCGGCCGGACGACGCCGCTCCGGCCCCCGCGCCCTGAACCTCGCCATGGCAGCCGCGCCCCATCGCGCGCGCGCGACCCCACCGCAGCTCCGCGAGGTTTGCTAGCATCGCCGCCCCATGCCCTGGCTCTGGTACGTAGGTCCCTTTGCGTTGCTCGTCGTCTGGTTCCTGACCGGCTTGCGCGGTCGGCACGAGGCGCGGCGCGACCGCGAGCTCGCGCGCTGGCGCGCCCTGATGACCCCCGAGGCGGCCCCGGCCCGTCCCGGCGCGAAGCCCGGCGGCCAAAAGGCCGACGCCGGCGGCGACGGCCCTCGTCCGGTGCGCTCGTTGCCGTCCAGCCTCGCGCACACGCTGCAGGAGACGGGCGGCGGCGCGGTCCTCGCCCGCTACGAGCTCGTCCCGAAGCTCGCCTACGTCGCGGTCGTGGGCCCGGACGCGAAGAACGGCAGCGAGTACCAGGTGGTCCTCACAAAGCTGGCCAAGGCCGGGCCCCGGCTCACCGTGTGCCCGCTGCCCATCGTCGATGGCAGGCGTGCCCCCAACACCGGCGTCCAGTTCAAGAAGGACCCGGAGTTCATGGAGCAGTTCCTTGTCGAGGGACCCGAAGCGAAGGCCATCGGCCGGTGGCTCTCGAAGAGCATCCGCGACGCCCTGCTCGACTTCCCCGACGCGTGGCTGTTCGTGCAGGATCGCGCCATGGCGCTCGCCGTGTACGGCCCCGTCGACGCCGACCGCATGGAGGAGCTCGTCATCGCCGCTGACGCGATCTTCGCGGAGCACGGCAACGAAGGCGCTCCCTCCCTGCTGTTCGATGGCAACGGCGACGCTGACGACGACGAGGACGAGGACGAGGACGAGGACGAGGACGAGGACGAGGAGGACGACGACGAGGAGGCCGCAGGCGCCGAGGGTGCCGTTCGATAACCACGGCCGAGCCGAGCCATGGTAATCCTCGCAGGTGGGCCTGATTGAACGCGAGATCGCTGCTCTCCTCCGCTCTCCTGCTCTCGCTCTGGCTCACGGCACCCCCTGCCGCTCCGGCAGAAAAGAACAGCTGGGCTAAATCCCAGGGATCGCGTGCGGAGCTCGAGCTCGACGTCCTGAGCAAGTCGGCCTCATGGGCCATGGACGATGTCACGTCCGAGGTGAGCACGTTCGGGCTGACCTTCGATCTCCGAGGTCAGCTCGAGTGGTTCGGCCGGCTCCACCTCGAGGTGGATCTCCCGCTCGCTTATGGCGACGTCTCCGCCTCGTTCCGGTCGACCCGGCTCGGCGTCGACGAGAGCAGCAGCGCCGGCAGCCTTCTCTTCGGCAACCCCACGGTCGGCGCCCACTATGCGCGCGCCCTCTCGCGCAAGCTCACCGTCTTCGGCGGCGGCGCGCTCTCGATCCCCGTCCTCAGCGCCCCCGACGCGGACGCCCGCGCCACGCTGCAGGCGACCGCCCCCGCGCGCGCGTCCTTCGATCTGCACCGGCTCACCGCCGGGCACCTTCCCCTGAAGGTCCGCGGGGGCGTCGAGGCGGAGCTCGCCGCGCGGCTCGTCTACCGCGCGGACACTGCGGTGATGTTCGCCCTCCCGACCAGCAAGGCCGGCGTCGAGCTCGTGGTCGAGCAGGGCGACGAGCTCGAGCTGCGCGGCCGAGGCCCCTACGGCGGCGGGCTCCGCCTCCAGGCCGCGCTGACGCTCACCCGCGACGACAAGATGCAGCTCGCGATGGAGCCGTTCTTCACCTACACGCTGAAGCAGCCTGGCTACTACGCCCGGGCAGGGCTGCTCGTGGCGCTCGACGCGCCGCTCGGGTTCGGCCTTGCCGAGGACAAGGTCGCCACCCTGCGGCTCGCGGCCGGCCGCAGCTTCTGACCGCGTCGCCCGCCTTCGCCCGCCGCCGCGCCGCCCGCGCCCAGCCAGACGCCCGCCGTCCCGCCGGGGGATCCCCCGCGCCCCCTGCCGCTCGCCGTCGTAGGCTTCCCTGGAGCGAGGGCGAGCGAAAGGCGGGGCGATCACCATGGGCGAGCAGCACGTCTCCGAGCAGGCGAGCGAGGAGCAGCACAAGGCGTTCATGCGGGCGCTGCTCGACGACGTGGAGGCGCTCGAGCGCCTCCTCCTGGAGGATCGCATCGAGTCCGGCGTGCGCCGCATCGGCGCCGAGCAGGAGATGTTCCTCGTCGACCGCGCGCTCCGGCCCGCCCCGCTCGCGCTGGAGGTGCTCGAGCGGGCCGCCGACGATCGGCTCACGACCGAGCTCGCTCGCTTCAACCTGGAGGCGAACCTCACCCCGCTCCCGTTCGGCGGCGACTGCCTGCGGCGGCTCGAGGCCGAGCTCTCGGAGGTCATCGGGCGGGCGGCCGAGGCCGCGCGCGCCGTCGGCGCCGACGTCCTGCTCACGGGCATCCTCCCCACCCTGCGCGCCGGCGACCTCCGCCTCGAGAACCTCACGCCGGCGCCTCGCTACCACGAGCTCAACCGCGCGCTCTTGCGGCTGCGCCAGGGCGACTTCCGCGTCTCGATCCACGGGCTCGACGAGCTCGAGATGACGCACGACAACATCCTGCTCGAGTCGTGCAACACGAGCTTCCAGGTCCACCTCCAGGTCGGGGCGCGGGAGTTCGCGTCGCTCTACAACCTCGCCCAGGCGGTGACCGCGCCCGTCCTCGCCGCCGCGGTCAACTCGCCGCTGCTCCTCGGGCAGAGGCTCTGGCACGAGACGCGGATCGCCCTCTTCGAGACCTCGGTCGACACCCGCCCGAGCGCGCTCGAGGGCCGGCAGCAGAGGCCCCGCGTCCACTTCGGCGACGGCTGGGTGCAGGGCGGCGTGCTCGATCTCTTCCGCGAGGACATCGCGCGGTTCCGCGTGATCATGACCGCCGATCCCGGCGAGCCCCCCGCGGCCGTGCTCGCGCGCGGGGAGGTGCCGGACCTCAAGGCCCTGCGGGTCCACAACGGCACCGTCTACCGCTGGAACCGCCCCTGTTACGGGGCCCTGGCCGGGGTCGCGCACCTGCGCATCGAGAGCCGCGCGCTGCCCTCGGGGCCCACGGTCCTCGACGAGGTCGCGAACGCCGCCTTCTTCTTCGGCCTCATGTCCGGCCTCGCCGCCGAGCACCCGCGCATCGACCTCGAGATGCCGTTCGAGGACGCCAAGGCGAACTTCTTCGCGGCGGCCCGCCACGGCCTCAAGGCACAGCTGACGTGGCTCGGCGGCCGGAGCCTCCCTGCCCCGGAGCTCATCCTCTCGCACCTCCTCCCCGCCGCCCGGGCGGGCCTCTCGGCCGCGGGCATCGACGCCGCCGACGTCGACCGGTACCTCGGCGTCGTCGAGGAGCGGGTCCGCCGCGGCCAGACGGGCGCGCAGTGGGCGCTCGGCTCGCTCGCGGCCATGGCCGGGCGGGGCACCCCGGAGCTGCGGAACCGCGCCCTCTGCGCCGCGATGCTCGCCCACCAGCAGGAGGAGGCCCGGGGCGGCGGGGCCGGGCGGCCAGTGCACGCGTGGGAGCCCGCCGCGCTCGAAGACGACCTGGACCTCGTGCGCGACAGCTACCGGACCGTCGGCCAGTTCATGTCGACCGATCTGTTCACGGTGCGGCCCACCGACATCGTCGACTTCGCCGCGAGCGTCATGGACTGGCGGCACGTGCGCCACGTCCCGGTCGAGGACGAGCAAGGCCGGCTCGTCGGCGTCGTCTCCCACCGCGCGCTGCTCCGGCTCGTCGCCCGCGGCGCCGCGGCGGCGCCGAGCGGCTCCGCGCCGCCCACGGTGGCGTCGATCATGCGGCCCGACCCCGTGACCGTCGCGCCGGACACGCCGACGCTGGAGGCGATGCGGATGATGCGCGAGCACCGCGTCGGCTGCCTGCCCGTCGTCGCGGGCGAGCGGCTCGTGGGCATCGTGACCGAGCGCGATCTCATCGACGTCTCGGCGGCGCTGCTCGAGGCCTTCCTGCGCGAGGCGTGAGCAGGCGCGGCTGCCGGCGACGCGCGAGCCGGAGCGACAGAGAGAGAATGAAACGCAAAGACGCAAAGGCGCAAAGTCGCAAAGTCGCAAGAAGAAGCGAGAAAAGAATTCTTCTCGATCTCCTTTTGCGTCTTTGCGTCTTTGCGTTTTTATTCTTCTAGAAACTCTGCGAGGAGCAGCGCTCCCGCGCGGAGCTCACAGATCGCTGATCTCGACGCACGTCATCGCGTCGCCCTTGGCCTGGCAGTCGAACACGGTGCCGTACGCGTTGAAGAAGCCCTGCTTCGTGCGCGTGACGTGGTACCGCGTCCCGTCGATCTGCCGGATGCTCGTGTAGCTCCCCTGACAGCCGATCGCGCCGAAGCTCGCGAGCAAGAGCCCGAAAATCAAAGAACGCTTCATTCGGCCGCCTCCGTCGTTACCTCGACCTCGGTGCACTCCGCCTTGCCCGGCGCGTCAGGGCACATCCACATCGCAGGCTGGTTGTTCTTGTGACCGGCCACATACACATAACCCGGCGCCGCGGGCGCCGAGTCGCTGGCAAATGTCGCACACCCCGCGAGCGCCGGAGCGCTGCAGAGCAACGCACTGCATAGAATGAGTTTCCGCATGGCCAACCACGCTACCGGCAAGCTCAGGCGTGGGCCAAATTAGCGCCCAGGCTGTCCCAACCGTTCTTCCTCCCACGTCGCTTTCTCATGGAGCGCCTCGCCGCCTGCGACGCCCTCGCCGCCCACGGTTGACACGCCGCGTTAGCGCACCTAAGGGAATTACCCCAACCGGTGTGCGCTGGCACGCCGGGATCCGGGGGGCTGCGCGGGGCGCGCGGGGCGGGCTCGCGATGGGCTCTCCGGCAGCAGAGGAGTCGACATGGCTTCAGGCAAGAATGGGAAGGGCGGCAAGGACCGGGTGGCGGTCGTTGCCGGGCTGCGCACGCCGTTCACCAAGGCGGGGACGGCGCTCAAGGCGCTGCGCACCGTCGATCTCGCGGCCACGGTGGTCAAGGAGCTCCTCCAGAGGAGCGAGGTGACCCCGCGCGACGTCACGCTGGTCGTCTACGGGCAGGTGGTGCCGACGCTCGACTGGCTCAACATCGCGCGCGAGGTCGTGCTGCGCACCGGCCTGCCCAAGGACACCGACGCCTACAGCGTCTCGCGCGCGTGTGCGACGTCGCTCCAGGCCATGACGAGCGCCGCCGAGGCGATGCTCGCCGGCCAGCACCACGTCGCCCTCGTCGGCGGCGCCGACAGCATGAGCGACGTGCCGCTCGGCGTCTCCCGGAAGCTCGCCTCCGCGCTGACCGACTTCCAGAAGGCCAGGACGCTCGGCGCCCGACTGGAGATCCTCTCCCGCCTCTCGCTGAAGGACCTCGTGCCCCCGATCCCGGGCTTCTCGCGCGAGCCGACCACGGGCGAGCAGATGGGCGAGGCCGCCGAGAAGATGGCGAAGCAGAACGGCATCTCGCGCGCCGAGCAGGACGCGATCGCCCACCGCTCGCACACGAACGCCGCGCGCGCCTGGCGTGACGGCACCTACGCCGCCGAGGTCATGCACGTGATCCCCCCGCCTTACGACAAGCCGGTCGAGCGCGACAACGTGGTCCGGGACGACTCGACCCTCGACGCCTACGCGAAGCTGTCGCCGGCCTTCGATCGGCGGCACGGCACGATCACCGCGGGCAACGCGTCGCCGCTCACCGACGGGGCGAGCGCCCTGCTCCTGATGCGCGAGGGCAAGGCCAAGGCGCTCGGCTACCAGCCGCTCGGGTACGTCAAGTCGTGGTCCTACGCGGCGGTCGACCCTGGCTGGCAGCTCCTGATGGCCCCGGTGCTCGCCGTGCCGCGGGCGCTCGAGCGCGCCGGCCTCTCGCTCGCCGACATGGACCTCGTCGACATGCATGAGGCCTTCGCCGCCCAGGTCGCGTCCAACCTGAAGGCGCTCGCGTCGCCGTCGTTCGCCGCGGAGAAGCTCGGCCGGTCCGCCCCCGTCGGCGAGATCGATCCGGAGAAGCTCAACGTCAACGGCGGCTCGATCGCGCTCGGGCACCCCTTCGCGGCCACGGGAGGGCGCATGGTCCTCTCCACGCTCCGCGAGCTCAAGAAGCGCGGCGGGCATCACGCGCTCCTCACCGTCTGCGCGGCGGGCGGCCTCGGCGCTGCCGTTGTCCTGGAGGCCGCATGACGACGACATCCGCCGCCGCCACGCCGGTCCCCGCGGCCGCGAGCCCGCTCTCCCTCGAGGTGCGCCCCGACGGCGTGGCCGTCGTCACCTACGATGTCCCGGGCGAGGCGGTCAACACGCTGAAGCCCACGTTCACCGGCGATCTCGAGCGGATCGCGGGCCAGATCGCGAGCAACCCGCTCATCAAGGCGGCGATCCTCGTGTCCGGCAAGGCCGACACCTGGATCGCGGGCGCCGACATCGAGATGCTGAAGGGCGTCGCCACGGCGGCCCAGGCCGAGGCGATGTGCCGTGCCGGTCACGAGGCGATCCTGCGGATCGTGCGCTCGCCGAAGCCGATCGTCGCCGCGGTCCACGGCGCCGCGCTCGGCGGCGGCTTCGAGGTGGCGCTCGCCTGCCACGCCCGGGTGCTGAGCGACGACCGGAAGACGGTGCTCGGCTTGCCCGAGGTGCAGCTCGGCCTGCTCCCCGGGATCAACGGGCTCCAGCGGCTCGCGGAGCGCGCCGGCCTGAAGGCGGCGCTCGACCACGGCCTCACCGGCAAGAACATGCGCCCCTCGAAGGCGCGGCAGCTCGGCGTCGCCGACGACGTCGTCCCCGCGGCCATCCTGAGGGAGACGGCCGCGGCGCTCGCGCTCAAGCTCGCGCGTGTCGAAGGCGGCCCGCCGTTCCGGCCGAAGCGGGCGAGCGCGCCGAAGCTCGACTCCGCCGCGCTCACCCGCGCGGCCCTGGAGCGGAACCCGATCGGCCGTGCCCTGCTCTTCCAGCAGGCAGCGCGTCAGACGCGCAAGAAGACCGGCGGGCACTACCCGGCGCCCGAGCGGATCATCGACGTGCTGAGGACCTATGCAGAGAAGGGCTTCGAGGCGTCGAAGGAGGTCGAGGCGCGCGCGTTCGGCGAGCTCGTCGCGTCGAGCACGGCGCACCGGCTGATGGAGCTCTTCTTCGCGACGAACGCGATGAAGAAGGACACCGGCGTGGACGACCCCGCCGTGCAGCCGAGGAAGGTCGAGAAGATCGCGATGATCGGCGCCGGCCTGATGGGGGCCGGCATCGCCTATGTCAGCCTGAACGCCGGCATCTCCGTGCGGCTCCGGGATCGCGACGACGCGTCGATCGGCCGCGGGCTCAAGTACGTGGCCGACATCCTCGGCGAGCGGGTGAAGAAGAAGCAGCTCACGCCCCTCGAGCGCGACGAGAAGCTCGCGCTGCTCACCGCGACGACGGACGGCTCGGGCCTCCGGAGCGCCGATCTCGTGATCGAGGCGGTGTTCGAGGATCTGGCGGTGAAGCACGCGGTCCTGCGGGACGTCGAGCAGCACGGCAAGGACGGGGTGATCTTCGCGTCGAACACGTCGTCGATCCCGATCTCGCGGATCGCGGCCGCGTCGAAGCGGCCGGAGAACGTGGTCGGGATGCACTACTTCAGCCCGGTGCACAAGATGCCGTTGCTCGAGGTCATCCGGACCGAGGCGACGTCGCCCGAGGTGGTCGCGACGGCGGTGGCGGTCGGCAAGCGCCAGGGCAAGACGGTCATCGTCGTGAACGATGGGGTCGGCTTCTACACGAGCCGGATCCTCGGGCCGTACATGAACGAGGCGAGCTGGCTGCTCGCCGAGGGGGTCGCGATCGAGCAGGTCGACGCGGCGCTCGTCGCGTGGGGCTGGCCGGTCGGCCCGCTCGCGCTGCTCGACGAGGTGGGCATCGACGTGGCGGCGCACGTCGGCCCGATCATGCTCGAGGCGTTCGGCGACCGCCTCGCGCCGCCTCCCACGATGGCCAGGCTGGTCTCCGACGACCGGAGGGGCCGCAAGAACGAGCGCGGGATGTACCTGTACGGCGCGGCGGCGAAGAAGAAGGGCAAGGGCAAGCACGCCGACGAGAGCGTCTATGGCGTGCTCGGGCTGCCGGTGCCGAGGGCGAAGGACAGCCCGCCGGTGCCGGTCGAGGAGATCCAGCTGCGCTGCTCGCTCCAGCTCGTGAACGAGGCGCTGCACTGCCTCGGCGAGGGGATCCTCCGGAGCCCGCGCGACGGCGACATCGGCGCGATCTTCGGCCTGGGTTTCCCGCCGTTCCGCGGCGGGCCGTTCCGCTACGTCGACAGCCTCGGCGCCGCGGAGGTGCTCCGCCGCATCGAGATCTACGAGCGCCGCTTCGGCAAGCGCTGGACGCCCGCCCCGGCGCTCGTCGAGGCGGCGAGGACCGGGAAGCCCTTCTACGGCTGAAGAGAGAGAAGAAAAAAACGCAACGGCGCAAAGACGCAACGGCGCAAGGGAGAGAGAAAGATTTGTTTCTTCTTCTCCTTGCGTCTTCGCGCCTTTGCGACTTTGCGCTTAAAATTCCTCATCCATCCACCACGCTCGCCGTTTCAATCGAGCTCCGCGGCCACATCCGACCCGGCCCCCGGGCCCTGATGGCCCGCGCCTTGCTCTCCTCTCGGCGAGGGAAAGACCGCGCGGGAGGGGGCCAGTCATGCGGAAGTGCATTCGCGATGCGGTGGTCGTCATCACCGGGGCATCTTCGGGCATTGGCAGGGCGGCGGCGCTCGCGTTCGCGAGGCGCGGCGCGCGGGTCGTCATCGCCGCTCGGGACGAGGCGGCCCTCGAGGAGGTCGCCGCCGAGTGCGCCAGCGTCGGCGCGTCGGCGCTCGCCGTCACGACGGACGTGAGGGACGAGCACGCCGTCCGAGCGCTCGCCCGCGCCGCCGTCGAGGTGTTCGGCAGGATCGACGTCTGGGTGAACAACGCCGCCGTGTTCCTCTACGCGCGCGCGGACGAGGCGCCCTACGAGGCCTACCGCCAGGTCATCGAGACGAACCTGCTCGGCTATGTGCACGGGGCGCGGGCGGTGCTGCCCTGTTTCCGCGCGCAGGGCGCCGGGGTGCTCATCAACAACGTCTCCGTTCTTGGCAAGTTCGGCGCGCCGACCATGAGCGCCTACGTGATCTCCAAGTTCGGGGTCCTCGGCCTCACGTCCTGCTTGAGACAGGAGCTCTCCAGCACGCCGGACATCCACGTTTGCAACCTCCTGCCCGCGACGATCGACACCCCGATCTACCAGCACGCCGGCAATTTCACCGGCCACGCCGTCCAGCCGATCCGGCCGATCGTCGACCCCGAGCGGGTCGCGGCGGCGATGGTCTCCCTCGCCGAGCGGCCGCGGCGCGATGTCTACGTCGGCGCCGCCGGCCGCATCACCGCCGCGGCGTTCGTCGCCTTCCCGGGCCTCATGGAGCGGCTGCTCGCGGCGTACACGCTCCACACGACCTTCCTGGATCGCGCGGCGCCGCACACCGACGGCAACATCTTCGTGCCCATGAAGCACTGGACCGGCGTGACCGGCGGATGGCGCGCGTCCTCGGGCGTCGCCGCGCTCCTCGACACCGCCCGGGCCTTCGCCGGCCTCGCGCTCGCACTCCCGTCCACGGCGGCAGAGCGCCTCAGGCCACGATGACATTGCCGCCCTGGCACCTTCCGTACGCGATTCCCCAGCCATCTTGACGCGCCATCGCCCCCGACGTGTCTCTCAACCTCGGGGGTCCTGTGACGTGTTCTCCACGGAGTCCCGGCATGCTGCGCCCACAGCAACGATTCAATTGAAATAAGGAGGCGCAACAATGAGCCGTTATGTGGCGCGCACGCTCCGAGGCGATGACTTTTCGACTCTGATGGAACTGGAGACGGCCCTCTTCGGCGGCGCGGGCGAAGGGGAGCTCGGGCGGTATTACATCCGTCTTTGCTGCGACTTCTTCAAGGACTCTTGTTTCATGGTCGAGGCCGCGGGGAGGCCCGCGGGCTACCTGCTCTCCTTCACGCGCGGCAAGGAGGTCTACTGCACGACCCTCGCCGTCCTGCCCGAGTATCAGGGCTCCCGCGCGACGCACACGCTGCTCCGCGCGTTCGTCGGGTCGATCCTCGGCTGGGCGGAGTCGTGCTGGTTCACCGTCGAGGAGGACAACCACGCCGCGCGGGCGCTCCACGCCATGCTCGGCGCCAAGGAGATCGAGGTCCGCCCCGATTTCTATGGCACCGGACACCCGCGCATCATCTCGCGCATCGATCGCGACGCGTTCATGGCGCTCCGGGCCCGCTTCGAGAAGGTGGGGCTCGTCGATCGCCAGGCCGAGGCGAAGGAGCCGCGCGCGGCGGAGAGCGGCGGCATCGCCGCGGTGGCCTGAGGCCGACGGACCATGACGACCACCGCTCCGCTCGACCACGGCCGCCGCGCGCCGGCGGCGGACGACCGGCCCTGGACCGAGGCGCTCTCCATCGCCAGCCGGGTCTCCGGCGTGATGGGGCTCGCGCTCGACGCCGTGTTCCGGACCAGCCTGCTCCCCACGCTGCCCGCCTCGCGCCACCGCGAGAGGGCGCGCCTCCTCCACGGGATCGCCCGGGACCTGTGCGCGCTGCACTGCCTGCGCGTCCGCGTGACCGGCGCGCTCCCTGCGTCGCCGTTCGTGGTCGTGGCCAACCACGTCAGCTACCTCGATCCGATCCTCCTCGCGTCGCTCACCCCCTGCACCGCCATCGCGAAGCAGGAGATCGGCAGCTGGCCGATCATCGGCGATCGCGCGCGCGATCTCGGCGTGCTGCTCGTCGATCGGCAGCGCCCGGCGAGCGGGGCGCGCGTGCTCCGGAGCGCGCTCCGGGCCCTGCGCCATGGCGTCCCGGTGCTGAATTTCCCGGAGGGCTCGACCACCCGCGGAGAGAAGGTCCTCCCGTTCCGGAAAGGCATCTTCGGCGTCGCCCAGCTCGCGGGCGTCCCCATCGTGCCCGCGGCCATCACCTACGATGATCCGGAGCTCTGCTGGGCGGGCGACGACACCTTCCTCCCCCATTTCCTCCGCTTCTCCAGCCGCCGAGAGGCGAGCGCCCGCGTCGCCTTTGGCCCGCCGCTCGGCGATCACGGCGGCGCGGCGGATCTCGCGGACCGCGCCCGCGCCGTGATCCTGGACCTCTTGAGCCTGTAGGAGATCTCATGTCTCAACAACGAGCAGCCGCGTACCTGCGGCACGGGCAGACGCCGTTCTTTCGCCTCCCGACGGCGGGATTCCACGAGGCCGGCGCGTCCGCCTATTCCGGCGCCGATGCCGTGCTCCTCGGCGTCCCGTGGGACGGGAGCGTCACGTACCGCCCGGGCGCACGGTTCGCCCCCTACGAGCTGCGCCGCGTGAGCGCGCTCGTGCAGTCGTATCACCCCGGCCACGGCATCGACGTGTTCCGCGCGATCAACGTGCTCGATGGGGGCAATGTGCCCTTTCCCCCGTTTCACGCAGACTCCGTTCGCGAGCTGATCCAGGCCTCGGTCGACGAGGTGCTCGCGGCCGGCGCGGCACCGTTCGTCGTCGGCGGCGACCACTCGATCGCGCTCCCGGTGCTCCGCGCGCTGTCGCGGCGCCACGGCCCCGTCACGGTCGTTCACGTCGACGCGCACCTCGACACGAGCACCTCGGAGGTGTGGGGCGAGCCGTTCCACCACGGCACGCCGTTCCGCAACGCGATCGAAGAGGGGCTGATCGGGCGGAGCGCGCTCCACCAGATCGGCATCCGCGCCACGTGGGGCCACCCGGAGGAAGGCGCCTTCGCGGCGCACGCCGGGGCGACCCTGTACGGCATGGATCGGATCGACCGCGACGGCGCTTCTGCGATCGCCGCCGCCATCAGGGCGGCCGCGGGCGAGTCGCCCGTCTACATCTCCTTCGATATCGACGGCGTCGACCCGGCCTATGCCCCGGGCACCGGCACGCCCGTGCCCGGCGGGCTCACCTCACGCGAGGCGATGCAGCTGCTCCGCGGCCTCGCGGGGATCAACCTGGTGGGCATGGATCTCGTCGAGGTATGCCCCGCGCTGGATCACGCCGACATCACCCTCCACCTCGGCGCGCACCTCCTGTTCGAGGGCCTGGCTCTCCTCGCGACGCGTAAGGGCGACCAGCGCGACCAGCCGCGCGGATGACGCGAATCGACGCGAATCGCGAAACCGCGGAATCGCGACACATGAATCCGCTCAATCCGCTGGCGCCCGCCGCCATTCCGGTGTCACATAAGAGACACTGGGATGACACGCTCGCCCGATCTATGCGGCCGCTACGCCGAGCTCCCGCAGCTCGATGATGCCTGGGCGCGCCTCGCGCGCACCTACGGCGGACGGGAAATAGCGATCGGGACGTCCGCAAACGGAAGACCCTTGCGGCGCTACGACTTCGGCAATCCGCTGGGTCCGACGTTCCTGCTGACGTCGCTCATGCACGGGGTCGAGGTGATCGGCGGGCTCGCGCTGCTCGATGCGGTCCGGTCGATCCTGGCGAGCGGACGAGCGGGCGCGGCGGCGCGGGCGCGGCTCGTCGTGGTGCCGGTCGTCAACCCCGACGCGTTCGCCGACAACCTGGAGCGCCTCCGCGGCGAGCGGCGAGCGGCGCAGCGCTGCAATGCCCGCGGCGTGGATCTGAACCGGAATTTCGCGCCGCTGTCCTCGTCGCGGCCGTTGCACCCGTTCGCGGGCTCGCGCCTCCGGTGGTCGCCGCACTACACGGGGCCTCACGCGTTCTCGGAGCCCGAGTCGCGCGCCCTGCGCGACGTCGCGCTGGAGACGCGGCCTGCGCTCGCGATCGGCTTTCACAGCTGCGGCAATTTCCTGCTCTACCCGTGGGCGCACACCGACGTGCCCAACCCGCGCGAGCCGCTGTACCGGGCGCTCGGCGACGCCTTCTGCCGGGCTCTGCCGCGCGAGCGGTACGAGATCCGCCAGGCGGCGCACTGGTACCCCACGGTCGGCGACATGGACGACTGGCTCGACGCCAACCTCGGAACGCTCGCCTTCACCGTGGAGGTCAGCCGTCCTGCACGCTCCTTCCGCGACATCCGCCGGCTGCTGAACCCGTTCTGGTGGCTGAACCCGCGCGAGGCCGACGAGGCGATCGCCAACGTCGTCCCCGGCGTCGGCGCGCTCCTCTGCGACGCCCTCGACCGCGGCGTGGGCGGCGCGGCCTCGCGGGCGGCCCCGCCGCTCGACGCGCCGCCTGCGGAGCTCTTCGCCGACGCCGCCGAGTGAAACGGCCGCGCTCTTCGTGTACTCGCCGGGCGCGCGGCGGCCTCTGGCCGCCATCCCGCGCTGGCCAGAGGGCGACGGCGGCGAGGACTGTCGAAAAGTGCCAGTCCCGCGCGCAGCATCCACTATCCTTCGGGCGTGGACGCCGCCACGCCCCGCATACCGCCGACCGTGCGGATCAGCCCGAGCGCGGCGGCTCGTCAGGCCGGCGCCGACGAGTCGGACATCTGGCAGCACACCCCCGACGAGGTCGTCGAGGGCAAATACCGGCTGGTCCGACCGCTCGGGCGCGGGGGCATGGCCGAGGTCTGGCTCGCCGTGCACGTCACGCTCAAGACCGAGCTCGCCGTGAAGTTCCTCAGCGCCTCGCTGACCGGCGACGCGGAGCGGAGCCGCACCGTCCTGGAGAGGTTCCGGTTCGAGGCCCAGATCTCGGCCCGCCTGAGCGCGCGCACGCGGCACATCGTCGCGGTCCACGACGCAGGGGTCCACGACGACATCCCTTACCTGGTGATGGAGCACATCCCGGGGCGAACGCTGTTCGCCGAGGTGCGCCAGAAGGGGCCGATCGATCCGGTGCGCTTCGGGCACATCCTTGATCAGATCGGGGACGCGCTCACCGTGGCGCACGACATGGGCATCGTGCACCGCGACCTGAAGCCTTCGAACGTGATGCTCGTCGGCACGCCCGGCGCGGAGCTGACGGTGAAGGTCGCGGATTTTGGCATCGCCAAGGCGCTGCACGGCGATCTAGGCCTGGATCGGCCGCAGGAGACGGAGGCCGACGTCATGCTGGGCTCGCCGAACTACATGAGCCCGGAGCAGCTCGCCTCGCCGCTCGCGGTCGACGCGCGGGCCGATGTCTGGGCGCTCGGCGTGCTGACCTACGAGGTGCTGACGGACTGGACGCCTTTTCAAGGCAACAGCATCGCGGAGATCATCGTGGCGGTCAGCACCCGCGATTTCGAGCCTGCCACGGAGGTCCGGCGATCGCTTCCCCAGGGGCTCGACGCCTGGTTCTCGCGCGCCCTCGCGAAGGGGCCGGCGCAGCGGTTCACCTCGATCCGCGAGATGGTGGAGGCCTACCACGCCGCGCTCTCGGCGCCGCCGCCCGAGCGGCCCGCGGAGGTCGCGCCGCCGCGGCGGCCTCGGGTGGCGCCCGCCGTGGCGCTGGCCTGCCTGACCGCGCTCGGGGGGACGGCCGCGCTGGCGGCGCGCCTGCTCGATCGGCCGCGCCTGGAACAGCCGGCGCGGCTCATGGCCCCCGGCGTGCGGGGCGCGCTCCAGGCGATCGCGCTGCGCTCGCCGCCCCCGCCGCAACAGCCCGCCGCGGCCGAGCCGCCGGCCACGGCCGAGCCGCCGGCCACGGCCGAGCCGTCGGCCTCCGCGGCGGCGCCCGCGCCGCCTGCCTCCGCAGCGCCTGCGCAGCCGCGCTCGTCCCAGCGCCGCCCCGGGGCTGACAGGGCCGCCCCGCGCGCGACGGCGACCACCGCGCCCACGGTGCCCCGGCGCCGCAAGGAGATCGACAAGAGTGAGACCTTTTGAGCGACGGCTCATCACGCTCTGCAGCGTCGCCATGCTCGCGGCGGCGCCGGCGCGCGCGCTCGCCGTCGGGGCCGAGGAGGACGCGAAGACGCTGTTCGCCCGGGGGCGCGAGCTGCGGAGCACCGGACAGTGCGAGCAGGCGGTCATCGCCTTCCGGAGCGCGCTGGAGATCTACCCCGAGGGGCTCGGCGCGCTCCGGAACATCGCCGAGTGTGAGGAGGAGCTCGGCCGCTATGCCTCGGCGAGGCGAGACTGGTGGGATCTCCGGCGCGCCGCGCTCCAGTCCAACGAGGCCAAGTACGCCGGGTGGAGCGATGACGCCGAGGCCCGCTACCGGGCGCTCGGCAGCAAGGTCGGGACGTTGACCGTCCGGCTGAAAGGCGCCGAGGGGCGGCCGCCGGTCCAGGTGGTGCTGGACGGCAAGCCCCTCGACCCGAGGCTCCTCGGCGTCGAGCTCGAGCGCGATCTCGGCGCCCACACGGTCGAGCTGTTCTACGGCGGCGCCGCGCCGATCACGGAGCGCGCCGAGCTCACGCCTGGCGCCCGTCAGGTCGTGACGCTGGCCGTGCCCGCGCCGCTCCCGGGGCGCGACGCGCTCTCCGCGCCGAGCGCCTCCGGCACGCCGGCCAGCGGCATTCGCATGGGCGGCTACGTCGCGCTCGGCGTCGGCGGCGCTGGCGCGATCGCGACCGTCGTGGCGCTGGCCGTGCGCGCCGGCGCGCTGTCCGCGGTCGAGGACGGGTGCGCCCCCGCCGGCGGAGGAGCCTACGAGTGCCCGCCGTCGCTCCAGGGCGACTACGACACGGGCAAGACCGCCTCGACGCTCGCCGGCGTCTTCGCCGGCGTCGGCCTGGTCGGGATCGGCGCCGGCGTCACGCTGCTCCTGCTGAGCCCTTCCGAGCCCAAGTCGTCGGCCCCTGGCAAGCCGGCGGCGGAGCTCGTCCTCACGCCAGCCCCGGGCGGCCTCGGCTCGCGCCTGCTCGTGAGGTTCTGAGGTCCGGCGATCGGACGCGGCCAGCGCCGCGGCGGGGCGGCGTGGGAGCGCGCGTCGCTGAGCTTGTCTTTCCGCACCCGGGCGCTACCCCATGATCGAGGCGAGGGCGCGCGAGGCGGGGAGGTCGAGATGAGCTCACAGCGGAACAAGATCCTTGGTTCGATTGCAGGGAGCGGCGCGGTCGCCGTCCGCGGGGCGGCGGAGGCGCTGTTCTCGGCGGCGGGCAAGAGGCTCCTCGACGAGGGCGCGCGGGAGGGCCTGCGGCGCGTGATGGTCGAGAACACCACGGCGGTCGTGGACGCGCTCGCGCCCGGGCTCTCGCTGGGCGCGCAGACGACGGCGAAGATCATCGCGGATCAGGGCGGAACGCAGACCGCAGCGATCGTCGCGCAGGCAGCGGGGCGGCACGCGGGCCAGGCCGCGCTCACCGACGGCGTCTCGACCGCGGTCGCGAAGGGGCTGGCCCGAGAGGCGATGAGGGCCGCGGGCCGGGAGGTCCTGAAGGGCGCGGGCAAGGCGGCCGGCATCGGGTTCGTGATCGACGGCGCCTTCGGTGCCTACGAGGGCGTCACGGCCTACCAGCGAGGCGAGATGACGAGGAAGGAAGCGCTCGCGCACGCGGCGCAGGAGGCCTCGACAGGCGCGGTGGCGACCGGCGCCGGCGTGCTGCTCGCGGCGGGCCTCGTCGCGGTGACCGGCGGCGCCGCGGCGCCTCTCGTCTTCGCGGTGGGCGCTGGCGGCGCGATCGGCGCGAAGCAGGTCCTGCGGCGGCTCGTCGGCCGGGTGTCCTCGAAGGTCCTGGCCCGTAACGTCGCTGACGAAGGCCAGGTGGGATGACGCCACGAAGGTGGTGTGTGTCCCGGCCAGCGCGCTCACCGACTCGACCTCTCCTTGCGCGCGGCCCTGCGTTCCTCTCGTGCATCGGCCCCGCGGCGCCCCTATGGCAATTGCCTTCCGTGCCTTTCGCGTGATGGTGTTCCGACGTAGATCATCTCCATGCGACGACGCATCCCGAGGCGTTCATTCCTGCGCGTCGGTGGAGCTGCAGCCGCGACGCTGACCCTACCGTTCTCGCTGATCTTCTCGCGGAGGACGCAGGCGGCCGGCCGGTTCGGGCCTCTCGTGCCCGATCCGGCGGGCATCCTCGACCTCCCTGCGGGCTTCACGTACCGGGTCCTCGAGCGCGCCGGCGGCGAGATGGACGACGGTTACCGAGTTCCCGGCCGGCCGGACGGCATGGGGTGTTTTCCTGGGGCCGACGGCACCGTCGTCCTGCTCAGGAATCATGAGAATTCGCCTGCTGATAAGGGCATTGGCCCGTATCGATCCGGCCAGGGCGCGCCGGCGGAGGCGTACGACGCGGCGAGCATGGGCGGCGTCACGAGGCTCGTGCTGGACGCTGCGACGTTCGAGCGTCGCTCGAGCAATCTCGTGCTCGCTGGCACGAACCGGAACTGCGCGGGCGGCCCGAGCCCCTGGGGCTGGCTCAGCTGCGAAGAGAATGTCGACGCTCGCCACGGCTACGTCTTCGTCTGCGCGGCTACCGCGTCCAGGGTGGAGGCCCCGCGCCGCCTGACCGGCTATGGCCGCTTCCATCACGAGGCGGCGGTCGTCGATCCCACGACGAGGATCGCTTACCTGACCGAGGATCGCCCGGACGGCTGCTTCTACCGCTTCAAGCCGGCGGACCCCGCCGCTCCGTTCGAGGGCAAGCTCCAGGCGCTCTGCGTCGTCGGGGCGCGCAACGCCGAGACCTCGGGCTGGGAGCTCGAGGAGCCGCGCGAGATCGCGTGGGTGGATATCGACGAGCCCGATCCACGCGACGACACGGTCAGGACGGAGGCCCGGACCAAGGGGGCCGCGATCTTCCGGCGCGGGGAGGGCGTCTGCCTATCGCAAGGTGTCGTGTACATCTGCGCGACGATCGGCGGCCCGGCCGGAGCCGGGCAGATCTTCCAGCTGGTCCCCCAGGGAGATGGCGGCACGCTCGGGGTCGTCGCGCAATCGACGGACACGAACGAGCTGGACGCTCCCGACAACATCACCATCGCCCCCTGGGGAGAGCTCTTCATGGCGGAGGATGGCTATCGAGGGAACTACCTTCGAGGCGTGACGCTGGACGGGCAGATCTTCGATTTCGCGCGCAATGCGCGGAGCATGCGAGAGCTCTCCGGCGTGTGCTTCTCGCCCGACGGCAAGGCGCTCTTCGTGAACATGCAGGAGGACGGCCTCACGCTGGCGGTCATGGGCCCGTTCCCCGGGGCGGGCGCCCTTCGCGAGTGAGGCGCGCTCGTTCATTCGGGCTCGGGGATCCGCGCTGGGCGATCTCCGCGCGCGGCCATGGCCGCGATCGTCGCGTCAGGGGCTGGCGCGGCCGCGCACAGGGCCCGCGGCCGGAGCGCGTCGATGCGCTGCTCGATCTGCGCGCGCTCTGCGGCGTTGGCCGCGCAATCGCGGGCTCGCTCGAGGGCCGCCAGCGCTTGATCCACCCTCCCCGTCTCCTCGAGCAGGACGCCCTGGACGAGGTGAGCATAGGGGTAACGCGCCAGAGCCGGGTGATCGATGGCCGTCGCGATCAGCTTCAGCCCTTCCGCCGCGCCCAGCGCCCGGGCGACCGCGAAAGCACGGTTCACGCGCACGATCGGGCCCGGGCGGTGCTGCTCGAGCGACTCGTAGAGGATCGCTATCTGGAGCCAGTCGGTGTCCTCGGCGCGCGGCGCCGAGCAGTGGACCGCCGCGATCGCGGCTTCGATCTGGTAGGGGCCGGGGCGCCCCCGCTCGAGCGCCTCTCGCAGCAACGCGCAGGCCTCGTCGATCGCGGCGCTGTCCCACCTCGATCGGTCCTGCTGCTCGAGGCTCCGGGGCTGCCCTTCCTCGTCGGTCCGGGCCGGCATGCGCGCCGCGTGCAGGAGCAGCAGAGACAGCAGGCCCTGCACCTCGGGTACCCGTGGCAGCGTTGCGTCGAGAGCCCGAGCCAGGTGCATCGATAGCCGGGTGAGGCCACGACGTATCGGCGCCTCGTCGCCACGGGACCAGTATCCCGCGTTGAAGACGAGGTGGATCACCGCGAGCACGGCGTGGAGCCGCTCCGGCGCCTCCTCCAGCCGCGGGACTTCGTAGTGCTTGCGCCGCTCCCGGAGCCTCTCGCGCGCCCGGGTCAGCCGGCGCTCCATCGCCTGCGCGCTCACCAGAAACGCATGCGCGATCTCGTCCGTGGAGAGCGCCGCGACCGTCGACAGCGCCAGCGCCGCCCGCTCCTCGAGGCCGAGCGCGGGATCGCAGCAGGTGACGACGAGGCGCAGGACATCGTCCGGCCACCGCGCGGCGTCCGGCGCCGAGAGCAGCGCCTCGGACCAGGGACATCGCGCCGCGAGCGCCGCGAGCGCGGTCGCGTGCCGCTGCTCTCCGCACCGCCGCCGCAAGCCGTCTCTGTGGATGTTCGTGGCGACGCGCACGAGCCACGCCTCCGGCGCGTCGGGGACGCCCCGCTCTGGCCACGTCGCGAGGGCCCTGGCGACGGCCTCCTGCACCGCGTCCTCCGCCGCGTGCAGATCCCGCGTGTGGCGCAGCAGCCGCGCGAGCACGGGCGCATACGCGCGGCGGAGCAACGGGGCGAACCCCTCCATGACTACGGCGTGCGCTGCCAGGTGACAGGCCGGATCTCCACGGATCCATCCGCCGGGCAGATCTGCTGCGCCCGGGCCGCGGCGATGGTCTCATCGGCGCACTCGATCAGGTAAAAGCCAACGAGCCACTCCTTGGTCTCCATGTAGGGCCCATCGGTGATCGTCGCGGTCGTCCCCTGCACGCGCACCGTACGCGCCTTGTCTCGCCCGTCGAGCCTCGCCACGGCGAGCAGCTCGGCGCGCGCGGTCGCCTCTTGCTGGAGGGCGCGGTGACGGTCCAGCACCGCGCGCTCGTCCGCCGCGGGGAGCGGATCGCCCTCGGGGCGCGCGCTGTGGATCAACAGGACATAGATCATCCGATATGTCCTCGCGCGAACGCGTACGACGCCTGCAGATACGATTCCCATCGCGCGGCGTGCTCGAGCGGCACCGCGAGCCACTCACGAAAGATCCTCCCGCTCGGCGCGAACACCGCCCCCTCACCGGCGGCGATCGCCGCAGCGACACGCGCCGCCGGGAGCTTGACGACGAGGTGCCTCCCGTCGCGGTCGATCGACGCGAAGAACCGGCCCCCCACGCGAAGGCACGGGAAGCCCATCATCGTGCTGCGCGCGACGCTCGACTCGAGAGCCCACCGCTCGGAGAGCCGCGAGAAGAGCTCGGCTCCGCCCGTCATTGTCGTCACGCTCCTCCGCGCTCCGAGCGATGCGCCGCCTGCTCGAGCGCCTGCGCCATCGCAGCCGGCATCGCGGTCGCGCGCCACGCTTCCCGCTCGTCGAGCCGGGCGAGCCACGCGCGGAGGTTCGGGAACGGCGCCAGGTCGACGCGGCCGAGGGCGGCCAGGGGCAGCTGGCACCCGAGCGAGAAATCGGCGAGCGTCACCGCGTCACCGGCCACGAAGGCGCGCGCCTTCAGGTGCGCCTCCAGCAGCGCCGCGTACGGCTGGAACTGCTCGAGGGCGCGCTGGGCGACCGCCTCGTCGGGCTGCCCCCCCATGAGCGACTTGAACAACCGCTCGAAGAGCACCGCTCCGAGGGCGCGTCCGAAGTGCGAGAGCTCCCAGCACTGCCAGCGAACCACATCGATGCGCCGCCTGGGGTCGCGGGGAAACAGCGACGTCGCGCCATGAGCATCCGCAAGATACTGCATGATCGCGTTGGACTCCCAGAGACGCAGATCTCCGTCCACGAGGCTCGGAACGAGGCCGTTCGGGTTGATCGCAAGGTAATCCTGGCTCTTGTGCGCGCCTGTAGCGAAGTCGACGAGGATCGTCTCGACGGGCACCGACAGCTCGTGGACGACGGCCTGGACCTTGCGGCAGTTGGGCGATCCCGGGACGACGTAAAGTTTCATGAATCGGCTCCTTTCGGAGGCTGGCGAGCCCCCGCCCGCCGCTTCCTGGAGCGAGACGTCGAGCGCCCCACATTCCGGACAGGAAAAATGCCGCGCTCGCGCTTTCGTCGTCCGGCGGTGTCGCCGCCCTCGGCCTGGGGGCATCACCGTCGCTCCTGACGCCCCTCCGAGCCCTCCGATCTTGTGCGCCGCTCAGAACGGCGGCGGCGCCGTCTCGCCGGTCGGCAGCGGGCCCGGCTCCGGCGCGTGCTCCGACTCGACCGGCGCTGGCGCGGCCCCTGGCTCCACCGGCCGCGGCCCCTCGCCTGGCGTCGGCGGGGTGCCCTGCTGCTCGGCTGGCGCCACGCCGTCCGCCGGCTCCGCGCCCGCGCCCGCGTCCGCCTCGGGCACCTGCGCCTCCTCGGTCGGCTCCGTCCCGGCGACGAACACCTCCTCGATGGCGTCTTCCTGCCCCTCGCGCGCGAGCAGACCCGTCAGCGGATCGATCTTCACGCGCACGACGCCGTTCGGCACCGGGAAATCGGCGGCCGGGCGCTTCGCGTGCGCCTGCTTCATGAAGTCCACGAACGCCGGCAGCGCCGCCATGGCGCCCGTCTCACCGCTGCCGAGCGGCGCCGCGTCGTCGTAGCCGGTCCACACGGCGCACGCGATGTCGGTCGAGTAGCCCACGAACCAGGTGTCCTTCGACTGGTTCGTCGTCCCCGTCTTGCCGGCGATCGGGCGCCCCAGCGAGCGCGCCTGCCTGGCGGTCCCGCTCTGCACCACCGACGTCAGCACGCTCGTGAGCACGTAGGCCTCCGCCTCCTCCATCACGCGGTGCCCCGGAGGGCGTGGCGGCAGCGGGATCTCCACCCCGCCGGGCCCGACGATCTTCGTGATCAGGACAGGCTGCTCGTGGACGCCGCCCGCGGCGATGCTCGCGTACGCGGCGGCCATCTCGCGCGGCGTGACCTCGTAGGCGCCGAGGGCGAGCGACAGGTCTGCGCCGAGCTTCGACTGGACGCCGAGCGCGCCGGCGAAGGCGACCACGTTCGAGGCGCCGACGCGCGACAGCGCCGACACCGCGGCCACGTTCACGCTGTGCGCCGCCGCCTCCCGGAGCCGCGCCGGCGACTTCCCCTCGCTCTCGTCGTAGTTCTGCGGCTTGTACCCGGCGATGGCCAGCGGATCGGTGTCGAGGATCGTCGCCGGCGTCAGCGTGCGCGCGTGGATGCCGTAGCCGTAGACGAACGCCTTGAACGTCGATCCTGGCTGCCGCCGGGCGAACGTCGCCCGGTCGAGCCCGCCGCGCATCGCCTCGTAGCTGCCGACGAGGGCGACGATCTCGCGCGTCCGCACGTCGATCGCGACGAGCGCCCCCTCGGGTCCGAGCTCGAGCCGCAGCGGCACCGGGGCCGCGGGCTTCCCCGGTTTGCCCGCGGGCGCGGCGCGCCCTGCCTCTCCGGCGGCGTCCTCGTCCTCGTCCTGGCCTGCGGAGGCCGCTTCGACGACCGGCTCCGGCGCGGGGCCGATCAGGCTGACGCGCACCACCTTGTCGACGTCGGCGAACTTGCTCGGCGGGAGCCCGTTCGGGTTGTACCGCTGCGCGCCGCGGAGCGTGACCGTGCCTTCCAGCGTGCCCACGCGCACCGAGAGCGTCCCTCGCGCGTCGTCGGCGCCCGTCACGACCCCCCGGAAGACCTTGTGGCCGGCGGGCGTCCCATCGAAGGCCGGCGGCTCTTTCTTGCTCCGCGCGAGCGGGCCGAGCAGCTTGTGCCGCTTCGCGTAGGCGTCGAGGTTCTTGCGGACGGACGCGCGCGCCGCCGCCTGCATCGCCGGATCGATCGTGGTCGTGATGGTGTAGCCGCCTTGCTGCGCGGCGGGCCCGACGAGCTCGCGCAGCACGCGCTGCGCCTCGGCGACCACCTCGGGCGCGAGCTCGGCGAGCGATTCGGTCTCGATGGCGAGCACGACCGGCTCCTGCTTCGCTTGCGCCACCTGGATCTCGTCCGCGAAGGCCTTGCGCTGCATCTGATCGAGCACGAAGTCCCGCCGCGCCACGGCGCGCTCGAGGTTCACCCGCGGCGAGTACACCGACGGCCCCTTCACGATGGCGACGAGCAGCGCGGCCTCGGCGAGCGTCACGTCGCGCACGCTCTTCCCGAAGTAGTAGCGGCTCGCCTCCTCGACCCCGTAGCGGCCGTGGCCGAAGTAGATCTTGTTGAGGTAGAGCTCCAGGATCTCGTCCTTGGTGAGCTCCTGCTCGATCTTGCGGGCGAGGATGATCTCGCGCGCTTTACGGTTGAAGGTCCGATCCGGCGTGAGCAGGACGTTCTTCACGACCTGCTGCGTGATGGTGCTCGCGCCCTGCCGGGCCCGGGTCGAGCGGAGGTTCACCGCGAGCGCGCGGAGCATGCCGAGGTAGTTCAGCCCTGCGTGCTCGTAGAAGCCTGCGTCCTCGGCGGCGAGCGCGGCCAGCTTCACCTGGCTCGGGATCTCGCCGATGCGCACCACGGTGCGCCGCTCGGTGAAGACCTCGCCGAGGCGCGTCCCGTCGCGCGCGAGGATGCGCGTCACCTGCGGGGGCCGGTAGTCCTTGAGCTCGCGGGTCGAGGGGAGATCCGCCTCGTAGTGCCGGATGACGAGCGCGATCGTGGCGGCGGCGAGGACGAGCAGCGCCGCGAGCGCGATCCCGATGCGCTTCGCCCACGTCGCGATCCTGGGGCCTCTCTCCTGCGGGGGCGCGCCTTCCGGCTGGCTGGGCAAGCGCTGCGCGCCCTCGATGTGCGGCGCGCTCGCCGGCCGCGTTGCCCTGCTGATCCGCTCCGGCGGCTCGCTCCCTCGCCCCGGCGGCCCCGACCGCCGCGCCGGCGGCTCCGACGCCTGACGCAGCGGATCCGACGCCTGACGCAGCGGATCCGACGCCTGACGCAGCGGCTCCGACGCTCGACGCAGCGGATCCGACGCCTGACGCAGCGGATCCGACGCTTGACGCAGCGGATCCGACGCCCGATCCGGCGCATCGGTCTTCCTGACCGGATCGTTCTCGTTTCCCCCTGGGTTCCGTGATTGCTCCGAGGCCATGACGCCGTCCCCGTGAACGCTGGCGCAGGCGATGCGCATCCAGAGCGCCCGGCGCGCCGGCGCGGCGACGCTAGCACGCCCGCGGAGGCCCGCCTCGATCCGGGGCGCGCTCGCGGAGGATCAGCCCTGGAACAGCCGCATGGCCACGATGGTGATCAGGATGCCTGCGATCAGGCAGCCCGCCGCGATGCCGACGAGGAGCAGCGGCTTCGCCTCCACCTTGGCCGGCGCCTTGGTGGGCTGCTTGGCGAGGGGCGCCGGCGCGGGCGCTGGCTTCGCGGACGGCGCCGGCGGCTGCTGGACCATCTTCACCGTCTTCGCCGGCGACTTGAACGCGGACGACGCGGGCGCCTTGCTCGCCTGGAGCGCGGCTGCGTGCTGTTTCGACGCTTGCTCGAGCACCGCGTTCGCCTTCTTCGGCATCATCGCCGTGTAGCCCTTGCCCGCGCCGCCCGCGAACGGCTTGAGCGCGTCCGCGAACTCCGCGGCCGACTCGAACCGGTCCTCGGGCCGCTTCTCGAGCGCCTTGCCGAGCACCGCGCCGAGCCCCGGCGGAAACTGCTTCCCGGGGACGCGCTCGTCGAGCGGGATCGGGTTCCTCGTCACGTGGTGCTGGATGTACTCCATGGGCGTCCGCGCCTCGAACGGCAGCTTGCCCGTGAGCACCTCGTACAGGATCGTCGCGAGCGAGTAGATGTCGCTCCGCGCGTCGAGCACCTTGCCCTGCGCTTGCTCGGGCGACATGAACTCCGGCGTCCCGAAGACCATGCCCTCCTGCGTGAGCATCACCGACCCCGGCCTGAGCTCGCGCTCCGTCACCTTCGCGAGGCCGAAGTCGAGCACCTTCGGGTAGTCCTTCAGCCCGCCGTTGGTCGACAGGAAGATGTTCTCGGGCTTGAGATCGCGGTGCACGATCCCCTGGATGTGCGCCTCCTGCAGCGCGCCGCAGACCTGGATGAGGACCGGGATCGCGCGCTCGACGGGCAGCGGCCCTTCCTTGCGGACCACCTGGTTCAGGTTCTTGCCCTCCAGGTACTCCATCACGATGTACAGCGAGCCGTCCTCGAGCTCGCCGTAGAGCAGCACCTTGACCGTGTTCGGGTGCGTGAGGTGGCTCATCGCCCGCGCCTCGCGGCGGAAGCGGGACACGAGATCCTTCCGGTTCGCGAGCTTGGGGTGGAGGATCTTCACCGCCACCATCCGGTTCATCGCCGGCTGTGCGGCCTTGTAGACCGACCCCATGCCGCCGGAGCCGATCTTCTGAAGGATCTGGAACTGCCCTCCGAGCAGATCTCGACCGATGTTCGGGTCCGGACCGGCAGCCATGCGTGGAGCCGGAAAATACCACGCAACCCACCCGTATCGTCTATGACCGAAGCAGCCGACGCAGCGGATCCCGCCGTGGAGCCAAAATGACCGTAAAAACCGACGACCCCGGGGCCGCCGAGGCGCTCGAGAGCCCGCTCCTCGCCGCCGCCGGCTTCTCGCACGCCTTCTTCACGCGGCGCGGCGGCGTCAGCGCCCCCCCGTGGGACACCCTGAGCTTCGCCATCGCCCTCGGCGACGACCCCGCCGCCGTCCGGGAGAACCTGGAGCGCGCCGCGCGGCGCCTCGGCATCCCGGCCGCGCGGCTCTATTTCCTCAGCCAGGTCCACGGCGTCGAGGCGCGGGTCCTCACCGGTGAGGAGGATCGCGACGACGTCGTCCGCGAGGTGGGGGACGTGACCCTCTCGCGGGTACCCGGCGTCGGCTGCGGTGTCCGCAGCGCCGACTGCGCCCCGATCCTCCTCGCCGATCGCCGGACCGGCGCCGTCGCCGCGGTCCACAGCGGCTGGCGTGGGACCGTCCGCCGGGTCGTGGTCGAGGCGGCCCGCGCGCTCCGCTCGCTCGCTGGCCCCGGCGCGGATCTCGTCGCGGCCATCGGCCCGCACATCGAGGCCTGCTGCTTCGAGGTCGGCGATGACGTCGCCGCCGATCTCGCCGCGTGCTCCAGCGCGGGCGCCGCCGCCGTCGTCCGCGGGGCCCCCGGCGCGCGCCCGCACGTCGACGTCCGCCGCATCCTCAAGGCCCAGCTCACCGAGGTCGGCCTGGACGCAACCTCGGTCGAGGACGTCCCTGGCTGCACCGCGTGTGACCCCGCCCGCTTCTTCTCGTACCGGCGCGACGGACACCGCAGCGGCCGCCTGCTCTCCGTCATCGTCGCCGGCCGTACCGTCATCGGCTAGAACGCTCCCATGGTCTCGCTCGCGCGCGACTCCTCGCCGATCGTGCTCGCCATGGTGGGCCTGCCCGCCCGCGGGAAGACGTCCATCGCCCGCAAGATCGCGCGGTACCTGTCGTGGCTCGGCCACCCCACGCGGCTCTTCAACGTGGGCAACTACCGCCGCGCGCACCTCGGCACCGCGCAGCCGCACCAGTTCTTCGACCCCAACAACACCGAGGGACGCCAGGCGCTCCTCGGCATGGCGATGACCGCCCTCGACGACCTCATCGGCTGGCTCAGCTCCGGCGGCGAGGTGGCGATCTACGACGCCACGAACAGCACGCGCGCTCGCCGGAACCTCGTCACAGAGCGCTGCCAGGCGCACGGCTTCCCGGTCGTCTTCATCGAGTCGATCTGCAACGACGAGTCGATCATCGAGACCAACGTCCGCGAGACGAAGCTCCGCTCGCCGGACTACCAGGGCGTCGACCCGGAGGCGGCGCTGCGCGACTTCCGCGCGCGCATCGCGCACTACGCCCGCGCGTACGAGCCGCTCGGCGAGCCGGAGCGGAGCTACATCAAGATCATCGACGTCGGCCGCCAGGTCGTGCTGAACCGCATCCACGGCTACCTGCCGGCGCGCCTCGTCCCGCTCTTGATGAACATGCACCTCACGCCGCACCCGATCTGGCTGACCCGCCACGGGGAGAGCGTGTTCAACGAGAAGGGGCTGCTCGGCGGCGACTCGGATCTCAGCGCGCGCGGCGACGAGTACGCGAAGAACCTCTCCGCGTTCATCCGCGAGCGCGCCGGCGACGAGCACGTCAACGTCTGGACGAGCACGCTGCGCCGCACCATCCAGACCGCGCGCCCGATGACGCAGAACCACGTCGCCTGGCGCGCCCTCGACGAGATCGACGCGGGCGTCTGCGAGGGCATGACGTACGAGGAGATCCGCCAGCAGATGCCCGAGGTCTTCCACGCGCGCGCGGCCGACAAGTTCCGCTACCGCTACCCGCGCGGCGAGTCGTACGAGGACGTCATCCAGCGCCTCGACCCGCTGATCATCCAGCTCGAGCGCCAGCGCTCGCCCGTGCTCGTGATCGGCCACCAGGCGGTGCTGCGCGCGCTCTACGCCTACCTCGTCGATCGCCCCGCGCCCTCGTGTCCGACGCTGCCGATCCCGCTGCACACCGTCATCGAGCTGACCCCGACGGCGTATGCCTGCGAGGAGCGCCGCTTCCAGCTCGCGCCCGCCGTCCAGGGCGGCGACTCGAGCACCGCGCACCCCTGAGCCAGGCAGCGCGGCCGCGCTGGAGGCGCCGGCCGCGCTGCGGCGGGGCCGCGCCGGCTCAGCGATCCCGGCTGATCAGCTTGCGGAGGAGCTCCAGCGGGTGGAACGGCAGCATCGCGGCCATGTCGCTGTCGGTGCCGGCCCGCTCGAGCACCGCCCGCACCGCTGGCGCCACGATCCCCATCGGGTCGATCCGCTCCACGAGCGCGCGGAGCGCGCTGAGCGCCGCGCGCCCCGCGTCGATCCCGAGCGGGATGGCGAGGGCGGCCGGCACCGGCGCGAGGATCACGTCGCGCACCGCCACCGCCCTGGCCCAGGCGCCCGGGCTCGGGTCGACCTCGAGCTGCCGGATGGTCTCCGCCTCCGCGAAGCAGCCGAGCGACAGCTCCCCTGCCCGCTCCTCGATGGCGCGCGAGAGGTGCCGGTAATCGCGGCGCCAGTCGCCCGCGAGCAGCCCCATGTCCTCGCGCACCTCGTCCGGCCCGAGGATCAGGTTGATCCCGCGGGCGTCGCGGCGGAGCGCGACGCTCGTCCAGAGCTCCCCGCCTTCGAACAGGCCGATCACCACCGTCTTGCCGACCCCGGCGAGCGACTCCAGCGTGCCGCGCACGACGCCCGCCGAGGGCATCGGCACGCCGCGCAGCTTCGCCGGCCAGAGATCGATCCTGCCCGCGAGGAGCTCCTCGCGGGCGAGCTGCAGCAGCAGGAGCGACTGGCCGATGAGATCGTCGCCGCGCCGCACCCGCGCCCCGAACCGCTCCACGATGGCCTCGAGGACGCCCGCCTCGAGCACGGCGGCCCAGCTCGCGTGGTGGCTCGCGGCGAGCTCCTCCGCGGAGAGCGGGAGGGCGCGCTGCGCGTCGTCGATCCGGAGCCGGCCCGCGTCCGTGTGCACGAGCTTCCTGAGCCTGCCGCCCGCGTGGACCGCGACGACGCCTCCGCGCGCACGGCCGACCTCGCGCTCCTCGATGCCCGTGCGCCTGGGCCGGAACAACGACAGCACGCGAACCCAGTCGGTCGCGGTGAACCCCTCGAAGCGGACGTCGGGCGAGAGCACGGGGCCGAGCCTACCGCCGGCGCGCTCTGTGCGCGAGCCGGCTACGCCCCCCACCAGAGCATCTCGTGCACCTGGCTCTCGCCGCGGACGGGCACGATCACCCGGATCTTCTGGCCCTCGATCTGGACCACGTGGGCGGGGAAGCTGTCCGCCGGGTAGTAAAGCGACTTCACGAAGCCGTTCGCGTCGAGCCAGAGCAGGTGCACCCCGTCCGCGGTCGCCCCGTGCATGAGGAGCATCCGCCCGCCGCCGAGCAGCGCGAACTCCATGCTCTTGAAGCCCAGCTCCTCGAAGCGCTCCGGGGACGGGAAATCGTCGCCCACGGACCTGAGCTCCGGCAGGTGCGCGCGGAGGTGCTTGTAGAGCGTGTCGTAACGGACCTTCGCGAGCTTCGGGATCCGCCGGTCGCCCGCGGCGAGGATCGGCAGCCGCTCCGCGTCGAACGTCGGCACCTCCACGTGGGTGCGGTAGCGATCCACGAGCCTGCCACGGCCGATCTCCTCGTCGCTGAGCGCCTTGAGCCACCACTGGAAGATCGCGAGATCGCCTGTCCCTGCGCTCGACTCGAGCCGGACCAGCGACTCCCACAGCGGCCTCCGGACCTGCCATTTTCCGCCGTGATTCTTGACGACGCACGCCCCGACGTAGAGCGCCCCGTGCGTCACGAGGGTGACGAGCATGGGAGGCTCTCCGCCCGCGCTCGCCGACGACGCGTCGCTCGCGCCGCGCGCGCCGCTCGATCCGCCTGCCGGCGCGAGCCAGGCGTCGCGTCGCTCGCGCGTCAGCGCCGCGCCCAGCCGGTGGACCGACGCATCGGAGAAGTCGAGCCCGAGATCGGGCGCGCCGAACGCCGCGGGCGCGAGGCGGGCGAACACCTCCGCTGCGTGGTCGATCTGGGCCAGGATCGACGGGTTTCCTGCCGGGTTCGCGTCCGTGGAGCGCACGCCTGCCAGGTCGGCGAGCGCGTCGGGTGGGTACAGCGGCGCGAAGAAGCGCTCGAAGATCTGGGCGGCCGTGATCGGTTCGGCGGGCATGGCTCGGGGCCGTGGGGATCGGCGTGGCAGAGGGGCGGGCGACCGCGGACGGCCGCCGCGGCTCAGAACATCTTCTTGCGCTTCGACGAGCTCAGGATGCCGAGCATCTCGCGGTACTTGGCCACGGTGCGGCGGGCGATCTTGATGCCGTCCGTCTCCTCGAGGATCTTGACGATCGCCTGGTCGCTGTAGGGATTCGACTTGTCCTCGGCCGCGATGATCTTCTTGATCGCCTGCTTGACGCTCTCCGAGGCGATGTCTTCGTCGGCGACCCTGTGGATCGATGAGTTGAAGAAATACTTCAGCTCGAAGAGCCCCTGGGGCGTGTGCACGTACTTGTTCGACGTCACGCGGGAGATGGTCGACTCGTGCATGCCCACCGACTCGGCGACGTCCCTGAGGATCATGGGCTTCAGGTAGCCCACGCCGCGCTCCAGGAACTCGCGCTGCTTCTCGACGATGCACTCGGTCACCTTGATGATCGTGCGCCGCCGCTGCTCGATGGCCCGGATCAGCCACTGCGCGCTCCGGAGCTTCTCGCTGATGAACTCCTTCGCCTTCGGGTCCCTGAGCATCCGCTGGGCGAGGTTCTCGTTGATGTAGAGCCGCTGGAGCCCCTTGTCGTTGTCGGTGACGACGAACTGGGTGCCGTCCTTGATGACGTACACGTCCGGGGTGATGGCGATGGTCTTCTCGTCGACCTCGGCGAAGTTGCGCGCCGGCACGCTCTCCAGCTTCTGGATCTCCTGGACCGCGTCGTAGACGTCCTCCAGCGGGATCTTCAGCGCCTTCGCGATCGCGGGGAAGTTGCGCCGCTCCACGTTGTGGAGGTGGTCCTTGATGATGGCCATCTCGATGTCGTCGAAGCCGAGCACCTCCGCCTGCACCCGCAGGCACTCCGACAGGTCGCGGGCCGCGACCCCGACCGGATCGAAGCGCTGGATCATCGACAGCACCTCCTCGGCGTCCTCGGGGTGGAGCTCCGCCTCCCGCGCCAGGTCCACGAGGCTGATGTCGGGCCCCTTCGTGCCGTCCGGACGTTCGCCCCCCTTGAGGTCGAGGTAGCCCTTCTCGTCGAGGTTGCCGATGACGAGCAGCGCGAACTGCCGCTCGTTCTCGACGAAATCGCTCATCTGGAGCTGCCAGAGCAGGTGGTCGCGCAGGTTCGACGGCTTGGTCAGGTTCTGGTCGATCGGCGGCAGCTCTTCGAAGCCGCCCCGGTGCGCGGGCATGGCCTGCTGGAGCTGCCTGTTTTCCAGGAACTGCTCCCAGTCCACCTCCTTGACCCGCTTCTCCGTCTCGCGCGCCGCGATGTCGGTGTCTCGGTCGAACCGCTCGCCGTTCTCGAGCCGCTGCTCCGTCGGCAGGTCAGCGTTCCTCCCCCGCTGATCCCCCTTGTCGCCGTCCCGCGCCTTCGGGTCGGTCATGTCGTCCGCGAGGACAGGGTTGCCGTCCAGCTCCTTCCTGATCTCGTCGACCAGCTCGAGCCGTGAGAGCTGCAGCAGCCGGATGGCCTGCACCAGCTGCGGGGTCATCACAAGCTGCTGCGACAGCTTGAACTGGAGCTTCATCTCCATGCCCATGAGGAGCTCCTTCTCTCAGTTCGCCGCCAGCGCCACCCGCCGAACGGGGGCCGGGGCATTGCGCGAGGTTCGTGCCATCGAGTGTCTCATTGGTGGCCTCACCCCCAACGTAGCATCGAACGGGGCAGCGGCCCGGGTCTTGCTTTCACGTCTGCACCAAAAAATAGCGCAGGGCTTGCATCCTACACCGCTGAACATGGTTTCAGCCTTCGCCGCGGTAGATTTTTCGCCCCGCGCGGAGCTCTGCTCGCAGCCAGTTCGGATTGGCCCCCATCCGCCGATCGTTGCACTATCGGCCGCCGATCGGGAGGCTTGAAATCCCGAAAGGTTGGGCGAAGGCGCGATGGGAAAGCCGAAGGTGCGCGGACCTACGCACGGGCACGGGGTGGAGGTGGAGGGCGTGCGCGGCGGGGCTTCGCAGGATGTCGAGAAGGAGCGGATCCTGTCTCGCTCGCCCCTCGCCTCGCTGGCCTCACCGAGCCGGCGGGTGCTGTTCGAGCTCGGCAGGGTCGAGCGGCTCGCGCGCAGGCAGTGCGTTTGCCAGCAGGGCGCGCCGCCGAGGCACCTGTTCCTGATCGGGGCGGGTCGCGTGAAGGTCGAGCGCGTCGCCGACGGTCGGGTGGTTCCGCTCGGGCACCGCGGGCCTGGCGACCTCGTCGGCGAGGGCGCGCTCGCGGGCGCGACGGTCTCCTCCGAGAGCGCGACGGTGCTCGACGAGGGGGACGCGCTCGTGGTGCCGCTCGCCGGTCTCGAGCGGCAGCTCGCCTCCGACGCAGCGCTCCGCGGCGCGCTCGCGGCGGCGCTCGTGGCGCGCCAGCTCGAGACCGAGGCGCGCCTCGGCTCCCTGCTCCTCTGCACGGTCGAAGCGCGCCTGATCGATTTCCTCCGCGCCGCTGCGCGGCGATGGGGGCAGCCCCACACCGCTGGCCAGCTGGTGTCGGCCCCGTTCACGCACGCGGACATCGCGCTGCTGATCGGGTCCACCCGCGAGACGGTCACCCTGCTGCTCGGCAAGCTGAAGCGCGCCGGCCTGATCGCGTTCGACCGGCGGCGGATCGTCATCCGGGATGGCGAGCACCTCGAGGCGCTCGCCGCGACGGCCTGAGCGTCCGCCCGGAGGGGCCGCTGCGCGGCCTGCGCTGGAGCCGGTACACCGCGGCGCCGTTCGGCTCGATGAAGGTGCGCCGCTCGGCGGGGTGGCCTTCCACGCCTTCCACGCCCGCCGCAGCGCCAGGCGCGCTCGGACGGCTCCCCTCCAGGTCGGCGCGTTCGCCCTGGACCAGACGGAGGCGAGGAAAGATCCCGGACTGCGCGGATGGCCGGGGGCTGACGTCGACGAAGATCGTGCTGAGCAGCCGACCGAAGGCGTACGGCTTGAGCAGGACCTCGCTGACGTCGTCCGTGCCGTCGCACGAGACCGGCTCGTCGGCACAGAAGATCACCCGCCGGGGCATCGTGCCCTCGCGCCGCAGGCGGCCCAGGATCTCCCGGGCGCCTTTCGTTCCGGGGGCGAGATCGATCAGCGCGACGTCGTAGACGCGCTCGCGGGAGAGGGAGATCGCTTCCTCCAAGGTCGCGGCCGGGCTGACGAGCGCGCCGCGGTTGCAGAGGAGGAGCGCCGTAGCCCTCCGGAGGACATGGTCCTGATCGAGGAGGAGAACGTTCGGTTGGTACGTCATCGGGTATCCCTGCGGCTTGCAGTCGAATTGCGCCGCATCGACGAGGACGGCGACGAGCGCGCCCCCTCCGTCGTTCAGCGGCAGCATCCGCGTCCGCGGACGGTCCCCCCTTCGCAACGCACGTGCCGAAGGCGAGGCGCCGCCGCCGCCTGGGCCTCGTTTCCCCTGTTCTCGGCGGCAACGCGCTTGTTCGAGCGTCGCTGCCGGTGAGGCTGCCCCGCCGACCCCGGGGCCGTCGCTGTGCCCATTTCGCGCTCCCTCCGCGGCGCCTCTCCGCCCCGACGAAGAGCGCCCCCCCACCCTGTCGGCCTGCCCACCGCGTCGCTGACCGTCGGTGGGCGGTTCGTGCGCACGGGCCAGCCCAGGTTTGCGGCCCCGCCAGGGCGGCGCGGTCCGCCGATCCGCCGGTTGCTCCAGGCTCGACGTACCGCGGGTCACATGTCCAGACCGCTCGCGCTACCCCGCCCTGACGCGTTCGGCGCAACGCAGCAAACTGATTTTCCCGCTTGATGAGGCTGGCGTAGGGTGCCACAAGCGTCCGCGCGCACGAGTGGCGGAATTGGTATACGCACCGGTTTTAGGTTCCGGCGCCGGGAGGCTTGGGGGTTCGAGTCCCCCCTCGTGCACCACGGCTTGACGCCTGGAGGACTCGACCACCTCGCGCCGTGACGCGCCGCCCCGGGGCGCCTCCCGCGATGGCCCGGGACGGTCGTGGTCCGCTGGGCGCGCGGCGCGGTGGCGAGCGTTCGACCCGCGCGCGGCTCCGACGACGAGCGCGTGACGGGAGCGTGGGCTGCGGAGCCTCGGGCGGATCGCTTCGGCGGCGTCGTCGACCGCGCGCGCGGTCCTGGAATTGCGCGACGCCCGCGGCGCGACTACGTTCGCGTTCCTCGGCCGGACCCTCTCCTCCCACCTGACCGCCGCGGAGCCAAGGCACGTAAAGATGTTCACTTGGGCGATGAAGAAGATTTTCGGCACCTCGCACGAGCGTGCCATCCGCCGCCTGCGACCCCGGGTCGAGGCTATCGGCAGGATGGAGCCGGAGCTGCAGAAGCTCTCGGACGCCCAGCTCCGAGCAAAGACGGCGGAGTTCAAGGAGAAGCTCGCCAACGGGGCGACGCTGGACGACATCCTGGTCCCGGCGTTCGCGGTCTGCCGCGAGGCGTCGAAGCGCGCCCTCAAGATGCGCCATTACGACGTGCAGCTCATCGGCGGCATGGTGCTCCACAACGGCTGCATCGCCGAGATGCGCACCGGCGAGGGCAAGACCCTGGTCGCGACGCTCCCTTGCTATCTGAACGCCCTCGAGGGCAAGGGCGTCCACGTCGTCACGGTGAACGATTACCTGGCGCGGCGCGACGCCGAGTGGATGGGCAAGCTTTACGGCTTCCTCGGCCTGTCGACGGGCGTGGTCGTCAACCAGCAGGGCGACGCCGAGAAGCGCCACGCGTACCGCTGCGACATCACGTACGGCCAGAACAACGAGTTCGGCTTCGACTACCTGCGCGACAACATGAAGTTCTCGGCGCTCGAGTACGCGCAGCGCCCGCTGCACTATGCGATCGTCGACGAGGTCGACTCCATCCTCATCGACGAGGCGCGGACTCCGCTCATCATCAGCGGGCAGGGAGAGCGTTCGAGCGACAAATACCGCACGATCAACGAGGTGATCCCCCAGCTCCGGAACGAGGAGCATTACGCCGTCGATGAGAAGGCGCACTCGGTGACGCTGACCGACGAGGGCGTGGAGACGGCAGAGCGGCTGCTCGCCTCGCTCCAGGTGCTCAAGGGCACGAACCTCTATGACCCGGTGAACCTCGAGACGCTTCACATCCTGAACCAGTGCTTGCGCGCGCACACGCTCTACAAGCGCGATGTCAACTACATGGTACGCGACGGCAAGGTGCTCATCATCGATGAGTTCACCGGCCGCGTCCTCGCGGGACGCCGGTGGTCGGACGGCCTGCATCAGGCCGTCGAGGCGAAGGAGAACGTCCGGATCCAGGAGGAGAGCCGGACGATGGCGACGATCACCTTCCAGAACCTCTTCCGGCTGTACAAGAAGCTCTCCGGGATGACCGGCACCGCGGACACGGAAGCGGCGGAGTTCCACAGCACGTACAAGCTCGACTGCGTCATCATCCCCACGAACAAGCCGGTGGTCCGCGTCGATTACGAGGATCTCGTCTACAAGACCGAGAAGGAGAAGTTCACCGCGGTCATCAACGAGATCCTCGAGAAGCACGAGCTCGGCCAGCCGATCCTGGTGGGCACGACGAGCGTCGAGAAGAGCACCGCGATCAGCCGGATCCTGACGAAGCGGGGCGTGAAGCACAACGTGCTGAACGCGAAGCACCACGAGAACGAGGCCTACGTGGTCGCGCAGGCGGGCCGCAAAGGGGCCATCACGGTCTCGACGAACATGGCGGGTCGCGGGACGGACATCATCCTGGGCGGCAACGCGGAGATGCTCGCCAAGCTCAAGTTCAAGGAGCAGAACCGCCAGCCCGAGGCGGAGCCCGACGCGTTCGAGGCCCTGGTCGAGGAGCTCAAGAAGGAGTGCACCGCGGAGGGCAACGAGATCCGCGAGATCGGCGGGCTGTACATCCTGGGCACCGAGCGGCACGAGTCGCGCCGCATCGACAACCAGCTGCGCGGCCGCGCCGGCCGCCAGGGCGACCCCGGGACGTCGAAGTTCTACCTGTCCCTCGAGGACGACCTCATGCGCATCTTCGCCGGGGATCGGGTGAAGAACCTGATGGAGCGGATGGGCATGCCCGACGACGAGCCCATCGAGCACCCGTGGGTGACGAAGAGCGTCGAGAACGCGCAGAAGAAGGTCGAGGAGCGCAACTTCGACATCCGCAAGAACCTGCTCGAGTACGACGACGTGATGAGCGCGCAGCGCAAGACGATCTACGACATGCGCCAGTCGCTGCTCGTCGGCCGTTACTCTCCCGAGATCCTCGACGAGGAGGGGAAGCCGACGGGCGAGAAGCGGACGATCAAGCCGATCCCGTCCATCGTGGAGCTGGTCCGTCCGGACGTCGGCTACCTGCTCGGCATGTTCGCGAACGACCCGGTGATGCCGCTCGACGCGGACGGCAACCGGCGCGAGATCGTGCGAAAGGACTTCGAGACGACGGAGCGGTTCGTCGAGCTCGAGAACATGCAGCGCGAGATCTACACGCGCTGGGGCGTGAAGATCGAGCTCGAGACGCGCGCCGACAAGGTCCTCGAGATCTACGACGAGTGCTCCGAGCTCATGCCCCTGGCGCTCACCGAGCAGCGCGAGCGGCTGCTCGATCTGATGGACCGGATCATCGGCGCGATGGTCGAGGAGTCTTGCCCGGCCCGCAAGCCGCCGGAGGACTGGGACTGGGGCGGCATCTTCCAGGGCTTCCGCGAGCACTTCGGCGTCGAGCTGCCGGACGACATCGCGCACATCGGCGACCAGGAGACGCTGGCGCGGGAGCTCTACGAGCGCGCCGAGAAGGCGTACGAGAAGCGCGAGGAGGAGATCGGCGTCGAGCTGTCGCTGCGCATCTTCCGCCACCTCTACCTGGAGGAGCTCGACAAGGCCTGGGTCGACCACCTTACCGACATGGACCACCTCCGCGACGGCATCGGCCTGCGCGGCTACGGTCAAAAGGACCCGAAGCAGGAGTACAAGAAGGAGGGCTACAACATGTTCGTCAACATGGTGGCCCGCGTCTCCTCGAACGTGGTCACGAAGCTCTTCAGCGTGAACGTCAGGCGCGCCGAGCAGGAAGAGGCGCAGATCGAGGCTGCGGATCGCGAGCGGCACGCAGCGGCGCTGCTCGACGCGGTCGCGCAGCACGACGAGTCCCTCCCGATCGGCGCGAACCCCGCCCCGGCGCTCCCGCAGCCTGCCGTCATGCAGGAGCAGGAGTGCCCCTGCGGCAGCGGCAAGCCGTTCAACAAGTGCCATGGCGGTGAGGACGAGGCGACGGCCTGAGCCGGCGCCCCCTGCCCGCTCCGCCTGACAGCCAGAACGAGGCAGCGAGGGCCCCTGTCAGGCCCTTGCTCCTCGGCATCTGACCCCAGCATGAACACCGCCGAAGGGCCGATCCATCGGTTCCCGGAGGCAGCATCATGAAGGTGTTCATCGATTCAGGGGATATCGCGGAAATCAAGGAAGCGCAGTCGATGGGGGCCATCGACGGCGTCACGACCAACCCGTCGCTCCTCGCCAAGGCCGGCAAGCCGACGAAGCGGGCGATCGCCGAGATCTGCGAGGTGGTCGACGGCCCCATCTCGGCCGAGGTGGTGGCGGTCGAGAAGGACGCGATCCTCCGCGAGGGTCGCGAGCTCGCGAAGATTCACCGGAACGTGGTGGTCAAGGTGCCGCTCATCGACGAGGGGCTCAAGGCCGCCCGGATCTTCGCTTCCGAGGGCATCAAGACGAACGTGACCCTCTGCTTCTCGGCCGCCCAGGCGCTGCTCGCGGCCAAGGCTGGGGCCACGTACGTGTCGCCGTTCGTCGGGCGCGTCGACGACGCCGCGGGGGACGGGATGGATCTCGTCCTGCAGGTCGTGACCATCTTCAGGAACTACGGGTTCTCGACGCAGGTGCTCACCGCGAGCGTACGGCACCCCGTCCACTTCGTGCAGGCCGCCATGATCGGCTCGCACGCCGTGACGATGCCGCTCAAGGTCATCAAGCAGCTGACCAAGCACCCGCTCACCGACGTCGGGCTCGCGCAGTTCTTGGCAGATGCGAAGAAGATCCCCGAGCTGGTATAGCGATCCCGTGGCCGAGAAGCGCAAGGAGAGCTCGGGGACGACGCGCCGCGGGAGCCGCCCGGCGGCCCCCGCGGTCGTGTCCGTCACGACGCAGGGAGGGCCCTTCAAGGGGGTGTCGACGGCGGTCGTGCGCCGGCGGGCGAGCAAGATGCTCTCCCACCTCGCGTTGCAGGGCGTGGAGCTCTCCGTCGCCCTGGTGAACGATGAAGCCATCCACGAGCTCAACCGCAGCTACCGGCGCAAGGACAAGCCGACCGACGTCCTCGCCTTCCCGATGCTGGACCAGAACGGGGCCGACTCGCGCAGGCGCGGCCGGCGAGGTCCCGTGGATCCGTCGGCATGGCGCGGTCTTCTCGGCGACGTGATCGTCTCGATCGACACGGCCGCGCGGCAGGCCGCCGAGCGCGATCGCCCGCTGCTCGACGAGATCACGATGCTGCTCGGGCACGGCCTGCTCCACCTGCTCGGCTACGACCACAAGACCGACGCAGAAGAACGGGAAATGACGGATTTGACCCGGGAGCTCGAGGTCGCGGCAGCGTCACGAAGCAACAGCATCACTGTAATCGATCCGCGTCGCAGCACTGCGAGGCAAAAGAAGACGGGGGCGCGATGACTTATCGCTTGCGAGGCGAAACCTCGCTTGTTAAACGGACGCCCCCTTTCGACTTGGAGGAGACATGCCCGGTTCGAACAAGCTGACCAAGGCCCAGATGATCGTCGGTCTTGCTGAGGCCACCCACCTCGACAAGAAGTCCGTGGCCAGCGTGCTCGATGCGCTCGGCGAGCTGGTGAAGAAGGAGCTCGGTCCGGAAGGGCCGGGCGAGGTCACGGTTCCGGGCCTCGTGAAGATCAAGGCGAAGGAGATCCCGGCCACGCAGGACCGGGAAGGCATCAATCCGTTCACGAAGCAGCCGATGACCATCAAGGGCAAGCCGGCGAGCCGCAAGCTCCGCGCGGCGCCCGTCAAGGCGCTCAAGGACGTCTGAGCGGCGCGTCCGTGGCCGCAGCTTGCGTCGCCGCATCGGGCGGCGCGAGCTCCGGGGGCCCCGCAGGCGGTCGCGCCCCCGAGCTGACGCCCCGGGCTTGCCGCGGGGCCTTCGCTGTGGAGCGTCGCGCCCGGAGCGCGCAAGCGACGCTCGCGAAGGCGAGCAGCAACGCCATCGGGGCGTCGCCCAGACGAGTGTAGAGCGTCAGCGGCGTGTCCCTGACCGAGGGGGTCGCGAAGGTCACCCCCGGCGCAGCGCTCTCATCGCGGCTGCGCACCACGCCCCGGGCGTCGATCCATGACACGACGCCGAGGTTCACCGCCCGCACGAGATCACGGCGCAGCTCGATGGCGCGCATGACCGCGAGCCTCGCATGCAGCTCGGGCTCGGCGCTCCCGGTGAACCAGGCGTCGTTCGTGATGTTGACGAGGAGGTTCGGGGCGAGCGCCCCGGTGATCCGCCGCCCCACCCCGGTGAGCGTGTCCTCGTAACAGTTGAGCACCCCGATCCGGAGCGCCGGCCCGTGCTCTCGGGGCAAACTGAGGGCGCGCGGCTCCGCGCCCGGGACGAGCCCACCGCTCTTCTGGAAGATGCGCCGCAGCCAGGGCAGGTAAGTGCCGCCCGGGACCGTCTCGCCGAACCACAGCAGCTGCAGCTTGTCCTGCGTCGGCTGCATGCTTCCATCGGGGAGCACAAGGGTCGCGGAGTTGTAGCTGTTCCGTTCCTCGACGCCGTCGGCGGCCTTCACGGGCGGCGCCTGGGTGATGAGCCCCGCGAGGATCGGGCCACGGATGCCGGGCCCCAGGATCGCTCGACCGCCGCGCGGCGCCTGCCGGGCGCTGTGCGAGAGAGGGTAAGGGTACGCCGCCTCGGGCCAGAGGGTGAGCTCTGCGCCGCCGGCCTCGGCCTCCCGGGTGAGATCGTGCAGGGTTCGCAGGATCCGCGGGTGGTTCTTCGCCTGCCAGCGCTCGTGAGGCCCGACCGCCTGGTTGACGAGCGCGACGCGCGCTGTTGGCAGGCCGGCGCTGGCGCGCTCCACCGCGGCCATCCGCAGCGCGCCGTGAGCCGCGAGCAGCCCGAACAGCGCGACGCTCGAGAGCGCCGGGTAGAGGATCGGGCGGGACAACCGAAGGCGGGTGGGCCGCGGTTCCTGCGCGGGCGCGCGCGCGAGCGGCCGCCCGCCCGGCGCCCTCCCCGAGGCAGCCAGGCCAGCGCGGGCGAGCAAGGCCGCCCCGACGGCGAACAGCACGGAGACGCCCCGCTCGCCGATGAGGTCGGCGAGCTGCACGAGCGCCGGCCAGGGGCTCATGAGACCCGCAGGAGTCCAGCCGAAGACGGTCGGGATGGCCACGGCGGCGAACACGCCGGTCGCAAAGGCGAGCTCGAGGGGAGCGCGCAGCCGCCGGATGAGCGCGCTCGTGATGCCGCCGCAGATCGCCCAGACCAGCGACTGGGCGGCCGCGAGCAGCACCAGCGCGAGGTACGAGGCCGCCGAGCCGAGAGGCGTGAACCGCTGGATGACCTCCGGCACGAAGCGCAGGCCCACGACGCCCGCCGCCGTTCCCCAGACAGCGCCGCGCCCGAAGGCGCGCCAGATCGTCGGGGCGTCGTGGACGGCGGCCGCCAGCAGAGCGAGGCCAACGATGACGGCGGGGACCAGATCCGTCGGCGGCGCCGTGAGGGCGAACGTCGCGCCGCCAGCGAGGGAGAGCAACAGCGGGGCGCGGCCACGGAGCGCGCGCATGATCGAGGCCTGGGGCACGAGGCGGCGTTATACCGCGTGGAGACGGTCCGGACCGCGACCGCCTGGTCGAGAGCAGAACGGACGCGAACACCGCGCGGTCAGGGTGGACGGGAGGCTATGACGAGCCGCTCACCAGTAAATACTGAGCCCGCCGCGGAAGAGCCCCCCGCCCGACGTGTTGGTCGTCCGGCCGGTCTCGGGATCCGTGAACTCGGGAACGAGCCCATCGTCCGTACGGCCGCGCACGAAGCCGAGCGCATCGACGTTCAGGGCGATGCGGGGGGAAAGCCGGAACTCGAGGCCGATGCCGCCGTGCGCGCCGAAATAGTCGTACTCCGTGTCCGGAGCGAAGTCGGTGCCGCCGGCCGCGGCCTCGCTCGAGGAGCGATCGACCTCGGCGTGCGCGATGTTCAGGCCGCCCATGAAGTAGAACTGGGTGCGGCTGCGCGGGTTGACGAACAGCATCCCGGTCAGGGAGAGCGGCACCTCGGTCCGCTGGTCACCGTTGTAGTCCGTGCCCGCGAGGAAGTCGGCGCCTGCATCGAGCGCGAACGCCGGGACAGGCCGGTAGCGCAGGCTGATCCCGACGCCTCCCATGCCAGCGTCCTCCGCTCCGCCGTGCTCGCGCCCCAACATGACGCCCTCCATGCGGAGGTTGATGCCCCAGTGGCGCCGCCAGCGCCGCTTCACCGCCGGAGGCGGCGCCGGGGGCGCCACGCGGCGCACGATCACGCGCGGCGGAGGGGCCGCCCCAGGCGCCACGACGATCACCTGAGGAGGCGGGCCCGACGGCGAGGTCTCGTAGACGACGACCGGCGGGGCTGGACGGGGGGCCCCCCTGGGCGGGGGCGGCGGCGCCTCGGCAGGCGCGGCCTCGGCAGGAGCGACGGGCGGCGGTTCCGCGACGGGATCGCGAGGCGGCTCCACTTCCTCGCAGAACCACGCGCCGGGAGGACAGTTGCTGTCCTCCTGCGCGAACGCGCTCATCGGCGCGGTCATCGCCACCGCAACAAGGGCATGGGTCAAGCAACGGCGCATCGGGCGACTCCTCTTCGGTGCAGGGAAGTTAGCAACCGGGATGCCATCGACCATCTTGCGGGATCGTCGTCACCATGGCCGCGCAGCACGCCGGCGTGCATCGGCCGCCACGGCACGCTGTGGCGGAAGGTTCACACGCGCGCCGTTCCGCAGGGTACTAGCTCCCACGGCAAAGGTCACGGCGCGGTCGCCCCCGTCGGGAGCCCTGCCAACATCGAGACCAATCGGATTCCACCATGCCTACGGTTACGTTGAAGCAGGGTCATGTTCGGCCGGTGTGGTCGGGGCATCCCTGGGTGTTCGCTCAGGCGATCGCGCGCATCGAGGGCGGCGCGGTGGCCGGGGACGAGGTCGTCGTCACCGACCCCTACGGCAGCGTGCTCGGGCGCGGGCTCTACACCCCGCGCTCGGCCATCCCGGTGCGCATGTACACGCGCGAGGACAGGCCGATCGACGCGGCCCTGTTCCGGCACCGGATCGAGCGCGCCATCGCGCACCGCCGCGAGATCGGCCTGCCCGCGCGGGCGCCTGGCCATGAGACCGACGCCTTCCGGCTGATCCACGCGGAGGGGGACGGCCTGCCCGGGCTCATCGTCGATCTGTTCGGCGACGTGGTGGTCGTGCAGCTCGGGACGATCGGGATCAAGCGCCGCGAAGGGGTGATCTTCGACGCCCTCCAGGCGGCGCTCTCGCCGCGCGCGATCGTGGACAGGACCCCGGAATCCCTCGCGAAGCTCGAGGGGTTCACCGCGGACGCGGGCGTGGTGCGCGGCGATCCCGCGCTCGATCAGCTCCGGTTCGTCGAGCGGGGGCTGCGTTACACGATCCCGCTCGCGCTCGGCCACAAGACCGGGTTCTACCTGGACCAGCGGACGCTGCGGACCCGCGTCGAGCAGCTCGCCCACAACCGGCGCGTGCTCGATGCCTTCTGCTTCGTCGGCACGTTCGCCATGGCGGCGGCCCGCGGCGGGGCGAGCGAGGTCCTCGCGATCGACGAGAGCGCGACGGCGATCGAGGTCGGGGCGGAGTGCGCGCGGGAGAACGGGCTCCTCGACCGGATCAAGTTCACGCGCGACGACGCCCGCAAGGCGCTGCAGAACGCGTCGAGGCAGGCGGGCTACGATCTCGTCATCTGCGACCCTCCGAAGCTCGCAGGCACGCGCGCCTCCAAGGACGCCGCGCTCATGGCGTACCGGCGCCTCGCGGCCGGAGCGTGCCGGGCCACGCGCCCGGGCGGCGTCCTCGTGCTCTGCTCCTGCTCCAGCGCCGTGAGCCTCGACGATCTGACCCGGGTGCTCGCGCTCGGCGCGCGCGACGCGCGCATGCAGGCCGCGGTGTTCGACCGGCACTTCCAGGGAGGGGATCACCCCGTCCCCGCCGCCTTCCCCGAGGGGCTCTACCTGAAGAGCCTCATCGCACGCATCGACGCGCTCTGACGATCGCCCGATGAAGCCGCTCTCCCTTCTGCCTCCCGACGCCGCGCGCGCCCTCGCCGGGGTGATCTTCGATCTCGACGACACCGTGCTGGATCACGGCGCCCTCACCGAGGCGGCGTACGCAGCGCTCTTCCGTCTACGCGAGACGGGGCTCGCGCTGATCGCCTGCACCGGCAGGCCCGCCGGCTGGGGCGAGGTGCTCCAGCGGCAGTGGCCGATCGACGCGACCATCGTCGAAAACGGAGCCGTCGCGCTGGTCCGCGAGGAGGAAAGCGACGTCGCCGGCCATCGAGGAGGGCACGCCCCGCGCGCCGGCGCGCGCCGCGTCGTCACGCTCGACAACCTGGACCGCGAGGCGCGGCGAGCCCGTCGAGCCGAGCTCATCGGGCTCGCCAATGACATGGTGCGTCGTTTTCCGGCGGCGGCGCTCGCGGACGACAACGACCAGAGAGTGACCGACGTTACCATCGACATCGGGGAGCACCGGCATGTCCCGCCGGAAGACGTGCAGAAGATGCGCGCCGAGCTGCGCGAGCGGGGGGTGAGGACGCTGCTATCGAGCGTCCACCTCCACCTCACGCGCGAGCCGTCCGACAAGGCAACGGGGATTGTGCGCCTGCTCTCCGCTCGGTTCGGTGAGGATCCCACCCGGGCGCGGCACCGCTACGCGTTCGTCGGCGACAGCGGCAACGACGGCGTCGCCTTCGCCGCATTTGTGCTGACCTTCGGGGTGGCCAACGTACGCGCCCACCTCGGTAAGCTGTCCGTACCGCCGCAGTTCGTGGCGTCCCTTCCCATGGGCCGCGGGTTCGCGGAGATCGCCCAGCAGATCGCCGAACTGCGGAAGAATGCACCCGAAACGTGATCTTGCCGCGCGCAAGTCACTTCGCACTGCGATCCGCCCCACACCTGACGCAGGTAACCTAGCCGCGGCGCGCACTGAAGGAATAGGATCGGTCTTTCGGGAGGGCCGTGCCTCCCAACCCTTTACAGGGGCGCGTGTTCTCGGGGACCATGACGTTGGTCCCTCGCCCGCCAGCGGCAGCAGATGGCGTTTCGACCCCCGACCCCCGGCCTCCTCGTCGACAACAAGTACCGCCTCGCGGAGCGCATCGGCGGGGGCGGCATGGGCGACGTGTTCCGGGCGGAGCACGTGCTCGCAGGTCGCGCCGTTGCGATCAAATTCCTCCACCCAGAGCTGGCGGACAACTCGGAGCTCTCGCACCGCTTCTTCCAGGAAGCGCAGGCGGTCAACCGGATCCGCCACCCGAACATCGTCGACGTGATCGACGCAGGCGTCGGCGAGCTCGGTCCGTACATCGTGATGGAGCACCTCGACGGCGAGTCGCTCGGCATGGCGCTCGCGCGCTTCGGTCGCCTCGACATGGAGGCCGCCGTCGGCGTCGCGATCCCGGTGCTCGAGGCGCTCGACGCCGCGCACCGCGCGGGGATCATCCACCGCGATCTCAAGCCCGAGAACATCTTCATCGCCTTCGATCCGAGCCGCGGCTCGGCCGTCGTCCGCCTGCTCGACTTCGGCATCGCCAAGGTGCTCGACTCCGATGGTCCCTCGCCGCGGACGCGCACGGGCGTCGTGTTCGGGACGCCCGACTATCTGTCGCCCGAGCAGGCCACGGGGGAGTCGCCGCTCGACGGTCGGAGCGATCTCTTCTCGGTGGGCGTGCTGCTCTACGAGGTGCTCACGGGCACGCGCCCGTTCCGCGCGCCGACCGCCGTGGCGACCGCGTTCCGCGTCGTGCACGCCGAGGTGCCCACGCTCGCCTCGGCGGGCGTGACCGTCGACCCGCGGCTCGAGGCGATCGTGCAGCGGCTCTTGCAAAAGGATCCCGCGAAGCGGTTTCAGACGGCCGGAGACGTCGTCCGCGAGCTCGAGCGCGTCGCGCCTGATCCGCCCAGACGGACGACGGCGCTCGGCAGGCTGATCAACGTGCAGCGGCGGATGGCCCTGAGCCTGGGGAACGCTCCGGAGAACGAGCGCGATCGCCTCTCGTCCTCGCGCGATCGATCGCGCCCGGGGTTCGACGTGAACCCCCCACCGCCGATGCGCATCTCGCCGTCGATCGTGCCGGGGGGGCGCGTCACCGAGGCGCCGCCCGGGATGCGGCCGTCGTCCTCGGAGCCAGCGAAGCCCGCGCCCGGCATGACGCTCTCGAACGCGCTGCGAAGCCGCGGCTCGGAGCCCACGATGCTCTCGCAGCGCGGCGAGTCGCTGCCCACGGTGCGCAGCGCCGACCTCGGGCACCGGGCCGAGCCGACCGTCCGCAGCGCGGACTTCGGCTCCTTGATGAACCGGACACGCGACACGCGGCGGCCCAACGTCACCCCGGTCCGGCCGCTGCCGGCGCGCTTCGCCGGGCAGTACCAGGTGCGCGGCCCCGTCCTGCGGAGCGTCGATCGCACCATCGTGGATGAGTACGGGAGGAGCGCGCGCGACGAGGTCGTCTCGCAGATGCCGCTCCGCTACGCCGACGACTTCAAGCACGACTCGATCAACGCGCTCGTCGGGTACGAGCTCGAGGCGCTCGACGCCTACATGGAGCTCGCGACATCGCTGGTCCTGCGCGATCTCGAGCGCTGGCGCGACATCGGCAGGCTCGGCGTGGGCGGCGAGCTGCACAGCCTCGTGCGCACGCTGTTCGCCCGCCCGCTGACCGACATCGCGTCGCTCATGCGCCGCGGGACCTCGATCTGGTCGCGGCTCTTCACGTTCGGCTCGTGGCGCGTGGCGACGGGCCCGACCGGGCGGGTCACGCTCCACATCGGCGACTTCGATCCTGCTTCGCTGCCGCTCCGGCTGTGGGTCGTGGGGATGGTCGAGGAGACAGCGCGCCGCGCGTCCGGCGGCGGCGTGAAGGTCACGATCACGCTCGGCGAGCTCGGCTTCACCTCCGAGCTCGCCTGCGAGATCAGCCTCTAGTTCCGCCCGCCCGAAGTCCGGCCAGAGATCGCGGGGCTCCGGCGCCGCTTCGCGGCGGCTTCGCGCGGGCAGTCCTGGCTTGGTTTCCTCGGGGCTCCGCCCCGCCCCGCACCCCGGCGTCCGCTTCGCGGCCGCGCCGGCTGCGCCGGTCGCACGAGCAGCGACCGGCGCTCGGGGGTGTGCCGCAGCGCGATGGCTGCGCGTCGCTGGAGGCGTCTCTCAGGAAGGCTTGCGCGCGCGGTAGCACGCCTGACAGAACACGTCGCGGCCCTCGACCGGCTTGAACGGGACCTCGCCCTCGGAGCCGCACGACTTGCAGGTGATCGAGAACGTCGGACGAGTGCGCGGCGCGCGAGGCTGCTGCGCTGGACCGCGGCTCGGCGCGGCAGCGCGGCGCTCACCGGCGAACGAGGGGGCGCGGTAGTTGCCGTCATCTCGGAAGGGCGCGCCGCCGCGCGGGCGGTTCGGGTAGTGGCTCTGCGCCGCCCATGCGGGCGTCAGCCCCGAGTACGCGTCCTGCATCGGGCTGCGGTACTCGTTCACGTCGCCCGTGTAGCGGGGCTTCCGAGGCTGGCCGTCGCCGCGCGCCAGGCCGCGATGCCCCCCGGCGCCCCGAGGCGGGCCAGGGCGCTGGCGCTCCGCAGCGCGAGCCGGCGATCCGCTCTCGCTCTCCCCTCGATTGTCCTTGCGCGCACGGCGGCAGGTCCGGCACCGCTTGGGCGGGGCCGCGAGCTTCCGTTCGGCGTAGACGGCAGCTTCCGCAGCCGAGAATAGGAACGACGTGCCGCAGCTCGCGCAGACAATGTGCTCGTCTCGATGCTGTTCCATGATTCCTCTTTCGTCAGGCCGACGGGCCTCGCAGGCTCACGGGCTCGGGTGACTCGGATGACTGGAGCGCCCGGGAGCTGCCCCGCTGCGCTGGAGAAGCGCGATTTACGCGGGGTTCTACGTGATATCGGTGGGATCGCCCTCTTGATGGGGCACGGGAGTGCCTACGGTGACATGCTTGTCAGGGCGGTCAAGCGTGCCGCCTCCACGCAACGCCAGGATCGATCGCGCGGCGCGGAGCTTTGATTTCGAAGCTCCTCACGATACCATCCGCGCGACTTTCACGAGGAGCACAGCTCTCCCGTGACGGACCACGAGCAGCATCCGCCCACGCCGCGCATCGCAACCAGTCGAAGCAATGAGCCATCCCTCCCTGCACCTCACCGCTCGTGACTTCGACGCGTACGCCGCCGAAAAAGCGACCTCGAAGGCCTACTCACGCCCCCGCCTCGAGGTGAAGCAGCGCGCGCTCGCCTGGGCGCGCGGCGTCGTCGCCCGGCTGGCCGAGCTCGGCATCTCGGTCGATGTCCATGGCTCGGACGAGCACCCGTCGATCCGCAACAAGCACCGGGCCGACTGCCAGTGGGTCTTCTTCTGGCGCGACCAGGCGGCGCGCGACGAGCTCGATCGCCTCCTCGACCGCGGCCGCTCGATCTCCGACGCGATCGACGATCCGAGCCCCTTCACGCGGCACGCGTTCCTCGCGCTGCGCATCTCGGAGAGCGAGGTGCAGGTGTGCTTCGCGGTCCACCCGGACGCGAAGGTGGACGTCGACAACCTCCGGGCTCGCCTCTCGGCGACCGAGGAGGCGACGGGCGCGCCAGCCTCGCCGCTCTCCGCCGAGCTCACGAGCGCGCTCCACGCGCTCCCGGAGCAGTTCTCGTTCGGCGCCGCCGGCGGCGATCGCGTGGCCTGCAGCGCGGCGACCTCGGACGCGATCGCCGAGATGCTCCGCCGCGCCGCCGACGGCCAGGTGCCGCTCTGGATCGGCTGGGCGATCCCGCGCGAGACGGCGGTCGAGCACGCCGACATCCTCGATGAGCAGCTCGAGGACGCGCTCGTCGCGCTCGCCCCGATCTACCGGCTCGTCGCGTGGTCGCGCGAGAACGACCGCATCGCGCTCGACCGCAAGCTCGAGGGAATCGAGCAGGAGCGGGCGCGCGCCCACGCCGAGATCGAGGCCGAGAACGAGCGATGGCGCTCCGAGCAGGCCCGAGCGCGAGAGCGCTCGATGGAGCAGGCTCGAGCGCGCGGCGATGAGCGCGTCGAGGCCGCCCTGCCCGCCCGCCGGCCGACCCTGGCGACGCTGTTCAAGTCGCCGAGCAACGCCGGCGCCGGCGCTGGCCGCGGCGGAGAGCCGCGGCCCTCGCTGAAGCGGGTCGGAGAGGGCAGCGCCCCGGCCCGGCGAGCGCCGCACGGCGACGCGGAGCCGCAGGCGAAGGCCGAGGCTCCGCAGAAGCCCTCGGCCGATCACGCGCCGCGAGCGCAGCGTGGTCCGTCCGGCGAGCCAGAAGCTGCCGCGAAGGTCGCGCCCGATCCCGCCAAGGGCGGCGTGCTGGAGAAGGGCAGCCGCGTCCGCGTGAGACGAGGCCCCTTCGGCGACAAGATCGGCGTGGTGAGCGAGCTCGATGGGCGCGGAGGCGCGCGCGTCCTGCTCGGCCTGCTCTCGACGAGGCTCGAGCTCGACGAGCTCGAGCTCGTGGTCGATGGAAGAGATCGGCCCGCGCTCTCGACGTCGCACCGCAAGCCGCTCGCGCCGACGCCGCGCAAGGCGCGCTGAGCGTCGCCGCGCGGCCCCCCCACGCAATGGTCAAGCGCGATCCCTCAACCTACCCCGTCGGTCTCGGCGCGCAGTTCCGCCACAAGCTTCCGCTCTACCTGACGGGCGCGGCGCTGCTCGCTGCGCAGCAGTTCCTCATGGCCAGGCGAGATTTCCTGGTCAAGGACGCCGTCGACGCCGCCGTGAAGGCGCAGTCGAGCGAGGCCGCGCATGCGGCGCTCCTCATGCTCGCGGTCAGCGTGGGCGCCGCGATCATGCGCGTGTTCTCGCGGGTCACCATCTTCACGGCGGGCCGCAACGTCGAGTACGAGCTCCGGGCGATCCTGCTCGCGCGCCTGCACAAGCTCGGGCCGGCGTTCTTCCGCAAGATGCCGACCGGCGACATCATGAGCCGGGCGACGAACGATCTGACGCAGGTCCGCCTCCTCCTCGGCTTCGGCCTGCTGAACGTCGTGGGCTCGATCTTCGCGTTCACGAGCGCCCTGTACGTGATGCTCCACATCTCGAAGAGGCTCACGCTCGCAGCGCTCCTGACGATGCCCGCGCTGATGCTCGTCACCCGGTCGTTCTCGACCAAGCTCTTCGTCCGCACCCGCGACAACCAAGAGGCGATCGGCGCCATGAGCGACCGTGTCCTCGCGAGCCTCGCCGGGGTCAGGGTCGTCCGCTCGTTCGCGCTCGAGGCGTCCGAGATGGCCGCGTTCACGAGCACGAACCAGGGCTACCTCGAGAAGAGCCTCGCGCTCGCCAAGCTGCGCGGCTCCATGGCGCCGCTCATGGGGGCCATCAGCTCCGTCGGCGTGCTCATCGTCTTCTGGTACGGCGGGCGGCTCGTGCTGGAGCAGCAGATGACCCGGGGAGACTTCGTCTCGTTCTGGCTGGCGCTCTTGCGGCTCACCTGGCCGATGCTCGCCCTCGGCTTCGTCGCCGCCATCGTCCAGCGCGGTCGTGCCGGCTACGACCGGCTCAAGGCGATCTTCGAGGCCATCCCTGAGGTCGTGAGCGGCCCGATGCCCTCCCCCGAGGTCGTCCACGGCGCCATCTCCGTCAAGGACCTGACGTTCTCCCACGGCGCGAGGAAGGTGGTCGACGGCGTGAGCTTCGAGGTCGAAGCGGGCAGCTCGCTCGCCATCGTCGGGCGCACCGGCTCGGGCAAGAGCACCATCGCCACGCTGCTCGCCAGGCTCATGCCCACGCCCCGCGGCTCTGTGCTCCTGGACGGCGTCGACATCTGCGACCTGCCGCTCGACACCGTGCGCGCGAGCATCGGCTACGCGCAGCAGGATGCGTTCCTCTTCTCGACGACCGTGGCCCGCAACATCGGCTACTCCCTCGACGATCCGGATTCGCCCGCCGCCTTCGAGACGATCCGCGCGGCCGCCGACGAGGCCGAGGTGCTGAACGAGGTGCTCTCGCTCCCTGACGGCTTCGATACCGTGGTCGGGGAGCGTGGCGTGCAGCTGTCCGGCGGACAGCGCCAGCGCGTCGCGCTCGCGCGCGCGCTCGTGCGCGAGCCGAACGTCCTCGTCCTCGACGATCCGCTCTCCGCCGTCGACGCGAAGACCGAGCAGGCCATCCTCGCGGCGATCGAGCGGCAGGCCGCGCGACGGACCGTCATCCTGATCACCCACAGGGTCGCGGCCGCGCGGCGGTGCGACGCGATCGTCGTGCTGGAGCAGGGTCGGGTCATCGAGCGCGGCACGCACGACGAGCTCGTCCGCGCGGGCGGGATCTACGCGTCGTTCGCCGAGGAGCAGCAGCTCGAAGAGGACCTCGCGACCTTCGAGGCGTCGCCGTCCTCGCAACCGGTGGGGCTCTCGTGACACAGCCGGCTCACGGAGACAGCGCGACGATGCGGTCGAAATCGGGCGGCGCCTCGGCCGCAGGCGAGGCGGGCGCGGGCCCGCGGCGGCCGGCGCAGGCGACGACGGCCAAGGGCCGCGGGGCGACGAAGGCGAGCCGCACGGAGGACGTGCTGAGCCGGTTCCACGAGGAGACACGGCTCGGCGAGGCGTACGACGCGCGCATGCTGCTGAGGCTGTGGCCGTTCGTGCGCCCGCAGGGCACGCACCTCGCGCTGTCGCTGGCGCTGCTCGTCGTCACGGCGCTGCTGGCGCTGCTGCGCCCGCTCATCATGCGCGACGCGCTCGACGCCTTCGACACGCCCGGCGGGCTCGATCACCTCACGCGCAGCGGCTTGTTGCTCACGGGCGTCATGGTCCTGGAGCAATCGCTCGCCTTCCCGCAGCTCTACCTGATGCAGCTCGCCGGCGCGCGCGCGATGGCCGACCTGCGCGTGCGCGTCTTCGGCTTCTTGCACACCCGCCGCCTCGGGTTCTTCGATCGCACGCCCGTCGGCCGGCTCGTCACGCGCGTGACGAACGACGTGGACGCGATCGGCGAGATGTTCGCGTCCGGCGCGCTCAACGCGTTCGGCGATCTCCTCCGGCTCGCCGTCATCGTCGCGGTGATGGTGTCGCTCGACTGGCGCATGTCGTTGCTCGCCTTCGCGGCGGTCCCCCCTGTCGCCCTCGGCGTCAACTGGACGCGGCGGCGGATGCGCGACGCGTTCCGCGAGGTGCGGTCGAAGACGGCCAGGATGAACGCGTACCTCAACGAGCAGGTATCCGGGATGGCCGTCGTGCAGGCCTACGCCAGGGAGGAGCGTTCGGCCGAGGAGTTCGACGAGATCAACGCGGCGTACCGCAACGCGAACAACCGCTCGATCGTGCTCGACGCGACGCTCGACGCCGCCATCGAGATGGTCTCGAGCGTCTGCATCGCCGCGGTGCTCTGGTACGCCGGCGTGAACAGCCTGAAGGACGAGATCTCGTTCGGGACCTTGTTCGCCTTCGTCGCCTACATCGATATGTTCTTCGTCCCGATCCGCGATCTCTCGGCTCGGTACACGCTGCTGCAGTCCGCGATGGCCGGCGCGGAGCGCGTCTTCGAGCTGCTCGACAACAAGGACGAGGACGCGACGGCGGTGGCGACGAGCGGCGGCGACGCACCGAGGACAGCAGACGAGGGCGTCGCGTTCGAGCTCGACAACGTCGGCTTCGGCTACAAGCCGGGCGTGCCCGTGCTGCGGCACGTGTCGATCGCGGCGAGGCGCGGCGAGAAGGTCGCGCTGGTCGGCGCGACCGGCGCCGGCAAGAGCACCGTGGCGTCGCTGCTGCTCCGCCTCTACGACGTCGATGAGGGCGTCGTGCGGGTCTTCGGCCGCGACGTCAGCGCGTACCCTCGCGACGAGCTGCGCCGCCAGTTCGCCGTCGTCCCTCAGGACGTGTTCCTGTTCCCGGGCACGGTGCTCACCAACATCGCGGCAGGCGACGCGATCCCCGATCGGGCCAAGGTGGTGAACGCGCTGAACCGCATCGACGCCCTCGACCTCTTCGAGCGGCGCGAGGGCGGGCTCGACGCCCCCGTGCTCGAGCGCGGCAGCAACTTCAGCGCTGGCGAGCGCCAGCTGATCGCCTTCGCCCGGGCCCTCTACCGCGACCCGCCGCTCCTCATCCTGGACGAGGCCACGGCCAACGTCGACAGCGACACCGAGGCGCGCCTCCAGCGTGCCCTCGAGGGAGCCATGGAGGGGCGCACCGCGTTGATCATCGCGCACCGCCTCTCGACGATCCGCGCCGTCGATCGCGTCGTCGTCTTCCACAAGGGCTGCGTCGTCGAGCAGGGCACGCACGAGGACCTGCTCGCCGCGGGCGGCGTCTACAGCAAGCTGTACCGGCTGCAGTTCGCCCGGCAGGCAGCGGCGCACGCCTAGAAGCGCGGGCCCTAGGGCGCCGCGCTCCCACCGCCGGGATCGGCGTCGTCGCCGTAGCACCTGCCGACGACGGTGCCCCCGGCGGCTCCCATCCCATCGCCGTCGGCGCCGGCCGCGCCTCCTGCGGCTCCGGTCGCGCCGTCATCGGCGCCGATCGCGCCCCCGGCGACGACCCGCAGCCAGTACTCGGAGCAGCTGCCGTTGACGACGATCAGGTGCTGGTCGTCCACGCAGGGCACCTCGGCCTGGTTGCCAGCCGCCTGCGCCAGCGTCCCGCCGCTCTTCGTCCCGTCGCGCTCGAACGACAGGTACACCTGCCACCACCGCGGGCGCGCGCCGAGGTGATGCTTGAGCGCGTACCGCATGCCGCCCGGGAAGTAGAGGAGCTCCCCGTCCGGCGCCGAGGTCTCGTAGATGCCCCCCTCCGGTGTGGCCTCGACGAACTCGATCGGCGGGTTCGCTTCCTCGGACCGGTCGCACCTGTTCGGTGAGCACCCCGCCGCGAACGCCGCCGACGCGCCCACCGCCCAGGCGGCGGCCCATCTCAAGCGCTGCGCGGCGTTCCCGCCTGCGCCCTGGCTCCGCATCGCTCAGCCGAGCCAGCGCGCGGCGTCGAGCGCGTGGTAGGTGAGGATGAAGTCCGCCCCGGCGCGCCGGATCGACGTCAGCAGCTCGAGCACGGCGCGCTTCTCGTCGATCATTCCGCGCTCCGCGGCCGCCTTGATCATCGCGTACTCGCCGCTGACGTTGTACGCGCCGAGCGGGAGCGTCGTCACCTCGCGCACGCGCGCGATGACGTCGAGGTACGCGAGCGCGGGCTTGACCATGAGCATGTCGGCCCCCTCTTCCTCGTCGAGCGCCGCCTCGCGCAGGCCTTCGCGGGCGTTCCCGGGGTCCATCTGGTAGCCCGCCCGGTCGCCGAACTTGGGCGCGCAGTCGGCCGCCTCGCGGAACGGCCCGTAAAAGCCGGACGCGTACTTCACGGCGTAGGAGAGGATCGCCGTCCCCGTCAGCGACTCGACGTCGAGGGCGCGCCGGATCGCGGCGACCCGGCCGTCCATCATGTCGCTCGGCGCGACCACGTCGGCCCCCGCCTTGGCGTGGACCACCGCCGCCCGCGCGAGCACCTCCAGCGTCGCGTCGTTGTCGACGTCCACCGCCCCGGACGCGTCCTGCCGGAGCAGGCCGCAGTGGCCGTGATCGGTGTACTCGTCCACGCACACGTCGGTGATGACGAGCAGCTCCGGCACGGCCTCCTTCATCGCCTTCACGGCGCGCGGCACGGGCCCGTCCGGGTCGTAAGCGCTCGTGCCCGACGCATCCTTGGTGCGCGGGAGCCCGAACAGGATCGTCCCGCCGATGCCGAGCTCCTTGCAGAGCCGCGCCTGCGCTGCCGCGGCGCTCACGGGCAGCTGCGAGACACCCGGCATCGTCCCGACCGGCCGAGGCGCGTCGAGCGCCTCGTTGAAGAAGAGGGGGAGGATGAAATCTCCCGGATGGAGGGTTGTCTCGCGCACCAGGGCGCGGAGGGCGGGCGAACGACGGAGCCGGCGCGGTCTCTTCGTGGGGAACACGGCGGCGGAGCATAGCAGCCCTGCGCCCGCGTGAGCCGCTCCGGTCCAGAGGAGCGCGCGATCCGTGGATCGCCTGGGCGCGGCGAATCGGTTAGTGTTCGCCCGAAACCGCCAGCATGAGAACGGCCCTCCACTTCCCGTCTTCCGGCCGCGCTCGCCCCGCCGCGCGCGCAGCTCGCGCCGGGCGCGGTCCGCGCGCGCGGCCATCGCTCAGCGGTGGGCCGCTCCAGAGCGCGCGGCCGAGCGCGCCGCCGGGCCGGGGCGCGGCGTCATCGGCTGGGGCGTCTGCTGGGACGACAGTGGAAGCGTGTCGTCGTCGTCATCCGCTGCCGAGCCCTCCTCCGGCTGCTCCGCAGGCGTCGCCGTGGCGGCGACCGTGACCGTTGCAATGTCGGACAGCGGGCACCACACGGTCCATGCCTCATTGCGGACGAAGCTATCGAGGGGGACCACTCCGCTCTCGATGCCGCGCGCGAGCTGGTCGAGCCTGACCGGCCCGACCGAGCGCTCCCCGTTGGTGACGTACCATCGGTCCGGAAAGCCGCGCTCCGAGCTCAGCAGCTCTTCGACCAGTTTCACCGATCTCATCGAATGGACTCCAGAAACCGCCGGACGTTGGATCGACCGGATGCGATTCTAATCCCATAACGCACCGGGTCAACATCACTGCAGAATCGCTATGACAATCAACGTCTGCCATGCATGAACGAGAGAATGACGGGAGTTTGATTGTGTTTCCGAGGCGTAACGATCCTTCCGAGGAGGGCCCCGGCGCGGCGGCTGCGGGGGCAATGAACGACGGAGCGCCGGGCGCGGCCAGGCCAGGCGTCGTGTACCTGGTCGGCGCCGGCCCGGGGGATCCGGGGCTCCTCACGTTGCGCGGCGCAGAGCTCCTCGCCACGGCCGACGTCGTCCTGCACGACGAGCTCGTCCACCCCGCGCTGCTCGACCGCGTGCGGGAGGGCGCCGACGTGCGCTCGGTCGGCAAGCGCGGCGGCGATCGGGTGGTGAAGGACGCGAAGCAGGCGGAGATCGACGCGGAGCTCGTCGCGCTCGGCCTCGCGGGCCGCAGCGTCGTTCGCTTGAAGGGCGGCGATCCGTTCCTCTTCGGGCGTGGCTCGGAGGAGGCGGAGGCGCTCGCGCGGGCCGGAGTGCCGTTCGAGGTGGTGCCTGGCGTCTGCTCTCCGCTCGGCGCGACGGCCTACGCCGGCATCTCGCTGACGCACCGGCACATCGCCTCCAGCGTGATGATCGTCAGCGGCGTCACCCGGGCTGGCAGATCCTTCGACTGGAGCGAGCTCGCCTCCGTCCGCGGGACCATCTGCGTCCTGATGGGCATGCAGGCCCTCGACGCGGTGGTCGCGGGGCTGATGGGGCCGGGGCGCCGCGATCCCGCGACGCCGGCGGCGGCGATCCAGTGGGGGACGCGGGCCGACCAGCGCGTCGTCTCCAGCCGCCTCGACGACCTCCCTCGCCGCGTGGAGGAGGCAGGGATCGAGAGCCCCGCGGTCATCGTCGTCGGCGCCGTCACGGGCCTGCGCGACACGCTCCGCTGGTTCGATCGGAAGCCGCTCTTCGGCAAGCGCGTGCTCGTGACCCGGCCGCGCCACCAGGCGCGCTCGACGTCGAGGCTTGTGCGCCTCCGCGGCGGCGAGGCGGTGGAGCTCCCGACCATCGAGATCCACCCGCCCCCCGACCCCGCGCGCGTCACCGAGGCTGTCCGCGGCGTCTCCGGTTACCACGCCGTCGTCTTCACGAGCGAGAACGGGGTGGCCTGCTTCTTCAAGGAGATGGAGCGGCTCGGCCTGGACGCGCGCGCCTTCGGCCCTGCGCGCCTCGCCGCGATCGGCGTCGGGACCGCCGCCGCGCTCGCCGCGCGCGGCGTCCGCGCCGACATCGTCCCGCGGGAATTCCGCGGCGAGGAGCTCGCGGAGGCCATCCTCGCCGACCTCGCGCTGGCCGGACGCCGGGCGGCGTCCCCTCGAGTCCGCGTGCTCCTCGCGCGCGCGCTGGTCGCCCGCGAGGTGCTCCCCGAGCGCCTCCGCGCCGCCGGTTGCGAGGTCGATGTCGTGCCTGTCTACGAGACCCGCCCTGCGTCGGCCGGTCGCCGCGAAGAGCTGCTCCGGGCGCTCTCGGCGGGCGCGATCGACGTCGTGCTGCTCACCTCGAGCAGCACAGTCGACAGCCTCTGCGATCTCCTCGGCGAGGGCGCCGCAGCGCGCCTCGAGCGCGTGCTCCTCGCGAGCATCGGGCCGATCACGACCGCGACCGCCGAGAAGCGGGGGCTCCGGATCGGCGTGACCGCCGAGGTGAGCACCACAGCAGGTCTCCTGGACGCGCTGGATCGACATTTCACTGCATTGCAAGCTGCCCCTGGGAGCGCCGGGAGCGAATGAGCTGGTCGCACGATGTGCGGCCGGCGCAGCTGCGGAAATAAAGAGAGCGTCGCAGCGGACCTGGGGGGGGAAGGTCTCCGCCGCGACGCTCGATCCCAGGGGAAAGCAGGGCGCGTGCCTGCGACTTCTTCAAGTCGATTCAGGTACTTAGGACGTCCCAGCAGGAGTCCCCTTGCGCTGCTGCGCCGCCACGGCGACAGAGATGCAAGGACACTCCTGATTCAGCATGACCGTCGAACATCGACAGCGGCATTCCCCGGGCCGGAGCAGGCGTACAGCGTCACAGCCGGACAGCGCTGGTGAGAGCGCGCTCCGGTGCCATTTGGCTCACTCGAACGTCGCTCGCACCACGAGGAACTTGTTGTTGAGCTCGATGGAAGTGAGCTTCTCGAAGATGCGAGGGCTGCCGAGCTCGTTCGACAAGGAGCCCGTGCGTCCGTGCTCGGTGACGAAGTAGAAGGTCTTCACGCCCTTCTTCTTCTGCTCGTTGATGTAATCCTGGAACTTCTTTCCGCTCGACACGAAGGCCGCCAGCCGGTTGCCGGCATAGAAGTTCTCGCCCTTCCAGTTCAGCTGGTAAGCGACGAGCGGCCCTGGGATCTGCTGATTCGCGCGCACGTAGGCGAGCAACGTCTCGCGTTGCCCCCAGTGAGGCGACGTCCGCACGAAGTACACGTCGATGCCCCACGCCGTGAACACGACGGCGAGCGACAGGAGCGCGTAGACGACGTGGCGGCGCCAGCGCGCGACCATCAGCAGCAAGCACAGCGCAGCGGCGGCGGCGGTGAAGGCCCACAGGGCCGCGGAGAAGTCGAGCGACTGCGGCCAGGGGCGCTTGTAATTGTACGTGAACAGGTGCAGCAGCCTGGCCTGGCTCGGCTGTCCCTCGCGCACCATCGCGAGATCGCGCCCGACGAGGAACACGAGGAGCGCAGCGCCGAGCGCGACGGCGCCGAGCATCGCGCGCTCGTAGCTGACCACCGCGGCGGAGCGCGCCGACTGCACCGGCGAGGAGGCGCCGATCGAGCGGCGCGCGAGCCCACCCGCGCGGCCATCGAGGCGCAGCATGTCGTCGAGCAGGATCCCCGTGAGCATCGCCGCCGGCGGGACGGCCGGCAGGATGTAGTGATGGAACTTCGTCAGCATCAGCGAGAACAGCGCGAAGCCGAAGAGGAACCACATCGCCAGGAACACCGAGGCGTCGCCCTGGCGGACGTCGTCCGAGCCGCGCTCCCCCGGCGCCGCCCCCTCGCGCCGCCTGAGCCACCACACGAGCGACGCGGGCACGAGCCCGGTCCAAGGGAACATCGCGTAGCCGAGCTGCCACACGTAATAGCGGAAGCTCACGTCGTCGCCCTCGTTCGTGTCGTGGACGTGGGTGAAGGCGCGCTTGAACATGTCGTGGAACAGCAGCCTGTCGGTGAACGGCTGGCCGTGCCGCGCGTACATCGCGACGAACCAGGGCAACGCGACGCACGCGAGCACGAGCAGCCCGACGGGGATCTCCATCTTGAGCACGTCGCGGTACCGGCGGGAGACGACGACGTAGCCGAGCGCGCAGAGCACCGGGAGCCCGAAGCCGGCCGGCCCCTTGGCCATCGTGGACAGGGCGGCGAAGAACCACGCCGAGAGGAAGAGGAGCCGCTGGACGCGCCGCTCGCCCCAGCTGGCGTACAGGACGATCCCGAGCGTCTGCACCCAGACGAGCGCCTGGAGAGCAGGCTGAAGGCCGGGGAGCACGGGGAGCACCGACCGGCAGGCCTCGTTGCCAGGGAGACCGCAGTTGCCCGGTGAGCCCGAGCTGAAGACGTCGCCGCGGAAGTGGAGGCCGAAGGGCGAAAGGCCGATCTCGAGGTGACGCGAGAGCAGGTAGAGGATCTGCGGCAGCGCGCAGGCCAGGATCGCCCCCAGCACGAGGTGATAGGCCGAGAGGCCCACCTTGAGCGGGCCGAGATCTACCTCGTAGACGCGCGCCTCCTCCGCGTCGTCGGTGTGGATGCCGAGCAGGAGGAGCGCCATCGCCGCGGCCATCGTCGCGACGAACGGCATGTCGGTCATGGTCTGGTGAGAGACCAGGAACCACTGCGGCATCGTGGCGAGGACGAGCCCCGCGAGCAGCCCCGCGCGGCGGCTGAAGATCCGCGAGACGGCCTTGTAGAGGAGATAGACGGCGATGAGCGTCAGCGCGAAGACGGGGAGCCTGACGGCCCACTCGGGCCACGGGGTGCGCCCCTCGGCGGCCGCCGAGAGCATCTCGCCCGAGCGGTAGCGGACGCCGAACGCGGCCATCGCGAGCGCCTGCATCCAGAAGTCGAGCACCGGCTTCGACCAGAACCAGCCGTCCTGCGCCCACCAGAGGGAGATCCAGTCGTTCCTGGCCAGGATCTCGCGCGCGACCTCGCCGTAGTGCGTCTCCCAGGGATCGGTGAGCGAGTGGCTCCCGAGCATGGGCAGGTAGAGCAGCGTGACGACGGCGACGAGCCAGAAGCCGTGCCGCCGGCCGAGGGGGCGCGGAGCTCCCGCCTCGTCGACGCGGCAGGGGCCGAGGCGCTCGCCGAACCGGAACGCGCCGATGACCGCCGTGAGAAACGCGGCAGGGACGGCGATGGCGGGCACCGCCAGCGAGAGCAGCGTCGGCGCGCCGTCCGACGAGAGGGGGCTCGGCGAGAAGAAGCCCGCGACGCTCAGCGTGATCAGGACGAAGAGCGCGACGAGCCCACCCCCGAGCAGCGCGAGCGGGCCGAGGAGGTCGCGGATCCCGACGCGCATGGCGACGCGCTCGGGGGGATCGTCGAACGTGCCGAGCAGATCGAGCAGACCGATCGCCGCGATGACGACGCCGAGCGCGCCGATCGGGACCCCCCAGCGCAGCTGAGGCGCGAGCGCCATCACGACGAACGTGAGGAGGGCGCCCGCGGCGGACACGGCAGCGCCGCGCCAGCGGAGCGGGTTGCCCTGCGGCACGAGGCGAGCCTCCTCGGCGTCGGCCGCGACCCCGGCCATCCCGACCATGTCGTCGCTCCCCGCCGCTCCGTCGCCAGCGGAAGGCGCGCGTGGCTCAGGAGCGTTCGGGCTCTCCAGATCGCCCGCGGCCGTCCCGTCGCGGGCGTCCGCGGTCGCACCGCTGCGTTTGTCGTGTGTGTCGTTCATGGCTGCGCCAACCGCGGAACGAGGCGCGGCCCTGGCGTAGCAACTCCAGGTCGCCGGGCAAAGCAGCGGTCGCATGCGCCCGCGCTGCGATCCCGACCGCGCGCGCCCCGCGAGCGACGCCGCGGCGCGAGGAGCGCCGTACCGTAGATGGATCGGTGGGCCTCACGCGCCCAGGAAGGCGCCCCGCCCCGTTCGCGTGCCTGGCCGGCGCGACAGGAGCAGGGGCGGGTCGACCCCCGCGGCCAGGCAGCGGCCGCGGTGGGCGCCTACTTCGTCAGGCGCGCGATCTCTTCCTTGATGATCGTCTCGGCGAGCACCGGCACGACCTCCCACACGACGCGCTCCACGACGTCGCGGGACAGCGCCATCACGGCCTCCACCTGATCGGAGGTGAGGCCGAGGCCCTCGAGCTTGCTCGCCATCTGGCCGTTGACCTGCGCGGAGGCGGTCGCGGCGACGGCTGCAGGCCCCGTCGCGGTCTTCGGCACGCCGGACACCGGCGTCGGCGAGAAGGCCATCGTCGTCGTGACCGGCACGTTCGCCGAGCCGCCCGGCGCCGTCTTGACCGAGGCCTGGGCCGGCGCAGCGCTCGTGGCCGGCGCGTTGGGCGTGTAGATGAGGGTCTTCGCGCGCTGGAGCGGGCTCGCTGCCGCCTGCTGCGCGGCGGCCGCGGGCTGCGCGGCGGGCTGCGCCGCAGGAGAGCGCGCGGGCGCAGGCGCCGCGGCAGCAGGCGCCGCTGCAGCGGCGGGCTTCGCTTCGCCGCGCGACGCCAGCAGCTTCTTGACCTTGTCGATCATCTGCTGGGTGTCGAACGGCTTGTCCATGTGATCGTCCGCTTGCGCGCCCGATCCCTTTGCGGGGTCGAACGGGTTTTGCTTGGACGACAGGATCAGGACGGGCGTCGCCGGTGAGGCCTGCTTGATCGCCTTGCACAGCTCGTAGCCGTTCTTCGGCTCGAGCGTGACATCGGCGATCACCAGGTCGGGTTTATCGCTCTTGAGCTTCTGCAGCGCAGCGTCGGCGCTGCTCGCCGTCACGACGCGGAAATCCTGACCCGCAAAGGTGATTTCGAGCACTTTGCGCATGGTCACGCTGTCGTCTACGGCGAGAAGGGTGCTGGCCACGAACGGGTCTCCTCTCAGATGGCGAGAAAGCGATGACGGCTCTGGATATCTTCGGCCCCGGTCGCGCGATGTGTCAACATTCGCGGTGTATTTCGCCCCGCGGGCCCCGCGGATGTGCGTTTTTCCGCGCCGGTAGAGCCCGGTCCCACGCTGGTGGGCGGAGCCGAGGCGCCCCGGTGAGCTCTACATGCGTCCGCTCCGACCCGCCACTCCGCCGAGCCACGAAGACAAATCCGCCGAAACGACCGGGGTCCACCCGGCCGCCCAGGTACGACCTCCGCAGGATGGCCGCTGGACGGTGCCCGCCGAGCTGGATCGGCGCCCGCTGGACGGGGCCGTCCGTGCGCTGGCCGCGGTCTCGTGGTCCGACGCGCGCCGGTTGATCGAGACCGGCAAGGTGCTGGTCGGGAGCGCGGTGGCGACGAGCGCCCGTCGGCGGGTGCTCGGCGGGGAGCTGATCGAGGTCCGCCTGCACGCGCCGAGGCCCGAAACCGTGCGGCGGCGCAAGCTCGAGGGCGAGCTCGTGGTCTACGCGGACGCGAGCGTCGTCGTGGTGAACAAGCCCGCCGGGGTGAGCACCATCCCGTACGGCGACGAGGCCCCCGCGGAGCAGGCCGCGACCCTCGACGCGCTGGTGCGCGAGGTGCTGGCCAGGCGCGACCGCCTGCGCGGGCGCGCGCCGCTCGGCGTGGTGCAGCGCCTCGACAAGGGGACGAGCGGGCTGCTGGTCTTCGCGCGGACGCTCGCCGCGAAGAAGCACCTCGCGCAGCAGCTCCGCGTCCGCGCGATGCACCGGCAGTACCTGGCGCTCGCGCACGGCGCCGTCCCGCGGGGCACCTACCGCAGCTACCTCGTCGAGGATCGGGGCGACGGGCTGCGCGGCTCGGCGCGAGAGGGGCGGCGCGAGGGGCAGCTCGCGGTGACACACGTCGAGCCGATCGAGGTGCTCCGAGGGCCGCAGGAGGGGGCCGGCGCCGGGGGCGTGACGCTGGTCGCGTGCCGGCTCGAGACGGGACGCACGCACCAGATCCGCATCCACCTCGCGGAGGCCGGGCACCCGCTCGTCGGCGAGACCGTCTACGTGCGGAATTACCGAGGGACGAGGGTCCCGGCCGCGCGGCTGATGCTCCACGCGGCCGAGCTCGGCTTCAACCACCCGGCCGACGACCGGCCGATGCGCTTCCAGGCGCCGCCGCCCCCGGACTTCGACGACGTGCTCGATCGGCTCCGCGAGCCGCAGCGGAAGGGCGCTATTTGACCTTGCCGCGGACCTCGGTCATCGCCGCGGCCGTGGCGTCGACCAGCGGCATGACCTTCGCGTAGTCCATCCGCGTCGGGCCGAGCACGCCCACGGTCCCGGCGACGCGGCCGTTCTCCATGTACGGCGCGGCGACGAGGCTGAGCTGGCCTCCGCCAAGGTCGCCCGCCTCGCTGCCGACGAACACGGTGACCTCACCCGCGCCGGCGGCGAGCGTCCGGTCGAGCAGATCGACGAGCTCCTCGCGCTCCTCGAGCGCCTTCATCAGCTTCTTGAGCCGGTCGACGTCGGCGTACTCAGGCAGATCGATCAGGCGGTTCTGCCCCTCGATGACGACCTCGCTCCGCCGGGTCACGTCGGCCGTCGCCTTGCTGCCGAGCTCGAAGGCGCGGCGCCTCAGCGCGTCGATCTGGAGGCGCTCGTCCGCGAGGCGGCGGGCGAACAGGTCCCGGATCTCGCCCAGGGTGCGCCCCTCGATGACGTCGGTGAGCAGGTTGTGGATCCGGGTGAGCTCGCTCTCGTTGATCGCCTCGTCGGCCGAGATGAAGCGGTTCGCGACCGAGCCGTCGGCGAAGACGAGCACCGCGAGCAGCTGCCCGGGCTTGGTCGGGATGAAGCGCAGCTGGGCGAGGGCGCGGAGCTCCGCCCGCGGCGCCGCGACGACCGCCGCGGCGCCGGACAGCTCCGAGAGGTAGCGCCCGGTCTCGCGGAGCGGATCGCTCGCCCCCGCGTAGATCTCGGTGAACCTCGCGCTCAGCTCGGCCTGCTGCTCGGGGGACAGCGACCGGAGCTCGACGAGCGCGTCGATGAACAGCCGGAGCGCGCGATCGGTCGGGATCCGCCCGGCCGAGGTGTGCGGCTGGTGGAGGTACCCGGCCTCCTCGAGGTCAGCGAGCACGTTGCGGATCGAAGCAGCCGAGAGATCCAGCCCGTACTTCCGGGCGAGCGTCCTGCTGCCAACTGGGTCGCCCGTTGCGATGAACTCGGTGACCGCGGCGAAAAGGATCTTTCGAGCTCGGTTGGAAAGATCACTCATGTCAGTTGCATGCAGCGTACAAGCGCACCGCCGTGGCTACCTGGACCAGGGACCGCCCGGACCGGGAAGCCATGCGGGCCGGACCTTCGCTCCCGTACGTCAAGCTGCGCGTGCGGGCGCTTGACCCACGGACGCGCATGCGACCCATTTTGAGGGGATCGCGCGGCCCGGTCAAATGTCGCGGTAGGATCGGCAGCCGCCACCCCGCGCACGGGGGGCCCGCTCCACCGGATGGCGGCGCGGTCGGCTACTCGGCCACGTGCACGTGGTCACTTGGCCCCCGAGAGGGTCGGCCTGCCTTGCTTCGCACGAGGATGTACCGCAACGATGCCGCCCGCACGCCACGCCGCCGCTGCCTGCGCGCTCGCCCTCGCGCTCGGCCCCCTCGCCGCCGCGCCGAGCGCGCAGGGCAAGCCGAAGGTCAGGTACCACCAGGACTGGGCGAAGCACCCGTCGGCGCGCTACGCGGCCATGAGCGCGGAGCAATGCCGTGCGGCGCTCACGCAGCGGAAGATCGCGTTCCAGCCGGTGCAGCGCGCGCCGGGCGTGCTCGCTCCGGTGCGGCTGATGCAGGGGGTCGGCGGGGTCCTCTACCGGACGGCGCTGCCGGCCCATCAACGCGCGGGAAACCCGCACGACGTCTTCGACTGCCGCCTCGCGCTCGCGCTCTCGGACTTCAGCCGGATCCTCCGCGCGCACGACGTCGACGAGGTGCTGATGTTCTCGGCCTGGCGGCCTCCGGCCAGGATGTGGCCCGAGGGCAGGCTCGCCACGAGGCACCCCGGCGGGCTCGCGATCGACCCCTACAGGTTCATCAAGGAGCGCGTCGGCGGCGGGTTCGCGGAGGATTGGCTCGATGTGGAGCGCGACTTCGTCGGCAGGCGCGGCGCGCCGGTCTGCGGCGAGAGCGCCGGCCCGACCGGCCGGCCCCGCGGGGCCGGCAAGGGGGCGGGCAGCGGCCCTCCAGCGGACGCGGCAGCGCGAGAGCTGCGATCCATCGTGTGCGAGGCCATGGACCAGCACATCTTCACGTCGATCCTCACGCCCAACTACGACCGGGCGCACAAAAATCACCTGCATCTCGAGGTGACCCCCGGCGTCCAATGGCATCTCGTGCGCTGATCCGGGAGGGGCCGTCCTCCCGCGCGCAAACCCGCTCTCCCTCCGAGGTCGACCCGCTATGTTAGCCCGCGTGCCCGCACGAAGACCCCCGCTCTCCCGCGCGTCCGCCGCGCTGGCGCTCGCCGCTGTCGCGCTGTCGTTCACGTTCGTCGGCTGCCCCTGCGTCAGCGGTCCCGTGAACGCGAGCCCCGCCCTGCGCTGGTTCCTGTTCTCGAACTTCGGCGCCAGCAAGATCTGCCCCGAGATGCTGAAGAGCGGGGTCTCGCTGCGCCTGCAGGACAGATCGGCGTCCATGGGGCGGTTCTTCCCGATGCAGTGCTCGTACGACGTCAACGACGCGGCCCAGACGATCACCGTCCACATCGCCGGCACGGGCTACGGCTACATGCAGCCGGCCAAGCGGGTGGGCTTCTCGCTCACGACGTCCGTCGAGTACCGACCCGACTTCCAGCTCGCGGACGATAACGTCTACGTGTGGGGACGGCTGAACCGGATCGTGCAAGGCCCGAGCTTCCAGCTGGGCTACGTCGAGAACCCGGTCATCGACGTGATGGCCAACGTCCCGCCGTTCGGAGGGCTCGCCAACCTGCTCGGCAACCAGATCGTCGCTGGCGAGCTGACCCGCGGGTTCACCGTCCTCTACAACGAGGAGACCGGGAAGGACTTCACGCTGGGGATCCTCATGCCGCCCCAGCGACCGCACCACCCGTTCGAGGCGGAGGACGAGGAGCGGTACACGTTCGCGAACGAGACCGTCGAGGTGTACGCGAACCAGCGCGACTACCTCGGGCCGTTCGAGGTCGCCGACTCGGACCAGGCGCTCTACCTCAAGGTCAGCGCGCAGGGCGCGCCCGTGGACCTCATGATCGTCGACAAGCCCACCGGCGACGCCTGGCGCGAGGCGTACCAGACCGGCAAGCCGCTCGGACCCCCGCCAGGCCCGGTGCAGGCAGGCGGCCCTCTCCAGCCCGGGATCATCGAGACCCGCCGCTACGCGCTGCGCCCGGGCCTCTACTACGTCGTCATCGACAACACGGCGGCGGCCGGCCTGGTCGCGCCGCCCATCACGCTGCTCAGCCCCCTCGGGGGTTCGGCGGCTCAGATCAGCTACATGGCGCAGGTGGGCGAGTAGCGCCGACGAGCGGGGCACGGGCAGCATCGGCGAGGTCGCGCCACGTAGGTTCGGTCACCGGCCTTGACGCGGTTCGCCGCGAACGGGATAAACTTGCCATGGCCGTCATGGAGAGAGAGGGGAGCGGCGCCAGCCACGTGGACCAAATTGCCCTCGACCGGCTCCGCGCTCGCCTCCAGGCGTACATGGCGAAGAAGGGGCTGAGATCGACGGCGCAGCGCCGGCTGATCGTCGACACGTTCTTCTCCGGCGCCCCGCACATGACCATCGAGGACCTGCTCGCGGAGGTGCGCGCGCACGACCGAGGCATCGGGTATGCGACGGTGTACCGCACGCTCAAGCTGCTCGCGGAGTGCGGCGTGGCCTCCGAGCGCCGGTTCGGGGACGGCCTTAGCCGCTACGAGCTGGCGGACGACGCCAGCACGCACCACGACCACCTGATCTGCGTCAACTGCGGGAAGATCATCGAGTTCGAGGAGCCGCGGATCGAGGCGCTCCAGGAAGAGATCGCCGCGAAGTACGGCTTCGACGTGACCTGGCACAAGCACGAGATGTACGGCGTCTGCGCGGACTGCCGCGACGCGAAGGACACCACGCCCGACGTCTCGTAGCCGGCCCCCGGCGCGGCGAGGAGCCCCGCGCCGGCGAGCGCGCCCGGCGCTCAGCTCTTCGCGTCGAGCGCGCGGGCGTGGACGACGGCCATGACGCCGCCGAGCAGCGAGGCGATGGGCGCGTAGGCCGGCGGGAGCACGAACGCGGCGATGACCGCGGCGCCGACGAGCGCCGGGGCGACGCTGAGCGCGAGCCCGACGCGCGCCTCGAGGCGCGTGCGGTGCGCGAGCGCGAGGGAGAGCGCGGCGTCGCGGACGTCGTCCGACGCGAGGACCGTGGAGAAGTCGGCGGGCGCCGAGCCGGCGGCGCCGAGCGCCACGGAGACGTCCGCGGCGCCGAGCGCGGCGTCGTCGACGCCCGCGTGGCCGAGGACGGCGACGCTCGTGCCCGCGTCGATCAGGCGACGCACCTCCGTGCCGCGATCCGCGGGGAGGATCTCGGGGCGGATGTGATCGATGTCGAGCGAGCGGCCGATCGCCTCGCACGTCTCGCGCGCGTCGCCCGACATCAGCACGGGCTCGATCTGCGCGTCGAGCAGGTGCTGGATGGCGGCCCGCGCCCCGGGGCGCAGCCCGTCCTGCAGGCCGATGATGCCGACGAGGCGAGCGCCGACAGCGACGAGGACCACCGTGCGCCCCAGCGCCTCGAGCTCGGCGACGCGGCTCTCGGCCGCGGCGATCGAGATCCGCTGCTCGAGCATGAGCGCGCGGTTGCCGACGCAGAGCTCCTCGCCGGACGAGGTGACGGCCGTCACGCCGAGGCCGGGGTGGAAGTTGGGGTTGCGCACGCCGTCGGGCCGCAAGCCGCGGGCGCGCGCGGCGCGGACGATCGCCGTCGCGACGGGGTGCTCCTCGGTGCGCTCCGCCCCGGCCGCGAGCGCGAGCACGTCGCTCGGCTTGAGCTTCTGGCCGGTCGCCTCCAGCTCCGCGAGCTCGGGCTCGCCGAGCAGCAGCGTGCCGCGGGCGCAGAACACGGCGACCGAGGTCCTCCCTGCGCGATCCCAGGCGTCGGCGCTCTTGTAGACGATGCCCCGGCGGAGCCCGAGCAAGATGCCCCGCGCGACGTGCACCGAGGCGATGGAGGCCGTGATCGCCGTGGACAGCGCGGCGAGCACGGCGGCCGCGGTCATCGCGATCTCGACCGGAGCGCGCCCGGCGACGAAGGCGGAGAGCGCGCCGATCGCCGCGGCGCCGATCGCCCAGCGCTCGGTCAGGGCGCGGGAGGCCTGCGCGATGGGCGCGAGGGCGTCCGCGCGCCGGCGGGCGTCGAGCAGGACGCGCGCGACCGCGCGATCGCCGCCTGAGAAGGTGCACGCGCCGACGAGGCGACCCCGGACCACGGTGGCCCCGGCGACGACCGGGTCGCCGTCGCGGCGGCGGGTCGGCGTGGTCGCGCCGATCCAGGGGAGCACCTCGACATCGCCGCCCGTGACGACGAGGTCGACGGGGACGATCTCCCCCGCGTCGACCTGGACGCCCTCGCCCGGTCGCAGCTCGTAGAGCTCATCCCCGGCGCCCTCGACAGGACCGCCGTCGCCGCCGCGCTGAGGGGCGCGGTCGGCGGGCGCCTGGCCCTGCGCCCACGCGCCAGGCGGCCGGCGCGCCGGGGTCGAGAGCACGGATCCGATCCACGCCCGCTCCGCGAACACGCGATGTCGGGCGCTCTCGATGAGCCACGCGCTGATCGCGCTGGCGGTGGCGATCACGCCGGCGAGCGACGCGGCCTCGGCCGCGAGGGCGCGGTCCTGACCGAAGAGGGCCCAGACGGCGGCCACGAGCCCGCCAAGAACTGGGGCGAGCATCGGCGCAGGGTGCGGATCGGTGGCGTCGCGCGCGGTCGTGGCGGCGCGGCCAAGGAGCATCCCGGCGCTCACCGTGGCGAGCACGATCCGCGCGCCGATGACGAGCTTCGCGTCCCCGGCGAGGGTGAGCGCGACGGCCAGCGTCCCCGCGATGATCGCGAGCACGAGCAGGAGCGCGCCGATGTCCCGCGCCTCGACCGCATCGTAGCGCTGCGGCTCCTCGCTCAGGATGGTGTTCCCGATGGGCTCGAGCAGCGCGCGATCGTCGTCGAGGACGGGCAGGTCCGGGAGCCGCTCGTCGAGCGACACGGGCGGGAACGCGTCGACGATCGGCGCGTCGAGATCCGCGACGCGCGCCGCGCCCTCGTCGGCGCTCGCCCGCGCGGGCTCCGCGCGCGGGGTGGAGGCGTGGTGCCCGCCGGCGCCGGACGGCGCGCCCGACGGGAGCCCCCGGGGAGGAGCGCCGGCGAAGGGCGCGCCCAAGGCCGCGAGGCCCGCAGGCCGGCCGTCCCCCGGCGCAGGCGGCGCTTCACCGAGGAAGGCGTGGCGGCACCGCGCGTTGCAGAAGTAATGGAAGCGCTGATCGAAGATCGCCACCTGCCCCGCGCGCAGGGGATCGATCAGCTTGCTGCAGCCCGAGCACGGGACGGGTGCGACGGCGGGACCCGCGGCGCGCGAGGCGACCACCTCAACCTGCAGCCGGCGTCTCGGCGAGCGCGGCCTCGACCTCGGCCAGCGCCTCGTCGATCTGCGCCTCGCTCACGATGAGGGGCGGCGTGAACCGGAGCACGCTGCTCCCCGCGATCGTGAGCAGCACGCCCCGATCGCGCGCGCGGCCGAGGGCGGCGCGCGCGTCGACGGTCGGGGCGAGGATGAGGCCGCGGAGCAACCCGCGCCCGCGCTCGCCGAGGCACACGCCCGGCAGCCGCGCGGCGATCGCGGCGAGGCCGCGGCCGAGCTGCTCGCCGCGCTTCAGGGCAGCCTCGCACAGCTTCTCTTCCTCGATGACCGCGAGCACCGTGCGCGCCGTGGCGGAGGCGAGCGCGTTGCCGCCGTAGGTCGAGCCGTGCGAGCCCGGGGGCAGCGCGCCGTTGAGCCGCTCCCGCAGCACCAGCGCGCCGACCGGGAACCCACCGCCGAGCCCCTTCGCGAGCGCCGCGGCGTCGCCCTGGACGCCGTCGTACGTCGCGCCGAGCCAGTGCCCCGTGCGCCCGATGCCGGTCTGCACCTCGTCGATGAGCAGCAGCGCGCCGTGCTCGTCGGTGATGCGCCGCAGCTCGGCGAGGAACCCGGCCGGAGCCGGCAGCACGCCGCCCTCCCCTTGCACCGGCTCCACGAGGATCCCCGCGACGTCCGGGCCCATGGCCGCGCGCACCGCCGCCACGTCTCCGTACGGCACGTGCGTGACGCCGTCGAGCGAAGGGCCGAAGCCCTCGCGGTACTTCGGCGTCCCGGTCAGGGCGACCGCGCCGAGGGTGCGGCCGTGAAACGCGTTGTCGAACGCGATGATCCGGTAGCGCCCCTCCTCGCCCCGGTTGAAGAAATGGCGGCGCGCGAGCTTGAGCATCGCCTCGTTCGCCTCCGCGCCCGAGTTGCAGAAGAAGGCGCGGTCAAAGCCGGTCTTCGCGCAGAGCTCCTCGGCGAGGCGGAGGTTCTCGGCGTTGAAGAAATAGTTGGAGACGTGCATCAGGCGACCCGCCTGCTCGGAGATGGTCGCCACGAGCCGCGGGTGAGCGTGCCCGAGCGAAGCCACGGCCACCCCCGCGCACATGTCAAGGTACCGGCGCCCCTCCGTGTCGAAGAGCTCGCAACCCCTGCCGCGGTCGAGGACGAACGGCGGCTGGCGGTAGTTGCCGAGCAGGTGCTTCTGCGCCGCAAGGAGCGGCGCGCTGGCGGACGTCGAGGCGTTCGCCGGCGGAGGTTCGGCGGCGGGGCTTGTGGCGATGCTCATGGGGGGCGATCTAACGCCGGGCAGGGGGTCGGAGCAAACGCTCGATGCAGCGCCCGCAGCGGATCGTGGAGACCCGGGCAATCTGCGCGCCTGAAGCGCGTCTGGAGCGCGTCCGGAGCGCCCGCGCGCCGGCCCCCCCAACCCGCGGGCGTCCTGGGCCGGCGCGGCGGCGAGCGCCGACGCGCTCGGGCGCCGGCGCTCGCCGCCGGACCGACCATGGGCCTGGCGATTGCCAGCGGATCGCGGCTGGTTATAGTGCCGCCGTCCTATGAGCGATTCGGAACAAAATGGGTCGAACCAGAACACGGGGGAGACGGCCGACGCGCGGGCGGAGCGCGCAGAGGCCGCGGAGCAGCAGGCCCCCAGCCCCGAAGACAAGCTAGGCGAGGTGCAGGCCGAGGCCGCGCGGATGCGCGAGCAGCTGCTGCGCACCGCCGCGGATTTCGACAACTTCCGTAAGCGCTCCCGGCGCGAGGTCGAAGAGGCGCAGCGCCGCGGCCGCGAGGCGATCCTGAAGGATCTGCTCCCGGTCTTCGACAACCTCGAGCGCGCCGCCAGCCACGCCGAGAGCGCGCCGGACGTGAAGTCGGTCGCCGAGGGCGTCCGGATCGTGACGAAGCAGTTCGTCGACACGCTGGAGCGCATGGGCATCAAGCGCATCGCCGCGGTCGGCAAGCCCTTCGATCCCAGCGTGCACGAGGCCATCCAGCAGCTCGACTCGACCGAGCACCCCGCCGGCGTCGTGATCGCGGAGGTCCAGCCGGGATACATGCTGGGCGATTACCTGATCCGCGCGGCCATGGTCGTCGTCTCGAAGGGCTCGCCCGTCGAGCCGGCGCCCGCGGCGAACTGATCCTCCGCGCGGCGTCGCGCCGGCTCCCTCGGCGCACACCCTCGGCACGGTGCGCATCCTGGCGGTGATCCTGTCCGGGATCTGCCGTGCCCCGCTACCTCGCCGCACGATCTCCCCAAATATCGCGGGCGCCCAGGTCGTCTCCCCACCCGGCGAGCATCCAGGCCTGTAGTATCTTTCGCCGCATATGGGGAAGGTGATCGGCATCGATCTCGGGACGACGAACTCGTGCGTGGCTGTCGTCGAAGGGGCAGGCGTCGCCTCGGCCAACGATGTTCGGGTGATCCCGAACGCCGAGGGCGCGCGCACCACGCCGTCCGTGGTCGGCTTTCCCGCGAGCGGTGAGCGCCTGGTCGGGCAGGTCGCGCGCCGCCAGGCGGTCACGAACCCGCAGAACACCATCTACGCGGTGAAGCGGCTGATGGGCCGGAAGTTCACCGCGCCCGAGGTCAGCAAGCAGATCAGCCTCGCTCCCTACAAGATCGTCGAGGCGCCGAACAGCGACGCGTGGGTCGAGGTCAAGGGGCGCAACTACTCACCGCCCGAGATCTCCGCGGTGATCCTCGGCCAGATGAAGCAGGTCGCCGAGCGGTTCCTCGGCGAGCCCGTGACGGAGGCGGTGGTCACCGTCCCCGCCTACTTCGACGACGCGCAGCGACAGGCGACGAAGGACGCAGGGCGGATCGCCGGGCTGGACGTGCGCCGGATCATCAACGAGCCGACCGCCGCGGCCCTCGCCTACGGCCTCGACAAGGTGAAGGCCGAGACGATCGCGGTCTACGATCTCGGCGGAGGCACGTTCGACATCTCGATCCTCGAGATCGCGGGCGGGGTCTTCAGCGTCAAGGCGACCGGCGGCGACACGCACCTCGGCGGCGAGGACTTCGACCAGCGGATCATCGACCTGCTCGCCGACGAGTTCGAGGGGAAGAGCCGCATCGATCTGCGCCGGGACCGCATGGCGCTGCAGCGGCTCAAGGAGGCGGCCGAGAAGGCGAAGCACGAGCTCTCGTCGTCGCTCGAGACCGAGATCAACATCCCCTTCATCGCCGTCGGCCCGGGCGGAGGGCCGCTCCACCTCGAGCGGACGATGCGGCGCAACGAGCTCGAGATGCTCTGCGAGGGCCTCATCCGGCGGACCATCGACGTCTGTCGCGCGACGCTCGGGGACGCCAAGCTCCCCGTCTCCGCCGTCAACACGGTGGTCCTCGTCGGCGGCATGACCCGGATGCCCGCGGTCCAGGCGGCGGTGCGCGAGTTCTTCGGCCGGGAGCCGAACAAGGGCGTGAACCCCGACGAGGTCGTCGCGGTCGGGGCCGCGCTGCAGGGCGCCGCGCTCTCCGGACAGGTGGACGAGGTGCTGCTCCTCGACGTGACGCCGCTGTCGCTCGGCGTCGAGACCGGCGGCGGCGTGAGCTTCAAGCTCATCCCGCGGAACACGACCATCCCCACCGAGCGGAGCGAGATCTTCACGACGAGCGTCGACAACCAGAGCTTCGTCCCCGTGCACGTGCTCCAGGGCGAGCGCGAGATGGCCGCGGACTGCCGGAGCCTCGCCCGGTTCGAGCTCACCGGCATCCCTCCCGCGCCGCGCGGGCTGCCCAAGATCCAGGTCACCTTCCGCATCGACGAGAACGGGATCGTCCGCGTCGAGGCGCGGGATCTCGGGACGGGGCGGGTGCAGGAGATCCGGGTGACCCCGACGAGCGGCCTCACGCCGGACGAGGTCGAGCGGCTCGTCTCGGAGGGCGAGCGGTTCAAGGAGACCGACGCGCTCCGGCGCGATCTCGCCGAGCTCCGCAACCAGGCCGAGACCCTCGTCTACACGACCGAGCAGGCCCTCGAAGGCTACGGCGATCTGCTCGACGCCGAGCTCCTCGGCGAGGTCCACGCCGAGTGCGCGGCGCTGCGGAAGCTGCTCGAGGCCGGCGGCGACCTCGACGCGCTCCGGGACGCGTACGCGCGTCTCGAGGGGGCGGCGTTCCGGATCGCGGAGTCGATGTATGGAGGGGACGATGACGCCGGCGCAAACAAGGCCGTCGAGACATGACGCGCGGCTAGGCGACGCGGCCGGCGCGGCGGCGCCGGCTCGCGCGCCGATCGCGGGCCGTCCCCTCCGGAGCGCCGCGCGCGCCAAAGGCGCGAGGCTGCGTGGGGCGCAGGCGGGGCGATGCTGAGCGAGACCTTCGGGCGGTATCGCTTGCTCGAGCGCCTGGGCGAAGGCGGCATGGCCGAGGTCTTCAAGGCGAAGAGCTTCGGCGTCGAGGGGTTCGAGAAGGTCCTCGTCATCAAGCGCATCCTCCCCAAGCTGGCCGAGCAGGGGCGCTTCGTGGACATGTTCGTGCACGAGGCCAAGCTCGCCGTGCGCCTCTCGCACGCGAACATCGTGCAGGTGTTCGACCTCGGCCGCGTCGACCATCCGAACGGCGATCCGACGAGCTACTTCATCGCGATGGAGTACGTCCCCGGGCTCGACCTGGCGACGCTCCTCGCCCGCTGCCGGAGGGCGAAGAAGCCGATCCCCCTCGCCATGGCCGTCTTCATGACGGCCGAGATCGCGAAGGCGCTCGATCACGCGCACCGGCGGCGCGACGAGCAGTCGCGCCCCCTCGGCATCGTCCACCGCGACATCTCTCCGCAGAACATCCTGCTCTCCTGGGAGGGCGAGGTGAAGGTCACCGACTTCGGCATCGCGAAGGCGACGCAATCGATGACCGACGAGGAGGTCGGCGAGAACCGCGCGGGGAGGATCCGCGGGAAGCTCGCCTACATGAGCCCCGAGCAGTCGCGCGCCGGCGCGATCGACGGCAGGAGCGATCTCTTCTCGCTCGGCACGGTGCTCTACGAGATGCTCGCCGGGTCGAACCCGTTCGCGGCGCCGACGGCGTTCGAGATCATGCGGCGGCTGCAGGCGAGCGAGTATCCGCCGCTCGCGCTCGTGCGCCCCGACGTGCCCCGGTCGCTCGTCGACGTCGTGAGCACGATGCTCGCGAAGGACCCCGAGGATCGGTTCCCCGACGCCGGGCGGCTGCACGAGGCGCTCCTCGGCTTCTTCTACGCGACGGCCGAGCGGTTCGGGGCGAACGACCTCGCCGATTTCCTGGAGCCGTTCCACGAGGAGAAGAGCGCCGAGATCCAGGCGAGCGCCGTGCTCGAAGAGGAGCCGAACGGGGCCAACGAGCGCACGCCGGTCGAGGTGCCGCACACGGCGAGCACGCGCAGCCGCTCGGCGTCGGGGCTCCTCCAGCTGCTCGAGAAGGCCGACAGCGGCCCGGCCGCGCGCGGGCTCGGCGAGCGGCGCGAGGTCACGGCGCTCGTGCTCATCTTCACGGGATCCGAGGACGACGCGGCGAGGCGCATGGCGCGGGCCCGCGACGTGCTGGCGCGCTATGGCGCGCTGCTGCTCGAGCAGGAGGCGTCGCAGCTCGTCGCCATCTTCGGGCTCGGCGACGCCGACGGCCGCGACACGGAGGCCGCGGCGCGCGCCGCCCTCGTGATCCTGCGCTCGCGCGGCGGGGGCGCCGCGGTCTCCGCCGGCATCCACCTCGCCCGCATCCTTGTCGACAGCGCCGGCGCCCCGATCCGCGACGAGCGGCTCACCTCGCTCATCGCCTCCGCCCAGGCGCTCGCACGCGCGACCGAGTCCCAGGTCGCCGTGTCGAACCTCACCGGGCGCGTCCTCCGCAACGCGTTCGCGACGGAGGAGCTGCCCGGCGCGGACCGGACAGCGCCCGAGGGGGGGCGCGTCGTCACGTCCGCGCAGCCCCCGGACGGCACGTACGGCCGCTTCATCGGCCGCCGCGACGAGCTCAAGCAGCTCGGCGACATCCTGGCCGCCGCCACGCGGAAGCGCGCGCAGATCGTCGTCATCCAGGGCGAGCGCGGCATCGGCAAGACGCGGCTGCTCGCCGAGATGGAGCGGCGGCTCTCGAAGGGCGACTACAACGTCGGCGTCTACGTCGCCTCGTGCCCGCACAACGGCGCCGACGTCCCGTGGAGCGGCCTCACCGCGATGCTCCAGGTGCTCTGCGGCATCCAGGAGGGCGACGACGAGGAGCGCATCCGCGCGGTGCTGCCGCGGCTACGGGCGCTCGGCCTGCGCGACGACGAGTCCGCGGCCGTGCTCGGTCAGCTCGGCGCGGCGCTCGCCGAGAGGCGGGCGCCGCAGGGGACGACCGCGATCCTGCGCACGGCGTTCCCGCGCATGGTGCAGAGCCTCTGCGAGGATCGCCTCCACTGCTTCGCGTGGGACGACGCGCAGGCGATGGACCAGCTCACCGCCGAGACCCTGCTCGCCACCGCGGGCCGCGCCGGCGGGCTCCGCGCCGTGCTGATGCTGGCGACGCGCAGCGACCCGCCGCCGCTGCTCGAGGCGCACCCCCACTTCTACCGGCTCAAGGTCGGGGAGCTCTCGGACAGCGACAGCGCGCGCCTCATGTCGGCGCGCATCGGCGCGAACTTCCTGCCGCCCGACGTGGTCGCCTTCTGCCGCGAGCGCGCCGGCGGCCACCCGCTCTTCCTCGAGGAGCTCATCAAGGAGCTCCTCGACTCCGGCGCGCTCAGCGTCGTCAGCGGCGTCGTGAAGGCGCGGCTCGACGGCGCGTCGGCGGTGCCGCGCTCGCTGCGCACGCTCATCGCGACCCGGGTGCGGCGGCTCGATCCGAGCGACCGCGCCGTGCTCCAGGCGGCGGCCATCCTCGGCGATCCGGTGCCGACCGAGGTCCTCGCGGCGCTCCTCCAGCAGAAGCTCCCGGCCGTGAACCGCGCGATCTCCGGGCTCGCGACCCGCGACCTCTTGCGGCTCAAGGGCCCCGCGCAGGCGAGCTTCGCGTCGCCCATGCACGGGGAGATCGTCCTCGACGCGATCCCGCCGGAGCTCCGCCGGGAGCTGCACGCCGCGGCCGCCGCGGCGTACGTCGCGGTCGTCGGCGAGGACGGCGCCGAGCACGCCGAGCGCATCGGGCAGCACTTCTACCAGGCCGGCGATCGCGACCGCGCCGCCACGTTCTACGCGCGCGCGGCGCTCCACAAGATCCGCGCGAGCCAGCTCGATCCGGCGCTCCGGCTCATCTTCCAGGCGCTCGATCTAGGCGACCACGCCCACCGCTCGCCGGCGGAGCTCTCCGGGTGGCTCGGCTCGCTCGCCGACGTCGTCGTGCGCGTGCGCTCCGCGCCGGATCTCGTCGACGTCGCCGCCCGCGCGCTGCGGCGCATCGACGAGACCGGCACGCCGGAGCAGAAGCTCTCGGCCCGCGTCGACCTGGCGCGCGCCCTCGGCGCGGTGGATCTCTTCGCCGACGCGTACGCGAGGCTCGAGGAGGCCTACGCCCTCGCCGGCGATCGGGAGGACCTCCGCCGCAAGGCGCTCGCGTGCGAGACGGAGATCGGCGTCCGGACGGGCGACTTTGCGCGCGCGGAGCGCGCCGTCGAGCAGCTCGAGGCGACGGGCGCGATCGACGATCCGAGGCTCTTGCTCGCGATCTCCCAGACGCGCGCGGCGACGGGCGACATCGCGGCGGCGCTCCGCGCCCTCGATCGGGCGGAGGCGCTCGGCGATCCGGGCGACCTCGCGGCGGCGAGCGAGCGCGAGAAGCAGCGCGTCCTCGTGCACGTGTTCCTGCGCGACTTCGACGCGGCGGTGAAGAGCTCCGCCCGCGCCGTCGACCTCGCCCGGTCCGCGGGCCTGCGCTTCGAGACCGCCGCCGCGCTGCACAACCTCGGCGACGCGAGCCGGCGGCTCGGCGATCTGCCGCGCGCCTACGCGTCGCTCACCGAGTCGAAGGAGCTCGCCGAGGAGAGCGGCCACGAGCGCCTCGCCTCCATCAACCGCGCGCACCTCGCCTACCTGGACGGGCTGAGCGGCGCGGCCGGCGCCGGCGAGCTCCTGCGCGAGCTCGCGCGCTACGCCGACGCGCGCTCCTACCGCACCGACGCCCTCGAGAGCCGGTACCTGCTCGGCGCGCTCCTGAAGCAGCGGGGCCTGGTCAAGGAGGCGCGGCGCGAGCTCGCCGAGGTGCTCGATCTCGCGTCCGCGTACGGCAACAAGCTCGTCGCGGACGATGCGCGCTCCGCGCTGTCCGAGCTCTGACCTCGCGCGCGCGTCGCGCGGCCCGCTAGCGGACCGAGGGCCCGGTAGCCGGCAGGTCGCGCTCGTGCCGCGCGCGCGTCTTCCGCGTCGCGCGGGCGCGGCTCACTCGTCGGCGAGCTTCTTCTCGAGCGCCTCGAGGTGGGCGCGGACCTGCGGATCCGAGTCGCGCTGCGCCTCGATCTTGCGGACGGCGCTCATCACCGTCGTGTGATCGCGGTTGCCGAAGGCCCGCCCGATCTCCGGGAAGCTGCACTTCAGCCGCTGCTTGCAGAGGTACATCGCGACGTGGCGCGCGAAGGCCACGCTCTTGTGGCGGTCCTTCGAGGTGAGGTCGATCGAGCGCAGGTGGAAGTGGTGGCACACCGCGCGCTGGATGTCCTCGACGCTCATCATCTGCGCGCGCGGCGGCGACGTGGCCGTGATCTCGGCGCGCGCGAACGGGAGGTCGACGGGGCGGCCCGTGAGCGAGCTCTTGGCCGCCAGCCGGATCAGCGTCCCCTCGAGCTCGCGGACGTTGGAGCGGACCATCTGCGCGAGGTAGAGCGCCACGTCGTCCGTGAGCGCGATGCCCTCGAGCGCCGCCTTGTTCCGCACGATCGCGACGCGCGTCTCGAGCTCCGGCACCTGGATGTCGGCGACGAGCCCCCAGGAGAACCGCGAGACGAGCCGCTCTTCCATGCGCTCGAGGTTCTGGGGGTACTTGTCGCTCGTCACCACGATCTGCCGGTCGAGCGTGTGAAGCGCGTTGAAGGTGTGGAAGAACTCCTCCTGCGTCTGCTCGCGTCCGGCCAGGAACTGGATGTCGTCGACGAGCAGCACGTCGCAGCTCGACCTGTACCGCGTGCGGAACTCGTCCATCCGGTGGTGCTGGATGGCCGTGATGAAGTCGTTCGTGAACTTCTCGGCCGAGACGTAGATGATCCGCGCGTCCGGCCTGCCCTCGAAGACGCGGTGCGCGATCGCGTGCATGAGGTGGGTCTTGCCGAGCCCGGTGCCGCCGCAGATGAAGAGCGGGTTGTAGCGGCGTCCCCCGCCGCCCGCGGCCGCGATCGCGGCCGCGTGCGCCAGCTGGTTCGAGGGGCCCACGACGAAGCTCGCGAAGGTGTGCTTCGGGTTGAGGTCGTCCGGCATCGACGGGACGCGCCGGAGCGCCGGCTCGGGGCGGGGCGCCGGCACCGGCGCCGCGCTGGTCGGACGCACCACGAGCGCCCGCGGACGCACCGGGGTGAGCTCCACGCGCTGCGCAATGGGCGCGTCGAGGTTCTGATCCACCGTCCACGCGACCTGGACCGACCAGCCGGTGAGCTCTCGGATCTTGTCCGTGAGCGCCGGCAGGAAATTGTCCCTGACCCACTCGAGGACGAACTCGTTCTGGACACGCAGCGTCAGGACGCCGTCGGTCAGATCATCGAACTGAACTCCCCCGAACCACTGATCGAAAGTGGCCGGGGAAAGCGTCCGCGTATGCTCGATCGCCCGATCGAAGACCTCGCGCGGCTCGTGTTTCGGAATCGTCAT